>NZ_CP086111.1:3220000-6098631 GCF_016806835.2 Skermanella rosea | reverse complement strand
GCCCATCAGCTCCTGATACCGCGTTCCATCGACCCCGCGAAGCGGCGGCCGGCCCCAGTCCCCGAGTCTCGCCCCGATGCGCGCGGCGTCGCCGCCATGCCGGCGCCATCGCCGCGGAGGCGGGAGGAAGGATCCCGGTCGGGATCCCACGGGTGCGGGAAATATGCCGAAACCAGCCCGGCACCTGCCATCAACTTTTCAGCCGGCGCTTCGTCACGCGCCATCCTGTCACGCCTCGCCCAGGGGATACCGATCGGTCCGGGAGACTCGAAGCGCAGCGTCGACACCATGAAAGTGGGCAAAACCGCTCCCTGTCGGCAAGATTGACTCGCTTGCCGATCGTAGATTTCATTTTTTCGTGCAACCGGGTGCCGGGGAAGGAGAACCCTTGGCGTTCTTCCCTCAGCCGCCTTCCGTCAGCCGCCCAATTTCCATCTCTGGTATGCGTTCCGACCACCGGATCAGGGGGCCGTTACTTGGCTCCGCGAGGTCCCGGGGGTTATCGGCCAGTGCGTCAACAAATGTTAATAGGGTGCCGACTGACTGACAACAGGATCGAAAAGGGAACGGCCGAAAAAGCAAACTTCGTTCTCAAACGACTTATTCTTCCGGAGACGCGGATCGCGCACAGCTATAGCTTCAGCAACCTTATGGTGCCAAAGAGTTTCGAAAGAACTTGAGTCGAGGAACAAAAAAGCCGCGCCGGACAGCGGCGCGGCTTGATCTCGCCGCGAGGAGGCTCAGAGAGCCTTGATGCGGGAAGACAGCCGCGACAGCTTGCGCGAGACCGTGTTGCGATGCAGCACGCCCTTGGAGACGCCGCGCATCAGCTCGGGCTGGGCTTCCTTGAAGGCCTCGGCGGCGGCGGACTTGTCGCCGGTCGCGATGGCGGTCTCGACCTTCTTGACGAAGGTACGGATGCGGCTGACCCGCGCGCGATTCACGGCGGTGCGCCGCTCGGTCTGGCGGATACGTTTTTCTGCGGACTTGTGATTGGCCATAACTAAACCTTCTGCGGACACACCTGTGCCGAATGCGAGCGCGCTTTATAGGGGGCACCCGCTCGGAGAGTCAAGGCGGGAGAGTCGCTTTTCTCCCGCCCCGGCCCTCCCCTTGCCGGGATTTCAGCGGTTCTTGAAGTTGGCTTCGCGCTTCTCGGCGAAGGCGGCCATCCCTTCCTTCTGGTCCTCGGTCGCGAAGGTGGAATGGAACAGGCGGCGCTCGAACCGGATCCCCTCCTCCAGGGTGGTCTCGTAGGAGCGGTTGACCGATTCCTTGGCCATCATGACGACCGGGCGCGACAGCGAGGCGATCCGGGCCGCGACCTTCATCGCCTCGTCCAGCAGGTCGGCGGCCGGCACGACCCGGCTGACCAGGCCGCAGCGCTCGGCCTCGGCGGCGTCGATGGTGCGGCCGGTCAGGACCATCTCCATCGCCTTGGACTTGCCGACGAAGCGGGTCAGGCGCTGGGTGCCGCCGGCGCCGGGGATGGTGCCGATGGTGATCTCCGGCTGGCCGAACTTGGCGGTGTCGGCCGCCAGGATGAAGTCGCACATCATCGCCAGCTCGCAGCCGCCGCCCAGGGCGTAGCCGGCGACCGCCGCGATCACCGGCTTGCGGGCGGTGGCGACCCGGCCCCATCTGCGGGTGATGAAATCCGAGAGGTAGACGTCCATGTAGTCCCGGCCGGCCATCTCCTTGATGTCCGCGCCGGCGGCGAAGGCCCGCTCGCTGCCGGTCAGGACGATGCAGCCGATCTCGTCGTCCGCCTCGAAAGCGTCCACGGCGGCGGCCAGCTCGGTCACCAGGGCGTCGGACAGGGCGTTGAGCGCCTTCGGCCGGTTCAGCGTGATGAGCCCGACATGGCCGCGGGTCTCGACCAGGATGTTCTCGTAAGGCATGTCTCTACTCCCAGATGGTGCCTGGCCCGGATGCCGCTCGGATAGGGGCCGGCTATTGCGGTATCAGCATGAAGCGGACGGTCACCGGGCCGCCCCGGCCGGACGCGGCCGGCTCCTCGACCAGTTCTATGCGCAGGAACTCGCCGTCCCGGACGAATCGCCCCTCCCCCGCCGCGGCCCAGCCGAGCTGGGGGGCCGTTTCGGCATAGAAGCTCCGGATGGCGGAAGCGTCCAGGGAACCGGTGGCGACCGCCTGCACGATCCGGCCGCCCGGCTTGTCGAACACGAGGGCTTGGTCGGCGACCGGGACGAGGCCCGGCATCAGCGGCAGGTCGTCGATCCCGTCCACGAAGGCATCCGCGGCGAGCGCCCCGGAAGCGCCGCAAAGCTCCGCCCCGCCAGGAAAGCCGGAGGGCTGGACCTGGAGCAGGACGGCGGCGAGGACCGCGGAAGGGAGGACCGGACGGCGCGGCATGGGGCTTAGCGATACATCAGCGCTGCCGTCGCGGACAATAGAAAGTCGAGCGGTTGGCCTGCACGATCCGCTGCACCCCGCCGGTGCGTCCGACGTCGCAGGTGCAGCCGGGGCAGGCCTGCCCCTCCCGGTCGTAGACCGCGAACTGGTGCTGGAAATAGCCCAGCTCGCCGGAGGACTGGACATAGTCGCGGAGCGTCGAGCCGCCGGCCTCGATCGCGCGGGTCAGGACCTCGCGGATGGCGGGCACCAGCCGCTCGGCGCGCCGGCCGGCCACGGTGGCGGCGATCCGCCTGGGGCTGATGCCCGACCAGAACAGCGCCTCGCACACATAGATGTTGCCCAGGCCGGCGACCACGGTCTGGTCGAGCAGGGCCGCCTTGATCGGCGTGATCCTCGACCTCAGCGCGTCGGACAGCGTCCCGGCGTCGAACCCGTTGCCCAGCGGCTCCGGCCCCAGGGAGGCCAGCAGGGGATGGCGGTCCAGCTCCTCCTCCCCCGTCAAGGCCATCAGGCCGAACCGGCGGGCGTCGTTGAAGCGGACCTCGGATCCGTCGTCGGTGGTCAGCAGGACATGGTCGTGGGGCAGCGGCGGCCCCAGGTCGCGGCCGATGGTCATGCGGCCGGACATGCCGAGATGGACGATCAGCACCTGGCCGTCGTCCAGGTGGATCAGGATGTACTTGGCGCGCCGCCGGATGGTGACGACCCGCCGGCCGGTCAGCCGCTCGACCATGCGCTCGGGGAAGGGGATGCGCAGGTTGGGGCGGCGCTGCTCGACCTTCGCGAGCACCCGCCCCTCCATCCTGAGGGCGAGCCCGCGGCAGACCGTTTCGACTTCGGGCAGTTCTGGCATGGGACCGACCATAGCCGGTCCGGAGCGCGACAAAAAGCGCCGCATTCCGGTCCGTTCGGCGATCGGCGCGGAAAGTCCGCCGTGGCAACTGGCAAGGGCACCGCCGAGCCGCTATGTTGCAGACCATGGCCGAAGATCCCTCCCAAGACCCCGCTCCCGTTCCCGGCGCCCCGCCGCGCGGTCCGTCCGTCCAGCCCGCCGACCGCCCCTCCCCCCAGGGAGAGGCGCCGGAGGCGCGCTGGTTCGGTTTCCGCGAGGTCGATCCCCGCACGAAGGCGCCCATGGTGCGCCAGGTGTTCGACAGCGTCGCTGGCAACTACGACCTGATGAACGACCTGATGTCCGGCGGCATCCACCGGCTGTGGAAGTCGGACCTGATCGAGCTGATCCGGCCCCGGCCGGGAATGACCCTGCTGGACGTGGCCGGCGGCACCGGCGACATCTCGTTCCGGTTCCTGGAGGCGGCGGGCGGGCCGGCCCAGGCCTTCGTCTGCGACATCAATGAAAAGATGATCCTGGTCGGGCGCGACCGGGCGGTGGACCGGGGCGTGCTGTCCGGGGTGGACTGGATCGTCGGGGACGCCGAGAAGCTGCCGCTGAAGAGCCGGTCGGTGGACGTCTATACCATCGCCTTCGGCCTGCGCAACGTGACGCGGATCGACGCGGCGCTGGCCGAGGCCCGTCGCGTGCTGCGGCCGGGCGGACGCTTCTTCTGCCTGGAATTCAGCCGGGTCGTGCTGCCGGTGCTACGCGACGTCTACGACCGCTACTCCTTCACCGTGCTGCCCCGGCTGGGCCAGATGGTGGCCGGCGACCGCGAGGCGTACCAGTATCTCGTGGAAAGCATCCGCCAGTTCCCCGACCAGCAGAGCCTGGTCGGCCGGATCGAGGCGGCCGGCTTCGGCCAGGTGCGCTACCGCAACCTGACCGGCGGCATCGCCGCGATCCATTCGGGCTGGCGGCTCTGACCTTTTCCCAATCCAGAAACCTGTCATGATCCGCACGATCCGCAACCTTGCCCGCCTCGTCGTGATCATGCGCACGCTGGGCCGCCACGACGCCCTGTTCCCGCACGAGCTGCGCGACGTGGCGCCGGGCATCGCGGGATTCGCCCGCCTGTTCTCCGCCAAGGGCGTTCCCGGCCGGCCCGGCCAGCGGATCGCCGCGGCGCTCCGCGACCTGGGACCCAGCTTCATCAAGCTCGGCCAGATCCTGTCCACCCGGTCGGACCTGGTCGGCGAGGCGATCGCCGCCGACCTGGCCGAGCTCCAGGACAAGCTGCCGCCCTTCCCCACGTCGGAGGCGCGCCGGATCATCGAGGCGGAGCTGGGACGGCCGCTCGAGGAGATCTACGAGAGCTTCGACGAGAAGCCGGTCGCCGCGGCGTCGATCGCCCAGGTCCATTTCGCGGTGGTGGCGACCCGCCGCGACCGCGACGGCGAGCATGACCTGGACGCCGACGACCCGCGCTCCCGGGAGGTCGCGGTCAAGGTGCTGCGGCCGGGGATCGAGCTGGCCTTCCGGCAGGACCTGGACCTGTTCCGCTGGCTGTCCGAGCTGGCGCTGAAGATCCAGCCCCGGTTCAAGCGGCTGCGGCCCGGCGAGGTGGTGCAGATCTTCGCCGACACGGTGCGGATGGAGATGGACCTGCGGATGGAGGCCTCGGCCGCGTCGGAACTGGCCGACAATTTCCGCGGCGACACCGCCTTCAACGTGCCCCGGGTGGACTGGGACCGGACCAGCCAGCGCGTGCTGACGCTGGAGCGGATCCGCGGCATCAAGGTGGACGAGGTCGACAAGATCCGGGCCGCGGGGTTCGACCCCGACGACGTGCTGGCCCAGGCGTCGTCGTCCTTCTTCAACCAGGTGTTCCGGGACGGCTTCTTCCACGCCGACCTGCACCCGGGCAACCTGTTCGTCAACGAGTACGGCCACATCGCCCCGGTGGATTTCGGCATCATGGGCCGGCTGGACCGCGCCACGCGGTACTATCTGGCCGACATGCTGCTGGGCTTCCTGAACGGCGACTACCGCCGGGTCGCCGAGGTGCATTTCCAGGCGGGCTACGTCCCGGCGCACCAGAACATCGAGACCTTCACCCAGGCCTGCCGCGCGATCGGCGAGCCGCTGCTGAACAAGCCGCTGCACGAGATCTCGATCGGGCGGCTGCTGGCCCAGCTGCTGGCGGTCACCGAGCAGTTCGAGATGGAGACCCAGCCGCAGCTCCTGCTGCTTCAGAAGAGCATGCTGACGGCGGAGGGGGTGGGCCGCGCGCTGAACCCCGACATCAACATGTGGGAGCTGGCCCGTCCGCTGATCGAGGACTGGATGCGCGAGAACCGCGGTCCCGAGGCGCGGATGGTCGACGAGCTGGAGTCGGTCCTGAACGCACTGCGCACCCTGCCCCGCGTGATGCGCGAGGCCGAGCGGGCGACCCGGACGATCAACGAGAACGGGCTGCCGTTGCATCCGGCGACGATCGAGATCCTGCTGGAGGGCTTCGTCCGCAAGCGACGGCGGACGATCTGGACCCTGTGGACCGTGACGATGGCCGTGGCGCTGGCGGCGCTGGCGGTGGTGACCTGACGGGCTTCGCGGCGACGGGGCAGTCTTGACATGCACATATTCCCCAACATGATGTGCATGTCAGAAGGGGGATGGCATAAGCGCACTTTCGCGAAAGTGTTGCATCACCGTTCGATGGCGGGCAACCATACCCTGCTTCAACGAGGATCTACTTGCCATGGGCCGTGATTACGACATCGATATCTCGGTTGAGATAGAGGCTGGAATCGCGCCCGCCGTCGCGCAGGAAGCAGCGCGTCGGCGGCAGCAGGATATCGACTCCGACATTGCCGTCCTGAACAGGCATCGTTCCATCCACGGCTTGCTTCTTGATGAGGACGAATTACTTTTTTAAGTATATGATGTCACTAACCTATATTATCGCCTGATTTATTGTCCACAGATGAACGCAGATGGACACAGATAAGACTCGGATATCTGTGTCCATCTGCGTTCATCTGTGGATGACTTGAATCCGTCCGTCAGGACAGACCTCCAGGACCGCACCATGGCCGATACACCTTTCCCCGAACACCGCATCCTCGACGGCAAGCGCATCCTGCTGATCATCTCGGGCGGGATCGCGGCGTACAAGTGCCTGGACCTGATCCGGCGGCTGAAGGAGCGCGGGGCCCGGGTGCGGTGCGTGTTGACCGAGGGCGGGGCGAAGTTCGTGACGCCGCTGTCGGTGGCGGCCCTGTCCGAGGGAAAGGTCTACATGGACCTGTGGTCGCTGACCGACGAGGCGGAGATGGGGCACATCCGGCTGTCGCGGGAGGCCGACCTGGTCGTGGTGGCTCCGGCCAGCGCCAACATCCTGGCCAAGATGGCGGCCGGCATCACCGACGACCTGGCGACCACCGCCCTTCTGGCGACCGACAAGCCGGTGATGGTGGCCCCGGCCATGAACATCATGATGTGGTCGCACCCGGCGACCCAGGCCAACATGGCGACGCTGGAGTCGCGCGGCATCCTGCGGATCGGGCCGGGCGTCGGCGACATGGCCTGCGGCGAGACCGGCAGCGGCCGGATGAGCGAGCCGATGGAGATCCTGGCCGCCATCGCCGCCTTCTTCGGGCGCGCCGCGGCGCCCAGGGAGGAGGCTCCGGGGCCGCTGAGGGGGTGGCGGGCGCTGGTGACCAGCGGGCCGACCCACGAGCCGATCGATCCCGTCCGCTACATCGCCAACCGATCGTCGGGCAAGCAGGGGCACGCCATCGCGGCGGCCCTGGCGCGGCTGGGCGCCTCGGTCACCCTGGTCAGCGGGCCGACGCGGGAGCCGGACCCCGACGGCGTCGCCATGGTCCATGTGGAGAGCGCCCGCGACATGCTGGCCGCCTGCCAGGACGCGCTGCCGGTCGATATCGCGGTCTGCGCCGCGGCGGTCGCGGACTGGAGGGTGCGGGCCATGTCGAGCCAGAAGCTGAAGAAGGACGGCGGCCAGCTGCCGGCGCTGGAACTGGCCGAGAACCCGGACATCCTGGCCACCCTGTCCCGCCCGGGCCGGATGCGGCCGGGTCTGGTCGTCGGGTTCGCCGCCGAGACCGAGAAGGTTGTCGCGCACGCCCGGGCCAAGCTGGCGCGCAAGGGCTGCGACTGGATCGTCGCCAACGACGTCTCCCCGTCCAGCGGGACCTTCGGCGGAACCAGCAACACGGTCCACCTGCTGCGCGGGGACACCCTGGAGGACTGGCCGCCGCTGTCCAAGGAGGAGGTCGCCCAGCGCTTGGCCGCCGCCATCGCGGACCATCTGGTGGGCACGGGGGCGGAGTAGAGCGTCACCCGATCAGGTTGAGCCGCTCCGGTCCACATTGCCTGCCGTTCCAGTCGCCGCGATGCGTTGGGCCACGGCCCAACCTACGGTTTGATGCAGGGCGGAGGTGATGCGGGTCATCGATCGTAGTTTGGGCCGTGGCCCAATGCATCGGTTCGGCTGCCCCGGGCGGATCGACCTGATCGGGCACAGCTCCAGGCGCCGCCGGGAAGCGGATTTTTTCGCTGCGGGGGTCGATTTACCTGTTACATTGTGTGATATCTGCGCTATCTACAGCGCATGATCCCTGATGCAAAACCCGATGCACCGGCCGCCCTGGCGGTGGCCGTGACGCGCCTTCCCAACGGTGCCGGCCTGGACCTGCCGTCCTATGCGACGGAGCATTCCGCCGGCATGGACCTGTCGGCCGCCGTCTCCGATCCCGTGGTGCTGGAGCCGGGCGCCCGGGCGCTGATCCCGACCGGCTTCGCGCTGGCGCTGCCCGCCGGCTACGAGGCGCAGGTCCGCCCGCGGTCGGGTCTGGCGCTGCGTCACGGCATCACGGTGCTGAACAGCCCCGGCACGATCGACGCGGACTATCGCGGCGAGGTCGGCGTCATCCTGATCAATCACGGGGAACGGCCCTTCACCGTGGAGCGCAGCATGCGCGTCGCCCAATTGGTGATCGCCCCTTACACCCGGGTCGCCTGGGACCTCGCCGAGACCCTGGAGGAGAGCGCCCGCGGCACCGGCGGTTTCGGGTCTACCGGGACGGCCGGGACGGACAGGGCCGGCGTGGACGAAAAAGGACAAGACTGATGCTGCGCATCTCGAAGAAGCTGATGTTCGCGATCGAGGCGGTCCTCGACATCGCCTACAATGCCGGCAGCGAGCCGGTGCAGAGCGGCGAGATCACGCGCCGCCAGGGAATCCCGAAGCGCTACCTGGAACAGGTGCTCCAGCAACTCGTCCGCGCCGGGGTGCTGGCGGGGGTGCGGGGTCCGCGCGGTGGCTACCGCCTGGCCCGGGAACGGCGGCGGATCAGCATTGGCGAGATCGTCCGGGTGGTCCGCGCCATGGAGACCGCGACCGATCCCGTCGAGGAGCCGACCGGGTCGATCCTCGGCCTGAAGGTCGTCCGGCCGATCTGGCTGCAGCTCCAGGACGACTGCATGACCCAGCTCGACGACATCACGATCGAGGACCTGTGCCTGCGCGCCAACCAGGCCGGCATCGAGAGCGAAACCCACGCCAAGATCGATTTCAGCATTTAAAATCCGGGTCCGAGATATTAGATTGGATTATCTGTGATTTCCAAGATTTAACAGTTGCGAAGGGTGGAATACCATGGCGGCTCCAGAACACGGACCTGAATTCCGGGGCAGGATCTACGACAGCATCCTGGATACGATCGGGGCGACGCCGCTGGTCCGCGTCCGGCGGCTGGCTTCCGAGTACGGGGTCAAGGCGGACATCGTCGGCAAGCTCGAATTCTTCAACCCGCTGTCCAGCGTCAAGGACCGCATCGGGCTGGCGATGATCGAGGCGGCCGAGGCCGAGGGCAAGATCGAGCCGGGCAAGACCACCCTGGTCGAGCCGACCTCGGGCAATACCGGCATCGCGCTGGCCTTCGTCGCCGCGGCCAAGGGCTACCGGCTGATCCTGACCATGCCGGAGAGCATGTCGGTCGAGCGCCGCAAGATGCTGAAGCTGCTGGGCGCCGAGCTGGAGCTGACGCCCGCGTCCGAAGGCATGAAGGGCGCCATCCGCAAGGCCGAGGAACTGGTCGAGTCGACCCCCAACGCCTTCATCACCCAGCAGTTCAAGAACTCGGCCAACCCGGCGATCCACCGCGCCACCACGGCCGAGGAGATCTGGCGCGACACCGCCGGCAAGGCCGACATCCTGATCAGCGGCGTCGGCACCGGCGGCACGCTGACCGGCGTCGGCGAGGTGATCAAGCAGCGCAAGCCCGACTTCAAGGTCATCGCGGTCGAGCCGGAGGACAGCCCGGTGCTGTCGGGCGGCCTGCCCGGCCCGCACAAGATCCAGGGCATCGGCGCCGGCTTCGTGCCCGACATCCTGAAGAAGGACCTGATCGACGAGGTGCTGCGCATTTCCAACCAGCGCGCCTTCGAGACCGCCCGCAAGGCGGCCCGGGTCGAGGGCCTGGCGGTCGGCATCTCGTCGGGCGCCGCGCTGGCGGCGGCGATCGAGGTCGGCCAGCGGCCGGAGAACGAGGGCAAGCTGATCGTCGTGATCATCCCGTCGTTCGCCGAGCGTTACCTGTCGACCGCCCTGTTCGAGGGGCTGGAGTAAGGCAGAAGTCGGGTTTCTTCCAGGAGGAAGTTCGCGCGTGGATGGCCGGATCAAGTCCGGCCATGACGGAAAAGGGAGCCTTCGCCTGCCTCCCGTGCTTGGGAGGCCTTGGCATGTGGGTCCGGTGACGGGCGGGTCCGGCTGGCTCCTTTTTCGTCATGCGCGGGCTTGACCCGCGCATCCACGCGCAAACTGACGGGAAGAAGTCCGGCCAGGATGAAACGGAAGTGTTCCCTTCCCGCTGGAGACCGGCGGGCGGAAACTAGCAAACACCAGGTCAGCACCTTATGGATTTTACCGACGCGCAGGTCGAGCGCTACGCCCGCCACATCATCCTGCCGGAGGTCGGCGGCATCGGGCAGGAGGTGCTGCTGAAGTCGCGGGTACTGGTGGTAGGGGCCGGCGGGCTGGGATCGCCGCTCCTGCTCTATCTCGCGGCGGCGGGGGTGGGTGTCCTCGGGGTGATCGACCCCGATGTGGTCGACCTGTCCAACCTGCAGCGCCAGATCATCCACGACACCGCCGCGATCGGGACGCCCAAGGTGGAGAGCGCAAAGGCGCGGCTGGAAGCCATCAACCCGGACGTCCGGCTCGAAATCCACCGGGAGCGGCTGACCGCGGCCAACGCCATGGGGCTGATCGCCGACTACGACGTGGTGGCCGACGGAACCGACAATTTCGCCGCCCGGTACCTGCTGGCGGACGCCTGCCATCTCGGCGGCCGGACGCTGGTATCGGCGGCTATGCTGCGGTTCGACGGGCAGATCTCCACCTTCAAATCCTATCTGGGCGGTCCCAACCCCTGCTACCGCTGCATCTTCCGCGAACCGCCGCCGCGCGGGCTGGTGCCGAGCTGCGCCGAGGGCGGCGTGCTGGGCGCGCTGGCCGGCGCCGTCGGCTCGATCCAGGCGATCGAGGTCCTGAAGGAGCTGCTCGGCGTCGGGGACAGCCTGTCGGGGCAGTTGCTGATGTACGACGCGCTCCACACCAGCTTCCACAAGGTCCGGGTCCAGCCCGATCCGGAGTGCCCGCTGTGCGGGCACCATCCGACCATCACGGACCTGTCCGGGCACCCGTCCGGGCCTGAGGGAGCCCTGCCATGAGCGGGGCTTCGACGCTGTCGCTGGTGGTGTTCTCCGGCGGGTTCGACCGGGTCCACTACGCGCTGGTGATGGCGAGCGCCGCGGCGGCGACCAACCGCAAGGCCACCCTGTTCTTCACCGGACGGGCGGTCCTGGCGCTGAAGGCCGGCGGCGGCTGGCGCGGGCTGGACCCTGCCGACGACGGCTCGTCGCCGGAGGAGCGCAACGCCCATTTCGGCCGCAGCGGCCTCGCCGAGTTCGAGGAACTGCTGGAGGCCTGCGTCGCCCTGGGCGTCACGGTGATGGTCTGCGAGATGGCGCTGAAGGCGATCGGCCTGGACGCGTCCGCCCTGCGCGACGACGTGCCGGTGGTGACCGGCGGCGTCGTCACGCTGCTGAACGGGGCGCCCGGCGACGGCAACATGCTGTTCGTCTGACTCCGCCGGCCGGTTACCGGCGGCGCCACTCTTCCCGGGTGATTTCCCAGATCCCGGCGGGGAAGCGGCCGGAGACGAAATCCCTGTCATGGGTTCCGACCAGCCGCATGCCGTCGCGCTCCGACAGCCGGCGGGAGCGCAGGTTGATCTCGGCCTTCTGGACCCTGAGGACGGGCCGGCCGAGGGCTTCGAACCAGAAATGGATGGCGGCGGCGCTTGCCTCCGTCATCAGGCCCCGCCCCTGCCAGGCGGGGTCGAGCCAGAGCCCGCGGTTGTCGTCGGGCTTGTCCATCAGGCTGATGACGCCGATCAGCCGGTCCGGATCCGGCCGGGGCCTGATGGACCAGTGCCATTCCGTTCCCCGCTCCATGGCGGGAAGCGCCACGTCCCGGA
The DNA here is from genome assembly GCF_016806835.2 of Skermanella rosea. Taxonomy (NCBI): domain Bacteria; kingdom Pseudomonadati; phylum Pseudomonadota; class Alphaproteobacteria; order Rhodospirillales; family Azospirillaceae; genus Skermanella; species Skermanella rosea. The sequence continues at coordinate 6,086,850 of NZ_CP086111.1, read as the reverse complement.
TGTAGGACAGGGCGCCGTCGGCCGGATAGGGCCACGGGACATGGCCGGCGAGGAACCGCACGATCTCCCACCGGGGAAAGACGTCCTGGACCGCGCCGGCGTCGGAAAGCTCCAGCGGGCGCAGGACCAGCCGGGGTGTCTCCAGGACCGGGATCAGGCGCCGCCGCCCTTCACGTCGAGCGCGTAGCCCGCCGAGCGGACGGTGCGGATCAGGTCGTTGTCGTTTTCCTCGTTCAGCGCCTTGCGCAGCCGGCGGATATGCACGTCGACGGTGCGGGGCTCCACATAGACGTCGTGTCCCCAGACCAGGTCGAGCAGCTGCTCGCGCGAGAAAACCCGGCCGGGATGCTGCATGAAATGGCGCAGCAGGCGGAATTCGGTCGGCCCCAGGTGGATGTCGCGGCCCTGGCGGCGCACCCGGTGGGCCGCGAGGTCCATCACCACGTCGTTGAACCGCAGCAGCTCCTCCGCCAGGCCGGGGCTGGCGCGGCGGAGGACGGCGCGCATCCGGGCGACCAGCTCGGTCGGAGAGAAGGGCTTGGCGATATAGTCGTCGGCCCCGGAATTGAGGCCGCGGACCTTGTCCGCCTCCTCGCCGCGGGCGGTCAGCATGATGATCGGGATGTCGCGGGTCTTGGGATTGCGCCGCATCTGGCGGCACACCTCGAGGCCGGACATCAGCGGCAGCATCCAGTCCAGCAGGACGATGTTGGGCGTCTGCTCGGCGGCGAGGAGCAGGGCCTCCTCGCCGTCGCCCGCGGAGAGGGTGCGGAAGCTTTCCTTCTCCAGATTGTACTTGAGGAGCGTTACGAGGTCCGCCTCGTCCTCGACGATGAGGACGAGGGGTTTCAGCGCCGAATTCATGGGATGCCTTGTTCCAATACTAGCCCTGCGATTCCGTCCCGGGGGTGACGACAGCATAGCTGCTTTCGTCGCCCTTGGGGCGTTCCGTCGTCAGCGGATGGCCGATCACCAGGAAATGGATCGTCTCGGCGATGTTGGTCGCGTGGTCGCCGATCCGCTCCAGGTTCTTCGCGATGAACAGCAGGTGCGTGCAGGGGGTGATGTTGCGCGGGTCTTCCATCATGTAGGTCAGCACTTCGCGGAACAGGCTGGTGTAGAGGTCGTCCAGCTCCTCGTCGCGGCGGCGCGCGGCGACCGCCTTCTCCACGTCGCGCTCGATGAAGGCGTCGAGCACGTCCTTCATGATCTCCTGGACCAGCCGGCCCATCCGGGGGATCGCCGCGGCCGGGCGGACCGGCGGCACCTGGGCCAGGGCGATCGACCGCTTGGCGATGTTGGCGGCGTAGTCGCCGATCCGCTCCAGGTCGGCGGCGATCTTCAGGGCCGACACGATCTCGCGCAGGTCGGACGCCATGGGCTGGCGCAGCGCCAGCAGGCGCAGGGTCTCCGCGTCGACGTCCCGCTCGTAGCCGTCGACCCGGAGGTCGGACTGCATCACCTGGGCCGCGATGGTCGTGTCGCGGCGGACCACGGCCTGCACGGCCGCCTCCACCTGGGCCTCGGCGACGCCGCCCATCTGCGTGATCAGATTCGCCAGCCGCTGCAGTTCCTGCGCGAACGACTTGACGATGTGCTCGTTGCTCATGCGCCGCTTCCCTGAATTGCCCGATTATCCCGAATGACGTCCCGCCGATCAAGCCGGCGGGCCGGATCAGCCGTAGCGGCCGGTGATGTAGCCCTGGGTCCGCTCGTCGCGGGGATTGGTGAAGATCTCCTCGGTGTCGCCCACCTCGACCATGTCGCCCAGGTGGAAGAACGCCGTCCGCTGGGAGACGCGGGCCGCCTGCTGCATGTTGTGGGTGACGATCACGATGGTGTAGTTCTCCCGCAGCTCGTCGATCAGCTCCTCCACATGGGCGGTCGCGATCGGGTCGAGGGCCGAGCACGGCTCGTCCATCAGGATCACCTCGGGGCTGACCGCGATGGCGCGGGCGATGCAGAGGCGCTGCTGCTGGCCGCCGGACAGGCCGGTGCCCGGTTCCTTCAGGCGGTCCTTCACCTCGTTCCACAGGCCGGCGCGCTGCAGGCTCTTGGCGACGATCTCGTCCATCTCCTCCCGCCGGCTGGCGAGGCCGTGGATGCGGGGACCGTAGGCGATGTTGTCGTAGATCGACTTGGGAAACGGGTTGGGCTTCTGGAACACCATGCCGACCCGGGCGCGGAGCTGGACCGGGTCGATCTCGCGGTCGTATATGTCCTGGCCGTCCAGCGTGATCAGGCCCTCGATGCGGGCGATGCCGATCGTGTCGTTCATGCGGTTGAGGCAGCGCAGGAACGTGGACTTGCCGCAGCCCGACGGGCCGATCAGCGCGGTGACCTGCCGTTCCGGGATCGCCAGGTCGATGCCCTTCAGCGCCTGCTTGGCGCCGTAGTACACCTTGACCTGCTTGGCATCCATCTTGTTCGCGGCGCCGGCCAGGATGCCGGCGGCGGAGCGCGCCTCGACGCCGGGGATGGCGCTGGTTCCGGTCTGTGTTCGGCCGATTTGTGTATGGGCGGTCATTTACCAACGCCTTTCAAAGTGCTTGCGCAGGACGACGGCGATCGCGTTCATCGCGATCAGGAAGGCCAGGAGGACCATGATCGCGGCGGAAGTGCGCTCGACGAAGCCGCGTTCCGGGCTGTCGGCCCACATGAAGATCTGCACCGGCAGCACCGTCGCGGCGTCGCCGAAGCCCGAGGGGGTGTCCACGATGAAGGCGATCATGCCGATCATCAGGAGCGGCGCCGTCTCGCCGAGCGCGTGGGCCATGCCGATGATGACGCCGGTCAGGATGCCGGGCATCGCGAGCGGCAGCACGTGGTGGGTCACCACCTGGAGCGGCGAGGCGCCGACGCCCAGCGCCGCCTCCCGGATCGACGGCGGAACCGCCTTCAGCGCCGCGCGGCCGGCGATGATGATGGTCGGCAGCGTCATCAGCGCCAGCACGATGCCGCCGACCACCGGGGCCGACCGGGGCATGTTGAAGACGTTGAGGAACACCGCGAGGCCGAGCAGGCCGAACACGATCGAGGGCACCGCCGCGAGGTTGTTGATGTTGACCTCGATCAGGTCGGTCAGCTTGTTCTTCGGCGCGAACTCCTCCAGGTAGACCGCGGCGGAGATGCCGATCGGGATCGCGAGGCCGAGCGTCACCATCAGAGTCAGCAGCGAGCCGACCAATCCCGCCTTCAGGCCCGCCAGCTCAGGGTCGCGGCTGTCGCCGTTGAGGAAGAGCCGCCAGTTGAAGCCGTTCACGATGTTGCCGTTGGCGACCAGCTTGTCGATCCAGGCGATCTGCTGGTCGGTCACCTTGCGGTCGGTCTCCGGCACACGACGGTCGATGTTGCCCTTGAGGAGCTGGTCATAGTCGCTCGCCAGGGCCAGGTTCACGGACTTGCGGGTCCCGATCAGGGACGGGTCGTCCATGACCATCTGGCGCAGCTCGAACGCGGCGCCGTTGCTGATCATGGCGGTCAGCCGGCGCCGGTCTGTCCTGGACTCCACCTCGGGGAAGACCGCCAGCAGCGCGTTGCGCGCCAGGGCCGCGTAGTTGGCGTTGGACAGGGTGTCCGGGTCGCGGGTTCCCTGCGGGTCGATCTCGGCCGGGTCGAAATAGACCTCCAGCGCCAAGTCGTGCTGGGCGAAGGCGGTGTAACCCTGGGCCACGATGCTGGCGAGCAGGACCGCCAGCATGGCCAGCGCCACGCCGATCGCGGCCATGCCGTACATCTTGAAGCGCCGCTCGGCGGCGTAGCGCTTCTTCAGCCGGGCGGCGAAGTCGTCGGTCTGGTACGGCGCGGCCGCCCGGGGTGTGCTGATGATGTCAGTCATATTTTTCCCGATACTTCTGCACCACCCGGAGGGCGATGATGTTCAGGCCGAGGGTGACGGTGAACAGCACGAGGCCGAGGCCGAAGGCCGAAAGGGTCTTGGCGCTGTCGAACTCCTGGTCGCCGACCAGCAGGGTGGCGATCTGGACGGTGACTGTGCTGACCGCGTCCAACGGGTTGGCCGACAGATTGGCGGCGAGACCGGCGGCCATCACGACGATCATGGTCTCGCCGATCGCGCGGCTGACCGCCAGCAGGACGCCGCCGACGATGCCGGGAAGCGCCGCCGGAAGCACCACCTGCCGGATCGTCTCCGACTTGGTGGCGCCGAGCCCGTAGGAGCCGTCGCGCAGGGACTGGGGCACCGCGTTGATGATGTCGTCCGACAGCGAGCTGACGAAGGGAATGATCATGACGCCCATCACGACGCCGGCGGCGAGCGCCGACTCCGAGCTGACGCCGAGCCCGAAGCTCTGGCCCACGTCGCGCACGAAGGGCGCCATGGTCAGGGCGGCGAAGAAGCCGTAGACCACCGTCGGGATGCCGGCCAGGATCTCCAGGACGGGCTTGACCGTGCCGCGCACCTTGGCCGGCGCGTATTCCGACATGTAGATGGCGCTCATCAGGCCCAGCGGCACCGCGACCACCATGGCGATCGAGGCGATCAGCAGGGTGCCGGTGAACAGCGGCACGGCGCCGAACGACCCGTCGGACGCCACCTGGTCGGCGCGGATCGCGGTCTGCGGGCTCCAATGGAGGCCGAACAGGAACTCGGCCGGGGGCACCTTGGTGAAGAACCGGATCGCCTCGAACAGCAGCGACAGGACGATGCCGACCGTGGTCAGGATCGCCACCAGCGAGCACAGGATCAGGAAGATATTGACGACCTTCTCGACCAGGTTGCGAGCGCGCAGGCCGGGTTCGATCCGCTGCCGGGCGTAGTAGAGGCCGGCGCAGGCGACGGCCAGCATGACGACGGCGAGGGCGCCGTTGCCGATCTCCCGGAGGCCCTTGTAGTGCTCCGCCGCCGCCAGCAGGGCCGGGTCGGGCACGCGGCTGGTGATGTTGCCGTAGGCCAAGTTGTGGATGTCGACCATGATCAGGTTGATTTCCTGCGGCGACAATCCCGCCATGGCGGCCGGCAGGCTGGAGCGGACCATGCCGTCCACGATCGACCCTTCGAGGCCGGTCCACAGGGCGAACAGCATCAGGGCCGGCAGGCCGACCCACAGGGCGACGTAGAGGCCGTAATAGGACGGCACGGAGTGCAGCCTGGAAAGCTTGCCGCCGGCCGTGACGACCGCCCGGGACTTGCCGAGCTGGAATCCCACAAACGCCAGCACGGCGAGAACCGCTAGGAAGAGTGATACTGACATCGGGACCCGTCGGGATTTGAGGGCGACTGTCTGCCGGAAACTCCCCGGCTGCCGGCGCGGAAGGCGCCGGCAGCCGGGGAGCGGACGATTACATCGTGACCGGGGTCAGGTTCAGGATGCCGGTCCGGACCTTCTCGCGCTTGGCCTTGGGCAGCGGGATCAGGCCCTTGGCCTCCAGGTAGCCGTCCTCGCCGAACGCCTTCTCGCTGGTGTACTCGGCCAAGAACTCGCGGACGCCGGGGATGACGTCCACGTGCTGGTTCTTGACATACACGTACATGGAGCGGGCGACCGGGTACTTGGCGTCCGCGATGTTGTCCAGCTCGGGTGCCACGCCGTTGATCCTGGCGCCCTGCAGCTTGTCCATGTTCTGGTCGAGGAAGCTGTAGCCGAAGATGCCGTACGCGTCCTTGTTGGCGACCAGCTTCTGGACGATCAGGTTGTCGTTCTCACCGGCTTCCACATAGGCGCCGTCCTCGCGGACCTGCTCGCAGACCGCCTTCTTCTGGTCGGCCGGCAGGGCCTTGACTTCCGGGAACTGGTTGCAGCCGACGTCCATCACCAGCTCGACGAAGGCGTCGCGGGTGCCCGAGGTCGGGGGCGGGCCGAGCACCTCGATCTCCTTGTTGGGCAGGGACGGGTCGATCTGGTTCCAGGTCTTGTAGGGGTTGGCGACGACCTTGCCGTCCACCACGACCTGCTTGGCGAGCGCCTGCCAGAGCTGCTTGATGGTGTAGTCGGTGTTCGTCGCGGCCTTGGAGTTGGCGAAGACGATGCCGTCGAAGCCCACTTCCAGCTCGCTGACGGTGGTGACGCCGTTGGCGGCGCAGCTTTCCAGTTCCGTCTTCTTGATGCGGCGGGACGCGTTGGTCAGGTCCGGGTGCTGGACGCCGACGCCGGCGCAGAACTGCTTGATGCCGCCGCCGGTGCCGGTGGACTCGACGACCGGGGTCTTGAACTTGCCGGTCCGGCCGAAGGTCTCCGCGACCGCGCTGGTGAAGGGGAACACCGTGGACGAGCCGACGACGCGGATCTGGTCGCGGCCCTGGGCCTGGGCGCCACCCGTCAGCGCGACGGTCGAAGCGAGGGCGGCGAGCGCCGCCACGGCGAGCTTCTTGTTGATCACGATCTAATCCTCCAGCCAATTCGCCAAAATACGGACCAAAAGCCCTGTTTTCCCGCAGCACCTGAGTACCTGCGGCTTCGGCGCGGACCTTAACGGCGATCGGCGATACAATTACTACGGTGGAATGACAGTTTGATGACACCCGCGACCGGGAGGCGACTATGCCGCGGAGCCGCCTGCCCTGCGGGTATCGGCGGCCTTTTCCTCGGCCGCGACCGGGAGGAAAACCGTGAAGGTGCTGCCCTTTCCCACATCGCTCTCGATCGTCAGGCGGCCGCGGTGGCGGTTGACGATGTGCTTGACGATCGCGAGGCCGAGGCCGGTGCCGCCGAGCTGCCGGCTGCGCGCGGGGTCCACCCGGTAGAACCGTTCGGTCAGGCGCGGCAGGTGCATGCGGGCGATGCCCTCGCCGCAATCGGACACGGAGGCCGAGACCATGGGCGCCGCGCGCCGGCCCCCGGCGGGAAGCGGCACCACGGCGCTCGCCGGCCCGCCCCCGCCGGGCTCGACCAGCGCCAGGGCGATCCGCACCTCGGTGCCGTCGCGGGTGTACTTGACCGCGTTGTCGATCAGGTTCTGCAGGACCTGGGCGAGCTGGTCCTCGTCGCCGGTGACCGGGGGCAGCCGGTCCGGCAGGTCCAGGTGCAGCCGGATGCGGCGTGCTGCGGCCTTCAGCTCCAGCGCCGCGACGGCGCCGCGGGCGAGGCGCCCCAGGTCGGCCCGGCCGGTGGGTGCCGTGTGCTCGTCCAGCTCGATCCTGGACAGGGAGAGCAGGTCGTTGACCAGCCGCGACATGCGGCCGGACTGGTCGTGCATGATGCCCAGGAAGCGGTCGCGCGCTTCGGCGTCGTCGCGCGCCGGGCCGCGCAGGGTCTCGATGAAGCCCAGCAGGGTGGCGAGCGGCGTGCGCAGCTCGTGGCTGGCATTGGCCACGAAGTCGGCGCGCATCTGCTCCGACCGCTTGATCGCGGTGATGTCGTGCAGGGTCAGGATGATGATGGTGGACCCGTCGCGGCGGAACGGCTTGACCCGCGCCTCGAACACCCGCTCCACCGGAACCGGCAGGGTGAACTCGACCATGCGCGAGGCGCCGCCGGCCAGCACGGCGTCGACCGCGCCCAGCAGGTGCGGGTTGCGGAGCGTCGCCGCCAGGTCGCGGTCGGCCATGCGGTCGCCGAACAGGCCGCGCGCCGCCATGTTGGCCAGCGTCACCCGCCGGTCCGACGCGATCAGGATCAGCGGGTCGTGGAGCGCCTCGAGGATCTGCTCGTTGGCTTCGAGCCCGGCGCGCAACCGTTCGCCACGCTCCAGCCACTCGCCGTGGGTCCTGGAGGCCGACGCCGCGAGCAGGCGGGCGGTCGGTGAAAGTCCTTCGGGCATGGGGACGGCGCCCCCGGCCTCCCCCAGGGACTGGAGATACGTGGCGACGTCGGCGGCGTCGCGCCGGTAGACGCGCGTCGCCAGCGCCGCCGCCGCGACCGCGGACAGCAACCCCACCGCGGCGGCGCCCCAGGTGATGGCGCCCACCGCGGCGAGCCCCAGCAGGACGATGCCGAGCGCCAGCACCAGGGGTCCGCCGAGAAGGAGCGGTATCGTCGTCGGGACTACCGGTGAGGGCATGATGGCACGGGGCGGGCGGGGCGCAAGCAATGAACGGTCGTTACTAGACCACACATTACACCGTTTCATGCCCGCAGGGACATGCGTCACAAAAGATTAATCTCCGGGCAAGATAAGGACCCCTCCCGCGTGGGAGGGGCCCGGTCCCGGAAACCGGTCACCACTGCAGCGAGTCGTGCGCCGCCAGCGCCGCCGCGTTGACGATGTCCGACACGGACGCGCCCATCTGGACAACCTGCGCCGGCTTGTCCAGGCCTATCAGCAGCGGGCCGACCAACTGGCCGCCGCCCATCTTCTGCAGCAGCTTGGCCCCGATGTTGGCCGCGTGCAGCGCCGGCATGACCAGCACGTTGGCGGGACCCGACAGGCGGCAGAACGGGTAGAGCCGCTTCATCAGGTCGTGGTCGAGCGCCACGTCGGCCGACATCTCGCCGTCGTACTCGAAGTCGATCCGCCGCTGGTCGAGCAGCGCCACCGCGTCCCGCACATGCTCGGCACGCCCGCGCATGTACTGGCCGAAATTGGAGAAGGACAGGAACGCGACTCGGGGTTCGTGGCCCATCTGGCGCGCCTTGGCCGCGGTCTGGACCGCGATCTCCGCCAATTCCTCGGTGGTCGGCAGCTCGTTCACCGTGGTGTCGGCGATGAAGACGGTGCGCTTCCGGGTCACCACCACCGACACGCCGAACACGCGCTGGCCGGCCCGGGGGTCGATCACCAGGGTGATGTCCTTGTAGCAGGTCGCGAAGCTTCGGGTCAGGCCGGTCACCATGGCGTCGGCGTCGCCCTGGGCGACCATCAGCGCCGCGAAGACGTTGCGGTCCTGGTTGACCATCCGCTGGCAGTCGCGGTGCAGCGTGCCCCGGCGCTGGAGCCGGCGGTAGAGGTAGTCGGTATAGCGCCGGTTGGCGTCGGACAGGCGGGCATTGTGGATCTCCAGCCCGGTCTGCTCCGGCGACAGGCCCAGCGCCACGACCTGGTCGCGGATCACCTCCTCGCGGCCGATCAGGATCGGCGTGCCGTAGCCGGCGGCGCGGTAGGCCAGGGCGGCGCGGATCGCCCGCTCCTCCTCGCCCTCGGCGAAGACGACGCGCCGGGGGTTGGCCTTGACCTTCTCGAAGATCAGCTGGAGGCTGTCGGCGGTCGGGTCGAGCCGGGTGCGCAGCCCGTTGCGGTAGCCGGTCATGTCGATGATCGGCTTGCGCGCGACGCCGCTCTCCATCGCGGCCTGGGCCACCGCCGGCGGGATCGTCACGATCAGGCGCGGGTCGAACGGCACCGGGATGATGTATTCCGAGCCGTAGCGCAGCCGGCGGCCGGAATAGGCCGCGTCCACCTCGTCCGGCACGTCCTCGCGCGCGAGCGCCGCGATGGCGCGGGCGGCGGCGATCTTCATCGCGTCGTTGATGGTCGAGGCGCGCACGTCGAGCGCCCCGCGGAAGATGTAGGGGAAGCCCAGGACGTTGTTGATCTGGTTGGGATAGTCGGACCGGCCGGTCGCGATGATCGCGTCGGACCGCACCGCGCGCACCTCCTCCGGGGTGATCTCCGGGTCGGGGTTGGCCAGCGCGAAGATCAGCGGCTTGGCGGCCATGGACCTGACCATGTCCTGGGTGACGGCGCCCTTGGCCGACAGCCCCAGGAACACGTCGGCGCCTTCCAGCGCCTCGGCCAGGGTCCGCGCCTCGGTCCTGACCGCGTGCGCCGACTTCCACTGGTTCATGCTGTTGGTGCGGCCCTGGTAGATCACGCCCTTGGTGTCGCACAGGATCGCGCTGTCATGGGGCAGGCCCATGGACTTGAACAGCTCGACGCAGGCGATCGCGGCGGCACCGGCGCCGTTGATCACCATCTTGATGTCTTCGATCCGGCGGCCGGTCAGGTGCAGCGCGTTGATCAGGCCGGCGGCGGCGATGATCGCGGTGCCGTGCTGGTCGTCGTGGAAGACGGGGATGTCCATCACCTCGCGCAGGCGCTGCTCGATGATGAAGCAGTCCGGCGCCTTGATGTCCTCCAGGTTGATGCCGCCGAACGACGGCCCCAGGAAGCGCACGCAGTTGATGAACTCGTCCACGTCGGAGGTGTCCACCTCCAGGTCGATGCCGTCGACGTCGGCGAAGCGCTTGAACAGGACGGCCTTGCCCTCCATCACCGGCTTCGACGCCAGCGCGCCCAGGTCGCCCAGCCCCAGCACCGCGGTGCCGTTGGAGATCACCGCGACGATGTTGCCCTTGGCCGTGTAGTCGTAGGCGGTCGAAGGATCTTCCTGGATGCGCAGGCACGGCACGGCGACGCCCGGCGAATATGCCAGCGACAGGTCGCGCTGGGTGGTCAGCGGCTTGGTCGGGGCGATCTCGAGCTTACCGGGGCGGCCGCTGGAGTGAAGCAGGAGAGCTTCCTCCTCGGTCACGCGCTTGTCTTGGTCGGACATACGTTTCCTCATGGACGGCCAGCGGCCGGCGCAGGGACTGGGCCGCGGGCGATCGTGGTGGCGGCCGGATCTTCCCCTGTCACCCATGACGAAAGGCAGGGGGAGGTAGGCCTGTTATCTTGTGGTGAACGGTATCATAGTGAAATCGCTCCGCAAGACGGTTGTAATCGCATGACTGGATTGCCCGGGGCGGCGATTAACCGTTAGTTGGTTAAGCATCTTCGGGACAGGCCGCGGCAAGGAGAAACAATGATCCGGAATGCGTTTTCCCCGGCAGCGGCGGCCCTGCTGATCCTCGGCGGCTGCTCGGGCAGCGACAATGCGACGCGGTGGGAGCCCACCCGAAGCGCCCAATCCGTCGCCGAGAGCGAATGCGCCGAGCAGGTCGACGTCAAGATGCAGCTGCGGGGCTATCCGCGCCGTCCCAGCCCGGAGACCCCGCAATTCTCCTATCGCCGGGAGATCTTCGCCAAATGCATGCGCGACAAGGGATACCGGGAGGAATGAGGGCGGGCGGAATAGGGGCGGGAAGAACGGGCCGCCCTCATTCCGCGGGCTCCGCCTGCGCCGCCGCGGCCAGGTCGTCCTCCTCCACGTGCCGGGGTCGCATCAGGGCGTAGAGGCCCAGGATGCCGGCCAGGATGGCGCCCGCGATCAGCGGTGCCTGCCAGTCCCCGGTGGCGAAGCGGTTGACCAGCAGGGCCGCGCAGACCATGGCGCCCAGGGCCGGCACGAAGATCGGCACCTCGAAGCCCCCCGCGGGTTCGCCGGGCCGGAGCTTCAGGATCACCAGGGCGCCGTTGACGATCGAGAACACCAGCAGCAGCAGGAGCACGGTCGCCGAGGCGAGTTGGGTGATGTCGCCCAGCAGGGCCAGGCCGGTGATCATCGCCAGCAGGACCAGCACCGCCATGTGGGGCGTCCGGCGCGTCCGGTGGACCCGGCGCAGGACGCGCGGCAGCAGCCCCTGCTGGGCCATGCCATAGGCAAGCCTGGAGGCGGTTACGTAGTTGAGCAGCGCCGTGTTGGTGACGGCGAAGACGGTGATGCCGAGGAAGGCCACCGGCGGGAACCAGGGCGCCGCCCGCGCCACCACCTCGGTCAGCGGCCCCGCGGCGCTGGACAGGTCGCGCCACGGCACGACCGAGACGGCGGTGATCGAGACCGCGATATAGATCAGCGTCGCCGCGACCATGGCCAGCATGATGCCCCAGGGCAGGACCTTGCGGGGGTTCTTGACCTCCTCCGCGACGTTGATGGAGTCCTCGAACCCGATGAAGGAGAAGAAGGTCAGGACCGCCCCCTGCATCACCAGAAGCGCCGTGATGCCGCCGACGCCGCCCGATGACCCGCCGGTCGCCCCACTGGCCGCATCTGACGGCGGCGGCGTTTCCAGCAGGTCGACCGAGCCCCAGTAGCTGAACCCGACCGCGATGACCAGGATCAGGCCGAACGCCTCGACCGTGGTGCACACGACGTTGAGCCACATGCATTCGCGGATGCCGCGGAAGACGATGCCGGCCAGCACCAGCAGGAAGCCCAGGGCCAGCACGGTCACGGGCACGCCCTCCAGCATGCCGAGCTGCTGCAGGTTCTCCGCGACGACCCTCGACTGGGTCGCGACCGAGGTCAGGCCGGAGCACATCACCGCCAGCCCGACCACGTAGGTCAGCATCGCCTGGCGGTAGGCCCGCTGGGTGACGTAGGCGGCCCCGGCGGCCTTCGGATAGCGGCTCGCGATCGAGGCGTAGGACAGGCCGGTCAGCAGCGCCGCGACCATGCTGACCAGGAAGGCCAGCCAGATCGCGTTGCCCATCTGCCCGGCCGCCTTGCCGATCAGGCCGTAGATGCCGGCGCCCAGCATGCTGCCCAGCGCGTAGAAGGCCATCTGGGTCATGCCGATGGAGCGCTGGAGCGGCGGCCCGTCCGCTCCCCCCGTGTCGCCGGCCCTATCGGACGGTGTCTCCGCTTCGCGCATGACCTTGACCTCGCCGTGGCTGGATCGAGTGACGCCTCCGGGGAGCCGGGGCCGTCATGGATCCTTCAACAACGAAGAAGAAGAATCGGCGCGAGAGGGGAAGGAACGCAGAAGCGGTGAAGTACCCTCCGATAAAAAGCGGCAGCCGGGGCGATCGGGCGATGCCGGTCAATTGTCGCCGGCGCCGGATTCCGCCGCCTTTTCACGCTCCGCCACATGGACGTTGCGCCCGCCCGCTCCCGTCAGGGCGTCGCGCGCGCGCCGCTCCTTCTCCGGGTCGTCATCGACGCAGACCCACAGGATCACGCCGCCAGCTTCCAGCGCGCGGGCGAAATCGTCGGTCTCCGGGTGGGCGGTCACCTCGTCCAGGTATTCCTTGACCGCGGCGCCGCCGACTCCGGCAGCCACCAACGCCGCGATCGGGCCGGCGATCGGGCCGCCGACGATCGCGATCAGGCCGGCGGTGGTCAGCGGGAAGGCGTAGTTGAGATCGCCCAGGAGCGCGGTCAGCGCCTCGTCCCGCGGCATGGCCGGCCGGCCCGCGACGTCGATCGACTCGTGGCTGGACAGGACGCTGAGGTCGGTGCGGTCGAAGCCGGCCCGCATCAGGGCCACCACGGCCCGGTCGAAATCGGGGCGGTTCTCGAACAGGGCCACCATCTCGCGCACCCGTCTGGTATTGGCGTTGTTCCTGGCCATGATGGTGCATTCCCCCGTGTACGTGCCTATTTCATAGTCCTTGAGCCCAGTCTAGCCCCGGCGCAGCCGCGTGCCTAGGCCATGGTGCGCCCGGCGTGCTAGGGTGGCGCCGCCATGAGAGCGCCAGAGAAGAAACCCTCCGAGAACACCCTTTCCGACAGCGATCCGGTTGCCGTGCCCGACACAACGCTTGCCTCCCCCGCCGCCCCGTCCGCCTCGACTCCGATGATGGCGCAGTACCTGGAGATCAAGCAGGCCCATCCCGGCTGCCTGCTGTTCTACCGGATGGGCGACTTCTACGAGCTGTTCTTCGACGACGCGGTCGCCGCGGCGGCGACGCTCGACATCACCCTGACCCGGCGCGGCCAGCACAACGGCGAGGACATCCCGATGTGCGGGGTGCCGGTCCACAGCCACGAGAACTACCTGCTGCGCCTGATCCGCCACGGCCACCGGGTCGCGATCTGCGAGCAGATGGAGGACCCGGCGGAGGCCAAGAAGCGTGGCGGCAAGTCGGTGGTCAAGCGGGCGGTGGTGCGGGTCGTCACCCCCGGCACGCTGACCGAGGACAGCCTGCTGGACGCCCGCGCCAACAATTTCCTGGGCGCGCTGGCCGAGACGGCGGGCGGCACCGGCCTCGCCTGGCTGGACCTGTCCACCGGCGAGCTGACGCTCCAGCCGGTGAGCCGCGACGGGCTGGCGGCGGCCCTCCAGCGGCTCGACCCGCAGGAGCTGGTGCTGCCCGAGCGGCTGGTCCAGCAGCCCGACCTGTTCGACCTGTTCGGCGAGTGGAAGAGCCGGCTGACGGTCCAGCCGAACAGCCGGTTCGACAGCGAGAACGGCCGGCGCCGGCTGCTCGACCTGTTCGGCGTCGGCACGCTGGACGCCTTCGGCAGCTTCAGCCGGGCCGAGGTCGCCGCGGCCGGCGCCCTGGTGGACTATGTGGAGCTGACCCAGAAAGGCCGGGTGCCGCGGCTGAACCCGCCGCGCCAGCTGGCCCAGGGTGCCGTCATGGAGATCGACCAGGCGACCCGCCGGAACCTGGAGCTGACCCGGACCCTGACCGGCGAGCGCCGCGGCAGCCTGCTGGCCGCGATCGACCGCACCGTGACCGGGCCGGGGGCGCGCCTGCTGGCGGCGTGGCTGTCGGCCCCGTCGACCGACAGGGCCGAGATCTCCGGCCGGCTGGACATGGTGGAGTTCTTCCTGGCGGAGGATCGGGTCCGGACCGAGGCGCGGGCGCTGCTGCGCCAATGCCCCGACATGGAGCGGGCGCTGTCGCGGCTGTCGCTGGGCCGGGGCGGTCCGCGCGACCTGGCCTGCGTCCGCGACGGGCTGGTGCGCGCCGTGGAGATGCGCCGCGTCCTGGGCGCCGCCGGGATGACGCCGGGACCCGCCGGGATCGAAACGGCGGCGGCGGGCCTGGGCGAGCATTCCACCCTGATCGACCGGCTGGAACGCGCGCTGGCGCCCGACCTGCCGCTGCTGGCCCGCGACGGCGGCTTCATCGCGCGCGGCTTCGCGCTCCACCTGGACGATCTCGTGACCCTGCGGGACGAGAGCCGCCGGCTGATCGCCGCGATGCAGGCGCGCTATGCCGACCTGTCCGGCGTATCCGGGCTGAAGATCCGGCACAACAACGTGCTGGGTTATTACATCGAGGTGACGCCGACCCACGCCGACAAGCTGATGTCCGGCAAGGCGTCGGAGACCTTCATCCACCGCCAGACGCTGGCGAGCGCCGTCCGCTTCACCACGGTCGAGCTGGGCGAGCTGGAGCGGAAGATCTCGGAGGCGGCCGACAAGGCGGTGGCGGTCGAATTGGCGCTGTTCGACGAGCTGGTCGGCGACGTGACCGCCCGGGCCGACCGGATCGGCGAGGCCGCCCGCGCGCTGGCCCTGCTGGACGTGACGACGGCGCTGGCCGAGCTGGCGGAGGAGCGGCGCTATTGCCGGCCGGTGGTGGACGACAGCCTGGAGTTCGATATCAGGGGCGGCCGCCACCCGGTGGTCGAGGCGGCGCTGACCGCGTCGGACGGGTCGCGGTTCGTCGCCAACGACTGCGACCTGGGGCCTGACGACCGGCTGTGGCTGCTGACCGGCCCCAACATGGCGGGCAAATCCACCTTCCTGCGCCAGAACGCGCTGATCGCTGTGATGGCCCAGATCGGCAGCTTCGTTCCGGCCGAGCGCTGCCGGATCGGCGTGGTCGACCGGCTGTTCAGCCGGGTCGGCGCCGCCGACGACTTGGCGCGCGGGCGGTCCACCTTCATGGTCGAGATGGTCGAGACGGCGGCGATCCTGAACCAGGCGGGGCCGCGGGCGCTGGTGATCCTGGACGAGATCGGCCGGGGCACGGCGACCTTCGACGGGCTGTCGATCGCCTGGGCCTGCGTCGAGCACCTGCACGAGGCGACCCGCTGCCGGGCGCTGTTCGCCACGCACTACCACGAGCTGACGACCCTGGCCGCCAAGCTGCCCCGGCTGTCCTGCCACACCATGCGGATCAAGGAGTGGCAGGGCGAGGTGGTCTTCCTGCACGAGGTCGCGGCGGGCTCGGCCGACCGCAGCTACGGCATCCACGTCGCCAAGCTGGCCGGGCTGCCGGAGGCGGTGATCGCGCGGGCCGAGCAGGTGCTGGAGATCCTGGAGAAGGGCGAGCACGGCGTGAGCGTCGCGCGGCTGGCCGACGACCTGCCGCTGTTCAGCGTCGCCCTGCGGCGGAAGGAGCCGGAACCGGCGGCACCGTCCGGGCCATCGCCGGTTGAGCAGGCGCTGAAGGCGATCAACCCGGACGATCTGACGCCGAAGGCGGCGTTGGACGAGCTTTACCGGCTGCGGGCGATGCTGAGCGGGTGAGACAGAGAAGGATTCGGGCCGCAGATGGACGGCGATGGAAGCAGATATCCGCTTCGATCCCTTGGAAGATACAAGTAATAGATAGTAACCCGTAGGTCGGGTAGAGCGAAGCGGCACCCGACATCAACGCGCCTGCTTTGTCGGGTGCCGCTTCGCTCTACCCGACCTACGGTTATGACTTCAATTTATAGCGACTCCACCGAGAAATAACACCGGCCGCCGATGATCTCTATGACGTGTATCTCGACGAGTTGAGAGAGGAAGGGTTGACCCCATGAGTGGACGCAAGAGCTTCGCAGGCCTGCGATCCAAGATGAGCCCTGAAAGCAAGGCTCGGCTCGAGGATAGAAAGAACCTCCTGCGCAACGAGATAGCGCTGCATGAGCTGCGTGAATCGCGGCGCCTGACCCAGGCCGCGCTTGGCGAGACATCAAGGGTCGATCAGTCCGCCGTCGCCCAATTTCCCGAGGGGGATGCCGTGATCAGGAACTTCGCGGAGGTGGAGGGCCACTCGGCGGATTAAGCTTCCGCCTTCGCGGCAATCTCCCCAGCCGCTATCCGGATGGTGCCTGGGGAAAGCTTCAGCTCCCCAGGGTGTAGCCGCCTTCGGGGGACCATTTGCCCGACTGGCGGCAGGCCTTGCCGACCTGCTGGGCGCGGACGACGCCCTTGCTGGCGACCAGATGGAATTCCTGGCAGAGCTTGCCGTCGCGGGTATAGCCCTGGCGGATCACCGTGACGGCGCCATTCTTGCCGGTCGCCGGGTTGGACCACTGGACCGGCTTGCCGACGCCCCCGCGCGACGCCGTCTGCAGGGTCTCGTCGATGATCGTGCGGTCGCTGTCATCCAGCGTGATCAGGGGGGCGGCTTCCGGGGTCACCACGGCGGCGCCCGGCCCGGCGGGCTTGTCGGCGCATCCCGCAAGGGCGAGGACGGCGGCGGCCAGGAGGAACTTCTTCATTGCGGCACCTTGATCATTGCGGCTCGGTCGCGGTCGGGCCGGTTCATACCGCCACTTCATAATGGTCGGGATCGGCCTGGACAAGCCTGACGCTGGGCGGCGCCCCGCGGTCCGCGTCCCGCTCCAGGATGGCCCGGACGGCGGCGGCATCGAGGGTTTCGTCGCGCAGCAGGCCGTCGGCCAGTTCGTGCAGGCGGGGCAGGTCGGCGGCGATCAGGTCGTATGCGCGGCGGTATGCCGCGTCGATGATGCCCCGCACCTCCTCGGCGACCTGGGGCGACAGCGCGCCCGGCTCGCCGGCGGGGGAGCGCGCGGCGGTCGCGGCGGCCGGTGCCGCGCCCCCGCCGTAGGCGACCATGCCGAATCGGTCGGACATGCCCCAGGTGGTGACCATCTTGGTCGCGATGTCGGTCGCCATCTGGATGTCGCCGGCGGCCCCGGTGGTCACGAATTCCCTGCCGAACACGATCTCCTCGGCCGCCCTGCCGCCCATGGTCACGTCCAGCTCGGCCTCCAGCCGCGCCCGGGACAGGCAGAAGCGGTCCTCCAGCGGCAGCCGGACCATCATGCCCAGCGACCGGCCGCGCGGCACGATGGTGACCTTGTGGACCGGGTCGGAATGCCTGGAGCGCCAGGCGACCAGCGCGTGCCCGGCCTCGTGGAAGGCGGTCAGGCGGCGCTCGTCCTCGGACATGACGGTGGCCTTCTCGCCGCCCATGACGATCTTGTCGCGGGCCTGCTCGAAGTCGGCCATGGAGACCAGGGAGCGGCCCGAGCGGGCCGCCCGGAGCGCCGCCTCGTTGACGACGTTGGCGAGGTCGGCGCCCGACATGCCGGGCGTGCCGCGCGCGACCAGCGTCAGGTCCACGTCGGCGTCCAGCGCCACGCGGGCGGCATGAACCGCCAGGATGGCGGCGCGGCCCTTGATGTCGGGATTGCCGACGAAGACGTGCCGGTCGAACCGGCCGGGCCGCACGATCGCCGGGTCGAGCACGTCCACCCGGTTGGTCGCCGCGATCACGATCAGGCCGCTGGCCCGGGCGAAGCCGTCCATCTCGGCTAGGAGCTGGTTCAGGGTGTTCTCTGTCTCGATCTGGCCGCCGGTCGGCGAGGTGGCGCCGCGGGCCCGGGCCAGCGCGTCGATCTCGTCGATGAACAGGATGCAGGGCGCTCGCTTGCGGGCGTCGCGGAACAGCCGGCGGATGCGCGCGGCGCCGACGCCGACATACATCTCCACGAAGTCGGACCCGGTGACGGCGTAGAACGGCACCCCCGCCTCCCCCGCCACGGCGCGGGCCAGCAGGGTCTTTCCGGTGCCGGGAGGACCGACCAGGAGGACGCCCTTGGGGATGCCGGCGCCGATGCCCTTGAACCGGGCCGGGTGCTTGAGGAAATCGACCAGCTCGGTCAGTTCGGCTCTCGCCTCGTCCACGCCGGCCACGTCGGAGAACCGGACGTGGGAGGTGGCGGTGCCCGCCTTCTTGACCGGCGAGCGCATCATGCCGACCATGAAGACCAGGGCGAAGGCCAGGAAGCCCACCATGTTCAGCTTCAGCAGCACGTCGAGCCAGCGGTTGGTGGTCAGCAGGGCGCCGCCCTCCGCCGGCTCGACGGTCATGGGGATGCCGGGGGCCGCGACCGCCTGACGCAGGGCGTCGGTCCACAGGACGGTGGTGACGCCCTGGACGCCGTCGCGGTCGGTGAATTCGATCCGGTTGCCGGCGACGGCGAGGGAGGCGATCCGTCCGGCGGCGAGACGATCGGCGAACTCGCTCTGCCCGACCTCCTGCCGGTCGATCCGGCTGAGCAGTGCCGCCGCACCGCCGGAGCCGGAGGCGTAGACATAGGCCAGCCCGGCGCCGCCGGTAAGCGCCCCGGTGACGACCAGGGCTGCCACGATCGAGATCACCCGCGCGTGCCGTTTAAGGAAGGTTTTCATCAGCGACCCGGAGAGTCTGAGCATGATTGAGACAAAAGCAGAGGCCCTGAGTACAGAAACATAGTTAATAAGACGTATGCGCGGCGGCGCGGCACCGGGGCCGCGGCGCTTTCGACATGGATCTTGACGCCCTCCCCCGCTCCGGCTAGAACCCGCGAAACGTGGTGATTTGGCGACCGGCTTGCAGGCCACGTAAAATAAGCTGCTAAAAAGGTTTGGAGTCGCATCCGCGCCTCGATCCCTTGTCGGTCGGGGCTTTCTGTGTACCCGCAACGGCGGGCGGAGCGACGACACCATGACCAAGAACGATACTTTCCCCGAGAACGGCAATCCCGCGGCCACCCCCGCGAAGCTGCGGCCGCGCACCCGCATGGTCCATGCCGGGACCCTGCGGACCGGCTTCGACGAGACCTGCGAAGCGATCTTCATGACCTCGGGCTATGTCTACGGCTCGGCGGAGGAGGCCGAGGCCGCCTTCGCGACCGACGGGCTGCGCTATGTCTATTCGCGCTTCCGCAACCCGACCGTCGCCATGTTCGAGGACCGGCTGGCGGCGTACGAGGGGGCGCAACGCTGTTTCGCCACCGGCAGCGGCATGGCGGCGGTGTTCGCGGCCCTGATGTGCCAGCTCAAGGCGGGCGACCGCATCGTGGCGCCGCGCGCGCTGTTCGGGTCCTGCCTGCACATCGTCAAGAACCTGGCACCCCAGTACGGGATCGAAACGACCCTGGTGGACGGCACCAAGGCGGAGGAGTGGCGCGAAGCCCTGGGCCGCCCGGCCAACGTCGTGTTCCTGGAGACGCCGTCCAACCCGATGCTCGACATCGTGGACCTGGGCCTGGTCTGCGAACTGGCCCATGCCGCCGGCGCCCGCGTGGTGGTCGACAACGTGTTCGCGACGCCGGTGCTCCAGCGGCCATTGGAGTTCGGCGCCGACATCGTGGTTTATTCAGCGACCAAGCATATCGACGGCCAGGGCCGGTGCCTGGGCGGTGCCATCCTGTGCGACGACAAGTTCGCCGAGACGCTGGCCCCCTTCCTGCGCCACACCGGCCCGGCGCTGAGCCCGTTCAACGCCTGGCTGCTGCTGAAGGGGCTGGAGACCATGGACCTGCGGGTCGCCGCCCAGACCGACGCGGCCCAGCGGATCGCGGAGTTCCTGGACGGGCACGCCAAGATCGCCAGGACGCTCTATCCCGGCCTGAAGAGCCATCCCCAGTACGAGTTGGCGCAGCGCCAGATGGGCGGCGGCAGCACGCTGATCGCCTTCGACGTCGCCGGCGGCAAGGCGGAGGCATTCCGGCTGATGAACGGGCTTCGGATCGTCAAGATCTCCAACAACCTGGGCGACAGCAAGAGCCTGATCACCCATCCCGCGACCAGCACCCACCAGAAGCTGACCGACGAGGACAAGGCGGCGGTCGGGATCAGCCCGGCCAGCATCCGCCTGTCTGTCGGGCTGGAGGACGCTGCCGACCTGATCGAGGATCTGGACCAGGCGCTGGCCCGGATCTGATTTAGGCATTTCGAAAGTGTGAAATGCGGGATTTCACACTTCAGCTTGCACGCCTCGCCCCCTCCCTCTATATAGCCGGGCTTGTAGTTTCGGCTTTCGTCCAGGGAGTTCCCGTCATGTCGACTCTGTTGTCCAAGGCGCGCCGTCTCGCGGCCGCAGCCGCTGTTCTGATCGCCGGCGGCGCATCGGCGGCCCAGGCCGCCGACGTGCGCGTCGGGTTCATCCCCGTGGTCGGGTCCGGACAGCTGTTCGTCATCGACGGCGAGGGCTGGGCCAAGGACGCCGGGCTCAACCTCAAGCTCACGCAGTTCGAGTCGGGCCCGGCCATGATCAGCGCCCTGGCCTCGGGCACGCTCGACGCCTATTACGGCGGAATCGGCCCGATCATGGTGGCGAGCGCCCGCGGCATCGACGTGAAGGTCTACGCCTCCGCCGCGATCGAGGAGATGACCGTGGTCGGGCGCGGCGGTTTCGGCACCCAGGCGAACGCCGCGACCGCCGCCGGCTTCAAGGAGTTCGTCGAGCAGGAGGGCCGCCCGGTCCGCATCGCGACCCAGCCGCCCGGATCCGTGCCCGACACCGTCCTGCGCTACTGGCTGCAGAACGTCGTGAAGGCCGATCCCGCCACTTACCAGATCACCGCCATGGGGATCGAGGCGACCCAGCAGGCGCTGCTGGCCGGCGCCGTCGATGCCGCGACGATCCGCGAGCCGACCCTGACCGTGGTCCGGCAGCGCGATCCGAACACCAAGCTGCTGGCGCTGGGCGGCCAGATGCTGCCCAACCAGCCGGGTTCGGTGCTGGCGCTGACCGGCGCCTTCGTCAAGGCCAACCCCGAGGCCGCCAAGACGATCGTCGCGCTGAACACCCGGGCCACGACCCTGCTGAAGGAGGAGCCGAACCGGGCCGCCAAGCACCTGCAGAAGGGCCTGGGCAAGGGCATCACCGACCTCGCGACCTTCGAGAAGGCCGTGGTGTCGCCGGCCAGCAAGTTCGTCGCCGACCCGATGACCATCAAGGACGCCACCGGGGTGATGCAGGACTTCCAGCTGCAACTGGGCGTGCTGGAGAAGGCGGCCGACCTGAACGTGCTGTTCGACGACAGCTTCTACCGGGCAACGGCGCGCTGAGCGCGCGCCTCCGTTCCGGCACCGTGACGTTCCGCTGATGCAACGATCCCTGCTCGCCCTCGTCGGACTGGCCGCCTTCCTGATCCTGTGGGAGGCGGTCCCGCGCCTCGGCCTGGTTTCGCCGCTGTTCCTCCCGCCGCCCACCAGCCTGCCGCAGGCTTTCCTGCGCGAGATCTCGGGCGGGTTCTGGCTGGACGCGGTGGTCGCGAGCCTCCGCCATTACCTGCTCGGGCTGGCGCTCGGCACCGGCCTGGGCGTGGCGCTCGGCATCGCGACGGCGCTCTACGACAAGCTGGAGGCGGCGCTGTCGTGGGTGATCCGGCTGCTGCGGCCGGTCCCGGGCCTTGCGTGGGTCCCGTTCGCGATCGTCTGGTTCGGCATCAGCGAGGCGGCCGCGACCTTCATCATCATCATTGGCGTGTTCTGGATCAACTACTACGCCGCCTACGGCGCCGCCAAGGCGATCGACAAGGACCTGCTGGAGGTGGCCGATGCCTTCGGGCATCGCGGCACCTGGGCCAAGCTGGTCAAGATCGTGCTGCCCGGATCGACCGCCGGCATCCTGGCCGGCGTGCGGACAGGGCTGGGGCAGGCCTGGATGGCGGTGGTCGCGGCCGAGCTGTTCGGCGTGCCAGGCTTGGGCCAGCGCATGATCCAGGCGTCCAGCCTCCTGGCGACCGACGTGGTCGTCGTCTACATGATCACGATAGCGGCGCTGTACGGCCTGACCGACGCGCTTTTCGTGCAGATCAGGGACCGGTTGCTCAGATGGCAGCGCTAACCGAAAACGTCGTCGATATCCGGGACCTCGCCATCGCCTATGGCGCGGCCCCGCCGGTGCTGTCCGGCTTCACCGCGGAACTGGAGCGCGGCTCCTTCACGGCGGTCGTCGGGCCGTCGGGCGTTGGCAAGTCGACCCTGCTGCGCGTGCTGGCCGGGCTGACCGCCCCCGCCGCGGGCACCGTGCGGATGCCGGTCGGGGCCGAGACGGGCCGCCGCCCGGTGGCCCTGGTCTTCCAGGAGGCCCGGCTGCTGCCCTGGCGGCGGGTCCTGGAGAACGTCGCCTTCGGGCTTGAGGGCACCGGGCTGCCGAAGGCCGACCGGCTGGCCCGCGCGCGCGACACGCTGTCGCTGGTCGGCCTCGCCGACATGGCCGGGCGCTGGCCCCACCAGCTGTCCGGCGGCCAGCGCCAGCGCATCAACCTGGCCCGCGCCCTGTCGGTGCGGCCGGACCTGCTGCTGCTGGACGAGCCGTTCTCCGCCCTGGACGCGATCACCCGGCAGAGCCTGCAGGACGAACTGCTGCGGCTGTGGGGCGAGACCGGCACGACCATGCTGTTCGTGACCCACGACCTGGACGAGGCCGTCTATCTGGCGGACCGGGTCGTGCTGCTGGGCGGCAAGCCGGCCGGGATCGTCCGCGACTTCGACGTGGACCTGGCACGCCCGCGCGAACGGGACACCGTCCACTTCGCCGACACCGTCCGAACCATCCGGGCAGCCCTGTCCGAGTCGGTCAGCGACGGCGCCGGCATCTGAGATTCCGGCACCCTGTTTTTTTTGCACTGCAGCATTTTGGATGCGGAACGCCGCGGCTTGGGGTACGTTGCCCTTGTGTGAGGCACCGCCGGCCTTCCCGCGCGCGCGCCGCTTTCCATAACGATGTGAAACCCATGATGATCGCTTCCCCGCGCGCTATCGCCGCCCACCGCCGCAATCTCGGCCGCCTCGTCGCAGCAGGGCAGGATCTCGCGCGCACCGCCGAAAAGACCCAGGAGATGGCTCTCGCCTCGGTGCAGACGATCGGCTACCGCACCGCGATGATGATGCAGGCGGTCGGCGACCCCGTGGCGATGACCAATCCGGAATTCACCCTGATGGGCCAGGAGAAGATCGAGGCGGCCATCGAGTCCCACCACGCGATGATGGACAGCTACAGGGCCATGTTCGAGGGCTGGAGCGCGTGGTTCATGGGCCAGGCCGGCACGACCACGAAGGCCGTGACGGAGCTGGCGACCTGCCGCACGCCCGCCGACATCGTCCGCGTCCAGCAGAACTATGTCCAGTGCAGCTTCGTCAATGCCACGAACGCGGCAATCAAGCTGACCGAGGCCGTGATCCGGATGGCCGATGCGGGGCTGGTGCCGATCCACAAGGTGGCTTCCGCCAACGCCGCGCGCCTCGCGAACGAACGCGCCTGACCGGCGCGCCCGGCGCCGCGTCATCCTGCTGCGGCGCCCGCCACGGCGCTTCCGCCGGTCCCTTCGGAAGCCGCCGGGCGGCGGGGCGGCGGCACCGCCATCCCCCGCCCCGAGACCGCGCGGTCGACCCCGGCGGCGACCACGCGCCAGCAATGGTCGGCCAGCGCCTTGCGGCTGCCGAACGCCTCCACGTCGACCGGCTCGTGGAATTCCACCTGCACCGTCACCCGGCCCAGCTTGACCATCTGCCAGACATGGCCGACCAGCTCCATGTCGCCGTACCAGGCGTAGAACGGCCGCAGTGCCCGTCCCAGGGGGATCCCGTCCAGCTTGACCGCGGTGACCGACACCGGCTGGACCCTGATCGGACGGTCATCCACACGAAGCGCAGCGACGCTGAACAACGCCGTCTTGAACGGCAGGGTCCGGTTGCCGTCGGAGGAGGTCCCTTCGGGGAACAGGATCAGGATGTCGCCGTCCTCCAGCCGGCTGCGCATGTCGTCGCGGTGGGTCCCGGCGTTGCGCGCCTTGCGATCGACGAACACGGTCTGCTGGAGCTTGGCCAGCAGGCCGAAGAAGGGCCATCCCCCCACCTCCGTCTTGGCCACGAAGGAGCCGGGAACCAGCGAGCCCAGGACGATGATGTCCAGGTAGGAGGAATGGTTGGAGACGACGAGCGTGGGACGCGACAGCGCCGGCCGGCCCGTCACGGCGACCTGCAGGCCCAGGATGCGCGTGCAGGCCGCGTGGTAGGCCCTGGGCAGGCGGTGGCGCAGGGGTGAGCGCAGCAACACCAGCAGGGCCTGCACCGGCATCAGCAGGACCGTGAAGACGCCGTACACGACCAGGCGGGCGATGCCGAGCAGGGGCGACCCCATGGGACCGTCGGGTTTGCGCGCCGTCATCCGGATGCCGCCCTCGTCATGCCGCGGTCACGATACCAGGGCGTCCCGCCGCCGTTCGTAATGCTTGGAATACTTGTCGGTGACCTGGTCCGTCTTGACCACGATGCAGACGTCGGTGGTGTTGAACTGTTCGTCGATCACGGCGCCGTCCCCGACGAAGCCGCCCAGGCGGAGATAGCCCTTGATCAGCGGCGGCAGCAGGTTCAGGGCCGCCCGCATGTCGATCTCGTGCTCTTCCATCAGGTTCATGCCGGTGTAGCGGTCCGGCAGCGCCACCGGCCGCAGGCCCGGGGGAGCCAGATGGTTGTGGTGCAGGAAGGAGAGCGGCAGGGCCAGCTTCCGCGGATCGGTGCCCGGCAGGCTGGCGCAGCCGAACATCAGGGCGATGTCGTACTGGAAGACATAGGCTGCGATGCCGCGCCACAGGAGCTGCATGGTCGGCCGGGAGCGGTAGGCGGCGTCGACGCAGGAGCGGCCCAGTTCCAGGACCTCCCCCGGATAGCCCGCCAGCAGCGAGATGTCGTATTCGTCGCTGGAGTAGAACCGGCCGGCGGAGCGGGCGGCGGGACGGCGGATCAGCCGGTAGGTTCCGACCACGCCGGAGGCACCGGAGCCCAGGTTGTGGTCGATGACCAGGAGGTGGTCGCAGACCCTGTCGAAGCTGTCGAAATCCCGGCCCCGGGCCGCCATCTCCGCGGTCGGCCGGGCCGCCATCTCGGTATAGAACACTCGGTATCGCAGCGCCTGGGCTGCATCAACCTCGGCCGAGGATTCGGCCAGTCGGACTTCCAGGTTGCCGGAGCGGAGATCGCTCTGGACAAGCTGATCGATCATGAGGTCGGCCATGCTCTCGCTTGCGGTGCTCGGGTTGCACATGCATGGCCAGCCGCCGCTTGGCCGCGATCAGGGACCATCCCGGGCGGGAGGGCGATCCGCGGAACGGCGCGCACCATGCCGACGGGACGGGCAGTCGACTCCAGGGAGGCTGCAACGTTCCATCGTCCGACACGCATACCACAAAGCGCTAGGCCAAGGTCAACTGAGTCATTTATTTGTAATCATCGCCAGCCGCACAAGTACTGGCAGTAGTAGCTGCGACGCGTCGTCACCCCGCCTCCGCCGCGCGCAGGCATCCGGTAACCATCAGTCCGGTCATTCCAGCAAGGCCGACCCGGCCCGGGAGCCGATCGGAAGATCAGGCGCCGCCCGGGGCCGGAACGTCCCGGGCACCTGGAGCATCCGATCGGAACCGGGGTGCCGGCCCCCCGCCGTCAGGCCGCGCCGCGCCGGGCGCGGGTGCCAAGGCCGATCTGCTTGGCCAGCTTGCTCCGCTGCTTGGCGTAGTTCGGCGCGACCATGGGATAATCGGGGGGCAGCTGCCACCGGTCGCGATATTCCTCCGGCGTCATGTCATAAGCGGTTTTCAGATGCCGCTTCAGCATTTTGAGCTTCTTGCCGTCCTCCAGACAGATTATATACTCTGGAGTAACCGACTTCTTGATCGGAACCGCTGGTTGAGGACGCTCCACGACCGGCGCCGGCTCGACGCCAACATTGGCGAGGGTCCTGTACACCTGCTCGATCAGTTGGGGCAGGTCTGTAACGGCCACTGTATTGTTGGAAACATGAGCAGCCACGATCTCTGTCGTCAGAGACAACAGCTCGTTGGATGGGGATCCGTTGTTCATCTATCTTTGCTCCAGGGGACCGACAAACTGTGATATAAGTCTTCTCCGCGAGCAACGCAATAACGATCTACTGCGAGTGAAGAGCACATTTTGAGCACAGCAATGTCAGCGGATTACTTCCTCGATATCACAGCGGACGTCTGCCCGTTAACCTTTGTCCGAGCCAAGTTGCGGGTCGAGCGCATGGCCCCCGGCGAAACCCTCGAAGTCCGCTTGAATGCTGGGGAACCCTTGGAAAACGTGCCCAGATCGTTGATCGAGCTGGGCCACTCCGTACAGGGACCAGAACCGGAAAATCCCAGTGCTTCGGAGGGGGTCCACCGGCTCTGGGTGATCAAGCGTTAACTATGGTTCGTATTAAGTTGGAATAGTTCCAACTTCATGACAATAGCTGCGGTTGCTCCGTCTATTCGGCGATAATAGTTTGGTCTGCGACCAATTTCGAGGAATCCTCGGCGTCTATACAGACAGAGGGCCGGCTTGTTGTCCTCGGCGACCTCCAGGAACAGGCTTTCGGCCCCGCATTCCCTTGCCGTGTCCGCCGCCGCGGCAAGCAGAGCCCGGCCGGCGCCGGCACGGCGCGCGCCGGGATCTATGCCGATGGTTATAATCTCCCCCTCCCCCGCCGCGACGCGGGCCAGGACGAAACCGACGGGGCGCGGCTCCCCGGGGGGACCGGCGTCCGCGAGGAAGGCGAACATGCCGGGCGTCTCCAGCAGGCGACCAATGGCCGCAGCACTCCACGGATCCTCCGGAAAGCAGGCGGCGTGAAGGCAGCCGAGGATCTCGCGGTCGGCAGGGCCGGCGGGCTGGAGCCTGACCGCTCCGGGACCGGCCGCGCCGGGGGTTTCGTCGCCGGGCCTCATCGCGTCCGGGGCGGCGGCAGCGTGACGTCGGGCGGGCGAAGATAGAGGGGCTGGGGCGGCCCCTCCCCGGCTCCGGCGAGGCCGCGCAGGGCCACCAGCCGGGCCACGTGGGCCGCGTCGGGCAGTCCGGGGCCGGCGGCGACGCGGAGACATGCTGGCATGCCCCCCTCCCGCGCGCCCAGGGCGGCGGCCAGGCGGGCGGCCGCGTCGCCGGCAATCAGCCAGGGGCCTTCCGGCAGGTCCAGGTCCGCGGGCCTCACGGCCCGGGGAATGTCCAGCGGATTAAGGTCGATATCGAATGATTGGACGAAAATATCTTCTCGCCGCGACTCAAGGGCGACCAGCAGCGGGCATCCGGACCGCTCCGCCGCGGGCACGCCGTGGGCGACCGCCTCGAAGCTGGTCACCCCGACCAGCGGCAGCCCGGAGGCCAACGCGATCCCGCGCGCGGCGGCCAGCCCGATCCGCAGGCCGGTGAAGGCGCCCGGCCCGACCGTGACGCCGAGCCCGTCGAGCTGGCCGAACGCCACGCCGGCCTCGTCCAGCACGGCCTGGACCATGGGGATCATGACCTCGGACTGGCCGCGATCCATCGCGGCGAAGCGCCGGGCGACCACGGCGCCGTCGGACCAGAGCGCCGCGGAACAGGCGCCGGTGGCGCTGTCCATGCCGAGGATCCTCATGACCTATCTTTCACGCGGGGCATGCTAGACACGGATACGAACCTTCTTCATTGCCGATCCTTCAGGAATCCAGATGACGTTGTTAGAGATTGCGTCGCCCGATGTCGATATCGACCTGATTTACGCGACCCCGGCCAACATCACCGGGCGGGCGATCTATCGCCGGGCCGTCTGCCTGCTGCATCCCGACGCCGCGGCGGCGCTCGACCGGGCGGCCCGGCTGGCGCTGGGCCAGGGATGCCGGCTCAGGGTCTACGACGCGTTCCGCCCGGTGGAGGCCCAGTGGAGCCTGTGGCGGGCCTTCCCCGACCCGGAATTCATCGCCGACCCGCGGCAGGGCTCCACTCACGCGCGCGGCGTCGCGGTCGACCTGACGCTGGCGGACGCCGGCGGCACGCCGCTCGACATGGGGACGCCGTTCGACGACCTGACGGCGCTGTCGCACCACGGGTCGACGGCGGTCCCGCCGGCCGCGCAGGCCAACCGCAGCAGGCTGCTGGGCATCATGGCGGCGGCGGGCTGGCGGCACTACGCGTCGGAGTGGTGGCATTACCAGCTGCCCGACGCCGGACGCTACCCCCTGCTGTGGGACGGCGCCGCCGGCGGCCGGATGATGTGAGGCTCCCGCTGCCGGCCGGAAGCGGCAATCTTGTTGCGGCACTCCATTTGTGTCACAAGGAAGCCGTTCGGAGACGCATGGCCTTGAAGCTGTTCCACATGGCAACGCCGGTCCGCCGGTTCGCCGCCGCCCTTCTCTGGCTGACCCTGCTCGGCGGGGGCCGGGCCCATGGCGAGGTGCCGGTTTCCGGGCCGCCGGACCAGGGCGCCGGCGCTGTCGTGTTCGCCTATGGCCGGTTCGGCGAGGACCAGTACGGGCCGGCCGGAATCGGGCTGGACCAGTTCGACCAGCACTTGGCAGAGCTGTCCGACGGCGCCTACACGGTGATGCCCCTGCCGGCGATCCTCGACAGGTTGCGGCGGGGCGCCCCCCTCCCGGACCGGACGGTGGCGCTGACCATCGACGACGCCCACCGCTCCGTCTACCGCGAGGCCTTCCCGCGGCTGAAGCAGGCAGCCCTGCCCTTCACCCTGTTCGTGGCGCCGGACCCGATCGACGCCGGCTCGCAGAGCCACATGACCTGGGCGCAGGTGCGGGAGGTCGCGAGGGCGGGCGCCGTCATCGGCGTGCTGCCCGCCGCCGGCCTGTCGATGCCCCAGCGCACGGTGCAGCAGAACGCCGCCGACCTGGCCAGGGCGGTGGAGCGGGTCGAGGCGGAACTGGGCGTGCGGCCGACCCTGCTGGCCTATCCGTTCGGCAGCTACAGCCTCGCGGTGCGCGACCTGGCGCGGCGCCAGGGGTTCGACGCCGCGTTCAGCCAGTCCTCGGGCGTGGCGCACGCCCGCTCGGATGCGCTGGCGCTGCCCCGTTTCTTCATGAACGACTCATTCGGCGGGATCGACCGCTTCCGGCTGGCCGCCAACGCCTTGCCGCTCGCGGTGGCCGACGTGACGCCGGCCGACCCGATGCTGCGGTCCCCGCCGGCGCTGAACCCGCCCAGCGTCGGCTTCACCGTCACCGGGGAGCTGCGGGACCTGGACCGGCTGGCCTGCTTCGTGTCGGGCCAGGGCCGGGCGGCGCTGGAACGGCTCGACGGCAACCGGATCGAGCTGCGGATCGCCGAGGAGATGCCCCCCGGCCGGACCCGGCTGAACTGCACGCTGCCGGCGGCCGACGGCCGCTGGCGCTGGTTCGGCATGCAGTTCCTGGTGCCGGACCCGTGACAGGTGCCCGGAAAGGGCGCCGGTCAGTAGGCGGCGTTCTGGCGGACTTCGACCACTTCGGGGATGTAGTGGCGCAGCATGTTCTCGATGCCGGCCTTCAGGGTCGCGGTCGAGCTGGGGCAGCCGGCGCACGAGCCCTTCATGTTGAGGTAGACGACGCCGTCCTCGAACCCCTGGAAGGTGATGTCGCCGCCGTCCTGGGCCACCGCGGGGCGGACCCGGGTGTCGAGCAGCTCCTTGATCTGGGCGACGATCTCGTCGTCGTCCTCGTGGGCGGCATTGTCGTCGGCGGCCGTCTCGATCAGGACGGGACGCCCGGCGGTGAAATGCTCCATGATGACGCCCAGGATGGACGGCTTCAGCAGGTACCAGTCGCGGTCCTCGCCCTTGGTGATGGTGACGAAGTCGCTCCCCAGGAACACCCCGGCGACACCGTCGATCTCGAACAGCCGTTGCGCCAGCGGCGAGCGGGCTGCATCCCCGGGCGTCGGGAAGTCGGCCGTGCCCCGCCCCAGGACGTCGCGCCCGGGCAGGAATTTCAGGGTCGCGGGATTGGGCGTCTGTTCGGTCTGAATAAACATGTATCTCTCCTTCCCACCATCATCACTGGCGAGCTTCCTCGGAAATGGGCAGGATCGTATCGCAGATCAAGCATAACCAGCACCGGCGAAAGGATACAGCGGGACCGCCATGATCACCGAGCCGACCCTCGACGCCAGCCCGAGCCCTCCGGAAGTCGGCGCGATCCTCAGCCGGATGGAGCTGATCGACTGGCTGATGGAGGACGGCAGGCGGTCCGCCAGCATCGCGGCGCTGCTCGACGCCTTCTGCAAGCGGCTGATCGAGGGCGGGGTGCCGCTGTTCCGCGCGGCCTGGCAGGTCCGCATGCTCCATCCGCAGATCCGCGGCATCACCTTCAACTGGCTGCGGGACCGTGACGGCGTCGAGGAGATCGAGCGCGAGCACGGCACCGAGCTCCGGCCCGAATACCTGAACAGCCCGATCGGCGCGATCATCGAGGGCGGGGCCGACGCCATGCGGTACCGGATCGAACAGCTGGATCCGCCCTACCCCTACACGATCCTGGACGACCTGAAGGCGCAGGGCGGCACCGACTACGTCGCCATGCCCATGCGCTTCTCGACCGGCCGGCTGAACGTCGCGACCTGGACGTCCAACCGGCCGGGCGGCTTCACCTCCGACCAGCTCACGCTGATCTACGACGTGATGCCGGCGCTCTCCACCGTGCTGGAGACCATGGCGCTGCGGCGGCTGGCGGTGAACGTGCTGGACACCTATGTCGGGCGCGAGGCCGGCACCCGCATCCTGTCCGGCGACATCCGGCGCGGCACCGGCGAGACCCTGCGCGCCGTGCTGTGGTACTGCGACCTGCGGGGCTT
Source organism: Skermanella rosea (assembly GCF_016806835.2). Classification (NCBI taxonomy): domain Bacteria; kingdom Pseudomonadati; phylum Pseudomonadota; class Alphaproteobacteria; order Rhodospirillales; family Azospirillaceae; genus Skermanella; species Skermanella rosea. The sequence goes on along the minus strand of NZ_CP086111.1, from coordinate 6,055,852 downwards.
CACCAGCCTGGCGGACCGGCTGCCGCTGGCCGACCTGATCGGCCTGCTGAACGGCTATTTCGAGATCATGGGCGGTGTCGTGCAGGCGCGGGGCGGCGAGATCCTGAAATTCATCGGCGACGCCATGCTGGCGATCTTCCCGCTGCCGGAAGGGACCCCGCCGGACGGCAAGGTCCATGACGCGCTGGACGCGGCGCTGGAGGCGGTCGGCCAGATGGAGACCCGCAACCGCGAGCTCCAGGCGTGGGGGCTGCCGACGCTGAAGGCGGGCATCGCCATGCATGTCGGCGACGTCATGTACGGCAATATCGGCGCGCCCGACCGCCTGGACTTCACCGTGATCGGGCCGGCGGTCAACCTGGTCAGCCGGATCGAGGGGCTGTGCGCCGAGATGGGCCGGCCGATCCTGACCTCGGAGGCGTTCGCGTCGGTCTGCCCGCCGCGCCTGACCTCGCTGGGCTACCAGCCGGTCAAGGGCCTGCGGGAGCCGATCCAGGTGTTCGGCCCGGCGGCGTGACGCCGGTCCCCGGAGATCGCTCAGGTGATCAGGTCGAGCTGTTCGCGCCTCAGGCTGCCCGGCACCAGGGTCAGGGGAATGCGCAGCTTGCCGACGCCCTTGCCGGCCAGATGGGTGACCAGCGGGCCGGGCCCTTCCGGGCCGGTGCCGGCGGCCAGCACCAGGATCGAGATCGACGGTTCCTCGTTGATCAGGCCCAGCAGCTCGTCGCGCCGCTCGCCCTCGCGGACATAGAGGATCGGCAGGGTGCCGGTGATCTCGTTGACCTGCTTGGCGTGGCGCTGGAGCACCTGCTCGGCCTCGGTCCGGCGCTCCTCCCGCATGATGTCCTCGACCGCGATCCAGTGCTGGAAGTCGCTGGGCTCGATCACGTAGAGCAGCGCCACCCGGCCGCCGGTGTTGCGCGCCCGCAGGCAGGCGTAGGTCAGCGCGATGTTCAGCTCCTCGCTGTCGTCGACCACCACCAGGAAGATGCGCTGGTGAGTTGCCGAAGCCGTGGTCCCGGGATCGCTCATGTCACACCTTTCGGAAGATCGCGCCGGCCAGCCAACCGGCCGCCACCGCGAAGATTATGGCCGAGATTCCGTACAAAGTGGACTGCCTCACCGCGAATTCGAAGATCTCGGCGCTGAAGCCCACCTTGCTGACCGTCAGCGGCGTGGTCTGGGCGCTGACCACGTCGCCGTCGCGGATCAGGAAGACGCTGACCGTGTAGGCCCCGGTCGGCACGTTGGCCGGGAAATAGACGTTGGTGCGGAACAGCCGCTCGCCCAGGAACGCGACCTGCCCGTGGGCGGTGCCGTACAGGCCCAGCTCCTGCTTGTTGCGGATCAGCGCCTCGCGGAACTCCCGCACCCGGTCGGGTGCCGCGCGGCTGGAGGCGGCGGGGACAAGCCGAAGGTGCGACAGGCCGATCTCGTGCCGGGCCAGCACGGCGTCGCCGACGATCTGGTCGAGCGGGCGGTTGGTCGCGACGCTGTAGAAGCTGGGCGCCTGCTGGAACTCCATGCTGGCGGCGTTGATCCAGATGCCGGCGATCCGCGACTTGCGGCGGACCATCACCTCGCTGGGCGGACCCTGGACCACCACGGCCACGTCGCCCGGGCCGTCGATGGCGCCGAACAGCACGACCTCGGTCCCGACGAAGCCGGTGTTGATGGCGATCAGGTGGTTCGACAGGTCGGCCACCAGGGATTGCGCCCAGGCGCTGCGCGGCAGCTGCCCGCCTGCGGCCAGGAGGGCCAGCAGGAGAGCGGACAGGATTGCCGCGGCGATCCCGGTCGGAACGGATGGACGCTTCACCGGTTCGGCCTCACCGGTCCACCGGGACCGTGATGGAGTAGAGATTGGGCGGCGGCACGACCAGGTCGAAGGCGAGCCGCAGGGCCACCGCGACGACCAGCAGCGCCAGCAGCGCCCGCGCCTGCTCGCCGCGCAGGTAGCCGCTGGCCTTGGTGCCGAACTGGGCGCCGATCACGCCGCCGACCAGGAGCAGCAGCGCCAGCATCACGTCCACCGTGTTGTTGGCCGCCGCCTGGAGGAAGGTGGCGATGGCGGTGGTGAAGATGATCTGGAACAGCGAGGTGCCGGCCACCATGGCGGTCGGCATGCCGAGCAGGTAGATCATGGCGGGCACCAGCAGGAAGCCGCCGCCGATGCCCATGATCGCCACCAGAAGCCCGCCCACGAAGCCGATGCCGCCGGGCAGCAGCGCGCTGATGAACAGGCGCGAGCGGTGGAAGCGCATCTTGAACGGCAGCCCGTGAAGCCAGGTGTGCTTGTGCAGCTTGCGCCGGACGGCGGCCTTGCGGCCGCGTAGCAGGGCGCCGACGCTCTCGATCAGCATCAGCCCGCCGATCACGCCCAGGAACAGCACGTAGGAGAGTGCTATCACCAGGTCGATCTGGCCCAGTTCCTGGAGGATGCCGAAGATCCAGACGCCCAGCGCGGTGCCGAATGCCCCGCCGACCAGCATGACCAGCCCCATCTTGACGTCGACGTTCTTGCGCCGCCAGTGGGCGAGCACGCCGGAGACGCTGGCCGCGACCAGTTGGTTGGCCTGGGTCCCGACCGCGATCGCCGGCGGCACGCCGATGAAGATCAGCAGCGGGGTCATCAGGAACCCGCCGCCGACCCCGAACATGCCGGACAGGAAACCGACGACTCCCCCCATGATCAGGACGAGCAGCCCGTTGACGGACATTTCTGCAATGGGAAGATAGACTTGCATGGTCGGCGGGGGTACCGGAGGACGGGCCGGTACCTTAACCTTACGCACGGGGCCGGCAAAGAGCTTTCGGGTCCCGGGAGGATGCCGCATGATGGAACGACGCATCGCGATCGCCGCCGCCATGTCCTGCCTGATGGCGACCGCCGCCGCAGACGACGGCGCCGCCGCCGCGGACTGGCCGCCCCCGGTGCCGGCCGGGCTGGACGCCTACGCGCAGTGGGAGCGGTGGCCCTACCAGCGGATCGGCGTCCGGGCCTACATGAATTCCACCTTCGACCGCGAGGGCGGCAACCGGACCGCCGACGCGTCGCACTTCCTGTACGGCGAGCGGCCGGACTTCAACGTGACGCTCGACGTGCTGGGACCGGGGATCCTGTATTTCGTGCGGACGAACCACTGGCACGGCAGCCCATGGCATTACGAGGTGGACGGCACCGACCATGTGGTGCGGGAGACCAGCACGGCCGGGCCGGAATCGCCGACCCCCGGCTCCACCTTCCAGCCGGTCGAGGCGCTGCCGCCGCCGCTGGCCTGGTCCTGGTCGACCACCCGGGGCGCCGACCTCAACTGGGTCCCGGTCCCGTTCGAGCGGTCGCTCCGCCTGGCCTATGGGCGGACTCACTACGGCACCGGCTATTACATCCATCACCGCTTCGCCGAGGGGACGCCCCTGACGTCCCGGCCCCGTGCGTTCGACCTGCGGACGCCGCCCGACGCGGCGGTGCTCGACCTGATCGGGCGGTCCGGCACCGACATCGCGCCGCCGGGGACCGCTGTTTCGGAGCGGGCGGCGCTCTCACCCGGCAAGCCGCTGACCCTGTTCCGGCTGGACGGACCGGCCATGGTCCGAGCCTTGAAGCTGACCGTGCCGCGCGACCGGGCGCTGGAGCTGTCCGATGCCCGGCTGAGGATCACCTGGGACGGCAGGGCGGAGCCGTCGGTCGACGCGCCCCTGGCGCTGTTCTTCGGGGCCGGACTGCTCTACAACCGCGATGAGGCGGAATACCTGGTCAAGGCGTTCCCGGTCGGCATCCGCTACGACGGCGACCGGGTCCATCTGGACTGCTATTTCCCGATGCCGTTCTTCCGCGGGGCGGTGGTGGAGCTGGTGCCTCCCGGCGGCTTGGCCGCGCCGGTGGACCTGGCGGCGGAACTGCGCCATGAACCGTTCCGCGACCGCCCGTCGGCGGTGGGGTATTTCCACGCCACGTACCGGGACCATGGCGGCGGCGAGCCGGGCCGGGACCATGTGCTGCTGGACACGCGCGGGATCGAGGGCAGCCGGGACTGGTCGGGCTCGTTCGTCGGCACCTCGTTCACCTTCACCGACCGGGCGGAGTTGGGAACCCTGGAGGGTGACCCGCGCTTCTTCTTCGACGACGCGAAGAACCCGCAGGGCCATGGGACCGGCACGGAGGAGTGGGGCGGCGGCGGCGATTACTGGGGTGGGCGGACCATGACGCTGCCCTTCGCCGGCCATCCCATAGGCGCCCCGACGCCCGCCGAGGCCAAGGCGCCGGCCGACCTGGTCCATTCCGCCTATCGGTTCCTGCTGGCCGACCTGTTCCCGTTCGGCCGCAACGCCCGCATCCAGTTGGAGCATGGCGGGACCAACGACATGGCCGAGCGCTACCGGACCGTGACCTACTGGTACGGGCTGCCCGCCGCCTCGCTGGCCCGGACCGACGCGCTGGAGATCGGCGACGCGGCGTCCGAGCGGGCCCACGGCTACCGCTCGCCCGACGCCACGGCGCCCCGCGCGCTGACCACGCGCCGCATGGGGGTTCCCGATCCGGGGCAGGAGACCCGAACGGTCCGCTACACGACGGGTGCGTCGGAGTTCACGCTGGGCATCCGGCCGGACAATCGGGGGGTGATGCTCCGCCGAACGCTGGACTACGGCATGCCCGACCAGCGCGCCGCGGTCTTCGTGGCCGACGGCGCCGACGCCGAGCCGGTCTGGGAGCCGGCCGGCACCTGGTACCTCGCCGGGTCGGACACGGTCTACCACAGCTTCCCGCCGGGCGAGCTGGACCCGCCGGCCCCCGTGGTGGTGACCGCCGGCCGCCGGCTGGCCGAGGACGAGTTCCTGCTGCCGCTGCACCTGACCCGGGACCGCTCCTCGATCCGGGTCCGGGTCGCGTACGAGCCGGTCGGCCGGCCGCTGCTGCCGGGAATGCCGGTTCCGGAATCGGCCTGGTCGGAAATCGGCTACGAAGCCTGGTGCTGGGTGGAGCCGGAGTTCGATCCGGGGCGATGACGGCGCCCTTCCCAGCGGCCTGCATCTCGGCTAGATCCTCCCCATCATGAGTTTCGCGCGCGCCATCGCCACCGTCGGCGGATTGACCATGCTCAGCCGGGTGGCGGGGTTCGCCCGCGACATCCTGACCGCCGCCGTGCTGGGGGCCGGGCCGGTCGCCGACGCCTTCTTCGTCGCCTTGAAGCTGCCCAACTTCTTCCGCCGCCTGTTCGCGGAGGGCGCCTTCTCCGTCTCCTTCGTGCCGATCTTCTCGGCCGAGCTGGAGCGCAGGGGCCAAGCGGCGGCGCAGGCCTTCGCGGAGGAGGCGCTGGCCGTCATGCTGACGGTGCTGCTGCCCTTCGTGCTCGTCATGGTGGCGCTGATGCCCTGGCTGATGCACGGGCTGGCGCCGGGATTCGCGGACGAGCCGGCCAAGTTCGCGCTGGCGGTCGACTATGCCCGCATGACGTTCCCGTACCTGCTGCTGGTCTCGCTGGTGGCCCTGCTGGGCGGGGTGCTGAACTCGCTGGAGCGTTTCGGGCCGTTCGCCGCGGCGCCGATCGCCTTCAACCTGACCCTGATCGCGGCACTGCTGCTGGCGCGCGGGACCGGCGTGTCGGCGGGATACGCCATGTCGCAGGCGGTGACGCTGGCCGGCGTGGTGCAGCTCCTTTGGCTCGCGGCGTCCTGCCGTGCCGCCGGCGTCAGCCTGCGCCTGCCCCGGCCGCGCCTGACGCCGCGGGTCAGGCGCCTGTTCGTGCTGATGGCGCCGGGCGCGATCGGCACCGGGGTCATGCAGATCAACCTGTTCGTGGATATCGTGCTGGCGTCGCTGCTCCCCTCCGGGGCGGTATCGTTCCTCTATTACGCCGACCGGCTGAACCAGCTGCCGCTGGGCGTCATCGGCATCGCGATCGGGACGGCGCTGCTGCCGGTGCTGTCGCGCCACGTGGCGGCCCGCGACCACGACGCGGTCCGGCACTTCCTGAGCCGGGCGCTGGAATTCTCTCTGGCGCTGGGGCTGCCGGCGGCGATCGCCCTGGTGGCCGTGGCGCATCCGATCATCCATGTCCTGTTCGAACGCGGCGCCTTCGGCCCGGAGGAGACCGCGGCGACCGCCTGGGCGCTGGCGGCCTACGCCATCGGCATCCCGGCCTATGTGATCGTGAAGGTGCTGAACGCCGCCTTCTTCGCCCGGCACGACACCTCGGCGCCGGTCCGGGCCGCGATCGTCGTGGCCGTCGCCAACGCGGCGCTGGGGCTGGCGCTGATCGGCGTCCTGGGCCATGTCGGCATCGCGCTCGCCACCGGGGCGACGGCCTGGCTGAACGCGGGCCTGCTGGGCTGGATGCTGCACCGCCGGGGTCAGTTCGACATCGACGCCCGCCTGCGCGGCCGGGCACCGCGCCTGCTCTTCGCCGGCCTGTCCATGGGCGCCGCGCTGGTCGGCGCGGCCTGGGCGCTGGAGCCGTGGCTGGCCGGGCCGTCGGTCGTCCGGGCGACCGCGCTGGCGGCGCTGGTCGGCGTCGGCGCCGCGGTCTATTTCGCGGTCGCCCACGGCATCGGCGGCATGCGGCTGGGCGAGATCGGCATTCTGCTGAAGCGGGCTCCCGACGGGTCCGGCGCGGCTTGACCGGCCCGGCCCCAGGGGAGATAACAGCCGGCGCCCAGCACGGGGCTTGAGCTTTCAGGGTAGTGGAGACGACCAGTGAACCGCATCTTCTCGGGCATGCAGCCGACCCGCCAATTGCATCTGGGCAATTACCTGGGCGCGCTGCGCAACTGGGTCTCCTTGCAGGACCAGTTCGAGAGCATCTTCTGCATCGTCGACCTGCATGCCTTGACGCTGCCGCAGGACCCCGCCGTGCTGCTGGGCAACACGCGGGAGGTCACGGCCGCCTACATCGCCGCCGGCATCGATCCGGAACGCTGCATCATCTTCAACCAGGCGGCGGTCGCGGCCCATTCCGAGCTGTCCTGGATCCTGTCGTGCCATACCCCGATGGGCTGGCTGAACCGGATGACCCAGTTCAAGGAGAAGGCCGGCAAGCACCGGGAGAACGCGGCGCTGGGCCTCTACGCCTATCCCGTGCTGATGGCGGCGGACATCCTGGTCTACAAGGCGACCCACGTGCCGGTCGGCGAGGACCAGAAGCAGCACCTGGAGCTGGCGCGCGACATCGCCGGCGCCTTCAACCGCCATTACGACAAGGACTTCTTCCCGCTGCCCGAGCCGCAGATCCTCGGCGAGGCGACCCGGGTCATGTCGCTGCGCGACGGCACCAAGAAGATGAGCAAGTCGGACGAGTCCGACTATTCGCGCATCAACCTGACCGACGACGCCGACACCATCGCGCTGAAGGTGCGCAAGGCCAAGACCGATCCGGACCCCCTGCCGGAGAGCGTCGAGGACCTGGAGAAGCGGGCCGAGGCGGACAACCTGGTGACGATCTATTCGGCCCTGGCCGGCACCTCGCGCCAGGATACCCTGGACCGGTTCGCCGGGCAGCAGTTCAGCGGCTTCAAGGGCGCGCTGGTGGACCTGGCGGTGGACAAGCTGGCGCCGATCAGCACGGAGATGAACCGGCTGATGGCGGACGTCGGCGAGATCGACCGCATCCTGCGCCGGGGTGCCGACAAGGCGAACGCGATCGCGTCGGCCAACCTGGCGGACATCAAGGATATCATCGGCCTGCTGCGCCCCTGATCACAGCCACAGAGCGTCATGACCCGCATCCTGGTGACCGGCTTCGAGCGGTTCGGCCCCAATGACCTGAACCCCTCCGCCCTGCTGATGGACCGGCTTTCCGGCATGGACGGCGTCGTGGCCGCCGTGCTGCCGGTCGAGTACGGCACCAGTGTCGCCCGGTTCGAAGCCCTGCTGGAGCGGCACCGGCCGGACGCCGCCATCGCCTTCGGCCTTGCCCGCTGCACCGACCGCATCCGGCTGGAGCGGGTGGCGCTCAACCTGGACGAGGCGGCGGCGTCGGACAATGCGGGCGTGGTCCGGAACGGCCTGCGCATCGCGGAGGACGGGCCGGTGGGGTACTGGTCGACCCTGCCGGTGGACTCGATGATCGCGGCGCTGGAGGCGGCCGGCATTCCGGCGATGGAGAGCGGGCACGCGGGCGGCTATGTCTGCAACCACCTGTTCTACGGCGTCAGGCACGGCATCGAGCGGCGTGGATCGGCGATGCCGATGGGCTTCGTCCATCTGCCGCCGCTGCCCGGGCAGGTGGCCGGCGAGACGGACCGGACCGGGATGGACCTCGACGCCCAGGAGCGGGCGGCGGTCATCCTGCTGGATGAGGTAAGGGTAATGTTGAAGGCTGGCATCGCGTAGGTCGGCCTCGGCCCGAAGGGACGACGCCGACATCATGGATGAGCGTCGGCGCACGGTGTCGGCGTTCGCCCTCCGGGCGAAGGCCGACCTACGCAACAACTTGTGCGACGATCGACATCATTCCGCCGCGAGCGGCCGGACACCGACCAGCCGCTCGTAGTGATAAGACAATTGCTCGATCCTGCCGAGCAATTGCTGGTTGGTCGTTTCCAAAGTCTCCCTGATTACGCTCCCGTCGCGTTCCCACCGGGCGATGCCGGCCTTGATTTCGGCCGCCTCGCGGCGCAGTTCATCTACTTGGCTTTCGATGTCCACGAGCCTGCCGAGCAAAGCCGTCAGAAGATCCTTTGCTTCCTGGTCCATCATCCCTCCCGCGAGAATACCACCCGATAAAGTATAAAAAACATTCCAGAGTGTCTCGATAGGCGGCCTTCATATGAGTAATGGAATAGTAACCCGGCACCCGCCACGCCTCGGCACCATCGTTCTCAGCCAATTGGTTGAGGTTGCAATCTCGGCATAACGAGCTAGGTTTTGGCGCCATCCCTGAAAAGCGCACCATCGCTATTTATACCGGTGATTGAATAATGGAGCTTCGATAGTGCCGACCTTGGACCTGTCCGACCCGGCCGTCTACAGGTCGCTGTTCGACGCTTCCCCCAATCCCTATGTCCTGCTTGACCGCAACCTCACCATCCTCGGCTGCAACGGCGCCTATCTGAACGTCACCGGGCGCACCCGCGAGCAGATCGTCGGACGCAACATGTTCGACGCCTTCCCCGGAGGCGACAACGAGGCGCAGCTCCGGGCCTCGTTCGATCGGGTGCTGCGGACGCGGCAGGTGGACGCGATCGCCGTCATCCCCTACGCCATCGCCCGGACGACGCCCGAGGGGACCGTGATGGAGGAGCGTTTCTGGAGCGCCACCCACACGCCGCTGCTCAACCACCTGGGCGGCGTGGGCCTGATCCTGCAGCACACGGTGGACGTCACCGAACTGCATCGCCTGAAGGAGGCGGTCGCCCTGGGCGGCGGCGACATGCCGCAGGGACCGCGCGAGCAGTTGGAAAGCGATCTGCTGCGCCGCGCCCAGGCGGTCCAGAAAACCAACCTGACCCTGGACGCCGAGCTCGAGCGGCTGCACAGGCTGTTCACCCAGGCGCCCGGCTTCATCGCGGTCATCAGCGGTCCGGACCATGTGTTCGACCTCGCCAACGACGCCTATTACAGGCTGGTCGGCCGCCGCGACATCCTCGGCAAGCCGGTGCGCGAGGCGCTGCCGGACGTGGAGGGCCAGGGTTTCTACGAGTTGCTGGACCATGTCCATGCGACCGGCCAGGCGTATGTCGGTCGCGACATGCGCCTGCTGGTCCAACCGGACCCCGATGCAACGGCCACCGAGCTGTTCGTGGATTTCGTCTACCAGCCGGTCCTGAAGCCGGACGGCTCCGTTTCGGCCATCTTCGTCCAGGGCCACGACGTGACCGACCGCAAGCGGGCCCGGGACGAGCTGATGCGGTACCAGACCGACCTGGAGGCGCTGGTGCGGGAGCGCACCGCGGCGCTGGAGAAGAGCGAGGCCGAGCGCGTCCAGGCCGAGGCGGCGCTTCGCCAGGCCCAGCGGCTGGAGGCGATCGGCAAGCTGACCGGCGGCGTGGCGCATGATTTCAACAACCTGCTCCAGGTGATCGGCAGCAACCTGGACCTGCTGCAGCACGAGTTCGCGGGCGATCCCGCCGCCACCGCGCGCCGGCTGGATTCGGCGATGGGCGCCGTCCAGCGCGGCGCCCGGCTGGCGTCCCAGCTGCTCGCCTTCGCCCGTCGGCAGCCGCTGGAGCCGCGTCCGGTCAGCCTGGGCCGCCTGCTGCGTGGCATGGACGACCTGCTGCGCCGGGCGCTGGGCGACGGGATCGAGGTGGAGACGGTGATCGCCGGCGGGCTGTGGAGCATGCTGGCCGATCCCAACCAGGTCGAGAACGTGATCCTGAACCTGGCGATCAACGCCCGCGACGCGATGGACGGCACCGGGCGGCTGACGCTGGAAGCCGGGAACGCGATGCTGGACGACCTCTACGCGCTCCAGCATCCGGAGGTCACGGCGGGCCAGTACGTCATGCTGGCGGTGTCGGACACCGGCTGCGGCATGCCCCCGGAGCTGATGGAACGGGCGTTCGAGCCCTTCTTCACGACCAAGCCGGAAGGCAAGGGAACCGGGATGGGCCTGGCCATGGTCCACGGTTTCGTCAAGCAGTCCGGCGGCCACGTCAAGCTCTACAGCGAGGTCGGCCACGGCACGACCGTGAAGATCTACCTGCCGCGGTCCCGCCAGGCCGCGGAGGAGCCGGCGCCCGAACTGCGCGGCGGTCCCGTGGCGGGCGGCACCGAGACCGTGCTGGTGGTCGAGGACGATCCCCAGGTGCGCGCGGCCACGGTGGAGATCCTGACCGGCCTGGGCTACCGGGTGCTCCAGGCGGCCGACGCGCAGAGCGCCCTGGCGGTCATCCGCAGCGGCGTGCTGGTCGACCTGCTGTTCACCGACGTGGTGATGCCCGGCCCGCTGCGGAGCCCGGAGCTGGCCCGGCAGGCGCGCGAGACGCTGCCGGACTTGGCCGTCCTCTTCACCTCCGGCTACACCGAGAACGCCATCGTCCACGGCGGGCGGCTCGATCCCGGCGTGCAGCTCCTGAGCAAGCCCTACCGGCGGGAGGACTTGGCGCGCCGGATCCGCCACCTGCTGGCCAACCAGCGGCAGCGGCAGGCCGCGCGCCCGGTTCCCCTGGCGCAGCCGCCGACGGCTGCCCGGACGGACGAGCCGCCGCAGGGGCTGCGCGTGCTGCTGGTGGAGGATGACGGGATCATCCAGGCCTCCACCGCGGACATGCTGGAGGCGCTGGGACACACCGTCACGGCCGTGTCGGACGCCGATGCCGCCCTGCGTGAGCTGCGGGACGGCGGGATCGACGTGCTGTTCACCGATATCGGCCTGCCGGGGCGGTCCGGCCTGGACCTCGCCCGCGAGGCGCTGGAGGGCGACCCCGGCCTGCGGGTCATCGTCGCCTCGGGCTACGGCGGCGCGGTCCGGGACGGCCGGGGGGAAGCGGGGCTGGACGCGGTGTTCCTGCCCAAGCCCTATACGCGCAACGGCATCCGCAAGGCGTTCCAGTCGCTGCCGAAGCCGGCCTGAGCGGGGCCATGCCGCGTATCCTGAACGAACGCCCCTCCGACGCCCCGGCATTGCCGTCGGTGGACCGCAGGGTCTTCAGGCTGATGCTGCCGTTCCTGTGGCCGCGCGACGACCGCGGGCTGCGGGTCCGGCTGGCGGTGTCCATGACGCTGCTGTGCCTGACGGCGGCGCTCAACGCGACGGTGCCGATCCTGTTCGCCCGCGCGGTGGACAGGATCTCGGCCCCGGCGGGGGCGGAACTGGCGGCGATCCCGGTCGCCCTGCTGCTGGCCTACGGCGCCATGCAGTGGCTCGCCAAGGTATTCAACGAGCTGCGCTGGGCGCTGTACGGCCCGATCGAGCAGCGGATGCAGCGCCACATGGGCATGGCCGTGTTCCGCCATGTCCACGAGCTGAGCCTGCGCTTCCACCTGGGCCGGCGCACCGGCCAGATCAGCCGGGTGCTCGACAACGGCATGCGCGGGATCCGCGAGCTGCTGTTCGACGTGGTCTTCCTGATCCTGCCGCTGTTCGCCGAGATCGCGATCATCTGCGCCGTGCTGCTCGGGTCGTTCAGCGCGGCCTTCGCCGGGATCACCGTGGCGACCCTGGCGCTTTACGGGGTCTGCCTGGTGATCGGGTCGGAATGGCTGCGCCGGCGCCAGCGCCGGGCGGTCGCGGAAGGCGCCGAGGCCCACGGCAAGGCGGTGGACAGCCTGCTGAACTATGAGACGGTCAAGTATTTCGGCAACGAGGAGCATATCGCCGGCCGCTACGAGGGGGCGCTGCGCGAGGTCGAGCGGCTGACCATCAACGCCATGCTGTGGCGCAGCCTGACCGGAATCCTCCAGGTCTCGATCCTGGGGGCCGGGCTGACCGCGATGATCCTGCTGGCGGCGCGCCAGGTGGCGGCCGGGGCCATGACGGTCGGCGACTTCGTGCTGGTCAACACCTACCTGCTCCAGCTGATCCGCCCGCTCGACCGGCTGGGCCAGCTCTACCGCTCGATCAAGCAGTCGCTGACCGACGTGGAACAGATGCTGGAACTGCTGAACCAGCCCGCCGAGGTGGCCGACGCACCGGACGCGACCACTCTGCCCGACGGTCCCGGCCGGTTGCGGTTCGACCGGGTCGGCTTCGCCTACGACCCGCGCCGGCCGGTGCTGAGGGACGTTTCGTTCGAGTTGCCGCCGGGCGGGACGCTGGCGATCGTCGGGCCGAGCGGCGCCGGGAAATCGACGATCGGGCGCCTGCTGTTCCGGTTCTACGACCCTACGTCGGGCCGCATCCTGTTCGACGGCGCCGACATATCCTCGGTGACCCAGGCGAGCCTGCGCGCCGCGATCGCCGTGGTGCCCCAGGACACGGTGCTGTTCAACGACACGATCTTGTACAACATCGCCTTCGGCCGGCCCGGCGCCTCGCGCGCGGATGTCGAGCGGGCTGCCCGCCTCGCCCGGATCCACGACTTCGTCGCCGGCCTGCCCGACGGCTACGACAGCCTGGTGGGCGAGCGCGGGCTGAAGCTGTCGGGCGGGGAGAAGCAGCGGGTCGCGATCGCCCGCGCGATCCTGAAGCGGCCCCGCCTGTTCCTGTTCGACGAGGCGACCTCCGCGCTGGACAGCCACACGGAGCTGGCGATCCAGCAGAGCCTGCGCGAGGTCAGCCGCGGCACCACGACTGTCGTGATCGCCCACCGGCTGTCCACGGTGGTCCATGCCGACGAAATCCTGGTGCTGGAGGATGGCCGGGCGGTGGAACGCGGCACCCATGCGGCCCTGCTGGCGCGGGACGGTGCCTACGCGGCGCTGTGGGCGCGCCAGCAGGCCGACCGCGACGCGGCGGAGTGAAACTGGGGTCCTTTGCCACAGATAACGGCGATGGGCAGCGATGCCGCCCGGGTCGCGTCTCTTTCTACTTCCTATACTTCAGGCGCGGGCTTGACCCGCGCATGATGAAAAGGGAGCTTTCGCTTGTCCGGCCCGCTATGCATCACCATCGGCCATCGCTCAGCGGCGGCTGCGGGCCAGGACGGCGAGCTGGAAGAAGGCGCGGGCGCAGATGGTCTCGTCGGGCATGTTGGTCCGCTTGCAGTCGGCTTCGGCGTCGGTCAGGCGGTCCAGGCCCTGGCGGAGTGCCGCCGGGGTCCAGCGCCGGACCTGGCCGGTGAACTGATTCTTGACCTTGAAGAACAGCGGCGGGCGCAGGGTGGCGACGGCGCGCTCCACCGAGTCGCCCTTCTCCACCTGGGCCACGACCAGCTGGAGCCGCTGGAAATGCCGCTGGGCGGAGCGGAGGATCGGCACCGGGCTCATGCCTTCCGCGAACAGGCGGCGCAGCGCGCGGTCCACCCCGGCGAAGTCGCCGTCCCCGGCGGCCCAGGAGGGCGCGTCCATCTCCAAAGCACCGCTGTCGCCGATGCAGGCCTGGGCGTCCTCCAGCTCGACCCGGCGGGCGTCCCCGCCCATGTAGGTCACCAGCTTCTCGACCTCGCCCCGCGCGATCATGCGGTCGCCCACCAGGTTGGCCGCCAGGAAGTCGCGGGCGTCGGCGCTGACCGTCAGCTTGTGGGCGGCCAGCATGCCGGCGATGGTGTCGGCCAGCGCCGATTCGTCCTCCACGTAGCAGGGGATCGGGGCGCCGGCCGGGGCGTTCTCGAACAATGCCCGCAGCTTCGATCCCTTGGACAGGTCGCCGGCCTCGACCACCACCATGCTGTCGCCGCCGGGCAGCGACTCGAACAGGGAGGCGAAGGCGCCGGTCACGCCGTCGTCGGCGTCGCGGATGCGGATCAGGCGCCTGCCGCCGGTCAGGGACAGGGCGGCCACCTCGTCGGCCAGCCGCGCCGGGTCCTTGGCGATGGCGGAGCCGAGCATGTCCACCACGCGGAACGGGTCGTGCTGGTCCTCGACCACGCCGCGCGAGACGGTGTCGGCCCGTTCGCGCACCAGGCCGCCGTCGGGGCCGTAGAACAGCACCGCCCGGACGTTGGGGTCGGGACGGCGGACGAACCCCTCGATCCGGCCGGCCGGGATTTTCATCGCCTACACCATCCGATCGGCCGCCGGGTCACACCACCACATTGACGATCCGGTTGGGCACGTAGATCAGCTTGCGGACCGGCTTGCCCTCCATCGCCCGCTGCACGTTGGCGTCGGCCAGCGCCGCCTCGCGCGCGGCGTCCTCGGCGGCGTCGCGCGGCAGCGGGATCTGGGCGCGCAGCTTGCCGTTGACCTGCACCGCGACCACGACGCTCTCGTCCACCACCAGGGCGGGGTCGGCCTCGGGCCAGGGCGAGTCGGTCAGCAGGGTCGAATGCCCCAGGCCCTGCCACAGCTCCTCGCCCAGGTGGGGCATCATCGGGCCGATCAGCTTGACCAGGGTCTCGAAGCCCTCGCGCAGCACCCAGTCCTCGCCGGCGCCCTTGCCGTCCAGCTCGGCCAGCGCGTTGGTCAGTTCGCGGACTCGGGCGACGGCCTTGTTGAAGCGGAACTTCTCGACGTCGTCGCCGAAGCCGTCGATCGTCTTGTGGACGATCCGGCGGACCGCCTGCCCCTTGTCGGAGATGGCCGCGGGAGCCGGAGCGCCCGCCGGGGCCAGGGGCACCACCGGCTCGGTGATCAGGCGCCAGACGCGGGCGACGTAGCGCCAGGCGCCGTCGATGCCCGACTCGGTCCATTCCAGGTCGCGTTCCGGCGGGCTGTCGGACAGCAGCAGCAGCCGCATGGTGTCCGCGCCGTAATTGTCGATGATATGCTCCAGACCGACGACGTTCTTCTTCGACTTGCTCATCTTCTCGAGCCGGCCGGCCTCCACCGCCTCGCCGGTGCCGCGCTTGACGGTCCGGCCGTCGCGCTGCTCGACCTCCTCCGGATAGAGCCACTGGCCGGAGGCGTCGCGGTAGGTCGCGTGGGTCACCATGCCCTGGGTCATCAGCCCCTCGAACGGCTCGGCCACCGCGAGATAGCCGCAGTCCTTCAGGGCGCGGGTGAAGAAGCGGGAATAGAGCAGGTGGAGCACCGCATGCTCGACGCCGCCGATATACTGGTCGACCGGCAGCCAGTAGTCCGCCGCCCCCCGCTCGAACGCCGTCGCCGTGTCGTGCGGCGAGCAGAAGCGCGCGAAGTACCAGGAGCTTTCGAAGAAGGTGTCGAAGGTGTCGGTCTCCCGCCGGGCCTCGCCGCCGCAGGTCGGGCAGACCGTGTGCTTCCAGGTCGGGTGGTGGTCCAGCGGGTTGCCCGGCTGGTCGAAGCTGACGTCGGTCGGCAGTTCCACCGGCAGGTCCTGTTCCGGGACCGGGACGATGCCGCACTTTTCGCAGTGGATCACCGGGATCGGGCAGCCCCAGTAGCGCTGGCGGCTTACGCCCCAGTCGCGCAGGCGGTAGATGGTGGTGCCCTCGCCCTTGCCGGCCGCTTCCATGCGCTCGATCACGGCGCGCTTGGCGGCCTCGACCTCCATCCCGTCCAGGAAGGCGGAGTTCGCCAAGTGGCCGGGGCCGACATAGGCCTCGGTCCCGACCTCGAACGCGGCCGGGTCGGCACCGTCGGGGACGACCACGGGCAGGACGGGCAGGCCGTACTTGCGGGCGAAGTCCAGGTCGCGCTGGTCATGGGCCGGGCAGCCGAAGATGGCGCCGGTGCCGTATTCCATCAGCACGAAGTTGGCGACGTGGACCGGCACGGTCCGGCCCTCGACGAAGGGGTGGATCGCCTTCAGTCCGGTGTCGAAGCCCAGCTTCTCCGCCGTCTCGATCGCCGCCTCGCTGGTGCCGATGCGGTTGCATTCCGCGATGAAGGCCGCGAGGTCGGGATTGGACGCCGCCAGCCGGGCCGCCAGCGGATGGTTGGGCGACACCGCGACGAAGCTGGCGCCGAACAGCGTGTCCGGCCGGGTGGTGAAGACCTCTATCTTCTCGGGGATCTTCTCGGGATCGTCCGCCAGGTCGAAGGTGAAGCGCAGGCCGGAGGACTTGCCGATCCACTTCTCCTGCATGGTCCGGACCTTGTCCGGCCAGCGGTCGAGCGTGCCGATGGCGTCGAGCAGCTCGTCGGCGTACTGGGTGATCTTCAGGAACCACTGGCTGAGCTTGCGCTTCTCGACCGGCGCGCCGGAGCGCCAGCCGCGCCCGTCGATCACCTGCTCGTTGGCCAGCACGGTGTTTTCGACCGGGTCCCAGTTGACCCAGCTTTCCTTGCGGTAGGCCAGGCCCGCCTTCAGGAAGTCCAGGAAGATCTTCTGCTCGTGGCGGTAATATTCGGGCGCGCAGGTCGCGATCTCGCGCGTCCAGTCATAGGCGAGGCCCAGCGTCTTGAGCTGGGCACGCATGGTCGCGATGTTCTCGTAGGTCCAGGTCGCGGGATGCACCTTGTTGGCGATGGCGGCGTTTTCCGCCGGCAGGCCGAAGGCGTCCCAGCCCATGGGAT
Organism: Skermanella rosea; assembly: GCF_016806835.2. NCBI lineage: Bacteria > Pseudomonadati > Pseudomonadota > Alphaproteobacteria > Rhodospirillales > Azospirillaceae > Skermanella > Skermanella rosea. The sequence continues at coordinate 6,038,934 of NZ_CP086111.1, read as the reverse complement.
GGAGCACGTTGAAGCCGCGCGCCCGCTTGTAGCGCGCCACCATGTCGCCGATGGCGTAGTTGCGGGCGTGGCCGACATGGAGCCGCCCCGACGGGTAGGGGAACATCTCCAGCACGTAGTATTTCGGCCGGGAGGGGTTCTCGTGGGCGACGAAGCTTCCCCGCTCGTCCCAGACCGCCTGCCACTTCGCTTCCGTTTCCTTGGAGTTGTACCGCGACATGAACCATCCCTCACCGCGCCCCGATGCCCAAGCAGGGCGGGCGACGCATCACCAACGCACTATCGACTATCGTCGGCCCCGGCCGATCGTTCCCGCCGGAGCCCTGAAAAAACCCGCCGGCCGGGACGCCTACCGGCTGTCGGCGGTCTGCGCGATCCGGATCTGGCGGGCCCGCGTCAGGATGGTGTCCTCCAGCCGGCTCGCCGTTTCCGTGCTGACCCCCGAGTCCCGCCACTCGCCGCCGTTGGGTCCGGTTCCGGCGCGCTGCTGGCGGAAGACGCTGACCCGCACCCCGTCGGCGCGAAGCTGCCGGTCGAGGATGTAGAGGTTGACCTTGAACCGCTCGTTCGGGGTTTCCGGCGGGGAATACCAGTCGGTCAGGATCACGCCGCCGAACGGATCGGCCGAGGCGATCGGCATGAAGGCCAGCGTGTCGAGCGAGGCGCGCCACAGATAGCTGTTGACGCCGATGCCCTGGCCGTCCTGCGGCCCCGACTCGGCGCGGCGCGGGCCGAGCAGCGTGAAGCCGCCCTCGCCGCCGAGCAGGCTGCCGTAGCGGTACCGCTTGTCCTCGTCCGGGTCGGGGAACTTGGCTTCCGGCTGGACGCCGCCGCAACCGCTCAGCAGCAGCGTTGCGCCGAGCACGCCCAGCAGGGCTGCGGCCGACTTGCGCCGGGTCGGCGTCCCCGGTTTGTTGCGCGTCCGGGCGGTGGAAAGCGGAAAACGGGCCATTTTGTCTGACATCTCTGCGGTTCGGGCGCCGGAAATTAGACCAAAGGCGTGTGCGAGCGCAAGCGATCGGTCAAACGGGATGCTCCGACGGGCTGCGGCCCTTCCGCCCGTTCCGCACGTGGGACGATGGCGGGGGCGAGCCCGGTCATGACGGAAGGGGGGAGCGGAAGGCGGCACCCGGCCTCTGCCTCTGCCTCTGCCTCTGCCCTTGCCCCCGCCCTGCCCTGCACTTCGCCTTCCCCATTCGTCGTCGCCGGGCTTGACCCGGCTATCCCCCGCAGGCGGCAGCGAGGCGCCTGTACGCCGGGAGATGACCGGGTCAGGCCCGGTCATGACGGGAAGGGGGGGAGCGGGTGCCTGTTGGGAAGGGCGAACGGGTGCGCCGTGACGGAAGGGGAAGCGGGCGCCGTGGCGGGAAGGCAAGGCGCCGGTCACTTCATGAGGTCCTCGTACAGGTCCCTCCAGTCCGGATTCGCAGCGACGATCAGTGCCACTTTCCAGGCCCGCGGCCAATGCTTGATGTTCTTCTCGCGCTGGATCGCCACACGAATGTCGTCGTACCGCTCGCCCCACACCAGACGCTGGAGATTGTAGCGCTTCGTGAAGCCGTCCGACGTGCGTGCGCGGTGCACATAGGCGCGCCGGGCAAGATTCGAAGTCACACCCACATAGAGCGTCCCTTCCGGGCGGTTCGCCATCATGTACAACCAGCCGCCAAGCTCCATAAGCGTTTCTCTCCGTTCTAGTTACCACATAAGTGGCAAAATTGTTACGGTCTCAGGTTGTCTATGGCAGCGCGATAGAAAGCATTTGCTGCTCATACCCCGAAAATCACAACAATAGGCCGAACGGTCGATAGACCAGAAGTCATTACGGGGAAAACTGATGCGCAAGCTCCTTCTCGCCACGACCGCCACCGCAGCTGTCTGCGCGTTCGCCGCGCAGGCCCAGGCACAGGTCACCGTCACGCTCGGCGGCTACACCGAGTTCTTCGCCGCGACCTTCGACGACGACACCGGGTCGGACCGCACCAGCCGGGAGTTCCAGCTCGAGACGGAGATCGTCGTGAAGGCCGACGGCAAGGCCGACAACGGGCTGCTGTACGGCACCAAGATCGAGCTGCAGAACAGCACGCCCAACGGCGGCACCGGCGTCGGCACCGACGAGGCCTCGGTCTATCTGGGCGGTACCTGGGGCCGGCTGGAACTGGGCGACTTCGACGGCGCCTCCGATACCCTGAAGATCTACGCCCCCGTGATCGGCGTGGAGCAGATCGACGGCGACTACCCGGATTTCGCGGGCGGCCAGCCGAACTTCGGCATGCATATCCCGAACAGCGGCGACTCGACCAAGATCATGTACCTGACCCCGCGCATCGCGGGTTTCCAGGGCGGCGCCAGCTACACGCCGGAAGCCGACAACCAGGCGCAGAGCGTCGTCGCGCTCAAGACGGTCAGCACCTACAAGGACGTCGGCGAGTTCGGCATCAACTACACGGGCGAGTTCTCGGGCCTGGGCGTGGCGCTCGGCGCCACCCTGACCACGGCGTCCAGCGGCACGACCAGCGGGGTCGAGGACTTCACCGCCTGGAACCTGGGTGCCCAGTTCACCTTCGGCGGCTTCGCCTTCGGCGGCGGCTATGTCGATGCCGGCGACTTCCTGCTGCCGACCACCGGCGCCATCGACGACGACCAGACCGCCTGGCACGTGGGCGGCAGCTACACGGTCGGCCCCGTCGCCGTCGCCGCCAGCTACCTGAACGCCCAGGGCTATACGGGAGCATACGGCGGTACGACCGACTACAGCGACGACTATCAGGCCTTCAGCGTGGGCGCGACCTATGCCCTGGCGCCCGGCATGATCCTGGAAACGGAGGTCACCTTCTTCGAGGACGACGTCCTGACCGGCACCCGCGGCGCCACGGTCAAGGGCAGCAACGACGGCTACGTCTTCGTGGTCGGCACCCGCCTGGACTTCTGATCCCGGCGGCGTCCGCACCGTCTCTCCGGACCGAGGAACGGCGGCACCCCCGGGTGCCGCCGTTTTCGATTCCACGTACGGCTCCGACGCGGGCCGTGTGTTGAATGCGCCACAGTGTGGGCGCTTCTACACGGCCGATGGTAATAGCGGATTGCAAGGATTACCCATAAAGGATTATCCCAAATCGCATCCCCGAAAGATTGGGTAGTTCAAAGGTTTCCAGAGGGAGTCAAAACAATGAGGAACATCCTCCTCGCCACCACCGCGCTCGCCGCCGTCGTCGGCTTCGCTTCCGCCGCCAACGCCCAGATCAAGGTCACCCTGGGCGGCTACACCGAATTCTTCGCGGCCATCTACGACAATAATCTGGTCAACGGCACCGACCGCGAGTTCCAGCTCGAGACCGAGATCGTCGTCAAGGCGGACGGCAAGGCCGACAACGGGCTGCTGTACGGCGCCAAGGTCGAGTTGCAGAACGGCACGACCAGCAGCGTCGGCACCGACGAGGCGTCGGTCTATCTGTGCGGCTCCTGGGGCCGGCTGGAACTGGGCGACTTCGACGGCGCCGCCGACACCCTGGCGATCTATGCCCCGCTGACCGGCGTGGAGGCCATCGACGGCGACGGCATCGACTTCCTCGCCGTCACGGGCTTCTCGTCCAACGGCAGCACCTTCGAGTTGGGCCGCACGCCCTGGGGTGCCGCCATCAAGGCCCCGGACAGCAGCGACGCGACCAAAATCATGTATCTGACCCCGCGCTTCATGGGCTTCCAGGGCGGCTTCAGCTACACGCCGGAGAACGGTGACGAAGCGCAGAACGTCATCGCCACCAAGAACTCCGTCGGCTACTCCGACTTCCTGGAGTTCGGCCTGAACTACGTCAACACCTTCGAAGGCGTGGCGGTCTCCGCCGCCGCCACCGGCACCAGCGGCAACGGCAAGGGTACGACCAACACCACTGCCCTGAAGAACTTCACCGCCTATCAGCTCGGCGGTCAGGTCGGCTATGCCGGCTTCAAGTTCGGCGGCAGCTACATCGACGCCGGGAACTTCAACGTTCCGATCCGGACCGACAGCGGCGACCAGCATGCCTGGAACGTCGGCGCCACCTACACCGCCGGCCCGGCCACCGTCGGCCTGTTCTACTCGGACTCCGAAGGCTACAAGCGCGCTCCCGGCACCTACGCCGACAGCTACGAGCTCTACGGCCTGAGCGGCACCTATGTCCTGGCTCCGGGCTTCCTGATCCAGTCCGACCTGCTGTACCTCGAAGAGGACCTGAAGACGACCGCCGCCGCGACGGCCGCCAACCAGAAGGTCAGCACCGACGGCTATGTCTGGGTCGTCAGCACCCGCCTGAACTTCTAAGAACCGCCCGGCCCTCGCGGGCCTGGGATGTTCCTGGAACCTTCGGAACCGGGGCGGTGGTGCGAACCACCGCCCCGTTTTCGTTGGGCAATGGCTATCAAGCCCAATCGTCGTGGATTCCCCTTGACGTAATAACAGTCGTTATTACATAATCGGACGGTCACAGAGGCGAGGCCACCATGCACACCACTAAACTGACCAAGATCGGCAATTCGACCGGCCTGACCGTGCCCCGCGACGTGCTTGCCTCGGCCGGGCTGAGCCGAGGCGACGAGGTCGCTGTCGAAGTCCGGGATGGAAAGATCGAGATCACCAAGGCGGATGACGGTTACAATCAGGCGATGGAGATCGGACGGCGCTTCGCGGCACGCTATCGCCGCACCATGGCGATCCTTTCAAAATGAACCCGGCCGAAATGAGCCCGGCTGAAATGAACTTGGTTGTCGAAGAAGCGACGATCCAGGGCCGGCGCTTCCTGAACCCGCCTTTGCAGGCGCTCCTCGACCTTCATGGCGAATTGCTGGCGGAGCATGGCGGGGCTCCGGGATTGCGCGATCCCGGAGCGCTGGAGGCATCGCTGGCCCGCCCTTTCCAACTCATCGCCTACGGTGACGACAGGCTGACGATCTTCGATCTGGCGGCGGCACTATGCGTCAGCATATGCCGGAGCCATCCTTTCGTGGACGGCAACAAGCGGGCAGCCTTCGCGGCGCTCGGCGTCACGCTCGGCCTGAACGGGTTCGAACTCGACGCGGCCGAGCGCGAAGCGGCCGACAGGATCCTGGATCTCGCCGCCGGCGCGCTGTCGGAAGACAGGTTCCGTGACTGGGTGGCCGACCACTCCTACCCCATCGACCCCAATCCGTGATCACGCCACCTCGACCACCTTCATGTTGGAAAGGTCGGTCAGCAGCTGACGCCGGGCCTTCTCGTTCAGGCCGGGGTGCGCCTGGGCCAGTTCGGTCTCGGTGAAGCTCTCGCGGCCGACGACCCAGGATACCGGCCCCTCGGCGCCCGGCGGGATCGGCACCGCGCGACGGTCGTCGCCCAGCTGCCAGCCGGCCGGGCCGCGGGTCACCTTGAGGTTGGCGTTGCGGCGGCGCCAGCGCTTCGCCAGCGCGTCGCCGGGCAGGTCGAGCGAGCCCCGGTCGTAGTGGTAGCCCCGCATGAAGGCGGCGAACTGCTGGACCACGGCCGGCTCGCGCACATACTCCGCGACCCGGGCGCCAAGCGCCGCCAGATGCTCGGCCATGGCGCCGTCCGGCGCGTCCGGCCGGGGCACGGTGCGGCGGAACACGGGGTCCTGCACCGCCCGCTCGAACAGCATGGAGATCAGGTCGAGCCCGATCACCGAGGTCAGGCCGAAGGCGATGTGGATCGCGGTCTCGGCCGAAGCCAGGGCGTCGTGGTACCAGCCGCGCGGCAGGTACAGCACGTCGCCCGGCTTCAGCGTGACCTCCAGGCTGACGGGACCCTTGTGCTTGTCGTGGAACTCCTGCCCCAGGGTCTTGAAGAAGGGGTGCGCGATCGGGTCCTCGAAATGGCGCTGGTAGATCCGCCAGGTCTTCTGCCCCTCCACATGCAGGGCATAGACGTCGTGGGTGTCGAAATGGCTGCCGAACGCCTGGTGCGCCCGCCACGAGCAATAGAGGTTGGCCTGCGCCTTGCCGCCGAGGCCCTGCTCCAGCGCGTTGGCGACCGCCTTCAGGCCGGGGGTCAGGCTGTCGATGTCGTTGCACACCAGCGAGGCGCCGCGCCGCAGCCAGGTGCCGACCTTGTCCAGGTCGGCCATCATGGCCTCCCGCCCCTCCCGGTCCAGGCCCGGCCGGCAATAGTCCGGGGCGTCGAGGATGCGGGTGTCGAGCACGAGCTGGAGCGACTTGGACGACCACAGGCCGGACTGGCCGAGCAGCCCCGACAGCGTGCGCCAGTCCATGACCGAGGCCAGCTTGCCGGCGGCACCGGGGATGTGGAGGGGCTTTCGGCCGTGATAGTCGCGGAAGAACTCCTCCGGCGTCAGCGGGTGAAGGATGTCGGCAAGGCTGGCGATCGTCTCGGACATGGGGTCCCTCTCTCGCGGGTCTGATCCGGTCCGGGGGTGAAATCCGGTCAAGCCTCTGTTCGGGAAGGTGGCAGGATCACGGATGGACACGGATAGGCACGGATGAACACGGATGCGTTTTCTTGCCGATCGAATATCAGGCCGGGGGACGAATCCACCAGGGGGAAATGATATCCGTGCCTATCCCGTTCATCCGTGATCCCGGCACCTCCGGCAGCAGGGGAGCCGGGGCCGGCATCCGGGTTGGGCCTTGCCGTTTCCGGCCCGATGCGCGACAAGACGGATCATGATGACCATAGATACGCCCACACCCGAATCCGGTTCCGACGTCGCCGCCAACCTAGCGGCCGTGCGCGACGCCATAGCCGAGGCCGCCCGCGAGGCCGGGCGCGATCCCGCCGGCGTCACGCTGGTCGCCGTCGGAAAGGTCCAGCCGGTCGAAAAGCTGGAGGCGGCGCTGGAGGCCGGCCAGCGCGTGTTCGGCGAGAACAGGGTGCAGGAGGCGAAGGCCAAGTTCCCGGCGCTCCGCGAGCGCTATCCCGACATCGAGCTTCACCTGATCGGCCCGCTCCAGACCAACAAGGTGAAGGAGGCGGTGGCGCTGTTCGACGTGATCCAGACCGTGGACCGGCCCAAGCTGGCCAAGGCGCTGGCCGAGGAGATGGCCAAGCAGGGCCGGCGGCCGGCCTGCTATGTCGAGGTCAATACCGGGGCGGAGCCGCAGAAGGCCGGCATCCCGCCGGAGGAGGTCGGCGCCTTCCTGGAGACCTGCCGGACCGAATACGGGCTGCCGGTCTCCGGCCTGATGTGCATCCCGCCGGCGGACGAGGAGCCCGCCCTGCATTTCGCGCTGCTGTCCGACCTGGCGAAACGCCACGGCCTGCCCGTTGTCAGCATGGGCATGAGCGGCGACTTTGAGACGGCGGTACGCTTCGGCGCCACCCATGTCCGCGTCGGCACCGCGATCTTCGGCGCCCGGCCGCCGAAGGAATAGGGGACGGCGGGAAAGCCGGTCAGCCGGCGACGGTCAGGCGGTCGCCCGGGCGGCAGTCTCGCAGCAGGGCCAGGAGATCTGGCAGCGCCAGGGCGACGCAGCCGGCGGTCGGCTCGTAATCGGGCTTCGCCACATGCATGAAGACGGCGCTTCCCTCGCCGGGGACGACGGGATCGTCGTTGTGGCCGATCACCACCACGACGTCGTACAGGCCGTCGGTCCGCCACATCTCCTCGTGGCTGGGGACGAAGGGGAGCTTGACCGGACGGTTGTAGTCCGGGTCGGCGGGGTCGTCGCACCAGCCGTCATCCGGGGCGATGTACGCCACGGGAAGCGCGGTCTCCGGTACGGTCAGCCGGTCCGGGCGGTAGAGCACCCGGCGCAGGGGGAAGCTGCCGACCGGCGTGGCGCCGTCGCCTTCGCGCTTGACGGCGCTGATGCCGCCGCGGCCGAGCGCGCAGCGGAAGCTGCCGCCGGGCCAGGTCAGGACGCCATCCCGTGAAACCTCGATATCCATGGTTCCTGCCTATCGGACGCGGGCGATCCGATCAATAGCTGCCGCGGGCGGCTCCGGGGGACGCGCCGGCGGGAGCGGCGGCGGTGCCGGTCCGGGCACCCTGCCGGTACTTGTCCAAAGCGTTCATCATCATGTCGGCGACCAGTTCCGGCGGGATCTGGGCCGATCCGCCGGGCGGCCAGCTTCCGGCTTGGGGCGAGGCGGGCGTCGCGGTCGCGGCGGGCGGCTTCTCCGCGGCCTGAGCTGCGGCGAGTTGGGCGGAGGCGCGATGGGTTGGCATCTTCTCCAGGTTGGCGCCAGGCCCGGTCGCGATGGGCAGCGTCGATTTCGGCTGGAGGCCCGCGACTCGCTTGGGCACCGCGAAGAACTTCGAGTCGGTCTCCCCCGGCCGGCGGGACGCGGGAACCGGGTTGGACGCCACCGCGGCCGGGATCAGCACCTCTCCGGCCGGCGCCGCCTCCGCCATGGCCGGCGGTACGGGCGGGGTCTTGTCCGTGGGGACGGTGGCGGGGGTGGCGGCGGGAGGTGCCGCCGTCGTGGCGGGCGGCGGGGCCGAAGGCTGGGGGGCTTCCGCAGACGCCACCTGGGGCGCCTCGGCCGCCGGCTCCTCGTCGCCGGAGCCGGTGACCATGGCCATCAGGTGCTCGCCGGGGTCCTTGCCGGTCGTCTCGGCGATGATGGCGCTGCCGACGCCGGCGACCAGGCCGACGATCCCGCCATAGATGCCGCCGCCGATCACCCGCGACACGCCCTTGATCGTGTCGCCCGTCAGCTCGCGGTAGACCGTATTGACCACCGGGATGTGCTGGAGCGGGTTGACGATGTCGACGAAGTCCCAGAAGGACATCTCGACCTCCCCGGTATCCGGCATCTCGTTCTCGGCGACTCCGTTCGGAACCGGGGTCTCCCAGTTCCGGGGCGTCGCGCGGGTGGCGGTCAGGGTATCGATGGACATGGCATGGCCTCCTGCCCGGGCTATCAGCAAGGGGCGTGCCAAGTGCGGAGGGTGCGCGTCCCGCCAACCGCGGGCGGCGGGACGCCGCCCCTCCCCGGCAAAAGCTGCCGGTGCCCGGAAGATCCTGCCGGTCAGCCGGCGCTGACCGGCACGGGCGGGTCTTCCAGCATGTCGCGCTCGGTGGTCTTGTCGGGATAGGCGCAGAGGTCGCGCACGACGCAGGCCGGGCAGTCCGGCTTGCGGGCCTTGCAGATGTAGCGGCCGTGCAGGATCAGCCAATGGTGCGCGTGGGGTTTCCAGCGGGCCGGCACGTAGCGCACCAGCTTGCGCTCGACCTCCTCCGGCGTCTTGCCGCGCGCCAGCCCGGTCCGGTTGGAGACCCGGAAGATATGGGTGTCCACCGCGATGGTGGTCTGGCCGAACGCCACGTTCAGCACCACGTTGGCGGTCTTGCGGCCGACGCCGGGTAGGGCTTCCAGCTCATTCCGCTTGCGCGGCACCTCGCCGCCGTGCTGGGAGACCAGGATCTCCGACAGCTTCATGACGTTCCTGGCCTTGGTGTTGAACAGGCCGATCGTCCTGATGTAGTGGCGAAGCTTCTCCTCCCCCAGGTCGAGCATCTGCTGCGGCGTCTGGACGACCTGGAACAGCGGGCCCGTCGCCCTGTTGACACCGACGTCGGTCGCCTGGGCGGACAGCACCACGGCGACCAGCAGGGTATAGGGGTTGGTGAACTCCAATTCGGTCTTGGGCGCCGGGTTGTCGGCGGCAAGGCGGCGGAAGAATTCTTCGATGTCGGCTGGCTTCATGACCCTAGGATATCTCCTGGTTCCGCCCCGCGCCAAGGGCCGGCCGATCCGTACCGATCGGTCTTTACCAATTCCTCCCACGCATCATATCCTATTGCCATGACCGCCATTGCCCATGACGATGCCGCGGAACCGCGGATCTTCTTCGACGCGATCCTGCATCCCCACAGGAGCCTGTCGCGGCGGGGATTCGCGATCTTCATGGGGGCCTTCACGGCGATCAGCCTGACGGTCGGCGGGTTCTTCTGGCTCCAGGGCGCCTGGCCGATCTTCGGCTTCTTCGGGCTGGACATCCTGCTGGTCTGGTGGGCGTTCCGCCGGAGCTATCGTAGCGCCCGCATGTACGAGACGGTCCGCCTGACCGAGCGCGAGTTGGTGGTCCACCGGGTCGGCGTGACCGGCGACGACCGGTGCTGGACTTTCCAGCCCTATTGGTTGCGGGTCACCATGGACGATCCGCCCGAGCACGAGAGCCAGGTGACGCTGACCAGCCACGGCCAGACCCTGACCGTCGGCTCCTTCCTGTCGCCGGAGGAGCGGCTGGACTTCGCCAAGGCGCTGAACGAGGCGCTGGGCCGCTGCCGGCGCGTCCATCCCGGCGCCTGACCGCTCCGCAAGAATCGGGTTGGCCCGGTCCCGGAATCGGCGGCATATGCTGTCCGACAATCCGGGGAGGATGAGATGACCTTTGCCGATCCGATGGAGGACCAGGACCTCCGCAGCCATTACGCCGCCATCGCCGCCGCGATCGACCGGATCGTGGACGGCTACCAGGACCAGCCCTCGCTGGAGGACATGGCCGCGGCGGCCAACATGAGCCCGTTCCATTTCCAGCGCGTGTTCAAGCGCTGGGCCGGGATCAGCCCCAAGCGGTTCGCCCAGTTCGTGACGCTGGGCCATGCCAAGCGCCTGCTGGACGAGGACGGCAGCGTGCTGGACACCGCGCTGGAGGTGGGGCTGTCCGGCCCCAGCCGCCTGCACGACCTGTTCGTCGCGTGCGAGGCGATGACCCCCGGCGACTACAAGGCCGGAGCCGCCAGCCTGACGGTCCGCTGGGGCCTGCACGACAGCCCGTTCGGCCGCGCGCTGATGGCGGCCACGCCGCGCGGGCTGTGCTGGCTGAGCTTCGTGATCGACGGCGACGAGCGGGCGGCGGTCGCGACGTTCCGGGAAGAATGGGGGGAGGCCGCTCTGGTCGAGGACCCCGCCGCCACCGCCGGCATCGTGGACCGGGTCTTCGGCGGCGAGGCGGCGGGAGAGGCGATCCCGCTGGTGCTGCGCGGCACCAATTTCCAGATCAAGGTCTGGGAGGCGCTGCTGCGCATCCCGGCCGGCCGCTTCGTCAGCTACCAGGACCTGGCCCGCGCCGTCGGCCGGCCGGAGGCGCCGCGCGCCGTCGGGGCCGCCGTGGGGCGCAACCCGATCAGCCTGATCATCCCGTGCCACCGGGTGATCCTGAAGTCGGGCGTCGTCCACAATTACCGCTGGGGCGTGCGCCGCAAGAAGGCCCTGCTGGCCTACGAGGCGGCACGCGCCGCCGGATAGGCCCGACTTACTTCGGTGCCAGGCGCAGGGCGCCGTCCAGGCGGATGACGTCGCCGTTCAGCATGACGTTGCCGATGATGTGCAGCGCCAGGTCGGCGTATTCGCCCGCGTCGCCGAAGCGGTTGGGGAACGGCACCGAGGCGGCGAGGCTGTCCTGGACCTCCTGCGGCATGGTCAGCAGCATCGGCGTGGCGATCAGGCCCGGCGCGATGGTCATGACCCGGATGCCGAAACGGGCCAGCTCGCGCGCCGCCGGCAGGCCGAGCGCGATCACGCCGCCCTTGGACGAGCCGTAGGCGGCCTGCCCGATCTGGCCCTCGAACCCGGCGACCGACGCCGTGTTGATGATGACGCCCCGCTCCGAGGTTTCCAGCGGGTCGAGCTTGCTCATGTCGTAGGCGGCCAAGCGCATCACGTTGAAGGTGCCGACCAGGTTGATGTCCACCACCCGCTTGAAGGCGGCGAGGTCGAGCGGCCCCTCGCGGCCGACGATGCGGCCGGGCGTCGCCACGCCGGCACAGCTGATCGCGATGCGGGCCGGGCCGTGGGCCTCGCGCGCCGTGGCGAAGGCCGCCTCGGTGCTGGCGGCGTCGGATACGTCGCACTGGACCGCGATCCCGCCGATTTCGTCGGCCACCGCCTGGACGGCGTCGACGTTGAGGTCGAACAGGGCGACCCTGGCGCCTTCCGCCGCGAGGCGCCGGGCGGTTTCCGCCCCCATGCCCGAGCCGCCGCCGGTGATGATGGCGGCATGATCCTTGACCTTCATCGGTCTTCCTCCCCCTGTGCTGTAAGACTGTGCTGTCAGACTGTACTGTTCGATCGGCCCGCTCTTTAGCAGAGTGGGCGGGCGAATGCAGCACCCGGCGGGGGATGGACGGAACAGCCCGGCGCCCTAGTTTGTCACCGGTCATGCTGTCCGATACTCCCCGTCCCGCCCTCGCGCTCGGCTTCGCCGGGCTGATCCCTTTCTACCTGGGAGCCGCCGCCGTCTGGCTGGCGCCGCTGCCCTGGAACGTCCATGCGCTCCAGGTCCAGGTCCTCTATGCCGCGACCATCCTGTCGTTCCTGGGCGCCGTCCATTGGGGACTGGCGCTGGCGAATTGGGGCGGCGATCCCCCGTCCCCCGGCAAACCGGCGCCCGCCATGACCTGGACCCGCCTGGGCTGGAGCGTGGTGCCGGCGCTGGTGGCCTGGATCGCCGTCGCCCTGACGGCGGTGCCGGCGCTGGTCACCTTCATCGTCGCCTTCGCCGGCATGTATCTCGGCGACCGCGCCGCGGTGCAAGCCGGCCACGCGCCCGGCTGGTACCTGCCGATGCGCAGGGCGCTGACCGTGCTGGTGATCCTGGCGCTCGCCCTGTCGCTGGCCCGGGTGCTGCTGGGCTTGGCGCCCGACCAGGTCACCAGTTAGCGCCCGGGGTCCCGGACGCTGGCCGAGGCCGCGGCGGCCGTCCGCTCCCGGCGGGCCAGCGACGCCTCCCGCTGGGCGATGTAGATGGTGGAACCGGCGATGATCCCGGCGCCGACCCAGCTCCACAGGTCCATGGTCTCGCCGAACATGACGTAGCCGAGCAACGCCGCGAAGGGCAGCTTGGTATAGTCGAACGGCATCATCGCGGAGGCGTCGGCCATGTGGAACGCGCGGGTCAGCGACAGGTGGCCCAGCGTCGCGACGCCGCCCATGGCGACCAGCCATACCAGCATCCCCCAGCTCGGCCAGGACCAGACGAACAGCGCCGGGACCAGCGACATGGGGGTCAGGAACAGCACCATGTAGGTCACCATGGCTGTGGTCGACTCGGTCCGCGCCAGCGCCTTGACCTGGAGCGCCGACGCCGCGCTGAAGCAGGCCGACACCAGCACCAGCACCGCCACCAGATCGATGGCCTCGGCATCGGGCCTGACGATCACGAGGACGCCGAGGAACCCCACGACGGTGGCGGTCCAGCGCCGCAGCCGGACCACCTCGCCCAGGAAGAGTGCTGCGCCCACGGTGGCGAACAGCGGCGTGGTGAAGTTGAGCGCCACCGCCTCCGCCAGGGGCATCACGCTGATCGCGTAGAACCAGGTCAGCATGGCGGCCAGCCCGGTCAGGGCGCGCGTCGAGTAGAGGCCCCACTTGCGGGTCCGCAGGCCGCCCAGTCCCGCCCGCATCAACCAGGGCAGCATGAAGGCCAGGCTGAAGAAGTTGCGGAAGAAGGTGACCTGGAACGGGTGCAGCTCGGTCGAGGCGTGGCGGATCAGCAGGTTCAGCACCGAGAACAGGGCCGCCGCCGTGACCATCCACAGCGCCCCCTCCACCGTGACGGAAAGCTTTGACGGGAACAGGCGCGTGCTGAAGAAAGCCACTGGGGAGGACTGCCGGATCTGCTGCGGAAAAGGAGGCGGCGGGAAAAACGTATGTGCGACACTATGCCCGTATCCTTCCCGGCGACCAACCGACGGTGGCCGGGAAGGCTTGCGCAGGGCGCAAATCTGCCATGCGGCGTCCCGGTTCCCGGGGGACCGGCCTATGGTGGGATCGTGAAGCACCGATTTGGGAGGAAACCGAAGATGCAGTTCCTGGTCATCGCCTATGACGGGACCGACGAAGCGGCGCTGGACCGGCGCATGGCGGTCCGCGAGGCCCATTTAGAGGCCGCCCGCGCCATGAAGGCTGACGGCAGCATGATCGTCGGCGGCGCCATCCTGGACGACGAGGGGCGCATGATCGGCTCCTCCTGCATCGTGGAGATGCCCGACCGGGCGGCGGTGGATGCCTGGCTGGCCCGCGACCCCTATGTCACCGGCAATGTCTGGCAGAAGATCGAGGTGCGCCCGTTCCGCTGCGCGCCGCTGGCATAGTTGCATGTGACGATACAGTCCATCGACCTGGCGGTGGATTATGCCGGCGGATGATCGGGTCCATAGTGGGGACATGTGATCGTCAGCCCCGTTGGAGCCTTGTCATGTCCCGCTTCCCCAGCCTGTTCGTCTCGCACGGTTCGCCCACCCTGGCCCTGGAGCGGGGTGGCGCCGCCGATTTCCTGCGCGGCTACGGCGAGCGGCTGGGGAGGCCGGAAGCGATCCTGGTGGTGTCCGCCCATTGGGAGACCGCGGCGCCGGCGGTCGGCACCAGCCCCGCGCCGGAGACCATCCATGATTTCCGGGGCTTCCCGGAAGCCCTTTACCGGATCCGCTACCCCGCCCCGGGCGCGCCGGACACGGCGGCAGAGGCTGCGCGCCTGGTGGAGGCCGCGACGGGGCGGCCGGTCGGGCTCGACCCGGAGCGGGGGCTGGACCACGGGGCCTGGGTGCCGCTGTCGCTGATGTATCCCGCCGCCGACATCCCGGTCGCCCAGCTCTCGATCCTGCGCGACGGCGGCCCGGCCGACCATCTGGCGCTGGGCGAGGCCGTCCGCCCGCTGCGCGATTCGGGCGTGCTGGTGCTGGCATCGGGCAGCGCCACCCATAACCTGTACGAGTTCAGGGGCAATGCCCACGACGCGCCGGCGCCGGGCTGGGTCTCGGGGTTCGGCGAGTGGCTGGCCGAAGCGATCCGCGACGGCCGCACCGCCGACTTGGCTGACTATCGCCGGCTGGCCCCCTCCGCGGAGCGCAACCACCCGACCGAGGAGCACCTGATGCCGCTGTTCGCGGCGATCGGCGCCGCGTCGGAGCCGCGCGGCGCCCGCGTCCATGCGAGCCATGCCTTCGGCGTGCTGGCCATGGATGTCTACGAGTTCGCGTGAAGGACGCGGCGGTCCGATGAACAAGGGACGCGGCGGAACGGATTTGCCTGGATTGTGTTCGAAATTGAACCTGTTCCGGCTGCCGAGCGGATGATCCCTTGGAAATTCGAGACGCGACCTACGACCGCCTGCTCAACATCTGGGGACGGCTGAGGACCAGCCTTTGGTTCATTCCCGGGCTGATGACGGTGGGAGCCCTGGCCCTGGCGGTGTTCGCCCTCGGGATCGACGCCAACCTGACGAAAAGCGACCAGCGCGTCTGGTGGCTCTACAGCGGCAAGGCGGAAAATGCCAGCGAGCTGCTGTCCACGCTGCTGTCGTCGATCATCACCATGTCGACGCTGGCGATCTCGATCACCATGGTCGTGCTCACCTTGGCCGCCAGCCAGCTCGGACCGCGGCTGATCCGGAACTTCATCGGCGACCGCCGCACCCAGGCGGCGCTGGGCTTCTTCGTAATGACCATCGTCTACCTGCTGCTGGTCTACCGGCGGGTCGACGACCACCTGGACGCCGACAACGTGCCCAACGTCGCCATCACGGTCGGCTCGGCCCTGTCGCTGGCCTGCATCTTCCTGCTGCTGTTCTACGTCCACCATCTCGCCAGCTCGATCGTCTCGGACACGGTGATCAACCGGGTCGGCAACGAACTGGACGAGGTGGTGCGCCGGCTGCTGCCGGAGCCGGGCAAGCTCCCCCGGCACGACCTGCGCACCGGCGGGGACGACCCGGACGGCGGCGGCGCCGACCTCAGCCTGCCCCGGGGAGGCTATGTCCAGACCATCGACCATGGCGCGCTGGTGGCGCTCGCGCGCGAGCACGACGTCGTCCTGACGCTGCGGTTCCGCGCGGGATGGCACCTGCTGGCCGGCGGCTGCCATGCCTCGTTCACCCCCCGCGACCGCCCCGGCGACGGGATCGCCCGGGGGCTCGCCGAGGCGGTGGTGATCGGCGCGGACCGCACGCCGACCCAGGACATCGAGTTCAGCATTCGCCAGCTGGTCGAGGTGGCGCTGCGCGCCCTGTCGCCCGGAATCAACGATCCCTATACCGCCGTGGCGGTGATCGACCGCCTGGCGGCGTCCCTGGCGCTGGCCATGGGGCGCGACATGGAGCCGGCGTTGCACCGGGACGAGGACGGCCGGGTCAGGCTGATCGCCCATCCCGCCACCTTCACCGGGCTGGTCGACCGGTCGTTCAACGAGATCCGGCAGGCCGCCGCCGGGAATCCCGCCATCCTGATCCACCTGCTCGACACCATCGCCCGCCTGGCGTTCCACGTCCGGACCCCGGAGCAGCGCGACGCGCTGGCCCGGCACGCCTCGATGATCGCGTCTTCCGGCCACCGCGACGTGGAGGAGGAGCAGGACAAGGCCGAGATCGCCGACCGGCACGAGGCGGCGCTGGCCAGCCTGATCGCCACGGACGTGTGACGGCCGGCCATGTTCCCGCACCGGCCGGCGCCTCCCCGGCGTCAGATGTCCTCGAAGAACTCCACCACGCCGTCGTCCAGGTCGTAGCGGGCGCCGACGATCTTCAGCTTGCCGGCTTCCAGGGGATCGACGAGCAGCGGTTCCGCTTCGCGCAGCCGCCGGACGATCCGCCGGACGTTGGACCGGACCGCGTTCTCCACCATGTCGCCCGGCTGGTCGCGCACGGCCAGGACCGCGGGGATGATCGGCTCGACCATCCTGCCGATGCTGCCGGCGAAACTGGCGTTGTCGCGCACCACCGAGACCGCGGCGGCGACCGCGCCGCACCGCTCGTGGCCCATCACGACGACCAGCGGCACGCCCAGTTCCGCCACCGCGTACTCGATGCTGCCCAGCGCCGAGGTGTCCACGGTGTTGCCCGCGTTGCGCACGATGAACAGTTCCCCCAGGCCCCGCCCGAACAGCAGTTCCGGCGGCACGCGGCTGTCGGAGCAGCTCACCAGCACGGCGAAGGGCGTCTGGCCGCGCGCGATCTCGATCCGGCGGTCGCGGTTCTCGCCGGCGCGGTAGGCGCTGTCGGTCAGGTAATCGCGGTTACCCTCCTTCAGCAGCTGGAGCGCCTGATCGGGCGTCAGGTCGGTCCTGGCGGCCGGGCCGGCCGCGAAGGCCGTCCCGACCGGAAGGATGGCGCCGGCCAGGGCCCCCGCCGCGGCGCCGCCGCAGGTCCTCCTGAAGAATGCGCGCCTTGACTTGTCTATCCCGGTCATTGTCGTTTCCCCCTTCGTTCGTAGGACTGCTGCAACGGACCGCATGGCCCGGAGTTTCCCCGACCGGCGCGATCCGCACACCGGAGTCACCCTACATAACTTACGGTTTACCATCTAAGGCAGATTGGAATGAAAGGTTGATTGTGACATCTGTTGGGCCATCGCGCGATCCTACGAACCCCATGGAATCAGATGTGGAAACGAACGGCCCGGCTGTCGCGCGAGGATGTCGTGACGATCTACGAGGTTCTCCTGGGCCGGACGCCGGAGAGCGCCGAAGTCATCGAGAAGTGCCGTGAATTGGGATCGGCGGCGGCGGCCCTTCGCGCCGTCAGCCAATCCAGCGAGTTCGCCGCGAATCGCGGCTCAAGCCCCTTCCACCACTATCACGCCGAGTTCGACGCCCGGGAGGTCATCCGCCGGCATGCGGTGCCGGGGCTCGAGCCGCGCGACGGCCATCTGACCAACTTCCTGGGCGTCGTCATCCACAACAAGTTCCTGCCCGGAGTTCTCGCCGACCGGGCGGGACAGGTCGAGGGCATCCCGAATCCGGCGAACTGGCATGCCGACATCGCCGAGTGGGCCGCCGCCCTGCGCGCGGTCGAGCTGGCCCGGAAGACCTTCACCATGGCCGAACTGGGCTGCGGCTGGGGTTGCTGGATGAACAATACCGGGGTCGCCGCGCGGCGCCTGGGCCTCAAGACGCACCTGATCGGCGTCGAGGGCGACCCGGGGCACATCGCCTTCGCGCGCGAGGCCTGCGCCTCCAACGGGTTCGCGGCGGACGAGGTCACCCTGTTCCACGGGATCGCCGCCGCCATCCCGGGCACCGCCCTGTTCCCGCGCCAGAAGACCTCGGGCATGGAATGGGGGCTGGAACCCATCTTCAACGCGACCGGGGAGGAACGCCGCCGGGCGCTTCGCGCGGGGAGCCACGACGAGCTGCCGATGATCCCGCTGAACGAGGTCATCGGAGACCGCGAGCGGCTCGACCTGCTGCACGTGGACATCCAGGGCGGCGAGGCCGACCTGGTGGACTCCTGCATCGGCACCCTGTCGCGCCGGGTGGCCTACATGGTGATCGGCACCCACTCGCGGCAGATCGAGGGGCGCCTGATGGACAGCCTGCTCGGGGCCGGGTGGACCCTCGAGATGGAGCGGCCGGCGATCATCCGGCTGTCCGGAGGCGCGCCGCTGACCCTGGTGGACGGCGTGCAGGGCTGGCGCAACACCGCGCGCTGACGCCGGCGGGCTATTCCGCGGCTTGCGCCAGGGCGGGCGGGGCCAGGGCGGGCGGGGCGGCCGAGCCCGGTTCCCCCACCACGGTCCCGACCAGCTCGCGCAGCCGCTGGGCGCCGGAGTACCGACCGGACCGGGCGGCGGGAAACATGAACAGAATGGTTTGAATTGATGATGGCGCAAGGAGCCTGAACTATCGCCGATCGCATTATCAACTCCCCTGAATGGCATCCAATGAATGGCATCTAAGTAAAGCACCGCCACAGCCGATCCGCCGTACCGGCACGACTATGATTCATAAAATACCGCCCAATCAAGCATTCATAAATCCCTGAGGCATATTGAGCCGCACTCTTGCCTTATCGGATAAAGCTGCCGAAATCAGGATCCGAGTCGTTCGGCTGGCCCGCGCGGGGCGCATACGTTAGTATTTAAATAACTTGTTAAGGATTCGTGACTTGACGGCCGCCAAGTCTTCGGCCGAGCTAGCGGATCTCTTGCGTTCATTCCGGTAGTCCCGCCAAGCATGACCAGCAACCCACACCTCCCCGCCCTCCCTGCCGAAAAGCTCCGTGCCCTGTACGCCCTCTGGTCCTCGCGCCTCGACGGGCAGGCCCTGCCGCTGCGGTCGAGCTTCCATCCGGAGGAGTTCCAGCCCTGGATGGGCAACCTGCTGATCGTCGGGGTGGAGGGATATCCCCGCCGGTTCCGCCTGCGGCTGGTCGGGACCGAGATCGTCTATTACGACGGCGCGGACTATACCGGGCGATTCCTGGACGAGGTTCTGAAGCCGCCGGTCGCCCGCGTGGTGCTGCGTCAGTTCGAGGACTGCACGGCCCGCGGCAAGCCGATGGCCTTCCGGTACCGGAGCGCCTCCTTCCGGGGCGTGGAGGCCGGCATCGACAAGCTGTTCCTGCCGTTCACGCAGGACGGGCGGACCGTGTGCCAGATCTTCACCTGCCTTTACGCGTCCTTCGCCGACCCCCATGCCCGCGAGCGGCCGACCATCCAGGACTACGAGCTGGACGGATCGACGGTGGCCTTCGACCCGGCGGAACTCTGAGCCGGCGCCGCAGGGGCGACCAGGAACTCCCCGTCCGGGTCATGGGCCTTCGCCCGGCGCAGGGCCGCCGGCCGGCTCGCCACGGCGTAGCAGTAGGCGCAGCCCTGGACGCAGGTGTCGTAGTCGCCGATGTCCCGGCTTTCGGCGCAATCGCAGCCCGGGCGGTTGCCCTTGCGCCGGCCCGCCACCGGCCGGCCCGCGACGTCGCCCAGGCGCGCGGCGTCGACGCACCGGGCGGCCGACACCCCCGGCACGTCGAGCAGGTGCGGCTGGGTGCACAGGGTCGGCGTCATGCCCTCCCCCGCCGCGATCGCCGCGAGGTCGGCCAGGAGCGCCCGCTTTTCTGCATCCTCCGGGTCGTGCCAGGCGAAGCCGTGGGCGCGGGCGGCGGCGTCCAGGTTGCGGACGGTCTTACGGTAGGGCTGCATGAACGACATGACCACCTCGTCCACCGCGCCGGACAGCGCCCGGGCGAGGCCGCCGAAATTGGCCCGGTGCCAGTCGGCGCCGGTCAGGGACGACAGGACGATCGGATCGTAGCGCCAAACGACGGCGCGCGGACCCCAGCGGCCGCGGAGCGCGCGGATCTGCTCCACCGACCGGGCGGTGTCGAGCACGTTCGATTCGAGCGCCCGGGGATAGCCGGTCAGCGTCACCTGGACCATGAAGGGATGCCCCCGCCGGGCGACGGTCTCCAGCGCGTCCATGAAGGGCCAGGCGTTGCGGGTCCAGAAAACGAATCCGTCCACGGCGGCGGGCGACAGGTCGATCCGGTGGACCTGCCTTCCATAGGGATTGACCACGGTGCAGAAGCCGGCATCCAGCCGGTTGAGGAACCAGCGGCCATGGAACGCCGGGATGTCGGTCTTGTAGCTGGCGGAAACGATCACCCGGCTTACTCCGGCAGGCCGGACGGCGGGCCGGGGCGGCGCGGACCGGTGACAAGGCTGTGAGATGACGACGGGCGGAGCCTTGGGGCCGCCCGCGTCGGCGCGGGAAACAGGGCGGGGAAGGCAGGGGCTGCCGGAAAGCCCGACAGTCCCTTCAAATCACTGAAAAATATAGCAAAGCATTCCGGTGAGGCAAGTCCGCCGCAGCAAGGGCCGGGCTGGCCGGGTCAGCAGTGGCCGGCTTCTCCCGACATCAGGGCCTTCAGCAGGTTGGCCTGCGGGTCCGCCGATTGGGCGGCTTCCTCGGCCGCGAGGGCGGCGAGGCTTACGAAATGGGCGAGTTCCGCCAATTCATTGTTCTTGGCATCCTGCGCCAGGCTGTCGAGGCAGGACTTGATCGCAAGCGCCAAATCGCGACGTCTGTGAGTCATGATAAATTTACCTCTAATAATCGCGCCACCGTCTCCGGGCGAGGCCGGCGGTGTCCCCCCACACCTCGCGTTCGCCTTGCCCTGGAAAACATATACCATAATCGTTGGGGATAAGAAGGTGGATAATGTAAGGCCGAACAGAAATAGCGGCAACTGTCAATTGCGTCTCATTATGTCAGCACACCGAAGTACTTTAATCATAGGTTAACTTCAAGCAAAAACTCAGATTTATACCGTCTTGTTACTGCTTCCCTTTTTGCCTGGACTTGGCAGGAATTGATACTGCTGGTAGCACCTTGCAACGGGGATTCAAACCGGGCGCTGTGAGTCCCTGGCGCCGGCGTCATGCCCGCCATACCGGGGTGTTCCGGCGGAATGCCGGCCGGCGGCTGCGGGGGCAGGTGCGGCAGGCGGTCGCGCTCCCGGCCGGCCGGCGCCCGTTCCATGTCTGGCTTCCTGGGTCTGGCTTCCGGGGTGTGGCTTTCCGGCCCGAGGCCCCGTCTCCGCCGCATTTGCCTTGCCGCGGGGCGGTTGCAGCCTTCGGAGCACCTGCCTATATCTCCGGTCAGACTGAGAGATCATCTGAACTCCAACACCGTTCCATACCCTCAACCACCAGAACCAAGGGGGCCGTGGCGGTGCCGAAGTACCGGGCCGCGACTGGTCTGCCGTAACAAAGAGGCTGAATGATGAGCAAAGTGATTGGTATCGACCTGGGCACCACGAACTCGTGCGTGGCCGTCATGGAAGGCGGCAGTGCCAAGGTCATCGAGAACACCGAAGGCGCCCGGACGACGCCGTCGATGGTCGCCTTCACCCAGGGTGGCGAGCGTCTGGTCGGCCAGCCGGCCAAGCGCCAGGCGGTGACCAATCCCGACAACACCTTGTTCGCGATCAAGCGTCTGATCGGTCGCCGTTACGACGATCCGCTGACCCAGAAGGACAAGGGGCTCGTTTCCTACAAGATCGTCGGCGGCGACAACGGCGACGCCTGGGTGGAGAGCCACGGCAAGAAGTACAGCCCCAGCCAGATCAGCGCCTTCATCCTTCAGAAGATGAAGGAAACCGCCGAGAACTACCTGGGCGAGAAGGTCACCCAGGCCGTCATCACGGTTCCCGCCTACTTCAACGACAGCCAGCGCCAGGCCACCAAGGACGCCGGCAAGATCGCGGGCCTCGAAGTCCTGCGCATCATCAACGAGCCGACGGCCGCGGCGCTGGCCTACGGCATGGAGAAGAAGGGCAGCGGCACCATCGCGGTCTACGACCTGGGCGGCGGCACCTTCGACGTATCGGTGCTGGAGATCGGCGACGGCGTGTTCGAGGTGAAGTCGACCAACGGCGACACCTTCCTGGGCGGCGAGGACTTCGACGCCCGCATCATCGACTATCTCGCCGACGAGTTCCGGAAGGAGCAGGGCATCGACCTGCGGAACGACCGTCTGGCCCTGCAGCGCCTGAAGGAAGCCGCGGAGAAGGCGAAGATCGAGCTGTCGTCCGGCATGCAGACGGAAGTCAACCTGCCGTTCATCACCGCCGACCAGTCCGGCCCGAAGCACCTGAACATCAAGCTGACCCGCGCCAAGCTGGAAGCCCTGGTGGACGACCTGGTGCAGCGCACGATCGAGCCGTGCAAGGCGGCCCTGCGCGACGCCGGCCTGAAGGCCAACGAGATCGACGAGGTGATCCTGGTCGGCGGCATGACCCGCATGCCCAAGATCATGGACACCGTGAAGCAGTTCTTCGGCCGTGAGCCCCACCGCGGCGTCAACCCGGACGAGGTCGTCGCGATCGGCGCCGCGATCCAGGGCGGCGTGCTGAAGGGCGACGTGAAGGACGTGCTGCTGCTGGACGTGACCCCGCTGTCGCTGGGCATCGAGACCCTGGGCGGCGTGTTCACCCGGCTGATCGACCGCAACACCACGATCCCGACCAAGAAGAGCCAGACCTTCTCGACCGCCGAGGACAACCAGAGCGCCGTGACGATCCGGGTGTTCCAGGGCGAGCGCGAGATGGCGGCCGACAACAAGCTGCTGGGCCAGTTCGACCTGGTCGGCATCCCGCCCGCCCCGCGCGGCGTGCCCCAGGTCGAGGTGACCTTCGACATCGACGCCAACGGCATCGTCAGCGTCGGCGCCAAGGACAAGGCCACCGGCAAGGAGCAGTCGGTCCGCATCCAGGCCTCGGGCGGCCTGTCCGATGCCGACGTCGAGAAGATGGTCAAGGACGCCGAGGCGCATGCCGCCGAGGACAAGAAGCGGCGTGAGCTGGTCGAGCTGCGCAACCAGGCCGACGGCCTGATCCACACCACCGAGCGCACCATCAAGGAAGCCGGCGACAAGATCCCGGCGGCCGACAAGGCCGCCGCGGAGAAGGCCATCGCCGAGCTGCGCGAGACCGTCGGTGCCGACGACGCCGCGGCGATCAAGGCCAAGACCGACGCGCTGGCCCAGGTGTCCATGAAGCTTGGCGAGGCCATGTACAAGGCCGGCCAGGACGACGGCACGGGCGGCCCGGGTGCCGGCGCTTCCGCCGGCGCCGGGGCGCAGGCGGGCGGCGACTCGACCGTGGTCGATGCCGACTTCGAGGAGGTCGACGACGACAAGAAGAGCAAGTCGGCCTGACCGGCGGCGCTTCATCCCGGGTGCCGGGGGATGGCGGACCGAAATCCGTCCTCCCCCGCGGCGGGATTTGTGTGGCATTGTGTTTTCCGCTCCGGTTGGAAGGTCCTGGGTCCAGGGCCGGCCAACCGGAGCGGTTTTATGGTTGATCGAACGGTTCAGAGGCAGGGGCTGGCGGCCTGATGGCGAAGCAGGACTATTACGAACTTCTCGGCCTGACCAAGGGTGCCTCGGCGGAGGAGATCAAGAAGGCCTATCGCAAGATGGCCATGCAGTATCACCCCGACCGGAACCCTGGCGACGCCGAGGCGGAAGCCAAGTTCAAGGATTGCAGCGAGGCGTACGAGGTCCTCAAGGACGAGCAGAAGCGCGCGGCCTACGACCGCTTCGGCCATGCCGCCTTCGAGGGCGGCGGCCCGGGCGGCGGACGCGGCGCCGGCGGCTTCGACTTCAATTTCGGGGGCGGCGGTTTCGCGGACATCTTCGACGAGATGTTCGGCGACTTCATGGGCGGCCGGCGTGCCGGCGGCCAGACCGGCCGGGGCGCGGACCTGCGCTACAACCTGGAGATCTCGCTGGAGGAAGCCTTCAGCGGCAGCCAGGCCACCGTCCGGGTTCCGACCTCGGTGGTCTGCGAAGGATGCTCGGGCAGCGGGGCGGAAGCCGGCACCCAGCCGATCTCGTGCCCGACCTGCGGCGGCCTGGGCAAGGTGCGGGCCCAGCAGGGCTTCTTCACGATCGAGCGGACCTGCCCGTCCTGCCACGGCGCCGGCCGGGTCATCAAGGACCCGTGCAAGAGCTGCGGCGGCAGCGGCAGGACCCGGAAGGAGAAGAACCTCCAGGTCAACATCCCCGCGGGCGTCGAGGACGGCACCCGCATCCGGCTGGCCGGCGAGGGCGAGGCGGGGCTGCGCGGGGCGCCGACGGGCGATCTCTACATCTTCCTGGCGATAGCGCCCCACCGGTTCTTCCAGCGCGACGGCGCCAACATCCATTGCCGGGTGCCGATCCCGATGACGACCGCGGCGCTCGGCGGCACGGTCGAGGTGCCCAGCATCGACGGCAGCCGGGCCAAGGTCAACGTGCCGGCCGGCACCCAGTCGGGCCACCAGTTCCGCCTGAAGGGCAAGGGCATGTCCGTCCTGCGCAGCACCCAGCGCGGCGACATGTATATCCAGGCCGTGGTCGAGACGCCGGTCAACCTGAACAAGAAGCAGCAGGAACTGCTGCGCGAGTTCGAGAAGGCGGGCAAGGAAGGCACCAGCCCGGAAAGCGAGGGCTTCTTCGCCAAGGTGAAGGAGCTTTGGGAAGACCTGAAGGACTGAAGGAACCGGCGGTGACGGGGGAATGGCGGTCCGGCCCCATTCCCCCGTCCACCGTCATGCCGCCCGCGGGATCGGCGCCATCAGGCTCAGGGCGAACATCAGCGCCGCCGCGGTGACCACGCTGGGGCCGCTCGGCAGGTCCCAGAACAGCGAGCCCATCAGGCCGCCGATCACGGCGGCCATGCCGACCAGCGACGCCGCGACGGCCATTTGCTCGGGCGAGCGGGAAAACCGCCGGGCGGTCGCGGCCGGCACGATCAGCAGCGACGTGATCAGCAGGATGCCGACGATCTTCATGGCGATCGCGATCACCGCGGCGATCAGCAGCATGAAGACAAGGCGGATCGCCAGCACCGGCATCCCCTCGACCCGCGCCAGGTCCTCGTCCACCGTGATGGCGAGCAGGCGCCGCCAGATCAGCGCCAGCACGGCCAGCGCCACGGCGCCGCCGCCGTAGATCCACTGGATGTCCGCGACGGTGACCGACAGGATGTCGCCGAACAGGTAGGCCAGCAGGTCGATCCGCATGGTCTCCATGAAGGCTATGGCGACCAGGCCCAGGGACAGCGTCGAGTGGGAGACGATGCCGAGCAGCGTGTCGCTGGCGAGCTGGCGCTGTTCCTGGAGCATCACCAGCAGCGTGGCGATGGCGACGCAGACCGCGATCACGCCGACCGTCAGACCGATCCCCAGCAGATAGCCCAGGGCGATTCCCAGCAGGGCGGAGTGGGCAAGGGTATCGCCGAAATAGGCCATCCGGCGCCACACGACGAAGGATCCCAGCGGGCCGGCGACCAGCGCTATGCCGCAGCCGCCCAGCAGGGCCCGGATCATGAAATCATCCATGGCCGTGATGCCTCCGGGCTTCGGGAAGCGGACGGGCCGCATCCTGGCCGGACGGCAGGGAGACCACCGCGCCGGCGCAGTCGTGGTGATGGTCGTGGCTGTGCTGGTAGACCGCCAGGGCCTCCGCATGGCGGCCGAACATCGCCAGATATTCAGGGTGCCGGCTGACATCCTCCGGATGGCCGGAGCAGCACACGTGGCCGTTGATGCAGAGCACCGTGTCGGTCCGCGCCATCACCAGGTGCAGATCGTGGGAGACCAGCAGCACGCCGCAGCCTCGGCTCCGGCGGATCTCGGCGATCAGGTTGAACAGCTCGATCTGGCCATGGACGTCGACCGCCTGCACCGGTTCGTCCAGCACCAGGATGTCGGGCCGGCGCAGCAGGGCGCGGGCCAGGAGCACGCGCTGAAGCTCGCCGCCCGACAGGGTCTGGACCGCGCCGTCGATCACGTGGGCGGCCCCCACCTCGTCGAGCACCCGGGCCAGATCGGCGCGGTCGACCCGCTGCCACAGGGTCAGGAAGCGGCGCACGGTCAGCGGCAGGGTCCGCTCGACCTGGAGCCGCTGGGGCATGTAGCCGACGGTCAGGCCGGCGCGGCGCCGGATCGATCCGGCGGACGGCTTGACCAGGCCCAGAACCGACTTGACCAGGGTCGTCTTGCCGGCGCCGTTAGGACCGATCAGCGTCACGATCTCGCCCGCGCCGACGGTCAGGTCGATATCCTCCAGCACGGTGCGGCTGCCGTAGGTGACGGTCAGCCCGCGGACTTCGACCAGAGGCTCTCTGTTGGATGACATGAAGGCTGCGCCCCGATTCCCTCGCCGGTCAACCGGCACTTGACAAGGTTATGTTATAACAGAACAGTAGGGGCTTCACGAATATGCAATTGTGCAACCCTGCCCCGGTCGGAGGTCACACCCCGTCATGAACGTCCGTCGCGCAACAACATCACTCCTGGCCCTGGCCGGAGCGGCATTTTTCCCCGCCGCCTTCCCGGCCGCCGCCCCGGCGGCGGAACCGGTCGGCGTGGTGGCCTCCGTCAAGCCGGTCCATTCCCTGGTCGCGGGCGTGATGCAGGGTGTCGCCGAGCCCATGCTCCTGGTCAAGGGCGCGGCGTCCCCGCACTCCTTCAGCCTGCGCCCCAGCGACGCCCGCGCCCTCAACAGGGCCGACCTGGTATTCTGGATCGGCGAGGACCTGGAGACCTTCCTGACCAAACCCATCGGGTCCCTGAGCGGCAAGGCCCACGTGACCGCCCTGATGGAGGCGCCCGGCGTCACCCTGCTGCCGACCCGGGAAGGCGGCGCCTGGGAGCCGCACGAGGCCTCCGACCATGAGCACGCGCAAGACGACCACGGGCATGGCGACCACGGGCATGGGGACCAGGACCACGGGCACGGCGACCACGCCGAGGGCGGGCATGGGGATGAGGACGGACACGCGCACGGCACGCGCGATGCCCATATCTGGCTCGACGTGGCCAATGCCCGGGCGATGGTCGCCGCCATCGCGCGGGAATTGTCCGAGCATGATTCCGCCAACGCCGCCCGCTACCAGGCCAATGCCAAGGCCCTGACCGAGCGGCTGACCGCGCTCGACGCCGAGCTGGGAGCCCTGCTGGCCCCGGTGAAGGACCGGCCGTTCGTGGTTTTCCACGATGCCTACCACTATCTGGAGGACCGCTACGGGCTGAACGCCGTCGGCGCCATCACGGTCAGCCCGGAGCAGCGGCCCAGTGCCCAGCGGCTCAGCGAGATCCGGGGACGGATCGCCGCTCTCGACGCCGCCTGCGTGTTCGCCGAGCCCCAGTTCGAGCCGACCCTGGTCGCTACCGTCGTCGAGGGCACCGGGGCCGGCAAGGGCGTGCTCGACCCGCTCGGAGCGGGGCTGCCCGACGGTCCGGACCTCTATTTCCAGCTCATGCGCGACATGGCCGCCTCTCTGGCGTCCTGCCTGAAAGCCGGCTGACCGCTTCCCGCCGCCAGCCACCAGGACAGGGCGGCCGCGGCGGCGATCCAGACGGCGACCACGACGGCGGCCGCCGCGTAGCTGACGGGGGCCGCCGCGGGCAGCGCCCGTGCGGCCGAGCGGTGCTCCGCCAGCACGTCGGCGGGAATCAGCCGGGCGACGAGCAGGATGCCGAGCGGCACGATGAGCAGGTCGTCGAGATAGCCGACGACCGGGATGAAGTCCGGGATCAGATCGATCGGACTCAACGCGTAGGCCGCGACCAGGAGCGCCGCCGCCCGGGCATACCAGGGTGTCCTGGGGTCGCGGGCCGCCAGATAGACCGCGTGGACGTCCCGTTTCACGCCGCGGGCCCAGGCCTTCGCCCCGGACAGCATGCCGCCTCCCCTCCCTACCCGATCGGCCGGCTCCGCCCGGCTGCATCAGAGAATATTAGCAAGTCTCCGATACAAGGAAAACCCGTCCGCCCGGAGCGTCATCCATGAACCCCGGTGACGGTTTCCTGTAACCGTCCCGCGGAAAGTCGCATCGCGGGATCATAGAACCGGGTGACTGCGCGGTGACTACGTCCTTGAAGGCCGAAGCGAAGCGTCTGGAGCAGTTCGTCTCGCGTGTGGCCGCCATGCTCGCGATCATCCTGCTGATCGGCATACCGGCGGTCGATTTCGGCCTGAACCTCCGCGATACCCGGGAGCACACGGATATCGAGGCGAGGCGCCTGGCGTGGGACGTGGCGGGCCTGGCCGGCCGGCACGCAACCGGCTGGCAGTCCCAGGCGGACTCCCTCGGCGAATTGCTGGCCACCGGACGCGCCTTCGACCGCAGCGAGGACGAAACGGAACTGTACCGCGTCCTGGACGGCGACGGGCGCGCCGTCGCGGAGCATGGAGACATGCCCCTGGCGCCGTACCTCGCCCATGAGGCTCCGATCATCCTCGACGGCAGGACGATCGGAACCGTCCAGGTCTTCCAGAGCCTGGATGCCGTGATCGAGCATCTCCTGGCCGCAGCGCTGGCTGCCGCCGTCATCGCGGCGGCGAGCTACGCCACGGCCCGGCTGCTGCCCGCGAGGATACTGCACCGGACCTTCTCCCGGCTGGAGACCGCGGAGATGAGCCTCGCCGCGCGGGTGCAGCAGCTGGAGACGACCCGGGCCGAGCTGGAGGCGACCTCCGGCGATCTGCGGGACGCGCTCGATGCGGCCGCTGCGGCGAGCCAGGCCAAGTCGCAGTTCCTGGCCAACATGAGCCACGAGCTGCGGACGCCGCTCAACGCGATCCTCGGCTTCTCCGATGTCATGAGGTCCGAGACCTTCGGCCCGCTCGGCGACCGCCGGTACCGGGATTACGCGACGGACATCTACCGGAGCGGGGACCACCTGCTCCGGCTGATCAACGACATCCTGGATCTGGCCAAGATGGATGCCGGCGGCCTGGAGATCCACGAGGAGGCCATGGACCCGGTCCAGGTCTGCCAGGAAGCCCAGAGCATGGTGCGGCCGCTGGCGGAGGCGTCGCGGGTGGCGCTGGAGCGCTGCCAGTGCGCGGACCTGCCCCTGGTGAGCGCCGATCCCCTGCGGATGCGCCAGGTGCTGCTCAACCTGCTGTCCAACGCGATCAAGTTCACGCCGGCGGGCGGCTCCGTCCGGCTGTCCATCGACGTGGTGCCCGGGCGGGGGCTGCGCCTGTCCGTGACGGACACCGGGATCGGCATGGCTCCCGAGGAGATCCCGAAGGCGCTGCAGCGCTTTCGCCAGATCGACAGCCGGCTGGCCCGCAAGTACGAGGGCACCGGGCTGGGCCTGCCGCTGGCCAAGCGGATCATGGAGCTGCATGGCGGTTCCCTGGAACTGACCAGCGCTCCGGGATCGGGAACCACCGCCGAGGCTGTGCTGCCGGCCGGCAGGCTCCTGTCGGGCCGGTCCCGGTGCGGGGAGGCGGAACCGGCGCCCCGCGACCCCGACCTCGAAGGATGCACGGAGACCTGGAGGCTCAGTGCCGGAAGTGGCGCATCCCCGTGAAGACCATCGCGAGGCCGCGCTCGTCGGCGGCGGCGATCACCTCGCCGTCGCGCATGGATCCGCCGGGCTGGATGATCGCGGTGGCGCCGGCATCCGCCGCCGCCAGCAGGCCGTCCGCGAAGGGGAAGAAGGCGTCGGACGCGACCACGGAGCCGATCGTCCCCGCTTCCGTCCGGCCCGCCGCTTGTGCCGCGTCGGCCGACTTCCACGCCGCGATGCGGGAGCTGTCCACCCGGCTCATCTGGCCGGCGCCGATGCCCACGGTCGCGCCGGCCTTGGCATAGACGATGGCGTTCGACTTGACATGCTTGGCGACCCGGAAGGCGAACAGCAGGTCGGCCAGTTCCCGGTCGTCGGGCGCCCGCTTCGTCACCACCTTGAGGTCGGGCAGGCCGATCCGGCCGCTGTCGCGATTCTGGAACAGGAAGCCGCCGGACACCGTCCGCACGGTCATTCCGGGCGCCGCCGGATCGGGCATGGCGCCGGTCAGCAGGACGCGCAGGTTCTTCTTGGCGGCCAGGAACGCCCGGGCCTCCCCGTCGGCGTCGGGGGCGATGACCACCTCGGCGAACAGCTTGGCGATCTGCTCGGCCGTGGCGGCGTCCAGGGTGCGGTTCACCGCGATGATGCCGCCGAAGGCGCTGACCGGGTCGCATTCCAGCGCGCGGGCGTAGGCGTCGGGCAGGTTGTCGCCCTCGGCCACGCCGCAGGGGTTGGCGTGCTTTATGATGGCGACCGCCGGGCGCTCGAACTCGGCCACCAGCTCGAACGCGGCGTCCGTGTCGTTCAGGTTGTTGTAGCTCAGCTCCTTGCCCTGGAGCTGGGTCGCCGTCGCGATGCCCGGCCGACCGTCGGCCCCGACATAGAAGGCCGCCTGCTGGTGCGGGTTCTCGCCATAGCGGAGCGTCTGGCGCAGGCTGCCGGCGACCGTGACCCGGGCCGGGAAGGTCTCGCCGTTCTGGCCGGCGAACCACTGGCTGATCGCTGAATCATAAGCGGCCGTGCGGGCGTAGGCGCCGGCCGCCAGCCGCCGCCGGAGCGCCAGCGTCGTGGCGCCGTCATTGGCCTCCAGCTCGGCCAGGACCGCGTCGTAGTCCGCGACGTCGGTCACCACGGCGACGAAGCCGTGGTTCTTGGCGGCGCTCCGGATCATCGCCGGGCCGCCGATGTCGATGTTCTCCACGCAGTCCTCGAACGCGGCGCCGCGCGCGACCGTCGCCTCGAACGGGTAGAGGTTCACCACGACCAGGTCGATCGGCGGGATGCCATGGGTCTCCATGGCGGCCAGGTGGCTGTCCAGGTCGCGGCGCGCCAGGATGCCGCCATGGACCTTGGGGTGAAGCGTCTTGACCCTGCCGTCCATCATCTCGGGGAAGCCGGTATGGTCGCCGACCTCGGTGACCGGCACGCCGGCGTCGCGGAGTTGCTGGGCGGACCCGCCGGTCGACAGGATCTCGACGCCGCGCGCCGCCAGGGCCTGGCCGAACGGCACCAGGCCGGTCTTGTCGGAAACGGAAACGAGGGCGCGGGTGACGCGGACGAGATCGGCGGTCATGACGGCGGTATCCTGCGAAATTCTGGCCCTGTCGGGCGTGGCTGCGGTTCGGGTGCGGTGATGCTTCAGGGCTGCTTCTTCTCGCGGCGTAGCGCCCATTTGATCACCGTGCGATCGGACACGGTGTCGCCGGTCACGACGATCTGGCGGGTCCGCCGCGGCTCGTCGCCGTCGCCGAACCCACCGCCGAAATAGATGCTTTCGGAAACGGCGAAGGTCCCGCCGGTCGCCCGCAGGCGCCAGGACGAGCCCCCCGGCAGCCGCAGCAGGGCGGAGCCGCCGTTGGGCGACACGGTGACGTCCACGCCGGGATGAAGGTGGAAGCGGAGCGCGAAGGGGTGGCCGGCGGGGCCTTCCAGCGTGTCCTCGCCGCGCAGGTCGTCGCCGTTGTCCGCGAGGTAGAGCCGCCGCCGGTGCAGCAGCCCGAAGGCGCGGACATAGCCGTCGTGGGTCGCCTCGACCAGGGTGGCGCCATCGCTCTCGATGCGCTCGCAGGTGATCCGGTTCGGCCGGCGGCCCAGGCCGCCCCCCTCGAACACTTCCGCGGAATTGGTCTCCGCCACCGCGAGGGTCGAATGGGCGGCGGTCGCCGCCAGCGCGCCGCGCCAGGGGCCGAAGCGGCTGGGATGCGAGCCGCAGTTGACGATCAGGCGCTCTCGCCCGATGGTCATCTCGAAGCTGAGCGTGCCGGCATGGGCGTCCTGGTCCAGGCCCGGCGGCGGCGCCTTGCCGGTGTCCATCAGCACCGTGGTCCGGCCGGCCAGCATCCGCTCGAACCCGCAATGGGGCGCGCTCTTCAGCGGGCGCCCGCGCGCGTCGGACTGGGCCAGCACCGTGTCGGTCATGGCCGGGTCGGCCTCGCGGCCGCCGTTGAACAGCGCCAGCCCGCCGTCGCCGTGGCGGAAGAAGCGGAGCGCCGGCGTCATGCGGTCGATCGCGTGCTGGAGCATCTCCGGCACCTCCTGGCGGGCCGCGCGCAGGACGGCGCGCAGGTCGATCAGGTGGCGGAGCACCAGCATGTGGCGCTCGGGGTTGCGCTCCACATGGCCACCGTCCGGCAGCACCTGGAGCGGCAGTTCCCGTTCCAGCAGCCGCAGGGCGTAGGGCACGTGCTTCTCGCAGCCGGGCAGGCACAGCCCGCCATAGACCAGTCCCTTGACCGCGGTCAGGAGCGCCGCCCCCTGGAGCGGGCCGGGGGTGACGCGGGTCAGGTGGCGGGTCTGCCGCGCCAAGCTTTCGAACACCCGGCCGCGGAAGGCGTCGTCCGCGCTCTGGCAGTAGAAATCATGCTGGCCGATCCAGTTGGCGATGCGGGCACCGAGCACGTCGGGCGCCCACGATGCCTGGTTCCAGCCGTGGTTCTGGTCGAGCCAGCCGGTGATCAGCAGGCGCGCCTGCCGGCGCGGCGCGTCGCCGCCCAGAGCGCGCAGGTCGCGCAGCCAGTCGAACGCGTTCATCTGGGCGATCCAGGTCTCGCCGAAGCCCAGGGCCGGCACCCAGACCGGCTCGTCCGCCTGCATCACCTCGCCCGCGAAGGGGAACACCCCGTCCATCAGGGCAGCACCGATATCGGCATCGCCCGGCCAGGGATCGTTGGGGACGGTCGCCAGCCCGCTGACCGGCCGGCCACCCAGGGTAAGCCCGTACAGCGGATTGCCGAAAGCGAACGCCCGCGCGCCCTGCTTCAGCCAGCCCAAGGTGTCGCGCTGGCCAGTCATCCCGCCTCAGGCACCGCGCAGCCGCCGGATATTCCCGGCATAGGCGTCCTGCCCGCCGGAGAAGGTCGCCGTCCCGGCGACCAGCACGTCGGCACCGGCCTCGATCGCGGCGCCCGCCGTCTCGAAATTGATCCCGCCGTCGACCTCCAGGTCGATCCGCCGGCCGCTGGCGTCGATCCGGCGGCGCAGTTCCCGGATCTTGTCGAGCTGGGACCGGATGAAGCTCTGCCCGCCGAAGCCGGGATTGACGCTCATCACCAGGATCAGGTCCAGGTCGTCCAGCAGATAGTCCACCGCTTCGACCGGGGTCGCGGGGTTGAGCGACAGGCCGGCCTTCTTGCCCAGCGACTTGATCAGCTGGATCGTCCGATGGGTATGGGCGCCGGCCTCGGGATGGACCGTGATGATGTCGGCGCCGGCCTTGGCGAAGTCGGCGATGAACAGGTCGACCGGCGAGATCATCAGGTGGACGTCGAACACCTTGGCGGAATGGGGCCGCAGGGCCGACACGACGGCGGTGCCAATGGTGATGTTGGGCACGAAATGCCCGTCCATCACGTCGATATGGATATAATCGGCGCCGGCCGCATCGACGGCGCGCACCTCCTCTCCCAGGCGGGCGAAGTCGGCCGACAGGATGGAGGGAGCGATTCGGGTCGATTGCTGCATGGCGAAGCCGTCCTACGAAAGCGAAGCTGTCCTACCAAGTCCGGCGGGGTGTGCGCAAGATCACACATGGTCCCTGCCGGCGCAGGTTTGAATTGCGCAAATCGACCGTCATCGAGATCGGCTTATCATTTGGTGCGGACGAGCCGCGCCACGAAGAAGCCGTCAATGCCGCCCAGTTCGGCGAGGTGGCCCGGCAGGGTCCTGACTTCGCCGCGCTCGTTGATCAGTTCCGACAGGCCGCCCAGCTCGCCGGGATCGACCGGCAGCCGCTCGACCGGCGCCCCGGAATTCAGCAAATGGTCGATCCGCTGCTCGCCCTCCTCCGGCTGGAGCGAGCAGGTGCAATAGACCAGCATGCCGCCGGGCTTGAGCAGCTCGACCGCGTGGGCCAGCAGCCGGCGCTGGGCGCCCGCCAGCTTGGTGACGTCCTCCTGGGTCTTCAGCCGCAGGATGTCGGGATGGCGGCGAATAGCCCCGGTGGCGCTGCACGGCGCGTCGAGCAGGATGGCGTCGGCCGGCTCCCCCGGCTTCCAGGTCGCGGCATCGGCGGTCAGGGTCTCCGCCCACAGGTTCAGCCGCTCCAGGTTGGCGGACAGGCGGCGCAGCCGCCGCTCCGACCGGTCGAGCGCCGTCACCTCGGCCCCGGCGGCCGCGAGCTGGGCGGTCTTCCCGCCCGGCGCCGCGCACAGGTCGTAGATGGTCCTGCCCCGGATGTCGCCGAACAGCTTGGCCGGCAAAGCCGCCGCCGCGTCCTGGACCCACCACGCGCCCTCGTCATAGCCGGGCAGGTCGGTGACCTGGCCGCCGGAGGCGCGCCGGATCGTCCCGGTCGGCAGCACGGTGCCTTCCAGCCGTGCGGCCCAGTCGCCGGGCGACGCCTTGGCGGTGAGGTCGAGCGGGGCCTCGATCAGGTTCGCCTCGACGATGCCGCGGGTGCGGGGGGTGCCGTAGGCGGTCCGCCAGGCGAGCCACAGCCAGTCCGGCGTGTTCAGCCGGCCGGCGTCCTGCTTCTTCGCCTGGTCGGCGCCCTCGCGGGCGACCCGGCGCAGCACGGCGTTGATCAGGCCCTTGTAATGGCTGAGCCCGCGCTGTTCCGCCGCGGCCACCGAGGTGTCGACCGCGGCGTGCGGCGGCGTGTCGAGGAACACGAGCTGGGCCGTGCCGAGCCGCAGGATGTCGAGGACGCCGGCGCGGACCGGGTCGGGCTTGGTCAGGGCCGCCGACACCAGGGCGTCGATCTGTCCCAGGCGGCGCAGGACGGTCGCCACCATCAGCCTTACGAAGGCGCGGTCGCGCGGCTCCAGGGCGTCCAGCCCCTCGTGCGCGTCGAACGCATCGTCGAGCGGGATCTTCTTGCGCAGCACCGACTCGAGCAGGTCGAGGGCGGCGTTGCGGGATGCCAGCGTGCTGTCGGTCATGCCGCGCGGTTTAGCGCGCGGAGGGGGGCTTGTCGAATCGGAAAAGGCTCGGGGGCGGGTCTAAGCCGGGACGAGCGCCTTCCGGAAAATCACCTTGTCCTCGTCGGCTTGGTAGAAGTCCCGTATCCGGCCTTCCTCCTCGTAGCCGCACTTGCGGTAGAACGCCCGCGTGCGCTCGAAATCCGGAAGTCCCGAAGTCTCCACCAGAAGCAGGCGCTCGCCCCGTATCGCCAGTATCCGTTCGATGTGGCGCAGCAGGGCGGCACCGCGCCCCTGCCCTTGGCAGTCGGGATGTACGGCGATCAGGTACAGGTTCCAGGTTCCCGCGGTCATCCGCTCGGGCGCGTAGTAGGCGACCGCTACCGGCCCATTGTCGTCGTCGGCAAGCCAAGCGTCGTCGCCGGCATCGCCGTTGAGATAGCCGGCCATCATCTCGTCCAGCATGCCCGAGGGAAACAGGCCGTTCGCATCGATGATCGCCTTGAGGGCCGTGAGGTCGTCGGGCGTAGCGGGCCGGATCGTGCCGGAATGATGCGAGGGGCGGGTCTGCTTCACGGCGATCATCTCTTGAACCTCCCGACCGATAGAGCGCCGGCAGAGGCAGTGCTGAGGGCCAGAACGAGAAGAGCCGCCACGCGGCGGCTCTCCAGGCTTGACAGGACGTTCCTAACCCGCAGCCGGTTGCGGCTGCTGCGCCGTGGTTCCCTGCTGTGTTCCCTGCGGCGGAGCGGCCGCCGGCGTATCCTCCGGCTGCTGCACCACCGTCGTCGTGGTCGCCGGCTGGGGCGAAGCGGGGGACTCGGAGGGCTTCGCGGGCGGCAGGCGGTGGGGTTCGGCGATCTGGATGGCAACGCTAGGGAGCTTCCATTCCATGCTGTCGAAGGCGCCGCACTGGCCGCAGAGGCTGCGCCAGGACTTTGACAGGGTGCCGCATTCCTTGCAGACCCAGATCGGGTCCGGCTCGGCGTTGGCGGCCTTGGCCAGCCAGTCGCGGGCGGCGGCGATGTCGCCGTGCTCCGCCTCGGCCAGTTCGGCCAGCATGCGGTAGACCCGGTCGCTCGGACGCTCCGCCAGCGCCTTGCTCAGGTGGTTGCGGGCCTCGCCCCACAGCTTGGCGGCCATGGCGGCGCGGGCCAGGGCCACATGTCCCTCCAGGTCGTTGGGCACCATCGACTGGAGCCGCTCGAACCGCTTGACCTGGGCCAGCGGGTCGCTGTCCGGGCTGATGTCGCGGTAGGCGTCGGCCAGTTCGGGATGCGGCCGGGTGCTCCAGGCCTTCTCGATCACCTTGCCGGCCTTGCGGTGCTTGCCGGTGCGGGCCAGCAGGCGGGCCAGGCGCGAGGCGGCCGGCGGGAACGCGGGTTCCAGCTTGGCGGCGGCCTGGGCGTGGCGCAGGGCATCGTCGTGATGCCCCTCCAGCTCGGCCTCGTAGCTGCGTTCCAGCAACAGGGCGGCGCGGTGGTGCCGGCCGGCCTCCGCCGGGAAGGCACCCGACTTCATGCCGTCGAGCAGGGTCTGCTCGGCCCGGCCCCACTGGGCGGCCCGGGTCTCCAGGTCGAACAGGGTGGTGAGCACCCACGGCGTCTGCGGCTGGAGAGACTTGGCCCGGCGGGCCAGCTGCAGCGCCTCGGTCTGGTTGCCGTCCCGGATCGCCTGGGTCAGCAGGCCGCGCACGCCGAGGAAGGCCGTCTCCGGCCGTTCCAGCATGGTCTGGAAATAGCGTTCCGCCGCCTTCTCGTCGCCGTTCAGCTGGGCGGCCTGGGCCGACAGCAGCATGGTCAGCGGCGGGTCGCGCAGCATGGTGTCGGCCTCGCGGGCATAGCGCCGCGCGCCGGCGGCGTCGCCGGCCGCCACCGCGACCATGCCGCGGGTCAGCGCCCGGTAGCCACGCTCGCGCTTGCGTGCCCGGCTGCGGCGGCCGAAGGCCCCCGGCGCGCCGCGGACGCCTCGATACAGCCGGTAGGCCAGCGCCACGATCGCGATGATCGCCACCGTCACCAGCAGCAGCATGGCGAAGGACGTGTTGATGACGTAGCCCTGCCAGTCGATCGTGACCGCGCCGGGGTTTTCGACGAGATAGATGGCGATCGCGACGACGATCGCCAGCTTGATCAGGAACCAGATGGCGCGGGTCATTATTGGTTGCCTCCGGCGGAGCCCGCCAGGCGGGCGATGGCCTGGCCGGTCAGCAGCGCGCCGGCCTCGTTGGCGGCGAGGCGCGCCTTGGCGTCCTCGATCCAGGGCTGGGCCACCTTGGCCGGCTCGCCGGTCAGGGACTCGAGCTCCTTGACGGCCTCGTCCAGGCGGCCGGACTTCAGGTTGCGCTCCGCCCGGGCGGTGACCGCGTCGGCGCCGCTGCCTTCGATCTCGCCGGCGGTCCGCCGGACGCTGACCAGGGAGGAGGCGGTCGAGAGCGCCTTGTCCCACCATTGGCCGCCTTCGCCGCTGGCGAGCACCCCGGCGCGGACGATCTCGCCCGCGACGTCGGAGAACCGCTCGTTCAGTTGCGCCTCGGTCGGGATCCCGTCGGCGGCATGGGGCTCGATCGCGCCGAGCGCCTGCACCACCTGCGGATCCTGCAGGTTGACCGCGCGCACCGCGGACAGTTCGGACGCGAACGGCCGCGAGCTCTGGAGCGCCGCGCGGAGCTGGCCGGCAGCGAGCACCAGGGCCTGGGCCTTGCTTTCCTGGGCCTGGCGCAGGGTCAGCGTCTCGGCCACCTGGGCGGCGCGGTTCGAGGTGTTGTTGATCTCCTGGGCGAGGCGGTTGGCCTCCTGCTCCAGCCCGGCGACGCTGCTGCGCAGCTGCGCGATGGCCTGCGCCTGCTGCTGGTCGAGCGTGCCGACGCGGCCTTCGAGCTGCTGCACCCGGTCGCGGACCTGGGAGAGTGCCTGGAGCTGCTGCTCCAGGGGAGCGACGCGGGCGTCGAGGGCCTGGCGGTCGACGCCCGGCTGCGGCTGGGGCCGCTGCTCCAGCGCGCCGATCCGGCCGGCGAGTTGCTGGACGCGGTCCTGCACGATCGCTTCGACCTGGGCCTGGTCGAGGCCGGCCGGACCGGACTGCTCCGGCTGCTGCTGCGACTGCGCCTGGGACACTTCGGACAGGCGCTGCTCGAGTTGCGAAATCCGCTCGTTCAGCGGCGCGGTATCCGTGCCGCGCGACGCCAGCTCCTGGACCCGCTGTTCGAGCGCGGAGATCTGCTGGGAAGCACCGGTGTCGGCGCCGGTGCGCGGCGGCCAGATCTGCGGGATGACCTGCGGTCCCCACTGGGGCGCGGTGACGGCCGCCCCGGTGCCGGCCAGCGCCAGCAGGATGGCGAAGGTCGCGAGGCCCTTGCCGCCGCCGGACGTCCGGGCGGGTTCGGACGTGCGGACCGGCTCTTGGTCGTGATGGGTCGGCTCAGCCATGGTCCTGGTCGCGGTTTCTGTTTCGGGCTCGGTCGAGGTGTCGGCGGGCCGCTCGTAGCTGCGCGGGCTGCTCCAAGGCGTGGCCGAGGGAGTCCCGGCCGCCGGCGTGTCGGCGGCGGAGGGCTCCGGCGCGATGATGCCGGCGGGCGTCGTCTCGTCCGCTGCGCGATCTTCGACCGTGCGATCCTCGCTGGTGCGCTCGTCGGCCGGGGCGGCCGCGTCGAGCTCGGCCTGGTCCAGCGACACGTTGTGGCGGCCGGCGGCGGCGAGCAGGTCGGGATGGCGCGCGCTGGGGATCGCTCCGCGCTTCTTCCATCCCTGGACCGTCGTGACCGGCATGCCCAGCTTGTGGGCCATAGGGCGGATGCCGCCGAACTTCTCGATGATGCGCTCGGCTGCGGAGCCGGTCGGGTTGGTGCCGTCGGACGGATCCGGCACGGTCGGGTCGTTATCCGATTGGTCGGGGGGACGGGGACTCATGAGCGGCCTTCTCGTATTCCCTGGGGGCGTTTATCGTTGGCGGTTATTCGTCTGACTGTTCTTGCACTTGGTTCCGGTCCGGGGTTGGGATCCGGTCCGGGGTCCAACCGACGTTTTCAATCCGGCTGGGAAAGGGTCCTGGCGGGTGCGAGGAGATCAAGCAGAGCCGCCTGATCCGGCCGGCGTGCGATGAGGATGTCGCGCCACCCCACCGTACGCACCGCCGTACCGACCGCTTCGCTCAGGCAGAAAGCCAGGATTTCTCCGAGCCGATCGGCCAGCCCCGCCTTCTGAACAACCTTAACAAAGCTTTGCGCCGACCGGGGAGAGAAAAACAGGACTGCGTCGATTGTACCTGCGTACAGCGCTTCCACCGTCCCGGGCAGCAGCCCGGTCACCGGCTCGGCCGCGTACAGCACTTCGCGCTCCACCGTGAAGCCGGCCCGGCCGAGATCCCCGGCAAGGTCGCCGGCCACGGCGCTGCCGGCGGCATGGTACAGCCGTCCGGCCGCGGGATCGAGACGGTCGGCCACCAGCCGGGCGAGGCTGCCGACATCACCCCGGGCGCTTTCGACCCGGACGAAGCCGGCCTCCCGGGCGCATCGGGCGGTGGCGTCCCCGACGGCCAGTGCCGGCAGGTCGCGCCTGGCCGTACGCGCTGCGGTTGCTCGTACGCCGTTGGCGCTCGTGAACAGGAGGGCCTGTACGCCGTCCAGCTCCAGCGGCGGGCCGGGCAGGTTCCGGATTTCGAGCAGCGGCTGGACCACCGGCTCGAAGCCGCGCCCGCGCAGTTCCGAGGCGAGCGCCTCGGAATCCTCGCGCGGGCGCGTGATCAGGATGCGCCGCGGTCCGGCGGGAAGAGATCCCGTGCGTTGGGGCTGCCCGGTCACGGTCCGCTCACGGCACG
Organism: Skermanella rosea; assembly: GCF_016806835.2. NCBI lineage: Bacteria > Pseudomonadati > Pseudomonadota > Alphaproteobacteria > Rhodospirillales > Azospirillaceae > Skermanella > Skermanella rosea. The sequence continues at coordinate 5,999,260 of NZ_CP086111.1, read as the reverse complement.
AAGAAGTCCGGCGGCATCAGGCTTTTCAGCTCCTCCCCGGCGTCGCGGCCCATGGCGAGGGCGTCGGCCGCGGTTCCCCGGCGCGCCGTGCCGAGAATCTGTTTGCCGGCGGGATCGGCCACCAGCGCGTCGAGCGTCAAGGTGCCGGCCTCGTCGAGCCGGGCCAGCGCCGCGATCGGCGTGCGGCAGGATCCGTCGAGCGACGCCAGCAGCGCCCGCTCCGCCGAGACCCGGACCATGGTGGCCTCGCAGTTGAGCGGCGCCAGCAGCGCGTTGGTCACGTCGTCGTCCGCCCGGGTCTCGATGCCGATGGCGCCCTGCGCCACGGCGGGCAGCATGACGTCGGGCTCGATCACCGAGGTGATCCGGTCGGTCATGTCGAGCCGCTTCAGGCCGGCGAGCGCCAGCAGGGTCGCGTCGACCTCGCCGTCGGCCAGCTTGCGCAGCCGCGTCTCCACGTTGCCCCGGATCGGCACCACCTTCAGGTCGGGCCGCCGCGCCAGCACCTGGGCCTGGCGGCGCAGGCTCGCGGTGCCGACCACGGCGCCTTCCGGCAGGTCGTCGATATGGGCGGCGACGTTGGAGAAGAAGGCGTCGCGCGGGTCCTCGCGCGGCAGCAGGCAGCGGATCTCCAGCCCGTCGGGCAGCCAGGTCGGCACGTCCTTCATGGAATGGACCGCAAGGTCGATCGACCCGGCGACCAGCGCCTCCTCGATCTCCTTGGTGAAGAGACCCTTGCCGCCCGCCTCCATCAGGGTACGGTCCTGGATGCGGTCGCCGGTGGTTCTGATCACCACGATCTCGATCGCGTCGGGAGCCGCCAGCGCGGCGTGGGCCGCGGCCAGGCGGGCGCGGGTCTGGTGGGCCTGCGCCAGCGCCAGGGGGCTGCCGCGCGTGCCGATACGGACGGGGCCGGTTCGCACAGGGATGCTCATGATTTTTCTTTAGGACGTTACGGACCGCTGCGGAAGTCCCCACATGGGCCTGGACGGCGCAAGTGGAAAGTCCGTTGGTATAGGGGCTTTTACGCTGTATGTCTCGATGTCCCGTCGCTGCGGTGCGATGGGATCGCGTTGCCGCGGTGCGGCGCGGCTGGTGGAGAGGCGACGGATGATCACGGAACGCAGGCAGGTGATTTTCTCGAACGACGCGGTACGCGAGGCGGTCCGGCTTTTCTCGGCCGTGCATCCGGACAAGATGCCGCATGGGCAGGTCCGGCGGGTCTGGACGGCGACCGAGCCGGAGCTTCAGCTGTTCGTGCAGATCGAGCAGATCGGCGCCCGCAAGCTTCACGAACTGCGGTTCGGCCAGGGCGAGATCGCCGCCTTCCTGATCCTGTTCTGCCGCAAGAACAAGATCCCGCTGCCCCGGTCGTCCGAGAAGTTCCTGGAAGTCGAGAACGGCTGCCTTTCGCTGGTCATCACCAAGCAGATCCTGACCGAAACCCTGACCCGAACCTGATCGCATCCGAATGATAGTTCTTGGCATCGAGACGAGCTGCGACGAGACGGCCGCCGCCGTCGTCACCGACCGGCGCGAGATCCTGGGCGACGTCGTGCTGTCCCAGCTCTCCGACCATCACCCCTATGGCGGCGTCGTGCCCGAGATCGCCGCCCGCGCCCACCTGGACCACCTGGACGGCCTGGTCCGCCGCGCCATGGACGAGGCGGGCATCGGCTTCGACCGGCTCGACGGCGTCGCCGCGACCGGCGGGCCGGGACTGATCGGCGGGGTGATCGTCGGCGTGATGACCGCCAAGGCGATCGCCGCCGTGCGCGGCCTGCCCTTCGTCGCGGTCAACCACCTGGAAGGCCACGCCCTGACCGCGCGGCTGACCGACCCGGCGCCGGAAGGCCTGGCCTTTCCTTATCTGCTGCTGCTGGTGTCGGGCGGCCATTGCCAGATCCTGGCGGTCGAGGGGGTCGGACGCTACCGGCGGCTCGGCACCACGATCGACGACGCGGTCGGCGAGGCGTTCGACAAGGCGGCCAAGCTGATGGGCCTGGGCTATCCCGGCGGGCCGCTGCTGGAACGGGCGGCGGAGGGCGGCGATCCCGCGCGGTTCGAGCTGCCGCGCCCGATGAAGGGGCGACCGGGTTGCGACTTCTCCTTCTCCGGCCTGAAGACGGCGGTGCGCAACCGCCTGGACGAACTGCCGCCCGGCCCGCTCGATCCGGCCGACGTCCAGGACCTCGCCGCCGGGTTCCAGGCCGCCGTCGGCGACGTGATGGTCGATCGCTGCGCCCGCGCCATGGCCCGGTTCCGCGCCGAGCACCCGACCGGCGACACTCTGGTGGTGGCGGGCGGCGTCGCGGCCAACAAGTACCTGCGCGCCCGGCTGACCGCCCTGGCGGACAAGCAGGGGTTCCGTTTCCAGGCGCCGCCGATGCGGTTGTGCACCGACAATGCGGTGATGATCGCCTGGGCTGGGCTGGAACGGCTCAGGCTCGGCCAGTCCGACGGCCTCGATTTCGCGCCCCGCCCCCGCTGGCCGCTCGACCCGACCGCCCGGAAGCCGGAGGGCAAGGGCGCCAAGGCGTGAAGGCCTCGCCCGGCTTGGCCCGCTTATTCATCATGTCCCCGGACGTAAGGCCTTTACCGATTGAACGTCTATGATGTTCAGATCGCCTTCATGCGAGGAGCCGTCGCAGAGAGTGACAGCCCCCGTCGGCCTCATCCGCTCATACCGATAAATGATGGAAATGATCTCGTTTTCGAAGCCGGTATGCCGGGACACTATGCAATAGGTCTCATTATCCCTGGAGGCGATTCGGTCCGGTTCTTCAGGAGAGCGTATGATTTGTGATATTGCGGAAAGCAGCCCCTGAACCTGCCGATGATTGAGAGACTGCAAAGGACGAAGCTTCAGTACCGTCGGAGTCATTCCCGGGAAAGTCCAGACCGATCACCAAGAAACGCCTGCCAAGCTTCATCGCACGCCTGGCGCAGATCCCGATCGCCGGGTTCCCGTGGGTGGATTTCCGGCTCGGTCATCCTCCCGGCGACAGCTTGGCTCGGGCGTGGTTGGAAAAACAGGAAGTCGATCGAAGAAAAACCAGGATCGTTCTCGGTGGAATCATCCATCACGCCTGAGTGACGATCCAGCCGTGCCGAAAAATCTTCCCAGGCTTCGCCCGCCGCACGGCGCAGCAAAAGTTCTTCGGGTTCTCGCGGACGCAATTCCGGATGGATCACCTCGCAAGCACCGATCCAGCTCGATTGAACGAAACCTTTCCAGGTTTCGGAGAGCCGGAATGCACTTCCGCCGGTTAGAACCTCCGCCGGATCAAGGCGAACGGTGTCTGACCCCCCGACGGTGATGCGTACCGATGCCATGACGATGATCCTTCGAGCCAAGTCGCCCCCAATTTATCCGAAATCGTGCGGAAGCGCCAGCACCCTCCCATCGTATGCGCCTGGGCGAAGCGGACCCGGCGATCCGAGCAACCCGGTTGCCATCCCGGCGCCGCTCCCGTAATGACTGCGCCGTCCGCCACCAGGGGAATCCGTCATGACCGCTGCCGATGTCCAGCCTTTCGCCCGAGTCGGCGTGATCGGCGCCGGCGCCTGGGGCACCGCGATCGCGCTGGCGGCGCTGCGCGCGGGCCGCGATGCCGTCCTGTGGGCCCGCGAGCCGGACGTCGTGGAAGCGATGCGGCGGCGGCGCGAGAACACCCGCTACCTGCCCGGGATTCCGCTCGATCCCGCGCTCGGCCTGACCGGCGACCTGGCGGAGGCCGCGGCGGCCGACGTGCTGATGCTGGTGACCCCGGCGCAGCACCTGCGCGCCGCCTGCGCCCGGCTGGCCCCGATCGCGGCGGCCGGCACGCCGGTCGTGCTGTGCGCCAAGGGGGTCGAGCTCGCGACCGGCTGCCTGATGAGCGAGGCCGCCGAGGCGGAACTTTCGGGGCATCCGATCGCGGTGCTGTCCGGCCCGACTTTCGCCGCCGAGGTGGCGCGCGGCCAGCCGACCGCGGTCACGCTGGCGATCGGCGATCCTGCCCTGGGCACGCGCCTCGTGGAGACGCTGGGCAGCCGCAGCTTCCGGCCGTACCTGTCGGACGACGTGACCGGCGCGCAGATCGGCGGCGCCGTCAAGAACGTGCTGGCCATCGCCTGCGGCATCATCGAGGGGAAGCGGCTGGGCGACAACGCGCGCGCCGCCCTGATCACCCGCGGACTGGCCGAGATCACCCGCCTGGCCCTGGCGCTGGGCGCCCGGCCGGAGACGCTGACCGGCCTGTCCGGCCTGGGCGACCTGACGCTGACCTGCACCAGCCACCAGTCGCGCAACATGTCGCTGGGCGCGGCTCTGGGGCAAGGACGGCCGCTGGCCGACATCCTGGGCGAACGCCATTCGGTCGCCGAGGGCGTCCACACCGCCGCGGCCGTCGGCGCGCTCGCCGCGCGCAAGGGGGTGGACATGCCGATCTGCCAGGCGGTAGACGCCATCCTCAACCGCGGGGCCGACATCGACGCGACGATCGCGGCCCTGATGGCTCGGCCGTTTCGCATCGAGGGCCGGTAGGGTAAGACTGGTCACCCGCAGCAGCGGACAAGCAGCACGACACGAGGGAGGCATCGCAATGCATTTCATCATCACCTGCACCGACAAGCAGGGCAGCGGAGACGTCCGCGCGGCCAACCGCACCGCCCACCTGGCCTATCTGGAGAGCTTCGGCGACAAGATCTTCGCCGCCGGCCCGACGCTGACCGACGACGGCAGCGCCATGACCGGCAGCGTCCTGATCGTCGAGTTCGACGACCGCGCCGGTGCCGAGCGCTTCTCCGCCGACGACCCCTACGCCAAGGCCGGTCTGTTCGAAAGCGTAACGATCCGGCCCTGGCGCAAGGTCCTGCCGAAGGCGCCCGCCTGATCCCGGAACCGGCACCAACGACAGACAAGACCCCGAGGCGGCAGCGATGGCCTACTGGCTGGTGAAATCCGAGCCCTTCAAATACTCCTGGGACCGGATGGTCGCGGACGGCGTCACCCACTGGGACGGCGTCCGCAACCACCAGGCGTCCAACAACCTCAAGGCCATGCGCCTGGGCGACCGGGCCTTCTTCTACCACTCCAACGAGGGGCTGGAGATCGTCGGCGTGGTCGAGATCGCACGGGAATACTATCCGGATCCCGGTGACGAGGCGGGCCGATTCGGCATGGTGGACGTCAAGCCCGTGGTCTCCGCCGCGGCGCCGGTGACGCTGAAGCAGATGAAGGCCGATCCCGTCCTGGCCGACATGGCGCTGATCCGGCAGTCCCGCCTGTCGGTCTGCCCGGTCACCGATACCCAGTGGCGGCATATCTGCCAACTGGCCGGGATCGATGCCTGAGGAACCGACGCCGGAGGAACTCTGCCGCCTGGAGGACATCCCCGACGGCACCGGACGCGGCTTCACGCTGCGCGCGGACGGTGCCGCCGCGGGATCGGCACCGCTCGACATCCTGGTCGTGCGGCAGGGCGACAGGGTGGTGGGCTACGTCAATTCATGCCCGCACGCACGGTCGCCGCTGGACTGGACGCCCGACCGCTTCATGAGCCTGGACGGACGCCATATCCAGTGCGCCACCCACGGCGCGCTGTTCGAGATCGGGACGGGGCTCTGCGTCGGCGGACCCTGCATCGGCAGCTTCCTGACACCCGTGACGGTCACGACGAAGGACGGCCGGGTCATCGTCCCGGACCGCACGATCGGATCGGACAGGGCTTCGACGTGAGACTTCAGCGGGCGTCCGGCAGGCTGGCCGCGAAATCCCGCGTGGTATGGACAACCCGTCGCGCGATGCCGCGCAGTTCCTCGGCAGCCGCCGCATAGCCCGTGCCGTCCCGCGGCACGGCGCGGAGCACCGCGTCGATGGTCATCATGCTGGTGCGGCTGCTGATCCGGCTCAGCCGGCCGACGCAATCCGCCCCGCCGTCGGCGCCATCCTCCGTTCCGCTGTCCGCACCCCTGTCGCCCGACATGTCGCCGCCCCGTCGCCTTGCACCACGCTCGTCGTCGCGACGTTAGCCCCGGGTCCCTTAATGCCGGGTAAATGTTGTCTTGGCGGAACGTCCTGCTCTCCGGATCGCACGAGCCGGGGCTACCTCCAGGCGGACTATGCCTTGCGACTTATTGTCCAGGGGTTGCCCGGCGAGGCGCCCGGCTCCGCAGGACCGGCGGGGCGCAGGATCCCCGGAGTGGAAAGACCACTTGCGTAACCACCTCCCCGGCAGCGTGTCCGGACGGACTTCCGATACGCAATGATGTGCCATGGCCGGATCTTCCGCAGGCAGTCCATTTCGGGGCTGCACGCTCCTGTTCCCAGACGCCGGTCAATGCCGGACCATTGATACCGCAATGCAACATGGGTAGTCGTCATGCCGGGAACAGGACCGCGTTTCCGCTTCATCTGCCCCGCTCCATGACTGGGCCTGTCCCGCAGCATCCAATATTTGGCCGGATCAGGCGAAGGGTCCCGCCCTGCCCGGGCCGCGCGGGAAGCCGGATCAGCGGTTGAGATAGATCAATGCCCCAAGGCGGCGCTGCCTTTACAAGATCTGGCACGCGTTTTCCGCAGCTTCGACGGCTGATGCGGGGTCCCGTGCCTTGCGCCTGAACGGCTTGTTAAAGATAGGCCGCTGTGGATAATCACGTGTTGACCGATGAGGTTAGCGGATCGATTGTTCCAAGATCGGCCGAGAACAGTAACCAGAATGAACCGGGGGAACCGCGAGCCAATGAACACAACGCCGAACACGACTCCCAGCACCTTCCCGCCTCCCGAAGCTGTTGCGAAGTCGGCCTGGGTCGATGCCGAAGGCTACGCCCGGATGTACGAGCAGTCGGTCAAGGATCCGGAGGCTTTCTGGGGCGAGCATGGCAAGCGCCTCGACTGGATGCGCCCCTACACCAAGATCAAGGACGTCAGCTTCACCGGCGACGTCCATATCCGGTGGTTCTTCGACGGTACGCTGAACGTCAGCGCCAACTGCATCGACCGCCACCTCGCCGACAAGGCCGACCAGACCGCGATCATCTGGGAAGGCGACAACCCGGCCGAAAGCAAGCACATCACCTACCGCGAACTGCATGAGCAGGTCTGCCGGCTGGCCAACGTGCTGAAGGCCAAGGGCGTCAAGAAGGGCGACCGGGTCACCATCTACCTGCCGATGATCCCCGAGGCCGCCTACGCCATGCTGGCCTGCGCCCGCATCGGCGCCATGCACTCCATCGTGTTCGGCGGTTTCTCGCCCGACAGCCTGCGCGACCGCCTGGTCGACTGCGACAGCCACCTGCTGATCACCGCGGACGAGGGCCTGCGCGGAGGCCGCAAGGTGCCGCTGAAGAAGAACGCCGACGAGGCGCTGAAGGAATCGCCGAACGTCAGGACCCAGATCGTCGTCCGCCGCACCGGCGGCGAGGTCGCGTGGACCGAGGGCCGCGACTTCTGGTACGATGAGGAGATCGCCAAGGTCTCGGCCGACTGCCCGCCGGAGGAGATGAGCGCGGAAGACCCGCTGTTCATCCTCTACACCTCCGGCTCGACCGGCAAGCCCAAGGGCGTGCTCCACACCACCGGCGGCTATCTGGTCTATGCGTCGATGACGCACCAGTACGTGTTCGACTACAAGCCGGGCGAGGTCTACTGGTGCACGGCCGACGTGGGCTGGGTCACCGGCCACTCCTACATCGTCTACGGGCCGCTCGCCAACGGCGCCACGACCCTGATGTTCGAGGGCATCCCCAACTATCCGTCGGTGTCGCGCTTCTGGGAAGTGATCGACAAGCACAACGTGTCGATCTTCTACACGGCGCCGACCGCCATCCGCGCGCTGATGCGCGAGGGCGAGGCCCCGGTCAAGAAGACCAGCCGCAAGTCGCTGCGCATCCTGGGTTCGGTCGGCGAGCCGATCAATCCCGAGGCCTGGCTGTGGTACCACAAGGTGGTCGGCGACGAGCGCTGCCCGATCGTGGACACCTTCTGGCAGACCGAGACCGGCGGCATCCTGATCTCGCCGCTGCCGGGCGCCACCACGGCCAAGCCCGGTTCGGCCACGCTGCCGTTCTTCGGCGTCCAGCCGGTCGTCGTGGACAACGACGGCAAGCTGCTGGAAGGCGAGACCGAGGGCAACCTGTGCATGGCCGACAGCTGGCCGGGCCAGATGCGCACCGTGTTCGGCGACCACGTCCGGTTCGTCCAGACCTACTTCTCGACCTTCGAAGGCAAGTACTTCACCGGTGACGGCTGCCGCCGCGACGCCGACGGGTACTACTGGATCACCGGCCGCGTCGACGACGTGATCAACGTGTCCGGCCACCGCATGGGCACGGCGGAGATCGAGAGCGCGCTGGTCGCCCATCCCAAGGTCGCCGAGGCCGCGGTCGTCGGCTATCCGCACGACCTCAAGGGCCAGGGCATCTACGCCTACGTCACGCTCAACGCCGGCGAACACCCGAGCGAGGAGCTGCGCAAGGAATTGGTGACCTGGGTCCGCAAGGAGATCGGCCCGATCGCCACGCCGGACCTGATCCAGTGGGCCCCGGGCCTGCCGAAGACCCGGTCCGGCAAGATCATGCGCCGCATCCTGCGCAAGATCGCCGCGAACGAGCACGAGGCGCTGGGCGACACCTCCACGCTGGCCGATCCCAACGTGGTCACCGAGTTGGTCGACAACCGCATGAACCACGGCTGACCTGTCCCTTCGGCGGGCCGGTCGGAGAAAGGGGGGCCTTGAGCCCCCCTTTTTCGTTCACGGACCGCCGGAGGGCTTGCCGCTATACCCCGCCTTGCGCTTGGAGCTGTATTCGTTCTAAATGTTAACGGTGAATTTCGAGGCACCTTTCATTGGTGTCCAACCGCTACCATATGCGAACCATGACTGGAACACGCCCCTTCAAGCACGTCCTCGACCGGCTTCAGCAGGCCGGCCTTCGCCCGACGCGTCAGCGGCTGGCACTTGCCCGCCTGCTCTTCGACAAGGCCGACCGCCATGTCACGGCGGAACAGCTTCACGGCGAGGCGACCGACGCCGAGGTGAGGGTGTCGCTGGCGACGGTCTACAACACGTTGCACCAGTTCACCGATGCGGGATTGCTGCGCGAAGTGGTCGTCGAGGCAGGGCGCTCCTATTTCGACACCAACGTGGCCGACCACCACCATTTCTTCTTCGAAGGGTCGGGCAATCTCCAGGACATCCCGAGCGAGAGCGTGACAGTCGCCCACCTGCCCCAGGCGCCTGCGGGGACCAGGGTGGCGCGCGTCGACGTGATTATCCGCCTGATGCCGGAAGACCCGGCGGCGGGCTGATCGGTCATTTCCGGACCCGGATCAGTTTCGGTTATTACCGGTTGATTGACTCCTACCTCCTTCGGGATGCATAAGGTGCCGGGATGGTTGGACCCGGCCCGGCCGGCGGCGCGATCGGGACCGTCCCCAAGATGAGGAGGATGGAATGTCGCTCTCGGGGTCCAGGACGGAACAGAACCTGAAGGCGGCCTTCGCCAGCGAGAGCCAGGCGAACCGGCGTTATCTCTATTTCGCCCAGCAGGCCGACGTGGAAGGCTTCCACGACGCCGCCGCGGCGTTCCGGACGACGGCCGAGGGGGAGACCGGGCACGCGCACGGGCATCTCGAATTCCTCCAGGAAGTCGGGGACCCGGCCACCGGGAAGCCGATCGGCACCACCCGGCAGAACCTGGCCGCCGCCATCGCGGGCGAGACCTTCGAGGCCGCCGAGATGTACCTGACGATGGCGCGCACCGCCCGCGAGGAGGGCTTCGACGAGGTCGCCGACTGGTTCGAAACGCTCGCGAAGGCGGAGAAAGCCCATGCCGCCCGGTTCCAGAAAGTCCTGGACCGGCTGGAGTGACCGGGCGGGGGCCGCGACGGGACCACTCCTACTCGATGGATTCGGCCGGATAGACGCCCCAGAATTCGGACCGCTGGAGCCAGCCGCGGTAGCCGTCGACATTGACCTCGCACCAGGCCTGCTCGCAGCGCAGCAGCTTCCCGGCGACGCCGGGCTCCACCTTGGCAAGGCCCGCCGCGGCATCGCCGGCGGCGCGGCGCAGCACGCGCACGCCGCCCGTGACGATCATGGCGCGCTTGCCCGACAGCATGCTCTGATGGACCCAGCCCTCGGTGCCTTCCCAGTCGCGGATGCGTCTCCAGGTGTCGAACTCGGCGGTGATCTCCACAGGGATGTCGCGCTTCACGAAGACCCACTCCACCGGATAGCGCGTGCCCGGCCCGGTCCGCACGTTGACTTCCGCCGAGCGGAGCGAGACGAAGCGCGGAACCGGCAGGCCCGTCGGAGGAGCCATGCCGGGGACCGACTCGGGCTCCTGCGCGAGCGCCTCGGGAGCGGAAAGCGTGGCGGGCAGCAGCAGGGCGCCGAAGCAGATGGCGAGAATGCCGAAACGGGCGGCAGATATCATGGACGCGAACTCAGGTCTGTAACGGGTCTGGAAAGCCCTGGAACGGGCTATTGCCTCAATGTGGCGGGGATATGACCGCCCCGAGGCGGCTCAGCCTAGACCAAGTCCGTTAAGAGGTGGTCACCCGCCGGATGCCGGATGTTACCGCGTCGCTGGACAAGACGGCACGGCGCTTGGTATGGCAAGGCGAAGCCGCCAGGGAGATCCGGTCCGATGCCCGAGAAGAAGAAACCCGTCGTCGTCGTCACCCGCAAGCTGCCGGACGTGATCGAGACGCGGATGATGGAGCTGTTCGACACCCGCCTCAACCACGACGACACGCCGCCGACCGCGGCGGAACTGATCGAGGCCGTCAAGACCGCGGACGTGCTGGTGCCCACGGTGACCGATCGGATCGACGCGCGCGTCCTGTCCCAGGCCGGTCCGAACCTGCGGCTGATCGCCTCGTTCGGCACCGGCGTGGATCATATCGACCTGAAGACCGCCCGCCAGCGCGGCATCACGGTCACCAACACGCCCGGCGTGCTGACCGAGGACACGGCCGATATGACCATGGCGCTCCTGCTCGCGGTGTCGCGCCGCCTGTCGGAGGGTGAGCGGCTGGTCCGGTCGGGCGAGTGGAAGGGCTGGGGCCCGACCACCATGCTGGGCCACCGGATCTGGGGCAAGCGCCTGGGCATCATCGGCCTGGGCCGGATCGGGCAGGCGCTCGCCAAGCGCGCCCGCGGATTCGGCCTGTCGATCCATTACCACAACCGCCGCCGCGTCCATCCCGAGATCGAGGGCGAGCTGGAAGCGACGTACTGGGAGAGCCTGGACCAGATGCTGGCGCGGATGGACATCGTCTCCATCAACTGCCCGCACACCCCGGCCACGTACCACCTGCTGTCGGCCCGCCGCCTGCAGCTGCTGCGGCCCCACTGCTACATCGTCAACACCTCGCGCGGCGAGGTGGTGGACGAGAACGCCCTGACCCGCATGCTCCAGAAGGGCGAGCTGGCCGGGGCCGGGCTCGACGTGTTCGAGCACGAGCCGGCGATCAATCCCAAGCTGCTGACGCTGGACAACGTCGTCCTGCTGCCCCACATGGGTTCGGCGACCATCGAGGGCCGCATCGACATGGGCGAGAAGGTGATCATCAACATCAAGACCTTCGCCGACGGCCACGCCCCGCCGGACCGCGTGCTCGAAGCGATGTTCTGAGCGCTCCGGCAGCCTATATGACGGGTACCGGCACCGGCGGGCCGGTACCCGACGACGCCAGGGAGCTTCAGATGACCGATCCGTGGGAGCGGCGCGACCGGCGAGGACGCAGGACGGCGCGCACCGTCCTGCTGAAGGTGCTGCTGCCGCTCGCCGTGATCGGCGCCAGCGTGGCGGTGCTGGTCATGCTGCACCTGGACGGCACCTTGAGGCTGTTCCTGGACCAGCAGTCCATGTTCGGCATGATCGCCGTGGTCCTGGTGCTCAACCTGGTCGGATTCGCCTTCATCTACATGCTCTCGATGGTCTGGAAATCGGTCAAGCACGACCTCCTGAACCTTCGCGACCCCTGATCGAGGCCGGAGAGCGGTTTCCGACATGCCAGACGAAATGTTGCCGCACGCGAAGCACGCGACCTCCCCCCATGGGCGCCCGCGGGCGTCCGAACTGCTGGACATCTTCGTGGAAGGGCATCCCGACGACCGGATCGTGCTGGGAGACCTGATCACGCTGCTGGGCGACCGGGCCTTCGGGGCGCTGCTGCTGATCTTCGCCCTGCCCAACATGATCCCGGTGCCCCTGCCCGGCCTGTCCACCGTGCTGGGCCTGCCGATGGTGCTGTTCGCGGCCCAGCTGATGCTGGGCCACCCGGCGCCCTGGCTGCCCGCCCGGCTGGCACGCCTGACCGTCAGGCGGGAGACTTTCCTGACCATGGTCGGTGCCACCCGGCGCTATCTGGTGTGGGCCGAGCGCCTGCTCAGGCCGCGCTGGTCGGTCCTGACCGACGGCCCGGGCGAGCGGCTGCTGGGCGCGGTTTGCCTCGTGCTCTCGCTGATCCTGATCCTGCCGATCCCGCTCGGCAACCTGCTGCCCGCGTTCGCCGTGGCCTTGATGGCGCTGGGGCTGCTGGAGAAGGACGGCGTCTGCGTGACCATCGGCCTGTGCGTCGCCGCCAGCAGCGTCACGGTCGTGGTCGCCGTGGTCGTCCTGATCGTCGAGGCGGCGGTGCTGCTGTACCGGCAGCTGTTCCCCTGAGGGGTGCGATCAGCCGAAGCGGTTCACGATGCGGGCGACCTGCCCGCGGTAGCTGCCGCCGAACAGGCGGACATGGACCAGCAGGGGGTAGAGGTTATAGAGGTCGCGGCGCACCTCGAAGAAGCCGGGCCGGATCGGGCGAAGCTCGTGGTAGCGGCGGAAGAAGGGCTCGCCGAAGGTGCCGAACAGGGTGCTGAAGGCCAGTTCGATCTCCGGATCGGCATGATGGATCGCCGGGTCGATGAAGCCGGCGACGCGGCCCCGGAATGCCAGCACGTTGCCGCCCCACAGGTCGCCGTGGATCAGGCTCGGCGGGGCGGGCTCGCCGATCAGGTCGGGCAGCCGGGCGGCAAGCCGCTCGATCGCGGCCATCAGGGCGCCGTCGATTCGCCGCTCGTCCAATGCCTTGCGCGCCATGTGCATCAGGCGGTGGTCGCGGAAAAAGGCGATCCAGTCGTCCGACTCAGGGTTCGGCTGGGGCAGCGGGCCGATCAGCGTGTCCTGCGGAAAACCGTAGCGGGCGGCACCGATGCCGTGCAGCGCCGCGACCAGTTCGGCGGCGTGCTCCTGGGCCGAAGCGGTCAGGCCGCCGTCGCTCTCGACGTGGGACATCACCAGAAGGCGGTCGTCGGCGTGGAACAGCTCCGGCACCGGCAGGCGGGAATGCTCCGCGAGATGGCGCAGCATCATGCCTTCGAGCGCCAGCCCCTTGCCGCTCTTGGCAACGACCCGCCGCCCGTCCGCGAGGTCGAGCAGCCACAGCTCGGCGGCGTTGCCGCCGGCCAGCGGCTTGGCCGAGGCGACGGTTCCGACGCCGTCAGGAATCTTCGGCGGCATGGACATGGACGGCTCCCGGCCGGGAATGGCGGAGCTGGTCGAGCAGGCCGGACGCGGCGGCCTCGACCAGGTCGAGCACTTCGGTGAAGTGGGTGCCTTCGCCGTAATAGGGGTCGGGCACCTCGCGCCGGGGGGCGTCGGGCGCATAGTCCATGAACAGCCTGACGCGGTCCCTGGCCCCGTCGGGTGCCATGCGGACGAGTTGGTCGTAATGCCCCTGGTCCATCGCGAGGATCAGGTCGAATTCCTCGAAGTCGGCCGGCTTCACCCGGCGGGCCCGCAGGTCGCCGATATCGACGCCGCGCTTCGCGGCTGCCGCGACGGAGCGCCGGTCGGGCGGCTCGCCGACATGGTAGCCGTGGGTCCCGGCGCTGTCGGTCTCGATCCTGCCGGCCAGCCCGGCCTCGGCGACGAGGTGCCGGAACACCCCTTCGGCGGTGGGGGAGCGGCATATGTTGCCGGTGCATACGAACAGGACCTTGACCATCGCTACTCCTCCGGAACCGGAACGCGGCTGTACCGCGTCATCATGTCATAGTCCTTGCGCGGTCCCGTGACCAGCCAGCGGACGGTCCAGGCGTCATGGCCCTCGACCCGGAAGCCGCCGCGGTAGACGTCGGCGCCGCAATGGTGCAGAACCTCGGCAGTGCCGTCCGACAGGTCCAGGTCGTGGAACGGCGAGCCGTCGTGGCGGAAGACCATCGCGCGCCGCGGCCCGTCCGGGAAGCTATAGCGGTAGGTCTGATCGGCCGGCCCGGCATGGTCGCCGAAGCGCAGGGTGCCGGTTTCCCGCAGCAACAGATCCCCGCCGGCTCCCTGCTCGAAAAGCGCTGTCCCGTCGAACGAGCCGTCCTGCCCCAGCCGGGCGTCACGCACGGTGCGGACGATGCGCCACGCGCCCGCCAGGAATGCGCGCAGATCCGCCACCGCATGGACTCTTCCGTTGGCCCCGGCCGGGGTCGCCTCTAAACTCACGCAACCTCTCCCGCTTCGGAAAAAGCATCATGATGTTAAAGCCTTCCGACCGGATCGTCATCCTGACAGGCGCCGGCATCTCCAAGGAATCGGGCCTGGACACGTTCCGCTGCGCCGGCGGCGTATGGGAACGGGTGCGGCTGGAGGACGTCGCGACGCCCGAGGGCTACGCCCGCGACCCCGACATGGTCCACCGCTTCTACAACGACCGGCGGCGCGGATTGCTCCAGGCCGATGTCCGGCCGAACGCCGCCCACGACGCCCTGGCCCGGCTGGAGCGGGAATGGCCCGGCGAGGTCCTGCTGGTGACCCAGAACATCGACGACCTGCACGAGCGCGCGGGATCGCGCAATTTGATCCACATGCACGGCGAGCTGTTGAAGGCCCGGTGCGGCGTGTGCGGCGCGATCTCCGAGATCCGCGCCGACCTGTCCGTGGAGGATGATTGCGCCGACTGCGGGGCCGTCGCCGAGATGCGCCCCCACGTGGTCTGGTTCGGCGAGATGCCCCTGGAAATGGAGCGCATTTATCAGAACCTTGCCACTTCGGCCCTGTTCGTGTCAATCGGAACCTCCGGAAACGTGTATCCCGCCGCGGGATTCGTGCAGGAAGCGCGGATCAACGGCGCCCACACCGTCGAGCTGAACCTGGAACCGTCGGAAGGCGCCACCCTGTTCGACGAGAAGATCTACGGCCCCGCCACCGGGGCGGTGCCGGCCTTCGTCGAGCGGCTGCTGGCGCTGAAGCGGTGACGCAGCCGGCCCGAATGCCCTTGGCAGCGGTGGCGGGGTGCTGTACCACTCGGCACCCGCCCGGTTTTTCAACCTTCATGCCGACCGCTCCGCGCCCATGCCCCTGTTCGCCGGTACCGACCTGACCTGCCTGCGCGGCGAGCGGCTGGTGTTCCAGGATCTCTCGTTCGCGGTTCCGGCCGGCGGCGCGCTGGTGCTGCTGGGGCCGAACGGCAGCGGGAAGTCCAGCCTGCTGCGGCTGATGGCCGGGCTGCTGCGGCCCTTCTCCGGAAGCATGAGCTGGGACGGCGTGCCGGTGTCCGACGATCCGGACGTGCACCGGGCGCGCATCCATTATGTCGGCCATCTCGACGCCGTGAAGCCGGTGCTGTCGGCGCGGGAGAACCTGGCCTTCTGGGCTGCCATGGGGGGAGCCGCCGATCCCGGCGGCGCGGCGCTGGCCGCCCTGGAGCGGCTGGGCGTGCCGCACATCGCCGACATCCCGGGCCGCTACCTGTCCGCCGGGCAGAAGCGGCGGCTGAACTTGGCGCGCATCCTGGCGGCGCCGGCGCCGCTGTGGCTGCTGGATGAGCCGTCGGTGGCGCTCGACCGGGCCGGCATCGGGCAGCTCGAGGCGGCGATCGCCGACCACCGCGCGGGCGGGGGGATCGTCGTGGTCTCGACCCATGCGGAGATCGCCCTGCCCGGCGCCTCGACCCTGCATCTGGACGACTTCGCCCTGGCGGCGGAAACGGAAGAGGCCGGATTATGAACCGCTTCCTCAAGCTGGTGTCGCGCGACCTGCGGTTGGCGCTGCGGCAGGGATCGGACGCCACGGTCGCGGTGATGTTCTTCGTGCTGTGCGTGGTGCTGTTCCCGTTCGGCGTCGGGCCGGAGCCGAACATCCTGGCCCGCATCGCCGCGGGGGTGATCTGGGTGGCGGCGCTGCTGGCGTCGCTGCTGTCGCTGGAGCGGCTGTTCCAGAACGACTACGAGGATGGCAGCCTGGAACTGCTGACCCTGTCCAGCCTGCCGCTGGAGGCGGTGGTGTTCGCCAAGGTGCTGGCGCACTGGCTGGTCACCGGCCTGCCGCTGATCGTGGCGGCCCCGCTGCTGGCGCTGCTGCTGAACATGGAGCCGGCGGGCTTTCCCGTGCTGGTCGCGACGCTGCTGATCGGCACGCCGACGCTGAGCCTGATCGGGGCGATCGGCGCCGCGCTGACCCTGGGCGCCCGGCGCGGCGGCGTGCTGCTGTCGCTGCTGATCCTGCCGCTCTACATCCCCGTGCTGATCTTCGGGGCCGGCGCGATCGACGCGTCCCTGTCCGGCTTCACCGCGCGGCCGCACCTGCTGCTGCTGGGCGGATTGCTGGTCGCGGCGCTGCCGCTGGCGCCCTGGGCCGGGGCCGCGGCGCTGCGCCAAGCGATCGAGTAGAGCGAGTAGGGCAGGTCCGGCCGGAAGGTCATAGGCCCGTCACGCAACCTTCCCCCACGGACCCATGTTCACCTGCTACACTCGGGTCCGAACAGAAGCGGTGAAAACCGCCGAAGCGGACCGCATTACGGGAGGCAGGCATGGCCCTCAAGGCCGAACAACTTAAAGGCGAGCTGACCGAGCAGATCGTCAGCCGCGTTCGCGACCGATTGAACCGCGACCGGGCCGACATGGCCGAACGGTTCGTCCGCCAGTTCTATGCCAACGTGCCCCCCGACGACCTGCTGGAATCCAGCCCCGACCAGCTCTACAGCGCGGCGCTGTCGATCTGGCAGTTCGCCGCCCAGCGGCAGGAGCGGACCGCCCGGGTCCGGGCCTATCACCCGCAGGTCGACGAGCACGGCTGGCAGTCCGGCCATACCGTGGTCGAGATCGTCAACGACGACATGCCGTTCCTGGTCGATTCGGTCACGGCGGAGCTGAACCGCCAGGGCCTGACCGTCCATCTGGTGATCCACCCCGTGGTGCGGGTGCGCCGCGACGCGTCGGGCCGCCTGACCGACCTGTACGAGCCGCAGGCCGCCCCGGCCGAGGCCGTGCCCGAATCCTTCATGCATATCGAGGTGGACGAGCAGACCGACCCCCAGTTCCTGGAGCGGATCGCCCAGGGGATCGAGAAGGTGCTGGCCGACGTGCGCGCCGCAGTCGAGGACTGGAAGGCGATGCACGAGCCCATGGGGCGCATCATGGCCGGCGTGGACTCCATGCCGGACGCGCTGCCCGAGGCGGAGCTGAACGAGGCGCGGGATTTCCTGCACTGGCTGAGCGACGACAATTTCACGTTCCTGGGCTATCGCCTCTACCGGTTCGAGGGCGAGGGCGACGAGGCCCGGCTGACCCCGGTCCCCGGCGAGGGGCTGGGCATCCTGCGCAACGACGACATCCGGGTGTTCGACGGGCTGCGCAACTTCGCCTCCCTGCCGCCCGACGCCCAGCAGTTCCTGCGCCAGCCGCGCCTGCTGCTGGTGACCAAGTCGAACCGCCGCGCCACGGTGCACCGCCCGGCCCTGATGGACAGCATCTTCATCAAGGCCTACGACGACGACGGGAAGGTGGTCGGCGAGCACCTGTTCGTGGGATTGTTCACGTCGGCCGCCTACAGCGCCAGCGCCCGCGACATCCCGTTCCTGCGCAACAAGGTGGCCCGGGTGCTGGAGCGCGCCGGGTTCGATCCGCGCAGCCACGACGGCAAGGCGCTGACCCATATCCTGGAGAATTTCCCCCGGGACGAACTGTTCCAGATCACCGACAACGAGCTGTACGAGATCGCGATCGGGGTGCTTCACCTGCAGGAGCGCCAGCGCACCGCCCTGTTCATCCGCCGCGACCCGTTCGAGCGCTTCATGACCTGCCTGGTCTATGTCCCGCGCGACCGCTACGACACCGACCTGCGCCGGCGCATCCAGGCGATCCTGGAGCGCGCCTTCGACGGAACCTGCTCCGCCTTCTTCACGCAGCTGGCCGAGAGCGTGCTGGCGCGGGTCCAGTTCGTCATCGAAACGAAGCCCGGCGGCATTCCCGATTACGATGCCGGGGAGATCGAGGAACGGCTGATCGAGGCGAGCCGCGCCTGGCCCGACCGCTTGCAGGACGCCCTGGTCGAAGCCCGCGGCGAGGAGGAGGGGCTGCGCCTGCACCGGCGCTACTCCGCGTCCTTCGACGTGGGATACCGGGACCGTTTCGGCGCCGAACTGGCCGTCTACGACATCGAGCGGATCGAGGAGGTGCTCCATACCGGGCGCCTGGGCCTGAACCTCTACCGGCCGATCGAGGCCGGCGAGACCGAGCTTTACCTGAAGCTCTACCATGACGGCGGGCAGGTGGCCCTGTCCGACATCCTGCCCATGCTGGAGCATATGGGCGTCAAGGTGATCTCGGAGGGCGGACCGTTCGAGGTGACGATCCCCGGCCGGATCGAGCCGGTCTGGATCCATGACTTCGCCATGACCAGCCGGGCCGGCATCGCCGTGGACCTGGGCCGCGTGCGGCAGGCGTTCCAGGACGCGTTCCTGCGGGTCTGGGAAGGCCGGATGGAGGACGACGGCTTCAACCGGCTGGTGATCCGCGCCGGGCTGGGCTGGCGCGACATCACCATGCTGCGGGCCTATGCCAAGTATCTGCGCCAGATCCGCTTCCAGTTCAGCCAGGACTACATGGAGGACACGCTGGCCGGCCACGCCGCCATCACGCGGCTGATCGTCCGGCTGTTCCAGACCCTGCACGACCCGGACCGGCGGGCGACGCCGGGCGGCGCCGACGAGGCGCAGGTCGCGGTCAACGGGCTGCTGGTGGAGATCGACCACGCGCTGGACGAGGTCGCCAACCTGGACGAGGACCGCATCCTGCGCCGGTTCCTCAACCTCGTGCGCTGCACCCTGCGGACCAACTATTTCCAGAAGGCCGAGGACGGCGGGGTCAAGCCCTACCTGTCCATGAAGCTGGACAGCCGGGGCGTGGACGAGCTGCCCCTGCCCCGCCCCATGGTCGAGGTCTGGGTCTACAGCCCGCGGGTCGAGGCGATCCATCTGCGCGGCGGCAAGGTCGCCCGCGGCGGCATCCGCTGGTCCGACCGGCGCGAGGATTTCCGCACCGAGATCCTGGGCCTGATGAAGGCGCAGATGGTCAAGAACGCGGTCATCGTGCCCGTGGGGTCGAAGGGCGGCTTCGTGGTCAAGCGCCCGCCGCCGGCCGATGCCGGCCGCGAGGTGCTGATGGCCGAGGTGATCGAGTGCTACAAGACGCTGATGCGGGGCCTGCTCGACATCACCGACAACTTCGCGGCCGACGGGTCGGTCGTGCCGCCGCCGCGGGTGGTCCGGATCGACGGCGACGACCCGTACCTGGTGGTGGCGGCCGACAAGGGCACGGCGACCTTCTCCGACATCGCCAACGGCGTGTCGCTGGACTATGGGTTCTGGCTGGGCGACGCCTTCGCGTCGGGCGGGTCGCGCGGGTACGACCACAAGAAGATGGGCATCACCGCGCGCGGCGCCTGGGAGTCGGTCAAGCGACACTTCCGCGAGATCGGCGTGGATTGCCAGACCCAGGACTTCACCTGCGTCGGCGTCGGCGACATGTCGGGCGACGTGTTCGGCAACGGCATGCTGCTGTCGCGCCACACGAAGCTGGTGGGCGCCTTCAACCACCTGCACATCTTCTGCGATCCGAACCCGGATCCGGCGACCAGCTTCGAGGAGCGGCGCCGGCTGTTCGACCTGCCGCGCTCGACCTGGGCTGACTATGACGCGGGGCTGCTGTCGCCGGGCGGCGCCATCTTCGACCGCAAGGCCAAGTCGCTGAAGCTGTCGCCCGAGATCCAGGCCCGTTTCGGCCTGACCCGCGACAAGGTGACCCCGGTGGAGCTGATCCAGGCGATGCTCCGGGGGCAAGTGGACCTGCTGTGGTTCGGCGGCATCGGCACCTTCGTCAAGGCGACCGAGGAGACCCATGCCGAGGTCGGCGACAAGGCCAACGATTCCAGCCGGATCGACGGCCGGGAGGTCCGCGCGAAGATCGTCGGCGAGGGCGCCAACCTGGGCGTGACCCAGCGCGGCCGGATCGAGTACGCCCAGGGGGGAGGACGGATCAACACCGACGCGATCGACAATTCCGCCGGCGTCGATACCTCCGACCACGAGGTCAACATCAAGGTGCTGACCGGCGACGTGATCGCCCGCGGCGACATGACCATGAAGCAGCGCGACCAGCTTCTGGCGAGCATGACCGACGAGGTGGCCGAGCTGGTGCTGGCCGACAATTACCTCCAGACCCAGGCGATCAGCGTCGCCGGGGTGGGCGGGGCCGAGTCGCTGGAGGGGCAGGTCCGCTTCATGCGGCTGCTGGAGAAGAGCGGCCATCTGAACCGGGCGATCGAGTTCCTGCCCGACGACGAGGAGATCGCATCCCGGACGTCGCGCGGGCAGGCGCTGACCCGGCCGGAGCTGGCCGTGCTGCTGGCCTATTCCAAGATCACGCTGTACGACGAGCTGCTGGCCTCCAACCTGCCCGACGACCCGCGCATGGCGGAGGACCTGGTCAAATATTTCCCCAAGGCGCTGCGCCGCGACTTCCGCGAGGCGATCGAGCGGCACCGGCTGCGCCGCGAGATCATCGCGACATACACCACCAACAGCATGGTCAACCGGGTCGGCCCGACCTTCCTGTCGGAGATGATGGAGAAGACCGGCATGGGGCCGGGCGACATCGCGCGGGCCTATACGGTCAGCCGCGACGCCTTCGCGCTGCGGACCGTCTGGAGCGCCATCGAGGCGCTGGACAACCGGGTGCCGGCGGCCTGCCAGTACGAGATGATCCTGGCCACCCAGGCGCTGCTCCACCGCACGGTGCCGTGGTTCCTGATCAACGCCCCGCAGCCGCTCGACCTGGGCGCGGAGGCGGCCAACTATACCCCCGGCGTCGAGCAGCTGGCGGCCGACCTGGACACCGTGCTGTCCGAGGAGGACAGGAGGCTGCTGGACGAGCGCGCCGCGCACTGGACGGAGCAGGGCGTGCCGGCCGACCTGGCGCGCCGGGTCGCCAGCCTGGGCATCCTGGCGTCGGGGCTGGACGTCACCCGGATCGCCCGGCTGTGCCGGCGCGACGTGCCCGCCGTGGCGCTGGTCTATTTCGAGCTGGGCCACCGATTCGGCATGGAATGGCTGCGCTGCCAGGCGGTCCGGGTCAAGACCGAGAACCACTGGCAGAAGCAGGCGGTCAGCGCGATCGTGGACGATCTCTACGGCCTTCAGAGCGACCTGACCGCCCGCATCCTGAACGACGGCCAGGACCAGACCGCCGCCATCGACGCCTGGGCGGCATGCCGCCAGGGGCCGGTGGAGCGGAACCGCCAGCTGCTGACGGAGCTGCGCGGGGTCACCCGGGTGGACCTGGCGATGCTGGCGGTGGCGAACCGGCAGCTTCGGGGACTGATCGCGAGCTGAGGGGCCGGGGGTTGTGTTGCCTGGGAGGCCCGGAGGCCGGGGGATCCACCCCCGGGGCGTGGCCGCTTGTGTCAACATACGTCTTCACGGATGCGCCGGGGAGGCGGCGCCCGGCCAGCGGTCGGCCGGCAGGAGGTTGAGGCCCGCGTCGAAATAGAGGCCGGCATCCTCAATCGAGCCCCGGCGGACCCGGGCGTAGAGGTCGGGGTGCCGCTTCCTGAGGGTTTCGATACAGCGGTTGATATGGCGGTTGTGCGCCTTGGACTGCCTGGCATCGGCCTTTTCCGGGTCCTCGGGCGCGGGCTCGACCGGGGCGAGGCCGGCGGGCGGCATCTGCGGCTCGAACTGGGCCTCGGGTTCGGCGATGGAGGAGCAGGCGGAGGCGTTGTCGTCCGGTTCGGGGTCGGCGTCGAGCGCGGTATCGCGGGCCTCCGCCGTGGGGCCGGCGAGGCCGCGCAGGCGGGCGATCTGGTCGATGGCGCGCAGGGCGGCGAAATGGTTCTGCTTCTCCATGGCGTCGATCAGCACCCGCTTGGCGGCGGCGACCAGCTCGTCCAGCTCGGCATGGCGGCGGGTCTTGTCGGCCTCGGTCAGCTCGACCACCCGGGCGGCGACCTCCGGCTGCTTCATCAGGCGCGAGCCGGTCTGGCGGGCGCTTGCCCAGGCATAGCCGGACAGCCGCGCCGCCCCCGCATAGCCCCTGCCGGCGGCGACGTGCCGGGCGAAGGCTTCCTGGCGGTGCGGGAGGGGGGTGTAGATGGAGGGGACGGCGGGGGCCGGAGCGGGAGAGGGAACGGGGACTGGAGCGGGCATGGTGGGGCCTTCGGAACCAGGGAAAAGGAATTGGTTCCTTACCATGGCGTAGGTTGATTTTCAAGGGAAATAGGATCATGGTCTTAGTGACACCTTCCCTGGAGAAATCATAAGCCTTGTCCCCATGAAGCTTGGCCCGCCGGCGGCGTGGCCGGCCGGCGCACTGACGGATCGGAGGGACAGCATCGACCGTGGCTTCCAGCATCCGACTACACGAAATTCCTGACACTCTCGTCCGTTTTCGGGTTTCGGCCCTGTGCCGACATCCCCCTGTTTGCCGGAACATTGGCGCTGTTCAGTGCCGCCCGAATCCAGTCGATCGCATTGGACTTGCCCAACCGGTCCAGCAGAACATGGTGTAGCTTTTTCCCAATACCCGGCGGCCTACCAGTCGCGAAGCCGCCGCCAGCAGGTCATGCTTGAACCACAGCCCATCTCCCGTGGCAGCATCTCCCACGGAATGCCGCTCTTCAGAACGAACAGGATGTCGGTCAGGGCCGCCCCGTCATCAAACGGTGGCCGGCCACCTTACGGACGTGCCGGACGGGACGGCAATAGCAGCGCCACAACCGCCCAAAACTCATCGCTGACAAGAGGTTCGGACATGCCAATCAGTTGGGCACGGCCCGCTATTAAGCCAAGGTTTTGTTAGGCGCTCTCAACCGGTAGGCAATGTGTAGTGCACCACCACCTTCAGCAGCGTCCGCAGGAAGCCTATGGCGACGCAGGCAGTCGCTTTCCCATGCTATCGCTAGGATGAACATAATTTCGACTTTGGCGGAAAGGAACAATTACTTTGACTATGATAGTATGTAATCGACCTTTTAGCGCGACGGGTTTCGATGCTATACAGCTAATGCTTTCTCTGTTAGTTTATGGGAGATTGTGATGCCCCGCCGAAGGCGCTTTAGAGGTTCGATAAATGTTAGTTAGCAGCACACTAGGATCGCTTTTCAACACAGCACTGAGCCGAATCGGCCCGATCGCATTCCAGAAAGTAATGCGTCTCAACAAAGTAGATTCTGCTCTCAAGGGAACAAGAATAAGCAATCCAGCCATTCAAAGAGCGCTGGCTGATTATGAGATAGTTGTAGGAAGTTACTATGGAGAGCTTACATCTAATCTAGAACGTTTTTTACGTGAATTTGAAAAGAGCGGTTTAGTAACAGCAATGGCCGAGCAGCAGGGCTGTTCAGTTCTCCCCGTTGCGCGCCTGACTCGCGCGCAGCGAGTCCTGGCGGGGTGTGAAGCAGCGTAGAAAGAGTCTACCATCTCGCGCGAATGTGTGAATCCTTGCTCGGCAATTCCTGGACTTGGGGGTTGCCATGGTACCGTTCGGCCGGCTTCTCGCGGCCCTGGGCGAGGTTCCCGATCCGCGGCGCGCGGCGGGCAAGCGCTACCCGCTGGCGCCGCTGCTGCTGTTCACCGTGCTGGCGCTGCTGTCCGGCGCGACCTCGTACCGCCGCATCATCGTCTTCCTGGAGCAGCGCCGGGAGTTGCTCAACGAGCTGTTCGGCGTCGCCCTGAGGCGGGCGCCATCGGTCAACACCCTGCGCACCGTGCTCCAGGACCTCGACGCCGACGCCCTGGAGCGGGCGTTCCGCCGGCACGCCGCCAGCCTGCTGGCGCGCCCCGAGGGCGGGATGCCGGCGATCGCGCTCGACGGCAAGACGCTCAAGGGCAGCTTCGACCACCTCAACGACCGCAAGGCGGCCCAGGCGCTCAGCGCGTTCGCCTCGGAGGCGGCGATCCTGCTGGCGCACAGCGAGATCGACGACAAGAGCAACGAGATCCCGGCGGCCCAGCGCCTGATCGCGGAGCTCGGCCTGAGCGGCGTGCTGTTCACCGCCGACGCGCTGCACTGTCAAAAAAACCTTTGAGGCGGCCCGCGACACCGGCAACGCGTTGCTCGCCCAGGTCAAGGCCAACCAGCCGACCCTGCTGGCCACGCTCGAGGCCATCGCCGCCACCCAGCCCCCGGCCGAAAGCCACAGGAGCGTTGATCCCAAGGGCCACGGCCGCCACGAGACCCGCACGGTCGAGACCTTCGATGTCCGGGGCAAACTCGACGCCGAATGGGACGGCCTAATCGTCTGCGCCGCCCGCGTCGCCCGCCTGACCTGGCACAAGGACACCAGGTCAGGCCTGTGGCACGCCACCGAGGACGTCTCGTTCTACGCCTGCCAGGTCGCGCTCGGCGCCGAGGCGTTCGGACGGGCGGTCCGGGGGCACTGGGCGATTGAAAACCGGAGCCATTGGGTCCGCGACGTCACGTTCGGCGAGGACGCCAGCCGAACCCGCGTCAAGCCCACCCACGTCGCCCGGTTCCGCAGCTTCGCGATCAACATCCTGCGGGCCAACGGCGTCCAGAACATCGCCCGCGAACTCTACGTCAACGCGCTCAACTTCGACAATGCGCTCGCATATCGCCTCTCATAGCGAGAACTGAACAGCCCTGGGCCGAGCAGGCGGTTATACAGAAACGTTGCCCATTTACACAGGAGGCATTCGTCAAGTTGCATGACCTTGTACTCGGAGAAAACTGCGGTAACTCTACTAAGCTTTATGAACAGATAGCGACTTCATTTGAAGCATCTATGCAGTATATGTTTAATGATGATGCACTTGCATTAGCAATGAGGTCCTTATCAAATGAAATTTTGCAACGGATTGATTTAGTTGATGAAAAGATTTCGCTAGCTTTGTCTCTTGTAGATAACGGAGATCCTTACGAAAATACAATAAATTGTCTACAGAGGATATCCAAGGGCTTGCAATCGAACTACAGGACAATACAAATTGAAACAAATAAAGGATCTAAGCCAATAGACATAAACAAAATTTACATTCCATCCAAGCTCCGCTACAGACAGTTGTCGGAAACACACATGCGTTTAGCAGATATTGTGCTCGATAAATCGCGAGAGAGGGGAAAGATACTGGAGGAGACCGAAACGGAGAAGCATATCCTATTTTCTAAGATTAGTTATGGTGACTTTCGATCCAGTTTTCGGCGAGTAGTTGTCTTAGGAGATCCTGGCGGAGGAAAGTCAACACTTTGCCAGTATTTATGTTTCGAGCTTGCTAAGCAATGTTCTCTTCATTTTCAATATCCAGATGAAAAATCCAAATTCGAATCGAGAAATTTAAAGGTCCCTTTGAGAATTGTACTGAGAAATTTTGAAGCGGCTAGGCTTGAGAATGTCCAGCTAGGACTGTTTGAGTACTTAGTAAACGATATTAGAAAATTAATAACGATTGCAGAGGACGAAGCGGTAAACAGTCTTAAGTACCTATTAGGCTATGGCCGAGCCATTTTGGCGTTTGATGGATTAGACGAGATATTAAATACTGCTAGGCGGCGGGAATTTGTGCAGCTTGTTCTAAATTTCTGTGATGAATATCCTTTGTGCCCAGTTATTGTAACCTCTCGTTTGATAGGCTATGAAGACGCTCAACTATCTAACGAATTTGAGGAGCTTGTGTTAGAAAGATTTGACGAACCCGAGATCCGTTCCTACCTTTCAAAATTTATGCAAGTTGTAGCAGGGCTGAAGAAACAAGACGCACTGGATCACGCAAACGATTTTCTGAGGCAAACGGAAAAGAATGCGAATGACCTACGTCAGAATCCATTAATGCTTGGCCTAATGTCATATCTATTCACAATGAAGGGCAATGTACCATCGAACAGACCAGAGATCTATAAAGAATGTGCCATATTGATGTTTGAGAAATGGGATCAGAATCGGGATATTCGTGCAGAGATTCCTCCAGGTTTTGATATGCTGCATTTGTTCAGCGATTTGGCATCCAGAATATATGGTCATGCAAATCTTGAGGAGGGTGTTGATAAGGATTGGATAGAGAAACAAAACAAGTCTTATTTTGGAGATCTCTTTGAGAGTCGGGCCAAGTCCAACCAAGCTGCAAAGCTAGTTACAAAGTTTGTCACTGAAAGATCTTGGGTTATGTCCGAGTTCTCCCCAGATCTATATAAATTTAGTCATCAAACGTTCTTGGAGTACTTTTTTGCTAGAAATTTAGATGAGATACACGAGACAGTGGAGCAGCTAATCACTGCCCTAATGCCTCGTATAATAAATAGAGAGTGGGACGTAATTTCACATCTTGCACTTCAAATTAAAACTTTCCGTAATCAGAAAAGGATTGCCATTGCCGTTAATTTGCTAAAAAATAGTATCCAAAAGGCTCTTCTCGAGAGACAAGATTTATCTGCAGTTTTACTATTCTCAGCTCGAGCGCTCGAATATCTTCCTGGATCAGAAGCCGATATCAAAGAAATTTGCAATCTGATCTGCTCAATAAGTTTTGATGCTGCTGTAGATAAGAAAGATCGTTTAGAACTGGATATCATAAATGTTGCATCCAATTGTACTCAGGACCGGAGAGATTTTGCTAGAAGTACAATGGGGGATTTTTTTGCTAAGCAGATCTTAGGTTCGACGAGACCTGTTTCATTGGCTGCGTGCGCTGCAATCACCAGTGGAAGGGATTCCACATTTCCAATTGGAGTATTATCTAAGGAAGTTAGATTACCTCATGAGACAACAATGAAAGCCAAGGAACTGGTAAAGCCCTACTTGTATGATATGGCATTAAAGGATTCCTCATATGCTGGTTTCTACTGGAGGTGGTATAACAGTGATTTTGAGAAGTTCTATGAAATCCACAATGTTCACATGTTGATTCCTATCGAAATTGTATTGTTAGATGTAGACAGGATGTTTGATCCGGTATTATCGATCCCACTTGCGCTAATCTATCGCCAACGCAACCGGCTAGATCACCCAAATAGATTTAATGACATTGTTGAAGCTCTTCACACAATTCATAGATGTGGGATCGCTGATCACGAAGTGGCTCGCATTAGCGCGAAATCTAAACGCTCTTTGTATCACCATTTACCAATGGAGGTTTGGAAAAGAATTTTCTTAATATGCAAGAATGATGATAAGTTGTTCGGAGGTGTGTTGAACTGCTTTGTTTATGCTCTTCGTTGTGGAATAATAACACACGACGACCTTGTTTCGGAGATATCCTCAAGAGTCTCCAAAACAAACATTAAGAAATCTTACGTAGCCACCCATATGCGCCAGTGGCTAGAGGCAGAAGTTCGAAAAATGGAGGAGTATTGTGGTTATCAATATACAATCTATTGGGAGGAAGAGACCAGAATCCTACTTGATACACCTAGAGATATCAGTACAGTTTATTTAGCATCGTGAATGGAACAATTGATTTTTCGTATTCGACGGTGCTGAGAATGCATTTCGGGGAGCGCTCAGGTGATTGCTCACGGGGTTAGCGAAAAGGGTTGCGCTACAGCTTGGAATATAAGTCAACGATGGGATGGAGAAACCGCCACGCTACCGCCTGAGGGAGGCTGAGAAGGATGCCCTACTGTCGAGCAGGCGGCGCTGATCGAGCGTCAGGCGGCGCAGGTCGCCGAACTGGGCACCTCTTGTAGGAATTCCCCTGCCGGAGAAGGATGCGGAGCCGACACCCGCCGCCTAGTGGCTCGGCACAGTGATTATGATGAGCTGGCTTCGGGCCTTTGAAGGACCGGCAGGCTCTCCGGTGGCACGAGCAGCCTGATGCTGCGGGCGGCACCGGGGGTGCGCTGGATGAGGCCGGTGCGTTCGAGGGCGAGGACCATCTGGTGGATGGTGGGCGGGGTGACGCCGAAGAAGCGCTGCAGGTCGGCCTCGGCGGGCGGTCGGGCATTGATGCAGGTGTAGGCGTGGATGAACGCCAAATACTGCCCTTGCTTGGGCGTGAAATTCGGTTCCGGGTGGGGCTGTGACATCGCGGCGGCCATCGGGTTGTCGGGGCTTTGAGCGTCGAGGAGGCCCGATGACTGTACGCTACCGCGTGGATCTGAGCGAAGCCGAGCGGACCGAGCTGCAGGCCCTGGTCAGCGGGGGTCGGCAAGCCGTGCGCAAGGTCAAGCGGGCGCAGATCCTGCTGGCGGCCGACGCGGGCCACGGCGACGAGGCGATCGCCGCCACCCTGGCGGTCGGCACGGCCACGGTGCACCGGACCCGGCGCCGCTTCGTCGCGGGCAACCTGGACGCCGCGCTGGGCGAACGGCCGCGGCCGGGGGCGCCGCGCAAGCTGTCGGGCAAGGAGGAGGCCCTGCTGGTGGCGACCGCCTGTTCCGAGCCGCCCGAGGGCCGGGCGCGCTGGACGCTCGACCTGCTGGCGGGAGCGCTGGTCGCGTTGACCGGGCACGACGCCGTGTCCGGCGAGACGGTCCGGCGGCGGCTGGCCGAGAACGACCTGAAGCCGTGGCGCCGGGACATGTGGTGCATCCCGCGCGTCGACGCCGAGTACGTCGCGCGCATGGAGGACGTGCTCGACCTCTACGCCGAGGCGCCCGACCCGGCGCGCCCGGTGGTGTGCTTCGACGAGAGCCCGACCCAGCTGATCGGCGAGGCGCGCGAGCCGGTCCCGGCCGCGCCGGGGCAGCCGGAGCGGTTCGATTATGAGTACCGGCGCAACGGCACCGCCAACCTGTTCGTGTTCCTCGACGCGCACCGCCCCTGGCGCGCGGTCAAGGTCACCGACCGGCGCACGGGGCGCGACTTCGCCGCGTGCATGCGCGACCTGGTCGACGTCCACTACCCCGAGGCCGAGCGGATCCGCGTGGTGCTGGACAATTTGTCAACCCATTCGGCCGGGGCGCTCTACGAGGCGTTCCCGGCGTGCGAGGCGCGCCGGGTGCTGCGCCGGCTGGACTTCCACTTCGTGCCCAAGCACGCGAGTTGGCTGAACATGGTCGAGATCGAGATCGGCGTGCTGCGCTCCCAGTGCCTGGACCGCCGCATCGCCGAGCGCGAGCGCCTCGAGGCCGAGGTGGCAGCCTGGCAGCGCCGGCGCAACGCCGAGGGCGCCCGCATTACCTGGATGTTCACCACCGAGCGGGCGCGTGAGAAGATGGGCCATGCCTATCCCGATCCGGAGCCCTCCCTCAAGCAAGCCGCCTGAACTCATCAAAACCACTGTGCCGAGCCACTAGAGCAAAGCCCGATCCGTTTGACCTGCCTGGGGAAGCCGGGCCGACGCGTTGGGCCGCGGCCCAACCTACGATCGACGGGATGCGTTACTTCTGCCCTGCGTCAAACCCTAGGTCGGGCCGTGGCCCAACGCTTCGCGGCGGCTGGAACGGCGGGCAAAACCTCCCGCTTCCATTATCGCCCGACCCACGCGCCGCGTCAGGGACCGGCTGCGCCCCTGTTGAGCACCCGGTCCACTTCCTCCCTCAGGTTGCCGGGGAGGATGGGTTTGAACAGGAGCGCCGCGGGGTGGTCCCGGTGGATGCGCTCCACGGTCTCGGGCTCCCGCGATCCGGTGATGAAGATGACCGGCGTGGGGCGGTGGCGGTGGATCTCGATCGCGGCGTCCACGCCATCCGTTTTCCCCTTCAGCCGCACGTCCATCAGGATGAGGGAGGGGCGGTGCGTCTGGGCCAGCTCGACGGCCTTGGCGGCGGTGGCGGCCGTTCCGCAGACCCGGAGCCCCATCGACTGAAGGGTGAGGGTCAGGCTGAGCGCGATCAGGTGTTCGTCATCGACGACGAGAACGCAGCCGCCCCCGTCCGTCATTGCCCGGCCTCGGGTGCCGGCATCCTCACCTCCACCCTGAGTCCGTCGGCGCCGGATACGGCCATTTCACCCTCCAATTGGACCACCAGGGCCTGCACGATACTCAGGCCCAACCCTTTGCTTGCCGACGTGGTTCCATGATTTCGCCCGTCGCTTCCGCCCCTGCCGTTGTCGTGGACGGACAGCAACAGCCGCTCCCCGGGGCAGCGCCGGAGGCCGACCTGGATCCTGCGGCCGTCGCTGCCGCCGTCGGGGAAAGCGTGCTTCAGGGCGTTCTGGACCAGCTCGGTCACGATCAGGCCGAGGGGAATGGCGAAGTCCAGGTCCACCCGCAGGGCGTCGGCCTCGACGGAGATGTCGATGCCGTGGCGCGCGCCGCCGCCCAGGGTCGACAGGTTGCCCCTGAGTTCCTCGAGGAAGGGGCGGATGTCGAAGGTCGCCAGATCGTCCGACGTCATCAGCTGCTGGTGGACCAGGCCGAGGGCGTTGATGCGCCGGCGGAGATCGTTCAGGAGCTCCTCGGTCGGGGAACCCTCCCAGCCCAGCGCCTGGATGGCGATCATGCCGTCGATGACCTGGAGGTTGTTCTTGACGCGGTGATAGACCTCGCGCAGCAGCAGGCTCCGCTCGTCCAGCGCCTTGCGCAGCTGCCGGTTCGTGTCCTCGAGTTCCGAGGTGCGCTCGGCGACCCGGCGTTCCAGCGTCCCGTTGACGTCGCGCAGACGGACCAGCGCGGCCGCGAGGGACCGGTGGAGCCTGGCGAACTGGCCGAGGAAGAACACGAGCAGCAGGCTGGCCGAGATGAACCCGCTGAGCCGGCTCAGGTCCCAGCCGACCGTGTAGCGGGCGCCGCCGGCGACGGCGAGCGCGTTGGAGGCGGCGAAGGCGACCAGGGCCAGGCCGAGCCAGCCGAACAGCACGTTGCGGCCGCGCGTGATCCGCCAGAGCATCAGGAAGGCGGTCATGGAGAGGGCGACGGACGTCCACTGGACCGCGTTGCCCCAGGTGGCGAAGACGTTGCCCTGGATCTGCCGGGGTATCCAGGCCTGCCCGGTTGTGGCAGCCAGCGCCAGCAGGACGACGGCCGCCAGGACAGTGGCCAGGGTTCGGGCGATCGCCCGCTCCACCCGGTCGGGCGCGATCGCGCCGGTTCCCGAACGCGCCTCGGCGGCCACGGCCGCCAGGACCAGGGCCGGGAATCCCAGCACCCAGGCGATGAAGAGCCATCCGACCGACTGGGGGGTTCCGATCAGGGGCTGGTCCGGGATCCATGCGCCGGGGAAGGTGAGGACGTGCAGGAGCGCCATCGCCGCGCTGTAGAGATAGGCTGCGGACAGCAGGAGCAGCGACCGGGACCGGGCCGCGCGGACCTGGGCGAGCAGCAGGAATGCCGTGCACAGGTCCGCGATCATCACGCCGGCCCCGAAAGTCGTCGTGATGGCCGGGAGCACCGGTCCCGGCCTGTCGGCGAACGGCAGGATCGCCAGCGTGGCGAGGATGTAGGCGAGGCAGAGGAAGGCGATGGTGCGCCGGGCGGCCGGCGTGGCGCCTTCGCCGGAGAGCGCCCCGAGATGCCTGGGTTCAACGCGCGCGTCCACCGGTGCCCCTTCGGAGATCATCATCGACTATGTTGATAATTGGTAAACAGAGGGAGCGGACTTTGTCCCCGCTTCCTTCTCGACTGGCAAGGGGCATTCCGGCGCGCGGGCGGTTTTCCGGAAGCGGCGGCACCCATCTTCCGCGCTAATGGCAGCAATACCGGCGGTGCGGGATCGGAATCTTTACACTATCTTCCTTAGAACGGGTAATCCCACCCGCCGGCCGCCCCATATCCCGGGCGAACCCGACCGATGGGTGAACCAGGTGTGGTCCCGCCGGAGCGAACCGGTCGGACGGTGCCGTCCAGACCGTGAGTGCGTTGAGTCGACATGCTGACCCTTTCCGAAACCATCCCCGATCGCCGGGCCATCGTCTCCAAGCGCCGCCTGGTCGCCGAGCTCCAGTCCCTGGCCGAGCAGCACGGCACGGGCGCCGCGCTGCGCCCCCATACGCTGGCGGCCCTGCGCAAGGCGCTGGACGACGGGCGCGTCGAGGTGCGGCGGCGGCTGGAGGCGGGGGGGACCGGCACCGACTGCGTGCGCCAGAACGCCTACCTGATGGACCAGGTCATCCGCGCGCTGGCGCAGCACACGGCCGACTGCATCTTCCCCGTCGCCAACCCGACGTCGGGCGAGCATTTCGCGATCGTGGCGATCGGCGGCTACGGGCGGGGCGAGATGGCGCCGTTCTCGGACGTGGACCTGCTGTTCATGCTGCCCTACAAGCGGACGCCGCGGGTCGAGCAGGTGTTCGAATACATGCTCTACATGCTGTGGGACCTGGGGCTGAAGGTCGGCCATGCCGTGCGCTCGGTGGACGAGTGCATCCGGCAGGCCAAGGGCGACGTGACGATCCGGACCAGCCTGCTCGAGTCGCGCTTCCTGCACGGGGACGAGAAGCTGTACGCCGAGCTGCGCCGCCGCTTCACCAAGGAGATCGCGACCGGGACCGGCCCCGCCTTCATCGAGGCCAAGCTGGCCGAGCGCGACGCCCGCCACCGCCGGCTGGGCGACAGCCGCTACGTGCTGGAGCCCAACATCAAGGAGGGCAAGGGGGGCTTGCGCGACCTGCAGACCCTGTTCTGGATCGCCAAGTATTATTACCAGGTGGACGACGTCTCCGAGCTGCTGGACAAGAGGGTCCTGCTGGAGGAGGAGGTCGCCAAGTTCGCCAAGGCGCAGGACTTCCTGCTGACCGTGCGCTGCCACCTGCATTACCTGGCCGGACGGGGCGAGGACCGGCTGACCTTCGACGTGCAGGCGGACATCAGCCGGCGGCTGGGCTATGTGGACCATGCCGGGCTGATCGGGGTCGAGCGCTTCATGAAGCACTATTTCCTGGTCGCCAAGGATGTCGGCGACCTGACCCGGATCTTCTGCGCCAACCTGGAGGCGGAGGCCAAGCGCCAGCCGCGCTTCAGCCTGCTGCGCATCGCCCTGGCGCGCAAGGACATCGAGGGCTTCCTGCTGGACGGCGAGCGGCTGAACGTGCGTTACGACCGGCAGTTCAAGGACAACCCCGTGGACACGATCCGGCTGTTCCACGTGGCGCAGGTCAACGGGCTGGACATCCACCCCAACGCGCTGCGGGCGCTGACCCGCGCGCTGGGCGCGGTGGGGCCGAAGCTGCGGTCCGACCCGGAGGCCAACCGGCTGTTCCTGGAGATGCTGACCTCGCGCAAGGACCCGGAGGTGCCGCTGCGGCGGATGAACGAGGCCGGCGTGCTGGGGCGGTTCGTACCCGATTTCGGCCGGATCGTCGCCCAGATGCAGTACGACATGTACCATGTCTTCACGGTGGACGAGCATACCCTGTTCGCGCTGGGCATCCTGCACGACATCGAGTCGGGCGGGCTGAGGGACGAGCTGCCGCTGGCCAGCGAGGTGATCCACAAGCTGGTGTCGCGCCGGGCGCTGTATGTCGCGATGCTGCTGCACGACATCGCCAAGGGGCGCGGCGGCGACCACAGCGTGCTGGGCGCCAAGGTGGCGGAGAAGCTGTGCCCGCGCCTGGGGCTGAGCGCGGAGGAGACGGAGACCGTCTCCTGGCTGGTCCGCTGGCACCTGACCATGTCGGACGCCGCCTTCAAGCGCGACCTGGAGGACGACAAGACCATCCGCGACTTCGTCGAGCTGGTCCAGTCGCCGGAACGGCTGCGGCTGCTGCTGGTGCTGACCACCGCCGACATCCGGGCGGTCGGCCCCGGCCGCTGGAACGGCTGGAAGGCCACCCTGCTGGCCGAGCTGTACCACCGCGCCGAGGACCTGATGTCCGGCGTGGTCAGCGCCCAGCGGCGCGAGCGCCGGGTCAACGCCGCCCAGGCGGCGCTGCGCGGGCTGCTGGGCGACTGGAGCGAGGCCGAGATCGAGAGCCACCTGGCCCACGGCTACCCGGCCTACTGGCTGAGCTTCGATCCCGAGACCCACGCCCGCCACGCCCGGCTGATGCGCAACGCCGACCGGGACGGCGCGCCGCTGACGGTGGACACCCGGATCGACCGCGGCCGAGCGGTCACCGAGGTGACGATCTACACCCACGACCATCCGGGCCTGTTCTCCAGGCTGGCAGGCGCCTTCGCGCTGGCAGGCGCCACCATCCTGGACGCCAAGATCTTCACCATGACCAACGGCATGGCGGTGGACGTCTTCTCGGTCCAGGACGCCGCCGGCGGGCCGTTCGACAGCGGCGACAAGCTGGCCAAGCTGTCGGTCATGATCGAGCGCACCCTGTCCGGCCAGCTCCGCCCGCTGCAGGAGCTGGCGAAGCGCAAGCCGGCGTTCAACAACCGCACGCGGGTGTTCAAGGTGCCGCCGCGGGTGCTGATCGACAACAAGGCCAGCACCACCCACACCGTGATCGAGCTGAACGGCCGCGACCGGCCGGGCCTGCTGTACGACGTGACCCGGGCGCTGACCAACCTCAGCCTCCAGATCTCCTCGGCCAAGGTCTCGACCTATGGCGAGAAGGCGATCGACGTGTTCTATGTGAAGGACGTGTTCGGGCTGAAGATCACGCACGAGAGCAAGCTGGCCCAGATCCGCGAGAAGGTCCTGACCGCGCTCAGCGACCCGGTCGCCGAGGCCCAGGCGGACAGCGGCCGGTTCTCCGCGGCGGAGCGCAGCCGGGCGCGCTCCCGGCAGAAGAAGCCGGCGGTTCCCCGGCGCAAGACCCCGGCCGAGTCGGCGGCGGAATGACGCGGCACGCAGCCTTGCTGGCCGCCCTGGCCCTGTCCGTCCTGCTGGCGGCCTGCGCCGTCCCGACCCCCAACGTGGAGGTCAGCGGCGGCAGCGCCAGCCCGACGCGCTGGCGGGTCGGCATCCCGTTCTGAGGTCGCTTTTCCCGAACGTTCATCTGCGGCAGGAAACCCATGGACGCGGCGCGCCTGGCATGACCGATACACTCGCCAACGGGCTGATCTGCGCTTACGGCTTCGGCCAGGACGGCACGGCGCGGGAGCTGTCGCTGCCGGTGCTGGCCGACCTGCTGCGCACGCCGGACGGCTTCGTCTGGGCGCACCTGAACATTGCGGTCTGGCCGATGCGCACCTGGATCGCCGAGCGCGGCCACCTGCCGGAGACGGTGCGCGCGGTGCTGGTGTCGATCGAGGACGTGCGTCCCCGGTTCGAGCGCTGCGAGGACGGGCTGATCGGCACCCTGAGCGACGTGCAGCACGATTTCTCCGGCCAGAGCGGCGATATCGGCACCCTGCATGTCTGGTTCACGCGGACGATGCTGATCACCTCGCGCAACCACCCGCTGACCGCGGTGGACAAGCTGCGGCTGGACATCCGGGACGGGTTCCGGCCGGCCAGCACCGGCGAGCTGATCGGCGCCCTGATCGACCATCTGGCGGCCAGCTTCCAGAAGGTGATCAAGGGGATGGCCGATACCCTGGACGAGATCGAGGACGCGCTGCTGGCCGGTTCCTCCGCGGACCTGCGCAGCCAGCTGGGCAACCTGCGCCGGCAGGCGGTCAGCCTGCGCCGTCAGCTGCGGCCGCAGCGCCAGGCGCTGGCGAGGCTGCTCAGCCACCCGCCGGGCTGGTGGTCGTCCGACGACACCTACGACCTGCGGGAGGCGGTGGACCGCTTCTCCTCGGTCGCGGAGGACCTGGGCGCCGCCGAGGACCGCGCCAAGGTGCTCCAGGACGAGCTGTACGCCAAGCTGGCCGAGGAGGGGAACCGCAACCTGTTCCGGCTGTCGATCGTGACCCTGATCTTCCTGCCCATGACGCTGGTCACCGGAATCTTCGGCATGAACGTGGCCGGGCTGCCGGGAACCCACGACGGCCATTCCTTCCTTTGGGTGCTGCTGCTGATGGTCGCCTCGGCGGTCGCGACGCTGCTTCTGCTGAAGGTGAAGCACTGGTTCTGAGCCGAGGATTCCGGCACCCTCATATAGTATCCATATGAAATCAATCGGTGTTGGTTTATCAGGGTGGGAGTCCCTGCAAGCTCGCGCCGATGAACATCGATATCTTCACACTGGTCCTGGTGCATTCGCTGGTTTCGGTTGCGCTGGGCGGCCTGATGCTGGTGTTCTGGTCGGCCAACCGCAGCCTTCCCGGCCTGAGGCACTGGACCGTCGCGACGCTCCTGCTGGGCGCCAGCACCCTGGTGTCCACGATGCGCGGCACCCTTCCCGAGGTTCCGGCGATCCTGGTCTCCAACGGGATGATCGTGCTGAGCTTCGGCTTCTTCTACAACGGCGTCCGCGAGTTCGGGGAGAATCCTTCGCGCTGGCGGCACGCGGTCGCGGCGGTGGTCCTGCTGGTGCTGTTCCAGGCCTGGTTCACCCTGGTCCGGGACGACGTGGCGATCCGGATCGTGGCCCTGTCCCTGACCCTGTGCGCCGGCTGCCTGCTGACCGCGCGGGAACTGCTGCGGGTGGCGGGGCCGAACATGCGGGCAACCGTCCTGACCGCGGCGGCGCTGTTCGCGGTGGCCGGGCTGACGCTGGCGGCGCGCGCGGCCTCGACCCTGGTCGAGCCGCCGGTGCCCGACCACATAGGCCGCTATCCGGCGCACGCCGTGCATTTCCTGGTGTCGATCCTGAGCAGCATCCTGCTGGTCTTCTGCCTGCTGATGATGGCGGTCCAGCGGCTGAACCGCGACCTGGTCCAGCGCGGCCGGCAGCTGGAGGAGGCGCTTCACCGGTCGGAGGACGCCAGCAGGGCCAAGGAGCAGTTCCTCGCCATGATGAGCCACGAACTGCGCACGCCGCTCAACGCGATCCTCGGCTTCAGCGAATTGCAGCGCAACCAGATCTTCGGGCCGCTGGGGCACCCGCGCTACCTGGAATATGCCGGGGACATCCATTCCTCCGGCACGCACCTGCTCGGGCTGATCAACTCGATCCTCGACATCTCCAAGGCGTCGGCGGGCAAGCTGGAGGTGGCGGTGGCGCCGGTCGATCCGCTGCCGATCGCGGACGAGATGCTGCGGGTCATCAGCCACGCGGCCCTGGCCAAGCGGATCACGATCGCCCACGATCCGCAGCCCGCGCCCCGGTGCATGGCCGACGCCCAGGCGCTGCGCCAGATCCTGCTGAACCTGCTGTCCAACGCGGTCAAGTTCACCGGCCCCGGCGGCATGATCAGCCTGCGGATCGTCGGGCTGGACCCCGGACGCGTCGGGTTCATCGTGACCGACAGCGGGATCGGCATGGACCCGAGCGAGATTCCCAGGCTGCTCAAGCCTTTCGAGCAGTCGTTCAACATCTACGCCAATGCCGGGCAGGGCACCGGGCTGGGACTGCCCATCGTGGACGCCCTGGTCGGCTTGCAGGGCGGCAGGCTGCGGATCGACAGCGCCCCCGGCCAGGGCACGACGGTGACGGTCGAGCTTCCGGTCGCGGCATGACGGCGCAGTGATCGCCGGCGTTCCGCAACTGTTCCGATTCCCCCTTGTTGATATGCGTCGAAGACACTTAATATTCGTGTCGGGAAGAGACCGGTCGCGCGGTCGGTCCCGGTGAATTCGATTACGAATTCGGCGCCGATGACTCGGGAGTGTGCCTGGCATGACGACACTCAAGGAATTCGAGGAAGCATTGCGCGAGCAGGGGATGGACTCCGCCCTCGCCATCCTGGAAAAACTGAAGGACCGCGACCGTGCGAAACGGTCCGTGGCGCCGGCCCGGCGAGTAACGGGCCGCAAGATGACGCCCGAACTGGCGCGCGAGATCCTGGATCTTCATGAGAGGACCAAGATGACGCAGCAGGAGATCGCCTTCAAGGTCGGGGTCAACCAGGGCCGCGTCAACGAGGTGATCAAGCGCGGCAAATGGCTGAGCGGCGATCCCCAGTCACCCGAGGCGCAGGACCGCGACGCGGCGCTGGACCGGGCGGCCCGCGGCGTCGGCAAGGCGGCCAGGCCGGTGAAGGCGGAGAAGCCGGCCCGCGCGCGGAAGGCGGCTTCCGGGAAGAAGGATGCCGCCGATGCCGGCTCCAAGCTGGCGGAGGCGACGCGGGCCGTCCGGCGGGCCGATGCCAAGGCTCCGGAGAAGCCGGCCCCCAGGCTCAAGCAGGACGACAAACAGCTCATGCTGGGCGGTCTTTAGGGCGGATAGGGGTTAAGGCCGCTTCCGCTGGGAACAGCGCCGCCCGTCCGGCGTTGTGACGCCGTTCCAACCGGTGCGCGTCGTGGAGGCCGTCATGAAATATTCGGTAAGCTGCAAGCTGGGTTACGACGTCGAGGAAGAAACGGTCTGTTTTTTCAACCTTCAGCCCGCCCAGTTCGATCGCCAGGTGATCCTGGACGAGCACCTGGACCTGGACGGCGGGCGCGAGGTCGACCGCTTCACCATGGGCGAGTCGGGCAACCGCTTCTTCAAGGTCGTCGCCCCTCCCGGCAAGCTGATGGTCCGATACCGGGCCGAGGTGGACCTGGACCCGCTGGTGGAGGACCCCGCCGGGGTCGGCCAGGTGGCGCCGATCGACCTGCCGCTCGACGTGCTGCCGCACCTGAACCCGTCGCGCTTCTGCCAGTCCGACCGGCTGCGCGCCTTCGCCTTCCGCCAGTTCGGCGGGTTCGCTCCCGGCCACCAGCGGGTGACGGCGATCTGCAACTGGATCCACGACAACCTGGAATACCTGCCGGGCAGCTCCCACGGGACGACCTCGGCGGTCGATACGATCATCGACCATGCCGGCGTCTGCCGCGACTTCGCCCATCTCGGGATCACCCTGTGCCGGGCGATGGACATTCCGGCGCGCTATGTCAGCGCCTATGCCTTCCGGCTCGACCCTCCCGACTTCCACGCGACCTTCGAGGCCTTCCTGGGCGGGCGCTGGTACCTGTTCGACGCGACCCGCAAGGCGGCGCTGGACGGGCTGATCCGGATCGGAGTCGGCCGCGACGCCGCCGAGGTGTCGTTCTCGTCCTTCTTCGGCAAGGCCAAGCCGGACGAGATGGAGGTCGCCATCAGCTCGCCCGAACGCGCCGCCGACGGGCCGCTGACGACCGACGCGGTGAGCCTGTCGGAGCGCTGAGGCGGGACCCCGGCGGGGGCGAGGCAAGCGTGATTCAGGTTTTTGCCACAGATTACGGCGATGGACAAAGATACGGACCGGATCATCTGAGGATATCGCCGTCATCCGTGGCCGATTTTCTTCATTCCATGCCGGCTTCGAACAAGGCGGGCCGGGTCGGGTAACGCTCTAGGATCGGGCCAGGATCAGGAAGACGTAGCCGTAGCTGTCGCCGTGGTGGCGGTGGAGGTCGATTTCCCGCTGCGATCCGTCCAGCACCTCCGCCCAGGCGCCGTCCTCCGCGTGGCGCCGGCGGAACGCCGCGATGCGCGCCTCCAGCGGCGCGTAGTATTCGTTCCACCAGGCCTCGCGCGGCAGCGTGAAGGCGTCGATCACCCGATAGCCGGCCTCCTCCGCGAGCCGCCGGTTGCCCTCGACGGTGGTCATGGCGGGATAGGCCTCGGTCCAGAACTCCAGCGCCTCGGCCGGAGGGGAGTCGGTCAGCCAGGCGCATTCGGTGACCACCACCAGCCCGGCGGGCTTCAGCAGCGGGCGCCAGACCCGCAGGCCGGCGCCGAACCCGATCGAGTAGATCGCCCCCTCGGACCAGATCAGGTCGAACGATCCCGGCGGGAACGGCGGTGCCGCCATGTCGGCCGCCAGCGGCTGGATCCGGTCCGCCAGCCCTTCCGAGGCGGCCCGGGCGGCCAGTTCGTCCAGGAAGGGCCGGTGCAGGTCGATCGCCGCGACCCGCCCGCCGGTCTCCCGCGCCAGCAGAAGCGCGGACCGGCCGGGGCCGCAACCGGCATCCAGGATGGCAGGTGCATGCGGCAGGAGACCCGTGGCGGCGGCGATGCCCAGCGCCTGCGCGGTCAGCGCGTCCGATCCGGGCGCCTGGCGCGGCAGGTCGTGGTGAAGTTCGAAGAAAAGCGCGAAATCCATCGGGTGGCGCCGTTCAGTCCGGTACGCTCGCCTCGATCGCGTCCATGTCGTCGTCGGAGAAGCCGAAATGGTGGCCGATCTCGTGGATCAGGACATGGCGGACCAAGTGGGCCAGATCCTCGCCGGTCTCGCACCAGTAGTCCAGCAGCGGGCGGCGGTAGAGATAGATCATGTCCAGGTCGCTGGGCGTGGCGGTGACGCTCTTGTGCGCCAGGTCGACGCCCCGGTAGAGGCCGAGCAGGTCGAACGGCGAGTCCAGCTCCATCTCCCGCTCGGTCTCCTCGTCGGGGAAGTCCTCCACATGGATCACCACGTTGCCGACGAAGCGCAGCAGTTCGGGCGGGATGGTCCGGAGAGCCTGGTCGGCCAGTTCCTCGATGTCGGCGATGGTCGGCGCGTTGATCGGCGAGGCATTGATTTGCTTGGTCATGGGGGCGCATTCTCCTGATCGACCGCTGGAGATGACACGATAAAGAGGGAGGCTCAATATGGTCGAGAAACTGGTCGGTGCCAGGCGTCAATCGGCACTCGCGGAGCTTCACGGCTGGTCGGAGGTGGAGGATCGCGACGCGATCCGCAAGACCTATCATTTCCCCGACTTCGCGACCGCGTGGGGCTTCATGACCCGGGTCGCCCTCAAGGCGGAGAAGATGGACCACCACCCGGAATGGTTCAACGTCTACAACCGGGTCGAGGTGATCCTGGCCACCCACGAGGTGGAGGGCCTGTCCGAGCGCGACGTGGAACTGGCCCACCACATGGACGGCATCGCGCTGGAGCACGATCGCTGAGCGCGGCGGGACAGGGCGGACCGCCGGGCCGCCCGTCCCGCCGGGAGGTCACTTCAGGGCCTTCAGGAACTCGATCAGCTCGTCCTGCTGCGCCTTGTCGGTGATGGCGACGTGGCGCATGCGCGTCCCGGGAATGAAGGTGTCGTTGCCCGCGATCCATTTGCGGAGCGTCTCGTCGTTCCAGACCACGCCGGACTTCTGCACCGCCTCGGAATAGGCGAAGCGCGGCACCGCCCCCGCCTGGCGGCCATAGACGCCGATCAGCGTCGGGCCGAAGGCGTTGGCGGAGGTGTCCAGCGAGTGGCAGCCGGCGCATTGGCGGAACGGATGGCTGTCCGGGATGGACTTGGTCTGCGCCGATGCCTGGCCTGCGGCGAGGGCGCCTGCGAGGGCCAGCATCATTACCGGCAGTTTTCGGGCCAGCAGTCTCATGGTGTTTGCCTCTGTTCAACAGGGCTGCCGCGGCCGGCCCCATTCCGGCACCCCACCGCAACCCTGGCCCGCGCACTATAGGCCCGGGCGGAAGGGCCGGATAATAGTACCAATGATCGAAGGGTTATTATGCCGCGCCCCCTGCCCCGGGATCTTCCTTATGGAAAGCCCGGTAGGGAACCCCGGACCCCTCCGCGCTGTTGGTGGCCGATGTTTTTCGAATCCTTGAAAGGTTTCCCATGCGCGTACGACTGAAACCCGTGGAAGACCAGGTCATCGTGATCACAGGCGCCAGCAGCGGCATCGGGCTCGCGACGGCGCGGATGGCCGGCCGGCGCGGTGCGCGCCTGATCCTGGCGGCACGCGACGAGAACGCGCTGCGCGAGGTCGAGACCGACATCCGCCGCGACGGCGGCCAGGCGATCTTCGCGGTGGCCGACGTCGCCGACGAGGACGCCATGATGGGGCTGGCCGAGACGGCGCTCCGCGAGTTCGGCGGCTTCGACACCTGGGTCAACAATGCCGGCACCTCGATCTACGGCAAGGTCGAGGACACCCCGATGGAGGACCAGCGGCGGCTGTTCGAGACCAACTATTGGGGCACGGTGATCGGGTCGCGCATCGCGGCCAAGCACCTGCGCCGCCAGGGCGGCGCGCTGGTCAACGTGGGCAGCGTGCTGTCCGACCGGGCGGTGCCGCTCCAGGCGACCTATTGCGCGACCAAGCACGCGGTCAAGGGGTTCACCAACGCGTTGCGCATGGAACTGGAGGCCGACGGCGCCCCGGTCTCGGTCACGCTGATCAAGCCCGCGGCGGTCGATACCCAGCTGGAGGAGCACGCCCGGAGCCTGACCGGCGCGGAGCCGCTGAACCCACCTCCGGTCTACGCGCCGGAGATGGTCGCCGAAGCCATCCTGCACGCGGCCGAGCATCCCGTGCGGGAGCTGACCGTCGGCAGCGCCGGCAAGCTGATCTCCCTGTCGGAGGCCCTGGCACCGCGCCTGACCGACCGGGTCATGGAGGCGGTGGCCCCGGGCTGGCAGCGGAGCGGCGGACCGTTGCGGCGGCGGACCGACAACCTGTACGGCCCGGCGGGGCATGACGGCGATGAGCGCGCCGGCCGGCACAGCCTGGTCCGGGAGCGGAGCTACTATACCACGGCCGCCATGCATCCCGTCGCCGCCGCCGCCCTGGTGGCCGGGGTCGCGGCGCTGGGTGCCCTCATGGTCGGCGGCGGGCGTCAACTCCGCCACCGGGACTTGGGGTACGACTGAGGCAGGGTCTCCGGCTCAGCCGTCGCCCAGCGTCAGCAGCGAGGCGTTGCCGCCGGACGCGGTCGTGTCGATGCTGACGACCCGCTCGGTCGCGAACCGCTCGACGCCGTCGTCAAGCGAGGCCAGCGGCACGCGCCGGCCGTCCCGCTCCGCCAGCGCCCGGCGCAGCGGGACGGCTTCCGCGTCGGTCCCCTCGAACGCGACCACGCCCAGGCCGGGGAAGCTCCGAAGCGTTCCGGCGGCGTCGGCGACCGTCACCGCGGCGGCGACGCCGTCGGGAACGCCGGCCTTGCGCAGGGCCGCGACGACGGTGCCCGCCGCGGGACCGCTCCCCGCGAGCGCCGCCGCATTGCCCGCGGCCAACGCCAGGAACGCCTGGGCCGCCAGGGCTCCGGCCGGGTCCGGACCCCCGCCCAGGCAGAGGGCGATGCCCCGGCCGTGCAGGGTCAGGTGGTTGCTCTCGCCGGTCGGGCCGGGCAAGGGTTCCGCCGGCGCGAAGGCGGGCGAGGCCGCCGCCAGCGCCGCCTCGGCCGTCGGCCGCAAAGCCGCCGGCAGCAGGGCGGCTGCCCGGCCCAGGACCGCGGCGCGGTCGGTGCGGGCGTCCCAGTCCGGCCCGGCCAGCCGGGCGGCCGTGGCGAAAGCGGCGGCATCGCCTGCCCCCTCGCCCGGGCCGGCCGGCGGCACGAAGCCGGCCGCCGCCGGCAGGGACGCCGGGACGGGACGGGTGAAGCGGGCGAGATAGTGCGGGCCGCCGGCTTTCGGCCCGGTGCCGGACAGGCCCTCGCCGCCGAACGGCTGGACGCCGACCACCGCGCCGATCTGGTTGCGGTTGACATAGATGTTGCCGACCCGGGCGCGCCGGCAGATCTCCTCGACCCGGTCGTCCAGGCGGGAATGGATGCCCAGCGTCAGGCCGTAGCCGCGGGCGTTGACGGCATCCACCACCCGGTCGATCTCGTGCGCCTCGAACGGAACGACGTGCAGCACGGGGCCGAAGATCTCCCGCTCCAGCGCGTCGAACCGGTCCAGGGCGATCGCCGTGGGGGCGACGAACAGCCCGTCCCCGCCGGTGCCGGGTAGCGGGTGGCGGAACAGCACC
This sequence comes from Skermanella rosea, assembly GCF_016806835.2. Taxonomy (NCBI): domain Bacteria; kingdom Pseudomonadati; phylum Pseudomonadota; class Alphaproteobacteria; order Rhodospirillales; family Azospirillaceae; genus Skermanella; species Skermanella rosea. The sequence continues at coordinate 5,955,571 of NZ_CP086111.1, read as the reverse complement.
CGCCCGGCCTTCGCGAAGTTTCGGCAATGCTCCTCGATGATGCCCCGCGACTCCGCGTCGATCACCGGGCCGACGTCGGTCGCGGGGTTCCAGGGATCCCCGACCCGCAGCTCCATCGCCGCCCCTTCCAGCATGGCGAGCAGGTGGTCCCGGATGTCGGACTGGACGAACACGGCGCGGAGCGCCGAGCAGCGCTGGCCGGCGCTCTGGAAGGCCGAGTTGACGATGTCGCGGACCGCGTGCTCGACCAGGGCGGTACTGTCCACGATCATGGCGTTCAGGCCGCCGGTCTCGGCGATCAGCGGCGCGCGGGCCGATCCGTGGGTCGCCAGCGCGCGGTCGATCAGGATGGCCGTCTCGGTCGAGCCGGTGAAGCAGACGCCCGCCGTCCGAGGGTCGGCGGTCAGGGCGGCCCCGACGGTGGCGCCGTCGCCGGGCAGCAGGGACAGGACCTCGGGCGGCACGCCGGCCTCGATCATCAGCGCCACGGCCCGGGCGGCGACCAGGGGCGTCTGCTCGGCCGGCTTGGCGATCACGGTGTTGCCGGCGACCAGGGCCGCGACCACCTGGCCCGTGAAGATCGCCAGCGGGAAGTTCCACGGCGAGATGCAGACGAACGGCCCCAGTCCCTGTCCTTGCCCCCGTGAACCGTCCGGCGTCCGCCGGGCCTGCGCCGCGTAGTAGCGGCAGAAATCCACCGCCTCGCGGACTTCCAGCACCCCGTCCATGCGGGTCTTGCCGGCCTCGCGCGTCAGGATCGCCATCAGTTCGAAGGTGCTGGCCTCGTAGAGGTCGGCGATGCGGTCCAGGATCGCGGCGCGGTCGGCCGGCGCCCGGTCGCGCCAGGCCGGGAAGGCGGCGGCGGCGACCTCCAGCGCGCGGCCGGCGGCCTCCTTGTCCGCCTGCCGGACCGTGCCGACCCGGTCGGCGCGGTCGGCCGGGTTCAGCACCGGAAACTCCTCCCCGTCCAGGGCGGAGCCACCGACCAGGGGCGCCGCGGTCCAGCGGGCGGTGCGGAACGGCGCCATCCCGGCTTCGACCTCGGCTTCCATCACGGGATTGTTGAGGTTCCAGCCGGCGGAGTTGCGCCGCTCGCCGTCGAACAGGTCCGGGGGCAGCGGGATCCTCGGGTTCGGGATGAAGGCGGCCGACTCGGTCGCGGCGATGGGGTCGCGGACCAGCACGTCCGGCGGCACGTCCTCGTCCAGGAGCTGGTGGACGAAGGAGGAGTTGGCGCCGTTCTCCAGCAGGCGGCGCACCAGGTAGGCCAGCAGGTCCTTGTGGACGCCGACCGGCGCATAGATGCGGCACGGCCGGCCGGCTTCCTCCAGCAGCCGGTCGTGCAGCGCCTGGCCCATGCCGTGCAGCCGCTGGAACTCGAACCCGCCCCCGTCGTTGCCGGCCATCTCCAGCACCGCGGCGGCGGTCTGGGCGTTGTGGGTGGCGAACTGGGGATAGAGGCGGTCGCGGTTGTCCAGCAGGAAGCGCGCACCCGCCAGATAGGAGACGTCGGTCGAGGTCTTGCGGGTGAAGACCGGATAGCCCGGCAGGCCCAGCACCTGGGAATTCTTGATCTCCGAATCCCAGTAGGCGCCCTTGACCAGCCGCACCGCCAGCTTGCGGTCGAGCCGGTCGGCCAGCGCCCGGACCCAGCGCAGGACCGGCAGGCACTGCTTGGAATAGGCCTGGACCACCACGCCGAAGCCGTCCCAGCCCGCAAGGTCGGGCGATTCCAGCACCCGTTCGATCACGTCGAGGGACAGGGACAGGCGGTCCGCCTCCTCCGCGTCGATGTTGAAGCCGATGTTGGCGGCCCTGGCCTTGACCGCCAGGGCGTGCAGGCTCGGCACCAGCTCCGCCAGCACCCGGTCGCGCTGGGTGGCCTCGTAGCGCGGGTGGAGCGCCGACAGCTTGACCGAGATGCCGGGATTGTCGTGGACGGGCGCCCTGGCGTCGGCATGGCGCGCGATGGCGTCGATCGCGGCGGCGTAGCTGTCCCAGTAGCGCTTGGCGTCCGGGCCGGTCCGCGCCGCCTCGCCCAGCATGTCGTAGGAGAAGCGGTATCCCTTGGCGCGCCGCGACTCGCCGCGCCGGATCGCCTCCTCGATGGTCCGGCCGAGCACGAACTGCTGGCCCATCACCTTCATCGCCTGGGCGACCGCGGAGCGGACCACCGGCTCGCCCACCCGCTGGACCAGGCGGCGCAGGGTGCCCGCGACCTGCGGGCCGGCGGGGGAGTCGTTGCGGAAGATCCTGCCGGTCAGCATCAGCGCCCAGGTCGAGGCGCTGACCAGCAGGCTGTCGGTCTCGCCGGCATGCTTGGACCAGTCGGCGCCGCCGATCTTGTCGCGGATCAGCGCGTCCAGGGTCGGCGCGTCGGGCACCCGGAGATAGGCCTCGGCCAGGCACATGAGCGCCACCCCCTCGTCCGTGGACAGGCCGTACTCGGCGAGGAAGGTCTCCATCAGGTTGGGCGTCGGGTCGGTGCGCAGCCGGCGGACGATCGCTTCGGCCCGGTCGGTAATCCTGCGCCGGGCGGCGTGGTCCAGCCGGATCGCCTCCCTGCGTTGATGGACGGTGAGGGCTTCGTCGGCGAAATAGGCCCTGTTGATTTCTTCGCGCAGCACCGCCTGGTCCATCGCTCCGGCACTCCCCCTCGGGTCAAAACTCGATGACCTGGATTATTCCAGAACGGCAGTAGGCATAGGCTCCGACTTTGGCGGAATTTCAGCCATAATGCCTGTGGATGGGGAATTGGCAGGCGAAACGGCCTGGGAGGGGCGATGGACCGGATCGATCGCGCGATCCTGCGCGAGCTTCAGCAGAACGGCCGGATTTCGGTCGTGGAACTTGCCGGCAAGGTCAACCTGACCAAGACGCCCTGCTCGGAGCGGCTGAGGCGGCTGGAGGCGGCCGGCGTGATCCGGCGCTACCGCGCCGAGCTGGACCCGGTGGCGCTGGAGGCGGACCACGTGGTGCTGGTCCAGGTGGTGCTGCGCGGGACGACCGCGGACGAGCTGGAGCGCTTCAACGAGGCGGTCCGCCGGGTGCCGGAGATCCAGTCCTGCCACATGATCGCCGGCGACTTCGACTATCTGCTCAAGGTGCGGACGCGTGACATCCAGCACTACCGCCGGCTGCTGGGCGACACGATCTCGCGCCTGCCCCATGTGCAGCAGACGCACACCTTCGTGGTGATGGAGACGGTCAAGGACGACATGACCTTGCCGGTGCCGGGGGGCTGAACGATTTTGGCCACAGATGCACGCAGATAAACTCAGATGGGATCGACGGATGATCGTCGGCATCCGACCGGAGCGTCGGCAGCCGGAGGCTATCTGGGTTTATCTGCGTGCATCTGCGGCCAAAATTCCTACCCCTGCGCCTGGGTCAGGCGGAGCATCTGGATCTTGCGGGCGGCGATCTCGCTTCGGACGCGCAGCAGGACGACGGTGATGAAATAGGTCGTGAAGGCGAGGCCCATGATCAGCAGGGGCCACAGCATGCTGGGATCGATGCTCGGGCCGCCCATCTTCACCACGCTGGCCGGCTGGTGCAGGGTGTTCCACCAGTCTACCGAGAACTTGATGATCGGCACGTTGACCACGCCGACCAGCAGCAGGATGGCGCCGGCCTTGGAGCCGCGCGTCGGGTCGTCGAAGGCGTTCACCAGGGCCATGTAGCCCAGGTACAGGAAGAACAGGATCAGCACGCTGGTCAGCCGGGCATCCCAGACCCACCAAGTGCCCCACATCGGCTCGCCCCACAGGCTGCCCGTGATCAGGCAGACCGCCGTGAAGCCGGCCCCGACGGGGGCGGCGGCCTTGCTGAACAGGTCGGCCAGCGGATGTTTCCAGACCAGGCCGACGGCCGCCGCGATCGCCATGTTGGTGTAGACGAACAGCGCCATCCAGGCGGCCGGGACATGGATGTACATGATCCGGACCGTTTCGCCCTGCTGGTAATCGGGCGGCGAGGCGAACAGCGCCAGATAGAGCCCGACGATCGTCAGCACGACGGTGGCACCCGCCACCCACGGCAGAACGACGCCGGAGAGGCGGAGAAAGCGTGCGGGATTGGCGAAGCGGTGCATGGTTCCGATCGATCCTGTTTGCCGGAATATGGGGTCGCGCCGGGGGCGCTGTCAAACCCGCCGATACCGTCGCGATGCCGCAGTCCCGAAGTGCTGCAAGCGTAAACTCAGCTAAGTCAATTACCACTTTCGGGGAAAAAGAAGAGAATTTCGCATAAATGAATATAGACATTCCGGATGATGTTACCTAATGAGCACTGAAGGGTGCAATTTTGCTAAGTCACAGAGAAACCGGCTTTTGGATTTGTCGCGTTTGCGCATCAATAAGGCGACCGATGCGGCACTAATGAACTCAATGACCGCACCGGGATAACAAACTTCGAACGGGGCAGACTTATGAAGCGGATCCTTCTCACTGGAACGGCGTTGGCAAGCGGCATGCTGTTCGCGTCGGTTGCACAAGCCCAGATCACGGTCAGCCTTGGCGGCTATACGGAGTTCTTCGCCGGCTTCTACGAAGACGACGCGCCGGGCCGCACCGACCGTGAGTTCCAGCTCGAGACCGAGATCGTCATCCGCGCCGACGGCAAGGCCGACAACGGCCTGCTGTACGGCGCCAAGGTCGAGCTGCAGAACAGCACCGGCGGCAGCTCCACCAGCGTCGGCACCGACGAGGCGTCGGTCTATCTCGGCGGCACCTGGGGCCGGCTCGAACTCGGCGACTTCGACGGCGCCGCCGATACCCTGAAGATCTATGCCCCGGTGATCGGCATCGAGCAGGTCGACGGCGACGCCTACGATTTCCTCGGAGCGGAGTCGGATACCGGCCTCTCCCTCGGCTCGCAGATCGCGTTCGGCATCCACATCCCGAACTCCAGCGACGCGACCAAGGTCATGTACCTGACCCCGCGGTTCGCGGGCTTCCAGGCCGGCGTCAGCTATGCGCCGGAGAGCGACAGCCAGGGCCAGAACGTGGTCGCCCTGGAAGATGTGAACCTGAGCTACAAGGACTGGATCGAAGGCGGCATCAACTACACCGGCGAGTTCGCGGGCTTCTCGGTCGCGGCCGGCGCCACGATCTCGACCGCCTCGGGCCAGGGCAACCCCGTCATCGGGACCCTGGAGGACTTCACCGCTTGGAACGTCGGCGGCCAGGTCGGCTATGCCGGCTTCGTCCTGGGCGGCGGCTATGTGGAAGCCGACGATTTCAACGTCCCCACCGGCGCCGTCGAGAACGACCAGTCCGTGTGGCATATCGGCGTGAGCTACACCGCCGGCCCGATCGCGGTGGGCGCCAGCTACATGGATGCCGAAGGCTACAAGGGAGACTCCTCGACCTATGCCAGCGACTACAAGTCGTACGGCGTCGGCGTCGCCTATACCCTGGCGCCGGGCCTCGTCGTGCAGTCCGACCTGATGTTCGTCGACGAGGATGTCCGCCCGGCCACCGCCGGCCCGACCTTCAGCAACGAAGGCTACGTCTTCGTCGTGGGCACCCGCCTGGACTTCTGATCCGGAGTCGGAGATTGAGGGCGGGAGTGCCGGGCCGCACGGTCCGGCACTCCCGCCCTTTGCCGCTCCGGCCCGTCAGGGCTGTTCCTTCAGCTCCGGGAAATCCTCTTCCCAGAACTCCAGCGGGCTCCGTCCGGCGCCGCCCGGCCTTCCCTCCTCCGCCCGGCGCAGCTCGACTCGGCGGATCTTGCCGGAGATGGTCTTGGGCAGGTCGGCGAACTCGATCCGGCGCACCCGCTTGTAGGGCGCCAGATGCCGGCGGACATGGCGGAAGATCGCCAGCGCGGTCTCCCGGTCGGGCTGCCAGCCCGCGGCCAGTACCAGGTAGGCCTTGGGAACGGCCAGCCGCAGGGGATCGGGGCTCGGCACCACGGCGGCCTCGGCCACCGCCTCGTGCTCGATCAGCGCGCTCTCCAGCTCGAAGGGGCTGATCCGGTAGTCGGAGGCTTTGAACACGTCGTCGGCCCGGCCGACATAGGTCAGGTAGCCGTCCTCGTCCTTCATCGCGACGTCGCCGGTGCGGTAGTAGCCGCCGGCCATGATCTCCTCCGTCCGGGCGGCATCGTCGCGGTAGCCGGTCATCAGCCCGACCGGCCGGCGGTCGAGCATCAGGCAGATCTGGCCTTCGGGCCGCTCCATCCCGTCGGCGTCGAGCAGCTTCACCACGTATCCCGGCAGCGGACGGCCCATGGAGCCGGGCTTGACCGGCTGGCCCGGCGGGTTGGCGATCTGGGCCGTCGTCTCGGTCTGGCCGTAGCCGTCGCGGATCGTGATGCCCCAGGCCTCGCGCACGGTGTCGATCACCTCGGGGTTGAGCGGCTCGCCGGCGCCGATCAGGTCGCGCAGCTTGACCGGATAGGCCTTCAGGTCCTCCTGGATGAACAGGCGCCACACCGTCGGCGGCGCGCACAGGGTAGTGACGCCGCAGCGCGCGATCACCGACAGCATGTCGGGCGCCGAGAAGCGCTTATAGGTGTAGACGAAGACCGCCGCCCCGGCGTTCCAGGGAGCGAAGAAGTTGCTCCAGGCGTGCTTGGCCCAGCCGGGCGAGCTGATGTTCAGGTGGATGTCGCCGGGCATCAGGCCCAGCCAGTAGAGCGTCGAGAGGTGGCCGACCGGGTAGCTTCGGTGGCTGTGCTCGACCAGCTTCGCCTTGGCCGTCGTGCCGGAGGTGAAATAGAGCAGCAGCGGGTCGTCGGCGCGGGTCGGGCCGTCCGGCTCGAACGAGGATGGCGAGTCGTAGGCGTCCTCGAAGCGGCGCCAGCCTTCCGGCAGGGCGGTGCCGCCGACCGCGATCCTGGTGTAGGCGCCGGGCAGGCCGTCGAACTTGGCGGCGTCCTCCGCCCCGGCGATCACATGGGCCACCCGGCCCCGCCCGATCCGGTCGGCGAGGTCCTCGGCGTTCAGCAGGGTGGTGCTGGGGATCAGCACTGCGCCCAGCTTGATCGCCGCCAGCATGGTTTCCCACAGGGGCGCCACGTTGCCGAGCATCAGCAGGATCGGGTCGCCGCGCCGCACGCCCTGCGACCGCAGGTAGTTGGCGACCCGGTCGGAGCGCTCGGCCATCTGGGAAAAGCTCAGCTTCGTCTCGGCGCCGCCTTCCTCGACGATCCACAGGGCGGTCGCCTCGTTGCCGCGCGCCATGGGATCGAAATAGTCCAGCGCCCAGTTGAAGGTCTCGAACTCCGGCCAGCGGAAATCGCGGTACGCGGTCTCGTAATCCTCGCGATGCTCGATCAGGAAGTCGCGCGCTTTCAGGAATTCCGCTCCGGGCGTCGTCATGTCGTTCTTCCTCCGTCCCCCTGGGGGTCCGATGCCGGATGCCCGGCCCCCTTATTCGCGGCGGGAGTTTAGGCGGCGTGGTCGGGTCTGTCCATCCGCGCCGGCCTGGGGTAAACCTGTCGATAACGAAGCGAATCGAAGAACCGACCGAGGACGGAGGATCAACGCCAAGATGACCGAGCAAACGCCTGCGATTTCGGCTTTCGACATCTCCGGCCGCCGCGCGCTGGTGACGGGAGGGACCAGCGGGATCGGCGCCGCCATCGCGGCCGGGCTGGCCGATGCCGGCTGCCACGTGGTCGCCGCCGGCCTGCCCGTGGCGGACGCGGCGCCCGACCCGACCGGGCCGATCCAGACCGTCGATCTGGACGTGACCGACGCGCAGGCGGTCGAGCGCCTCGCCAAGGGGCTGGACCGGCTGGACATCCTGGTCAACGCGGCCGGGATCATCCGGCGCGGCGCGGAGTTCGACCTGGACGCTTTCGAGCGGGTGGTGGACGTCAACCTGACCGGCACCATGCGGCTGTGCACCGCCTGCCGGCCGTTGCTGGCCCGTCAGGGCGGCAGCATCGTCAACGTCGCCTCGATGCTGAGCTTCTTCGGCGGGGGGTTGGTGCCGGCCTACAGCGCCAGCAAGGGCGGCATCGCGCAACTGACCAAGAGCCTGGCGATCGCCTGGGCCATGGACGGCATCCGGGTCAACGCCATAGCGCCGGGCTGGATCGCGACCGCCCTGACCCAGGGCCTCCAGGACGACCCCGCCCGGTCGGAGGCGATCCTGTCCCGTACCCCCCTGAAGCGCTGGGGCACGCCGCAGGACCTGACCGGGGCGGTGGTCTTCCTGTGCTCCCCGGCGGCCGCGTTCGTCACCGGAACGGTGCTGCCGGTGGACGGCGGTTATTTGATATCCTGAGGGGGGAGCGGGTCTGGAAGGGAGGGCGCTCGGAAGGATGAGCACGGCGACGCAGAAATCCGCTCATGCGAGCGACCATCCCGAAACGGCCCAGCTTCATGCCGCCGTCGAGGAATCGCGTGCCGCCGAGCGGCGGGGTGAGACCGTATCGCATGACCAAATGCGCCGGTGGCTGCTGGCTCTTGCCGCAGGCGAACGGCCGCCACCTCCCCTGCCGTGAGTATCTGGGACGACAGGCTGCCTGCTTGAGTCGTATTATTTGTACCCGAACGGTGAGCCTCCGCCGAGGGTCCCTCGGCGGCCGGTCGAGGACCGCTGACGCATCCGGGCACGGCGTTGCAACGTGACTGTCCTCGTCGCAATGCGCGGTGCCAACTGAGTCCGATGGCGTTTGAAACACGACGCGGCCTACCCTATTTGACGGATCAGGAGGCCGGAATGCGAGTGAGCTACTACGATCCCGATCAGCGCGCCCGTGAGAAGGCCGAGTCCCGTCGCCGCGACGAGGAGGCCCTGGTATCGGGACGGATCTCGCGCGAGGAATTGCAGCGCGTCAACGGTGGCTACGGCATGTTCCGTGGCTCGAAGCTCGTGCGCAGCCCGAAAGTTTCCAAGGCCGCTGACCGGAAGTCCGGCGAGTGTTCCGGCCGGGACATTCGCTGCCCTGCATAGGGCCACAGCCCAACGCATCTCAGAACATGATGTGGAAGACTCTATCGTTCCGGCCGAAACACCAGGATCGGAAGTAGAGCGCCATCGCGGGCCGCCCGGCCCGCGATGCCTAAGCTGAAGAGGGGCCCGCAGCCTCCCCCCGGCATGGTTCAGGCTTGAGTATCGACCCGGCTGACCGGCTCGTCGGCCCCGCGCTTGGCGGCGCCGACCATGGCTTCGCGCAGCAGGCGGCCGTGGATGGTGTAGCCGTCCTGGAGGACCTGGACGATGGTGCCGCCGGGCTTGCCGGTGTTCTCGACCTCGAACACCACCTGGTGGAAGTTGGGATCGAACTGCTCGCCCAGCGCTTCCATCTTCTTGATGCCGCCGCGGTCGAACGCGGCGTGGAGCTGGCGCTCGGTCGCCTCGATGCCGACCAGCAGGTTCTTGAGCGTCTCGTCCTGCTCGCGCTGCTCGGCGGGAACGGCGTCGACGGCCCGGCGCAGGTTGTCGGCGACCGCCAGCAGTTCCTTGGCGAAGCTGCTGACCGCGTACTTGGCGGTGTCCTCGCGCTCGCGCTGGGAACGGCGGCGGATGTTCTCCGTCTCGGCCAGGGTGCGCAGGAGCTGATCCTTCAGGCCGGCGACCTCGGCCTCCAGCGCCGCGACCCGATCTCCGCCCTGGGTGTCGCCCTGGCCGTCCGAACCTGCGGCTTCCTCACCGGGCGCCGCGGCGGTTTCGGGTGCGTCGGGAGCGGTAACCGTGTCGGCGTCGGCCTCGTTGGGCTTCTTCTGGGGTTCGTTCATGGCAAATACTCGGTTCGTGGCTCGATGAATGGGTTGCGATGAATTCCGGGGAACCCCGGGGCCGGGCGGTCAGCCGAGCAGGCGGCCGATCACCTTGGCGGTGTAATCCACCATGGGGATGATCCGCGCGTAATTGATCCGGGTCGGACCGATCACGCCGATCGCGCCGACGATCTGCTCGCGGCTGTCCTGGTAGGGGGCGATGATCATCGAACAGCCGGCGTGGCTGAACAGGGTGTTCTCCGCGCCGATGAAGATCTGCACGCCCTCCGCCTTGTTGGCGGCGTCGAGCAGGCGGAGCATCGCCTCCTTGGTCTCCAGCGCCTCGAACAGGGCGCGGATGCGCTCCAGATCGGAAAGCGCGGTCACGTCGTCAAGGAGTTTCGCCTGGCCGCGCACGATCAGGTGGCCGGTCGAGCCGGAGCCGGCCCAGGTCGCCAGCCCGGCTTCCACCACCCGCGACGACAGCTCGTCGAGCTGGGTGCGCTGCTCGTCGATCTCCCGCACGACGGCGGTCTTGGCCTCGTCCAGGGTGCGGCCGATCAACCGGGCGTTGAGGTAGTTGGACGCGGTCTGGAGGGTCGAGGCCGGCATGCCCAGCGGCACCTCGACCACCCGGTTCTCGACCAGGCCGTCCTCCGTCACCAGGACCACCAGGGCGCGGCCGGGCGCCAGGTTGACGAACTCGATATGCTTCAGCGCCCGGTCGGTCTTGGGCGCCAGCACCAGCCCGGCGCAGCTGGACAGGCCGGACAGCATGGACGACGCCTCCGCCAGCACGTCGGGCAGGCTGCGGCCCGATGTCGCACACTTGGCGTCGATGCTTTCCCGCTCCTGGTCGGACAGCCGGCCCAGCTCCAGCAGGCCGTGGACGAACAGGCGCAGCCCCGCCTCCGTCGGCAGGCGGCCGGCCGAGGTGTGGGGCGCGTAGAGCAGTCCCAGGTCCTCCAGGTCGGCCATGACGTTGCGGATCGTCGCCGGCGACAGGGAAATGCCGAGCCGGCGGGAGATGGTGCGAGAGCCGATCGGCTCGCCCGTCTCCACGTAGGCATCGACGATGGTGCGGAAAATGTCTCGCGAGCGCTGGTTCAGTTCGCTGATCATATGAGCTTCGACAACGCTGACGGCACGATGTGGGGCCTCCCAGCCGGTTGCTCCCGGCCGTCCTGGCCGAACCTGCAATGTAGTCAGGGCCTTGCCGCGAATCAACCGGGGCGCCCCGGCGGTTCCTGTTCGGCGCGAGACCGGACCGCACTGGACGGGGCGCGGGCGAGCGGCTAGCTTGCCCCTCCGCATCCACACCTATTCACGGGACACAGCACCATGCGCCCCTCCGGCCGCCTTCCCGACGCCCTGCGTCAGATCAGCCTGGAACCGGGCTTCTCGAAATATGCCGAGGGCTCCTGCCTCGTCAGGTTCGGCGACACCCACGTGCTGTGCACCGCCAGCGTGGACGAGCGGGTCCCGCCGTTCCTGCGCAACACCGGGCTGGGCTGGGTCACCGCCGAGTACGGCATGCTGCCCCGCTCCACCGGCAGCCGCACCGACCGCGAGGCGGCCAAGGGCCGGCAGTCCGGCCGCACCCAGGAGATCCAGCGCCTGATCGGCCGCTCGCTCCGCGCGGTCACCAACCGGTCCGGCATGGGCGAGACCCAGATCAAGGTCGACTGCGACGTGATCCAGGCCGACGGCGGCACCCGCACGGCGGCGATCACCGGCAGCTACGTGGCGCTCTACTTGGCGTTCAAGCATCTGGTGGAGATCGGCAAGCTGAAGTCGATCCCGATGACCGACTCGGTGGCCGGTATCTCGGCCGGGATCTACAACGGTACGGCGGTGCTGGACCTGGACTATGCCGAGGATTCGACCGCCCAGGCCGACACCAATTTCGTGCTGACCGGCAGCGGCGGCATCGTCGAGGTGCAGGGCACCGCGGAGGAGAAGCCGTTCAGCCAGGACCAGTTCATGGAGCTGCTGGCGCTGGCCCAGAAGGGCGTCGGCGAGCTGACGAAATTGCAGAAGGCCGCTCTCGGCCTGTCCTGAGCGTAGCCAGAATCAGTCAGGGCCCGTAACAACCAGGAATTCCGATGACCAGGAAGTTCGACGGCGACACGCTGGTGGTCGCCAGCCACAACAAGGGGAAGGTGCGGGAGATTTCGGCGCTGCTCGGCCCCTACGTGGCCCGGTTCCGCTCGGCGGCGGAGCTCGGCCTGCCCGAGCCGGAGGAGACCGGCGACAGCTTCATCGCCAACGCCGAGCTGAAGGCGAGGGCCGCCGCCACCGCCAGCGGGCTGATCGCGCTGTCCGACGACAGCGGGCTGGTGGTGCCGGCGATCGGCGGGCAGCCGGGCATCTATTCCGCGCGCTGGGCCGGGCCGGACAAGGACTTCGCCGTCGCCATGGAGCGTGTCCGGCGCGAGCTGGCGGACGGCGACCGCGCGGCCTATTTCGTCAGCGCGCTGACGCTGGCCTGGCCCGACGGCCATTGCGAGTCGGTCGAGGGCCGGGTCTACGGCACGCTGGCCTGGCCGCCGCGCGGAGCGAACGGCTTCGGCTACGACCCGATGTTCGTGCCCGACGGGTACGAGATCACCTTCGGCGAGATGGACCCGGACGAGAAGCACCGGATCAGCCACCGCGCCGACGCCTTCCGCCAGCTCGTGGAGCGGTGTTTCGGTTGAAGGATCTGGAAATGAGTTCCCGGGACGGGTCGGAACCCGGTTTCGGCATCTATGTGCATTGGCCGTTCTGCCTGGCCAAGTGCCCCTACTGCGACTTCAACAGCCATGTCCGGGACGGGGTGGACCATGCCCGCTGGCGGGCGGCGCTGCTGCGGGAGCTGGACCACTATGCCGACCGGACGGCGGGCCGGACGGTGACCTCGATCTTCTTCGGCGGCGGCACGCCGTCGCTGATGGAGCCGGCCACCGTCGCCGCCGTGATCGAGCGGGTGCGCGCGCGCTGGAACACCGTTCCCGGCCTGGAGATCACGCTGGAGGCCAACCCGACCTCGGTCGAGGCGACCCGTTTCGAGGGGTTCCGGGCGGCCGGGGTCAACCGGGTGTCGCTGGGCATCCAGGCGCTCGACGACGAGTCGCTGAAGTTCCTGGGCCGCGCCCACAGCGCGTCGGAGGCGCTGGGCGCCATCGGCCTCGCCGCGCGCCACTTCGACCGCTTCTCGTTCGACCTGATCTATGCCCGCCCTGACCAGTCGGTCGCGGCGTGGGAGGCGGAGCTGCGCCGGGCGCTGGACCATGCGGTCGGGCACCTGTCGGTCTATCAGCTGACGATCGAGGAAGGGACGCGCTTCCACACCCTTTATAATCGCGGCGCCTTCGCCCTGCCGGACGACGAGCTGGCCGGCGACCTGTACGAGGCGACGCAGGCGCTGCTGGAAGGCGCCGGCCTGCCGGCCTACGAGATCTCCAACCATGCCCGGCCGGGCGAGGAATCGCGCCATAACCTGACCTATTGGCGCTATGGCGACTATGTCGGAGTCGGCCCCGGCGCCCACGGCCGGCTGACCCTGGACGGCACCAAATACGCGACCCGCGCCCACCGCGCGCCGGAGGCCTGGCTGGACCTGGTGGACCGCAACGGCCATGGCGGGCACGCGACCGAGGAGGTGGCACCGGGCGAACGGCTGGTCGAGATGCTGATGATGGGGATGCGCCTGACCGAGGGCGTCCCGCTCGCCCGGCTCCACGAGGAGTCCGGCCTGACGGTGGACCGGGCGCTGGACCCCGCCGGGCTGGAGCGGATGGTGGCGGGCGGCTTCGCCGAGCTGACCCCGACCCGCCTGCGCGCCACCCCGGCGGGCCGCCAGCGCCTGAACGCCCTGCTCGCCCGGCTGCTGCCGGCCTGAAGCCTAGTGGCTCGGCACAGTGGTTTCGATTTGGTTTACGTTGGTCGACCCGGTCGGGGCAGCTGGATCAGTGCGTTGGGCCACGGCCCAACGCAACGCGGCGAATGGAACAGCAGTCCGTAGGGACCGGAGCGGTTCAGCCCGGTCGGAAACTCCATCATCAGGTTGGCCCGCATCCGGCCTGCCTTGTTCGAAGCAGGCATGGAATGAAGAAAACTGGCCACAGATGACGGCGATATCCTCAGATGATCCGGTCTGTATCTTTGTCCATCGCCGTAATCTGTGGCAAAAGCCTGAATTACACTTGCGTTGCCACCGCTGGAGCGGTGCCCAATCAGGCCGATCCGCCCCGGGGCAGCCGGGCCGATGCGTGGAACGGCGGTCGGAAACCGCTTTAGAACCCCAGGGACTGGAAGCTGCTGGGCGCCGGGTCGATCACCCGGTTGCCGTTCGGCGTCACCTCCATCACCGCGAGGCCGCGGTCGACCAGGCCGTCGGGGCGCAGGCGGAAGATGCCGTCCACGCCGGCGAAGCCGTTGGGGTTGGTCAGCGCCAGGGTGTCGAACGGGGCCGGGCCGCCGTTGCGGGCCAGTACCGCGGCGAGCGCCGCCGCGTCGTAGGCCAGCGTCGCGAGGCGCGGCGGACGGCGGCCGTAGACCGCCTCGAACCGCTGCTCGAAGTCGCGCCGCGCCGAGGGATCGGGGGCGGCGTACCAGCCGCCGACCAGCGCCGGCTCGCTGCCCAGGGTGGGATCGTCCCACATCCCGGTGCCCAGCAGCCTGACCTGTGCCGGATCGATCTGGAAGGCCGGCAGCAGCGACGCGGCGCTGCGCAGCTTGGGGCCGCCCTCCGCCAGCATGACGGCGTCCAGGCTTCCCGGGCCGCCGGAGGCCAGCGACTGGACCGCCGGCGACAGGTCGGTGGCGGAGGGATCGTAGCGTTCGGTCCGGACGACCCGGGCGCCGACGTCCAGCGCCGCGGTGTTGAGCGCCGAACTGACGGCATCGCCATAGGCGTCGCGCGGGGCCAGCGAGCCGATCCGGCTGATGCCCTGCGACCTGGCGTAGGAGACCACGCGGCGGACCTGATTGTCGGGCGAGAAGCCGATCGTCCAGGCGCCGCTGCCCGCCTGGCTCATATTGTTCGAGAACGAGATCATGCTGAGGCCGGCGCCCTGCACCGCCGGCCGCACCGCTCCCACCGAGGACGAATAGAGCGGCCCCAGGATGAGTTGGGCGCCTTCCGCGATGGCTTCGCGGGCGGCCTCGCTGGCGCCGCCGGGCGTGCCCTTGGTGTCGCGCGGGATCAGCTGGAAACTGTCGTCGCCCAGGTCGAACAGGGCCATCTGCGCCGCTTCGAGCATGCCCTGGCCGAGGTCCGCTGCGTTGCCGGTCAGCGGCACCAGCAGCGCCACCTTGACCGTCCGGTCCACCGGGGCGACCGGTTCCAGCGGTTCGGCGGTGATCGGCGCTTGCTGCGCTTGCACCTGCGGTGGTTCAGGTCCTACGGTGGGCGCACAGGCGGCCAGGGCCAGCAGGCCGGCCGCCAGCCATACCGGCTTCAGGATATCTGGAAAAGTCGCCAAACGTGTCACCGACGGACTCCACTTCGATAGGGGCGGGCGAGAGCGTGGAAGGTAGCGGGACCGGCAGCCCAAGTAAACCGACCCCCGGCCTCTACCTCGTCGCCACTCCCATCGGCAATGCCGCAGACATAACGCTGCGGGCGCTGTCGGTGTTGCGCGCGGCCGACGCGATCGCCTGCGAGGACACCCGCGTCACCCGCAAGCTGCTGAACGCCCACGGCGTCGGCACGCCGATGATCTCCTACCACGAGCACAACGCCGCGAAGATGCGGCCGGTGCTGCTGGAACGGCTGGGCGCCGGGGAGACCATCGCCCTGGTCTCCGACGCCGGGACGCCGCTGATCTCCGATCCCGGATACAAGCTGGTGCGCGACTGCGTCGCGGCCGGGCTGCCGGTGACCACCCTGCCCGGGGCCAGCGCGCCGGTGACGGCGCTGGTGCTGTCGGGCCTGCCGACCGACCGCTTCCTGTTCGCCGGGTTCCTGCCGCCCAAGTCGGCCGCGCGCCGCGCCGCCGCCCACGAGCTGGCGGGCGTCCGCGCGACGCTGGTCTTCTTCGAGAGCAAGGAGCGGCTGGCCGCGACGCTGGCCGACCTGCACGCGGTGCTGGGCGACCGGGAGGCCGCCGTGGCGCGCGAGCTGACCAAGATGTTCGAGGAGGTCCGGCGCGGCCGGCTGTCGGAACTGGCGGCCCACTATGCCGGGCACGGCCCGCCCAAGGGCGAGATCGTCGTCGTCGTCGGGCCGCCGGAGGAAGGCGCCGGCGCCGCCGACGAGGCTTCGGTGGACAGAGCGCTGGCCGAGGCAATGGAACGCATGAGCGTGCGCGACGCGGCGTCGGAGGTGGCGGCCCGGACCGGCTGGCCGCGCCGGCAGGTCTATGCCCGGGCCCTGGAGCTGTCCCGCAACGGGACCGCCGAACCGCCCCCGGAGGGAGAGGACGATGGTGGCTGACCCCTTGAAGCGGAGCGCGAGCCCGGTACGGCTGGCCGCGTGGCGCCGCGGCCGCTGGTCGGAGGCGCTGTGCCGCCTGGCGCTGCGGTTGAAGGGCTACCGCATCCTGGCGCGCGGCTGGCGTTGCCCCCAGGGCGAGATCGACATCGTCGCCCGGCGCGGCGGCACCGTCGCCATCGTCGAGGTCAAGGCCCGCGGGTCCCTGTACGCCGCGGGCTCCGCCGTCTCGCCGCGCCAGCGCCGCAGGCTGGAGCGGGCAGCCCTGGCCTTCGTCGCCCGCCACCCCGGCCTCAACGGGCTGGCGATCCGATTCGACGTGATGATGGTCGTTCCCGGCCGGTGGCCGCGCCACGTGGCCGACGCC
Source organism: Skermanella rosea (assembly GCF_016806835.2). NCBI lineage: Bacteria > Pseudomonadati > Pseudomonadota > Alphaproteobacteria > Rhodospirillales > Azospirillaceae > Skermanella > Skermanella rosea. Next base: position 5,939,107 of record NZ_CP086111.1, on the reverse strand, counting down.
TGGCGGGAGGGTGCATGAGGGCGGTCCGGCGCCGGGAAGGAGGCTGGTGGGTTGTTCCCTCGCATGGTTTATGCTCTATGTCCGGCCGGGCCGCCGCCGTCGCCATGGCCGCGGCCGTCGCACGCCCTTCCCGGACGCCATGAGAAGAAGAGCCGTGATCAGCCGACTGGAAGCCAAGGACGTCCTGCGCCGCGTCGGGACCCAACCGGATGAGGAAATCGACCTGGCCGAGGCGGCGCTCGCCCTGGCCGCCCTGGAGCAGCCCGAAGCGGAGCTGGACCGCTACCGCGATCACCTGTCGGCGCTGGCCCGCGAGGTGGCGGAGCTGAACCCGCCCGAGGAGGACAGCCTGGAGGCGCGGGTCGCCGCCCTTCAGGACGTGCTGGTCGCCCGGCACGGCTACGAGGGCGACACGCTGACCTACGACGACATCCAGAACGCCAACATGATGCGGGTGATCGACCGGAAGAAGGGACTGCCGGTGGCACTCGGGATCCTGTTCATCCAGTCCGCGCGCGCCCAGGGCTGGAGCATCTTCGGCCTGAACTTCCCCGGCCATTTCCTGGTGCGGCTGGAATATGCGGGCGAGCGGATCATCATCGACCCGTTCAACCAGGGCCAGGCCCGCAGCGTCATGGAGCTGCGCGACCTGCTGAAGATCGCGGCCGGGGCCGACGCCGAGCTGACCCCGGAATATTACGCCACGGTCGGCAACCGGGATATACTGCTGCGGCTGCAGAACAACCTGAAGCTCCGCTTCCTGAAGGCCGACCGGGTGGACAAGGCAATCGAGGTGCTGGACGGCATGCTGCTGTTCGCGCCCCGGGAGGCGACGCTGTGGCGCGAGTCCGGGCTGCTGAACGCCCATTCCGGGAACCTGGCTGCGGCGGTAGGCGCGCTGGAGACCTTCATGGAGCTGGGCGACAACGACCTCCTCCGCCACCAGACCGCGCTGCTGATCCAGCAGCTCAAGACCCGCCTCAACTGACCCGATCCCAGAGAAACGATCCGCCGCGGAGCCCCCGATGAGTCTCGCCGTCGCCATCCAGATGGACCCGATCGAAGGCATCAACATCGATGCCGACAGCAGCTTCATGATGGCCCTGGAGGCGCAGCGCCGCGGCCATGCGCTGTTCCACTACCTGCCGCAGCATCTCAGCTTCCGCCAGGGTCGCCTGTACGCGCGCGTACGCCCCCTGGAGGTCCGGCGGGAGTACGGCAACCACTTCACCTTCGGCGGGGAGCAGGTGATCGACCTGGCGACCATGGACGTGGTGCTGATGCGCCAGGACCCGCCGTTCGACATGGCCTATATCACGGCGACCCACCTGCTGGAGCATATCCAGGCCGACACGCTGGTCATCAACGACCCGGTCCATGTGCGGAACGCGCCGGAGAAGCTGTTCGTCACCCATTTCCCCGACCTGATGCCGCCGACCCTGATCACCAGCGACAAGGCGGAGATCCTGTCGTTTCGCGAGGAGTTCAAGGACATCATCGTCAAGCCGCTGTTCGGCAACGGCGGGGCCGGCGTCTTCCACCTGAAGCCGGACGACGAGAACCTGGGCTCGCTGCTGGAGATGTTCACCCAGCTCTACCGGGAGCCGGTGATCGTCCAGAAGTACCTTCCCGAGATCCGGGAGGGCGACAAGCGGATCATCCTGATCGACGGCGAACCCGGCGGCGCGGTCAGCCGCATCCCCGTCACCGGGGAGGCGCGGGCCAACTTCCACGCCGGCGGCAGCGCCCGGCAGACGGTGCTGACCACCCGCGAGCGCGACATCTGCGCCGCGATCGGGCCGACGCTGAGGGAAAAGGGGCTGGTCTTCGTCGGGATCGACGTGATCGGCGACTACCTGACCGAGATCAACGTCACCTCGCCGACCGGCATCCAGGAGATCAACCGCCTGGACGGCGTCCAGCTGGAGGTCGAGCTGTGGGATGCGATCGAGACCCGCCACCACGAGCGCCACGCGGGCAAGCCGGTCTGATCGTCCGCGGATGAAGAATCCCGATCACGCCTCGCCGATGAAGTTCCTGTACTTGTCGGCGAGGGCCGCCACGGCGGCGTCGTACAGGCGCTTGCCGTGCTCCGGCCGGGACAGCCCGGGGTTGGAGCCGATCCGGCCGTCGGGGAAGCGGCGGCGGTAGTCGCGGGCGTCGTAGAACTGGCTGCTGGGCGCCACCGGCGGATCGAGCGGTGCTTCCTTGATGTGGTCCGGATAAAGATACTGCATCACGGACACCTCGCTGGGGGTCGCGTGGCTGCCCTCGGACGAGCCGAACAGCTCCTTGCTGAGGCCGTAGACGGCCTCGTTCTCCCACCAGCTGATCACCCGGCAGCGCACCTCCGGCGCCGAGGCGCCCCGGGCCGCCCTGAGCTCGGCATAGACCTCGTTGAAGGCGGCGCGCACGGTCGCGATGTTGCCGCCGTGGCCGTTGATGAACAGGAAGCGCTCGAACCCGTGCTCGGCCAGCGCCGCGACATAGTCCCGGATGACGAGGACCAGCGTCGAGGGCCGCAAGGTCATGGTGCCGGGGAACTCCATGTGGTGGACGGCCATGCCGACCCCGATCGTCGGCCCGACCAGCGCCCCGGCGGCGGCGCCGACCCCCAGCGCGATCTCCTCCGCGCAGAGGGCGTCGGTGCCGATCAGGCCGTTGGGACCGTGCTGTTCCGTCGAGCCGATGGGGATGATGATCCCCTTCGACGTCTTCAGGTAGGTCTCGACCTCGGGCCAGGTGCTGAGTTGAAGGCGCATGGATGATCCAGGTTGTTTCGGGACGGGGTGTTCTTCGGGTCAGGTCTGCCGGAGCGTCAGGGACACGCCGGGATCGCTCTGGAGCGAGCCGGTCAGCGACCAGCGCCCGGCGCGGAACTGGAACGTGTCGAACCGGGCGGTCGGCCGGCCGCTGCCGTGGAGCAGGACCAGTGTGTCGCCCTCGGTCCGCCAGCGCACCTCGGTCGGGCGCCCGCCCGCGATCGACTGGTCCGGCATCAGGCGCAGCGTCGCGAGGGTCTGGCCGGAAGCGTCCTCCAGCGCCCAGTCCCCGGCGCTGAGATCGACCGGGATCGGCAGCGCGCCGGGCGCGGATGCCGGCGGCGGGGGTGCCGCCTCCCGGGCGGCGGGGCTGCGAAGGACATAATCCTGGCCGGGAGCGGACGGATCGTCGCCCCGGATCACCGGGACGCCGCCCTCCGGAGCCAGGGTCGAAAAGCGCACCGAGGTGCGGCCGTCGGCGTCGTAGAAGCTCAGCACGCCGTTCTCGACCGACCAGAACCGCGCCCGCGGATGGACGTCCCCGGCGATGCCGCCTTCGGGCGACAGGGTCACGAGGCCGAACGGCTCCTCGCCGGCCGGGCCGAAGGTCCAGGTGCTGCCGGACAGGTAATCCTGCTCCAGCGCGGCATTCCCCGGCGCGGCCGTCGGTGCCGCCGGCATGGGAGGCGGCGAAGGCTCCCGATAGGCGGGTTCCTGGAACGTGGGTGCCGGAGCGGGCTGCTCCCCGGCTCCGCCGACGACGCGCAGGCTGCTGACCGGCACCGTGCCGTACTGGCTGGTGAAGGTCACGGTCCAGCCGTTCCCCTGCTGCTGCGACACGCCGGAGATCATGTGGTCGCCGGTATCGTACACCGTCACCGTCCCGGCGATATCGACCGCCAAGCGGTTGGCATGGCCGAAATAGGCGTAGCGGATGTCGTTCTGGCCGCCGCTGGAGTTCGGCTGGCCCAGGTCGGCCGGCCACCAGGACCCGGAATTCCAGCCGCCGAACGATCCGGACAGGCTCGAAGAGGGTTGGGAGTATTGGGACTGGGATTGGACCGGCGCCGGCTCCCACAGCCAACCCTGGTCGTTGGCCAGCAGGTTGGACAGCTCGACGCAGACATTATCGACCCGGGCCTTCAGCGCGTTGTTGAACAGGTCGCTGACCATGGTCATGCCGCCCATCATCCACTGGCCCGAGCCGCCGAAGTCGGGATGGCTGAACTGGGCCATGGTGCCGCCGCCGCGCACCAGCGCGTCCAGCATGGTCATCGCGCCGTCGGTGCTGATTCCGTGGCGCTGGGCGATCTCGGCGATCCTCGCCTGCCCTTCCGAAGTCAAGTTCCGCATCGCCAGCCTGCCATCCCCGAATGTCGTCAGATCGGCCGGTCCGCCGTCCCGGACCGGTACCGTCGCCTCTTACCACGCTGCCCGGTTCCGACAAATGCGATTCGTCCCGCGGAGAGGGTCGCATACGGGGATTGAAGGCGCGGCGGGCGGATATGTTGCCTGGCCGGCAAGCCTGCGGCAATCCGACCGGAGGAGAACGCCGCCCGAATCCCGTGACGATGCTGGCAAGGTGCCCGCCAACCCCATACAGTCGCGTGCGTCGGCAGGCGGAGGGCGTCACGTTGGTTGCGCGGGTCAATACGGTTGCATTCCAGGGCATCGAGGTGCTGAACATCGATGTGCAGGTCCAGGTCTCCGGCGGGGTGGTCGCCTTCACCGTCGTGGGCCTGCCGGACAAGGCGGTCGGCGAGAGCCGGGAGCGGGTGCGCGGCGCCTTCCAGGCGCTGGGCCTGTCGCTTCCGCCCAAGCGCATCACCGTCAACATGGCGCCGGCCGACGTGCAGAAGGAAGGCAGCCACTACGACCTGCCGATCGCGCTGGGGCTGCTGGCCGCCATGGGCGTCCTGCCGGTGGAGGAGATCGCCGGATATACGGCACTCGGCGAGCTGGCGCTCGACGGCAGCCTGACCGCCGTGGCGGGCGTGCTGCCGGCGGCGCTCGGGGCGCTCCAGCAGGAACGGGGCCTGATCTGCCCCGCCGCCTGCGGCAGCGAGGCCGCTTGGGCCAACGGGCTGGAGGTGCTGGCGGCCCCGTCCCTGCTGTCGCTGATCAACCACTTCAAGGGAACCCAGGTGCTGGCCCCCCCGCGCCGGTACGTGGAGGAGATCTCGACCAGCATGCCGGACCTGCGCGACGTCAAGGGCCAGGAGACCGCCAAGCGCGCCCTGGAGGTCGCGGCGTCGGGAAACCACAACCTGCTGATGGTCGGTCCGCCGGGATCGGGCAAGTCGATGCTGGCCGCCCGGCTGCCCGGCATCCTGCCGCCGCTGGAACCGAAGGAGGCGCTGGAGGTCTCGATGATCCACAGCGTCGCCGGGCATCTCCAGGGCGGCAGGATCCTGCGCAACAGGCAGTTCCGGGAGCCGCACCAGGGCACCAGCCTGCCGGCCCTGGTCGGCGGCGGCTCGCGCGCCAAGCCGGGGGAGATCAGCCTGGCGCACAAGGGCGTTCTGTTCCTGGACGAACTGCCCGAATTCCCGCGGCAGGTGCTGGAGGCGCTGCGCCAGCCGCTGGAGACCGGCCGGGTCACGATCGCGCGGGCGAACCACCATGTCACGTATCCGGCGCGGTTCCAGCTGATCGCGGCGATGAACCCGTGCCGCTGCGGCTATCTGGGCGATCCAGCCAGGGCCTGCTCCCAGGCGCCGAAATGCGGCGTCCAGTACCAGAGCCGGATCAGCGGCCCCCTGTTCGACCGGATCGACTGTCATGTGGACGTCCCGCCGGTCAGCGCCGCCGACCTCAGCCTGCCGCCCCCGGCCGAGGGCAGCGCCGAGGTGGCCGCCCGGGTGGCGGCCGCCCGCGCCATCCAGGCGGAGCGGTTCCACGTTCCGGGCGGGGAGGACACCGGGCCGCGGACCAATGCCGAGGCGGACGGGGAACTGCTTGAGAAGGTGGCGAGCCCCGACCAGCCCGGCCGCGCCCTGCTGACCGAGGCCGCCGAGCGCATGCGCCTGTCCGCGCGGGGCTATCACCGGGTCCTGCGTGTCGCCCGCACCCTGGCCGACATGGAAGGGAGCACGCCTGTGCGCCGCCTGCACGTCGCGGAGGCGCTCAGCTACCGGCGGATCGTCCCGGGGCGGTAGGATTCCCGTGGCCACCGTTGCGGCCGACTTCTCGAATGTATATACATGGTGTAGAGATGCGATGGACGCCGAATACGAGTGGGACAGTCGTAAGAACCTGAGCAACCAGCGGAAGCACAGGCTGAGTTTCGATGTGGCGCTTCTGATCTGGGACGGCTTCGTCTATGAGTGGCCCGATCGCCGTACCGATTACGGCGAGGAGCGGATCTGCGCGATCGGCGAAATCGAGGGCCGTGCGGTTTTCGTCGCCTATACATGGCGCAACGGCAGGCGCCGGATCATTTCGGCCAGGAAGGCGGACAGGGATGAGCAACGATCATACCGTCAGGCGCTCGCGCGCCGGTCTGAAATCGGCGAAGGCTGATTGGAGCGGGTTCGATGCCTTGACCGACCGGGATATCGAGGCGGCGGTGCGCGACGACCCGGATGCGGCGCCGCTGGTCGATGAGGCGTGGTTCGATCAGGCCCGATTCGTCGCTCCCCCCAGCAAGGCGGCTATCAATATCCGGCTCGACAAGGACGTGCTCGACTTCTTCAAGTCGGAAGGAGCGGGTTACCAGACACGGATGAATGCGGTCCTGCGGGCATACATGGAACATGAGCGACGAAAAAGGCGGGCCTGACGGTCGAAAACCGGTGCATGCGAACCGCGACGGAAGCTCAGCATTGCCGCGACCTTCCAGCACAAGCAGTATTCACCCGGCGAGGTGATATTTCGGAAAGGCGGAACCGGTACCTTCCTCTACTTGGCCGAGCACGAGGTGCCGGCGCGCCGCGAAGGCGGAGACCATGGGGATGACGGCCTTCTTGCCCTTCGCAGGATACGACCGGCGCACCGTCAAGTCGTCGAGCGGGTAGGCCACCTTGCCGCGCCGTCGCGGGTCCGGGAGGGATCGGGAATGCTCCAGATGAACGAGCGTCTTGCCCGGAGCGCCGGTCGCCTCCATCGTGCCACCCCGTCGCCGGATCGGTGGCCGCCGTCGGATTCGGAACGCTACCGAAATGTCAGGCGTTCCTTTACCCGATCGCCCGGCCTCGGCATTCCGGTTTGCGACCGGGGATCGTTGCCATATTATGTGAAGACAGCGCCTTCCGGGTGCGGTCCGGTTGGTGATCGGGGAATATCGCGATGCGACCATCGCAGGTTCTGGACAAGCATCGACAGGGCATCCTGGATATCGCCCGCCGGCACGGCGTATCGAATGTACGGGTGTTCGGTTCGGTATCACGGCGTGATGACACGGAAGACAGCGACGTCGACCTTCTGGTCGAGCCGTCGGAAACCACGACGTTGCTGGATCTGGCGCGGCTGAAGCGGGAGGCCGAGACCCTGACCGGCGTTCCGTTCGACGTACGCACGCCCCTGTCCCTGTCGCCGCGATTCCGCGCACGGGTGCTGCGGGAGGCGAGGCCGCTGTGACGGGGAATGGGTCCCGAGGGCGACGCCATCGTCCTGAAACCTGTTTGGCAGACCGTCCAGCGGGACATTCCGGGCCTGCGGCAGGACCTGGAGAGGACGTTGGCAGGCATGCGGCATGGCTGAGGAGGTGCCGTGGCAACGACATGCCCAGGTTCAGGGCCGGCTGAATCCTGGAAGGAACTGGTCGGCCGGCGCGTCTCTTTGTCATGGAGCGATCGTTCCCGACGGACCGGCTTGCGCGGTCGCGGACGGTGTTGCACAGTCGCTGCGATGTCTAATCAGTCTCCGAACCGCGACGGAAGTTCCCCATGGCCGCGACCTTCCAGCACAAGCAGTATTCCCCCGGCGAGGTGATCTTCCGGAAGGGTGAAACCGGTACCTTCCTCTACCTGGTCGAGCGCGGGTCCGTGATCATCTGGGTCGGGGACGAGGCCGACAAGAAGATCATCGGCGAGGTCGAGACCGGCGGGCTGTTCGGCGAGATGGCGATCCTGGACCGCCAGCCGCGCATGGCGAACGCCAGCGCCGCGGGCGAGACCCAGTTGCTGGAGATGCCGGCCAGCGTGCTGCGGCAGGCGATCAACCGGGCCGATCCGCTGGTGGTGCAGCTGATCAACGTGCTGATCAACAATCTCCGCCGGTCGGCGAAGGACTCCGAACCGCAGGTCTGAGAGTGGGCGGACCCGGTCAGGCCGACGTGGTGTTCAGGCTGTCGTCGGTGCCCGTATTGCCGGGGGCGCCGCTGGTCGGCGGGTCCGAGGGATGGTCGGCCGGCGCCTTCCGGTTGGGGTCCTGGTTCTCGCCCGCCGGGTTCTGCCGCGTCTGGTCCTTGTCTTTTTCGGTCGTCATGTCATAGGTCTCCGGTTGCTCAAGGTTAGAACCGGGCCGAGTCGCCGCCGGTTCCCGCCGCGCTTCCGCTGAATATTCTTCCGGAGAAGGATCCATGGTCGCCGCTTCCCTGCTCGCCGCGTTCTGGGCGGCCTTCGTGCTAGCCCTGGTCAGCCCCGGGCCGAACTTCGCCGTGCTTCTGGGAACGGCGCTGCAACGGGGGCGCGCGGCCGCGGTCAAGGTCGCGTTCGGGATGGCGATCGGCGAGGCGGTCTGGGGGTTCGCGGCCGTGTTCGGCGTGGCCTTGCTGGCGGCAAGGCATCCGTGGATCGGCACCGGCCTGCGGGTCGGCGGCGGGATGTTCCTGCTCTACCTGGCGTTCCTGTCGATCCGGGCGGCGCTGCGCCGCACCGGCCCGGACGCTGAACCGGCGGGAGAGCCGGCGCCGTCCCCCGCCGCCCGCGGCGGCATCGCGCGGGGGTTCGGGCTGATGCTGCTGAACCCGAAGGCCGGCGTCTTCTGGGTTTCGCTGACCAGCGTGTTCCTGACGCCGGAGACGCCCGCCTCGATCGGGGTGATCGCGGTGGCGGGCGCCGTCCTGCTGTCGCTCGGCTGGCACACCATGCTGGCGGTGGCCCTGTCCGCCGATGCGGTCACCGCCGCGTACCGCCGCCTGCGCCGGGGACTGGAGGCGACGCTGGGCGTCGTCCTGGCGGGGCTGGGGCTGCGCCTGCTCGTCTCGAACTGACGCAACCCCTTTCCCTGCCCCTTCCCTGCCCTACTCCGCCGGGGCCGGCGGTGCCGATCCTTGGGCCGGCGCCGTCTCCCGGGGCTTGCGGGCGAAGCTGCGCATCACCGTGTAGAACACGGGCGTGAAGATCAGCCCGAAGAAGGTGACGCCGAGCATGCCGTAGAACACCGCCGTGCCGAGCGACTGGCGCATCTCGGCACCGGCGCCCTGTGCGATCATCAGGGGCACGACGCCCAGGATGAACGCGAAGGAGGTCATCAGGATCGGCCGCAGGCGGGTGCGCGCCGCTTCCACCGCCGCGTCGAACCGGCTCATGCCCTCGTCCTCGGCCTGCTTGGCGAACTCCACGATCAGGATCGCGTTCTTGGCCGCCAGTCCCACCAGCACGACGAACCCGACCTGGGCCAGGATGTCCACCGACATGCCCCGGATCAGCAATCCGGTGACGGCGGCCAGCAGGCACATCGGCACGATCAGGATGACCGAGAAGGGCAGCGTCCAGCTCTCGTACTGGGCGGCCAGCAGCAGGAAGACGAACACCACCGACATGCCGAAGATCAGCAGCCCGCTGTCGCCGGCTCCCCGTTCCTGGTAGGCCAGTTCGGTCCACTCGTAGCCGAAGCCGTCGGGCAGCCGCTCCGCCGCGATCCGTTCCATGGCGTCCAGGCCGAAGCCGGTGGAATAGCCCGGCAGGGTGGCGCCCTGGACCTCCGTGGAGGGATAGAGGTTGTAGCGGGTCACCCGGTACGGGCCGGTGGTGTCGCGCAGCTCGGCGACCGAGCCGATCGGCACCATCTCGCCCCGCTCGTTGCGGGTCTTCAGGTTGGCGATGTCGCGGGGATCGTCGCGGAACGAGCCGTCGGCCTGGGCGGTCACCCGGTAGGTGCGGCCCAGGAAGTTGAACTCGTTGACGAAGGTGGATCCCAGATAGACCTCCAGCGTCTCGAACACGCGGTCGGCCGAGACGCCGAGCATCTGGGCGCGCAGCCGGTCGATGTCGGCGAAGACCTTGGGCGTCGAGGTGTTGAACAGGGAGAAGACGCCGACCAGTCCCGGCGTGCCGTTGGCCGCCCCCACGATCTCCTGCGTCGCCTCCTCCAGCGCGTCGAGGCCGCGGCCCCGCTTGTCCTGGACGATCATCTTGAAGCCGCCGGAATTGCCGATGCCGCGGACCGGCGGCGGCGGGATCGTGATGATGAAGGCGTCCTGGATGCCGGAGAGCCGGCCGAACAGCTCCTGCTGGAGCCGGTCGGCGGTCAGGCCCCTGGGCAGCCGTTCCTCGAACGGCTCCATGGCGGCGAAGATGGCGCCGGCGTTGGACGCGTTGGTGAAGGTGGCGCCGTCGAACCCGGCGAACGGCACGGCGTGGGCGATGCCCTCCGTCTCCAGGATGATCCTTGTCGCCTCGCGCACGACGGCGTCGGTGCGGGCGAGCGAGGCCCCGGGCGGGAGCTGGATCACCGTGATCAGGTAGCCCTGGTCCTGGTTGGGAATGAAGCCGGTGGGCGCCCGGTCGAACTGCCACCAGGTCGCCCCGACCAGCAGGCCGTAGACCGGCAGCACCAGCAGCGGCAGCCGGACCAGCCGCCGGGTCATGCCGCCGTAGCCGCCGGCGAGCCGGTCGAACAGCCGGTTGAAGCCGCGGAAGAAGGCGTTGACCGGCCGCATCAGCGGCGAGGCCCGCTTGTGCTCCTCGTGCCCGTGCGGCTTGAACAGCAGGGCGCAGAGCGCCGGGCTGAGGGTCAGCGACACGAAGCAGGAGATCGCGGTCGCCGCGGCGATCGTGACGGCGAACTGGCGGAAGAACTGGCCGGAGATGCCGGAGACGAAGGCCGCCGGGATGAACACCGCGGTCAGCACCAGCGCGATCGCGATCAGGGCGCCGCCGACCTCGTCCATGGTCCGGTGCGCCGCCTCGCGCGGGGACATGCCCTGCCGAAGGTTGCGCTCGACGTTCTCCACCACCACGATCGCGTCGTCGACCACGATGCCGATCGCCAGTACCAGGCCGAATAGCGAAAGGGTGTTGAGCGAGTAGCCCAGCAGGGCCAGCACGGTGAAGGTGCCGACCAGCGACACCGGGATCGCCAGGATCGGGATGATCGAGGCGCGCCAGGTCTGGAGGAACAGGATCACGACGATGACGACCAGGACGACCGCCTCGAAGATCGTCTTGATCACCTCGTTGACCGATTCGGCGATGAATTCGGTCGGGTTGTAGACGATGTCGTATTGGAGGCCTTCGGGGAACGACCGGGACAGCTCGGCCATGGTCGCCTTCAGCCGTTCGGCGGTCTCCAGCGCGTTGGAGCCGGGCCGCTGGAAGATCAGCAGCGGCACGGCCACTCGCTCGTCCAGATAGCCGTTGGTGCCGTAGTCCTGGGCCGCCAGCTCGACCCGGCCGATATCCCGGACGCGCGTTACCCGGCCGTCGGGGTCGGTCCGGACGACGATGTTGGAGAACTGCCGGGGATCGATTAGCCGGCCCAGCGTCTCGATGTTGAGCTGGAAGGCTCCCGGCGTCGGTACCGGCGGCTGGTTGAGCACGCCGGACGCCACCTGGACGTTCTGCGAGCGCAGCGCCGCCACCACCTCGCCGGGGGTCAGGTTGCGGCTGGCGATCCGGTCGGGGTCCAGCCAGATCCGCATGGCGTAGTCGCGGGCGCCGAACACCTGGACGTCGCCGACGCCGTCGAGCCGGGCCAGCACGTCCTTGACCTGCAATGTCGCGTAGTTGGAGATGTAGAGCTGGTCGCGGGACTCGTCGGGCGAGCTGAGATGGATCACCATCAGCATGTCGGGCGAGTTCTTGCGGACCGTCACGCCCAGCCGCCGGACCTCCTCCGGAAGGCGCGGCTCGGCCACCGCGACCCGGTTCTGGACCAGCACCTGGGCGGTGTCCAGGTCGGTGCCGAGCGCGAAGCTGATGGTCACCACCAGGCGCCCGTCGCCGGTCGACTGCGAGGACATGTAGAGCATGTTCTCGACGCCGTTGATCTCCTGCTCCAGGGGAGCGGCGACCGTGTCGGCGACCACCTCGGCGGAGGCGCCGGGATATGTCGCGTTGACCACGATGGTCGGCGGCGCGATCTCGGGGTACTGGGCGACCGGCAGGGTGAAATAGGCGAAGCCGCCGATCAGGGTGATCAGGATCGAGAGGACCGTCGCGAAGATCGGTCGCTCGATGAACAGGTGGGAGAGCTTCAAGGCCTGGCCTCCGGTGACTGCACCTCGGCCGCCTGGATCTCGCCGGGCTGCGGCGTCACCTTGGAGCCGGGACGGGCGCGCACGATGCCGCTGATGATGACGCGGTCATCGGGATCCAGGCCGGAGCGGATGATCCGCAACCCGTCCTCGATCGGGCCGGGCCGGACCGGCTTGGGCACCACGGTGCCGTCCTCCGCCACGGTCAGCACGATCTTGTTGGACTGGTCGCTGACGATGGCGCTGTCGGGCAGCAGGGTGGCGGTATAGAGCTCCGATCCGGGCAGGCGCAGCCGGCCGAACTGGCCGGGGGTCAGCATCAGGTCGGGGTTCTCGAACACGGCGCGCGCCCGGATCGTGCCGGCGCCGCGGTCCACCTGGTTGTCGATGAAGTCGATGCGGCCGTTCAGCGGCCAGTCGCGCTCGTCGAACAGGCGGGCCTGGACCTGGACGCCGCCGTCGCGCTGCTGGGCCAGCAGCCCGCGGGCGGTGGCGCGCTGGTAGGCCAGGAAGTCGCTCTCGCTCATGTCGAAGTCGAAATAGATCGGGTCGAGCGAGACGATGGTGGTCATCAAGGTCGGCGTCCCGCCGGAACCGCCGGCGATCAGGTTGCCGACGCTGACCTCCCGCTTGCTGATCCGGCCGCCGGACGGCGCCGTGATGCGGGTGAACTCCAGGTCCAGCTCGGCGGTCCGCAGGGCGGCCTTGGCGACCTCGATGCCGGCGGTGGCGACCCGCGCCTCCTGGATGCGCTCGTCGTAGACGCTGCCCGACAGCACGTCGCGCTGGCGGAGCGACGCGGCGCGGGCGAGCTGCTGGTTGGCGAGGTCGAGCCGGGCGTTGGCCTGGGCGAGCTGGGCCTTGGCGGAAGCGACCGCCGCCTCGAACGGCCGGGGATCGATCACGAAGAGCAGGTCGCCCTTCCGGACGAGCTGGCCATCGCGGAAGTGGACCGACTCCAGGTAGCCGCTGACGCGGGCCCGGATCTCGACATAGTCGACGGCCGAGAACTGGCCGGTGAACTCGTCCCACTCGATCAGGTCGCGGCGCAGCGGCTTGGCGACGGTGACCGGCGGCGGGGGTGTCGCCGCCGTCTGCGCCTGGGCGGGATGGGAAATGCCGAGATACCCATAGGCGCCGCCGGCGACGGCCAGGGCGAGGGCCGCCCCGGCGAGCCAGGCGGCGCGGGATCCCGGACGGCGGATAGTGTCTCCAGTCATGGTCTGCTCCCTCCTGTGCGGACCGGCCCCTCGTTCTTCGGGAGTATTCTTCGGGAATACCGGTTTGCGGCCCGCACAACCTTCAAGTGCGTTGCAGTAAGCAGTGCTGTCAGGAATCAGAGAATCCCGGTGAGCCGGCGGCACGGAAAAGGCCGAGACCGCCGGGGCGGGTTGGAGGCCGAATAAACGCGACTGTGAACTGTTCCGCTGTGCGCGGTATCACATGGCAGGACTCGGAAAGCTTCCGAATTGCCACATTTCCGGTACGGTTATTTGCTCTGTCCTGCTCAGTTCTTGCCGATCGGACGTTCACAATACCGAATTGCCAAGACAGATTTGTGACAAACGCGCCTCCCTGATCAGGCGGGGCGGGCGACCCTATGACTTTCGGCAGCAGGCGTCGCGGCGGGATATTTCGGAGATCTTCTCTGTTAATATGCCACCTATCCGGCCCCCGCGCCCAGAGGCGCGGAATCGCCCAAGAATAGACGAAAATGGGAGGAGCTTTTCCGATGTCACACCGGCAATTCGCCCTGTTCAAGCCGGCCCTGGCCGCCGCGGCCCTGGTGGTCGGCGCGACCCTTGCGGCTGCCCCGGCCCGCGCCGAGATCAAGAGCCTGGAGATCATCGCCCCCGCCGCCCCGGGCGGCGGCTGGGACCAGCACGCCCGATCGATCCAACAGGTGCTGCAGAACCAGAACCTGGTCCCCAACGTCCAGGTCGTGAACGTTCCCGGCGCCGGCGGCACGATCGGCCTGGCGCAGTTCGTGACGGGCCGGAAGCGGACGCCGACCTTGCTGGTCGGCGGCCAGATCATGCTGGGGGCGATCATCACCAACAAGTCGGCGGTGACGCTCGACCAGGTGACCCCGCTGGCCCGCCTGACCGGCGAATATTCAGCCGTGGTGGTCCCGGCCGACAGCCCGCTGAAATCCCTCAAGGACCTGCTCGACAAGCTGAAGGCGGAGCCCGGATCGGTTTCGTGGGGCGGCGGGTCCGCCGGCGGCAGCGACCAGATCCTGGCCGGGCTGATCGCCAAGGAAGCCGGCGTCGAGCCGTCCAAGGTGAACTATGTCGCGACGGCCGGCGGCGGCGAGGTTCTGGCTGCCGTGCTGGGCGGACACATCACCACGGCGGTCAGCGGCTACAACGAGTTCGCGCCGCAGATCCAGGCGGGCAAGCTGCGGGCGCTGGCGGTCTCGTCGCCCGAACGCCTGCCCGGCGTCGATACCCCGACCCTGAAGGAGCAGGGCATCGACCTGGAGTTCGTCAACTGGCGCGGCATCTTCGCCCCCGGCAACCTGAAATCCGCGGAACTGAAGGAATACGACGCGCTGATGACCAAGGTGACGTCGAGCGCCGAGTGGAAGGATCTGGCCAAGCAGCGCGGCTGGATCGACCTGTACCTGCCTTCGGATAAGTTCGCCGAGTTCCTCAAGACCGAGCGCGCCCAGATCGAGGGCACCCTGACCGACCTGGGTCTGGTCAAGTAATCCCGGGAGGGCCGGCGGGGGAAAGCCGTTTCCCGCCGCCGGCCCCGCGGTGCCGGTCCATCAAGCCTGTTGACAAAATATATCCGATGTCGGATGTATTCCGCCTCTGCATTGATTGACTGGAGGATACGGCCATGCTTGGCATTCTGCGCACCCTGCTGCGCTGGTGGCGCGAGGCGGGGACGGCGGCGACGCTCCACCATCTGCCCGACCATGTGAAGAAAGATATCGGTTTGCTGGGCGATGATCCCGTTTTCACGCTGGAAAACATCCGAGATCGGAAGATTTAACCGCTTGTATCTATCCCGTAGTTCGGCGATAGATGCGGGCGTCGATCCGACGCACCGATACCCGAGGAGACGAACCATGCTCGCCATTCACCGAAGCACCCGGCAAAGCGGCTTCTACCGCCAGGCTACCGCCTCGATGAACAAGCCGGCCGGCATGTTCGCCGCGGCCGACGCAGTCCTCATAGTATCCATGGGCCTCATAGGATCCATGGGATTTCCCGGGTGTGGTGATGCCGATCTACCTGACGCTGAAGCGCGGACCTAAGCTCTATGTGGAATATGCCCGCTGGACCCGGCCAGATGCCCGGCCCGGCGCCTGGGTCGAGGTCCGGCGCGAGCGCGGCGAGCTTCTGCTCTGGCTGGGCCGCTGGCACGCGATCTACACACCGGCGCGATGGTCGCCGGGAACGTCGCGGGGGGTCCTGAATGGCCGGAGCCGTCCGACATGACGAGATCGCCTCGCTGATGCGGGTGCTGGAGGAGTTCCGCAAGCTCGATCCCGACCTGCCGATCCAGTATGCCTTGTCGTTCCTGACCCTGGCGGAGAACGAGGGCATCTCGATGCGGGAGCTGGCCGAACGCCTCGGCATCGCCCAGTCCTCGGCGTCGCGCAACGTGGCGGCGCTGAGCAAATGGCACAGCTTCGGAAAGCCCGGGCTCGACCTCGTCCAGGCGGAGGAGGACCCGCGCGAGCGGCGCCGGAAGATCATCTCCCTGACGCCGAAGGGCCACGCGCTGATCGCCACGCTCCGCGACCTCATGAACCGCGAGACGCGGCGCGCGAAGTCCGCCTGACCGCCATGATCCTCGCAGCCCGCATCGCAGCCGCCTTGGCAGCCCTGGTCTTCCCGTCCCTTCCCGGCGGGAGCGGCCATGCGGCGCCCAAGCCGGAGCTGCGCAGCTTCACGGCGCCCGCGGCCCGCGACGACGACCGCCCGCGCCCGGACCGCGCACCCCTGGTCGGCGTCGAACAGCGGTTGCTTCCGCCGCCCGGAGCCTGGGATACTCCAACCGGGATCGGCGATACGGTCTTCGCGCTGGCCTGCTCCGCCGGCGAGGCCGCCGCCCTGGCGCCCTCGACGATGGTCCGCCCTTCGGTCCGTTGCCCGGACCCGTTCACCGTGATCCCCGAGCAGCCCTGATCCCCGATCCCGTGACCGTTCCCTGCCGAAAGCACCCATCATGATCGACCTGGACCGCGTCAGCGGCCTGATCCGCCGGACGGCGGAAGAGAAGATCCTGCCCCGGTTCCGCAACCTGGGCGCCGGCGACGTCGTAGAGAAGGGGCCGGGCGACCCGGTCACGATCGCCGACACGGAAGCCGAGGAGATGCTGGCCGGACTGCTGAGCGAAGCTTATCCCGATACGCTGGTGATCGGCGAGGAGCTGGTCTCCCGGGACCCGGCCGCCCTGGACGCGCTGCTCGGGAACAAGCCGGTCTGGGTGATCGACCCGGTCGACGGGACGCTCAATTTCTCCGAGGGAATCCCGGTGTTCGGGACGATCCTGGCCTATGTGGCCGGCGGCGAGATCCAAGGCGGCTGGCTGCACGACCCGATCAACGACGTCACGGTCGCGGCGGTGCTGGGCGGCGGCGCCTGGTCGGGCGGCCGGCGCCTGGAGGCGGACCGGACGACCCCGCTCTCCCGGGCGGTCGGTTCCGCCTATTGGACCGCCAGGGACTGGCAGGAGCCGGACCCGGTCCTGGCCGCGTCGGGCATCGTCGGGGAGATCCGCAACCACCGCTGCTCGGCGCTGGACTATATCGACCTGGCGCTGGGCAGGCGGCAGTTCGTGCTGTCCCAGGGATCGAAGCCTTGGGACCACGCCGCGGGCGTGCTGGTCAGCCGCGAGGTTGGCGGCGCCGCGTCGTTCCTGGACGGCGCCGATTACGACGTCATGCGCCTGGATGGCCGCGTGCTGGCGGCGGCTTCACGGGAATCGCTGGACGCCATCCGGGCGGTTTTCTGACACCGCCCATCGTAGACATACAGGAACGTCGGCGCGTGCCGTCGGCGTTCGCTTCGCGAAGGCCGACCTACTCCTTCGGCAGCATGCGGCCGAGCCGCTTGCCGCCGAAGACGTGGACGTGCAGGTGGGGCACTTCCTGGTTGGCGTTCTCGCCGATATTGGCGAGGATGCGGTAGCCGTCGCCGGCGAGGCCCTGGTCGCGGGCGACCTTACCGACCGCCCGGACGAAGGCGGCGATCTCGGCATCCGACGCCTTCTCCGAGAAGTCGTCGAAGGAGACGTACGGCCCCTTGGGGATCACCAGGATATGGCTCGGCGCCAGCGGATTGATGTCGTGGAAGGCCAGGGTGTGCTCGTCCTCATGGACCTTCTTCGACGGGATCTCGCCGCGCAGGATCCGGGCGAACACGTTGTTGGGATCGTAGGCCATCATTTGCCCCCGTTGCCTTGCTTGCGTGATTTCTTCTCGGCGATGCCGCTGATGCCCTCGCGGTCCGCCAGGATGCCGTAGACGGTCTCCGGCTTCACGCCGGCGTCGGCCCACAGCACCATCAGGTGATAGAGCAGGTCGGCGGATTCCTCCGCCAGCTTCTGCTTGTCGCCGCGGATCGCCTCGATCACCGCCTCGACCGCCTCCTCGCCCAGCTTCTGTGCGATCTTGGGCGTGCCGCGGGAATAGAGCTTGGCGGTGTAGGAGGTCTCCGGGTCCTGCCCGCGGCGGGACCGCACCGTCTCGTACAGACGGTCCAGCACGGCGGCGCCGATGCCCTGCCCGCTCATGCCGCGGCCTGCCCGGGCTTGGCGGTGTCGCGGATGTCGATGCCGGCCTTCGCCATGTGCGCCTTGGCCTCGCCGATGGAGAAGATTCCGAAATGGAAGATCGAGGCGGCCAGCACCGCGGTCGCGTGGCCGTCCCGGATGCCGGCCACCAGGTGGTCGAGCGTACCGACGCCGCCCGAGGCGATGACGGGCACGCGTACGGCGTCGGCGACCGCGCGGGTCAGCTCGATGTCGAATCCGGACTTGGTGCCGTCGCGGTCCATGGAGGTCAGCAGGATCTCGCCGGCCCCGTACTCCGCCATGCGGCGCGCCCAGTCGACCACATCCAGGCCGGTGCGGTTCCGCCCCCCATGGGTGAAGACCTCCCACTTGCCGGGGCCGACCGACTTGGCGTCCACAGCCACGACGACGCACTGGGAGCCGAACTTCTCCGCCGCCTCGCGGACGAAGTCGGGCCGGGAGACCGCGGCCGTGTTGATCGAGACCTTGTCGGCCCCGGCCAGCAGCAGCTTGCGGATGTCCTCCACCACGCGCACCCCGCCGCCGACGGTCAGCGGCATGAAGACCTGCTCCGCCGTGCGGCTGACCACGTCGTACAGGGTGTCGCGGGCCTCGACGCTGGCGGTGATGTCGAGGAAGGTCAGCTCGTCCGCCCCCTCGCGGTCATAGAGCCGGGCCTGCTCGACCGGGTCGCCCGCGTCGATCAGGTCCACGAAGTTCACCCCCTTGACCACCCGGCCGTCCTTGACGTCCAGGCAGGGGATCAGGCGCATCTTGAGCATTCAGGCCTCTTCCCCGGCATCGCCGTGCCCGTTCTCCAGGGGGGGCCGCACGGGGGAGGACAGCAGGGCCAGCGCCTCGGCCGGATCGATGCGCCCGTCATAGAGCGCCCGGCCGCAGATGACGCCCTCGATGCCGGTATGCTCGACCTTCTTGAGCGCTTCCAGGTCGGCCATGCTGGAGACGCCGCCCGAGGCGATCACCGGCGTGGTCAGCGCGAAGGCGAGGTCGGCGGTGGCCTCGACGTTGACGCCGCCCATGGCGCCGTCGCGGTTGATGTCGGTATAGATGATGGCCGACACGCCGGCGTCCTCGAACCGGAGCGCCAGGTCGAGCGCCTTGACGGTGGAGGTCTTGGCCCAGCCCTCGACCGCGACGAAGCCGTCTCGGGCGTCGATGCCCACAGCGACGCGGGACGGGAAGCGCCGGCAGGCCTCGCGCACCAGTTCCGGATCGCGCACGGCGACGGTGCCCAGGATCACCCGGGTGATGCCGCGCTCCAGCCAGTCCTCGATCGTCTTCAGGTCGCGGATGCCGCCGCCGAGCTGGACCGGCATGGAGACCGAGGACAGCACGCCCTCGACCGCGGCCGCGTTGACCGGACGGCCCTCGAAGGCGCCGTTGAGATCGACCAGGTGGAGCCACTCGAACCCCTGGTCGGCGAAGGTCTTCGCCTGGGCTCCGGGGTCGGTGTTGAAGACGGTCGCCTGGTCCATTTCGCCCCTGACGAGGCGGACGCAGGCACCATCCTTGAGGTCGATCGCTGGGTACAGAATCATGTCGGCGCTTCGGTAAGGGGCTGGGGGGACGGCAGGTCGGTGGAGGTCAGGTCCTTGTAGAAGAAATGGCCGGCGAGGTTCTGGCCGCGGACGTTGGCGTAGAGCGGGTGGGTGCCCCAGCGCCTGAAGCCCAGCGTCTCGTACAGGGCGATCGCCGCCCGCTGGGTCTCCCGCACGTCCAGGTTCAGGACCCGGTAGCCGGCCTCGCGGGCCGCCATCTCGACCGCGCGGACCAGCATGCGGGCGAGGCCGTGGCCGCGCGCCCAGGGCGCCACGAAGGAGGTGGTCAGCTGGGCGGAGTGGCCCTGCGCCTCGTTGTTCCGGGGCGGCGCCACGAGCTGGGCCGACCCCGCCACGACGCCGTCCAGGCGGGCTATGAACAGGTGCCGCTCCGGCACGATCAGGACGCCCTTCCAGTACCGCTCCATCACGTCGCGGGGCGGCGGATCGACCCAGCCGAAACCGCCGCCGTCGCGGATCGCGAGGTCGGCGGCGTCGCACAGGTCGTGGAGATCCGCCGTGCGGAACTTCGAGACGCGCTCGACGGTCGCGGCGGTGGCCATCTCTTCCATGGCTCAGGGCCGCCAGCGCAGGAAATTGGCGATCAGCCGGAGGCCGGCGGCCTGGCTCTTCTCCGGGTGGAACTGGGTCCCGACCAGGTTGTCGCGGCCGATCACCGCCGCGACCGGCCCGCCATAGTCGACGGTCGCCAGCTCGGTCGAGCGGTCGGCGCAGGCGAAGCGGTAGGAATGGACGAAATAGGCGTGGTCGCCGTCATGCAGGCCGGCCAGGACCGGGTGGTCGGGCCGCTCGACATGCAGGTCGTTCCAGCCCATGTGGGGGATCTTCAGCGACGGGTCGGCGGGATCGATGGCGACCACCTCGCCCCGGATCCAGCCGAGCCCGTCCCAGACCCCGTGCTCGACCCCGCGTTCCGCCATCAGCTGCATGCCGACGCAGATGCCCAGGAAGGGCGTGCCGCGGGTCAGCACCGCCTCCTCCATCGCCTCGACCAGGCCGGGCACCGACCGGATGCCGGCCATGCAGTCGGCGAAGGCGCCGACGCCGGGCAGCACGATGCGGTCGGCCCGGCGCACCGCCTCGGCGTCGTCGGTGACGGCGATGGCGGCGCCGACGCCGGCCTCCTGGGCCGCGCGCTCGAACGCCTTGGCGGCGGACCTGAGATTGCCGGAGCCGTAATCGACGATTGCTACGGTCATGTGGTCAAAAATTCCCTGAGCCTTGCGCCCGGCGCCCCGTCAGAGCGAGCCGCCGAGCGTTCCCTTGGTGGACGGCACGGCGTCGGCCTTGCGCGGATCGATCTCGACCGCGGCGCGCAACGCGCGGGCCAGCGCCTTGAAGCAGCTTTCCACGATATGGTGATTGTTCTCGCCGTACAGGGTCTCGACGTGGAGCGTCACGCCGGCGGCCTGGGCGAAGGCCTGGAACCACTCCTTGAACAGCTCGGTGTCCATATCCCCCAGCTTGTCGCGGGTGAAATGGACCTTCCAGATCAGGTACGGCCGGTTGGACAGGTCCAGCGTCACGCGGGTCAGCGTCTCGTCCATCGGGACGGTCGCCTCGCCGTAGCGGCTGATGCCCTTGCGGTCGCCCAGCGCCTGGGCGAAGGCGGTGCCGATCGCGATCCCGCTGTCCTCGGTCGTGTGGTGGAAGTCGATATGGAGGTCGCCTTCCGCCCGGACCGTCAGGTCGATGAGGCTGTGGCGCGAGAGCTGCTCGAGCATGTGGTCGAGGAAACCGACGCCTGTGGAAATCTTGTACAGGCCGGTCCCGTCAAGGTTCAGCGAAACCTCGATCCGGGTTTCGTTGGTGGCGCGCCGCAGGCTGGCCTGGCGCGCGGATCTGTTGGGCTGTGGGTCCATGGCGGGGTTTTAGCAGGGATGGATGGGCGATGCCAGCAGGGGATGAAACCCCGGCCCGTCTACTTCGTACGCCTTTCCGGCGCGCCGGAAGGGGGCGGCGGGAGGGTTCCGGCGGCCGGCGCGGCAGATTGACCCGTTCACCCCGAACACGGGTGTAGGATAATGCTTTGACCCTTCATGGTCGTGGCGGGACAATCCCATGGTGCCGAGTCGCTTGTGGATAACTCTGGGGATTGGATTGTTGGCATCCGGCCTCACCGGGTGCGGCGTCAATGTCCGCAAGGCGGAGATCGCGACGCCCCCGTCCCCGCCGCCGGAGAGCCGCCGCGTGCCGGTCCGCTTCGGCGAATTGCAGGCCAAGCTGCGGCGCGGCGACGTCATAGGCGGCTATGTCATTGGCTTCACATGCATCGGGCCGTTCGACCCGATCACCTGGACCAGCGGGCGCGCGATGATGGACCGGACGGAGGTTGCCGACCTGTTCCATGAGGAAATGAGCACCGCCGGCTATGACGTGGCGGGCAACCCGAACCGCCTGTTCGAGGTCGCCGAGGACGAGGAACGGGCCGAGCTGGTGGTCTCCGCCCAGATCACCGATGTCAAGATGAATGTCTGCCGCAAGATGGGCTGGTGGCTGGTCCAGTCCGACGTCGTCGGGGAAGAGGTCGAGGCCTCGGTCAAGGTGGATTGGACGGTCTATTCCCGCTTGGAACGGCGCATGGTGCTGCGGACCTCCACCTGGGGATATCATGCCGGCGGCGCCGCGACGGAGGACGGCAAGGTGCTGGCGATGGAGCAGGCCTTCGCCGGGGCCGTCGCCAACCTGGCGGCCGATCCCCGCTTCGCCGCGGCCGGGTTCGCGGCGCCGGACGCCGCTTCCACCATGCCCGCGCTGGAGACCGGCGGCGGGATCGGCAGGGCGGGTCCCCCTGGGGTGGCGGCGGACGATGCCGCTCGGCTCCAGGCGGTCCGGCTGCCGGCGCTGCCGCCCTTCACCACGCCGATCCAGGACCATGCGGAGGCGGTGACGGGGGCGACGGTACTGGTCTCGGGCGGGAGCGGCCATGGTTCCGGCGTGCTGGTCAGCCGGGACGGGCTGCTGCTGACCAACCACCACGTGGTCGGCGAGGCCGAGCGGGTGCGGGTCGTGCTGGCCGACGGCACCGCCGTCGTGGGCAGGGTGGAGCGCCGTCACAAGCCGCGCGACGTGGCCCTGGTCCGGATCGAGGGGCGCGGGCTGCCCGCCCTGCCCGTCCGCACCCGCCCGCTGACCGTCAGCGAGGACATCTACGTGGTGGGAGCGCCCCTGGCGGAGCGGATGCGCGGCACCGTCACCCGCGGGATCGTCAGCGCGTTGCGGCGCGACCGCCTGACCGGGCTGGAGGAGATCCAGGCCGACGCCAGCGTCCAGGGCGGCAACAGCGGCGGGCCGCTGGTCGACGCCCAGGGCAACCTGGCGGGCCTGACCGTGTCGATGCGCACCGTGCCGGGCAGCCAGGCCTCGGCCGGACTGAACTTCTTCATCCCGATCGGCGACGCGCTGGACCGGCTGAGGCTTGAGGTCGGGGGGCTCGAGGTCGGGGATTGAAGGGATTGGCGGTCCCCCCCACATGGCGGTAGGACATTTGACGGTATTTTTCTGCGATAGGCCCCGATCCCGATGAGTTCCAACGATCCGATCCAATGGCACGGCACCACGATCCTGTGCGTCCGCAAGGGAGGCGAGGTGGTGATCGCCGGCGACGGCCAGGTGTCCATGGGCCAGACCGTGATGAAGTCCAACGCGCGCAAGGTGCGCCGGCTGGCCGGCGGCGACGTGATGGCCGGCTTCGCCGGCGCCACGGCCGACGCCTTCACCCTGTTCGAGCGGTTGGAATCCAAGCTGGAGCAGCATCCAGGGCAGCTCACCCGCGCCTGCGTCGAGATGGCCAAGGACTGGCGGACCGACCGCTACCTGCGCCGGCTGGAGGCGATGATGGCCGTGGCCGACCGCAACGTCAGCCTGGTGCTGACCGGCAACGGTGACGTGCTGGAGCCCGAGGACGGCCTGATCGGCATCGGTTCCGGCGGCAGCTTCGCGCTCGCCGCCGCCCGCGCCCTGGCCGACATCGAGGGGCTGGACGCCGAGACGATCGCCCGCAAGGCGATGCGGATCGCCGCCGACATCTGCGTCTATACCAACCACAACGTGATCGTGGAAAAGATGTGATGGCGGAGGAGTTTGAATCGCGTCCCGAGAGTAATATCCTGTTAGCGAACGGCGCCGGCGGCGCTCCTGACGAAGAAAAGCCAATGACCTCCTTCAGCCCCCGCGAGATCGTCTCGGAACTGGACCGCTACATCGTCGGCCAGCATGACGCCAAGCGCGCGGTCGCGATCGCGCTGCGCAACCGATGGCGCCGGCTCCAGCTGCCGGAAGGCCTGCGGGAGGAGGTTCTGCCCAAGAACATCCTGATGATCGGCCCGACCGGCGTCGGCAAGACCGAGATCGCCCGCCGGCTGGCCAAGCTGGCCCAGGCACCGTTCCTGAAGGTCGAGGCGACCAAGTTCACCGAGGTGGGCTATGTCGGCCGCGACGTGGAGCAGATCGTCCGCGACCTGGTCGAGATCGCCATCACGATGACCAAGGACAAGCTGCGGAAGGAAGTGGCCTCCAAGGCCGAGCTGCGCGCCGAGGACCGCGTGCTGGACGCCCTGGTCGGGACCAACGCGGCGCCGGAGACCCGCCAGAAGTTCCGCAAGATGCTGCGCGAGGGCTCGCTGAACGAGCGCGAGATCGAGATCCAGGTGGCCGATACCGGCGTGCCGGGGATGCCGACCTTCGACGTGCCCGGGATGCCGGGCGCGCAGATGGGCATGCTCAACCTGAACGATATTTTCGGCAAGGCGTTCGGCGGCCGGACCAAGACCCGCCGCCTGTCGGTCGCCGAGAGCTACGAAGTGCTGATGGCCGAGGAGTCGGACAAGCTGCTGGACCAGGAGACGGTCGTCGGCGAGGCGATCCAGTCGGTCGAGCAGAACGGCATCGTCTTCCTGGACGAGATCGACAAGATCTCCGCCCGGTCCGAGGGCCGCGGCGGCGCCGACGTCAGCCGCGAGGGCGTCCAGCGCGACCTGCTGCCGCTGATCGAGGGCACCTCGGTCGCGACCAAGCACGGCACCGTCAAGACCGACCACATCCTGTTCATCGCGTCGGGCGCGTTCCACGTGTCCAAGCCGTCGGACCTGCTGCCCGAGCTCCAGGGCCGCCTGCCGATCCGGGTCGAGCTGAAGGCGCTGACCCGGGAGGATTTCCGCCGCATCCTGACCGAGCCGGAAGCCAGCCTGATCAAGCAGTACAAGGCGCTGCTGAAGACCGAGGACGTCGAGCTGGAGTTCGCCGACGACGCGATCGACGAGCTGGCCAGCCTCGCCGCCGAGATCAACACCTCGGTGGAGAACATCGGCGCCCGCCGCCTGCACACCGTGATGGAGCGGCTGCTGGAGGAGATCAGCTTCAACGCCAGCGACCGCGGCGGTCAGACCATCACGATCGACGCCGGCTATGTCCGCACCCAGGTCTCCAACCTGGCGAAGAACGCCGACCTGTCGAAGTTCATTCTGTAAGAGGGAATCCCTCTCGTCCTGCGGTGCGGATCGGAGTAGCAACTGTTATTTGGCGGTTGTTGTCTCCTCATCAAGCACAATTTTCCACTGTGGTGGTGCAGACGTGTAGCCGTGTCCTGCTTTGGACTGTGTCAGTGGTCAAACAGTGGGAGTTGGAGCCGCCCCCCGTTCGGGCCAAGTGTGACGGCGCGTGGAACGGCCCTCAAGGACGCTGCGCGCCGCTCCGCGGTGGCCTTCGGCCATCCTTGACCGCCGTTCCACGCGCCGCCAAGTGGACCCCAGGTCGGGACGGAGGGATGGTGCCGCCGATCGAACAAAGGGATGGAGCCTCAGGCGGCGGCCGGGGACGTAGCCTCGGCCACAGCCGTGGCCGTCTTGCGCAATGCCGCCTGGTCGGCCTTTTTCGCTTCGTGGTCCGGGTCCCAAGGCTCACCCGCCTTGAGCAGGGCGTTGAGCATCACCAGGGCCTTGCGCATGCAGGCGACCAGCGCCACCTTCCCCGCTTTGCCGCGCGCCTTGAGGCGCTCGTACAACTTCTTGAGCACCGGGTTCCAGCGCAGACCGATGCGGGCGACGTGGAACAGCGCATGGCGCACCTTGGCGCGGCCGCCGTAAATCCGGCGCACCCCCCGCAACGTGCCGCTGTCGCAGGCGAACGGCGCAAGCCCGGCCAGGCTGGCTACCTGCTTCTCGTTCAGCGAGCCGAGTTCGGGCAGATAGGCGACCAGCATGGCCGAGGTCAGCGGCCCGACGCCCTTGAAGCTGCGCAGCAGCGCAGCGCGCCGGCTCAGCTCGGCGTCGCAGTAGACGGTCATCGCGATCTGCTCGGCCAACTCGGCCGCCTGGCCCCGGAGCGCCTCCAGCGCGGCGCCGGCAACCTGGCGCATCGCCTCGGAGTGGAAGTGCTCGATCTGATGAGACCGGGCAGTGATCTCGGCCAGCACCTGGTCGCGGTAGTCGAGCAGCTCGATCAACTCGGCGCGGACCGGCTCCGGAATCGGGGTGGCGCGCGGCCGGTTGGCCTCGCCGAACGCCTTGAGCGCCCGGGCGTCGACCCGGTCGGTTTTGGCCAGCCAGCCGTTCGAGCGGGCGAAGTCCCGCACCCGCTTGGGGTTGACGATGGCCGTCGCTACGCCGGCCGCGGCCAGGGCGTGATGCAGGCCGCGCTCGCAGCCGCCCGACGCTTCCATGACGACCAGCACGTCGTTGCCGCCCTCGCGCAGCGCGCTCAGGATAGTGGCCAACTCGCCATGGCTTTCCGGGCTGTTGGGCAGGCGCCGGCGGGTGTGGCCCGGCAGGCCGTGGGTATCGAGAAACTGGGTGGAGGCATCGATGCCGATGCAGTAGACTTGGCAAGGCATGGCGAACTCGTCCTTGTCTGCGGCGTCCGGCTCAAGGCCGGCGCCTGGCAACTGTGCGAGGAACGCCGAGGGTTCGGGGCAGGCACTTCGCTACGTACGGTGTCGAGCCTTGGTCGGCCACAGTGTCCTGACCCCGCGTACCGGCGTCCCCGTCAGGGGGCGCCGGTATCCCTCGGACACCGCCTTATACCCCACCGCCATAAGACAAGGTCGGCCTTCGGCTGAGGCCGACCTACGATGAATTACGCTGATTGTTTTCACTCGGAGAGTGGAAGAGGGCGCTGGACGGCGCCTTTCTTTGCGGGCGCGCGCCGGGCCGGGCGGCTGGCGTGGAGCTGCGGCAGGGTGACCGGGGCCAGGTTCCAGACATCGACGCCGACGTCGAACTGGCGCAGCATGGGCGCCAGCCTGCCGTGGCTGTGGCCGTGCAGGTTGATCGACTTGCGGTGCATGCCGTTCCAGGTGCGGAAGGCGTAGTGGCACAGCACCAGGTGGGTGCCGTCGACGGTGATCTCGGCATAGGCCGAGACGGTCTCCCAGCCGGCGGACTTGAGCACCGCCGGACCGTCGTTGTTGCCGATCAAATAATGAGAGTTTCGAGTCTCATCATCCACAACATACGGAGAATGCCAGTATCTATGCGATTTTCGGCTTACAAGAGTGGAAATCCAAAATGAGACTCTTTCAGCCTGCTCACGTTTTTGAACGACTGACGCGAGGGGCTCATCGCCGCCCCTCTACCGCCCCAAGAGGGGCGGTATTCACCCCGCTAGGATATTTGAAGCGAATGATGTTCTTTGATAAGATTATGTTGCGGTACAGCCGGGGACGGCAATGACCGCGCGAATGATGCGCGTAGGGGTGGCCCGACAAGGCTGCCCCTCGTCGCGTGGTCTACAGCGCCATGCGCTAAATCTGAAACGCCCATGCCGATGCATTCGCATTGTTGGGCGACAGCATTCTCCAGAGTGATCCAAATTTAACGCGGTCCGCTGATTTAATACATCTACTCGGTGCAGATGGTTTGCAGGGAAACTGCGTCTAAAGCCTTAATCCCCCATATCAAAATATAAGCTTTTCGATATTTCCGGTCTAGCTTTTATCATCATTATCTGGTAGGTTTATTAAAGGAGCCCCCAATAGGTAGGCAATTTCGCAGGAGTATCGAAATGGCTAAGGGTAAAGGTGAAGTCACCTCTGCAAAAGCGGCGAGCGCAGCTTCCAAAGTTCTCCGTGACCCAAAATCCTCCAAGGCGGCAAAGTCCGCTGCAGCATCGGCGCTGACTCAGCGACCGAACAAGAGGAAGTAACAGCACTGCCTTGACCGGTGGCGTCGCCTTTGTCGGTTAGGCTTAAGCGGTTGCGTCAGTACAATTTTGAGTGAATGCGCGTCACTTGGCGCGCTTTCCTTCCAGTGCCTATTTCAGACTCAATGCCAGCGCGCCACTCGATAGCTGACATGATCATCCACTCGGGCGATCGGTCCGCTGGGAAATGCAAAAATACTCAACTCTGCCACGCAGAAGCTTTGCTCTTTGATGGCACCTCATCGCGCAGATGAAGCGAGTCTAATACGCGCGGCTTTGTGGGTGCCCACCCCAGCCGGTTTCGGCGTAAAGCAATCACCCCAGTCGCCCAACCGCGGATGTATGATCCTCCCTACCAGTCGAGATCATGTTCGGGACCGTATTCACCATGGCTGTCGCGCCTCACGTCGGCGACAGTGTCCCGCTCACCCTCATCGCGCCTGTTAATTCCAAACAACTCACGCAAAAGCCAGTAAATAGGAGCGTCTTCGCGCCGCACATTGAGCGACTGTTGGAGCATCGCCAGGGCTTCTCCGATGATCTCCGGCTGCTTGGATGCGTCCAGGATAGTCCAGCCCACGACGCGGCCTGCCTCGTCGAGATCGATGGAGTGATTGCCCCGAGAATGGCATATCAGTGTATAGGATCGCTTGATCGGCCTGATGCGAACCTGCAGGATGTCGAGCGAAACATCGTATTGCACACGGTCATCACTCATCCCGCACGGTCCTCCTCCTGAATGCCCGAAGCTCATCCTCCGTTGCGCCGCAGCAGGGATGGGCAAGGGCGACGATCTCGATAAGCGCAGCCACGGTTTCAGCCGGCGATCGAAATACCGTATTTCCGGTGATGCACTGGATCATCACGGCGTCGATCGCTGCCGGGTGCATGTAATCGTCAGGTGGCCAAGGCGTCATCATCCGGTAGTGCGCCCCATGCACTGTCTCAACCATTCGACCTTCTATGCGGGCGATTCGGGACGACATGCGCCACTCACCGTCAGGTACGCCGTCGATGCCGTAAACCCGCCCGACGACCACGAAGCTGATCGTCGGGATCCCGATTATGCGATACTCGTCGATGCGCGGCAGATCACCGTCAGTCATCGCCCGCGGCCCTGCGCCTCAGCGCAGCCAGTTCCTCTTCGGTCGCAATGTACATCGGATCAATCAATGCGACGGTATCGATGATCGTCGCGACGGTGCGCGCTGCGGATCCGAACCCGGTCTGCTTGAACAGGTTTTCGGCGGCTTCGATGAGCGCATCGTCGGCGTGGAACCGATCGCTAGGGCAAGGCTCGAGCGTCCGATAAACCTCGCCGGTCACTGTGTGGATATGCGTGTCGGTCAGCCTGGAGAGCAGCGGGGTTAGGTGCCATATGCCGTCAGGCACGCCTTCCAAGCCGTAGATGCGGCCGAGAGCGGCGCAGCCCGTCAGCGGAATGTGGATAATGCGGTACTCGTCGATCGCTGGCATGTCCATTCCCTCCGCACGGTCAATTGCGCGTAAGCTTCTCCGCCCGCGTGGCGGCAATGAGGGCGCGCCGGTGCAGTGCTGCGAGTTGCCGGGCATTGAGTTCGCCGGCGGCGAAACCCGAACGCATCGCCTCGACGACCTCTCCCGGCAGCTCCGGCAGATCCGAGACCGCGACGCCGAACTCATCGGCGACATCTTCGGTCAGTCCGGCCATGATCACGCCGAAATGCTCCGGCCGCGGGCGAGGCACCTGAAGAACGCGGCAGCGCGCTCGAAGCAGCGGATCGACACGATCGGCATGGTTGGCCGTCAGGACCCAGGACACCGCAGACAGGTCCGCCGGCATTTGCAGGCATTCGTCGTAGTATTGCCGCGCCGTCGCGGGTTCCACCATTGTCAGAAGCACGTCGGAAATCCGGCCGTTGTGCCGGCTGTCTGCCGCCTTGTCGATCTCCTCGACGCAGAGCAAGGGGTTTGCGACGCCATGCGTCCTCATGACCATCAGGGGAAGGCACGGATGAGCTGAGGCCCACCCCCTGGCAGTTCCGGCAAGTGCGCGGCTGTCGGAAGCACCTCCGGCACTGAGCTGGGTGAACGGCACTCCGGCATAGCCGGCGATGCAGCGCGCAAGCCTCGACTTGCCGACGCCGGAGTGCCCGGTAAGAAGAAGCGGCGGCAGAGCGAAATGCGGACGCCCAAGACGCGCGGCCAGCGCCAACTCGCCCGTGATGATGTCGATGATTTCTGTGCACCAGGGGAACGCGGATCTGAGATCGCTGCGGTACTCGTCCGGGTCCGGCATAGCGGCGAGGTAAGTCAGACCGGACAGCGCCTCGTAGCCCTCGAACTCCTTCCATATCTTCTTTGCGCCGGCCTCGCTGGCCCGCAACGAAGGACGTAGTACGATCATCGACGGCGGCGGCTTCGGCGGGGCGAGCAGCAGCGAATCGATCACGTCGGCCGGTTCGGGCGGCAGCCAGCCGGCACTCTCCAGCATTGCGACCACGGCCCTGTTCTCGAGGTTCTGTGGATCCGAGATGGCCTGTATGAGCTCCAGCTCAATGGCGATGCTGGCCGGCGTATCGGCCCGGAGGATCGAAGCAAACAGCGTTCGGAACCTCGCAATGCGGATGCGAAGATCATACTCGTTCAGGGTACATGGATGGGCCAGCCACCAATCGAGATGTGCGCATGCCAGGCGCAGCTCGACGGTGTGATCGTCCTTATTTTCCAGAAAATACAGAAAAAGACATGTTGCCCGGAGATCGCGCACGAGATCACCCCCGGACTGGCCGATCAGGTCGCCGACCCTGCCCGCGATCCGCAGAAGGGGCAGATCACCATGCTCATCCGCCAACCCGCTCCGTCCGAGATCCAGGACGTCCGGGAAGTCCGGCACATCCTCGACCGTTATCCTGATCGCGGCGCGCGCTCCCGCCAAGTGTTCGGGCGTCACCTCTGCCGGGGGAAGCCGCCAAACGGACAGGAATGCGCGCACATCTTCCGGCGATAGAGCGTCGTCCCCGGACATCCGATCCCCCTTGAGAGTCAATCGCTTTGACTCTTCTGCCGGAACAAATCAAGAACGTCAAGGGAAAAGAAGCCTATCGCGTAGTCTAGTTCCCGCGCATTCCAGGCAAGCCGGAGATCCTCCAAGGCCTGTCTATTGATAGGGGTAGATCCTGGACTGTATGGGAGGTGGATTGGGCGTTGACCACGCTAACGATCCGACGACAACATGGGCAATGCGCACCACAGAGGGGCGTCGGGAATTATGGACTTGGACTTTCCATCTTTGGTCGCATTATTACTTGGCATCCCCATGATTGCCTTGGGTGGGGCCGGCTGTGTGTACTACGGCATCGGCTGCTGGCGCATGGCCCGGATTCTTCGGGAGCAGAACCGGCGCTGACTTGCCGACGGTCCGGATTGCCGCAGGATAAGTCTGACCGGCAGAGTTGCCTCTGCCGGTCAGCTTGCTTCAATTTTCTGCAGCCGTAACTACATCAGGAGACTTCATAGTTGCATAGATCTCGCTGGCGGATTTAGCGACGATGCCCGAAGCTGTCTGCCGATAGAGGCCGTTGGCTCGTGACGCCAGGGTCCCGGGATAGGGGGCCAGCCTGCTCGACGACCGATCGAATGAGAGGAGAGGATGCCGGAAGACAATCAGCAGATGGCTGTCCAGGAACTGGACAGGGCATATGTGGACCTGCGCGACTTGGACGCTCAACTAGCCGATCCCCAGGCAAAGAGGAACGCCGTGCTCAAGTGTGAAAATGAAGCGTGGGCACGGATCCGGTCCGAAGAGGACCTGCCTCCCGGATGGAACCTGACAGGGCCGCTGAATGGGGAGAATGAGCAGCCGAGATCGTTCCGGCTCGACGGGCCCGGTGGCGTCACGGCTGTTATCTACGATGCGACCGGCAACGTGGTAACGTCGTATCGTCGTGCTGCGGCAGCAGTCCGTGCCATGGCAGCCATCAACTGACCAGAAGCAAACAATCCAGGAAGGCAAGCAGAGGACATGGATGCTGAACCGATGTCCACCACCGAGACGCTGGTCGAAAGGCTGCGCGTACTCCGTGGGTCCATGAGCCGAGAGGACGGCGGCTGGAAAATGCCCGACGGGCTGTGGTGGGTCGCCAACCAGCCGCTGACGAACGACTTCAACCGCGAGATCGCGGCGCCTGGATCCCTGGACAAGTTCCCCGATGGCGCCGTCGCGGTGCGTGTCGATGACGACTTCTTCGTCGTGGCGGTCCTGCCGCCAGAATTCGTCGGGCTTGGGATCGAACGCATCGTTCCGGTTCTGTGGCCGGACGTAACCGATCCGGTGTTCAAGTCGGACACCTTCGCGACCCCCAATCAACAGGCGCCGTCCGACCGTTGAAACGCCGGAACCATCCGTGGCGTGGCTTCGGCTGTCTGCACCAACCGACCATTTTGGAACGTCCGGCTCTGGAGACAACTACCGCGGATTGCGTTTCATCTGGTTCGCCCTGAAGCATGATGGCGACCAGCAGCGCGAAGACGCCGCCATGGGCGCTTCAGATTTAGCGCACGGCGCTGTAGCTTGCAGAAGGCATTCCTCCGTATGGGATACAGCAACCGGGGAGATTGACCTCACCCGCCGCTTACATGATCCTCGACAGAGAATGCGATGGTGTTGCTCTCACCTTACAGCGGTTTTTTCCGGACAGGTTTCCACCTCAAGGGCCCTAATGTCGAAATTGTCGCTCATGACCGGCTTCCGCCTTGGCGTCGTGATGGCGATGATAATCGGCGTCGTGTCGCTCTTGAGCCATACTGCCTCGCTCCACAACCCCGGGATCCTTCAGCCGATTGAACAGGGTCGTCATTCCAGCCTGCCGAACGCAGCCGTAGACAGGAATGACGTACACGGTGAAGGATCGCAAAAGGAATGCCAACCTAACCATGTCCAGGGCCACAATTCTGCTGACCACTCGCACGAGACAATGGGCTCCGCAATGACACTTGCTGCACTTGGCTGTGCAGACGAAAAGACATCGCGGAGCGAGCCACACCGAAACATCTACGGCGAACCGTTCTTCCGTCTCGACCGGCCTCCGCGTCACGGTCTCCTTGCGTGACCGCGCCCCGCGCGCGGCCTTCCATAGACCAACAACGGAGCCCTGATGATGATCGGATCTCTGCGCCGATGCTGGCCACGCTCGCTGCGCATGCCGGCGCGCACCGCTCTTTTCGCTTTCACGACCACTCTCTTAGCGCTTCCGCTCGCCGGCCTTACGGCTGCTGCTGAAGGGCTGAAACCGGACGCGGTGGCCGGCACCGACGGCCCTTCCACGGTGAAGTCGCAATCGTCCGCCGCCCTCCAGGGTGGGTTAACCGCGAGTGCGGCCCTGCGCACCGCCGTCACGCCCGACCACATGCTTCGCCATCTCGCCGCTTTGCAGGCGATCGCCGATGAGAATGGTGGAAACCGGGCTGCCGGCACGGCTGGGCACGAGGCATCGGTCGATTATGTCGCCGGGCAACTTCGCGAGGCGGGATATCAGGTCCGTTTCGAGACCGTCGAGATCCCCATCGTGCAGGAGACGCAGCCACCTCGATTGACGGCGTCCAAGGAGTCCGGGCTGGACCTCCGGGACTTTCAGCTTCACACACTGCCTTACTCCGCGGCCGGCTCCGTAGAGGCGCCGTTGCGGCCTGCGGGTGATGGTTGCGACAGGGGCGACTTCGCCCGGCTTTCAAGCGGTTCGGTCGCTCTTGTTCAACGAGGCTCCTGCTCGGTCTGGCGCAAGGTGAGGAATGCGGCCGCCGCGGGTGCAGGCGCCGTCATCGTTTACGATCAGCGCTCGGACCGCATGACACGCGCCGTCACGCAGCGGGTCGGGGAAATGACCGCCATACCAGGCGTGCGGCTTGACCATGCGACGGGCTCGGTGCTTGCCGAGGCCCTGCGACGCGGACCGATCACAGTGCAGCTGAATGTGGAGACGCGTGCATTCTCTTATCGCTCCCGCAACGTCATTGCTGATACCGCGGGAGGTGATCCCGGGTCGGTGGTGTTGATCGGGGCTCATCTGGACAGTGTTCCGGAAGGGCCGGGCATCAACGACAATGGCACCGGTGTTGCCGCGATCCTGGAAGTCGCCCGGCAGCTATCCCAGCTCGACATCAAGACAGCCAACAGGCTGCGCTTCGCGCTCTGGACCGACGAGGAGAACGAGATGCTCGGGTCACATCACCATGCCGCCTCGCTCTCGCCTGCCGAACTCAAGCGGATCATGGCCGTGCTGAACTTCGACACACTCGGATCGTCCAACTACGGGCGATTTGTCTATGACGGAGACGGCTCGGCGAGTGAAAAGGCGGCACCGCCAGGATCGGAGCGGATCGAGCGCATCTTCCGGACCTATTTCGCGGCGGTCGGGCTGACCGTTGCCGAGAAGCCGCTCGAGGACGCGTCGGATCACTTGTCATTCGTCGAGCATGGTGTGCCGGTAGGCGGGCTTCTTGCCGGCGACGGCGAAACCAAGTCCACCAGGGAAGCCGGGATGTTCGGTGGATCCGCCGGTGCGCCTTACGACTCCTGTTATCACGAAGCATGCGACACTCTCGACGCGGTCAACCGAACGGCTCTCGACGAGCTGGCCGATGCGGCTGCCCACGCCATCATCATGCTCGGGGATGCTGCCCGTGATTAGACGGCTGTTTTCACAACGACAGAACTCCTGAAGGTCGCCCAAGGGAATTCAGACATAGCCGCCGACGAGGCGAAACGGCTTGCCTCCCATGCGGGTCTTGAACCGGGCGATGCCTGGTGTCTTTTCGTTGATGCCGCCCAGGTCAAAGCCGGTGTAGCCGTGCTTGACGAGCCAGAGTACGGACTGCCAGAGCAGGAAATGGTGGGCCCGCACCGCGCGTCCCCGCTCGCTCGTCCAACCTACCTGGTACGTCGCCGCCCGCCCATGCCGGACCAGCAGGACACCGGCGACCGGCTCGCCGCCCTGCAGGGCTCGTAACACGACCAGGGGCGACTTGTCGGCCGAGGCACTGTGCATCGCCCGCAGGAACGCGGGCGACGGACCCGGGTAGCTTCTCGCGACCTTGTCCTCGAGGTAGTGCTCCATCAGCCAGTCGAACCTCTTTCCGGCCGATGTCTCCGTCTCCAGCACGAGGTTGTGCCGTTCGGCCTGACGCAGTTGGTTGCGCCACTTTCCATGCAGCCCGGCGTGAAGCGCGTCGGGGCCCGAGGCCAAGTCGAGCCAGACCGATGCGTAACCCTCGCTCCACCGCCGAAACCCGGTCGCCGACATCCGCTGCCGCGTGGCGGGATCATCGGGGAGTTCGGGGTGGAACATCAGGGGCTGGCCACGGCGCAACTGGTACCGCTGCCGGAGCATCCCCAGCACGAGCTTCAGCATCTCGCCGGGGATCTCATCGTAGATCCACAAGGGACCACGGTGGATGCGGCAGGCGGTGAGGAAAGGCAGCCATTTCCTGGTCTGAACCAGAACCAGGCCGACCGGCTTGCCTTCGAAGTGGATGATGCCGAAATCCGCCTTCCAGCCCTCGACTTTCGCCATGGCGACGCCGTACTGCCAGGTCTGGAGTAGCGTCGGCCGCTTGCAGCGGGCCAGCAGGGCCTCCCACTGGCCGAAAGTGCAGTCATTCCAGTCGATCCGGAAAGGATTGAACGGGAGCGTCATGCTGCGCGCCCATGGCCCTGGGCGCGCCTGGGCTGGTCAGGAGGGCGAGGATCGTGCGGCGCCAGCCTCTGGCGGCTGTCCGAGGGAGCGGCGAACCGCGAACGGTGTGTTTCTCTAACCGGGCGAGTGGTCATGATCTGCCTCATACCCATGAAACTTTCTCAGCGGTGAGCTTTCACCAGCAGTCAGGGTGGCAAGAACCGCCTGCCTGCTACGGTCTCGGTAGCTACTCCCATCTCAGGACGGCGGCGCGGACCTGATCCACGCCGCCCAAGTTCCTGTCACTTCTTCCTTTTCAAGTTTTCGTAGTCACCGCTCGTGCTGAGGGTGACCGTCACGGTCCCGTCACCCCGGTTACGCCAGAACCAGCCGTGATTGCCGTCGAAAGCAGCCTGGAGGGTGCCCTGGTCGCTCGCGACGCCGCGACCCTTGCTGTAGCTGTGCGTTTTGTTCGGCGCGTCGTACGGCTCGCCATGAGTGTCATGATTGACTACGCCGCCCTCGGTCTTCCAGGAGTAGGTGGCTTGCGCTCCTTTGCGCATCTCCATCTTGACCTCGACGCCTTCGCCAGGGGCGAGCGTGACCGAGGTCTCGTCGGTGCGGCCGGCCTGGGCCACCTGCGCGGGCAGGGTTGCAGCCGGTAGAGTTTCAGCCGAGGCCGGCGCGATGACGATCTGCGCCAGGAGCGTGTCCATCAGGCTGGAGCGCTGGTCCGGCGCGGCAGGGGCCTGCGGTGCTGCCGGTGTCCCGCCCTGATCGAATAGACGGTCCTGCTCCGCCTCCTCGGCGAGCTGGGCCTTGATCTCACCCATCTGCGTGAGACCCAGGACGCGCCCGATGCCGGTCGGGTCGATCCCGTACTCGGCGGGCAGGATCGTGGTGACCAGCAGGGCCGCCGCGGTGGTGGCCGCGATCAGGGTCGAGCGAACAAGCTGGGCGGAGCTTGGCAACTCGGCGCGGGAGGGAATATCGGTGTTGTACATGATCTCTTCCTTAGTCAGATGACGAACCAGCCGGTGAGCTGATAGCCGGTCAGCATGAACCCGGCGGTCATCATGGCGACGTTGGCGGTGTAGGCATGGCGCCAGAAGCTGTCGGTCCGGCGCCAGTAGCCCATCAGGATCAGGATGGCGGCGAGCGCCAGCAGCTGGCCGACCTCGACGCCGACGTTGAAGGCCAGAAGGTTGGGGATCAGGCCGTCCGGCGCGATGTCGAACTCGCGGATCTTGGTCGCGAGGCCGAAGCCGTGGAAAAGCCCGAAGACGAGGGTCGCCAGCTTCGTGTTCGGCTGGAATCCGAACCAGCGCTGGTAGGCACCGAGATTGTCGAGCGCCTTGTAGACGACCGAGAGCCCGATGATGGCGTCGATCAGGTACGAGCTGACGTTCGTGTCGAAGATCACGCCGAGCAGCAGCGTGGTCGAGTGCCCGATGGCGAACAGGCTGACATAGATGCCGATGTGGCTGGGCCTGTAGAGGAAGAAAATGACGCCGAACAGGAACAGGAGGTGGTCATAGCCGGTCACCATATGCTTGGCGCCCAGGTACATGAACGGCAGCAGATGGATTCCCGTGATTTCCTGAATGTAGCCCTTGTCCCCCTCCGCAACGCCGTGGGCGTGAGCGTCAGCACCGAATGCCATGAGGAGGGCAAGGCCAAGCAGCGCCAGAAGACCCGGTCTGTGCCGCGCATCAAGCGGCCACGGCCGGTCGTCTCGAGAAGATCCATGCATGGATGATGCCCGATGTTCGTTGATGAGATGGAGCCCGCAGGCTTTCAGTCAGGCAACGAGCAGCGAACGCGGCGGACGATCGATTCGAAAAGCTGGGGCCCGATAGGGCGAGAGTTGATAAAACAGCTGCCACTCCGGCGCCTGGTCGTGCACAACCATGGACAGGACGAGAGCCGGGCCGGGGGAGTCGTGCGAGTGATCGGCCGGGTTATGCCGGTGATCGTGTCCCGGCTCCCACTCATCCGACACCTCTTCCTCATCGAAGTGGGTGTGTTCGGCCGTGGCAAGCCCGGAAAGCGCGCTGTGCTGCCCAACTTCCGAGAGCTGGAGTGTCAGCGGATCGTGCGACGAGGAAAGGGTGTTCGAGACGGGCAGCACGCCGAGCGCCATCGCCAGCACGATGACCAACCTGATGCCTGCCGTGAGTGCTTTCATCGCCGATCGCAGCATGGTGGATTTTCTGGTAGCAAGAAAGTCGGAAACCGGTAAGCAGAAATTCGGAGTGTATGCCCGTAGTGGTCTGATCAGAAACTTTCAAAACTCCACCACTCCGCAGGGCATCAGGATCGAGCAGCTGTCGGCTCACCGTACTCACCTGATGCCCGAAAGCCGGTGTGGCTGTCCAGGCAATTGCCATATCCCCTCCAGGGGGATACCATAGACTTCATGACCCACACAAGCCATCCTGATGTGATCAACCGCCTGAAGCGGGCGCACGGTCATCTCGCCTCCACCATCGCCATGATCGAGGACGGCCGGAGCTGCCTGGAAGTTGCCCAGCAGATGCATGCCGTGATCAGGGCGCTGGAGGGTGCCAAGGCGGTGTTCATCCACGACCACCTCGGCCACTGCCTTGAGGAGGCCGCCGGGCCGCTGGCCCGCGAGAACCGCGCCGCGCTCGATGAGTTCAGGCAGATCGCCAGGTACCTGTAAACCACTGTCAGGTTCAGGGGGCCACTATGCTCTCCCCATTGATCAATCGCACGTATCGTCACCTGTTCGCTGCACAGGTCATCGCGCTGATCGGCACCGGGCTGCTGACGGTGGCGCTCGGATTGCTGGCCTACGATCTGGCCGGGGCCGATGCGGGCGCCGTGCTCGGCACGGCGCTGGCGATCAAGATGGTGGCCTATGTCGGCGTGGCGCCGGTTGTCAGCGCCTTCGCTGACCGGTTGCCCCGGCGCGCCTTCCTCGTCGCCATGGACCTGGTCCGGGCCGCCATCGCCCTGTCGCTGCCGTTCGTCACAGAAGTCTGGCAGATCTATGCCCTGATCTTCGTCCTTCAGTCGGCCTCCGCGGCCTTTACGCCCACTTTCCAGGCGACCATCCCGGAGGTTCTGCCGGACGAGGCGGAATACACCAGGGCGCTTTCGCTGGCGCGTCTCGCCTATGACCTGGAAAGTCTTGCCAGTCCCACGCTCGCGGCACTCCTGCTGGCGGTGGTCAGCTACCACGACCTGTTTGTCGGAACGGTGGTCGGCTTCCTGGGGTCGGCCCTGCTGGTCCGCACCGCGGCATTACCCAGCCCCAAGCCTGTCGATCTCCGCGGCGGGACCTACGAGCGGACGACGCGGGGTATTCGGATTTACCTGAAGACGCCGCGTCTGCGGGGACTGCTGGCGTTCAACGGCGCGGTGGCTGCGGCCGGGGCCATGGTCATCGTGAACACCGTCGTCATCGTGCGCGGCATGCTGGGCGGCTCGGAAGCCGACGTGGCGATCGTTCTGGCCGCTTACGGCGCCGGGTCGATGGTAGTTGCCTTCGTACTGCCGCACCTGCTCGAGCGGGTCACCGACCGGGCGGTTATGCTCTCAGGATCCTGGCTGCTTGCCGCCGGGACGCTCGTGATGTCCGTCCTGCTCGGTACCGGCGGCTTGCCGGCACGCCTGACGGCGGCGCTGCCGCTGCTGCTGCCGGTCTGGTTCGTGCTCGGTGCAGCGAACTCGGCCGTGCTGACGCCCTCGGGACGACTGCTGCGGCGATCCGCCCATGCCGAGGATCGCCCGGCGGTGTTCGCAGCGCAATTCGCCCTGAGCCATGCCTGCTGGCTGGTGGCCTATCCCCTGGCAGGATGGGTCGGAGCCCGTGCCGGCGTGGGTGCCGCCTTCATGGTTCTGGGTATTCTGGCCGTCGCGGCGACAGCGTTGGCAGGCCGTCTGTGGCCCTCGGGAGATCCTGTCGAGGTCGAGCACGTCCATGCCGGCTTCGGCCACGACCACCTCCATGTCCATGACGAACACCACCAGCATGCCCATGAGGGATGGGAAGGACCCGAGCCCCACGCCCATCCCCACCGGCACGCGCCGATCCGTCACAAGCACGCGCTGGTCATTGACCGGCACCACGTCGCATGGCCCCGGCAGGGCTGAAGCCCTAGGATTGCGCTGCTGAAGTTGTCTTCGATCGGAGCTTGTTGACGCTTGCCAATCCAGCTTGGGCGAGGGAGGATCTGTCATTGTCTGCAGGA
This sequence comes from Skermanella rosea, assembly GCF_016806835.2. Classification (NCBI taxonomy): domain Bacteria; kingdom Pseudomonadati; phylum Pseudomonadota; class Alphaproteobacteria; order Rhodospirillales; family Azospirillaceae; genus Skermanella; species Skermanella rosea. Next base: position 5,899,642 of record NZ_CP086111.1, on the reverse strand, counting down.
GACCGCGCATGTTCCGAGCCCTTGCCCTCAGTGCTTTCCTCGCATTTACTGCGCTTGGCCTGTCGGGGGTCGCGTCAACGCAGGTGACCCACACACCGCAGCAGCCTTATGCCCATCTCCATTCCCGCCCCATTAAGGCGCTTTCCGACCAGCAGATCGCCGATCTGCGCGCCGGCCGCGGCATGGGGTACGCGCTCCCGGCCGAGTTGAACGGGTATCCCGGTCCTTCGCACACCCTGGAGAACGCTGACGCCCTCAGGCTCAGCGCTGTCCAGCGCGAGCGTACCAAAGCCTTGTTCGAGGCCATGAAGGCAGAGGCCGTACCTTTGGGTGAACGCCTGATCCAGCAGGAAACCGAATTGGAGCGGCTGTTCGCCGAGAAGGCGGTTACGCCAGCGAACCTGGAATCGGCGACGAGCGCGATCGGAGTGACGCAGGGTGCGCTGAGAGCCGCTCACCTCCGCTATCACCTAGAGCGGCGAGCGTGAAACCGGAATCAATGTTGCGCTCTATGCCGGGATGTGATTCACCGTTCATGGAGGTGGATCATGGGTCAGGGCTATTCGTCTGATTTGCGTGTACGGATCATCGGAGCGATCGAGGGTGGGAGTTCGTGCCGCTCGGCGGCCCGCCGGTTCGGCGTCAGCCCGAGTACGAGCATCCGGCTGGCGCAACGCAAGGCGAAGACCGGTTCACTGGAGCCGGCGCGGCAAGGGCGTCCGCCCGGCGGCGGCAAGCTGGCGCCCCATGCCGATCTGCTGATCGGCTGGGTGAAGGCCAAAGGCGACATCACCATGTCCGAACTGGCAGCCAAGCTGGAAGCCGCCCGCGGTGTCACGGTTCACCCGGCCTCGCTGTCGCGGTTCCTGATCGCCCGCGGCTTCAGCGTCAAAAAAACCAGACCGGCAAAACTCACTTTGCGGCGGCATACTGGGCCTCGAGACTGCGCAGGTAGGCCTGGGGATCGCGCCTGAAGCGGCTGCCTCTGGTCCGCTGCAGACGGCGAGCCTTGATGTCGGCCCGCAGGGCGAGCCAGCGGGTTCGATCGACCCCGGCCAGATCGGCGGCCTCGAGTGGCGCGAGACGGGAGACCACCCACGCGACCAGACGGGCGGGACCGCTGACCACGGTGGCCGATGAGGCCGCGCGCCGACCGGTCGTACGCCGCTGACAGTAACGGTAGGAGCCGAACAGCCCTTCCAGCGCATTGTTGGTGCCCGGCAGATCAGCGACGGTATGGCAGTGGAACAGGCCGGGGCGATAGCTGCGGGTTACCTTGAGGAAGTGACCGACCGCCTCGCACAGACCGCCGGCCCGCGCGCGGTGCCGGGACATCGCGCCGCACAGGCCGTCCAGTCGCCGGGCCACTGCCGGCGCCGGCAGCGCCTCGGTGTTCTTGATGATGTGCGCCGCCCGGTGTACCCAGCCGAACGCCCGGGCGATGTCCGGCCACAGATGCTCGGTGTCGCCCAGGGCACCGCCGACCAGCCGGCTCAGTGCCTGGACCTGCCGGTCGTCCCCCCCTTTGCCGCGACCCGCTGCAGACTGTCCGACACCGCCTCCAGCCGCGCCTTCAGCGTCAGTCCGGCAGCCTCCAGCGGCGCCCGGCCGTCAGCGCCCAGGGCGCTGCGCACCGCAGCGCAGTAGCCGCGGATCAGATCGCCCCCAGCGTCCTGACGGGCCTCGGCCGCGCGTTCGATCGGCCGGATGCCGCGGACGCGCTTCTTCAACTCCTTTTTGGCGTGCCGGTCGGCCTCGAAGATCGGACGCGCCGCCTCGCGCAGGTAGTGGAAGTGGCACAGCTGGTGCGGCACGCCGGGCAAAGCCCGGGCGACCGCAGTGCGGATCGAGAGCTGTCCGTCGCTGACCACCCCGGCCACCGGCACGCCGGCGAGCTCGGCGGCCCGGCGCAGCAGCGGCTCCAGGTCGGCGGATGTTGCCGACAGCAGGGCCCTGGCCAGCACGACGGTGCCGGACAGGCAGTCGCGGATCACCCACAGCACCTCGTGGCCCATCTGCGGCTGCAGGCCGTCGATCGCCAGGATGACCCGGCCCTGGTCCTTGAACCGGGCCCGCAGCCGGTCGGGATCGCCGGTCGCGGTGGCGACCAGTTCGTCGTAGCGGTCGAGTAGGTTGGTGACGCTGCGCTGGGAGATCGCCACGCCGCGCCGGACCAGCTCGGCATGGATCTCCGGCACGCTGGCCCGAGCGCCGTAGCGCTGCCGGCCAACCAGGGCGATCACGTCGAGCCCGAACTCCTGCTGGGGCAGCGCCAGCGCTCCTTCGGCCTCCGGTCGAAACGCCCGGTGGAAACGGGCGCAGTCCGAGTTGACGCAACGCCGGACCCTGAGCTGCAGGCCAAGCAGCCCGTCCAGTGTCACCACGGCGCGGCGGTTGATGTATTGGCAGTGCAGCCGACCGCCGCATTCCGGGCACTGTCGCGTCACCGTCTCCAGGATCCGCCACCGCGTCGGCGGCGGTCGCATCGACTGCCGGCCCATTCTACCGCCTCCCCACTCGCAACCTCACTGCGCATTCAACAGAAGGCCAGCTTTGCCGTTCTGGAAAAAAAACATTGTTGGCAAGCGAGGCCGGTCGCAGTGACGTGGCGCGGGACCGCCGGATCTGGCGGGACAATCGTCAGCCCCGGATGCGCGAGGAGCCGGAGCGGCTGGTGTTCATCGACGAGACCGCCACCACCACGAAGAGATGACCGTTGTGTCCCCGCGAGTGGTGTAGGAGAGCTGTGGGTAAGTGGCCCGCCGAAGCGCCTTCTCGAGCTGGCGTAGGCGGGCCACTTATCCATAGCGGCGGTCATCGCGGACTCCGGTAGGTTCGGGTTGCGACACCTTGAACGGACCTGGAGAGGACCACGATGACCGTGGACAGAATGATCCTTCGTGAGCTCTTGGAGAAGGGCTCTGACGAGGACCTGCTGCGTGAGATGATCGGCTTCGTCGCCCAGCGCATGATGGACCTGGAAGTGGAAAGCCTATGCGGCGCCGCGCCCGGGGAACGGACGCCCGAACGCACCAACCAGCGCAACGGCTACCGCGAGCGGGCCTGGGACACCCGCGCCGGCACGCTCACGCTGCAGATCCCCAAGCTGCGCAAGGGCTCCTATTTTCCCGGCTTCCTGGAGCCCCGGCGCACGGCGGAGAAGGCGCTCGCGGCGGTCATTCAGGAAGCCTATGTCCACGGCGTCTCGACGCGCAGCGTCGATGAGCTGGTCAGGGCGATGGGCATGACCGGGATCAGCAAGTCCCAGGTCTCGCGGCTGTGCGAGGACATCGACACGCGCGTCGGCACCTTCCTGAGCCGCCCACTGGAAGGCGACTGGCCATACCTGTGGATTGACGCCACCTACGTGAAGGTGCGCGAGGGCGGGCGGATCATCTCGGTGGCCGTGATAGTCGCCGTGGCGGTCAACACCGACGGCCGACGCGAGGTGCTCGGCCTGGAGGTCGGCCCTTCCGAAGCCGAGGTGTTCTGGACCCGGTTCCTGCGCTCGCTGACACGCCGTGGCCTGCGTGGCGTGAAGCTGGTGATCTCCGATGCCCACGAGGGGCTGAAGGCGGCCGCGTCCAAGGTGCTCAGCGCGACCTGGCAACGGTGTCGAATTCATCATTTTTATCGCAACGCGCTGGCCCATGTCGGCCCGTCGCAGCGGGCCATGGTGGCGGCCGCCATCCGCACCGCATTCACCCAGGAGACGGCCGAGGCCGCCCATCGGCAATGGCGGCAGGTCGCCGATGGCTTACGTGAGCGCTTTCCCAAACTGGCTGCCCTGATGGACGAGGCCGAGTATGACGTGCTGGCCTACATGGACTTCCATTGCGATCACTGGGCCAAGATCAGCTCGACGAATCCGCTCGAACGTGTCAACGGCGAGATCAAGCGGCGCACCGACGTGGTCGCCATCTTCCCCAATGACGCGGCGATCCTTCGGCTCACCGGTGCCATCCTGCTCGAGCAGAACGACGAATGGGCAGTCGGCCGCCGTTATATGAGCCTGGAGACCATGACCCCGCTCGGGCATACTGACAGCGTCAGGCTGTCGGCAGTGACTGCCTGACCGGCCCAACCGGCCGGAGAGCGATGACTATGCCCCTCGCTCCTACACCACTTCCCGGGACACGATCAAGATGACCCGGCTGCGGGGCCGGGCACCTTGCGGGCAGCGCCTCAAGGCCCAGGCCCCGTTCGGCCACTGGGGCACCCAGACCTTCATCGCCGCCTTGCGCTGCGACGGCCTGACCGCCCCGTGGATCGTCACCGGAGCGATGAACCGCTGCCTCTTCGAAACCTATGTGGAAACCCAGCTCGCGCCGACCCTGCGGCCGGGCGACGTCGTCATCCTCGACAACCTGTCCAGCCACAAAAGCGAAAAGGCCAAGGCCATCCTCAAGCAACGCGGCGCCTGGTTTCTCTTCCTGCCGCCCTACAGCCCCGACCTCAATCCGATCGAGATGGCCTTCGCCAAGCTCAAGGCCCATCTCCGACGCATCGGCGCCCGCACCATCGAGGAACTCTGGAAAGCCGTCGGATCGATCTGCGATCTATACACTCCTGACGAGTGCTGGAACTATCTCAGACACGCAGGATATGCGTCAGATTAAAGGCTCGAAGCTCTAGCGATGATGGAGGTGCTGACGCCGGAGCAGGTCCAGCGCTATACCGAGGCTCGAGGTTATGGTGGGCATCGACAAGACGGATACAGCACCCACGCCCCTTGACCCGGTGAACCGCTTATCCCCACACATGGAATAAAACCGCGAATAATACGTCTTCCCAGCAGTGTTCGTCAGGTTCCAGTCAGAAATTCGCCATGCCACAGCCGTCAATCGCCTCCCGCCGGCGTATCGCCGCAATGTCCCTGGCCTTCGTCTTCCTGGCGGCTGGTGCGGCGACTGCCCACGAGGGCGCAACCGGCGTGGTGGCGCAGCGGATGGACGTCATGAAGCAGATGGGCCAGCACATGAAGGCTCTGGGCGCCATGCTGGCGGGCAAATCGGCCTTCGATCAGGGGACGGCAAAGCAGCTCGCCGAGAGCATGCACCATCACTGCGAGCATGTCGCGCACATGTTCCCGCCGGGCAGCGACGGTCACCATACTGAGGCCACTCCCGCCGTCTGGACCAATCGGACGGAATTCGGCGCCAGCATGCGTCGCTTGGATGCCGCCGTCGAGGAACCCGTGGCCGCGGCTGCCTCCGGCGATAAGGCGCAGCTGGCGGCGGAATTCAAGGCTGTCGGTCAGGAATGTTCCAGCTGCCTTGATAATGTCCGACAGAAGAAGAAATGAACGTTGGGAACACCTGGATTTCGGGTGTTCTGGATGTGAAGGTACGAGGGTCTGCCTTGCCGGTGACACCCACGAGATGACTGAGGGCCCAATTTTTCTGATCCCAGGCGCACGCTGGTCTACATCACAATGACGGCTCCGATTCGCTTGGCATGGCGACAGAGATCGGCTCTTCCAGCAGATCCAAACGGAAGACTTCCATCGGTTGTGCCTTGCCGCGGACGTGGAGCAAGCCGAGTGACGAGGCCTTCATTCCGGGCGGCAACTGCAGCCGGTCGAGGACCGAACGGCTGGCCAGGAGACTGACCTCTCTGGTACGGGCCAGCTGTTCCAGCCGTGCGGCGGTATTCACCGTATCACCCAGGAAGGCGATCTTCCGCTTGACCTCTCCGACCTCGCCGGCCACCACAGGGCCGAGATGCAGGCCAGCTCGAAAGGCGACCTCATAGCCGTACGTCCGACGAAACTCTACCTGGCGGGCTGCCAATCTCTGCGCGAGCACGGGGAAAAAGTCTAGGGCGGTAACGGCACTCCCGTCTAGGAACCAAGTCACGATAACTTCATCGCCGATATAATCATGCACCTCGCCACCACAATCGCGTGTTGCACGGCCGACCATTCGGAAAAAATCGTCCAGATAGGCGTGAAACTTGAGATCGCCAATCTGCTCGGCGATGGTGGTCGAGTGACAAATATCCAGGAAAAGAAAGAGACGCTCTTCGCGCCGCGGCCGGTGGTAACGCCCAATGAGAAAGTTAAACAGCATACCGGGACCAAGAAGCTTATTCACGGCGAACAGGATATTGACCACAATGGCTGCGAGCATCGCCACCACCACCGTTTCCCGATGGACGAAGAGATCGACCAGTGCTGGGCCATCGGAATGATGTGTCAGGCGCGCGCCAATCTTGGTGCCGAGTAGGATCCAAACAGTGTATCCGGCAGACTTGATCAGGACGAGCCAACCAAACGGCCAACGGCGCGTCGCCGAAGGAACGAGCCAGCGAAGATGGGTCTCATACACAGCGAGCGGCAGGCCAATGACCGCTGCCACAACAAGGGCATTAACGGCGCCCTCAAGGGGTGACGGGTCCGTAAGCGCCCCATACAATGCTGCCAGAAGCAGGCCGCCAATGACGAGGCAAACGAAGTACCGTAAGGCCAATCCTTGTGAATCTCCCCTCTTCGCCACCGGCAGGAAGTTGGGGCAGCCACCGCAATGACCGCCCCAGTGCCTCAGAACCAGAAGCGCACGCCCGCCACCAGGGACAAGTCACTCGGATCCTCGCCGTGCTCGCGGGCAATGTCGGCGGTCTCGCCCAGCTTCCGCTCCCAGTTCACGCCGATATAGGGGGCGAACTCGCGGACGACCTCGTAGCGCAGGCGCAGTCCCAGCTCCACGTCGTTGACGCCGGGACCGACATCAAGCTCGCGGACCCGCTGCGCCGAGACGTTGACCTCGGCGGCCGGCTGGAGGATGAGCTTCTGCGTGATGAGCAGGTCGTACTCGGCCTCCAGGCGGGCGCTGAAGTCGCCGTCCTCGCTGACGAACAGCTGGGCGGTCACGTCGAAGAAGTACGGGGCCACGCCCTGGAACCCGATCACGCCGTAGGTCGTCTGCGGCTGTGGCCTTACGTCGTGGCGGATGCCAATCTGCGCGTCCCAGAACTCCGACGTCATGCGGCTGTAGAGAAGCTGGAATTCAGCCTCCTCCACCTCCCCATCGACGGGCTTGCTGCCCTCGGCATTGAACCAAACCTTGTTGGTGTCTCCGCCGACCCAGCCCTGAGCGTCCCAGTTGATCGAGTTCTCACCGTCCCGCCAGCGGTGCTCGAACTGGTCGATGAGAAGCGTCCCGACAACCGGCGGCTCCTCGTGGAACTGCTCGGGCGGTTGCTCCTCGGCGGCCCGGGCCGAGCCCGCCGAAATCGCCAGCAGGATGGCCCCGGCCATGAGGGCGGCCCTGTGCGGGACCATTGTCGTCATTGTCATCCGTCGTTCCTGGATCAGAGGCTTGCCGTGCGGGGTTCGACGATGAAGCGCGTCATCATGCCCGAGGCCATGTGGTAGAGGAGGTGACAGTGGAAGGGCCACTCACCGGGCTCGTCCGCAGTCAGCTGCACCGTCGTGACCTGGCCCGGCGGGACGAGCACGACATGCTTCTTGGGCATCCGATCCGTCTGGCCGTTTTCAATCTCCACGAACATCCCGTGCAGGTGCATCGGGTGGGCCATCATGGTCGTGTTCACGAAGCGGATCCGGACACGGTCACCATAGGCTACCCGGATCGGGGCTCCCTCATCGAACTTCTCCCCGTTCAAAGTCCAGATGTAGCGCGACATCATGCCCGTCAGCTGGACCTCGATCTCATGGGAGGGCTCACGCAGATCCTTGGCCTTGGAAAGTGCCTTCAGATCCGCGTAGGAGAGGGCCTTGGCACCGGGCGGTGTACCTGCATCGCCCCAGCCCACCGCCTGATCCTTGCTTCCCGCCTTACCCTGGTTCATGCCCGGCATACTGCCCTGGTCCATACCAGGCATATTGCCGTGATCCATTCCCTGCATGGCGCTATGATCCATGCCCTGCATGGCACCATGGTCCATTCCAGGCATGTTGCCATGGTTCATACCCTGCATGGCGCTATGATCCATTCCGGGCATACTGCTGTGATCCATGCCCGCCATCGAGCCATGGTCCATACCGGGAGCCATCGCCATGTCGGCCATGGTCAGGATGGCGCGGGGGCGCCGCTCGGGGATGTCGCCTTCCACCCCTTCGCGGGTCGCGATCGTCGCCCGGGCGAAGCCCGTGCGGTCGATCGATTCGGCGAAGAAGGTGAAAGGCTTGTCTTCCGTGGGCATGACGATGACGTCGTAGGTTTCCCCAACGCCAAAGCGGAACTCATCGACCTTCACCGGCACCACGTTCTGCCCGTCGGCAGAAACCACGGTCATTGGCAGTCCAGGGATGCGGACGTCGAAGATCGACATGGCCGAACCGTTGATGATCCGCAGACGCACCCGCTCACCCGGATTGAAGACAGCCGTCCAGTTATCCCGCGGCCCCTTGCCGTTGACTAGGAACTGGTAGCCGGTCACGTCGGCGAGGTCGGTGGCGTCCATGCGCATCTCGCCCCAGGCGAGGCGATCGTTGATCGTAGCTCCCAGGCCATCGCGCCGGGCGTCCCGGAAGAAGTCGATCAGGGTACGCTTATTGTTGTTGTAATAGCCCTCACTGACCTTGAGCTTGCGCAGGACGTTTTCGGGGTCCTCCGGCGTGTGGTCGGAGAGCAGAACCACGTAGTCGCGGTCGGCCCGGACGGGATCACGCCCGGCGGGCTCGATCACGATGGCCCCGTACATGCCCTCCTGCTCCTGCGAGGCGGAGTGGCTGTGGTACCAGTAGGTGCCCGCCTGGCGCAGCTTGAAGCGGTAGGTGTAGGTCTCGCCGGGACCAATTGGCACGAAACCATTGAACCCGGGAGCCCCATCCATGACGCCCTGGAGCAGGAGCCCGTGCCAATGAATTGAGGTTCCCTCATCCAGCCGGTTGGTCACATAGATAACCACTTCCTGGCCCTCGCGCCATCGCAGCGTGGGCGCTGGTATCGAACCGCCGATGGAGATGGCGCTACTGGTTTCACCGTCGATGGTGATGCGGGTCCGTTCGACTGCCAAGTTGAGCGATTGGTCTGCGGCCGCGAAGACGCGGCGCCCAGGATAGACCGTGATGATGCCCGCCAAGCCCGCCGCTCCGGCGAGCTTGAGGGCGTCGCGGCGGGAAAGGCCGCGCCGTGCAGTGTGCATGTGCCCTTCCTTCAACGCTTGAACTCGACCTTGCCGACCATCCCGGACTCGTAGTGGCCGGGTATGTTGCAGGCGAACTCTAGGGCGGTGTCCTTGGTGAACTTCCAGGTCAGTTCCTTGGTCTGACCGGGCTCGACAAGGACGCTGTTCGGGTCGTCATGTTTCATCTCGGCCATTCCCATTTTGGAATGGTCCATACCGCTCATGTTCTTGTTGATACCTGTCGGCGTCAGCATGCCGTGCTCCATCATCATGGCCATTTCCTTCTGATGGGAGGCGTGCATGGCGGCCGTGCCGATATTGAACTCGTGCAGGAACTCGCCCTGGTTCTTGAGAACGAAGCGGACCGTCTCCCCGGCTTTCACTTGAACGGATTCCGGACTGTAGAAATTGTCACCCAGTTCGATTTGCACGGTCCGCTTGGCGGCCGAAGCCTTCGCAGGCTCGCCGATCCCATGTTTGTGACCGGCGTCGGCCAGAGCGATGCCGGATGTGGCAAGGAGACTGGCCCCAGTCATCAGGGCGGCGATGGCGTTCAGAATGCGAGAGTTCAGACGCATGTCGAGTGTCCTCTGTCTCTGGCCTCGCCGAGGCGGGCGAAAGCCAGGAAGATTGCGGCTCCCAGCCAAGGATGGCCAGGAAGGCAAGGAATTGAGTCGAAACGTGCAGCGACCGACCAGCCTTGAGATCAAGCAACGGGATGAGGGTCGGCGAGCCGGTAAGGCACGGGCACGCGAAGGGCGTGCGCGGCTGGGGCATCGCAGGTTAACCGTTCCCGGTCAGGAATCTTGAGCTGGATCGATGCGCTGGTTGCAGTGCGTCCCACTTACGGGGATGAGCGCTGCAAAGCCTCAGGCCCGTGCAACTCCGCGGGCAGAGGGCCTCAGATCGAGGTCCTGGGAGGGCGGCGCAAGGGAGGTACGGAGCGCTTCCTGAGCAAATCGTCACTCACGATCTGCAGACGAGCGGGCACCCACTCGATGGGCTTTACCTGCAGATAGCTCGGCTCCAAGGCCGCTACGCTACTACAGACCATCACACAGCACCCTCCGTGAGAGAGCTTAGAAGGGTCTTCCTGGTCGCCCTGGTGCTGATGATTATCGTGGCTCTTGTGCCCCGGCTGCTCGTCGCAGTCGGCCGCAGGCTCTTCGCCCATCGGCATATCGTGGTGGGACATGTCGGCCATCGCGGCATCAGGCATGGCCACGCCTCCCCAGCCAAGGAGGAGACCGAACAGTACAGCCGCTAGAAAGCGTGTGAAGCGCATGCCCACTGTCATTCCATGCCCACGGGCGATGCCCGATCTCCCGTTTATATCGCACCAGTCAGAACTGGTTGCAAGAGCGCTTTTATCCCGGTGGGTGGCATTGTTACCCCCTGAGGTGGTCTATGTTGCAGATGATGCTCAGGCCCAACACCTCGACCTGGACACTATCATCTTGTTTAGAATTCGAGGCATGCACCATTTGCAATATTTCGTAACATTTCGAAATCAACAAGACAATCCTGTCCTGCTATAGGTAAGTCTCGCAGCAGCAATACAAACAAAAAACTGAAAATTCTTCAAAATGAGTGAACTCCGGTTGGATGCCCGGCTTCAAACACCAGGATGAAAATCGATGATAGCCGCAGTCAGATCCTTCATGAGCAATCCAGATCTAAGAAAAGTTTTCGGCAAAGTGGTTGAGATTTTAGTGAAACAGTCTCTGCCCCTCCGGATTGCTGCTTGGGCTCTGGGGGGTTTGATGATGGTCATGATGCACCCCGCGTTGGCCGATGAGCCGGCAGAGCTGGGCGACATACGTATAGAAGCTGGAACCGCAACTCCGGCCGAGAAAGGTGGTCGGTCAAAAGTAAGATTTCGAATCATAAACAACAGCCGCACAGGCCTACATCTTACTGGCATATCAACCCCAGTGGCCAAAAACACTGAGCTTGTCGCGCGTGTTGGCAGCAGAGAAACGTCGGTTCTGCAATCAATAGGCATTCGCTCAGAAGAAACATTAGACCTTACAACTTCTCACCTCCATTATGTGCTTCACCCTCTGCGGAAAGCTCTCCATTCTGGAGATGAGTTTTCAATAACGCTGCACTTTACAGGTTGGAGCAGAAGTACTTCGATCCATGTTCACTAGGGCCTGTTAGAGCTCGGAAAACATAGCCATCTATGGGAGTTGTCAGTTGAACAGCGAACCCAAGGTCTGAGTGGCGGGCAGTAGGCGGTCGTTGAGGTTGGTGCCTGTCCGGAGGGCACTTCCGATAGGATAATATCTGAGACAACGGTGCTGACGCGCGAAACTACTGACGCGCTGAAACGAAGTCAATGATTTAAGATAAATCAGAATCTCCCTCGGTTTTGCTAATGTTACGAAATGTAACATGACTACCCGGTGCGGGAACCAAAGCCTGAGGAGTAGAGTTCACCCTGCTGACTCCACAAGCGCACTGGAAAGAACGCATGTCCAGCGATGAGCCGCACAGATCTTGGCGGACACTGCTACTGAGAGAATATCAATAATACTCAGCAGCGCTTTTCATAATAACATGACGAGAGGATGACCCCATGGAAGCCGAGGCAAGCCACACTGGCAAGGACAGCATGCACCAGGAAAAAACCCGCCCTACCGTTGACGATGTTACTCTTTACATTGGAACTGAAGGAAAGAGCAAGTACTTCGGTTCCGATAACATGGATATCGTATTTGGTCGCGGTGGCAGGGATCGCCTTTCCGGTGGTACCATGGACGATGATCTGTTAGGCGGCCGCGGAAACGACCGCCTGACAGGGAAGGCCGGCATGGATCATCTTGATGGTGGTGCCGGCAATGACCGCCTCAAGGGTGGCCCTGAGGCCGACACCCTGCGCGGCGGCACCGGCAACGACCATCTTCGGGAGGGAGCCGGGCACGGCGACCTTGAGGGTGGTGAGGGAGATGATGTTCTTGCCGGCGGGCCGGGTGGTGATGCTTTCGTAGTTTCTCCGGATAGCGGTCACGACACCATCAAGGACTTTGCAGCCGGACCCGGCATGCTCGATCACCTGGCGTTGCGGGATGTAGAACCTGAAGAACTTCGGTTTCAGGACACGAAGGACGGCGTGCTGATCAGCTGGAACGAAGGCGAGGGCTCAGTTCTGCTGCGGGGTCTCCTGAAAACCGATCTTGCTCAGGACGATTTCATGTTCACCGACGACCGCAAGGTCATCACCCCAACCGATGCTGATGCCAATCAGGTCACGGCTACTGAGTTCATCAAGAATGAAGGCAACCAAGCAGAGCCCCCGCAACCAGGAGACGAGGATAAAGCCAGGAAGGCCTTCAATTTTGACGACGTTGCCGTGAGGATCGGTAGCGATAACGCAGACACGTTCAAAGGTACCTCCGATCGCGATTATTTCATCGGTCGAGCAGGCGATGACATTCTCTTCGGCGAAGGCGGGAATGATGATTTATGGGGTGGTAAGGGAAACGACACCCTCAACGGTGGCGATGGACAGGATGATCTGAAGGGCGAGGACGGCAACGACGAACTCCACGGTGGCATGATGGCTGACAACCTGATGGGCGCCGCTGGTAATGATGCGCTATACGCTGGTGCTGGCCACGACATGCTCGAGGGTGGCATGGGCAACGACAAGCTGGATGGAGGAGACGGTGCGGATGCCTTCATCGTCGCACCCGATAGTGGCGACGATGTGGTGATTGGCGGGTTCGACGCAGGTCCGGGCGCTTTCGACCACATTGCCTTCCGCGATATCCTGCCGGATGAGGTGACTGTGGCGGACACGGCTCGAGATGGCGACAGCGGTGTGCTGGTTAGCTGGAACACCGATACCGACTCGGAAATCGATGGATCCATTTTCCTCACTGGGCTTACTAAAAGCCAGATGGCGCAGGACGATTTCATGTTCAACGCCGACGACGGACTCCGTGGGCGCTTCGAGAACGATCCCACAATCACTGCCTCGGGTTCGGAGTACATCTTCCAGAACGATGAGACAGCTTCGTCAAATCCGGCTAGGGACTACCTCTTCGTAGCCTGATAAACATGCCAAGGCGGGCTGGGCGACCCCAGCCCGCTTCTTCAGGGAAGTGTCACGGCAAGCATGTTGCTCCCTGGTCTATGATGCATCCCATCGGGGTGTTTATGCGACCGCAGCAATTTCCGGATGTCTGCCCTTTGGATCTGACCAACCGAACGGCCCCGCCTTGGTGAGCTATGTTGGCATCCCAGCCTACCGCCCTCAGGTTCCCACAGAGATCATGGAGCTTGATTTGCCCCCGCCACTCCTTCGAACGGGAGGCGACTATTCCCCCGTGCCAATCGAGGGGCGGAGTTCTCGAGATCCCGCAGGATAGGGCAGTCCGGCCGATGGTTACCCTGGCAGGCGTCGGCAAGTTCCTGGAGTGTGTCGCTCATCGCCCGCATTTCGGCAATTTTGACTTCGAGTTCGGCGACATGGTCGAGCGCAATCCGCTTGACCTCGGCGCTCGCCCGGTCCTTGTCGCGCCACAGGCCGACGAGCTGCTGGATGCGCTCGATGCTGAATCCCAGCGTGCGGGCACGCCTCACGAACCGTAGGATGTTCACCTCGTGCGGGGTGTAGACCCGGTACCCCGAGGCGGTTCGACCCGCCTCGGGAATCAACCCGATGCTTTCGTAATAGCGGATGAGCTTGGCGTTCACACCGGACGCCTTGGCCGCCTGGCCGATGTTCATGACCACTCCTCTCAAGTACCCCGGGGCTTCCAGCCGCGCAGCGTGAGCGCGTTGAGGACGACGCTGACGGAACTCAGCGCCATGGCGGCCCCTGCCAGCACCGGGCTCAGGAACCCCATCGCGGCCAGCGGAATGCCGACCAGGTTGTAGATGAAGGCCCAGAACAGGCCCTGGCGGATCTTGGCGTAGGTGCGCCGGGACACGTCGATCGCGCCGCCGACGAGCACCGGATCGCCACGCATCAGGGTCACCCCGGCAGTCGCCATCGCTACGTCGGTACCGGTTCCCACGGCGATACCGATGTCGGCGGCCGCCAGCGCTGGGGCGTCGTTGATGCCGTCACCGACCATCGCGACGACCTTGCCCTCATGCTTGAGAGTCGCCACCACGTCGGCCTTGTCACCCGGCAGGACCTCGGCGAATACCCGATCAATGTCCAGATCCCGCGCGACGGCCTCGGCGGCGCCTTTGCTGTCGCCCGTGACCATAACGGCTTCGATGCCCTGCTCGTGCAGCGCCCGGACGGCCTCGCGAGCCGCCTGCTTTACCGTGTCGCCGAACGCCACCAGCGCCAGCACACGTCGCTCAGGAGCCATCTCGGCCAACCAGGAAACTGTCCGGCCCGACGCTTCGAGCTCCGCCGCCTTGCCCCCCAGAACGTCATCCTCCAGTCCGCTCTCCGCCATCAGACGCTTGGTGCCGAACTGTACCGAGCGTTCCTCGACCGAGCCGGATACGCCGCGCCCGGCGAGTGCCTTGAAGTCGGTCAGGGCAGCCGGAGCGATACTCTCCGCCTCGGCCAGCTCACGAACCGCGCGCGCCAGCGGATGCTCGCTGCCTTGCTGGAGCGAGGCGGACAGCCGAAGCAGGGCGGCGCGGTCCAGGCCCTCCGCCGGGATGATGTCGGTCACCCGAGGCTTGCCCTCGGTCAGCGTGCCGGTCTTGTCGAAAGCCACGACCGTGACGGCGTGGGCCCGCTCCAGCGCCTCGGCGTCCTTGATCAGGATGCCGTGCCGGGCCGCGGCACCGGTGCCGACCATGATCGACGTCGGGGTCGCGAGGCCCAGCGCGCAGGGACAGGCGATGACTAGCACCGAGACGGCGGTGATGATGGCGGTTTCCGCATCGCCCGAAACGCTCCACCAGGCCGCGAAGGTGACCGCGGCGATGACGAGGACGATCGGCACGAACACCGCGCTGACCCGGTCAACGGTGCGCTGGATCGGCGCCTTGGATGCCTGGGCTCCTTCGACCATGCGCACGATCTTCGACAGCATGGTCTCGGAGCCGACCGCCGTGGTCTCCACCGCGAGCAGGCCGTCCACGTTGATGGAACCGCCGGTGACCTTAACGCCGACTGTCTTCTCGACCGGCAGCGGCTCTCCGGTCAGCATGGCTTCATCGACACTGCCGGCGCCCTCCAGCACCTTGCCGTCCACCGGAATGCGCTCGCCGGGACGGACGACCACGACGTCGCCCTGCTTCACCTGATCGACCGGCACCTCGACCTCGGTGCCGTCCCGCCGCACCCGGGCGGTGTCCGGCCGGAGATCCATCAGGGCGCGGATTGCCGCGGCCGTCTGTCCCTTGGCGCGGGTCTCAAGCCATTTGCCCAGCAGCACGAAGGTGATCAGAACGGCCGAACCCTCGAAGTAGAGGTGCGGCATGCCGTGCTCAGGATGCGCGGTCAGCATCATGTAAACGCTGAGACCCCAGGCCGCGGTGGTGCCGATGGCGACCAGCAGGTCCATGTTGCCGGTGCCTGCCCGCACGGCCTTGTATGCCGCCTTGTAGAAACGCCAGCCCAGCCAGAACTGCACGGGCGTGGCCAGCAGGAACTGGACCCAGCCCGGCGGCATCATGCGATAACCGGCGAGATCGCCGATCATGCCGGCTACGAGGGGAAGCGACAGTGCCGCACCGATCAGGACGTGGCGAAGTTCACGGCGGCTCCGCACTTGCGCCTCGTCCGGCGCCCCGGTGGTCGCCTTGTCCTGGGTGACTGAGGTGGCCTGAAAACCCGTCTTTTCGATAGCCGCGACCAGGGCTGCAGCATCGATGCCCTGTCCGGTGACGTGCGCACGCTCGGTGGCGAGGTTCACGGCGGCGTCGGAGACGCCTGGCACCCTCTTCAGCGCCTTCTCAACCCGGCCGACGCAGGATGCGCAGGTCATGCCCTGGACCCGGAGGTCGAATTCAGCCTTAGCGGGCTCGTAGCCCGCCCTGGCGATGGCATCGACGACGCCCTGAGTATTCGGTCTGGGATCGGTGAAGGCGACGCGCGCCCTTTCGGTCGCGAGGTTCACGGACACGTCCGTGACGCCCTCCACCTTGCGGATGGCCTTCTCGACGCGCCCGACGCACGACGCGCAGGTCATCCCACCGATCCCGATATCTATTTCGGACGCGACCTGCTCCTGCGGCGCGACCGGCTCCCTTGCAGTTGCATAAGCCATGAATGGCTCCTGTTCTCCCTAACTGCAGATGTAGATGGGCCTTCCAGCTGTTGGAAGGTCAAGAGGATTTCTTGATCGAGCGTTTCACCGGTGGCAACTCCAGGGCAGTAGCCAAATTGACAAAAAACGGCCAGCGCAATGCTCGCGCTGGCCGCTTCCCGTGCTCGCAACGGACGCAAAACTTGGCCCACCTTGATCCTGCCGGCGGGCCAGTACGTCGCCCTCGTACTACTGAGACATCATTTCTCGGCAGTGCTGCATCATCTGGGCATGATCCATCTGGCCCATGCCACCGGAATTCCCGGCGCCGCCACCGTGCGCCATGCCGCCACCCTGCGCCGTACCGGATCCGCCACCCTGCATCATGGCTCGGCAGTGCTGCATCATCTGGTTGTGATCCATCTGACCCATGCGCGAGTGGTCCATCTGCCCCATGCCGGAGGTGCCCATGGCCCCGCTCTGGCTGGTCGGTGAAGCCGTCCGTGGCGCCTGGGCTGTTCCGCTGGAGCAGGCGGCCAAGCCCACCGCAAGGGCGGCGAAAGCGCTGGTCCGTAGCGTGTAACTGATCATCATCGTCTCTCTCCCTGACACTGTTCAAAAACCAGCAGGAGCCGCCAGCCGTCGGGACAACCTTCGCGGATGTTCGGTTCCCATCCGAAACGGAGCAGCCTGGGAACGCGCAGCGTCACCTCAGCTCCCTTGTCATGCCGAAACGGTTCCAACGGTCGGTATGACCTTCCAACCAATGCCTATGGCATTGATCTGTCGGGTTTTCGGTCTCCGGATGATCATGCTGATCATCCGGAAGCCTTATCACTATGCCTTTACGCGGCGTTGCGGACGTCGTATCCGGCGTCCTCAATGGCCTGTCGAACCGCGCGCTCGTCGGCGCTGCCCTCGATAGTCACCTCGCCGGCCTTCAGATCCACAAGAGCGCGTTCGACCGCGGGCACGGCCTCGACCGCCTTGGTGACGGTTTGGGCGCAGTGGCCACAGGTCATTCCCTCGACTTTGAGCTTCAGCATGATCATCTCCTCCGTGGATAATGGCCTCAGCCTCGGGTTTCCCACTGCTGGAAGGTCAAGATTATTCTTCGGAGTTGCTCATGCTCCGCCGAGAGTGCTTCCTCCGCGGCCACGAGCCTCGCAATTCCAGATGCTCGCACGGCTTCCAAGCCGTCATCCGGTGCGTCGTTGTGACCGCACCCCGCGAGCAGCCTGGGTACGAGTATCTGACGAAAAGGTGCCGGTCTGACCCGGGGAAAGAACTTACCGATCATTCCCGCGCCTCCAGGTCGGCAGCGAGAGACTTCATTTCCGCGATTTCACGCTCCTGCGCCTCGATGATCTCGTCCGCGAGCTTACGGACTCGTGGATCGGTGATCTGCGCACGCTCGCTTGTCAGGATAGCGATCGAATGGTGTGGGATCATCGCCCTCATGTAGTCAACATCATCCACCGTCGCCTGACTGCGCACGATCCAGAGCGCAAAGGCAAACATCGCGATGGATCCTCCGAATATGACGAGGTTGATCGTCCGATTCCTGTACATGCCGAGCATGTACCCGAGCATGATGACGGACATGGTTGCCCCCATGACGAGGGCCATCCAGGCGCGGGTCTCGCTCCAGAAAATATGCTCGAACGAATAGGTATTCAGGTACATCAGGCCGTACATGACGATGGTTGAGGTCGCGATCATTGCGGCGAAGCGCCAGTAAGACATCTGCATGAGGCTCATTCTCCCTGGTTGATGCGCCTTACAATTAATTACGATAAATGCCTGGAGCGCCTGCCACAGCATGCCGGCACCGGTGTACAAGGCTGCCAGACTTGATCCATACTCGCCTGTCCGTTCAACCCGCCGGTGCGGAGCCTTCGAACCAGTGACGACGTTGCCGAACAAGGCCTCGTCCGCCGTCCGGCAACCGGTCCGGGTGCGGTCTTCTCTCGGATGAGCAACCCGCAGAGAACGGCCCCACGAGGTCGCTCAAGTCGATCAGGCGGCCATGCTCTGAAGTGCTGACTGACAAGCCTGCTCACAGCGTCGGCAGGATTCCGCGCAGATCCGGCAATGCTCGTGCATCGATGCATGGCTGTCGCATTCAGCACCACAGATACGGCAAGCGGCCGCGCAGGCTTGCAGCGTCAAGCGGATCAGTTCTTCATTCGACCCCGTACGGCGAGTCGCAACCGATCCAGTGGCAGCACAGATGTCCGCACAGTCAAGGTTGAGCCGAATGCACTGGCGAAGCTCCTTGACCATGTCTTCAGCGAGGCAGGCATCCGCGCACGAGATGCAGGTCTGGGCGCAGGAGTAACACTCCTCGATGCAGCGGATCAGGGCATCATTGATGTTCCCCTTTACTTCAGGGTGTGTTCCGATCATCTCGCGAGCTAGCATCTCATGTTCTCCCAATGTTTGACGTAAAGGCTTGACCCAACATAGCGCCTCTTCTTTCCAGCCGTAATAGAGGTGCGATCTAGCGCGTATATCGTTCCAGCGTCCGAAACAGAAGATGCTTTCAGTAAGGACATGATCTCGTTCAGATAACTCCTTCAAGAATGTCTGAGCACGTGGCCATGTTCATGACGGCTTCCTCATCCGGTTGGTGCCCTTCAAACATTCCACATCGTCTAGCCGTTTCGCGCCCAGGCTCACTTGTAACACTTCGTAACAAACAGAAACTCTTTGAAGCAGAAGAGCCTGCATCAGAGCACCCATCTAGGTGTTATCTAGATGTCATGGAAACCGCAGCCCACATCCTTATTGTTGACGACCATCAGGAAATCCGGGATCTGCTCGGCCGCTTCCTGGAGCGACATGGATTCCGATCGACCGCCTGTCGGGACGGAGCCGAGATGCGGCGGGCCCTCGAGGCCGCCCGTTTCGACCTCATCGTCCTCGATCTGATGCTGCCCGGGGACGACGGGCTCAAGCTCTGCCGCGAACTTCGATCGCCCGAGGCCGGGAACCCCGACATCCCCATCATCATGCTGACGGCGATGAGCGAGGAAACTGACCGGATCGTCGGCCTGGAGGTGGGAGCCGACGACTACCTCCCGAAGCCGTTCAACCCCCGAGAACTCCTCGCCCGCATCAGGGCCGTTCTTCGCCGCACGGCCAGCTCTCACTCCGACATCGTCAAGGCACCGCATGAGTACCGTTTTTCCGGATGGGCTCTGGACCTCGTCCGGCGGGAGCTGACATCCCCGCCCGGAGCCCTGGTCACCCTCACGGGCGCCGAGTACGACCTGCTTCTCGCTTTTCTGGAGCGGCCCGGCCAGGTGCTGAGCCGCGACCAGTTGCTGGAACTCGCGCGAAACCGCATCCACGGCTACGGCAGGAGCGTCGATGTCCAGGTCAGCCGTCTCAGGCATAAGATGGGTGACGACACATCTTCCAGGCCACTCATCAAGACGATACGGGGGTCCGGCTATGTTCTCACCGCGGATGTCGAGCGAGCTTGATGGCGAGGGTGGTGGCGGCTCTGCAATTGATGGCGCCAAACACTATCGTCGGCCGTGCCGTGGCGATCCTGCTGGTAGCACTGGCTCTGTCGCACCTGCTCAGCATGGTCTGGTACCAATCCTACCTGTCGTATCAGGCAGACCTGGCTGATGAGCGGGTCGCGGCCGAGCGGATTGCTGCGGTCAAACAAGCCGTCATGGCCCTGCCGCCCGAGGAGCGCGAGAGTGCCGCGCATTCCCTGTCCGGCCGCGGCCTCACCACCCATTGGAGCGCCATTCCGTTGGTCGAGGAGGCGTCCGCCCGAGACGACCGACTCGACATGCTGGTGCGACGCCTGCAGCAGCTGGTTCCCGGGATCCACGGCAACGGCCTGCGCGTCGCCTACGCGGCGGAGGGACACGGCGCCGACCATGTTCTGCTGGTATCGACAAGGCTGCCCGACGGAAGCTGGATCAACGCTCGGGCGACGGCACTGAGCACCCTGGACAGGCAGGACCGGCACTTCATCGTTCCGACCACGTTGATGTCGCTCGCCATCCTGGCCGTCTCCATCTATCTGGTCCGCGTCTGCACCGCCGAGTTCAGGAGCATCGCCCGCGCGGCGCGGCGGCTCGGGGTTGATGTGACAGCGCCGCCCCTGCCGGTTCATGGGCCGGAAGAGGTGCGGGAGGCTGCCATGGCGTTCAACGAGATGCAGGGCAGGATCCGCACCCTGGTAACGGATCGGACACAGATGCTTGCCGCCATCTCTCACGATCTTCGCTCTCCCATCACGACCATCCGGCTGCGCGCGGAATTCATCGAAGAGGGCGAAGAGCGTGACCGCATCGTGGCCCAGCTGGACGAAATGGAGGCCATGGTGTCCGCCACGCTGTCATTTCTCAGGGACGATGGAGGACGGGAGGACACCAAGGTGGTCGATATCAGCGCGCTGCTGGCGACCATCTGTGACGACTTGTCCGATGCGGGGCGTCCGGCGTGTTTCCGGGGTCCCACCGGGGCAACGATGAGATGCCGTCCGATCGGCCTGAAGCGCGCCTTGGCGAACCTGGCCGGGAACGCGGTCAAGTATGGCGCCTCCGCCACTGTGATCCTGGAGACTCTGCCGGACCGTCTGGTGATCTCGATCGACGACGAGGGTCCGGGCATCCCCGACAGCGAACTGGAAACGGTGTTCAACCCGTTCTACCGTCTTGAGGAGTCCCGCAACAGGGAAACCGGCGGCTTCGGTCTCGGCTTGACGGTGGCCCGGTCGGTCATCAGGGGGCATGGCGGCGATCTGGTCCTGGAGAACCGCCCGTCCGGCGGGCTGCGCGCCTTGATTACGCTCCCATGGGTCTCCTGACTGTCCCGGAGGCAGGGCCTCGAGAGCAGGATGCAGCCTGTACGGCTTCCTTGATCATGATCAAGGCGGCTGTTCCAAACCTCCATCATGGTGTCGATGCCAACCCGTCGCATCAGCCTGACGGAGCGGTTGGTGTCTGCTCAATGGCATCATCACCATAGTGGGACTGAAAGTAATCGACATGTGGCGCGGGTCGTGGGTGACGTTCAGGACGGGGATGGCGAGCCTGCTGATGCTGGCGACGCTGCTCGTCTACGCCGCCCCGAGCCACGCCAGCCTGATGTCTCATGCCCGGTCCGTGGCCCCGCACGAGCACGCGGTGACCGCGACGGCCAACGAAACCACTGCCGTCCTTGACCACGACCAGGCCCCTTGCACTGATGAGGACCGCCTCGACGACGGCGTCTGCTGTAGCGTGGCGCAGTGCGCCACCATGCACGCTGGTCTGACCGCGGGTGCTGTCGAGACGCTCATCCCGGACCTTGACCTGTCCAGCAATCTGCCCGCTCCCGCCATGTCCGAGGGCGTCGGCAGCCCTCCCGCCCTGCGCCCTCCCCGCCGGATCATCTGACGCCACGAGTGAGTCCGCCCGCGCCAAGGTTCGGCAACGGACGTCGGACCCAGCCACCCGTGGCCATAGCCTTTAAGTCCCCGGCATCTCCGCAGGGAGCCGTTCGGGATCACCACCACATGGCTACCGGTATGATGACAACCATCGAGTATCGGGCCTGAGCGAACGTGAACAGGATGATCATGAGCATCAACTTTCCGCAATTTTCTCGCAACTCGAAAGGGACGCTTCCCGGCCGCGACCACGAAGTCAGGCGACTGTCCCTGCTGCCGCTTGTCGCGGCAGTCGTGGCGACGCTTGCCGTCGGCACAGCCCACGCACAAACTCCCATGGTGATTGAAGGAGGCTTCGTTTACACCGCCGATGAGCATGGCAATTCCATCAGCGCGATCGATCTCGCCACCACCCGGGTTACGACGACTCCGATCCCGATCTCGCCGCATAACGTCCAAATCACGACAGACGGCACCCGGCTTCTGGCGGTCGGCGCCCCGGTCACCGACGGTCACGGACACAGCCATGGCGGAGCCACACATGATGCGGGTGAGACCAAGGGACGGCTGCTGGTCTTCGATGCGGCGTTCCTAGCCAAAGGTCCCGTCGGGGAGATCAGTGTCGGCGCCCATCCGGCCCATGTCGTCCCTGGGCCGGACGGTCGGCGGGCATTCGTGACCAACGCTGGCGACAACACCGTCAGTGTGGTGGATCTGGCGCGGATGTCGGTGGTCAAGACGATCGCTACCGGTCGCTATCCGCATGGACTTCGGATAAGCCCGAACGGGCGCGAGGTCTACGTCGCCAACGTTCAGGACGGCAGCCTGTCCGTCATTGATACCAATTCGCTCACGGAAGTGGCGCGGATCCCGGTCGGCACCACGCCGGTTCAGGTCGGTTTCACCCCGAACGGCGGCCGTGTTTACGTCTCGCTGCGCGATGAAAACCGTGTCGCCGTGGTTGACACCGCCTCGCGGACCCTGATCGGAACGATCGAAGTCGGGCGGAACCCGATCCAGGTCCACGCCACACCGGATGGGCGCTTTGTCTACGCCGCCAACCAGGGCACGGACGCCGAACCGGCCGACACCGTCTCAGTGATCAGCGTGGCCGCCGGTCGCGTCATCGATACTATTCGCACTGGAAAAGGAGCGCATGGTGTCAGCCTGAGCGATGACGGAGCCGTCGTCCTCGTCACCAATATCGTGGACAGCACCGTCTCTGTAATCGACACCGCGACACGGCGGGTCCTGACAACCTTCGCGGTGGGGCGTGGTCCCAACGGCGTAACATACCGGTCGATGCCGAGGTGAGTAGTCGGGCTGGTTCAAGCGCAAGCTGCACCCTCAACCGCTTTCTTGATCTCGATCAATGCGGTTGTCCCGGAACGCCGTAATATTGCATGTGCCGGTTCATCGTCTTAACCTGCCGGAGCGGCTGGTGCCTGAACCTGCGGCACCTTCACCAGAGTGGGAATGAAAGTAATCGCCATGTGGCGTGGATCGTGGGCGACGTTCAGGACGGCGATGGTGTGCCTGCTTATGCTGGCGACGCTGCTCGTCTACGCCGCCCCGAGCCACGCCATCCTGGTGCCTTACGACCGGTCCGCGGCCCCGCACGAGCACGCGGCGGCTGTGACGATCGACGAAACGACTGCCACCCGTGACCGCGACCAGGCTCCTTGTGCCGATGAGGGCCTCCCCGAGGGCGGCGTCTGCTGTAGCGTGGCGCAGTGCGCCACCATGCACGGCGGCCTGATCACGGACGCTGTCGCGGTAAGTGTCCCGCGCTTGGTTATGGCCAACCATCTCCCCGCACCCATGATACCCGAGGGCATCGGCAGCTCTCCCGCCCAGCGTCCTCCACGTCTGATCATCTGACGCCACGAGTCCGTCCGCGCCCAACCTGAATTTCGGTTTGGTCAAGGATATCGGACCCGGTCCATGTGGCTGCAACTCGTCTCCCGGGCGCTCCGTGTGGAGTTCGTTCGGGGCAGCCTCGACCCAGATGACAGATGGAGGACACGATGTTGTCTCTCACCCGTACAATGCTGCCGGTTTTCGCGCTGGTCGCCATGATGGCGGCTGCCCAGGCACAAACCATCGATCAGGACCATACCTCCCACCATCCCGACGGCACTGGCGCAGCACAGCCCCGGGAAGTGCCGAATGCGGGTCAGGCCGGCAACGCCCCCGGGACCGGCCAAGGCATGGGCAGCGGCATGGTCGTCCAACCAGGCACTCAGCAGCCGCGCGGCCAGACCAACATGATGGGCGACATGGGAATGATGGGCGACATGGGAATGATGGGAAACATGGGAATGATGGGCGACATGGGAATGATGGGAAACATGGGGCAGATGATGCCCATGATGCGCCAAATGATGATGGGCCGGCAGGACGGCATAGGCATGCCCTTCGAGCATGTCGAGGGCCGGATCGCTTTCCTGAAGACGGAACTCAGGATCACGGACGCTCAGAAACCACAGTGGGAGGCCTTCGCGAACATCCTGCGGGAGAGCGCCAGGACTCACCAGTCGATGCATGAACAGATGACAAAAGGCGGCATGCCATCCTCATGGCCGGAGCGCCTTGCCTTCCAGCAGAAGGCACTTTCAGCCCGACTGAACAGCCTCAACGATTTGGCGGTTGCTGCCAAGCCCCTCTATGCCGCGCTGACCGATGAGCAGCGAAAGATCGCCGACCAACTCCTGTCCGGCCCCATGGGAACGATGTGACCAGCCAAGGGAGGCAATCATGACGCACGATTACGCCAATCGGAATGCCGAGACGCATCGGCCGGAAAGCTCATGGTGGCGCTCGAGGAGCGGCGTCGTTCTGCTCGGCTTTCTGGCGGTGGCGGCTTTCTTCCTGCTGACAGAGCACACGGCTCACGTTTTCGGCGCGCTGCCGTGGCTGCTTCTGGCGGCCTGCCCGCTGATGCACCTGTTCATGCATGGCGGGCACGGTGGGCATGGCGGGCATGGACACGGCGACCGCGCCAGCCGGAGTGATGACGCCGACCTGAACGAGAGAGGCTCGCCATGACCCACGATGCCCCGGCCTACGGACTGTGGATGCTGGTCATCCTAAACTCGGCCATTTTCATCATCTTCGCCTTTAGTTTCGGCAAGCCGCAATCGCCGCGGGACTGGCGCTCCTTCGGGGCCTTCAGTGCCTTCATCGTCGCCCTGTTCACCGAGATGTACGGCTTCCCGCTGACCATCTACCTACTCTCGGGCTGGCTTCAGACCCGTTATCCGGGTCTGGACCTGCTGTCGCACGATGCCGGTCACCTCTGGTCAACGATCTTCGGCCTGAAGGGCAATCCGCACTTCAACGTCCTCCACGTCTTCAGCAACCTGGTGATCCTGGGCGGCTTCATCCTGCTCTCGGCGGCCTGGAAGGTGCTCTTCGAGGCGCAGCGACACCGCCGGCTCGCCACGACGGGCGCCTATGCCTATGTTCGGCACCCCCAGTACATCGCCTTCATCGCCATTCTGTTCGGCTTCCTGCTCCAGTGGCCGACCATCCTGACGCTCGCGATGTTCCCGCTGCTCGTTCTCATGTACGTGCGTCTGGCCCGATCCGAGGAGCGCGAAGCCGCCCGGACGTTCGGAGCCGAATACGGGCGTTACGCCGCCGTCACCACCGCCTGGTTTCCACGCCTCGGCGGTCGGAATGCCGCTGGACCGAGACAGGGCGGGGCTGCGGGTGCCTAGGGATTTCGGCAAATGAACGTCATGTGGATGCCTCCGGATGACTGGCTTTCGGCGATCCGCCGATACCTGGTGGTGATCGCCCTGGGCAGTCTCATTTGGGAGTTCGCTCACATGCCGCTCTACACGCTCTGGCAGACCGGCACGGCGGCAGAAATCGTCTTCGCCGCCGTCCACTGCACGGGCGGGGACATACTGATCGCAACCATGTCGCTGATGCTGGCGCTCCTGATCGGCGGACGACCGGCCTGGCCGCGCGAGGGTTTTCTGCCCGTCGCGGCCATGACGGTCATCCTGGGCCTCGGCTACACCGTATTCAGTGAGTGGCTCAACATCGAGATCCGCCGATCCTGGTCCTACTCGGACCTGATGCCGACACTGCCCTGGTTGGGAACCGGCCTGACGCCACTCGCCCAGTGGCTGGTCATTCCCGGACTCGGCTTCTGGCATATCCGACGGAGCGTCCTGAAGCCTGGTCATCCCGCAGGGATCCGGACATGACCCATCGTGACGGTACGAAGCTGTACGCAAGGGAACCGCTGGGACGGATACGCGGCCCGAAACAAACAAGGAAATCGACTATGAATGATGTGCAGCGCAGGCTGTTTGTCAGGGCTTTGGCCGCGGCAACCGGGACCCTGCTCCTCGGTGCCGCTCTCGCCGGGCCGGTGCGGGCCGCCGAGACGGTGAGGCTGTCGGAGGTTTCCCACCTGCATGGGATCGCCGTCGATGCAACGGATCCGTCACGACTGTATCTCGCCTCCCACCATGGCGTCTGGGTGACCAACCCGGATGGCACGGCGACCCGGGTATCCGACAATCGGAACGACTACATGGGCTTCACGCCCAACCCGGCCCGGCCCGGATCGTTCTTCGCCAGCGGCCATCCCGAACGGGGCGGCAACCTGGGCGTTCTGTCCTCAAGCGATGGCGCGAGGACCTGGAGGCAGGTTTCCGCAGGCGTTAATGGCCCTGTTGACTTCCATTCCATGGATGTCAGCGCAGCCGACCCGAACATCCTGTACGGCCACTATGGGAGCGTCCAGGTCAGTCGGGACGGCGGAAAGATCTGGGAGATGGCGGGCAAGCCACCCGCTGACATATTCGACCTCGCGGCATCCGGGAAGGACCCGAATACAGTCTACGCCGCCACCCGCAGCGGCCTGATGATCAGCCGTGATGCGGGCAGGACCTGGCAAGCCGCCTCCCTGGTCCAGCGACCGGCGACCATGGTCGCGACGACCGTGAACGGCACGGTCTATGCATTCCAGGTCGGTATCGGCCTGCTCAGGACCACCGAGCCGAGTTTGGCTTGGCAGACGGTCGGAAGCGGTTTCGGCGAATCCGTCCTGCTGCACTTCGCGGCCGATCCTACCGATCCCGAGAGGCTCTACGCGGTGACCGACAAGAACGTCATCCTGGCCAGTCGGGACGGCGGCAAAACATGGAAGCCGCTGCAGTCCTGACGTCGATCAAATCGTCCCCGCAAATCCTGTTGACCTTCCAATCGTTGGAAGGTGGAGGCTAGAGCAAGTGTTCGACGGCCCGAGAGGGGAGTATCCAGCCCAGGCCGCCGGCATCAAGCATCTGATAAGGAGCGGCAATGACCGACCTGCATCGAGGCCATGAACATCATGACCATGATCATCATCATACCGGGCATCAAGCCGGTCACGTGAACCGGGCGACGGTGAAGGACCCCGTCTGCGGCATGACGGTGGATCCCGAACAAACAGAGTATCACGCGCGGCACGGGAATGAGATCTTCCACTTCTGCTCCGCACGATGCCGCGACAAGTTCGCCGCTGATCCGGAGCAGTACCTGAAACCAGCGGCCAAACCGGCCGCAGCGGAGCAGGCGGGTCATCCCGCACCGAAGCCGGGGGTTATCTACACCTGTCCGATGCACCCGGAGATCCGCCAGGAAGGACCGGGCAATTGCCCGATCTGCGGCATGGCCCTGGAGCCCGTCACGGGCGGCGTCGAGGGTGAACCTAATCCCGAACTCGTGGACATGACCCGGCGGTTCTGGATCGGAGCCGCCCTGACAGTGCCGCTGGTCCTTCTGGAGCTGGGCGCCCATCTGCCGGGTCTCGGGCTCCACGCCCTGATCTCCCCTCAGACATCCCTATGGCTGCAGTTCCTGCTGGCAACGCCGGTGGTCCTGTGGTCCGGCTGGCCGCTGCTGGAGCGGGGGTGGCGGTCGTTCGTGAACCGCAGCCTGAACATGTTCAGCCTGATAGCTCTGGGCGTGGGCGTCGCCTACCTGTTCAGCCTCGTCGCGACCTTTTTGCCCGGCATCTTCCCGGCAGGTTTCCGCAGTGCTGAGGGTCTGGTATCAGTCTACTATGAGGCGGCAGCCGTGATTACCGTGCTGGTGCTACTCGGGCAGGTTCTGGAACTCCGGGCGCGCGAGCAGACTGGTGGCGCCATCAAAGCCTTGCTGAACCTGGCGCCGAAGGCAGCGCGCCGCATCCGAGTAGACGGCGAGGACGAGGAGGTGCCGCTCGAGGTCGTTCATGTCGGTGATCGGCTGCGGGTCCGCCCCGGAGAGGGCGTGCCCGTCGATGGCGAGGTGCTGGAGGGTCGCAGCGCCGTGGACGAATCCATGGTGACCGGCGAGTCCATGGCGGTAGCAAAAGAACCCGGCTCCAAGGTGATCGGCGGCACGGTGAACCAGACAGGATCCCTGGTGATGCGCGCCGACAAGGTCGGTGCGGACACCATGCTGTCCCGGATCGTGACCATGGTCGCCGAGGCCCAGCGTAGCCGGGCGCCAATCCAGCGGCTCGCCGACGTGGTTTCCGGATGGTTCGTCCCGACGGTCGTCGTGATCGCAATCCTGTCCTTCATTGCCTGGGCGATCTGGGGACCGACTCCCGCCTTCGCCTACGGACTGATCGCGGCCGTGTCGGTCCTGATCATCGCCTGCCCCTGCGCGCTCGGTCTCGCCACGCCCATGTCGATCATGGTCGGCGTCGGGAAAGGCGCCACCGCGGGCGTGCTGATCAAGAACGCCGAGGCGCTGGAGCGGTTCGAGAAGGTGGACACGCTGGTCGTCGATAAGACCGGCACGCTGACCGAGGGCAAGCCCCGGGTGACGGCGGTGGTCGCCGCCCCGGGCATGGACGAGGCAACCGTCCTGTCGCTGGCGGCCAGCCTGGAACGGTCCAGCGAACACCCCCTGGCCGCGGCCATCGTCGCCTCCGCCAAGGAGCGGGGCGTGCCAGTGGAGGATGTCGTCGATTTCGACTCCGTCACCGGCAAGGGTGTGGTCGGCAAGGTTGGCGGGCGAACGGTGGCCCTCGGCAACGCGAGGATGATGCAGGACCAGGGCATCACCCTCGGTGATCTGGAGGCGCGCGCCGACGACCTCCGGCGCGAGGGCGCCACGGCCCTGTTCGCCGCGATCGACGGCAGGCCCGGCGGCGTGATCGCGGTCGCGGATCCGATCAAGGCGAGCACGCCGCACGCGCTGGAGACGCTGCGGGCCGACGGCGTCCGGATCGTGATGCTGACCGGCGACAACCGGACCACCGCCGAGGCGGTGGCCCGCAAGCTCGGCATTGATGACGTCGAGGCCGAAGTTCTGCCCGAGGACAAAAACCAGGTCGTCAAGCGCCTGAAAGCACAGGGCCGCGTGGTGGCGATGGCGGGCGACGGCGTCAACGACGCCCCGGCGCTGGCGGAAGCGGACATCGGCGTCGCGATGGGCACCGGCACCGAGGTCGCGATCCAGAGTGCTGGCGTCACCCTGGTCAAGGGCGATCTCGCCGGCATCGCCCGCGCGCGGGTCCTGAGCCGGGCGACGATGCGCAACATCCGTCAGAACCTGTTCCTGGCGTTCGTCTACAACGCGCTCGGCGTGCCGGTCGCCGCGGGCGTCTTCTATCCGCTGTTCGGGTGGACCCTGTCGCCCATCATCGCGGCCGCGGCCATGGCCCTGAGTTCGGTATCCGTGGTGGGCAACGCGCTGCGCCTGCGAACGGTCAAGCTCTAGACCCCTGACCGGGCGATCGGTTCTCCGCCTGATCCGGCTGGGTGTCGGTCGTCCACGTCGCTTCTGTAAGAGAGAAAAGCAATGACTGGCCTGGATCCCTTCATCGAACGTTCCCGGATTGCCTATATTTCCATGGAAATCGCGATCAAGCCTGAGATCCACACCTACAGCGGCGGCCTGGGCATCCTGGCCGGGGATGTGGCGCGTTCGTGCGCGGACCTCGAATTGCCCGTGGTTCTCGTTACCCTGGTGAGCAGAGAGGGCTATCTCCGGCAGGAGATCGCTCCGGACGGTCGGCAGGTCGATCATCCGGACCCATGGATTCCAGCAGACTGGGCGGTCCCGCTCGATGCGATGATTGCAGTCGAGATCGAGGGTCGGCCGGTTTGGACCCGCGCCTGGCTCCATGTCGTCGAAAGCCCCCTGGGGGGCGATGTCCCAGTTATCCTGCTGGACACCGATGTCGATCAAAACAACGCCGATGACCGCCGGATCACCGATAGGTTGTACGGCGGTGATGCCGTCCACAGGCTGAGGCAGGAGACGGTCCTGGGCATCGGCGCCGCTCGCATGCTGCGCGCCCTGGGCTTCGAGATTGAGTTCTACCACCTCAATGAGGGCCATGCAGCGCTCCTGGCCGTCGAGCTTCTTCGAAGGACCCCCAATCCCGTCGCCAATGAGCGGCCGGACGATTGCCCATCCGACGCACCCTTCGACCAGGACCTGTGTGCGCAGTGCCTGTTCGATGTCGCCCATGTACGGGCACGATGCGCGTTCACTACCCACACGCCCGTCGAGGCCGGACACGACCGGTTCGACTACGAGGACGTCAAACGTGTCCTTGGCGACTTCATCCGCATCGATCAGCTGCGGCTGCTGGGCGGTCCGGACCTCCTGAACATGACCAGGCTGGCTCTGAACCTGAGCGGCTACGTCAACGGCGTCGCGCGACGACATGCGGAAACGACGAGACACCTGTTCCCAGGCTATCGGATTTCGGCCGTCACGAACGGAGTTCACCCCGCCACCTGGGTTCACCCTGGCCTTGCCCGTCTTCTCGATGGAGCCGTGCCGGGCTGGGGCCTCGAACCAGAGCTCCTTGTCCGGGCGGACCAGTTGCCGAATACCGAGGTCTGCGCCGCGCATCAGGAGGCCAAGCACGCCCTCCTTGAAGAGATACAACGTAGAACAGGAGTGGCGATGACGCCCGAGCGGCCCCTGATCGGTTTCGCCAGGCGCATGACCGCCTACAAGCGTCCGGATCTCCTGTTCGCTGACCTTGAGCGTCTGCGTTCGATCAGTCGTTTGTTCCCATTCCAGCTGGTCATGGCGGGAAAGGCGCACCCGCGGGACGAACCGGGAAAGCAGCTGATCCAGGAGATCCACGGCCACATCCGCGACCTAGCAGGCGACATCCCGATGACGTTTGTTCCCGGCTACGACATGGAGTTCGCCCACGCCCTGGTTTCCGGCTCGGACATCTGGCTGAACACCCCGCTGCCGCCCCTCGAGGCGTCCGGGACCAGCGGCATGAAAGCAGCGTTGAACGGTGTCCTGTGCCTTAGTACGCTCGACGGCTGGTGGCTGGAAGCGTGCATCGAGGGTGTGACCGGCTGGGCGATCGGCGACACCGCGCTCGGCACGGCAGGTGACGACGCCGAGGAGCTTTACGTCAAGCTGGAGCGCACCGTGCTTCCCCTCTATTACGGCGACAGGGATCGGTGGGTTTGGATGATGAAACAATCCCTGTCCAAGATCGGAAGCTATTTCAACAGCCACCGGATGATGAAGAGCTACGCCGTCCAGGCTTACTTCGCGAGGCCGTAATGAGAGATAACCCGCGTGACGGTCAGGCCGCCCAGATGGAACTCGTTGGCTGCCGCATGATGCTGATTGACGGCTATGTGGTCGAGAGCCACGTCTTCGCCTCGGCGGTCAAGCGACTGCTGGCAGAATGCTCTGCCATTTGGGGCAACTCGCTGCTCGGCATACCGGCCGGCTCACCGAGCATGGAAGGACCAAGGATAAGGCCACTCGTCACCTCTACCTTCGGCGACAGCGGCGAACCGCAGATGTTCGTGATCGGATGACGCGGCATCGATCTGTGATATGGATGTGGAGTGCCGCACTGGCCCTCCTCGTCGCCGGAGGCGCAGTGGCCTGGATCCTGATGCCGGGCGGCGACCGGGCCGATCCGACCGATGCCGCCCAGGTGACGCTGGGCAAGGCCGTCTATGTCCAGCATTGCGCGTCGTGCCACGGAACCAACCTGGAGGGTCAGCCGGACTGGCAGTTGAGGAAGCCCGACGGAAAGATGCCCGCGCCGCCGCACGACCAAAAAGGGACCCGTTAGAATGAAGCAGAGATCATAAAGCATGGTTTTGCCTTCACAACAATTCCTAACAACCACCGATGCACTTCAAGGTAGCGATTTCCTTGTCGGCTTCAATAATCAGTTAAGTTCAGGCCATCCGCACTCCCGGTGCACAAGCACCAAGCCCCTTTTTCCAAGTCATGCTCCCTGAGTGTTGTGCAGCCTCCAAACCCAGGTGGCGCCAGCAGGTCAAGGCCCGGCCCCACATTAGGCGGATCTTCTGTAAGCGTCATCTGCTGACCACGTTGCCGAGAGGATGGTCGCGCGCGACACTGGTGGGATGGTTTCCTGAACGGGAGTTGTATCAGGCTGCCTGAACTGTCTGGCGACCGGCCTGCTGAGTCTTCCAGGTCCACGGTAGCAGACAGTCGAGTTGATGGGCCTTGACGTCGCTGGACACGATGCGCTCGAGCACATCCTTCAGGTATTCGAACGGATTGAGGCCGTTCATCCTGGCGCTCTGGATCAGCGAGGTGAAGATCGCCCAGGATCGGGCGCCGGAGTCCGCCCCGGCGAACAGAGCGTTCTTCCGCGTCGTTGCCACGATCCGATGCAGGCGCTCGATGCTGTTGGTGTCCAGCTCGACCCGGCCGTCGTTCAGGAAGACGCACAGGCCGGCCCAGTGCCTCAGCATGTAGCGGATCGCCTTGGCCACCGGCGTTGGGGGCCCTCCACCCCAACGTCCCGGAGACGCGTGCCAATTGCTCCTCCAGGTAGACCTTGAGCGCCTCGACCTTCGGCCTGCTTCTGTCCTGACGAACCGTCCGCCGGACATCAGGCGGCTGCCCCCGGATCTCATCTTCGATGCGGTACAACTCAGCTATCCGCCGGAGCACCTCGCCGGCGATCGGCGACTGGCTTGACTGGTGAATTTCGAAGAACTGCCGACGGCTGTGTGACCAGCAGAACGCGAGGGTGACGGCGCCCGCACCGTAGCCGACATTGAGCAGCACAACGATCCACAGCGCCTGCTTGTGGCCGGGTGTGATGTGGCTGAGGTCCTTGGGCAGCTCGTCGTCATCGTCATCCCTTGCCGCCTGGGGGCGGGCGACGTCCAGCCGGTCGAGTTGGTAGCTGAGGCCGGCGACCGCGCGTTCGATTTCCGGCAACCGCTCGCCATTCACCAGGCGCAGCGTCATGATCTGCGAGGCGATGGACACCTTCACATCCTCCACCCCGCCGACCCTCCGAGTCTCCTTCTCGATTTTGGCGGCGCAGGATGGGCAATCCATCCCGGTGACGCGGTAACGGACGGTTTCAGGTGGGGAGCTGGTGGTGGCAGTCATGACACCCGTTATATCAGCAGCTGGTGATACGATGAAGCATATCAGTGGCGACCCATATGTCGAGCTGTTAAACAAGGTGCATGGCGTCAGAAACTGTAATCCGCACCTCTCAACTCCAGGCCAAGCTGTTCCGTGGGCTGGCCGATCCATCGCGTCTGGCGATCCTCCAGGTGCTGCGTCAGGGGCCGCTGCATGTCAGCGCCATCGTGACAGTAACAGGCCCTTCGCAGCCCAACGTCTCGAACCACCTGCGTTGCCTGAGCGAGTGCGGCCTGGTAAGCGCCGAAACGCGCGGTCGGTTCGTGCATTACCGACTCGGCGATGAGCGGATCGAACAGCTGTTGCGTTTGGCCGATGAGCTGCTGGCAGACACGGCGTGCGGCGTGCGCGTCTGCGGTAATTATGGCGAGCGGGAAACAACCAGTTAGCCGCCTTACGCCTCACGGTGACAACGCCTCGATGATCCGGCAGTCCGAAACCAGCCCGCCGCGGCACTGGTGGGCGAGCCTGTCGAGTTCCGCCCGGAGCCGCTCCAGATCCGCGATCTTGCGCTCAACCTCGCGCATCTGCTCGACGACCAGGGCGTCTACCTCGCCGCAGGGCCGGTCTGGCTGGTCCGACAGGGCCAGCATTCGGCGCACCGCCTCGATCGGGAACCCGAGGTCGCGTGCCTTGCGGATAAACGTCAGCCGCCGGACGTGCGTGTCGCCGTAGACGCGGTAGTTGCCCGAATTACGCGCCGGTTCGGGCAGCAGGCCGATCCGCTCATAGTAGCGGATGGTCTCGATATTCACGCCGGTCAGCTTGCCCAGCGCGCCGATGGTGTGATCGTCCGACATGATTTTTTCCGACATCTCCCCTTGACCCTGTAGCTGCTACAGGGTCCATGTTTAGCACACTCAGGCGGCGGCGGCATCCGCCTTCCGATGTTCACGGGGAGCACCATGCTGGACGAGGCACACATCGGGCAGGTAGCGGCGGAGGGCAAAAGCGCTCTTCGCTACAAGGTAGCGGGCATGGACTGCCCGAGCTGCGCGACCAAGATCGAGACGGCCGTCGGCCGCCTCCCGGGCATCGAGGACGTCAGCCTGAGCTATCACTCCCAGGTCCTGAAGCTTCGGCTCGACGAGGCCGCGACACCCCGTGAGCGGCTGGAGGGCACGATCCGGAGCCTCGGGTTCGGCATCGAGGACATGGACCGCATCCGGGTGGTGGCTGAAGGCGAGACGGACACCGACGTCCCGGCTCCCGCGACGCAGCCGTGGTGGTGGACGCCCAAGGCCCGACTGACCGGCCTGATCGGGCTCCTCGTCGCCGTGGGCTTTCTGGTTTCTTGGTTTGCCCCATCTCTGGGGGATTATGCCCTGGTCCCCGCCGCCCTCGTGGGGCTAGTTGTGTTCGGCCGTCGAGCACTGGCCCTGGCCCGCGTTGGCTCGCCTTTCAGCATCGAGATGCTGATGTCGATCGCCACCGCGGGAGCACTCATCATCGGCGAGACGGCCGAGGCATCGATCGTCGTCCTGCTGTTCGCCGTCGGCGAGCTCCTGGAGGGTGTTGCGGCGGGCTCAGCCCGGTCCGGCATCGAAGCGCTGACAGCACTCGTGCCACGAACCGCCCTCGTGATCGACGGGGAGATCGCCCGCGAGGTTCCGGCGTCGCGCCTGGAAATTGGACAAGTGGTGCTCGTCCGGCCCGGTGATCGCGTCCCAGCCGACGGCGAGGTCGTCGATGGCGAGTCCGACGTGGACGAGTCCCCGGTCACCGGGGAGTCGGTTCCCGTTCCCAAGCAGGTCGGCTCAGCGGTCATCGCGGGCGGCATCAACGCAACCGGCGCACTGCAGGTCCGGGTAACGCGGGCGGCGGCTGACAACACCATCGCCCGCATCATCCACCTCATCGAGGAAGCGCAGGCGTCCAAGTCGCCGACGGCGCGTTTCATCGAGCGGTTCAGCGCGCGGTACACGCCCTTCGTCATCCTGGTCGCGGTACTGACCGTGCTGGTCCCGCCGCTCGCCTTCGGGGCGGACTGGCACACGTGGATCTATCGCGGCCTGGCGCTTCTGCTGATCGGGTGCCCGTGCGCCCTGGTCCTCTCCACGCCGGCCGCAATCACCTCCGGCATCGCCGCCGGCGCGCGGCGCGGCCTGCTCATCAAGGGCGGTGCTGCCCTGGAGACGATCGGCCGCGTCGGCGCCATCGCCTTCGACAAGACCGGGACGCTGACGCAGGGACGGCCGCAGGTGACCGACCTGGTGTCGCTGACGGGGAACGAACGCTCACTGCTCGGGATGGCGGCGGCCGTGGAGAACGGCTCCAGCCACCCGATCGCCCGGGCCATCCTGGACCGGGCAGCAAGCGATGGCATACCGCTCCGACCGGCACGCGGGCAGAAGGCCCTTCCAGGACGGGCAGCGCAGGCCGTGGTTGGCGGGAAGCTCATCGAGGTCGGCTCGCCGCGCCACGCGGTGGAAAGCTGCGGCCCGGGGAACCTTCCCGCCGACCGCATCACCACCCTGGAGGACGAGGGCAAGACCGTCGTCGTGGTCCTGGCCGACACACAGCCGGTGGGCCTGATGGCACTGCGCGACGAACCGCGGCCCGACGCTTTGCGGGGCATCGCGGCACTCCGGCAACTCGGCGTCCGCAGCGTCATGCTGACCGGCGACAATGCCCGAACCGGGCAGGCCATCGGACGGAAGCTCGGCATCGAGGTCAAGGCGGATCTTCTGCCCGAGAACAAGCTGAGCGAGATTGCGGCCCTGAAGGTCGGGGCACCGGTCGCTATGGTTGGAGACGGCATCAACGACGGCCCGGCGCTGGCGGCGGCCGATGTCGGCATCGCCATGGGTGGCGGGACCGACGTTGCTCTGGAGACCGCGGACGCCGCACTGCTGGGCAACCGGGTCGAGGGGGTTGCCGACCTCATCGCGCTGTCCCGCGCGACGATGACGAACATCCACCAGAACGTGGCCGTCGCCCTGGGCCTCAAGGCCGTGTTCCTCGTCACCACCCTGCTCGGTGTCACTGACCTCTGGCTCGCCATCCTGGCCGACACCGGGGCCACCGTGCTGGTCACCCTCAACGCCTTGCGGCTGCTCCGCCGGGCGAAGTGAAGGAAGCCGCTATGACGAACTCTGAAAACGCCGCAAGCAGAAGGACTGGCCTATGGCTGGCGCTGGCGATTGCCCTCCTTGCGGCGGCCGCCGATCAGGCATCCAAGCGGGTGATCCTTGAGCATGTCATGGATCCTCCGCGTCTCATCGAGGTGACCCCGTTCTTCAACCTGACACTTGGCTTCAACCGCGGGGTCAGCTTCGGGATGCTCAGCAGTGACGAGGCGCTCGGCCCCTGGCTACTGGTCGGCCTCACCCTGGGCATAGTGGCCGCTCTCATCGTGTGGGCCCGCCGTGTCGGCAGCCGGATCGAGGCCGCGGCCATCGGCGGCGTCATTGGCGGCGCCATCGGCAACGTGATCGACCGAGTGCGTCAGGGAGCGGTGACCGATTTCCTGGATTTCCACGCGCTCGGCTGGCACTGGCCCGCCTTCAACCTGGCCGACGCAGCCATCTTCTGCGGCGTCGCGGCATTGCTGCTGCATTCGTGGGCTGCTGATCGTGCCGCCGACAAGAAGGTCAACGCGCAGCCGCTGTGCACCCGCATTGAGAATGACAAGAGCGAGGCATGACAGCCGGATTGCCCCAGAATAATAAGACTGTCCGATACCGCGTAACCAGAATGAACTGCCCGCCGTGCGTGGCCAAGATCGAGGGCGCTGAGGCGCGCACCAAATTTCAAGGCACAAGCGCGGGAGCCTGACGGAGGAATTCAATGGCGCATCCTATCCCTGATCTGATTCAGTCCGTGCTGCGGAAAGATCCGATACTGCGTTTGCAGCACCAGCGGTTGATCAACGCGTGCGTGAACTTCGTCACCGCAGGCGGGCAGCCACAGGATGGTATACGTGGCTGACCGGCAGAAAGGCGGCCTGCTCGCAACCGCGCTGCTGGCCTCACTGGTCACCGCCTGCCAGCGGCCGAATGCGGTGGATCATGACGAGCATAAGGCCGAGTTCGCTATGGCATCTTATCACGTGTGCATGATCAACCAAGCCGAAGCGCTTGTCGCGAACCGTCGGGATCTGGCGGGTCCGGAGATTGGCGGCATTATCGCCGACGCGGAACAGGCCTGCGCCGATGACTTCGAGAAGAGCCGACGGCACCTCATCGGGTTGAATGGCGAAGGCGCGGGCGAGCGACTCGCCAGTAACTTCAAACGCGCCATCCGGTCTGACACAAGAAAGGCCATCCACGAACTTACGGCCCGGAATGCCAAAGCTTCTATGTGAGTGCGGCCTCCCG
The DNA here is from genome assembly GCF_016806835.2 of Skermanella rosea. Taxonomy (NCBI): domain Bacteria; kingdom Pseudomonadati; phylum Pseudomonadota; class Alphaproteobacteria; order Rhodospirillales; family Azospirillaceae; genus Skermanella; species Skermanella rosea. Next base: position 5,862,239 of record NZ_CP086111.1, on the reverse strand, counting down.
GCCCCGATTGCCCGCTCAATCCAGGAGAGCAAGAGTGATATCCTTTGTCTCAGCCATTGCCGTATCGATTACCATGCTCACCCCGGTGGCGTACGCCGCCGAGGTAACCGCAGGTGCCCTGGTTGTCGAGCAGGCCTGGGCGCGCGCCACCACACCGTCCGCCAAGACCGGCGCCACCTATCTGGAGGTCAGGAACACCGGCCCCGAGCCCGACAGCATCCTGTCCATGGAAACGCCGGTTGCGGGCCATGCCGTGGCCCACCAGACCAGACAGGAAGGCGACGTTTCGCGCATGAGCGAGGCTGGTCCGCTCAGTGTCCCGCCTGGCGGCGCGCTGGAGATGAAGCCCGGCGGGACGCACATCATGCTGATGGATCTCAAGGGCGGACTGAAGCTCGGCCAGCAGTTCCCGTTGACCATCACCTTCGAGAAGGCCGGACAGGTCGAGGTCCCGGTCAAGGTCGGCAAGCCCGGCGCCATGGGACCGGAGTGAGGATGCCATGGCCAACCTGAGAAACCTCCGCTTCTTCCTGTGGGCGCTCGTCGGCATGGTCGTTATCTCGGCCGCCTTGCTGACCTGGCTGGTATCGCGCGACGTACCATTGCGCGAGGGCTTGGTCGAACCCGGTCGTCCGATGGCCGAAGGAGCTGACTGGCGGCTCCTGGACGAGACGGGCAGAGCCTTCACGCCCGATGACTTGCGGGCCAAGCCAACGCTGGTGGTGTTCGGTTTCACGCACTGTCCCGACGTCTGCCCGACCTCGCTGTCCTACGTGGCGAGCACGCTCCAGGCGCTCGGCCCGCAGGCGGAGGCGGTACGACCCTTGTTCGTGACGGTCGATCCGGAGCGCGACACGGCCGACGTCATGGCCGAGTATACCGACCTGTTCGATCCGCGCATCGTCGGCGTGACCGGCGCCCCGGATCAGGTCGTTGCCGCCCTCAAGAGCCTGGGCGCCTATTCGCGCAAGGTTCCCCAGGACGACGGGGGCTACACCATGGACCATACGGCGACGATGCTGCTGCTGGACGATGAGGGCCGTCCGCGCTCGACCCTCGACATCCACGAGAAGCCGGAGGTCGCCGCCGGCAAACTCCGCCTCCTGCTTGAGAACTCATGAACCGGAAGACGGGCCAGAACCCGTCGCCAGATCCCGATAAACCAACCAGCCCCTCTTGGAGTTACCCGATGCCCCTGAACCGAACCCTTCGCGCCGCCGTCCTGGCGGCCTCGTGCCTGTTCTCCGGCGCCGCCTTTGCCCAAACGCCGACTGTCCCGCAGACCGCCACAGCGCCCCGCGCGCTGGGCAGCCCGGACGCGCCGGTCGAGGTGATCGAGTATGCCTCACTGACCTGTCACCACTGCGCGACCTTCCACAACGAGGTCCTGGCGCAGGTGAAGAAGGAACTGATCGACACCGGCAAGGTCCGCCTCGTCTACCGCGACTTCCCCCTGGACCGTATAGCCCTGGAAGCGGCGATCCTGGCACGGTGCGTAGCACCTGAGCGCTATTTTCCGGTCCTCTCGGTCCTGTTCTCGAAGCAGGAGGATTGGTCCCACGGGAAGGACCCGGTCGAGGCTCTGGCGCGCATCGGCGCACTGGCCGGCCTGTCACGCCCTGCCTACGACGCCTGCCGGGCCGACAAGGCGCTTCAGGACTCCATCGTCCAGTCCCGCTTGGAGGGCGAGCAGAAGCACGGAGTGGAATCGACCCCCTCCTTCGTGATCGACGGCAAGACCTACAAGGGCGTGCTCCCGATCGATGAGTTCAAGAAGGCTGTCGAACCGCTGCTGCCGAAGCCCTGAGTCGCCGCCAGCGAGAGGATTTCGCGTGCTGAGGCTGAGGCGCGGGACATCGAGAGGCAGTGTGATGAGAAACAGGATGACGGCGGGCCTGGGCATCCGAAGCGTCGCGGCAGTGCTCGCCATGGCAGCTGCGTGGTTCGGCAGTCCTGCCGCCGCCGCGACCGGTGAATGGTCGAGCCACGACACCCTGCAGGCCCGGCTAGTCTCGCCCGTGGAGGCTGGCGGCGATCGGGAAACCATTCCGGTGGGCCTGCACCTGATGCTCGCGGACGGCTGGAAAACCTATTGGCGTTCGCCCGGCGATGCCGGTGCGCCGCCGACGGTGGACTGGTCGGCCTCTGCGAACGTCGCCGGGGTGGACTGGCGATGGCCCGCGCCGCACCGCTTCACCTTGTTCGGGCTGGAGACCTTCGGTTATGACCGTGAGGTCGTCTTCCCGCTCGACATCCGGGTCGAACGTCAGGGTGAGCCGGTGGCCCTGCGCGGCCGAGCAGACGTGCTGGTGTGCAGCACCGTCTGCATCCCGGTCTCCCTGGAGATCGCACTCGACCTGCCATCCGGGCCGGCTGCGGCCGACGCCGAAGCCGCCAACCTGGTCGCCCGCTTCGAAGCGCAGGTGCCCGACGACGGCGTACACTCAGGCCTGGAGGTCGAGGCAGCTTCGGTCGAGACCGGCAAGCCGGGGGCCCTGGCGGTTCGCATCGCCTCCAGCAGGCCGATGGTCGAACCCGACGTGCTGGTCGAGGGCGGTGACTGGACGTTCGGCAAGCCGGAGTTCTCATTCGCACCGGATGGCCACGGGGCCACGGCCAGACTGCCGGTCACGTCCGGTCCGGATCTGGTGACCATGCCTGGCAGGATGTTTGTGGTCACCGTGACGGACGGCCCAAGGGCTGCAGAAGCCCGGGTCAGGGTCGCCGCATCAAAGACCGGCGGCACGGGTATTGGTGACTTGGTTCCAATCCTTCTCCTGGCGCTGCTCGGCGGGCTTGTACTGAACCTGATGCCGTGTGTGCTGCCGGTGCTCAGCCTGAAGCTGCTGTCGGTGATCGACCGACACGACGCCGGGCGTCGTCGCGTGCGGCTGGGCTTCCTGACGACGGCCGCGGGGGTCGTGACCTCCATGCTCCTGCTGGCGGGCATGCTCATCGGCCTGAAACTTGCGGGATCCGTCGTCGGTTGGGGCGTGCAATTCCAGCAGCCGCTGTTCCTGGTGGCCATGGCCGCCGTGCTGGTCGCCTTCTCCGCCAGCCTTGCGGGTGGTCTCGACATTTCCCTGCCATCCCGTTTCGCCACGGTCCTGGGGCGCGCGGGCGGGAGCGGACATGCCGGCGACTTCGCAACCGGGGCCTTCGCGACCCTGCTGGCGACGCCGTGCTCGGCCCCGTTCGTCGGCACCGCCGTGGGCTTCGCACTGGCGCGCGGTCCGGTGGAGATCCTGACCATCTTCGCCGCACTGGGCGTCGGTCTGGCATCGCCCTACCTGCTGGTTGCAGCCTTTCCACGGCTGGTCAGCCTCATGCCGCGGCCCGGTCGGTGGATGGCCACGCTTCGCCGGGTGTTGGCCGTAGCACTCCTCGGGACCGCGGCATGGCTGCTGGCGGTGCTGGCGGCCCAGACCTCCTGGCAAGCCGCCTTCGTCATCGCAGGCACCCTGGCCGTGCTCGGCGCGGCACTGATCCTCCGGAACCGCCTCGGCTTCCCGGCGACGCTGGGGCTGGTGGCGGTGTCGCTGTCCGCCGCGGTGGCGTCCCCGGCGATGATGGGCAAGCCTGCGGAAACATCCGTGACGGCGACGGCATGGGCACCATTCGACCAGGCCGAGATCGGCCGGCTGGTCGCACAGGGAAGGACGGTGTTCGTGGACGTGACGGCTGACTGGTGTATCACCTGCCAGGCGAACAAGTCGCTGGTCATCGACCGGGGCGAGGTCGCGGATGCGCTGACGGCCCCGGGCGTGGTGCCGATGCGGGCCGACTGGACGCGTCCCGACCCACGGATCTCGGACTACCTGGCCCGGAACGACCGCTACGGCATTCCGTTCAACGCCGTCTACGGACCCGGCGCGCCGAGCGGGATCGTCCTGCCGGAACTCCTGTCAACAGAGACCGTCCTTGAGGCGCTTGGGCGAGCACGGGGCGCTTCCACCCTGAATTCACAGAACATCAAGGGCGGTCTTGAGGTGAACGCTTCCGACGATGCGCCACAAGCGCGATGAGAGAACACGGATGAACACGGATATAGAAACGCACAATCAGAAATCCCCGAGTGGCACAAGCCACGGGCATGATCACGCCGATCATGACCACGACGGTCAGGGACACCCGAGCGGCCTCGAACAGGACCATGCGCCGCACGCGGGGCATGATCACGCCTCACATGTCGGACACGACCACGGTTCGCACGCCGCACACGAGCATGGTCCCGGGGGGCACAGTCACGCGGTAACGACCAGCAGCGAGCGCAAGGTCCTGTGGGCCATGGTGCTGACCGGCGGCTTCATGTTCGCCGAGGTCGTCGGCGGTCTCGTCTCCGGCTCGCTGGCCCTGATCGCCGACGCCGGGCATATGCTGACCGACTTCGCCTCCCTTGCGTTGGCCTGGTTCGCATTCCGTCTGGCCAGACGCCCGGCCGACCTCAAGCGGTCCTACGGTTACCACCGGTTCCAGGTGCTCGCCGCTTTCGTGAACGGTATCTCACTGTTCGTCATCTCGGCCTGGATTACCGTCGAGGCTGTCGGCCGTCTGTTCGATCCAGTCGAGGTGCTCGGCGGGCAGATGCTCGTCGTCGCGATCCTGGGCCTGCTGGTGAACATAGCCGCGTTCTGGATCCTGCATCGGGGCGGGGAGGAGAACCTGAATGTTCGCGGAGCCGCGCTCCACGTCCTCGGGGACATGCTGGGATCGGTCGGCGCGATCGCCGCGGCCCTCATCATCCTGTGGACAGGCTGGACTCCCATCGACCCGATCCTGTCGGTCGTGGTCGTTCTTCTCATCCTGCGCGGCGCCTGGAGGGTGACCAAGGAGTCCGGGCATATCCTTCTGGAGGGCACGCCAGACGGCATCGACAGTGCGCGTGTCGGCGCCGCCGTCCGCTGCGTCGCCGGCGTCATCGACGTCCACCATGTTCATGCCTGGTCGCTCACCAGCGAGCGCCGGATGATCACTCTGCACGCGGTCGTGGACGAGGCAGCGGACCAGAACGAGGCCGTTGCAGCCATCAATCACGCCTTGAAGGAGCGGTTCGGCTTCGACCACGCAACCGTTCAGGTCGAGCGCGGAGCCTGCGCGCATGGCGAGGATTGTCGCCAGTCCTGAGCTCCCGGCCGTCTGGGTGCCCGCAACGGTGCCCCGCTACGGTGCGCGGACGCATGAGGATGCTCCGCTTTGTCAGACGCAAGGTGCCGATGCCCTGGACAGCGGCCTGGACGAGCAGAAAGAGAAGCATATGCCGGCATCGCGTGAGCAGTACCTCTTGAGCCAGATCAAGGCTCGCGAGCGTCGCCCGGAATAACGTTGAAGCCGGACGCCAACCTTTCATGACCATGAGAACTGACCCAATGACCCTTACCGTTGCATCCCCGAAGCAGAGCGTGCCTTGGAGGCGGCGGATGGTTCTGTTCATGGCGGCGTCGGTAGCTTTTCTCTTCCTGAGCTTCGTGCTCGTCAGCATCCACGCTTGGTTCTATACCGACGCCGCAGTGCGGGCGGCGCATGTGGGCACGCTTCAGTCGCTGCTCGCCAGCGACGAACCTGCCAGACCGAATTCGGATCTGGCCGGGCGTGTCGTCTACGTTCGAGGGACCGCAGCCGCCAGTCAGCCGATTACCGACACCAGTCTGGGCGTCACCTTCGAGCGGGCGTTGGCCGTCCAACGTATCGTGGAACGCTACCGCAGCGGGCGTAAAACAGGATGGATCCCCGAGGAGACGCAGTACATACCGTCGCCCGGCGCGCGTCTAGACGGTTGGGCTTTGACCGAGGCGCTCCTTGCTGCGGCGCCCTCGGCGCTGGAGACCTTGCGCCCGGGTGAGGATTACCAGCCGCCCACGGGCATGGTGCTCTCCGACAGCGACTCCTATGGCGTCTTTCAACCAAGCGGCAAAGCTCAATCCTCCGATCCCGTGTACCGTCCGGCGGCCGGCGACCGTCGGGTTGTATACCGGGTGTTGCGGGACGGTCCCTTGAGCGTAATCGCCGCGGTTGACAAAAGCGGCCACGGACTGGTCCCGCTTCGCATGGACCAGGACGATCTGGCGCTCGTGGCGAAGGGGAGCGTCGATGCCGCGGCCATAATCGACGATGCATTGGAGGACGCCAACGCAGCGCGTGTCGAGGCAACGCTCTGGGCGCTTGCCGCCGGGTGGGCGGTGTTCATGATCCCGGCATTCTGGGCACCAATGCGGCGCTGGATTGGCCTGACCCTTGTCCCCCTGGCCGGTGTCATGGCGACACTCGGTGCCGCTATGGCCGCGGCCGTACCGGGTGGCCTCGGGGGCAGCTTTTTCGCTGGTCAGGCCGTTGCGACCGGCTACGTGCTGCTGGTCGGGCTCCTTGCCTGGCGGCGCGGCACCCTGCGCTGATCCGCATGCGGGGCGCTCCGATGGAGCGCCGGAGACGAAGCAGATAGACTATGCTTGTCCATGCAGAGCAATGTTAAGCCTCCTACCTGTAGACCGAAGCCGTCAGGGGTGAAGGATGTCAAACCTACTGCCGGATGAGCAGTCCCGGAGATTGAAGTCGAAGAACAGGGCACTTTTTGTCGTCCTGCTTGGGTTGGCCGCCCTCCTGTTCGCGGTCACCTACGTCCGCATGTCCGAGGTCGAGGAGCGGCGCCATGAAACCATGGCCGAACCGCACCGCCCCTCGCTCCCGCCGGGAACCGGCTCCGGCCAGTGACCCTGGTTCAGCCTTCGTCAACCAGATCGGTGAGGCGCTTGGCGAGGTTTTCCGGCGTCATGCTGGGATAGATGTATCGAACCACCTGGCCATTCTTGTTCAGCAGGTAGATGTGCGTGGTATGCGCCATCGCCATGTTGTGCAGCCGCGTTGCGTCGTCCGAGGCGGATCGGATCCTGATCCGCTGGCCCGGAGTCGTCTCTCTTGGGGTAGTGGTCTTGGCTTGGGCTTCAGTCGTGCTGCCCGCGGTCTGCACGGCTGCTGCGCCCTCATGAGTCTGCCCGGAAGCCGCCTCATGGGAGGTCTGGGGACTCTCCGCTCCACTTGCGTGGGCGCCGCCGCTGTGAGCTTCGGCCTGCTCCTCGCCTTCCTTGGCAACCTGGTTCTGTGTCACATAGTCCCGGCGAACCCGGAACTTGGCCGCGATGTCGTAGATCTCCCCGCGGGTTCCGGACAGGCCGATTAAGCGCGGGTGCTGCTTGGCAACGAAGGCGGCGAGTTCCTTCGGACCATCGTTGCGGTCATCGACACTGACCATGGCGATGTTGATCTGATCCGCTTTGTCGCCCATCAGATCGACCGCCATGCCGAGCTTGGTGCCGATGATCGGGCAAATGTCGCCGCACTGCGCATAGCCGAAGTAGAAGGCGGCAGCCTTGCCCTTGAAATCGGCCAGAGTGACTTTGCGGCCCGTATGGTCGGTCAGGCTGAAGTCACCGCCGAGCTGCCGCGGCTCCGGCCAGCCGCTATGAGCGCCGTAGCCGCTGCCGTGCCCGGAGCCCTGGCTGCCCGACTGGGCTTCCTCGGGGTTTGCCTGTTCGGAAGACCCATGTCCCGAGCCGTGTCCGCCGCCGGCTTGCGGCTCAGCGGCCTGGACGGCTGCGCCGTGAGCGCCCTGGTCCTGGGTTGCGCTAGCGGACATTGCCAGAGTGCCGAAGTACAATGCCGTGCCGCCCATCAGGAGGGTCGCCAGGACCGCCGCCCGCCCGGAGCTTTTCAGAAAAAATTTGGTCCGCATGGTCAAAAGACCCTCTTCTCAGGTGGCGATGATCTTGGCGACGGCCGTCCCGTCGAAATGCCGCTTGTTGGTGATCCAGTGATGGAAATGGCCGGTAATCCTGTGATCACCCCTCGGGATGTTCGGGATCCAGAGGGCATAGCGCTGTGCCACAGCGATCTCGAGCCGGGTGTTCGCGGCGAGCTTCCTGGGTCCCGCGAAGGCACCTTTGGCCCGGTTTACCCGAAGCGGACGACCATCGACCTCGACGATCCAGGCATCGACGGGGAGCGTCACGTAGAGCCGGCTGTAGGAGGCGTTGGCGAGACGGACCAGCACGTTCTTGCCGGCCTGGGTCGTGGTGACAGTCCGCCTGTCGATCTGCGACAGTCCGTTGTGGACGCCGTTGATCAGGAAGTACGTCGGATTGAACTTGTCGAGTCCGACGTCGTCGCCGCACATACCGGCGTTGTGGTCGAGCTTGTGCCACACCGGATCGACGTCGTCGAACACCAGGATCGACTCCGCCCCGTAGGGTGCTCCGGGGGTGATGCCGGGGGTCAAGTCACCCGGCAGGGGATCGTAGAGGTAGTTCGGGTTCCTCGTGTCCGAGGGTTTGGTGAGCGGATCGACGATGAGCACGCCGTACATGCCCATCTCGAAGTGCAACACAGTGTTCTTGTGGCAGTGGTAGAGGTACGTGCCGGCCTGGTGGGCGCACCACTGGTAGACGTAGCTGCTCTTGACCTCGAACGAGGTGTGGCCGACGCCGTCGTTCATGGGCGTGGGTTCGATGCCGTGCCAGTGGATGGTGTGGGCGCCCTTGGTCGGCTTGAACTCGCAATGGAAGATCTGGCCCTGCTTGACCCGGATGATCTTGGACGGCCACGGCGAGTCGCTGCCGGAGATATCCGGATCCTTGAAGCCCCAGAACTGCAGCTGCGAGCCGTCCTTCATATCGACGTTCCAGTCGGCGACCTGGCGGCGCACGAAGACCTGCCGGTTGGTCCGGTCAGGCGTCGCGGGATCGTCTTCGAACGGGTGGCAGCCGAAAGTATCGAACTCGAGGGGATCGAAAATAGGGCGGTAAATGATTGTCATTGATAACCTCCAAGGCCAAGCTGACCGGACAGATCTCGATCCCTGAGCCTGTCCTGACATCCATCACAGTGTTTTATGGGCACATATCTGCCGGACGGCGGTGCAACCGTGACCACCGGAACGTTGCCGATGTCTCCGCCCGGATGCTCAGCTGGTTACCAGTGGCCCCTCGATTTCCCAGTCCGTCATCAAGCCCATCGGATAGGAGCCGCCGGCGGAAGTCTGGGAGATTTCGTTGTGGCAGTGCATGGGGTACTGGAGAGGGTATTTCTCCTGCACCATTTTCCAGGGCGCGGGCGGCAGGTCCGGCGGGGTGGTGAAGGGAAGCAGGACATCCTTGATCATCATGGGCGGCATGAGCCAGACGTCGTGTTCGTAGATGTCCTGCTGATAGACGGGAACGCCATTGGCGTTGCTCTGGGTCAGCACGAAAACATGGTTGCCGTGAATGTGCGGACAGTGCGTCGCCAGGCCGGCGTTCATCGTGCGCAGCAGCGCCGGCTCGCCGACATGCCCGGTCGGGCACGTGGCCTTGTCATGCGCCGCGTCCATGCCGCACAGGCCGTTGATCGTGAAGTAGCGGGGATGGAATTGCTCCTGGAACTCCGATGCCGAGAGTACTTCCCCGGCGGCAATCCGGCGGCACATGACCGGGTCAATCTGGTTGAAGATCCAGACATACTCGCGTCCGGCCTGCCAAGGTTTGCCAGGGAAGCGGGCCGGTTTGCCGTCGATGGTTGCCTCGCCGAGCGCCGTGAACAGCGACTTCATGTTCGTCGTTGCGGTTCCCGGCGGATAGGGCATCGGTTTCTTCCTGACTTTGCCGTCGGCATAGCCGTTCGCCGGTTCCACGATCAGCGCGCCGTGCAGGCCGAGCACGCGGTTGACCGGAGCGTTGTCGCCGTCCACGTAGAAATAGGTTCCCGGCTTCGTTGCCGTGAACTCGACCCGAGCCTTGTCTTCGCCGTCGCCCTCACTCGGGGCTAGGCCGACGATGGCGGACATGTTCTGGCCCAGGATCTGGAAGCCGTGAGGGCGGGAACTGGAGTTCCGGATGTCGATACGGACCGTGTCTCCCTGCTTAACCCGGAGGATCGGGCCCGGTATCGACGGCGGCTTTCCTGCATGGGCGAACGCGTACATCGGCACGGTGCTGCCGTCGATCAGCTCAACATCAACGTCAACGATTTCCAGGTCGAAATCGGCGTCATCGCCGGTTGGCAAGTCGCCAGGATCGGATGTCTGCGCAGCAGCCAAGGACGTCAGGGAAGCGGTGGCCGTGGTGAACACAGCAAAGACACTGCCATACTTCAAGAATTGGCGCCTACGCATCAGACAGCACTCCCTGTTTCGAAGGCAAAACTTGTAAACGCACCAAAATTGGAAGGCTAGATAAACTTTACCGTTCCATTTCAAACTACACTTCCGTACTAATCCTAGTTTAAATCTCAAATTGACAAATTTGGATTGCGCCGAACACTTGAAAACATAGCGCGGCAGTATGCTCGACATCCCGAGCATCCAGCTTCATTCATTCTAAATGTGGCCTTCTACTGTATCTCTGCGAGGCTGATATCTGCGGATGTGTTCACTTGCGCCCTTTGCGATGTTTTCGGGAGCATGACGAATCGGCCCATACTCATATTCCGCATTGTCTGGTATTAATTCTTCGGAGGGCAAAAATTTCCAAAGCTAAGTAATCCCATGACGGCACTATCGCCAAATGATGCGAGGATACCGGTCATTCCGTGCCCGAGGTCGGCCCAGCTTGCGCCGCTTCCGACAGAGTGGGAGTACCCTGAAGTTTGAGGGCCAGATCCCCCGAGGCGATGACCTCGACACTCTCAGCAGTCGCTCGGCAGTTGGCTGCGGCTGAACCGCAGGGGAAAGCGGGACATGGTCTGGAACCGGAAAGCTGAGACGGAATAAGTTCGAGGCTCAGCCGTCTTCCTGAGGATTTCTCGAACCACAGCAAGAAGCTCGGCATGTCACGGATAGCAACCAACTCCCAGCGCCGCATTGCCGCGATCGCCTTTGCTGTCCTCCTGACAGCCGGGACGGCCATGGCTCACGAGGGAGCGACCGGCGTGGTGGCCCAGCGCATGGATCTCATGAAGCAGATGGGCCAGCACATGAAAGCGCTGGGTGCCATGCTGGCCGGCAAGACCGCGTTCGACCAGGAAACGGCGCGGCGCCTCGCGGAGACCATGCACCAGCACTGCGAGCATGTGATGCACATGTTCCCGCCCGGCAGCGACGGTCACCACACTGAGGCTACCGAGGCCGTTTGGGACCGCCGCCCGGAATTCGATGTGCGCATGCGCAGCTTCGATGCCGCCGTCGAGGATCTGGTGGCCGCGGCAGCCTCCGGCGAGAAGACGCAGCTGCAGTCCGAGTTCAAACGGGTAGGCCAGGAATGCTCCGGATGCCATGACGGCTTCCGTCAGAAAAAGTAACAATGCAAACTGAACGCTGGGATGATACGGAAACAGCATGGGCTGCGTGGACGGATCATGGTGAAACAAGGCCACTTAATCGAAAGCGGGAGGCAGGCCGTTCGGCTGAAGCCGCTGCTGGCGGCGGCCTTGTTACTGTTCCGGCTGCTGTTGCCGCTCCTTCCAGTTGCCTCCGCCGAAGCCGGTCACGAACACCGGCATACCGCCCATGAAACGCAGCCATCCAACAGCCAACCATCGGGAAATCGTGACGGAGCCGATGGACATCATGAGGTTTGTCATTTCTGTCGGTTCCAGGAAGCGCTGCTCCCGCCGCCCTCATCCGTCCCCGTTATTGCCCGGACGCTTGCCCCGACTGAAGCACCCTGGTCCATGGTTGCCCGCGATTGGGTGCCCTCCCTCGATTTCCTGATCATTGCCCAGGCTCGCGCTCCTCCCCAAAGCAGCTGATCTCGAGATTTCAGCCGTTTCAGAAACCGCCTGTCCCACGCTGGGCGCGCTGGGCTGGCCCGCATGGATGTCCGCATCCATGCTGGAGGAGTGATTCAGATGAACAGGATCAGGATGGCCGCGCTGGCGGTCACGACGACGCTCGCCATGACCGGCGCGGCGATGGCACATGTCACGCTCGAAACCGCCGAGGCACCCGCCGGGAGCTACTACAAGGCCGTGATGCGGGTCGGTCACGGCTGCGAGGGTTCTCCCATGCGGGAGATGCGGGTCAAGGTGCCGGACGGCATGGTCAGCGTGAAGCCCATGCCGAAGCCGGGCTGGGAGGTCTCGACCGTGATCGGCAAGCTCGCAACGCCGTACGAGAGCCACGGCAAGACCATCACCGAGGGCGTCACAGAGGTTCGCTGGACCGGCGGCCAGCTGCTCGACGAGCACTATGACGAGTTCGTGTTCCGCGGCCAGCTGCCGAACTGCGTGACATAGTGCATCCCTCCTCTCACAATCCTGGCAGGCGCATCGTTTCATCTCTATGATAATCAATAAGGTTTTTCGGGCGCCGCGCCTTAATCTCGTTCACGCCCGTTTGTAGGGCATCGGTGTCCAAGGCGGCGGCTGGAATGTGCCAGGGAGCCGAAGGGACAAGCTGGGTTGCCGGCAGGGCCCCGCGTTGGATGAGGCGATGCACGGACGGGATGGAGATGCCGAGCCGCTTCGCCGCTTTCTCGGCCGTCAGCATCTCGGGACGGGGTACTGACGGATCGAAGTCGGGAATGCCAAGCCGTTCTCGTAACAGCCGAACCTTCACGGTCGTCCAGGTCTCACCGTTTTCGCTCCGGCACTTCATGCGGTTCAGCGTGACGGAGATCTCATGGTCTGGCCAGTGACCGGAGAGCTGACGCACGACCTCGACGGCTCCGGGATTTCCCTTTTCCTGCCGGCCCTCTATTCTGCGACGCGGGACGCGCAGTTCGGTGTGACCGCCCCCAACCCAGTGGATCCGCAGCACCGCCTCGTGTGCCGCGTCGTCGAGGTCAATCACCACTTCCTCCACGAGCAGCCGGGTCAAGCGCTGCCGGGTCCGCGCGTCCGCCGTCGGTGCATTCCAAGCTGCGGACAGGTTGTGAGCCAGTCCCAGGAGCGCCGCCTTGTCCACCTTCGGGCGTGCCGCGGATCTTGCCTCGGCTTCGGCAATCCGACGTTCAATCTGCGCCACCCGTTCCAGCGCGGTATTCCACCGAGCTTCCAGTTCCCTCACGACATGGCGCTTGCCCGGGTCCACAAAATCGTACCGGCGTGCGGCCAACGATGTGTCATAGCGGGCCGCTTCCAGTTCCCGTTCCAGGGCCGCCCGCTCCTCCGCCCCGGCGGCGGATGCCTGGTCGGCGGCGAGCAGGGCGGCCTCCACCGCACGGGCAGACACGGCCTCCAGCATCTGGGCCACGATCGCCCGATCGACACGGACGCCACCGATCCCGATGCACAGGCCGACACCGACGTGGGCGTCGTCTCCCCGGCACTGGTAGCGGTGGGCATGCCCGGATTGCATACCGTAGAACACCCGCATCCTGCGGCCGCAGCGTCCGCACCGGACCAGTCCCGTCAGCAAGGCCCGCCCGCCCCGGCCGGCCTTGCGAGAGGCGCGCTTCTGCATGTGGGCGTTCTCTTCCAGCATGCGCTGATGTTCCTCGAACTCGGCCCAGGTGATATAGCCTTCGTGGTTGTCGCGCAGCAGGGCGTTCCATTCGGTGCGTTCCCGTCTGTGCCCAGTGGTCTTGCGAGCCCGACCCTCAATGACCCGTGTCCTGCTGGCTGTCCGGCCGAACACGTATGCGCCGGCATAGATCGGGTTGTTCAAGACTTGGATGACCGTGTGATAGGCCGGCGGCTGCCAGAGGATCTTGCAGGCGGTGAGATTGCGCCGCACGACAGGAAGCGACAGGTCGGTTGCCCGCGCCCACAGAAAGACCTGGCGGGCGCTGCCCAGTTCGCGGAACTTGCTGAACAGCATGCGGATCGCGCCGGCGACACGCTCATCAGGGTCAATTTCAATCCTTCCGGCCTCGTTCCAGCAATAGCCGGGCGGCAGGGTGAACTGCAACTCGCCCCTGCGAGCTTTGCCATCCCGGGCCTCGATGCCGCGCTGGCGCAGCAGGCTGAGTTCGTACTCGGACATGGTGCCCTTCAGGCCAAGCAGAAGCCGGTCGTTAATCAGACAAGGATCGTAAACCCCGTCGGGATCAACGACCAGTGTTCCGGCCAGAGCGCAGAGGTCAATGAGGTGGTGCCAATCCCGACCGTTGCGGGCCAGCCGTGAGGCCTCGATGCAGTAGACTGCGCCGACCGTGCCGGCGCAGACCACTGCCACCAACTTCTGGAATCCTGGTCGGGCTTCGAGGCCGGACCCGGAGCGGCCAAGATCCTCGTCAATGATCATGACATCGACAAATCCCACCGCGCGTGCGGCATCGGCCAGGTCATACTGCCGACGGCGGCTTTCCGTGTGACTGGCTACTTGTCCGGGTGAGGACTGGCGGACATAGACCGCGGCACCGCGGCCAGGATGGTCAGCGGTGATCTTGGGGCTCACGGCCGTCCTCCCTGTCCTCGATGCCCAACCGGGCGCCCACGGCTTCCAGGAGAAGGTCCGCCAGCACCTGCACGACCTCGTCCGGAACCACGACGTCCGGGGGAGGAACATTGAGGTTCAGCGAGAACTGGGTCAGCGGTCGTGGTCGTCTGGTCATCGGCAGCCTCCTCGGTGAGGGATTTGTCCGATGGTGTGTGATCGCCAGCCGTGTGCCGCAAATCCGAGAGAACTGCCGCCAATGCACCAAGGGCCGTGATGGCGGCCTGTGGCGGCCCCAACACCGCCATATCAAGGCAGTACGCCGCGTCGCACATCCAGGCCGGTAATTCCCGGGCTGTTCCGGAGCGCTCCTCAAGCCAGATGACCGGATGGCCGCTGCGTGCTGTCCGGTTTACTACCCGGAGGGTCTGCCCGTACAGCGGGTGCCACGGATACTCGACCCGCGCCGACTCGAAACTGTATGCTGAATGACGCTCAATCCCCGGATCGGCCCGACGAAACCCTGTACGTGCCGATCGTCCAGATCTGCGAGAAAGGCGAGTCGCGCTGGATCGAGATCCCGGCTGCCGGTCAGAAATCCGATGATCTGAAGGAGCCCGCCCCGGCCATCAGGCTGACCCCGAAGGCCAAGTAGACCAGCGGGGCGGACGGCGGCGTCGGTACCTGAACCGGCGTCGCTTCCGTCGGGAGGTTCGCCGTGTTCCCTTCTGTCAGATGGTCTGTCGCCATCCTGATGGCCGTCCTGTCGATCCTCTGGTCCGGCGCCGCGCACGCCCATGCCGGTCTGCTGGAAAGCTCGCCGGCGGACAGCGAGGTGCTTGCCCAGGCACCAGACCGTGTTCTTCTCCGCTTCAACGAGCCGGTCCAGGTGACCTCGCTTCGGTTGGTCGATCCGGCCGGAGGCGCGGTACAGCTTCGGCCCGAAACGGGCGGTCCGCCCGATCGTGTGACGGCCGCTCTCCCGGAACTGAGCAGCGGAACCTATGTGCTGAGCTGGCGCCTGGCATCGGCGGACGGGCATCCGCTCGGCGGCTCCCTGGTGTTTTCGGTTGGGGCACCGAGCGGCAACCCTTCCGGATCTGCTGGACCAGTCACTGATAGCGTGCCGGTTGGCCTGACGGTCCTGTATGCCGCCGCCAGGGTCGTAACCTATGGCGCATCGCTGCTCACGGCAGGACTGGTCATATTTGCCCTGCTGTTTCGTCGCCATGCAGTCGTCGCATCACCGTACCTTGCGGTCCTCCTGTCCACATCCATCGCGGCAGTATCCACGGTACTCGGATTGGGGCTTCAGGCACTGATCCTCGGAAGTGCCGCCGCCTTCCTCGCCCCTGCCGATTTCAGCACCTTCCTGGCTCCAGGCACAACTGTGAGCGCTCTGCTGCGGCTTGACGGGCTCGCCCTCCTCCTCGCGGCGGCGGCTTGGCAGTGGAGCCTTCCCGTGCTGGGACCCTTGGGAGCGGTGATGGTCGCGGCATCGTTCGCGTTCACCGGTCATACGGCGCCCTGGGATTCGCTCTGGCTTTCCGGCCTGCTTGTCCTTCATCTGCTCGCGATAGCGTTCTGGGCCGGGGCTTTCTGGCCCCTGCTCGTCGCCACGCGTCACTCTGACCGTAACGGGGTCGCCCAGCTGATGGTCGCATTCTCCGGCGTGGCGACTGTGATCGTTCCCCTACTGGTGGGCGCCGGGCTGGTTATGGCCTGGCGCTTGGTCGGCAGCTGGAGCGCGCTGGTGACCACGGCTTACGGCCTGACCCTGTCGGCGAAGATCCTGATCGTGGCCGGTATGCTCGGTCTGGCCGCCCTGAACAAGTGGCGCCTTGTCCCGGCGTTGCGGCAGGGGGCAGACGCTTCGGAACGCCTTCGTCGATCCATCCTTGGCGAGGCGGCTCTGGCCGGCGCCGTGTTCGTGGCGACGGCTGTCTTGACCAGCGTGCCGCCGCCGGCAGGCGGGAGCACAGGCGAGCACACCCGGCATGGCACCGACCCGGGTCAGGTCGTCCGCTCCTCGACGGGGCCGCTCGACTTGACACTCAGCGTGACACCGGCGCGTCCCGGCGAGAACGCGATCGAACTCAGGGTGGCGGGGAGCGATGGTTCCCTCCGGGATGTCCTGTCGGTGACGCTGCATCTCGGGAGCCCTGACCTGGGCATAGAGAATATCCCGCGCGCCATGGCTCGTACGGGCCCGGGCAGCTACCGTCTTCAGGGACCGGAACTCGCGGTTTCGGGACGTTGGCGCTTCGGAGCCGACCTGCTGGTCAGCGACTTCGAGAAACGGACGGCCGAGTTCATTATCGACATCGAGGGCGACCATGGACTGCGCTGATGATCGGTCACAGCGCCCCGCCTGGATGGCATGCGTCCGAGGCATATGGACTCGGATCCCAGGCTTCGGCTCGGTGCTCGGTGCGGCCACGTTGGTTCCGCCCGAGGCCGCAGCCCATGCCGGCGAGGCGCAGGCTATTCATGATTTCTGGTCCGCGTGGGCTTTCGATCCTCTATTGGTCTTCCTGCTGGGATTGGCATCGGTCCTGTACGCGCGGGGTGTCCACCGGCTGTGGAGCCGTGCCGGTGTGGGTCGCGGTATCCGGATCTGGCGGGTCTGGGCATTCGCCTGCGGCATGGTCCTGCTGACGCTCGCCATCGTGGGACCACTCGACGTCCTGTTTTCGGTCCACATGACCCAGCACATGGTCCTGATGTCGGCGGTGGCCCCGCTTCTCGTCGTAGGATCTCCGGTAGTGGCTTTCCTGGCCGGGCTGCCCGGGGGCTGGGGCAATGCCCTCTCACGGTGGTGGAACCGTCGATCGTGGACCAGGGCGTTCTGGAACAGGGTGGCGAGCCCGGGGACCGCCTCCATCATCCAGGGACTGGCCCTGTTCGCGTGGCATCTCCCGAAAATCCTGGAACTGGCACTGGTCGTCGATCCGGTGCATGACGCCATGCACATCAGCTACCTTGTCGCGGGCCTGCTGTTCTGGTGGTCACTGGTCCGCTGTTACCATCAGGATGTCGGCCCGGCATTCGCGGGTATCGGTATTGTCAGCACCATGATGTACATGGGTTTCCTGTCGGCCTTGCTGGTCTTCGCCCCGGTCCCGCTTTACCCCGCATACATCGGCCGCAGCGAGCCATGGGGGTTGAGCGCCCTGGAGGACCAGCAGCTGGCTGGACTGATCATGTGGGTGCCCGCGTCCATCCCGTATTTCGTCGGCGGCCTTGGTCTCGTTGCGGGGTACCTGAACCGCCTGGAGCGGCGCCATCCTCAAAGCTCAGGTCCCCAACGCAATCCCGACGGCACGCGGTGATAGTGCCGCAGGGCCTATTCCTGCCGGATGAGGCTCCGGTCGTGCCGGACGTCCTGAGCGAACTCGACCTCGAGCGTTGCATGTGCCACACCGAAACGGTCGCGAAGCATATCTTTCAACCCGCGCCGGATCCGGTCAGCCGCCGCGAGGTCGCGCTCGCTCACCGCGACGTGGGCCTCCACCGCTGTCCGCCCCTCATCGAGCTGCCAGACATGGACGTGATGGACGCCTTCCACGGCTGCCATCGAGGTCATCTCCGCCACCATGCGGTCCACGTCGAAGTCCTTGGGCGCGCTCTCCATCAGGAGTGCAATCGCCGACCTGATCTCGTGGAAGGCATGAATGAAGATGTAGATGGCGATCGCGGCGGTTATCAGCGGATCGACCCAGGTAATGCCGAAGAGCAGGATCAGGACGCCCCCGATGATGACGCCGACAGTGGCCATGGTGTCGGCGATCATGTGAAGGAACGCGCTTTTCACGTTCAGGCTTCCGCGGTCCTTCGAGAGGACCCAGACAGAAAGCGCGTCCTCCACGGCCGCGATCACGCCGACGATGATCATGGTCCAACCCCCGACGTCCTGGGGATGGAGGAACCTGTTCCCGGCCTCATAGAGGAGATAGAGGGCGATAACGAACAGGGTCGTCAGATTGATCAAGGCGCCGATCGTCTCGGCTCTCCTGTAACCGAAGGTCCGATGCTGGTCAGGCCTGCGCTTCGATACGCGCCAGGCGCCGTAGGAGATACCCAGCGAGGCGGCGTCACTGGCGTTGTGCGCGGCGTCCGCGAGCACCGACAGGCTGCCGGAGATCACCCCGCCGACAATCTGCGCGACAGTTATGCCGACGTTGAGCGCGAGGGCGATCAGGAGGCGCTTACCCTTGCCGCTCTCATCCTCGCCGCCGGCGTGTGTATGGCCCATCGCTGAAATCCCTGAGTTCTGCTGCTACCCTCTCCAGGTACTAATCACATGACGGCGGCTTTGATCCCGCGCCGGGATCGAGATGATGCGGATATCGGGTCTGCGCAATCATCGCCGACCGGGGTGGCGACCGTGCTCCCGGACGGATCAGGCAACCAGCGCCCTGCGAAATCCTGCGATGATCGGATTGGACCGGTGTTGGACCGAATGATGGGATAATTCGGGAAAATCGTTATGCGCGGGGATTCATGGAGTTTCTGAAGGTCATGGCGCTGGCCCTGCTGC
Source organism: Skermanella rosea (assembly GCF_016806835.2). NCBI lineage: Bacteria > Pseudomonadati > Pseudomonadota > Alphaproteobacteria > Rhodospirillales > Azospirillaceae > Skermanella > Skermanella rosea. The sequence continues at coordinate 5,843,421 of NZ_CP086111.1, read as the reverse complement.
CAGCCATCGGCAACTTCGGTGGAGGACTCCTCGCCGAGTACCTGAGAACTACCCGGCGGACACTCAGCCTGGCGCTGCACGCGGCGGCCGGCATCGTCACCGCCGTGGTCGCCATCGAGCTGATGCCGGAGGCCCTGGGCGGAGCTCCACCCTGGGCCGTCGTCCTCGCGTTCCTCCTCGGTGGCGCCTTCTCGGTCGTGCTGGAGCGCGGCGTTGATGCCCTGAAGGACCGCCTCGGCGGTGGTGAAACCGGTACCGGGGCCTGGATGATCTACGCTGCCGTTTCGGTGGATCTGTTCAGCGACGGTCTGATGATCGGGGTAGGCTCGGCGGTGTCATTCGGCCTTGCGGTCATCCTCGCCATCGGCCAGGTCACCGCCGACATCCCGGAGGGATTCGCGACCATTGCGAACTTCAAGGATAAGGGAGTGCCGCGCGCGAAACGCATCCTGCTCTCGGCATCCTTCGTCGTCCCGGCCCTCCTCGGTGCTGCTCTCGGGTACTGGCTGCTGCGGGGCGCCGGCGAGATCTGGCAGCTGTCCGCGCTGGCCTTCGTGGCCGGCCTCCTGCTGGTCGCCGCCATTGAGGACATGATCACGGAAGCCCACGAGGCTGCCGCCGATTCCCGCTGGTCGGCCATGTCGCTGGTCGGCGGCTTCGCCCTGTTCACGCTGATCGCCTCGTATTTCGAGGCCGGTTGACCAACACCGCAGCCCCATGTCTGCACGAACAGCGCGGTTCTATACATGACCGCCACACCGAGGACTGCCAGCCCCGAGATCCACGAAGTTTCCTGCTGGAAGTAGAAACCTAGATGCTTTCCAACCAACTGGCGATCAGATCGGTAACATGGCCGCCACTCGCATAGATCAGAAGCAGAATGCAGGAGAGCAGCACGAAAACGGCCGTTACGAGCCATTTCCCTCGGTTTCGTGGGAGGATCCGTAATGGTTCATGTCGGGCAGGAGTGTTTCGACTGCCACGACGGCTTCGGTGGAAGAAATGGCCACTCAACTCATGCCTGCACGAGTAGCGCGGTCCCATACATGACCGTCACACCGAGGATGACGCCCAGTACCGCCGACGCCGAGGCCCACGGAGTTCCCTGGGTTGCCGAGCGCCTCATCAGCAATCCACTAACCTCGACGATGACCTGGAGGATCGCCCCGGCCCCCACCGCCAGCGCCAGCGCCGCCCAGTGCGGCGAGAAGGCGTAGCTGCCGAGCCAGATGCCCGCGACCGCAGGAAGTCCGGCAAGCGCCGCCAGGCCGATGAAGACCGGCCAGCGTGGTGGTTCCTGGACGAGCGGCGCCACGATGCCGATGCCCTCGGTCACGTTGTGCAGGGTAAATCCCAGCACCAGGAAGGTGCCCAGCGCCGCCGCACCGGTCGCGAAAGCCGACCCGATGGCGAGACCCTCGCCGAGGTTGTGCAGGCCGATGCCGAGCGCAATGGAGGTCGCCAGGGCGAGGCCACTGACCTCGCCGCCCTTGCGACGGCCGACAGCCAGCAGAAGCACGAACGCCAGCGCAGCGACCAGCCAGACCAGTGCCACCCCGTGCAAGCCTGGGGCGGCATCGGCGGCGAGTTCCAACGCCTCCTGGAGAGTGTCCACCAGCAGGAATCCGAGCAGACCGATGGTCAGCGCCAGTGAGAAACTGAACGCCCGTGTGCCGCCCACCTGCAAGGCCGGGTAGAACAGCATGCCGAGCGCGACCGGTACGACACCGACGAACAGGCCCACCATCCCGAGGACGCCAAGGCTGTTGGTATCAGGCGTGGCCACGGCGACGTCGATGGTGTGCTCGAAGGCCAGACCGGTGCGCGTTATGAGGGCGATATGGTGGGTCTCCCCGAGCACCCACGGGTACGGAATACGCAGCCAGGCCGAGGACAGATTGCCGAGTTCGCCGGACGGCTCCTGGACGAATGTCCAGTAGGCGCCATCCACCTGCACCTGGGCAATGCGGACCGGCTCCGTGCCACCCACCCGAACCAGCAGCCCGATACCGTCGCCATCGAGGACTTGGCGCTCGACCGTGACCTGCTCGACCGGAGGCGCTGCCCCGGTCAGCGAGCGCAGTGGGTCGGCGGCGAGGAAGGCAATCGCCACCGCCACGATCAGGAGCAGCGGAGCTGCGACCGCCAACGCCAAGATCATGCGGCGGGTGGTCATGCGACCTCCCCCCGAACATCGAACAGGCTCATCCAGCCGAGTTCGACGAACTCGGACTGGTGCGCGTGGAACATGTAATGCCCCGGTTCGTGATCCTGGTATGTGAACTCCAGGATGCCGCGCTGGCCCTGGCACTGCGTGATGATGTCCACGGTCCTGAGCGTCGGCGTCAGCGTTGTGCCACTGTCGTAGTAGTCGAAAAAGTTGCCGTGCAGGTGAAGGCTGTTGATAGGATCGAACTCGGTCACGTTGACCAGGTAAATCCGGACCGGCCGCCCCCGGTCGATCACGATCGGGCGTTTGGAATAGGCATGCGCCACCGTATTGACGGCGTAAACCTCGTTCTCCTCGTCGAAGTTCGTGTCGAAGGCGTTCATGACCATGACAAACTCCTGCCACTCCCGGTTCTCGGGTGTGCCGAGCAGGCGGGAGCGGGCGACCGCTTCGTGCTCGGGATGGCGCGCCGGATCAGGATCCACGATGAAGGCACCGTACAGGCCTTTATGAATGTGGCGCTTCAGCGGAACGGTGTGGCAGTGGTAGAGGTGGCAGCCGAAAGGCCTGGCGTCGAACTCGTAGACGAATTGACCGCCAGGAAGGACGTCGCCAGCTCCCGGGACACCGTCCATCCGGGCGGAGTGGATGCCGTGGAAATGCATGGAGTGCGGGTGCGATCCGCGGTTCCGGAAGGTGATGCGGACCCGCTCGCCCTCGACGGCCCGGATGGTCGGGCCGGGGATGCGTCCGTTGTAGGTCCAAGCCGGAAAGAAAATGCCCGGGGCGATCTCGACTTCCTTGTCGATGGCCTCGACCACGAACTCGCGGCAAGGGCGCCCTTGGTCATCCCGGATGACTTCGCCGGTATCCCAGTCGGTGAGAAGGGTGTGTGGATCGAAGCCGTTCCGCGCGGTATCGACCTCACCCACGGTCATCATGCCGCCATGCGAGGCGTGCGCCGCCGAAAGCGCCGCCGACGGCTGGCCGTCTGTGATCGGCATCGCGTGCCCGGGGCCGTGCGTCTGGGCCGCGGCACCACCGAGGGCGAGCCGTGCGGCGTGCACCCCTCCCAGAAGGGCCCCTCCTGCGAGGAGCAAACGTCGCGTCACGGGCTGACCGAACAGGGACCTCATGCTCATCGCTCCTGTATTCAAGCCGACAAGGCCTTACTTCAGGCATTTGTCCGATGCTATAACATGTAGCAAGTGCTATAGTCGCGCCGAATCGACCCCTCGTCAACAATCCACTCGGAGGATCCGGAAGCCCGCTGGCATAGGTAGGGAACGTTGTGGCAGGATCGCCGGAACCGGAGGGAAAACCGAACAGTGATCGGAAGGAATGCGAGCAGAGTGCCGGAGGAGATGCCTGACGCGGACCGGCAGGCCGCGAACTTCCAGAGGGTCCGCGAGGCCCACCAGACGGAGTTGGCTGAGGATTATGTCGAACTTATCGCCGACTTGATCGACACAACCGGTGAAGCGCGCGCGGCTGACATCGCCCGGCGCCTGGGCGTCGCACATCCGACCGTGGTCAAGACCATCGGCAGGCTCCAACGGGAGGGCTTGGTGGCAAGCCTGCCCTACAGGTCGATCTTCCTGACCGAGACAGGACGCAAGATGGCCGAGCGCTGCAAGCGCCGCCACGAGGTCGTGGTGAATTTCTTGAAGGCCCTCGGAGTGACCGAGGAGACGGCGGAGCGCGACGCTGAGGGGGTCGAGCACCACATCAGCGAGGAAACCTTGAGGGCCTTCGAGCGCTTTATCCGCTCCAATCGTGTCGGCTGAGGAGGTCCGATGCAGTCGAAGGCGAAGCATGCTTGCATATTTCGGGTGAGATGGACCCCGTTGGTGAGACAATCGAGGTGGCGGGTTAAGCGAGAGTCCCGCGGGATCATTGCGCCGTGTTGATGCCGGGCATCGGTGTCGGCGCGAGTTGTAGGGTAATCGCTATCTTTTCAATATCCAAATCCTTGTTGTTGCTGATGCCGGTGGGCATGGGGCGAAGGTGAGCATCTCCTGGTTTGTCGAGCCTGCTCGGCAAACCAGGGGAGCGGAACCGTTCGGCGCAGCCGATCGCCCCGATGCGCATGGCTGCATCATGGTTCGGGTCCTCCGAGGCCCACCGGATACAAGGTTGCGGCGCGATGATCCGCGCCCGATGGCGGGCTCCCCTCGGACAGACGGAGCCCGACAACGATTACTGGCTTGACACCAAAAACCCTATACAAGCAATCACGCTAGATTTGTTGGCGGGCCTAGGAAGAGGGAGCTTATACGCTACCTTTTCTTCCAGGCTGGAGAAATTTATTTCATCCCCCAAACTGCATTCACTCCTATGACTTGGTTGCTGGCCGGTTGAATTAATCTAGGTTTGCCACAACGGTTCATGTCATTGCCCGCCCAACACGTCTTCAGTTCAACATCACAAGAAGCTTCGAGGCTAACGTAAAAATTTTTACCTTAAGGGTATTTCTCGCATAACTTGTTGTATTTCTAAAGGTTTTTTCTTGTCATGACTGCCTGGGCAAACTCCAGCAAGTCCATTGGCACAAACCCATGAGTTGTAATTTCATGACGACGATCCACTCCAATCACCGGCGCAAACGCATAGTGGATCTGCTCATAACGACGATAATTTGCCCCCAATTTCGTGCTCAGGAAACTCTCGATATGGGCACGTGACTTGGCGAGGCTCGCTCCGGTGTGCTTATCCGCCGAACGCTTGCAGGAGCCAAAGAGGATCCTCTCAGCATCGGTATCCACACCGATAACATCGATTTCGATGTTCGACAGCCCGGAGTCCGGCTTGTCCCACCAACCCTCCACCATCATGGTGAGGGATATGGGGCCCTTTCCGTTGGCGGAAGCCTGCCGCAGCACCTCGCGTATCATTTTTTCAAAAGCAAACCCTTCCAAGTTGGTGAGGCGTTCATCGGCGCGAACTACCGCGCGTTCGACCGGTTGGATCCGGGCTAGATCAGCGGCACGCCCAAGGGCGACTAGCCAGGCGGAGAGGAAGTTATCGGTAATGACATAGCGTGCATTGCGTTGGCGATCCGCCGAGAAGATCGGCTTACGCATCTCGATCATGCTGTACCGCTCGATCAGGATCTTTAAATATCCACCAAGCTGCTTCTCATCTCCTGCCTCAGCCTTGAACGCATCGCGTAGTTCCGCATGGGAACAAGGCTGACGGGCGGCAACTACCTTCAAGACGCTGTCATACCGCCCTCTTAATTCGCGCAGGAACCAATTCTCTGCTTCGTCACGTAGAGGCGAGAGCCCCTCTAAAAAGAGCCGAGTTAACGCAACTCGGCGGTGCCCGTCATCCCCAGTGAGGGCATCTTGCTGCCATGCATCATGATAGAACTTCGGCACTCCCTCAAAGAGAGTCCAGAAGAACAGCCAAGCCCTCGGGTCTTCGATTCCGTGTGCCCTGAACATCTCGACCAAGGTAGCAAAATCCCAGTGACCAAGCTGCAAGCGGTCAGTTAGTCGATTGAAGAGTGGGGAGCTCTGGTCCTCTAGGATAGCCGTCATTTCCGTATGAATAGACCCAAGTACAAAAAGGCCGCCGCCGACATCTATTTCTCTTAGACGGTCTACGTCATTCTGTAGATAGCTTGTGAACTCGTAAAGAGCTTTACGATGAAAATATTGGAACTCGTCAATCACCACGATGCAGCCGCTGCGGCAAATTGCCCCTACCGCCTGCGCCACGTCCGCCAAGCTGCGAATCTTTTCCGGGTTCACGATGTCCGTCATTTCGTGATCCTCGACTGCGTCGCGCATCGCATTGACGACACCAAATGCATCGCTGTCGGGCATCTGTACGTAGAATGCTCTGACACCAGCCTCCTTCACGGCGTTGCGGATGAGAGTTGTCTTCCCAATCCGTCGCCGTCCGGTGATCGAGCAGAAGAACCAGTGACCACGGTGGATCAACCGGAGGATGTCAGCGCGCTCGCGAGCGCGTCCGTAAAATGACCAGGTCGTTTTCATATAGGTAAGGTAAAAATTTTTATCTTAATTTCAACAGGTCTGTAAAGCATTGTATTCTAATGTCATTTGTCGATCCTTCTCCGCCGAGTGAGTGAGAGCGATGCTGAGATAAGGGGCCTATAGAGGTCACGGCAATTTACGTCAAGGGGCAAGCCGCCGATGAACTGGTAGCATGCATCTCGAGAACGAGATGGTCGCCCGACGGCAGCAGGCGATCGACTGCCATGCCGGGTGGCAGCAGGGAGAATGCGCAATCAAGCAAGGAGTGGCTTCAGGTTACGAGTGGGAACGCCCTCTCAATATATTCACTCGGTTTTCACTCTTGATCCGTGTGCACCGGAAGTGCGGAAGAACCCCTGATTGACGCTCTTCCTATCCTGATTGTCGGGCCATAATCCGCGTACCGAATGCTATGGACGGCGTGCCGCACATGCCCGTGCCGCCGATCGCCCCCGGCGAAACCTTCACCTATGAGTTCGAGGTCGTGGACGCAGGCACTTTCTGGTACCACCCGCACATTCGCAGCCACGAACAGGTCGGCCGCGGCCTCTCCGGAGCGCTCATCGTCGAAGAGCAGGAGCCGATCCAGGTCGATCGTGACCTCACCTGGATGCTGGGCGACTGGCGTTCGAAAGCGGACGCCTCGATCAGCAACGACTTCGGCAACATGATGGATCTGAGCCATAACGGCAGGATCGGCAACAGCGTCACCATCAACGGTCAGGTGGTCGAGGACTTCCCTGTCCGGTCCGGCGAGCGGGTCCGGCTGCGTCTGATAAACCCGCCAATGCCCGCATCTTCGGCCTTCGGTTCCAGGGTCATCGGCCACTGGTTGTCGCGATCGACGGCCATCCCGTGGAGCCGCACGAGCCGGAAAGTGGTCGGGTGGTGCTGGCGCCCGCCATGCGCATCGACCTGGTGCTCGATATGACCGGCGCTCCCGGTGACCGTACCACCGTCGTGGATGACTTTTATCGTGACCTCGCCTACCGGATGGTAGACCTGAGCTACGGGCCAGAGCGGCTGCGGGACCGACCGCTGGACACTCCCATCATCAACTTGCCACCCAATCCGGTGCCGGAGCCGAACCTTGCCGGTGCGGCTCGCCATGAGGTAACCCTGGGTGGTGGCATGATGGGGACGATGGCCGGAGCAATGGTGAACGGGAAGATGATCGACATGCGCACAATGATGCGCAGCGGCATGGCTTGGGCGATCAATGGTATCGCCGATAATGGTCCCGAGGGTGACCACGGCGGCCATGTCATGAACCCCATCTTCACGATCGAGCGTGGCCAAACCTGCATCATCGCGATGATCAACGAGACGGCCTGACACCATCCCATGCACTTGCACGGTCATACCTTCCGGGTGCTGTCCCGCAACGGTCAGCCAACCCGGTTCAAGGAGTGGCAGGACACTGTCCTGCTGGCGCCGCGCGATCGTGTCGAGATCGCCTTCGTCGCCGATAATCCGGACGACTGGATGTTCCACTGCCACATCCTCGAGCACCAGATCGCCGGGATGATGAGCACCATCCGCATCGCTTGACGATGAAACCGATTTCCAGGATCACACCTATGCGCACTCTGACAACCGTCGCTCTGATGCTGACCCTAACGATGCCCGCCAGTGCAATGCTGCTTGACGAGGTGAGGCGCAGTTTGAGGAGCACAAAAACTCAGGGGGCGGAACCTTGCGGCCCACCCCCTGAATCTGCGTCGGCCGGTCCCCGACTAAGCAACTTCTTGCCCTTGTGGCTTGGCCTTGCTCTGGCGCTCGCCCGGACCTACATCCCCGAAGGAATGCCTGATATTTAATGACCGCGAGGCGTATGCGCGGTCAACGTCTATGCTTCAAGAGTAGGGCGCGCCAACGCATCTGTCAATACCCTGGCGACGTCGGTGCGAACACCGCCAGTGCTGCTCAAGAGGCAAACTCCAAACACGCCCGCAACGCCGGCGGTGTCAAGAAGCACCTTAGCTGACCGAAGAGTGCTCCCCGTCGAAAGCAGATCATCGACGAGCATGACGCGCTTGCCGGTCAGGTCAGGCAGCGCGCTGGCTACGATTGCGGGAATTAGAGCACCCGCCTGGATTTCTGATCCGCGGCACGGCTCCGGCTGGAAGGAAAGGGGTGCGGCGCTTCCGGGCGCAGCACCCCTTTTCTGTTTCCTGGGCGCTCTGCTCGACGGCCGGAAATCGATGCCGGATGAAATCCGTGCGAGAGTACGGTATCCAGCGCTGTCCTTCCGTCCCGGAGTTGCCTCCATGCCCGCCTTCATCCGTCAGGTGACCATCCGGAACTACAAGAGTATCGCTGCGTGCCAGCTCGAGCTGGGTCCGCTGATGTTCCTGGTCGGCCCGAACGGAGCGGGCAAAAGCAACTTCCTGGACGCATTGCGCTTCGTCGCCGAGTCCTTGAGGACGTCCATTGATCATGCGCTTCGGGAGCGTGGATCGATCAAGGAAGTCCGGCGGCGGTCCGGCGGTCATCCCAACCATTTCGCGTTGAGGTTCGATTTCACGCTGCCGAACGGAAGTCGGGGACATTATGCGGTCCGCGTCGGTGCCAAACCGAGCGGGGCATTCGAAGTCCAGGATGAGGAATGCCGTATCGCCCCGGCGGAAGCCCTGGGAGTATTCCACCACTTCCGTGTGAAGTCCGGGAGACTGGAAAACTCCTCGGTCACCCCGATGCCTGCCGCGTTATCGGACCGGCTGTTCCTGGTGGCGGCGTCCGGGATTCCGGAGTTTCGGCCGGTCTTCGATGCCCTGTCGAGGATCGAGGTCTACAATCTGAACCCGGCGTCGATCGCCGCGATGCAAAGGCCTGATCCCGGGGACATCCTCCGCCGTGACGGCAGCAATGCCGCGAGCGTCTTCCAGCAGTTCTCGGCCGAGGCCAAGGACAAGGTCCGCGACAGCCTTTCGCGGATCGTTCCCGGCATTTCGGACGCCGAAGTGAAAGCGCTCGGTTCCCAGGAAACCATCGAATTCAGGCAGAACGTCAAGGGACAGGCCCATCATTGGCGCTTCCTGGCGGCGGCCATGTCCGACGGCACGTTGAGGGCGTTCGGCATCCTGCTGGCCGTGCTCCAGGCGATGTCGGCGAAGGACCACGCCAACGCGCCGTTGCTGATCGGGCTCGAGGAACCGGAAATCGCCTTGCACCCGGCGGCGTCGAGCGTGCTTTTGTCCGCCCTGCGGGAGGGGGCGGCCGATTGCCAGATCCTGGTCACCAGCCATAGCCCCGAGTTGCTGGACAATACCGACATACCTCCTGAAGCGATCCTGGCGGTGGACAACGAGGCTGGTCTCACCCGCATCGGCAGGATAGATCCGCAGACGCGGGAGTTGCTGCGCGAGAAGATGTTCACCCCGGGTGAATTGCTGCGCCAGAACCAGCTCTCCCCGGATCCGGCGTCGGTGACGGATGTCTCCAACGATCGCCAGTTGAAGCTTTTCGACAGCGCCGGCCGCTGACCATGGTCTTCATCGCGCCGATCGTCGAGGGACATGGGGAAGTGGAAGCCGTACCCGTGCTGCTGCACAGGATGGCAGCGCACCATATGTCGAATGTTCCCCTGCGCGTGAACCCGCCGATCCGCGTCAAATGCGGATCCTTCCTGAACGACGACGTCTATTTCCGCAAGCATGTCGCCCTGGCGGCTGCCAAGGCCGCTCCGCAGGGAGGCCATGTCCTGATCCTGCTGGATTGCGACGATGCGAAATGGTGCCCGGCGACGCTGGGGCCGCATCTCCTGGAAAGGGCGAGACGGGTCAGGCGTGATGTCAGTCATCTGGTCGTGCTCGCCAACAAGGAATTCGAAACCTGGTTCATTGCCGCCATTGCATCGCTCGGTGGTCAGCAGGGAGTCGCCCGCGATCTAGTACTACAGCCGTTCACTTTCGATTGAGGTTCGTCGTTTCCAGTGACTGCGTCGAGCCCTTTGCTGGTGGCGTCTTCGCCAGAGTGACCAAGCGATAGCGGTTCCGGGGTCGCGCGGGCTTTGGGAGACGAGGGAATGAAGCAGGCGACGTATCTCGGGCACGGTCAGGGGTAGAAGGTCGGCCATCAAGTCGGCCGGGTCCTTTCCCCCCGATCGCCGCCTGACGCACGACGGTGAGAAAGGCGAAGGCCAGCAGGACCAAGGTGATATGCCGGTGCCAGCCGGTCCAGGAGCGAACCTCGTACTGGTCAAGCCCGACCTCCTGCTTGGCCATTTCGAAGCTGCTTTCAATGGTCCAGCGCGCGCCAGCCACGCGAACCAGATCGGCCAGGGTCGTGCCGTCCGGAGCGCAGGTCAGATAGAACGTCAACTCGCCATCACCCAGCCGCCGCCGGATCAGCAGTCCCTTCCGCCACCCCTCCGGGGCGCCGCGGAAGGGAAGGCAGGCCCAGTCGTACAGCCTGGGTCCCTTGGTGCCGTCGCCCGCACTGAGCCGGTGCCATCCATCGGCCGGCACCTCCTCGACCCAATCACTTACCGTCCCCGGCCACAGGCGCTGTCCACTGGTGACGGCCAGCACGTAGCCGATGCGGCGGCGCTCCAGGGCGCGCCGGATCGCACTGTCGGCGCCATAGACGCTGTCGCCCGCTACCCAGGCGCGGGGCACGCCGGCATCCAGGGCGCGCTCCAGCATCGCCAGGCCCAGTTTCGGCTTGGTGGCGAAGGCCACCGTGTCGGGCACCCAGGCGGACCGGCGGCGCGCCTCGTCGGTCGCCCAGGCCTGCGGCAGGTACAAGGCGCGATCGATCAGCGCGTAGCCGTGCTGGCCGGCGTAACCGAGGAACACGCCGACCGTCGCTCGCAAGTCTCGCTCGGACTACGGCCTTCGAAGGCTTCGCCTTCGATCCTTCGGACCGCCCTCCGTCTGGCAATTCTCGATGCGTCCGGCAGTCCCGGAGTACTGACGCTGCACTCCGACGGAGTGCTCGCCCTTCTTGAGAAAGCCGGTCTCGTCGAGCACCACAACGGCACCGGGGTCGCCCAAATGCTCGACGACATAGGCGCGCAGGTCATCGCGCACCGCATCGGCATCCCAGCGCATGCGCGCCAGGAAGTCCTGGACGCTGTCCGGACTGGTATCACCGGCGGCTTCCGCCAGATGCCAGCCGTTCTTCCGTTCCAAGGGCGCAAGAAGACCGGCCAGATAGCGCCGTGCCCGTTCCCGGGCCTCACGTCGATAAAACCGGCGCCCGATCCGTTCCACAACAGCGTCCAAACCGCTCGACCAACTCGCTGCTTCCGTAACCGTCGTCATGCTGCGCCCCCATCAGTCGGAACGCTAGGTCAACAATCCTGACGCCAATCTATCCCGGCTGTAGTACTAGCAGGGCTTATCGTAGTGGAACCAACGAGGGCTGTTTCGCTGCTCGATGTTCCGTCGTAACCGGAGACACGCAGATGAAATCTCGTTTGTTGTTCCAAGAAATGTCGAGTGCTGGCTGTGCATCGGCAGAAATCAATTGGGGAGTTTGTGAGACCCTATGCTTATCAGAGGTAGCACAATGAAGCAGGCAAATTCTCCCGTGAGTTAAATATCCCCACCGGAATGTCCGGATTTGGTTTCGTATTCTTCCTGTGCAACCCGACGTTTCCGGCGGAGTTCACCTACCGACATGACTTTTGAGCCGTCCCGTGCCTCGACCAGTGCCAGCGTCAGCGCTTGAAGACGCTGCACCAGGATATCTTGAACTGCCTGAAACCGTCGGCGCTCTTCCGACATTTGCGCCTCCAGCCGGCTGATCGTGACTTTGAGGTCGCGTATCTGTTCGCGCAAGCCCGGAGTAGAAGAACCTGGCATCGTCTCTACAAGGATCTTCCAATCCGACATGATTTCAGCGTTACGGTAGACGGTAGCACGAGAAACTCCAGACTCGATGACCAGGTTCTCGTTTGTCAGGGCGCCATCAGTCTTGACGGGACGGCTCCGTATGAGGCGCAGCAGCGCGGTGCGTAGGGCTAGTTCATTCCGTTCCCTATTGCGGCGGCATTCCGACGGAATGGCCTCTAGCTCGGTGACGCGGAGCTCGGTGCGGTGGATGATCTCTCCGCGAGCCTCAAGGTTCATTTTCATCGGACGGTTACGGGGCTGCTTTCATGATGATCTCATCGTATTCACGGATCTGCCTGGTCAGGCTGGCGCGTTGCGGACCACTGCGGCCGGCTTGATCACGCAGCGCAACCGCATCGTCACGCATTTCCTTCCACGCTGGGATATGGTTCCGGCAGACCACGGAATTTGGACATTTTCCTGGCGCGCAAAACGGCATCACCGGCGCGTTGGCGTTCACTTTCTCTTCCGGTCGAAGACACAGAGCTGTCATAGGATCGAAGTTGCAGAGGTTCAATGCACCTACGTAAATGGTTGAAGCAATTGATCGTAGTGCGCCATTCGTGGCCATTTCATGGCGAGATGTATCTATTTTAGCTTGGATTCCTGCTTTTGCGGCTTTCCAAGTGCTGACCAGCCGTTTAGATCCAGGCCCAATATGGATGCCTTGATCGGCATCCTTCTCCATTTCCTCGAGAAGGTCGAAGTTGGCCAGGATTCTCTCCTCGAATATCTCATTGCGCAAGCCATCATCATCGCTGCCCGCGTACCCCTCGAAGATCATCGTTTTTACGTGATTGTATTGGAGTTTGCCGGCAATGATGCCGAAAGGTTCGCGGGCGATGTGCCGGGCCAAGGTGCGGCGGAACTGGGACGGTGTGAAATGGCTTGGCACCTTGACACCGAAGCGGTTTGTGATCATTTTTGCAAAACTGTAAGTCATTGTCTGGATACGCTGGGGCGTAGTCGGGAATCCATGTTTTCGGGATTTGGTGCCCAACGCATGGGCGTTGAGCACAAGGTGATCATCGTCATGACGCCTGCGCATGGATTCCCATGCTCGTTGAAGCAGCATAACGGCGCGAGCGGCCTCTTCCGGGATGACCCATTCAACTGGTTTCGGCTTTTTTCCTTTTTGCACACGCTTTTTCGCAGGCAAGCCGATAACCTTCCAGCGGATCACGTCGCCTGTTTTCGGGTCTTTTACCGCCTGCAAGCAGTCGCGGCGAAGCATCGTTAATTCGAGAGGCCGTATGCCGCTGAGGTACATAAGAAGGCAGGCGCAGGCGGCCGTCACGTGCAGAAGCTCCTGAGTCGTTTCGTACCGGGGAGAGTACGTGCCCGCCGGCTCTATCAACCAGGGTTCACGCCAAGGATGGCCGAGGTCCGGGCAATTCGAAATCAAAGTTTTGGGCACGGTTGACCAGTCAAGACCGTCGCGAGGCCTATAGACGCTCGTCGCGAGGTGAGCTTCAAACGCCTCAACCCGAGCCACTACGTCGTCTCCGTACCGATCCACGTACCGCAAGGCATGAACGATGATGGGATGCAGAACTTCGTCCGGGATGATTTCTGTTGAATTTTCACGAGTTCTAGGCTCGACGCCGACGAGGTGCGACGTGAGCTTGCCGCCATAGGGGCGGAACGTCATGGGTCTGCTCAGGTGAAAACGGTATGCGTCGAGGGCCCAAATTGGTTTTAGGTGCTGCCAGACGGTTGAAGGATGAACTTTGTCGCCGCGTGCTTTCCTGACTTCTGCTCTTGTGAACGCAGCGGCATTACTCGGGTACTGCAACCAAACTCGGTAAGCATGAACCATTGGCTGGGTAACATGCGAGAACGACTCAACAAATGGATAGTAGCGAGCTAACCACCGAATGAACCGCTTCATCGAGCCAAGTTCTTGAACACAGGTCGCCGCGGAAACGAACTTAACCCTATTAGATATAAGCGTATTCATTCTGTGGTAGTAAAGCTCTTTGAGGGTACGCTTGATATCTGGCGATGCGATCCATCGGAAGTCGAGCACCAGCAAACGCCGGCGGCGATCCGCATAGTCGGCCATCGTCAGATCCCACTCGTCGTCTCCGAACTTGCTTGCGACGCCTGGAATGCCTGATAGCACGGGAGTGTCATTAGTGATGTCCTCCGTTCTCTCGGGTTGTTGCAGAAGCGTCTTTTCCCGAAGGTCAGCCAAGGATGAAGCAACTTCGGCAACCGGGATGCCAGCAGATGAAAAGTATGTATCTTTCACTTCAGCCTCACGTCACAGCAGTTCGGGAGGAAGATGAATACAACCTGATAGCCCTTCGGAAATGGCTCGTGCCTCACCAATCACACCCGCGGGAAAGGCCGGAAGAATGACTTCAGTGATCTGGGCATAAGCAAGGCTGAACTTTTTTGTCCAGTCAGCCTCAGCAATACCTCTTCGTTGTTCGGTGATGTGATCAAGGTAGCGCAAGATGCGCGGGAGCACACGTCGAGTGACAAGCGCGTTTGGGCATTCGAAGCAGGCCCAGAACGACTTGGAGCAAGGATCTCCCGGCGCATCCCAGGGTGAGTTGTAAAAGTTCTTGCACGATGCCAGCCATGCGTCAGTTGCGCCAGACAGAGCTTGGCGGACCTGTTCAGGCGGTTCGTTGATTTTCTTGGCTGCCGCTGCGACTGCTTCAGCCGGCGCATCCTCAGGAATATCGACTACCTTGATGTTACTCTCAAGGGCGTGGGCGAGAGCAGCTCGGGCGGCATTGACGACGGTTTGTTCGTATACAGGAATAAGTGCCTTGTTTTCCAAGTAGTGTTTTGCACCTACGTCTTTAGTGTGATCATCTGTCGTAAGGCTTAAGTTGCCGTTCGATTTGAGAAGACGTGTTGTTTTCCAGGTAGTGCGAAGCCGCGCCCGGACAATCCTAAGTTTCTTGCCGTCATCGCCTTTAAGGTTGTAGTACTTACAAAGGTAGCGAGATAGCGTTTCAAATTCGTTCTGCTCGTAAGACTTAGTCCAAAGGGCGCCCTGTGTGACGCCTCGGGCAACAGCCAATCGTTTAGCATAAGCGAGCAGACCGCCTGCTGTTTTGAACGTATCGGATGGCACGATAGTCTCGCCCCAATCTATAGCATCCGCCTGTTTGACGCGGTGCGGATGTGATGGTGCGCGGGACTTCCGATAACGCAACCGGACCTTATTGCGTACCTCCGTGATATTTTCGACCTGAAGGCCAGTTATGCATTCCGGCTCGATTCCAAGCGTCAGGCCTAAAGCAGTAATAAGCATACGTTCTCGCAGGCTGTCGAGTTGCCATTGCTCTGGCCAAGTTGAGGTAACCCGATCCTTATCCAAGTGGCTACGCAAGAACATCGAGATAGCGTCGAGTATGCGGCCGGCCTCTTTGACGCTGTAGGGTAGACGGGACTCGGCATCATCCACTTTCTGGTCCAGCAGGAATACAGTACTGTACCATTCACCTTCGAGTTCTTCAGGGTGCTTACTGTGAATGTGCTGAATGATGCGGGTAATTACGCGCTTTCTGTGGTATCCTACGATGCTTTTGATACTCTTGTTCGCGACGCGTTCGTCAATGTGGCTCTTATAAGCTATGAACATCCACATCGCGAGCGGGCGCTGCACTCCAATTTGGAGATCAACATCAATTTCATTCAACCACAAAAAGAAAGTCTTTGCTGAATTATGCCAAGTACGAGCAGTGTGGATAGATCTGACAGGTCCGCCAAGTGCAGTTAGCTCGTAAAGCGTCCGAAGGAAAAGATGCCCAAGCTTCGATCTGTTCGCTGCCCATGCCCAGCTCAGATCTACGACCTTGCCTGCACTGTCTTCGAACCGCAGCACCCAATTCGCCAGACCGTGAAATTCGTGCGGATTACCGATGATATGGGAGGACGCAACATCTATCGGTTTTGCCTTCCGACCTCGTTTGGTCAGAGCAAGGGCGTGATCACTCACCACAGCCGTATTCCACTTCAGAATCGATTGCCCCATGGAAAACTTCCAAGATCTCATCGATGGGAAAATCCTCGGCCAGAAGGTCGATATAGATGAAAGTTGACTCATAGGACGAATGGCCTAGAAGTTTTTGTAGTCGGCGTAGTGGGTCCCCGAGAATAGTGTCGTAAAGGGTTTTGGCTGAGTAACCGGCGCATTCGCTGGTGAGCTTTCGTGCCTCTTCTTGCGCTCTAGCTACAGATTCATGGTTGTGTTGTATTAGCTTGGATAAAGTATAAATAGCAAAAGTATGGCGCAGAGTATGAGGCGTGGCTTCAACTCCAGCCAAATGCGATGCTCTGCGGAATACGAATTCCCAACCGTTTCCGCTCATCGGTAAGTTCGATTGGTTCAGCCAAAACTCGTGAGGAGGCCTATCGTAAAGACCCACCCGTTTACCGCGAGCCACTTGGTCAACCCGTAAAAGATCACGATAAAAAAGTAAGCTATTTTCGCACTTTGGCGAGATCCTTACCTTTCGGCCTTTGCTTCCTTTGGCCACTTCGGGGCGAACACGATGGTTGAACCCTTTTCCCGTTGATGGTGGCATTGCCGCCGCGGGTTTTGGGATATCACTGTCTCGGAATCCATTGCCCTCATCGAGCCGTAATCCAGTAGTCAAGAGCAGGTCGGCGTAAGCAATGTTACGCGACCCGTACCGTCCCCGCGCGAGACCCTCGTCACGAAACTTCTTGAATTGTGCAAGGGTGATGAACTTGGCTCTCTCCGGTGCGGCAGCCGCGCTCCTGATCGCCCACGCAAACAGGGGCATATTTACGGGATTGCGGGGGAGTATCTCGCGCAGTACGCATGCGTCGAAAAAGCGCTTCAACGCTGCAGCCTCGGCATTCCAAGATCGCTCCTCAATCCCATCAGTCTTAAGTCGGTAACGCTTGTAGTCTGAGAGTGTCGTATTGTCTAACTCTGATAGCGTCTTGCTTCGGCGCTGGAGGTAACGCAAAAAGCGAAAGGCGTGGCGTGCATAACTTTCCATTGTCGTGCGCCCAGCGATCAAGGACGATAGCTCAAGCATGACCCCAGACAACGTTTCGTCGCAGCTAAGCCGATCATCCAGGATAAAGGGAACACGATCGTCGATCCCCCTGGCGTCCAGCGTTCGAAGCGCTATAGGCCGTAGCTGTGTTTGCCAGATAGTTTCAAAATCGTGGCCGAGGATCTCTGGATCGAGATCCTTTTCGAGCATGTTACGGCGGGTGAACACTATCTCCACTCGGTTCCTCCGCCCTTCCAATGCTGGGTCCAAGTCACGTTCCTGGCACACCCGATTTTGAGTCGCGATTGAGAACAAAACAAGAACCTAAAGGAGTTAATGAGGTTTAGGAAGGTAGCCTATCGATAATTTATCATTTGGTAAAATCATAATATTTATCTCGAATTTTCATGATCTAAATCAAAAAATGAGACTGCTAAAACACTCACATTTCCCGGTGATCAGGTGCTTGCGGCCGTTCAGGCGCAACAGCAGGTCGTCCACCCGGCGCTCGTTCAGCCGGACCGCGAAATCGCCCAGGTGCCAGACCGTGTCGTCCGGGCCGACCGTCTCGTTCCAGCGCGCGACCATGGCCTCGTCCATGGGGCCGGTGGAGGCGAAGGGCCGGCCATACATGAAGATGACGCGATGGTCGTTGAAGTGGCTGTCGCTGGTGAAGAAGACGGTCATGAGGTCCCGTTCAGGACGCGCCGGCCAGCCACATCGGGTTCTTCAGCTGCTTGAGCAGGGCGCCGTGGGCCTCCAGCTCGGCCTCGGTCGGGGCGTGGGGGCGCGGTTCGCGGCGGATGCGCTCGACCTTGACCGGACCTTCGGCGTCGCCGGCGGCACCGCGCCGGTTGCCGGCCAGCACGAGGTCGGGCTGGCGGCCGCCCTGGAGCTCCAGATAGACCTCGCCCAGCAGCTGGGCGTCGAGCAGCGCGCCGTGCAGCGTGCGGTTGGAATTGTCGATGTTGAAGCGCCGGCACAGCGCGTCCAGGCTGGCAGGGGCGCCGGGGAACTTGCGGCGCGCCATCTGCACGGTGTCGAGCGCGCGGCTCATCGGCAGCGTCGGGATGCCGAGCCGCTTCAGCTCGGCATTGATGAACCGCATGTCGAATTCGGCATTGTGGATGACCAGCCGCGAATCGCCGATGAAGTCCAGGAACTGGCCGCAGATCTCGGCGAAGACCGGCTTGTCCCTCAGGAACTCCTCCGACAGGCCGTGGACCGCGAAGGCCTCCGGCGGCATGTCGCGCTCCGGATTGATGTAGAGGTGGAGGTACCGGTCGGTCGGAACGAAGTTGATCGCCTCCACGCAGCCGATCTCCACGATGCGGTGGCCGGTCAGGGGATCGAAGCCGGTCGTTTCGGTGTCGAGGACGATTTCACGCATGGAAGTGCTTCACCGTGACGGGACTGTATCTGCGGGGTGGCCAGACGCGGGACCTCCGGCCTGTGACCAATCTGACGATGCGGGCGAGCGCGCGCAAGGTGCGGGCCCGGCCGAGGCCGGTTTCCACCACGAAATCGGCGCGGCGGCGCTTCTCCCGGTCGGGCATCTGGCGCCGCAGGATGCCGGCCAGCTTCTCCGCCGTCATGCCGGGCCGGGCCAGCACGCGGGCGCGCTGGATCGCGGGCGGCGCCGTGACGCAGACGACGGCATCGACCCGCCGCTCGCCGCCGGTCTCGAACAGCAGGGGAATGTCCAGCACGGCCACGGGGTCGCGCCGGGCGGCGCATCGCGCGAGGAAGCGGCGCTGGGAGCCCTGGACCAGCGGGTGGAGGATCCCCTCCAGCCGGCGCAGCGCCTGGGGATCGCGGAACACCACGGCGCCGAGCGCCTGGCGGTCCACCGCGCCGTCGCGCACGGTGCCGGGGAATTGCCGGTCGATCAGGGGCACGGCGGCGCCGCCCCGGCCCAGCAGCCGGTGGACCGTGGCGTCGGAATCATGGACCGGAACGCCCAGCCGCTTCAGCATCCGCGCCGCCGTGCTCTTGCCCATGCCGATCGAGCCGGTCAGGCCCAGGACGATCATGGCCACCCGGGCATCAGAGGCCTTCCAGGACGAACCGGCGAAGTTCCGGCGTGACTTCGGGCACCCGGCCGAACCAAGCCTCGAAGCCGGGGCGGGCTTGGTGGAGCAGCATGCCCAGCCCGTCCACCACGGGGTTGCCGCGCTCCATCGCCGCCTTCAGGAGCGGGGTATGGAGCGGCGTATAGACGATGTCGGTCACCAGCGCCGCCGGCGGAAGCCGGCCGAGGTCCAGGTCGAGCGCCGGCTGGCCGCCCATGCCCTGGGTGGTCGTGTTGACGACCAGGGCGGCCCCGTCCAGGGCGAAGGCGCGTTCCTCCCACGGCAGCACCCGGACCGGGCCGCCCAGCTCGGATGCCAGGGTCTCGGCGCGGTCGCGGGTCCGGTTCAGCAGGCGGATCTCCGGGGCGCCCGCGTCGGCCAGGGCCACCAGGATCGCGCGGGCGGCGCCGCCGGCGCCCAGCACCACGGCGGGGCCGGCACCGGCCCGCCAGTCCGGCCGGTCGGCGCGCAGGTTCTCCATGAAGCCGAAGGCGTCGGTGTTGCGGCCCTCGATCGTGCCGTCTTCCGCCACCACCAGCGTGTTCACGGCGCCGATGCGGCGCGCCACCGGATCGACCCGGTCGCAGGCCGCGATCACCGCCTCCTTGTGGGGCACGGTCACGTTGGCGCCGCGCAGGCCCAGGGCCGGCAGGGCCCGGACGGCCTCGGCGACGCGGTCGGGCGGAACCGCCAAGGGGATGTAGGCGCCGTCGATGCCGTAGCGGTCGAGCCACCAGCCATGGAGCCGGGGCGAGCGGGAATGGCCGACCGGCCAGCCCATCACGCCGGCCACCACCGCCTTCGCTGTCAGGATCATGATGCCAGGATTCGCCTCTGTCTCAGATAGTCCAGCACCGGCAGCAGGGGCATGCCGAGGATGGTGAAGTAGTCGCCCTCGATCCGGTTGAAGAGCTGGCTTCCCAGTCCCTCCAGCTGATAGGCGCCGACCGAAGTCAGCACGGCGTCGCCCATCGCGTCAAGATAGCGGTCGATGAACGCGTCGCTGAAGTCGCGCATGGTGAGCGTGGCGACGTCCACGTGGTGCCACTGGCGCTGGCCGTTCATCAGGGCCACCACGCCCGACACCAGTCGGTGCTTCCGGCCGCGCAGCGCCTGGAGGTGGGCCCTGGCCTCCGCCCGGTCGGCCGGCTTGTCGAACCAGGCGCCGTCGCATTCCAGCATCTGGTCGGCCCCCAGCACCAGGACGCCTGGGTAGCGCGAGGAGATGCGCTTGCCCTTCAGCTCGGCCAGCGCCTCCGCGACCTCCTCCGCCTTCAGGCCGGCGGCGCGGAAGCTGTGCTTGACTTCCTCCTCGTCCACCGCGGCGGCCTCGGCCACGACGGCGACCCCGGCGCCTTCCAGCATGGCCCGGCGGGCCTTGGAGGCGGAGGCCAGGACGACGGGCTGCTCGGACAGGGTGACAGGCTCTTCCGTCATGGCTTCTCGCTCTCCAGCGCGGCGCGGGCGGCGGGCGAGCCGGTCTGGCGCCGGGCCAGAAGCATCATGATCTCGGCCGCGGTCTCCTCGATCGAGCGGCGGGTCACGTCGATCACCGCCCAGCCGTGGCGGCTGTAGAGCCGGCGGGCCTCGGCGACCTCCTGGCGGACCACCTCCGGATCGACGTAGTCGGTGTCCTCGCCCTGGTTCAGCAGCCTCAGCCGGTTGCGGCGGATCTGGATCAGGCGGTCCGGATCCTTGGTCAATCCCACGATCAGCGGCCGGGTGACCTGGGACAGCTCGGGCGGCAGGGGGCAGCCCGGCACGAACGGCACGTTGGCCGCCTTGATGCCGCGGTTGGCCAGGTAGATGCAGGTCGGCGTCTTGGAGGTGCGCGAGACGCCCATCAGGATCACGTCGGCCTCGTGCAGGTCCCAGGTGCTCTGGCCGTCGTCGTGGGCCAGCGCGAAGTCCATCGCGTCCATCCGGCCGAAATACTCGGCGTCCAGCATGTGCTGGCGGCCCGGCTGGCTCTGGCTCTCCAGCCCGAGATACGCGGCCAGCGCGTTGATCAGCGGGTCGAGCACGGGGATGCAGGGCACCTGGAGTTCGCGGCAGGTCTCCTGCAGGCGGCGGCGCAGTTTCTCGTCGACCAGGGTGAACATCACGAGGCCGGGATTATCCTTGATCCCCTCGATGACCATTTCGAGCTGCCGCGTCGTCCGGACCAGGTTCCAGAAATGCTCGATCGGCTGCACCTGGTCGAACTGGGCCACGCAGGCGCGCGCGACGCTGTTGATCGTCTCTCCCGTCGCGTCGGACACCAGATGCAGGTGGAACTGCTTCAGACTTGAGTTCATGCCAAGGGTCAGCCTGTGTATATCTCGATGATTACCGGGGATAAGTCGGCCTTTTTCCGGGACAATGCCTGATGGCGCCCCGTCGATGATCGTAATGCCCCGGAAAGCCGGTGACCTGCCCCCGCTGCGGATAAATAAATGGGTCGCTGTGAGAGTCGCGGACAGCTCTCCATTCGGTGCATGTTATCCCCATGACTCCCAGAGTTGTTGAGTCTATAGCATTGCCGGTGGAATCGCTCAAACGATCCGGGGAGAGGCCCACAAATCCAGATGACCTTCCCACAGCCTGTGGATCATTATGGGGATGAAATGTAATCACCGGTTTCCACAGGGATCATCCACAGCCACCCTTCTTCTATAAAAAGAATCAGGATAGAAGAGTGTCTCGGACCTGAGTGGGGATAAGGCTTTCCGAGCCTTCCGCCTCGCCTTCTTTCGGAATGGAAATTCGCACCTTGGAAAGCTCGCAGAAGTTGTTCATCCGCGCCTTGAACGGGGAGACCCTGCCAAGGCCTCCGTTCTGGCTGATGCGTCAGGCCGGGCGGTATCTTCCCGAGTACCGGGCGACGCGGGCGCAGGCGGGCAGCTTCCTGGACCTGTGCTTCGCGCCCGAGCTGGCGGTCGAGGTGACGCTTCAGCCGCTGCGCCGCTACGGCATGGACGCCGCGATCCTGTTCTCCGACATCCTGGTGGTGCCGCACGCGCTGGGGCAGAAACTGGACTATGTGGAAGGCGAGGGGCCGCAGCTCGACCCGATTCGGGAAGCCGCCGGCCTGAACCGGCTGTCGACCGATGCCTTCCACGAGCGGCTGGCCCCCGTCTACGAGACGGTGCGGCGGCTCTCGACCGCGATTCCGGAGACGACGGCCCTGATCGGGTTCGCCGGATCGCCCTGGACGGTGGCCTGCTACATGGTCGAGGGCGGCGGCTCGAAGGAATACGCTCATGTCAAGCGGTTCGCCTACGGGGATCCGCAGGGTTTCCAGGCCCTGATCGACCTGCTGGTGCGGACGACGGCGGATTATCTCTCGGCCCAGATCCAGGCCGGGGCCGAGGCGGTCCAGGTGTTCGACAGCTGGGCCGGCGTGCTGCCGGCGCCGGAATTCCGCAAATGGGTGATCGAGCCGACCCGGCGGCTGGTCGAGCTGCTGAACGCCCGGCATCCCGGCGTCCCGGTGATCGGGTTCCCGCGCGGCGCCGGCGCGATGTACCGGGAATATGCCGAGACGACCGGCGTCACGGCGCTGGGGCTCGACACCACGGTGCCGCCGGAATGGGCGGCGTCCGAGCTTCAGACGAAGCTGCCGGTGCAGGGCAACCTGGATCCGATCATGGTGGTGGCGGGCGGCGACGCGATGCGCGAGGCCGCGGCCGGCATCCTGCGCAGCCTGTCCGGTGGTCCGTTCGTCTTCAATCTCGGCCACGGCGTGGTCCAGACGACGCCGCCCGAGCATGTCGGACAGCTTGCCGCACTGGTCAAATCCTGGCCCGACCTAAGTCAAGGCTGATGGAAATCATGCCCAGCCCCATTGGGGACTGGACAAATCAACCGGATGCAACCAGCTTCACCACCATGCCGAACCAGAAAATCGCTGTCGTCCTGTTCAACCTGGGTGGACCCGACAGTCCCGAAGCCGTCCGACCGTTCCTGTTCAACCTGTTCAACGATCCGGCGATCATCCGTATCCCCGGGTTGTTCCGGACGCCGCTCGCCCATCTGCTGGCCAAGCGGCGCGCCAAGCCGGCGGGCGAGATCTACGAGATCCTGGGCGGCAAGTCGCCTCTTCTGGAGAACACCCAGGCGCAGGCCCGCGCGATCGAATCGGCGCTGGCCGACATGGGCGAGGTCAAGGCCTTCATCGCGATGCGCTACTGGCACCCGATGAGCGACGAGACCGCCGACCAGGTGCGCCGGTTCGACCCCGACCGGGTCGTGCTGCTGCCGCTTTACCCCCAGTTTTCCACCACGACCACGGCTTCGTCCGAGAAGATGTGGTTTCAGGCGGCCAAGACCGCCGGCCTCGACAAGCCGACGGTCACCGTGTGCTGCTACCCGACGGAGCCCGGCTTCATCAATGCTGCCGCCCGGCTGATCCGGAGCGGGGTGGAGGAGGCCTCGGCCCACGGCAAGCCGCGGGTGCTGTTCTCGTCCCACGGGCTGCCGAAGAAGGTGGTCAAGGGCGGCGATCCCTACCAGTGGCAGTGCGAGCGCACGGCCGAGGCGATCGTCCAGGAGCTGGGCATGCCCGGCCTGGACTGGGTGAGCTGCTACCAGAGCCGCGTCGGCCCGCTGGAATGGATCGGCCCCTCGACCGATTCCGAGATCGAGCGGGCGGGTGCCGACAAGGTGCCCCTGGTGGTGGTCCCGATCGCCTTCGTGTCCGAGCATTCTGAGACGCTGGTCGAGATCGAGGTCGAGTACCGCGAGCTGGCCCACGAGAAGGGCGTTCCCCACTTCGTCCGAGTGCCGACCGTCGGCGTCGAGGACAGCTTCATCCAGGGCCTCGCCGGGCTGGTGCGCCGCGCGCTGGCCGGCGAGGTGGCGATGTGCTCCCAGGCGGGCGGGCGGATCTGCCCGGACGGCTTCCAGGGCTGCCCGCAACGGGCCCGCCAGCAGACCAACCGGCAGCCTTCCGCCGGCGGGCAGCAGGCCAAGCGCCCCCTGGCGGCCGAGTGAGGGCCGGGGATTGCTCTACGATTGGGTGAAGGCGCTTCACGTCATCAGCATCATCGCGTGGATGGCGGGGCTGCTCTACCTGCCGCGGCTGTTCGTCTACCACTGCGAGGCGCCGGCTGGATCGGCCACCTCGGAGACGTTGAAGGTGATGGAGCGCAGGCTGCTGCGCGCCATCATGAACCCGGCGATGATCGCCTCCTACGTGTTCGGCATCTGGCTCCTGGTGTTGAACCCGGGCTGGTTCGAGATGGGCTGGATCCACGCCAAGCTGGCCTTCGTGGTCGGCCTGACCGCCATCCACATGATGATGGCGGGCTGGCGCCGGAAGTTCGCCGAGGACCGCAACGAGCGGCCCCAGCGCTTCTTCCGCATCATGAACGAGGTGCCGACACTGCTGATGATCGGCATCGTCATCTTCGTGATCGTCAAGCCGTTCTGACACGGGGCGGCGATGCCGCTTGACAGGATGGGCGCGGATATCGACCGTTGATGCCGGTATCCCGCCGCTACTCTCATCCCCGTCCCATGATCCGCCGCGCCACCGCCTTCTCCGCCTCGACGATGAGGAAGGTGGCGAGGCCGAAGCCGGCGAGGATCAGCCAGTCGATGGCGGCGATGGCCGCGGTGCCGAACAGGTCCTGCATCAGCGGGACGTAGGTGAAGGCAAGCTGGAGCGCCAGGCACAGCGCGATGGAGATCAGCACCGGCCGGCTGCCGAGGATGCCCCGCGCGGACAGCACCGGGTTCATGATGGCCCTGGCATTCCACAGGTAGAAGATCTCGCCGACCACCAGCGCGTTGACCGCGACGGTCCGGGCCTGCTCCAGCGGCGCGCCGGAGGATTCCAGCCACAGGAAGAGACCGAAGGCGGGGATCACCAGCAGGACCATGACGAACAGGATCCGCCAGACCATGTAGCCGGTCAGGATGCCCTCGCCGGGGCCGCGGGGCGGCCGGCGCATGATGTCGGGCTCGCTCGGCTCGAAGGCCAGCGCCAGGCCCAGGGTCACCGCGCTGATCATGTTGACCCAGAGGATCTGCACCGGGGTGATCGGAAGCATGGTCCCGGCCAGGATCGCCGCCAGGATGATCATCGCCTGGGCCGCGTTGGTCGGCAGCAGGAACAGGATGGTCTTGCGCAGGTTGTCGTAGACCGTCCGCCCCTCGGCCACCGCCCGGGCGATCGAGGCGAAGTTGTCGTCCGCCAGCACCATGGCGGCCGCCTCCTTCGCGGCCTCCGTCCCCTTGTTGCCCATGGCGATCCCGACATCCGCCCGCTTGAGGGCCGGCGCGTCGTTCACGCCGTCCCCCGTCATCGCGATGGTGGCGCCGTCGGCCTGGAGCGCCTCGACCAGCCGCAGCTTGTGCTCGGGCGTGGTGCGGGCGAAGATGTCGGTGGTGCGCGCGGCCTCCAGCCACCCGCGCTCGTCCAGCCGGTCGAGGTCGCGCCCGGTGAGCACCGGGGCTCCGCCCAGGCCGAAGGCGGCGCCGATCGCCCCCGCGGTGACCGCATGGTCGCCGGTGATCATCTTGACCCGGACGCCGGCGCTGGCGCAGGCCTTGACCGCTTCGATCGCCTCCTCGCGCGGGGGATCGATCAGGCCGACCAGCCCCAGCAGCGTCAGGCCGCCGGCGACGTCTTCGAACTCCACGCTCCGCTGGTCGGGGGCGGCCTCCCGCACCGCGATCCCCAGCACCCGCTGGCCATGTTCCGCCATGGCCTCGATCCGGCGGTGCCATTCCGCGGCGTCGAGCGGCGCGTCGCCATCGGGCCGGCGCTCCGTCGACGCCATCTCGAGGATCCGTTCCGGCGCTCCCTTGACGTAGATCCGCGCGCCGCCGGCGCCACGGTGGAGCGTCGCCATGAACTTGTGGTCCGATTCGAACGGAATCACGTCGATCCTGGGCCAGTCCCGGCCGGCCCGGGCGGGGTCGAGCCCGGCCTTGAGCGCCAGGGTCACCAGCGCGCCGTCGGTCGGGTCCCCCTCCAGGCGCCACTCCCCGTCCCGCTCCGACACCGAGGCGTCGTTGCACAGCAGGGACGCGCGCGCGATCTCCGCCAGAACGGGATCGGCGCCGGAGTCTGTCGGGGAATCATCGGCCGCGCCGTCGGGCCTGAAGCCGCCGGACGGCGCGTAGCCGATGCCGTCCACGTCGTAGGCATTGCCGGATGTCACGACCCGGCGGACCGTCAGCTCGTTCCGGGTCAGGGTGCCGGTCTTGTCCGAACAGATGACGCTGACCGCGCCCAGCGTCTCCACCGCCGGCAGGCGCCGGATGATGGCGTTGCGCCGGGCCATGCGGGTGACCCCGATGGCGAGCGTGATGGTCATGACCGCCGGCAGCCCTTCCGGGATCGCCGCGACCGCCAGCCCGACCGCCGCCATGAACATGTCGTCCATGGCGAAACCCTGGAGCCAGACGCCGACCGCGAAGGCGAAGGCGGCCAGCGCCAGGATCCCGACGGTGAGAAGCCGGCCGAATGCCGCCATCTGGGCCAGCAGCGGCGTCGTCAGGGTCTCGACCCCGGCGATCATGGTGCTGATCCGGCCGATCTCGGTGCGGTCGCCCGTGCCGACCACCAGCCCGGTTCCCTGCCCCATGGTCACCAGCGTCCCGGAGAAGGCCGCCGGGGCGCGGTCGCCGAGGGCGGCGTCCGGGGCCACCGGATCGACCGACTTGGCGACCGGCACCGACTCGCCGGTCAGCGCCGATTCCTGGATCTGGAGGTTGCGGGCGGCGATCAGGCGCAGATCCGCCGGCACCTTGTCGCCGGAGGCGATCTGGACCAGGTCGCCGGGCACCAGCTCATCGGCGGGGATGGTCCGGCGCGTGCCGTCGCGGATCACGGCGGCGTTCGGCGACAGCATGTCGCGGATGGCATCGAGCGCCTGTTCCGCCTTGCCCTCCTGGATGAAGCCGATCAGGGCGTTGATCACCACCACGCCGACGATCACCGCGGCGTCGACCAGCTCGCCCAGAGCTGCGCTCATCGCGGCCGCCGCCAGCAGGACATAGATCAGCACATTGTTGAACTGGACCAGGAACCGCATCAGGGCGCTTCGCCGGGGAGGCGGCGTCAGCCGGTTCGGCCCGTAGCGGCCCAGCCGGGCGGCGGCCTCCCCGGCGCTCAGGCCCTGCTCGCCGGTCCCCAGCCGGCGGAGCGCCTCGGGAGCGCCGACCGCATGCCAGGCTTCCGGCGCGTCGGAGGAGCCGGGTTCGCCCGGAACCGGCGCCGGATTCGGCCGCGACCGGGTGTCGACGGTCATGATGTCCTCCACGATTGTTGGCCCTGAGCCTCAGTTGGTTTCCGCAGGCGGGATCACGAGCGCAATCGTGCGTCATCGGGCATCCCAGCGACAACCCGCCGCAGTGGCCATATCGGGACCCGAGCACCTATCCGCGGATATAGAGCTTCGGTACAGTTCCGGTTTCGTTTGACTTGTCAATCCGGTTCGTATAACTATATCTTCATCAGAAGGCCCAATCCCGAGAATCCTAAAGCATATTCTCAAGCGTCCCGCCCGGGGATGCTCCGACGGCCGATAGCCTCCTCTCTGCCGCGCTGCCCAAGCAACTGCGCCCGGCATTCAACTGCCGCTCCCGTCCCCCACAGGCTCCCGATGAACCTCCAAGAGTTGAAATGTAAGACGCCTGCCGAGTTACTGGCGTTCGCCGAAGAATTACAGATCGAGAACGCCAGCACCTTGCGCAAGCAAGACATGATGTTCGCCATCCTGAAGCAGCTCGCCGACAACGAGGTGCCGATCTTCGGGGACGGCGTGCTGGAGATCCTCCAGGACGGCTTCGGATTCCTGCGCTCTCCGGAGTCCAACTACCTGCCCGGTCCGGACGACATCTATGTCAGCCCGAGCCAGGTGCGCCGCTTCGGCCTGCGCACCGGCGACACGGTCGAGGGGCAGATCCGGGCGCCGAAGGACGGCGAGCGCTATTTCGCGCTGCTCAAGGTCAACACGATCAATTTCGACAGCCCGGACAAGGTCCGGCACCGGATCAACTTCGACAACCTGACCCCGCTCTATCCGGAAGAGCGGCTGAACATGGAAATCGAGGATCCGACCAA
Organism: Skermanella rosea; assembly: GCF_016806835.2. NCBI lineage: Bacteria > Pseudomonadati > Pseudomonadota > Alphaproteobacteria > Rhodospirillales > Azospirillaceae > Skermanella > Skermanella rosea. The sequence continues at coordinate 5,815,283 of NZ_CP086111.1, read as the reverse complement.
GAAGAACTTCACCGGCCGGATCATCGACCTGGTCGCCCCCCTGGGCAAGGGCCAGCGCGCGCTGGTCGTGGCGCCGCCGCGCACCGGCAAGACGGTGATGCTCCAGAACATCGCCCACTCGATCGCCCAGAATCATCCCGAAGTCTACCTGATCGTCCTGCTGATCGACGAGCGGCCGGAGGAAGTGACCGACATGGCGCGCAGCGTGCGCGGCGAGGTCGTCAGCTCCACCTTCGATGAGCCGGCGGCCCGGCACGTGCAGGTCGCCGAGATGGTGATCGAGAAGGCCAAGCGGCTGGTCGAGCACAAGCGCGACGTCGTGATCCTGCTGGACAGCATCACCCGCCTGGCGCGCGCCTACAACACGGTCGTCCCCAGCTCCGGCAAGGTGCTGACCGGCGGCGTAGACGCCAATGCCCTGCAGCGCCCGAAGCGCTTCTTCGGCGCCGCCCGCAACATCGAGGAAGGCGGCTCGCTGACCATCATCGCGACCGCGCTGATCGATACCGGGTCCCGCATGGACGAGGTGATCTTCGAGGAGTTCAAGGGCACCGGCAACTCCGAGATCATCCTGGACCGCAAGATCAGCGACAAGCGCACCTTCCCGGCGATCGACATCACCAAGTCGGGCACCCGCAAGGAAGAGTTGCTGGTCGACAAGGCGACGATCTCCAAGATGTGGGTCCTGCGCCGCATCCTGATGCCCATGGGCGTCACGGACTCGGTCGACTTCCTGCTGGACAAGCTGAAGCACACCAAGAGCAATTCCGAGTTCTTCGACTCGATGAACCAGTAATCCGCTTCCGGCGGACATGAAAAAGGCCTTTGCCTCTCTCCGCGCGGGAGAGGCAAAGGCCTTTTTCATTCCGTGTGGGAAGGGCGGCGGCCCGCCGCCCACGGTGCGCGGGACGCGCACCCTCCGCCGGGAACCAGTGTTCAGGCCGTCGTCGGTTGCTGCGGGGCGGTCTGGCGGCGGTAGAGGTCGGTGAAGTCGATCGGGTTGATCATCAGCGGCGGATAACCGCCGTCGCGGGTCGCGTCGGCGACGATCGCCCGGGCGAACGGGAACAGCAGGCGCGGACCCTCGATCAGCAGCACTGGACGGATATGCTCGTCGGCGAGGCCCTGGAGGGTGAACAGGCCGGCATAGGACAGCTCGACCAGGAACGCGGTGTTCTCGCCGACCTTCGCCTCGCAGCGCATCTCCAGCACGACCTCGTAGAGGGTCTCGCCGACCTGCTGGCTGCGGACATCGACGCCGACCGAGACCTGGGGAGCCGGCTGGCCGGGCAGCAGGGTCTGCGGGGCGTTGGGGTTCTCGAACGAGAAGTCCTTGACGTACTGGGCGTTGATGACGATCGGCAGGGCGGTGGGGCGGCTCTGGCCGGCGCCGGACTGGTCGGTCATGGTGATCTCCTGGTGAGCGCGTTGAAATGGCGCATGCGCGGTTCGTATCGGTTCTGCGCGTCTGGTGCTGTGGCTAGCACGGAACCGCGGGGCACGGCAATGAACGGGTGCCGCCGGGTCACGGTACGGGCGGCAGCCGGGCCGGAGCCCCGCGGGGGTCGAACTCCACGATGGCGCAGTTCGTCACCTCCTCCCCGGTCAGGGCGCGGATGAAGCCCCAGTGGCTGACGACGCCGACATGGCGCTCGTCCCTCATCCCGGCGGCGATGGCGCGGAACTCTGCCGCGCGCATCATGACGCCGTCCTCGTTCTCCTCCTGGTCGGGCCACCAGATCTCCGGCACGTGGTCGAACGCCAGGTAGGGCCACTGCTTTTCCAACTCCGAGCGGGGCGTCCCGATGTCGCACATGAAATGGGCGTGCTCGCCCAGGATGGGCTGGACCTCGATCGGCAGTTCGAGCACCTCGGCGATGATCGAGGCGGTCTGGAGAGCCCGCGTGTAGGGGCTCGCCAGCAGGCGTCTGAGCCCCCGGTCGGACAGCTGGGCCGCGGCGGCCAGCGCCTGGGCGCGGCCGGTCTCGGTCAGGCCGGGGTCGATCAATCCGGGATCGACGCGCCGGACCGCGAAGGCGGCGTTGAACTCGGATTGTCCATGGCGGATCAGAAGCATGATGTGACGTTACCGGTTATGGGGAGGGCGCCAGCGGCTGTCGGGCGGGGGGCTGTCGGGCGGCGGAAGGTCGGTCCGGTCCGCCGGACCGGGCGTGACATCGGTGAATTCCCCCTCGATGACGCCGGGCGGCGGCCTGTTGGTCCTGCGGGCGAAGGGATCGTCGGGATTCACCTCCGTCCCGTCGACGAACACGCGCATGCCGCCGCGCTTGCCCAGCAGGGCGATCAGGCGGCGGCGAAGAAAACCCCGGAAGGCCGGGATGAAAAGCAGGGCGCCGAGCGTATCCGTCACGAAGCCCGGCGTCAGCAGGAGCACTCCCGCGGCGACCAGGCAGAAACCGTCGAACACCTCGGCGACCGGCAGTTCGTTGCGGGCAAGGCTCTCCTGAGCCCGCCGGGCCACGGCGAAGCCCTGCACGCGCAGGAGAGCCGCCCCGGCGAAAGCCGTCAGGAGGATCAAGGCAAGGGTCGGCCACAGACCGATCAAGCCGCCCACCTGAATGAATACGGCTATCTCGATGATCGGAAGGATGATGAATGCGAGTAGGATGTACATGCGTGTCCTTGCTCTTTCCCCGGTAACGGCCTATCTACGAAAAGAGGCGTTTGTCGAAACCGGTACGGGGATTACCGGTACGGGGATTCGGCTGACACCGTACACATACGCTCTTCACGCGGTACAGTTAATACGCGCCCGGCTGACGGTCTAGGGCGAACCGACCAGGACATGTTCAATGGGCGAGGGGTTTTATTTCATCGATATCCTGATATTCGCCATGATCGCAGCCTTTCTCGTGTATCGGCTGCGCGGCGTTTTGGGCCGGCGTCACGGTGAGGAGCGCCAGCGACCCAACCCGTATTCTCCGCGGCCCGGCCAGGAGAGTGGAGACAACGTTGTGACGCTGCCGGATCGCGGTCGCATGCCCGTGGACCTGCCGCCGCCGTCGCCCGACGAGCCCTACTCGCTCGCGGCCGGCATCGCGCAGATCCAGGCCAACGATCCGACCTTCGACGAGAAGACTTTCGTCCAGGGCGCCCGCGCCGCGTTCGAGATGATCGTGACCGCCTTCGCGCAGGGTGACACGCCGACCCTCCGGCCGCTGCTGAGCGACGATGTCTATGACAATTTCGCAGCCGCGATCCGCAACCGGCAGGCCGCCGGCGAGACCCTGGAGACCCAGGTGATCGGCGTTCGCGACTCGGACGTGATCGAGGCCCGCATGGAAGGCCGGACCGCCTTCGTGACGGTCAAGTTCGTCAGCGACCAGGTCAACATCACGCGCGACAAGGCGGGCGAGGTGATCGACGGCGATCCCGAACAGCCGCTGGAGGTCGTGGACATCTGGACCTTCGCGCGCAACACGCGGTCACGGAACCCCAACTGGACCCTGATCGAGACCCGCGTCCCGAACTGACAGTCCGAACCGAACTGACCGGCCACGGGTCCGATTGGGTACATGCTCTCTCGTTTCATGAAGACCGGCCGTGCGGCCGGACCGATTCGCCGGACCGGCACCGCGCTCGCCGCGGTGCCGGCCGTTCTGCTGGCGTTCCTCCTGGCGGCGTGCGCGCCGGAGGCGCCGAAGGAAGCGGAGGTCGTTCCGCCGAAGCTGACGCTGACCCCGGCGCGATTCGAGGACCTGCCGGGCTGGCAGGCCGACGGCCAGGCCGACGCGCTCGACGCCTTCGCCCGGTCGTGCGGCAAGCTGGTGGTCCAGCCCCATGACCGGCAGCTGGGCGCCGCCGGCAGGATCGCCGACTGGATCGCCCCCTGCGAGGCGCTGGCGCGGGTGCCGCGCGGCGACCACGCCGCCGCCCGGACCTTTTTCGAGACCTGGTTCCTGCCCTACGCCGCGGCCGACAACGACAAGCCCGAGGGCCTGTTCACCGGCTACTACGAGGCGGAGCTGCGCGGCTCCGCCCTGCCCGGCGGCCGCTACTCCGTGCCGCTCTACCGCAAGCCCGCCGACCTCGTGATGGTCGACCTGGGCGAGTTCCGCGACGCCATGAAGGGAGAACGGATCGCCGGGCGCGTCGTCGACGGGCGGCTGCGCCCCTACGAGGACCGCGCGAAGATCGAGGACGGCGCCCTGAAGGGCCGTGGCCTGGAAATGGTCTGGGTCGACGATCCCATTGATGCCTTCTTCCTGCACATCCAGGGATCGGGCCGGGTCGTGATGGAGGACGGCAGCACCGTCCGCGTCGGCTACGACGGGCAGAACGGACATCCCTATGTCGCGATCGGCCGGGAACTGATCGCCCGCGGCGCCCTGACCCGCGAGACCGTGTCGATGCAGTCGATCCGGGAGTGGCTGGAGGCCCACCCGGACGAGGCCGCCGACCTGATGAACCGCAACCCCTCCTTCGTCTTCTTCCGGCCGCTCTCCGGCGAGGGTCCGGTGGGCGCCCAGGGCGTCGCCCTGACGCCGGGCCGCAGCCTTGCGGTCGACCGGTCCTTCGTGCCCTACGGCGTGCCGGTCTGGCTCGACGCCCAGGATCCGCTCGATGCCGGCGCGCGGGTCCGCCGCCTGATGGTGGCGCAGGACACCGGCGGCGCCATCCGGGGCGTCGTGCGCGGCGACGTGTTCTGGGGCCATGGCCCCGAAGCCGAGCTGAGGGCCGGCAAGATGCGGAGCCCCGGGCGCTACCATCTGCTGATCCCGCGCGCGGCGGCGCCGATCGGCTGATGCGCCGGGGCGATGGCGGTTGCCTCACCTGGTAATACCAACTAATTACACGGCACAGGATACCGAAACGGCCTGGACTTCCAGGGCCGGAGGACCGGAGCCGCAGGGACGGAAACAATGGACAGCGCGATGAAGACGCCCCGGGTGGGGCTTTTTGTGACTTGCCTGGTCGACCTGTTCCGGCCGACCGTGGGTTTCGCGGCGGTCAAGCTGCTGGAGGACGCGGGGTGCTCGGTGGAAGTCCCGGCGTCCCAGACCTGCTGCGGCCAGCCGGCCTACAATTCGGGCGCCCGGGCGGACACCAAGGAGATCGCCCGCGGCGTGATCGAGGCGTTCGAAGGCTTCGACTATGTGGTCGCCCCCAGCGGGTCGTGCGCGGGCATGATCAAGGAGCATTACGGCGAGCTGTTCGCGGACGAGCCGGACTGGGCCCAGCGCGCCGCCCACCTGAAGCACAGGACCTACGAGCTGGTCTCCTTCCTGGTGGACGTCCTGGGGCTGGACGGGGTCGAGGCCCGCTACGACGGCACCATCACCTACCATGACAGCTGCTCCGGGCTGCGCGAGCTGGGGGTGAAGCAGCAGCCGCGCGCGCTGCTGCGCTCGGTCGAGGGGCTTACGGTGGCGGAACTGCCGGGAGCGGAGGTCTGTTGCGGGTTCGGCGGCACCTTCTGCATCAAGTACCCGGAGATCTCCAACAAGATGGTCGGCGAGAAGATCGCCGACATCCAGCGGACCGGGGCGGACACGCTGCTCGCCGGCGACATGGGCTGCCTGCTGAACATGGCGGGCAAGCTGAAGCGCGAGGGCGCCGCGGTGAAGGTGCGGCACGTCGCCGAAGTGCTGGCCGGGATGGCCGACGAAGCGCCGCCGATCGGCGACACCCGCGCCCGCTGATGTGCGGTATATGATTGGCCCGGGATCGGAGAATTCCGGTCGAGTGTTGAGGAAAGCCTGAGATGCAGAGCACGAGTCACGCCTTCAAGGACAATGCCCACGGCGCGCTGGCGGACGAACGCCTCCAGAAGGCGCTGGGCAAGATGAAGGTCGGATTCCAGGACAAGCGGACGCGGGCGATCGGCCGCCTGCCGGAGTTCGATCTGCTGCGCGACCAGGCGCGCGACATCAAGAACCATGTGCTCGAGCATCTCGACCTCTATCTCGAACGGTTCGAGGACAAGGTCACGGCCGACGGCGGCCATGTCCATTGGTGCCGCACGCCCGGCGAGGCGCGCGACGCCATCCTCCGGATCTGCCGTTCCGTCGACGCCAAGGTCGTGACCAAAGGCAAGTCGATGATCGCGGAGGAGATCGAGCTCAACGACCACCTGGAGAAGAACGGCCTGGAGCCGGTCGAGACCGACCTGGGCGAGTACATCATCCAGCTCCGCAAGGAAGCGCCCAGCCACATCATCGCGCCGGCCGTCCACCTCAACAAGGAGGACGTGGCCGCCACCTTCATGAAGACCCATACGGCCCTGGACCCGAAGCGCTCGCTGGAGGAGCCGCGGGCGCTGGTCAACGAGGCGCGGCAGATGCTGCGCCAGAAGTTCCTGGCCGCCGATGTCGGCATCACCGGGGCCAACTTCCTGATCGCCGAGACCGGCTCCACGGTGATCGTGACCAACGAGGGCAACGGCGACCTGACCCAGACCCTGCCCAAGGTCCATATCGTGCTGGCCAGCCTGGAAAAGGTCGTCCCGACGCTGGAGGATGCCTCGACCATCCTGCGCGTCCTGGCCCGCTCGGCGACGGGCCAGGAGTTCTCCTCCTACACGACCTTCTCGACCGGGCCGCGGCGGCCGGAAGACCTGGACGGGCCGGAGCAGTTCCACGTGGTGCTGCTGGACAACGGCCGTACCGGCATGCTGGGCACCGAGTTCCAGGACATGCTGCGCTGCATCCGGTGCGGCGCCTGCATGAACCACTGCCCCGTCTACGGCGCCGTGGGGGGCCATGCCTATGGCTGGGTCTATCCAGGACCCATGGGGTCGGTGCTGACGCCCAGCCTGATCGGCGTCCAGGAGGCCGGCCACCTGCCGAACGCCTCGACCTTCTGCGGCAAGTGCGAGAGCGTCTGTCCCATGCGCATCCCCCTGCCCCGCATGATGCGGCACTGGCGGGAGCGCGAGTACCAGAACAAGATGGCGCCCCAGGCCTACCGGTACGGGCTGGGCCTGTGGGCCTGGTTCGCCAAGCGGCCCAAGCTGTACCGCATGGGCGCCAACATGATGACCGGGGTGCTGGGCCTGCTCGGCCGCCGCAAGGGCCGCTTCCGCTCGCTGCCGCTGGCCGGGGGGTGGACCGACTGGCGCGACATGCCGGCGCCCGAAGGAAAGACCTTCCAGCAGCTCTGGGCGCAGCGCCAGGCCGGCCAGGGCCAGCAAGGCCAGGCCTCCGGCAGGAAGGCGGCCTGAGCCATGTCCGAAGCGCGCACCCAGATCCTGACCAGCATCCGCCGTTCGCTGAAGCGCGACGGCGCCAGCCCCGAGATGGCCGCCGCCGTGGACGGCCGGCTGAAGGAGCACCGGCGCAACCTGGTGCCGGACCGGGCCAACCTGTCGGCATCGGACAAGGTGGACCTGTTCGTCTCCATGGTGACCGAGGTGGCCGCCACGGTGGAGCGCCTGCCGAACTTGGCGCGGGTTCCCCACGCGGTGGCGGATTACCTGGCGAGCCAGAACCTGCCGGCCGAGGTGAAGGTTGCCCCCGACCCGCGGCTCGACGGCATCCCGTGGAACAAGCGGCCGACCCTGACGGTGGAACAGGGCCGGGCGGCGGACCGCGACCTCACCAGCGTGACCGGCGCCTTCGTCGGCGTCGCCGAGACCGGCACCCTGATGATGCTGTCGGGTCCCGAGCATCCGACCACGCTGAACATGATGCCGGACACCCATATCGTCGTGCTGCGCACCGACCAGATCGTCGGCAGCTACGAGGACGGCTGGGATGCCTTGCGGGGGCGCGGCCCGGACATGCCCCGGACAGTCAATTTCATCACCGGACCGTCCCGCACCGGCGACATCGAGCAGACGATCCAGCTCGGCGCTCATGGCCCGAGGCGCCTCCACATCCTGCTGATCGACGGCGCGGGCGTCTGAGGACGCGGGCGGCGGGCGACGTGGAGACCAGATGAACAGAACGCCCCCACGCCGCCGCCGTACCGTGACGTCCGACGAGCACAGTCTCTGGCGCATGGCGATGCGCGACACCGATCCCCTGCCCGGCCGAGCATTGCCCGACGCGCCGGCACCCCCTCCGGCTGCCGGCGTATTGCCGGTGGAGGTCGCCGGCCCGCCTGTGGCCGACGGCTCGACGGGGCGCGCTGCCGGTCTCCCGGTTTCCGGTCATCGCAACCGGCTTCCCGCCCTGGACCCCGTGTCGCCGCCGGGGCTCGACCGCCGGACCGACGATCGGCTGCGCCGCGGGCGGCTCGGCATCGACGGCCGCATCGATCTCCACGGCATGACCCAGTCCCAAGCCCATGCGGCCCTCAACTCCTTCATCCTGCGCGGCTGGCATGAGCAGCGCCGGATGGTCCTGGTCATCACGGGGAAAGGATCGGGGGGCCAGGGAGCCGGCATACTGCGCCAGGTAGTCCCGCGCTGGCTGAACGAATCGCCGCTCCGCCCGCTGGTGCTGGCGATCCAGCGCGCCCAGCCGAAGGACGGCGGCGACGGCGCGCTCTATGTCCTGCTGAAACGACGGCGTTGATCCGTGACTCCCTTCGGTGCCCATATCCGCGAGCTGCGCGCCCGGCGCGGCGTTACCCTGAAGCAGATGGCCGACGAACTGGAAGTGTCGTCGGCGTACCTCTCCGCCCTGGAGCATGGCAAGCGCGGCCAGCCGTCGATCATGCTGGTCCGGCAGATCTGCGCCTATTTCCAGATCTTCTGGGACGAGGCGGAGGCGCTGGAGCGCTTGGCGGAGATGAGCCACCCGCGCATCGTGGTCGATACCTCCGGCCTGACGCCCAAGGCGACCCTGGTGGCGAACCTGCTGGCGGAGCGCATCCGCTCACTCGACGAGGCGACCATCGACCGGCTTCTGGAAGTGCTGAACCGGTAAGTTTCCGTTCGACGCGCTGCTCCGGAAGCGTCAGGCATCCGGGCCGGCACCAATGGCATGATCACCCTGTTGAATCGGGTGACGAGGGAGGCAGCGATGATCCGGTCCATAGTCATGTTGGCGCTGACGGCGGCCGTGCTGGCGGGGTGCGCCAATCCGAGGATCGAAGCGGCGACCCGGGCCAATACGGCGCTGGTCGGGATGCCGAAGGAGCTGCTTTATTCCTGCGCCGGGGTCCCCGACCGTACCCGGCAGGTCGGCGACACCGAGCTTCTGACCTATGTCCGCGGCATGACCTTCACGCAGGTCGAGACCGACTTCGACGATTTCGGGATCGGCGGACGGCGCTTCATCCGACCGCGGACGACGGTCCACCGCCAGAACTTCCAGTGCGAGGCAACCTTCACCATGCGGGACGGCATCGTCGAAAGCCTGGACTACGCCCAAGGCCGGGATCTGGAATCCTGCGGCACGATCGTGGAAACCTGCGTGGCGGTGATCCCGGCACCCCGTTGACCGGGGGCGCTGATCGGGGGCGCTGATCGGGGGCGCTGATCGGGGGCGCTGATCGGGGGATTGCCGGGATCACCGTGTTTCACGTGAAACGTCACGGCAGCAGGAGCGACGAGCCCTTGGTGGCGCGGGCGTGCAGGGCCCGGTGGGCTTCGGCCGCGTCGCGGAGCGGGAAGGTCTGGCGAACCTCGATCTTCACGTCGCCGCTATGGACGACGTCGAACAGGTCGGCGGCACTGGTCATCAGGTCGTCGCGCTTCGCCGTGTAGGAGAACAGCGTCGGCCGGGTCACATAGAGCGAGCCCTTGGCCGCCAGGATGCCGAGATCGACCGGCGGCACGGCTCCCGACGACTGGCCGAACAGGACCATCAGGCCGCGCGGATGCAGGCAGTCCAGGCTGTTCATGAAGGTGTCCTTCCCGACCGAGTCATAGACCACCGGCACGCCGGCCCCGCCGGTGATCTCCTTCACCCGCTCCACGAAGTTCTCGCGGCTGTAGACGATCGGGTGCGTGCAGCCGTTCTCCCGCGCCAGTTCCGCCTTCTCGTCCGACCCGACGGTCCCGATGACGGTGGCACCCAGCTTGCGGGCCCACTGGCAGAGGATCAGGCCGACGCCGCCCGCCGCGGCATGGACCAGGATGGTCTCGCCCGGCATGACCTTGTGGCAGGAGCGGAGCAGGAACTGGGCGGTCATGCCCTGGAGCATCATCGCCGCGGCCTGTTTGTCGTCGATCCAACTCGGCAGCGGGACCAGCCTGTCGGCCGGCATCAGGCGAACCTCGGCATAGGCTCCGATCGGCCCGCCCGCATAGGCGACGCGGTCACCGGGGCTGAAGCTGGTGACCCCCTCGCCGACAGACTCCACGACGCCGGCCCCTTCCATGCCGGGTATGCAAGGCAGACCGGGCACCGGGTAGAGGCCGCTGCGATGGTAGGTGTCGATAAAGTTGAGCCCGATCGCCGACTGGCGGATCTTCACCTGACCGGGTCCGGGATTGCCGACCTCAACCTCCTCCCATGTCAGGACCTCCGGCCCGCCGGCCTGGTGGAAGCGGATGGCGTGAACCATGGTTTCGGACTCCCTCTCGTTCTTGTCGTGCCGCTGTTGGACGTATGGGGCCGGTTCAGGCCGTCAGATGCTCTTTCAGGAAGGCGGCGGTCCGCTGGTTCGCCAAGTCGGCGGCCTGCCTGTCATAGTGGGCGCCGCCGACGCGGGCGAAGGCGTGGTCGCAGCCGGGATATGTATGGACGGTGACGCAGGAGATCTTCGACAGGGCGTCGCGGATCTGCTGCTGGGCCGGAGGCGGAACGAACTGGTCCTTCTCCGCGATGTGCGCGAGATAGGGCTTGGTGATGGCGCTCGCCTCGTCGAGGTTCTTCTCGATCCCGACGCCATAGTACGAAACCGAGCAGTCGGCGTTGGACCGGGTCGCCATCAGGTAGGCGAGCTTGCCGCCCAGGCAGTATCCCAGCGTGCCGACCAGACCGTTGCAGCCCTCGGTCTCGCGCAGGACGCCCAGGGCGGCGATCAGGTCGTTCACACCCTTCACCTCGCTGAAGCCCTTGTAGAGCTCGAAGGCCTTGGCCCACTCCTCGTCGGTCTTGTCGGTGATCTGGATGCCGGGCTCCTGGCGCCAGAACAGGTCGGGGCAAAGGGCCAGATAGCCCTGAGAGGCCAGGTCGTCGCAGATCTCCCGCATCACCTGGTTGACGCCGAAGATCTCCTGGATCACCACGATGCCGGGTCCGGTGCCCCCGGCGGGCTTGGCGAGGTATCCGGTAAAGGTGCCGCCGTCGGCCGCGTTGATCGTAACGTCGGTCATTCCACCCTTCTCTTTCTTGGACTGTGCCGTGGATTGTGGGTTCCAGCCCGAGGTATGACCTCGGGCCGTGCTGGCGACGACACGATATAGGCGCCGTGGCGCCTTGTCACGATACCGGTGTACTCAGGTCGGATCAGGTCACGATACGGGGGCGTGCATCAGAAGCGTTTCGTGGTTCAGCAGCCAGTCCTTGGTGGTCAGCCCGCCGAAGCCGGAATAGCCCCCCTTCCCCGCCCCGCCGACGACCCGATGGCAGGGGATCACGATCGGCAGGGGATTGCGGCCGCAGGCCCCGCCGATGGCGCGCGGGGCGGAGTCGAGCCTGCGGGCGAGGTCGCCGTAGGTCGCAGTCCCGCCGCACGGAATCTCCAGCATCGCCGCCCAGACCCGCTGCTGGAACAGCGTGCCGTGCGGGCGCATGGGCAGGTCGAACACCGTGCGCCGCCCATCGAAATACTGCCGGAGCTGGCGTGCCGCCTCGTCCAGGACGGCGTCGCGGTCGGCGGCGGTCTCGCCCGTGTCCCAGTCCAGCGCGGTCAGCGCGCCGTCCAGGCTGGTGAGGTTCAGGCGTCCCAGCGGGCTTTCGATGGTCAGGCGTCCCATGCCGTCATTTCCTCGTCAGGTTGATCTTGAGGTCGGCCGCGTCGGTGATCGGGGCGGAGCAGGTCATGTTCGCGCAGACATAGGCGGTCGCCTTGCCGGCCACCATGCCCTTGCCCTGCGCCGGGTGCCCCTCCGGCAGAGCGGTCTCCGGGGACAGCAGGGTCATGACCACCGAGGGCGACGAGGTCGCCCGGACCGTGGCGAGCAGGGCCTCGGTGTCGGCGGCTCCCCTGTTCCCGACCACCACCAGCTGGATCGCAGTATAGAGCAGTTCGGTGTTGTTGAGCAGCGTGGAAAGGGGGAAGAAGTTGCGGGTCAGCTCGCCGGAGAAGGCCTGGACCAGGGCCTCCGCCCGCTGGTGATAGGCGTCGTCCCCGGTCATGTTGAACAGCCGGGCCAGCACGCCGACCATGGTCCCGTTGCCGGCGGGAACGGCATTGTCATGGGCGGTCTTGGTCCGCACGATCAGCCGCTCGGCATCGTCGGCGGTGAAGAAATAGCCGCCGTTGTCCTTGTCCCAGTAGTGCCGGTCCAGCACCTCGACCCAGCCGCGGGTCTGGTCGAGATAGCGGGGCTCGCCGGTCACCTCGTACAAGGCCAGCGCCCCGCGGGCCATGTTGGCGTAGTCGTCGAGGGAGGCCGGGTTCTTCAGCTGGCCGCGGCGCCAGGTGTGGAAAAGCCTGCCGTCCCGAACCATGGTGCCGGTCACGAAGTCGAACGCCGCGGCGGCGGCCGCGATCCAGTCCGGCCGGCCGAACACGAAACCGGACCGGGCAAGCGCCGCGATCATCAGCCCGTTCCAGTCGGCCAGCACCTTGTCGTCCCAGCCGGGATGGACGCGGCGCTCGCGTGCCTGCCACAGGATGGCCCGCATCCGGGCCAGGCTCGCCTCGTGGTCGTCGTCGCCCAGTTCCGGCCTGGCGGTCCGGTTCAGGATGTTGGTGCCTTCCCAGTTGCCCTGCCGGGTGACGTCGTAGGCCGACTTGAAGACCGCGGCGTCGGGACCGAGGATGTCGTCGATCTCCCGTTCCGACCAGACGTAGAAGCGCCCCTCCTCACCTTCGCTGTCGGCGTCGAGCGTGCTGGCGAAGCCGGCGACCCGGCCGCCTCCGGCATCCTCCGCCAGCATCTCGCGCAGGACCCAGTCCACCGTCTCGGCCACGCGGATCCTGAACAGCGGCTCGCCCGTCTCCTGCCAGACCAGGGTCAGCAGGTCGATCAGTTGGGCATTGTCGTACAGCATCTTCTCGAAATGCGGAGCCAGCCAGCGGTCGTCGGTGGAGTAGCGCGCGAAGCCTCCGCCGAGATGGTCGTAGATGCCGCCCTGGCACATGTGGCCCAGGGTATTGGTCACGGCGATCTTGTAGGGCTCCCTGCCCGTCCGCTTCCAGGCGTGCCACAGCAGGGTGAACAGGGAGGTCTGGGGGAACTTGGGCGCCGACCCGATGCCTCCGTTCAGGGGGTCCACCTCGCGGAGCAGACGGTCGGCCACCTGGTTGAAGACGCCGGGCGGGATGGCGCCGCCGGAATGGTTCTCCGCCAGCTTGTCCAGGCTGTCCTTCAGCGCCGTGACGTTGCGCGTCACCTTGTCCGGTTCCTCATGGTAGGTCGCCGAGACGCCGCGCAGCACCTCCGGGAAGCCGGGCCGGCCATAGCGCGAGGCCGGGGGGAAATAGGTCCCGCCCCAGAACGGCTCCCCCTCGGGCGTCAGGAACATGGTCAGCGGCCAGCCGCCGGACTGCCCGAGCAGCGCCAGGGCGGACTGGTAGATGGTGTCGAGATCGGGCCGTTCCTCCCGGTCGACCTTGATGTTGACGAACAGGTCGTTCATCACCCCGGCGATCTCGGGATTTTCGAAGCTCTCGTGGGCCATCACGTGGCACCAGTGGCAGGCGGCGTAGCCGACCGACAGCAGGATCGGCTTTTTCTCTTTCCGCGCCCGGTCGAAGGCCTCATCTCCCCAGGGCATCCAATGCACGGGATTGTCCTTGTGCTGGAGCAGGTAGGGGCTGGTCTCATGGCCCAGCATGTTTGCGGACATGGTGCTCGCCTTTATCTGAGAGGGTTGCGGCATTGCGGCAGAGAACGGGTGCTGTCGTTGCGCTTGCACATCCTATCTGTATAGTGAAGCGCGCCGGCGAGTGCGCTCAACCCCAATCTGCGTGGGGCTACCCCGGCTGGGGACGTGCCCCGAGAGGTTCCGAGCATGAAAATCACCGTCGACATCGATTGTACCCCCGAGGAAGCACGGCATTTCTTCGGTCTGCCGGACGTGAAGCCGATGCAGGACGCATTGATGCAACAGATCCAGGACCGCATGAGTGCCAACCTGCAGGCCATGGAGCCGGAAGCGATGCTGAAGACCTGGCTGCCGGCCGGGCTTCAGGGCTTCGAGCAGATGCAGAAGATCTTCTGGACCCAGATGAGCAACGCCATGGGCAAGGATGGAAAGAAGTGAGTGATCCGGAACTGGTCTACAGCAGCCATGTCTTCTGCTGCACGAACCTGCGTCCCGAAGGGGCCAAGCGCGGGTCCTGCGCGGCGAAGGGGTCGGAGAAGCTTCGAAACTACATGAAGGCCCGCGCCAAGGAACTGGGGCTGGAGCCCAAGGTCCGGATCAATTCGGCCGGCTGCCTGGAACGGTGCGAGCTGGGTCCCGCGCTGGTGATCTATCCGGAAGGCGTCTGGTACACCTTCGCGTCCCAGGAGGATATCGACGAGATCCTGCAGACCCACGTCATCGAGGGCGGCCGGGTCGAGCGGCTGATGCTGATGCCCGACCAGACGGAGCCCCGGCCGGAAGCCCGTTCCGTCGCCCCTGCCTGATCCGGTGATCCCGACCATCTTCGCCCCGGCCACCGCGCCGGGGCGCGGGGGCGTCGCCATCGTCCGGGTCTCCGGGCCCCGGGCCGGCGATGCGCTCACGATCCTTACCGGCCGTCGCCTGCCCGCCCCGCGCACCGCCGCCGTCGCCCGGCTCGCCGATCCCCGCAGCGGGGAGTTCCTCGACCACGGGCTGGTGCTCTGGTTCCCGGCACCGCGCAGTTTCACCGGGGAGGACGTCGCCGAATTCCATGTGCATGGCGGCCGGGCGGTTGTCGCCGGGCTGATCGACGCGCTCTCCGCCCTGGAAGGCTTCCGGATCGCCGAGCCGGGGGAGTTCAGCCGGCGCGGTTTCGAGAACGGCAAGTTCGACCTGACCGCCGCCGAGGCCATTGCGGATCTGGTCGATGCCGAAACCTCCGCCCAGCGCCGCCAAGCCCTGCGCCAGATGGAAGGCGAGTTGGGCCGCCTCTACGAGGACTGGCGCCACCGCCTGACCCACGCCCTCGCCCACCTGGAAGCCGACATCGACTTTCCCGACGAGGACCTGCCGGAAGGCGTCTCCGACCAGGTGCGCCCGGTCCTGGAGTCCCTGATCGCCGGCCTGCGGACCCATCTCGACGACAAGCGGCGCGGCGAGCGGCTGCGCGACGGCATCCATATCGCGATCCTGGGAGCGCCGAACGCCGGCAAGTCCAGCCTGCTGAACGCGCTGGCCCGGCGGGAAGCGGCGATCGTGTCGGAGCGCGCGGGCACGACGCGGGACGTGGTGGAAGTCCATCTCGACCTGGGCGGCTATCCCGTCGTTCTGGCCGACACGGCCGGATTGCGAGAGGCCGCCGACGAGATCGAGTCCGAGGGCATCCGCCGGGCGCTGGCTCGGGCAGCGCAGGCTGACCTGAAGCTCGCGGTGTTCGACGCGACCTCCCTGCCCGACCTGGACCCCCAGACCCTGGCGGTCGTGGACGAGGATGCCCTGGTCGTCCTGAACAAGTGCGACCGCGTCGCCCCGCCGGAAATGACGGTCGAGGGGCGGGTGGCTCTGGCGGTTTCCGCCGTGACGGGGGACGGGCTGGCCAAGTTGCTGGAGAAGTTGACCGCCGAAGTGGCGCGGCGGTTCGAGGCCCCGGGTGTGCCTGCCCTTACCCGCGCCCGCCATCGGTCAGCATTGGAGGAATGCGTGAGGTCGCTTGAGCGGGCGCTGTCGGCGCCTCTGCCGGAGCTGGCTGCCGAGGATGTCCGGATCGCGATCCGGGCCTTGGGACGGATCACCGGCCGGGTGGATGTGGAAGATTTGCTCGACGTGATCTTCCGGGACTTCTGCATCGGGAAGTGACTGCTGTTTCACGTGAAACGCGCCGGTCTGGGGAGTTCAAGGGATCACGGATGCACACGGATGGATCGGATGGGCACGGATACATGCTGGGCGGATCCGATGCCGGTCAGATCCATGTTCATCCGTGATTCTTCCCGCTTCGAAACGCCCGCTTCCCGGCAATCCGGCTTTGACCTCAACCCGTTCAGTCAATAAAGTGCCCGCCATGCGGAATTATGATGTGATCGTGGTCGGCGGTGGCCACGCAGGCTGTGAGGCTGCCGCGGCGTCGGCGCGGATGGGTGCGCGCACGCTGCTGCTGACCCACAAGCTGGAAACCGTCGGCGAGATGTCGTGCAACCCGGCCATCGGCGGGTTGGGCAAGGGCCATCTCGTCCGCGAGATCGACGCCCTGGACGGTGTCATGGGCCGGGTAATCGACCGTGCCGGCATCCAGTTCCGTATCCTGAACCGGAGCAAAGGTCCCGCTGTCCGCGGCCCCCGCGCGCAGGCCGACCGCAGGCTGTACCGCGAGGCCATGCAGGCCGTCCTGGCGGAACAGTCCGGCCTGGACATGCTGGGCGACGCGGCCGAGGACCTTATCATCGGGGCGGACGGTGCCGTGGCCGGCGTCGTCACGGGCAACGGTCGGGAGATTCGGGCCGGAGCCGTGATCCTGACCACCGGAACGTTCCTGCGCGGCATGATCCATCTGGGCGAGGAGAAGATCCCGGCGGGCCGCGTGGGCGAGGCTCCCGCCCTCGGCTTGTCGGAGACGCTGGCGCGCGCCGGTTTCCCGCTCGGCCGCTTGAAGACCGGGACGCCACCGCGCCTCGACGGTCGCACCATCGATTGGGCGGGGCTGGAGTGCCAGCCGGGCGACGACCCGCCTCCCCCCTTCTCGACTTTGACCGACCGGATCACGACGCCCCAGGTACCCTGCCACGTGACCTGGACCACCCCTGCCGCGCACGAGGCGATCCGGGCCAACCTTCACCGCGCGCCGATGTATTCCGGCCAGATCCAGGGCGTCGGGCCGCGCTACTGCCCGTCGATCGAGGACAAGATCGTCCGTTTCGCCGACAAGGAACGGCATCAGATCTTCCTGGAGCCGGAGGGGCTGGACGACGATACCGTCTATCCCAACGGGATCTCGACCTCCCTGCCCCGCGATGTCCAGCTCGACGTTCTGCGGGCCATTCCGGGGCTCGAGCGCGCGGTCATGATCCGCCCCGGCTACGCGATCGAATACGACTATGTCGATCCGCGCGAGCTGACCCCGACCTTGGAGACCCGCCGCCTGCCCGGGTTGTTCCTGGCCGGTCAGATCAACGGCACGACGGGGTACGAGGAAGCCGCGGCCCAGGGGCTGATGGCCGGGATCAATGCGGCGCTTCGGTGCAGCGGCGGCGACAGTTTCGTGCTGGACCGGGCAGACGCCTATATCGGCGTGCTGATAGACGACCTGATCACCCGGGGCACCACCGAGCCCTACCGCATGTTCACGTCCCGCGCCGAGTATCGGCTGCTGCTTCGGGCCGACAATGCGGACCAGCGCTTGACCGCGAAGGGCATGGCGGTCGGCTGCGTGGGAAGCTTCCGGTCGGAGCGATTCGCCGAGAAGGCGGCCGGGCTGGAGCTTGCCCGCGCCCTGGTCAGCCGACTCCAGGCGACTCCGAACGAGCTGTCCCGCCAGGGCATCAATGTCAACCATGACGGCGTGCGTCGCACTGCGGCGGATTTGCTGCGCTATCCCGACATGGATTTTGGCAAGCTGGCCCGGCTTTGGCCGGAGCTTTCCGAACTGCCGGGCGACATCGCCGAGCAGATCGAGATCGACGCGCGTTACTCGGGTTATCTGGACAGGCAGGAGGCCGATATCCGAGCTTTCCGCAAGGACGAGTCCCTGCTGCTGCCGGACGACCTGGATGTCGATTCGATCGGCAGCCTGTCCACCGAGATCCGTCAGAAACTGCGTCAGGTCCGGCCGGCGACCCTGGGGGCGGCGGCCCGCATCCCAGGTGTTACGCCGGCTGCGGTCGTCGCCCTTCTCCGCCACGTGAAACGCCGCGATGCCCGCCTCAGCGCCTGAGGACGTTCTCTCCGGTGTTTCACGTGAAACACGCGACCGCCTCCAGGTCTATGCCGACCTTCTGCGGAAATGGCAGCCGGTCATCAACCTGGTCGGTCCCCGGACCCTGCCCCATCTCTGGACCCGGCATTTCGCCGACTCCGCCCAGCTCCATCCCCTGGTCCCGCCGGGTGCCCGGACCCTCGTGGATTTCGGCAGCGGCGCGGGGTTCCCGGGATTGGTGCTGGCGATCCTGGGAGTTCCCGAGGTCCACCTGATCGAGAGCGATCAGCGCAAGGCCGCCTTCCTGCGGGAGGTTGCCCGTGCCACCGGTACCACCGCGACCGTCCATGCGGTCCGACTCGAACAGCTCGAGCCCTTCCCCGCCGATGTGGTGACCGCCCGCGCGCTGGCTCCGCTGGTCGATCTGCTTGGGTTCGCCGCCCCTTTTCTGGCGCCGGGCTCGATTTGCCTGTTCCTGAAAGGCCAGCAGGCTGAAGATGAAGTATCGATCGCTTCGAAGACTTGGAATATCACCGTCGATCGGATACAGAGTGTCACCGACCCCAGCGCCAGCATTCTTCGCGTGAGCGAGGTGTCCCGTGCCTGATGTCACCCGCTTTCCCACCGTCGCTCCAGAGGCCAAGATGTCCCGCGCCCGCGTCATCTCCGTTGCCAATCAGAAGGGCGGCGTCGGCAAGACGACGACGACCGTCAACCTTGCGACCGCTCTCGCCGCCGTCGGCAAACGGGTCCTGATCATGGACCTGGATCCCCAGGGCAATGCCTCGACCGGGCTCGGCATCGAGCGGTCGAACCGCAATGTCGGCACCTACGACGTGATCTTCGCCGAGGTGCGGGTCGAGAACGCCGCGATCGAGACGCCCGTCCCCAACCTTTGGGTCGTCACCTCGTCCCAGGACCTGTCGGGCGCCGAGATCGAGCTGGTCGGCGCCGAGCAGCGGGAATACCGCCTGCGCATGGCGCTCGCCCACAGCGCCCTGAACTACGACTATGTCCTGATCGACTGCCCGCCGGCACTCGGCCTGCTGACGCTGAACGCCCTGGTCGCGAGCGACGCCGTCATGGTGCCGCTGCAGTGCGAGTTCTATGCCCTCGAAGGCCTCAGCCACCTGATCCGGACCATCGAGCGGGTCAAGCGCGCCTTCAATCCCGGCCTGGATATCCACGGCGTCGTGTTGACCATGTTCGACAAGCGCAACAACCTGTCCGACATGGTTGCCGCCGATGTCCGCGGCTTCTTCGGGGAGAAGGTCTACGACACGGTCATCCCGCGGAACGTGAAGGTCTCGGAGGCTCCCTCCCACGGCAAGCCGGTGCTGATCTACGATCTGCGTTGCCCCGGCTCCCAGGCCTATATCCACCTGGCGAGCGAAGTCCTGAAGCGTGAGAAGAAGAGGCTGATCGCCTGATGGAAGAGAACAAGCGCCGCTCGAACCTCGGCCGCGGCCTCAACGCGCTGTTCGGCGAGGCTGCCGCCGACGATCTGGTGGAGACCCCGGACAAGGGCAAGCAGACACGGCAGATGCCGATCGAGTTCGTGACGCCGGGCAAGTTCCAGCCGCGGCGCCGGTTCGACCAGGAAGCGATCCAGAGCCTCGTGGATTCCGTGCGCGAGCGCGGCATCCTCCAGCCGCTGCTGGTCCGCCAGCATCCGGACGATCCCAAGATCTACGAGATCATCGCCGGCGAGCGCCGCTGGCGCGCGGCCCAGCTTGCCGGGCTGCATCAGGTCCCGGTCGTCGTCCGCGAGTTCACGGACCGGGAAGCGCTGGAAATCGCGCTGATCGAGAACATCCAGCGGCAGGACCTGACCGCCCTGGAAGAGGCCGAAGGCTACAAGCGGCTGATGGACGAGTTCGGCCATACCCAGGACGCCCTGGCGAAGGCGCTGGGCAAGAGCCGAAGCCATATCGCCAACATGCTACGCCTGCTGACCCTGCCGCTCCAGGTCAAGCAGCTGGTCCAGGACGGCTCGATCACCGCCGGCCACGCGCGGGCCCTGCTCTCGGTTCCCGATCCGGTGGCGGCGGCCCAGCAGGTGGTGGAGAAGGGCCTGAATGTCCGGCAGGTCGAGCAGCTCGCCCGGGACGCCCAGAACCCGAGGGAGGAGCCGGCGCCGCCCGCGCCGATCGGCGGAACCGCCCCTGCCCCGCGGGGCACCGCCGCCTCCCGCCCCGGCAAGGATCCCGACACGCTGGCCCTGGAGCAGGACATCACCGGCCGCCTGGGGCTGCGGGTCAGCATCAGTGCCCAGGGACAGGGCGGCACGCTGAGCATCCAGTACCAGACGCTGGACCAGCTCGACGAGGTGATCCAGCGCCTGACGGGGCAGTAGATCGGAGGGTGCGCGTCCCGCGGGGAACTGGGGTCAGACCACCATTTCCCATCGGCTTTCCGCTGCAAGGACGTTTCGGGGAAATGGTGGTCTGACCCCAGTTCCCCTCCACGATGTCCTTGTCTCAGCCCAGCTTCCGGGCAACCAGATCCGCCAGGTTGACCTCCGGGCGGGCGCCGACATGGCTGATCACCTCGGCCGCGGCGATGGCGGCGATCCGGGCGCAGTCGGGCAGGCTGCGGCCGTGGGTATAGCCGTGCAGGAAGCCGGCGGCGAACAGGTCCCCCGCTCCCGTGGTGTCGACCAGCCGGTCGATCGGGTCGGCCGGGATCTCGAACACGTCCCGCTCCGTCACGACGACCGATCCCTTCTCGCTGCGGGTCAGCACGGCCGTCTCGCACCGCCCCCGGACCGCGGCGAGCGCCTGGTCGAAGCTGTCCACCTGGTACAGCGCCATGATCTCGTGCTCGTTGCCGAACAGGATGTCCACGTGGTTGTCGACCAGGTCGGCGAACTCCGCGCGGTGGCGGTTGACGCAGAAGCTGTCGGACAGGGTCAGGGACAGCTTGCGGTCTCCGGCATGGGCCAGCTTGGCCGCCTTCAGGAAGGCTTCCTTGGCGAGCGGACGGTCCCACAGATAGCCTTCCAGGTAGGTCACCTGGGCACCCTGGATCAGTTCCGCGTCGATGTCGTCGGGGCCGAGCTCGACGCAGGCGCCGAGATAGGTGTTCATGGTCCGCTGGGCGTCGGGAGTCACCAGGATCAGGCAGCGGGCCGTGGGAGCGCCCTCCGTCGCCGGCCGGCTGTCGAACCGGACCCCGACGGCGCGGATGTCATGGCGGAACACGGTGCCGAGCTGATCGTCCTTCACCTTGCCGATATAGGCGCCCTTGCCGCCCAGGGAGGCGATGCCGGCCATGGTATTGCCCGCGGAACCGCCGGACATCTCGATCCCCGGCCCCATCCTGCCGTACAGCTCTTCGGCCCGGTCGGCGTCGATCAGGGTCATGGCGCCCTTTTCCAGGCCGTTGGACGCGATGAAATCGTCATCGGCATGGGCGATGACGTCGACGATGGCGTTGCCGATACCGACAACGTCGAGGGTGGCCTGGGACATGCGGGATTGCATCCTTGTTCTGGCGGGGAGGGATCTGGCGGGAAGGTTTTGAGGAATTGTGCGGCCGGAGTATAACGGCCGGCAACTTCCTTACAAGCCCGGCCCACGAACCTGATCGCGATGCTTCATATGATTCCAGCCCTCGTCCGCGCCATCGGCCAGCTCTCCGATCCTCCGGTCCGCAAGGTGGTCTGGCTCAGCGTCTTCGGCGCGATCCTGGGCTTCCTCACCATGGCCGGCCTGGCCTGGATCCTGCTCTTCCAGACTCGGCTGACGGAGCTGCCCTGGCTGGATGCCACCATCGACGTGCTGGGCGGCCTGGGCGTGTTCGCCCTGGCCTACCTGTTCTTCCCCGCCGTCGTAGTCACCATCTCCGGCCTCCTGCTGGAGCGCGTGGCCGTGTCCGTGGAACGGCGGCACTATCCGGGCCTGCCGCCCGCCGAGGGCCAGAGCCTGGGGGCGGAGATCTGGAACGCCGTCAAGTTCCTGGCGATCGTGGTGTTCCTCAACCTGCTCGTCCTGCCGGCCTACCTGTTCCCCGGCATCAACATCGCGGTCTTCTACATCCTGAACGGCTATCTGCTGAGCCGCGAGTACTTCGAACTCGTGGCACTCCGGCGCATGACGCCGGCGGCCGCCCGGACGATGCGCAAGGCTCACAGCGCCAGGCTGTTCCTCGCCGGAGTCATCGTCGCCTTCTTCTCGACGATACCTTTTGTCAATCTGCTGGTTCCCGTTGTGGCGACGGCCTTCATGGTGCACATTTTCTATGGGCTCACAGGAAACTTGCACCGAGCCGCCAGATAGTAATAAAGAGTTAACCATGACGGCTCAATTTGTGGCCAGCCGTCATCCACCCTGCCTTTGGGGGCCATCGCCCATGTTTCGACGCAAGTCACCGCCCACCGGACCGCTGAAACCCGAAGGCGCCATGCCGGTCGAGCCGGCCGCGCCCGAAGCGGTGGCCACCGAGCCGCCGGTGCGTTCCCCGTTTGCCGATAAGGGACCAGATATGTCGCCGACCAAACCGCCGTCCTCCAGCACCTCCTTCAAGCCCGAGATTCCGCGCCGCGTGGTCGAGATCCCGGGTGCCCCGGCGCGTCGCCCGATGGGCGAGGGAATGGCGGCGCCTTCGACCGGCTCCTCCCCCGTTTCCGGCTCGTCCCTGTCCACCAGCGCCACCGAGATGCGGAAGCTGATCGTCGGCCGCGACATCTCGCTCTCCGGCGAGATCACCGCCTGCGACGTGCTGGTGGTCGAAGGTACCGTGGAAGCCAAGCTGCGGGACGGCCGCAACATCGAGATCGCCGAGTCCGGCCTGTTCAAGGGCAGCGTCGAGATCGACGAGGCCGACATCGCCGGCCGGTTCGAGGGCGACATCAGCGTGCGCGGCCGCCTGCGTCTGCGGTCCACCGGCAAGATCAACGGCTCGATCCGCTATGGCGAACTGGAAGTCGAGGCCGGCGGCCAGCTGATGGGCGAGATCCAGGTGCTGACCGCCAGTTCGGCCTCCATCGCGCGGATGCCGGCGACTCCCGCCGAGCAGCCGGCCGCTCCCGAGGCGGCGCAGGCTTCCCCCTACCCGGCCGCGCATTCGGGCGGCGCCGAGTAACCGTCCGGCCCTCGGCCGGAATGAGGAACCCGCCGGTGGGAACGCCGGCGGGTTTTTTCATGGCCGGTATCGGCCGCCTCGCCGGACAGTCCGGAAGCCGGCCGTCCTCAGAACATGTGGCCGCTGCGTTCGGCCTTGGTTTTCAGATAGGCCTCGTTGTGGCCGTTGCTGGGGAAGACGTGGGGCACCCGGTCGATCACCTCGATCCCGCAGCGCGCCAGTTGGCGCAGCTTGTCCGGGTTGTTGGTAAGCAGCCGCACCTGGGAGAAACCCAGTTGCCGCAGCATCTCCGCCGCCGGCAGGTATATGCGCTCGTCGGCGTCGAACCCCAGCATCTCGTTGGCCTCGACCGTGTCGAATCCCTCGTCCTGGAGCTGGTAGGCCCGCAGCTTGTTGACCAGCCCGATGCCCCTGCCCTCCTGCGCCAGGTAGAGCACGACGCCGCTGCCCTGGCGGGCGATCTCCGCTATGGCGCCGCGCAACTGGTCGCCGCAGTCGCAGCGGAGCGATCCCAGGAGGTCGCCGGTGAAGCATTCGGAATGCAGCCTGACCAGCGCCGGGCCGTCCTCGGCGGAGGGATCGCCGATCACGATCGCCAGATGCTCGACCCCGCCGTCGGGCGGGCGGAAGGCCAGCACGCGCGTGTTCTCGGCATCGACCAGCGGCACCGCGGCATCGCCGACCAGCGTCAGCGTCCGCGCCGCATGGGTCTGGTAGTCCAGGATGTCCCGGGCCCGCACCAGCATCAGGTCGTGCTTGGCGGCCCAGGTCCCGGCGCTGGCCCCGCGCGGCAGCCTGACAGGAGCGACGACGGCGGCCGGCAGCAGGCGCGCCAGCTTGGCCAGCGCCACCGCCGCTCCCTCGCGGGTTCCCAGCTCGGCCGGCGCCACGCTCAGGGCCGGGCCGGGACCCTGGGGGGTCCGCCGGGTCGGATCGACCAGCGCGTGGATCGCGTCGGCATCCAAGCCGCCGGTCAGGGCCAGCGTGACCACGGGCGCCTGCTGCCCGGGCAGCCCGATCGCGACCGCCCGGGGCCGGGTGACGGCGAGCACCGGGGCGGAGCCGGCCGATTTCCTGAGTTCCTCCAGCGCCTCCGCGGTCACCGCCTCCACCGACAGCGCCAGGGCGAGCCCACCCTCCAGATCCTCCACTAGGACGGGATCGCCGCGCCGCAGCTCGCCGATCGCACGATCGACCGACCGGAGGGCGGTCTGATCGAGGGGTTGGGACAGGTCGTCCGTCAGTTTGGCGAGACTGGGGGAGGTCATCGTTCTTTTCTTGATGTCCGTGAAAAGTGGAGCGGGCTGTCAGATATCGGTCCGGGAAGGGCCGGCGGCGGGGTCCCTGTCGCGATACCCGTCCATCCGCGTGCCATCGACCGCGCCGGCCTTCACCAGCCAAAGCGTATCGACCGCGAAGGAGAAAAGCAAAAGGCCAAGTGCCGCTGCGGCCGCAAGGCTGCTGAGCGGCGGCTGGATTACCGGCAGGATGCAGGCGAGGAGGACCGCGATCTGCACGACGCAGATGACGCGGCGCCGCTGGCTGAACGGCAGCTCGGCGTTCAGCATGGGCCAGACCCAGCCGGCGGCGACGAAGCCGTAGCGCGCCAGCCCGATCGCCAGCACCCAGGCGCCCGCCTTGCCGTCCTGCCACGCCAGCACCGCGAGGATGCCCATCAGGACCGTATCGAAATTGATGTCCAGCTGCTTGCCGTACGCGGTCGCCATCCGCGTCCGCCGGGCGATCCACCCGTCCACCCCGTCCAGCACCAGCGCCAGCAGCGCCGCCAGCGAGACGACCCACAGCGCTTCGGGCGAGAGATGCGGGATCACCGGGATCGTCCCGCCGATCAGGCTGGCGATCACGCCGCGCAGCAGCGTCACCCGGTTGGCGGCGCCGAAACGGGAATGGGGCGCGTGCCCGCGGAGGTGGAGCAGCATCAGCACCGCGACGACCGCGTAGCAGCCCATGGCGGTCAGGGGATAGAGGCCGGGCAGGCCGGCCAGATCGCCCAGCGCCACCGCCGCTCCCGCCGTCACGACGGCGCCCGCCGCCACGTGCAGGGCGACGCTGAGGAAAAGCCGAGCCGTCGCCGGCATTCCCTGCCCGGGTTCCCTGTCGGCGCTGTCGGTCGATCCGTAAGCCATTGACGATAATTGGTGCATAAAATGCGATGGTAAAGGGCCCGGGTCCTGTCGATGGACGCCCGCGGGAATTACCTTGAACGGGGGACTGGTAAAGCGGGGCGGAGAAGGCAATTGGTAGGGCTTGATCATGGATAGTACCGAACCCTCCCTCGCGGGCTCGCCGCCCGCCTCCGATCCGGATCGGCTCTGGCGGACGATCCTCGACCTCAGGCATGGCCGGGCGGGATCCGGCCCGGCCGTGCCGCCGACCGCGGGCGACATCCGGGGCGGCATCGGGCCGACGGATGGCGATAGCCTCCTCCTGTGCGATCTCTACCTTCCCCTGTGCGCCGGCGCTCCGCGCGGACGGTACGCCGTGGCCCACCTGGGCCAGAGCCTGGACGGCAGGATCGCGACGCTATGCGGCGCCTCGCAATGGGTGACCGGCCCGGAGGACATCCTGCACAATCACCGCATGCGGGCCCTGTCCGACGCCGTCCTCGTCGGGGCCGGCACCGTACGGCACGACGATCCCAAGCTGACCGTCCGGCTGTGCGAGGGACGCAACCCGGTGCGGGTCGTGGTCGATACCAACCGCCGGCTCGACGGCAGCCAGGGACTGTTCCACGACGGCGCCGCCCCGACCCTGCTGCTGTGCGCCCACGACTTGGCGCGGCCCGGCGAGCGCGTCGGCGCCGCGGAGGTGGTCGGGCTGCCCCGGTGCGGCGCCGGGCTGGATCCCGCGGGCATCCTGGCGCTGCTGGCCGACCGGGGTCTGGGATTCGTCTTCATCGAGGGGGGCGGCGTGACCGTGTCCCGCTTCCTCCAGGCCGGCTGCCTCGACCGGCTCCAGGTCACGGTCGCGCCGCTGATCCTCGGTTCCGGCCGGCCCAGCTTCACCCTGCCGGAAATCGAGACGATCGACGGCGGCCTGCGGCCCAGGTCGCGCCATTTCGTCCTGGGAGCGGACATCCTGTTCGATTGCGATCTCCGTGGCTGACCCTGTCCCGAACGATCCGCCGCCCGGCACCGCCACCGCGTTCTGGATCGTGGCCCCGGGGCGGGGGGAACTGCGCGAGGCCGCCCTGCCCGCTCCCGGCCCCGGCGAGGTGCTGGTCCGCGCCGAGGTCAGCGCCGTCAGCCGCGGCACCGAGAGCCTGGTGTTCCAGGGCAGGGTGCCGCTTGAACTGTTCGACACCATGCGCTGCCCGTTCCAGGAGGGCGACTTCCCCGGCCCGGTGAAATACGGCTACTGCATGGTCGGTATGGTCGAACGGGGGCCTGCCGCCCTGGAGGGCCGGCGGGTGTTCTGCCTGCATCCGCACCAGGACCGCTTCGTCGTGCCGGCCGACGCCGTCGTGCCGGTGCCAGACGGGGTGCCGGCCGACCGCGCCGCGCTGGCCGCCAACATGGAGACCGCGGTCAACATCCTGTGGGACGCCCTGCCCCCGGTCGGCAGCCGGATCGCGGTGATCGGGGCCGGCGTCGTCGGCTGCCTGACCGCCTGGCTGGCGGCCCGGATCCCCGCGGCCAGAGTCGAGCTGATCGACGTCAACCCCGCCCGCGCCGCCGTGGCCGAGGCCCTGGGCGTCGGGTTCGCCCCACCGGAGACGGCGGCGCGGGACTGCGACATAGTGATCCATGCCAGCGGCAATCCGGACGGCCTCGTCACGGCATTGGATATCGCCGGGTTCGAGGCGACGGTGGTGGAGGCCAGCTGGTACGGCACCCGGCCGGTCGCGGCTCCCCTCGGCGCCGCCTTCCATCCGCGCCGTCTCCGCCTGGTGTCGAGCCAGGTCGGGGCCGTGGCTCCCGCCATGCGGCCGCGGTGGGGTTACCGCGACCGCATGGCGCTGGCCCTCGACCTGCTGAAGGATTCGAGGCCGGATATCCTCTTGACCGGATCATGTTTGTTTGCTGACCTAACAGATATTTTTCCCAAACTCGCCCTGACGCCGGGCGATCAGCCCGCTGCTCAGATTTGCCATCTGGTCCGCTATGGCGGGGAGCGATGACGAACCGGAACGGAGGACTACGCCCATGTACAGCCTGACCGTGCGGGATCACATCATGATCGCCCACAGCTTCAAGGGCGAGGTGTTCGGCCCGGCCCAGAAGCTCCACGGCGCCACCTTCGTGTGCGACCTGGAGATGCGTCGCCAGAGCCTCGACGCCGACGGCCTCGTGGTCGATATCGGGATGGCCGCCGCCCTGCTCGCCGAGGTCCTGAAGCCGCTCAACTACCGGAACCTGGACGAGGTCGAGGAGCTGTCCGGCGTCAACACGACGACCGAGTTCCTGTGCGGCGAGATCCACCGCCGCCTGAGCGCCCGCATCCTGGACGGTGCGCTGGGCGAGGGCGGACGGGAGCTCGACGGCCTCAAGATCACCCTGCACGAGTCCCACCTCGCCTGGGCCACCTTCGAGGGTCCGCTCCAGGGGGATTCGGCTCGATGAGCCTGGACGTCCATCTGGTCCTGCCCGGCCGCCTCGACCAGAAGACCGGCGGCTACATCTACGATGCCCGCATCGTCGCGGGCCTGCGGGCGCGTGGCATCCCGGTCCATGTCCACGAGCTGCCGGGCCCCTACCCCATCGTCGACCAGGAAGCGATCTACGAGGCCGACCGCGTGCTGTCCCGCCTGCCCGACGGCGCGCTGGCGGTGATCGACGGGCTGGCGCTGCCCGGCGTCGCCGGCAGCCTGATGATCGAGAACCACCGGCTGCGCCTGATGGCGCTGGTCCATCATCCCCTGTCGCTGGAAACCGGGCTGGACGAGGCCCAGGCGCGCACCCTGCGGCAGCTCGAACAGGGCTGCCTCGCCCGCGTCCACCGCGTGGTCGTGACCAGTCCCCATACCGCGGAAGCGCTGCTCTCGGATTTCCACGTGACGCCGGACCGGCTGGGCGTCGTGGAGCCCGGGACCGACCCGCCCGAGGCGCCGGCCGCCGGCTCCGGGACGGCCGAGACCAACCTGCTGTGCGTCGCCACCGTCACGCCGCGCAAGGGTCACCTGCTGCTGGTCGAAGCCCTGGCCGGCCTTGCCGACCTGCCCTGGAAACTCACCTGCATCGGCAGCACCACGCGCGATGCCGGGGCCGCCGCGGCGGTGCAGGACGCGATCTCGCGCCATGGGCTGACCGGCAGGATCGCCCTGATGGACGAGATCGGCCCCGCGGCGATGCCCAGCCAATACCATGGCGCCGACCTGTTCGTGCTGCCCTCCTACTTTGAGGGATACGGGATGGCGCTGGCGGAAGCCCTGTCGCACGGGCTGCCGATCGTCAGCACCCGGGCCGGCGCCATCCCGACCACCGTGCCGGAGGATGCCGCGATCCTGGTTCCGCCCGGCGACGCCGAGGCGCTGCGGGACGCGCTGCGGAGCATGCTGACCGACGCCGGGCTACGCGCCCGCCTGACCCGGGCGGCGCGGTCGGCGGCCCGGCGCCTGCCGACCTGGGACGACGCGGCCGACCGTTTCGCCGCCGAGCTGGCCGTCCTGGAGCCCCGGCTGGGGCTGGGCGCCACGGGCGACTGAGCATTCGGGGGATTTCCACATGGGCGGCTTCGACCGCGACTGGCTGCGGCTTCGGGCGCCGTTCGACGATGCCGCCCGCGACGCCACGCTGACCCGGCGCCTCGCCGCGGCCCTGCCTGACGAGCCGCGCCTGCTCGACCTCGCCGCCGGCACCGGCGCCAACCTGCGCCACCTGTCGCCCCGCCTGAGGCGTCCCGGCCAGCGCTGGGTGCTGGCCGACCACGACCCCGTCCTGCTCGACACGGCCGCGGCGGAAATGGCCGCCTGCGCGCATCCCCTGCCCGCCTTCGAGACCCGCCGGGTCGATCTGTCGCGGGACCTGGAGAGCCTGGATTTCCGGCAGTTCGACGCCGTCGTCGCGACGGCCCTGTTCGATCTGGTCTCGGCGGACTGGATGGACCGCTTCGTGGCCGCCCTTGCCGCGGCTCCAAGGCCGGTGCTGGTCACGCTGAGCGTCGACGGGCGGCTGCGCTGGTCGCCCGAGGATCCCGGGGACGCGGCGGTGCGCGGCTGGATCGAGCGCCACCAGGCGACCGACAAGGGCTTCGGTCCCGCCCTGGGACCCGAAGCGCCGCGACACCTCGCCGATGCCCTGCGGGCCTGCGGCTTCGCGGTCGAGACCGCCGCAAGCGACTGGATCATCGGACCGGCCGACGCCGCCATGCACCTGGCCCTGATCGAGGGCTATCGCGGTGCTGCGCTCGAGATCGCGCCGGAGGGCGAATCGTCCGCCATCGAAGGCTGGGCCGAACGCCGCCGGGCCGCTGCCGCGGCGGGAACGCTGGAAGCCCTTGTCGGCCATGTCGATATTTTTGCCGAACCGCGCTGAAAGCCTTTGACAGCCGGTGGCGGCCACAGTATCTAGCCGGTCCGCGCTGCCCAGGTGGCGGAATTGGTAGACGCGCAGGTTTCAGGTACCTGTGGCAGAAATGTCGTGGAAGTTCGAGTCTTCTCCTGGGCACCATCCTCCGAGGATGGTTCGAAAGCGGCGCGGTACGGATGGCGGGTCTCCCCCGCCGCTTCGATCGGCCTATGTCCCTCCCGGTACCCGACAGGCGGTACCCCGTCATCATGGGAGGACTGACATGGCCAAGGCACTCTGGAACGGCGCAGTGATCGCGGAATCGGACAGCTTCGAGCTGGTCGAAGGCAACGTCTATTTCCCGCCGGCCGCCATCAGGCGCGACTATTTCAAACCATCCTCCACGACGACCGTATGCCCCTGGAAGGGTACCGCCCATTACCACACGCTCGTGGTTGACGGCGTCGAAAACCGCGATGCCGCGTGGTATTATCCGGAACCCAAGGAAGCGGCGGCGGCCATCAGGGATCATGTCGCGTTCTGGCGGGGAGTCGAGGTCCAGCGCTGAGGATCCCGCATCCGTGTCCCTGCCGGGGCCGATGCCGGACGTCCTGGTGACGAACGGGCCCTAACAGGGGATACGATGACGCCGGGCAAGAAGATCCTGCTGGTCGATGACGACGTGGCGTTGCGCCAGTCGCTGGCCGAACAGCTTCATCTCCTGGAGGAGTTCGAGACGGCCGAGGCGGACGACGCCTCGACCGCCCTCAACCTGATTCGCCACGGCGTGTTCGACGCCGTCCTGCTCGACGTCGGCCTGCCCGACATGGACGGGCGCGAGCTGTGCCGGCTGATGCGGCGGGAAGGCGTCCGCAGCCCCATCATCATGCTGACGGCGGCCGGCACCGACAGCGACGCCATCCTGGGCCTCGACAGCGGCGCCAACGACTATGTGACCAAGCCGTTCCGGCTCAGCGTGCTGCTCGCGCGGCTGCGCGCCCAGCTGCGCCAGTACGAGCAGAGCGAGGACGCGGTCTTCTCGATCGGCCCCTACACCTTCCGTCCCAGCGTCAAGCTCCTGATGACCGAGGCCGGCAGCCGCAAGATCCGGCTGACCGAGAAGGAGACGGCGATCCTCAAGTTCCTCTACCGCGCCGGCGAGAAGGTGGTCGGCCGCGACACCCTGCTGGGCGAGGTCTGGGGGTACAATGCCGGGGTCACCACCCACACGTTGGAAACCCATGTCTACCGCCTGCGCCAGAAGATCGAGCGCGACCCGTCCCACGCGGAGATCCTGGTGACCGAACCGGGAGGTTACCGGCTGATTCCCTGACCTTGGTGGGAAAGGGCAGGGACCGGACGGACTAAGTATACAGGGATGCGACGCTTGGCCGCTTCCAAGTAACCATCATTAAATTTTTGTTAGGTATACTTGGACCGGTGCAAATTACTTCCCTCTCTCCTCGGCATGTTTATGATGCAGCCATCCGCCGCCGTGCCTCCGGGGTCCCATGGTCACCACCGTCGCTTCCCATGCCGTCCAGACCGCCGGCAGCCTGCCCACCGCCGTCGCCCCGGTGCCGGAGACGCGGCTTTCGGTGGTCGTTCCGGTCTATAACGAGGCCGAGAACGTCCTGCCGCTGCTTGCCGAGATCCGGGCGGCGCTCTCCGGGTCCGTGAACTACGAAGTGATCTTCGTCGACGACTGCAGCGACGACGGTACCGCCGACCGGCTCGCTCGGGAGCAGGGCGCCGTGCGCGTCGTCCGGCATTCCAACCGGTCGGGCCAGAGCGCCGCGGTACGCACCGGCGTCCGGGCCGCCCGGGGGACCTGGATCGCCACGCTCGACGGCGACGGGCAGAACGATCCGGCCGACATTCCCAACCTGCTGGACCTGGCGACGATGCCGGGCGCGCCGGCCCTGGTCGGCGGGCTGCGCCGCAAGCGCCGCGACGTTTGGTCCAAACGGATCGCCACGAAGATCGCCAACGGCTTGCGCCAGGCCGTCCTGAACGACGGCTGCGCCGACACCGGTTGCGGCATCAAGGTGTTCCACCGCGACGCCTTCCTGGATCTGCCCTATTTCGGGGCGATGCACCGGTTCCTTCCCGCGCTGTTCCAGATCCACGGGCACCGGGTCGACTTCGTCGAGGTCAACCATCGGCCCCGCCGGCGCGGCGTGTCGAAGTACGGCAACCTGGGACGTGCGGCTATCGGCATCGTGGATCTGATGGGAGTCCTGTGGTTGAAACGCCGTACCCGCCTGCCGGACTCGGTCCTCGAGGACCTTGCCGGGCAGGTCCGCTGATCGGATCGATGGCGCGGCATCGATACAGCTTTATCAGGTGATTGAATGCTCTCCGTCTGGACGGCGATCGGGTTCTTGGGGCAGGCGCTGTTCTCGATGCGCTTCATAATACAGTGGATCCAAAGCGAGCGCCTCAAGCGCAGCTTCGTGCCGGAGACCTTCTGGTACTTCAGCATGACCGGCGGGATCACGCTGCTGGCCTACGCCCTGTATCGCCAGGACCCGGTGTTCATCCTGGGGCAGGGGCTCGGGCTGGTGATCTATTCCCGCAACATCTGGATGATCTGGCGCGACAAGCGGAAAACGGCCGGCGACGACGCGGTTGCCGACGACATCGGGCACGCGTCGGCATCGTGAACGTCGTGGACCCCTCCTCCGGGCACCCGCTCCCGCCGATGCTCAAGCGGATCGGGCTGACGGCGGCGCTGGCGGCGCTCTGCCTCGTCCTGTTCCTGCCGGGCTTCTTCACGCTGCCGCCGACCGACCGGGACGAGGCGCGCTTCGCCCAGGCGACTCGGCAGATGCTGGAGAGCGGCGACTTCGTCGATATCCGCTTCCAGGACGAGGCCAGGCACAAGAAGCCGGTCGGCATCTACTGGATGCAGTCCGTCGCCGTGGCGCTGGCGGGCGGACCGGAGCAGGCCGCCATCTGGGCCTACCGGCTGCCGTCGCTGGCGGGTGCCGTCCTGGCCGTCCTGCTGACTTTCCGGATCGGGTCGACCCTGTTCGGCCCCCTCTCCGGGCCGCCGGCCGGCGGGCGGGCCGGGCAGGGTGCCGGGTTCCTGGCCGCGGCGATGCTGGCGGGCACGGTCCTGCTCGCGGTCGAGGCGCGCACCGCCAAGACGGACGCGGCGCTGCTGGCGGCGGTGTTGGGGGCGCAGGCGGCGCTGGCGGAGGCATGGCTGCGCCGGGACGGGCGCGAGGCGCTGTCCACCGGCCTCGTCCTGCTGTTCTGGTGTTCCCTCGGGATCGGCATCCTGCTGAAGGGGCCGATCATCCTGCTGGTGGTCGGCGGCACCGCGCTGGGGCTGGCGCTCGTCGAGCGGCGGGTCGGCTGGCTGGCCCCGCTGAGGCCCCGGCTGGGGCTGCCGGTGCTGCTCCTGGTCGTGGCACCCTGGCTGGTCCTGATCACCATCAAGACCCAGGGCGCCTTCTTCGCCGAGTCGGTCGGCCATGACATGCTGGCCAAGGTCGCCGGAGGACAGGAATCCAAGGGGTTCCCGCCCGGCTACTATACCCTTCTGTTTCCCGTCACCTTCTGGCCCTGGTCCCTGCTGGCGATCCCGGCGATCCCCTGGGTCTGGGCCAACCGGCGGGACCCGGCGGTGGTGTTCTGCCTCGCCTGGGCGATACCGACCTGGATCGTGTTCGAGGCGGTGCCGACCAAGCTGTTCCACTACGTGCTTCCGGCCTATCCGGCGCTGGCGCTGCTGACCGCGCGCGCGGCGCTGGATGGGTTCGGCGGCGGCCGGCGCTGGCTGCGGGTTCTGTCGATCCTGCTGTTCCTCCTGATCTCGGCGGTGCTCGCGGCCGGAATGGCGATCCTCTACGCCGTCGTCGAATGGACCCTCGATCCGGAGGCCCTGCTGCTCGCGGCGACCGTGCTGGCGGTGCTCGGCTACGGCGCCCTACTGTTCCACCGGGGCGGGCTGCGTCGGTCTGTCGCGCTGGTGGGCGCCGGGTCCGTCGGGATGTATCTCCTCACCTTCCAGGTCGTCCTTCCCCGCATCGAGAAGATCTGGATCAGCCCCAGGGTCGCCGCCGCGGTCGCTGCGGCCCGGCCCTGTCCCGGATCAACCCTGGTGTCCGTCGGCTTCACCGAGCCCAGCCTCGTCTTCCTGGTCGGGACCGGCACGGTGCTGTCGGGCGACGGCCGGACGGCGGCCCAACGCTTGGCGGACGATGCCTGTGCGCTGGCCCTGGTCGACCTGCCGCAGGACGACGCCTTCCTGGCCGAAGCCGAGGCGAAAGGCTTCCAACCGATTGCCATAGAAACAATTAGCGGTCTAAACTACTCGCGCGGCACGAAACCGATGATGACCTTGTATCGTCGTTGAGCCGTAACTCCCTGGTAATAACTTACCTTTACTAGTGTCCTGCCACGGGGCGGAGCTTCGGCTTCCGTCCTCTTGTCAGATCGTCGGCGACGGCGGGGCCACGATGCGAAACCCGTTCACCGAAGACCAGCCGCGGCCGGTCCGGTATTCCTTCTGGTTCCTGCTGTTCCTGTTCGGCCATATGCTGCTGAACCATCTCGACCGCACCGCGTCCGAGATGGCGCGGGCCGCCGATCCGGGCCTGCTGGACATTTTCCGCGCGATCACGGAAGCCGGGGACAGCAAATGGACCCTGGTGCCGACGGGCGTGCTCGGGCTGGCCTCGATCGCCGCGGGATGGTTCCTCCTGGCCGACCGGCGCGTCGCGACGATGGCCCGGTGGGCCGGATCGGCGCTGATGTTCGTCTTCGCGTCGGTCGCCCTGTCCGGGATCGCCGTCAACATCGTCAAGGTCGTTGTCGGCCGGGCGCGGCCGAAACTGCTGGAGCAGGCGGGTTTCCTCGGGTTCGATCCGATGATCCTGAACGCGAACTTCCACTCCTTCCCGTCCGGCCACACCAACACGGCGGTGGCCTTCGCCCTGGCGGTCTCGTTCATCGTCCCGAGCTGGCGCGGCGCCCTGCTGGCCGCGGCCTGCCTGATCGGTTTCAGCCGCATCGCGGTGAACGCGCATTTCGTGACCGACGTGATCGGGGGCGGCGCCCTGGCGATCGCCACGACCTACTGGCTGCGCGGCTGGTTCACGTCGCAGGGATGGGTCTTCCACAGGGAGAGCGGGGGATCGTATCGTCTTCTCTGGCCGGGGCTCGTGCTTCCCCTGACGGCCGGCCGGACGCTGCGGCGCCTGTGGGATACCGGGGCGATCCAGCCTCCGGGCCGTGTTCGACAGGCGTGACGAAAAAATGGCTCCGTCGACCGATGCCGACGGAGCCGAAGTCTGCTTTACATGGAGGAACCGCACCACAGATGCGATGTCTCCTTTATAGGATGTATTAGTTAACACCGGATTAAGGTTAACATGAATAATGCCCCCTATCCGTTTTCCCGAAGCCCGTTTTTCAACGTGCCTTCAGCTCTGCTTGCCGCGGCCGGTCTTTTTCTGCAGTTCGTCGATCCGGCGTGAGGCATCGGCCTTGCTGAGGGAATCGTCGAATTCCTCGTTCGCCTCTTCGCTCAGGGTCTTCAGGTAGGATGCCTGCGCCCCGGTCATCGGTTCGTCGCCCGTGGTCCAGTCCGACGGGTCCTTCTCCGTATTGGACGGGGTTCCGGCGTCGGCCGACTTCGGGCTGTCGTTCCCGGTGTTCGCCCCTGTGTTCGCCATGATCCCAAGCTCCTCTAGTGACAGATTTCCATTATCAACAGGCTAGTGCTGTTCATGTTTCGTTGCTATCTGGAATTTTTCTCGACTCCTCCCCAACCGCTCGCCACATTAAGAACCATGTGCGAAAAACATAACAGCCGGCGGCGCCCTTGATGCCGCCGTCATCAGATTTCGTCGTCCGATTCTGGGGTGTCCGAGGCAGCATCCCGTCGCCTGGCCCCGAGACGGCGCGATACGGCGGCAACACCACCTGCATCGAGGTGCGGTGTGGGGATCACCTCATGATTTTCGACGCCGGAACGGGCATCCGCCCGTTCGGCAGCCAGCTCGCAGCCCAGGCGCCGCTGGATCTCGACCTGTTCTTCACCCACACCCACTACGACCATGTGGCGGGGCTGCCGTTCTTCGCGCCGGCCTTCGACCCGCGCAACCGGCTGCGCCTGTGGGCGGGGCACCTGCCGCCGCCGCAGACGATCCGGTCCGTGCTGTGCGACATGATGATCGCTCCCCTGTTCCCGGTACCGCTGTCCGCCTTCGACCATTCCTGCACCTTCAACGATTTCCAATGCGGGGCGACGCTGACGCCGGGGCCGGGCATCACGTTGAGGACCGGGCCGCTCAACCATCCGAACCAGTGCTGCGGCTACCGGGTGGAGTACGAGGGCAGGGTTCTGGCGATCGTGACCGACACGGAGCACCGCGCCGAGGGGATGGACCCGGCGGTGCTCGACCTGGCGCGCGGGGCCGACGTGATGGTCTATGACGGCATGTACACCGACGCGGTCTATCCGCGCCATGTCGGCTGGGGCCATTCGACCTGGCAGGAAGGGTGCCGGGTCGCCGATGCCGCCGGGGTAGGGCGGGCGGTGATCTTCCACCATGAGCCGAACCACGACGACTCCGTCATGGACGGCATCGCCGCGGAGGCCGAGGCCATGCGGCCGGGAACGTTGGTAGCTTACGAAGGTATGATCCTCAACCTCTAGGCGATCATCGGTAGGGATCGGCGGCGTCCCGCAGCCCGTCACCCAGGAAGTTGAAGGCCAGCACCACGATGATGACCGGGACCACCGGCAGCATCAGCCAGGGATAGAGGGCCACGACGTTGATGTTCTGGGCCTCGTTCAGGAGCACGCCCCAGCTGGTGATCGGCGGCCGGAGGCCGAGGCCGAGGAAGGACAGCGCCGTCTCGCCCAGGATCATGCCCGGGATCGACAGGGTGGCCGAGGCGATCAGGTGGCTCATGAAGCTGGGCAGCAGGTGGCGTCCGATGATCCGCCGGGGGCTGGCGCCCATCAGCTGGGCGGCGGTGCAGAAATCCTCCTCCCGCAGTGCCAGCAGCTTGGATCGCACCGCGCGGGCGAGGCCGGTCCAGTCCAGCAGCCCCAGGATCAGGGTGATCCCGAAATAGATCAGGATCGGGCTCCAGGTGACCGGCAGGGCGGCCGACAGCGCCATCCACAGGGGCAGTTCGGGGAAGGAGCGCAGCACCTCGATGAAGCGCTGGATCACGTTGTCGACCCAGCCGCCGTAATAGCCGGCGATGCCGCCGATCACGATGCCCAGGACGAAGCTGATGGTGATGCCGATCAGCCCGACGGTCAGCGAGATGCGGGTCCCGTAGAGGATGCGGCTCAGCATGTCGCGGCCCAGCCGGTCGGTGCCGAGCAGGAACAGCGTGCCGCCCTCGGCCGGACACATCAGGTGCAGGTCCGCCGGGAAAAGGCCCCAGAAGTCGTAGGCGTCGCCCCGGCAGAAGAAGCGGATCGGCTGCACGTCGGTGGGGTCCACCGTATAGACCCGCTGGAGCGTGTCCATGTTGAGCTCGTAGTCGTAGCCGTAGACGAACGGCCCGACGAACGATCCCTGGTGGAACAGGTGGACCGACTGGGGCGGCGCGTAGATATGGTGGATGTGCCGGCTGTCCAGCGCGTAGGGCGCCAGGAACTCGGAGATCAGCGTGGTGAAATACATCAGCCCGAGGATCGCGGCCGACAGCACCGCCAGCCGGTGGCGCTTCAGCTTCCACCACATCATGCGCCACTGGGACGCCATGAAATAGCGTTCCTGCTCCGGCGACATCTGCTCGACGGAGTAGGGGTCGAACGGAGCCGTCGAGACGTAGTGCTCCAGCCGGTCGGTGCCCATGGGATCGGCGGTCATCGCGTCGCTCCGCCTTCGAGCCGGATGCGGGGATCGAGCGCCGCCAGCGCCAGGTCGGACAGGAAGACGCCGACCACGGTCAGCAGCGCCAGGAACATCAGGAAGGACCCCGCAAGATACATGTCCTGGCTGCGCAGCGCATCGAGCAGCATCGGCCCCGTGGTCGGCAGCGACAGCACGATGGAGACGACGGCGGCGCCCGAGACGACCTGCGGCAGCAGGTTGCCGATGTCGGCGATGAAGGGATTGATCGCCATCCGCAGCGGGTACTTCCACAGCACCCGGCCGGGCGGCAGGCCCTTGGCCCGGGCGGTCACCACATACTGCTTGTGCAGCTCGTCCAGCAGGTTGGCGCGCAGGCGCCGGATCATGCCGGCGGTGCCGCTGGTCCCGATCACGATCACCGGGATCCAGAGATGTTCGAGGATCGACAGCACCTTGCCCCAGCTCCACGGCGCATCCAGGTAGGCCGGGTCCATCAGGCCGCCGATCGAGGTGCCGAAGGTAACGTTGGCGAAGTAGAGCAGCACCAGGGCGAGCAGGAAGTTGGGCGTCGCCAAGCCGAGGAATCCGAGGAAGGTCAGGCCGTAGTCGCCCAGGCTGTACTGGTGGGTCGCCGAATAGATCCCGATCGGGAACGACACGACCCAGATGAACACGATGGTCGCGAAGGACACCACGATGGTCAGCAGCATGCGGTCGCCGATCACGTCGGCGACCGGCCGGTTGTACTCGAACGAGAAGCCGTAGTCGCCGGTCAGCATGCCGCCCAGCCAGACGAAATACTGCTCGATCATGGGCCTGTCCAAGCCGTAGGTCTCCCGCAGGAATTGCAGGCGGCTTTCGTCGATCGCCTCGCCCCTGCTTTCCAGCTCGGTCATCAGGGTGGTCAGGTAGTCGCCGGGCGGAAGCTGGATGATAACGAAGGTGATCGCGCTGATCGCGAGGAGGGTGGGGATCATCACCATGATCCGTCGCACGAAGAAACCCAGCATGGTGATAGATCGTCCCTTCCGTCGCCCCGTTGATTGTCCGTCGTCAGATGAATCGTCCCGCGGTTCAGCCCGGCTCGGCGAACCAGAACGTGTCGGGCCGGTAGATGCCGAAATGGGCTCCCGGGTCCCAGTTGTAGATACCCTCATCCGGCACGTTGCGCAGGGTGGAGCGCACGACGACCGGCTGCAGGGTGCCGTTGATCAGCCCGATGGTGAAGACCCGGTCGGCGTGGATGCCCAGGATGCGGTGCCAGGCCTCCGCGCGGGCGGCGGTATCGGGCGCCGTCCGCCACTGGCCCATCAGCTCCATCAACTCGATCGCGGCCGGCATGTCGGGCTTCTCGCCGGCCGTGCCGCCGGTCTGGTAGTACTGGCCCCATTTCGGCCATTGATACTGGTTCTGGTCCATCGGCACGAACTCGGCCGGCGCCATGTCGGCCGTGGGAATGCCGTTGTCCACGCCCTTGCCGATCGCCATCAGCGTCTGGCCGGCATAGATACGGTTGCGCAGCACCTCCAGCTGGGACGGCTTGGTGAACAGCTTGATCCCGATCTTCCGCCAGCTGTCGGCGATCAGCTCCAGGACGTCGACCTCCTCCGTGCTCTCGCCCGCGGTCTCGACGATGATCTCCAGCGGCCGCCCGTCGGGCATCAGCCGGACGTTCTCGCTGCCGCGCGCGGTCAGGCCCATCTCGTCCAGCAGCCGGTTCGCCTCGCGCACGTCGTACCGGGTCCAGGCCTGCTGGTATTCCGGCCGGAACAGGGGCGAGCGGGGCAGCACCGTATTGTTGGAAGGCTTGGCGAGGCCGTAAT
The DNA here is from genome assembly GCF_016806835.2 of Skermanella rosea. NCBI lineage: Bacteria > Pseudomonadati > Pseudomonadota > Alphaproteobacteria > Rhodospirillales > Azospirillaceae > Skermanella > Skermanella rosea. The sequence continues at coordinate 5,776,085 of NZ_CP086111.1, read as the reverse complement.
AGATCGCCTGGTTGATCTCGTCGCGGTCGATGGCGAGCGACAGCGCCCGGCGGAAACGGACGTCGCGGAACAGGTCGCGCCAGCCGGGGTCCGAGGTGTTGAGGTTGGGGAACAGCGCCAGATGGGCGCCGTTTCCGGTCTTCCACAGGTCGACCTTGTAGCCGTTCCGTTTCGCCGCCTGCTTCAGGAAGGTGTAGTTGTCGAAGCGCAGGTAGCGGGCCTGGAGGTCCGCCTCGCCGGCGCCGGCCTTGGCCGGGATGATCTTGCCGTCGGCGATCTGCACCAGCAGCCGGTCGATATAGGGGAGCTGGACGCCCGCCGGATCGACCCGGTGATAGAAGGGATTGCGGACGAAGACGAACCGCTCGGCCGGCGCCGCCGTCGTGTTGACCCAGGGCTGGAGCGTCGGCAGGTCGGGGTTGTCGTTGTCGTAGGCGTTGTCCATGCGGTTGTGAAGGTGCGCCCAGCTCTTCTGCCCAGCAGCCTTGACCCGTTCCTTCAGCTCCGCGGCATCGGCGTATTTCACGTGAAACTTTTTCAGGTAGGCCGCGGGGCCGAAGATCTCCAGCGGCCGGGCCGCCGCCAGCGCTGGCAGGAACAGCGGGTTGGGCTCGTTCCAGGAATACCGCACCGTCGTCTCGTCCAGCACCTCGAACCGCGGCGGCTCGCCGCCGGCCAGCATCTCCGGCGGGGCGCCGAAGGGCGGCACGTCCTGGTTCAGGATCACGTCCTCCCACCAGTAGCGGAAATCCTCGGCGGTGAAGGGCGACCCGTCCGACCAGCGGTGGCCGGGCCGGAGATGGAGGGTGAAGACCCGGTTGTCCTCCACGTCGATCGACCGGAGGATGTCCGGTTCGAGCGTCAGGTCCGGGGTGTACGTCATCAGCCGGGCATAGAAGTACGCGAACATGATGCGTACGTCCTTGGCCCGCGCCATCAGCATGGTCATGTCGCCGCCGGGCCGGCCCTGCTGTGCCCCATCGTCATCGAATGTCACGATTCTCGGCTCGGCCGGCAGCCGCTCGGCGACCGGCGGCAGTTTCCCGGCGGCGACCTGCTCGGCGAAGAAGGGCGTCTCGACCGCCGCGCGTCCGGCAGCGGGCACCAGGAGCGCGGCGGCGGCGAACGCCAGGAGGCCTGCTCGGAGAAGGCTGGAGATCATGATGCCAGGTCCAGGAGGGCGGGGCGGGCGGTCGCGCGGACGAGGTGACCGTCGCCCAGGTCGATCATGCCGGGATGGGCCGTGCCGTCGATCGTGAAGGGTGCCGGCCAGGCGCCGGGGTCGGAGGCGCGGCCTTCGCCCAGCACGCCGAGGTCGAGCGGGCATTCCGGATCGGGGTCCGGCACGGCGGCGAGCAGCGCCCGGGTATAGGGATGCACCGGATTGCGGAACAGCGTCGCGCGGGGCGCCACCTCCACGATCCGGCCCCGGCACATCACCATGATGCGGTCGGCGATATAGTCCACGACGGCCAGGTTGTGGGAGATGAACAGGTAGGTCAGGCCCAGCTTCTCCTTCAGGTCCTTCAGCAGGTTGAGGATCTGGGCCTGGATCGAGACGTCCAGGGCGGATACCGGCTCGTCGCAGATCAGCAGGTCGGGCCGCAGGGCCAGGGCGCGGGCGATGCCGATGCGCTGGCGCTGGCCGCCGGAGAAGCTGTGCGGGTAGCGTTTCAGGTGCCGCACGTCCAGGCCGACCAGGCTCATCAGTTCCTTGACCATCGCCCGGCGATGCTCGCCGTCGCCGATGCCGTGGATCACCAGCGGCTCCGCGACGATGTCGTACACGGTCATGCGCGGGTTGAGCGAGCCGAACGGGTCCTGGAAGATGAACTGCTGCTTGCGCCGGAAGGCGACCAGGGCGTCGTCCTCCAGGTCGAGCACGTCGATGACTCGCCCTCGGTCGTTGAACAGCACCGTCCCGGTGTCCGGCTTCAACGCCCGCATCAGGATCTTGGACAGGGTCGTCTTGCCGCAGCCGGACTCGCCGACCAGCCCCAGGCACTCGCCCCGGCGGATCTCGAAGCTGACGTCGTCCACCGCCAGCACGCCGCCGCCCGTCCGCTTGCGGTTGAACCAGCCGGTATTGCCGGTCTCGAACCGCTTGCTGACGCGTGAGACGGTCAGCAACGGCCCGGCCGCGTCGGCGCCGGCCGGCCAGGGCTCCCGGGTGGCCTCCAGCATCTTGCCGCCGGCCGACTTGATCTCCCGGATCGGGACCAGACGCTCGCCCGGCTCCATGTGGAAACGCGGCACCGCGCGGAGCAGCGCCTTCAGGTAGGGGTGGCGGGGCTTGGCGAAGATGTCGCGCATCTCGCCGGATTCCATGACCTCGCCCCGGTACATCACGACGACTTCCTCGGCGACGTTGGCGACGACGCCCAAGTCGTGGGTGATCATCAGCACCGCCATGCCCAGTTCGCCCTGGAGATCGCGGATCAGCTTGAGGATCTGGGCCTGGATCGTGACGTCCAGGGCGGTGGTCGGCTCGTCCGCGATCAGCAGCGACGGGCGGCAGATCAGCGCCATGGCGATCATGGCGCGCTGCCGCAGGCCGCCGGACAGTTCGAACGGGTAGGTGTCGAGCGCGCGGGCCGGATCGGGGAACCCCACCAGCCGCAGCATGTCGCGGGTCAGCTCGCGCGCCTGCGCCGTGCCGACGTCGCGGTGGAGCATGACCGCCTCGCCCACCTGATTGCCGACCGTATGCAACGGCGACAGCGAGGTCATCGGCTCCTGGAAGATGATCGAGATGTTGCCGCCGCGGATCGCCCGCATGGCGCGGCTTTCCGGATCGAGCCTGGCGATGTCGACCGGCCCGGGCAGCCGGGGGTCGGCGAACAGGATCTCGCCGCGGGTGATATGGGCGGGGCGGGGCAGGATGCCCATGATGGTCTGGGCGACCACCGACTTGCCGGAGCCGGACTCGCCGACCAGGGCCACCGTGCCGCCGGGCCGGACCCGGAACGAGATGCCCCGCACGGCACGGATCACCCCCTCGGCGACGCGGAACTCCACATGCAGGTCGCGGACGCTCAGCAGGTCGGTCATCGGGACCAACGCGCCGTCCGCACGCCCGGGTCGTCCATGCCGGCCTGCGGATCGGCGTCGATGCCGAGTGCCGCGAAATTGCTGATCGTCGTCTCGGTCATCCCGATCCCCTTTCTGCGCGCGACGTCCGCCACCCGCTCGGCGATCTCGTCGAAGCCGTCGAGAGTCGACTCGAGCCGGACGGTCTCCCCGGAACCGGCACCCTTGAGCTTGAGCTGCATCCAGCCGAGGCCGCGATCCCGACGAGTAGAATAGTAGTTTAAACGTACCTGAGCCAAATGTTCCCACGAAATCGAACCACCCAGCGGCCCGAGGGCCCTGATGCCCTTATCGTCCATTTCGATGACGGTGGCGTGACGCTGTGCCGTCCGGGCGCCGAACACAACGAAAAGGGCCGCCGCAAGCATCATGGGTACCGCGACCCAGGCGCTGAGCGGGACCAGCAGGGGCGGGATGCCGGTCAGCGCGAGGCCGGCGGCGGCGCGGGCATAGTCGCCATACAGGGGAGGAGCCGGATAGCGGAACTGTTTCACGGTGGACACCTGGGGGAGGGACTCCCGAAAAGGGCAGGGGCATCGAGCCAGCGGACGGCCGGGTGTTCCGACGCGGCGGCCAGGAACCGGTCGAGGAAGCGCCGGCACGGATCGTCATGCACCAGATGGTGAGTCAGCAGCCCGGTCGCCTCGTCCGGATCGGCGGCGCCGGTCCGACGCGCCGCGAGATGGCGGACCAAGGCCCCGATCACCGTTCCGGTCCCGGCGAAGCCGCCGCCGCCCCGCCAGTCGATGACATCCACGTGGGTGTTGACCTGGACCAAACCCGGCACGGGGCAAGGGCGGGGCCGGGCGTTGAAGGTGGACAGACCGACATAGCCGAGGGCCGGCAGCCGGGCCGCCACGTCCGCCGCGATCCGGTTCCACGGGGGGACCAGGACGGGCAGGGAATCGAAGGGCCGGAGCAGCCGCCACCCCTCGGCGAGGTCGGCGAGGACCGCCTCGACGCGCCGGGCGGAGCCCAGCTCGGTCTTCTTGGCCGGCGGGGTCTCGTGGTTCGCGTGGGACAGGCCGTGCTGGAGCACCGAGACGCCGGGCCAACGCCGCAACTCCTCCGCCAGTTCCGGCGTCGCTCCCGCCGGGATGACGGCGAGCGAGACCGGCACGCCGGCGGCGGCGTCGCGCAGGCGGTCCAGGGCGGGGGAGGGCGCGACGGCGTCGTCGTCGCGCCACCACAGGGTGGCGGTCCGGCCGGCCTCGGCCCACAGGTCCAGTTCGCGCGCCAGGGCGGTCCGGATGTCATCATTCGTCATGACGCGGCCTCGACCAGCAGGCGGGCGGTGGCGGCGGCGCCGCCCACATCCGGGGTGAAACAGGCGGGGGCGAAACCGGCGGGCGGGGGTGCCGCCAGGGCGCGGCCGACCGCCTCGGCCAAGCATTCCGGGGTCAGGCCGTCCTCGGGGACGACATGGAGCAGCCCGCGCCGCTCGAACAGGCGGGCGCGGTCGGTCTGTTCGGTCTCGTTGCCGGCCGCGAAGGGGACCACCACGGCGCGGCAGCGGGCCTGCATCAGGTCCATCAGCGTGTTGTACCCGGCCTGGCTGATCGAGAGGATGCAGCGGGACAGCAGGTCCGGGAAGTCGGGCCGCGCCCGCTCGACGGTCACGCCGGCGGGGGCGTCGTCGCGCAGGGCCTCGAACTCGGCCTGCCCGATGTCGGGACCGGCGAGCAGGCGCCAGGGAGATGATGCCAGGGACGTCAACGGGCGCGCCGCCAGGGCGGTCCGCAGGAGAGGCAGGCCCACGGCGCCGCCGCCGACCGAGACGATCACCTCCCCGGTGCCGTCGTCCCCCGGTTTCGCGGCCGGGCGGTCCGGCGCGCGGGCCGGGGCGACGTAGCCGGTGTAGCGGATCAGGTCCGCGATCCGGTGCGCCTGCGGGAAGGTGGCGTCGAACGGCACCACGCCGGGGTCGCCGTGGATCAGCACGAGGTCCAGGTGCCGCCGCGCCACCTCGGCCATCTCGACCTCGCGGGCGGGATCGTCCTTGGCCACCAGGATATCGCGCACCGACGCGGCGACGATCCGGGGGCGCCTGGGGCGTTCCAGCAGCGGCAGAAGCTCGAAGCGGAACTGGCGCCGGCCGAAGGGGTAGGTTTCCAGCAGCAGGATATCGGGATCGACCGCGCCGGCCAAGTCCAGCAGCGCCGCGCGGCGGCGCTCCCGCCAAGCGTCGTCGAGGGGCAGGCCGCCCTCGCCGACCAGGCGCTTGAAGCTCTTGTCCGCCGACCGGGCCGGCGGCAGCTGCACCACGCGGGCAGCGCCGTAATCGACCCCCGCGACCGGGAACCCGCCGGACGCCACCGTCACGTCCAGCCCAGCCGCCGACAGGGCGCGGGTGATCAGCGCCGCACGCCGCACATGCCCGATGCCGAGCAGGTGCTGCACCCAGACCAGGGCCTTCAGGGGCGTGCGGGTGTCATGATTCGTCATGATCCGGCCGGCCGTGGAAAGACTTCAGGACGACAAGCGTTTTCTTCCTCGTCATGCGCGGGCTTGACCCGCGTATCCACGCGCAAACCGGCGTGGCGGGATTCGCGCGTGGATGGCCGGATCAAGTCCGGCCATGACGAAATGGGGGAGTCGGTGCCTGCCTCTCGCTGATCCGGGCGCGTGTCGTTCGTCATGATCCGGCCGGTCGTGTGAAGGTTTCAGGAGGACAAGCGATTTCTTCCTCGTCATACATAATCATAGGAATTTAGTCAAATTTCCAACGCGATGTTCAGTTCGGCGACGGCCGGGGTGCCGTCGGCCGCCAGGGTGAAGCGGTGGGCGCAGCCGTCGAGGAGTTTATGGGCCGGTTTGTCCGTCATGTCCCAACACGTGGCCATGGCATAGATCGCGCGGATTACGCCTTTATGGGCAACGGCTCCGGCCGGCCGGCCGGCGGCGGCGACCTCGGCCAGCCAGGGGCGCAGGCGGTCCTGCACCTCGCGCGGGCTCTCGCCCCCCGGGCCGCGGAAGTCGAGGCCGCGCGCCTCCCAGGCCGCCATCAGGTCGCCCAGTTCGGCCCGCAGGCCGGCGAGCGTCCTGCCTTCCCACGCCCCCCAGTCCATCTCGACCAGCCGGGCGTCCGGCACGGGATCGAGCCCGAGGATCGCGGCGGTGGCCGCGGCACGTTTCAGCGGGCTGGCGACCCAGGTCCGGTCGCGAAGCCGGTCCGGCAGGACCCAGGTGCGGACCACGCCTTCGCCCTCCGGCGACAGCGGGATGTCGGTGCGGCCCTGGATCAGGCCCTCGGCGTTCCAGGCGGTCGGGCCGTGGCGCAGGATGAGAAGGTCGGTCATCGGGACCTCGCGAGGCTGCGGAGCAGGGTGTCGAGCGTGCGGGACGCGCCGTCGAAGCCGTGCTCGGCCGCCGCGACGCGGGCGGCCTCCCGGCCGAAGGCGCTTCGCCGGGCCGGGTCCGACAGCAGCGCCGCGACGGCGTCGGCGAAGGCGGCCTCGTCGCCGACGGGGGTCAGCAGGCCGGTCGAGCCGTCGCGCACGATGTCCGGCACGCCGCCGGTGCGCCCGGCCACGACGGCCAGGCCGGCGGCCTGCGCCTCCAGCAGCGCCATGCCGTAGGCCTCGTTGATCGCCGGCCAGACCATCACGTCGGCGGCGGCGTAGCAGGCGGCGAGGCGGTCGGGCGGCAGCGCGCCCAGGAAGCGGAGGCGGCCGGGATCGACGCGGCCGAAGCTTTCCTCGACGCAGGCCCGGCGCGGCCCATCGCCGACGACCAGCAGCCGCCAGTCGTGACCGCCGAGCCGTTCCAGGGCACGGGCCAGGATGCGGAAGGAGCGCTGCTTGTCGCCGCCCCGCATCATGCCGACGGCCAGCAGCCACGGCGCGTCCGGGTCCAGCCCCAGCGAGCGGGCGAGTTCGGCGCGATCCGCCGTGCGGTCGCGCGGGACCGGCGGCTCGACGAAGGGGCGCAGCAGCGTCAGCCGGTCCGGCGATCGGAGCAGGGGATGCAGGCATTCCGCGTCGGCCGAGTTGAGCGAGACCACGGCGTCGGCGCGGGCGATGGCGGCCCCCGCCGCCGCATGGCCGAGCGCGAAGGGACCGCCGGCCTGCTTGGGTGCGAAGGAGGCCTCGGAGACCACATAGGGAATGCCCAGCGCTTCGCTGACGGCGGGACCCAGCCAGTCCGGGGCCTTGTGGTAGAGGTGATAGGTGAACCACAGGTCGGGCGGGTCGTGCCGCAGCCGGCCCGCCAGCCGGCCCGCCAGCCGGCCGCCGAGGTCGGCGATCCGACGGTGCCGGCCGGGCCTGCCGCCGTCGTCCCAGCTCCGGAAGGTGCAGGCCAGATCGACCCGGTGCCCGGCGTGGCGCAGCGCCGCCATCAGCAGCCGCGCCATGCGGCGGTCGCCCGAGGGCGTGGGGTGCGTCGGCGCCTTGAGGGGAGCGTAGAAGGCGATCCGCATGCCGGTCCCCTTACTCCGCACCGCCGGCGGTCAGCAGCCCGGCCAGATGGTCGAGTCCGGCGCCGGCGCCGAACCGTCCGCGGACGCGGCTGCCGCCGGCCGCCGCCAGCCGGCGGCGTGTTTCGGGGTCGCGCCCGAGGGCTGCCAGGGCGTCGGCGAGCGCCGCGGCGTCGCCGGGATCGACCAGGACGCCGGTCTCGCCCTCGATCACCAGCTCGGGAATGGCGGCCATCCGGGTCGCCACCACCGGCAGCCCCATGACCTGGGCCTCCATCAGCACGTTGGGCAGGCCGTCGCGGTCGCCGTCACGCGCCAGCCGGCTGGGCAGGAAGAACAGGTCGGCCTCGGCGTAGTGCCGGATGACCACGTCCTGGGGCTGGGCGCCCCGCCAGGAGATCCGGTCGGAGAGGCCCAGCCGTTCGGCCTCGGCCTTCAGGGCCTTCAGCCCGGTTCCTCCGCCGATATGGACCCAGCGCCAGTACAGGCCGGCGGGAAGCCGCGCCAGCGCCTCCAGCGCCACGTCGAACCCCTTCTTCTCCACGGCGCGGCCGACGGAGAGCAGGACCAGCGGGTCGGCCGGGTCGCCGCCGTCGCGGGGCGGGCGGGCCGGCACCTCCGCCGGGAAGCGGTCGAACTCCAGCCCGTGGTAGAGCAGTTGGACCCGGCCGGGCACGGGCGCCAGCTCCGCCAGATGGGCATGGCCGAGCCGGGTGCAGGTGACGCCCCAGCGCGCCTCGGCCAGCTTCTCCCGCTTCTCCCACTCGGGGATCGTCCAGATGTCCTTGGCGTGGGCGGAGAAGCTCCAGGGCAGGCCGTGCAGCAGGGCGGCATACCGGGCGACGCTGGCGGGGGTGTGGAGGAAGTGGGCGTAGATCCCGCTGGTGCCCGGGGGCAGCTCGGCCGCCAGCACCGCCGCCTGCCCGAACCGGCGGACCCGGTTGCGGGTACGGTCGCGCGCGAGATCCCGGAGCCAGACCGCCCGCGCCCGCTTCCAGCCCGGCAGCTTCCGGGCGGCACGAAGCGCGCGGGCGACCCGGGCCGGCTCGTCGCGGAGATATTCCGGCAGGTAGGTGACCGGCGCCCGGAGCCGGCCATGAAGCGCGTGGGTGGCCTTGTCGGTCGGGTGGCGCAGCGAGAACAGGGCCAGGTCGAGCCCACGCTGCTCCAGCCCTACCAGTTCCTGGGCGATGAAGGTTTCGGACAGGCGGGGCCAGCCCTTGACGACGACGCAGACGGTCAAGATCAGCAGCCTATCGATCAGGCCCTGCGGCGCAGGGTGGCGCGGCGCGCGGGGCGACGGGGTTCCGCCAGGTGGCGGGCGGCCAAGCGGTTGACGTTCTCCAGCCCGTCGAGCAGTCCGGGGACGATCACGTCGGAGGGGACCTGCTGCTGCGGCAGCTGGCGCAGCGCCGTCGCCATGGCGCCCGGGTCGCGGACGCCGTCGTCAGGCAGCATGCTGACCAGTCCCAGCTCCTGCGCGCGGCTGGCGCGGATATACTGTTCCCGCCGGGGCACCATGCGCGGCACGATCAGCGCCCGCTTGTCGAACGACAGGATCTCGCAGAAGGTGTTGTAGCCACCCATGGCGACGACGCCGAGCGCCTTCGCCATAAGGCTTTCCAGCTGGGCCTCGAAGGTCAGCGTCTCGACCCTGGGCAGGGCAGCCGCCCGTGCCGCGAACTCGTTCTGGAGTTCGCGCTGCATGAAGGGACCGAGCACGATCAGGGCGCGGTGGGGCAGCCTGGCATCGTGCTCGTAGGCGCGCAGGACCCAGTCGACCAGGTCCTCGCCGTCGCCGCCGCCGCCCGGCGTGACCAGGATGAACGGCTCGTCGGGCATGTCGGGCAGGGCGGGATGGACCGGGGCGCTCCGCTCCAGATACCCGGTATAGACCATCTTGCGGCGCACCGAGGGCGGCACCCGGACGCCTTCGAGCGGGTCGCAGATCTGCGGCAGGCCGTAGACCCACAGCTCGTCATAGAGCTTGTCGAGCGCCGGCATCGCCTTCTTGCGCTCCCATTCCGGCCCCAGGGCCGACGGCTCGTCCATCACGTCGCGCAGCCCCAGCACCAGCGGCGTGCCGCGCGCCTTCAGCACCTGGAGGGTTTCCAGCACCTCGCCCCGCAGGCCCAGGGGTTCCTTGTCGACGATGAACAGGTCGGGATCGAAGATCTCCGCCGTGTGGCGGATGATCGACGCCCGCATCGCGAGCGTCTCCTCGATGTCGATGTGCAGGTTGAGCGAGGTGTACTCGCCGTTGCGCAGCTTGATCACCCCGGGGATCCGGACGAAATCGACCCGGCTGCGGAAATCGAAGCTGCCGATGATCGGGGAGCCCGACAGGATCAGGACGGACATGTCCTTGTGCTGCTCGACCAGCGCATGGGCGATGGTCCGGCAGCGGCGCAGGTGGCCGAGGCCGAAGGTGTCGTGGCTGTAGATCAGGACGCGGCTGTGCTCGCGCGCCTGCTCGCGGATCTGTTCCCGGATGTGCTCCCGGCCTGCCCCGATGCGGTTGCTCATGTGCTTCTGCTCACGGTGTCGCCTCCGGCGGTTCGACCAACCTGTGAAGCCTGGAACCCATAGGGGTCAATGCCATCGTCTGTCTCTAGCAGAATAGCAGGGTATCGACCATGTGAATTGCCGGGTGCCACACCATCAGGTACTCTCGATCCCACTTTTTTCCTGCCCGGGGCGGACCAGAGCAGGAACGCTTTTTCGGACATCGGTGGAATGGAAAAGAGCATCTTTCGCTTCGTGCTGCGCTATAGTACGCGGCAGCAGGTGGTCATTCTCCTGCTCACTCTGTCCTCGTTCCCGTTCCTTTATTATTCATTGGAACTGCCGAAGCAGATCGTCAACGACGCCATCGGCGGGCAGAATTTCCCCAAGGAATTCCTTGGTTTCCAGTTCGAACAGGTGCCGTACCTGATGCTGCTGTCAGGGATGTTCCTGACGCTGGTCCTGATCAACGGCGCCTTCAAGTTCCGGATCAACACCCTGAAGGGACGGCTGGGCGAGCGCATGCTGCGGCGGCTCCGCTACGAGCTGTATGTCAGGGTGCTCCGCTTCCCGCTGCCCCGGTTCCGCAAGATCAGCCAGGGCGAGATCATCCCGATGATCACCGCCGAGGTCGAGCCGCTGGGCGGCTTCATCGGCGACTCGATAGCCCTGCCGGTGTTCCAGGGCGGAACCCTGCTGGTGTACCTGGTCTTCATCTTCATGCAGGACCCCATCCTGGGGGCGGCGGCGATCTCGCTCTATCCCCTCCAGGGCTGGCTGATCCCCCGGCTGCAGCGCAAGGTCAACCAGCTCGGCAAGCAGCGGGTGCGGGCGATGCGCCAGATTTCCGACCGGATCGGCGAATCGGTCTCCGGCGTGCAGGAGATCCACGCCCACGACACCTCGGCCTGGCACCTGGCGGACCTGTCGCACCGCTACGGCGACGTCTACGACATCCGGTTCGAGATCTTCCAGCGCAAATTCTTCATAAAATTCCTGAACAATTTCATCAACCAACTGACGCCCTTCTTCTTCTACTCGATCGGCGGGTACCTGGTGATCCAGGGGAGCATCAGCTTCGGCTCGCTGGTCGCCGTGCTGGCCGCCTACAAGGACCTGGCGGGGCCGTGGAAGGAGCTGCTGGACTATTACCAGATGAAGGAAGACATCCGGATCAAGTACGAGCAGGTGATCGAGCAGTTCGACGTGCCCGAACTGATGGCCGCGGGCCTGATCGCGACCGACGCCGGCCCGGAGTCGAGGCTGACCGGGCCGATGGTCTTCACCAACGTCTCGTTCGGCGAGGACAACGGGCCGAAGATCCTGGACGGCGTGTCCTGCACGCTGCCGCTCGACGGGCACACGGCGATCGTCGGCGGTGCCGGGCGGGACGAGTTCGCCCTGCTGGCCGCCCGCCTGCTGATGCCGACGGCCGGCCGCATCCGGATCGGCGAGCAGGATCTGGCGCATCTGCCGGAGGCGGTCACGGGACGACGCATCGCCTATGTCGGGCAGAACAGCTACATGTTCACCGCCAGCCTGCGCGACAACCTGTATTACGGGCTGCGCCACCGGCCGCTGGCCGTGCACGAAGGCGACGAGAGGTCGGCCGCCGAGCACCGGCGCCGGGCCGCGGAGTCAAGGGCCGCCGGCAATACCGACTTCCCGCTTGATGCGGACTGGATCGACTATGTCGCCGCCGGCTGCGACGGTCCCGAAAGCCTGCGCCGGCGCACGCTGGCCGTGCTGGACATGGTCGACCTGGCGGACGACGTCTACCGGCTGGGGCTGAACGGCACCCTGGCGAAGGGCGGCGACGGGGACGTGGTCGCGCGCATCCTGGAGGCGCGGGCGGCGTTGAGGGCCGAGCTGGCCCAGCCGGCGATGCGGTCGCTGGTCGAGATCTGGCATCCCGACCGGTTCAACAACAACGCGACGGTGGCCGAGAACCTGCTGTTCGGCAGCCCGGTCGGGCCGGTCTTCGCGGTCGACAGCATGGCGGAGAACACCTATGTGCTGGGCGTGCTGGAGAAGGTCGGGCTGACCCGCGACTTCCTGAACATGGGCGTCCAGGTCGCCCGCACGATGATCGAGCTGTTCGCCGACTTGCCGCCGGGTCACCAGTTCTTCGAGCAGTTCAGCTTCATCAGCTCGGAGGAGCTGCCCGATTTCCAGCCGATGGTGGCGAAGGCGGACAAGGAAGGCGTCGACAGCCTGAAGCCGGAGGAGAAGCGCCGCCTGATGGCGCTGCCCTTCAAGCTGATCCCGGCCCGCCACCGCCTGGGCCTGATCGACGACGGCATGGAGCGGCGTTTGCTGGAGGCGCGCCACGTCTTCGCCCGCGACCTGCCGGAGGGCCTGCGCGAGAGCATCGAGTTCTTCGTCGAGGACAGCTACAACTCGGCCTCGACCATCCAGGACAACATCCTGTTCGGGAAGGTCGCGTACGGCCAAGCCCAGGTCGGCGGCAAGGTCGGGCGGCTGGTGGCCCAGGTGATCGAGGAGCTGCACCTGCGCGAGACCATCCAGGAGATCGGGCTGGACCATTATGTCGGCGTCTCGGGCTCGCGGCTGTCCCGGGTGCAGCGGCAGAAGGTGGCGCTGGCCCGCGCCATCCTGAAGAGCCCCGACCTGCTGGTGATCAACGAGGCGACCGCCGGACTGGACGGCGCCAGCCAGACGCGCATCCATGACGCGATCCTGGAGGAGCGCCAGGGGCGCGGCGTGGTCTGGGTCTTGCACAGGCCCAGCATCGCCCGGCGGTTCGACCAGACGCTGGTGCTTCGGGGCGGACAGATCGCCGAGCATGGGAGCTATCAGGACCTGGACAAGCCGGGCACCGTCATGCACGAGTTGCTGGCGGCCGAATGACGGGCAGTTGGATGATGAGAAGCCGGAAGCGGGAGTAGCGTGTCGTGAGCCTTGCCGAAGAAGTCGAACTGCTGCGCAGGATCCCCATGTTCGCCAACGTGGAGACGAGCAAGCTGAAGCTGCTGGCCTTCACCAGCGAGCGAGTCGCCTTCCACGCGGGCGACTGCCTGTTCACCCAGAACGAAATGGGGAACAGCGCGTTCATCATCGTGGACGGCGAGGCGGACGTAACGGTCGATACGCCGAACGGGCCGTTGACGGTCGCCAAGGTCGGCCGCAACGATTTCATCGGCGAGATCGCGATCCTGTGCGACGTGCCCCGTACCGCCAGCGTGGTCGCGGTCACCGACATGACCACGCTGTGCATTTCGAAGGACCTGTTCTTCCGCATGGTCACCGAGTTTCCGCAGATGGCGGTGGAGATCATGAGGGTGCTGGCCCAGCGCCTGGAGAACACGACCCGGCAGCTGCGCGAAGCCGTCGCCCACGGCGGTCCGCCGCACACGTGACGTAATCTACAGAAGGCGGTTCATGAGCCGGTTGGACAGTTTCATCAGGCGGGTCAGCGCCCAGCGCGACTGCCTCAACGCCGCCGCGGACCTGATCCGCGACGTTCCCGGGCCGGTGCTGGAGTTCGGCCTGGGCAACGGCCGGACCTACGACCATCTGCGCTCGCTGCTGCCGGAGCGCACGATCTTCGTGTTCGAGCGGCAGGTCGCCGCCCATCCCGACTGCATTCCCCCGGCCGAGTGCCTGCTGCTGGGCGACCTGTTCGAGACGCTGGACACGGCCGGAACCGTGATCGGCGCGCCCGCGGCGCTGGCCCACGTGGATATCGGCTCCGGCGATCCCGGAGCCAACGCCGAGCTGGCGGCTTTCCTGGCGCCGCGCCTGCACAAGCTGATGGCGCGCGGCGGCGTCGTGGTCAGCGACCAGGACCTGGGCATGCCCCGGTGGGAACCCCTGCGCCCGCCGGAGACGGTCCGGCCGGGGCGCTATTTCATGATGAGGGTGTAAAGATTCGGCCACAGATGGACGCAGATAAACACAGATGAACTTCTGATTGCCGAAGCTTCCGTCATCTGAAAGCGATTATCGGGATTTTCATCTGTGTTTATCTGCGTTCATCTGTGGCCGATTTTCCCCTATCCCGCCGCCGAGCGTCCGGCCCGGGCATCCGCCGCCTGGGCTTGGAAGGTCAGGGTGAACAGGGTGCCGGCGCTGCCGTCGACTTCCACGGTGGCGCGGATCTGCTTCGCCAGGGCCTTGACCAGGGAGAGGCCCAGGTTGTTGTTGGTCTCCCAGTCCAGGCCGCCGGCGGCGCCGACCCCGTCGTCGCCGATCCGCAACTCCCAGCGGGTCCCGTCGAGCGGTTCGAGTTTCAGCCGGATGGTGCCGGTCTTCCCCTCGGCGAAGGCGTGGCGGAAGCTGTTGGTGACAAGCTCGTTCAGGATCAGGCCGAGCGGCAGGGCCGTCTCGACCGGCACGTGGCAGGGCCGGGTCCGCACGTCCAGGGCGATGCCGCGGTCCGGGCCGTGGAAGTTCGCCAGCGTCTCGCAGATTTCCGCCAGATAGCCGCCGAGTTCCAGCGTCGGGCCGGCGTCGGCCGTGTAGAGCTTGCGGTAGATCAGCTCCAGGGCATTGATGCGGTGGAGCAGGTTGTCGAGGCCCGCCTTCATCGCGTCGCTGTCGCTGCGGCCGGCCTGCAGCCGGATCAGGCTGGCCATGACCTGGAGGTTGTTCTTGACCCGGTGCTGAAGCTCGTGGAGCAGAACCTCGCGGTGGCGGAGCGCCTGCTCCAGGTCGCGGGTGCGCTCCTCGACCCGGCGTTCGAGCTGGGCGTTGGCCTCGACGATGCGGGCGGCGGCCTGGCGGCGCAGCGTGCAGTCGAGCTGGGAGCCGAAGAAGTATAGCAGGTTGCCTTCCTCGTCATGGATCGGGCTGATATACAGCTCGTTCCAGAACGCGGTGCCGTTCTTCCGGTAGTTCAGGACCTCGATCTTGATGTCGTGCTGCTCGGCAAGGGCGCCGCCGATCAGGCGGCGTACTTCCGGATCCGAGTCGGGGCCCTGGAGGAAGCGGCAGTTATGGCCGATGATCTCGTCGAGATCGTAGCCGGTCAGGTCGACGAACGCCTGGTTCGCGAAGACGATCGGGTTGTCGTCCTGGTTGGGATCGGTGACCACGATCGGCATCCGGCTGCCTTCGACCACGCTGCGGAAGGGGTTCTCCCGCGACGGATGGTTGATCAGGGCGATGTTGCCCATCTCCTTGGGAGGAGTCTGCACGTCTGGCCTCCTGAGCTATCAGGTTCCGTGTGCCCTCCCCTGATGGAGACCGGTCCGTAAGCCGCCGTTTCTTCTTTACACACACGGGTAGAACCTTGAGATCAGATCAAACAAGGTTCGCCGGCCATTGTTCCAAACGCGACCAATGCGGAGACGGCGCCGCCCCGGCCGGGACGGCGCCGTCACGCCGTGCTACTCGGCCTTCTTGCTCAGGTCTTCGCCGGTCGCCTGGTCGACCGTCTTCATGGACAGCTTGACCTTGCCGCGGTCGTCGAAGCCCAGGACCTTGACCTTCACCTCGTCGCCCTGCTTGACCACGTCGCTGACCTTGCCGACGCGCTCGTTCTTCAGCTCGGAGATGTGGACCAGACCGTCGCGCGAGCCCAGGAAGTTCACGAAGGCGCCGAAATCGACCACCTTCACGACCTTGCCGGTGTAGACCACGCCCAGCTCCGGCTCGGCCACGATGCCGCGGATCCAGTCGATGGCTGCCTGGCTGGCCTTGCCGTCGACAGCCGCGACCTTGACCGTGCCGTCGTCCTCGATGTCGATCTTGGCGCCGGTCTGCTCGACGATCTCGCGGATCACCTTGCCGCCGGAGCCGATCACGTCGCGGATCTTCTCCTTGGGGATGTTGATCACGGTGATGCGCGGGGCGTTCTGGTTGACCGCCTCGCGGGCGCCGCCGATCGCCTTGGCCATTTCGCCCAGGATGTGCATCCGGCCGCCGCGCGCCTGGTCCAGGGCGACGCGCATGATCTCCTCGGTGATCGAGGTGATCTTGATATCCATCTGGAGCGCGGTGACGCCCTTCTCGGTGCCGGCCACCTTGAAGTCCATGTCGCCCAGGTGGTCCTCGTCGCCGAGGATGTCGGACAGCACGGCGAAGCCGCGGTCTTCCTTGATCAGGCCCATGGCGATGCCGGCGACCGGGCGGGGCAGGGGAGCGCCGGAGTCCATCAGCGCCAGCGAGGCGCCGCAGACGGTCGCCATCGACGAGGAGCCGTTGGACTCGGTGATTTCCGACACGATCCGCATGGTGTAGGGGAACTGCTCCTTGGTCGGGAGCAGCGGCCGGACCGCGCGCCACGCCAGCTTGCCGTGACCGATCTCGCGCCGGCCGGGGGAGCCGACGCGGCCCGCCTCGCCGACCGAGTAGGGCGGGAAGTTGTAGTGGAGCATGAAGCTCTCGCGGTACTCGCCTTCCAGCGCGTCGATGATCTGCTCGTCCTGGCTGGTGCCCAGCGTGGCGACCACCAGGGCCTGGGTCTCGCCGCGGGTGAACAGGGCGGAGCCGTGGGCGCGGGGCAGCACGCCGACCTCGGCCACGATCTGGCGGATGTCGGTGGTCGAGCGGCCGTCGATCCGGCGGCCGGTGTCGATGACCGTGCCGCGCAGCACGTCGCTCTCGACATCCTTGAAGGTGCCGGCGATCGCCTCGGCGGGGATCTCGTCCGAGGTCAGGGCCTCCAGCGCCTTCAGCTTGGCGGCGCCCAGCTTGTTCTGGCGGTCCTGCTTGCGGATCTCGGAATAGGCCGCCTTGATGTCCTCGCCGACGATCTCCTTGACGCGGGCCTTGATGGCGGCGGCGTCATAGGGGGCCGAGGGCATGTCCCAGGGTTCCTTGGCGCACTGCTCGGCCAGCTCGATGATCGCGTCGATGACCGGCTGGAAGCTGCGGTGGCCGAACATGACGGCGCCCAGCATGACGTCCTCGGACAGTTCCTTGGCCTCGGACTCGACCATCAGCACGCCGTCGCGCGTACCCGCGACTACCAGGTCGAGGTCGCCCTCCTCGTCGTCGACCAGCGGGTTCAGCGTGTACTCGCCGTTCCGGTAGCTGACGCGGGCGGCGCCGATCGGGCCCAGGAAGGGGATGCCCGAGATGGTCAGGGCGGCCGAGGTGCCGACCATGGCGACGATGTCGGGATCGTTCTCCATGTCGTGGCTGAGCACGGTGCAGATGACCTGCGTCTCGTTGCGGAAGCCGTCGGCGAACAGCGGGCGGATCGGCCGGTCGATCAGGCGGCTGACCAGCGTCTCCTTCTCGGAGGGACGGCCTTCACGCTTGAAGAAGCCGCCCGGGATCTTGCCGGCGGCGAACGCCTTTTCCTGGTAATTGACGGTCAGCGGAAAGAAATCGACCCCGGGCTTGGCCGCCTTGGCCGCGACGACGGTGCAGAGCACGGTCGTCTCGCCGTACGTCGCCATCACGGCGCCATCGGCCTGGCGGGCGACCTTCCCGGTCTCCAGGACCAGCTTGCGTCCGCCCCAATCGATTTCTTTTCTGTAGACGTTGAACATTGTTTCTTCCTTCCATCCGACGCCCAAGCCATCCCGGATTGGATGGCGTGGGCCGGGGTCCTCAGTCGTTGTCGACCCCGCGTGAAAACAGGCCCGCATGAGCACAGGCCGAAAGCCGACCGGGAGCGTGTCCGGGCCGGCAGGCAAAGCTCATCAATGAAATGGAGCCGAAAGCATTTCCCGCCCGCGAAAAAATCATTCGCGGGCGGGATGATGCCGTGCACACCGCAGCCCGCCGCCCGCTCCGCGAAGCGGAGCCTGGACGGTCAGGGATCCGGGCTGGTTTCGGCAAACGGAATTGTCCGGTGGGCGGTGTGCGGAAAGACCCTGGCCTTAGCGGCGCAGGCCGAGACGCTGGATCAGCTGCTCGTAGCGGCCGACATTCTTGCGCTTCAGGTAGTCCAGCAGGCTGCGGCGCTGGCCGACCATGACCAGCAGGCCGCGGCGGCTGTGGAAGTCCTTCTTGTGGGTCTGCAGGTGCTCGGTCAGGTTCCGGATCCGCTCGGACAGGATCGCGACCTGCACTTCGGGGGAACCGGTATCGTTGGCACCGGTGGTGTATTCCTTGATCAGCTCCTGCTTGCGCTCGGCAGTGATCGACATCGGGTCTCTCCAATCAGGTCTGGTTGATGCTTACAGGTTCAATACGCGCACCGGGCGGATCTCCGCCCCTTCGACGCGGGCCAGCGCCACCGGCTTGCCGCCGGAAACGGCTAAAACGACAGCACCGTCGCCCGACGGATCGTAGTCGAGGCCTTCAAGCCTCTCGCGATCCTGCCGGCGCAACAACGCCACCGTTTGGCCAAGTCTCAGTCGGTGCGCTTCGGCTTCGGTCAGGGCGAACGCCGGGATGTCGTCCAGCGCCGTCTCGATCGGAAGCAGAAGTCTTTCGACGGCGGCACCATGCTCCATGGCCGCCAGATCGTCCAGGGAAATCGCGTTTTCGAGCGTGAAAGAGCCCACGTTGAGCCGCCGGAGGCGCGTTATGTGCCCGACGGTGCCCAATGCCAGGGCAAGATCGCGCGCCAGGCTCCGCATATAGGTGCCCTTGCCGCATTCCACCTCGAAATCGGCGTGGTCGGCGTCCGGCAGTCCGATCAGGTGGAAGCCGTCGATGCGGACGATGCGGGGCGCCAGCTCGACCGTCTCCCCCTCGCGCGCCAGGTCGTAGGCGCGCTCCCCGTCCACCTTGATCGCCGAGAACTGGGGCGGCACCTGGGAGATCTCGCCCTGGAACGCCTCCAGCGCCGCCTCGATCTCGTCCTCGGTCGGGCGGTTCGGGCTGGTCGCGATGACGCTGCCTTCCAGGTCGTCGGTGGTGGTCTGCTCGCCCCAGCGCAGGCGGAAGCGGTAGGTCTTGGCGCCGTCCATGGCATAGGCCACCGTCTTGGTCGCCTCGCCGAAGGCGACCGGCAGGACGCCGGTGGCGATCGGGTCGAGGGTGCCGCCATGCCCCGCCTTCTCGGCGTTGAGCAGGCGGCGGACCCGGGACATGACCTGGGTGGACGTCATGCCGGCCGGCTTGTCGATGACCAGCCAGCCGTGGACGGGGACGCCTTTGCGCTTACGCGCCACGGGGGCCTCGGCCGCCGGGGGAGGATTTGGAGGACTTCAGGGGAGCGGGCTTGTCGGCCTCCTCCTCCTCGTCTTCCTCGTACTCGACGTCGTCTTCGTCCTCGTCGTCATCCTCGTCGAGGTCGTCGTCCTCCTCGAACTCGGTATCCTCCTCGTCCTCTTCCTCCTCGTCGTCGAGGTCGTCCTCGTCCTCGTACTCCGGCTCGTCGTGGCCGGGGCCGTCGCCGTTCATGCCGTCATGGGTGCCGCCGTTGTGGGTCTCGGCGGCATCCTCGTCGTCCTCTTCCTCATCGTCCAGGTCCCGCGCGACCTCGGGGTCGTGCAGCAGGCGGTTGATGTGGTCGGCATACTCGAACGAGGTGTCGGCCTCGAAGGACAGGGTCGGGACGTAGCGCAGCTTGACCGCGCGGGCGATCTGGCTGCGGAAGAAGGCGGCCGCGCGGCGCAGCGCCGCCACCGTCTCCTCGGAGTGGCCGCCGCCCAGGGGGGTGATGAAGGCGGTCGCGTTGCGCAAGTCCGGGCTGATCCGGACCTCGGTCACGGTGACGTTCAGGTCCTGCAGGTCGGGATCGCGGAAATCGCCGCGGCGGAGCACCTCCGCCAGCGCATGGCGCAACTCCTCCCCGACCCGCAGTTGGCGTTGCGACGGGTTGCGTCCTGCGCGTTTGCTGCTCATTGATCTGGTTCCTCTTCCACCGGCCGCGCGCGGGGCGCCGGTCGGTACCGACGGGGGGATTGCCTGGCCCGCCGGCGGGCTTCATGCCCTGTTCCTGTTCGCGGGCTTCGGGAAGCCCCGAAATGGGAAGAGGCCCGCGGCGCCCGGAGGCGCCGCAAGGCCTTATCCGCGGCGGCGCCCGGTCAGAGCTGCCGCGCCACCTCTTCCATCTCGTAGGCTTCGATCACGTCGCCTGCCTGGATGTTGTCGTAGTTCTCGAACGCCATGCCGCATTCGTACCCTTCGCGGACCTCGCGGACCTCGTCCTTGAAGCGCTTCAGGGTCTTCAGCGTGCCGGTGTGGATGACCACGTTGTCGCGCAGCAGGCGGACGCCGGCGCCGCGCTTCACCACGCCCTCGGTGATCATGCAGCCGGCGACCTTGCCGACCTTGGTGATGTTGAACACCTCGCGGATCTGGGCGTTGCCCAGGAACCGCTCGCGCAGGATCGGCGACAGCATGCCCGTGAGGGCGGCCCGCACGTCGTCGATGACGTCGTAGATCACCGAGTAGTAGCGGATCTCGATGCCGTCCCGCTTCGCCATCTCGCGCGCCTGGGGGTTTGCGCGGACGTTGAAGCCGAAGATCATCGCCTTGGACGCGTTCGCCAGGGTCACGTCGGACTCGTTGATCGCGCCGACCGAGCTGTGGAGCACCCGCACCTTCACTTCGGTGTTGGCGGCGGTCAGGCGCTCCAGGGCGCCGCTGATCGCCTCGATCGAGCCCTGCACGTCGCCCTTGATGACGATCGGCAGTTCCTTGGCCTCGCCCGCCTGGATGCGGGTGAACATCTGCTCCAGCGTGCCGCGCGACGCCGCCGAAGCCGCCGCCTCCCGCCGCTTGCGCTGACGGAACTCGGTGATCTCGCGGGCCCGCGCCTCGGACTCGACCACCGCGAACTCGTCGCCCGCGAGCGGCGTCCCGTTCAGGCCCAGCACCTCGATCGGCATCGCCGGACCGGCGGTGTCGACGCTGGCGCCGCGGTCGTTGACCAGGGCCCGGACGCGGCCCCATTCGGCGCCGGCGACGAAGATGTCGCCGACCGACAGGGTGCCGCGCTGGATCAGCACGGTCGCGACGGAGCCGCGGCCCCGCTCCAGCTTGGCCTCGATCACGACGCCCTCGGCGGCACGGTTCGGGTTGGCCCGCAGCTCCAGGATTTCCGCCTGGAGGAGGATGGCCTCCTCGATCCGGTCCAGGCCCATGCGGGTCTTGGCCGAAACCTCGACCGCCAGCACGTCGCCGCCCATCTCCTCGACGACCAGCTCGTGCTGAAGCAGCTCCTGGCGGACCCGGTCGGGGTTCGCGTCGGGCAGGTCGCACTTGTTGATCGCCACGATGATCGGCACCTGGGCCGCCTTGGCGTGGTGGATGGCCTCGATCGTCTGCGGCATGATGCCGTCGTCGGCGGCCACCACCAGCACCACCACGTCCGTGACGTTGGCGCCGCGCGCCCGCATCTCGGTGAAGGCGGCGTGGCCCGGCGTGTCGATGAAGGTGATCTTGCCGCCAGAGCCCAGCTGCACCTGGTAGGCGCCGATGTGCTGGGTGATGCCGCCGGCCTCGCGGCTCGCCACGTCGGTGGCGCGCAGCGCATCCAGCAGCGAGGTCTTGCCGTGGTCGACGTGGCCCATGACGGTGACGACGGGAGCCCGCGGGATGAGGTTCTCCTCGATGTCCTGCTCGCCTTTCAGGCCGACTTCGACGTCCGCCTCGGAAACGCGGCGCATCCGGTGGCCGAACTCGGCGACGACCAGCTCCGCCGTGTCGGCGTCGATCGTCTGGTTGATGGTCGCCATCACGCCCATGCGCATCAGCGACTTGATCACGTCGGCGCCGCGCTCGGCCATGCGGTTGGCCAGCTCCTGCACGGTGATGACTTCCGGCACCACCACGTCGCGGGTGACCTTCTGGGTCTCCTGCCGGCTGTTCAGGCGCTGCTTCTCGCGCTCACGGGCACGCCGCAGCGCCGCCATGCTGCGGGTCCGCTCGGACTCGTCGCCGCTCAGCGCCTGGGTGACCGTCATCTTGCCGCTGCCGCGGCGGCGGTCGCCCGCCTTGCCCTTGGGAGCCGCGGGCGGCTTGGCCGGAGCCTTCGCGGGGCCGCCGCCGGCACCGGGAGCCGTCTTGCGGCGGCCGCGGCCGTCGTCTTCCTCTTCGCCGGCGCGGGCGATCATGCCGGCCGCCTTGCCGATGGCGGCTTCCGCGGCACGCGGCGCCGCCGGGGTCCGGCGGCGGTCGTCCTCGCCCGAGCGGGCGGCGGCCGGAGCAGCCTCCTCGTCGCGGGCCGGGGCCTTGGCGGCTGGGCGCCTGGCGGCTTCCGCCTCCTTGCGCTTGGCTTCCTCTTCCTGGCGCTTGCGCTCGGCCTCCTCGGCCTTGGCGCGCTCCTCTTCCTGGATGCGCTTCAGCTCCTCGAGCTCGCGCCGGCGCAGGGCCTCGGCGTCGAGCTGGGGCTCGGGCGCCTCCTCGACGACCTCCGGCTCCTCGATGACGGTGGCCTCGGCCAGCTCGGCCTCGACCTGCCGCCGCTCCTCGTCGGAACGGATGGCGCCCTGCAGGGCGCGCAGGCGGGCGTCGCGCTCCTCCTTGGTGAGCTGCCGGACGGCCGGCTGGCCGCGCTGGCCCCTGCCGCCGGGCGCGCCCTTGAGGGGCAGCCCCTCGGCCGCGCGGCGGGCCGCGGCGCCGCCGTCGGCCACGCCGGGCGCGGCACCCTTCTCGATGGTCCGCTTGCGCTTGACCTCGACGGTCACGGTCTTCGACCGGCCATGGGAAAAGCTCTGCCGAACCGAGGCGGCATCGGCGGGTTTGTTCTTCAGCTCGAGCTTGCCCTTGGTGGGAAGGCTCAAGACTTTCTTGCGGTCCTGGTCGTTACTGTCAGTCATCTGTGTCCGACTAGCTCGTCGTTGTATCTGTTGCCCGGCCGGCCGATGCCGGACCGCAATTGCCTTCACCCGAGGCACCCCGTCGAAGACCGGCATACCGCCGGCACTCCTCCAGGAAGCGCGCGGCCAATCGGCCGGGCGCCAGCATCGCATGCACCACGTGGTCGCGACCGAAGGCGTGGCCGAGATCGGCCGCGTCGAACAGGTCGACGACCGGCGCCTCCCCGGCCAACGCCCGCATCTTGCCGCGCCCGTCCTCGGCCCCGTCGGCGGCCGCGATCAGCGCGCCCGCCTTTCCCTTGCGCAGGGCCTCGCGGACCTTCTCGAACCCCGAGACCGCGACCCCGGCGCGCCGGCACAGGCCGATCGAGTCGAGGCAGCGCCGCTTGAGCAGCGCTTCCACCCGGTCGACCAGGTCGGGGTCGACCTTGACCTTGCGGCGGGCGGCCTTGGAGAACTGGTTCTTGGCGACCGCCCTGGACAGGATCTCCCGGTCCGCCGTGACCCACAGACCCCGTCCGGGCAGCGTGCCCTCCAGGTCCGGGACGACGGCGCCTTCCGGCGACGTGACGAACCGGATCATGCCCTGGCGGTCGGCGACGACGGCGGTGACGATGCAGCGCCGCAGGGGGCTGCGCCGTCCGCCGATCGCCTCCTCCTCAAGCGGTTCGGGCCCGGGGGGACCGGGCTCGAACGCGTCGGGCGGGGCGGCTGCCTCGTGGGGCAGGGTGGGATGGGCGTTCAGTAAGGTCATCCGTTGCAGGGTCGGTCCTTGGTTGGTGAACTGGAGTTGGCGAACCGGGGTTCGAAAACGGTGGTCCCGGAGGAACCGGGGTCAGTGCTGCTCGGTCGAGGCGGTCGCCGGCTCACCGTCCTCGGTGAACCAGTGGGCGCGGGCCGCCATGATGATGGCGTTGGCGTCGTCCAGCGTCATGGCGTCCTTGCCGACGATCTCGCGAAGTTCGTCACCCGCGAGGTCGGCGAGGTCGTCCAGGGTCTTGACGCCGTTCTCGCCCAGCTTGACCAGCATGACGGGGGTCAGGCCCTCGATCTCCGCGATCTCGTCGGCGACGCCCAGCGCCTGGCGCCGCTCGGTCATCTCGCTGTTCTGCTGGTCGAGGAAGGTCCGGGCGCGCTCGCGCAGCTCCTCGGCCACGTCCTCGTCGAAGCCTTCGATCTCGGCGAGCTCGTTGGTCTCGGCGAAGGCGATCTCCTCGACCGACGAGAAGCCCTCGGCGACCAGCAGGTGGGCGATCACGTCGTCCACGTCCAGGGCGTCGATGAAGAGCTGGGAACGGGTCTTGAACTCTTCCGAGCGCCGCTCCGACTCCTCGTTCTCGGTCATGATGTCGATGTCCCAGCCGGTCAGCTGGCTGGCGAGACGCACGTTCTGGCCGCGGCGTCCGATCGCCAGACTCAACTGGTCATCGGGAACCACGACTTCAATGCGCTTGCTCTCCTCGTCCATCACGACCTTGGCCACCTCGGCCGGGGCCAGGGCGTTGACGACGAAGGTCGCCGGGTCCTGGGACCAGGGAATGATGTCGATCTTCTCGCCCTGGAGCTCGCCGACGACGGCCTGGACGCGGCTGCCGCGCATGCCGACGCAGGCGCCGACCGGGTCGATCGAGCTGTCGTGGCTCAGCACCGCGATCTTGGCGCGCGAACCGGGGTCTCGGGCGACCGACTTGATCTCGATGATGCCGTCGTAGATCTCCGGCACTTCCTGGGAGAACAGCTTGGCCATGAAGGTGGGATGGGTCCGCGACAGGAAGATCTGGGGACCTCGGGCCTCGGCCCGTACGTCATAGATGTACGCGCGTACGCGGTCGCCGTTCTTGAAGTGCTCGCGGGGGAGGAGCTCGTCGCGGCGCAGGATCGCCTCCGCCCGGCCCAGGTCGACGGTGACATTGCCGTACTCGACCCGCTTGACCAGCCCGTTGACCACCTCGCCGACGCGGTCCTTGTATTCCTTGAACTGCCGCTGCCGCTCCGCCTCGCGCACCTTCTGGACGATGACCTGCTTGGCCGTCTGCGCCGCGATGCGGCCGAAGTCGATCGGCGGCAGCTCGTCGGTCAGGAACTCGCCGACGGCCGCGTCCTTCTTCATGCGCTGGGCTTCACGAAGGGTGAGCTGGGTCGTCTCGTTCTCGACCTCCTCCACCACCTCGAGATATCGCATCAGGTGGATGTCGCCGGTCTTGCGGTCGATCCGGGCCCGGATGTCGTGTTCATGTCCGTACTTGGAGCGGCCTGCCTTCTGAATCGCCTGCTCCATCGCTTCCAGGACCTCATCCCGGTCGATGTTCTTCTCGCGGGCGACCGCATCGGCTACTTGTAGCAGTTCCATTCCAGAAGTCCCTGGCGTTCGTTAGAGTAGGCACTCGGACGTGAGGCGAAAAGGCCGGCTACTGCTGTGCCGCGGTGGCGGCGATCAGTGCGTCGGTCAGGATCAGCTTGGCGCGCTGCACGGCGTCGAACGGGATGGTGGCCGGACCGGTATCGGTCTCGATCAGCACGGACCCGTCCTGGACGCCCTTCAGCATGCCGCGGAACCGCTTGCGGCCGTCCAGCGGGAAGCGGGTCTCGATGCGCGCTTCGAAGCCGGCGAACCGTTCGAAATCCTTCAGCCGGGTCAACGGCCGGTCGATCCCCGGCGAGCTGACTTCCAGCGTATAGGCGGAAGAAATAGGGTCCTCGACGTCGAGAAGGGCGGACACCGCACGGCTGATGTCAGCGCAATCCTCGACGGTCATGGCGGCATTGTCCTTCCGCTCGGCCATCACCTGCAAGGTGGGCCGCTGCGTGCCCGACACCTGCACCCGCACGATCTCGTAGCCCATGGCTTCGACCGAGGGGGCGATGATCTGTTGTATCCGGTCGGTTGCGTCCATTCCACCTGACTTGTGGCAACATGACCGGGCATCAGGAGCCCGGTTCAAAGAACTGTAGACAAAAAACAAAAAAGTGGGCCAGTGGCCCACCCGGATGCGAGCCGGCATGGCCCGTTTTGGCGGGACCACCGGATCGTATGGGATCACGGAATGGAATATAGCGGAGTTGAGGCAGGCCGCAAGGATTTTCCACAATACTTTCCGGGCGCCTTCCCGGTCCTTGCCCGTCTGGTTCCCGGGCGGGCGGCGCCGGCGGCGGGCCGGGCGCCCCGTGGCGCGCCCGGTCCGCCGGCTCAGCCCCTGGGTTTGCGCCGGAAGCGCAGGAACACGGGCTTGCGGCCGGCTTCGATGCCCTTCTGCTCGTAGCGCGACTGGGGCCAGTCGTCGGGCCGGGTGCGCCAGTCCTCCGCGGTCCGGGCGAGCCACTCGAAGTCGGGATGCCGCCAGGCATGCTCCAGCATCCACATGGCGACGCCCATGACGTCGCTGGCCATGCGCAGCTCGGCCCCGTCCTTCAGCACGCGCGACAGGCGGGCCAGGTTCTCCGGTCCGATGAAGCGGCGCTTGTGGTGGCGGATCTTGGGCCAGGGATCGGGGAACAGCACGAAGCAGCGGCCGATCGACGCGTCGGGCAGGGCATCGATCAGCGGCCGGGCGTCGTTGGCCAGGATCCGGATGTTCCGCTGGCCGCCCTGGTCGATGTGTTCCAGGAGGTTGGCGACACCGTTGAGGAAGGGCTCGCAGCCGATCATGCCGATATCGGGATGTGCCGCGGCCTGGCCGGCCAGGTGCTCGCCGCTGCCGAAGCCGATTTCCAGCCACACGTCGCGGATGCCGGACCCGATGCCGGTCCCTGCAGCGCCTGCGGGCGCCGCGAAGAGCGAGACGGGATCGATGCGCCGGCCGTCGCCCGGAGGCTCGATCGCCAGCCGGGGAAGCAGCGTTTCCAGCAGGTTGGTTTTGTAGAGGCGCAATCTACGGCCGCGCCGGCGGCCGTAGACTTTCTCACGCAGGTCGGCCGGCGCGTCGTCGCGCGGACCGGGAGGACGATCAGGCAAAGGCCGACCGCAGGTCCGACACCAGGTCCGTGCGCTCCCAGGAGAATCCGCCGTCGGCTTCCGGCGCGCGGCCGAAGTGACCATAGGCCGCGGTACGGGCGTAGATCGGCTTGTTGAGGCCGAGATGCTCGCGGATGCCGCGCGGGCTGAGATTGACCAGTTCCTGCAGGACCTTGGACAGCCGGTCCTCGTCGACTCGGCCGGTCCCGTAGGTCTCGATGTAGACGGCGAGCGGACGGGACACGCCGATGGCATAGGCCAGCTGGATGGTGCAACGCTCGGCCAGCTCGGCGGCCACCACGTTCTTGGCGAGGTAGCGGGCGGCGTAGGCCGCGGACCGGTCGACCTTGGTCGGGTCCTTGCCGGAGAAGGCGCCGCCGCCGTGGGGCGCCGCGCCGCCGTAGGTGTCGACGATGATCTTGCGGCCGGTCAGGCCGGCGTCGCCGTCGGGGCCGCCGATCACGAAACGGCCGGTCGGGTTGACGTAGAAGAATTCCTCGTCGCACATCCAGCCTTCCGGCAGGACGTTGATCACGTGCGGCCGGACGATCTCCCGCACCTCGGCCTGGTCGAGGCCGTCCATGTGCTGGGTGGAGACCACGACCGAGGTCGCGCGCACCGGCTTGCCGTTCTCGTACTGCAGGCTGACCTGGCTCTTGGCGTCGGGGCCGAGTTGCGGGGCCGCGCCGGAATGCCGCGCCTCCGCCAGGCTCTTCAGGATGCCGTGCGCGAAGTAGATCGGTGCCGGCATCAGCGCTTCGGTCTCCCGGCAGGCGTAGCCGAACATGATGCCCTGGTCGCCGGCACCCTCGTCCTTGTTGCCCGCCGCGTCGACGCCGACCGCGATGTCGGCGGACTGGGCATGGACAAGGATCTTGACGTCGGCCTTCTCCCAGTGGAAGCCTTCCTGCTCGTACCCGATGTCCTTGATCGCATGCCGCGCGACGCTTTCCATCAGGTCGGGCGTGATCGAGTCCGGTCCCCGGACCTCGCCGGCCAGGACGATCTGGTTGGTCGTCGCCAGCGTCTCGACCGCCACCCGCGCATAGGGGTCATGGCCAAGGAACAGATCTACGATGGCGTCGGAGACGCGGTCACAGACCTTGTCGGGGTGGCCCTCGGAAACCGATTCACTGGTGAAGACATAGTTGCGTAGAGCCACAGGTTGCCTCGGCACGTTGCGGATTGATGACATACGAAGATAATCGGCCCATCACCGGCGTGACGAGCATTATCCCTGTTTTCGCAATCCCAACCATCCGGGTCAAGTGACTTGATCCGGAACCCGCAAACTGATTATCCCGCAAGGCTATTCGCGGGAATTGTTTCGCAATCTTATGAGGCCGCCCTTCCGGCATTGCCCCGCCGCCGGCCCAGGCTGCGCAGGGCCGGCCGGAATCTTGGCCAGGGCGACCGGCCGCCGGTCAGTCGCCTTCGTTGTTGGCCGCGTTGGCGACCGACTTGGTCAATTCGAACAGGCGCTTACGGACCTGCGGGTCGGTGATGCGATAGTATGCCCGGACAAGCTCCAGCGTCTCCCGCTTGGCCATCGGATCGGGCTCGAACGAACCCGGCTTCTCCTCGCCGAAACCGCTGTGGATGGGCTCGCCCGGGATGATCGAGTTGGAGTCGGACGGCATGTCGTCGAAGAAGAACGAAACCGGGACGTCCAGGACGCGGCTGAGGTCGAACAGGCGACTCGCGCCGATCCGGTTCGCGCCCCGCTCGTATTTCTGGACCTGCTGGAACGTCAGGCCGATCGCCTCGCCCAGCTTTTCCTGGCTCATGCCGAGGAGAGTGCGGCGCAGCCTTACCCGCGACCCGACATGTACGTCGATCGGATTCGGCTTCCCGGTCTTGGGCCGCCCGCCGGTTCCACGCCGGCCTCGTGTCTGTGGTTGCATGCCCTCAAACCCCTGTTGAATGTTAGTGTTGTAACTAGTCATGCACGTGTATGCATTCAATAGTACGTACTAGCGCATTCTTGTGCACGCGCATACGAAAATATGTGCGACAATCAAGGGGTCTGTCGAGCGATGGTTGTGCTGAGGGCGAAACTCATAAGAAGTAACACCAATGTCCAGTCGCCAATTCGACCGTACGGGGTGTTTCCAAGCGATTTCGGCAGCGCCGCGTCAACGACTCCGCGCGTACCCAACCCGAGATAGGCCGAGATCCGGCCATAGCCGTCGACGACCCCGGATATGCCGGTGTTCGCCGCCCGGACCATGGGCAGCCCTTCCTCGACGGCGCGGGCCTGGGCGATGGCGAAGTGCTGGTGCGGCCCCGCGCTGATGCCGTACCAGGCGTCGTTCGTCACGTTGAGCAGCCATTCCGGCCGCCGTTCCGGGTCCTTCACCGCGGCGGGGAAGATCACCTCGTAGCAGACGAGCGGGCTGAACGGCGGCAGGCCGGCGACGTCCAGCGT
The DNA here is from genome assembly GCF_016806835.2 of Skermanella rosea. Taxonomy (NCBI): domain Bacteria; kingdom Pseudomonadati; phylum Pseudomonadota; class Alphaproteobacteria; order Rhodospirillales; family Azospirillaceae; genus Skermanella; species Skermanella rosea. The sequence continues at coordinate 5,747,058 of NZ_CP086111.1, read as the reverse complement.
CTCCGGTCCGGCCCCCGCGGAGAAATCGGTCGATCCGGCCGCGATCGCAGCGACCGGCAGGACGCCCCGCAGCGGCATGTACTCGCCGAACGGCACCAGGTGGAACTTGTCGTAGCTGGCGACCACCGCGCCGCTGCCGTCCACCGCATGGAGGCTGTTCCAGAACCGGTTGGTGCCGTCCGGCTCGGTCCTGACCCGCGGGGCGCCGGTGATCACGCTGCCGCCGGACGGCGTCACCGACCCGATCGCCTGCCGGGCCGCCGCGTCGCGTTCCAGGAAGAAGGGTACCGCCGTTTCCGGCCAGACCACGTGGGTGGGGGCCGGGCCCCCCGCGGCGGGTCCCGCGGCCGTCATTTCCAGCAGGCGCTCGAAGTTCCGCGCCCGTTCGGCCGGGTTCCATTTCAGCGTCTGCGCGATGTTCGGCTGGACGATGCGTACCACCACGCCGGGAACCGTGGACCCGTCGTTCTGCGACAATCTAACCCAGCCGGCGACGCCGATCGCGGCGATCAGGAGAAGGCCGAACGCCACCGATCCGGCCGCCCGGCGCCGCGACTCGGAGGGGTCGCCGAACAGGGCCGGCGTCGCGGCGACCGCGACCGTCAGGAGACCCAGGCCATAGGTGCCGATCACCGCGACGCTCTGCAGCACCGGCAGGAATCCCACCCAAGAATAGCCGATCAGGTTCCAGGGGAAGCCGGTCAGGACATGCCCGCGCAGATACTCCGCCACCGTCCACAGCATCGCGAAGGCGAGCACGCGCGAAAGTCCGCCCAGGCGCAGGCGCCGCGACAGGACGTGCAGGGCCACGGTCGCCAGCCCGACGAAGATGGCGAGCAGCGCCGGCAGCCCCGCCGCCGCGAAGGGCATCATCCACCAGAAGCGGGCGATGTCGGTCAGCAGCGCGAAGGAGATCCAGTAGAGGCCGAGCAGGAAATGCCCGAAGCCGAACCACCAGCCGGTGAAGAAGGCGGCCCGGCGGGTCGCCGCGCCGTCGAGCAGCCAGAGCAGGCCGGGAAAGGCCAGCAGCAGCACGGGCACGGCGAAGGCCGGCGGCAGGGCGAGGGTCGCGAGGCCGCCGAACGCCGCCGCCGCGAGGTAGCGGCGCCAGCCGGCCAGGGCGGACACGCGCGCCGCGAGGCCCAGGATCCGCTCCCGGGGCACCGCGCCGCCTGCCGCCGCGTCGTCGTCCGCGCTTCCGCCCCGAGCCCGGAGGCGCAGGGAAGCGTCATCCATGGGTGGCGTCGACGGGCTCCGGAAGGTTGCGGACCCGCAGGCGCTTGATCCGCCGCGGATCGGCGTCCACCACCTCGAACTCCAGGCCCGAGGGATGCTTGAGCAGTTCGCCCCGGCTCGGCACGCGGCCCGCGAGGTTGAACACGAGGCCGCCGAGCGTGTCGAAGTCCTCCCGCTCGCCGTCGTCCAGGACGGGTCCGACCAGGCTGAGGAAATCGTCGATCGGAACGCGGGCGTCGGCCAGCATGGTGCCGTCCGGCCGGGTCACCAGCATCGGCTCCTCGGTCTCGTCGTGCTCGTCCTCGATCTCGCCGACGATCTCCTCGACCAGGTCCTCGATCGTCACGAGTCCGTCGATGCCGCCGAATTCGTCCACGACCAGCGCCATGTGCTGGCGCGACTGGCGCATCTGGAGCAGCAGGTCGAGGACCGGCATGCTGGGCGCCACGATCACCGCGTCGCGGGTGATGTCCTTGAGCTGGAAAGGCGTCTTCCGCGCGACTGCGGACAGCACGTCCTTGATGTGGACCACGCCGACGACGTCGTCGAGGGTCTCCCGGTAGACCGGCATCCGGGAGTGAGCCTCCTGCGACATGCGCTCGATCAGCTCCGGCAGCGTCGTGTCGATGTCGACGGCGACGATGTCGGCGCGCGGCACCATCGTGTCCACGACGGTGCGGTCCCGAAGCTTGAGGATGTTGGCGAGGAGTACCCGCTCGTCGGCGGCGATCGATCCCTCGGCTTCACGCCGTTCCTCGATCAACTCCTCGATGGTGTCGCGCAGCGTCGTATCGCCGCGTCCCCCCAGGATGGTCCTCAACCAGCCGCGAAATTGGCCGGTGAAGGAGTTCTGCTCGTCGGCCCCGTCTTCACGGGGCGTCCTACTGCCGGATATGTCTGCCATTGTCATATGGTTTGGGGTTTGGGGCCGCCATCCGCGCCGTCACCCGGATCCGGCCGGATCGCCGGGCGATCGTTCGGAATCCGGCGACGGCCCGGCATAGGGATCGGCGATGCCCATGCCGGCGAGAATGCTGGTTTCCAGCCTTTCCATGCGGTCGGCGTCGGGGTCGGTTTCGTGATCATAACCGAGAAGATGGAGCACGCCATGAACAACCAGGTGCGTCAGATGATCCTCGACCGGTTTTCCCTGTTCGGCGGCTTCGCGCCGCACGGTTTCACAGGCCAGGATCACGTCTCCGATGAGTATAGGCATTCCCGGATGCGACGCCAAGTCATCATCGACGTCCCCGGCATCGTCAAGCAAAGCGAAAGAGAGGACGTTGGTCGGCTTGTCCTTGCCGCGATAGTCGCGGTTGAGCGTTCGGACCATGGCGTCGTCGGCGAGCACGAGGCTCATCTCGGCCGCCGCCGCGTCGCGCAGGATGTCCGGATGCTCGGCCGCGGCGAAGGCCGCGCGGGCCGCCGACTCGACCCGCCGCCCGGCGTCCGGGACCAGGCCCTCCCAGTCGCCGGCTTCAAGGCCGACCGAGATCTCCAGCGGCGGTCGCACGGAAGCCGTCATCGCCGCCCGTCGTCCCGTCGAACGTCCTCTCCGGGCCGGCCGGCCTTGCGCTCGGCGTCGTGCCGGTCGTAGGCGCGGACGATGCGGCCGACCAGCGGGTGGCGGACCACGTCGGCGTCGCCGAAATGGACGAAGCTGACGCCCGGCACGCCGTGCAGGATCTCGATCGCGTCCTTCAGGCCCGACCGGGTGCCCGAGGGCAGGTCGATCTGGCTGGTGTCGCCGGTCACCGCCATGCGCCCGTTCTCGCCCAGGCGGGTCAGGAACATCTTCATCTGCATCGGCGTGGTGTTCTGCGCCTCGTCCAGGATGACGTACGCGTTCGCCAGCGTCCGGCCGCGCATGAAGGCGAGCGGGGCGATCTCGATCTCGCCGTTGCCCAGCCGGCGGGCGACCTGCTCTGCCGGCAGCATGTCGTACAGCGCGTCGTAGAGCGGGCGCAGGTAGGGGTCGATCTTCTCCCGCAGGTCGCCGGGCAGGAAGCCCAGCCGCTCGCCCGCCTCGACCGCCGGGCGGGACAGAACGATCCGGTCCACCTGGCCGCTGGTCAGCATGACGACCGCCTGGGCCACGGCCAGATAGGTCTTGCCGGTGCCGGCGGGACCCAGCCCGAAGACCAGCTCGTTCTCCTGGAGCGCCTGGATATAGGCCGCCTGGGTCGGCGACCGCGGCGAGATCGACCGGCGCTTGGTCTTGACGTTGAAGTCGGGCCGGGCGATCGCCTGCATGGCAAGCTCGCGGGCGGCGCCGTCGCCGACCCCGGTCGCCATGCGCAGCGCCGCGTCCACCTCCGCCGTGCCGACGACCATGCCGCGCTTCAGCCGCTCCCACAGCGCGTCGAGCGCCGCGCGGGCGCTCTCCGACGCGTCGGGCGGGCCGGCGATGGTCAGGGTGTTGCCACGGCTGATCAGCGAGACGCCGAGCTGGGTCTCGATCCGGGCGAGATGGCTGTCATGCTCGCCGTAGAGCAGCGGCAGCAGCCGGTTGTCGTCGAAGGCCAGGTCGATGCGACGGTCGGGGGACCCCGTCAAGCAGTTGCCTCCCAGGCTGGGGGGTTGGAAAAGTCCGCGGGCGGCGCAGGGGCCGCCGGGCCGGAGACCGTCACGCCGTCGGCCAGCACCGGTTCGCCGGCGAGGCTGTTGGCGTGTGCGGCACTGATACGGACATCAACCACCGTTCCGGCCAGACGTTGCGGTGCGGCCACCGGGACCGACTGCATGAACGGGCTGCGGCCCATCAGCTGGCCCGGCCGCTTGCCGGACCGGTCCAGCAGCACCGGCAGGACCCGGCCGACGCAAGCCTGGTTGAAGGCGACCTGCTGGGCGTTGAGCAGCTGCTGGAGCGCAGCCAGCCGCTCGTTCTTCACGGGCTCCGGCACCTGGGCGTCGTCCAGCCCCGCCGCCGGCGTGCCCGGCCGCGCGCTGTACTTGAACGAATAGGCCTGGGCGTAGCCGATGTCGGTGACCAGCCGCAGCGTTTCCGCGAAGTCGGCGTCGCGCTCGCCGGGGAAGCCGACGATGAAGTCGGACGACAGGGCGAGGTCCGGGCGGGCCGCGCGCATCCGGTCGATCAGCCGGCGGTAGTCGTCGGCGGTGTGCTTGCGGTTCATGGCGGCCAGGATGCGGTCCGACCCGCTCTGTACCGGCAGGTGGACGAACGGCATCAGCTGGGGCACCTCGCCGTGGGCGGCGATCAGGTCGTCGTCCATGTCGCGCGGGTGCGACGTGGTGTAGCGGATGCGCTCCACGCCGTCGATCGCGGCCACCTCGCGGATCAGCCGGCCGAGGCCCCAGGTGCCGCCGGCCGGGCTGTCGCCGTGGTAGGCGTTGACGTTCTGGCCGAGCAGGGTGATCTCGCGGGTGCCGGACGCCGCCATGCGCCGCGCCTCGGCGAGGATCTGGGCCGCGGGCCGCGAGAACTCGGCGCCCCGGGTATAGGGGACGACGCAGAAGGTGCAGAACTTGTCGCAACCCTCCTGCACCGACAGGAAGGCCGAGACGCCGGCGTCGGCGCTCTCGCCCGGCAGGAAGTCGAACTTGCTCTCCACCGGGAAATCGGTGTTCAGGACCCGCTCGCCGGCGGCGCGGCTGGCGCGGGCGACCATCTCGGGCAGCTGGTGGTAGGTCTGGGGGCCGAACACCATGTCGACGAACGGTGCCCGCGCCATGATCTCCTCGCCCTCCGCCTGGGCGACGCAGCCGGCGACGGCGATGATCATGCGGCGGCCGTCCTCGTCGGTCGCCTGCCGGTTCTTTTCCAGGCGCAGGCGGCCCAGCTCGGAGAAGACCTTTTCCGAAGCCTTCTCGCGGATGTGGCAGGTGTTCAGGATGACCATGTCGGCCCCCTCGGGGGCCTCGACCGGCTGATACCCCAGCGGCGCCAGGACATCGGCCATGCGGGCGCTGTCATAGACGTTCATCTGACAGCCCCAGGTCTTGATGAACAGTTTCTTCTTGGTCAAAAGCTGAACCCTGGAAAACCCGTTGCGGTCGGCGCGTCCGGTGCGGCGACGCGGCCTTGCATCAATGCATATGGTCGCTCCGGGCGCTTTTCACCCGTGCGTCGGCCGGAAAATAGCACCGGGGAGGGAGGGGGAGTCAACGACTCGGTATCGGGGGCACGGTGCCGGCTGGCGGCGGGGGCCTTGGGGCCGGGCAGGTCGATGGATCACGGATGGACACGAATAGGCACGGATGGACACGGAACCGACATGCGCGACGGCTTCATTGGGGGCGAGGATTCTCCGAACGCTATCCGTGCTTATCCGTGTCCATCCGTGATCCCTCCCCTCCGCAGATCGGAAGTCATGGGTGGAGATCCGCGCTGAAGAATCTCATTCCATAAAAGAAATGGCTTTCGCTTCTATGGCGTTGGAGACGTCATCATCCGTAAAACTGCCACCTCCCTTTAGGGAGGCCTCGATAATCTCCCTTAAAGCCTGCAGTTTTCTCTCTCGATCTTCATCAAGACAAGATGCTTGTCCAACAGCGTTGTTTGCGCATTCATGGGATGGGCCTTTGTTGGCATTCTCTTGGATTCTATTGAACGGGGTTTTCATGTTCATGTCTTTCCCTCTGTAACTTCAATACGACGATATGCATCCGCTCCAGATTCCTGGCATTCTATCGCGGGCGACATCCGGGGAGAGGAGCGGCGCATGGCTGGGGGCGAGGGCATCTTCGTGGGAAAAGGGGAGGAAAGCCAAGTCCTCCCGCTCAAGTATGCGAACCGGCACGGGCTGATCGCCGGGGCGACCGGGACCGGCAAGACGGTGTCGCTCCAGGTGCTGGCGGAGGGGTTCTCCCGGGCGGGCGTGCCGGTCTTCCTGGCCGATGTCAAGGGCGACCTCGCCGGCATCAGCCAGCCCGGCGGCGGCAATCCCAAGGTTGCCGAGCGGGCGGCGCTCCTGGGCATCGCGGACCCGGCGTCGGACGGCTGCCCGACGGTGCCGTGGGACCTGTTCGGCGAGCAGGGGCATCCGATCCGGGCGACCGTCTCCGAGATGGGGCCGCTGCTGCTGGCCCGCCTGCTGGAACTGAACGATGTCCAGGAAGGCGTGCTGAACCTCACCTTCAAGGTCGCGGACGACGAGGGGCTGCTGCTGCTCGACCTGAAGGACCTGCGGGCGATGCTGGCCCATGTCGCCGACAATGCCGCGTCGCTGGGGCCGCGCTACGGCACCGTCAGCAAGGCGTCGGTCGGCGCGATCCAGCGCCAGTTGCTGGTGCTGGAGCAGCAGGGAGCCGAGAGCTTCTTCGGCGAGCCGGCGCTGGAACTGGCCGACCTGATGCGGGTGGCGCCGGATGGGCGCGGCATCGTCAACCTGCTGGCCGCCGACAAGCTGATGCGCTCGCCCCGCCTGTACGCGACCTTCCTGCTGTGGCTGCTGTCGGAACTGTTCGAGGAACTGCCCGAGGCCGGCGACCTGCCCAAGCCCAAGCTGGTTTTCTTCTTCGACGAGGCGCACCTGCTGTTCGACGACGCGCCCAAGGCCCTGGTGGACAAGGTCGAGCAGGTGGTCCGGCTGATCCGCTCCAAGGGCGTCGGCGTCTATTTCATCACGCAGAACCCGCTCGACATCCCGGAGGACGTGCTGGGACAGCTCGGCAACCGGGTCCAGCACGCGTTGCGCGCCTTCACCCCGCGCGACCAGCGGGCGGTGCGCGCCGCCGCCGAGACCTTCCGGGCCAACCCGAAATTCAGCGCCGCGGCGGCGATCCAGGAACTGGCGGTCGGCGAGGCGCTGGTTTCTCTGCTGGAGGCCAAGGGCGTGCCATCGGTGGTTGACCGGGTGATGATGGCGCCGCCCGGCTGCCGCCTGGGCCCGATCGGCGCCGCCGAGCGGGCCGACCTGCTGGCCCGCAGCCCGGTGAAGGGCCGCTACGACCACCCGATCGACCGGCATTCCGCCTATGAGCACCTGCGCGAGCGGGCGGAAAAGCCGGCGATCGAGCCCGCGAAAGCGCAGAAGCCCGCGGGACGCCAGCCGCGCGCCGCGGCACCGCGCCAGTCCCCGGGGGAGGCGATGGTCAACAGCGCGCTGCGCAGCCTCGGAACGCAGTTGGGCCGGCAGATCGCGCGGGGTATCCTGGGCGCCATCATGAAGCGCTGACCGGGCGGAGCCTGTTTCCGCGGCCGGGGCGCTTCGACCGGCGGGACGGGAGCGGATCTTGGTGGAACGGCGGGGCGGGATCTTCTCCTGGTGCCTCTATGACTGGGCCATGTCGGCCTACAACACGGTCATCGGCACCTTCATCTTCAGCGTGTACTTCACCCGGGCGGTGGCGGAGTCCGAGGTGGCGGGCACCGCCCAGTGGGGCAGGGCGGTCGCCGTTTCCGGGCTGGCGGTCGCCGTGCTGAGCCCGGTGCTGGGCGCCATCGCCGACCGGGGCGGGCGGCGCAAGCCCTGGCTTGCCCTGTTCACGGCGCTGACCGTCGCGGGGACGGCGCTGCTGTGGTTCGTCACGCCGGAGCCGTCCTCCGTCATGCCGGCGCTGGTGCTGGTGGCCCTGACCGGCGTGACTTTCGAGCTGGCCAACGTCTTCTACAACGCCATGCTGCCGTCGCTGGCGCCGCCGGGCTATACCGGCCGGGTCTCCGGCTGGGGCTGGGGCCTGGGCTATGTCGGCGGGCTGGGCTGCCTGGTGCTGTCGCTGTTCGGGCTGGTGCAGGCGGAGAACCCGCTGTTCGGCCTGGTCGGGACGGAGGAGCAGGCGAACGTCCGGGCGACCGCCCTGCTGGTGGCCGCGTGGTACGCGGTCTTCGCCCTGCCGCTGTTCCTGCTGACGCCGGACCGGCCGTCCACCGGCGTGCCGCTCGGGACGGCGGTGCGGGAAGGGCTGCGGGCGCTGGCGGACACCGTCCGGCACATCCGGCGCTATGCCAACATCGTCCGCTGGCTGCTCGCCAGCGCGCTCTACCGCGACGGGCTGAACACGCTGTTCGCGTTCGGCGGCATCTATGCCGCCGGGACCTTCGGCATGGGGTTCGACCAGATCGTGATGTTCGCGATCGCGCTGAACGTCACCTCGGCCGCCGGGGCCTTTGGCTTCGCCTGGATCGACGACCGGATCGGGCCGAAGCGGACCATCGCCTGGTGCCTGGCGGGGCTGATCGGATTCGGCATTCCGCTGCTGTTCGCCGAGTCCCAGACCGCCTTCTGGGTCCTGGCGCTGGGACTGGGGATCTTCGTCGGGCCGGCGCAGGCGGCCGGGCGGTCGATGATGGCCCGCCTGTCGCCGCCGGGGATGGAGACTGAGATGTTCGGCCTGTACGCGCTATCCGGGCGGGCTGTCTCCTTCGCGGGGCCGCTTCTCCTCGCGTGGGCCACGGAATCCTTCCAAAGTCAACGGGCGGGAATGGCAACCATCGTGCTATTGCTCGCGTTGGGTCTGGTGCTGTTGTTTGCGGTGCGGGAGGAACGGTCGGTCTGATCGGCCGGGGTTCCGACCGGCAGGGAGATTGACCTATTGCCGCATCCGGCACGGGTGCATGACATTTTTAAGCAATCACGCGCAGGATGGGCGGCGACGCCCCAGGATGGCGTACCGGAGGAAGAAGATGCTGAGCCACCACGACCTCGAGGACTTCATGGGCATCGACGCGGCTCTCGACGAGAACGCAGGCACGGCGGCCGGGGGCAAGGGCCGGATCTCGCCGGGCCGGGTGGGCGACGCCACGGACGACGACCCAGCCGAGCACGAGCCGGACTGACCGGAACCTGTGCCGCCCGCTATGCCGGGCGGCGCAGGTGCGGGGTCACGCGCCACTCGGCGTAGCGGATCAGGCGGGTGATCAGGAAGTTGATCAGCAGGTAGATCGCCCCCGCCACTATGAACACCTCGAACACCGCGAAGGTCTGGGAGATGATCCGGCGGGCGATGCCGGTGATCTCCAGCAGGGTGATGGTGCTGGCGAGCGAGCTGGCCTTGACCATCAGGATGACCTCGTTGCCGTAGGCGGGCAGCGCCTGCCGGACCGCGATCGGCGCCACGATCCGGCGGAACACCAGGAAGCGGGAGAACCCGCAGGCGCGCGCCGCCTCGATCTGGCCGTGCGGCACGGACTGGATGCCGCCGCGGATCATCTCGCTGGTATAGGCGGCCGTGTTGAGCGTCAGCGCCAGGATGCCGCACCAGTAGGGCTCCCGCAGGATCTCCCAGAAGATGCTGGCGCGGACTGCCTGGAACTGGCCCAGCCCGTAATAGATCAGGAAGATCTGGACCAGCAGCGGCGTGCCCCGGAAGACGAACACGTAGGCCCCGGCGATCGCGGACAGGACGCGGTTGGCCGACAGCCGCATCCAGGCGACGCCGGACGCCAGCACGAAGCCGAACAGCAGGGCCAGCCCGACCAGCTGGAGCGTCACCGGAACGCCGGCCAGCAGCGTCGGCACCGCACTCCACATCACCGACAGGTTCATGGTCTCAGGCCCGCCTTACGCCGCGGTTGGAATAGCGCTCGGCCCGGTCGAACGCGACGGTCGAGAGCGAGGTGAGTACCAGGTACAGCGCCGCCGCCACCGTGTAGAACAGGAACGGGTCGCGGGTGACGCCGGCCGCGACCTGGGCGGAGCGCATCAGCTCCGCCAGGGCCGTGACCGAGATCAGCGCCGTGTCCTTCAGGGTGAGCTGCCAGACATTGCCGAGGCCGGGCAGGGCGTAGCGCAAGGTCTGGGGCAGCAGGATGCGGAAGAAGATCTGGCTCCTGCGCATCCCCACGGCGCGCCCGGCCTCGATCTGGCCGAACGGCACCGCCTGGATGGCGCCCCGGATCACCTCGGTCGAATAGGCGCCGGAGATCAGCCCGACCGACAGCACGCCGATGGTGAAGGCGTTGACCTCGATATAGTCGGTGTAGCCGAACACCGCGGCTATGGCCATGATCGCGTTGCCGCTGCCGAAGAACAGCAGGTATATGACCAGCAGCTCGGGCACGCCGCGCACTACCGTGGTGTAGACCTCGGCGATGCCGCGGGTGACGATGCCGCCGTTCAGCTTGGCGGTGGCGCCCAGCGCCCCGAACACCTGGCCCAGCGCGAACGAGCAGAGCGCCACCGCAAGCGTCATCAGCGTGCCGCGGACCAGCTCGTCGCCCCAGCCGGTGTCGCCCCAGGCGAGCAGGTCAAGCATGACGCGGGATCCGGCTTCCGGTCACCCCCGGGCCCTTACTTGATCGACGTGTCGTAGCCGAACCACTGGGTCGTCAGCTTCGTGATGGTGCCGTCGGCGGTGGCCTCCTTGATCGCCTTGTCCAGCTTGGCCTGGAGCTCGGTGTCGGCCTTGCGGACGCCGGCGCCGACGCCCTCGCCCAGGACGCCGCGCGAGAAGGCGGGGCCGAACTTGGTGATGTCCTTGTTCTGGTCGCCGGCCTTGATCAGGCCCTCGATCGCGGAGCGGTCGGCGACGATGGCGTCGATCCGGCCGGACACCAGGTCGAGGCCGAGATTGTCCACCTTGTCGTAGGTCCTGACCTCGACGCCGGGCATCAGCTGCTCCAGCATGTTCTGCTGGATCGTGGAGACCTGGACTCCCACGGTCTTGCCCTTGACCGCGGCACCGGTCTGGTCGATCAGCTTCTGCTCGTCCGGGGTGATCTCGGCCATGTCCACGGCCGTCGTCGGCAGGTTCTGGTCGAGCAGCGGGCTGCCCTTCATGGCGGCGAAGACGGTCGGCTCGGTGGCGTAGGGGCCGGCGAACGAGATGACCTGCTTGCGCTCGTCGGTGATCGACATGCCGGCCATGATGACGTCGTACTTCCGCGACTGGAGCCCGGGGATGATGCCGTCCCAATCCTGGGCCATCACTTCGCAGGTGGCGCCGATGCGCTTGCACAGCTCGGCCGCCAGGTCGATCTCGAACCCGATCAGCTTGCCCGAGGCGTCCATGCCGTTCCAGGGGAGGTAGGCGCCTTCGGTGGCGATCCGCACCTTGGTCTGCGCCTGGGCCTGCGGGACGCCGGCGGCGGCGATCAGGATCATGCCGGTTGCGATGGCTGCGAGGGTCTTCTTCAAGATACGGTCTCTCCTGTTCATCGACTTTTCGTCGCTGTTCTGTCGGTATTTTCTAGTTGGTCAGAGATTGCGTGCCAGGAACTGGCGGCAGCGCTCGGACTGGGGATCGACCAGCACCTGGTCGGGCGGTCCCCGTTCCTCGATGCGGCCCTGGTGCAGGAAGATGACCTCGCTCGACACTTCGCGGGCGAAGCCCATCTCGTGCGTCACGACGATCATGGTCATGCCCTCGTCGGCGAGCTGGCGCATCACGCGGAGCACCTCGCCGACCAGTTCGGGGTCGAGCGCCGAGGTCGGCTCGTCGAACAGCATCACCTTGGGCTGCATGGCCAGCGCCCGGGCGATGGCGACCCGCTGCTGCTGCCCGCCGGAGAGATGGCTGGGATAGGCCTTGGACTTGGCTTCCAGCCCGACTTTCTCCAGGAGCGCCTCGGCTCGGGCGATCGCCTCGGCCTTCGGGACGCCCAGGACATGGACCGGCGCCTCGATCACGTTCTGGAGCACCGTCATGTGGCTCCACAGGTTGAACCCCTGGAACACCATGCCGAGCCGGGACCGGATGCGATCGACCTGTCGCGGGTCGGCCGGCACCGCGTGGTGGCGGCCCTGCTTCATCCGGATCAGCTCGCCGTTGACCCAGACGCGGCCTTCGTCGGGTGTCTCCAGCAGGTTGATGCAGCGCAGGAAGGTGCTCTTGCCCGACCCGCTCGACCCGATCATGGAGATCACGTCGCCCTCGTGGGCGACCAGCGAGACGCCCTTCAGCACCTCGAGCTGCCCGAACCGCTTGTGGAGATCTTCGACGACGATGGCCGCCCCGGGGTCGGGGCTGGGGATCTGGTTCGCTGGCGGCGGCTGTGACAGGGCCATGCTTCCGATCTGACTGCTACCGATATGACCGCAACAGGCTATCCGGGCAGCCGCTGCGGCGCAAATCCGATTTTCCACATCACTCCAATTTGAGGCGAAGCCGCGCCGCCGCCCGGGAGGACGGTTGCCAGGGAGCGTGCCGTTGGTTATCCACAGATGAACGCAGATGGACACAGATACTTGCCCCTATCTGTGTCCATCTGCGTTCATCTGTGGGCAATAAAAGGCCACCGTCCCGTTTGATCCCGGTCAGCCGCCCTGCTTCAGGCGGTCGAGGAGCGACTGGACCTCGGCGTGCTCGGGCGAGCCGGGCTGGAGCTGGGTCAGCAGCCGGCCCCAGAGCTGGGAGGCCTCGGCGGTGTTGGCGGCGCGGGCGGCGTCCAGGCCGACGAAGTAGAGCGCCTGCGGGTTGTCGGGCTGGATCTTCAGCACGTCGCGCAGCACCGCCACGGCGGGGGCGGGCGGGGCGTCCTGGTCGCCGCCCGAGGCGATCAGGGCGTCGGCATAGGCCGTCAGCAGGTCGACCCGGCCGGGAGCTGCCTTGACCCCGGACGCCAGGGCCTCCGTCGCCTTGTCCCGCTCGCCCAGCACCCTGTAGGCGCGGCCCAGGCGGAGCCAGCCGTCGGCATCGTTCGGGTTGTCCTTCAGGCGGCTGGCGAGCCCGTCCACCATGCTCCGGATCATGGCGTCGCGCTGTTCCGCGGTCATGTCGGCGGCGCCGGCCATCTGCTCGCGCGTCGGGCCGGGGGCGGTCCCCGGGGCGGGCGCCGCCTGGGCCTGGGAGGGCGGCAGCGGCTGGGGCATCACCGTGGCGGCATCGACCCCGAGCTGGCCGGCGGTGTCGGTGATGCGCTGGCGCACCGTAGGTAGCCAGGGCGCGTCGGCCGGGCTCTCCGCCGCCAGGGCGACCCAGCGGTCGAGCGCGCCGCGCAGATCGCCGGCCTGGGCGCGGGCGAGCGCCAAATAATAGCGGGCGCGGGCGTCCTTCGGGTCGGCCTGGAGCACGGCGTCGAAGGTGCGGACCGCCTCCTCCGGCACCACGCCCTGGTTGGCCGCGGTCATCGCCTCCGCGTAGGAGGACAGGATGCCGGTGTCCTTGCCCTGGCTGACGCCGACGGCGTTCCGGTAGGCCTCGGCGCTGTCCCCGAACCGGCCCATGCGGGTATAGGTCTGGGCGATCAGCAGCCAGCCCTGGAGGTCGCCGGGCTCGTCCCTCAGGTGCTGCTCCAGCTTGGCGATGGCCTGCATCACCTCGCCCGGCGGGCCGCCGCCCGGCGCTGTTTCACGTGAAGCGAAGGGTTGCGCCGGCAGGTCGGGATGGCCGGTCGGGATATAGACGGCCAGAGCCCCCAGCGGGATCAGCGCGCACAGCGCCAGCGCCACCCAGCGGCTGCCCCGCCCGGGCGACACGGCGCCGGACGCCGTTTCGCGCTCGCCCTCGTCCGCCACGGCCAGCATGCGGCGGCCGATCTCGGCACGGGCGGCCTGGGCCTGCCGCTCGTCGATCACGCCGCGGGAGAGGTCGCGGTCCAGTTCCGCCAGCTGGTCGCGGTAGACCTCCAGGTCGTAGGCGGCACGGCCCGCGGCCGAGTGCCGGGCGCGCAGGAGCGGGGTGAGGACCAGGGCGGTCACGGCCGCCGTCATCAGGGCGGCGACGATCCAGAACAGCATGGTATCAGGCATCCTCGCGCAGCAGCCGGTCGAGCCGCTGGCGTTCCTCGGGAGTCAGCGGAGCGGCGGTCTCGCCGCCGGCCACGGCGCGGTGGCGGCCGCGCAGGAACAGCGCCGCGCCGATCCCGCCCAGCAGCAGCACGACCGCCGGGCCGATCCACAGCACGTAGGTGCTGGCCTTGAAGGGCGGGCGCAGCAGCACGTAGTCGCCGTAGCGCGCGGTGACGTAGTCGAGCACCCCGGCGTTGTCGTCGCCCGCCGCCAGCCGCTGGCGCACCAGCACCCGCAGGTCGCGGGCGAGCGGCGCGTTGCTGTCGTCGATCGACTGGTTCTGGCAGACCAGGCAGCGCAGTTCCTTGCTGATCTCGCGCGCCCGAGCCTCCATCGCCGGGTCCTTCATCACCTCGTCGGGCTGGACCGCCAGGACGGGCGAGGAGACGCACAGGAGGAGGGCGGCGAGGCCGGCCCGCAGGTGCGCCCTCATCCCTGGAGCTCCCGGATCAGCGGCAGGATGGTGCGCTCGACCTCGTCCGGCATCACGGGACCCACGACCTTGTAGCGGATCCGGCCTTCGGCATCGATCACGTAGGTCTCCGGCACGCCGTAGACGCCCCAGTCGATCGAGACCCTGCCGTCCTGGTCGGCGCCGATCGCGGCATAGGGGTTGCCGCCCTGGTTCAGCCAGCGGACCGCGTCCTCCGGCTTGTCCTTGTAGTTGATCGCCTTCACGGTGACGCCCTGCTCGCGGGCGAGGCGCATCAGCACGGGATGCTCGACCCGGCAGGGCACGCACCAGGAGGCGAACACGTTGACCAGCTGGACCTCGCCCTTGAGGTCCGAGGTCGCCAAGCCCTTGCCGTCGTTCAGCAGCGGCGGCAGGGCGAATTCAGGCACCGGCTTGTCGATCAGGGCCGACGGCACGACCGAGGGGTCGCGGGTCAGGCCTATGGCGAAGTACCCGGCCAGGACCACGAACAGGGCCAGCGGCAGGATGTAGATAAGGCGGCGCATCTCGGGGGTTCCTGTACGGGCGGTCTATTCGGCCGGCTGGGGCACGGGCTGCCGGCTCCGCCGGCGTTCCGGCACGCCGATTCGGAAGCGCCGGTCGCTGAGCGAGACGCAGCCGCCCGCCACCATGATCACGCAGCCGATCCAGATCCAGGGGACCAGCGGGTGGTGGTACAGGCGGGTCGCGTAGCCGCCGGTGCCCTCCTGCTCCTGGCCCAGCACGACATAGAGGTCGGACACCCAGTTGGTCCGGATCGCGGCCTCGGTGGTCGACATGCGGGCGACCGGGAACCAGCGCTCCTCCGGGTGCAGCGTCGCGATCACCTCGCCGTCGCGGATCACCGTGAAGGTGGCCGATTTGGCTTGGTAGTTGGCGACCTGGGCCTGGTGGACCTCGTCGAACCGGATGTCGTAACCGGCGATCTGTGCCGTGTCGCCCGGACGCATCAGCTGGATGCGCTCCGTCATCCAGGCGGCCGACCCGGTCATGCCGGCGATCGCGACGCCCATGCCGGCATGGGCGATGGTCATGCCCCAGCTCGACCGCGGCAGCCCCTTGGCGCGGCGCCAGCTTTCCCCGAGGGGGGCGCGGAACAGCCTGATCCGGTCGGCCAGCTCGGCGATGGCGCCGAAGAAGGCCCAGGCCGCCAGCGCCACGCCGAGCAGCGCCAGCACCGGCCCGCCCTGGTAGGCGTAGAGGGCGCCCAGCACGCAGATCACGGTCAGCAATGCCGCGAACTTCAGCCGCGCCAGCGCGCCGGCCAGGTCGGCGCGCTTCCAGGCCAGCAGCGGTCCGACCGACATGGCGGCGACCAGCGGCACCATCAGCGGGATGAAGGTCGCGTTGAAGAAGGGCGGCCCGACCGACACCTTGCCGGCGCCGATCGCGTCCAGGAACAGCGGGTAGAGGGTGCCCAGGAACACGGTCGCGGTCGCGGTGGACAGCAGCAGGTTGTTCAGCACCAGCGAGCCCTCGCGGCTGACCGGGGCGAACAGCCCGCCCATCTTCATGGACGGCGCGCGGATCGCGTAGAGCAGCAGCGCCCCCGCCGTGGCGACGACCAGCAGCACCAGGATGAAGACGCCGCGGGCGGGATCGACCGCGAAGGCGTGGACCGACGTCAGCACGCCCGACCGGACCAGGAAGGTGCCGATCAGCGACAGCGCGAAGGTCAGGATCGCCAGCAGGATGGTCCAGCTCTTCAGCGCGTCGCGCTTCTCCACCACGATGGCGGAGTGCAGCAGCGCGGTGCCGGCCAGCCAGGGCATGAAGGAGGCGTTCTCGACCGGGTCCCAGAACCACCAGCCGCCCCAGCCCAGCTCGTAATAGGCCCACCACGATCCCAGCGCGATGCCGAGCGTCAGGCCGGCCCAGGCGGCCAGCGTCCAGGGCCGCACCCAGCGCGCCCAGGCGGGATCGACCCTGCCCTCGATCAGGGCGGCCACGGCGAAGGAGAAGGCCATGGAGAAGCCGACATAGCCGAAATACAGGAACGGCGGGTGGAAGGCGAGGCCGGGGTCCTGGAGCAGCGGGTTGAGGTCGGTCCCGTCGAGCGGGGCCGGATCGATCCGGATGAAGGGATTGCTGGTCGCCAGGATGAACAGCAGGAAGCCGATGCCGATCATCGCCTGGACCGACAGGACCCGCGCCTTCAGCGTCGGCGGCAGGTTGCGGCCGAACAGGGCGACGGCGGCCCCGAACAGGGCCAGGATCAGCACCCACAGGACCATCGAGCCCTCGTGGTTGCCCCAGACGCCCGACACCTTGTAGAGCATCGGCTTCATGGAGTGGCTGTTCTCGACCACGTTCAGCACGCTGAAGTCGGACACCACGTAGGCGTAGGTCAGCGCCAGGAAGCTGACCAGGATCATGGCGAACTGGCCGATCGCGGCCGGCTTCGCGACCTCCATCCAGGCGGCGTCGCCGCGCGCGGCGCCGATCAGCGGCAGGGTCGCTTGGACCAGCGCCAGGAACAGTGCCAGGACCAGGGCGTAATGGCCCAGTTCGGGGATCACGGCGTTACTCCTTGGGGGCGGGAGTCAGGGGACCGGTCGCGGACGCCGGCACGGGGGCTTCCAGCGACTTGGTCGCGTGCTGGGGGGCGCCGGCGCGGGTCAGCGCGTCGGCCACCTCGGGCGGCATGTAGTTCTCGTCGTGCTTGGCCAGCACCTCGCGCGCGACGAACACGCCGTCGGGGCGCAGGCGCCCCTCGGCGACGACGCCCTGCCCCTCGCGGAACAGGTCGGGCACGATGCCGGCATAGGTAACGGGAACGGACTTGGCGGTGTCGGTGACCCGGAACTCGATCGTCAGACCGTCGGGCAGGCGCTTGACGCTGTTCTCCTCCACCAGCCCGCCCAGGCGGAAGCTGCGCTCGCCGACCTGCTGGGCCGCGAGGTCGGACGGGCTGTAGAAGAAGACCAGGTTGTCCTCGAACGCGGTCAGCGCCAGCGCGGTCGCGGTGCCCAGGCCCAGCAGGGCGAGGCCCAGCATGTAGAGGCGGCGTTTCTTGCGGGTCATCCTTCGTGTCCTTCCGCGGCGGGCAATCCCGACGGTGCCGGGGCCGATGGGGCAGGGCCGCTGTCGCGGCGGTTCCGGTCGCGCCGCCGCGGGCGGCTCGTCTCCAGGGTCTTCAGCAGCGCTTCGTGGCGGCGGAGGCCGCGCAGGCTGACGACCAGCATGCCCACGAGAAAGACGGCCGCGACCCCGTAGGCCGGCCAGACATAGGCGGCATAGCCGCCCATCGAAAAGAACTCAGCCATGATCCTGCCAGTTGATCCCTCGCCGGGCACTCTCCAGGGCGCCCTTGACCGCCTTCATGCTTACCAGTTCTCCCACCAAGCCGTCATCTCACCAGAATGCGCCGATTGAAAGGCAATAAGCCTTGCCGGTCTATCGCCCATTTGGTCCGTGATGTCGGGACGGACACAGGGTCGCGACGCCATGACGCATGTCGGGGCGGATCTTCGCCGCCTTCCGGGATCCTCCGGCACTATGACAGCGGGGCCGGGGACAGACAAGCCGGGGGGCGGCGGCTGTGACAATCGCGCTGTGCCGGGCCTGCGGACCGTCCTCCCCGATGGACTTAACCCCGAAGGTCTAATACCCTGGAGAAAGAACCGGTCGCGACTCAACCGCACCGGGCTGTCCTTCCGAAGGGAAACCCCGGATGTCCCGATCCTTCCTGTCCCGTCTCCTGGTCCCCGCCCTCGCCCTGTGCGGCCTGCTCGCGGCGGGCGCGGCCCTCGCGGCGCCGGCCTGCACGGCGGCCCGGCCGACCCCGATGGTGCCGACGGACGGCGCCCTGTGCGCCTCGCTGGCCGAGGCGGTGCGGAAGCCGGGCGCCCTGCCGCTCGACCAGTACGAGACGAAGCTGGGGGACTATCTGCGCAATTTCTGCCACCGGGACACGGCCGCGGGGTGGGTGCGGGACAAGCGGGTGCGCGACACCGGCCCCTATACCGCCAGCCTCCAGGACGGCCAATGGGTCGGGACCTATGCCGGGACCCACGCGCCGGTGGTGATCTGGTACTCGCCCGAGATGGTGGAGTGGCTGAAGGTGAACCGCCCGTCCGACGAGGCCGCCGCCCCGGCGGACCCGGCGCCGGTTCCCGACGGCGCCATCATGGTCAAGGAGATGTTCCCGGCGCCGGCTGCGGCCTGCGACGGGGTCGATCCGCTCAATCTCCTTCCGACCAGCGGCGCCGCCATCATGGTGCGCGACGCCCAGGCGTCCCACGACGGCTGGTTCTGGGGCTGGTTCGGCTGGAGCGGCTGGGCGCCGGACTGGCCGCCCGGACCGACCAACCCGCTGGCCAACATGGGCTTCGGCCAGTACTGCCTGAACTGCCACGCCTCGGCCAAGGACGGTTACACCTTCGCCAGCCTGAAGAACATGCTGGGCCAGCCGGGCGAGCCGCTGGTCTTCCTCAGCCAGCACTTCTTCGAGGCCCCGGCGCCCGAGATCCATCACCGGCTGGTCAGCCTGCCGACCGACGACGCGGCGCGGCTGGGCCAGCCGCAATACGCCTTCGATCCCGACGTGGCCGCCGGGTTGAAGGTCGCCGGGCTGCCCAGGCCGACCTGGGAGACGGTGTCGAAGATGCCGTCCCAGACCTATGACAGCGTCTGGGTCAAGGCCGGCGGCCCCGGCGCCGCCAGCGAGTTCGTCACCTCCGACCAGTGCATGGGCTGCCACGACGCCGGCAGCACCGGCCTGCAGTTCGACATGACCCGGCCGAACCCCCACGGCGCCAAGCTGCTGAACCTGTCGCCCTATGCCACGTGGTGGACCTCGCCCATGGGGCTGGCCGGACGCGACCCGATCTTCTTCGCCCAGCTCGCCAGCGAGACCCAGACCTTCCATCCCGAGAGCGCGGACCTGGTGGAGAACACCTGCCTGGGCTGCCACGGCATCCTGGGCCAGCGCCAGTTCACGGTGGACAAGTTCGCCGAGACCGGCAAGTGCCAGGACTTCCTGCGGTCCTTCGCCAACGCGGTGCCGTTTCCCGCCGGCAACCCGGGCGCCGTGCACGCGCCGTACGGCGCGCTGGCGCGCGACGGCGTCTCCTGCACCGCCTGCCACCGCATGGCGCTGGGGGCGGAGGCGACGGCTCAGTTCAAGGACGCGCCGCAGAACGCCTGCATCGCCGAGCGGCAGGCCTTCCTGAACCCGGACAATACCGGCTTCGCCCGGACCTTCACCGGCAGCTTCCTGGTCGGCCGGCCGGACACGATCTTCGGCCCCTTCAAGGACCCCAAGGTCAAGCCGATGGAGCAGGCGCTGGGCAACCGGCCGGAATACCACGCCGCGATCACCAATTCCGAGACCTGCGGCACCTGCCACACGGTCCATCTGCCGGTGCTCGACAAGGGCAAGGTGCTGACCCACGTCTACGAGCAGACGACATATCCGGAATGGGCCTTCAGCGCCTACCGCACCGGCGAGGGCGTGGACGGCAAGCTGCCCGGCGGGCCGGGGGCCACGCCCGCGAGCTGCCAGGACTGCCACATGCCGAGCAAGGACCCGTCCGGCAAGCCGTACCGCAGCAAGATCGCGAGTATCCAGGAATATTCCAACTTCCCCCAGGCCGAGAACAACCTGGGACCCGAGGACATCGACCTGCCCGTGCGCGACGGCTTCGCCCAGCACACGCTGGTCGGGCTGAACGTCTTCTTCACCCGGATGGCCCAGCAGTTCCCCGACATCCTGGGCATCCGCACCCAGGACCCGATGCTGGTGTCCAAGGGCGTAGATCCCCTGCTCCGGACCGAGCAGGCGATGCTGGACCAAGCCTCCGGCGGCACCGCCGCCATAGCGGTGACGGGGGTGGAGACGGACGGCGGCAACCTCCGGGCGACCGTCGCGGTCACCAGCAAGACCGGCCACAAGCTGCCGTCGGGCGTCGGCTTCCGCCGCGCCTTCATCGAATTCGACGTGCTCGACGCCAACGGCAACGTGCTGTGGGCCTCGGGCCGGACCAACGGCGCCGGCGTCATCGTGGACGAGGCGGGCAAGCCGGTCGCCGGCGAGCTGTGGTGGAAGGACGACTGCTCCGGCCGGGCCAATGCCGGCAGCCTGCCGCACCAGCCGCACTACCAGGTGGTCACCCGCCAGGACCAGGCGCAGATCTACCAGGAGCTGGTGACGGCGCCGCCCACGAACCTGCCGGCGGGCCAGGCCCCCGTCTGCGGTCACGACGTGAAGCCGACCGGCGACTTCACCACCAGCTTCCTGTCGATCTGCGCCGACGTGAAGGACAACCGCATCCTGCCCCACGGCTTCCTGGGCCTCGACCAGCGGCGCGCCATCGCGAAGGCGCTGGGCGCCGGTGCCGACCTGGCCGAGGACGTGGCCCCGACGGCGGTCGGCGACGATCCCGACTACCGCGACGGCGGCGGCGACACGCTGGTCTATGCCGTGCCGCTGGCGGACCTGAAGGGAACCGCGGCGTCGGTCAAGGCGACGCTCTATTACCAGGCGACGCCGCCCTACTACCTCCAGGACCGCTTCTGCACCGCCAAGGGCGCCGACACCGACCGCGTGCTGTTCCTGGCCGGACACCTGAACCTGGACGGCACCGAGGCGCAGGACTGGAAGCTGAAGATGGTGGATAGCGGCGCGGTGCCGGTGGCTGCTGCGGCGGCGGCGCGGGTTGGGAAGTGACGGGGGGCGGCTGCGGGACGTCGCGTTCAGCCATCACGCCTTGGCTGGTATGGCAAGGCGTGGATTGTCCAGATCGGACGTGTGGTCGCGCAACGTGTTATCATCGAAACAGACACCGGCCGATCGTTTCTGGTGCGTGTTTTCGTTGATGTAGACCGGGTGCCGGCCATCGTGGCTGCGGCGTACCGCACCAGCAAGCTTGCGAAGCATGGAGGCGGCTCATGAAGATCACGTACGACCCGTCAACCGACACCCTGTCGGTCGTGCTTCGTGACGCCGTGGTGGTTGAGAGCGATGAGGACAAGCCGGGCATAACCCTCGACTACGACGGAACAGGCGCCCTCGTGGCGGTGGAAATCCTTGACGCATCGAAGAACATCGAGGACGTGTCTTCCGTGGAGTTCAAGGTCGCTGTCTAGACCAGTATCCGACCAAGTTGCCCGGCTCCGGTCCATTCAGCCTGCCGTTCCACTCGCCGCGATGCGTTGGGCCACGGCCCAACCTAAGGTTTGACGCGGAGCGGCTGTTATGTGGGTCGTCGAGTCTAGGTTGGGCCGAGGCCCAACGCATAGGGCCGGCTGTCCCGGCCGGATCAACCTGATCGGGCACTGCTCCAGTCCCGCGCCGACTTGTTCGTCGCCGATTTTTCATTACCAGCTTCAGGCGCTGGGGATCGCGGTTGCCGTAAGGCAGCGCGCTGGCGATATCGTAGAGCGGAGCCAAGCGACCGCGCCTTAAGGGTCCCATGACGCGGCCTGCCGAAAAGGCGACATATCCACGATCCACTGGCGGCTGACACCGGCCGGACCGGCAAGTTCTCCCTGGTCCAGCCTTAGGCTCCAGGGCCACTCCCGGATGACCAATCCGAAATCGTTGGCGGTGCGAATGAGCATCGACGGTTTCCGGCGGATGTCAGCGAACGGTGTCATGGTAGGCATGTCGCCGATCGTCGACAGGTCAGTTCCAGGTACCGTGTCTTTCAGGGAATGTTTGAAAAGTTAGTCAGACTGACGTACATTCCTTGCCTGGAGGTGTTCATGGCCAAGGCAGGGAAACAGGAAGGACGCTTGCGGGCGGAGCGGCTGGGGTTCCGTGTGGACGAATCGACCAAGGCACTGATCGAACGGGCGGCCAGCCTCCAGAGGCGCAAGGTAACCGACTTTTGCATGACCGCGCTTACCGAAGCCGCCCATCGTACGATCGTGGAACATGAGACGCTGCAATTGTCCGAACGGGATCGTGCCGTGTTCTTCGACGCGCTTGTCAATCCGCCTGAACCGAACGAGCGCCTGATACGCGCCTTCGCCGAGCACAAACGTCGTCTTGGGCCGTGAATGACGGACCGGCTTTCCAGCGACCTGCGCATCGGATTGCTGGAGTCGCAACATGACCGGGCCGGCTTTACCTGCGGCGTCGAAAGCCTCGACCTTTACCTGAAGAACCACGCAAGCCAGGATCTGCGGCGAAAGGCCAACGGCGTCTTCATTCTCTCCGGGGCCACCGGACCATCACGGATCTTGGGATTCTACACGCTCTGCGCCACCGCGATTCCCCAAGGAGCGGTCCCGGACGAGGCGCGCAAACACGTTCCCCGCTATCCGCTTGTGAGTGCGACGCTGATCGGTCGCTTGGCCGTTGCCAAGGAACGCCAAGGGCAGGGTCTGGGCGCCGTCCTGCTCGCCGACGCTCTCCGACGGGCCTATGGCAGCGCCGGAACCGTCGGCTCTTCGATGGTGGTGGTCGATGCCCTCGACGACAACGCGGCCCGTTTCTACGCCAGCCATGGCTTCATCCGGCTGCCGGACTCGCCGCGGCTCGTGCTGCCGATGCGCTCGATAGGAGGGCTTCTCGAAATGTAGAACCTGCTCGGGGGAGATGATCAAGCCCGGAACGCAAAAAGGCGCCCCGAAAGGGACGCTCGCGAAATCCGAACCATCGTTTGAAACTGGAGCGGGCGAAGGGATTCGAACCCTCGACCCCAACCTTGGCAAGGTTGTGCTCTACCCCTGAGCTACGCCCGCATCGGCGGCCGGTCCGGGTGATGACCAGCGGTGAGCGCGGATAATACGGAAGTCCGACCCCTTTGCAAGGGCCTTTTTTCGAATCCTCCTCGCCGGTTTGCGCCACCGCCGGAAGCGGCTATAACAGCGGCGCCCCATTCCGCCGGACCATCAAGGTTTCCGCCATGCCCGATCGTGCCGACACCGACGCCGACAACGTCCCCGACACCGGCTCCAATACCGACATGCTGCCCACCTCGCCGGAACAGCTCATCGCGTACCTGGATGGCCTGGGCATCGAGACCACCACCCACTCCCATCCGCCGGTCTTCACGGTGGAGGAGGCGCAGGCGTTGCGCGGGACGCTGCCGGGCGGCCATTGCAAGAACCTGTTCCTGAAGGACAAGAAGGGCCGCCTGTGGCTGGTCGTCGCGCTGGAGGACAGCGCGGTGGACCTGAAGACCTTGGACAAGCGGATCGGCTCTGCCCGCCTGTCGTTCGGCAACGGCGACCTGCTGCGGGAGGTGCTGGGCGTCCGGCCCGGCTCGGTGACGCCCTTCGCCGTGATCAACGACACCGGGCACCGGGTCACCGTGGTGCTGGAAAAAGCCATGATGGCGCACGACCTGCTGAACTACCATCCGCTCGACAACGGCCGGACGACGGCGATCCGCTCGGCCGACCTGCTGAAGTTCCTGTCCTCCACCGGCCACGAGGCCGTGGTCGCCGACCTTGCTGGATAATCCGGCAAGGCTCATCTAAACACGCAGCCATCCGATATACGGATTCCGGACCAGCCAGCTTTCCAGCAACAGGAAGCCTCCATGCAGACCATGTTCAATATGCCCGGCGCGCCGGGTGGCGGGCCCAAGCCGGCCGCCGACCTGATCAAGGACACCAGCGACCGCGCCTTCATGGCCGACGTCATCGAGGCCTCGCGCACGGTGCCCGTGATCGTCGATTTCTGGGCGCCGTGGTGCGGCCCCTGCAAGCAGCTCGGCCCCCTGCTGGAAAAGACCGTCAAGGCCGCCAAGGGCGCCGTGAAGATGGTCAAGATCAACATCGACGAGAACCCGCAGGTCGCGGGCCAGCTCCGCATCCAGTCGATCCCGGCGGTCTACGCCTTCTTCCAGGGCCGGCCGGTGGATGGTTTCGTCGGCGCCCAGCAGGAATCGCAAATCAAGCAGTTCGTCGACCGGCTGGCCAAGCTGTCCGGCGGGGCCGACGACGGCGGGCTCCAGGAAGCGCTCGACGCCGCCGCGGAAGCGCTGGAGGCGGGGGACGCCGCCACCGCCAGCGAGATCTACAGCCAGATCCTGGGGGTCGAGCCGACCAACGCCGCCGCCTACGCCGGGCTGGTGCGCTGCCTCATGACGGCCCAGGATTTCGCCCGCGCCCGCGAGATGCTGGACGGCGCGCCGCCCGAGCTGGCCAAGGCGCCCGAACTGGCCGCCGTCCGCAGCGCCCTGGACCTGGCAGAGCAGAGCGCCGCCGCCGGCCCCGTCCCGGAGCTGATGGACCGGGTCGCCCGCGATCCCGACGACCACCAGACCCGCTTCGACCTCGCCATGGCGCTTTACGCCGGCAACAAGCGCGACGCCGCGGTGGAGGAGCTGTTGGAGATCGTGCGCCGTGACCGGGAATGGAACGATCAGCAGGCGCGCAAGCAGCTCGTGAAATTTTTCGAGGCTTTCGGGCCGACTGACAAGCTGACCGTCATGGCAAGACGGAAGTTGTCATCTATCTTATTTTCATGAGCCCAAACCCGTTCGACCCATCCTTCGACCAACTGCCGGAAATCATTTCGATTTTCCCGCTCACCGGGGTGCTGCTCCTGCCCCGGGGCAAGTTGCCGCTGAACATCTTCGAGCCTCGCTACCTGGCGATGACCGACGATGCGCTGTCCGGCAACCGGATGATCGGCATTATCCAGCCGTCGGATCCCCTGAGCCGCGCCAGCGCGCCGCCGGTCTATCCGATCGGCTGCGCCGGCCGGATCACCAGCTTCAGCGAGACCGACGACGGCCGCTACCTGATCACGCTGACCGGCGTCTGCCGGTTCGAGGTCGTGCGCGAGCTGCCGATCGTGCGCGGCTACCGCCGCGTCACGGCCTCGTGGGAGCGATTCGCCGACGACCTGGCGGAGCCGGGTCCCGCCCTGTTCGACAGGGCGCGGCTGGTCGAGGGGTTGCGTACATATTTCAAGATCCAGGGCATCTCGGCCAACTGGGACGCGATCGAGGCGACGCCGGACGAGCGTCTGGTGACGTCGCTCGCCATGATCTGTCCGTTCGAGCCGTCGGAGAAGCAGGCCCTCCTGGAATGCGGTACGCTGTCCGAACGGGCCAGCATGATGATCGCCATCATCGAAATGGCTGTCCTGGACAAGCGGGACGGCGATACCATGGCGCGGCACTGACCCCGGCCGCCGGCAGGCGCGTATCGGGTGCCGGGCGCGCCGAGGGGACGAGATCGAAGGGATGAGGACGTGAGCGATACCAAACCGGGTTCGGCGGCCAAGGTCGACCCCAAGCTTCTGGAAATCCTGGTCTGCCCGCTGACCAAGGGACCGCTCCGCTACGACGCGGCGGCGCAGGAACTGATCAGCGACCGGGCGGGGCTGGCCTATCCGATCCGCGACGGCATTCCCATCATGCTGGTGGACGAGGCGCGGACGCTGGACGCCGACACCGCGCACCCCACCCATTCCCAGCCGGCCGGGGGCCATTCCTCCAAGACGGCGAGCCACTGATGACGCCCGCTTCAGGCAGCGGTGCGGACGAGTCCTTCGCCACCGACCCGTTCGGCACGCGGCACTGGCCTGTGGAAGTGCGGCTGAAGAAGGCGGAAAAGCGGCTGGAGATCGAGTTCGACGACGGCCGCCGCTTCTCGCTGCCGGCCGAACTGCTGCGGGTCGAAAGCCCGTCGGCGGAGGTCCAGGGCCACGGCCCGAACCAGAAGCAGATCGTCTCCGGCCGCCGGCATGTCGGCATCATGGGGCTGGAGCCGGTCGGCAACTACGCGATCCGCATCCAGTTCGACGACATGCACGACAGCGGCATCTTCTCCTGGAAGTACCTGTACGAGCTGGGGGAACACCAGGAAGAGCTCTGGTCCACCTATCTCCGGGAACTGGAGACGCGCGGCCTCAAGCGCGACCCGCGGTGACGTCCGCTTCCCGCTCGCGCAGGAAATAGATCAGGTCGAGCGCGGGAGGGGGCACGGCGGTCTGCGACAGCAGGCCGTGGGCTTGGCCGCGATGATGGGTCTGGTGATTGAACAGGTGGGACAGCACCCAGGCCACCGGCGTGCGGTGTTCGGTTCCCACCATCGTCCGGTAGACCAGGTCGCGGCCGAACTCGCCGGCACCGTAGCCGTCCACCAGGGCCGTGATCCGCGTGTCCTCGGTGGTGCGGGCGGCGGTCAGGTCGGCCAGGTCCTCGTACAGGATCTGGTCCAGGGCGGCGATGCCGGACGGCACGCCTTCGAGACGGCCGAGCCAGGCCCGGTCGGCCACCAGCACATGGTTGAGCGTACCCAGGATGGAGCCGAAGAAGACCTGCCGGGGCTTGCGGAACTCGGCGTCGGGAAGCGCCGCGCAGGCGTCATAGAGGTGCCTGTTGGCCCAGGCGTTGTAGCGGGCGAGGGTGCGGAAATATTCTGGCGTCATGGCGGTCCCGGAATCGAAAAAAGCCGCGCCCAGTATACCCGATACTGGAAGGCGCGGCTCGATCCGATCGGCCATGCGGCGCTACGCGATGTCAGGCGCGCCAGAAGGGCTTCGAGGCTTCCGTCTGGGCTTCCAGGTCGGTCAAACCGATGTCGCGCAGCATGTGGGCATCCAGGTCCATCAATTCACGACGGCTGACGATGCGGTACTTCCAAGTCTTCAGGGTGTCGGTCAACCGCTGCATAAGGTCAGCGGAAGAGTCGGCCGAACGTCGACCGGCGTAACCGGACGTGCGAACTGCCAGTGCCATGATGTGAGTCCTCAATAGAAAAGGCCGGCTTCGATGCGCCGGCCGCCGTTGCTTGTGAACGGTAATATGGTGGCATGCTGCACCTGCGAGAAGTGCGGCTTCCACATGGTTGGCATGAGGCCATGCCATGGCTGGTTAATCGGCTGTCAACCAAGTTATGGTTAACGGTCTGATCAGCGCAGGATAGGGATCAGACGCTCCATGGCCTGGGAGAGGCATTCCGGCGAGCTGGCGAAGCAGAGCCGCAGGTAGCCCTCGCCGCCGTCGCCGAAGGCGGCTCCCGGGGCGAGGCCGACCAGGGCCTCGTCCACGATGCGCTTAGCCAGCTCAAGGCTGTCGCCGGCCCCTTCGACCGAGAAGAAGGCGTAGAAGGCCGCGTCGGGCCGCTGGACCCGTACGCGCGGCAGGGTCTCCAGCGCGGAGCAGACGATGTCGCGGCCGGTCCGGCACCGCTCGACCATCTCCTCCAGGAACGGCTCGCCCTGTTCGAGGGCGGCCAGCCCCGCCTTCTGGACGAAGCCGGCCACGCCCGAGGTGTTGAACTGGATCATCTTCTCGTAGATCGGACCCATCGCCGCCGGGGCGACGACCCAGCCGAGCCGCCAGCCCGTCATCGCCCAGTTCTTGGAGAAGCTGTTGATCACCAGCAGCTTGTCCTCCGGCTCCGAGACGTCGAGGAACGAGGGGGCGCGGCCGCTGCCGTCCAGGCCTCCGTCGTACACCAGGCGGGAATAGACCTCGTCGGCCATGACCCACAGGCCGCGCTCGCGGGCGAACTCCATGATCCGCCGCTGGTCCTCCGTACCGATGGTCCAGCCGGTCGGGTTGCAGGGCGAGTTGACGAAGATCATCCGGGTGCGCGGGCCGCAGGCATCGAACAGCCGGTCCAGGTCCAGCGTCCATTTCCCGTTCTCCAGCGCCAGCGGCACCTGCCGCACCACGCCGCCCATGATCCTGATGCTGGCGAACACGTTGGGCCACACGGGGGAGACCACGACGACCTCGTCGCCCGCATCGATCAGGCTCTGCATCGACAGGGCGATGGCAGACATGCCGGAGCCGGTCACCGTGATCCGGTCGGTGGCGACATCGGCGCCGTAGGTCCGGCGGTGATAGGCCGACAGGGCATCCCGCAGTTCGGGCAGGCCGCGCTGCCAGGTGTAGAAGACATGGCCGTCGCGCATCGCCTGGTACGCCGCGTCCATGACGAAGCCCGGCGTCGGCACGTCGCCTTCGCCGAACCACAGCGGGATCAGGCCGTCGCGGCCCCGGCCGTAGTTGGCGACGACGCCGATGAGGCTGTTGGGCAGGGCCGTGATCGCGGGACGGATGTCGGGACCGGTGGTCATGGGGCGGGCAACCCTGGTGGGATGAGGGGGAGTGCGCCGAAATCGGTTGACGCTGAAACCGTCATACCGTGGAGTTTCCCGTTTGTATAGCGGGCCACGGCATGAATTCCTCTCATGCCGCTATGAGAAAGCCTAGGTTGAAGCGGGGGCGGGCATGCGCGAGGCTCCGGCCCATGATCCGGAAACCGGCCAGGGGAGGAAACCAGCGATGACCGATGCCATCCACGAGGGCGGATGCCTGTGCGGCGCCGTCCGTTACCGGACGACCGGCGCCCCCAACGACACCAACATCTGCTACTGCACCCAGTGCCAGAAGCAGACCGGCGCGCCGATGCCGGCCTTCGCCAGCTTCCCGCTCGACCGGTTCGAGATGATCCGGGGGGAGGTCGGCGCGTATCGGGCGTCCGACTTCGCGACGCGCGAGTTCTGCCCCCGCTGCGGCTCGGCCCTGTTCTGGCGGCGAGATGGCGGCGATTACGTCTCGATCTCCCTGGGCGGGTTCGACGACCCGTCCGACTTCCCACCGCCGAAATACGAGATCTGGACCGCCCACCGGATCAAGTGGCTGGACACCATCCCCGGCGCCGACAGCTATCCCGGCGACAATTGATTTCCATTGCTTGGCCACAGATGCACGCAGATGGACGCAGATGAGTTTTCGCGGCCCGTCATGCCGGCGGAATGCCGAAGCCCATCTGCGTTCATCTGCGTGCATCTGTGGCCCGGAAATTTCAGAGCCCACGTCCGGCGCCGGCCATCAGGCGGAGGCGGCGCACCCGCTCCTCCGTGGCGGGGTGGGTGCGGAACAGGCCGTCGACCGACCGCGCATGCAGCGGATTGATGATGAACATATGGGCGGTCGCGGGATTGTTCTCGGCCTGGACATTGTCGATCCGGGCCGCGCTGTCCTGGATGCTGACCAGGGCGTTCGCCAGCCATAGCGGCCGGCCGCAGATCTCCGCGCCGATCCGGTCGGCCTCGTATTCGCGGGTCCGGCTGATCGCGGTCTGAACGATCATCGCGGCTACCGGGGCCAGGAAGACCATCAGCAGGGTGCCGACCATCCCCAGCGGGTTGTTGCGGTTGTTGCCGCCGAAGAAGAACGCGAAGTTGGCCAGCATCGACACCGCGCCCGCGATGGTCGCGGTCACGGTCATGATCAGGGTGTCGCGGTTCTTCACATGGGCCAGTTCGTGGGCCATGACGCCGGCGACCTCCTCGTGGTTCAGCCGGCGCAGCAGGCCGCTGGTCGCGGCGACCGCGGCGTTCTCCGGGTTGCGGCCGGTCGCGAAGGCGTTGGGCTGGTCGTTCTCGATGATGTAGACCTTGGGCATCGGCAGGCCGGCGCGCTGGGAGAGCTGCTGGACGAGGCCGTGGAATTGCGGGGCGGAGCGGGCGTCCACCTCCCGCGCGCCGTACATCCTCAGCACCATCTTGTCCGAATTCCAATAGGCGAACAGGTTGGTGCCGACCGCGAACAGCAGCGCCATCAGCATGCCGCCCTGGCCGCCGATCAGATAGCCGATGGCCAGGAACAGGGCGGTCATGCCGGCCAGCAGGATCGCGGTGCGGAAATAGCTCGTCATGATGGTCACCTCTGCGCGGACCCGGCCCACCGGGAGGGCCGGGCCGAGCCTCCGATATGTGCGGCCTGTCCCGGGGGGTTCAAGCCTTGGCGTCCCGGACGGGCGGGGCCATATCCATCCCATGAGCGAGATCGACACGAAAGCCGGCAAGCCGGCAGATCCCGCGGCGGCCGCCCAGCCCGCCGCCGCGGCCCAGCCCGTTCCCGAAAACGATGCCGCGTCGCCGGAACCCGGCACGCCCGTCCAGAAGCCGGGCGAGATCGGCGGTCCGCGCGGACCGGAGCCGACCCGGTACGGCGACTGGGAGAGCAAGGGGCGATGCACGGATTTCTGAGGCGGCGAGCACCAAGTTTAGGGTAGGAGTCCGAGCATACCCCGGAATTCATATGACATACGGTCGTAGGTAGGAAATATGACCTAATAAACTTGAGCAATTCCTAGCGTTCGAGTATCCTTCCGATAGGCGGGCGATTTCCGTCCGCCGCTCCCCTGGATCCGCTCCCGTGCGCCGGTACCTCCTCATCACCGCCCTTCTCTTCTCCGTCCTCGCGATCCCGGCCTCTTCTCAGGCCGCGGAACGGCTGTCGGGGCCGGTCCCCGGCCTCGTGACCCAGGTGATCGACGGCGACACGCTGGAGGTCCGCGTGCTGGTCTGGCTGGACCAGGAAGTGGTCACCCGCGTCCGGATCGACGGCATCGACACGCCGGAGAAGCGCGGCAAGTGCCAGCGCGAGAAGGACATGGCCGAGCAGGCCCGGCAGCTGACCGAGACGCTGCTGGCCGAGCCCGGCGTCACGCTCCACGACATCCAGCACGACAAGTACGGCGGACGGGTTCGCGCCCGCGTGCTCACCCGGTCCGGTCGCGACGTCGGCGAGCATCTGATCGCCGCCGGCCTAGCCCGTCCCTATGGCGGCAAGGCCCGCCAGACCTGGTGTTCGGTCGCACAATTGCCCTGACCCGCGTCCGGGCGGACACGGAACTTCCGAGGAAATGGTTCGTTTGTCGAAACGTGCGGCATCGATCGGCCGCCGTCTCGACAGCGAGGAGAACACCATGAGCACGCCCTGTTTCCGTGCCGCCGCGGCCGGGCTGACCTGTGCCATGATCGCGTTCGGGGCGACCGGCGCCATGGCCCAGGACGCTCCCCGGGCGGAAACCCAGCAGGATCCGGTAACCGCCCCGGCGCCGCCGGAGAGCGGTTTCGACGTGATCGTCATCGGCGTCATGAAAGGATCTTCGCCGGACGACTTCAGCCGCAAGGTGGTGGAAGCCTTGCCGACCACGCTGATGGACCCGCAGACCAATTTCACGTCCGGCGTCGGTTTCGACCGCTCCAAGGATTATCGCCTGGTCATCGCGTTCCACGGCGAGGAGATGATGGAGGCGCCGGCGCTCTGCACCCGGACCAACGACGTGGAGGCGGAACCCCCGCCGGAGCAGAGCGACCTGATGGCGGCCACGCGGATCACCGCGGCTTTCTGCGACGGCGGCGAGCCGCTCAACACCGCCACCGACCGGATGGTGGGCA
This sequence comes from Skermanella rosea, assembly GCF_016806835.2. NCBI lineage: Bacteria > Pseudomonadati > Pseudomonadota > Alphaproteobacteria > Rhodospirillales > Azospirillaceae > Skermanella > Skermanella rosea. Next base: position 5,715,623 of record NZ_CP086111.1, on the reverse strand, counting down.
GCGTGTCGCCGGGGCAGGCGGGTTTCCGGTTCCTGGTCAGCGACATCGCCAAGCAGCTTTTCCCCGACGGGTTCGGCACCCTGCCCGGCACCATCAGCGCCCAGCCGCCGGGGACCATGGTCCGCCCGATCGACTAGCCGGCCTTCCCGATCGGACCTCCCCGTTCAGGCGCCGCCCGGCGGCTTCGGCGGATAGGCGTGCCGGTTGCCCCGGTAATCCTCGACCAGGTAGCCGGCTTCGGCGTCCCCCTCCAGGTAGTCCGGCCCGATCGGCGCCTTGCCGTGGCCGCCCGGGATGTCGAGCACGTAGGTCGGTTGGCACAGGCCGGATACCCGCCCGCGCAGGCTCCGGACCAAGTCGCGGCCCCGGGCCGGATCGGTCCGGAAATGTCCCGTCCCCGGCGCCAGATCCCCGTGATGGAGGTAGTAGGGCTTGACCCGGGCGCGCACCAGCGCGCGGAACAGCGCCTCCAGGACGGTGGCATCGTCGTTGACGCCGCGCAGCAGGACGGTCTGGCTGACCAGCGGGATGCCGGCGTCGGCGATCCTGGCCAGCGCCGACCTGGCCTCCGCCGTCAGCTCGTCCGGATGGTTGCAGTGGACTGCCAGCCAGACCGCCGTGTCCGACGCCTTCAGCGCGGCCACCAGGGCGTCGTCGATCCGGCCCGGGTCGGCCACCGGCACGCGGCTGTGCAGCCTCACCACCCCGACATGGGGCATGGCGTCCAGTGCTGCGACGATGCCGGCCAGCCGGCGCGGCGCCAGCATCAGCGGGTCGCCGCCGGTCAGGATCACCTCCCAGACCTCCTCGCGGGCGCGGATATAGTCGAGTGCCGCCGCCAGTTCGGCCGGGTCGAGCGCGTCGCCGCCGGGGCCGACCATCTCCCGCCGGAAGCAGAATCGGCAATAGACCGGGCAGGCGTGCAGCGCCTTCAGCAACACCCGGTCGGGATAGCGGTGGACGATGCCCTTGACCGGGGAATGGGCCCCGTCGCCGATCGGGTCGGCCAGCTCCTCCGGGCGGATCTCCAGCTCCTGCTCCGAGGGCAGGTACTGGCGGGCAAGCGGGCCGGCGGGGTCGGCGCCGTCGAGCCGGTCCAGCAGGTGCGGCGTGACGGCGATGGCGTAGCGTTCCGCCACCCGCCCGAGGGCGGCGGCCCGCTCCGGCGCAAGGGCGCCGGCGGCGACGAGGCCGTCCAGGCTGCGCGCCGTCGCGGTACTTTTCATGATCGGGGACTCGTGCTGTAACTCGGTCTATACCGGATTTGGGTTATACCGGCCGGTCCGGACTATAGGTCGGCGCCGCCCGGCATGCCACCCGCTCGCTCAACAGATCAGGGATCCACCCGTCATCATGCTGTCGTTTCCAAAGACCATCGGCCATCGCGGCGCCAGGGCCTATGCGCCGGAGAACACGCTGGCCGGCATCCGGGTCGCGGCCGGGCAGGGCGCCCGCTGGGTCGAGGTGGACGTCAAGCTGTCGCGCGACGGCGTGCCGGTCCTGATGCACGACGACGACGTGGACCGCACCACGGACGGCCGCGGCGCCGTGGCGGGCCTGGACTTCGCGGACCTGCGGGATCTGGACGCCGGCGTGCGCTTCGCGCCGGAGTTCGCCGGCGAGCGCATCCCGACGCTGGAGGAGACGCTGGCGCTGGTCCTGGAACTGGACCTGGGCATCAACCTGGAGATCAAGCCGTGCCCCGGGCGCGAGGTCGAGACCGCCAGGGTCGCGCTCGACGCGGCGCGGGCGCTGTGGCCGGCCGACCGGCCGGCGCCGCTGGTCTCCAGCTTCGAGGTGCCGAGCCTGGAGACGGCACGCGACCATATGCCCGACTGGCCGCGCGGCTACCTGATCGACCGACGCCCGCGCGACTGGCGGAACGTCGCAGACCGGGTGGAATCCTCGACCATCAACGTCAACGCGTCGCGCGAGAATGCCCGAAGCATCGCGGAATACCTGGCGACCGGGCGGCCCGTGCTGGCCTATACCGTGAACGATCCGGCGCGGGCGAAGGAGCTGGTGGCGCTCGGGGTCGCCGCCGTCTTCACCGACCGGCCCCGTGACATTCTGGCGGTACTGGGCGGCTGAGCGGACGGATTCGCGATAATTATTCGACTGCCACTCTTCTGCGTCGCAAATTTTTCATATATGGAGCAGTAAGGGCAGGCCGTGGCCGCCGCCGGAGCGAAACCGGTGAGCGGCTGTCCGTGTCTGCGGGTCGAAGAATAAAGCAGCTTTTTGGAGGTTTCGTTGAAGGCGCTCAAGCCTTTGCTGATCTCGGGTCGTGAGGTCCTGCCGCTGGTCGAAGGCGGCAAGGGCATCTCCGTGTCCAACGGCGAGAGTTCCGGCGCCTGGGCAGCGGCAGGCGGGGTCGGCACATTTTCCGGCGTGAACGCCGACAGCTTCGATGACGACGGCAAGCCCGTCGATCAGGTCTATCATGGCAGGACGCGGCGCGAGCGGCACGAGGAGTTGGTCGCATACTCGATCGCCGGCGGGATCACGCAGGCGCGCATCGCCCACGAGGTCTCCAACGGCCAGGGCCGCATCCACATGAACGTCCTGTGGGAGATGGCGGCGGCCGAGCGGATCCTGCACGGCATCCTGGAAGGCGCCAAGGGCATGGTCCACGGCGTCACCTGCGGCGCTGGCATGCCCTACAAGGTGGCCGAGATCGCGGTGCGCTACGGCATCCACTATTACCCGATCGTCTCCTCGGCGCGGGCGTTCCGCGCGCTGTGGAAGCGGGCGTACCACAGGTTCGCGGACAACCTGGGCGGCGTCGTCTACGAGGACCCCTGGCGGGCGGGCGGGCACAACGGCCTGTCCAACAGCGAGGACCCGGAGGCGCCGGAGGATCCGTTCCCCCGGGTGCTGGCGCTGCGCCAGATGATGAACAGCTTCGGGCTGGAGAACACGCCGATCATCATGGCCGGCGGCGTCTGGTACCTGCGCGAGTGGGAGGAGTGGATCGACAACCCCGACCTGGGGCCGATCGCCTTCCAGTACGGCACCCGCCCGCTGCTCACCCAGGAGAGCCCGATCTCCGAGGCGTGGAAGCGCAAGCTCCTGACCTTGAAGGAGGGCGACGTCTTCCTGAACAAGTTCTCGCCGACCGGCTTCTACTCGTCGGCGGTGAACAACCCGTTCATCCAGGAGCTGCGCGGCCGGGGCGAGCGCCAGGTGGCCTATTCGGTCAAGCCGGTGGGCGAGCACGACACCGAGTTCCGCGTCGGCCCGCGCGGCCGCCCGGTCTACCTGACCGCGCACGACCGCGACCGCGCTTTCGGCTGGGTCGAGGCCGGGTTCAAGGAGGCCCTGAAGACCCCCGACGGCACGCTGATCTTCGTGACGCCGGAGAAGTCCAACGAGATCCTGACCGACCAGATCAACTGCATGGGCTGCCTGTCGGCCTGCATGTTCTCCAACTGGGCGCAGAACGAGGAAGGCACGACCGGCAAGAAGGCCGACCCGCGCTCCTTCTGCATCCAGAAGACCCTGCAGGAGATCAGCCACTCGGACGATTGCGAGACGCAGCTGATGTTTGCCGGCCACAACGCCTACCGGTTCGCCGACGATCCGTTCTACGCGGACGGCTTCATCCCGACCGTGAAGCAGCTGGTCGACCGGATCGCGTCGGGCGACTGACCTCCCGGACGGGCGGCGGGACTCCCCGCCGCCCCGCCCTACCGGCCGCCGGTCAGGTTCTGGAGCAGCCGCTGGAACTGGCCCAGCAACGGCACGTCGGACAGCGGGCCGGAGGACGGGTCCGCCGACCCCGGATCCCGGTCGTCGGCCACCAGCATCGGCGCGCCGGCCTGCGGCGGGGCATGGTCGAGGCCGGGGATCATGCGCGGCGGCAGGCCCCGGTGGGCATCCATCATGAAATCGCGCCAGATGCGGGCCGGCAGCCCACCGCCGGTAACCCGCTTCATCGGCTGGTTGTCGTCGTTCCCGAGCCAGACCCCCGCGACATAGTCGGCGGTGAAGCCGACGAACCAGGCGTCCCGGTATTCCTGGCTGGTGCCGGTCTTGCCGGCCGCCATGCGGTCCAGCTTGGCAGACTTGCCGGTGCCGTACTCGACCACCGCCATCAGCATGCGGTTCAGCTCCGCGAGGTACGCCGGATCGATCACCGGCGTGGCCCCGGCGGAGCCGCGGCGCTGGTAAAGCACCCGGCCGGCGCGGTCCTCGATCCGGGTGACGGCGTAGGGCCAGACCGCCCGGCCGCCGTTGGCGAAGGCGGTGTAGGCGCCGGCCAGCTCCAGCAGGGTCACCTCGCTGGTGCCGAGCGCCAGGCTCAGGTCCTTGCCCATGGGCGAGGTGATGCCAAGCCGGCGCGCCAGGGTGGCGACCGGCTCGACGCCGGTGCGGTCCAGCACCCGGATCGCCGCCGTATTGACCGAATGGGCCAACGCGTCGCGCAGCGACATCGGGCCGTGGAAGCCCTTCTCGAAATTGGCCGGCTGCCAGCCGTCGATCCGGACCGGGGCGTCGTCCACCAGCGTGTCCGCCGTCATGCCGTTCTCCAGCGCCGCCAGGAAGACCAGCGGCTTGAACGCCGAGCCGGGCTGGCGCAGCGCCTGGGTGGCGCGGTTGAACTGGCTCTCGCCGTAGCTCGACCCGCCGATCAGCGCGCGGACCGCGCCGTCCGGGCTGAGCGCCACCAGCGCGCCCTGCTCGGCGCGGGCGGCGAGGCCGGCCCCTGACAGGGACGCGTCCAGCCGCCGTTCCGCCGCCTGCTGGAGCCGCCGGTCCATGGTGGTGTGGACGGTGATGTCGTCATGTTCCTTGCCGATGAAGCCGACGATCTGGTCGGCCACCCAGTCGGCGAAATAGCGGTCGCCGTCGCCTTCCGGCTTGCGCCGGGGCATCGGCGGGGCCGCCCGCATCGCCTGGATGTCGGCCTCCGTGATGTAGCCGGCGTCGAGCATGGCGGCGATCACCACCTCGGCCCGCTCGGCCGCGCGGTCGGGGTTGGCCGCCGGCGAATAGCGCGACGGCGCCTTCAGCAGCCCCGCCAGGATGGCCGCCTCGCGCAGGTTGACCTCGGTCGCCGGCTTGTTGAAATAGGTCTGCGCCGCGGCATCGACGCCGTAGGTGCCGGCGCCCAGATAGACCCGGTTCAGGTAGGCGGTCAGGATCTGGTTCTTGGAATAGGTCCGCTCCAGCCAGATCGCCAGGATCGCCTCCTGGATCTTGCGGCCCATGGTGCGGTCGGGCGTCAGGAACAGGTTCTTGGCGAGCTGCTGGGTGATGGTGGAGCCGCCCTGGACGACCCTTCCTGCCTGGAAATTGACGAAGGCCGCGCGGACCAGGCCGATCGGGTCGATCCCGAAATGGCTGAAGAAGCGCCTGTCCTCGGTCGCCAGCACGGCATGGACCAGGTGCGGCGGCAGGTCGGCGGCATTGATCGTGGTGCCGTGGATGTCGCCGTACCGCTCGATCCTGCTGCCGTCGGCGGCCAGCACGGTGACGGCGGGCCGGCGCTCGGCCTGGGCCACCTGGGACACGTCGGGCAGGTCGTAGGCGAAATACGCGACCACGGATGCTCCGGCCACGCCGGCCCAGATCGCGCCGACCACGGCCCAGCTTCCCAGCACGCGGAGGATCGACCGCCGGGCGGCCGGAACGGCGGAAGCCTTGCGGTCACGCGCCCGCTGCTTGCCGGCGCCGCGGTCGGCGGATGCCTTGCGGGATGATCTGTCGGCCGGCCGTTCTGGAGGTTTGCTCAAGGTGATCGTTCGGAGGTTGCCTGTCCACACCGACACGATGCCTGATCAAGGCGGCAATTTCACGGCATTATCGGCCGGGCTTGCGATGGAACTTCAGGAAAGGGGACGGATGTGCCGGTTCAGGTTCGACGATAGAGATGCCACCGGCACGGATGAAATCTTCCAAGCTGGAGGGTGCGCGTCCCGCGCACCTCGGGCGGCGAGACGCCGCCCCTCCGCAGGGAAGTCCGGTGCATCGAGGTCGCTACTGTCGAAGCCGGTATCAATGGCAACTCCGGCCGGCCGGCGAACAGTGCTGTCGGATGACATTTGGCCGAAGACAAGAAACCGCCGCCGGGGTTTCCCCCGGCGGCGGCTTGGACTTGCTTGCGCCCGGATCGGGCAGCCGCGGTCAGTGGACCGCTTCGCCGTGCAGGGCGAGGTCGAGGCCTTCGCGTTCGACGTCTTCGCTGACCCGCAGGCCGACGACCACGTCGATCACCTTCAGCAGGACGAAGGAGGCGACGGCGCTCCACACGATGGTGGCGGCGATGCCCCAGAGCTGGGTGACGACCTGGGCGCCGTTGCCTTCCAGCAATCCTGGATAGCCGCCGATCGCTTCCTTGGCGAAGACGCCGGTCAGGACCGCGCCGACGATGCCGCCGACGCCGTGGACCCCGAAGGCGTCCAGGCTGTCGTCATAGCCCAGCATGTACTTGAGGCTGGTGGCGCCCCAGAAGCAGATCACGCCCGAGACGATGCCGATGACCAGGGCGCCGCCCGCATCGACGAAGCCCGAGGCCGGGGTGATGGCGACCAGGCCGCCGATGGCGCCCGAGATGATGCCGAGCACGCTCGGCTTGCCCTTGGCGATCCACTCGGCGAACATCCAGGCCAGGGCGGCCGCCGCGGCGGCGACCATGGTGACCAGCATCGCCATGCCGGCGCGGCCGTTGGCGGCACCGGCCGAGCCGGCGTTGAAGCCGAACCAGCCCACCCACAGCAGCGAGGCGCCGATCAGGCTGAGCACGAGGTTGTTCGGGACGAAGTGCTCGGTCGGGTAGCCGCGGCGCTTGCCGACGACGATGGCCGCGACCAGCCCGGCGATGCCGGCATTGATGTGGACGACGGTGCCGCCGGCGAAGTCGAGCACGCCGTCGGCGAACAGGAAGCCGTTCGGGTGCCAGACCCAGTGGGCGACCGGGGCATAGACCAGGATCGACCAGAAGCCGGTGAACAGCAGCATGGCCGAGAACTTCATGCGGTCGGCGAAGGCGCCGGTGATCAGCGCCGGGGTGATGATCGCGAAGGTCATCTGGAACATCACGAACACCGATTCGGGGATCGTGAAGGCGACCGGGGTCTCCAGCCCGGCGCCCAGGGTGAACGGCGCGGACATGTCCATGCCGGCCATCAGCACCTTGGAGAAGTCGCCGAAATAGGCGTTCCCGTTGCCGAACGCGATGCTGTACCCGACCAGCACCCACAGCACGGCGACGAGGCAGCAGATCGCGAAGCTCTGCATCACGGTGGCCAGCAGGTTCATCTTGCGGACCATGCCGCCGTAGAACAGGGCCAGGCCCGGGATGGTCATCATCAGGACCAGCGCGGTCGAGGTCAGCATCCAGGCGGTATCGCCCGTGTCGATGGTGGGGGCTTCGGTCTGGGCCAGCGCGCCGGCCGGCAAGGCGACCGCTCCCAGAATCGCCGCAAGCAGCGGAACAGCGAAGGCAAACAGACGGCTCATTCTAGACTCATCCTCTCGATCAGTTCGACACGGCCCGCTCGATCTCATGGCCCGGACCGGCGGTGCGGTGCGGGGCCTGATCCTGTGACGGGTTCGGGCGGCGGGCATCGGCAAGACCGGCCGAGGCCCCAAGGCCCGCCCAGCGTTTCAAGATCCGTGCCGCTCGAAAAATGAGCAGTTTCGGCGGATGACGCGCCGGCGGCCGCGCACGGGCCGGGCAGCGGACGGGATCGGAACCCGTGATTTGCTCAAGAAATAGGCGATAAACCGGCGGTCCGGCGGGAACGAAGGAACCGGAAACAAAGGGCAAAACGTGCCCCGACTTTGTCATAATTCTTCGGGACCGCGACCGTTTCGGAAAGCCGCCTAAAAATCAGGCAGTTCTGGCCGCCGATATTCCGTTTCGCCCGCAGGTACTTGGGGAACCGCCCTGTGCGCTCCCTCGTTGAGTTGGCTCCCGGCGGCGAAATGTGGCAGGGTGGCGGCAAGGATGCGCCCGCGCCCGAGATGCCGCCCGCCCCAGGTCCGGTCCGGAACCGCGTCCAACGAGAAGGTCTCCCAGCAAGGGTCCTCACACAGGGTCAAGGAGAAACCCACCGTGGCTATCGAACGTGAACTGCGGATCGCGCCGCGGCGCGCCATCGCGCTGGTGCTCGCCGGGGGGCGAGGCAGCCGCCTGAAGCAGCTCACCGACCGGCGCGCCAAGCCGGCGGTCCATTTCGGCGGCAAGTTCCGCATCATCGATTTCGCGCTGTCCAACTGCATCAATTCCGGGTTCCGCCGGATCAGCGTCATCACCCAGTACAAGTCCCACAGCCTCCTGGTCCACCTGCAGCGCGGCTGGGGCTTCCTGCGCGGCGAGATCAACGAGTTCGTCGATTTCCTGCCCGCCCAGCAGCGGATCGACGAGACCTCCTGGTACCAGGGCACCGCCGACGCGGTTTACCAGAACCTGGACATCCTGCAGGGCCATGGCGCGGAGCACGTGCTGATCCTGGCCGGCGACCACATCTACAAGATGGATTACGCCGCCATGCTGGCGTGGCACATCAGCCGGGGCGCCGACGTGACGGTCCCGTGCGTCGAGGTGCCGCGCATGGACGCGACCGGCTTCGGCGTCATGCATGTGGACGACCACGACCAGGTCGTCAGCTTCCTGGAGAAGCCGGCCGACCCGCCGGCGATCCCCGGCAAGCCGGACAAGGCGCTGGCCAGCATGGGGATCTACGTCTTCAACGCCAAGTTCCTGTACGACCAGCTCCGGCGCGACGCCGCGGACCCGACCTCCAGCCGCGACTTCGGCAAGGACCTGATCCCCTACCTGGTGCCGCGCGCCAAGGTGATGGCGCACCGGTTCCAGGACAGCTGCATCTACAGCCAGCCCGACGCGGCGCCGTACTGGCGCGACGTCGGCACGATCGACGCCTACTGGGAGGCCAACCTGGACCTGACCAAGGTGACGCCGGACCTGAACCTCTACGACAGGCAATGGCCGATCTTCACCTACCAGGAGCAGCTGCCGCCGGCCAAGTTCGTGTTCGACAGCGACGACCGGCGCGGCATGGCGGTGGACAGCCTGGTGTCGGGCGGCTGCATCATCTCGGGCGCCAGGATAACCCAGTCGCTGCTGTTCAGCTCGGTGCGGGCCAACTCCTATTCCAGCCTGACCGAGGCGGTCGTGCTGCCCCAGTGCGACATCGGCCGTCACGCGCGGCTGACCAAGGTGGTGGTCGACCGCGGCTGCCGCATTCCCGACCATCTGGTGGTGGGGGAGAACCCGGACGAGGACGCGCGGCGCTTCCACCGGACCGAATCGGGGGTCACGCTGATCACCCGCGACATGCTCGCCCGGCTGGGCGCCTGAGGAGACGTCCGGAAAATGCGCGTTCTCCATGTCGCCTCCGAAGTCTATCCGCTGATCAAGACGGGCGGCCTCGCCGACGTCGCCGCGGCCCTGCCGGCCGCCCAGATCGAGATCGGGATCGACGCCCGGCTGCTGGTGCCGGGCTATCCCGCCGTCCTCGCGAAGCTGGCCGACCTCAGGCCGGTCCGCACCCTCGCCGATCCCTGGACCCGGGGCGGCTCCGTCCTGATGCTGGGGCGCACGCCCGACGGCGTGCCCTGCTACGTGATCGACGCGCCCGACATGTACGACAGGCCTGGAAACCCCTACCTGGGGCCCGACAACCGCGACTGGCCCGACAACCACCTGCGCTTCGCCCTGCTCGGCTGGGTCGCGGCCTGGCTGGGCGGGCCGGAGGGCGGGCTGCGCTGGCGGCCGGACGTGGTCCACGGCCATGACTGGCAGTCCGGTTTGGCTCCCGCCTATCTGGAACTGGGCCTGGAATCCCGGACCGGCCCCCGCCCGGCGACGGTCCTGACCATCCACAACATCGCCTACCAGGGCCTGTTCCCCGCGGGCCTGCTGGGCGAGCTCCGGCTGCCCGCCGCGAGCTTCGCGGTGGACGGGCTGGAATATTACGGCCAGATCGGCTTCCTCAAGGCGGGGCTGTACTATGCCGACCGGATCAGCACCGTCAGCCCGACCTATGCGGAGGAGATCCAGTCGCCGGACGGCGGCTGGGGCCTGCACGGCCTGCTGGCGTCCCGGGCGGGCGACCTGTGGGGGATCCTGAACGGGGTAGACTACGGTGTCTGGTCCCCGGCGGTCGATCCCGCGCTGGTCCGGCGCTACGACGTGGACAGCCTGGAGGACAAGGCGGCCAACAAGACGGCGCTGAGGGAGGAGTTCGGCCTGGAGCAGCGGAGCGACGCGCCGCTGTTCGGCGTGGTCAGCCGGCTGACGCCGATGAAGGGGTTCGACCTGCTGCTGTCCGCGATCCCGGCGTTGGTGGCCGAAGGCGCCCAGTTCGCCGTGCTGGGCAGCGGCGAGGGCTGGCTGGAGGACGGCTTCCGGGACCTGGCGGAACGCCACCGCGGGCAGGTCGGCGTTCATGTCGGCTACGACGAGCCGCTGTCCCACCGGGTCCAGGCGGGGTCGGACGTGATCATGCTGCCGTCCCGGTCGGAGCCGTGCGGGCTGATCCAGCTCTACGGCCTGCGCTACGGGACGCTGCCGCTGGTCCGCCGGGTCGGCGGGCTGGCCGACACCGTGGCCGACGCCCAGGACTGGGCGATAGACCGGGGCGAGGCGACCGGCTTCGTGTTCGACCATGCCACGGTCGAGGACCTGGCATGGGCCTGCCGCCGGGCCGTCGCCCTGTACCGGGACCCCGGCCGCTGGCGGGCGGTCCAGCGGGCCGCGATGCGCAAGGACTTCTCCTGGGCGGCCTCGGCGCGGCGATACCTGGAGATGTACCGAACGGTTTACCCCGACGAGTGAGCCGGAATATTATCCGGTTCACATCGGGGGGCCTTCTGTGCCATGCATAGGGCTTGCGTACCGAACCCGAAAACCTCTCAATATTTTGAGCCAAGCCCTACCCATTCATGGCGGGCCCGGCGGTGGCCGCCCGATACATGGCCGGCCCCCCCACGGCCGGGACGCGGCGCTGGAAACGCTTCAGCGGGTCTACGGCTATGATGCCTTCCGCGGCCAGCAGGCGCGGATCATCGACCATGTGATCGCCGGCGGCGACGCCCTGGTGCTGATGCCGACCGGCGGCGGCAAGTCGCTGTGCTTCCAGATCCCGGCCCTGGTGCGTCCCGGCGTCGCGGTCGTCGTCTCGCCGCTGATCGCATTGATGCGCGACCAGGTGGACGCCCTGCGCCAGGTCGGCGTCAACGCCGCCTACCTGAACTCCTCGCTCGACTGGCGCGACGCCGCCGAGGTCGAGCGGCAGGTGGCGCAGGGCGAGCTGGACCTGATCTACGTGGCGCCCGAGCGGCTGGTCACGCCCCGCTTCCTCGACCTGCTGGAGCGCAGCCGGGTCTGCCTGTTCGCGCTGGACGAGGCGCACTGCGTGTCCCAGTGGGGACACGATTTCCGGCCGGAATACCTTCAGCTCTCGATCCTGCACGAGCGGTTCCCCACGGTGCCGCGCGTGGCATTGACCGCGACCGCGGACGAGCAGACCCGGGCGGACATCCAGGCGCGCCTGAACCTGGGCGACGCCAAGGTCTTCATCGACAGCTTCGACCGGCCCAACATCACCTACCGCGTGGTGCCCAAGCAGGAGCCGAGGCGCCAGCTCTGGTCCTTCATCCAGACCCACCACGCCGAGGACGCCGGCATCGTCTATTGCCTGAGCCGCGCCAAGGTGGACGAGACGGCGGCCTGGCTCGCCGCCCAGGGCCGCGAGGTCGTGCCCTACCATGCCGGCCTGGACGCCCAGACGCGGGAGGCCAACCAGGACCGCTTCATCAAGGGCGAGGGCGTGATCGTGGTCGCCACGGTCGCCTTCGGCATGGGCATCGACAAGCCCAACGTGCGCTTCGTCGCCCACCTGGACCTGCCCAAGAGCATGGAGGCCTATTACCAGGAGACCGGGCGCGCCGGCCGCGACGGGCTGCCGGCCGACGCCTGGATGGCCTACGGCCTGTCCGACGTGGTCGCGATGCGCCAGATGCTGGAATCCAGCGAGGCGCCGGCCGAGATCAAGCGGATCGAGCGCCACAAGCTCGAAGCCCTGATCGGCTTCTGCGAGACCGCCGCCTGCCGCCGCCAGGTGCTGCTGAACTATTTCGGCGAGGTGCTGCCGGAGCCCTGCGGCAACTGCGACACCTGCCTGGAGCCGGTCGAGACCTTCGACGGCAGCATCGCGGCCCAGAAGGCGCTGGCCGCCGTCTACCGCACCGGCCAGATGTTCGGCACCGGGCACCTGATCGACGTGCTGCGCGGCACCGTGACGGAGAAGGTCGCCAAGTTCGGCCACGACCAGATCAAGACCTTCGGCGTGGGCGCCGATATGAGCAAGCAGGAGTGGGGCTCGGTCTACCGCCAGCTGGTCGCCGCCGGATACCTGAAGGTCGACCACGAGGGCTACGGCGCGCTCCACCTGACCCGGTCGGCCGCCCCGGTGCTGAAGGGCCAGCAGGGCGTCCGGCTGCGCCGCGACAACCAGGCGGCGGTCAAGAAGTCGCTGCGCGCCCAGCGCGGCAGCCGCGGCGGCAGCAGCGCCCCCGCGGTGCTCAGCCCGGCCGACGACGACCTGTGGCACAAGCTCAAGGCCTGCCGGCTGGAGCTGGCGCGCGCCCAGGGGGTGCCGCCCTACGTCATCTTCCATGACAGCACCCTGCTGGAGATCGTCCGCCAGAAGCCGCGCGACGCCTGGCGCATGGGGCAGATCGCCGGCGTCGGCGCCAGCAAGCTGGAGCGTTACGGCGACGCCTTCCTGGACGTGGTCCGCCGACACGGCTGAGACCCGATCGGCCGGGTGCGGCCAAACGCCCGTTTCGGCCGGTCCCGACCTGTGTACGATGGCGTGCCGGACCGGAGAAATCCCGGCCGGCCGTCAACACTCGCATCGGATGCCGCCATGGCCGACTACGCCCGGAAACTCGCCGACCTGAAGAACACCTTGCTGACGGCGGACAGCTTCGCCCGGGTGCAGGGGAAATTCTTCGACGAGCTGGGGATGAGTCCCGATTTCGTCGCCGCGGGCAGGGCCGCCGACGTCCCCCTGCTGAAGGCCGCGTTCGAGCAGGTCGGCCGGCGGGTGTTCGGCCCCGGATGCACCATCCAGGGGCTCGCCCTGTTCAGGATGGAATCGGAGAAATTCGTCCATGGCGGGTGCCTGATGAACGGCTGCCTGGCCACGGTCCTCTATTTCGAGGACGTCGACGTGGGGCTGGTCGCGGTCTCCACGGACTTCAGCACCGGCAACATGAGCTATGCCCGCATCTCGCTGCTGGAGGGGAGGGAGGGGCTGGAACCCGGCCCCGTAAGCCCCGGCCCCGGCACGGTCCAGTGACCGGACGGGAAACGGCCATGAGCGGCTACAAGCTCAAGCTTGAGGAGATGAAGAGGGTCCTGGTGACCGACGAGGATTTCGGCCGCGTCTACCGGATCTTCTTCGACGAGGTCGCGTGCCACCGGAGCTTCATGGCGCTGGGCAAGAAGGAGAAGAGCCCGCTGATCAAGGCCACGCTGAAGCTGGTCGGCGAAAGCCTGTTCGGCGTCCCCTGCGAGGTGACCGGGCTGTTCCTGTTCAGGCTCAAGCAGGAGAAGTTCATCCATGGTTGCTGCAACCTGAACGGACACCCGACGACCATCATCTATTTCGAGGACATCGACATGGGCATGTCCGCGATGATCCGCGACATGCGGACATCCATGATGACCTACAGCCGCATCACCACCACGGTAATCAAGGACACCGGCAAGGCCGGCAACCTGGTCTCCGGCGGCATATCGCGGCATTGAGGCCAGTGCTTATCGGTCAACCCGTGGGACTGCCCGTCCTGAGCCGGTAGCCGACGCCCGGCTCGGTGATGATCAGCGCCGGCCGGCCCGGGTCGGCTTCCAGCTTCTGGCGGAGCTGGTTGACATAGACGCGGAGATAGACAGTGTCGTGGGCATGGGCGGGTCCCCAGACCTCCTTCAGGATCTGGCCGTGGGTCAGGATCTTGTCGCGGTTGCGGACCAGCAGGCCGAGCAGTGCGTGCTCCTTGGGCGACAGGCGCTGCTCGACGCCGTCCCGGACGGCGATGCGCCGGGCCAGGTCGATCGTCAGCCCGCCGACCACCAGCCTGTCCGGATCGGCCTCGGCACCGCCGCGCGGGCGCGACGCGGCGCGGATGCGGGCCATCAGCTCGCCGATCCCGAACGGCTTGACCATGTAGTCGTCGGCCCCGCGGTCCAGCGCCTCGACCTTGTCCGTCTCGTCGGACCGCACCGACAGCACGATGATCGGGACGGGGCCGCCCTCCCGGATCGCCGTGATCACCTCCTGCCCGTCGATGTCCGGCAGGCCCAGGTCAAGGATCACCAGGTCGGGCCGCTCGGCCGCGGCGGCCTCGATCCCTCCTGCGCCGGTTTCCGCCTCCACCACGCGATAGCCCGACGCGGTCAGGCTGATCCGCAGGAACCTGCGGATCTGCGGTTCGTCGTCGATCACCAGGATCGTCAGCATGCGCACGGCCTGTTTCTAGTCATCAACAGATGCACGCAATGAACCACAGCTGTCCGGCACAGCGATTGCCCACTCAATCATAGGATACTTTCCTGTAATAGCATTCCTCCCGTCGTCATGACCGGGCTTGACACAGTCATCGTTTGCAGACTCCATCGACGCCGCCGTGCGGGGAGATACCCGGATCAAGTCCGGGTATGACGAAAAAGGGGGCCTTTCTAACCATAGCTCAGCCTTTCGAGCAGTAGGCAATAACCGTGCCGGACAGCCGTGTTATTGAACACAGATATCCTTGCGATGCACTCCCTGCCTGGGGCAGGAGAGGATCCCCCGGCGGCTTTCTTATCTGTGTCCATCTGCGTTCATCTGTGGACAATAATGGAAAATCGAACTCATTCGACCACCTCCGGCGGCGCCGCCGTCGGCAGGCGCATGACGATGCAGGTGCCGGCGCCGTTCAGGCCGGGCTGGGCGGAGATGCGGCCGCCATGGGCCTCGACGATGCCGCGGCAGATCGCCAGGCCCAGGCCGGTTCCCGCCGTGCGGCTGTCGCCCTCCTCGACGCGGTAGAACATGTCGAAGATCCGCTCGCGGTCCTCCGGGGATATTCCCGGCCCCTGGTCGCACACCTCGACGATGACCTGGTCCCCGCGCGCGACCGCCCAGACGGTGACCGGCGTTCCCGGCGGCGAGTATTTGCACGCATTGTCGATCAGGTTGAAGACGACCTGCTCCATCAGCATCGGGTCCAGGCGCAGCAGCGGCACCAAGGGGTCGATCTCGACCTTGACCGTGCGGCGGCGCAGAAGCTTCTTCGCCCGCTCGATCGCGGACGCCACGATGTCGCGCAGGTCGACCCAGTCGGCGCGGGGCCGGAGTTGCCCGGAACCCAGCCGCGTCATGTCCAGCAGGTTCTGCACGAAGCGGTTCAGCCGCTCGGCCTCCTCCTGGATGGTCTGGGCCAGTTCCAGCCGGTCGGCGGGGTTCAGCGTCCCCTCGTAGGAGACCAGGCTGGAGGCGGCCCCCAGGATCGAGACCAGCGGCGTGCGCAGGTCGTGCGACAGGGAGGAGAGCAGGGCGGAGCGCAGGCGCTCGGTCTCGGTCGCCAAGCGCGCATGCTCGATGTCGGCCACCAGGTTGGTGCGCTCGATCGCCAGGGCGGCCTGGTCGGCCAGGGTGTCGAGCAGTCGGCTCTCCTCCGGCGAGAGCAGCCGGCCCGCGGCCTCGATCTGGACGCCCAGCACGCCGACCGGCCCGCGCCCGGTCTTCAGCGGCAGGAACAGCCAGTCCGAGGTCGGCAGCGTGGCGGAGCCCCGGCCGGCCGGCTGGGCGTTGGTCCAGGCCCAGTCGGCGGCGGCCCGCGCCTTGTCGTCCAGCCTGTCTTCCGGCGGGAAGCCGGCCCGGACGGCGAGCCGGCCGTCCTCCGGCAGCAGGACCAGCGATCGGCCGCGCAGCGTGGACGCCACGTGATGGACCACGGCCCACAGCACGTCGTCCTGGTCGGCCGCCGCCGCGATCCGGCTGCTGAAGTCGTAGAGGTTGGCGGTCCGCCGGGCGCTCAGCCGGGTCGCCTCCACCTGGGAGCGGACACGGGCGGCCAAGTTGCTGGTGATGAAGGCCGTGACCAAGAAGAACACCACCGTCAGGATGTTCCGCGTGTCGGCGATGTCGAAGGTGAACAGCGGGTCGGTGAAGAAGAAGTTGTACGCCATGAAGCTGGCGACCGACACGGCGATCGACGGTCCCAGCCCGTGGCGGATCGCGACCAGCAGCACCGCCATCAGGTAAATCAGCGAGATGTTGGGCAGGTCCAGGAACAGGCTGAGGCCGTAGCCGCAGGCCGAGGCCGCCGCGGTCGCCACGGCCGCGACGGCGTAGCCGGTCCAGTCCAGGCGCTTCCTGCGGGTAGCGGCCGGCGGCGGCTTGGCCTCCCCCTCGTCCTCGCCGCCGACCACCGTCACGTCGAAGCTGTCGGCGCGGGCCAGCAGCTCCGCCGTGACGTTGCGCCGGCGCAGGAACGGCAGCCTGCCGCCGCGCGGCCGGCCGGCGATGATCTGGCTGACGTTGCGGGCGCGGGCGAAGTCCAGCAGCTCGGCGACGACGGACTCGCCCTGGATCACCCTGGTCTCGGCGCCCAGTTGCCCGGCGAGCCGCAGGGCATCCGAGATCCGGTTCTTGGCCTCCTCCGGCAACGCGGCATGGCGCCAGGTCTCGACATGAACCGCCATCCACGGCGCCTGGCGGCGGTCCGCCGTCCGCTTGGCGGTGCGCACCAGCCGCATCACCGCCCCGCCGTCGCCGACGCAGGCCAGGATGCGCTCGCGGGTCGGCCACGGCCCCGGGATCGCGTGGGCGCGCATGTAGTTGACCATCTGCGCGTCGACCCGCTCGGCGGCGGCGCGCAGCGCCATCTCCCGCAGCGCGGTCAGGGTCCCGGCGGAGAAGAAATGGTCGATCGCGCGCCGGGCCTGGTCCGGGACATAGACCTTGCCCTCCGCCAGCCGCTTGATCAGCGTCTGCGGCGGCAGGTCGATCAGCTCGATCTCGTCGGCGGTCTGGAGCACGCCGTCGGGCACCGTCTCGCGCACCCGGATGCCCGTGATGCGCTCGACGACGTCGTTCAGGCTTTCCAGGTGCTGGATGTTGAGGGTCGAATAGACGTCGATCCCGGCGGCCAGGATCTCCTCGACGTCCTGGTGCCGCTTCAGGTGCCGGCTGCCGGGGACGTTGGTGTGCGCCAGCTCGTCCACCAGCGCCAGCCTCGGCCGGCGCTTCAGGATGGCGTCCAGGTCCATCTCGCGGAAGGTCAGGTCGCGGTACTCGACCGGCCGGCGCGGCAGCACCTCCAGCCCGTCGAGCAGGGCCTCGGTGTCGTGCCTTCCATGGGTCTCGACAATCCCGACGACCACGTCCACCCCGTCGAGCCTCTGGTCGCGCGCCGCTTCCAGCATGGCGTAGGTCTTGCCCACGCCGGGTGCCGCGCCCAGGAAGACCTTGAGGCGGCCGCGCCGCTCGCGGTTGGCTTCCGCGAGCAGCGCTTCGGGCGAGGGTCGGTCGGTTTCGGCCATCAGGTCCCGTCGAGAGCGAGGTTGAGCATCAGCACGTTAACGCGCGGCTCGCCGAAAACGCCCAGTGTCCTGCCCTCCGTCAGGCGGGCGACCAGCGCCCGCAGGTCGGCCTCGGGAATTCCGCGCGCCTTCGCGATCCGCGGTACCTGCCACAGCGCGGCTTCCGGCGATAGATGCGGGTCGAGCCCGCTGCCCGACGCCGCCACCAGTTCGACCGGAACCGGCCCGCGCGCGGCGGCATCCGGGTTGGCCGCCTGCTGGGCCGCAGTCCGGTCCCGGACATCCTCGGCCAGCTTCCCGCTGGACGGTCCCAGGTTGGAGGCACCGGAGGCGGCGGCCTCGTACCCGACCGCCGAGGGTCGGGGCTGGAAATGCTCCGGCCGGGCGAAGGGCTGGGCGATCAGCGCGGAGCCGACGGTCTTGCCGTCGCGCTGCACCAGGCTGCCATGGGCCTGGACCGGAAACAGCACGCCGGCGATCCCGGTGACGGCCAGCGGGTAGAGCACGCCGGTGATGAGTGTCAGCACGGCCAGCATCTTCAGCGCCGGCTTCAGTTCCTTGAACATTCTCTCTTTCCTCAGACCAGGCCCAGGGCGTTGACGCCCAGGTCGATCAGCTTGATGCCGATGAACGGCACGACGAGCCCGCCCAGCCCATAGACCAGCAGGTTCCGCCGCAGCAGGCTGGCGGCTCCCGCCGGCTGGTAGCGGACGCCCTTCAGGGCCAGCGGGATCAGCGCCACGATGACCAGGGCGTTGAAGATGATCGCCGACAGGATCGCGCTGGAGGCGCTGCCCAGGCCCATCACGTTCAGCGCCTCCAGCTGGGGATAGGCCGCCACGAACAGCGCCGGGACGATGGCGAAGTACTTCGCCACGTCGTTGGCGATGGAGAAGGTGGTCAGCGCGCCGCGGCTCATCAGCAGCTGCTTGCCGATCATCACGATCTCGATCAGCTTGGTCGGGTCGCTCTCCAGGTCCACCATGTTGCCGGCCTCGCGGGCCGCCTGGGTGCCGGTGTTCATGGCGACGCCCACGTCGGCCTGGGCCAGCGCCGGCGCGTCGTTGGAACCGTCGCCGCACATGGCGACCAGCTTGCCCTCGGCCTGCTCCTGCCGGATCAGCTCCAGCTTGCGCTCGGGCGTGGCCTCCGCCAGGAAATCATCCACCCCGGCCTCGGCGGCGATCGCGGCGGCGGTCAGCGGGTTGTCGCCGGTGATCATGACGGTCCGGATGCCCATCCGGCGCAGCGTCGCGAAACGCTCCCGGATCGCCGGCTTGACGATGTCCTTCAGGTGGATGGCGCCCAGCACCCGGCCGCCCTTCGCCACGACCAGCGGCGTGCCGCCGGCCTTGGCGATCCGCTCGACCGCCTGGCGCAGGTCGCGCGGCACGGCGCCCTCCCCGACATGGCGGGCGATCGCGTCGGCGGCGCCCTTGCGGATGCTGATGCGGATGCTGACCGGTTCCGCGCCGAACCCGGACGGCATGTCCACGCCGCTCATCCGGGTCTGCGCGGTGAAGGGGACGAAGGCGAAGTCCGAGGTCTCCACCCGCTGGAAGCCGAACCGGCGCCCGGCCAGCGCCACGATCGACTTGCCCTCCGGCGTGTCGTCGGCCAGCGAGGCGAGGAAGGCGGCCTCCGCCAGGTCGCGCTCGTCCACGCCGGAGACGGGGGCGAACTCCGCCGCCTGCCGGGCACCCAGGGTGATGGTTCCGGTCTTGTCCAGCAGCAGCGTGTCGATGTCGCCCGCCGCCTCGACCGCGCGGCCGGACTTGGCGATGACGTTGAAGCGCACCAGCCGGTCCATGCCGGCGATGCCGATCGCCGACAGCAGTCCGCCGATAGTGGTCGGGATCAGCGTGACCAGCAGGGCCACCAGGAACACCACGGGCAGGCTGATTCCGGAATAGCGGGCGAAGGCTTCCAGCGTCACCACGACCACCAGGAAGATGATGGTCATGCCGGCCAGCAGGATGTTCAACGCGATCTCGTTGGGGGTCTTCTGGCGCTTGGCGCCCTCGACCAGCGTGATCATGCGGTCCAGGAAGCTCTCGCCCGGGTTGACGGTGATCCGGACCACGATCCGGTCCGACACGACGCGAGTGCCGCCGGTTACCGCCGAGCGGTCGCCGCCGCTCTCGCGGATGACGGCGGCGGACTCGCCGGTGATGGCGGATTCGTCCACCGTCGCGATGCCGGCGACCACGTCGCCGTCGCCGGGGATCACCTCGCCCGCCTCCACCACCACGAAGTCGCCGGCCCGCAGGCTGGCGGCGGGGACCGACTGCCACTCCGCCGCGGCCGGGTCGGCCAGCCTGCGGGCGGCGGTCTCCGTCTTGGTGCGGCGCAGGCTGGCCGCCTGGGCCTTGCCCCGACCCTCGGCGACCGCCTCGGCGAAGTTGGCGAACAGCACGGTGACCCACAGCCAGGCCGTGATCTGGCCGGCCACCGCGAGGCCGGCGGCGCCCTCATCGCCGCCGCCCCCGCCGCCGATGACCAAGTCGCGGACGAACAGGACGGTGGTCAGCACCGCCACCACGGCGGTCACGAACAGGACGGGGTTGCGGGCCAGCTCGCGCGGGTCGAGCTTGCGCACGGCAGCACCCGCCACCTGCGCCGCGATGCCGGCGTCGAACAGGGAAATCTCGGAAGTGCGGTGGCTCATTGGTTCATGTCCGCGAAGGGGGCGCCCGGGGGGAGCGCCAGATGTTCGGCGACCGGCCCCAGCGACAGCGCCGGGAAGAAGGTCAGGCCGCCGACGATCAGGACGGTGCCGACCAGCAGCCCGACGAACAGCGGACCGTGGGTCGGGAAGGTACCGGCGGATGCCGGCAGCGTCCTCTTGGCGGCGAGGCTCCCGGCGATCGCCAGCACCGGCAGGATCACCAGGAAGCGGCCGAACAGCATGGCGAACCCGATCGCCGTGTTGTGGAAGAGGGTGTCGGCGCCGAAGCCGCCGAAGGCCGAGCCGTTGTTGCCGGTGCCCGACGCGTAGGCGTAGAGCAGTTCCGACAGGCCGTGCGGTCCCGGATCCTGGATCGAGGCCGCGGCGTCGGGCACGACCAGCGACAGGGATGAGAGTCCCAGCACCCCGAAGGGCACCGTCAGCGCCGCGATCATGGCCAGCTTGATCTCCCGCGCCTCGATCTTCTTGCCGAGATATTCCGGCGTGCGGCCGACCATCAGCCCGGCGATGAAGACCGCCAGCAGGACGAAGATCATCATGCCGTAAAGGCCGGCGCCGACGCCGCCGAACACCACCTCGCCCAGCATCATGTTGACCATCGGCACCATGCCGCCCAGCGGCATGAAGCTGTCATGCATGGCGTTGACCGAGCCGTTGGACGCGGCGGTGGTGGCGACCGCCCACAGGGCGGAGTTGGCGATGCCGAAGCGGACCTCCTTGCCTTCCATGTTGCCCGCTTCCGACCATGCGGCGACGGCGATGCCGGCCACCAGCATGATCGCCATGGCGGCGAAGATCGCCCGGCCCTGGCGGCGGTCGCCGACCATCCGGCCGAAACTGTCGGTCAGCCCGGCCGCGACCAGCAGCAGGAACAGCATCTGCACCAGGTTGGAGCCGGGCGTCGGGTTCTCGTAAGGGTGCGCCGAGTTGACGCCGAAGAAGCCGCCGCCGTTCGAGCCGATCTGCTTGATCGCGACCTGGGACGCCGCCGGCCCCTGGGCGATCAGCTGGCGCCCGCCTTCCAGGGTCTCGGCGGTGACATAGGCGTCCAGGTTCTGCGGCACGCCCTGCCAGACCAGGAACAGCGCCATGGCGAAGGAAAGGGGCAGCAGCAGGTACAGCGTGCCGCGCACCAGGTCCGCCCAGAAATTGCCGACTGTCCGGCTGCCGCGTCGGGCGAACCCACGGATCAGCGCCATCAGCACGGCGATGCCGGTCGCGGCGGAGACGAAGTTCTGCACGGTCAGGCCCGCCATCTGGGCGAGATAGCCGAGCGCCGCCTCGCCGCCATAGGCCTGCCAGTTGGTGTTGGTGGTGAAGCTGACCGCCGTGTTGAAGGCGAGGTCGGCATCCATGCCGGCCATGCCCTGCGGGTTCAGCGGCAGCCAGTCCTGGAGGCGCAGCAGCGCGTAGAGCAGCAGCAGTCCCAGCAGGTTGAACGCCAGCAGCGAGGCGGCATAGCCGGTCCAGTGCTGCTCCGCCCGGGGATCGACGCCGCACAGGCGGTACAGGGTGCGCTCGACGGGGCCCAGCGCCCGGTCGAACGGGGCGGGGCCGTCGCCGAACACGCGGGCCATGTAGCCGCCCAGGATCGGCGTCGCGGCGGTGAGGATGACGAGATAAAGGGCGATCTGGAGAAGTCCGGCGGAGTCCATGTCCGGTTCCTCCGCTCAGAACCGTTCCGGGCGCAGCAGGGCATAGCCCAGATACGCCAGCAGCCCGGCCGCGACGATGCCGCCGAGGATGAGGTCGATCGACACGGCGGCGCTCACAATCGTTCCAGCGCGCCGGCCAGCCGGTCCGACGCCGCGAAGAACGCCAGCGCCAGGGCCAGGAACACGAGGTCGAGCATGTCTGCAAGTCTCCCTGAATAAACAGGAGACCAGGCTAGCGGGGACCCGCGTTAATTCTCCATGCGGTTTTCCGGGCCGGTGGTAAGCGCAAGATCAAGGGATGTAAGGAAGATGTTAAGGCCGCCCGGAATGCGCTTCTTACCGAAAAACGCTTGATCCCCGCGGCGGAACCGGGTAGGAACCGGTGCTCAAGGCACGGACGCCGGTTTAGCTCAGTGGTAGAGCACCCGCTTCGTAAGCGGTAGGTCGTCAGTTCAAATCTGACAACCGGCACCATCCTTCCCCCCAAGCGACCGAAACGGGCACCCGGCAACTCACCGCCAAAGCGTTGAGATCGGCACGGCGAACAGGCGTTCGCCGAAGGGCACGGCCTTGTCGTGGTCATACAGGACGAGACCGAGGGCGAAGCGATCGCCGCACGCCCCGGCCAGCCGCCGGGGCCTCGGATGACCGCCCGTACCACCGAAAAGCTCCGACCAATTGAAAGTACGACCCCGGCCAATTGAAAGCCAACCGCCGACCGATTGAAAGTCGGAAGGCGGCAGATTGAAAGTGCCGCCCGCTCCCGCCTCGCGAGCCGGCCTCCGGCGCCATGTTTTCCCAGCCAAGCACAGGCAACCGTGGAAGCGGCATCCAGCCGTTTTCCGCTGGCCAAGGAAGACTCCGACCTGGACGCCGACGACCGGCATTACTCCCCGGCCCGCTCCTCCCAAATCTCCTTTAATAGCTCAGCGCGTCCGCTCCGATGCCGAGCAGGGTCAGCCCGCCGCCGCCGTCGAAGCTCCCGTCCTGGGTGTTCCCGTCGTTGACGAGGCCCGACGAGTTGCCGGACTGGACCGTCAGCCACTTCGAGGCTTCCACGATGTTGTCGAGGATGCGGATGTCCTCCGACCGGTTGCCGTGGTTGTCCGAGGCGACGTTCACCACCGTGGGATAGCTGTTGTTCGGGTCGAACTTGTTGTCGGCGATGACGCTGTCGTTGCCGCCCAGGACGTTGACCGCGCGCTTGGCGAGGTCGTAGACGTGGTTGCCGGAGACCGTGATGTCCTTGGCCTGGTAGTCGATGTCGCCGGGATAGACTTTGCCGGGCTGCGAGCTGTAGCCGCCGATGATGATGCCGTCGAGCACGTCGCTGATGTCGTTGTAGAGGATCTTGATATCTTCCGAGCCGGCCTTGACGGTGATGCCCGAACGGTTGCCGGCCTTGGTGGCGTCGCTGATGTCGTTGTAGGCGATCACGGCGTCCCGGACATAGACGTTGTCGATCCCCTCCTCCCGGCCGAAATTCTCGACGGTGTTGCCGGTCACCGCGACATACCGGGCCTGGGCCAGCTTGATGCCGTCGATGCTGGAGCCGCTGATATGGTTGTCCTCGATGACGATGTTGGTCGTCATGTTCTTCAGGTGGCTGCCGCTCTGGGTCAGCTTGATGCCCTCGGTCCCGCCCTGGATCGTGAAGCCCTTGATGACGAGATAATCCTCGCCGTAGGCGGAGATGCCGGGCTTGCCCGAGGACGCGATGATCTTCGCCGCACCCTGGCCGTCGGCCGAAACCAGCCAGACCGGCTTGCCCGCGGTTCCGCTCGCGTCGTCCAGCGACACGCTTCCCTTGTAGGTGCCGGACTTGACCATGACCGCGGTGCCGGGCGTCGCCTTGTCGACCGCCGCCTGGATGGTCTTGAACGGCGATGCTGAGGAGCCGTTGCCGCCGCCCGAGGCATTGTCGTCGACCCACAGCAGGTTGGTCGGCTTGGTGTTGCCGACGCCGGGAACGGCCGACTTGGCCAGGGAACTGAGCTTCAGGGGAGAATATGCCATGGAAGTCTCCTTAGCCTCGGATCGAAATCCGGGCATGCTGGCCGGCGCGAAGAATTATTTCGCTCCAGGTATAGTTGTGATCAGGCTGTGACCAAAAAGAGGATGAACAGACGACAGACTAGTGAGCGGGTACTTGCGTTGTTGTGCGTTTCATTTGCCGAATTCACAGACATCGTCATCAGGTGTCAAGGTACAAAGAAAATTTTACCCTCAATATATGCAAATGTATTAGGAGTTCTCGCGAATATGTATTATTCGAAACCGATGGAGCTGCGGTTCCGCCTTAGCCGATCGATAATTGGTTAATCACCCACCGGAGCGTTTTCCATAATCGGATAAGTCGAATGGGATTCCGGGGAACGGCCCGGAGCGGGCTTACCGATCTATCGGGGTGCCGTCGCGGTTCGCCGGTGCCGCGCCCGGCAAGGAACCGCCCCGGTTCCCCGGCAAGGAGGGGGCGGAGGGGTCCTGCCGGTCCGGCTGCGCCTGCGAGGTCAGCGGATCGACCCGGTACCGCGCACGCTCCTCTGGCGTGAACTCCGCCAGCCCCTCGGCCCGCAAGGCGCGCAGTTCGCCCAGGAGCGTCTTGAGGTCCGAGTCATGGGGCGTCACCGTCTCGACATGCAGGGCACCGGCGCGCTGGACCAGGACATGCCATCGGCCATCCTCGATCCGAAGGGAGACCGGCTGGCCCAGGACAGCGGCATGGGCCAGCACCCGGTCCAGGCCCGGCGACCAGAGGCGGAGCAGATTGACGGAATTGTCGCTCGTGCTTCCGCCGAAGCGGCTTCTGATCCGGGTCGCGCTCGAACTCACGACGGTGTCGGGAGCACCTCCGGATTGCAGCGGGACGACGTTCTCCGCCCGGGCGGCCCGCCACCATTCCGACCGCCAACCGGCGTCCGGCCCGGGCACCCAGACCTCGACGGCTCCGGTCCGGCCCGCGACGAGGACGCGGCCGTTCCCGTACCCCCCCATGACGGGACGCGGTCTCCCGAAGCGCACGGAAAGGCCCGTCCGGGCGAGACCCTGCTCCGGCCTGACGAAGGCGATCTCGGCGCCGTCCGAGAGACGCCAGCCCCGCATCCTGTCG
Source organism: Skermanella rosea (assembly GCF_016806835.2). Taxonomy (NCBI): domain Bacteria; kingdom Pseudomonadati; phylum Pseudomonadota; class Alphaproteobacteria; order Rhodospirillales; family Azospirillaceae; genus Skermanella; species Skermanella rosea. The sequence continues at coordinate 5,690,604 of NZ_CP086111.1, read as the reverse complement.
GGCTGGTGGAGGACCGCAGTCGTGCCGTCGGTCAGCACCATCGCGGGTTCCTCGTCGGCGTGGCCCAGGGATCTCAGCAGGCGGCCGTCGGGGAGCGAGAGATGGTCCACCGCCCCGTCGCTCCGGACAACGACGATGCTCCCGGCATCCGGGGCCAGGGCCACGGCGCGCGGCATCGCCGGCCCGGTCCGCGGCACCGGCTCGACGGAGTCGCGGTCGGGGTCCCAGATCGCGACGCCCTGGGCGACGCCGACCAGGAGCGATCCGGACGGCAGCGGGATCAGGGTCGATCCCGGCTCGAAGGTCCGGGAAACCGCCGGCCAGGGAGAGCCACCCTTCCAGTGATGCGCGCGGCCTTCGAGCGTTATGGCGCTGGCCGTTCCGCCGGCGCCGGTGATCCAGGCATCCCGTATGTCCGACTCCTCCGCGGCGACCGATACCGATATGCCGAGCGTCTTCCGGTCCAGGCTCAGGATCTCCCCGTTGCTGCCCAGCGCCGGGATCGGACCCTCTCCGCCGGCATTCACGAGCTTGAAGATGTCCGGGACGTCATAGCCGCCGCCGCTGGCGACCCGGACACCGTCCCATGTCCGCGCGGCCGCGACATTGTTTCCGTCCGATCCGACCAGCGTTTCGCCGCCGTCCATGAAGGCCAGCGTGGTCATGCCGCCGAACCCGCCGACCGTCGTGACGGCCGGCCGCCCGGGGCGCGGGTCGAGGATCGCCGTCGCGTTCCGCTCCGGCGTCTCTCCGAACGCGCTCACGGCGACGATACCGTCTTCAGGGGAGAGGGCGATGGCCGCGATCCTGGCTTCGAAGACACCGAAGGACCAGAGTTCCCGCCTCTCGTCGAGATCGACGAGACCCGCCCGCCCGCTTTCCGTGCCGAAAGCCAGGGACTTCCCCGAAGCATCCATGGCGATCGCCGATATCCCGGCCTCGGGAAGGGCGACGTCGGATGGCTGTTCCGACCCGGCGTCCCAGACGCGGATCCGGTCCGCATTCCATCCGACGACGCGCCGACCGTCGTCGCTGACGAGAGTTCCGTCGGGCGCCCAGTCGGCCGCGTCGATGACCCAGGGCTCCCCTCCGGGAGGCGCGATCTCGACGGTCTCCGCGAACTGAAGCGCCGTGAATCCGCCGGAGGCGCTCAGCGCCATTCGGGCCGGATTGCGACCGCCGCTCGGCAGTATCGCCTGCGTGGTCCCTGATGCGGAACCGGCCCGGTACTCCAGGCCCGATCTGCTATCCCACCGGATCGAGACGGGTCCCGACTTTCCCGCGGCGATCACAAACGCCCTCGACTCGGGTATCCGAAGGCGGTTCTTCGGAGGAGTCAGGGCGTCCAACTCCCTCACCGCCACGACGCCGTGATTCATGACCAGGACGAGATCGGCGGTTCCCGCCGGCTGGGCCATCACGTCGACGCCGTGGAAGTCTTCGAAGACACCCAGCGCCTGTCCGGTGACGGCGTTCCAGGCGGCGGCGCCGTCGGTCCATCCGCCGGTAAGCAGCAGCTTGCCGCCGTCGGTGAACAGGAGGTCCTGTATCGCGCTCGTATGCGCCTCGATGACCACGGGTTCCGCCATCAGGCCGTCCGGCCGGACGGGGCCGAGGAAAACCTGGCCGCGGGCGTCGCCGACCGCGAGCGTTCCGCCGTCGGGCGAGAACCGCAGGGCGGTGATGAAAGCCGAGCGGGGCGCGGTCTTCCCCAGAACCCGCGGCTCCGGGCCGGCCACGTCGAGGACGGTGACGAGGCCGTATTCGGTCGCGGTCGCGACCCGGCGTCCGTCGGGCGACCATGCGACAGCCGTCACCCCGGCGTTGTGCCGGACCACCGCCTCGGCGCCCGCGGCGCCGATCCGCCAGAGCCGGAGGGTGCGGTCGTCCCCCGCGCTGGCGACGCGGTCTCCCGCCGGGTTCATCGCGACCGCGTTCACGTCCCCGCCATGCCCCTCGAACTCCGCGACCACTTCGCCGGTCGCGGTCTCGAAGACCCTGACCTTTCCCTCGGCCCAAGGCGTGGTCAACCGATTGCCGTCCGGGCTGAACGCGAGCGAGGGAAAGGCGTGGAACCGGAACGTCTCTTCCGGAGGCTCCGGGGTCTCCCAGACCAGCGACCGGCTCGCGGCGTCCCAGAGGGAAACGGACTGCCTGTCCAGCGAACCGGCCGCGACATGGCGCCCGTCCGGCGACAGCGCGAAGACCGCGTTGCCGTTCTTTTCGAGCAGCCAGTCTCCCCGTGCCGCCGGCCGGCTGGCGAGGATCTGCTCCAGCGCCCGGTGGGGCAGGGTGTCCCGCCAGGGGAGCGGATCGTCCACCCAGTCGGGAAAGGCCTCGGCGATCAGGTTCGCCGCCGCCCGGGTCTCCCCGGTGCCCAGTTCGCGGAGCGCGTCGTCGGCCAGCCGGTCGGAATAGCGGAGCGCCAGCTCCATCGCGTGGTTGCGCTCCTCCGACACCCTTTCGAAGGCCATGAAGCCCGCCGCCACGATGGCGCAGACCGTCGCGACCAGCGCGCCGGCCATGAGCCGGGCCCAGGTCCGCCGGCGCAGCCGCGCCTTCTCGCAGGCCGCCAGGAAGGCGTCCACCAGCGCCAGCCCGCCGCCGTGGCGGTCCGCCCAGGCCGCCGTCGCGTTGACCCGGGCGCGCCAGCGCTTCCTCTCCGCGGTCTCGGGAAGCAGCTTGCCCGGCTTGCCCGCCGACGGGGTCCTGTCCCACTCCTGCGCCGCCGAGAGCAGCAGCCGCCAGCTGTCGCCGTCGCGCCGCTCCTGCTCCAGCCAGCCGAGCCGGCGCCACTGTTCCGCCTCGCCGTCGTTCGCGTTCGGCGCCTCGCCGGCGATCGCCCGCCAGCGGCGGATCAGCGCCTCGTGCCCGATATCGATCTGGTGCTCGCCGGTAAGCTCCGGGACCTCGGCGGGCGACGGCACCAGGAAGGAACAGTCCGGGTCGCGGAACCGGTCGATCACGCGGCGCAGCGCGGCCGCCCGCGCCGGGTCGATGCCGCCGTCCGGGCCGGCGGCGGCGACCGCCTCCAGCTCGGCCACGGTGCGCCGCCGCCGGATCGCCCGGTTCTGCCGGTCGGTGTCGGTCAATTCCTTGAACAGGCGCTCGACCAGGATCGCGGCGGGGGCGCCAGTGGGTCCGTCGGCGGTCCAGCCCTCGATTTCCTTGCGGACCTCCTCGGCGTGGCGCGACAGCGCCTCCTCCAGCCCGCCGATCCGCCGGTAATCCTCCAGGGCGAGGTGGCGGACTCCGGGGCGCTCCCCGGCGATCGACCACAGCCGCATCAGGGCGTGCTGGAGGACCGGCAGGCGGTCGTTCTCCTCCCGGTCGAGCAGAAGCGTCTGGACCAGCCGCGGGTCGATCCCGGCGCCCGCCCGCTCGACCGGCCGGCGGATGATCGGGACCAGAGACTCGCGGTCGAGCTGGGGCACCAGGTATTGGGACGCGCTGACCGCCTCGGCCAGCCCCTGGAACCGGCCGCAGTCGCCGAAGAAGTCGGACCGCATGGTGACCAGCACGGTCAGCCTGCCGTCGGGATCGCCCGCCCCGCGCAGCAGGAGCTCGACGAAGGCGCGGGCCTCCTCGCGCCGGGCGGCGCGCTCCTCCCCCCCGGCCTCCTCGCCGAACCGGAACAGCTCCTCGAACTGGTCGACCACCAGCAGGACGCGCCCGGCCGCCGACGCGTCCGGGGCGAGGTCCAGCGCCCGGGCCAGGCCGTCGGACCTGCCGTTCAGCAGCGGCGCGATGCCCCAGCGCGCCAGGCCCAGCCGCTCCTGCCGGTCGGAGAAGCGGGCGATGCGCCGGTCGTCGGCCTCGCCGGCCGGCCCCGGCGGGGTGCCGCGGGTTTCCGGGTCGAGGCCGGCCAGGACCTCCGACAGCCGGCGGATCGGGGCGTTGCCGGGGCGGGTCTCGAACAGGTGCCAGGGCGGACCGAGAAGGGATGAGACGTGTTCCAGGCGCGGCAGCAGCCCCGCCTTGACCAGCGACGACTTGCCGCTTCCCGACGCGCCGACCACGGCGACGAACCGGGACTCGCGGACCAGCCGGTACAAGGCCGTGCTCTGGGCATCCCGGCCGAAGAACCAGTCGGCGTCCTGCTTCTGGAACGGCCGGAGGCCGGGGAACGGGCGCTCCGCCGAGCACCAGGGAACGGCGCCGCTCATCGTGCCGCTCCGTCGCGGACCTGCCGCACCAGCAGGCCCAGGGCTTCGGCCGCCCGGCGCGGGTCGTCGATCTCGGCCTCCTCCAGGTCGCCGTCGAAGAACCGGGCCTTGGCCGCCTCGGCATCGGCGCTTCCGGGTATCTTCACCAGCCACAGCGCGGGGGCGGGGCGCTTCCTCGCTCCCGGCGGGCGCGGGCGGCGCAGGGTCTTGAGCAGCGCGCGGACGGTCTCCGCGGGGCCGTCGCGCCAGCAAATGACCACGGACGCTATCCGCGGCAGGATCCCGGCCAGTTGGACGTCGATCGGGTCCGCGGAGTCGAAATCCGGGATCCTGGGCTTCAGGCCGTCCGCCTTCAGGCTGCGGGCAACCGCGACCGCCTCCGTCGCGTCCACCGGATCGGCCCACACGGCGAGCAGCCCGGGCTCGTCCTCCTCTTCCCCGGCGCTGCCGGATTCAGGGCCGTCGCCGGGCCGCAGCCGTGCCGTCAGGACCTGGATGAAGGTCAGCAGGTCGCCGTTCTCCGGCACGTCGCTGTCCCGCGGCGCGCAGAACCGGTTCAGCAGCGCCATGGCGTCCGGGCGGTGGACCGTCCGCCCGTCGCCATCGCGCAGCCCCGCGAAGGAAGGCAGCCAGAGGATGCGGCAGGGCGTTCCCGGCGGGGCCGCCTCGTCGACCCTGGAGCCCGACCATTCCAGCTGGCGGCGGACCAGGTGCCTGTGGGCCGTTCCGTCCGTTCCTTCGATATGCTCCTGCTCGCCGATCAGGTGGACCAGCGCCTCGGCGCGGTCGATGGTCTGCTGGGCCAGCAGCTTGGCCGCCGCGGGGTCGGGCAGCGGTTGCGGTTCCAGCGGCAGGGGCGTGAAGCCCCGGGCGGCCAGTTCGGCGACGACCCGCGCCCGCGCATCCGCCATGTCGGCGGCGGTCCAGGCCACGAAGACGACGGGACCGCCGGGCTTGGCGGCGGCTTCCGCAGGTGCCCGGCCGGCCGTTTCCCCGGCGGCTTGCGCCCGGGGCACCAGCCGGTTGATCGCGGTGACCAGTTCCCTGAGACGCTCCAGGTAAAGGCTCTTGGCTATGGTGCCGAACCAGTAGAAAGGCTGGTAATCGCCGGATTGCAGGTTTCCGCTGAAGAAGTCGAAGCCGGTCCGCCCGTCGAACTCGGCGGGCCACCGGTCCCGGGGAACATCGTGGATCCCGATCCTGATCAGGCATTCCCGGCCGGGCGGCGGGTTGGCGGTCCGGGCATGGAAGCGCTCCAGCTCCTTCCGGCACCAGTCGCGCTCGTAATATTCCGTGGAATGGACCGCCAGGAAGATATCGCAGCCGTCCACCCCTTGCTCGATGCGCCTCTGGAAATCCTGGGACCCGTCGATCTCGTACGCGTCGCGCCAGATTTTCAGGTCGCTGCGGCCCCAGGCCTTGAGGCCGTAGCTCAGCGCCTCGTGGAAATAGGAGATCCATCCATCCTCGTCCGTCCCTTTCGGAGGCAGGGTATCGTCGACCCGCGCGTAGCTGATGAAGACGGTTGGCATGGCCAACGAGAAATCCCTTTTAATGAATGGCTCTTTTGAAATTCCTTTGAACGGATTAGAGCGATGCCGGCAAAGCTGTCAATCCTGAACTTGAGACTCATTTTCCGTTTTAAGGTAAACGGAAAGTAAAACCGTGTGGTTCTCCTACCAGGATATTCAGTTCGCGAGCCTCTGACTTTCAGATGAGGGTGATGCTGTCCGTCGGACATGGATCAGGACGGTCGAAGCATGTTTTTTGTGCATCCACCAGAGATTTGCATCGCCATGCAGGCATGAAAGTTATGTTGGATGAAATACTGGAATTTAGGTATTGTTCCGGTTATCCCTTAAGTAATAATAAGAAGCTGAGATTACCCGTCAAATCCATTGGAACGTTATTTATTCGGCAAGGATTTGCTGCTGAAGATCCCGCCCGACGAACTCCGAAATGGGCGGCGCGCGGCTGATTTTCCCGCGGCGACGCCTCCTCTTGGTCGTCCTGTCCAGCGCCCGATCAGGAAGTACAGCGCATGTTTCAAATCCGCTCCATCGCCATGAGGCTGGTCGTCGCCATTTCGGCGACCGCCGCCGTCGCCTCCGGCGTTCTTTGCATCTTCGCGACGATGAAGCAGAACGAGGTCACCAGCCTCGCCCTGGAACGCGAGATGCGGCTTCAGTACGAAAGCGTGATCGCCGCCTTCGAGTACGAGGGCCGCACCGCCGCCGCGGTGGCCGCCGTGGTCGGCAATCTTCCCGATGTCCAGGCGGCCCTGGACGCGGACGACCGCGACGCGCTGGGTGCCACGCTGGCCCAGGCGCAGAAGGCGTCCAAGACCCTGGGCGTGGGTCCCTGGTCCTTCACCAAGCCGCCGGGGATCACGACCTACCGGGTCCACGATCCCAAGAGCTTCGGCGACGACGTCTCGCAGCGCCGGCGCACGGTGGCGCTGGTCAACCAGAGCGGGCGCGGCGTCACCGGGATCGAGCCCGGCCGCGACAATCTCGGCGTCTACAGCGTCGGTCCGGTCACCCGCGACGGCCGGTTCGTCGGCGCGATCGACATCGGCATCACCTTCGGCCCGGCCTTCGTCGACGGGATCAAGTCCCGGTTCGGCGTCGATTTCGCGGTCCACCGGATGCAGGGCGACGCCTTCGCCACGCTGGGCAGCAGCCTCGCCGGGAAGACCCTGGCGACCCCGGAGGAGCTGGCCGCGGCGCTCGGCGGCGCCGACATGCTGCGCCGGACCGAGCTGGACGGCCATCCGGTGGCGCTCTATCTCGGCCAGCTGAAGAATTTCGCGGGCGAGCCCGTCGCCGTCGTCGAGCTGGTCAAGAACATCTCCGGCTTCGTCGCGGTCGAGACCGGCACCCGCTGGTATCTCGGCACCGCCACCGCCGCCGTGCTGGTCGCCGCCGTCCTGATGGCGCTGATGGTCGGCCGGGGCCTGACCCGCCCGATCGAGCGGCTGCGCGAGGCGATGCGCCGCCTGTCCGCGGGCGACACCGCCGCCGAGATCCCCGGCCGCGACCGGCGCGACGAGCTGGGCACCATGGCCGAGGCGGTCGAGGTGTTCAAGGAATCCATGGTCGAGGCCGAGACCCTGCGCGGGCGCCAGGAAGCCGACCGCGCCGCCGCCGAGGCCGAGCGCCGGCGCGCCATGAACCGCCTCGCCGACAGCTTCGAGGAAAGCGTCCGGCACGTCATCGACGCCGTCTCCAGCGCCGCCGGCGACATGCGCGCCGCCGCCCAGTCCATGTCGGCCACGGCCGAGGAGACCCAGCGCCAGACGCTGGCCGTCAGCTCCGCGTCCGAGCAGACCTCGACCAACGTGCAGACCGTCGCCACCGCGGCCGAGGAGCTGTCCTCCTCGATCGGCGAGATCGCCCGGCAGACCTCCGACGCCTCCCAGGTGGCGCTGAAGGCCAGCGAGGAGGGCCGGGTGACCGACGCCATAGTGTCGGGCCTCACCGGCTCCGCCCAGCGGATCGGCGAGATCGTCCAGATGATCCAGCAGATCGCCTCCCAAACCAACCTGCTGGCGCTGAACGCGACCATCGAGGCGGCGCGGGCGGGAGAGGCCGGCAAGGGCTTCGCGGTCGTGGCGTCGGAGGTCAAGCAGCTCGCCACCCAGACCTCCAAGGCGACCGAGGACATCCAGGCCCAGGTCGGCGAGATCCAGTCCGAGACCGAGAAGGCCGCCGCCGCGGTCCGCGGCATCGCCGCCCGCATCCAGGAGCTGAACGGAATCACCGCCTCGGTCTCCAGCGCGGTCGAGGAGCAGGGCGCCGCCACGCAGGAGATCGCCCGCAACGTCCAGCAGGCGGCCCAGGGCACCCAGGAGGTCTCCTCCACCATCGGATCGGTCACCGCGGCCGCCAACGAGACCGGCAGCGCGGCTACCAAAGTCGTGGCGTCTGCCGACGAGCTTGCCGCCCAGTCCGCCCGGCTCAGCGCCGAGGCCCGCCAGTTCCTGGCGACCATCCGGGCCGCGTGAGCCCCGCCGGGACAGTCACGCGAACACTATCGAGGACCAGCAGAGACATGACCGAAGCACTACCCCGCCGCCGGTTCCTGATCGGCGCCGCGGCGGGAACCGCCGCCGTGACCACCGCGGGGGCCTTCGCGGCCCCCGACCAGGCCCTCGCCGCGCCGGAAGGCGCCCCGCAAGCCGCTCCCCGGGCACCCGCCCCGGCCACGGCGCCGGCGGCTTCCGCCCCGGAATACGTCCCGGAGCCGATGCAGGTCCTGACCGCCGCGGAAGCGGCCTTCATCGGGGCCGCCGCCGACGCCATCATCCCGGCCGACGACCTGTCGCCCTCTGGGTCGGACTGCGGCGTCGTGACCTATATCGACCGGCAGCTCGCCGGGGCCTACGGCGCCGGCGCCCGCCTGTACCGGTCCGGCCCGTTCAGCACCCCGCAGCCGGGGACCGGCAACCAGTCGCCCCTGGCCCCGCTGGAGTTCTTCCGGGCCGGCATCGCCGCCGCCAACACCTGGGTCAAGGCGACCTACGGCAAGGAACTGGACGGCCTGGACGGACCCCAGGTCGCGGAAGCCCTGAAGGCGATGGACGCGGGCAAGGCCGAGTTCGCCGCGATCGGGTCCAAGCCGTTCTTCAACGCGCTGCTCCAGATGGTGATGGAGGGCTTCTTCTCCGACCCGATGTATGGCGGCAACCGCGGCATGGCGTCGTGGCGGATGATCGGCTACCCGGGCCTGCCCGCGACCTACGCCGACAAGATCGAGACCTATCGCGGCAAGCGCTACGAGGCCGAGCCGCAGTCGATCGCGGACTTCTCGTAAGGCGCGCCGGCGATCTCGAAGTAAATCAAGGGTAGAGACAGAAGACATGGTCAAGAAACTGAAGGAAGTCGATGCCGTCCTGGTCGGCATGGGCTGGACCGGGAGCATCATGGCCCGGGAACTGAGCAGGGCCGGGCTGAGCGTCGTGGCGCTGGAACGCGGCGCCAGCCGCGTTCCCGGCGACGATTTCACCCTGCCCAACATCCGCGACGAACTGCGCTTCTCGGTCCGCCAGGAGCTGATGCAGGACCCCGCGCAGGAAACCGTCACCTTCCGGCATTCCGCGGACAAGACGGCGCTGCCGATGCGCCGGTTCGGCGCCTTCCTGCCGGGCGACGGCGTCGGCGGCATGGGCACGCACTGGAACGCGCAGACCTACCGGTTCCTGCCCAGCGACCACACCCTGCGCAGCCACCTGACGGAGCGCTACGGCAGGAAGAAGATCCCCGACGACATGCTGATCGCCGACTGGGGCGTCACCTACGACGAACTGGAAGGCCACTACGACCGGTTCGAGAAGCTGTGCGGCCTGTCGGGCAAGGCCGGCAACATCCGGGGCAAGATCCATCCCGGCGGCAACCCCTACGAGGGCTGGCGCAGCGCCGAATATCCGAACAAGCCGCTCAAGCCCTCGCTGGCCGGCGTGATGTTCGGCGAGGCGGCGTCCGGCCTGGGCTACCATCCGTTCCCGGCCCCGGCGGGCAACATGAGCGCGCCCTACGTCAACCCGGAAGGCGTCCGGCTCGGCGCCTGCCAGTATTGCGGCCATTGCGAGCGGTTCGGCTGCGAGGCCAACGCCAAGTCGAGCCCCAACACCACGCTGCTTCCCGTGCTCGCCAAGGAGGCCAAGGTCGAGATCCGCGACCGCTGCTACGCCAGCCGGCTGGTCTACGACAAGTCGGGCAGGAAGGTCACCGCCGTCGTCTATGTCGATCTGCGCACCGGCGAGGAGATCGAGCAGCCGGCCGGCATCGTCGTGCTGTCCGCCTGGGTGTTCGGCAATACCCACATGATGCTGCATTCCGGCATCGGCCGGCCCTACGACCCGCGGACCGGCAAGGGCGTGGTCGGGCGCAACTACTGCCACCAGATCCAATCCGCGGTCGGCGTCTTCTTCCAGGACAAGGAACTGAACCCCTTCATGGGCGCCGGCTCGCTCGGCATGGTGATCGACGACTTCAACGGCGACAATTTCGACCACAGGGACCTGGACTTCCTGGGCGGCGGCTACATCGCGCTGAACTCGACCAACGGCCGCCCGATCCTGAACCGGCCGGTGCCGCCGGGCACGCCGCGCTGGGGATCGGAGTGGAAGCAGGCGACCGCGCAGTGGTACCGGCGCGCCGCCAGCATGAACTGCCAGGGCTCCAACTATGCCAGCCGGGGCAATTACCTGGACCTGGACCCGACCTACAGGGACGTCCTGGGCCGGCCGCTGATCCGGATGACCTACAACCTGACCGACAACGACCGGAAGATGTCGGCCTTCCTGACGGAGAAGGGCGCCGGCATCGCCAAGGCGATGGGCGCCACCCACATCGCTGCCAACCCGCGCAAGGGCGACTTCGACGTGGTGCCCTACCAGTCCAGCCACAACACCGGCGGCACGCCGATGGGGACCGATCCCTCGACCAGCGCGGTCAACCGGTATCTCCAATCCTGGGATGCCCACAACCTGTTCGTCCTGGGCGCCTCGGTGTTCCCGCAGAACGCCGGCTACAACCCGACCGGCGCGGTCGGCGCGCTGTCCTATTGGGCGGCCGACGCCGTGGTCAACAAGTACCTGAAGAACCCCACGCACCTGATGAAGGCCTGAGGACATGAGAGCTGTTCTGATAGCGGCGGCCGGCCTCCTGGCCGCCGCTCCGGCCGCCCGGGCGGGTGACGAAGCCCGCGGCGCGGAGGTCTACGAGAGCTGCGCCGCCTGCCACGGCGACAAGGGCGTCGGGACCGACAGCGGCCCGGCGCTGGTGGGGGTCGTCGGCCGCAAGGCCGCATCCGCCGACGGCTTCCGCTATTCCCCGGCGATGAAGCGGAGCGGCATCACCTGGGACGCCGCCGCCCTCGACCAGTTCATCGCCGACCCGCAGGGCAAGGTGAAGGGCAACCGCATGCCCTTCGACGGCGTCGCCGACGCGGCGGACCGGGACGCGCTGGTGGCTTATCTCCAGGGCCTGAAATAGACGGCCGGAAGGGGCGGTATCCGACGGGCGGAAGTCCGGCGGGTGCCGCCCTGTATCCCGATGGGAGCAAATTAAGTAAAAAAGGCAAAACCCCAACTAAAATATCTGTAACCCGTGCAAAAAAGTAACGATTAGCTGCAGGGACTGTCCCATTCGTATAATTGTTCAAGGCGATGATGTGGCGGATATTGCGGCCGTTCCATCCGCCGCGACGTGCCCTTTCCGACTGGCCTGCGACGGATGTTGTTCGTAGCGCCACGAAAGGCACTCTTCCAATGAGTAGGTCCACTCAAACAGTCGGCCAAGGGCTGATCTGGATCGCCGTCACCCTGGCGATGACGGTCGCTTTCGGCTTGATCGCCCTGAACCGGGGCGAGACCATCAACGCCCTCTGGATCGTCGTCGCGGCCGTCTGCGTCGCCCTCCTGTCCTACCGGTTCTACAGCCTGTTCATCGCCCGGACCGTCCTGGGGCTCGATCCCCGGCGCAGGACGCCCGCGGTCCGGTACAATGACGGCCTGGACTATGTGCCGACCAACAAGTACGTGCTGTTCGGCCATCATTTCGCGGCCATCGCGGGGGCCGGGCCGCTGGTCGGCCCCGTCCTGGCGGCCCAGCTCGGATATCTGCCGGGAACGCTGTGGATCCTGGTCGGCGTCGTGTTCGCCGGCGCGGTCCAGGACTTCATCGTCCTGTTCGTCTCGATGCGCCGCGACGGCCGCTCGCTGGGCGACATGATCCGCAGCGAGATGGGGCAGGTGGCCGGCGTGATCGCCATGTTCGGCGTTCTGCTGATCATGATCATCCTGCTGGCCGTGCTGGCGCTGGTGGTGGTCAAGGCTCTGGCCCACAGCCCGTGGGGCAGCTTCACCGTCTTCGCCACCATCCCTATCGCCATGCTGATGGGCGTCTATACCCGGTTCCTGCGGCCGGGCCGGATCGGCGAGATGTCGGTGATCGGCTTCGCCGCCCTGATCGGCGCGATATATTTCGGCCAGGTCGTGAGCGAGAGCCCGACGCTGGCCCCGATGTTCACCTTCAGCGGCGAGACGCTCGCCCTCACCATCATCGGCTACGGCTTCGTCGCCTCCGTGCTGCCGGTCTGGCTGCTGCTGGCGCCGCGCGACTATCTCTCCACCTTCCTCAAGATCGGCACCATCATCGGCCTGGCGCTCGGCATCCTGTTCGTCATGCCGGAGCTGAAGATGCCGGCGGTCAGCCGCTTCGTGGACGGCACCGGGCCGGTATTCTCCGGCGCGCTGTTCCCGTTCCTGTTCATCACCATCGCCTGCGGCGCGGTGTCGGGCTTCCATTCGCTGATCGCCTCGGGCACGACGCCCAAGATGGTCGAGAGCGAGGACCAGGCCCGGCTGATCGGCTACGGCTCCATGCTGATGGAGAGCTTCGTCGCGATCATGGCCCTGATCGCCGCCTGCGTGCTGGAGCCCGGCCTCTATTTCGCGATGAACAGCCCGGCCAGCCTGATCGGCACCACGCCGGAGCAGGCGGCCCAGGTCATCGGCTCCTGGGGCTTCGTGATCACTCCCGAGATGCTCGCCCAGACGGCGCAGGACGTCGGCGAGGGCACGATCCTGTCGCGCGCCGGGGGCGCCCCGACGCTGGCGGTCGGCATGGCCCATATCCTGTCCTCGGCGATCGGCGGCAAGGCGCTGATGGCCTTCTGGTATCACTTCGCGATCCTGTTCGAGGCCTTGTTCATCCTGACCACGGTCGATGCCGGCACGCGGGTGTGCCGCTTCATGATCCAGGACCTGCTCGGCACCTTCGTCCCGGCGATGAAGCGCACCGAGTCCTGGGGCGCCAACGTGGTCGCCACGGGGCTGGCGGTCACCGCCTGGGGCTATTTCCTGTACCAGGGCGTGGTCGATCCGCTGGGCGGCATCAACACGCTGTGGCCGCTGTTCGGCATCTCCAACCAGATGCTGGCGGCCATCGCGCTGATCCTGTGCACGGTCGTGCTGTTCAAGATGAAGCGGCAGCGCTACGCCTGGGTCACCCTGGTGCCGACCGCCTGGCTGCTGATCTGCACCCTGACCGCCGGCTGGCAGAAGCTGTTCCACCCCAACCCGGCGATCGGCTTCCTGGCCCACGCCTCGAAGTTCGGCGACGCGCTGGCGTCGGGCCAGATCCTGGCCCCGGCCAAGACGGTCGAGGAGATGAACCGGATCATCTTCAACGACTATGTGGACGCCGTCCTGTGCGGCCTGTTCATCGCGGTGGTGCTGGCCATGGTGGTCTACGGCATCGACGCGGTCCGCAAGGCGCTGGCCACGCCCTACGCCACGGCCCGCGAGGTGGGCGAGGCCCCGGCCGCCGGCTACGCCGCGGAGGGGGCGGGCAATGCATGAGCTCAGGTCGTTCCTCGGCCGGTTGAGGGAGACCGGCCGGCTGATGGTCGGGATCCCCTGCTACGACACCTACGTGGCGCACCGGCTCGCCAACCATCCGGACGAGCCGGTGATGACCTACGAGGAGTTCTTCCGCGACCGGCAGGACACCCGCTACGGCGCCAAGGGCGGCGGCATGAACCGCTGCTGCTGAGCGGCCGCGGAGGCGGGAACGGAAAGGGGGCGCCGGCCGAAGCCGGCGCCCCCTTTCGCCGTCCGGGACCCGCCCCGCGCCGGCCGGCCCCCGTTAGCCGACCCCCGTCGGCCGGCCACCGTCAGCCGATGGCGAAGAAGGCGTTCGGGTTCTGCTGGATGTCCTCGGCCGACACGTTCATCAGGGTGATGGTGTCGCCGTTGCCCAGGTCGACCACGGCGTTGCCGCCGACGTCGGTCACGCGGGCCGCCAGATCGCCGGCGCTCGACACGCTGAGGCCGTTGATGTTGCGCGAGACCAGCAGGAGGTCCACGCCCTGCTGGAAGTCCATCACCACGTCCTGGCCGCCGCCGCCGCGGAAGGCGAAGGTGTCGGCCCCGGCCCCGCCGGTCAGGATGTCGTTGCCGAAGCCGCCGCGCAGCACGTCGTCGCCGCTGCCGCCGAACATGATGTCGTCGCCGTTGCCGCCGGCCAGCACGTCGTCGCCGCTACCGCCGTTCAGGATATCGTTGCCGTTGTCGCCCCTGAGATAGTCGTTGCCGGACCCGCCGTTCAGGATGTCGTCGTGGCCGCCGCCCAGCAGCGTGTCGTCGCCCGACCCGCCGTTCAGCACGTCCTTGCCGCTGCCGCCGTCCAGGATGTCGTTGCCGCTGCCGCCGTCGAGCCGGTCGTGCCCGTGCTCGCCTTTCAGCAGGTCGTCGCCCGAGCCGCCGACGATGGTGTCGTCGGAGGTGCCGCCCAGCAGCGTGTCGCTGCCGCTGCCGCCCAGCAGCGTGTCGGACCGCGCGCCGCCGTCCAGGTAATCGTCGCCGGTCCCGCCGTCGAGCACGTCCTCGCCCCAGTTGCCGAACAGCATGTCGTCACCGCCGCCGCCGACCAAAAGGTCGTGGCGACCGCCACCCGTCAGGAAATCCGAATCGCTGGTGCCGTATTGAGTGTCGTAGGACCCGCCTGGAAGTGTTGCCATGAATAGCCTCGCGCCAAGTTCGCTGTTGCCATCGATCTTCTTGGGCGCGAATTTGTATTACCCATATAGATTTATCAAGCGCACGGCCGGTTCGTGCCCCATTTGTCACAAAATGCCGAATAATACCTTGATATTCGGTCCAAATCGGTGTTTCCCGCAACCGATCAGCGCCTGCCGCCCGCGACCGCCCGGGCTGCGGGATCGGCCCGCAGCCTCAGCATCGCCAGGATCCCGAGGAAGGGACCGACGGCGAGCACCGCGAAGGCATAGGTCCAGCCGACCGCGTCCACCGCGAACGGCATCAGGTGGATGCTGGCGAGCGTCAGCAGGAACCCGGCGCAGGTCTGTATGGTCAGCATGGTGCCGACCAGCGACCGGTCGCTCAGTTCGGCCACGGTCGCCGAGAACTGGCCGCTGTCGGCGATGATGCTGATGCCCCAGACGATGCCGACGGCCAGCAGCAGGACGGGCGGGCCGTCGAACAGCAGGCCGATGGTGAGCGCGCAGGTTCCGCTGATCGCCATGGAGACCGAGGTGACCAGGGTGCGCCCCCAGCGGTCGGCCAGCCAGCCGCCGGCCAGCGCTCCCGCGGCCCCGGAGCCGACGACGGCGAAGGTCGCCAGCTTGGCCTCGGTCGAGGAGTCCCCGCCCAGCGTCAGCGCGAAGCTGGCATGGACGAAGGCGCCGAACCAGGCCCACATGGCGTAGAGTTCCCACATGTGGCCGAGATAGCCCAGGTTGGCCAGCCGCAGCGGCCGGTTGCGCCACGCCTCCAGCGCGTTGCCGAGCCGCAGCGGCGGCGCCTTGGCGAGGTTCGGCCCGACCTGGACGAACGTGATCAGGACCGCCGCCAGCAGGGCCGCGGCCGAGGCGGCGACATAGGGCACACGCCAGTCCACCCCGCCGAACGCCGCCAGCAGGTGGGGCGAGGCCGATCCCAGGGTGAGCGCCGCGATCAGCAGGCCGATCAGCAGCCCCAGGTCCCGTTTCGCCCAGGTGGTGGCGATCTTCATCCCGACGGGATAGACGCCGGCCATGCACATGCCGGTCACGAACCGCAGCACCGGCAGCAGCGCGTCGGTCGGGTCGAGGGCGAGGATCGCGGCGTTGGCGGCCGCGGCGACCAGCGCCGACGCGCGGAACAGGTGCCGCAGGTCCATCCGGTCCGCCAGGCTGAGCAGCGCGCTGCCGAGCGTGCCGGCGACGAATCCCGCCTGGACGCTGCTGGTCAGCAAGGCCTCGCGGAACGGTCCCAGCTCCCATTCCGCCTTGATGCCGGCGAGCGACGCCGTCGTGGCGAACCAGACCGACATGGCGGCCACCTCCGCGACCAGGAGCAGGGCGAGGGAGAGGGTCCGCCCCGCGGGACGGACGGCGATGCTTTTTCTTGTGACTCGGGCGCCGGGATCGGTCATGCCGGTTCTGTCTGCTGCCGTTGGTCTCCTTCAGGCTCGGTTGACACCCGAATATTTGTCAAACAAATAAGCGGGCGGCGTTCGATCCCGTCCCGAATGCCTGACACGAGCGTTGCGGCGGGGCGCCGGCTGAGACACCCGTCCGGATAACCAACCAAGGGGAGAAACCGCCCATGACCGAGAACGCTTCCCAAGCCTCCTTCAGGGTCCTGGTCGCCGACCAGGCCGACGGCAAGGTGCGTGTCGGCCTGACGCGCTGGACGGACGCCGACCTGCCGGAGGCCGACGTCACCGTCGCCGTCGCCTGGTCCAGCTTCAACTACAAGGACGGGCTGGCGCTGACCGGCAAGGGGCGCATCCTGCGCAGGTTCCCCATGGTGCCCGGCATCGACTTCGCCGGCACGGTGATCCGGTCAGACTCGCCCGACTACAAGCCCGGCGACGCGGTGGTCCTGACCGGCTGGGGCGTCGGCGAATCCTGGTCCGGCGGCTTCGCCGAACGGGCGCGCGTCAAGTCGGAATGGCTGGTCCCCTTGCCGGAAGGACTGACCGCCCGCCACGCCATGGCGGTCGGCACGGCCGGGTTCACCGCGATGCTGGCGGTCATGGCGCTGGAGCGGCACGGCCTCGACCGGAGCCGCGAGATCCTGGTGACGGGGGCGGCGGGCGGCGTCGGCAGCGTCGCGGTGCGGCTGCTCGCCGGCAACGGCTACAAAGTGGCGGCCTCGACCGGCCGGCCGGAGCAGGCCGATTACCTGAAGTCCCTCGGCGCGTCGGTGATCGTGGACCGCAATGAGCTGGCGCAGCCGTCCAAGCCGCTGACTTCCGAGCGCTGGGGCGGCGCCGTCGATACCGTCGGCGGAACCACGCTCGCCAGTGTTCTGGCGGGAGTCGCCTATGGCGGCGCCGTCGCCGCCTGCGGCCTCGCCGGGGGCGCGGACCTGCCGACCACCGTGATGCCCTTCATCCTGCGCGGCGTGTCGCTGCTCGGCATCGATTCGGTCAACTGCCCGAAGCCGCGGCGCCAGGAGGCCTGGACCCGCATCGCCCGCGAATTGCCGCAGGAGACGCTGGACGCGGTCACCACCGAGGTCGCGCTGGAGGACCTGCCCCGGGTGGCCGACGACATCCTCAAGGGCCAGGTCCGCGGCCGCACCGTGGTGAGGATCGGCGGCTGAGGGGGATAGGTCATAGGGTCGCGGGTGCCGGCCGGCGCTTGCGCAAGGTTGCGGGCGCATGCAGAGAGGGGCTGTTCCATCCCACGGGATACCCGCCCCGATGCCTGCCTCAGACAGCCTGTACCACCGTCTCTTCTCGCACCCGCTGATGGTCGAGCAGCTGATCCGCGGCTTCGTGCCGGAGGACGTCGCCGCCGGGCTGGACTTCACCCGCATGGAGCGGGTCAACGCCAAGTTCCACGCCCGCGACGGCCGGCGGCGCGAGGGCGACCTGATATGGCGCGTGCCGACCCTGTCGGGCGAGGTCGTCCACATCTACCTGATGCTGGAGTTCCAGTCGCGCTCCGACTGGTGGATGGCGATCCGGGTCATGGTCTATGTCGGCCTGCTGTGGCAGCAGCTCATCCGGGAGCTGAAGCTGCCGCCCGGCTCGCCCCTGCCGCCGGTGCTGCCGGTGGTGCTCTACAATGGCGAGGCCCCGTGGAACGCGCCGCTCGACACCGCCGGCCTGATGGGCCTGGCGCCGGACGCGGCGCTCTGGCCTTGGCAGCCGGGCATCCGCTATCATCTCATCGACGAGGGCAGGCTCGGCGCCGAGGACCTCGCCCGGAGGGACGGCCTGGTGGCGCTGCTGTTCCGGATCGAGACCTGCACCCGGCCCACCGAGCTGCCCGGACTGGTCCGGGAGGTGATCGGCTGGTTCCGGGGGCATCCGGACCATGAGTCGCTGAAGCTGGCCTTCGGCGAGGTGGTGGCGCAGGCTGCGGCGGCATTGGTTGGCGGGGACGGGCCGGTGGCGGTCCCGTCTGGACTTGGGGAGGTTCAGGGCATGTTGTCGGAGCGGATCAAGATCTGGGAGCGCGAACTGCGGGCAGAAGGCAGGGCCGAAGCTTTGGCCGAGGGCATGACCGCGGGCAGGGTGGAAATGCTGTCGCGCCAGCTCAAGCGCCGGTTCGGCGACCTGCCGGCCGACGTGGACCGCCTGATCGCCTCGGCGACCATCGACCAGCTCGACGCCTATATGGATCGCCTGATGGAAGCCCGGTCGCTCGCCGACGTCTTCCCCGATCTCCGGCCCGGCTGAGGCGCCGGCCGGGAGCGGATCGGTCCAGCATGTCGGCACACTGGCGTCCCATGAGTCCGGCGGACCTGCCCACGGTCGAGCGGATCGCCGAGATCGTCCACCCCGGTTACCCGGAGTCCCCCGAGGTGCCGGCCGAGCGACTGGCGCTGTTCCCCGCCGGCTGTCTGATCGCGCAGGACGGGCACGGGAGCGTGCTCGGCTACGCCGTCAGCCATCCAGGCACGCTGGGGCGTCCGCCGGCGCTCGACAGCCTGCTCGGCGGGCTGCCCCCCGATGCCGACTGCCTCTACCTCCATGACGTGGCCCTGCTGCCGGAGGCGCGTGGGCTCGGGCTGGGGGAGTCGCTGGTCGATATCCTCCGCGCCCTCGCCGGGCGCCGGGGCCTGCCGGCGCTGGCCCTGACCGCCGTCAACCGGTCGGCGCCCTATTGGCGCCGGCGCGGCTTCGCGGTCCATCCCGGCGACGCGGCGCTGGCCACCAAGCTGGCGTCCTACGGCGATGATGCGGCCTATATGGTGATTACGCTGGACCGGTCTGTCCAATCTGCCTAGCCTCCCCGGACCGCACGGGAGGTTAGGGGGGCTCTGAATGACGACGAAGAAGACCGGCATGGCGCGCGGGCTGACCAGCTACGGCGACGCGGGCTTTTCCATGTTCCTGCGCAAGGCCTTCATCAAGGCCATGGGCTATTCCGATGACGCGCTGGAACGGCCGATCGTCGGCGTCGTCAACACCTACAGCGGCTACAACGCCTGCCACCGCACGGTGCCCGACCTGATCGAGGCGGTGAAGCGCGGCGTGATGCTGGCGGGCGCCCTGCCGGTCGATTTCCCGACCGTGTCGCTCCATGAATCCTTCGCCTATCCCACCAGCATGTTCCTCCGCAACCTGATGGCCATGGACACGGAGGAGATGATCCGGGCGCAGCCGATGGACGCCGTGGTGCTGATCGGCGGCTGCGACAAGACGGTCCCGGCCCAGCTGATGGCGGCGGCCAGCGCCGGCGTGCCGGCGATCCAGCTCGTCACCGGGCCGATGCTGACCGGCAGCCACCGGGGCGAGCGGGTCGGCGCCTGCACCGACTGCCGCCGCTTCTGGGCGCGGTACCGCGCGGACGAGATCGACGCCGCCGAGATCGCGGAGGTCAACGACCGGCTGGCTCCCAGCGCCGGCACCTGCTCGGTCATGGGCACGGCCAGCACCATGGCGCTCGCGGTCGAGGCGCTGGGCATGATGCTGCCCGGCGGGGCCGCGATCCCGGCGGTCCTGTCGGAACGGCTGCGCCACGCGGAGGCGACCGGCACCGCCGCGGTCCGCCTCGCCCGCGACGGCATAACACCCGACCGGATCATGACGGAACGGGCGTTCGAGAACGCGCTCCGGGTGCTGCTGGCGACGGGAGGATCGACCAACGGGATCATCCACCTGACCGCCATGGCCGGGCGCCTGGGCATCCGCATCGACCTGGAGGGTTTCGACCGCATGGGCCGGGAGACGCCCGTCCTGGTCGATCTCAAGCCGTCCGGCCGCCACTATATGGAAGACCTGCACGATGCCGGCGGCCTCGCGGCGATCCTGCGGGAGCTGAAGCCGCTGCTGCACCTGGACTGCCCGACCGTGGCCGGAACGACCCTGGGCGAGGCGATCGACGCCGCACCCGGCCCGTGGCCGCAGGATGTCGTGCGCACCCTGGAAAACCCGATCCATCCCGAGGGCGGCATGGCCTTCCTGCGCGGCACGCTGGCGCCGGGCGGAGCCATCGTCAAGCAGTCGGCGGCGTCGCCCCGGCTGATGCGGCACACCGGGCGGGCCGTCGTCTTCGCCGGCGCCGCCGACTTGGCTGCCCGGATCGACGATCCCGACCTGGACGTGACCGCCGACGACATCCTGGTGCTCCAGAACATCGGCCCCAAGGGAGCCCCCGGCATGCCGGAGGCGGGATACCTGCCGATCCCGCGCAAGCTGGCCCGCCAGGGCGTCACCGACATGGTGCGGATCTCCGACGGGCGGATGAGCGGCACCGCGTCGGGCACCATCGTCCTGCACGTGACGCCGGAATCCGCGTCCGGCGGTCCGCTGGCCCTGGTCCGCACCGGCGACCGCATCCGCCTGGACGTTCCGGCGCGCCGCATCGACCTGCTGGTGGACGAGGCCGAACTGGCCGCCCGCACTCCCGTGCCGGTTCCCCATGCGCCGCCGGAGCGGGGCTACCGCAAGCTCTACCTGGACAGCGTGCTCCAGGCCGACGAGGGATGCGACTTCGACTTCCTCAGGCCGGAGCCCACGAGGACGATCCCCCCGCGTTCTTGACCGATGTTGTTCTTGACCGATGTCAATGCGGCGCTCCCGCTTTCCGCCGATGCTGGCGGAAAATAGCGGGAGGATGCCATGCCCGACGACGGGTCCGTCGCCATCGCGAGCAGCTCTGGGGAGGGCCGGACGCAGGCCGGCGAGATCATCGACGGCAACCAGGCCGCGGCCTCCGTCGCCTACCGGGCCAGCGAGGTCATCGCGATCTACCCCATAACCCCCGCCTCGCCCATGGGCGAACTGGCGGACGAGTGGGCGGCCAAGGGACGGCCCAACCTGTGGGGGCAGGTTCCCAAGGTGGTCGAGATGCAGTCGGAGGGCGGCGCCGCCGGGGCGATCCACGGCGCGCTCCAGGCCGGCGCGCTGGCGACCAGCTTCACGGCGTCCCAGGGCCTGCTGCTGATGATCCCCAACCTCTACAAGATCGCGGGCGAGCTGACGCCCTTCGTGCTCCATGTGGCGGCGCGCACCCTGGCGACCCATGCCCTGTCGATCTTCGGCGACCATTCCGACGTGATGGCCTGCCGCCAGACCGGCTTCGCCATGCTGGCGTCCTCCACCGTGCAGGAGGCGCAGGACATGGCCCTGGTCGCCCATGCCGCGACCCTGGAATCCCGTATCCCCTTCATCCATTTCTTCGACGGGTTCCGCACCTCCCACGAGCTGAACCGGGTGGCCCCGCTGGACGACGACCAGATCCGGGGCCTGCTGGACGGGGAGGGGATCGACGCCCTGCGCCGGCGGGCGCTGAGCCCCGACCACCCCGTGATCCGCGGCACCGCGCAGAACGCGGATGTCTTCTTCCAGGCGCGCGAGGCCTGCAATCCGTTCTACGAAGCCTGCCCCGGCATCGTCCGCGGCGTCCTGGACCGCTTCGCGGCGCTGACCGGCCGGCGCTACGCCCCGTTCGACTATGACGGCGCGCCGGACGCCGAGCGGGTCGTGGTCGCCATGGGGTCGGGCGCCCGGACGGTGCGGGAAACCGCGCTCTGGCTGGCGGCGCGCGGCCACAAGGTCGGCGCGCTGACCGTGCGGCTCTACCGGCCCTTCGACACCGCCGGCTTCCTGGCGGCACTGCCGAGGACGGTCCGCGCGGTCGCGGTGCTGGACCGGACCAAGGAGCCGGGCTCCGTCGGCGAACCCCTGTTCCTCGACGTGGTCGCGGCGCTGGCCGACGCTCC
Organism: Skermanella rosea; assembly: GCF_016806835.2. Taxonomy (NCBI): domain Bacteria; kingdom Pseudomonadati; phylum Pseudomonadota; class Alphaproteobacteria; order Rhodospirillales; family Azospirillaceae; genus Skermanella; species Skermanella rosea. The sequence goes on along the minus strand of NZ_CP086111.1, from coordinate 5,668,743 downwards.
GGCGGAGTCCTCGGCCCGTCCCCTGGTGATCGGCGGGCGCTACGGGTTGTCGTCCAAGGAGTTCACGCCCGGCATGGCCGCGGCGGTGTTCGAGGAACTGACCAGGCCGCAGCCGAAGCGGCGATTCACCGTCGGCATCACCGACGACGTGAGTCATTCCTCGCTGGCGTTCGATCCCGATCTCGACATCGAGCCGCCCGACACCATGCGGGCGGTGTTCTTCGGCCTGGGCTCGGACGGGACGGTCGGCGCCAACAAGAATTCGCTGAAGATCATCGCGGAGCATACGGGCGCCCATGCCCAGGGCTATTTCGTCTATGACAGCCGCAAGGCCGGCGCCACCACCGTCTCCCACCTGCGTTTCGGCCGACACCCGGTCAACGCTCCCTGGCTGATCCGCAAGGCCGGCTTCGTCGCCTGCCACCACGCTCCCCTGCTGGAGCGGGCGGAGGTCCTGGAACTGGCCGCTCCGGGCGCCCAGGTGCTGCTGAACCTTCCCGGCACCCCGGAGGAGGTCTGGGCCCGGCTGCCGCGCGAGGTCCAGGAACTGGCGATCGAGCGGTCCTTGCGGCTCCACGCGATCGACGCCAGCCGGGTCGCCCGGGAGGCGGGGCTGGGGCGCCGCATCAACACCATCATGCAGACCTGCTTCTTCGCCCTGTCCGAGGTGATGCCGCGCGACGAGGCGATCGCCGAGATCCGCGCCGCGATCGAGAAGACCTATGGCCGCCGCAGCGAGGAGATGGTCCGGCGCAACAATGCCGCCGTGGACGAGGCGCTGGCCCATCTGGTGCCGGTCCCGGTTCCCGCCCGGCCCACCGGCCTTCCCCGGCCGCCGGCGGTTCCCGGCGACGCGCCGGACTTCGTCCAAAGGGTCACGGCGCTGATGCTCGCCGGGCACGGCGACCGGCTGCCGGTCAGCGCCTTCCCGGTCGACGGGACCTGGCCGCTGGGCACCACGCGCTACGAGAAGCGCATGATCGCGACCGAGATCCCGATCTGGAACGCCGAGCTGTGCATCCAGTGCAACAAGTGCGCGATGGTCTGCCCGCACGCCGCGATCCGGGTCAAGGCCGCCGCACCCGCCGACCTGGCGGACGCCCCGGAAGGATTCGTGGCGCTCGACTATCGCGGCGACGAGTTCCAGGGGGCGAAGTACCTGCTCCAGGTGGCTCCCGACGACTGCACCGGCTGCACCCTGTGCGTCGAGGTCTGCCCGGCCAAGGACAAGGGCAATCCCCGGCGCAAGGCGCTGGAGATGAGGCCCGCCGACGCGGTGCGCCCGGCGGCCCGGCCGCTCTGGGACTATTTCCGGCAGGTGCTGGAAGCCCCGCGCGAGCGGGTGCCCCACAACGTCAAGCAGGTGCAGCTGTTCGAGCCGCTGTTCGAGTTCTCCGGCGCCTGCGCCGGCTGCGGCGAGACGCCCTATGTCAAGCTGCTGACCCAGCTGTTCGGTGACCGCGCAGTGATCGCCAACGCCACCGGCTGCTCGTCGATCTATGGCGGAAACCTGCCGACCACGCCTTATGCGACCAATGCCGACGGTCGCGGGCCGGCCTGGGCCAATTCCCTGTTCGAGGACAATGCCGAGTTCGGCTTCGGCATCCGGGTCGGGATCGACCAGCTGGCCGATCAGGCCAGGGCTCTGCTGCGCGGGCTGGGGCCTGACCTTCCCGAAGGGCTCGTGCAGGGCCTGCTGGCGGAAGGGCCTGCCGGGGAAGGCGCGCTCAAGGCCCGGCGGGAGGCCGTCCTGGAACTGCGCCGGCATCTGGCCGGGATCGCCGGCCCCGCCGCCCGGCGGCTGGAGCTTCTGGCCGATTATCTCGCGCCCAAGTCGGTCTGGATCGTCGGCGGCGACGGCTGGGCCTACGACATCGGCTATGGCGGCCTGGACCATGTCCTGTCCTCGGACCGGGACGTGAACGTGCTGGTGCTGGACACGGAGGTCTATTCGAATACCGGCGGCCAGCAGTCCAAGGCGACGCCGCTCGGCGCCTCGGCCAAGTTCGCCATGGCCGGCCGGGCGGTCGGCAAGAAGGACCTGGGCATGCTGGCGATGGCTTACGGCCATGTCTATGTCGCCCATGTCGCGTTCGGCGCCAAGGACGCGCAGACGGTCAAGGCCTTCATGGAGGCCGAATCCTATCCCGGCCCGTCCCTGGTCATCGCCTACAGCCCCTGCGTCGCCCACGGCTACGACCTGTGCCACCAGCTCGACCAGCAGAAGCTGGCGGTCGACAGCGGACACTGGCCGCTGTTCCGCTACGACCCGCGCCGCTTGGCGGCCGGGCAACCGCCGCTTCAGCTGGACAGCGGCCCGCCCAAGGCTCGGCTGGCCGACTTCATGGCCAACGAGACCCGCTTCGGCGTCGTCCGGCGTGACGACCCCGAGCGGTTCCGGCGGCTGCTCAAGGCTGCGGAGACCGAGAACAGGCTGCGCCTGGACCTTTACCGCCACATGGCGGGGTTCGTCGAGCCGGCGGCCGACTGACCACTCATCGAGGGGAGGGGAGCGATCATGGACCTGCGCACGCGCTATCTCGGCTTCGAGCTGCCCCATCCGATCATGCCGGGCGCGTCGCCCCTGGTCGACGACCTGGACATGGTCCGTCGGCTGGAGGATGCCGGGGCCTCCGCCATCGTCATGCATTCCCTGTTCGAGGAACAGATCTCCGGCGAGCAGCTCGCGGCCGTCCATGCGGCGGAGCGTCCCGCCGACAGCTTCGCGGAGGCGCTGAGCTACCTGCCCCCGCTCGACGGTTTCGCGCTGGGTCCCGAGGGCTATCTGGAGCAGATCCGCCGGATCAAGGGCGCGGTCGGTGTGCCGGTGATCGCCTCGCTGAACGGCGTCAGCCGGTCGGGCTGGATCCGTTACGCCAAGCTGATGGAGGAGGCCGGCGCCGACGCGCTGGAACTGAACGTCTATGCCGTCGCGGCCGATCCCAACGAACCCGGGCAGGTGGTCGAGGACCGGCTGGTCGGCGTCGCCGTCGCCGTCCGCCGCGCGGTCGCGATCCCGGTCGCGGTGAAGCTGTCGCCGTTCTTCTCCAGCGTCGCCGCGGTCGTCCGCCGGCTGGAGGATGTCGGGATCGACGGGGTGGTGCTGTTCAACCGCTTCTACCAGCCCGATATCGATATCGAGGCGCTGGAGGTGACGCCGCGGGTCCAGCTTTCCGACCCGTCGGAACTGCTGCTGCGCCTGCACTGGCTGGCGATCCTGTCCGGCCGGATCAGGCCCGCGCTGGCGGCGTCGGGCGGGGTCCATCGGGTGGAGGACGTGGTCAAGGCGGTGATGGCCGGCGCCCACGCCGTGCAGACCGTGTCGGCGCTGCTGCGCCACGGGCCGGAGCACCTGACGGTGCTGAAAGACGGCTTGCGCCGCTGGATGGAGGAGCGCGACTACGCCTCCCTGGAGCAGATGCAGGGCAGCATGAACCTGCGGCGCTGCCCCGATCCGGCGGCCTTCGAGCGGGCGAACTACATGCGCGTGCTCCAGGGCTGGCGGGCCGACGGATAGTTGCCCCGCCCAAGCCGCAGGCGGGAGAGGCCCTGGCTTGGAGACCGGCATCGCGAGGGCGCCGTGACTGGTACGGGTGTCTCCTATGATCTCCGGATGAGCAGGAACGTCATAGGCCTTCGCGCCAGGACCGGACCGAGGGACTACTATCGAGAGTTGCATTAAGCCCCATGATCGTTGCCTGAAGGTAAGGATATGGATTCTGCCCTTCCGTTTTCTGGATGATTCATCGCGAGCCATAATAGGAAACGAAGCAGGAAACGCACCCTTTCGCTTATTGCAAGAAAAGTTATGCAGAGAGACTGTGGCGCGAGACGTCTGCGCTAAGTAAATACCCAAAGACAACAAGTAATAATCCAAGTTATGACATAATACGTAAGTCATAATATCCCGATATTAAGGTCTTATTCATGTTTCCGCGCCAACATCATTAGGCGGCAGAAAGTCGCTTCAATCCAAAACGTGAGGCTCGGATGGCCAACTCAGTCAATACCAACATCGGGGCGATGGTTGCCCTGAAGAACCTGAACAGCGTCAGCGACTCCCTGTCGTCGACGCAGAAACGCATCAGCACCGGCCTGAACGTTGCCGACGCCTATGACGACGGCGCGTCCTACGCCGTCGCGGAAGGCATCCGCAGCGACGTCAAGGCGATCGGCGCCGTGAACGAGCGTCTCGCTGTCGGCAAGGGAATGATCGACGTCGCCGTCAAGGCCGGCGAAAACATCTCCAAGTCGCTCCAGGACGTCCGCGTCGTCCTCACCAAGCTGTCCGACGAAGCTCTGAACGCTACCGACCGTGCGAACTACAATGCACAGTATACGACCCTGAAGGAAGACATCGACAACTTCATCAAGGATGCGAAGTACAACGGTGTCAACCTGATCGACAGCACGACCGGCCAGAAGATCATCTCTAACGTCGATGGCGGCAACATCGAGGTGAAGGCGAAGGATCTCAAGACCGACGTGCTGGACAAGCTTACCGCTGTGACGAATGCCACCGAAGCCGCCGCCCTGATCGCGGATGGCGCCGGCGTCGACGATGCCATGACCGAACTCGGCACGGGGATGAACCAGTTGGCTGCCGACAGCCGCCGGGTCACCAACCAGATCGGGTTCAACAACGCGATCGCCGACGCGACCAACACCGGCCTGGGCGCCATCGTTGACGCCGACCTCGCCAAGGAAAGTGCCCGCCTGCAGTCGCTGCAGGTCAAGCAGCAGCTTTCCAGCCAGGCGCTGTCGATCGCCAACCAGTCGCCGCAGTCGCTGCTGGGCCTGTTCCGTTAAGGTCGCCCCCGCCCTTTCCGGGCTCCGGTCCGGAAAGGGCGGATGCGAACTCCCGACGTTCTCGGCGCGCTTGGCGGTATTCCTTTCTCCCCACTCGAAACCATCACCGGAAGCGGTTCAGAACGGACGTGGCAATGAACACGAATCTGAAGGCCTATAAACAGGCGGCGATGATGAAGACGGATTATCGCTCGCAGGAGGCCAATCTTTTCAAGCGCGTGACTTTCGGCCTGATCGAGGGCAAGGCGAACCCGGATGGAATAGGGCTCGTCAGGGCAGCGTCGGACAACAGGCTGCTCTGGCAGACCGTCGTCAACCTGCTGCGGGACGATCAGAACCGCCTGCCGGCTCCGCTCCGCGCCCAGATCATCTCCATCGGGCAGACCGTCATCCGCGAGATCGACGAGAACGCGACCGGCAAGCTGGACGTCGACTTCCTCATCGACATCAATACCCAGATGATCGAGGGGCTCGCAGCCCAGGGCGAGGCGCCACCGATGGCAGCCGGACCTCAGAGCGAGCGCCGCGGCGCGTAAGGGGATCGTTCCACCTTCGGGAGCCGGACCATGTCCAACAGCATCGTCTTCTACAAAATGCCGGCCCTGGCGGCCTATCAGCTGGCCCTCAAGCAGAGCGACACGGCACTGGAGAAGATGGCTGCCCGGAAGGATGTCAAGGCCGAGGTGAACTACTTCCGCGACAAGATCCAGAGCGTCAAGTCGGTCGAGGATCTGTTCAAGGATCGCCGACTGACGCAATTCGTCCTCGATGCGGTGGATCTCGGCAAGGAAACGGACAAGATGGGCCTGATCAAGAAGGCCCTGACCCAGAAGGCCGAGGACTCCGACGCCCTGATGAACAGGCTGACGGACAAGCGCTACAAGGTGGCCGCCAGCCTGCTCCAGTTCGGCGAGAAGGGACTCGGGCAGATCCAGCGGGAAAGCACCAAGAACGACCTGGCCGAACTCTACGTCAAGAGCAGGTACAACGACGGACTGTCCACCCAGAACTCGGCGGTTCCCCTGGCCCTGTACCTGAAGGACAATGCATCAAGCGTCAAGAACGCCTACGACATCCTCGGCGACCAGCGCCTGCGCCACGTCGTGACGACAGCGCTGGGCCTGCCCCTGGAGATTGCCAACCAGTCGGTCGAGGCGCAGGCCGCCGCGATCGAGAAACGCCTGAAGGTCTCCGACCTGGGCGATCCGAAATTCGTCGACAAAATGGCCAAGCGCTTCCTGATGCTCTCCGACGACACGTCCGTGTCGGCCGGTCCGGAGCAGTGGAAACTGAACCTTTTTGCCTGAACGCCGCCTTGTCCGCCGGACGGTTCGGTCCGGACCTGGAGAGAATCGATGCTTGCCGAGACAACCCTGCAAGAACCGGCCGCTTCCGTCGAACCGGCGGAGTTGAAGCAGCGCGCGACCCTCCTGCGGGCCAGTGGCGGCCCGGAGGAGACCCGCACCCTGGTCGACGCGGTCCAGGATCTGGCGACCGCCGTGATGTCCAGGCCCCATGACTGGGAACTGCTCAACGGCTTCGCCGTCCATCTCCAGAAATTGCAGATGTTCGACGAGGCGGTCGTCTTCCATGTGAAGGCGATCAACAATTCGGAGCGGGAACAGCATCCCCAGCTCTACGTGAACCTGGGCCTCGCGATGCGGGGGCAGGGAAGCCACGAGGCCGCGGTCGAACTGTTCGAAACCGTCCTGGCGGCCCACCCCGACATGGTCGATGCGGCGGTAAACCTGTCGAGCACGCTGAATTTCCTGAAGGATTTCGGGCGCAGCATCGAGGTCTGCCGGCGCACCCTGGCCTTGGTCGAGGCGCCGGAACTGTACCACAACATAGGCAACGCCCTGCACCGCAGTCCCGGGCGCGGCGCCGAAGCCGCGGCGGCGTTCGAGCGGGCCGTCGAATTGGACCCGACGAATTCCCGGTCGAAGCACATGCTGGCATTGCTGCGGAACGAGGCGATGGACACCGTTCCGCCCGAGTTCGTGGCGGGGCTGTTCGACGATTACGCCAGCCATTTCGAAACCGACCTGATCGAGAAGCTGCGATACCGCGTGCCGGGCCTCGTCCGCCGCTACCTGCTGAAGGCCGCTTCCGGCCGGCCGCGTTTCGCGTCCGTCCTCGATCTCGGCTGCGGGACCGGCTTGGTCGGCCTCATGCTGCGCGACGTCGCCGACTTCCAGAAGGGCGTCGACATCTCCCGCAACATGCTGGCCAAGGCGCTGGAGAAGCGTGTCTACGACCAGATCGAGGCCGTCAACCTGCAGGAGTCTCTGGGCGAGATCGACCGCGCCTATTCGGTCGCGGTCGCCGCCGACGTGTGCGGCTATATCGGCCGGCTCGACGGGTTCGTCGCCAAGGTCTCCGACGTCTTGGAAGATGGCGGCCTGTTCGTCTTCTCGGTCGAGGAGTGTTTCCTTGACGACTTTGAGGTTTCCACAGCGGGCCGCTTCGCCCACCGCAGGTCCTATGTCGAGAAAGCTCTGGCCGACGCCGGCTTCGAGGTGTTGACCGCCGCCCGCGAGCAGCTCCGCGTCAACGCCGGCCGGCCGGTGTTCGGTACGATCTTCGTCGCGCGGAAGCCGGCCTGAGGCACCCAACCTGCCGGACCGTCCGCACCGCATCCAGAACCGAGTGAGCAAGAAAGATGGCGCTTCGATACTCCGTCAAAAAAGGTGAAGTCCTGTATATCGAAGGCGTCCGGATGCAGTTCGTCGACAGTTCGGAGATATTGCTGCTCGACCAGTGCGACATCCTGCCGGAGCGGATGACCATCAGGGACCCTGGCTCGCTCACCATGCTCCAGACCTTCTACTATGCGATCCAGGAAACCTACATAAAGCACCGCAGCTCCCGGGAAGGGCAGCACGGGGACATCCTGAGGATCTGGCATAACGTGAAGGAGCATCTGCGCAAGGCAGGCTCACGGCACACCGCTGGTTTCGACGTCGATGCCATCGAGCCGCTGCTGGATCAGAAGAACTATTACAGGCTCCTGAAGATGCTCTGGAAGGTCATCGATCTGGAAACCCCGGACTTCTGGACGAACAACTCCGAACATGTCCGGCAAAGCGAGAACTACGTGAAGAGCTTCCAGCCCAGGCACGTGAGAAGATAACGCATCCCGGCGCCCCCGGCCCCGTCAATGGGCCATCAGGACGGGGATGCGGACCGGGTTGTCCAGCACGTGGCGGGTCGTGCCGCCCAGGACCATCTCGCGGAAACGGCTGTGGCCGTAAGCGCCCATGACCAGCAGGCCGGCGCCCAGGTCGAGGGCGCGCTGGGTCAGCACCTGGCCCATCGGCTCTTCCTCGACCCTCGGCAGCCTGTCGATGGCGGCATCGATGCCGTGCCAAGCCAGATACTCGGCAAGGTCCACGGCACCGTCGATCTGCCGGCGGAAGTCCTCCTGCACCAGGATCAGGATCCTGGGCGCGCGGGTCAGCAGCGGCATTGCGCTGATGACCGCGTGCGTCGCTTCGGCGCTGTCGTTCCAGGCGATGGCGACGGCCTTGCCGAGGGTCTCGTCGAGCGGCACCGCGGGGGCCAGCAGGAGCGGCCGTCCCGCGTCGAACAGCACCGCGTCGCGCGCCCTGGCCAGGGCGCCCGGGGCGGAGCGGTCGGACTGCGGGACGACGGTCAGGTCGGCGCACCGGGCGATCCTCGCCAGGGTCCGCTCGACATTCCCCAGTTTTCTGTGGAAACAGGCGCTCGCCTGCCCGCGGTCCGTGCCGGGCGCCTCGGCCGGCGGCAGCCCGGCCGCCTGCCGGACACGGTCGAAGCACCGCTCGGCCTCGCGCCCGGCGGCCGCCACGGCCGCTTCCCTCTCCCGGATCATCTCGTCGATGAACTCGGGCGGAACCGCCTCGCCCATGATCGGGATGCTCGCGGCCGGGTCCGTGGCCAGGAAGACCGCTTCGACATGGGCGCCCACCATCCGGGCCATGTTTAACGCCAGCGCCAGCGAGGTCCGGTCGGACGGCCGGCCGTCCAGCGGTGCCAGGATCTTCCTGATCATGGAGCCCCCTCCCGTCACGTAGGCGGATGGAGCGCCGGCTCGTGCCGCTTCACGTCCAGCCGCTGGCGCCTGACATGGTCCTCCAGCCGCCGGACGGCCGCGTCGAAAGCGGCCCTGAGGGCGGCGTAGGCGTTCTCGTGGACGCCGTCGGCGACCAATTCCCCGCCCGGAACGGTCATGCCGACCGTCACCTGGTAGAGGTTTCCCTGCTGGCGGTTTCCATGGGGCCGCTCCACGACCACGTGGCACGCCACGATATGCTCGCAGAAACGATCCAGCTTCGCGGCCTTTTCGCCGATGCGCGCTTCCAGCGCCGGCGACGGATCCAGGTTCTTGAAGGTGATCTTGAGTGGTGTCTTCATTTGATCCGCCTCAGGGTTGGCCCATGGCCGGGACTGGAGGGAAGCGGGAGGGAAGCGGGCTACGAGCCCGAAACCTCGATCCTGCGCGCCGGCCGCGAGGCCTCCTCGGTCTTTGGCAGCGTGACGGTAAGCACGCCGTCCTTCATCGCCGCGGCGATCCTGTCCTGATCGACCGTTTCCGGGATGGGAAAGGAGCGCTGGAACGAGCCGTAGCGCCGTTCGGAGAGGTGGAGCTGCTTTTCCGTTTTCTCCTTTTCCTCCCGTTTCTCGCCCTTCACGGTCAGCATCCGGCCGCTGACGCTGATCTCGAGGTCCTTCTGGTCGATGCCGGGAAGTTCCAGCGTGACCACGTATTCCTTCTCCTTCTCGGCGACCTCCGCGGTGGGCACCGCTCCCGAGAGCGCGGATTCGAACCGGCGGAAAGGCTCGAAATCCATCAGGCGCGTGCGGAAGGGGCTGCGCATCATGCCGGCCGAGAAATCGTCGAACAGGCGATCGATCTCGTCACGCAGGCTCAGCAGGGGGTGTCCGGCACGTTCGGCCGCAGCCTTGTTCCCGGTCGCCGCGGACCCGGTTTCGGGCGTCCCGGCCGATTTGTCCCGGATGCTGGTCATGGCTCGATCCTCCTGAGGTTCAGGACTGTTTCTTGATTGGCGGGACCTCGGTGTCGCCGCACGGAAAAGATTGCCGCGGCGCCGGCCGGCGTGCCTTAACCTGGATCAAGCGTGCCTGTTTTCCCGACCGTCAGCACGGCGGCCCCCGTGACGGCGCCGGACCGGAGCGCCGCCACGGCCTCGTTGGCCCGCTCCAGCGGATATTCCGTCACCCGCGTCCGGACCGGCACCCGGGGAGCCAGCGCCAGGAACTCCTCCCCGTCGCGCCGGGTCAGGTTGGCGACGGACCGGACGACCCGCTCGCCCCACAGGATCCCGTAGGGAAAGGACGGGATGTCGCTCATGTGGATGCCGGCGCACACCACGGTGCCGCCCTTGGCCACGGCCCGCAGCGCCAGCGGCACCAGCGGCCCCGACGGGGCGAACAGGATCGCGGCGTCGAGCTGCCCGGGGGCCGGCTCGTCCGACCCGCCGGCCCAGGCCGCGCCCAGCTCGCGCGCCAAGTCCTGGGCGCCCCGGTCGCCCGGCCGGGTGAAGGCGAAGACCTCGCGTCCCTGGTGGCGGGCGACCTGGGCCACGATGTGGGCGGCGGCGCCGAAGCCGTAGAGCCCCAGGCGGGCCGCGTCCCCGGCCATGCGGAGCGCCCGGTAGCCGATCAGGCCGGCGCACATCAGGGGCGCCGCTTCGGCGTCCGTATAGGAGGGGTCGATCGGGAAGCAGTAGCGGGCGTCGGCCACCGTCAGCTCGGCATAGCCGCCGTCGATCTGGTAGCCGGTGTAGCGGGCCCGGTCGCACAGGTTCTCGCGGCCGGACAGGCACCAGACGCAGGTGCCGCAGCTCCATCCGAGCCACGGCACCCCCACCCGGTCGCCCGGAGCGAACCGCTCCACGCCGGACCCGACCTCGACCACCGAGCCGATGATCTCGTGGCCGGGGACCAGCGGCAGGACGGGGTCCGGCAACTCCCCGTCGATCACGTGCAGGTCCGTGCGGCAGACCGCGCAGGCATGCACCCGGATCAGGATCCGGCCCGGCCCGGGGACGGGGTCGGGCCGGTCCGTCGGAACCAGCAGGCCGCCGGGGCGCTGCAGAACCATTGCCTTCATGGGGGGCGCTTTCGTGGCTCGTGTCCTGTCGGACGCCATCCTGCCCGATCGCCGGGGGACCCCCCTTAACCTGGGTCAAGACACCTGCGCCAGGATTGCCCGCCCCCGGCCCCCGGGCCGCCGCTCAGGCGGCGACGGCCGGCTTCAGCCCGCCCGTGATCGCCTCGAACGCCGCCCTGAAGCGCGGGTCCTCCATGTCCTGGGCGGCGAAGCGGACATGCAGCGCGCCGCCGTCGCCGTCCAGCACGTCGAACCGCACCCGGACGCCGCGGCGGTCCAGCACCAGGGCGCCCTGGGCGCCGACGCGGATGCCGGAGACGCCGGCGATCATCGCCCCGCCTTCCGACAGGTTCGCGATCCTGGCGGTCCGCCGGTCCGACCCGAACTCGACCGAGCAGGGTTCGTCCACGTCGAAGCGCACGTCGCGCCGCCGGTTCGCCTCGACGGTGGAGGTGCGGACGACCCGGACCAGCACCCGGCGGAGATCGTCGATGCTGACCGCGACCTCGCCGGAGCCGGCCTTCACCTGGGCCGCCTGCTCGCCCGTCTGGACCACCTCGCTCGAAACCTCGGAGATCCGGACCGAAACCTCGTGGGCGGCCACCGTGGTCTCGGCGACGTTGCGGCTGATCTCCTGGGTCGCCGCCGCCTGCTCCTCCATGGCGGCGGCGATCGCCCCGGACACCCGGTCGATCTCGCCGATCGTCTGCCCGATCTCCGCGACGGCGCTGACGGCGGTCGCGGTCACGCTCTGGATCTCGTTGATCTGGCGGGTGATCTCCTCGGTCGAACGCGCCGTCTGGTTGGCCAGGTTCTTGACCTCCTGGGCCACCACGGCGAAGCCCTTGCCGGCCTCCCCGGCGCGCGCCGCCTCGATCGTCGCGTTCAGCGCCAGCAGGTTGGTCTGGCCGGCGATGGCGCTGATCAGCTTGGCGACCTCGTCGATCTTGCCGACCGCCTGGGACAGCGAGCTGATCGTCGCCTGGGTGCGCTCGCCGCTCTCCACCGCGCGCCGCGTCACCGCGCCCGAATGGGCCACCTGGCTGGTGATCTCCCGGATCGAGGCTGCCAGCTCCTCGGTCGCGGCGGCGACCGTCTGGGCATTGGCGAGCGCCTGGTTGGCGGCCGCGGCCACGGTGCGGGAGCTGGCGCCGACCCGTTCCGCCGACTCCGCCATGCCCTGGGCGTCCCGCGCCATGCCGCCGGTATGGACGGCGACCCGTTCGACCGCCGAGCGGGCTTCCCGCTCCACCGTCTCCGCCATCGCCTTGAGCGCCGCGGTCCTGGTCTCCGCCTCGGCTTCGGCGTAGGTCTCCAGCAGCAGTTCCAGGTCGAGCCAGGCCAGCTTGGTCAGCGCGTTGCGCAACGCCAGCTTGCGGGCCGCGTCGCCGGACCGGAGCAGCGAGCCGAGACCGTTCCCCCCGGCCTCAAGCCCCAGCTCCTCGATGATGCCGGTGATCACGACGTTGTGGCAGACGGCGACCGCGTAGCCGGGCACGCCGTTCTCGTAGAAGGTCCGGGCGAGCTGCGTCGCCGACCGCATGAAGTCGTCGTCGATCCGGCCGGACACGGCGCGGACCCAGTGCTGCACCCGGACGGCATGGACGGCTGGGTTGGCCAGCGCGGACTGGATCTCGGGCCAGGCGGCGAAACGGGATTGCCACTGCAGCAGCAGTGCCGGCAGCCGCTGTTCGGCAAAGGATCCCTGCTCACGGACCAGATCGATGTCGGCCTGGGTCAGCCGGAAGACGGCAAGGCGCCTGGATTGGCTGTCCGACGCAAGCCGCGAATGATTACTGTCGTCTACGCTCATAAAGTCCTCTGGATTCGATGAGAAGCGTTCCCCTGCCGAAGCCAGGATATGGTCAAGTGATGAAGTATTTATTGAAGCCATTACTTTAGATTGCATGGTAAAGACTTAGGTCGGGTTTCATAGGTTCCTGGTTTCAACGCCCCGGATCTGCCTATTACCAAGTATATAACAAAGGTTTTTCCCTTTCGAAGTAACCTGCCAGTAGGATCGGGAAAGGAAATACTAAAATCGTTTTGTAGAGACCGGCCTATGACAAGCCAACTGCAGAGGTTCATCTCCTTCGCATTCGCAGCAGCCGATCTGCTGATCGAGGTGGGGCCTCGCGGCGAGATTCGTTTTGCCCTTGGCGCCGCCTTGACCCTGACGGACCGGCGCGACGATGAGTTGATCGGCAGGAACTGGCTCGACCTGTTCGACCCGGCGGACCGGAGGTCCGTCCGCGACCTCGCGGCGGCGCTGGGGCCGCAGGGGCGCTCCGGGCCGCTGGAGGTGCGCATGGCGGCCGCCGGCCCGAGCCCGGGAACCGGGCAGGGACCGGCCCGGCGCGCGTCGCTCAGCGCCTGCCGGCTTGCGGGCCCGCAGGAATCGCTGTCCTGCGTGCTGACGGCGCTTCCGGCTGCCGGCGATCCCGGCGCCGATCTCGCCGACATCGACGACTTCGTCGAGGCCGCCCGCCGGGCGGGCGGGGAGGGCGCCAACATGACGCTGGTCGAGGCGCCCGGGCTGGTCGGCCTGGCGCAGAGCGACCCGGCCATGTGCAGCACCCTGGTACAGCGGATCAGCGCGCTGCTGCAGGACTCGGCGGTCGACGGCAATGCCGCGGCACGACTGGGCGAGGCGCGCTTCGGCGTCACCCACAGGGGCGGCGAGACCATCCTGCGCAAGGGCCTGGCCGACATCACGGCGGAAGGGGCCCGCAACGGCATCGACCTGGGGTTCAGCACCCATGACATGGCGCTCGGCGGCGGGCTGGGGCGGGACGAACTGCTCCAGGCGGTCCGCTTCGCGGTGAACCGGTTCTCCTCCCTGGGCTCGTCCGCCGCGCTGCCCGGATCGGTGACCCAGGCGTTCGAGCAGATGGTCGATACCGCGATCCAGCGGATGAACGACTTCGCGACGGTCGTGCGGGAGGAGAAGTTCGACCTGTCCTTCCAGCCGATCGTCGCCTTCGCCACCGGGGCGCTGCACCATTTCGAGGTCCTGGCCCGCTTCACCGACGGCACCAGCCCGTTCGAGAACGTCCAGTTCGCCGAGGAGATCGGCGTCATCGAGAAGTTCGATTTCGCCGTCTGCACCCGGTCGGTCTCGGCGATGCGGGCCAGGGACCGGGAGCCGGGGGCCGCGCCGCTTCGCCTGGCGGTCAACCTTTCCGGCCAGTCGCTGGAGAACGCGGTGTTCATCCGGCTGCTGCTGGCGCTTCTGGACGAGAACCGGGACCTTGCCGGCCGGCTCTCGCTGGAGATCACGGAGAGTGCCCGGCTGCGGGACCTCGCCCGGGCCGAGCGGGTGATCCAGGAGGTCAGGCGGCGCGGTTTCGCCGTCTATCTCGACGATTTCGGGGCCGGCGCCGCCTCGTTCCAGTATCTCCAGGCGCTGACCATCAACGGGGTCAAGATCGACGGCTCCTACATCAAGCGGATCGGCGGCTCGCGGCGCGACGACACCCTGCTGCGCGGGCTCGTCCGGCTGTGCGCCGACCTGGAGATCGAGACCGTCGGCGAGATGGTGGAGACCGCCGGGCAGAGCGAATTCCTCCGCGCCATCGGCGTCATCCTGGGCCAGGGATGGCTGTTCGGCAAGGCGACGCCGACTCCGGTCTGGACGCCGAAGCCGCTGGAGCCGGTGGCGCCGCCCCGGCTGCGCGGCCGGCGCCAGGGCGTCGTGGAAAGCTGGAGCTGAGGGCGAAAGCCGGCATTTCCCTTAACCTGAACATAAGAGTATGCACGCTAAGATTTCTAATGAATTGCCGGGGAGCGGGCTGGAGAATGATCGGAAACCGGGCGAAGGGAACGCCGCGCCGATCCGCGCACGGGACGGGAAGGTTCGGGTCCGATGCAGGCCCCGTCCTCTGACCTGAAGACGGCCGCCGGTTCCGCCGATGCGGGTCCCGGAATGGTGCTGCCGACGGCGGAGGAGATCGCGACCCTGCCGGCCAGGACCATCGAGCGGATCCACCGCTATTCGGCCGAGCTGCCGCCGTCCCCCGCCCGCGCGGCGCTGGAGGACGCGCTTCGTCCCCGCCTGCGGGCGACCCGGCCGCCCAAGGTGCTCACGCCCATGCGGCTGTTCTGCCTGCCGTTCGAGGATCTCCTGACCGACCGGAACCCCCGGGTGCGGCCGGCCGGGCTGATTCCCCGCCGCATCCTGATGCCGTTCTGGCGGCTGCTGACCAGGCCCGCGACCATCCCCGGCCTGCTGCGCGGCCCGACCGACGAGTTCCCGCTGCCGCTCCGGCCGGACCGCGACGCGCTCGATCATCCCCTGTTCGAGGCGGGCCGCGGGACCCTGTCGGCGATGCGCGCCGCGGCGGTGGGAAACCCCGCCATCGCCAACGTGGGCAAGCGCATCCATCCCGACATCTGGGACATCGTTCCGGAGATGGATCTGGCGCTCGGCCTGCGCTTCGATCTCTGGCGCATCCGCCAGGACCTCGCCCGGGGCCGCATCGACCCGGCGGTGTCGGAGTTCCTGCGCGCCGCCGGCGGCGACGCGCTCGCCATGCATGTCATGCTGCTCTCCCTGGCGCGTTCCCCGGTATCCCGCGGCGCCTTCCCCGATCTCGCCACCGCGCTCGGCCGCCACCGGTCCAAGGAGGTCGCCCGCATCCTGTCCGACATCGTGCGCTGCACCGCCGACGACGCCCGCCAGGACATCGGGCTGGAGACCGCCGAGGAGGCGGCCCGCGACCTGGACCCCGCGGCGCTGGCCCGGGGCCTCCGTCCGGCCGCCGAACGGCTCGCCGTGCTGCGCGCCCAGCCCATGGGCCGCAACGGGACCGCCGCCGCCGAACGGCTGGGCGAAGACCTCGAGGCGGCGGTCCGCGACAGGCTGATCCCCAACGTGGAGGAGATGATCGAGCGCCTTCCCGCCATGCCCCGGACCCAGGACGAATCGGAGTTCGTCGCCGCCCTGGCCTCGGCGGTCGAGATGCTGTCGGTCGGCCGGGACGTCTGCGCCGGCGCCGGCTTCGCGGACATGACCGCCGTCCCGGTAGAGCGCCTGATGGCGGCGACCCGGCGCCGGATCGCCGCCCTGGCGCGCCCCGTCCCCAAGGGCGATCCCGGTGCCGGCGCCTCTTCCGGTACCGGCGCCGCCGCGCCGCCCGACCCGGCGCTGGCCGACCGCGCGCTCCGGGTGGCGGCGCGGGCGGCCCACGCCTTCGAGCAGCTCTGCCCCCAGGAAAGCGTCCTGACCTTCCTCCAGACCGCCTTCGTCGATGCGACCGGCCGGCCGGCCCCCCGCACGCGGGAGGCCTTCCTGTCGGAGATCGTCCGGTCCTGCTGCGCCCCGGTGCGGAGCGGGTAAGCGCCCCTCCACGTGCGGTTGCCCGATCGCAAGCAATTCTTCAATCCCTCGGGTGCATCATCGCCCGGCATCCTTCCGTGGAGAGTCGACCACCATGAACGAGACCGTGCCGCCGTTCACGACACGCCTGTCCGGCGATCATGTGCCGGCCACCTTCGAGGAGCGCGGCGCCACGGTACCGTTCCAGAAGCCGGACCTCGCCAACGCCCGCGTCAGGCGGGCGGCCCAGGGCGAGTTGGAGGTGCTGGTCCACGGCTTCTCCGGTGGGCGCGGCGTCTATATCCTGCCGTGGCGGGCGCTTCCCGACGTCCTGCGCCTGAACCTCCACGACCTGACCCTCCACGCCGAGGTGCTGACCACCCAGGCGGTCACGCCCGAGCGGATCCAGGTCGCGGCCTACCGGGTCGCCCGGAGCGGCCTCGCCGGCGAAACCATGCTCCAGGACGCCGACGACCTGCTGGCCGAGCGTGCCCAGGTCGCGACGGTGACCGCCTTCCACCTGCTGCGCCGCCTGATCCCGTCGCGCGGGCTGACCGTCAACGGCTATCCCATAACGCCGCTGCTGCTGGCCACGCCCGCGGGCAAGGCCGCCGCGCGCGCCGCCCTCCAGCCCGAGACCCTGTTCGACCGGATCCAGAAGGCGGCCTCCCTGGCCCTGCCGCTCGGCGTCGATGCGGAGGACGGCCGCGGTCCGCTCCGCGCCCTGGCCGGCCGCGTCCGCGACTTCGCCGCCCGAATCGAGGGCATCGGCGGCGACGCGGCCGTGCTGATCGCCGACGTGGCCCGGCTGACCGTGGCGATCGGCGACGACCTGATCCGGCAGGCCGACGCCATGATGGCGGAGCCCGGCCCCCTCCTGGACGACTGGGACGCCCGCAGCCCCGCCCTCAGGCAGGCGGTCGAGCGCCTGGCCTGGCTGCTCGACGGCTGGCAGCCGGTCTGCGACCTCTGGGGCAACTGGCCGGGCTCCACCGCCGACCCCGCCCTGGCCCTGACCACGCTCCGCATCCTCCCCCTGGTCCCGAAGGACGAATGCGGCCGCTTCCACGCCGACGCCGCCAGCCTCCACCGCCGCCAGACCACCGTCTTCAGCGCCTTGCAGGAAGAGGGGTGAAGGGAGAAGGGGCGGGCGATATCCTGAGCGGAAGCGGGTTCACGCCCGCCGCTCCAGCAGACGCAGAAAGCTGCGCAGCTCGCTTGTGCGCTTTTTCTCATCGGTGATCTCGTCGTCGATCCCGATCCGCCAGGCAATGTCCCTGCGTGCAGCGTCGTCGTGCAGGTCGTCGAGCAAAGCTGCGTAATGCTCGATGGCCACGCGATCCCTTGCCATGTCCTGCGCGATCAGGTCGTCCGCCTGCCGGCGAAGGGATGCGGCGATCTCGGCGATCGTCAGCTCGGGATGATACTGTACGCCCCAGAACATCCCGTTCTGCGACCTGATCTCCGCGGCCTCGATCGGCGTGCTCTTCGTACTTGCCAGGACGACGCCGCCTTCCGGCATGGTGTCGATGACGCTGAAATGCATGGCCGGAGCGTCCCAGACGATCGGCCGCCCCTGCAGGAGCGGATGATCGCGCCCGGCTTCCGTTGCCGTGATCCCTCGCGCGAATCCGGCCTCCATCGTCGTTTCGCGCGGCTTGCACGTCCCTCCCGCCGCGACGGCCGCGATCTGCAGACCGGCGCATGACCCGAACGCGGGCGTTCCGGACTCGAACACGTCCGTCGCGAAACGAGCGGCCGAACGACTTTCCCCGGTATCCTCGTGCATCTGGATCGGGGAGCCGGCGAAGAAGATGCCGTCATATCGACGAAGCTCGGGGATCGAAGGCGTTCTCGATCCATCGACACAGGACGCGAAGTCGATGGAAGCGCCCTCGGCGAGCGAGCGCACGGTCGATGCATAGGTCTCGTGCGACGCAGCCCCGACGGATTTGCGGCGCGCTTCGGCTTGATCCGGCGTTTCGCTGGCGACGATCAGGAGGTGAAGGGGCACGGTTATCCTATCTTCTGGCTACGGCGGACTTTCGACAGGCAAACCGGCGCCACGCCAAAAGGTGCGCCGGCACCGGTTGTTACGGGACGCTGGACTGGGCAATCCGCAGCGGCTTTCCGGATGATCCTCCGGGAGGCCGTGGTCCGGATCCTGGGCAAGCAGGCTTGATTCCCCGGAAAGCCCGATAGGCGACCCGGCTAACGATCTGGAGCGGCGAGCATGAATTTCGAATCACTGTTGCGCTTTGGGCTGAGGTGTCCTCAGCCTCGGTCCCACGCGACCCGCGACGTCGCAGGCCCTGTGTACCCATTAGATGATTATGCGCTTGCTGAAAATCAAAAGGGCTTAGCTGGTTGCCAGCTAAGCCCTTGAATTCGATGGCGGACCCGATACGATTCGAACGTACGACCTCTGCCTTCGGAGGGCAGGATGCATGTTGATGTTCGTATGATATTCGTTAAATTTTCATGTTCCGTTCGTTGATAGATGAAGTCCGGAATGATTGATTTGCGTTCGTTGCGGGATGTTACGGGGATTGGCGGGTGCTATCTTAGCGCCTTCACTGCACTCGATAGATAGTCTGGCGAGTGATGGCCGTAGACGCGCCTGATTGTCTCCTCGCTGGTCCCGGTCCAGCCGGCGACTTCCCACAGCGGCACTCCAGCACCCAGCAGATACGTAATGGCCGAATGCTTCAGCAAGTGGCTGAACACATTTCCGAGCCCGGCCGCGCGGCCGGCTGTTGCCAGCGCCTTCTTGGGATCACGGATCGGGCTACCTTCGAACTCGATCACGTATTGCACGGTCCGACGCCGCGCCAGCTTCAGGAATGTCATCAGCCGGTCCGGGATTGGGATGGTGCTCCGGCGCTTCTTAGTGCGCCGCGCGCTCCCTTGGAAGTCGATTACGCCGCGTTCCAGGTCTACCCATCCGCCCACGGTGTTCGGTTGCCATTGGAGTTCTAGGATTGCACTCCGTCGCGCGCCCGTGTAGAAGGCAATAAGAATATAGAGCGTCAAGTGCGTGCGGCCGCGCGCCGATTTTCGAGCCGTCCATAGAAGCCGAGCTATGTCCGACCTGGATAGGTGTCGATCACGTGGCACGCCTTTCTCTGGCAGCCAGACCGCTGGCGGGTCGATCAGGTAACCTTCGCGATGACAGTGTTTCAGGGCGGCACTGAGCATCACCAACTCGCGCCGCACGGTATCATCCGACAGGGTGCGCGCCGGTGGTGGGAGCCTGCCCCGCGCCGTCTGCTCGGTTACACGTTTGGCCTCGCGCGCCGCAAAATGATCACGGCGAAATCGCATGTACCGGCGCACCGTCTCACCCTTGATGTCGCTGACCTTTAGCGCTGCCCAGTACGGCAGCAGCGCGTCGATTGCGAAGCCGATGCGGGCTGGGGCCGCTGTTTGCGGAGCATGCTCGCGGCCATAGATGTCGAGCACGTCTGCGACACTCATCTGATCGGCACGGAGGGAGCCGGCGGTTTGGTTGACGACTTTGGCAGCGTTGGCGCGTTCTTCGAGGAAGGCGCGGAAGCACCCTTCAGCAAAGCCGATGTCTGACGTGCCCGTGCTGCGCTCGCACTTTCTACCAGCGTCTGACCAGACGATATAGAAGCGGTACTCGGTGAATCCACGCTTGGCTTTGGCACCGAATCGGGTGTCTGGGCCGTACAGTTCGAGACGCGGGCCTTTGTTGGCGCGGGGCATTTTGCTTGCTCCAGATAAGTAATGATATCAGCGCCAGTCACCAGCACGGCACGACCGATTTTGCATGCATTGAGTTTGCCTGTGGCGATAGCCTCCCGCAAAGAGCGCGTTTTGATGCTGGAGTGAATCAAAGGCGCTGCTTCGGCTAGGCTGTAGATACGATCCGGATCAATCTGCCTAGCCATCAGGATATCTTCCTTACCACTATAAGGCGTGCTCTGAAGCCGCTCACAATACGTAATTTGATCCCGATGCCCTCATACAGCGAGCGGCTTCGTAGACCGCATTCCGATCGGTCTGTTTTGATCTTAATGCCGGACGGCTGTGTCCGCATTTTATTCTCCGCTCGATCATTAAAAGGTCTGGGTGAAAGGCCTCTACAGGCCGACGGCTGCTCATCTGTGAACAAACATGGCCGATATGGGAGGTCGTTGGGACAAGACTATTTTGCACTCACAGGAGACTCAATCAAGATTAGTGGGAACCTGTTAAGCAATATGTTCGAGAAATTGTTAAAAAAACGTTAACTTACACTTTACAAAAAACAACTTGACAGTGATGACGCAAGTTGTAATTACGTATTTGTTGGCTGAATTAATATTTATGAATTTTTTGCATGATCGATCGGCAAAATTAGAATATTCAGGATGTTAATTATTTTATTATTTTCAAAAGGGATATCTATTTTCCGATTGTAATTTCTCACGGGGCTGGTCAGGCAGCGAGGGTGTTCTGGCTTGTCAGGGAGAGAGCGATTGCCTGATGGGCGGAGAAGCCGTCAGGGCTGTTCAGTTCTCGCTATGAGAGGCGATATGCGAGCACGTTGTCAAAGTTGAGCGCGTTGACATAGAGTTCGCGGGCGATGTTCTGGACGCCGTTTGAGATGGACCCCGTTGGTGAGACAATCGGGGTGGCGGGTTAAGCGAGAGTCCCGCAGGATCATTGCGCCGTGTCGATGCTGGGCATCAGTGTCGGCGGAGCCGCAGGGTAACCGCTATTTTTTCAATTTCCAAATCCTTGTTGTTGTTGATGCCGGTGGGCATGGGGGCGAAGGTGAGCATTTCCCCGGTTCCCGATCTTGCTCGGGAAGCGGGGGAAGCGGAACCGTTCGGCGCAGCCGATCGTCCCGATGTCCACGGGCATTGCATTTCGTAGATCTGCCGGGGTGTCCGGTAGCCATGCGCCTGATGAAGACGTTCCTCGTTGTAAAAGTTCAGCCAAGTGCCAATGCCCGCTTTGGCCTCAGCAACCGATGCGTATACGTGCAAGTACACGTTCTCGTATTTCGAGCTTCTCCACAGCCGCTCAACAAAGATGTTGTCCATGCACCGGCCCTTGCCGTCCATGCTGATCTTGATGGCGTGGGCCTTCAGCACGCCGGTGAAGTCGGTGCTGGTGAATTGACTGCCCTGATTGGTATTGAAGATCTCCGGTCGCCCGAACCGCCGCAGCGCTTCTTCCAGGGCATCGACACAGAAGTCGGCATGCAGCGTGTTCGAAATCCTCCAGGCCAGCACGGCCCGCGAGTGCCAGTCCATGATCGCCACCAGGTAGATGAAGCCCTTGGCCATCGGGATGTAGGTCACGTCGCTGCACCACACCTGGTTGGCGCGGTCGATGGTCAGGCCGCCGAGCAGGTAGGGATACTTGGCATGCTCGGGCGCCGCCTTGCTGGTGTTGGGGCGCTGGTAGATGGCGACCAGTCCCATCCGCCGCATCAGGCGCTGAACCCGCTTGCGGTTGACGGGAAAGCCCTGGGTGGCCAGCCACGCCGCCATACGACGCGAGCCGTAGAAGGGCCGCGCCAGGTACTGGCGGTCGATCAGCTCCATCAGCCGGAGATCGTCGGCGCTGACCGGAGCCGGACGGCGATAAACCGACGCCCGGCTGACGTCCAGCAGCTGGCACTGGCGGCTGACGGACAACGTGGGATGCGCGCGGTCGATCATCGCGCGACGCTCGGCCCGGTCTACTTGCCGAGCCTCCTGGCCAAAAAATCGTTCTCGACCTTCAGCTGGCCGATCTGGCGGTAGAGTTCGCCGACCTGGGTTTCGCTGATCTTGTCATCGCGGTCGCTGCCGCTCTCGAACACGCCGGCCGCGCCGTCGAGCAGCGCCTTCTTCCAGGCATGGATCTGGCTGGGACGGACACCATACTCGCCGGCCAGTTCGCCGACCGTCCGGTCACCCTTGATCGCCGCCAAGGCCACCTTCGCCTTGAAAGCTGCGCTGTGTTTCTGCCGAGACTGCTTCACTGTCTGGGCCGCATATAGGAGCAGGACTCTCACATACCCACCTGTCTCATTTTCGGGATCCACCTCACTGTTGAGTGGTCCGCTCGAGCCGACCAACGAGTGGTATGCCTTGGCGAAGATCGCGGGCATCAAGCTTTGCCAGGCTTACCGTCGTCAGCATGGTTGTGACTTCATCTCGGCGATGCCGACCAACCTGTATGGTCCCGGCGACAACTTCGATCCGATGAACAGCCACGTGGCTCCGGGACTGATGGCAAAGATCCATCGGGCGAAGCTGGAGGGTGCCGAAGCCGTGGAAATCTGGGGATCGGGAACCCCGCGCCGCGAGTTTCTCTATGTCGATGATCTGGCTGACGCCGTGGTGTTCCTGCTGCGCCATTATTCAGCGGAGTCGCCGATCAATGTGGGTACCGGCAAGGAGGTGATGATCCTGAGGCTGGCCGAGTTGCTGGCCGAGGTGATCGGATGGCACGGGCGGTTTCACTACGATCACAGCAAGCCGGACGGCACACCCCGGAAAATCCTCGATGTAGCAGCTCTCTCCGCACTCGGGTGGACAGCCAGGACCTCGCTACGTGATGGCCTGGAGGCGACCTATCAGTGGTACCAGCAGACCGGAGTTGAGAACGTGCGGGGTGCTGATAGGGTATCTCAACTACTTCGTAGGTGAGCAATTCGAAATCACGGTCTGATGATGTTGCTTCTCGCCGACTTCCTGTTGCGCCAAGCCTTCGAGCTATTCCGTGGATAATGTCCAAAGGTTTTCGGGCCAGCAGTAACAAGAAGCGTGCCAGCATCTGAAGCCAGCAGTGATCCGCCAACCGCATCAGCAGGCATGAAAGCCAGTTCCGGCCAGGGGGCTGCATCAGGATGCCGAGAACGCAGTGCTCTGCTCGCGGCCTACTGGTTCTCAGCCGCTTGCCGCTCGGTCAGAAGGGCGGATCTACATTGCTGGTATGTGGATGTCGGAGTGGTGGTTAGGCAGTATACGTGGTCCTCCACAGCCGTCTGCAGACATGCTGAGCTTTCGGACCGATGCTGGCCGCACCAGGACGTGGCGATCTCTTTGGGCGTGTTGAGCGGTGCGTCCGATGCGCAGCCAGATACAAGCACAAAGGTGATGCCAATGAAGAAACGCCGCACGAACTCCTCCTTACTTTACTTTAGGTGGCGCGACTGACGCCATGTACTATGTAACTCTTCAGTAACACGTCAAGGCGCGGATAATCTACTGCCCAATGAGGCGCTTTCAGGCAAGGCCATGAGGTCGCAGTCGGAACATGTCGGCTCCAGGACAGCCGGTAGAGGATTGACGCCGGCCGCTACCGAAATTTCCACGCACGGGAGGTTTTTGCCTCGGTTCCTTTTCGATCCAGGCTGGAGGGCAGCGAGGCTCGGCACCAACTACTGGTTGCTGTCCGGCAAGCGCAATCATCTGGCCGTGCCGGGGCTGAACCGTAGGCCATCGCATGTCTTCGGGCGGTCCACAGTCGAAAGCTGAAATCCCGAGAGTCAATATCTGTGAGGAGCGGCGGCGTGGTCGCCCCAGCAACGCTACAAGGTGGGTATGCATGCTCAGCCCTGCCGGGGCCATTCGACGTGGTGCCGGTCAATGACCAGCGCGTGTTTGTGACGGATCGGCGCGTGCCGGTGGGGATGGGCGTGGGGCTCGGGTCCTTCCCATCCCTCATGGGCATGCTGGTGGTGCTCGTCATGGACATGGAGATGGTCGTGACCAAAGCCCGCATGGACGTGCTCGGCCTCGACAGGATCTCCTGAGGGCCACAGACGGCCTGCCAACGCCGTCGCCGCGACGGCTAGAATACCCAGAACCATGAAGGCGGCACCCACGCCGACACGGGCTCCGACCCATCCGGCCAGGGGATAGGCCACCAGCCAGCAGGCGTGGCTCAGGGCGAATTGCGCCGCGAACACCGCCGGGCGACCCTCGGCATGGGCGGATCTGTAAAGGGCGGATGAAGCTTGGCCCTTCCGCAAACTCGATACCGCTGGCGAATTCTCTATGCGGTTTCAGGCATCATAAGGGCGGTGAATGCCGATCGGCGAGTTTGGGCGCGCGGTTCATCGATGAGCCAGCAATAGATGCGGCTCAGGTCAATGGCGGCGGCGATCAGGAGATGCTGCAAATGGGTTTTCGCCAATCCGATATACCGCGAGCGTCGCAGGTCGAAGGCTCTGACGGCCTGTGAGATCGTCCCTTCGATGCCGGCCCGCTTGCCATACTGTTTGCGGAACTCCGCTGTTTTCTCCCGTTGCCGGGCTACCTGCAGGGCGATCTGAAGCTCCGGCATCTGCAGGGTCAATGTGCGCCGGACACCATCGGCGTCGATACAGTCAAGGCGATGAGGACAGATCCTGCAGGTTGAACTGGCAAAATTAACCCGGATCACCGGTTTGCCTCTGGGTTCCTGCATCGGAAACCAATTGGCACTAGTCTGCCCGGCCGGGCAGATCACCTGGCGCCGCTCCCAGTCGATGGTGAAGTCCTGCGCGGCAAAGCCTTTGTTCTCGCGCCCTCGGCGGTGATAATCGCCGCGCGTCGGTCCCAGCAGGTCAATGTCATACCGGGTGCGGCTGGACAGCAGGCGTTTGGCATCGACATAGCCGGTATCGGTCAGATGCACCGCCGGCAACAGGTTATCTGCGGCCAAGGCATCGTGGATCGGCTCAAGAGCATCGCTGTCAGCCACCGGTGCGGCAGTGGTCTCCACGTGGGTGATCAGGTGAGGCTGGTCGTCCTCGCAGCTCTCTGTGAGATGCACCTTGTAACCAATCCAGGAAATGCTGCGTTTTTTGGCGAGATGCGCTTCGGGATCATAAGGCGACGCGATGAACAGCGCCGACGGCGGCACCCCCTCCGCTTCGGTGCGCCAGTGGATGTCCGCCTCTGAGCGGTAGAATTGCTGGACCCAAACCTGCCGCATGATTTCAACGGCCGGAATGTGGCGGAGCCAGGGCTCGGTTTCGTAGGCATAGATGGCGTCGAGCAGCGCGTGCCCATCGGCGCCGATCTGCTCCGCATAGGCCTGGCGTTCATCCCTGCTCTTGGGCAGACGGTAGTCGTCGAACCGTCGGCCATAGCGCTCCAGCCACTCTGGTGGGCTGAGCCGACGCAGCCAATCGGGAGCACTCACGGCCAGGCTGTCGAGAGCATGCCGCATCGTTTCGCCGGCGCAGTCCAGACGATAGAGAGCTCGGATCATGCCAAGCACGTGCGTCGAGTCGGTTCGCTGACGCCCACGCGCCGCCAGCCATTTCCGCGCCCGGCACAAGTCCAGGATGGCATCAAGCAGGCGGCGCTCGGCCGAGCCTTCCACCAAACGGGTGCGGAACTCGCTCAGCACTGTGCTGTCGAAGCCGGGATCGCTCAATTCGAGTCCCAGCAGATACTTCCAGTCGATCCGGCTACGGACAGCCTCCGCCGCCTGGCGGTCCGACAAGCCATCGGCGAACTGCATGACGACTACCAGGGCCAGGCGCCAGGGCGCCTCGGCGGGCTGACCGCGGCTGGGATAAAGACCCACAAACATCTCATCGCTGTAGATCGTCCCCAACTCATCGCGCAGACTGAGCCAGGCATTGCCCTTGGGAAAGGCCGCCCTGGCTATCCGGACAGTCTCCTCAGGAACCGGGGCCATTTCCTTCGGCTGCAGCGACATCGAAGCCTCCACAGGCTATTCTCCAGAGCCAATACTTGGGTTTCCTATACGATCACTCCAACTGCCGGCCAAATGAAGCGCCTACGGAATTCGCCAGCGGTATCGAGTTTGCGGAAGGGCCAGTATTCACCCGGCACTTACAGACGGTGTTCACGATGGCCATGGCGCCGGCCGCCGCCACGGCGCCATTGAACGCCAGAAGTCCCCGCAGACGCGGCGTCTTCAGATAAATCCGAATACCCCGTGTCGTCCGCTCGTAGATCCCGCCGCGGAGATCAACAGGCTTGGGGCTGGGTAACGCCACGGTGCGGACCAGCAGAGCCGAACCCAGGAAGCCGACTACCGTTCCAACGAACAGGTCGTGGTAGCTGACCACCGCCAGCAGGAGTGCCGCGAGCGTAGGACTGGCAAGACTTTCCAGGTCATAGGCGAGACGCGCCAGCGAAAGCCTCCAAAAGGATTGCGAGCTCAAGGGTCAATACCCCAGCCCGAGACGGAGAGAAAGACCTGCGGCGACCTCGGCTTGAACCGCGCCGTTCATGCTACTTCTTTTTTGCCCACCCTATCCAGTGCAATGATTTTCCATGCAATGACTCGCAGCGGAGAGCTTAGAAATTCCGCTATGCTTGAGCTTTCACACGTCAGCACAGTGGCGCCAAAGCGACATTCCCGCCTGAAGTGGCTGTTCCTGCGGCAACGAGGACTGCCGGCAGATCAGCGCCGGTTCTGCTCCCGAAGGATTCGGGCCATGCGCCAGCAGCCGATGCCGTAGTACACACAGCCGACCCCACCCAAGGCAATCATGGGGATGCCGAGTACTAATGCGGCCAAAGATGGAAAGTCAAAGTCCATAATCCTCGACGCTCCTCTAGGGTGCGCACTGCCCATGTTGTCGTCGGACCGCGAACGCGGTCAACGGCAATCCACTTCCCATATACTCCAGAATATACCTCTATCAATAGACAGGTATTGGAGGATCTCCGGCTTGCCTGGAATACGTGGAAACTAGACTGCAAGATAGGCTTCTTTTCCCTTGACGTTCTTGTTTTGTTTTGGCAAAAAGAGTCGAAGCCATTGACTCTCAAGGGGGATCGGATGTCCGGGGACGACGCTCTATCGCCGGAAGATGTGCGCACATTCCTGTCCGTTTGGCGGCTTCCCCCGGCAGAGATGACGCCCGAACACTTGGCGGGAGCGCGCACCGCGATCAGAATAACGGTCGAGGATGTGCCGGACTTCCCGGACGTCCTGGATCTCGGACGGAGCAGGCTGGCGGATGAGCATGGTGATCTGCCGCTACTGCGGATCGCGGGCAAGGTCGGCGACCTTTTCGGCCAGTCCGGGGGCGATCTCGTGCGTGAACTCCGGGCAACATGTCTTTTTCTGTATTTCCTGGAAAACAAGGACGAGGATATCGTCGAACTGCGTCTCGCATGCGCGCACCTCGATTGGTGGTTGGCCCATCCCTGTACCGTGAGCGAGTATGACCTCCGCATCCGAATCGGAAGATTCCTCACGCTGTTCGCTCTGATTCTCCGGGCGGATACGCCGGCCAGGGTCGCCATTGAGCTGGACCTCATACAGGCCATCGCGGATCCGCTGAATCCCGAGAACGGGGCCGTGGTCGCGAAGCTGGAGGATGCCGGCTGGTTGCCGCCCGAACCGGCCGAGGTGATCGACTCGCTGCTGCTCGCCCCGCCGAAGCCGCCGCCGTCGATGATCGTGTTACGTCCTTCGTTGCGGGCCAGCGAGGCCGGCGCAAAGAAGATATGGAAGGATTTCGAAGGCTACGAGGCGCTGTTCGGTCTGACCTACCTTGCCGCTATGCCGGACCCGGACGAGTACCGCAGCGATCTCAGATCCGCGTTCCCCTGGTGCACAGAAATCATCGACGTCATCACGGGCGAGTTGGCGCTGGCCGCGCGTCTCGGGCGTCCGCATTTCGCCCTGCCGCCGCTTCTACTTATCGGGCACTCCGGTGTAGGCAAGTCGAGGCTCGCGCGCTGCATCGCCGGCTATGCCGGAGTGCCGTTCACCCAGCTCAGTGCCGGAGGCGCTTCAGACAGCCGCGCTCTTGCCGGAACCGCACGGGGTTGGGCCTCAGCTCATCCGTGCCTTCCCCTGATGGTCATGAGGACGCATGGCGTCGCAAACCCCTTGCTCTGCGTCGAGGAGATCGACAAGGCGGCAGACAGCCGGCACAACGGCCGGATTTCCGACGTGCTTCTGACAATGGTGGAACCCGCGACGGCGCGGCAATACTACGACGAATGCCTGCAAATGCCGGCGGACCTGTCTGCGGTGTCCTGGGTCCTGACGGCCAACCATGCCGACCGCGTCGATCCGCTGCTTCGAGCACGCTGCCGCGTTCTTCAGGTGCCGCGCCCGCGACCGGAGCATTTCGGCGTGATCATGGCCGGATTGACCGAGGATGTCGCCGACGAGTTCGGCGTCGCGGTCTCGGATCTGCCAGAGCCGCCGGGAGAGGTCGTTGAGGCGATGCGTTCGGGTTTTGCCGCCGGCGAACTCAATGCCCGGCAACTCGCAGCACTGCACCGGCGCGCCCTCATTGCCGCCACGCGGGCGGAGAAGCTTACACGTAACTGACCGTGCGGAGGGAATGGAAATGGCAGTAATCGACGAGTACCGCATCATCCATATTCCGCTGACGGGCTGCGCCGCTCTCGGTCGCATCTACGGCCTGGAGGGCGTGCCCAACGGCATATGGCACCTAACCCCGCTGCTCTCCGGGCTGACCGACACGCATATCCGGACGGTGACCGGCGAGGTTTATCGGACGCTCGAACCTTGCCCGAGTGATCGGTTCCACGCCGACGATGCGCTCGCGGAAGCCGCCGAGGGCCTGTTCAAGCAGACCGGGTTCGGATCCGCAGCGCACAGCATCGCGACGATCATCGATACCGTCTCACTGACAAACCCGATGTACATCGCGACCGAAGAGGAACTGGCTGCGTTGAGGCGCAGGGCCGCGGGCGATGACTGATGGTGACGTACCGCGCATCGACGAATATCGCATGATCGGTGTCCCGACGATCGGCTTCGTGGTCGTGGGGCGGGTTTACGGCATCGACGGCGTACCTGACGGTGAGTGGCACATGTCATCCCGGATCGCCCGCATAGAGGGTCGAATAATCGAGACGGTGTATGGGGCACGCTACCGGATCATGACGCCTTGGCCAACCGACGATTACATGCACCCGGCAGCCATCGACGCCGTGATGATCCAGTGCATCACCGGGAATACGGTATTCGGATCGCCGGCTGAAGCCGTGACTTCGCTCATCGAGATCGTCGCCCTTGCCCATCCCTGCTGCGCCGCGACGGAGGATGAGCTTCGGGCACTCAGGAGAAGGACTGTGCGGGATGAGTAATGACTGCGTTCAATATGATGTCTCGCTCGACATCCTGAAAGTTCGGATCAGGCCGGTCGAGCGCAGCTACACGCTGATATGTCATCGCGAGGGCAATCACTCCATCGATCTCGACGAGATGGGCCGGGTAGTAGGCTGGACTATCCTGGACGCTTCCAAGCAGCCGGAGATTATCGGAGAAGCCCTGGCGATGTTCCAACAGTCGCTCAATGTGCGGCAGGAAGATGCTCCGACGTACTGGGTCTTGAGGGAGCTCCTCGGAATGAAACCGATGGACGTTCAGAAGACGGACCCGGTTGCCGACGTGATGCGCGACAGCCATGGCGAGTTCGGCTCCGAACATGATTTCGACTGGTAGGCAGGATCATATCTTGAGGCTTTGCTCGATGCCGTGAATTCCCAATGGGATTTCCCTTTGTAAAGTCAGAAATAAGATAATGGTGCTTTTCTCTGAAGATCTATTAAGAGAAGTGATCGCCGCGACGCTAGCGACGATCATTGCTGTGTGCATCGTCGGCTGGTGGCGGCACGGGAACAGTCCGTCCAAGCTGAGCGAGAACTGCTCGCCTTTCTTGCAGGAGGAAGTTCGACCTCTTGTTGTGCTCGATGTCGAAGCCTCCGGCCTGCCGCCGAACACGTTTCCGATCGAGATCGGGATCACGTTCGTTGAGACCGGCGAAACCAGGACCTGGCTGATCCGGCCGTCCGAGGAATGGCGCTCCTGGTGGTGGGATCCTGCGGCGGAAGCAATCCACGGCATTTCGCTCGACGAAATTGAGAAGAGCGGCCTTCCCGCCGTCCAGGTTTATCATGAACTGGTTGGAGCAATTGCAGGTCACGAGGTCCTCACGGACTCACCGGCAGACGAAGTCTGGCTGACGGCGCTGTTCCGTGCGGCAGGCCAGGAAACGCTTGGATTCAGGGTTTGGAGCGTTTGGAACATCGTCGAGCTGCTCGCCGGCGGCAATGACGCTGCTATTGCCGAGGCGCTCGACGATGCGGAACGCGTGCATCCGGTTCGTCACCGGGCATGGTCAGACTCGGCCAGATGGGTACATGTCATTCTTGCGCTGACCGATCCCAAGGGGAGATATTAACTCCCACCCGTTTCGGAGAGCTTAAGTGCAGTCCCTCATCGTGATCATCGAAGAAGCCGCGCTAGGGCGGATCAACCAGATCGCAGAGGATCTGCGGGCGACGGGGCTGAGGATCAGCCGCGTTCTTCCCCGCGCTGGCATCGTTGGTGGTCAAGCGGATCCGGCATTGATCCCGGCGCTGCGGGCGGTGGCGGGCGTCGTGAGTGTCGAGCTGGAAGCATCTGCTCGTCTGTCTGACGAATGCAGGCGACAGTCGCTCCTGCTGCGGGACGATCCGTCGGAGAGTGAAACTCAGGAACGACTTGATGAAGGCGTGGCGGACACAGAGGGGTGGGTCTGATCATGATCGTCGCTATCAGACTATCCTGGAAGATCAGTCCCGGATCTACGTGACTGAGCGGATCGTGCGAGCAATTTGGTGATCCGCCTGACCCCTTCAAGGATCATTGTTCTGTCTAATGTGTCTTATAGGGGGCATGTTCAGGGGGTGGAGGTCGAAATGACGGACGAACGCCACATCGATATCAGCGAAGATCTGCTTCATGATTTTGAAGAGCATGACTGCCGCAAGCAGCCCGGCGACCAATTCATCGAGGACTGGGCGCTCGCCGACTTGGTGCGGCAGAGAGGCTGCGCGGAAAAGGAAATCATCGAAATGTTTGAATATAGCCCGACGCGTATCCCTCCGTGGAAGCGGCCGGAGGTCCCGCTCTGCGAGAGCGACCTCAAATCTGCGAGATGACCGACGGCTCACGAGCGGACCAGGGTGGGTGTTACCGAAGCCGCTGAGGCTCTCGCCGAGATCGATAAAGAGGCGTCCACGGCGATCATCAGGGCATCAGGGCTGCCCCCGGAGGACGAACCCGAGTCCAAACCTGAGCCCGAACAACCCATTCCCGAGCCCGACCCGGAGGAGCCTCTGCCGGTTCCGCCGAACCTGGATCCCGGTATCGTCGCGGTGGCGTCCCATAAACCCCCGGTACACCTGCTGCCGTGAATTTACAGCTTCTTCGCGAACTCAAGTGCTGAGGGACTGGCGTCTTCCACAGCTTCCGCAAGGCGTGCCGGGAGCGCTATCTCCAGGAACTCATGTTCCGCTGGAACCGCAGCCACCACACCGGCGTTGCATCTCGATGCCCTGCTCGGATTCGCCGTCCAGCTGCCCCATGCCTCGTAACGGGCCTTTGTGGCCGGGCGACAATAAGCCGTCGTGTATGACGGCAATCCACCAGACGATTGGGCGAAGCTGAAGGCCGCATATAATATTGTTGACGAGGAACGATTGGCCAGAGTGGTCGCAGATGCGAAGGATTTTTGGATCATTAAGATTATGTTTTCAGAACCCTGGATCCGGCATGTGATATAGAACACGACCGATCAGCCTTGATCCTTCGGGCTCTGCTCACAGAGCCTGATAGGGATTGTCACCAAAAACGCTGTCGCAGGACTTGTCGCGCAGGATGGGCGATGTGCGGTCGCCGTCATATTGCGTCCTCGGACACCCAGGTCAGAGGAGCGCTCAGAAAAGGGCTTCGACTGGCAAGCCGGCAGCCTTTTACTCCGGATAGCCGTCCTTGGGGCGGTAGACCCGGTAAACATGACGCCGGAACTCGGCGACTGCCTCGAAGGACAACACGCAGTACAGCCCGCGACGGTAGGCGGCCACTCCGTGATTGGACGAGAGATCGGCGAGGCGCCGCTCGAGGTCGGCCAGCGGGATATTCACGGCGCCTGGCAGTTGACCCAACGCGAACTCGTCCTCGGAGCGGACATCGAGCACGGTAACGCTGCTCTCCTGGGGGCGTTGGGACAACTCCTCGCGCGAGACCGCCTCCAGGCTATCGAGCCGGGTAAAGCAGTTCGCCACGATCTCACGCACCTCGGCGACGTTGTGCTCGGCCAGCCGCCGGAACGCCGCCAAGACCTCGAGGACCGGCCCAGTGCCAAGCCGATACATCAGCACATGGCGTAACGTCCGACGGCGAACTGCCCCGCGTTGTTGGGCAGGACCACGGTGTCGGGCAACAGGCCATGGACCTATGTTAACACCCAATAACCCGCCTGTATTTTTTCCGGAAAGTTTGCCCTAGCGCAAGGACAGCTACTCAGCTGGCCCCTATAAGGAAGCTGTTAGCATCGGTTATTTCTACTATTGGAGTAACGGAATGTCAAAAATCCTTGAGCTAGCGTTGATTATTTCTGCTACAAGCCAAATAAATATTATTTATTTTTTAGAAAAATGAGTCCCTTGCAATGCCAACCAAAAACTCAATGAAAGAACCTGTCTAGGTACAGAAGACAACGCTGATCATGCCGAAGAGTGTCAGGAGGAGAGTGGGAATGACGATCTATAAGACTCTGTTGGCTATCGCAGCAGCACTCGCAATGACACCGGTTTCCATCGCGTCGGCTCAAGGCGATGCGGCAGCCGGAGAAAAGGCTTTCAACAAGTGCAAAGCTTGTCACACGATCGAGCAGGGGGGAGCGAACCGGGTAGGTCCCAACCTCCATGGCGTCGTTGGCCGCGAAGCCGGTGCTGTGCAAGGTTTCTCATACTCCAAGCCGATCCAGGAGACTGATGTGTCGTGGACCGAAGACAATCTCGACAAGTACCTCGCCGATCCCAAAGGCTTCATCCCGGGCAATAAAATGGCCTTCCCGGGCATCAAGAACGAATCGGAGCGGCAAAACATCATTGCCTACCTGAAACAGAATTCCTGAGCCTCCGCGGTCACGGCACGCTCCTTCGATGGGAGGCGCATCTGCCTCCCATCGAAGGAGCGTGCCCAGTATGTGCAGGCAATCCCGACGGGATTGAATGAGTGAAGAATGATCACCTTTCGGGCATCAAGCAGTCGCTTCCAGGTCGGCGCGCAACTCCGCCAGCCAGGTGATTGCCACGCCCCCCAGCCGCTGCGCTTCAAGCACCACCTTTTCGTCCCGGCTCCGCTCCGCGGCAGCCAGGAAAATATCAACCATGTTTTCGACCGGCCACATAGCGCCGGAATCCAGGCCGGCCGATGTTGCCGAACCGTGCGCTTCGGCAGCTTCCTCTCCGGAGTTTCCGAAGCCACGGATACCAAGCCGCCGGGCTTCGGCCAGTTCCTTGGCAATGAGGTGGAACAGAAGATCCGCTCCTTCCTGGTCGCCGGCAGCCCGCAGTTCCTGGGCAAGGGCTTGATGGGTTTCGAGCGCGCGGGACAGCAGCCTCCCGGCGACAATCCGCAGGTCGGCAACGGACCGTGTGGCGATGTCGATCTCGCGCTCATGATCCCGCGCGCCGTGGCGCTCTGCGTGGTATGCCTTGCGCCGTTGGGCGCGCAGAAGCGCCACATGGTGGAGTTCCTCGATAGCCAGCGCCTCGGCCCGTGCGCTTATCTCGGATGTCTGCGCATGGGCGGCGATATAGGTCAGCAGGCTGAAGGCCCGCTCCTCATTCCGGACCGCGATCGCCAGCGCCCGGTAAGGGGTCAGCGACACGGGAACCTCGTCCGTGTCAGTGGCCGTTCCCTCTCCCAGTTCGTCCGGGAGCTTCGCGTGAGGGGCTGCGGATCCACCCCAGTCGGACAGGGCCTCGACGTGCTCCCGCTCCATGGCCGCCAACCGCCGGAACAGGGCGGCCGTCTCCAGGCTGCCGAAGCGGTCCATGCGCGCGGCAAGCTGATCGTAGCGCGCGGCAGCCCGATGCTCCTGCGCTTCGGCCAGCGCCATGAGTTCCTCCATCGAGGAAATATGCCAGGAATTCGGGTTGAAGGACGATGCCATGACGAAGTCTCCCCGTTCGGTGCGTCGATACTGATCAACCGGCAGACTCTCCGCAAGGGCCGCGTGTCTGCAGTATTGCCCCACCTCAAGGTGGCGGCATGACGAAGGCAATCAGGTTTCTCCTGTTCATGTCAGCGGTGATCGCCGCGGTCTGCGTATCGCCGACACTGTCACCGGCGCAGCAGGCGGCCGGCTTGGCAAACTTCCTCGGGAGGGTGGAACCGGCACAGGTTTTTCCCGAGGCCGATCGGTTCGGTCCGCTGCAGGGATCGCCGCCCGTGGCGCCGGCCTACCAGCGTGACCGTCTGCTCGGCTACGCCTTTCTGAACTCCGACTTCGTCAACGCCGTCGGTTACTCGGGCAAGCCGATCCACATCGTCGTCGGCCTCGCGCTGGACGGCACGATCGCGGGGGCCAGACTTGTCGAGCATAAGGAGCCGATCGTCCTGATCGGCATACCCGAGGAGAAGATCACCGCTTTCATCGGAGGTTATGTCGGCCGGAACGTGCTGCGTCCCGCTTCCGTGACCGAGTCTGGAACGTCGGTTGACATCGTGAGCGGCGCCACTGTCACCGTGATGGTGATGGGCGACAGCATCATGCGCTCCGCCGGCCGTGTCGCCCAGATGCGCGGCCTTGGCAGTGCGCAGCCGGAGGTCACAGCCGCCATTCCGCCGGCCATGCGAACCATCGACATGACTGCAGCGGAAAACCGCGACTGGGAAAGCCTGGTCGGGGACGGCTCGATCCGCCGCCTTCACCTGACCGTCGGCGACATCAACGAAGCCTTCGTTCGATCCGGCAACGAGGCCGCGGCCGCGCGCCCGGAGCCGGGCCAGGCGGACGACACCTTCATCGATCTCTACACGGCCCCGGTGAGCGTGCCGACGATCGGACGCTCACTCCTGGGCGAGGCGGCTTACGACCGTCTGCGGCAACGTCTCAAGTCGGGTCAGCAGGCAATCCTGGTCGCCGGCAATGGCACTTACAGCTTCAAGGGATCAGGCTACGTCCGGGGCGGTATCTTCGATCGGATAGAGATCATCCAGGACCAGGAGACGATCCGCTTCCGGGATCGCAACCACGAGCGGATCAACCAGCTCGGCGCCGACGGTGCCCCCCGTTTCCGGGAAATCTCCATTTTTGCCGTCCCGGAGGGGACTGAACTGAACCCCGTCGAATCGTGGCGTCTTCAGCTGCTGGTTCAGCGTTCCATCGGCGCACGGGACAAGGCATTCCTGACCTTCGATGTCGCTTACGAGCTTCCCGAGCGTTATGTCCGGACCGAGCAGCGCGCCGTGGTGGCAGACACGCCGGACGTCCTCGCCGAGGAAATTTCATCTCCGGAAGGGACAGCCGCTCAGGAACGTCCGCGCAACATAGAGACTGCCGGACTCCCTGAGGAGCCCCTATGGCAACGGATCTGGCGGAGCTCAACTGTCGATATCGCGATCCTCGGGACGTCGCTTGGCATCCTGACCGGCATCTTCTT
Source organism: Skermanella rosea (assembly GCF_016806835.2). Classification (NCBI taxonomy): domain Bacteria; kingdom Pseudomonadati; phylum Pseudomonadota; class Alphaproteobacteria; order Rhodospirillales; family Azospirillaceae; genus Skermanella; species Skermanella rosea. Next base: position 5,633,093 of record NZ_CP086111.1, on the reverse strand, counting down.
TTTCCAGCATCAGCTGGTGAGGCGGCCCAAACTGTATGACCGCGTCCGGTTGGCGGTCCTGTCCTTCACGCTGCTCTGGCTCGGCTGGTGGGTGACGGCGCAGCTTTCCGTGGTCAACGTCCTGACCTTCACGAATGCGCTGATCACCGGCTTCAGCTGGGACTATTTCCTGCTGTCCCCACTGGTCTTCATCCTGTGGACCGCGGTCGCCGCGGCGATGCTGTTCTGGGCGCGCGGCGCATTCTGCGGCTGGCTCTGCCCGTTCGGGGCGCTGCAGGAATTGACCAACCGCATCGGGCGCACCTTCTTCAGGGTGCCTCAGATCCGGGTGCCGTGGGGCCTGCACGAGCGGCTGTGGCCGATCAAGTACGTCATTTTCCTGGCGCTGTTCGGCCTGTCGCTCTACTCGCTCACGCTCGCCGAGCAGGTATCCGAGGTGGAACCGTTCAAAACGGCGATCGTGCTGCGCTTCGTGCGAGAGTGGCCGTTTGTCACCTTCGCAATCGCGCTGCTGGTCGCGAACCTGTTCATCGAGCGCTTCTTCTGCCGCTACCTGTGCCCGCTCGGGGCCGCACTGGCGATCCCCGCGCGCCTGCGCATGTTCGACTGGCTGCGCCGCTATCGCGAATGCGGCAGCCCCTGCCAGCGATGCGCAACCGAGTGCCCGGTCCAGTCCATCCACCCGGAAGGGCACATCAATGTCAACGAGTGCATCTACTGCATGCACTGCCAGATGCTCTATCACCATGATCATAAATGCCCGGTGGTGATCCAGAAGCGCCTCAAGCGTGAGAAACGCCAGGCAATGTCATCTCCGACGATGCAGCCGGCCGGCCGGAAGGCGGAAATCACGGACCTTCCGGACGGCCGGCTGCAGGCGGTTCCCGCGAGGAGCGCTGACCCCCTAAAATAAGCAAAGGAATGGGAAAATGTCCGAAGAAACGAAGAAAACTGTCGAACAGGCAATGTCGATCGATCGGCGCGAACTGCTCGGCGGCACCGCGAGGCTGGCGACCCTGGCTGGACTGACCGGCGCCGGAGGAGGTGCCGCGGCAACCCTGGTCGGCCAGTCCCTCCTGGCGCCAACCCCGGTCGCCGCCGCGGAGCAGGGCGGTGCCACCTCACACCTGGAACCTGGCCAGCTCGACGATTACTACGTTTTCTTCAGCGGTGGCCAGAGCGGCGAAATCCGTGTCTTCGGCCTGCCGTCCATGCGTGAGATGACCCGGATCCCGGTGTTCAACCGCTGCAGCGCCACGGGATGGGGACAGACGAACGAGAGCCGCAAGATCCTGACCGAGGGGCTGCGCCCTGAATCCCGGGAGTTTCTTGCGGACAAGGGAGGCATCTACACCAACGGCGACACCCACCATCCGCACCTGTCGTTCACCGACGGGACCTATGACGGTCGATACCTCTTCATCAACGACAAGGCCAACACCCGCGTCGCCCGGATCCGCCTGGACGTCATGCGCTGCGACAAGATCATCGAGCTGCCGAACCAGAACACGGTCCATGGCATGCGGGTGCAGAAATTCCCGCGGACCGGCTATGTCTTCTGCAACGGCGAGTACGAAGTGCCGCTCCCCAATGACGGCAAGATCCTGGACGAACCGGACAAGTACTGGTCGATTTTCTCTGCGATCGACGGCGATACTATGAAGGTCGCCTGGCAGGTGATGGTCGATGGCAACCTCGACAACACCGATGCCGACTACCAGGGCAAGTACGCCTTCTCGACCTGCTACAATTCGGAAAAAGGCGTGGTCCTCGCCGACATGATGGCGAAGGAGCAGGACTGGGCGGTGGTCTTCAACCTGGCCAGGATCGAGGAAGCCGTCCGCAACAAGGATTACAAGGAAATCAACGGCGTGCCGGTGATCGACGGCCGGCACGGCTCGCGCTACACCCGGTACATCCCGATCTCGAACAGCCCGCACGGCATCAACACGGCGCCCGACGGCGTCCATGTCGTGGTCAATGGAAAGCTGGCGCCGACCGTTTCGGTGCTTGACGTCCGCCAGTTCGACGCCCTGTTCGACGACAAAATCGACCCGCGCGCCTGCATCGTGGCCGAGCCGGAGCTGGGCCTCGGGCCGCTCCACACCGCGTATGACGGCAAGGGCAACGCCTTCACCACCCTGTTCATCGACAGCCAGGTGGTCAAGTGGAACATCGACCGGGCGATCCGCGCCTACAAGGGCGAGAAGGTCGATCCGATCATCCAGAAGATCGACGTCCATTACCAGCCAGGCCACAATCACACCTCCATGGGCCAGACCAAGGAGGCCGACGGCAAGTGGCTGCTGTCCCTGAACAAGTTCTCCAAGGACCGCTTCATCAATGTCGGCCCCATGAAGCCGGAATGCGATCAGCTGATCGACATCTCCGGCGAGCAGATGCGCCTCGTTCACGACAGCCCCAGCTTCGCCGAACCGCATGACGCCACCATCGTTCACGCGTCAAAGATCAATCCGGTGCACATCTGGAATCGTCAGGATCCGTTCTGGGAGGATGCCCGCAGGCAAGCCGCCCAGGACGGCATCGAACTGGAATACGCGAACGAGATCGTGCGCGACGGCAATAAGGTGCGGGTTTACATGCACTCGGTCGCACCCGCGTTCAGCATGGAGAAGATCGAGGTCAAGCAGGGCGACGAGGTGACGATTTTCATCACCAACATGGACGAGGTGGAGGACCTCACCCACGGCTTCTGCCTGATCAACTACGGCATTAACATGGAGATAGCACCCCAGGCGACGGCGTCGGTCACCTTCATCGCCCAGCGCCCGGGGGTTCACTGGTATTTCTGCACCTGGTTCTGCCACGCCATGCACATGGAAATGCGCGGTCGCCTGCTTGTCGAACCGCGGTCAACATGATCGCCTGCGTGACCTGCCGGGTATGGGTCGGACTCGCCGTGGCTCTCGCCGCGGCGAGTCCCGCACCAGCGGCTGAGAGGTCGGTGCCGGCCGGTGGCGATCTTCAGACCGCGGTCGCGGAAGCGGCCGAGGGCGATGTCCTGGTTCTCCGGCCCGGCATTCATGCCGGGCCGGTCAGGCTGGACAAGCGCATCACCCTGCAGGGCATGCCGGGTGCTGTTGTGGAAGGAAACAGTACCGGCAGCGTCGTGACGATCCAGGCCGCCGGGACAGTCGTTTCAGGACTGGAGGTTCGCGGCTCCGGACGCGACCTCCAGGCCATGGATGCCGGCATTTTCATTGAACGGACGGCGACCCGGTCGGTTATCGAGGCCAACCGTCTCGAGAACAATCTCTACGGTGTCTACCTGCATGGAGCTGTGGGCTCCGAGGTCCGGCACAATCTGATCACCGGCCTGCGGGATGTCCGGACCGCCGAAGCCGGCAATGGTATCTCGGTCTGGAATGCGCCTGACGCCAAGGTGGTGGGCAACCGCATCCGATATGGCCGCGACGGCATTTACGTGGTGACCAGCCGGCGCAACCTGTTCCAGGGCAACTGGTTCGAGGGGGTGCGCTTTGCGGTCCACTACATGTACACCAACGACAGCGAGGTGTCCGGCAACGTGTCGGTCGGCAGTCACGCGGCCCTGGCCATCATGTTCTCGGATCGCCTGAGGGTCCTGGACAATTGGTCGATCGGCAGCCGCGATCACGGCCTCCTGTTCAACGCAGCCAACAATTCCCGGATAGAGGGCAACGTGGTCCTGGGCCGGCGGACGCAAGGACCGGCTGGGCTGTCGGAAGGTGAGGCTGATGACGGAGTTCACGTTCCACAGGGTGGGTCGGATCTGGCAATTGCCGGAGACGCTACCGGTAAATGCGTCTTCATCTACAACGCCAATCGGAATGCCTTCAGAGGCAACTGGTTCGAGGACTGCGCGATCGGCGTTCACTTCACGGCCGGTTCGGAACGCAACCAGCTTTCCGGGAACGCTTTCGTCAACAACCGCACCCAGGTCAAGTACGTCGGAACGCGCTCCCTGGACTGGTCGGTCGAGGGCCGGGGAAACTACTGGAGCGACAACGCCGCGTTCGACCTGAGCGGCGACGGTATCGCGGACGAGGCATACCGCCCCAACGACATCATCGACCGCATTGTCTGGACTTATCCTGCCGCCAAGCTGCTCCTGAACAGCCCCGGCATCCAGGTCATCCGGTGGGCCCAGAAGCAGTTTCCCGCTCTCACGCCGGGCGGCGTCGTCGATACCCGCCCCCTGATCCGGCCGCCGACCCCACGGCCGGTCATGCCGGAACCTCCGGAGGAACTGAGCTTGTCGCTTCAGAGCGCGAAGGCGGGCTGATGACCAACCCGTCGATCAAAATGCTGGGAATCGAGAAGTGCTATGGATCCCAAATGGCGGTCCAGGCCGTTGATCTCGATCTCAATCCGGGTGAGAGCGTGGCCCTGGTCGGCCACAACGGCGCCGGCAAGACCACGCTGATGAAGCTGATGCTGGGGCTGATCCGTCCCTCGGCCGGAATCGTGCGCGTGCTGGGCGAGGATCCCGCGGCATCTTCCGCGGTGCGGGCCCGCAACGGCGTCGGCTTCCTGCCCGAAACCATCGCCTTCAACGCGTCGATGACCGGCGCGGAAGTGATCACCTTCTTCGCCAGGCTGAAAGGCGTACCGAAGGGGGAAGGGCGCGATCTGCTGGCGCGGGTCGGCCTCGCCGATGCGGCAGGGAAACGAGTCGGGGGCTATTCCAAGGGCATGCGCCAGCGTCTCGGTCTTGCCCAGGCGCTGCTCGGCTCGCCCCGCGTGCTGCTGCTCGACGAGCCGACGACCGGCCTCGACCCGCAGCTTCGCCAGCACTTCTATGCCATCGTGTCGGATCTGCGTGATGCGGGCGCTACCGTCCTTCTGTCCTCCCACGCCTTGACTGAACTCGAAGGACAGACCGATCGCGTCGCGATCATGGACCGGGGCCGCCTGATCGCGCTCGGGACCATCGAGAAGCTTCGCTCCATCGCGCGCCTGCCGGTGCGCATGCGGATCTCGGTTGCGGGTTCTGCAGAGGACCTGATCCGACAGCTCAATGGCACCGCCCTCAACGCCCCCAGCATCAGCGGCGGGGAAATGAACGGCTTCGCTGTGGATCTCACCTGCGGCGACGACAGCAAGATGGAGGTCGTTCGGCGGGCCGCCGCCTTCGGGCCGGCCGTCCGCGACATCGAGATTTTTCCACCGACGCTCGATGAGTTGTATGCGCAGTTCCTCGATGGAGGGCACGCGGGATGAGGCACATCCTGACCCTTGCCGGCCGGGAGATCCGTGACGGTCTCCGCAATCGCTGGGTTCTGGCAATTACGGTGCTGATGGCGGCCCTCGCCCTAACCCTGTCCTTCCTCGGTAGTGCCCCGACAGGAGCCGTCGGTGTCGGTCCGGTCGAGGTGACCGTAGTCAGCCTGTCCAGCCTGACGATCTTCCTGCTGCCATTGATAGCCCTGCTGCTGTCCTACGATGCGCTGGTCGGGGAATTCGAGCGCGGTACCATGATGCTGCTGCTGACATATCCGGTTTCCCGCCTGCAGATCATCATCGGCAAGTTCCTGGGGCACGTGTCGATCCTCGCTTTCGCCACGGTGCTCGGCTACGGGGCCGCCGGCCTTGCCCTGGCCACAGCGGGGAACAGCGACGGAATTGCCGCATGGCGGCCCTTCGCCGCCATGATCGGATCCTCCGTCCTGCTCGGCGCCGCGTTCGTAGCCCTCGGCTACCTGATCAGTGCTGCGGTCGGGAACCGCGGCACGGCGGCGGGGCTTGCGGTCGGAGCCTGGCTGTTGTTCGTCCTGCTCTACGACATGGCGCTTCTGGGTGTTCTCGTCGTGGACGGTGGGCGGATCATGACCCCCGAGATCGTCAACGTGCTGCTGCTGCTGAACCCGGCGGATGCCTACCGTCTGTTCAACCTGACCGGTTTCTCAAACGTCAGCGTCTTCGCAGGCATGGCCGGCCTGGCCGAGACCCTGCGCCTGCCGCCGGCACTCCTGTTGACCGCGCTGGCGGCCTGGATCGCCGTGCCACTGGGCGTGGCGACACTGCTCTTTCAGAAGAGGCAAGTATGATGCGGCCTGTACCAACCTTCCTGGTATCGACCATCCTGGGAGCGGTGCTCCTGCTGCTCGCGGCCTGCGGAGAGGAGCAGCAGGCGTCAGCTCCCCCAGCTCCGCACGAGGTGACGGACGAGGCGATAGGGCACTACTGCGGAATGGCGCTCGCCGAGCATTCCGGCCCCAAGGGGCAGGCGATCCTGCAAAGCCGGGACGAGCCGGTCTGGTTCTCCTCCGCCCGTGATGCCATCGCCTTCACTAAACTGCCCGAGGAGCCTAAGGACATCGCCGCGATCTACGTGACGGACATGGCCGCGGTGAAGGACTGGGATCATCCCGAACCCGGGACCTGGGTCGATGCGCGCCGCGCCTGGTACGTGATCGGCAGCACCAGGAAGGGCGGTATGGGCGGGGACGAGGCGGTCCCCTTCGGCCAGGAGCAGGCTGCCCGACATTTCGCCGAAGCTCACGGTGGCGAGGTCGTCGCCTTCGACGCGGTGCCCGAGAGCTATGTGCTGGGCGGTTCGGATCATTCGGGTCATTGAACGGAGATGCCACCGATGGGACTGCTCCTCTCGCGCCGCCGGTTTCTGAACCTCGCCGCAGGTGTCGCCGCAATGGGGCTGATGCCGCTGCCGGCATCCATGGCATCCCCCCTGCTGCGCCGGTGGCGCGGTGCCGCACTTGGCGGGCCGGCATCGATCGCGGTCCACCATCCTAATCCTGAGGAGGCCGACCGCCTGATCGAGCGATGCGTCGCGGAGATCGGCCGTCTGGAAAGCATCTTCAGCCTCTACCGCCCGGACTCGGCACTTTGCAGGCTGAACCGTGAAGGACATCTGGACGGTCCGCCGTCGGATCTGGTGGTGCTGCTGAGCGACTGCGTCCGGTTCAGCCGGCTAACCGGCGGCGCTTTCGATGTCACCGTTCAACCGCTATGGCAACTCTACGCCGACCATTTCTCCAGGGCGGACGCCGCTGCCGAAGGTCCTGGCCGGAATGCCGTCGAACGCGTCCTTGATCTAGTCGGATATGACGGATTGCTGATTGAAGCGGACCGCGTGGTCTTCGCGAAAAAAGGCATGGCTATCACACTCAATGGCATCGCCCAAGGTTTCATTACCGATCGAATTGCTGAAATCCTTCGGTCGGGAGGATGCGACAGCGTACTGGCGGACCTCGGCGAGATCCGGGCCGTCGGTACTCATCCGAATGGACGGGCGTGGCAGGTCGGCCTGACCGACCCGCGGGAAACGGGCCGGATCGCACGCAAGCTGGACATAAAGGATCAGGCCGTGGCGACCTCCGCCGCGACTGGTTTCCAGTTCGATCCCAACGGTCGCTTCTATCATCTCCTCGACCCCGCGACCGGAACAAGCGCCGGGCGGTATGCCGGCGTTTCCGTGGTTGCGCACGATGCCACCACGGCCGACGCCTTATCGACGGCCCTGACCCTGATGCCCATGACTGAGGCCGACAGGGTGCTGAGTGCTGCCGGCGGCTCTATGGCTCTGTTCACCGGCCCCGACGGAACAACACAAACCCGCAAAGGAGACCTGTCATGAAATACCTGATCGTAGCCGCTCTTCTGACGGTGTGCGGAGCAACCGGCGCAGCCCTGGCCCAGCAGAACCAGGTAACGGCCGATTCGAACATGCCGCTCGACAAACAGTTTGCCGAAGAGGCGGCGCGTCAGGTCCTGGCCTCGCACCAGCTAGGCGTTCTTGCCTCGGGCAAGGGAACCAACCCCGCGATCAACCGCTTCGGCGCCCGCCTCAACGAGGTCAATGCGGATCTCCAGGACGCTCTCAACCAGATCGCCCAGCAGCAGCACCTCCAGCTGCCGACCCGGATGACCGAGGAGGCGCAGCGCGATATCGAGGGGATGAAAACCTGGACCGGAGAGCAGTTCGCGCAGCGGTTCGTCCCCGAGATCATTACCCGGCAGGAGCGCCTGGTTGCCCTGTTCCGCCATCAGGCCGAGAGCGGCCAAGTCGCGGAGATTAAATCGTTCGCGGGCAAGATGGCTCCCCGCCTCGAAGAAAACTTGGCGCTGGCGCGTGACCTGCCGTTGAACTAATCGCCTTTATGAGGTTTCACAGCCATTCATTGCTGCCGGTGTGAGCGACCAGTTATATGCGAGAAAGAGCCGGAACGGATAAATGCATCAGCTGTTCCCACTAGGGACGGATCACTGTTTTGACGACAGGCAAAGGGGACGTGATGAAGGGAACCATGTTCACCGCCGCCGTGATCACGATGGCATCAGGAATCGCCTGGGCCGCCGACGATGACCTCGTGAAACGTGCCAACGAGACGTTCAAGCCGGTCCCCTCCATGGTCCCGGCCGTGCAGGGCAATCCGGTGACGCGCGAGAAGACCGAACTGGGCCGGATGCTGTTCTTCGACCCCCGTCTTTCCGCCAGCGGCATTCTCAGCTGCAACTCCTGCCACAATCTGGCGATGGGCGGCGACGATAATCTCGAGACCTCCATCGGGCACGGCTGGCAGAAGGGGCCGCGAAACTCTCCGACTGTTCTGAACTCGGTGTTCAACGCCGCCCAGTTCTGGGACGGGAGGGCGGAGGATCTGCGCACCCAGGCCAAGGGACCGATCCAGGCCGGCGTCGAGATGGCGGCCACCCCGGAACTGGTCGTGGCGGTCCTGAAGAGCATGCCGGAGTACGAGCAGCGGTTCACGACGGCCTTCCCGGGCGAGGCGGAAGCCGTCACCTTCGACAATGTCGCCAGGGCGATCGAGGCCTTCGAGGCCACGCTGATCACGCCCGCGTCACGGTTCGACCAGTATCTCGAGGGCAATGCCAACGCGCTGAATGCCCAGGAGAAGGAAGGGCTGCGCCTGTTCATGGACACCGGCTGCTCCGCCTGCCACAACGGGGTCAATCTTGGCGGGCAGGATTACTTTCCCTTCGGCGTGGTCGAGCGTCCCGGCAGCGACATCCTGCCGGAAACCGACAAGGGGCGGTTCGCCGTGACCAAGACCGCCTCGGACGAGTACGTGTTCCGCGCCGTGCCGCTCCGCAACGTCGCCCTGACGGCTCCCTACTTCCACACAGGCAAAGTGTGGGACCTAGAACAGGCGGTCGCCATCATGGGCACCAGTCAGCTGGGCAAGGAATTGAGCAACGACGAGGTCGGTGCGATCACAGCCTTTCTCCACACCCTTACGGGCGAGCAGCCGCGTGTCGAGATGCCGATGCTTCCCGTCAGTACGACGAAAACCCCGCGACCCGAGCCGCTCGTGAGGAACTCTTTGGAAAAGGACGACGCTGTCGAGCGGGCTTCACCGGTACGCTGATGCCAGGAACAGCTATTAGACCGGACGTCTTGCAAACACCCCATTTCACCTGCTTTCTGGGTGTGGTAGGGAGCTGACATTTTAGATAAACCGGAAAATTCGAGTGCCTTGATCCTGATCAAGTGCTTCTGGAACCGAAACATTATTTTTACTCGGACAGGTGTATAGGTGTTTTCCCACATCACGCCGTGTGTTCGGAAATTTTAACCCAGGAAAGACAAGTCTCCATCCATGTATGGCTTTCAGAATCGTCTTGAAGAAGCAATTGCTCATCTCAGTTCGCGCGAAGACTCGCGCTCACCAGCCATGCGTGATCTCATCCTCCGGCTCACCGCAGTTCGCGACGGGACCTGCGATGATCCGGAAGCCTGTGAGCAGTGCCCAGTGTCATGCCGGACCAGATTCGCCTCTTTCCACCACGGTTCTCTAATGGGTTTGCGACGGCAAGGGACTAAATGTCAGGTCGAACCTGTCGCCCAAGTCACGGCGACGAGCTGAGCGCACGTTCTCAGTGCTGGCCGATGAGATCATCCGCAACCGCATCCTCCTCCTCAACAACAGCCACCCGGTGCCTATAGACGAGTTCAGCGCCAGCCCAGGCGGTTACGCCGAGCAGCGCCGCTGTCGCGGCCGACATCGCCAAGCCGCGAGGCATGACAGCTTCTTCCGGATCCTTCCAGCGGCTCGCCAGGTTACCCAGGGACAGGGCCAGCACTGTTGCGTTGCCGACGGCATGGAGAGGTCCGATCGCGTGTTTGCGCGCACGGGGGATTGAGACATAGTCCACGGCGCCAGCCGTCGCGGCAACGGCTCCCGATACGAGGCCCAGGCGCAGCAGCCACATCGATGATCGGGCCCAGAACGGATCCCTTGTTCTAGCGTACGCCACATCCGTTCCCAGAGCCGCCGTCAGGAAAGCAACCGGAAAGGGAATAAGCATTGGGTGGATTGGGTGCTTGCCGATGGCAGCGACACTGGTAGCTCCTCGGCGCTCGTCCGAGGGAGTGCTCGAGCCACTGTTGCGGATTCTCTCTGCTGTCTCCCGCATCGCTATGTTCTCCATGGTTCCGTTTCTCAGGCCGCAACAGGCACGGTTGTGCGGCATTCCGCGAGAGCATGAATAAGCTCGGGAAGTGCCCATTTTAGTGCGATCCAGGATAGCTTCGGGATAAGTAGTATCCTCAATCTCGCCAAACCAACTGGTCAGGGAGATCTCGGAGGCCGGGATGATCGATCAGCAGTCAGCTCGCTCATCATCCAGTCGTCGAGGATCAAGAGATCGATCTTCGCAAGTAGCCGCATCAGAGTGCCGGCTCGAGAGCCGAGGCACGCGGTCGCGATGTCGTCCTACAGGCGCGGCAGCCGGGTGTAAAACACGCTGAAGCTTCCGCGCGCCGTCTGATTACCAGGACGCAGGCGATCCAGGTGTTTCCGGTACCGGTCGCCCCGGTCCAGATCACGAGGCGGTGCTCGGTTAGCCAGCGGCAGGTGAACGGATCGCGGATCAGCCCTTTGTCCAGGCTGCGGGTCGCCTTCAGATCCAGGCTCTCGAAGCAGGTGACTTGTCGCCGACGGCCGGCATGGTCCTCACAATCATAAGCATGGGTCAGACCTTCCAGACGCTCCGATAATCTCACAATCCTTTCATTTCTCATCACCCAGCACAGTAAGGCTAGCGAGCTCCAATCCCTCTTTGAGGGATATCGTACTCGTCTGGCGCGCCGGCGGAACCGAGCCCCCAGAGGAGCAACCAGGTGATCATTGTAGCGATCAGGAACCAGCCGCATGCTTCGCCGAGGGAGGGGATCCAGCGGCCTTTCGACACGATACCGTCCCGGTAGCACCAGGTTGCCAGTACCGCGTAGGCGGCAACAACATGGACGGGGTCGGGGCGCATCGCGGTGGGTGGGAGCAGGAACAGCGCGACACCCACCGCGGAGCTCCGCCAGAGCAGCTTGTATGTGACCTGGACCCCGGGCACCGCACGCGCGGACATGTGGCCCATTCGGCCCCTCAATTGGCCGGCTGCTCCTCTGTGTGCTCGGCGCTCCAGGGATTCCCGGAACCAGTGCCAACCGACAGCAACTCCAGGCAAGCGCCACCAGGATAATGCCCATGGTGATCCAGAACAACCCCGAGGGCAGCCCCATGCCCGGCAGGGCAGCGAAAACCGGGACGCTGACCGCCGTCAATACCGGAATGTCTTTCATGCGCCCGCTGCTTTCTTCCTCACCGAGGAGGCCGTTGATGGATATCCAGGGCAACTCTGGCGCTTGGCGGTCACCCGGCCGCAAAATCAGGATTAAACCAGAAGACTCCGGTATGCCAGTTTGAAGCGTGTCAGTGCGGAATCGGATGCGATGACAATCGCCTCGATGCACCTTCGCGAAAGCAGGTTTCCGTGCGGAGTCAGGTTTCGTGCACGACAACCGAACACTGCTTCCCTGATCGATAGGTAGTCTCCGCGCGACCGCATACCATCCACTATCAACATTTCCAACGGGGCCATCGCCCCGATCCGGTTCAAATCAGGTTTTTCGGAACCATTCGGCTGATCCTGTGAACCAAAATTGTTCATTCTGGTTGAAACAGCTCATTCAGGACTTATCTGAAGAGGAAAGTCTTGCCATTTTTTCCAGGGAGGGATCGGTGCCGGACTCTGCTGCTCACCTCACTTCCATTGGTCCAACGCGTGCTCTTGCTTCAGATCTCGCAGCGCAGGGCTCAACGGGCAGCATCCTCCCCGGGGACTATGATAGCATCGCAGATGGCTGATCATTGGGGCTTGCAATCTACCCTGCTCCCCGCTTAGGACGCGCGGTCCTGTCATGGTTGAGGATTGCACTCGCCCGCAGCTCCGATGAGGGGCGGGCTCACGGGCAGCATCCGAAACACAGGGCAGGATTACCGCTACTATGGAGAAACGGATGGCGATTTCGGACCTCCTTTCCGCCGCGGACGTCTTCCTTGACGTGAGCGCGAACAACAAGCGGAGCCTGCTTGAGACCCTGTCGGCCGAGGCCGCAAGCCGGCTCGGATGCTCCAGCCAGGAGATCCTGGAGGCTCTGCGGGCGCGTGAGCAGATCGGCTCCACGGCTCTCGGCAGAGGAGTCGCACTTCCCCATGCGGAACTCAGCGGAACACAGCCGGTCGTCCTTTTCACCCGGCTCCGACGCCCGATCGACTTCGATGCCCGGGATGATGAGCCGGTCGATCTCGTGTTCCTGGTGCTCTGGCCGGTGGGAGCCGCTAAGGGCCTGTTGCCGGCGATGTCGGAGATCTGTCGGGCGCTGCGCGAGCCGCAGTCCCTGCGCCGCCTGCGGCTCGCCGAGACGCCCGAGGAGGTGGTCCAGCTCGTGCGTCAGCTGACGGTCCCAAGCATAGGCCAGGACGCCACGTCAGGGGAGACATGATCACTTTCCCACTTGTGAATTCCGCGCATCACAGCCGGGCCTGTGAACGTGTGATTACCCCGCCGCCTCATCGTAACGCTCTGCCGTAGGGGACAATGCCAGACGCCTTGCTGCTCATCGCCGCCGTCGGTCTCCCATTCATCGGGGCGGTCGTTGCCGGGCTGCTGCCCACCCACGCCCGCAACGCCGCGGCGTGGCTGGCGGCCGCGACTACCCTGATCGGGCTCGCCCTCGTGTGGGCCGCCTATCCGACGGTGGCGGCGGGCGGCGTCATCCGCCACACTTCAGAATGGATGCCTACCCTCGGGCTTGACTTCTCCCTGCGGATGGACGGCTTCGCCTGGCTGTTCGCGGGCCTGGTCTCAGGCGTCGGGGCCCTCGTGGTGCTCTACGCGCGCTACTACATGTCGGCGGAGGATCCGGTCCCCCGCTTCTTCGCATTCCTCCTCGCCTTCATGGGCTCCATGACCGGCGTGGTGCTCTCCGGCAACCTGATCCAGCTGGCCTTCTTCTGGGAACTGACCAGCCTCTTCTCCTTCCTGCTGATCGGCTACTGGCACCACACTGCGGCCGCCCGCGATGGTGCCCGGATGGCGCTGACCGTCACCGCCGCCGGCGGGCTGTGCCTGTTCGCCGGCGTCCTGATCCTGGGTCATATCGTCGGCGGCTACGACCTCGACCTCGTGCTGGCCTCGGGCGACCGGATCCGGGCACATCCACTCTACCTGCCGGCGCTGGTCCTCATCCTGCTCGGCGCCCTGACCAAGAGCGCGCAGTTCCCGTTCCATTTCTGGCTGCCCCACGCCATGGCGGCCCCGACCCCGGTGTCGGCCTACCTGCATTCGGCGACCCTGGTTAAGGCCGGCGTGTTCCTGATGGCGCGTTTATGGCCCGTGATGGCTGGGACCGAGGCCTGGTTCTGGATCGTCGGATCGGCCGGCCTCGCCACGCTGCTGCTTGGCGCCTACATCGCGATCTTCCAGCACGATCTTAAGGGGCTGCTGGCCTACTCAACCATCAGCCACCTGGGGCTGATCACGCTGCTGCTCGGTCTCAACAGCGAGCTGGCCATGGTGGCAGCCATCTTCCACATCATCAACCATGCGGCCTTCAAGGCGTCGCTGTTCATGGCGGTGGGCATCATCGACCATGAGACGGGCACCCGCGACATCCGACGCCTTTCCGGGCTGAACCGGTCGATGCCTTTTACCGCGCGGCTGGCGCTGGTCGCCGCCGCGGCCATGGCTGGCGTGCCGCTGCTCAACGGCTTCCTGTCGAAGGAAATGTTCTTCGCCGAGGCCCTGTCGGCCCAGGCCTCGTTTTCGCTTCTCCTCGACGTGCTACCGTTCGCCGCCACGGTGGCGAGCGCCTTCAGCGTCGCCTACTCCCTGCGCTTCATCCACGGCGCCTTTTTCGGCCCGGATCCGGTTGACCTGCCGCGCACGCCGCACGAGCCGCCGGCCTGGATGCGGTTCCCGGTGGAGATCCTCGTGCTGGCCTGCATCATCATCGGCGTCCTTCCGGCGGCTTCGGTGGGGCCTTACCTCGACATGGCGGCGCACTCCGCCCTGGGTGCGGCCACGCCCGAGTACAGCCTGGCGGTCTGGCACGGCTTCAATCGTCCGCTGATGATGAGCCTGACGGCGATGGCCGGCGGTTTCGTTCTCTACTTGGCACTCCAGCGGCATCTGCTGAGGGGGGTCGATGGTCCCCCCGTGATCCGCGGGCTGGAAGGCCGGCGCATGTTCGAAAGGGCCCTGGTCTTTCTCTCCTGGCGCCTGGCGCGGACGCTCGAGGGGCTGTTCGGCACCCGTCGCCTGCAGCCCCAGCTGCGGCTGGTGGTGTGTGTGGCAGTCCTGGCCGCGGCCCTGGCCGTCTACATACGTGTGCCCGGGCCGGGCAACCTGACGCCCTCGGACATCGATCCCGTGCTGGCGCTCGTCTGGGCGGTCGGTGCCGCCTGCGCCCTGGGCACCGCCTGGCAGGCCAAGTTCCACAGGCTCGCAGCCTTGATCCTGCTCGGCGGCACCGGGCTGGTCGTCTGCGTGACCTTCGTCTGGTTCTCGGCACCCGATCTTGCCCTGACGCAGCTGCTGGTCGAGGTCGTCACCACCGTTCTCCTGCTGCTCGGGTTGCGCTGGCTGCCGAAGCGTTTCGATGTGCCTGGTTCACGCGCCTCCGAGCCGATCACCATGACGCGCCGCCTGCGCGACCTCGGCATCGCCGTCGCCGCCGGCGCCGGCATGGCGGCCCTGTCCTTCGGCGTGATGACCAGGGTTCCTCCCGAACTCCTGGCGCAGCACTTCCTGGAGCGTGCCTACACTGAAGGAGGCGGCACCAACGTCGTCAACGTGATCCTCGTGGACTTCCGCGGCTTCGATACCTTGGGCGAGATCACCGTGCTGGGCGCGGTGGCGCTGACCGTCTATGCGCTGCTGCGGCGCTTCCGCCCCGCTCCCGACAGTGTGGACGTTCCGGAGCAGCAGCGCGACCAGAGCGCCTATGACAAGGCACGGCCGGACCGGCGGGAGGGCGACACCGTCGCCGATTGGCTGCTGATCCCCTCCGTCCTCACGCGGTTGCTGTTCCCGGTGATCGTCATGGTGGCACTGTTCCTGCTGCTGCGCGGCCACGACCTGCCGGGCGGCGGTTTCGCGGCGGGGCTGACGGCATCAATCGCGATGATCGTCCAGTACATGATCGGCGGCACCCAGTGGGTTGAGACCCGCCTGCGGATCAGTCCGCTGCGCTGGATCGGGGTCGGGCTGCTGCTCGCCACCGGAACAGGGCTGGCCGCCTGGCTGTTCGACCGACCCTTCCTGACCTCCTACTTCGCTTATGCGGAGCTGCCCATCATCGGGGAGGTTCCAACCGCGAGCGCCCTGATCTTCGACATCGGCGTGTTCGCGCTGGTGGTCGGCGCCACCGTGCTGATGCTCATAGCGCTCGCCCACCAGTCGGTCCGCGGCCACCGTGCCACACCGCGGACTGTCGGCACAGATCCAGCGCCGACGAAGGTCCCTGTACCGCAACCCCAACAAGTTCCGGCGGGAGAGGATTGATGGAGCTTATCCTGGCTCTCGGCATCGGCGTGCTCACCGGATCCGGCGTCTGGCTGCTGCTGCGGCCGCGCACTTTCCAGGTGATCATCGGCCTCTCACTGCTGTCCTACGCCGTCAACCTGTTCATCTTCTCGACCGGCGGGCTCCGCACGGGGGCCGCCCCGGTGCTTGATAAGGGCATGGCGGGAGACCTTGCCCTGCAGGCCGACCCGGTGCCCCAGGCACTGGTCCTCACCGCCATCGTGATCGGCTTCGCCACGACGGCGCTGTTCCTCGTCCTGCTTCTCGCCGCGCGCGGCCTGACCGGGACCGACCACGTTGACGGAAAGGAGCCGGAGCGTTGAACGGCTGGATGGACCACCTGACGATCGCGCCGATTGTCATCCCGCTCCTGGCGGGAACGCTGATGCTGCTGATCGGCGAACGGCGGCGCCCGCTCAAGGCGGCGGTCGGCATTTCATCGGCGCTCCTGCAGCTCGCCGCGGCGATCCTGCTGCTGCTCTTGGCGGACGGCGCGATCCCGGGTGCGGATACCGCCGCGGTGCGCGTGTACCGGCTCGGCGACTGGCCCTCGCTGTTCGGCATCGTGCTGGTACTGGACCGGCTCTCGGCACTGATGCTGGTGCTGACCGGCGTCCTCGGGCTCGCGGCCCTGGTGTTCTCGCTGGCTCACTGGCAGCGGGCGGGAGCCCATTTCCATCCGCTGTTCCAGTTCCAGCTGATGGGGCTCAACGGTGCCTTCCTGACCGGCGACCTGTTCAACCTGTTCGTCTTCTTCGAGGTCATGCTGGCCGCCTCGTACGGGCTGGCCCTGCACGGCTCCGGCACCGCCCGCGTCCGGGCCGGGCTGCATTACGTCGCAATCAACCTGCTGGCTTCCCTGCTGTTCCTGATAGGCGTGAGCATGATCTACGGCCTCGCGGGCACGCTCAACATGGCCGACCTGGCGGGCCGGATCGCCGGCCTGCGCGGCGAGGACCGGGCCTTGGTCGAGGCCGGGGCCGCGATCCTGGGCATCGCCTTCCTGGTCAAGGCGGGGATGTGGCCCATGGGCTTCTGGCTGCCGACCACCTACGCCGCGGCCGGCACCGCTTCCGCCGCGATCATCTCGATCCTGAGTAAGGTCGGCATCTACGCCGTGCTCCGGCTGTGGCTGTTGCTGTTCGGCGAGAGCGCGGGAGACTCGGCCGGGTTCGGCGGCACCTGGCTGTTCTTCGGCGGACTGCTGACCATTGCCTTCGGCTCCGTGGCGGTGCTGGCGACGCAGAATATGGCGCGGTTGGCGGGTGCAACCATACTGGTCTCCTCCGGTACACTGCTGGCCGCGATCGGCACCGGCCAGGTCGCGGTGACCGGCGGCGCGCTTTTCTACCTGGCCAGTTCGGTCCCCGCGATCGCCGCGTTCTTCCTGCTGATCGAACTGGTCGAGCGCGGCCGCGAAGTCGGCGCGGACGTCCTAGCCGTGACGCGGGAGGCATTCGGCGAGGCCGAGGAGGAGGATCTGGACGAGGAGGAGGAGGTCGGCGTCGCGATCCCGGCGACCATGGCGATCCTGGGCATGGGCTTCATCGGCTGCGCGCTCCTGCTGGCGGGGTTGCCGCCGCTTTCCGGGTTCCTCGCCAAGTTCGCCATGCTGGCGCCCCTGCTGGGATCCGGCGACGGTGTGCCCTCCACGGCTTGGGTGCTGCTCGCCGCCCTCATCCTGTCCGGTCTGGCGACGATCGTCGCGATGTCCCGCGCCGGCATCGACGCATTCTGGGCGTCGCCGGCGGACGAGGTGCCGCGGGTGCAGGTGACCGAGATCGCTCCGATCATGCTGCTGCTGGCCCTCTGCCTGGTGTTGACCATCCAGGCCGGGCCGGCCCTGCGCTACATGGAAGCGACCGCCCAGTCGCTGCACATGCCACGGGACTACGTCCGGAACGTGCTGCCGGCACTTCAGGCGACGGAACAGGCCGGGCGAGGTGCTCCATGAGACGGTGGCTTCCCTTCCCCGTATTGACCGTCGGCCTGCTCGCCCTGTGGCTGCTCCTCTCCGGGAGCATGGCACCGGGAACCATTATCCTGGGCGGCGCGCTGGCGATCGGCGCTGCCCAGGCGCTGACGGCACTCGATCCGCCGAAGACCAGGTTCCGAAGGCCTCGTGCTGCCCTCAGGCTCGCGCTGGTGGTGCTGGCTGAAGTCGTCCGCTCCAACAATGCCGTCGCCAGGATCATCCTCCGTCCGGGGGCGCGGCATCGGAGATCGGGGTTCGTACGGATCCCGCTCGACATGCGCGCCCCTTACGGACTCGCCGCGCTGGCCTGCATCATCACGGCCACGCCCGGCACGATCTGGGTGGAGTACGACTCCGCCGACAACACCATGCTTCTGCACGTCCTCGACCTGATCGACGAGGAGGAGTGGGTCCGGATCATCAAGAACCGCTATGAGACGCGGCTGATGGAGATATTCGAATGAGTGCGGCGCTGCTGACCTGGTCCATTTTCCTGGCTCAGATCCTGCTGGTCCTGGCGATGGGTTGTGCTGTGTACAGGTTGCTGCGGGGGCCGCGCGCCCAGGACCGGGTGCTCGGGCTCGATACCCTGTATGTCAATGCCATCATGCTGCTGCTGACGTTCGGCATGCGCACCGGGAGCACGCTGTACTTCGAAGCGGCGCTGATCATAGCATTGCTCGGCTTCGTCGCGACGGCGGCGCTGGCGAAGTTCCTCATGCGCGGAGAGGTGATCGAATGACCCATGCCGCGGACCTTCCGATCTGGGCGGCGCTGCCGACAGCACTGCTCCTTCTGCTCGGCGCCGGCCTGACGCTGACCGGCTCGCTCGGACTGCTGCGGCTCGGAAGCTTCTACGATCGGATCCACGCGCCGACGCTGGGCACGACGCTGGGGATCGGCTGCGTGCTGCTCGCTTCGATGCTGTTCTTCTCCGTGCTTCAGACGCGCTTGGTGCTGCACGAGCTGCTGATCGCGGTCCTCATGGTCGTCACCACGCCGGTCACGCTGATGCTGCTGGCACGCGCGGCACTGTACCGTGACCGCAGCGAAGGCTGCGACGAGGTTCCGCTACCGCCGCCACCTTTGCCGCCCGACTTTCCCGATGGCTCTCCCCAGCCGCCCGTAAACACGAGCGCCACAGTCATCGCGCGGGAGAGTGAGAGCGCGAAAAACGCTGCCCCCGTGCAGTCAGATAGTAGTCTTTGAGGTTCTGACGGTGAGGCTTAAGTGCAACGCCCTCGCTGCACTCGATGCAAGTCTCGCCTAAGGAGCATTTGGCTGATCCGGCCTGTGAGGTGATTGGAACCGCACCCCCACTCCCTGTTCATCGGGGCCGATGAGGATCACGCCAGCCTGTTCCAGGGTCATGCGGATCATGGCGGCACTGGCCCGCTGAAGTTCATGCTGGCCATTCTCGAACCCGCGCACCGTGCTGCGGCTGATGCCGGCACGTCCCGCCAGGTCTTCCTGGGTCCAGTCGAGGAGTGCGCGAGCGGCACGACACTGTTCAGGGCTCAACATGAACGGAATATGGAAGCCTAGGAAATAAGTTCAAGATCGCCCAAATTGGTTGATGTAAGCTGCTCGAGTGCCATATCAAAACAGGCTGCGGAGAACGAACGCGACAATCCCGAACAACGAAGGACCGCTGATGCCCCATGAGACCACCCTCATCACGACCATCGTCATGGGCCTGGTCCTCGCCTTCGCCGGCGGCTTCATCGCAAGCAAACTGAAACTGCCTCCGCTTGTCGGCTATCTGCTGGCCGGCGTCGCCGTCGGCCCCTTCACCCCGGGCTTCGTGGCGGATGAGAAGCTGGCGGGCCAGCTTGCCGAGATCGGCGTGATTTTGCTCATGTTCGGCGTCGGCCTGCATTTCTCGATCAAGGACCTGCTGGCGGTGCGCCGGATCGCCATTCCCGGCGCGATGGGGCAGATCGCGGTCGCTACGGCGCTCGGGGTCGGTATCGCTCACCTGTGGGGCTGGTCGTTCGGCGCCGGCCTTGTATTCGGCCTGGCGCTCTCGGTCGCCAGCACGGTCGTGCTCCTGCGTGCTCTCGAAGAGCGCAATACCCTCGACTCGGTCAACGGCCGCATCGCCGTCGGCTGGCTGATCGTCGAGGACCTTGCCATGGTGCTGACCCTGGTTCTCCTTCCGGCCTTTGCCGGTATCCTGGGCGACGGCCCCCGCAGCCCGGCCGGGCATGTCAGCGGCGGCGACCTTGCCCTGACGCTTGGCCTGACCCTCGGCAAGGTGGCCCTGTTCCTGGCGCTCGTCCTGATCGTCGGCAGGCGCGTCGTTCCCTGGGTGTTCGAGCAGGTCGCCCGGATCGGTTCCCGGGAACTGTTCACGCTCTCCGTGCTCGCAACAGCACTAGGCATCGCCTTCGGCTCGGCCGAGCTGTTCGGGGTGTCGTTCGCCCTCGGGGCGTTCTTCGCCGGCGTGATCCTCAGCGAGTCCGATTTCAGCCACCAGGCGGCGGCGGACTCGCTGCCGCTGCAGGACGCCTTCGCCGTCCTGTTCTTCGTCTCGGTCGGCATGCTGTTCGACCCCTCGATCCTGGTGAACGAGCCGTTCGCCGTCCTGGCCGTCGTGCTTGTGATCGTCCTCGGCAAGTCGCTCGCCGCGTTCGGCATCGTCCTGGCATTCGGCTATCCCGTGGCGACCGCCCTGACGGTGTCGGCCAGCCTGGCGCAGATCGGCGAGTTCTCGTTCATCCTCGCCGGGCTGGGCGTGGTGCTCGGTCTGCTGCCGGCCGAAGGGCGCGATCTGATCCTGGCCGGCGCGTTGCTGTCGATCACGCTCAACCCCCTGGTCTTCGCGGTGCTTGATCGTCTCGGCGCCTGGCTGAGGCGTCACCCGCACCTCACCGCCCGGCTGGAGCATCAGGGCTGCGAGGCATTGTCGGTCCTCCCTGACGACGATGACGGCGGCCCCACGGATCACGCCGTCATCGTCGGTTACGGGCGCGTCGGCAGCGTCATCGGAGCGGGCCTGAAGGCGGAAGGCTTGCCTATCGTGGTGATCGACCAGGACCGACGCCGGGTCGAGGATCTGCGGGCCCGCGGCGTGCCGGCGATCTACGGCGATGCATCGACGCCTGGCGTGCTGGAGGAAGCGTGTATCGCTCGAGCCCGGCTGCTCCTGATCGCCACGCCCGAGGGATACCAGACGCGCCGGATCATCGAGCTGGCCCGCCAGATCAACACGAAGATAGACACCGCGGTGCGGACCCACAGCGAGAGCGAGGTCGCGTATCTCGAGCAGCAGGGGATCGGGGTGGCGATCATGGGCGAGCGCGAGCTGGCGTTCGGCCTGATGGAATACGCGCTGCGCAGCCTTGGTGTGTCCCAGTACAGGACCCAGGTAACCGTCCAGAAGTTCAGGACTGCCGGAGACGGCGGGGCGTTCGAGCGCCATGGCGATCTTGAGCCAAGACGCAGCGCGCCCGAGCTGCGTCAGCACCGGGAGGCCGAACAGGTCATTGAAGGCTGAGCACAGGATTCTCCCGATGCTGATGATGAGCGGGTGTTTCTGGGTGTAATTTCCAGCCCTCATCAGAATGAGAGGACCCCCAATGCTCCCTGTCAGTAAAACCGCTCCGCGTGCGCAGGGATTTCTGCGCCGTGTCTTCGCGGTCAATATGGTCTGGGGAGTGATCCTCTATCTCTTGATCGGCGAGAACCGGGAAGCGAACCTCTGGATCAACGTGGCCTCGTTCGCGGCCATGATGCTGCTCGCCCACGCCGGGGGGCGGCTTCGGGATTGTGGAACAGGACCATGGCTCGTCGAGGGGACTGCGTGGCATTTCGGTGCTGTCCAGGTGGCAAACCTGCTGGTCATCGCGCTCGGGGCGCCGCACCTTCCAGATGAGTCAGCCCTGCCGTGATCATGGTCCTGCGAGGGCTAGGATGCTCGCCTTTCCTCCGCAGCCCCTGGTTCACCCTCCGGAGGCTCTTCAGATCTTCGAAGCACGGGCAGCGTCAGGTGCCCCCCATATACGCAAACGGAAGCGGCTGCCTGACGCATGAATTCTCAAAATAGTATATCCAAGCTTGGAAAAGTGCGATCATGTCCACCGAACGATTGACGGAGTTGTCGATGATGGGAGTCGCGCACCAGGGGGGGTCGATGAAGATGCGAGTAACGACGTATGCGGGCTTTTGTCCTTTCGGCTCTCGTGCTACTCAATACCGATGTCGCTGTGGCGCAGCAGACCATCCGAGGCTGCGAAATAAAGCCTCGCACGGGTTGCGCGGGGGGCGACCTCTCCGGACAGAATCTGTTGAATGCGGACTTGGCCGGTGCCGATCTGTCAAATGTAAACTTGTCCGGAGCCGATCTCCGTGGGGCGGATCTATACCGGGCGGACCTGTCAGGTGCCGATCTTTCGAATGCGAACCTGTCCAATGCGATACTAAATCGCTCTGATTTGTCTGGCGCGAACCTTTCCGGCGCCGATCTTACCGCAGCCCAGATCCGCGCCGCCGATATGAGCCGAGCAAACCTCACCGGCGCCGACCTCAAGCGCGTCGAGTTGACCTACACCAATTTGACAGGGGTTACTTGGGTGGACGGACGCACCTGCGCGGAAGGATCAAGTGGTGACTGCAAGTGACGCGGTGAGATGATCAGGCGGTAGTGAAGCGCAAATCCATTTCTGTGTTTCGCCCATGACAGTGTTGGTGCGTCTCGGAAACGGTTTGATCCGGCTGTTGCCTACAAGGGCTACCGCCCGGATCGACCTCAGGGGGAGACGGCCGCGATCATGGGTGTCAGCGCATAGATCCCGAATATCCCCATCCCCAGCAGCGTGAGCATGACCCGGAACAGCATCCGCCAGCCGGATCCGGCGCGCTGAAGGCCGAGGAAGTGCGTGAGGATCTGGTCGGCCTTGAAGTTGGCGGCCATCAGCACGAGACCGATCCCGAGCAAACCGATGCTGCCCTCTCCGCCAGGTCTTCCGGCCAGGAGGGAAACGGCTGTGAGGCCCATCAGAATGGCCCAGGTACGTGCCAGGACAGTCATGGCTCACCTCAGCAGATATACCAGGGGGTAGAGCAGCACCCAGATCAGGTCAACCATGTGCCAGAAGGCGGCACCGGTTTCCATGTTCTCCGGACTGTCACGCCAGGTGACTATGCCCAGGATAATCAGGCCCATGACCACGTGCAGCGCGTGAAAGCCGGTCATCAGGTAGTAGAGCTGAAAGAACATGTCGGTTTCGGGTGTGAACCCCTGGCCGATCTTGTCGGCGTATTCCACGACCTTGATCGCGAGGAACACCCCGCCGAATGCCATGGCGCCCAGCATGGCCGCCCGGTGGCTACGGTTCGGTACGATTGGGCTCGACGCCCTGCGCTGGACGGCGACAGCGACGAGCCAGCCGCTGGTCACGAGGACCATGGTGTTCAACCCGCCGAGAAGACCGTCCAGATGGGCCTGCGAGGCATTGAAACTCACCGGGTCAAGAGCACGCGCCACCGCGAACCCGACGAACAGGGCGCCGAACACCGCCAACTCACCCAGGATCAGGATCCACATCATGGGATTGCCGGGCAGACTGGACAGCGGCCCCCAGTCGGCGGCTTCGGCCTGCCCGCCCTGGTCGGGGGAAGCGAATTCGCTGGAGGAAGGGAGGCGCTCTCGCGGCCAGGTGTTCGGATCCTCCTCAGGCGACATCGAGCACGCGCCCGTGGGAGTCCATCGTCAGAACGAATTGCTGCGCCCGATAGCGAAACGTCACCCTGCTTCTGCCTATGTCCTCCTCCGTTCCTCGCTCGTACATTTGATAGAGAACGCCCTTTCTCAGTTCCTCCATGAAGAATCCAGGTGCCAGGCCCAGGAGCGGTGCGACAGCCTCGGCATCGAAGACGAGATCCCCGGCCGTATCATGCCCGGCTACCTTCCTGCCGATGATCTCTGTCAGACCTGTTTGCAATTTCGTCATGCATTGGCCCTCAATAGATATGGTTAAACATGGGTACGGCCCTGCATCCGCCATCCTACTTGATAAATGTAAAATGCTGAGCGAGGCACGACCGGAAGACGACACTACGCTCGAATTTATCTGGCCTATTTGATCGCGGTCAAATCTCTGGCGCAGATATCTGCTATCAATCTGCCCGGAAGCTCGCTTAACCAACCTTTCATCGAAGGACAGGAGCCTGGAAATGTCGAGGGTGCTCGAGGGAAAAGTTGCCGTCATTACCGGTGCCAGCACCGGGATCGGTCGGGCGGTTTCCGAGCGCTACCTGGCCGCAGGCGCGCGCATAGTCGTTTTCGCTCGCGACCGGGAAGGGCTGGAGGCGATCCGTGCCACCGATCCGGATGCTGTTCTCGTCGTTGCCGGCGACGTCACAAAGACAGCCGACTTGCAGAGGTTAGTGGACGATACCGTATTACACTACGGCAACGTCGATATAGTCGTGCCGAACGCCGGCATGGCCAAGGTGGTGTCCTTCGCGGACAGCACCGAGGAGGCGATCCACGAGCAATTCAGCGTCAACTTCGTGGGCGCCGTGCAGACCGCCCGGCTGTTCCTGCCGCACATCAATCAGGGCGGTTCGATCCTGTTCAACACCAGCTTCCTGACCCAGGTCGGCTTTCCCGGGCTTGCCATCTACAGCGCCAGCAAGGCGGCTCTGAAATCGGTTACCCAGACGCTGGCGGCCGAACTGGCGCCGCAGGGTATCCGCGTCAACGCGATCGCGCCCGGGCCGATCGCCACCCCTCTGTGGGGCAAGGTTGGACTTCAGCCGGACACGCTGCAGGCCGTTGCGGAACAGATCAACGCCAGGCTGATGCCCGGCCAGTTCGGCAAGCCCGAGGATATCGCCGAGATGGCCGTTTTCCTCGCTTCCGACGGCGCCCGCAACATCTACGGCCAGGAGATCGTAATCGACGGCGGCTATACGGTCGGCTAATCGGCAGTAGCGGCCGAATCTAGCGGCTTCGCAGCCCTGGAGCCGGTCGTCTCAAACGTCCAGCCTGATCCTCGTCCAGGTTAACATTACGTTAACCAACCTGACGTTAACCAGCCTCTGAAACTTTCAGCTCTCCCGCCTAGGGCCCTCTGGGAGCCTTGGGAGGCACTCCGTCCTGCCTGAAGAAAGTAACGCCCATGGGTACTCGTATCCGTCAAAAATTGCACAGCTATCCGGCGCAGAACGGCGAGGGGCAGTCCGGCCGCGGGCCTGTTGCCTACCGTGCCGCCTGGTGCATCGGCGCCTTCTTCGGGATGAGCCTCAAAGGCACGGGCACCTCCGCATTCTCGAAGGGAGGCCGGTGACATGCCGGACGGATCGCCGACGCTGAAGGTCGAGGCCAAGCCCCAGCTCTATGCCAGCCGGATCAAGGTCTTCCCCAAGTCGGTTTCCGGTTTCTACCGGCGGCTCAAGTGGCAGATGGTGTGGCTTCTCCTGGCCATCTACTACGTGGCGCCGTGGCTTCGATGGGATCGCGGCCCCGGGGCGCCGGACCAGGCCATCCTGGTCGATGCTGGGCAGGGTCGGCTGTATTTCTTCATGATCGAGATCTGGCCGCAGGAAGTTTATTACCTGACCGGATTGCTGATCATGGCCGCCATCGGCCTGTTCCTGGCAACCTCGCTGGCAGGGCGTGTCTGGTGCGGGTATGCCTGCCCGCAAACCGTTTGGACCGACCTCTTCATCTGGGTCGAGCGCCTGATCGAGGGTGACCGGGCCGAACGGATCCGCATCGACAAGGCGCCCTGGACTTTTGGTAAGTTGGCCCGCCGGACCGCCAAGCACATCGCCTGGGTTCTGATCAGCCTCGTGACCGGCGGCGCCTGGGTCATGTACTTCACGGATGCGCCGACGCTCCTCTCCGACGCGCTCAGGCTCGATGTTTCGGCCACGGTGCTGACCTTCGTCGGCCTGTTCACCGCGACGACTTATCTGCTGGCCGGCTGGGCGCGCGAGCAAGTCTGCGCCTATATGTGTCCCTGGCCGCGCATCCAGTCGGCCATGCTCGACGAGCACAGCCTTGTGGTGACCTACCAGGCTTGGCGCGGCGACCGGCGCGGGGCCAAGCGCAAGTCAGAGAGCTGGGACGATAGGACTGTCAAGGGTCTCGGCGACTGCATCGACTGTTCGCAGTGCGTCCAGGTCTGTCCCATGGGAATTGACATCCGGGATGGCTGGAACGGCGACTGCATCAATTGCGGCCTGTGCGTGGACGCTTGCGCGCCGATCATGGACACGGTTGGCCGTCCGCGCGGGCTGATCTCCTACGACACGCTCGCCAACTCGGCGGCGCGCGCCGAGGGTCGGCCCACGCACTGGACCGCCATCCGCCCGCGGACGATCGTCTACGCGCTGATCCTGCTGGTGGTGGGGGCGATCATGACGGGCACGCTGCTCCTCCGGCCCCGGCTCGATGTCTCGGTCGAGCGCGACCGCGCACCGCTTTACGTCGAGCTTTCCGACGGTGCGATCCGCAACGGCTACACGGTCAAGATCAGCAACATGACCCGCCACGCTCATAGCTACGCCTTGAGCGTCACGGGTATCCCGGAGGCTGTTGTGCACGTGGTCGGGCGGGACGAACAGGAGGGACCGGTTGAACTCGAGGTCCGTTCCGACTCCATCGCCACATTCCGCGTCACCATCAAGGCTCCGCGTGACGCACTTAAAGCCGCTTCCACCGACATAGCCTTCAATCTGGCAGAGCAAACCCCCGGCGAGAAGGCGGTCTACGACAGCGTCTTCCTGGCACCTGAACCGATGCAATGAGCCGCGGCGAGATCGGCAGATGCGCATCCTTCAAGGGTGTCCAAGACCGTATCGCGTCGGCTCCAGCATCACCCTGAACAAGAACCGAAGCGGCGGGCCATAAAGAACCAATGCTGGCCCTCCGCCCTCCTGGAGGAATGTAAGCAATGATTGGCTCATCGATTCTCAAAGACGCGGAACTGTTCCAAGGCCTGGAGCCGGACGCACTGGATACGATCTTCAACGCCGGACAGATTCGGCAGATAAAAAAGAGAACACGCATCTTCAACCAGGGAGCGCCCGCCAGAAATTGCCATCTTCTGATCGAGGGCCGGACAAAGATCGTTCAATCCGGGCCCGATGGCGAACAGGTGCTGATCCATCTCGTAGGGCCGGGCGAGATGTACGGCATCGCGGCAGTGTTCCTGAGCACAGGATATCCAGCCGATGCCTTCGCGATCACCGACTGCACGGACCTGCAATGGTCGGCCAGGACGATCAAGGAGCTGATGTTGGCGCATCCGCGTATCGGCCTCAACGCTCTCGGTATCGTCGCTGCCCGCTACCAGGATGCCCAGCACCGCCTGCGGGAAATAGCTCATCAGTCGGTCGAGCGCCGCATCGCGCACGCAGTGTTGCGGCTTGTGCAGTATGCCGGGCGCCGCGTGGGTCACCATATCGAAATCGAGATCCCACTGCTGCGCCAGGACATGGCTGAATTGGCAGGAACGTCGATGTTCACGGTCAGCCGGGTCCTGAACGACTGGGAGGCCCGGGGCATCGTTGATGCTAACCGCCGCCGGATCATCGTCCGGCAGTTGCCTGCGCTCGTCGCGATTGCGGAGAAGACCGGGGAGCTAAAGTCGCGCCCGAGACTACCTATCGATTATCCTGACTCCCGGCTTCAGTGACTGGTTCCATCCGACAGATTGATCTTGTTGTAGACGTTGTATTTTCCGGAAGGCTTGACCATGGGCAGGCGCTTGACTTCCTCAAACGTCGAGGCGTCGTAAACGATCACGGCGCCATCATTCTCCCACAGGCTGACCAGGACGAAGCGGCCGTCGCGGGTGAACTCGGCATGGGCGAAAGTCTTTCCAGGCTCGGGCTTGAGTGTCGCCACTACTTCCAGCGTGCCCTTGTCGATCACATGCATGACATCTTTGTTCGGGCCGAAGAACACGTCGGCCCAGGCATAGGGGGTGTTCTCGTGGCTGCGCAGGAAGAACCCCGGACCCGCCGTCTCTATCCGCTTGATGACGCTCCAGTCCTTCATGTCGATGATGCTGAGAGATCCTTCCTTCAGGTTCGGCGTCGCCATGACGGGGCGATCCTGCCAAGTCCAGGTAATGCCGGAGCCGAGGTGGGGCAATCCCGGAATGTCGATCATCGCGATTGGCCGGCCGACATCGAGGTGAACGACCACCGCCTTGCCGGCATCGCGTCCCGATCCCAGCAGGTGGCGGTAGTCCGGGTCGAAGAAGAAGTCGTCGAGCGGCTGGTCAAGGGCGATGCGGCGGGCGCCGAACTTGCCGGGCTCGGCCACTCCCTCGACCATGCCGGTCTCGTAGCTGTGGACGAAGCCGCGGTAGATCGGCTTGGCATCATCCCGGTAAGCGACTTCCCAGAGCTCCGGGATGTCCTTGAGGGCGACGATGAAGCTGCCGCGGGGACGGGCATCGTAGACGGCGCTGACCCGTGAGGTTGCCTTGCCTGCACGGTCCTTGGTCGGGATCACCTTCAATGGTTTCAGGTCGGCGGCATCCAGGATGACCAGGCTGTGCGGCAGGTAGTTGGCCGCGGCGACGTAGCGTCCGTCGCTGGACAGCGCGATGTTGCGCAGATTGATGCCGACGCGCACTTCGGCGACGGTCGCCAGGTTGTAGAGGTCGTACTTGGTGATCCAGCCGTCCCGAGATCCGAAGAACACGTAGCGGCCGTTCGCCGAAAACTTCGGGCCGCCATGCAGGGCGAAGCGGCTGGGGAAGCGGTGGATCGGCTCGAACCGGTCGCCGTCGAGGATGGTGACATGGTGGTCGCCGCTCTCGACGACGACGAACAGGTTCAACGGGTCCGCCGAGAATACTGGCTTGTTTGGCAAAGCCGCCCTGGCGGCATCGAAAGCGCGAGACGCCTCGATGTCGGCCAGGGTCCAATCGGGCAGGGATGGAAGCGGCGTATAGACCAGTTCCGCCAGCGCGGTGATCTGTTCCGCGCTCAGCCGGTCGGCAAAGCCTGGCATCTGGGTGGCGGCCCGGCCCTGGGCTATGACATCCTCCGCCGCTTTCTTGCCGAGTCGGCCGAGATTTTCCGGCAGGAGGGCAGGTCCCTGGCCGCCCAGCCGCCCAGCGCCGTGACACGAGGAGCAGTGCTCCTGATAGAGGACGGCCGCATGATTGTCGGCCTGCCGCTCCCGTACGACGGGAGCAGGGGTCTGTTCGGCGGCGAGGAGTGGTTCGCCGGTTCCGACCAGAAGCGCCGCGATGGCGCACAGACTAATTCGCCGCGACTTCATGGGACTTCCTGCTCCGGTAGGGTGTCAGCTGCACGCGGGGCTGGCTATCCGTAACCCCGATTTCCTCATCGGTCAGATAGCATCCGGGATCCTCGGCCCAGGCATTGCCGGTGAGCTGAAGCGCCCTGACCCGTGTGTTGCCGCCGCAAATGTCGAAATGAAGGCAGGAAGCGCAACGCCCCTCGATCGTGCGCGGAATTGCTTTTAGCCCCGCCATGATTGGGTCGGACAAGTCCGGCCAGATCTCCGAGAACGGCCGGTCGCGGACATTGCCGAGAGTGTAGTGCCACCAAAAGGTGTCGGGATGGACGTTGCCGAGATTGTCGATGTTGGCAACGTTGACACCAGACGAGTTCCCGCCCCACTGCACGAGTTTGGCACGCAGGTGATCCAGCCGCTCGGAGAAGCGCTCGGCCGCCCACATCATTAAATAAACGCCGTCGGCATCGTTATTGCCAGTGACGAACTCCTTCCCGTCACCGCTTTCGACGCTGCGCCAGGCCCTCTCGAACAGCAGGTCCATGGCCGCCCGGGTCATCCCGAAATGGGCGTCATCCGCGCGATGCTTGTTGCCGCGGCCGGCGTAGTTCAGGTGCGACAGGTAGAATTTGTCGGCACCCTCCCGGTCCATGAGATCCAGCACGGCGGGCAGTTCATGGAAGTTGTCCTGGGTCAGGGTGAAGCGCAGGCCGACCTTGATGCCGTTCTCGAGGCACAGGCGGATGCCGCGCAGCGAGGCGTCGAACGCACCGTCGCGCCGGCGGAACCGGTCGTGCGTCGGCCCGATCCCGTCGAGGCTGATGCCGACATAGTTGTAGCCGACCTCGGCTATGGACGCGATGTTGGTCTCGTCGATCGGCGTGCCGTTGGTGGAGAGGCCGACATAGAAGCCCATGGACTTGGCGCGGCGCGAGACCTCGAAGATGTCGGGGCGCAGCAGGGGTTCGCCGCCGGACAGGATCAGTACCGGTACCCGGAAGCGCTTGAGGTCGTCCATGACCTTGAAGACCTCGGCCGTGCTCAGTTCGCCCGGAAAATCGACGTCCGTCGAGATCGAGTAGCAGTGCTTGCAGCGCAGGTTGCAGCGTCGGATCAGGTTCCAGATCACAACCGGGCCGGGCGGGTTCCGCTTCGGGCGAACCGGCGTCGGGTCCAGGATTTCGTGCATGCACTGGGTGATTCGCAGCAAGGGGAGATCTCCTATCCGACGATCCGCAATCCGGTCTTCTTGAGGATGCGCGTGCTGTAGAGAATGGAATGGCCGCGGTCGGCAGGGCCGATCAGTTCGGCAATCACCGCCACCTTGTCCTCGACTTCGGCCCGTGTGCGGCCATGGACCATGGCAAAGAGGTTGAAGGGCCACATTGGCAGGTGGCGGGGTCGGTGGTAGGCGTGGCTGACGAAATCCAGGGCGCCGACCCGGCGGCCGATCGCGCTGACCGCCTCATCCGGAACATCCCAGACTGACATGCCGTTGGCGCGGTAGCCCAGGGCATAGTGGTTCGGCACGACGCCGATCCGGCGGATGATCCCGGCACTCAGCATCTGGTTCAGCCGGCGCATCACGTCCTCGGCTGGAATGCCGAGTTCGCCTGCTAGGTGATGATAAGGCCGTTCGACAAGCGGCAGTCCGGCCTGAGTCGCTTGGATCAGACGCCGGTCCTGGGCATCGATGGGCGGATCCTCGCTCATGCCTCGAACCTCAGGCCGACGAAGAACTCCTCCAGCTTGCGCATGTCGTGGACCACGAGTCCGGTTTCGGAAGATATTTCGGCGAGCACGCGGTCGATGTCGTCGGGCCGCTCCGTGGCCAGGACAAACCACATGTTGAGTTCGTGATCGCGCTCGTAATTGTGCGCCACTTCCGCATGGGCGTTGACCAGAGCCGTAACCTCATCGAAGCGTTCGGGCGGCGCTGCCAACGCCGCCAGCGTCAGGCCACCGCCCAGCCGTTCGGCGTGGTACATCGGTCCGAACCGGGACAACACGCCCGTTTCCAGCAAGTCCTCGATGCGGCTGATCAGATCCCGCTCCCCGATGCGCAGGGTTTGGGCCGCATCGAGGAACGGGCGCTCGGAAACCGGAAAGCCACCCTGCAGATTGTTGATGATGCGGCGATCGAGATCGTCCATCAGGCAGCCTCCGGGGTCCGAGACAAGGTGGCGCCTCGCTGCTTGAAGCGTCGGCGACTGAACAACATCGCGTGCTGGATGCCGGCAAGGCCGGGCAGGGCGCGAATGGTGGCCACCTGCTCCTCAACGGTGTCCCGATCACGCCCGTGGATCATGCAGAACAGATTGTAGGGCCAGTCCGGCAGGCGGCGCGGGCGCCGGTAGCAGAGGGTGACGAAGGGCAGGGTAGCCATCCTGGCACCGACCTCATCGACCAAGTGGTCCGAGATGTTCCAGACCACCATGGCATTGGCCCGGTAACCCAGTTCGTGGTGACGGACGATAAGGCCGCACCGCTTGATCACGCCACAAACCATGAGCCAGCGGAGCTCGCTGAGCAACTCCGCTTCCGTGATGCCGAGTTGGGCTGCCGGCTGGGTGAAAGGACGAGGCACCAGGGACAGTCCATCCTGTAGGGCCGCGAGAATATGACGATCCTGATCCGTCACACGCACTGCCCAACCACCTGCCGGGTCCATCTTCTTTGATTTTCTCTGGTCCCTCGCGCTATCGCGAGACAGCGAAAAACCAAGATCGATGTGGTACGCAGCCTCCAGCGGCAGGTCGAGCACCGCGTACCCGGTTTCCCGCTCGATCTCTCGCAGAGTCTGCTGCAGTGCCTGCGCGTCCGCCGCCGCGACGACGAACCAGAGGTTCAGCCGGTGCTCGCGCTCGTAGTTGTGGTTGACCTCCGGCCGGGCGCTGACCCTGGCCGCCACCGCAGCCAAATCGGCATCTGGAACGGCCATGGCCGCCAGGGTACTGGCGCCCGCCGTGTTGGGCCGGATGACGAGCCCGACGCGACTCAGCACGCCAGTTTCACGCAGCCGACCAAGTGCCTCCAGAACGTCACCCTCGCGGCTCCCTGTCGCGTCGGCCATGACCTGATAGGGATGCTCAACCAGAGGTAGATCGCGCTGGAATGCGTCCAGCAGACGGCGCTCGAGTGGTCGTAGCGGCACGTCGCAAATATTTTCCAGATCCATGGCTTAGTACCCGATGCGGTGGGCGCGGGCGGTCATGAAGATGCCGCTGGGCTTGTCCGCCGGCAGGGAGCCGAGCAGCGTGAAGCTGCGGGTATCGTAGACATCAACCCGATCGGCATCGCGCACCGATACCCAGACCTGCTCGCCGCGCGGAGTGAACTCCAGGTGAAGCACCCCCGGGCCGGGTTTGATGCTGTGCACGACTTCCAGGCTGGCCGCGTCGATCACCTGGACCGTGTCGTTGTGGGGATGAGCGAAGTTGACCCAGATCTGCCGGCCGTCCGGTCGGGACACGGCGAAGACCGGCTGGCCGTGGACCGGGATCCGGCCGATTTCCTGCCAATCCTTGTCCATGTCAACGACCAGGATCTCGTGCCGACCGACGGCGGGGAGGAAGGCATTTTTCCCTGCAATCGCGACACCCTCGAGGTGCGGCATCTTGTAGACGGGCAGGGGCTCCTCGCCGCGACCGTAACCGTCAAGAATGCGCCGCACGCCCTTCTCGGGATGCCATAGATCGAGCAGCGCCAGCCCGTCCTCGCCGAACAGACCCGCCACGTAGTAGCGGCCATCCGGCGTGATCAGGGCGTCATAGGGATTCTGCCCCACATTTGGGTATTTCGTGATTTCCGGGACTGCCGGATCGCTCATGTCCACCAGCCAAATCTCCCCCAGATCGTACAAGCTGAACACGAATCGCTGGTCCGGGGCATCGACCAGGCCGACCACCTTGGATCCGGTCGGAATGTTGGCCAGCGGCTCCAGCGTTCCGGCATCGAATACCCGCACGCCACCCGGCTCGTAATTGGAAACGGCAACCAACCTTCCATCCTGAGAGATCGCACCGCCGATGCTGTTGCCGGCCTGAACCACGCGGTTTTCCAGGTTTCCGGTCAGCAGATCAACCTTGCTGAGGCCGCCGTCACGCCCGAAGACGTAGGCGTACCGCGCATCGCGCGAGAATACGGCCGAGGCATGACTGAGGTCGCCAAGTTCAGGAACGCTCGCGAGTTTCGTACGGAGACTTGAATCGATGACTTGGACACGACCCGCGGCGCGCTCCACGACGATGCCGAGATCGCCGGTTCCGCGCTGATCCGCACCTGCGGCAGAACATGGGGTGACGATGCCTGGAACAGCCAGGAGAAAGGTTCCTACCAGGACGCCTAAATGCTTCATTTCAATCCCTCACGCAGTCGGTCAACCAGCCATCGGGCCTCTTCCGGCTGCAATTCGAAGCGCCACGGCGGCATTGGTTTTCCGGGCACGCCGTCGAGGATGATCCCGACCAATGCCGGTTTGTCTTTGCCCGCTAGGGTGTCGGGTAGCAGGGGCGGGCCCAGGCCGCCCTTCATGGTCAGTCCATGACAGGAGCCGCAGTCATGCCTGAGAAGCGTCATCAGCTCGACTTGACGGGTAGGCGTTGGCTGCTCATCGGCCAACGTCACACTGGACGCCAACAGCGCAGAGGAAACCATCACGAGAAGAGCCGATTTAGGCTGTAAAAATCGGAAATACCGGAATTTACCCACGGCTCACCTTTGGTCGGGGCAGCCGGCGGGCGATGCCGCCCGCCGGAGGAGGTCAGGTTCAGTAGACGTCCTTCTGGGTATTGTAGACGTTGAACTTGCCGGTCGGCGTGACCAGCCTCGGGTCCTTGATGACGTGCTTCAACTTGCGCGTCTTGTCATCGACTATGACGATGGCCGACTGCTGGTCCTTGGCGTTCCAGACCGAGAACCAGACCTCGGTACCGTCCTTGTTGTACTCCGGCTGCACGACGCGACGCATGCCTTCGGTAATGCCGGACCACTCGCCGATCGGCAGGACCTCGTATCCCTTGTCCAGGTTGTCGATGTCGAACACCGCCACGCTTGAGGCGATCTCGGCTTCGGGATTGAGAGGAGTGTCAACCCACAGGTTCTTGGACTTGGGATGGGTCTTGATGAAGAGCGAGCCGCCGCCCTGGCCCTCCAGCTCCTGCACCACTTTCCAGGCCTGGTCGGGGTGCTTTTCCGGGTCGGTGCCGATCAGGCTGATGGCCTCACTGCCGAGATGGCTGGTTGACCACACCGGACCGAACTTGGGATGGACGAAATTGGCGCCGCGGCCGGGATGCGGCGTCGTGCTGGTCTCGACCAGGGACACCAGCTTGTTTTCCTTGGTGTCCACCACGCCGACTTTGTTGCGGGCGTTGGCCGCGACCAGGAAGTAACGGCCGGTGCGGTCGAAGCCACCGTCATGGAGGAAGCGTTCGGCCTCGATGTTGGTGATCTTGAGGTTCGTCAGGTCGTCGTAGTTGACGACCATGATCTTGCCCGTCTCCTTGACGTTGACGATGAAGCTCGGGTTATGGTGGGACGCCACGATTGCGGCGACCCGCGGCTCGGGATGGTAGTCCTGGGTATCGACGATCATGCCCCGGGTCGAGGTGATCTTCATCGGCTCAAGGGTGTCGCCGTTCATGATCACGAACTGGGGCGGCCAGTAGGCGCCGGCGATCGCGTACTTGTCCTCGAAGCCCTTGAATTTGGAGGTTTCGACCGAGCGTGCCTCAAGGCCGATCTTGATCTCGGCAACCGTGTCCGGCTTCTCCATCCAGAGATCGATCAGGTTGATCTTGCCGTCGCGGCCGATCACGAAGAGATAACGGCCTGAAGCCGAAATGCGCGAGATGTGCACGGCGTAGCCGGTCGGCAGGATACTGACGATCTGGTAGGATCCGCCGTCTATCAGGGCAACCTCGCCGGTATCGCGCAGCGTCACCGAGAACAGATTCTCAACATTGATATTGTTCATTTTGCGGGTCGGCCGCTGGTCCGGCGGAACCAGAACCTTCCAGGTCTCCCGCATCTCCTTCATGCCGAACTCGGGCGGCGTCGGGGGATCATTGAGCAGGTACTTCGCCATCAACTCGACGTCCTCCTTGGGGAGATCCCCCGAGGTGCCCCAGTTCGGCATGCCGCCCGGGGAGCCGTAGGTGATGAAGTCGCGCAGGTAATCGAAGCCAAGCTCGCGGGTCAGGTCAGGCGTCAGCGCCTTGCCGGTCGCCCCGCCTCGCAGCACGCCGTGGCACCCGGCGCAGCGCTCGAAGTAAATTTTCTTGGCTTTCTCGAATTCCGCCTGACTGAGCTGCGGCACGCCGGGCTTCGCCCCGGGCTGCTCGGTGGGGATGTCCGACAGGATATTGTGTTCCGGCTGGTACTGGTCACCCGGCTGGGTCCTATGGACATCCTCGGGCTTCGGCTTCTCCGCCGTATTGGATCCCTGCACCGGCTCATCGACAGAATGCTGTCTGTCCTGCTGCTGTTGCGCCATCAGGCCAGTCGGCCCGAGCGCGATTATCGTGGTGACTGCCGCTCCGGCCATAAGCTGCCTGACCATGGTCTGCATCCTCTATCCTCCCGATAAGGTTCGAGCGGTCTGAGTAGAGCACAAATTTTCGAGGGGGAACTTGCTCGGGAGCAAGGTATGTGAGGGAAAAAACGCCCAGAATGCTTTTTGGGAAAAGAAACAGGATCAACCGATTTCTCCGTAAATTCGGAGCGTACTTTCGGCCATTCACAGGCTGCTGCAAATGAGCATAAAAGTCAGCGCCGTTCTGCTCCAAACGCCTGCGAATGCGGGGAGATGCCTGCTGTCCGCAATCCCGCTTCTGCTTCTGTTTCTGGTCCCGTTTCTTCCTGTCTCTGCCGTTCAGGCGGCCGAACCCCGTGTGAGCGAACTGGCGCATGTGTTTGCCGACGCGGACGGTTTCGGCGAAAGGATGCCGCAGATCCCTGTGTATCCGGCTTACCGGAATGGCTCGATAGCGGGTTATGCCTTTTTCAGCGCCGACATCATGGACAGTGCCGGCTACTCGGCCAAACCTATGAATGTCGCGATCGGGATCGACCTGCAGGGGCGGATTGTCGGAGCTCATCTGGTCGAGCATCATGAGCCGATCCTGATCCTCGGAATCACCGACGAGCACCTCCGAGCCTTCGTGGCGCAGTACCGCAATGCGGACATCCGGGAAGCGGTCAAGCTCCGCTCCGTCTCGGGATCGGACAGCGTCTCACGGGTAGTCGATGGCATCAGCGGCGCCACGGTAACGTCCCTGACGCTGAACAGCCTGATCGTCGGAACGAGCCGGATCGTGGCGGACGCGCTCGGACTGCTCGGGGACCGTCGGCCCGGTTCCGCGGCGGCGCTTCGGGATGAGTTCCAATCGGCCAGCTGGGCCGACCTGCGCGCCGACGGCTCGATCGTCGAGCTGAATTTAACTGCCGGCGCGGTTCGAGACGCCTTCCGTCGGCAAGGAGTGGAGAACCTGCCCGGGCTGGACGGTCCGGCGGAAAGCAATTTCATCACGTTATACGCCGGGCTGGCGTCGCCGGCCCGCATCGGTCGCAATCTCCTGGGCGACCGTGCTTACGCGGACCTGATCACCGATCTCGGTGCCGGAAGTTCCCTGATCTTCGTCGGTGCCACCGGCCTCTATTCCTTCAAGGGAACCGAGTACCGGCGGAGTGGCGTGTTCGAGCGGGTGCAGATCGTCCAGGGCAGCAGGACCTTCACGCTGTCTCCAGAGCAGCAGCGCATCATCGAGAAGATGCCCCTGCAAGGTGCGCCGGAGTTCCGCGAAACGGCTCTGTTCGTGATGCCCGAGGGCAGCGGCTTCGATCCCGCAGCCCCCTGGCGCCTTGAGCTGCTGGTGACTCGAACCTCCCCCGATCGTGGAACCGTCTCGGAGGTGTTCAGCCTGCCATATGATCTGCCGGCGCGCTATCTACCGGCTCCGGCGCAGCCGACAGTGGCGCAGGCCGATTTGGTCAGCGTTGATTGGCGCGAGGTCTGGTGGAGCCGCCGTGGCGACATTGGGATCCTGGCCTCCATCCTCGTTACGCTGACCGGGATCCTGGTGTTCCAGGACGCGCTCGCCAAGCGCCCGCTGTCGTGGAAACGCCTGCGCATCGTGATGCTCACGATCACGCTGGTCTGGATCGGCTGGTACGCCCACGCCCAACTGTCGGTGATCAACGTCCTGACCTTCACCAATGCGCTTCGCACGGAGTTCGACTGGACATTCTTCCTGCTAGATCCGCTGCTGTTCATCCTCTGGAGCTTCGTCGCGGTGGCGCTGCTGTTCTGGGCGCGCGGCGTGTTCTGCGGCTGGCTCTGCCCGTTCGGGGCGCTGCAGGAACTGACCAACCGGGCGGCCCGGGCGCTGCGGGTGCCGCAGATCCGGGTTCCCTTCGGGCTGCACGAGCGGCTCTGGCCGATCAAGTACATCCTGTTCATCTCGCTGTTCGCCGTCTCCCTCACGTCGATGGAGCGTGCCGCCGTCTACGCGGAGGTCGAGCCGTTCAAGACGGCGATCACGCTGCGGTTCATGCGCGACTGGGTTTGGGTGGCTTATCCCGTGGCCCTCCTGACCGCCGGCCTGTTCATCGAGCGCTTCTACTGCCGCTATCTCTGCGCTCTCGGTGCCGCCCTGGCGATCCCGGCCCGGCTGCGCATGTTCCGGTGGCTGAAACGCCATCCCCAGTGCGGCCGGGAATGCCGGATCTGCGAGCAACGCTGCCCGGTGGAGGCGATCCACCCGACCGGCGAGATCAATCCCAACGAATGCATCTACTGCCTGAAATGCCAGACCCTCTACTACGACACCCATACTTGCCCGCCCATGATCATCCGCCGAAAGAGGCGCGAGGGCAAGGCAGGCGTCGGGGCGACGCGCGGCGTCGCTTCCGGTGGAGATCCCGCAAAGGCGGCCCAGGATGCTGCGGAGGTGAAGCCATGACCCCGGTTTCGGACACGACCAGAGGGGGCGTGATGCCACGGCGGCGCATTCTTCAGCTCCTCGGCGCCGCAGCCGGCTGCCTGCTTGTTCCCCAGTCTGTCGCCAGCGGTGCAGACACTGGCATTCTGCGCCATGAATGGACAGGCAACGCCCTGGGGGCGGTGGCGAACATCACCCTTTTCCATCCCGATCCTGCAGAGGCCCAGTCGATCATCCGAGCCTGTCTTGCCGAGATCGATCGTCTTGAGAGTGAGTTCAGCCTGTTCCGGCCGGGATCTGCCCTGTGCCGGCTGAACCGTCATGGCGAACTGCTCAGACCCAGCCTGGACATGCGCCGGCTGCTGACCGAAGCGGCGCGATTCGGCGATCTCAGCGACGGACGTTTCGACGTGACGGTCCAGCCGCTCTGGCGATTGCTGGCGACGCACAGGGCGGCGGGGACCGTACCGCCGTGTGAGGATCTTCGGGCAGCATTGGCGCTGGTCGATTATCACCGGATCGAAATCACTTCCCGGCGGATCCGCTTCAATCGGCCCGGCATGGGGGTAACCTTGAACGGCATAGCCCAGGGTTATGTGACCGACCGGGTGGCCGAGCTTCTCCGCGCCAGAGGCATCAAGCATGTCCTGCTGGACCTCGGCGAGATGAGAGCCCTGGGGTCCAAGCCGGACGGCCAGCCATGGCGCATCGGTGTGCGCGATCCCGGCAGACCGGAGCATACGCTGCGGGAATTCGATGCCATCGACCGAGCTGTCGCCACATCCGCTGGAACTGCCGACCTCAACATTCTCGACCCCCGGAAAGGAGAGGGGGGAGCGCTATACTCCAGCGTCACGGTTATGACTGGGAGTGCGACCGCGGCCGATGCCCTGTCAACCGCCCTGTACCTGACGCCGCAGGACGAAGTGGAAGTGCTGGTGGCAAAAGCCGGCCCAGCTACGGCGCTACTGGTTGGTGTTGAGAGTATGCGGGTCGTTAAAAATGGTTAAGTCATTCCCGCGAATGTTGTTCTGCCCTTACGAAGCATGAATGCTTTGGCTGACTGACCCGGCTTCGATGTCCTCGATCATCAGCGCTGTTACTCTTTCATCAGCGCCCACTGCCCCGGTATATCGCACCTGCGCGCCCGGCCGGGATCCTGCCCGGTTCTCCCATGCCTCGATCCAGCCCGGGATGTCGAGCGAGGAATGCAGCCCGTCGGCCGCGAAGAAGCCGGCCAGGACGACAGGCGGTCCATCCGCGGGTAGGTCATTCAGCCAATCCTCAATCTTCGGAGCCTCGTCGATGAAGGCGCACTCGACGGTGAGGAATTCTGATCGGCTGCTGATATAGCTCGAGTGGCGATGAGTGACTTCGGCGGACGCCGAGCTCTTCGGCGAGCCGTGGCCGATCACCATCAATCGCGTACCTGGTGGATCCCAACCAGCCTCACGGCAGGTCTCCAGCGCCCTGAGCCTCAGGACCTCCGCCATGCCGGGATGCATGCCAATCGGTGGCCCGTAGACCAGGAGGCTGCCGTCGCGAGAGGTCTGATTTCCCTGAAGTCCCAGCGTCTTCGGGATGACGGTGCGCGTGTAGTAGCCGTCGCACATGAACAGGGGAATGATATGGATCGTTCGCGCACGTATCGCCTCCAGCTCCTCGCGTGGGCCCTCTCCCGCCATCAGGAAGGCGACGCGCGCCTCCGCAAAACGGCCGCTTTTCATCAGGCGTTCTGCGTGGCCGCAGGCGGAGACGAGAGGACCGGAACTGTGCTCCGATCCGTGGCCAATAATCAGGATACTAGGTTGCTGTTCCATGGCTCCCGCTTTTCCAAGTCGGTGGACATCATCATTTTTCAGGAAATTATGATTTAACGCCCCTACGCCAGAGCGGATTCTCTTTCCATGAGTTTCGCGGCAGGCGAGAGGTTGACCACCTGCCCGATGACGAAGAGCGCCCGCCCGGTCCGGTGCTGCGTGGCCGCAAGCTCGCCGATTGTTGCCAGCGGTGCGATCAGATGGGTCTGGTGGGGCAGGGTGCCGTCGCAGATCATCGCTACGGGAGTGGAGCCAGGCAATCCTGCCCTGATCAGTCGGTCAGCGATTTCCCTGATGTTCGCAAGACCCATGTAGACGGCCAGGGTGGTGTTGGGATCCGCCAGGCCCCGCCAGTCGTGGTCCGATTCGTCGTTCTGACAGTGGCCGGTGATGAACCGGACACCGGTGGCGAGGCCTCGGTGGGTCAGCGGGATCCCGAGCGAACTGGCGCAGGCCGAGGCTGCCGTGATGCCCGGCACGACCTCGCAAATGATCCCGTGCCGCGCCAAATACTCCGCCTCTTCGCCGCCGCGGCCGAAGATGAACGGATCACCGCCCTTGAGACGCACGACACGCCGGCCGGACCGCGCCAAGTCCACCAGCATATCATTGATCCTGTCCTGGGGAAACGGGTGGTGCCCCGGGGTCTTGCCCACGTCGATCAGCGCCGCATGGCTCGGTATGCTGTCGAGAATGGCCCGGGATACCAGCCGGTCATGCACGACCACTTCCGCATCATGGATCAGGCGCCATGCTTTGACGGTAAGCAGGTCTGGATCTCCCGGTCCGGCACCGACCAGATGAATGCGCGGCGCCTCTGCTGCTCCAACTGCCATTCAACATCTCCACCGAACGACATATACCTGCGTTCAATCTCAACGGGCCTTGGTCGGATCGCCGTACTGGATCGCCTGGCCTCCCGGAGAGGTCTCGATCCCAAACCGGTCGGCCGCCTGCCTAAGCGCATCCCGGTCCTTCTGGATCCCGACCAGGCTGGTGATCGCGAAGGTAGCGAGTTCGCGGTCCGGCGTGTGCGAGGCCTGGGTCTGGTACAGATCGACAAGACGGTCATGGAGGCGTAGCTGGGCCTCGACATAAGCCTTGCCGAATGCGTCGCCGCTGACGCCCGACAGCGACTGGACGGCTTCCTGCGCCATGCCTTCGCGCGCGTTTTCCGGATTGCTGACGGCGCCAGCGGCACCGAAGGCATCGGTGCGCTCGGGCTGCAGCTGATCGGCGGGAGGAAGGGTACGGCTGTCGGTCAGGCGCGTCAGGTCGCCAGTTAGCTTGACGTGGGTCTCCGCGATTCGCTGGGCAAGCGAACGAAGTTCGTCGTCCGGCGCCTTCTCCGCCGAGAGGCGCCCCAATTCAACCTGACCCTGGCTGGCCGCGGTCGCTTGCCTGAGGAACAGGGCATCCTCGCGCGGGAGCGACTGGCCCTGCTGCGGCGGAACCCGCGGGTCGGGGTCGGGCTTGATGTTGGCCTGTGACCAGGCCGGCCCGGAGAGGGCGGTGAGGCCGAGCAGGGCTAAAGTGATGATTTTGCGCATGATGACTCCTCCGGGGCCTGTCACCCCGTCAGCTGGCGGTAGATTGCGGGCAGCGCCGCGGGAAGGCGGGCGACATGCGGGAAGATGGCGTAGGATCCCGGCCCGAAGATGTAGGGCAGGTAATCACGGCCCTGGGCATCCACGGTGACGCCGAACAGCCGGAGACCGGCGCGCCGTGCCTCCTGGACGGCCACGCGGGTGTCCTCGATGGCGTAACGGCCCTCGTAGTGGTCTATGTCGTTCGGCTTGCCGTCGGTCAGGACCAGCAGCAGCCGGTGCGAGTGCGGCCGCCTGTCCAGCAATGCCGTGGCGTGGCGGATCGCGGTCCCCATGCGGGTGTAGCTGCCGGGCTTCAGCGCCTGGATGCGGCGGACCACGCGCGCACCGAGGTGCTCCTCGAAATCCTTGACGGTCCTGATATCGACGCGCTGGCGCCGGTGGGACGTGAAGGTCAGGACCGCGTGCTCGTCACCGCAGGCGGAAAGACCGTGCGTCAGCGCCAGCAGCGCCTCCTTCTCGACGTCGAGGACCCGGCGCTCCTCGACGTAAGAATCGGTGGACAGGGAGACGTCCACCAGGACGCAGACCGAGAGGTCGCGGGCGACGTTGCGCACGGCGGTGTAGACCCGCTCCGAGCCGATGCCACCGGCCCGCCGGTCGGCGACCGAGCGGACCAGGGCCGAGAGGTCAAGATCGTCGCCATCGGGTTGGCCGGTCATCACCTGACGGCGCGGGCGCATCGCCTCGAACTGACGGCGCACCAGGCGGATACGGCGCAGCGCATCCTCATCGGGACGCCACTCGTCACCTTCCAAAGATGCTGGTTCGGCGATCACCCGGCAGTGGTGGAGGTGATGACGGCGACGTTTCCAGTCCCACTCGGGATACGTGATCTCGGCCCGGATCGGCGCAATGTCCACCTCGTCGGCATTCAGATCGAGGTCCAGCTTCAGCCGAGTCGAAACCTTGCGCTCGTGCTGGCCGAGGGCGATCTCATCGAGATCCTCGGCTGCCTTCTTGGCGTCTTCCTCGTCGTCCTCCTCAGTCTTGCGGTTCAGGTTGACCATCTCCGCAAGGCCCAGGATCTTCTCGAAGCGGTTCAGCATCAGCGGGTCGTCGCGCCGGGTCTGGTCGTTCTCCCGTCGCGACGCTTTGCGGCGTTTGCCGTCACCCTCGGATCCGGCGCCGCCATCCTCGTCCCCTTCTGCCGGTGCGGTTCCCGGCCGGGGTTCGATGATCTCGCCCCACAGTGGGACCGGCAGGAAGGGGTGGTATCCCACCTTCGCCCGGAAACGGTCGAGCGAGGCTGTTGCGTCCATCACTGCGGCCAGCATCTCGGGATCCGGGCCGGCGTCGCCACCGATCAACTTTATGACCAGCGCTTCCACGGCCGCTTCCTGCCCGGACAGGCTGCGGCTGGGCCTGGCCATGAGGAGTGCCCGGCAGAGGCGCTGGTGAAGCGCACGCAGGCCCGGCCACTGAGCGATTGTAAGCTCTGTCGTTCGACGGGCGGCGCGCAATCGCGCGAGGTCGGCCTGCAGTGCATCAGGTGGAACGACCGGTGCGGCTTCGGCATGGGCGAAGAAGGCGGCGAGCCACTCGAAGAGTGCTGCATTGTCCGCCCGGTCGGGGAAGACGTCGATACGATCCGGGAGCTGGAGCGTGGCGCCGTCGTAGCGGGCGCGCTCCACCTTCTCGGTGCCCAGGCCGAGCCTCTGGATGAGGCCCAGGCGATGCTCTGAGACCTCTGCCGCGCCGCCGGCGAGACGGACAGCGCCGGGACCGCCAAACGCCCGGAACAGTACGCCGAGCTGGGTGCGCATCTCTTCCAGGCGAACCGCCGCTTGGGGATGACGCCGGTATGACGAGGCACTACCCACCAGGCGGTGCCATATGCCACCGACGAACTCCTCCGGCTCCCAGAACGATGCCATGAAGCACTCCTTAACCCAGCGTGAGTTCAACGACCCTCAGCAGGGCTTTCTTGACTTCCGGGTCGTCGGTCAGCGGCTCGATCATGGCGGCCAGGATGGCCTCCTCAGACTTCATGCCGGAATGGATCAGAGTGGCGCAGTAGACGAGCAGGCGGGTCGATACCCCTTCCTCGAGATCCTGCCCCTTGAGATCCCGGAGTGCGTTGCCGAGGCGAACCAGCGGCGCCACCCGGTCCCTCGCCAATCCGCTCTCCTGGACGACGATCGTGGTCTCGGCCTCGGGAGGCGGGAAGCCGAACTCAATGGCGACGAATCGTTGGCGAGTCGAGGGCTTCAGCGATTTGAGAATGTTTTGGTAGCCCGGATTATAGGAGACGATCAGCATGAACTCGGGCGGGGCCTCCAGCAGCTCCCCGGTGCGCTCCAGCGGCAGCAGGCGGCGGTCGTCGGTCAGCGGATGCAGCACGACGGTGACGTCCTTCCGCGCCTCGACAACCTCGTCCAGGTAGCAGACGGCACCCTCGCGCACGGCCCGGGTCAGCGGGCCATCGGTCCAGACCGTGTCGCCGCCCTTGAGCAGGTAACGCCCGGTCAGGTCGGCGGCCGTCAGGTCGTCGTGGCAGGAGACGGTGTGGATCGGGCGCCCGAGTCGCGCCGCCATGTGACTTACGAAGCGGGTCTTGCCGCAGCCGGTCGGCCCCTTGAGCAGCAGCGGCAGCCGGTTGCGGTAGGCATGCTCGAACAGCGCCACTTCGTTGCCGGTCGGCGTGTAGAAGGGAACGGCGGCGGATGCCGCCGTTCCTCCCATCGGGTTGTCCATAGCCGCGGCCATCACTCGGCCGGCGCCACGGAGGACTGCATGCGCGCCGGCGCCTGTTCGCGGGCCGGGC
The DNA here is from genome assembly GCF_016806835.2 of Skermanella rosea. Taxonomy (NCBI): domain Bacteria; kingdom Pseudomonadati; phylum Pseudomonadota; class Alphaproteobacteria; order Rhodospirillales; family Azospirillaceae; genus Skermanella; species Skermanella rosea. The sequence continues at coordinate 5,588,900 of NZ_CP086111.1, read as the reverse complement.
CGAACATCGCATAGACGAACAGGAGCACGGAGATCACGACGAAGACGCCGGACCCGAGGCGCATCCAGTAGAACAGCGCCAGCTGCTCCTGGACCTCCATGTAGGTCAGCCCCATGACGCGCTGGAGATGGATCTGCACGACGCCGCCGAAAGTGAGCACGAAGGTCATGAAGGCCATGGCCGAGGTCATGATCCAGAACGTCCACATGTTGAGCACCTGGTTGTAGGGTGCGCGGCCCCGCAGGTGCGGCATGGCGTAGCTGATGATCGACAGGACCAGCATCACGTAGGCGCCGAAGAAGGCGAGATGGCCGTGCGCCGCGGTGACCTGGGTGCCGTGGCTGTAGTAGTTGACGAAGGACAGGGTGTGCATGAAGCCCCACACGCCGGCGCCGAAGAAGGCGAAGACGGGCGTGCCCAGCGTCCACAGGAAGGCCGCCCTGTTCGGGTGATCGCGCCGTCCTTTCCAGGCCATGGTGAACGCGAACAGCACCATGACGAAGAACGGGGCGACTTCCAGCGTCGAGAAGATCGAGCCGATCCACTGCCAGTAGCCCGGGGCGCCGATCCAGTAGTAGTGGTGGCCGGTGCCGAGCAGGCCGGAGAACAGCGCCAGGCCGACGATGGCGTAGAGCCACTTCTCCACCACCTCGCGATCGACGCCGGTCAGCTTGATCACCAGGAAGGCGAGGATGGAGGCCATGATGAGCTCCCACACGCCTTCGACCCAGAGGTGGACGACGTACCACCAGTACATCTTGTCAACGGCAAGGTTCGACGGGTTGTAGAAGGCGAACAGGAAAAACAGCGCGAGGCCCCACAGGCCCAGCAGCAGAACATTGGCGACCGCCGTCTTGCGGCCCTTCAGCACGGTCAGGGAGACGTTGTAGAGGAAGATCAGGGCTGCCACGACGATGCCGATCTTGACCCAGAGCGGCTGCTCGAGGAACTCACGCCCGCCGTGAATGCCGAAAGTGTAGCCGATCACGGCACCCAGGGCGCCCACCATCAGGATCGCCAGCTGGACATAGGCCAGCATCGGGCTCTCGATGTCGCGCTCCGCCTCCTCCGGGATCAGGTAGTAGGCCGAGCCGAAGAAGCCCAGCAGGAGCCAGACGATCAGCGCATTGGTGTGGATCATGCGCAAAATATTGAAAGGCAGGATCTCGGCCAGGAAATTGGGCACGGCGTAGACGGTTGCCGCCAGTGCGCCGACCAGCACCTGGACGACGAACAGCGTCATCGCGCAGGCGAAATACCAGTAGGCGATTCGTTGGGTATCGTACTTCATTCGGTGGCTCCCCTCCGGCCAGCGTCGTTTTTCCGCAGGTTCATATTCCGTCGTACCTCAGCCCGCGTCGTTCGGCGGCCAGCCCTGCGTGTTGATGCGGCTGGTCCACTCCAGGAAGTCGGAAAGGTCGTTCAGTTCCTGGTCGGTGAGGTTGAACTGCGGCATCTGGCGGCGCCCCTCGATGCCGCTGGGCTGGGACTGCATCCACGCGACCAGGGCCGCCCGGGCACCCTCCGGGTCTTCCCGGCCGCCGTAGCGGACCCAGACATTGCCGAGTTCGGGCGCGAAGTAGGCGCCCTCGCCAAGCAGCGAGTGGCAGTTGATGCAGGAGTGCTTCTCCCAGACATGTTTGCCGCGCACGACGCCCTCGGTCAGCGTCGATTCATCAGTGCTGACCGTCACCATGTAGTAGTGGCTGTGGAGCGTGAGCGCCACGAAGGTGACGAAGAAGAATGCGGAACCGCCGTAGAAAATGTTGCGGACGGCTGATTTTGTGAACCGTTCGGTCATCACCTAACCTCAGTTGAGCGCCCTCCGGCACTTTCTCGGGGATGATCATCACCGGATGGGAATTTTGAACACGCACCCAGGGCATTGCCTGCTCGCTGTGCTCTTGTGAGGGCAGATTGGTTTCGCGTGCCGCAGGAACCCTGCTTGCTTCTTATGTACGTGACCCGCGTCCCGTCGGATGCATATCCGTTCTCCTTTGATGAACTTCAGGGGAGTACATAACCACCATCGTGGATGTGAAACCTTGCTCCAACGCAAGGTTTCACTTTTTTGTCAAAGATTTCCGCGGATTCTTCCCTGGGTAGGCGATTACAATCATGCCGAGGTGATCGATCTCATACTTATTTGCAGAGAGAGCGGTGGTGGCCGCAGGTCGCCTGTCATAGCTGGTGCCTCGGGACATCCACCGAGCCGGTACTAAAGTTCTAGTAAATAGGACTGTTCCGCGTCGTGGCTTCGATTGCCTCATGTCCCAACCAATTATCGGGCTTCTGAGGCGGTTATATGCCTAATGCTGCTGATCATCAGGCTCTGCTTATCCGCTGACGGAAAAATATTGTCCATGAGCGGGGGCCTGGTTTATGGTCCGCCGACGTACAAAGTCGATGAATATTGGAACGGGGTATGATTGATTTCACTTACGATCCGGACCGCGACACCTTCATCGGCTTGACCGAAATCGGAACTTACATCGCTTCCTCCACCGGCCGTCGGGATGTACGCCAGACCGATCACCCCCACAAGAATACCGTCGTTTACACCATGATTTTCCAGCCCGCCGGCGCCGGAGAGTCGCAGCGGCATATCCTCGGGGAGGGGCGTGAGGCGGTGGTCACGGTGCGGGCTTTGGAGCACTATATCGAGCATTGCCTGCTCCGGGATAGTTCTGAGGCCTGAGCGACTCCGCATATCCGAAGCAGCCAAGTAGTACCATGTCGGCCTGCAGAACCGGACAACAGGAATTCTTCTGGTTGGCTCTGGCTGAGGGTTCCGGCATATCTGCGTCTCCGCCCTCCTGCTTTTGACCAGGATCAAGCACCGCGCTCCTGCCTCGGGAGATGATGCGGCCACGCATCCGTCACCGTTTCCGAGGCCCCACCCGTGACCAATCCGACCGCCACCGCGTCCGCTCAGCACCGGCCCTACGTTCTGTTCGCTCTGGGCTTCCGGCCTTTCTACCTGCTTGCAGCCGGCCTCGCCGCTGCCTGGATCCCGCTGTGGGTGATGGTCTGGCACGGGCATTTCACCATCCCAAGTGGCTTCAGCGCGGTCGGCTGGCATACCCACGAGATGCTGTTCGGGTTCACCTCGGCCGTCCTGGTAGGGTTCTTGCTGACCGCGATCCCCAACTGGACAGGCCGACCGACAGCCACCGGCTTGAAGCTCGCCGGGCTGGCCGCCCTCTGGGTCGCGGGCCGCGTGGTCATGCTGGCGGGTGCCGGCCTGCCATGGCAGGTAGTCGCCGCGGTGGATACCGCCTTCCTGCCGCTGGCGGCCGCATCCATGCTGCCGCCCCTGGTGGCGACCCGGAACCGGCGCAACATCGCTTTTCCGTTCGTCCTGATCTTCCTGGCATTGGCGAACCTCACCCTGCATCTGGACGCGGCCGGCATCGCCCCGCTCGGGGCGGAAGCCACGCGCGCGGTGCTCGCGGCCCTGCTGGTGATCCTGGTGATCATGGGCGGGCGGGTGATCCCGTTCTTCACCAAGAACCGTCTGCCTGTGGCAGGCGCCGACCGCAGCGAGCGGCTGGATACCCTCGCCACGGCGGCGACCGCACTGGCCGCGGTGCTTTCCGTCCTGGCGCCGCTAACACCGGCGAGCGGTGTCGCGGCCCTCGCCTCGGCATCACTGCTGGTCGCCCGCGCGCTGCCCTGGAAACCGTGGGCGACGCGCAGTGTTCCGATGCTCTGGGTGCTGCACGCCGGCCACGCCTGGATCGCGGTGGCGCTGTTCCTGCGCGCGGCGCTGGATCTAGGACTCGATCTGCCGGTCAGCACGCCCGATCATGCCTTCACCATCGGCGGCATCGGCGTCCTGACCCTGGGCATGATGGCCCGCACCGCCCGCGGCCATACCGGACGCCCGCTTGAGGCGACCCGTCTCATGACCGCCGCCTTCACCATCATCAACCTCGCCGCCCTGGTCCGGGTCTTCGGCCCGATCGCAGCGCCGGAGTTCCAGGCCCCTGTGATCGGATTGTCCGGGTTGTTGTGGGCAACAGCTTTCGTCCTCTTTCTGGTGGAGTGTGTTCCCGTTTTGCTGGGACCCCGTGTAGATGGACGGCCAGGATGAGCAAGATTCATGGGTGTCCATGAACCTCGCGCTCCACACGCGTTAACAGATCCACGAAGAACGGGATTTCGTCCGCTTTCAGCCTGCCGTGTCCTATCAGGAATTCGGCGACAGGACGGCCGGTTCCCTTGCCGTAGAGCTTGTCATCTCGGATGAGGAGCGAGTCCCGTGCCAGCGCGGCCGCAGTATCATGGCAGCTGCCGCATCGGTCCTTGAACTGGGGGCCGGTGCTTGCCTGGGCCAGCAGCATGTCATGGACCGGGATCACGAGCTCCAGCGGGAGATGATGATTGCTCAGGAAGCCGAGCAGCTCATCCTTATGGCGCCGTCCCGTCAGCTTGCCATCCCTGACCGTCAGGAAGCGGCGCGAGAATTCGGCTGAGTGGCCATGACATTCCGCACAGGTCTGATCCCAGAAATGGTGCAGATCGACGGCGGTGGCATCCATCGTTAAGGACAAGAGGACGGCGGAAGCGAAAACGCGTGCTGGGATCCGCATGAAGCACTCCGGATCAGAAGATGATACGTGTTCCACGTCATCGTTGACGGTCATGATGCCAGCGTAAAAACATTCCGGACACCGTTAAGTCCACGCTGTTGCTGGCCTGTAGCGAAAGTTGCTCCGATCGGGTGTTGCGTAAGACCGTTTTCGGAACGCAGAATGTAAAGGGCGTTCAGGCCCTGGGCATCGGCAAAGGCGACGCCGGCGGCCTCGCCCATGACCATCAGCGCCGTGGCCCAGGCATCGGCCTCCATGCAGGTACCGGCCAGCACCGTGACCGATGCCACGCGGTTGTTCAGCGGCCCGCCGGTGCGTGCGTCCATCGTGTGGGACAGACGCATCCGCCCAACATCGACCCAGTGGCGATAGTCGCCCGAGGTCGCGACCGCCGCGTCCTGAAGCGTCAGCACGGAAATCGGCTCGCGCATCTCGTAATCGGGCTTTTCGATCGCGACGGTCCAGGGCCTGCCATCGGCCCGCATGCCTTTCGCGCGCAACTCCCCGTCAAGGCCGGCAAGGGCCGATGCGATCCCGAACCTCTCGATCACCGCCATCATCCGGTCCACGCCATAGCCTTTGGCGATGCCCGACAGGTCCAGTTGCAAGTTTCCGTGCTTGCGGGCGCGGCACCGTTCGGTGTCCAGTTCCAGCACGTCATGGGCGGGAAGGCGGCTTTGGCCCAGATGCGCGCGGATCGCTCCGGCGTCCGCCGTCTGGGGGCCGAAGCCCCAGGCGTTGGTCAGGTCGCCCAGTCCGATGTCGAAGGCCCCGTTCGAGACGCGCCCGATCTCCAGCCCCTTAGCCAGCACCCGCATCAGTGCTGGCGGCAGATCGACCCAAAGGCCCGGAGGCGCCGCATTCATCCGCATCAGGTCGCTGGCAGGCTTCCAGGTGGACATCTGGCAGTCGATCTCGTCCACGGCCCGCGCCAGCGCGGCGCGCAGCCCGTCGGGATCGGTCGAGGCGGGGGCATGGACCAGCGCCGACCAGCGTGTTCCCATCGTCGGTCCGTTCAGGGCGCGGCGGGTCATCTCAATAGACATCTTCGGCATACCTTCCTCGCGCTTTCAGCGTTGCCGGGGTCAGGCCGAGCGGGGTCAGCACGTCGTCGAGCGCCGACCTGACGCCATCGGCCATGTTGCGCCCGCCGCAGACCATGATCTGTGCGCCCTGCGCGATCATCGCCCGCAGCGCATCTGCGTCCCGCCGGATATGGTCCTGCACATAATCGCGGCCCGCGACTCGGGAAAAGGCGGTGGTCACGCGGGACAGGCGCTTGTCGCCCAGCCACCCGGCGATCTCGCCTTCGTAGAGGTAATCAGAGGCCGGATCGCGCCCGCCGAAGTAGAGGTGCATCGGCTGGCGGCGGCGATTGCCACGGACAAATCCCGCAAGAGGCCCGACCCCGGTGCCGGCACCGATCAGGATCACCGGCGCGCGGCCGCGCACGGGTCGGAAATCGGGGTTGGGTTTGATGAAGGCCTCGATCCGGTCCCCAGGCCGCAGAGCGTGCAAATGGCCCGAGCACAGCCCGCCCGGATGCTTGCGCACGCAAATCTCCAACCACCCGTCACTCGTGCCCGAGGCCAGTGAGTAATAGCGCGGCATGCCATTGCCCGGCGGCAGGATGCCCACCAGATCGCCCGCGGCAAAGCGCGGGAAGGCCCGACCCGTCAGCCGCGCCAGCAGGCCACGGCGCGGCAGGGCGAAGCGGAAGATGCTGGTGGGTGCCTGCACCGCCTCGCCATAGTCGCTGCGCGCGAGCAACGTCAGCGCGTGGCTGCGCGGGCGGACGGGCACATGGGTCAGAGGCAGCGCTTCGCCCAAAACCTCGGACAGTGCGGCACCCCAGCGTGCGAACGCCTGCGTGGACTGACAGTCGATGGTGGCAAGCGGCATCAGCGATGGCCAGCCCTTCCGAGCCAGCGCCGTCTCGACATCTCGCGCGAACCGGCAGAATTTCGGGAACTGCCGGTCTCCGAAGCCTAGGACCGCGACGGGGCAGGAGGGTGCTGTCCGCATCGCGTCAAGCCGCGCCATGAAGTGTTTGGCCGACGCGGGCTCCGTCCCATCGCCATAGGTCGCGGCGAGGATCAGCATCCGGTCGGCACACGGATAGGCGGGTGCCAAGCTGTCCATCGCGCCGGTATGCACCTTGTGGCCGTTCGCGGTCAGAGCATCGTGCAAGGTGCGCGCGAAACCCCAGGTGCTGCCGCTCTCGCTGCCGACAAGGATGATGGTATCGGCCGACCGCGCGGATATATTCGCCCTGATCCGGGACCGCGTACTGCGGCGCGATGCCCAGACCAGCACACCGGTTATTGACATCACGGGCACGGCCAGCGCCGTTGTCCCGAGGATCAGGCCGAGCCACCAAAGGCCCTGCCCGGTGTGCAGCATGTAGATCGTTTGGTAGACCTGCTGTGCCACGCCATGGTCCCGCCACACCAGCATCTGGCCGGTAGACTGATCGACATAACCATCGCCCGTGGCGGTCTTGATGCCGTAGGCATCCGTCGGGTCATCCGGGTAGGGGAAGGTCAACTCGCGCAGGTCGCCCAGGTCGATGCTCCGGAAAGCGTCGATCCGGTCCACCGGCATGGTCGGGCCGCCATTCACCTCCGCCGGCAAGTCAGGGGCCTTGGCTGTGCCGCCGGGGATAACGTCGAACGTCGCCAGCGACATGTACATTCCGGTGAACGCCGACAGCATCAGCCCCGCCGCCGCCATTCGCCCGTAATCGACATGCAGGCGCTGGCGGCGCGAGCCGCGCGCCCGGCCCAGGATTCGCAGCCATCCCCCCATGCGCCGCGCGGTCATCTGAAGGCCCGACACCACCAGCATCAACATCGCCAGCGCCCCCAGCCCGGCGGCAATCCGTCCGGCATCGCCCAGAAAGAGCGACCGGTGCAGGTTGGTCACCCAGCGTTCAACGCCGGAAGGCGCATAGTCCGCGACCGCCTGGCCACTCACCGGGTTCACGACCACCGAGGCGGGGATGCCATTTTCGAAATACAGAACAGTGACCTTCCCCGAAGGCGCGCGCCGTATCTGCTCGATGCCCGGATAGCGGCCCGCGAGCCAACCGGCCAAATCGGCCACGCTGACCGTACCCACCGGTGCGGTGACGGCGCCGCTGCGCTCCAGCGCGGGAAAGACCGACAGAACCGCACCACTCAGCGCCAGGACGCTGACCAGAAGTGCCGCAAGAAGGCCGGGAAATTTGTGAAGCTGACGCAGCACGACGAACCGCCTTTCGGAAGTCGGAATCACAGGCCGTAGGTGAAGTTGCGGATATAGCGGCGGCCCGATGCCGGCTGGCCGGCCCCGGTGCTCGTGAGCGCGACAACCACCTCGGATGGGCTGTCGCGCATATCCTCGACCGCGACGTCGATGTGCAGCTTGTAGCCCGCGTCGAACAGGGCGTCGGCTAGATCGAGCGTGATCTTGAGCGTGCCCCCGGCGCCGACGCTGGCCCCGGTGATGCCGTTGATCTCCGCCGCATTTCCGCCGGTGGCGCTGTGCCAGTCGCGCAGATGCTCGTAGTATTTGGTTTTGCCGCCCGCCATCCAGAGGCTGCCGGCATAGGCGCCCTTCGCATCGGTCACATAGAGCGCCAGATAGGCTCCATCCCCACCGTAATCGTTCAGCGTGGTGGTCAGCGTGACGGGTTTCGCCATGGCGATCTGCGGCAGGGTCAGCGCGGTAGTCAGAGCGAGAGCGGCGAGCAGGGATTTCATTGTTTGAGCCTCCGGTAACGTATCCGATGGGGCCAAACTGACCGGGCCACCTGACACGCCCCTGAACGTCGGAAGAAATCAGCTTCAGGTCGCCGTCAGGTTCGCGTTGGCTTCAAAGAAAGACGCCCCGCGCGAGGGGCGGGGCGTAGCGGGAGGACGATGCGGCATGGAGGGAACGTCGGGTCGGATCGACCGGATTGCTTATCCCGACTCAATTGGCGACTGTGTGCCAGTCGGGGTGATCGAAGTAGTCGCCGTAGGCGTGAAGTGTCCGCATCAGCTTGATGGCGCCCTCGACACGGCCATTGTCGTTCCTCATCATTTCGGCGCCATCGAGAATGTCGGAGATGACCAGGTGGAGCTGGGCATCGGCTTCCGGTGGCAAACGGCAGTTCCGGACGACGCCATTGACCTGGCTCTCCACCCGGTCAGCCAAGGCAGCGTACTCGGCCGCCGAAAAGCTGCCCCCATGGATCTGGCTCAATGAGGCGCGCAGGATGGCGCGAATCCCGGTCATCCCCTCGCGCAGGGCGGTGTCGCTTGGCCACTTCTGACCATCGTTGAGGGTCAACTCGGCAATTGCCGCGCCGGTGCCGGCGTGCCCTTGGTGGGAAGGCGAAGCCGCCGCCAGCCCAACCCCGGCCGTGGCGCACATCAGGCTTGCCGCAAGCAGCGCGGACAGCAGAGGCTTTTGTACGTTCATGACTTGAACTCCTCTAAAAAGATCCTGACCAGTGGATCACAGACGTGGATCATCACTCGACAGTCACGGAAGGCCGTGCGCCATTGTTGAACAGGCGGTTGGCGGGCGGCGTCTGCTGCGCGGGGGCCGGCGCCGTGGTGCGCGCTCCAGTCACATAGCGCGACGGGTCGGCGCCGGGGCGGAACTCGACCTCCAACCTGACCAGCGCCAGCGTGCCCGGATCAAGCGTCGCCTCGACGTCATTGCCGTCCGTGTCCCGGCCCTTGACCTCGTAGCAGCCGTCATCGACCTTGACGCGCCGGACTTGCCATCCGAACCCCTCGACCGTGGCCACCACCGCCTCACGCGGCTGCCACTCGGACATGGTTGTACGGCAATCGTCCTCGTCGGCCAGCACCGATCCCGCGCCAAGAGAGCTAAGCAGGACGGCAACGGCAAGAACTGTCTTTCTCATCTTTGATATTCCCATAATGGGATGGCGATGCCTTATCTCTGACACCCCATCCTGAAGGTCACCTGAAGTCTTCATTGAAATCCGCTTCAGGTGGCCGTCAGCTTCGCACGGCATTAAGAGGCGGCAAGATCATGAGGAGTCGGACAAATGCGTGTGCTTCTGGTGGAGGACGACACGATCCTGGGCGCCGCCGTGCGCGACCAGATCCGCGCCGACGGCCATTCGGTGGATTGGGTCACACGGCTGGACGCCGCCGACGATCATGTGGCAATCGCTTCCTACGACCTGATCCTGCTGGACCTGATGCTGCCTGATGGGCGGGGTATTCATTTCCTGCGCGGCTTGCGCGCCAGAGGCGATGTGTCGCCTGTCATCATCCTGACTGCACTCGACCAGATCTCGGACCGGGTCGAGGGGCTGAACGCGGGAGCCGATGATTACATGGTCAAACCTTTCGATTTGTCGGAACTGTCGGCGCGGCTGAAAGCGGTGGCGCGCAGGTATTCCGGCAATCCCAACCCGCTGATCAAGATCGGCGACCTCACGATCGACCTTGCCGCGCGGCGGGTCACCCGCGCGGGGAAACCGGTGGCGCTGACCGCCCGCGAATGGGTCCTTTTCGAAGCGTTCGTGCAGCGCCCCGGTCAGCTGATGTCGAGGGCGCAATTGGAAGAGCGGCTCTATGCCTTCGATGACGAGGTCGAAAGCAACACGACCGAGGTCCATATCAGTCGCTTGCGCAAGAAGCTGGGGCACGAGGTCATCGAGACCGTGCGCGGTATCGGCTATCGCCTGGGGGCTGGCGGATGACCGTGCCGCGCAGCCTTCAGGGGCGGCTGGCGCTGGCGCTGGCGCTTGGGCTGACGGTGCTGTGGACGGCGGCGGCCGTGGTGACGACCCTTATTCTGCACGCGGAACTAGATCAGGTCTTCGACAGCGCGCTTGAGGAAACGGGGCAGCGGATACTGCCGGTTGCCGTACTGGAGATACTCAACCGCGAAGAGGACGACGCCATTACGCAGCGCGTGGCAACGCTGCGCGCGCATGAGGAATATTTCACCTATCTTGTGCGCGATGCCGGGGGCACGGTGCTGATGCGCTCGCATGCGGCGGACGAGGCCGCTTTCCCACCCTTTACCGGCACGGGCTTCGCCTCGACGCCCACGCATCGCATCTATCACGACGCGGCCCTGCAGGGCACGGTCACGATTTCGGTGGCCGAACCCCTGGCGCACCGCCGCGAAGTCGCGCACGAAGCGGTTTGGGCGCTGGCCCTGCCGCTTGTCCTGCTGGTTCCGCTCAGCCTTCTAGGGGTCTGGGCGCTGGTGCGGGGCTCGATTCGGCCGATCCGGGCATTCCGGGATGCGATCGCGATGCGCGGCAGCGGCGATCTTGCCCCAGTGCCGGCGGGTGGTCTCCCTGCCGAAATCGAACCTGTCGCCGGAGCGGTGAACGCTCTTCTGGACCGACTGCGCCGCGCGCTGGAAGCCGAGCGCAGCTTCACTGCCAACGCCGCCCATGAACTGCGCACGCCCGTTGCAGCGGCACTTGCGCAAACCCAGCGTCTGATCGCCGAAACCGGTGAGGGCGCCGCCCGCGACCGTGCCCTGGAGATTGAAACGGCGCTCAGGCGCCTTTCGCGTTTGTCGGAGAAACTGATGCAGCTGGCTCGGGCCGAGGGCGGGCGCCTGCGGGCCGAGCGGGAAATGGATATTGCACCGGTCCTTGGCATGGTTGTGGATGAGCTGCGCAAAGAGGCGGGCGAGGCAGGCCGGATCGAGATCGAGATGCCCCAGGGTGAAATCCTGTCCTACATGGATCCTGACGCCTTCGCCATTCTGGCCCGGAACCTGATCGAAAACGCCCTGCGCCATGGCGCTGCGCATGAACCGGTGCGCATCGCGCTGACGCGGTGCGGTGTACTGCGCGTCATTAATGGCGGCCCGCTCGTACCGCCCGAAATCCTCAACCGTTTGTCTCGCCGCTTCGAGCGTGGCCAGACCGCTGCCGACGGCTCGGGGCTAGGCCTCGCCATTGCCGACGCCATCGCCAAAGGCGCCGGAGGCCGGCTTGTGCTGTATTCCCCGGCATCCGGCCGTACCGACGGGTTCGAAGCGGTTCTGTCTCTCGATGGCGCCACGTGAGCTTCTGGTCGAACCCGTTATTGAAGGCAGGTGGTAGACACACCCTTTTTGTTCCCTCGTCGGAACGCGAAGGATGTCGTTTGAACACCGTAGGCTGCCCATTTCCGACCAGGTTTGATATGATCGTGGTCTGATCTTGATCCTCCTGATTACAGCCACATGGCAGCCATCACAGGGAACAGCCTCGTTCATGCCCACTCTGCCTGCCGGTCTATCTGCACGGGATGCTGATCTCGTGCGCAACTTGCCAATGTTCGAGCAACTCGCCGAACAGGATCTCGCCTCGCTGCTGACGACCGCCACGGTGCGGACGGTGGAGCGGGGAGCCGACCTGTTCATGCAGGGAGATCCGGCGGATCGGTTCTTTGTCGTGCTGGAAGGCTGGGCGAAGCTGTACCGGGTCAACCGTGACGGGGCCGAGGCCGTGATCCGGATGGTGAATGCTGGCGAGAGCTTTGCCGAAGCGGCCATGTTTGCGGGGGGCCATTTCCCTGTCAGCGCCCAGGCGGTGACGGACCTCCGCGTGCTGTCGATCACATCCAAGGCATTCGCCCGCTGCGTCCAGTCGGACGTCAGGACGGCGTTCGCTATGCTGGGCTCCCTGTCCACGCGCCTGCGCATGCTGGTCCAGCAGGTCGAGCAGCTTCAGGTCCAGTCCGCTCCCCAGCGGGCCGGCAGCTTCCTGCTCAAACTGTGCCCTCCGGGCGGAGGCAACGCTTCCTTCAAGCTTCCGCTGGAGAAATCCCTGGTCGCAAGGCGGCTCGGGATCCAGCCCGAGACTTTCTCCCGGGCGCTCGCGAAGCTGCGGCCGATCGGCGTCGAGGTTCACGGCTCGGTGGTGTCGATCGCTGATATCGATGCCCTACGGGAGTTCTGCCTGGAGGATGAGGATACCCCCGAGGACTGAGCGCCCATACCAAGTAGGCGGACGAATTTACCCGGCTCGGCCCAACCGGCGGCGACCCTCGGCGGTGATCCGGTCCGGAGTCCAGGGCGGGTCGAAGGTCAACTCGATCTGCACCGGGTAAGCAGGATCAGCAACCGCAGCCAGCGCCGCTTCCGCCTGCTCCACGATCAGACCGCCCATCGGACAGCTCGGATGCGTCAGGGTCATCAGGACGCGCAGGCCGTTCGAGGTCTCCTCGACACCGTAGACGAGGCCCATCTCGACCACGCTGAGTTCGGTTTCGGGATCGAGGACGTGGCCCAGTGCTTCCCATGCGGCAGAAATGGCTTGTTCGGAATTCATGGGGCGGTTTTTTCCTTTCACCTCAGCAGTTTGGACCTGAATAGATCCAACAGATAACTGCGGCGGACCATCCGCACAAGAACGCAGCCTTGGCTGCAGCCGCTCGCGTGGCTGCAGCCAAGGCTTCCAGCTGTTTCATCGGCAGGATCCTTTCGCCGCGCGTGACCTCAATAAGCCACCCGCCCTGGATTGGCGAGAGTTCCCGAAAGAGACGATATCCGCCGCAGCGTCCCTGGCCTATGGCGGTCAGGCGTCCTGGGGCTGCCGCACCCCAAGCAAGGTCAGTTCTCTCACAGTCCCGTTCCGCGTCTCCCAAGTGATCGATTGTCCTGCCTTGAGGCCGATCAGGGCGATCCCGATCGGCGTGAGCACTGAAACTTTCGCCTGCGAGATGTCGGCCTCTCCCGGATAAACCAGCGTCACCGTCCGTACGGTTCCCGCCGCCTCGTCCCGGTACTCCAATTGGCTGCCTATACACACGATGTCTTCGGCAGCCTGACCCCTCGGGAGTATGGAAGCGCGATCCAGTTCCTCGGCCAGGCAGGAGGCGACTTCCGGCATCGTTCCCGTGGCGGCGCGCACCAGGGCCGAAAGGCGGTCATGGTCATCCGCCGTGAGCGTGATGCGGGGCTGCTTTCGACCAGCTGGCGATCCGACCTGTATGTTCTTCCTCAATTTATCCTCCATCGTCGTGCGGTTTTCCGGCATTTGATTATCAGGCGGCGGCAGGACCCGAATCGTCCCCGTCGCCCTGTGGAGCAATCTGCTGGTCCTGCGAGCGGGGGCGAAGTTTCGGCGCCAGTCTCACCACCTTTTCATCGGGCAACACCACTCCAGGGTCGGAATTGAACTCGCTAGCAGGGGTCTTCGGTTTCAACGCCATCGGGGATCTCCTCTCGACGATACGCGACTGCATGCCGAACTTGCAGGCGCTCAGCAGCCTGCAAGGCGTCTCTCCGCCAGACGGAACAGACACAGTATTTTGAAACGCCGCCGCTTCGGACGCCTTAAACGTCCGCTTTTCCAAAAGACTGGATGAGTTGTAGTGTCCTGAAAGTGCCCCCGGGCCCGCGACCCGGCGGCACGCGTCGAGCCCGGGGCTAGTTGCCCGCGATGAGGTGACCTGCGCGATGCAGGAGACGATCAAAGGACACGATGATAAACATACCGATCATCTTAGTTCATCTTCATGTTTTGTCAAACCTTGAAAACTGACTCCGGACTTCTTGCGCCACCCGTGGGCTCGACGAGCCGCCTGAGAGGCATGCGACACGATTTTCTCCACATCAGTTTCAGGCAATCACCACGGGTGGTGTCAGGGCTGGCATCCTGGGCCAGGAGAGATCCGCAGCGCCCTGTACCAGTGCATCAGGCCGGCAGCCAGGGCGAGAATGCCTCCGAACAGGAAACCTTGGCGAGCCCCAGAATAACGCCACCCGTCACCAGGAAAACCACCGGATCGGCGTAGGGTGCCGCGACATTCCGCAAGGTATCCAGGCCGAACAGCGGGAAGAGCACCAGCGGCAGCAGGGAAGTGACCGGGATCGGAGCCGCTTCGGTCATCCACCAGATCGCCATCCACAGTGCGCAGCCGGCCACAGCGCGGCCCTCGAAGGCCAGGTTGTCGGGCAGGACCAATGCCAGCAGCAGTCCAGCCACGGGGCCGGCAATCAGGCCAGGCACATTGCGCTTCGGACCGATGTCGAAGGTGTCCGCCTTATCTGCCTCCTCTGCCGGCGAGCCGGGAGTTGCGGGTGGCTTGCTCAAGCTGGTAGGCGACATGGTTGTATCCTCGGTGAAGAAGGAGTGGAGCGCCTTTCATACCGGGGCGCCTTGCAAGTCTTGGTTTACTGCCCGTCCAGAGGCCCTCCAGGGCAGGGGGTGGACGCTCGAAAATTCAATCACCGCCTGGAGCTGAGCCGTTCCAGATCGGGGGAGTATGGATGATTATCGAGCCAAGTGCTCCAGACAATCGAGTAATACCGGGGAGTGTCCTTGGCGCCTGGGCTAATGACCAGGAAACTGCCGCCATCATCCAGTAGCCTGCAGCTCGACATGATAGATATTGTCATGATGCCCGGGCGGGCTCAAAAGACTTTCAGGATCTTTGACCATGTGCCGCACGGTGGGTACGCACTTTCCGCATTGCGGAACGCAACCGAGATGACGAAACAGGCCGGACGGTGTTGATATTCCCTTGCGGATCGCCGTGCAAACTTGCTTTTCCGTGAAAGCGTTGCAGATGCAGACGTACACTGCTCTCTCCCTCAGCTTTATTATTCTTGGATAGATTTGTTCGTACTCTGAGAGAACTATCGCAGTTCGTATCCAGTAGACGCCAATACTTTATACGTTTAAGTTTATACCCACCAGGTATGCAAGCTGAGGGTCTCTTGCAGAAGCGCAGTATAGCCCGCAGCAGGGCCGACAGCCGGCAACCAGTGGAAACTGTCCTCTTGACGGCTACAGCAGAAATCCTATTATAGATTTTAGTAGGCATAGGAAACATAATTCCTGACGGCTGCGGCATGACCCTCGCAGGCACGTATCCCCAGGACGTTTTCTTGCCGAAGCAGTCCGCCGTGACAGGAGGTTCGATGACCCCACCTGGACAGAACGCCGCGTAGATCTCGTCGGCAAACATCCGACCGGCCGGAGAGCGGCAATCGGGATGAGCGTAGCCCATAGGAGGTTAGGTGGATAAGCCCCAGCAGGAGGCCGCCTCGACTTCCGCGATACAGATCCGGATCACGGAATAGCGGCATGACACGGATACGGCCCGGAGAGAGCCAAAGGGTTCATAGGCAGTGAGGCGGGAGCCCACCACCGCTCTCTCCGGACTTGTTCTCACACCGAACTTATAGTTACCCCAGGTCTACAGGCTGGATTTATCCTTGTGACAGTTCCTGGCCCCCAAGTCTGGATGTCGAACGGCAGTGCCCGGCGTGTGGATATACTGGTCGTTCGCCACGACCCCCCTCTGACGTTACCCAGGCTGACGCGCGGATTAGCCAGAACATCCTGAAGAAATCTTCATCAACAGGAGGTCCGATTTGAGCGACCACATCTACAAGATCATTCAGCTCGTTGGTTCATCGCCGAGCAGCGTAGAGGACGCGATACAGAACGCGATCGCGCGGGCATCGAAGAATCTGAAACATCTTCGCTGGTTTGAAGTTCTCGAAACCCGCGGGCAGATCGAGGGAGGGAAGGTGACGCACTATCAAGTAACTCTCAAGGTCGGTTTCACCTTGGATGATACGCTCGATCCTGGAGCCTGAAGGTCCTAGACGACGATTTACGATTTGGCGGCATTCGGCCAAACTCCTTAGGGGTTTCGGACTTCGGCAGTGCTGTCTCTTTAGCACGCTCGCCACCATAAACCCCGTCCAACATTGGAAGTCCAACATCAGAAACTGGCGGGAGTCTGTCACTTGACGCCAAACAGTCGGCGCGCGCTGCATAAGGCTGCAATCAGCCCCTCCTGCTGATCTCAAAAACCAGGACGGCGACTTATCAGGTCGAGATAAGCGCCGCCGCCGTTCTTGAACAAGGTGACTTCCTCGGCCGAGGTTCGGCCGGGAAACCGATGATCGCGTCAAGGAAGTCTGCCTGTCAGCTTTGTTGTTTTGAGGTCGTCGTCACTTGGTCGGCGATGCAAGATAGTTGACGGCCAGTGAGGCCATGGTCCGGGCGCCGACCACGAGCGCTGCCTCATCGACGAAGAAGTTGGGGCTGTGGTTGGGAGCGGCTTTTGTGGGATCCTGACCGTCCGGCGTTACTCCCAGGAAGACGAAGAGGCCGGGCGCCTCGCTCGCATACACCGAGAAATCCTCCGACGCGCCAACCGGCAGGGAGCGACGGATCCTGCCATCGGCCGCACGTTCCAGCGCCGGCAGCATGCGCCCGGTCAGCTCATCGTTGTTGACGGTGGTGTCGTAACCGCGGCTGATCGACACTTCCGCCGAGGCGCCGGCGCTCTCGGCGATCTTCTCAGCGACAGTGGTGATGTCGCGGTGCACCTGATCGCGGATCGCTTCGTCGTAGGTCCGGATCGTGCCCGTCATCGCCACCGTCTCAGGCACGATATTGGCGCGGGTCCCTCCGTTGATGGTGCCGATCGTGACCACGGCAGGGGAAGTCGTCAGATCGACCTTCCGGCTGACGATGGTCTGCAGGCCGTTGACGATCTGCGCCGAGGTCGTGATCGGGTCTATCGTCTGCCAGGGCATGCCGCCATGGCCCTGTTTGCCGGTCACCTTGATTTCGAGATTGTCGCTGCTGGCCAGGACTGCACCGGGACGGTAGGCGATCTCGCCTGACTTTCCGAGCATGACATGCAGGCCGAAAACCGCATCCGGTCTGGTGTCAGCGAATATCCCTTCCTTTACCATCAGCTTGGCGCCCGAGATCTGGTCAGACCCAGGTGGGTGCAGGCTCGAGCCCTCCTCGGCCGGCTGGAAGATGAACTGCACGGTGCCGGGAAGCTGGTCTTTGAGACTTGCAAGCACCTCGGCCGCCGCCATCAGCATGGCGGTATGGGCGTCGTGCCCGCAGGCGTGCATCACATCGACCTCCTTGCCCAGGTATCGGGACTTGGCCCGGGAGGCGAAGGGCAGTCCTTCGGGCTCCTTGACGGGCAGGGCATCCATGTCGGCGCGCAGGGCCACTGTCGGGCCGGGCTTTGCCCCTTTCAGGACGGCGACCACGCCGGTCCGGGCGACGCCGGTCCGCACATCGAGCCCGAGGCTCCGCAGGTGATCGGCTACGATACCTGAGGTCCTGGTCTCCTGGTCCCCGAGTTCGGGATGCTGGTGGATATCCCGGCGCCAAGCGATCAGCTTTCCCTCGATCGAGGCGGTCCTGTCCCTGACAGCCGCCTCCAGGGAGACGGAATCCGCCTTTCCGGCGTGCGGGCAGACGAGCAACACTGCCGCCGCCAGGGCGAAGGTCGAGATATATTGCGCGCACCGCATATTAAGTTTCCTCCTCGCTCGTAGTTTTTGAAGAACAGGTTCGCCATGACATGCCGGAGCCGATGTCCGCGAAGGTCAAAGTGCCGTGGCCGGCAATGCTACGCTTTATTGAGCACCAGGTAAGCAAAACCGCCGATCACTACCCCCCAGAAAGCGGAACCCAGGCCCAGGAAGCTCATGCCCGACGCGGTTGCCAGGAAGGTGATGACGGAGGCCTCGCGATGATCCTCCTCCCGCACCACCGCGGTGATGTTGGCGGCGATGGCGCCGATCAGGGCAAGGCCGGCGAGGACGGCTATGAACTCCCTGGGCAGGGCGGTGAAGACCATCACGATCGTGCCGGCGAAGGTCCCGCCGATCAGATAGAACACGCCGTTGGCGATCCCCGCGACATAGCGCCTGGCAGGGTCCTCATGGGCATCCCTGCCTGTACACAGCGCGGCGGTGATGGCCGCAACGACGATGGTGATGCCGCCGAAAAACGCCACCCCAAGTGATGCCAGGCTGGTGGCGGTGATGATCGGCCGCGCCGGCGTGCGGTAGCCGGAAAGATGCAGGATCGCCATGCCGGGCAGAAACTGCCCCGTCAAACTCACCAGCACCAGAGGAAGGGCGAGGCTCAGAGTGGTGCCCCAGGTCCATTCCGGATTGATGAACACCGGTGTCGTCAGCTGCAGTTCGAGGACGCCGATGTTGGTGGTGCCCAGCAGCATTGCCAGGATGACGCCGGATGCGAGCACCAGAACGATGGAGTAGCGCGGCACCAGGCGGCGGAACACGACATAGGCGACCACCATGCCAAATGTCAGCGTCGGCATGGTGGTCGCCGACTTAAAGGCGTTGACCCCGAACTGGAACAGAATGCCGGCCATCATGCCTGCAGCGATGCCCGGCGGAATACGCCGCATGATCCTGTCGAAGGAGCCGGAGATGCCGATCAGGAAGATAATCACCGCGGCGGTGATGTAGGCGCCGACCGCCTGATTGAGCGTGATGGCGGGAAACAGTGTGATCAGCAATGCCGTGCCCGGAGCCGACCACGCCGTGATGACCGGCACCCTCAAGGCCCAGCTCAGAAGGATGCCCGACACTCCGGCTCCGATCGAGATGCCCCATATCCAGGAGGCAATCATGTCGCCGGACACATGGGCGACGTCCGCCGCCTGGAAGAAGATCACCGCCGGGCCTGAGTATGAGATCAGCACGGCGAGAAACCCGGCCGCGATGGCGGACACCGACCAGTCCCGGCTCAGCGTCGGTTTTCCGGGAATTTCCGTATTTTCGGTACCGGCGGCGGGTTTTTGCATGACCATCCTCTGGCACGATTGGGTGTGCGTTTCACTTGTGCGTGAATGTCTGCTCTAGGCCGCTACGGCACCGAGGAAGCCGAGCAGGTGCCGGTTGACACGGTCGGCCTGCTCAATCGCTAGGATGTGCGCAGCATCCGGCAGGATCACGAGTTCCGAGCCAGCGATGCGAGCGCGGATGTCCCCCATCAGTGCGACCGGCGTTGCCAGATCCTCGGCCCCGGCGATGATAAGGGTCGGTGTGGTGATCAGCCCGATATCCTGCCGCAGGTCCATGTCCCGGATGACCCGGCAGCAGGCCGCGTAGCCGCCCGGATCCATGTGCAGGAAGCGCTCGCGCACCGATGCCACCTTTTGCGGGAAGGCCTGCGGGTATGGAGGCGTGAACCAGCGTGCAATGACGGCATCGCTGATCGCCGCCATGCCATCCCGGCACACCGTCACGGCACGCTGTTCCCAGGCCTCGGCCGGCGGCAGGTAAGCCGCGGTCGCCATCAGGGTGAGACTTGTGGTCCGCTCCGGATAGCGCAGCGTGAAGGCCTGCGCCGTCATGCCACCGAGCGACAGGCCGACGATGTGCGCCTTTCGCATACCGAGAGCATCAAGCAGACCGGCCAGATCATCGGCGAGATCGTTGATGGTGATGGAACGGTCAACGGTCGTGGACCGGCCATGGCCGCGGGTGTCGTAGCGCAGGCAGCGGTATTGCCCGGACAGTGCTTCTGCCTGCGCATCCCACATTTCCAGCGTGGTGCCGATCGAATTGGAAAAGGCCACGACGGGCGCTCCCTCGGGACCACTCAGCTCGTAGTGCAGATCGACGTCCTTGACGGTGATCGAAGGCATGGAACCACCTTTCCCGGGTGCATTTCCTGGATATCGGGAAGGTCAGACCTTGGATGATCCGCTGGTCTGCCTTTTCAAATAACTACCGGGCATCAGACCGCGACCTTGAACTCGGCTTCGGTCTTGGACTTGATGTCGTCAACTGAGACGCCGGGGGCGACCTCGATCAGCGTCAGGCCGCCGCCGTTCTCATCGACCTGGAAGACGCCCATGTCCGTGATGATCAGATCGACCACGGCGCCCCCGGTCAGCGGCAGGGTGCACTGCTTCAGGATCTTCGGCGCGCCGTCCTTGGAGGCATGCTCCATGACCACGACCACCTTCTTGACCCCGGCGACCAGGTCCATGGCGCCGCCCATGCCCTTGACCATCTTGCCCGGAACCATCCAGTTGGCCAGATCGCCATTGGCGGCGACCTGCATGGCGCCCAGGATCGACAGGTCGATATGGCCGCCCCGGATCATTCCGAAGCTGTCGGCGCTGCTGAAGTAGCTGGTCTTGGCCAACTCGGTGATGGTCTGCTTGCCGGCGTTGATCAGATCAGGGTCTTCCTCGCCCTCGAACGGGAAGGGACCCATGCCGAGCATGCCGTTCTCGCTCTGGAGCGTCACCTCAATGCCGTCGGGGATGTAGTTGGCGACCAGCGTCGGGATACCGATGCCCAGGTTTACATAGAAGCCGTCCTGCAGTTCCTTGGCGGCGCGCGCCGCCATTTCCTCGCGTGTCCATGCCATGATCTCTATCCTCTTCTTGATTTTCAGCTGCTCGGCTCTTCAGGCGCGCTTGCGGACGGTGCGCTGCTCGATGCGCTTCTCGGCATCGGGCACGTGGACGATGCGCTTGACGAAGATGCCGGGCGTGATGATGTGGTCGGGATCGATCTCGCCGGGCTGCACGAGGTGCTCGACCTCGGCCACGGTGACCTTGCCCGCGGTCGCCATCATTGGGTTGAAGTTGCGCGCGGTCTTGCGGTAGACGAGGTTGCCTTCGGTGTCGCCCTTCCAGGCATGGACCACGGCCAGATCGGCGACCAGCCCGGTATCCATCACGTACTGCTCGCCGTCGAACTCGCGGACTTCCTTGCCGTCCGCGACCGAGGTGCCGACGCCGGTCTTGGTGAAGAAGGCGGGGATGCCGGCGCCGCCGGCGCGGATGCGCTCGGCCAGAGTGCCCTGGGGATTGAACTCGATCTCCAGTTCGCCGGCCAGGTACTGCTTGGCGAAGGTCTTGTTCTCGCCGACATAGGACGAGATCATCTTGGCGATCTGGCGGGTCTCCAGCAGGACGCCCAGGCCGACATTGTCGATGCCCGCGTTGTTGGAGATCACGGTCAGGCCCTTCACCCCGGAATCGCGGATCGCCTCGATCAGCACCTCCGGGATGCCGCACAGGCCGAAGCCGCCGGCCATGATCGTCATGTCGTCCTTCAGGAACCCGGCCAGCGCCGAGGGCGCATTAGGGTACAATTTCTTCATTCCAGGCTTCTCCCGTGATTGTTGTTGGTTGGCCGGACAGGGCAGGTGGGGGGACATGTCCCGATCCGACCTGCCATTCATAGGCAGCTATTGCCTCACCGTCAGGCTGCGAGTCCCAGCATTGATCGGGCTTCCGCGGGCGTTGCCGGGCGGACGTCGTACTCGGCGCAGAGATCGACGGCCACCCTGACCAGTTCGGCATTGCTGTCGGCCAGCCGGTCCTTGGTGATGCGGATGTTGTCTTCCAGACCCGTGCGGACGCCGTCACCACCGCGCTCCAGCACCCAGCGCATGACCTGGCTCTGATGACGCCCGATGCCGGCGGCCGTCCAGGTCGCCTTGGGCAGGACACGCTTCAGTTCGGCGAGCAGGATGTCGAGCAGGTGCTCCTCGGCCGGCATGGCGTTCTTGACGCCCAGGACGAACTGCACGTGCGGACGCTCGCTCATCAACCCGGCATCGACCAGCCGGCGGGCGCCGTGAAGATGCGACAGGTCGAAGATCTCGATCTCCGGCAGAATGGCGTTTTCCTTCATGCGTGTCGCCAGATCGACCACCAGGGCCGGCGAGTTCTCGTACACGATGGTCGGGAAATTGACCGAACCGGTCGAGAGCGACGCCATGTCGGGCTTCAGGTAAAGTGCACTGCCGCGTGCCGCCTGATCGCGACCCCGGCCGCCTGTGGAGAACTGCACGATCATGCCGGGGCAGTGCTTGCGGATCCCTTCCTGAACCTGGGCGAACAATGCCGGGTCGGAGGAGGAGCTTTCGTCCGGGTTGCGGACGTGGATATGAACGAGCGAGGCGCCTACTTCGAAGGCCTCGTGGGTTGATTCGATCTGCTCGGACACGGTCACCGGCAAGGCAGGATTATCCTTCTTGCGCGGAACCGATCCGGTGATCGCGACGGTGATGACGACTGGCCTCATGATCTTCCCCACTTTCTTAATCGAAACCCCGGCTTCCCGGGCGCCTGGAAGACGCCCGGTGCTTCCCCGTGGCTGTTTTCCTAGTGCTGCAAAGCGACTTTCGCGGTATCGAGACCATCGGAAGCGCCCGGTGCCGTGTGGTGCACCGGCTGCGGCGCCAGATGGCCCTTGAGGAACATGGACAGGCCGGCGATGACAACCGGGATGCCGACGATCGCGAAGGCGACCGGCAGGCCCAGGCCGCTGGCCAGGACGGCGCCGCCGAACATAGAGCCCAGCACCGATCCGCTGCGGCCGATGGCATTCGCCCAGGCAACACCGGTGGCGCGGCTGGCCGTGGGATAGTATCCAGCCGCCAGCGCATTGGCCCCGACCTGCGAGCCCGCCAGGCAGAACCCCGCCCCGAACACGGCAAAGGACAGCAGCCACGGCGACGCCGTCGAGCTTCCGATCAGGGCGATGAACAGGGCTGCCAGGGCGTAGAAGGTGCCAAGCACGGTGTGCGGATTGACCCGGTCCATCAAGGCCCCGATCAGCAGCGCCCCGACGGTGCCGCCGAGCTGCAGCATCATCGCCATCAGCGCGGCTTCCTTGAGGCTCATGCCGGCGCTGCTGATCACGGTCGGCAGCCAGCTCGCCAGGAGATAGAAGACAAGCAGACTCATGAAGAAGGTGAGCCAGATCAGCAGAGTGCCGGTCACCAAGCCCGGCTGGAACAGCTGCCGCACCGGAGATCCCTTGGGCCTGGCAATGCCGGTGTAGGTGGCGTCGGTGAGATCGGCCTCGGGAGCTATCCTGTGCAGCACCGCCGTGATCTTCTCCGAGGGAGCGTTCCTCAGCACCAGGAAGCGCACTGACTCAGGCAACGTCAGCCACAGGACCGGAGCCAGGGCCAGAGGCAGGATGCCGCCGATCAGCAGGACCGACTGCCAGCCGTAACCGGCCACCAGCTGGGCGGCAGCGAGGCCACCGAAAGCCGAGCCCAGCGTGAAGCCGCAGAACATCAGGGTGGTCAGGAACGATCGGCGCTTCTCGGGGCAGAACTCCGAGGTCAGCGTGATCGCGTTGGGCATCGCCCCGCCCAGGCCCATGCCGGTCAGGAAGCGAAGGACCGTCAGCTCGGTGATCGAGGTGGACCAGGCCGACGCCAGGCTGGCCCCGCCGAAGAACAGCACGGTCAGGATGAGCGAGTGCTTGCGGCCGATCCTGTCGGCCAGCGGCCCGAAAACGAAGGCTCCGACCATCAGGCCGAACAGGCCTGCGCCGAACAGCGGCGCCAGCTGCGCCGCTGAAACCCCCCACTCGGTTCGCAGTGCCGGCGCGATGAAGCCGATCGCGGCGGTGTCGAAGCCGTCGATAGCCACGATCAGGAAGCAGAGCGCTATGATCCTGACTTGGTAAGACGACAGCTTGTGATGATTCATGAAGTCCTGGACGTCTATGGTGCGTGTCAGCGCCATGTCCCTTCTCCCTGCACGCGTTTATTGCAATCTTTAGCGTCGTACGGGCGCGCCTCGGACGGCGCGCCAAGGTTCTGTTCACCCTGGACGTTGTCTGGCGTGATGAATTTTCAGACGCCATCCACTATTTGCTTTTTTGTTTTTGTCGTAGATCTTCTTATCCGTGGGGCTGGAGAGCCCCCTTAGGTCACAGTCGGATCAGCTTCTTCAGCCGAGATCGCCGCCGGCGACCGGCAGGGTCGTGCCGGTGATGTACGAGGCCTCGTCGGAGGCCAGGAACAAGATGGGCGCCGCCTGCTCCTCCAGCGTGCCGTAGCGCTTCATCAGGCTGGATGAGATCGTCTGATCGACGATGCCCTGGTACCAGACCTTCTCGCGCTCGTCCTGGACTGTCGGGTTGCGCGGGATGCGCCGGGGCGGAGCCTCGGTGCCGCCGGGGGCCGTGCCGACGACCCTAATGCCGTGCTCGGCATACTCGAAGGCGAGCGAGGCGGTGAGCGCGTTGACGCCGCCCTTGGCCGCCGCATAGGGCGCCCGGTTGACGCCGCGGGTGGCGACCGAGGAGACGTTGACGATCACGCCGCCACCCTGCTTAAGCATGGCGGGAAGCACCGCCCGGCAACACCACAGCGTCGGGAACAGGGAGCGCCGGACCTCGGCCTCGATCTCCGGCTCGCGGTACTCGCCATAGGGCTTGGTCCAGATCGTGCCGCCGACATTGTTGACCAGGATGTCGATCCGGCCGAACCGGTCCAGCGCCTGGCCCATGGCGCTATCAGCCCCGGAGTAGTTCTCCAGATCCGTTGTCACTGCCAAAGCCGGCGCACCAATACCTTCCAGTTCTGCCCGGACCTCGTGGACGATCTCCGCCCGATCCACCAGCACCACGGAGGCGCCCTCGCGGGCGGCCCCCAGGGCGACGGTGCGGCCAATGCCCTGTGCGGCACCCGTCACGACCATCACCTTGCCCTGGAAACGCCCCCTGGCTTGCCCTGTGCCGGTCATGACGCACCCCCTTCGCTCGGCGTAAACTTCTCGTAGTGAAAGTTCACCGGGTTGACCCCCTGGTCTCGGAAGAACACCCGGACCGCCTCGACCATCGGCGGCGGACCGCAGAGGTAAACGTCCACATCGCCGGCATTCAGGTGCTTGGCCTCCAGGTGATGGGTGACGTAGCCTTTGAGAGGATGGTTGCTGCCTTTGTCGGCGACGCAGGTGGCGAAGGTGAGGTTCGGGATCTTCTTGACGTACTCGGCAATCGTCTCGACCTCGACCAGATCACCGTCGGTGGTGACACCGTAGACCAGGTGGATCGGCTGCTCGCAGCCGGTCTCCGCCACCTTGCCCAGCATGGATAGGAACGGCGCCAGCCCGGTGCCGCCGGCCAGCATCAGCACCGGCCGCTTGGTGTCGCGGAGATAGAAGCTTCCCAATGGCCCTTTGAGAGTCAGTTTGTCGCCCGGCTTGGCCCGCCCGGTCAGGTAGCCGCTCATCATCCCGCCCGGCACGTTGCGGATCAGAAAGGTCGCGACATCCGAGCCCGGCGGCGAGCTGAACGAGTAGGAACGGCTGTCCTGCTCGCCCGGCACCAGTATCTTGACATACTGGCCCGGCAGGAAATGCAGCCGGCCGGCATCCTCCACCTTGAGCGACAGGCTAATCGTGCTGTCGGACAGTTGCTCAACGCTGATAACTTCGGCCTGGAAGTCCGTGACCTGGGTCTTGCACACCTCCGAGGAGGCGTCGATGCGAAGGACCAGATCGGTCTGTGGCTTCATCTGGCAGGTCAGGCAGTAGCCCTCTTCCGCCTCCTCGTCGGTCAGGGCGTCCTCGATGTAGGAGCCACCGTCGTAGCGCCCGGACTCGCAGAAGCTCTTGCAGGTGCCACAGGCGCCGTCGCGGCAGTCCAGCGGGATGTTGATGCCCTGGCGGTAGGCGGCGTCCGCCACCGTCTCGCCGGGATTGCTCTCGATGAAGCGGGTGACCCCGTCCTCGAAGTTGAGCGCGATGTTGAAGCTCATGGTCATCCTCCCTGATCACGGCATCCGAAAAAATGCTGATCAGATGTGGCCGATCGGATATGCCCGATCAGATGTGATAGATATCGATGACGTGATGGATGTAGTCGTTCTTCAGCACGACCTTCTTGTTCTTGATCAGCGGCCGCCCGCCCGAAGTGTCGAGCGTGTAGAACGAGGTTCCGAAGTATGTGTCGGTCAGCTTGTACCTGAAGTTCAGGGTGAACCAGTTGAAGCGCAGCTTGCAGACGCCATCCTGCTGCTCCAGGATTTCGACGTTGCTGATGTTGTGCGAGGTCCGCGGCTCCGGCAGTGACGTGGCGCTGGACCGCTCGGTCTTGATGCGGAATACCCGGTCCTCCAGGCCGCCACGGTTTCCGTACCAGATCAGCGAGATCTCGCGCTGCGGATCGGTCACCAGGGTGCCGTCGTCGTCCCAGGCCGGCATCCAGAACTCGGCGTCCGGTGCGTAGAGCTGAAGCCACTCCTCCCACTGCTTGTCGTCGAGCAGGCGGGCTTCGCGGTAGAGGAAGGCCAGCAGGTTTTCGTACGTGATCGTCATGTCGGCCTCCCTTACGACTTCTTCGCGTTCTTTTCAGCGGCTTCGACCTCAAGGGCGCGCCGCATGGTGTCCTGCCAGTACTGGTGCTGGACGACGAACAAACCCTCGTCCTCGGTCAGCTTGCCGCTCATCAGCGGCTGCAGGCCAATCTGCTCGGCGTTCTGATCGGCGCCATGAACCCAGTGCTCGGCGCCGCGGCTCAGGTCGTTCCAGGGGGCCGCCTTGCCCATGTAGCCGATCTGGCAAGAGCGGAATTCCTCCAGGTCGTCCGGGGTCGCCATGCCGCTGGCGTTGAAGAAATCCTCGTACTGCCGGATACGCTGGGCCCGGGCCGAGGCGCTCTCGTTCTTCGGCGCGATGCAGTAGATCGTGACTTCCGTCTTATCGACGCTGATCGGCCGGTACGTGCGGATCTGCGAGCCGAACTGATCCATCAGGTAGACGTTGGGGTAGAGGCACAGGTTGCGCGAGATGCCGATCATCCAGTCCGCCCGTGCCTGCCCGTACTGGGCGACCAGCTCGTCACGGCGCTCGTAGAGCGGCCGGTCCTCGGGATTGGACCAGCGGGTCCACAGCAGCAGGTGGCCGTGCTCGAACGAGTAGAAGCCGCCGCCCTGCTTGGCCCAGCCGCCGGCATCCATGGCGCGGGTCGTGTCCGGGTTAACCGCGGTCTTGCGCCGGCTGGTCGTCGCGGCATAGTTCCAGTGGACCGCGCTGACATGGTAGCCGTCGGCGCCGTTCTCGGTCTGGAGCTTCCAGTTGCCGTCATAGATGTAGGACGAGGAGCCGCGCAGCACTTCCAGCCCGTCGGGCGACTGGTCCACGATCAGGTCGATGATCTTGGCCGATTCACCCAGGTGCTCGGCCAGCGGCGGCACGTCGGGATTGAGGCTGCCGAACAGGAAGCCGCGGTAGGATTCGAACCGGGGCACCTTGGTCAGGTCGTGCGAGCCGTCCTTGTTGAACTGCTCCGGGTAGCCGGCGCCCTCGGGGTCCTTGACCTTGAGCAGCTTACCGGAGTTGTTGAAGGTCCAGCCGTGGAACGGGCAGGTATAGGTCGCCTTGTTGGCCCGCTTGTGGCGGCACAGCATGGCGCCGCGGTGGCTGCAGGCGTTGATGAAGGCGTTCAGTTCGCCATTGCGGTTGCGGGCGATGAAGATCGGTTGCCGGCCCATGTGGGTCGTGTAGTAGTCGTTCTTGTTGGGGATCTGGCTTTCGTGAGCAAGATAGATCCAGTTGCCCTCGAAGATGTGCTTCATCTCCAGCTCGAACAGCTCGGGATCGGTGAAGATGTCGCGCTTGGCGCGGTAGAGGCCGTGCTCCTTGTCCTCGACGATGGCCGCGTCGATCCGTTCCATGAGATGGGTGTCCATGGTGCTTCCTCCGTTGATTTTGTTAGTCCCGCCCCTCTCGCCGAAAAGCGGGAGGGGCAGTGCAAGGGTCAGGCGGCGGCCCGGGGCCGGTCGATCAGGGTGCTGGGCACGCCTTCGACGGCATGCGGCAACGCGAAGTTGAAGGTGATCGTGGCGAACGGGCGATCCACGCCCTTATCGCGGAGTGCCGCTTCGTCGGTTTGGTGTGTCACGTCGGGGATCAGTTCGTCCCGCGTGGCGAAGGCGAAGTCCTCGTAGATGTACTTGTCGCCCTGGATGTTGATCTGGGTCGTGAGTTGCCGGAATCCCGGTGCCGAGACGAAGAAATGGATGTGCGCCGGGCGCTGGCCGTGGCGGCCGAGCAGGTTCAGGAGCTTCTGCGTCGGGCCATCGGGCGGACAGCCGTAGCCGGACGGCATGATGCTGCGGAAGCGGTAGCGTCCCTCGGCGTCGGTCACGATGGTGCGCCGCAGGTTGAAGGCGCTCTGGCTCTTGTCGAAGTAGGAGTAGTTGCCGAGCGAGTTGGCGTGCCAGACCTCGACCAGCGCGCCGGCGATCGGCGCGCCTTGCGTGTCGGTCACCTGGCCGTCCATGAACAGGATCTCGCCCCTGTCCGTGTCGTCGTCCAGTCGGGCCTCGCCTTGGCAAACCGGAGCGCCGGCGACGTAGAGCGGCCCCTCGATGGTGCGCGGCGTGCTGCCCGGCTCGATGCCGACCTGCGCCTCCTTCTCGTCGAGCCGGACATCGAAATAGTGATCGATGCCGAGGCCGGCCGAGAGCAGGGCGAACTCGTTGCGCTGTCCGAGCTCGGTCAGGTAGCCCAGTGCCGACCAGAACTCTTCCGGCTGGACATCGAAGTCGTCGATGACGTTGAAGAGGTCGAGCAGCATGCGATCGACGATCGCCTTGACCCGCGGGTTGGGTTCCCTGATCTGGGTGCCGCTGATGCGGTCAACGAGCTGCTTGATCTGTTCCTTTTGCATGGTTTCTCTCCCTTGGCATTGATTGTTGGATTGCTCGCCGGTTGCGAACTCAGGTGTCGTCCCCACGGATGGACGAGGGGTGGCGGCACAGAGGCGTGACCTTCATCTTCATGAAGGGGAAGAGCGGCAGCGACGTGAGGATCGCGTGCAGCTCGTCGTGGCTCTCGACGTCGAAGACGCTGGTGTTCGAGTAGTGACCGACCACGCGCCAGAGATGGCGCCACTTGCCGTCCCGCATCAGCTGCTGGGCCCGCTCGCGCTCGACGCGCTTCAACTCGTCCGCCGCGCTGGGTGCCATGTCGTGCGGCAGGCGGACTTCCATTTCGACTTGGAACAGCATTGTTGTTCCTCCATGGTTATAGTTGACTGCTGACACTTCACCGGGCAGATACGCTTCTATTGTTTCTCCAGAACGCTGTATTCTTAAAGTTTTCCTGGAAAGCTGTGCGTCCGTGTGCCGGCCCGGTCGCGGCGGAAGAAGTCGATACGGTCCGGATCCAACTCGACGCCGAGGCCGGGCTTGTCCGGTACCTTCAGGGCGAAATCGCCGTAGCCCAAAGGCTCGGTCAGAATCTCTTCGGTGAGGAGAAGTGGTCCGAAGAGTTCGGTACCCCAGGCAAGCTGGGGAAACGTCGCGAACAGGTGCGCCGAGGCGATCGTGCCGACGCCGGCCTCGAGCATCGTGCCGCCATAAAGCCCGATGCTGGCGGCATCCGCGATGGCCCCCACCCGTCCGGCAGCCTGCAAACCGCCCGACTGCGCGATCTTAACCGCGAAAACATCCGCCGCTGCCTGGATCGCGAGGTCGAAGGCGTCGTCCGGTCCGTGGAGGGACTCGTCGGCCATGATCGGGATGATGAAGCGGGCAGCAAGCCGCGCCAGCCCGGAGCGGTTCGCCCTGGAGATCGGCTGCTCGACCAGATCCACACCGGCATCTTCAAGCATCGCCAACCCGCGGGAAGCACTGGCCTCATCCCAGGCCTGGTTGACATCGACCCGCACGCTGGCCTTATCGCCGAGCGCCTTCTTGATCGATGCCACATGAGCGACGTCATCGGTCACCGCGCGCTTGCCGATCTTCAGCTTGAAGATGTTGTGGCGGCGCAGGCTCAGGACACGCTTGGCCTCTTCAATGTCTTTGGAGGTGTCGCCGCTGGCCAGCGTCCAGGCGACCGGCAACTCATCGCGGTGGCGTCCGCCCAGCAGTTCGGAGACCGGCAGGCCGACGCGCTTGCCCATGGCGTCCAGCAGCGCCGTTTCCACCGCCGATTTGGCGAAATGGTTGCCGATGACGACACGCCCGATCCTGGCCATGGTCTGGCCGACCCGGGAGGGGTCGCAAGTCCTGAGAATGGGTTCGAAGTAGGTATCGATGGCGAGCTTGATGCTCTCCGGGCTTTCCTCGCCGTAGCTCAGGCCGCCGATAGTCGTGCCTTCGCCGATGCCGACGATACCGTCCGAGCAGTGGAGGCGAACGATCACTATCGTCTGGCGATACATCGTCGCCATCGAGAGAACATGAGGCCTGATGGTCGGAAGATCGACCAGAAAGGTCTCGATCTCTTTGATCTGCAACATTATTTTGATGCTCCCTGAGCTCCCTATGGCCAGAAAACTAAGTCTTGGCTTATGGAAAAGGAAATACTAAATTGGTCTTGAGTGATACCCTGGAGGTATGAAATGGAGATCCGCCATCTCCGTTACTTCATCACCGTCGCCCGGGAGCGGAACTTCACCCGGGCCGCCGAGAAGCTCCATATCGCCCAGCCGCCGTTGAGCCGCCAGATCCAGCAGCTCGAGGATGAGGTCGGTATCATGCTTCTCGACCGGGATAGCAGGCCGCTGCGTCTGACCGAGGCTGGCCGGCTTTTCTTCGAGCATGCCGTCCTGGTTCTTGAACGCTTCGACGACCTGCGCACGATGATGCGGCGCTTTCGCGAGGCGGAGCGACCTCGGTTCGTCATCGGTTTCGTCGCCTCGACCATCTACGCGGCCCTGCCGCAACTGATCCGGCGTTTCCGCGCGGAAACGCCGGGGCTCGACGTCAGCCTCGTCGAGATGGCCAGCCTGGAACAGATCGCGGCCCTGAAGGATGGCCGGATCAATGTCGGTTTCGGCCGCATTCGCCTAGACGATCCGGCGGTCCGCCGGGACGTCCTTCGCGAGGAACGGCTCGTGGTGGCCCTGCCGCTCAGCCATCCTCTTCTGCAGCGGGAGGGGCCGCTGAGCTTCGGGGAATTGGCCGGGGAACCGCTGATCCTGTACCCCCGGGTGCCGCGACCGAGCTATGCCGATCAGGTGATCTCGATCTTCCGCGACCGCGGCCTCGAGCCGCACATCGCCCACGAGGCCCGCGAGCTTCAGACGGCGATCGGCCTGGTCGCGGCGGAGGTCGGTATCTGCATCGTCCCGACTTCGGTGCAGCGCCTGCGCCGGGACGATGTGGTCTACCGCGAGTTGATCGAGCAGACCATCACGTCTCCGATCATCATGAGCCGCCGGGCCGATGACCGGTCGCACGAAGCGATGGTCATGGCGAGGGTAATCATCGAGGCATATCGGGAATGGGGGTGGAAGATACCGGAAGGATTGGAGACCTGATCTTACCTGCGCCGGAAATCAGTCATGGATGGGAACCACGCAGCAGTGCCATCGTAGCTTGGCTTCTCCGGTCTGTGTGAGGCTGCTGATCCAGGAACTTCGGTTTCCCGATACCAGGATTGCCAGGCAGCCGGAGGTACCGATCATGCCGGTCAGCCTATCAATCCCAGCGCTGCTGGTAGGAGAAGGTCGGCAGCTTCCAGCCGCCCCAGATGGCCAGCAGGCGGAGCGTCAGGCCGCTGATGAAGCTGATTGCGGTATTCAGGTCGGTGTCGATGCCGAGTTCGCGCAGGCCGATGAAGAGGGCGCAGACGATCAGTGAGACGCTGGCATAGAGCTCACGCCGGAGCACCAGCGGTACCTGGTTGCACAGCACGTCACGCAGCATGCCGCCGCAGATGCCGGTCATCATCCCTGCCATGATGGCGACGATGATGGAGTAATCCATCGCCAGCGCGACACTGCAGCCGATCAGCGAGAACGCGATCAGGCCCATTGCATCGAGTACGAGAAAAACACGCTTCAAATGATGCATGTAGCGTGCGAGCACGGTGGTCAGCAGTCCGGCGGAGATCACCAGGACAATGTATTCCGGGTGCTGGGTCCAGCGGATGGGGAAGTGGCCGAGGATCAGGTCACGGATGGTGCCGCCGCCCAGCGCAGTGACGAAGGCGATGACGGCAACGCCGAAAACATCCATGTTGCGGCGCCCGGCCGCGAGGGCGCCGGACATCGCCTCGACGGTGATGGCGATCAGGTAGACGACGATCAGCATGTCGATTCCCCGAGCATGGGAAGCGGCGGCGGAATGGATGCTGAGGGTAACAGTGGATACATTTGGGGGAGACTCCTGATAGAGACAGGGCACGCTCTGTTGCGGATCCTGTACGCCTCTCCCACTGTCCTTTTACCTGAGAGTTTCGGCTCCGGACGGAGCCTGCCCCTTCGGTGGGCCAGGGCGCGCATGGTACGGCACCTTGGCCTCTCTCCAGTCGGCACAATGTTTCTGCGGTTCGGTCTGCCTGAGCGATTATGGGAGTTTGCGCCTTCGGCGGAGGCGGATATCGCCTCTCTCTCCCGCAGAATACGCGGAATATCCGGGAGTGCTCGCCCGCTGTCAAGTAATAGGTTTCAAAAAAGACTAATTGCGGCTCGAACAGGTGGCATGCCTGCTGCTGTGTTTGGCGCCGATGGAGATCGGGCTAGGTCTCTGCCGGCCCTAGTTCACTCAGGCTCGGTTCGGCTCGATAGACTTTCCGTAGCGCCTTGACATGGTTTCATGCCGCTTCGGATACTCTGCAGCAGCTGCCCTTACCAACCTGGCAGCACCAAGGAGGGGCAGATGATAAAGCATGTTCTCGTTCCGTCGAACGGCCTGGAAGCAAACCTTCTGGAGGACGCCTTCAAGCTTGCGACCCCGCTCTCCGCGCATGTCGATGTTCTGCACGTGGGATGGGAGCCGAGACAGGAGATGCCGCTCTATGACAAGGGCTTTTCTCCAGATACGCTCGACACTATGCTTCGCAAGGCGCAATGCGAAGCTGACACGATTGCCTCCGCGGCCAAAAGGACATTCGAGGAGTTCACGGCCACTGCTTCGGTCCCGGTCGCTACCAGACTCACGGAAGCCGGGGGCGTGACGGCTGAATGGCGACAGATCACGCAATCAGTGGTGCGAGCTTTCGTTGCGGAAGCCCGTGCGGCTGATCTGACGCTGCTGTCCCGTCCAACCGACAAGTCCGCGAACCTGGAAATATTTGAGGCTGCCCTGTTCGAGTCCGGGCGCCCCGTACTCCTGAGGGCAGGCGATCTGACGAGGCTAAGCAGTTCCGTTGTGATCGCCTGGGATGACAGCTTGGCGGCGGCCCGGGCGGTGTCAGGCGCTCAGGACTTCATCGCGCGCGCGGACGTGGTTACCATCCTGATCGTGGAAGAGGGCAGGGCGCCTTCACCTGCGGCAATCGCCCGACATCAGCACCCACGCGCCGAACGTCTCGTCAAGCATCTCGCCTGGCATGGTGTCGAAGCTTCGGTTCTGAGCATCAAGCGGGACGGCCGGTCGGTCGGCGAGGCGCTGGCCGCGACAGCCATGGAAATGAATGCTGGATTATTGGTAATGGGCGGATACGGTCATAGCCGCCTCCGTGAAATAATCCTGGGTGGAGCAACGAGGTACATGCTCAATCACCCGATCGACTGCCCAGTTCTGCTGGCCCACTGACGGGAGAGGGGTTTCGCGAATGGCATTGCTGGATCGATGAAATTTTCGCAGCAGGCTCTGCCTCCAGCGACACTCCCAATCCCGTGAAAAGTGAGGGATTGCACGAGTGCCACGCCATAGCCTTCCGCGTCATAACTAACACGATCACCCGCTGAAGATCAAGGAGCGGTTTTTCCTCTCGCCGCGACGGGGCGGACCTGGGGCAGAGCCCTGATCCGCAGGTAAAGATCGAGCGCGTAGATGATGAAGGCGACGGCTCCCCCTGCTCCTGTCAGGGCGCCTCCGCGGATCAAAACCTCCAGATCGAGCACCATTCCCATCCCGACCGCTGCCAGTGCGGCGACGTGGCACGCTGCCTGGATCTGCAGGAGCGGACTGTCGCTAAGCTCGGACACCTTGGGAATGCGTCGGCCGGCCCTTGCTGCGTGGATAGCACTCAGGAACGGCAGAATCCGCTGGAGCATGCCGAGCACGAGGCTGAGCAGCCAGCCGCCCACCAGCGTCAGCACGAACAGCCCAGGGCCCCAGGCCGGCAGAAGATCCAGAATCAGGAGCAGCCCCAGCACAAGACTGGCAGGCAGCATGGCCCAGGAAAGTCGGACGAGGAGGAATGAGGTTCCGAGATCACGGCGGTTCCGCCGGCGCATCAATCCCGCCATGCCATGGACATGAAGGCACGCCGCGGCCAGACCGAGGGAAGCCGCACCGATGAGGGCTCCGGCGCCGGCCAGGATGAGGGCAGCGACAGCAAGAGCAAGTACGAGTGTGGCTGGGCGTTCACGTTGCGGCGCCACCAGGGCGAACATGGGAACCAGCACCTGTACGAACCCGGCGGCCAGCAAGCCCAGGAAGCCGTAGCAGGCGACCGCCAGGTGGATTACGGCCACGGTTCGGTGGTCATCCAGGTAGCCGTGCGCGAAGTCGCCGAGCAGGGCAAGACCCAGGACGGCCAATGCCATCAGGCAGGCCAGTGCCGCCCACAAGTGGCGGACGACCAGCCGGACCTGCGGATTGGTTTGGTCGGTGCGGAGCAGAGCCATACCAACCACCACCGCGAACACTAGCAGGGCCAGTGCGACGGAAATTCCTCCTATGCCGAGCAGCCACAGGTCGGCCGTCATCATGCCCCAGGTCAGCACCACGACCCCCGGGAGCAGCAACCACCCAGTCATCCTGCACGGCCACACGCCGGGCAAATCGGCCTGGATCGCCACTGGCAGCAGCTGGAACCCGGCTCCGACGGCCGTGACGGTCAGCACGCCGAGCGTGATCAGGTGGAGGGCTGCGACCGGTAGGCCTAGCCCGCCCTCGGCACCGGCCACGACCGGCGCCCCGGCTGCCAGCGCGGTCCAGCCCAAGAGGTGAAACAGCAAGGCCGCCGCCAGAAAGCGGAACGGAATGGATGCCGGCAGCAGCTTGGATCCTGGAGCGATCATCACGCATCCCGCGCCAGTTCAATCCGGACTTCACCCTGCAAATGCTCGACCGACAGGCATGACCAGCCCCGCTCGCCCAGCATGGGATAGAGGAAGACCGGTTCGCGGTCGTGGTGAAGAGTCAGCCGGTCGATTTCGCCCCGGTCGATCAGGTCGAGCACCCGGGTCAGCGGCTCCGGGGGTTGCAGGCCCCGCACGTCGAGATGGGTGCCGTCGGCGGCATTCCACGGTTCGGGCCCGTGCCGTGGCATCGGTTCGTCGGTCACCGAGCCGGCCTCGGTTGGATCTTCGCGGCGCCAGCAGATGCGCCAGTGGGTGGGTCCGACCTGACGTCCTTGCGAAGTGAAGCCCTTCCCGGCGAGCACCCGGCGCAGCGGAGCCGGATCGAAAGGAGCATCCACCACCATGAAGCCGCCTGCCGGCACCCGGGCCGACATGGACATCACCTGAGAGAACGGATCCTGCCCTGATGCCAAGAGAGGCCGCACATCCAGGTGCGGTGCGGACAGGCGTTCGGCCTGCACGAACCAGTCGCCGACGGTCTTTCGCTCCATCGGAACAGGACGGTCAGTCCCAGGCAAGTGAGCAATTTCGGATGTGGGCAGCTCTCCTTGCAACACCCTGCACAGGGCTTCGAACGATACGCCGGCGACCCGCGCCGCCTCGCCAAGCCGAATCTGGCCGGCCATGGCGTGCCTGCGGGGCTGGTCCAGAAGACCGGCGAAAGCTGGGTTGAGGCCGGTTAGCCTGTCAATTGCCCCAGGGTGCTCGGTTATCACATCGACCAGCAGCATATCGGGGGTGAGGGGGTGGGGCAGCAAGTTCATCATCATCTCCAAGTGATTTGATCGCAATAATGCCGGAGGGTCCCGGCCAATTCTTGACGCCGATCAAGCTTTCGAAAATTTCTTGCTGTGACAATATTGCTGTTGCGAAATGGATCAGAATAGATAGGCGAGAGGATCGGGGCCGATCACAACGGGATGGAACAGAAGCAACGCCGCCCATAAAGCGAGGGGCAGGAGCAGCCGGCCCCAACCGATCTCCTTCCAGACCAGCCTCTCGCGATCCCGAATGATGCCGGAAAACGGCAGGATGCCGGCCCGGCGCTGGGCAGCCGAAGCGGCCTGCCAGTTCCTGACCAGGGAGAACAGGGCGATGATGGCCATTCCGGCGAAGACGATCATCTGTCGCGCTCCCCCCAGCACCGCCAGGTGCAGCAGCGTCCAGAGCAGGACCGACAGGCTGCCGGGAACGGCGGTGATGCGATAGATGCCTACAGGTTCCGGCGTTTCGGCCGGCGTGGTGAGCCGGCCGACCAGCAGGAAAAGGGCGATCGGCATCGCAAGCACCGCGATCATCTTTACCTCGACGGGAGGAAAATACAGCCACTCCCCGCTATTGGCCGCCCGGTAGCTCCAGACTACCAGGACCAGAGCTGCCAGCGAAATCGCCGAATAGAAAGCGAGAAACAGCCGGCGTCCGAGCGCATGGACTAGGGAGGAGCGCACCCCCGGCAATCCGGGAACGATGTGACTGCTTATCAGAAAGAGTGTGGAGAGGATCAGGGCTTCCATTGTCATCGCATCGAACTGGCCGGCCAACAATACCGACAGGGAGTGGCATCATAAGGCCCCGAAACGGAAGAGGCCGTATTGACCTCGATCAAGTCGGAAGCAGGCAAAGGTTTCGAACGATAACCGTCCTGCGGAGAACGGCTATGTCGGGATCGTGTGCCGGCACAGCCTGCGATCGTGAGCAGCAGGATGCCTTAGATAGCGGTAGATCGAACTGGCCCGGGATGTCGGAGGACCGCGCCGTGTAGCATGATTGCTTTTCCCGTAGAAATATCTTGCGCGACATCCTGGGAAGTGAATATACGGAGGTACTAACCACCCGGTTAGCCATTGAAAAATTGAGTAATTTGTCTCGAAGAAGGTCTCTCTAGGACGACAGCACGTACCTCCACTGTTCGGGAACAGATCATGAGCTCCACTCAACCCGGTTCTCCTCTCGCCGGCACAGCGTTGCCGCCACAGTCTCAGCCTGTCGAGATATCGGTCGATCCTGCGGCAAGGCGCCGGGAGATCCTCATGTTCCTGCTTCTCGCCTTCGTCATCTGGCCGTTCGTAGCCGTGGCGGTCGTCGGAGGCTACGGGTTCATCGTCTGGATGTACCAGCTCATCGCCGGACCTCCGGGGCCGCCGCCGGTCTAGCATCATGCCCGACGACAGGATCGATCCGGGTCGGCGCAGCCTGCTGAGAGGGCGGCTGCGGCGGGCGCCCGCGCCCATCCGGCCGCCCTATGCCTCCGACCGGCGCGTGCTCGACGCCTGCGTGCGGTGCGGCGCCTGCGCGGACGCCTGTCCGGAGGGCATCATCGCGGCGGGCGACGGGGGGTACCCGGAGGTCGATTTCGGGAACGGCGAATGCACCTTCTGCGGCGGCTGCGCCGAGGCCTGCCCGGCTCCCGTGTTCGACCTGGCCCAGGAAACTCCCTGGTTCCAGGCGGCGCGCATTGCCGATACCTGCTTCGCCAGGATGGGGATCGTCTGCCAGAGCTGCCGCGACGCGTGCCCGACCGGCGCGATCAATTTCACCATCGGGTGGGGCGGACCGTCCCGGCCCGACGTGGACGCGTCAGCCTGTACCGGATGCGGCGCGTGCGTTTCCCCGTGTCCGGCCGGGGCGGTGACGGTCGTTTCCGCAGGGGGCCAAAAGGGAACAAGCAATGTGCGATGAAGTCCATATCTCGAGCCTGGTCGTCCAGGCTCTGCCGGAGTTCCTGGATGATGCCAGGGAAGCCGTCTCGGCCATGCCCGGAATTGAGGTTCACGCCGCGGAGGCGGGGAAGATGGTGGTCACGCTGGAGACCGCCGACGAGGGGGAAATCGTCGCCCGGATCAGCGAGATCAGCCTGCTGGACGGTGTCATGGCGGTCAACATGGTCTTCCACCAGGTGGATGCGCAAATGGACCGGCCGGACGCGGCGGATTGATAATGAGGGGGAAATCGTGGAACTGACACGAAGAGACTATATCAAGGCCCACGCGGCCGCGACGGCCGCGGCCGCGGCGCAGATCAGCCTTCCGGCCGCGGCCCAGCAGTCCCTGGTCGCCGGACAGGACGCGAAGCTCAAATGGTCCAAGGCGCCCTGCCGGTTCTGCGGCACGGGCTGCGGGGTCATGGTCGCGGTCAAGGACGACCGCGTCGTCGCCACCCACGGCGACATCAAGGCGGAGGTCAACCGCGGCCTGAACTGCGTGAAAGGGTACTTCCTGTCCAAGATCATGTACGGGCAGGACCGCCTGACGACGCCGATGCTGCGCATGCGGAACGGCGAGTACCACAAGGACGGCGAGTTCCAGCCGGTGTCCTGGGAGCGCGCCTTCGACGAGATGGCCCGCCAGTGGAAGCGGGTGCTGAAGGAGAAGGGGCCGACGGCCGTCGGCATGTTCGGATCGGGACAGTGGACGATCTGGGAAGGCTATACCGCGAGCAAGCTGATGCGCGCCGGCTTCCGCTCCAACAACCTGGACCCCAACGCCCGCCACTGCATGGCCTCGGCCGCCGTCGCCTTCATCCGGACCTTCGGCATGGACGAGCCGATGGGCTGCTACGACGACATCGAGGCGGCCGACGCCTTCGTCCTGTGGGGCTCCAACATGGCGGAGATGCATCCGATCCTGTGGACCCGGGTGACGGACCGGCGGATCTCGGCGCCCCACGTCAAGGTCGCCGTTCTGTCCACCTTCGAGCACCGCAGCTACGAGCTGGCCGACGTGCCGATGGTGTTCAAGCCGGGCACCGACCTGGCGATCCTCAACTTCATCGCCAACCACATCATCCAAACCGGCCGGGTCAACCGGGAGTTCGTGGACAAGCACTGCAACTTCCGCATGGGCCAGACGGACATCGGCTACGGCCTGCGGCCGGAGCACGTGCTGGAGGTCCGGGCGACCGGCGCCAAGGAGGCGACCGCCTCGACGCCCAGCAGCTTCGACGAGTTCGCCAAGCTGGTCGCCACCTACACGGCGGACTACACGGCGGAGCTGACCGGCGTTCCCAAGGAGCGCCTGCTGGCCTTGGCCGAGCTCTACGCCGATCCCAAGACCAAGGTCATGTCGTTCTGGACCATGGGGTTCAACCAGCACGTCCGCGGCGTCTGGGCCAACCACATGATCTACAACATCCATCTGCTGACCGGGAAGATCTCGGAGCCGGGCAACAGCCCGTTCTCCCTGACCGGCCAGCCCTCGGCCTGCGGCACCGCGCGCGAGGTCGGGACCTTCTCCCACCGCCTGCCGGCCGACATGCAGGTGACCAACCCGGAGCACCGGAAGAAGACCGAGGAGATCTGGAAGCTGCCGGCGGGGCTGCTGCCGGACAAGCCGGGATACCACGCGGTCCAGCAGGACCGTATGCTGAAGGACGGCAAGCTCAACGCCTACTGGATCCAGGTCAACAACAACCTCCAGGCGGCACCCAACTCCGACAACGAGACCTATGTCGGCTACCGCAACCCGGACAACTTCATCGTGGTGTCGGACGCCTATCCGACCGTGACCGCGATGGCGGCGGACCTGGTGCTGCCGGCCGCCATGTGGGTCGAGAAGGAAGGCGCCTACGGCAATGCCGAGCGGCGCACCCATTTCTGGCACCAGCTCGTCCCGGCACCGGGCGAGGCCCGCTCCGACCTGTGGCAGATGATGGAGTTCTCGAAAAGATTCACGACCGACGAGGTGTGGCCGGCCGAGACGCTGGACCGGAACCCGGAATACCGGGGGAAGACGCTGTTCGACGTGCTGTTCGCCAACGGTGAGGTAAACAGGTTCCCGCTGGAGGACATGGACCCCGAGTACGAGAACCGGGAGTCCCGGGCCTTCGGGTTCTATGTCCAGAAGGGCCTGTTCGAGGAATACGCCTCGTTCGGCCGCCATCACGGGCACGACTTGGCCGACTTCGACGAGTACCACAAGGTCCGCGGCATGCGCTGGCCCGTCGTGGACAACCAGGAGACCCGCTGGCGCTACCGGGAGGGCCTGGACCCCTACGTGAAGCCGGGAGAGGGCATCCGCTTCTACGGCAACCCCGACGGCCGCGCGATCATCTTCGGTTTCCCGTACGAGCCGCCGGCCGAGGCGCCGGATGCGGAATACGACCTGTGGCTGGTCACCGGCCGGGTGCTGGAGCACTGGCATTCCGGGTCCATGACCATGCGGGTGCCGGAGCTCTACAAGGCGGTGCCGATGGCGCTGGTCTACATGCACCCGGACGACGCCGCGGCCCGCAAGCTGCGCCGGGGTTCCGAAGTGGTGGTCCAGTCGCGCCGGGGCGAGGTCCGCCTGCGCGTCGAGACCCGGGGGCGCAACAAGCCGCCGCGCGGCCTGGTCTTCGTGCCCTGGTTCGACAGCACCCGCCTGATCAACAAGGTGACGCTGGACGCCACCGACCCGATTTCCAAACAGACCGACTTCAAGAAGTGCGCGGTCAGGATAACCGCGGTGTAGGGGGCGGCAGCCATGAGAGTTTTCTTCTACGCCGTCCTCGCGGCGCTTCCGGTGCTCGTGCCCGCGGTCATCTCGGCCCAGCAGCCGGTCCAGACCCCGTTCCGTCCGCCGGTCGCGTTCACCGACGAGCTGCCG
The DNA here is from genome assembly GCF_016806835.2 of Skermanella rosea. Classification (NCBI taxonomy): domain Bacteria; kingdom Pseudomonadati; phylum Pseudomonadota; class Alphaproteobacteria; order Rhodospirillales; family Azospirillaceae; genus Skermanella; species Skermanella rosea. The sequence continues at coordinate 5,548,180 of NZ_CP086111.1, read as the reverse complement.
GCGCCCCCGATCCCGGCGGACGTGACCGACGACCGCCGGGTCGCCCGGAACTATCCGGAGCAGCCCCCGGTGATCCCGCACAATGTGCGCGACTACCAGATCAACCTGAACACCAACCGCTGCCTGACCTGCCACAGCCGGCAGTTCACCGAAGCGGTGCAGGCGCCGATGATCAGCATCACCCACTACATGGACCGCGACGGCCAGATGCTGGGACAGGTGTCGCCGCGCCGGTACTTCTGCATGCAGTGCCACGTTCCCCAGACCGCGGCGCAGCCCGTCGTGCCGAACGGGTTCAAGGACATCGACAGCCTGATCAGCAGGCCCTCCGGCGGGGGTGAGCACAAATGAGGATGAAGCTGCCGGGATTCCTGGTGCATCCGTGGCGCACCTTCTCCAGTCCCAGCCGGTATCTCAGCCTCGGTTTCCTGACGCTCGGCGGGTTCGCCGCCGGCGTCATCTTCTGGGGCGGCTTCAACACGGCTCTGGAGGCGACCAACCGGGAGGCGTTCTGCGTCGGCTGCCACGAGATGAACACCAACGTCTACGAGGAGCTGAAGACGACGATCCACTTCTCCAACCGGTCCGGCGTGCGGGCGACCTGTCCCGATTGCCACGTGCCCCACGAGTGGACGGACAAGATCGCCCGCAAGATGCAGGCGTCCAAGGAGGTCTGGGGCAAGATCTTCGGCACCATCGACACGCGCGACAAGTTCGTCGCCATGCGGCGCGAGCTGGCCGAGCACGAGTGGGCCAGGCTGAAGGCCAACAACTCGCTGGAATGCCGGAACTGCCACTCGGCGGAATCCATGGACATCACCAAGCAGGGCGCCAGGGCGGCCCGGGTTCACCAGGCGTACCTGTTCACGGGCGAGCGCACCTGCATCGACTGCCACAAGGGCATCGCGCACCAGCTGCCCAACATGGACGGCGTGCCGCCGGGCTGGAGCGAGGTGGACGCCGGCAAGGGAACGCTGGGCCACTGGCTGGCGGAAGCGGAACGGTAGGACCGCCGCGCCGGTCGGGTGCCGGCCGTCAGGGCTCGGCCCCCTCGGCCTCGTCCGAATAAGGGGCCTGCTGCCGTTGCGGGGTCGCCTCGCTCGGCTCGGCGGCCTGGTCGGGCACCGCCCCGAGCGGACCCTGGGCGATCGGCCGGACCTCGACCCGCAGCGCCTGTGCCGCGGCCAGATGCTCCTCCAGCACCGGCACCGCTTCCGCGCCGATCCGCCGCAGGACCGGAGCGGAAGCGTACCCCGCCAGGCGCGCGTGCAGGTTATGGTGCCGCATGTGGTCCTGGGCGACGCCCACCGCGTAGACCTCGTCGAAGGCGGCGCCTCGGAGCGTCTTCAGCCGCTCGATGACCGACGCCTCGCTCTCGTTCGGGCCGGAGGGTATCTCCGCGCCGATTTCGCGTGCCGCCTGGACCAGCCGTTCGTTCAGCTTTCCATGGTGTTCCAGCATGAGGTCGGCGAAGGAATGCACCGCGTCCGCCTCGGCGCGCTCTTCGGCAAGCCTGGCCATCTCGATCTCCGCCAAGCCCCGTTGGATGGCTTCCTGGACCAGCATCTCGTCGATATGAAGGGTCTGCTCCTGCGCTTGAGGCGGGGATTCCTGGGCATGAACCGGATAGTTCATGACGAGCCCCATACCGGTGATCGCTACTGCAAACGCACTCAACTTTCCCTGGTGCATCGAGTTTGACATTGAATATCATCCTCCTGAAATTCCCAGCCTCACCCTTGCTTATGTAACAGCACGCTCATCAGGGAGTTGCATCAGTGAGCGCACCATAAACAGAAGGGAATTCGGGCCCAGGCGCCGGGAAAGGAAGCGAGTGAGGATGCCTCCCAGAAACCATGAAAAGTTACGTTTGGTCCTTGGCTGTCCCAGAAAAGGCGATTCGCCAAACCCTCAGATCAGGATATCTTGCAAGATGCGACTCTCGCCATGGCTGAGGAGCGCCGTTAGGGCGTCGGTAGGCTTGCCTGTCGTCGAGAAGCCGACGACAGGCAAGCCTTCGATTGGATAATCTGTTGAGACCGGAGTGAAGCTAGAAGAGATGGGAATGATCCTCGCTCCCAAAGTCCCGGCAAGTCTCCGGCTAATGCGGAGCGGTTCATGTTGGCCGTACAGGGAAAGACAGACCACAGAGTCGAGGTGCCGGCCGATGCCGTTGCGATAGTCAAGATGTTCGCGGGGTCGTTGGCGGAGCCATTCAACAGACCATGACATACAACAAATTCCATAGGCCGACATGCTACGGCGCCAGCCGATCAGAAGCTCAGAAAGAGAAAACCGGCAACGACGAGCACGCAAACCACGGCGACGACGAGCGGCACCGAACTCAGGGCCTGTTGGCGCCAAAGCACTCCAGCGGCCGCGAGGATCGCAGCAGCCGATACCAGAATACCGATCTGCCCCTCTGTCACGTCGATGCCCCTTCCCGGTGAACCATTATCATCAACTTCGTTGAGGTGGGATGCGATAGGCCGAGCGGCTTCGAAGCTCCCGAAGCGTCACCTAGCGCATGCAGAACTCCCCTGGAGACCATCATCATCCACGACAAATCCCGACATGGCTGCTGTAATCGAGCGCTGCCGGAAGCCTGGCTGCACGCACCGCCAGAGAATTGACTCCAGATGAACTGATGGAGCTGGAACGGCTGCTCCATCGATGGCCGGCCACGTCAAGGACGGCGAAGAACAGATCGTCGCGGCGCTTGCGCTCCTCCTCGGTCTCGCCTGGCATGGGAATGGCGACGGAGTCGCGAATGCCCGCTGGGGCGATTACTTCGATCATCGGCTCACCTGCACTCACCTGAAGCTCTCTCCGATGAATGGAAAAGCTCGGGTAATTTACTATTCCATTCTGGAGAGAGCAGCTCATCGACGGGATTAACGCTGTCATTATAGATCCATATATTTGAGTCGAAAGGATTTACGATGGAAAGCTCCGGAATTCCTGTGGCCTTGAAATCCCCGATGTTCCCCGTCGCAACGCCATAGCCTCTGGCAATGGCGCTGGCGGCGATGACTTGGTCACCATCCTTGATAGAGGGGAACTTGACGGAGATGTCCGCCCAATTTTCCGCAACCGCCAGATCGATCGGGATAATTCAAGAGCCGAACTGACCCGAGACGTCGTTGTACCAAGCTGTCTTGCGACCCAGCCGCTCTCGGTCTCGTCACCACGGCGCATCGGCTGATGTATTGGCAATGCAGCCGACCCCCGCATTCCGGGCACTGTCGTGTTGCCGTCTCCTGGATCCGCCACCGCGCCGGCAGCGGCCGCACCGATTGGAGCTATATCTTCCCAGTGAGCGCTCCGCCGGCTGAAGACCGGCGGAGTGCTCACCTCCAAGCCGGGTTTCGTCGCAGCATCATCGCCGGAAGATCCCTTCAGCCCATCCGGCGCTTGGCGGTCATGGGGTTGAGCCAGATCGCACTGGCGCATCAGCGACATCGACATCAGCTTCAGGAGCCGGATCGGAGATAAGGTTGGTCAGCATGTTCTTGCAGTAATCCACCACATAGCCACTGATTTCCCTGTGGACAGCGGCATTCCCGAACCTGCTGCCCATGTATTCCGCCGTTTCGGGCGCCTTGTCCAGCACCGCTTTGGAAACGGCGGCAACCCGATGTCGGACCTGCGTCGGTGACAAGCCGTTTTCCTGGGCGAACCTGTCCCAGTGTCGGCCATACAGATGGCCGCCGCGCTGCTTGCCGGCAATCTTCATGGCGAGGTTTCTCGTCACCTGGGGATAGATGTCCCCGTTCAGGACGTCGTAGATCTGCGCCATCTCGACCGTCCCGGGGTCGCGCAGCAGCAGGGAATAATTCTTGGAATGGGCATCCACGTTGCCGGCAAGGATATTGAACAGCAGCGCATCGAAGAAGCGCATCTTCACCATACCGGCAGTTTTGGTGCGGCCGATCACGTCCATGCAGTCTTTCAGCTTGGGCCCATGACGCCTGATTTCAGGGTTCCACTCATACTTCAGGTATGGTGGAAAGCCGGTGGCTTGGCAGAGGTCCTCCTGGTGGATTCGGGTGATGGTTTTGCCTTTGATCCGGCGATCGTACCGTTTCACCAGAAGGTAGTCGATGTCCTCCGCCCGTCCCAGGGATACCGGGGCGGCGTCAAGCCCGGCGGCCGTCGCGAGATTGAGGCAGTATGCCTCATTCGGAACGCTGTCCCGGAACTTCCCGTTTCTCGGCTTCAGAATGTGGGTGGACGGCATCCCATGGAGCGGCAATGCAAGGCGGCCATCCCGCAGGGCGACGACCGGCAGCTTGTCCTGAGCTCCGGCCAGCGACATGGTGATGCCTTCCCCGCCCACCAGAACCGGGCGTTCCGGCAGGGCGCGAATGCACTCCGCCAGCTCGGCTTCGGTCAGGGGCCTGATGGACGGCTTCTCCCCGCGACGCGAGCTGCTGTGACGACGAACTTCGAGCGCTCCCGGAAGGTCGCCGCCCATTTCTTCGATCATGGCGAAGACATCGATTTCAGCGATGGACAGCACGTTGCCGATCAGCTGAAGGGCGCGTCCTTCCGGCAGAAGATTCATGAACCAGGGATATGCCTGCTGTGCCCCGTAGGCCTGGGTGTCGAGCGGCATGGATAGGGAAACGGGGAAGGCCCCCTTCAGACCCAGCCAAGCTTCAGAATAGCGGAATTCCAGATCCAGAACGCTCTCCGACCGGCGCACGAGATGTCCAACGGTATATTCAGAATAACGGACATCCAGCGTGTCGCCGGGGACTGGACTTCTCACAACTCATACCCTTCTATCTCGATGCCGCCGGACGGCAGGTGCGTCTCCGTGGCGGACGGAACTGAGGCTGCCAGGTCGATGCCAAGTTCGCGCAGCAGCTTCAGCAGGAGGCCTATCTGACAGGTGGACTTGCCGTTCTCGGCATCGACAATGAAGCGCACACCAACTCCGGCGACCATCGCCAGATCAGCCTGTCTCATCCCGAGTGCGCGCCGCCGTTCGCGGATTACCTTTCCGAGCGCTCCCGCATCCGTGATAAGATGATCAAACATTTCGCCCTGCCGATTTTACCGCTCGGTAAAAATATAACCTCAGCGGGCCGCGCTGCAAGTTAATTTTACCGCCCGGTAAAATTGATCAACCTGAAGCGCTGTTTTGGTCCATATTTCCCGATCGGTAAAATCACCCCTCCAACCAGTCGCCGTCAAAAGGCACGCTTGCCCCACAGAACTGGCTCAGGAAATCTGGACAGCGGGATAAGTGGAGTTTCTGCCTGAAAGCGGCCAGTATGCGTGCCGCACAGGAGAGACCATGACGAGAAGACCACGGCGGAACCACACACGGGAGTTTGCCCACTATCCCGAAGACTACCAGGATATGATCCTCGCCACCGAGTTCACGCCGAGGCAGAAAGGTAGGATGTGTTACACATACCCCGACCTATGCGAATGGCTCGTCCATATTGACAAGTACCGCTCGGACGGAAGGATGCTGCACACGTTGACCGAAGAGCGCCGGCCGATCGGCAATCTTTATCCTGAGGTCCCAGATATGATCGCTAGTACACTGATGCATACAAGAGATGCACCGAGAACGGCAAAAATGTAGTCTGCTCATGGCCTTGCATGTTGCTCTCTGAATCTTTTGTCTGCGTCAGTGTACTAGGTACAGCAACAGGGTGCGCTATCGAATTGCGCAGAAGCAATCGGATTGCAAGCGTTTTAGGGTCCAACTCGGGCTTCTGACGGGCCGCGCTGGTCCCTGACCGGATGCGTTGGTCATGGAAGCTCGCAACAGAAAGTTGACATCATAGCGACTCACGCTGACCAGCTGTCGATCACCCAGCGCCGGCCTCGTGCGTTTGGTACGGGCACGACCTTGATATCGCTGATTACTCCGGTATGTGGCCGATTGGCGCATCGAGGTCTTTGGATCAATCAAACACATGCCAGGACAGACTGCATCCTATGGCATGCGAATAAAATGCGAAAAATAAATCCAGTGGACACAAGTATACTTCTGCCTCACGTTCACCAGGCGACCGAAAAGAGTACAATTCATTGTCGAATTAGTTGGGATGTGTCATGGTTGAACCATGATGTGATCGGATCTCGCAGGTAATTTTGGAAAATTATCTTCATATTATTGCGTTTTCGGCTGGCGTGGTCGCACTTGTCGCCGTCATTTCTCTTTTGGTCCAAATCCGTAGGCTTCGCCGACAGAAGGAGATGACAGCCAGCCTGCGGTCAGAGAACGACCGCCTCCTGCCCTACGCCAGGGTCGCCGAGGCCGAAGGCGAGGCCAAACGTATCATGGACGCCGCACATACTGCTGAGTCCCGGATGAGGCGGGAACTTGAAAGTCAGCTCCAGGAAGCTCAGGAAGCAGTCTCAGTCGCGCGTGAGCAGGCGAAGGCCATAATGGATGTCGCACGGATCCAGGCGAGCAGGATCGTCGAAGGCGCCAAAGCCGAGCGCGCTGAAACTCTCGCCGCGGGCAAAAGCCAGGCAGCGGACGTGGAGACCAGGGCCAGAACCTATGCCGATAAACTGCTGGAAACAGCGCGTCGCCAAGCTGTCAATATGATCACCAGCGCCGAGCGAAAGGCAGAGGAAACCGCAGGTCAGGCCCTCAGGGCGATACGTGAAGCCGAGAGGCTGGATGGTGTGGTAAAGGCGCTCAAGAACCGGATCGAAGGCTATGGGGACGAGTACCTGATCCCCGGCGTGACCCTGCTGGACAAACTTGCGGACGACTATGATTTTTCCCTGGCCAGCCGGGATTACAAGCTGGTCAAGGAGCAGGTGAAGCGCATGATGAGGGATGGCCGGGCCGCGACTTGCGACTATGTCGAAGCCAATCGGCGCGAGACGGCCATTCGCTTCGTTGCCGATGCCTTCAACGGCAAGGTAGAGACCGCTCTTTCCAGACTTCGCCATGACAACTACGGCAAGCTCCGCCAGGAGATCCTCGATGCCTTCGCGCTGGTCAACCTCAACGGTCAGGCTTTCCGGTCAGCTCAGGTTGAAGCCGGGTACCTGGAACTGAGACTCGAAGAGCTGCGTCTGGGCACGGTACTGCAGGAGATGAAGCTGGCCGACATGGCTGAGCAAAAGCGCATCAAAGACCAGATCCGAGAAGAGCAACGGGCACAGCGCGAGTTCGAGCGCGCCCTGCGAGATGCGGCCAAAGAGGAGGACGCTCTCAAGAAGGCAATGGAAAAGGTGCGCGGGGCGTATGAAGTGGCCGGGCAGGAGCAGAAGCAGAAATACGAGATGCAGTTACGCGAGATGGAGCAGAGGTTGACAGAGGCGGAAGTCAAAAACCAGCGTGCCCTGTCGATGGCCCAGCAGACTAGGGCCGGCCACGTCTACGTGATATCGAACGTGGGATCATTTGGCGAAGACATCTTCAAAATAGGGATGACAAGACGTCTTGAGCCGTTCGATCGTGTTCGCGAACTCGGTGATGCCAGCGTACCCTTCGAATTCGACGTCCACGCCATGATCTTTTCCGAGAACGCTCCAGCTCTGGAGCGCGATCTCCAGAAGCGCTTTTTCTTGCAGCAGGTGAACAAAGTCAATCTCCGGAAGGAATTTTTCCGCGTTTCCCTCGACGATCTACGAAAAGTTGTTGAGGAGCAGAATGTTGGAACAATCCACTGGACCTTGGCGGCGGAAGCACGCCACTATCGGGAGACTCTGGCTCTCGAACAGCGCCTCGCCTCCGACCCAGTTGCAAGACAGGCTTGGCTTGCGGAGCAGAGGGCACGGCTTGATCTGCCTGAGACGCTTTACGAAGATGAGGCGGTTGAGGGGGATCTTGTGGCCTGATACCGGGATCTACGTATCGGCCATGCCTTTGCGCTTCAGCCGTGCCGCCCGCTGGATCTGTGTGGTAAGGGGAAAACACCGTCATGAACAACATATCCTGATATCGCCCATTTGGAGGGCAGCGCGCCGGTTGTTAGATAAACAACGCTAAGGTCGAACCTTTCGGGAACTGTCACGAACTTCCGACCATTTCAAGGGCTGTCAGGGTGGTGGTTGCCTTGCGCCAGCCAGCTTCGCTTCGCGGTAGACGGTTGACCGTTCCAGTCCCAACTGTCTTGTGGCGACTGTCGGAGACAGGCCGGCCTCTACAAGCTTCAGCGCCGCTCCGATCTTTTCCAGATCGACAGGCTGACGGCCCGGGTGCTTACCACGAGCGCGGGCGGTGGCGATGCCGTCCTTCGTTCGTGTCGATCTGTTTTAAGTTCCGGGTGCTCGCATTCAAGTCTATTGAGGAGCAGCTCGATACCGCATCGGCAGCCGAAGAGCTGGTCTTCCAAGTCTTCGGAGCCGTCGCCCATTTTGAGAGCCGGCTGATCGCGGAGCGCTCGTGCGACGGAGTCGCCGCTGCACATGTGCTAAGAAGTCTGCAGGGGCGTTTCAACCTTGGTGAGCAGAAGCTCCTAGCCACGTTCGCCCTTGTCGATGCGGGCCTTATTGCCATCCATGCCGCCCGGCAACTCGGACTAGGTTTTCTACCATTCAATATCATTTGTGATAAATATGACTTTGCTGTTGGATTCGTTGTTTGGAGGTAAAAATTCCGGGAGCACCTCCTCACCAAGACTGTCGAGACTATTCCCGCCAAATAGCACCTCCCGCCGAGGCAAAGGGAACTAAAACGGGCGCTCGATCGGGCAGATTTCGTCACGTGCCCAGTCGGCGAAGCTGAGATAATAGACCCGGACGTCCGGCATTCCCGCTCGCAGCGCCGCGATGGCGGCGAGAGCTGCCCGTCCACCTCCGTCGCAGTGGGTGACGATCGGCGCTCTCGGCGAGAAGCCAGCCGCCTCCAGCACGGCTCGCAGTTCGCCGGAGGTTCGGAGACGACCGGAAGGGTCCAGCAGGTCGGCATGCGCGAAGTGCCTCGCCCCGGGCAGGTGGCCGCCTCGGGCGTTCTTCCTGTAATCCGTGCCTGCATACTCCGCCGCAGTCCGTGCGTCAAAGACCTGTGTCGAGGTGCCGAGTTCGGCTCGGACGGTCGCTCGGTCGGCAAGGCCGACCGGCCCCGAACCGGGACGCGCCTGGAAGTTGACAGGGACCTGCTGGGCTGCGGGGCCGACCTCGATATCAAATCCTGCCACGGTATCGAGCGCCGGCCACCCGCCGTTGAGCACGGCGGCATGGATACCGAAATGCTGAAGGATGAACCATACCCGAGCTGCCTCGGTCATCCGCCCGTCGTCGTAGATCACGACCGGACGCCCGCCGTCGATACCTAGTGCCCCGATGGCGGCCTCCCAAAAGGTAGGGTCGCCCAGCTCGGATCCGGGCATCTTCGCCTTCTCCTCCCACATTTCGATTGGCACGCGAACGGCACCCCGAAGCCGGTCGGCTTCGAACTCCTCAGACGCACGGACGTCCAGCAGGCTCGCCCTGATCCAGGAAATGTCCCGCCTCGCCCCGCTTTAGCCGGATTCGATCGCACCATATCATCGCGTGCGATGTGATGAGACTCTATTGTAGTGAGATCGCTCCCGGCGAGATCCCAGGGTCGGAATCACCGATCGTTTTAAATGGCTTTTCTGAGGGTATTGTCGGCGGCTCCGCGGCTACCCCTGCACATACATATATAGAGTGCCCGTTTTGTGGCGGATTCCCTGTTATACAGGCATCGGTTTTTCCGGATTGGGTCCGCTGAGGTTGTTCCGCTTGATGGAATGGCTGGAACAGGCGGTGTCGTCTTTTGTATCTGCCAGTGGCGGGCTTGTCCCGCCTCGATCCCTGGCTGCCGCACCGTCCACTGCCAACCCCGACCAGTGCACGGGGCGCGGGGCCCTAAAGGCCTGCGTACGGTGCTTATAGTTTACTATATATCCTACCCGCGGGCCGCGCGGTCCGCGCCTGACCCGCGCCTAGACCCGCGCCTGGCAGACATGAAAAACGCCCCTACTCGGGGCGTTTTCCAACCAGGATCGCCGGCACCCGGCACTTCCTCGATGCCGAGTAGGATTCGCCGGAAAGCAGGACCTTTTCCTTGATCCACTTCTGGAACAAAAGCTTGGCCCGCTTGCTGTCGAGCAGGTCATTGGACAGGTAGACCATCATGCCAATGATGTTCCGTTTTGCCTGCGGGTGTGCGCTGTAGGGATCGTTTTCCCGGGCCGCCGCTTGGACCTCGTCGAGCATTTGCGTGACGATCTCCGGCGTCAGCTCGCCGCCGACCGGCCGCGGGTGCCACTGTTCCAGATAGCCGACTTCATCCGGCAGGCCGCCGTCGGCGCCATTGCCGATATCGATGCCGATGCGCTTGAACCATCTGGTATCCTTGGTCACCATTGACAAATTTGACTTGGCCTCATCGAGTCTGACGAATTTATGCTGTTCTGCCAGAGGAATGCCGACCATGGCGGCGGCATCGGGAGCGACATTGAGCAAGGTCAGAATAAAGCGGGCGACGCCGGATATTGCCGATGCGCCGCGACCAATATCGAAGTTGCCGGCACCTTCATCGTCATTCATCTTGCGCGTATGATGAATGATTACGATGGCGCAGTCCGATTTCTGAGCAACCTCACGGAATGTTGCTGCAACAAACTTCATTTCCAGGTTGTCATTTTCGTTGGCTTCATGAGCCTCCTGGAGCGGATCGAAAACTGCCAGATCGATGCCAAGATCGGTAATGATCTTGACCAGGGCCTCGACGTCGCCGGTCTTGACCAGCTTGCGGACCTTGCTGTCCTGGGCGAGATTGGCGATCTTGATCGGCCGATCGGCGCCGCTGTCCACCGCGAGCCGGCCGGCCAGATATTCCGGTTTGACCTTGCGCGCTTGCGCGGCTGCGGTGACACGACGATACAACTCGTCCTTTTCATCCTCGCCATTATACAACCACGCCTTGCGGCCTTCGGGCGTTGCCGTGATCTCGTAGCCACACCACTCCTCGGCGCCGGAAACGTAGGTCACCAGCAGATCGGCGCTAATCGTGGTTTTTCCGACGCCGGGAGGCGCCAGGATGAATGTCAGGTATTTCCTGGCGGCAAGATTTTTGATCAGCCAGCTACGTCGCGGAATGATGTAGGATGGATCGAACCAATTTGCCGTCAGCGCCACTGTCGCCGTCCGCTGGGCAGGCGCGCCGGAGCCGGTCCAGCCATCGTCACCGTCGTCGCCGGCTTCGGGATCGAAAGCAATGAAGGGCTGCTGCTGGACGGTATTGGCCAGGGCCAGCAGGGCCTGGGCCGGATCCGCCAGCGCTTCCTGTTTGTCGCGGCTGAACTTCAAATCACCGGATTCATAGCGTTTCCGGGTGCTGAGGATTTTCCGCCGGACACCGTCAAGTGTGTACTTGTTGCCATCGCCCGGCCGCGGCTTCATGCGCAGCTGGAACTCGTCCCATACATCGGCGGCGACCTGCCCGACCTCTTCGTTGGACAGCGGCGCGCGGCCGTGCTGATCGACAAAATTTCGGAAATGGCTGAGCACGATCTCACGCAGGCGGGTCTCCCTGCCCTCCGTGGCGCGGCCGAGACCATCCTCGACGACCTCGCCGGGGGCATGGGCTTGGCGCGGCGCCGTGTTTTGGCTGGCCTGAGGCGGCGGGGCCCGCTCCGGAGCAATCGTCTGGAAAAACCCCTTTAGCAGGAAGTCAAGCGCGCGCGGCTGGAAATCCTCCGGCAGATCATCCGGCGTGATCACCTTATAAGTGTGGCCGTTGATGTGCGACGGCGCCCACACGATGTAGCCGCCCTCGGAGCGGATGTCGAGCCGGCCGGCGACAGTGACCTCGCCCTCCTCATCGATGGCCTCGAACGGTGGGCCAAAACCCTTGCCGGTCCGGGTATTTTCGGAAAAACGGAATATCTGATGCCGGCCGCGTCTGGTCTGTTGCTGGATCTCGCTCAGTGGGTAGCCCTGGTCGAGCCACCACTGTTCGGCCTGCGGATGATCGAAATCGACGACGGAGATGTTGTTGACCCGGCCGGTGACCAGACCGATCTGCATGTGCCTCAGGTTTTTTGCCCAGGTCAGAGCCTCGGCGACGCTCGGCGGCCGGCTCTGGTATTCCTTCCAAGGACCCAGGGGCTTTTTGTTGTGTCCCAGTGGAATGAACGAGACACCCATCTTAGCAAGCAAAGGAGCTGCTTCCCGCGGCTCCTTTGCCTGGATCGTCCAGAACGGCTTCATGGATCAGTAGCCGAGCGGGGGCAGGCAGGTCGGGCGCTGGGTCCACTTGACCACTTCCAGCACCGGGACCTGGAGCGGCCCTTTGGCTAGGCGGATCTCGCGGAATCCGGTGTGGCACACGACTGGCAGCTTGCCATCGGGCCTCTCCATGCGGCTGATCTTGACGGCGACGTCGCACACCGCCTGGAAGCTGGCGGTCTGGGCCTGTTCCCACAGCGCGAAGTTGGTTTTCGTGATCGCGACGGGGATCGAGAAGCCGCGCTTCCAGCCCTCGCCTTCGGGCTTCGGCTCGAATTTGCCCAAGCTGGCATTGAAACGCCAATCGGGCGGTAGGCCGATTTCGCCGGTGCTGCGGCACCAACCGGTTTTTAGACCGCCGTCGTAAATGTCGAAAACGACGCCGTCAGTTCTGATGGCGTCATAAACGATGCGGCCGTCACGGGTACGCAAGGAATAGCTCTGCGCCGGAATGACGCCGTCCTTGCTGGCATCGCTGAAATAAGAGAGACCAACGTCGGCGCTGCGGAACTGCTGGTAGCCGGTATCAATAACGAGAGACATGTCAGACCTCGAGAAAAGTGCTTTGCTCCGTCCACCCGCGCAGGCTGCTTAGACCCGCGGGTCGGACGACTCAAAATGTCCAGGGCCGGTTAAGCCGTGATTAGACCTCATGTTTTTTAAGAAGTGGCGGACATCGCGGAAAGCATGAGAGAGCGGCGCTGGTACAACCTTTTAGAGTGCGGGTCCTTTTCTATGAATTACGGTTTGCGATTAGAGCTTCGATTTATCTCCGAAAACGAATAAATTATCCCGCAAAAGGACAACCGGTGGTATTCTTCGAGAAAATAATAATCCGTTCGACAAATGTTGTTTTTCGAAAGAAGTTAACAAAGCAGTGTTTTACCATATTGGAGCATTGTCACGTGAACTTGGCCACCGCGCAGAATCCCTGAACCTTTGACAACTTTCATGCAGCAGTGGCAGCAGCATTCCAATCGGCCATGGCCTGGGCCCGGAAGGTGCGCAGGGTGCGGCGGGAAATCAGATGGCGCTGCAGGTTGAAGGTATTGTAGGTGGCGGCATGCATTGAGACGAAGCGTGTCGATACCCACAAGCACACCCACGCCGCTGTGGCGATTACCGGCTTCGGCGCCGGGTGGCCGAGCTGACGATCAAGGTCGGCTGTCATGGCTACCGCCAGCTTGAAACCTGGGCGGCGTCGCTCGGAACCATCCACGCCTTCGGCATCGAGGGCACTGGCTCGTACGGCGCCGGTCTCGCCCGCGCCCTTCGTGACGGCGGCTACACCGTTCACGAGGTCAGCCGCCCCGACCGGCGGCTGCGGCGCCAGCACGGCAAGACCGATCATCTCGATGTGGAGGGCGCCGCCCGCGCCGTGCTCGGTGGCCAAGCCACCGGCCTGCCCAAGGCGTCCACTGGCCGGGTCGAGATGATCCGCCACCTGAAGGTTGCCCGAGACACGGCCGTCAAGGCACGAACCCAGGCCATGCTGACCTTGAAGGCCGTCATAATCGTCGTGCCGGCTGGCCTGCGCGAGAAGCTTGAAACGATCACGGGCACGATGGCGCTGGTCCGTCATCTCGCCGCGCTGCGTCCGGGGGCGATGACGTCCCCAACCGCTTCGGCCAAGGCCAGCCTGAGCGCCCTCGCGCGTCGATGGCTCGACCTTGACGCCGAGATCAAGGCCCACGACGCTCACCTCGAGGCCTTGTTCGAGCACTGCGCCCCGACGCTGGTGAAGGCCTATGGCATCAAGTCAGGTACCGCCGCGGAAATGCTGATCCTGGTCGGCGACAACCCGGAGCGGATCCACTCCGAGGGCGCTCTTGCCAAGTTCTGCGGCGCCTGCCCGATGCCAGCCTCCAGCCGCAAGGTCACCCGCTACAGGCTCAACCGCGGTGGCAACCGGCGGGCCAACGCCGCCCTTCACCGCGTGGTCGTCGTGCGCATGCGCGGCCACCAGCCTACGATCGACTACGTCCGGCGCCGAACCGCGGAAGGAAAGAGCAAGCCCGAGATCATGCGCTGTCTCAAGCGCTTCGTGGTGCGGGAAATCTTCGGCCATTTGTGCCATTCATCCAAACCCGCTCCATCTGACCAAAATGCCGGTTGACATATACAGGAGCATAAATGCCAGGCATCGAGTTGACGCGTCTGTGCGATCCGCTGACGAGCATCCGGATCGCGGGCAAGCAAATCTTCGACAAGACGCCGCTGCGCTGCATCCAATTCGCCGTCCACGTAGGCAAACAGCAAGATATTCCTGTGTTGCTCTTCGGAACCTACAGCACTTCTCTCTTTCGGATCGAGGAACAACGCTGCCTCTGACAAAACTATACAGGATACAACTTCTATATCGTACCAAACCAAAGGTTATTGCGCGTATGCATAAAAGAAAGGGGCAGGACGATGGTTTTGTGGTTAGTCCATTAGTCGTATCAACAACTATGGGATGTGTGCATCAGAGGTAGAAATCTTCAAGGCTGTGACCAGCTTTTGCAAAACGGGGCCACAGAAAAGTCCGCGACGGCGAAAAGCTTCCGGGGTCGATTCGAGCAGGAACAGCCGCGACCGCTCTCCATACAAGAAGTACGTACCTTGCAGAAAATAGCAGGGCTTCTCGCACCACGGCGGAGCATTGCCGCCCACCAACCGCGCCAAGTGTTCAGCCATGCCACCAACATGCGCGTGCAGCATACTATTATCCAAAACTTCTGGCTCTTCATCATAAACAGCAGTTGGCACGACTAAGTGGCCGTCACTCCACTCCGCTACTTCGATCAGATGGTCTATGAATTCTTTCATGGCTGCCGGGTATCCTGCGCCTGCTAAAACTAGGCGGGACATGCATGCGAGTGACCTAGGGGCGGGCATGAACCTGAGGCGTGTGTCTGGCGTGATATCCATGAGGACAAAAATCGGTTGAACCAGCGTAAACGACAAGTTCTGCATTAGGAGTGTGGCAGAGTGGTTCTCGGCGCTCGAATGACGCTATCAGCCAATAGGAACAGAAAGTAAAACGGCTTCAAGTGGTCTCACTAAAACGGTCTATCTGGTTCACCTTAAAGATAGAATAAGCCGCTCTCGCACTCGCAATGAAATCTTAATCTGTGATTACAATAATATATTTTCTTTATGTTGACTTCTTGTACCAGCGTTAGCTCGGGTGAGGTTATCGAAAATCCCGAATACGAGTGAGATAGATGATGAATGGGCAAGAGAGTGAAATACAACGAGCGATAGTGATTCGCCACTTCATGAAACCAATTGTAAGTAGAACAGAATTTGTTCTAAAATCGGTTTTTCCGAAAGATGTTGTCCAAATCCAACTACTCGCTCAGATGTTTATGGAAAATCAACAAGCTTCTTGGTGGATCAATAATGGGAAAGATATTTTATGTCCATTTGAATCAGCGCAGTCTTATTTATTTAGTTCTGGATTATCAAATTGCTTGGTTTGTGCGACAATCATGATTGCAGACCATACGTCATTAGCTATCCTCTTGGATGAGCCTGTAAACCAGATCGATTCAGCGCGATCAGATGCGTTGGCTTGGTCAAGCATCATTGAAAAATCCAAAACCCAAATCTGGCTAATTAGCCAGAATTTAGATTTAATTTGAGGTTAGGAGCTTTCAGGAACATCGCATACGGCGTAGCGATGATGCTAAAAAGCCTTATCATGAATAGGTCACGCTTACATTCTTAAGACTATGTTCAGCTTGGCACATTATACCCGGGGACTGGCAGTGGCTGAGCGCCGGCGATGGCGGCAAGGGACCACGCCTGTACGACTGGGCCTACAGGGAGTATCCCTCTCTTCAGCCTGGATGGAACCGAGGCCTGCTGGTCCGTCGCTCCCTCACCGAGCCGGACAAGCTCACGTACTACCTGACCTTCGCCCCCGAGACCACGCCGGTCAGCGCCCTGGTGAATGTCGCCGGAACTCGGTGGACCATTGAATCCTGCTTCGAAGCGGCCAAGGGCGAGGTCGGGCTGGACCAGTACGAGGTCCGCACCTGGACGGCCTGGCACCGCCATGTCACGCTCGCCATGCTGGCCCTGGCGTTCCTGACCGTCGTGCGAGCGGCGGCCATCGGGGGGGCCGGAGACTGTCGATCTTCAGGCCAACCTTCTGCCGCTCACCGTTCCGGAGATCCGCACCCTCCTCGCCAGTCTCGCCGGCCGGCCAAGCCCCGGTCCTACCGCCGCTATCGCCTGGTCACTCTGGCGACGACGACATCAACAACGCGCTCGCCGCTGCCACTGGAGGCGTCATACCCAAACCGATAAAGACCGGCTGTAATACTAAGTGTGTAGTGGCGGAACGTTGTTGGGATCGGGTCTGTTGGGCGATAGAGGCTTATGCCTGGCACTTCGCCGGCCCACTAGGCGCGCGGGAGCACCAGCCAGTCCGGTCCGTCGAACTCGATGAAGAGCCGGATCTTCCGAACGGCGGTGGGCGGTCAAGCCCGCAGCCGCCGCGCTAGCGGCGGGGGCCCGCAGGGCCAGGCTTGAGGGCCCACCGCCGTTCGGAACACCCTGATCATCGGCATGCGGCGGATGTCGAACGATCCATGGAGGCCTGCCCATGTATCAGATCCATCCCAATGCCCGAACCACACCGGCCGTGCGTGCCGAAATCGCTCGCTCGACCGAGCCCTCGGGCGAGCTGGCCAAACGCTACGGCGTCAGCACCGAGACCATCCGCAAGTGGCGCAGGCGCGGCGCCGAGGATTGCCGGGACCACTCCTCGCGTCCCATGCACCTGCGCTGGCGGGCCACCGAAGAGGAGCGCGCTATCGTCTGCCACCTGCGCCGTATGACCGGCTTC
Organism: Skermanella rosea; assembly: GCF_016806835.2. Classification (NCBI taxonomy): domain Bacteria; kingdom Pseudomonadati; phylum Pseudomonadota; class Alphaproteobacteria; order Rhodospirillales; family Azospirillaceae; genus Skermanella; species Skermanella rosea. Next base: position 5,531,154 of record NZ_CP086111.1, on the reverse strand, counting down.
GCGCTCGACGACCTGACCTTCACGCTCCGCCACTTCCTGCCCCACCTCAACCGCGACAGCATCTACCGCATCCTCAAAGCCGAAGGCCTGGGCCGACTGCCGGTTCCCTCCGTCCCGAGGAAAGTCACCAAGCCGTTCAAGGAGTACGACCTCGGCTTCGTGCACATCGACATCAAACATCTGCCCAAGCTGCACGTGATCGGCTCCGGACCGCGCAAGCGCTACCTCTACGTCGCGATCGACCGTGCCTCGCGCAGGTTCACCTCGCCGTCAAGGACGAGGAAACCGAAGCCTGCGCCACGGCCTTCCTGAGAGAAGCGGCCGCCGCCTTCCCCTTCAAGGTGACCCATGTCCTGACCGACCGCGGCAGCTGCTTCACCGCTGACGGCTTCGAGGCGGCCTGCCGCAAACTGGGCATCGACCACCGCAAGACCAAACCGTACACGCCCCAGACCAACGGCATGGTCGAGCGCTTCAACGGCCGCATCGGGCAGGAGGTGCTGCTCATGTGCATCGGCACCCACAGCGCCCTCGAACGCCTGCTCCACGGCTACAACCTTGCCTACAACGCACGACGACAGCGCGTCCTCGACGGCCAGTCACCCGACCAGGTCGTCCAGACCCGTCTCGGGGAAAAACCTGAGCTCGCCAATCCGGCCTACCAGACACCCAGCCCATGCGACCGCGCCAGAACCAAAATCGCCGCCCAGCTGACCGTCTACAGCGCCAAGGACGTATCGCATCCGGACACCAAGGAAGGCTCCAGCGCTTACTGACACCTGACGGGGGCGCTTCGCCCATCGTAGTGGGATTTTAGCGGGATGTTAGACCCGGAAAGGCCGGAAAAGTGGCGGACCCGATACGATTCGAACGTACGACCTCTGCCTTCGGAGGGCAGCGCTCTATCCAGCTGAGCTACGGGTCCAGCGACGGGACGGACCATAGCCCATGCCAAGCCGCCGCGCAATGCCTGGTGGACGTGTTTTCTCATCCCTCCGAACACCGGCCCGCCCGCCCGCCCCCTCTTCACCGCGCCGCCACCACTGACCGCTCCCCACCGCCGCCCGGCTCCCCCGACATCGGCCCGACCGCCAGACCGGCGATCGCCGCAGCGATCTTCTCTCCGCCGCGCACCGACGGTTCGATGGGATTGGCATAGTCCTCGTCCCGGTCGCAGACGAGGCGCAGGTCCACCAGCGGCAGCCCGCGGGCGAAGGCGGCGCGGGTGATGCGGTCGTTCAGCAGGCACAGCGCCGCCACCACCAGGCGCCGGCGGGGCTCCGGTATCCGGGTGTCGTAGATCGTGCAGACGGAAGTGGGAAGGCCCCGCTCCAGCACCCGGTCGAGCATGGCTTCGTAATCCCGGCCGAACCGTTCCCGGATGGTGGCGAGCCTGTCCACCGCCTCCGCCACCGACCGCGCCCCGGCTTCCAGGACGCTCGCGTAGCCCAGCGCGTCGTTGCCGCCCGTGCTGACGACCAGGTGCGTCGCATCCGCCGGAAGCCGGTCGAGCTGCCGTTCCACGCCGCCGATCAGGCTGCCGTCCACCGCCCGCAGCGTCGCCCGCCACCCGGCCGGCAGACGGTCGCGCAGCTGCGCCACCACGTCGGGGCCGCCCCCGACATAGGCGGCATTGTCGAACACGGAATCTCCGAGCAGCACCAGATGGCCCATGGGCCTGTCCCCCTTCCAGGTCGATGACGGCTTCAGCCCCTGGGCCAACAGTCCGTCCGGGCGAACGCTCCCGGAAGGACCTGGACGCCGGGACCGGACCCACGCAACCCGCATGCCCGTCCGCCCGTTGGTGGCTTGGCTCCGCTCCACCGTCAGGCTATCTATTCCCCATGTGCTCCTGTTCCCCGCCGCTGAACCGCCGCCGCATGCTCGGCCTTCTTGCCGGCGTCGCCGCGGCGCCGCTGGTCGCCGGCTGCGACGAGATCGGCGGTTTCCCGATCCAGCTCGTTTCCGACGAGACCGTCCGCCAGCTCGGGGTGGAAAGCTGGCAGCGCATCCGGGCGCAGACGCCGGTGTCGCAGGCGCGGGACCTGCAGCAGGCCCTCCAGGCGGTCGGCCGGCGCCTGCTCCAGGCGGCCGGCGAGGACCCCGCCCGGTGGGAAATGGTCGTCTTCGCCCGCGACGAACCCAACGCCTTCGCGCTCCCAGGCGGCAAGATCGGCGTGTTCGAAGGCATGTTCCGGGTCGCCGCCAACGAGGACCAGCTCGCCGCCGTGATCGGCCACGAGATCGGGCATAACCAGGCCGAGCATTCCCAGGAACGGCTGAGCGTCGCGGCGGCCAAGCAGCTGGGCCTGCGGCTGGTCAGCGCCGCCCTCCAGATCGGGGACGTCGCCTATGCCAACGAGATCGCGGCGCTGCTCGGCGTCGGGGTGGAGTTCGGGCTGGAACTGCCCTATTCGCGCCGCCAGGAGCTGGAGGCCGACGAGCTCGGGCTGCTGACCATGGCCAGGGCGCGCTTCGACCCCCGGGAAGCGGTGGAGCTGTGGCGGCGGATGGAGCGCGTCGGGGGACGAACCGCGCCCGCCTTCATCTCCACCCACCCGGCGCCCAGGGCGCGCATTGAAGCGCTGGAACAGATCCTGCCCCAGGTTCTCCGGAACGCCTGAGGCGGCCGGACGGCGGCCGGGCTGCGCGCGGGGCTACCCGTTTGCGGCATTGTCGGATCGCCGGCGCCGCAGAAAGCTCACCTGAACGGGAGGAACCATGAAGATGGCGCCAACGCTGGAAGCAGCTGTCGACCTGCCGCTGATCCACATCTTGGATGCCACCGCCGGTCGGATGAAGGCGGCTGGCGTGACACGCCCCGCGCTGCCGGCGACCCGCTTCACCATGGAGCAGGGCTTCTACACGGGCCGCCTTCGCGAGCGACATGGGATCGACCCGCTGGTCCTGGCCACGTCAGTGGATGGCATGTTACCTTCCGTCCTCGCCGACAGCCTCCGCGATGTGCCTGAGCTTGTCCGGATTGCGGGTGATGTAGACGGCGGTGATGCGTCCGTCCTCGATCTCGACCGCGGTGGTCTGCAATACGTTGTCGCGCTCGCGACTCAGATAGCCAGGCAGCCCGTCGATCCACATCGTCCTGATGAATACCGCCGGCTGCGCTGTGAGCTTGCGGTACAGGCCGGCGAAGAGGCGCACCACCCGCTCGATGCCGACGATGGGGTTGAGGAAAGCGAGCACCTTGCCGCCGCCGTCCGCTTTCATCACAACGTTATGCGCCAGCATGGCGCGCAGGCCGGCAATGTCGCCCGTCGTCGAGGCGGTGAAGAAGGCTTGGGCAAGGCGATCGCCTTCCTCGCGCTCGACTTTGTAGCGCGGGCGCGCCTCCTGGACGTGCTTGCGTGCGCGGACGGCGAGCTGACGCACGGCCGCGGGATCGCGGTCGAGTGTGCCGGCGATCTCGTCCAGCGGAACGCCGAACACGTCGTGCAGCAGGAAGGCGGCGCGTTCCAGCGGTGAAAGCCGCTCCAGGGCGAGCATCAGGGTCAGCGTCAGCTCGTCGGACCGGATCTCCTCGTCCTCCGCCTCGACGATCGGCTCGGGGAGCCAGGAGCCCACATAGATCTCCCGCTGGGCGCGGGCGGACTTCATGACATCGAGGCACAGGCGCGTCACGGTTCGGCTGAGATAGGCGGCGGGTTCGCCCACGGTGGCCTCATCGACCTGCCGCCAGCGCAGCCAAGCGTCCTGCACGATATCCTCGGCATCGGACCATGATCCGAGCATGCGATAGGCGAGACGCACCAGCCGTGGCCGGTGCGTCTCGAACGAGCAGGCGGAGCTGCTAGGCCCGGTCACGGGCGCCATCCACCGGGTGGGCTGCCCGGAAGCCGACCTGCAATCGGTTCCAGGTGTTGATGGCGCCGATCGCCAGGGTCAGGTTCACCTGCTCCTCCTCCGAGAACTCCGCCCTGAGCAACGCGTAGTCCGCATCCGGCGCGCCGGTTTCGGCCAGTCGGGTGAGCGCCTCGGTCCAACCGAGCGCCGCCCTCTCCCGCGCGCTGTAGAACGAGGATTCGCGCCAGGCGTTCAGCATGTAAAGGCGCATTTCGGTCTCGCCGTGCTTGCGCAGATATGTGGCGTGCATGTGGATGCAGAAGGCGCAGCCGTTGATCTGAGAGGCACGCAACTTCACGAGTTCGAGCAGGCCGTGGTCGAGCCCGCTGGCGCCGAGGGCTGATTCCAGCGCCATCATCGCCTTGATCGCTGCGGGAGCAGCCTTGTGAGGTTCCGCCAAGCGAGGGGTCATCATTATCTCCGGAGTTGGATGGTCAGTGTCCGCGGAAAAGACGAGGTGATGCGGACGGATTGTGACATGGCATGGGGATTTTTCGCGCCCGAGGTTACTGGCCATACGGCGTGGTCAGTTCCGTCTCGCCGGTGTCGACCACGAACACGGCAAGCAGCCGCGCCGGCTCCGTGTCGCTCGCGTTCTCACTGACGCCGTGGCGGTCTCCGGGGTTCTCCGAGAAGCTCTGCCCGGCATGATAGGTAACGACTGGTCCGTCGTTGACGGCGCTGCGGATCGCCCCTTCGAGCACGGTCGCATAGATGAAGGCGGAACTGGCGTGCGTGTGCGCCGGCGAGGATCCGCCGGGTCCGTATTCGACCAGCACGCCCTTGATGCTCTTGCCGGGGACGTTGGGGAGTGTGTGCTCGTAGACCAGCGTCACCTTGGCGTTGTCGTCGTGGGCTGCTGCCGCGCCCACACTGATGATCACGCCGATGAGGGCGTAAAAGAGCTGCTTCATGGTTCATCCCCAAGTTCATCAGCCGCAAGTAACCCGGCATATGGCGGGTATGTCCGGCTTCGAGTTCAGGACGAGTCGGAACATCCGCGTGTGACATGGGGCCGGGAATTTGGTTTGCAGGGAAGCTGCCCGGTTCGGCACGACGGGGGCTCAAGCCCGACCTGGGAGACGTGGTCGGCTACAAGGCCGGACTGACCAGCAAGCCGCTCCAGGAACGCTTCGGGGTCACCGGGCCGGTCCTCGCAGCCGGCCGCTCCACTCGCCGCACTATGTTGCGCCACGGGCGCAACCTACGGCTCGATGCAGGGCGGAGGTGATGCGGGCTGACGATCGTAGGTTGCGCCCATGGCGCAACGCATCGGATCAGCTGTCTCGGGTGGATCGACCTGATCGGGTACAGCTCTAGACCGGCACCTTCTTCGCGGCGGTGGCTTCATCGCCCGTGTTGGGGGTGCCGCGCGGCTCGATGAGCAGCAGATGGACCTCGCCATGGGCGACCGGCCGGTGTTCCACGCCCTTCGGGACGATGTAGAGATCGCCGGGACCCAGCCTGACCTCCGAATCCCGGAGCTCGATCGTGAGATCGCCCTGGAGGACCAGGAAGAAGTCGTCGGTGTCCGGATGGGAGTGCCAGACGAACTCCCCCTCGGCCTTCACCACCATGACGTCGTGCCCGTTGAAGCCGGCGACGATCCTGGGCGACCAGCGATCCTGGAACAGGCTCAGCTTCGTGGCGAGGTTGATCGGTTCCGTCATGTCCGGGCTCCTGTTCGGTAGCGGCTTCTAGGCAGGAAGGTTGGAACCGCCGCCGACGGTTGTCCACCGCGGTATCGGCGGAATCTTAACGCCTTATGGGTCATGTTGCGCGGCCGGTCACTTCGGTCGGCTGCGCAGCCACGACAAAAGAATACAAGACGCCATGGGCAACGGCATCTATCTCGTCCGGGACGACGGCGGCCTCACTGAAATGCGGGCGGCTCCCTACGCTACCGAAGATCTGCTCCAGCGCCTGCTGGCTACACACCCCAGCCTCATCGCCGGCGATCAGGTCGACCCCGACCACCCGCGGCGCTGGCTTCTCATCGCGCGCGAGCAGGCGGTGCCGGGCGAAGACGGCGGTGAAGGACGTTGGTCGCTCGACCACCTGTTCATCGACCAGGACGCCGTGCCGACGCTGGTCGAGGTAAAGCGCGCCACCGACACCCGGAGCCGGCGGGAAGTGGTCGCCCAGATGCTGGACTATGCCGCCAATGGAGTCGTCTATTGGCCGGTGGACGAGCTGAAGCTCCAGTTCGAGCGGACCTGCGCTGCCCAGCAGCCGGAGGAAGAGGCCGCCGGCATCCTCGCCCGCTTTCTCGGGGCCGATGCCGACCCGGAGGCCTTCTGGCGGCAGGCCGACGCCAATCTCCGTGCCGGCCGTATCCGCATGGTCTTCATCGCCGACGAGATCCATCCGGAACTCCAGCGCATCGTGGAATTCCTGAACGTCCAGATGAATCCGGCCGAGGTGCTGGCACTCGAAATCCGGCAGTTCGTCGCGGAGGGCATGCGCACCCTCGTCCCGCGCGTCGTCGGACGCACCGCCGGAGGCGCAGCGGCGCAAGGGCAAGGACGTCATCCGGAAGATTTCGGTGGAGGAATGGTTCGACCGGCAGCGGGTCCGCCATGGCGACGAGCATGTCCGGACCGCGCGCCTCCTGGTGGACTGGATGGTGGAGCATGCCGACGATGTCACCACGACGACCGCCAACGACCCCTCCGTCCTGATGCGCGTGAACCATGGCCAGCGCACATATTACCCCGTCTTCCTGAAACCACACGACCGGGCCGCCACCAGCCTCGCCTGGCTCAAGGAAAAACCTCCCTTCGACAGCGAGGAACTGCGCCAGGAACTGCTGGACCGCTTCAAGCTGATTCCCGGCATGCAGATGACAGCGAGCGCCATCAAGGGGGAACCCGGCGTCTCGCTGAAGCAACTGGGCGATCCCGCCGTCATGGCCCAGCTCCTCGCCGTGTGGTCCTGGATCATCGAGCGCATCAAGGCGTCTTGACGGACGCCTCACATCTTTCCGCATGAAGGAAAGTATTCCTTCATGACTTCATGCCAGACTCCGCTCCGCACTCCGGTGCCGGATCTTTGCAGCGTGAATAAGAAAGCCAGCGATACCGCCGGTATCCCTCGTCGGCACCGACGGTCGATGTTCCCGAGCCGTCGGGATTGCCGTCCAACATCATGACGAATGCTGACATTCCCCCGGGGATGTGATGTCGGCATCGCTGCGCGGGGGAAAGCGCCGGACCGGTTTCGGCGCCGCGACGCTTGTAGACGTTTGCTGACATTCCCCCGGGGGTGCTCAGCCCGCGGTCACCGCCGTCTCGGCGCCGCCCAGCCGCCGCGACGACCGGTAGATCCCGCGCAGCAGGGTCCGGAGGCCCGGGTGCCGCGCCTGTAGCAGGCGGCGCCAGTGCTGGAAATGGGGAACGGGGTGGCTGAACGGGACGGCGGGGACGTCGGCGCCGAACAGGGATCTCAGCGCCACCAGTTGGGACTCCAGGGCGTGCCGGGCCTCCCGTCCGTCCAGCAGGGCGGCGACCTCGTCCCAGTCGAGGCCCGGATGGGCCTTGGCGATCCCGGCCAGATCGACGAGGCGCCTCAGCTCGAAATCGCCGCGCAGGTAGAGCTTGTCGTGGAACATGTCGTGCGCGATCAGGTGCAGCGCCCGGAATTCCGGGCTCGGCAGCAGGGCCTGCCCCGCTTCGCCGATCGCCAGGATGCTCCCGCTCCGGGCGAGCCTGTCGGGATGGTGGAACCTCCTCGGCCCCGGCGGCCGGACATGCAGGTCGATCATGCCGGCATCGCGGCGCCGCGCCAGCGCCGCGGGCGCATGGTCCTGCGCCTCGCCGGGCTGGACTTCGTAGCCGAGCGCCGACAGGCAGGACAGCGCCGCCGGAACCTCGCCCGCCGCCACGAGGATGTCCAGGTCGCACAGGATGCGGTCGCCCAGCCGGTCCTCGGCGGCCGTCAGCAGCGTGCAGGCCCCCTTCAGCAGGGTCGGCAGGATGCCGTGCCGGTTCAGCGCCTCGACGGCCTCCACCGCCTGGGCGCGCAGCAGCAGGTTCCGCTCGTGGTTCCGCCCGTGGATGAAGTCCAGGTACTCCCGCACGTCCTGCGGAACCTCCGGCCCGGCCCATCCGGCCAGCGCGGCGCGGACGGCGGGAACGACAAGGTAGCGGTTCGCCTCCCCGATCACGCCGACCCAGTCGGCATCGGCCGGCGGCCGTCCCCGCAGGCAGGAGACCAGGGCGTCGAACCGGGAATGGGAGGGCGCCATCCTCATGATCCGCGCAATCCGGCCAGCAGGGCCACGGCGTCGTCGAGCCGCGCATAGGTGAGCCGATAGCACCCGGCGCCGTCCAGCATGCGGGCCAGGGCCTGGAAGGCGCCGGTGCCCAGGCGGTCGTCGGCGGAGGCGGCGCCGCCGATCAGGTCGCGTAGCGTCTCCAGCGGGTCGAGCCGGTCGAGCGCCGGTCCGGCCCCGTCGCGGCGGTCGAGGCCGACGATCCAGCGGACCGGAAGCGGTCCCCCGCCGGCGGAAGGCACCCCGTCCAGGAAACGGACCTGCTGGCTGTCGTAGCGGACATGGACCGGCAGGTCGAGCAGGTCGGGACGCATCCCCGCCAGCAGCGGCCAGGACCCGGGTTTGAGCGCCGGCGCGAACCGCAGCGCCGTCACCCGCCCGTCGGCGCCGAGCAGGGCCACGTCGTCCCCGGCGAGGCCGAAACCGGATTGGGCCAGCCCGACGGCCAGCGTCGATTTGCCGGCGCCCGGGCAGCCGCTGAGCAGCAGGGCATGGCCGTCCGCCGCCACCGTCGCGGCGTGCAGCGCCACCTCGTGGCGGCCCAGGCCTACCGCCTCCAGGGTCAGCGCGCCCCTCAGGGCGGGGATGATCTCGTCCGGTTGGCAGGTCGCCAGGGCGAGCGCGCCGCGGCGGATCACCACCGCGCCGTCCTCCTCCCCCACGTCGAGGCGGCTGTCCGGCGCGTCATCCACCGGTCCGGGCAGTATTTCCAAATTCCGGAAGCCCGGCGCGACGTGTTCGGCCAGGGCGGCGGTCGCGTAGCGGATCTCGATGCGGGCGCCGCCGACATCCAGGCGCTGGCGGATCGCCGGGGGCCGGATCAGCCCCAGCCGGGTCCATTCCGAGACGGCATGGTCCAGGCAGGCCCGCACCGGCCCGGCGGGCAGGCCGCGGCCGGCCACCTCTTCGGCGATGCGGTCGATCGCCGCTCCCTCGGCCAGGCGGCTCCAGACGAACGCCATCCCGCCGTCCAGTTGGAACAGTTCCTGCCGGGCCTCGTCGAAGAGCACCCCGTGCTCCCCGATGAAGGCGAGCGAGACGCCTTCGGCGATCGTCGGTCGGTTTTCCTGCACCGGTGCAATCTCCAACGAGGCCCGCGGGCTTCAGCGGTACTTTTCGGCGTGGCTCTTCCAGGACCGTCCCGGAGCGCCGCCGCGCGGGCCGTAGCCGTTGCCCGGGTGGCCCTTGCCGCCGGACTTGGCGATCGCCTGCGAGGTCAGGCTGGTCGACATCAGCAGGGTGATGGCCGGCGGCGTGGCGATCGCGAAGCGCCCGCACCGCCCCAGGAACTTCCGCCGTTCCATCTCGAGCCTGTCGCCCGTGTCCTTCCCCAGCTCACCGTTCTCCATCGTGCGTCTCCTGTCCTTGGTCGTTTCGAGGAATGCCGCGACACCGTCGAGGCTAATCCAATATTTGAATAAATTTTTAAGCAACAAGGTCGGAGCGCCGTGGCGTCGGGGCTAGCCCCATGGAACGACCCCCTGCCTTGTTTGTTCTCCCCGCCGATGCCATCTCGCAAGTGCGAAGAGGCGTCGCGGACGACACCCCCGCCCTTCCAGAAACGCACAAGGAAATCGACATGCCTTTGTCCTCCATGCCAGGCGGAACCCGGGATATCGCGCTCGTCCTCGGGGGCGGCAACGCGCTGGGCGCCTATCTGGCGGGCGCCTACGAGGAACTGCACGACCAGGGCGTCCGGCCGGACTGGATCATCGGCGCTTCGGTCGGGGCGATCACGGGCGCCATCCTGGCGGGCAACGCTCCGGAGGACAGGATCGCGAAGCTGACCCGCTTCTGGGAGGAGGCGACCCTGCCGACCTCCCGCATGCCGTATCTTCCCGGCGTCAAGCCGCGCCAGATCTACAACGGCATGAACGCGGCCCTGGCGGCGCTGTTCGGCCGGCCGAACATCTTCCGGCACCGCTATCCCGGGCTGTGGTCGGCGCTGCCGTGGGTCCCGAACGACGTGGCGCTCTACGACACGGCGCCGTTGCGCGCGACCCTGGAGCGGCTGGTGGACTTCGACCGGCTGAACGGCGGGGAGGTCCGGTTCACGGTGGCCTGCGTCGATCTGGAAACCGGCGACGAGGTCTATTTCGACACCGCCCGCGACCGGATCGGGCCGGAGCACATCCTGGCCAGCGCCGCCATCACGCCGGCCTTCCCGCCGGTCGAGATCGGCGGGCGGCTGCTGTGCGATCCCGGCTACACCAACAACCTGCCGCTCGACTACCCGTTCCGGGAACCGCTCCGCCGCGACCTGACCGTCGTCGCGGTCGACCTGTTCAGCCTGCGCAGCCCACGGCCAGCCTCCCTGGACGCGGTGCTCGAACGCACCCAGGACATCCTGTTCTCCAGCGCCACCCGGCGCAGCGTCGCCGCCCTCCGGCGGGAATTCGCCCTGATGGAGCGGCAGGACCCGGACGGCCCGTCGGTCCGGCTGCTCCATCTGGCCTACCAGGCGGCCGCCCACGAGCTGGCGGTCAAGACGCTGGACTTCTCGCCCGCCTCGGTCCGCGACCGCCGGGCGGCCGGCCGGCGCGACATGGACTCCGGGTTGGCGCTGCTGCGCACCGGGCCGGCGCCCAGGGGCCGGTTCGACTATGTTTCGGTCGATTCGGACAGTGCCCGCGCGGCGGCCGAGGCCGGTGCGGCCGGGGCGGCGGCGCTCCCGCTCGGCAAGGTGGCCTGATCGAGCAGCAGTTCCACCTGTTCCCGCAGCACGGTGGGATGGATCGGCTTGTGCAGGATGCGGTAGCCGTGGGCCGCCGCCTCCCGGAGCCGGTCGGGATGGGTGTCCCCGGTCAGCAGCAGCGCCGAGACCGGCGTCCCGTAGCGGCCCCGCACCAGTTCCACGGCGTCGGACCCGCTGCGGTCGCCCTGCAGCCGGTAGTCCGCCAGGATCAGGTCGGGAGGGTGCGCGACGGGGGCCAGCGCGGCGGGCAGCTCGTCCAGGCTGGCGATCCGGATCGCCGACATGCCCCAGCTCTCGACCACCAGGGCCAGGCTCTCCAGCACGATGGGGTCGTCTTCGATCACGATGGCGGTCCCGCCTTCCAGGCTCCGCCTCCCCGGGGCGGGCTCGGCGCGGACCCCGGCGCCGCCGCGGCCTTCCGACAGCGGCACCGTCACGGCGAACATCGAGCCCCGTCCCGGCACGGACCGCACCTCGATCGGATGGTCCAGCAGCTTCGCCATGCGGGCGACCACCGCAAGCCCCAACCCCAGTCCCCGGCTCCGGTCGCGCTCGGGATTGCCGAGCTGGATGAAATCCTCGAACACCTCGCCGAGATGCTCTTCCGGAATCCCGATCCCGGTGTCCCAGACCTCGATGCGGACGGCGCCGCCCCGCCGCCGGCAGGCGAGCAGGATGCCGCCGGACGGGGTGTAGCGCAGGGCGTTGCTCAGAAGGTTGGAGATCATCCGCTGGAGCAGCACCGGATCGCTCCGGACCGTGCCCCGGCACGGACGGACCCGGAACCGCAGCCCGACCGCCTGGGCCTGGGGTTCCATCTCGTGGGCCAGCCGGGTCAGCAGGCCGTCCACCGCCACGTCGGCCATCCGCGGCCGGATGGTCCCCGCCTCCAGCGCGGAGACGTCGAGCAGGACGTTCAGCAGGGACTCCCCCGCCTGGATCGCCTCCCCCAGCTTCTCGGCCAGGGCGCGGTGGCCGGGGTCGGCCAGCCGGTCCGCCAGGAGCTGGTGGAGCAGCCGGATCGCCTGGTAGGGCTGGCGCAGGTCGTGGCTCGCCGCGGCGAAGAACCGCGACCGCGCCAGCGTGGCCTCCTCGGCCGCCCGGCGGGCCTGCCGGGCCTCGCTCTCGGCATCCCGCAGCATGGCCTCGATGCGCTTGCGCTCCGTGATGTCGTGCAGCACGCTCAGGAAGCACCGGAGCTTGCCCCGCGCGTCGGTGATCGGGTGGATGGCCAGCTCGATCCAGAAGGGGGTGCCGTCGCGACGGTAGTTGAGCAGGTCCTCCCGGATGGTCTGGCGCCGCTCCAGCGCGGCCCGGATGCGCGCCAGCGCGGCCCGGTCGGTCCCGGTACCCTGGAGGAACCGGGGCGACCGGCCGACGGCGTGCTCGGCGGGATAGCCGGTCAGGCGCTCGAAGGCCGGGCTCACATAGGTGATGACCGGGCCGGGTTCGTCGAGCCGTTCCGTCTCCGTCACCATGATGACGTCGCCGGTAACCGTGAAATACTCAGCCAGGAGATCCGCTATCGGCATGGCGTGCTTCCGGGAACCGCCGGTCGTTGATCCGAGCGGCATTAATCCATCCCGGACTCCCTCCAGGATACAGCGCCAATGGATTACGCCGGGCGGGGCAGCACGAGCCGGGAAGTTCCGGAGCCCCGGCCTCAGATGCCTTCGGCCTTGTCGAAGCCGCGGCCCGCGGTCGAATCCGGCGGCGGCTCCGAACCCGTTCCGCCCATCCCCCGGCCCAGGGAGGCGGACATCCGACCCTCGTCCCGGTCGGCCATTCCCTTGAGCGCGAAGATCGTCAGCACGCCCAGGACGATCCCGCCGCCGAAATGCACGGCGCTGTTCATCATGGTCCGGATCATGGGATTCCTCCTCAGCGGCTGCGGGACATCGCGGAACCGGCGGCGAGCATCGCGGCGCCGAGCGCCAGCCCGATGCCCAGTCCGGCCACGGTCGCGGTGACGGCGACGGCGCCGGACACGAGGCCGAACGGGTTCATGGGGTTCGGCGGCAGGGGAAGCGGCAGCATGGTGTTCCTCCTTGTCGGTATCGTCGAGGAGAAGGGATGTATCTCTGCGGCCGGCCCCGGAAAGGGGCCGGGCCCGCAGATATCGGAACAGGCACGGAAGACTTAAAATCACTCTCCCGGATCGGGAACCACCGCACGGCCCGCCCGGTTGATGCCCGCAGATACACCAACGGAGGGTTCCTACCATGGCTTCGACTACGGATGCCGCGCGCAACATCTTCACGACCGGTCTGCACAATGCCCATGCCCTCGAGCAGCAGGCGCTTCAGATCATGAACCGGCAGGTGGAGCGGCTGGAGAACTATCCGGAACTCGAACAGCTCCTGCGCCGGCACATCCAGGAAACCGAGCAGCAGCGCGTCCGCCTCGAAGAAGTGATGAGCCAGCTTGCCGAAAGCCCGTCCGCGCTGAAGGAGGCCGTCCAGGGCTTCATGGGCAACGCCGCCGCGATCGCCCATTCCGTCGCGTCGGACGAGATCATCAAGAACATGCTGGCGAACACCGCGTTCGAGAACTACGAGATCGCCTCGTACAAGTCCCTCCTGGTGATGGGCGAGGCCGCCGGCTTCAGCAACCTGACCGGCCTCCGCCAGTCGCTGGACGAGGAAGTCAACATGGCCCGCCAGGTCGCCGACCTGGTCGAGCCGATCACCCGCAAGTACATCGAGATCGGATCGCGCGGGGAATCGGCCAAGATCTGAGCCGGCCGCGCGTCTAGCCCGAAGCCTCCGGAGGGGTCCGCTCCTCCGGGGGCTTCACCGCGCGGAAGCAGGCGAGCAGCGTCAGGTCGTAGGCGATCTTGAGGGCGCCGGCGCAGACCAGCGGCCAGCCGAAGGTTCCCGCCCCCAGCATCGCTCCCGCCAGGGCGGGCGACAGGGCGGAGGCCAGGCTGCGCGGCACCGCGGTCAGGCTCGCCGCCGCCGGCCGTTCGGCCGGTTCCACGATCGCCATCACGTACGAGGTGCGGGCCGGCACGTCCATCTGGGACAGCAGGCTGCGCAGCACCAGGAAGACCACCGCGACCGGCAGCGTCGGCGCGAAGGCCGCCAGGATCAGCAGGACGTTGGCCGGCAGATGGGTGAAGACCATCGTGTTGACCAGCCCGATCCGGCGCGCCAGCCTGACCGCCACCAAGTACGAGACGGCGGAGCACAGGCCGGTCAGGAAGAAGATCGTCCCGGTGGTGGCGGCCGACAGCCCGAACCGCTGGAACAGCCACAGGGCCAGCAGCGAATTCACGACGAAGCCGCCGCCGAACGAATCGACCGAGAACAGGGCCGCCAGGCCCCAGACCCGCCGGCGCGACGGTCCGAGGGAGGCCCTGCGCCGAGGTCCAGCCGCCGGCGCCACGTCCGGCATCCCCGCGTAGAGCAGCAGCGTGGCGAGCCCGAGGGCGCCGTAGAGCGCGAACAGCACCTGGGTGGCCGTGCCCTCCGGGACGGCCCGGTCGAACCAGTGCAACGTGCCGATCGACAGCGCGCCCAGCGCCGACCCGACCGATCCGATCAGGCTGTAGCGGGCGAACACCGCCGTCCGCTCCGCGTCGTCCGCCAGATGGGCGATCAGCGTGTGCTCCAGCGGCAGGAAGACGCTGACGTCGCCGCTGGACGGATTGATCGTCCCGACGAAGGCGACCAGCAGCAGCGGCCAGAACGCCTCGATCCCGGCGAACCCGGCTCCGGTGGCCGCCATCAGCAGCGCCGCCCCGGCCAGCGCCCGGCCCAGCGGCACCCGGTGCCCGGCGAAGCCCAGGCCCAGGGTCAGCGCCGCCGATCCCAGCAGGGTCGCGGTCGCCACCAGCCCGACCTCCGCCGGGCCGTATCCCAGCCGCGACAGGTGGATCGGCAGCAGCAGCGCCACGAAACCGTCGGCGAACGACCGCATCCCCCGACCGACCAGGATCCGCGCCAGGACGCCCGGCATTTTTCCACCTGGCATGATTATTCCTTGCATGAGCATGACGTCGGGCGCCACCCTGCACCGCCCGCGCCGATGCAACCAGTTGGAAAAAGCCGCGACCCATGAGCAAGGCCTTCGTCCGCGAAAGCGACGCCGATGAGGATCTGCCGGACGAGAAGGAAACCCGGCCGGCGGGCGTCAAGAACTACATCACGCCCGAGGGGTTCCAACGCCTCCAGGACGAGTTCAGGCACCTGATGCGGGTCGAGCGCCCGAAGACGGTCGAGGTCGTGTCCTGGGCCGCCGGCAACGGCGACCGGTCGGAGAACGGCGACTACATCTACGGCAAGAAGCGCCTGCGCGAGATCGACCGCCGCATCCGCTTCCTGACCAAGCGGATGGAGGCGGCGCAGGTGGTCGACCCCTCGGCCCAGAAGAACCGCGACCGCGTCTTCTTCGGCGCCACCGTCACCTATGCCAACGAGCGGGACGAGGAACGCACCGTCACCATCGTCGGCATCGACGAGACGGACCTGGACCGGGGCCGCATCAGCTGGATCTCCCCGGTCGCCAAGGCGCTGCTCAAGGCGCGGGTCGGCGACGTGGTCGACCTGCGCACCCCCGCAGGGCCGGAGCAGATCGAGGTCGTCGCGATCGGCTATCCGCCGCCGCAGCAGCCGGCCCCGTGACTCCTAGCCGCAGACATTCATGGTGATGCGCAGCTTGTGCGCGATGTCGCGGATCAGCGGCTCGGCGCTCAGGCTGTGGCCGTTCAGCAGGACCACCAACACCGCGAAGACCACGGCGACCGGGCGCAGCCTCACGGCCGGGGGCTGCAGCCGGGCATGGGCCCAGGCGAACAGTCCGACGCAGGCGCAGCCGATCGCCAGGCCGCCGGCCACCTCCTCCGCCGTGTGGGCGCGCAGGGCGACCCGGCTGAGCGCCACCAGCAGGATCACGGTCCCGGCGGTCGCCAGGATGGCGAGGCGCTGCCAGGCCGGCCGGCCGAAGCCGGCGATCAGCGCGCAGCAGCCGAAGAAGATCGCCGCGAAGCTGGTATGTCCGCTCGGGCTTTCCAGGGCCGCCAGGCCGACGGAGCTTCCGCAGGCGATGAGGCCCAGCTTGGCGACCACCGTGATGCCCAGGCCGACCGCCAGCGTCGCCGCCCAGAGCAGCGCCACCGAATGGGCACCCCGCCACAGCAGGTAGGCGAACACGCAGACGGAGGCGGGCAGCAGCAGCCCGGAGTCGCCTAGGCTCGTAACGGTATGCATCATGTCGGGGGCGCACGGGGATGTTCTGGAAGGTATGCGCAGTTTTCCCGAAAAACAGTTGATTATTCAACCGTCCAAGCGGTTTCGGAGCGGAGCATCCGATACGCTCATACCGCCTTGGTAAGGTTCCGCCGCCCGGTGGAGAACCGCGAGAGGATGAAAGCCGTGCCCAGCCCCCAGGCGCCGTTGACCAGCACGCCGGTCAGCATCCCGGCCGGCTGCCAACCGTTCCCGGCCGGCATACCCTTCAGCGGGAAGACGACGAACCAGGCGATCAGCGTCGGCAGGACCGCGCCGAACAGGAAGGCCGCGAGCCAGTAGCCGGCCCCGCGCGGGAAGAACCGCTCCGCCGCGGACAGCGCGATGCCCCAGACGCCGCCCCAGAACGCCGCCGACAGCACGGCGGGCAAACCCAACGGCGGCACCGGCCGCAACGCCCAGGGCTGGCCGGCCGTAAGACCGGCGAGGTGAAGCAGCCCGAGCATCGCCTGGTGGAACACCAGGACCCCGACGAACCCGGCGACGAACCCGGCCAGCGGCCGGAACCTCGATCGCGCCTCCGGAGTCCGGCCGGCCGCTCCCGTGCCGTCGCGTAGCGTGTCAGCCATGCCGCTTCCTCCCATCCATGTCCACCGCCAAGGGAAAACCCGCGACGGGCCGATAGGGTCCATTCAAGGGCCGGCCATCTCGGTGCCCGCCGCGCCGGAGTTTGCCGTCCGGGAGTCCGCCGTCCCGGTAAAGGGTCGCCGGTCGGCGCCGCTGGGCAGGGGGGCCGAGGGATCCCCGATCCAGCTGACCATGTCGCGCAGCACGGTCTCCCCCTGGAGATCCCGCATCAGCATGTGGTAGCCCTGGTCATAGACCGCGACGTCCACGTGCCGGGGCAGCGCCGCGAGCGCCTTCTCGATCGGCGCGCGCGGGATCACCTGCTCGTTGAGGCCGTAGAGCACCAGGGCCGGTGCCGACAGTTCCGGCACCGCCGCCGCGGCGCGGCTCATCAGCCGGACCAGCCCCTCGACCGCGTCGACCCGTGTTCCCTTGATCACCAGCGGGTCGCGGCTCAGCCCGCGCAGCATCTCGATGTTGTCCGACGGCCGGATCTTCAGCTCGCGCGGCGCCGTCAGCCGCAGCCACGGGACCGTGCGGTAGCTGATCCAGAGCGCCGCGCGCTGGAGCGTGGTGAGCGAGTCGCGGTCCCATACCGCCGGGGCCGACAGGATCGTGCCCGCCGGCTCCAGCGGCTCGGCCCCCGGCGGGGGAGGGCCGGCCAGCGCGCTCAGGATCACCGCCCCGCCCATGCTCTCCCCCAGCAGGTACAGGGGCAGGCCGGGATGCCGCCGCCGAACCAGCGCCGCCGCCGTGTGCAGGTCGGCGATCAGGGTCTCCGCGGTGGGCCAGATGCCGGGCCTGTCGTGAGCGCCGAACCCCCGCTGGTCATAGGCGTAGGTCGCGATCCCGCGGGCCGCGAAGAAGCTCCCGGTCCCCTCGAAGGCGTTGGAATAGTCGTTGAACCCGTGCAGCGCCAGGACGACGGCGCGGAGCGGCGGCCCGTCCGCCTCCGGCAGCCAGGCGCGCAGCGGCAGCGCCACGCCGTCCGGCGCGACGATCCGTTCCGCCGTCAGGTCCGGCGCCCGCACCGCCGGTCCCCTCGGCTGGAAGGTGGCGGAGCACCCGGCCGCCAGCAGCAGCGCGGCCAGCAGGGCGATCCGGGCCCGCGGGCGCCCGGCCCCGGACGGCGGCGCCATTCCCGCGCGGCCCCGGTCAGCGCCGCGATCCCGGAACCAGGGACGGGTCGCCGGCTTCGGCATCGTGGGAACCCCGGGTCAGCTGGAGGAAGATGTCCTCCAGGTCGGTCTCCACGGTGCTCAGGTCCTGGATCGTCAGCCCGGCCGCCTGGATCGCCGCCAGCACGTCGCCGACCCGGGTGCGGCTCGGTTTGTAGCGCACCACCAGGCGGCGGGGCTCCGGCAGCTCGATCTGCCAGCCGTCCAGCCCGGCGGGCACCGCCGTCAGGTCGCGGTCGAGTTGGATGACCAGCGCCTTGCTGTCCAGCCGGCGAAGCAGCGCCTTCGTGCTGTCCATCGCCACCACCTGGCCGTGGTTGATGATCGCGATGGTGTCGCACAGCTCCTCCGCCTCCTGCAGGTAGTGGGTGGTCAGGAGCACCGTCGTGCCGGCGCGGTTGAGCGCCCGGACCTGCTCCCACAGCATCTGGCGCAGCTCGATGTCGACGCCGGCGGTCGGCTCGTCCAGCACCAGCACCGGGGGGGAATGCACCATCGCCTTGGCGACCATCAGCCGGCGCCGCATGCCGCCCGACAGGGTCCGGGCATAGGCGTCCGCCTTGTCCTGGAGCCCGACCGCCTTCAGCAGATCCTCGGTGATGCGCTCCGACTTGGGCACGCCATACAGGCCGGCCTGGAGGTTCAGCAGCTCCCTCGGCGTGAAGAACGGGTCGATGTTCAGCTCCTGGGGCACCACGCCGATCGCCGCGCGCGAGGCGCGGGCCTCGCGGTCGATGTCGCGGCCCCAGATCCGCGCCTCGCCGCCGGTCTTGTTGACCAGCCCGGCCAGGATGTTGATCAGGGTGGACTTGCCGGCGCCGTTGGGACCGAGCAGGCCGAACAGCGAGCCGCGCGGGATCGCCAGGTCGATCCCCTTCAGCGCCTCCTTCGCGGGCGCCCGGCCCGCCGCCTTGTAGGTCTTGGTCAGGCCGCGGACCTCGACCGCGTGCGCGGGCAACGGGGTGGTCGGGAGCGTCGGTTCGGCGGCCTGGAGGGAGGGGGAGGGCGAATTCATGGTCTGATCGGTTCCAGTTCAGGGATGCCGGGGCGGCTTCTTTCCGCCGGGCGTCGTTCAAGGCCGCGCCGCGGGCTGCGACCCCGGTACGCGGGTACCAACAATCGCGTTGATCGGGCAGCGCCGTCTTGTATCATCCCGGCGGCCGTCAGGACATGCCGGGGCGGCGTTCCAGCGGCGCGCCGGACTCAAGACAGGGACATAGGTAATGCAGCCGACAGAAACAATTCAGGTGGAGACGGAAACTGTGGGCTGCGACGGCGGCGGCGGGGCGCTCGGGCATCCCATGGTCTACCTGACGCTCACCGAATCGGGCCGGGCCGACTGCCCGTACTGCGGACGCCGCTTCGAACTGAAGCCCGGCGCCAAGGCCGGGCACGGCCACTGAGCGGAGACGGGCGGGCCGCCGACGACGGAAGGCGATTACCGGTCCGGGTATCGCCGGTCCCGCCTGCGGCTAATCGGCGAAAGTCGGCCGCCTCCGTCACGCCGCGCTTTACTGTTCGAGGCCGGAACAATAAGTTGGAATTGATTCGACTTGTCGCGGTGCAATCTGCCGAAGGGACCTCCCGGGGGAAGATGCGAGGGGTTCCGCGCCGGGTCGGCGTTTCAGTTCCTTCTGTCCGGCCATGCTGCGCAAAAAGAAGTCCGCTTACGAGGTTCTGATCTTCCGTGACGAACAGTGGATGCTGGAGCATCTGCTGGATGACGAGGATCAGGCCAAGAGCGCTGCGGACCGGCTGATGCTCCAGCCGACCACGGCGGGCGTCCGGATCACCAAGAAGATCCTCCGGCAGGACGGCGGCAGCGTCGGCGTCGTCGTGTCCGAGGTGATGAAGACGACGATGCCGCTGACCCAGGTCCGGATCGCCGACGGCATCGAGGCGCCTTTCTGCGAATCGCTGGAGGATTACTACGAGCTGCCCAGCCGGCTGACGATCCGCCGCCTGCTGGCCGATTACCTCGACCAGAAGACGCTGCTGGTCAGCGAGGTGCTCCACTGCGCCGAAGAGGCGGACAAGCTGCTGGCCGTCATCCCCCTGATGAAGAGCGCGGTGACCTCGGCCGCCACCAGCCACGCCCGGCTGACCGGCGGCGACTCCGCCGGCGCGCGTAACGCGCTGAACCGCCGGATCGACGAGATTGCGGCCCGCGCCCGCGCCGCGCGCGGCAGCTACCAACGGAACTTCAAATCCCGGCAGGCTTTCGCGCCGCTGGCCGAACGGTTCGGCAGGCCCGGCCCGGACGATCCGGCGCGCGGCGCCAAGGCGGGCAAGGGGGGCAAGCCGGCCGGCAGGCCCGGCGATGCCCGGTTCGCCCTGGCCCATGCCGCCTGCACCGAGCTGCTGGGAGCCCGCGACTGGGCCGGCAAGCTGTCGCGGCTGACCGACTGGCTGTATGAGACGGTCGACGACAAGGCGGCGGCCGTGCTGGACGGGCTGGTCGCCGACCTGTTCGCGTCGGGTGCCGCCGTCCGCGAGCTGTTCGGACCCGATGCCGACCCCAGCCTGCGCCTGTGTCGCCTCTACGATGTTGTCCGGGGCGACGAGACCTCGGCGCTGCTGGCCTCGCTGCCCGACAACCTGCGGGCGCTGGCCCACCAGTTCGACGCCGGCCGGCTGCCCCAGGCGCGCCGGGCGGCGCTGTTCCACATCCAGGTCCAGCTTGGCGACAGCCGCCCGTCGGCGCGCGACGCCAAGGCCTCCTCCTTCATGGCCCTGCTCGACCGGCTGGTGACCGAGCAGGGGGTCGAGGGCGGGCCCGAGATGGCGGAGGCGATCACCTCCCGGCACGCGCGCACCCAGGAACAGGGCGGCCTCGCCGGGTTGAAGGAGGCGATGGCGAGGCTGCTGGCCCTGATGGGCGAGCCGGCGCGCAAGATCAACTATATCCAGGCGCTGGCCCAGTCGCCCCTGGCCCAGCGCCAGCCGCGCCTGATGCTGGAAGCCCTGGACGACATGGCGGCCCGGCCGCGCCTGATCAGCAGCTTCGTGGACAGCGGGTCGCACCCGGTCCAGAAGATGAAGGTGCTCAGCAACACCCACGCCCTGCTGAGCGCCGCCCAGCTTCCCGGGGACGTCCGGTCAAAGCTGCTCCACATGGTCGACACGGTCTTCACCGACTTCCTGACCGAGAACCGCATCCTGGAGAAGCTGGACAACCCCGAGCTGAGCCTGCGGCAGCGCGTGGTCAAGCTGGCCCAGCTCTGCACCCAGGGCCTGCTGACTCCCGGACGGCCGCTGGACATGGCGCGCACCCGGCTGTTCGCCCTGGTCGCGCGCAACGGCTTCGAGACGCTGGTGGTGTCCGACCTGACCGATCCGGCCGAGCGCAAGCGGGAGCTGGCGTCGCTCCAGGAGCTGCTGGCCGCCGTGCCCCAGCCGGAACCGCGGACGACCGAGGGCCGCGGCGACTGGGTGGCGGGCCGGTCCGGCGACGCGAAGGCGGCCGAACCGAAACCCGCGGAGGCGGCGGCGACCCGGCTGCTCGACCACGGCGCCATGGCCGGGTCCGGCGCCGCCCGGCTGGGGGCGCCCGCGGCCGAGGTCCGGGTCTGCCCGAGCTGCTTCGCCCCCGGCTATACCGACGTCTGCCCCGCCTGCGGCTACCGCCATGTGCCGAGCCAGCGCGACGGCTTCATCCTGGCTCCCAACACCATGCTGACCGGCCGCTACCGGATCGGCCGGGTGCTCGGGCTGGGCGGCTTCGGCATCACCTATGTCGGCCGCGACGAGCGGCTGCATGCCCTGGTCGCGGTGAAGGAATACTACCCCTCCATGTATTCGGTCCGCATGCCGGCCAGCGCGCTGGTGGCACCCAGCGGAGCCGAGCAGGCAGGGCCGTACCGCGCCGGCATGGAGAAGTTCCTGGACGAGGCGCGGCTGCTGGCCCAGTTCCGCACCACGCCGGAGATCGTGGACGTGCTGGACTTCTTCACCGAGAACGGCACCGCCTACATGGTGATGGAATACCTGGAGGGCCGCTCCCTGCAGGAGGTGCTGAACGAGCGCGGCGGAAAGCTGCCCTTCGGCGAGGCGCTGAGCGTGATCCTGCCGGTGATGCGCGGCCTGGCGCGGGTCCACGAGAGGAACGTGCTCCACCGCGACATCAGCCCGGACAACATCTACATCACCAACGACAAGCGCTCCAAGTTGCTGGACTTCGGCGCCGCCCGCATGGCCCTGTCCCAGGGGGAGCAGAACCTGACCGTGATCCTGAAGCGCGGCTACGCCCCGCTGGAGCAGTACAATGCCGGCGGCCGCCAGGGACCCTGGACCGACGTCTACGCCCTGTGCGCCACGCTCTACCGCACGCTCGCCGGCCAGATGCCGGCCGACGCGCTGGCCCGGATCGAGCAGGACGACCTCGTCCCGCCGTCCCGCCTGGGCGTCGCGATCCCGTCGGCGGTCGAGCAGGTCCTGCTGAAGGGCCTGTCGCTCCGCGGAGCCGGGCGTCACCAGGATATGATCGAGTTGCTGGGCGACTTCGAGGCGGCGCTGTCGGGCAGGAAATAACGCGGGCGGCCGTCGCTCGACAGGTCCGCGCATACGCGCCTATGATCACGCTTTGCGCGTGACGGGGCAACTCCATGGACATGGTGGTCGACAGCGCCCTCTATATCGGGGGCCATCGGAACCGCTCGGTGAGCATCGACCAGGCGGAGCCGCCGGATCAGCCGGACCATTTCGTCTGGATCGGGCTGCTGGAGCCCAGCGAGGAGCTGCTTCACACCGTCCAGGCGCGGTTCGGCCTGCACGACCTGGCGGTGGAGGATGCCCACCGGGCGCACCAGCGGCCCAAGCTGGAAGCCTACGGGCAATCGCTGTTCGTGGTCCTGCGCACCGCCGAGC
Source organism: Skermanella rosea (assembly GCF_016806835.2). NCBI lineage: Bacteria > Pseudomonadati > Pseudomonadota > Alphaproteobacteria > Rhodospirillales > Azospirillaceae > Skermanella > Skermanella rosea. The sequence goes on along the minus strand of NZ_CP086111.1, from coordinate 5,508,468 downwards.
TGAAGTCGGGCCGGGTCGAGTGCGGCGAGACCCATGTCTTCATCGGCCACGGCTATGTCATCACCGTGCGCCACGGCGCCTCGTCCTCCTACGCGGAGCTGCGCAAGCGTTGCGAGACGGTGCCGATGATGCTCGGCAAGGGCGTCGATTTCGTCCTCTACTCCATCATCGACTTCGTCGTGGACAAGTATTTCCCGATCGTCGAGACGCTGGAGGCGGAGGTAGAGGAGACCGCCGCGGAGGTGCTGACCGCCGCCTTCTCGCCGGAGCGGATCGCCCGCATCTACGAGATCCGGCGCGAACTCCAGGTGCTGCGCCGCTCGGTGACGCCGCTGATCGAGATGGCCGGCCGACTCGCGCGGGTCGAGGTGCCGCTGATCGACGAGGACCTGAAGCCCTATTTCCGGGACGTCCAGGACCATACCACACGGCTGACGGAGCGGATCGAGAACCTGCGCGAGCTGCTGGCCTCGGCGCTGGAGGCGAACCTGCTGATCGTCTCGATCCGGCAGAACGAGGTGATGAAGAAGCTGGCCGGCTGGGCCGCCATCCTGGCGGTGCCCACCGCGATCGCCGGACTCTACGGCATGAATTTCGAGCATATGCCCGAACTGCACTGGCGCTACGGCTATCCGGCTACGGTCGCGGTCATCCTGGCCGTCTGCCTGTGGCTCTATCTGCGATTCAAAAGGAGCGGATGGCTGTGACAAGCGTTGTTGAACCACCACCATCCGCAAAGAAAAATCGAGGGGAAAAATCCATGGGCAAGGAACGCATCGGCTTCATCGGCGTCGGGCTGATGGGCCACGGCATGGCCGCCAACATCGTCGGCAAGGGCTATCCGCTGACCGTGCTCGGCCACCGTAACCGCGAGCCGGTCGAGGACTTGAAGCAGCGCGGCGCCGCCGAGGCCGGCAGCGCCCGCGAACTGGCCGAAGCCTGCGACATCGTCCTGCTCTGCGTGACCGGGAGCCCGCAGGTCGAGGCGGTGATCAACGGGCCGGACGGCCTTGCCTCGGCCGGCAAGCCGCTGCTCATCATCGACTGCTCGACGTCGGAGCCGGCGGTGACCACCCGCCTCGCAGCCGAGCTGGAGCCCAAGGGCATCACCCTGATCGACGCGCCGCTCAGCCGGACGCCGAAGGACGCCTGGGAGGGCACGCTCGACGTGATGGTGGGCGGCGGGTCCGACGCCGTCGCGCGGGCGCGCCCGGTCCTGGACTGCTTCGCCGGCCGAGTCATCGAGACCGGGCCGACCGGGACCGGCCATACGATGAAGCTGCTCAACAATTTCCTGTCGATGGGCTACGCGGCGCTCTATTCGGAGGCGCTGACCCTGGGCGCCAAGGCGGGACTGACGCCGACGGTGTTCGACAGCGTGATCCGGGGCGGCCGGATGGATTGCGGCTTCTACCAGACATTCTTCAAATATGTGCTGGAGCGCGACCGGAACGCCCACCGCTTCACGCTGCGCAACGCGCTGAAGGACATGACCTACATGTCGTCCTTCGCCAACGCGGCCGGCGTCGCCAATCCGCTCGGCGCCGCCGTCCGGAATTCCTACGCGCTCGCCGTCACCGGCGGGCACGGCGACGATTACGTGCCGATGCTGTCGGACATCACGGCGGGCCTCAACGGCATCTCGCTGGTGCCGGAGGCCGGTGGCGAAGGATCGTCCTGACGGGCATGGATCGGCCCCCGCCGTCGGGCGGGGGCCGATCCCGCAAGCCGGGCCGGATCCTGGAAACCTCAGCGGGCCACGAAGGGCCGCAGCGGGCGGCGCTCGACGATCGGGCCGGAGGTGCGGACGACTTCGAGCGGCGGACGCTCGCGGCCCATGCCGGCCTGGCGCGGGCGGGGCGCCGAGTCGTAGTCGCGCTTCTCGGCGATCTGGAAGATGCCGGCTTCCGGGGGAAGGCTCTCGGCCAGGATCACGGTCGCGTTCAGCGAGATCACCTTGGCGGCATCGCCCGACTTGCCTTCGAACGCGCGCAGACGGCCGGCCGCCAGATATTCCTTGACCTTGGCGGTGCTGCAATTCAGCCAATGGGCAGCCTGCTCAAGGGTAATGGCGATATCGCGCATCATCTTCTCCCTGTGAATCCCCGGCTCCTGGCAAGGCGCCGCGTCGCGATGAAAATAAGGGCCGGAAACCCGTTCCCCAATATCCTTTCGGTCAGTGGACACTACCACAACCGAGTCACTATTCCAGCACATCGGACCGAGAACCTCACATTGTCACCGCCCCAAGCGGATACAATCTGAAGTCCTCGGTTCCGGATCAGGCCCGGTCAGGGCCTGGAACCCTGCTTCAGGCGGCCTTGACGGTGCGCTCGGAGACCTTCTTCGGCTGGGCGACGGCCTTGATCTCGTCCAGGCTGGCGACGACGCGGCGGCTCAGGATGTCCGAAGCCTCGTTCGTGACCTTCGAGACGATGTCCTGAAGCTCACGGGCGTTCGAGACGTTCTTCTCGTAGGCGGTCTTGACCAGGTCGGCCTGCTTGATGATGGTGTCCTGGACCTGGCCGGTCGGGGCGGCGTTCGACAGCAAGCCCTGGAACTGCTCCATGGACTGGCGGGCGATCTCGCCCTGGCGCTGGGCGACGGTCTGCATGCCCTGGGCGAAGGTCTGGCCGGCGGCGGTCAGGGCCTCGATGTTGCGGCGCTGGATGTCGAACACGGCGTTGAAGTCGAAGCCCGGAACCTTGAACTGCTCGAAGCCAGGAACCTTGAACGGAGCGAACGTATTCATGGAAGCGTCTCCCGAAAAGATGGTGATGATTTGATCGCGTCGAGGAGCCGGGTCCGTCCGTTCGGAGGAACGCTCGGCTCCGTCTCTTGCTGCACTGCAACATGAGTGGGATCGGCGTTCGGTTCAAGGGGAATCGTGCATCGCCGGGGTGCATTTTTCTGGAAAACCGCCGGAGCTGTACGCAAGGACGGGTTTCTGCGCGTATATCTATAACCAACGGCGTAATCCCCCGGCACGGGGAGGCCCATGGCCGCCGCGGTGCAGGTGTGGCATGGTGGCCCGGTGGTCAAGGGGACATGAGTTGAGAAGCGCAGGACGGCGTAAGGCGACATACCGGCCGCAGCTCGATCCTTCGGGCGAGAGCGTGCGCTATACGGACACGACGCCGGTCAGCGCCAACGAACGCTGCCGGGACTGCGGGCGGAAGCACGGCACGGTGGTGCGCTGCCTGGCGGACGGCCGCTGGTTCGATGCCGAAGACCAGACCTGGCGCGACCGGCGCGGCCGCCGCGCGGCCTGGCCGAACGTGGTCGAATATGCCGAGGTCCGGGACATGCCGGTGACGGTCCGGCTCGTCCGGCTGTCGGGCGACGCCAGCGGCAAGCTCCGCAAGCTCTGCCAACGCTGCCAGATGAGCCAGGAGGCGCTGCGCAACGCCATCCGCAACCGCATCCGGGCGCTCAGCCGGCGGGCGCTGGGCGACCTGTTCCTGGGCGGCTACAACGAGCCGGACCAGCTCGAGCGGTTCAAGGTCCTGTCCCGGTCCAAGCGGGCCCGGAGCGGGGACAGGACGCAGCCGGAAGGGCGTGCCGCGAAGAAACCCGACGATCCGGCCTGACTCCGGCCCCAGGGAAGTCCATCTCAGGGGGAACGGTTCCCCCGAGATGGAGACTGCCCGATGACCGAAACGCCGAGCCTCAGCCGCCGCGCCCTCCTGGGACTGATGGCGGCGACCGGGGCGGCAGCCGTGCTGGCGCCTTCCCTGGGCAGGGCGCAAGCGGGGCCGCCGCTGACCCGGCCGATCCCGTCGAGCGGCGAGGCGCTGCCGGCGGTCGGCCTCGGCTCCTGGATCACCTTCAATGTCGGCGACGACCCGGTCCTCCGGGACGAGTGCGCCGACGTCATGGCCGCCTTCTTCGAGGCCGGCGGGCGGATGATCGACAGCTCGCCCATGTACGGCTCGTCCCAGGCGGTGATCGGCCACGGGCTGGGCCGGCTCGGCCACCCGCAGGCCCTGTTCTCGACCGACAAGGTCTGGATCTCGTCCCCCGCCGCCGGGCCGGGACAGATCGAGGAGTCGCGCCGCCTCTGGGGCGTTCCCCGGTTCGACCTGCTCCAGGTCCACAACCTGCTCTCGTGGGAACGGCACCTGGAGACGCTGTTCGCCATGAAGGCCGAGGGGCGGCTGCGCTATGTCGGCATCACGACCTCCGAGGGCCGGCGCCACGGCGAGTTCGAGCGGGTCATGCGCGACCACCCGCTCGATTTCGTCCAGGTCAGCTACAACGTGCTGGACCGCGAGGTGGAGGAGCGCATACTGCCGCTGGCCGCCGAGCGCGGCATCGGCGTGATCGTCAACCGGCCGTTCCGCCAGGGCGCCCTGACCCGCGGGCTGGAAGGGGAGGCGTTGCCCGGCTGGGCGGCGGAGATCGGGTGCGACACCTGGGCGCAGCTGCTGCTCAAGTTCATCATCTCGCACCCGGCCGTGACCTGCGCGATCCCGGCGACCAGCCGCGTCGACCATGTGCGGGAGAACATGGCCGCCGCGCGCGGGCCGATGCCGGATGAGGCGATGCGCCGGCGCATGGCGGCCCATGTCGAGGATCTCTGATGTCGGAGTGGTGGACCTACACGCTCTCCGATTTCCTGCTGTTCTCGCCCCGGACCTATCACCGCCTGTTCGAGCTTCACAACGCGGCCCTGTGGCCGGCGCACTTAGCGGCGCTTGCCCTTGGCCTCGCGGTCCTGGTGCTGGCGGCGCGCGGCGGCCCGGATCGGGGCCGCGTCGTCGCGGCCCTGCTGGCGATCGCCTGGGCCTGGGTCGCCTGGAGCTTCCTTTACGCCCGCTACGCCACCATCAACTGGGCGGCGACCTGGTTCGCGGGCCTGTTCCTGGCGCAGGCCCTGCTGCTGGTCCTTGCGGGCACGCTGGGCGGAAAGCTGGACCTCGCCGCCGGCCGGCCCTGGCGGCTCGGCCTGTTCGCCTTCGCCCTGGCGGTCCAGCCGCTGGCCGGCGTGCTGGCCGGGCGGGACTGGGCGCAGGCGGAGACCTTCGCCATGACGCCGGATCCGACCGCGGTCGGCACGCTCGGCATCGTGGCGCTGGCGTCCGGCCCGTGGCGCTGGGGCCTGATGATCGTCCCCGTGCTTTGGTGCATGATCAGCGGCGCCACGCTCTGGACCTTGGGATCACCTGACGCCTTCGTCCCGCCGCTGGCCGCGCTGGTCGCCTTGGCGCTCGCTGGCCGCCCGGCCAGGGCCTCGGGGTGACCCCGCCGCCGGGCATGCTGAACCTCGGGGCCCGGCAATCGTTAACGATCCATCGACATGAAACACGGGAGGCTGACATGGCCAATCTGACCAAGGTGCTCGGCACGATGCTGGTATCCGGGCTCGCCGGACGGACCGGCGGGCGCGGCGCCGCCCTGGCGACGGCGGCGCCGATGCTGCTCGGCGGCGGCAAGACGAGGGGCGGCATGGGCCTGGGCGGCAAGGCCGGCATGGCTGCGCTGGCCTACCTCGCCTACAAGGCCTACCGCGACAGCGGCAGCAGCGATCAGGCCGCCGCGCCGGCGCCGGCGCCCCAGAAGACGGGCGCCAGCGGCCCCTTCGCCCCGATCTTCGACGCGCTCGGCGTTTTCCAGCCGACCAAGGAAGTGCCGGCCGAACCCCGGATGGACGAGGACCAGGCCCTGCTGCTGATCCGCGCCATGATCTCCGCCGCGAACGCCGACGGCCAGATCACCGCCGAGGAGCGCCAGCGGATCATCCAGCACCTGGACAAGGCCGGCGCCGGACCGGAGGAGCGGCAGATCGTCGAGCAGGAGATCCGCCAACCCCGCTCGACCGACGACATCATCCGCCAGGTCAGGGACCAGGACACCGCCGAACAGGTCTATCTGGCGTCGGAGATCGCGATCCGCGGCGGGTCCGAGACCGAGCGGCGCTACCTGGATTTCCTGGCGAGCCGCCTGAACATTCCCGACGCCCGCCGGCGGGAACTGGACAGCGTCGCTACCTGAGGAACGGCTCGACCGGAGGGGCGGCATCCGGCCGCCCCCATGCCGTCCCGGTCCCGCCCGGACCGGGCGGTCAGTGCACCAGGCGTCCGACGGTCCAGCGCGACACCTCGGTCAGCGCCTCGTCGAACGGGATCTCGGGATGATGGAAACGGTGGATGATCAGTGCGGCCTCGAGCGCGTGCCGGTCGGGGGCTCCGGACGCCTTCATCTCGGAAAAGGCTCGTTCGACGGCTGTGCGGCAGCACATGGCAGGCTCTCCAGGCTCTTGATGGGCTCGCGTCCGGTCAGTACCGGACAATATGCATCACGACTTCAGATGTTCGAATAGGATCTTGGTGCCGATTCCGATCAGGCCAACCCCTCCGATCAATTCGGCGCGGCGCCCGAGCAGCGGACCGGCCGCGTGGCCCAGCATGACTCCGCCGAACCCCATCAGGAAAGTCACCAATCCCACCACCGTCGCCGTCACGACGATGTCCAGGTCGGCCATGGCGAGGCCGACGCCGACCGCGCTGGCGTCGATGCTGGTCGCCACGCCGGTCGCCAGCAGCGACAGCCAGCCGGAGCGCTTCGCCGCGGCGCCGTCGTCCGACGACCCGGCCAGGGCGTTGCGGACCATGCTGCCGCCGATGAGCAGCAGCAGCGCGAAGGCGATCCAGTGGTCGACGCCCTGGACCGTCTCGGCGAAGGACGCGCCGACCGCCCAGCCGATCACCGACATCAGCAGCTGGCACGCGCCGAAGGTGATGCCCACGCGCAGCGCCTCGGGCAGGCCGGGGCGCGTGTGAGCGGCGCCGCGACCCAATGCCGCGGCGAAGGAGTCCATGGACAGGCTGAAGGCGAGCGCGAAGGAAGTGGCGCCGATCATCCGGGTATCTCCGGCCAGACGAAACAGGACAGCACGCCCGCACCCGGTTGGCCTTCGGGCGGCGGTCGTGCCATCAGTCTCGCCGAGCCTCCGAACCTGACGTCCGGCTGCCGCACGCGCCACGGGCTATCCCCGAGTCTGTTGGCGCGAACCCCTCCCGCGGGTGGCCCGCGGGAGGGTAGCTACTCCCCAATGGTCCGGGCACCATAGGCGCGGCGGCGGCACCTGTCAATCTGAACAGCTGTTCAAATATCGCCGATGCCGCCCCGCCGTCAGGCCCTGAGCTGGTCGCCGATCGGCAGCCGGCGGATGCGCTTGCCGGTCGCCGCGAAGATGGCGTTGGTCAGGGCCGGCGCGAAGGGCGGAAGGCCCGGCTCGCCGACGCCGCCCGGCGCCAGGTCCCAGTTCGACGGCACGATGTGGACGTTGATCTCCCGCGGGGCCTGGTCGATCCGGGCGACTTGGTAGTCGTCGAAGTTGCCCTGGACCACGCGGCCCTCTTTGAAGGAGATCTCGCTCGACAGCGCCAGGCTGAGGCCCATGATGCAGGCTCCCTCCATCTGGGCACGCACCCGTTCCGGGTTGACCACGTTGCCGCAGTCGACCGCCACGTCGACCCGGGGGATGGTCAGGGTGCCGTCCTCGGCCACCGCCGTCTCGACCACCGTCGCGACGTAGGTCACGAAGCTGCGGTGCGCCGCGATGCCCAGGCCGTGACCCTTGGGCAGCTGGCGTCCCCAGCCCGACTTCTCCGCCACCAGCTCGACCACGTGGCGCAGCCGGCCGACATCGACCGGATAGACCTTCGTCGACTCGCCGTAGTTCCACAGGGTGTCGAGCGATTCCAGCGCCGCCACCCGGGGCGGTCCCAGCAGCTCCAGCAGATAGTCCTTCTGGTCCTTGCCGGCGGCCGCCGCCAGCTCGGCCGCGAAGGACTGGATCGCGAAGGCGTGCGGGATGTTCGACACCGACCGGAACCAGCCGATCCGGGCATGGGCCTCGGCCTCGCCGTTCTCGCAGCGCAGGTTGGGAATGTCGAACGGCACGTCCACCAGCCCCATGCCCAGTTCGAACGGACCCTGGTGCTTGGTGTCCGGCATGAAGATGGAGGTGATGGTCGGCGCCACGCTGCGGTGCCGCCACGCCACCGCCTTGCCCTTGTCGTCCAGCCCGGCGTCGATCCGCTCGACCGAGACCGTGTGGTAGTAGCCGTGCCGGATGTCGTCCTCGCGGGTCCACAGCAGCTTGACCGGGGCGCCGCCCATCTCCTTGGACAGGAGCGCCGCCTCGATCGCAAAGTCCGGCTTGGACTTGCGGCCGAAGCCGCCGCCGAGCAGCGTGACATGCACGGTCACGTCCTCGACCTTCATGCCCAGCCGCTCCGCCACGTCGGTGCGGGTGACCTGGGGCGCCTGGACGCAGGCCCAGACCTCGCACTTGCCGTCCCGGATCCGCACCGTCGCGGCCGGCGGCTCCATCGGCGCCTGGGCCAGGTGCGGGATGTAGTATTCCGCCTCGACCTTCTTCGCCGCCTTGCCCAGGGCCGCCTCGGCGTCGCCGTCGTCGCGCACCACCTTGGCCGGCTTGCGGGCCGTCTCCTCCATCTGCTTGCGGAAGGCCTCGCTGTCGTAGGATCCGTGCGGCCCGTCCTCCCAGGTGATCTTGAGCGCCTCGCGGCCCTTCATCGCCGCCCAGGTGTTCTTCGCGATCACGGCGACGCCGCCCAGCGGCTGGAACTTGGCGGGCGCCGGGGTGCCCTCGATCCGGACGACCTTCTCGACGCCGGGAACCTTCAGCGCGGCGCTGTCGTCGACCGAGGCGACCTTGCCGCCGAACACGGGCGGCCGGGCGACCACCGCGTATCTCATCCCCTCCATCCAGGTGTCGAAGCCGTACTGGGCCTTGCCCACCGTGATGTCGAAGCCGTCGGCCAGCGGCATCGGCTTGCCGATGTAGCGGAACTGTTCCGGCGTCTTCAGGCGGAGCTGGTCGTTGGCCGGAACCTCCAGGGAGGCTGCCTCCTCGGCCAGTTCGCCATAGCCGAGCTTGCGGCCGGACGCCTTGTGGACGACTTCGTGGTTGCGCGCCTCGACCTCGCCGGGCTCGACGCCCCAGCGCTTCGCCGCCGTCGCCTCGAGCATCATGCGGGCGGCGGCACCGGCCTCGCGCATCGGCTGCATGAAGTGCCGGGTGCTCCGCGACCCGTCGGTGTCCTGGTTGCCGAACCGCTCCTCGTCGCCCGGCGCGTTGACCACGCGCACCCGCGCCCAGTCCGCCTCCAGCTCGTCGGCGACGATCTGCGGCATGCCGGTGCGCACGCCCTGGCCCATCTCGGAGCGGTGGCAGACGATGGTGACGATGCCGTCCTTGCCGATCGAGATGAAGGCGTTGGGGTCGTTGACCGTGCCGTGCGGCATGGCGGCGGCGCCGTAGGCACCGGCGGTCTGGGCGACGGAGCTGCCCAAAGGCATGATACGCGCGGCCAGCACCAGGCCGCCGCCGGCGACGATGCCCCTGAGCACGTCGCGCCGGCTGAAATTGAACAGTCGGGTGGCCGCCATCTCAGGCCTCCTTCGCCGCGGCGCGGATCGCGCTGCGGATGCGGTTATAGGTGCCGCAGCGGCAGATGTTGCCCCACATCACGCTGTCGATATCCTCGTCGGTGGGGTTCGGCGTCTGCTTGAGCAGCGCCGCCGCCTGCATGATCTGTCCGGTCTGGCAATAGCCGCACTGGGGAACGGCCTGGGCGCGCCACGCCTTCTGCAGCGGGTGGTTGCCCTCGGGGTCGAGCCCCTCGATGGTCGTCACCGACATGCCCTCGGCGGCGCTGATCGGCGTCTGGCAGGACCGGACGGCCTCGCCTTCCAGATGGACGGTGCAGGCGCCGCACGCCGCGATGCCGCAGCCGAACTTGGTCCCGGTCAGCCCCAGCTCGTCCCGCAGGTACCACAGCAGCGGCATCTCCCCGTCGCCGTCATACTGCTTTTCCTGCCCGTTGATGCGCAGCTTGATCATGAAATTTTCTTCCCGTTCAAATGCCGTTCGATGGATGCCCCGGTGCGGAGCGCGGTCCGGCCCTGTGCCCGTCCAGGATCAGCCCGGCCCGGCGGGCGGCATGACGACGTACAGGATGTCCTTGATGGTGAGGTCCGATCCCGCCTGCTCGACCTGGCCTGCGTCCTCCCATTCGAAGACGATCACCCGGCCGGTGATGCTCTCCAGCGTCATCGGCTTGCCGGCCTGGACCGGGCGGCGCGACGTGCCTTCCATCTTCTTCTCGGTCGAGGAAATGATATCGAGCTGGCCATCGGGCTGCGGAATGCCGATCCCGCAGTTTTCCGCCGGGCACCAGATCACCTCGGGGCATGGCTCCGAATAGGTTCCCTGCGCGCAGACGGTTTCCTTGACGTCCTGGGCCCGGGCTCCCCCCGGGGCGACCGCCGCCAGGACGCCCGCAGCCAAGGCAGCGGCGAGTGCTGTGCTTCTCATGATCCCTGTCTCCCACCAAGGCGCCTTGCGCCGGAACCCGGAGAACGGGTTGGAGAAGTTCAGGGTTCCTTGCCGAGGCCGTGGAAACGGATGGACCTGTCCACCTCCTGCCATGCGGAAAATCAGTTTCGGATTCCAGGGGTCCGGGCGGTAGACTACCCATTTGCCGACCGGCCGCGCCCAGGCCCCGGAAAGGGCGGCCCCCAAGGGGTACGACCCTGGATTGCCGGAAGGGAACCGCGATGGGGAGGCGGCTACCCCGGCCCGGATTCATATTTCATTAACCTGTGTAGCGCTCGGCGCTCACAACGGGGCCTCCGGGGAGAAGTTCCGCCTCGAGAAAGTATAAAACTTTATATGTTTTTTATAATCGAACGTGCATTTTGCTAAAATACCGTTAATCGATAATATCTTGGCCATGCCGGCGACTACGAACAACCAAGCCCGGCAATGAAATCGACCCGGTACTGACATCGCATAGTCAGTAACTAAAAAATAGGGACGAAAATGGCTAAGATCGCTCAATACTCTCTGCTTTCCACTCTTATTTTGGCTGCCGCTATCACTTCGGCCTCCGCGGGAGAACTGGTCTATCAGCCGGTCAACCCCTCGTTCGGCGGCTATCCCGGCAACTCCGCCCATCTGCTCGGCATTGCCAGCGCCATCGACAAGTACAAGGACCCCTCGACCAAGGATTTCAGCTACGGGGCCACGACCCAGCAGGACGAATTCTCCCGCATCATCCGCTCGAGCATCCTGAGCCGCGTCGCGAGCCAGATTTCCGAGCAGATCTACGGTGAGAACGCGCAGGACGCCGGCCGCGTCGTGATCGATGACCAGATCATCGAGTGGAACCGCGCCGGCAACGACATCAACCTGACCCTGAGCGGCGGCGGCGGCACCTCCGTCATCACCATCCCCCGGTTCTGAGCGTCTCCGGACCTCCTGCCAGAACCCGCGGACAATCGATGACGACGGAGACCTCCGATCATGAATTTCAAGAAACTCGCCCTTGTCGCGGCCAGCCTGGTCGCCCTGTCGGCCTGCGCCTCGACCCACCCCGAACTGGCCCTGTCCGAGCAGCCCATGCTGGAGCAGCAGACCGTCAGCCTCGACGAACTGGCCTCGCTGCCGGAACCAGCGCGAAGGCTGTCGGTCGCGGTCTACCGGTTCGACGACCTGACCGGGCAGAATAAGCCGAACGAGAACTTCTCCGAGTACAGCCGGGCGGTGACCCAGGGCGGCGCCACCATCCTGGTCCAGGCGCTGGAGAAGGCCGGGAACCGGAAATGGTTCACCACCGTCGAGCGGGCCTCGCTCCCCTCGGTCCTCCAGGAGCGCCAGATCATCCGGGCGACCCGGGAGGAATATGGCGGGCGCAACCAGCCGGCGCTGCCGCCCATGACCTTCGCCGGGATCATCCTGGACGGCGGCATCATCGGCTACGACAGCAATACCTTCACCGGCGGCCTCGGCGCCAGGTTCCTCGGCATCGGCGGCGACGTGAAGTATCGGCGCGACACGGTGACTGTCTATCTCCGCGCCATCGCGGTGCAGACCGGCGAGATCCTGAAGTCGGTCAGCACGACCAAGACGATCTACTCGGTCGGCGCCCAGGGCGGGGCCTTCCGCTATGTCGGCTTCAAGGAACTGCTGGAGATCGAGACCGGCTTCACGACCAACGAGCCGCCGACGCTGGCGGTCCGCCAGGCGATCGAGAAGGCGGTCTATTCGCTGGTGGTCGAGGGCCTGGTGGACGGCTACTGGAGCCTGAAGGACCAGTCGCTGGCCCAGCCGCTGATCGACCGCCACTGGAAGCAGAAGGACGGCGTGTTCGGGGTCACCTCGGTCAAGGCCACGCTCGAGGACTATCGGAACGCCCAGAACGACCGGAACGGCACCCGGATCGAGCCGCCGCCGAGCGACGAACCCCAAGTCCGGCCCAGCCCGGAAGGCCAGATCCAGCCCGAAGTGCAGCCGGGCCTGCCGCCCGCCCCTCCGGCCCCGGTCTATGTGCTGCCCGACGGCCGCAGCCCGATCCCAGGCGCTCCTTCGGCTAAGACGGCTCCCGTCCAGTAGTGAGCCCGCCCTTCATTATGGAACATCCGCAGGTTGATCTATTCCTCACCAACCTGCGGAAAGTTCTCGAAGTGTTTTCCTTAGACCATTTTTGCTGGTCCCCAGTTCTGTTTTTGCACCTGAAAGGCTAAATCTTATGCGCAGCATGCTTCTCGCTTCCGCCGCCCTGATCGCCCTCACCAGCGCCGCCATCGCCAACGAGGCAGGTCCGAGCAACGCCGCGGCTGGCAACGAAGCCTATGTCGAGCAGATCGGCACCGGCAACATCAACAAGCAGGATCAGGCCGGCAACGCCGGTGGCCTGTCCTGGAGCAAGAACTACCAGAACGGCGACGGCAACTCCGCCGACGTCACGCAGAACGGCCGGACCGAAGGCCGGATCAGCCAGTGGGGTGACGGCAACGACGCCCGCCAGGAGCAGACCGGCACGGGCAACGTCCGCAAGTCGGCCAAGACGGAACAGCGCGGCGACGACAACAGGGGGCTCCAGGATCAGCACGGCGGCGGCATGTCGGCCAAGATCGACCAGCGCGGCGCCGAGAACGTCGCCGAGCAGCGCCAGACCGCCAGCAACTCCGGCAATCATGCCCGTCTGGAGGCCATCACGCTCCAGACCGGCGAACACAACGACGCCTATATCACCCAGGTGTCCTACGGCGCCTTCGCCAAGCAGGACCAGTTGGGCAGCGACAATACCGCCTCGATCGGCCAGACCGGTGATACATCCTCGTCCCGCCAGGGCAACCCGAGCCGGGCCGAGCAGACCCAGTACGGCACCGGCAACGAGGCGCTGTTGACGCAGCACAGCGTCGGCGCCCGCAGCACCGCCGAACAGGGCCAGTACGGCAACTTCAATGAATTGGAAGCTGTCCAGACCGGCACCTCCAACGAACTGACGCAGATTCAGGTCGGCAACTACAACTTCGCCATGATCGGCCAGGACGGCGCATCCAACAACGCCATGCAGCTTCAGTTCGGCGCCAGCCATCATGCCGAAGCGCATCAGTCCGGTACCGGCAACTATTCCTTCCAGGAGCAGTCGGGCGCCGGCAACCGCAGCATCGCCACCCAGACAGGGATGAGCAACTTCTCGACCATCACGCAGAAGTAAAAATTCAGCGGGAGCAGCAATGCTCCCGCCTTCTTCAAGGCATTCATTGGACCGTTTCAAGGTCAAATCAGCCGAATTTACCGGCGTTAAACTTCAGGAGGCCAGACACCCATGCGTACTCTTCTTTTCTCTACCGTCGCGTTCGCGGCACTGACCGTCTCGGGCGCCGCGATGGCGGACAGCAACTCGGCCTATGTCGATCAGGTCGGCAACAACCACATGGCCGACGTCAAGCAGACCGGGGCCGACCTGTATGGCAAGGTCACCCAGTCCGGCGGCAACGGCTCCGACGCCTACATCACCCAGACCGGCGCGCGCAACAACACGACGCAGACGCAGACCGGCTCCGATCACCTTGCCACGGCGGTCCAGTCCGGCTCCGACAACCGCCCGGTGACCACGTACTTCTTCGGCACCACCGTGTACGGCATCGACCAGACCCAGACCGGCACCGAGCAGAAGGCCGAGGCGACCCAGGCAGGCAGCAGGAACCGGATCTCGCAGGAGCAGAAGAACCACAAGAACAACGCGATCGCGACCCAGCACGGCGGGTCCAGGCAGACCATCCTGCAGGACCAGGACGGCGTCGAGAACTATGCCGTCGCCGGTCAGCCGGGCATCGGCTCGAACAACCTGATCGACCAGGAACAGGACGGCGACCACAACGACGCCATCGCCTACCAGAGCACCGGTTCGTTCCTGACCACGAAGCAGAAGCAGACAGGTGACGTGAACGTCGCCATCGTCAACACGCAGGGCGGCACGCTCGGCCTGATCGACCAGTTCCAGAGGGGCGACCACAACCGCGCCGAGGCCAAGGCGAACGGCCTCGGGCTGGCGGCCTACCAGACCCAGGTCGGCGACTTCAACCAGGCCTACGTCACGCAGACCGGCAACTTCAGCAAGGGCGAGCAGGTCCAGGCGGGCGACTCCAACGTAGCCCACATGACCCAGAGCACCGCCGCCTTCAGCTACGGCCTTCAGTTGCAGGAAGGCAACGACAACCTGGCCATGCTGAGCCAGTCCGGCTACGGCGGCAATGTCTCCTACCAGTACCAGATCGGCGACGACAACGAATCGGACGTGACGCAGGCCGGCTCGTGGAACGTCTCCACCACCCGCCAGAACGGTTCCGAACACTACGCCCTGGTTTCGCAGACCGGCAGCGGCAACAACTCGAAGGTCGAGCAGTACTACTCCAAGAACGCCGCCTACGTGACGCAGAACGGTTCCGGCAACCGGTCCACCGTGACCCAGCGCTAAGCGGGCCGGCGCGGGAGCCTCCGTGCTCCCGCGCGTCCCCACGGGCCTTCGTCCGTCCATTCCCCCGCGTCAAGCCGGCGAGCGACCGGCGCTTACGATCAAGAGAGGCTGAACGACCATGCGGAAAATCCTTTTCTCCACGGTGGCCCTCGCCGCCCTCGCAGCCGCCGGACCCGCGCTGGCGGACAACAACTATGCCTATATCGACCAGATCGGTAACGGCAACTTCAACGACACGGCCCAGAGCGGCAGCCGGAACGAGATCACCGTCACCCAGGAAGGCGACGGCAACGCCGCCTCCATGTCGCAGACCGGCACCGACAACGGGTACCTGCAGTACTCCACCCCGGTGGACGGGATCAGCTATGACTCGCGGTCCTTCCAGTACCAGAAGGGCGACGGAAACAGCGCCTCGGCCGTCGTCAGCGGTACGAAGAACTGGAGCCGGCAGACACAGGTGGGCGACGGCAACGGTTCGATCGTCCTCCAGGAAGGCACCTCGAACCAGGCGATCCTCGTCCAGAAGGGAACCCTCGCCAAGCCCGACGTCGAGAACAACCGGGCGTACCAGCAGCAGGACGGCAACCGGAACAAGGTCACCATACGGCACTCGTCGAACGGCAACATCGCGGCCCAGTTCCAGTCGGGCGACGACAACGAAGCCATCGCCACCTCCAGACCCAGAGGCGGTGACAACATCGCCGCGCAGGCCCAGGCCGGCAGCCGGAACCTGGCGGAGATCGACCAGGTCAGCGGCGGCAATTTCGCGGGACAGATCCAGGTGGGCGACGACAACGTGGCGGGCATCCTCCAGGAGGACGGCATCGGCAACTTCGGCATGCAGGCCGCCTACGGTGACGGCAATTTGCTGGACCTGACGCAGAAGGGCGGGGGCAACATCTCCTGGCAGTACCAGAACGGCGATGCCAACAAGTCGATGGTTCAGCAGCACGGCTCGCAGAACCGCTCCGGCATGTCCCAGATCGGCAACGGCAACTACGGCTCGACGGCCCAGGTCGGCAACGGCAACCAGTCCGCCGTCAAGCAGAACTGATACCAGGTCCGGCATCGATCCCCGGGGCACGCTTCGGGGAAGCCTCCGGGCTTCCCCCCTTCTCCTTCACTCTTCCAGCCGGGAGGCGACGATGCGCAAGCTCCTGTTCTCCGCCCTGATCCTGGCGGCACTCGGCTCCGGTCCGGCCATCGCCGGGTCCAGCAGCGCCTATATCGACCAGATCGGACGCGACAATGCGGTCTCGATCACGCAAAACGGATCGAACAATTTCTTCGAGACCCGGCAGAGGGGACAGCGGAACGAGACTTCCCTCCTCCAGTCCGGGTCCGGCAACTTCGCGGTCGTCAACCAGACCGGCAACCGCAATCAGGCGGCCGGCCTGCAGACCGGCACCATGGCGGCGACCATCACGCAGAACGGGAACCGGCACGAGGCCACGTTCTCCAGCAACGTGACGGCGAATCCGAACGCCCCGCCGGTCACCATCACCCAATTCGGCACCGGGGCCAAGGTCTCCGTCAGGACCATCCGGTAGCCGTTCCCAGGCATGGGCCCTTGCCATTGCGGCAGGAGAGGGGGGCCGTGCACGCACGAGAGTGCGACGATAGCCAGACTTTACCCCGGTGCGCGACCCCGCGCACCGGGGCTTTTTCCGTCCGGCAGGGCCGGCCATCGGATTTCCCGCAGGCGCGCCTATCTGCTATCTGTCCGTTCCCGCCCTCCTCCAGACCGAAAGACACCGGGTCCATGCGCAGCGATCACGCCATCTCCATCGTCGGGCTGGGATATGTCGGACTGCCCATCGCGGTGGCCTTCGGCCGGAACGGCCATCGGGTCATCGGATTCGACATCGATTCCCGCCGCATCGCCGAACTGCGCCGGCATCTCGACCGGACCGGGGAGGTCACGGCGGAGGCGCTGGCGGAGGCTGGGCTGGAGCTGGCCGACGACCCCGCCGCCCTGGCGGCGGCGACCGTCCATATCGTCACGGTGCCGACGCCGATCTCCGACGCGAAACGGCCCGACCTGCGGCCATTGCTGGCCGCGTCCCGCGCCGTCGGGGACCATTTGAAGCGCGGCGACCTCGTGGTCTTCGAATCGACGGTGTTTCCCGGCGCCACCGAGGCGGAATGCGTGCCGATCCTGGAGACGCGGTCCGGGCTGGCGTTCGGCCGCGACTTCGAGGTGGGCTATTCGCCGGAGCGGATCAATCCCGGCGACCGCGAGCACCGGTTCGAGACGATCACCAAGGTGGTCTCGGCGTCCAGCCCGGCGGCGCTCGACCGGGTCGCGGCCCTGTATGGCGGGGTGGTGCGCGCCGGAATCCACCGGGCGCCCTCGATCGCCGTGGCGGAGGCCGCCAAGGTGATCGAGAACACCCAGCGCGACCTGAACATCGCCCTGATGAACGAACTGGCCTGCATCTTCCAGCGCCTCGGCATCGACACCCGCGATGTGCTGGAGGCGGCGGGGACCAAGTGGAACTTCCTGAACTTCACCCCCGGGCTGGTCGGCGGCCACTGCATCGGGGTGGACCCCTATTACCTGACGCACCGGGCGGAACAGGCGGGATACCAGCCGGAGGTGATCCTCGCCGGGCGACGGATCAACGACGGCATGGGGGCCTTCATCGCGCAGGAGACCGTCAAGCGGCTGATGCGGGAAGGCGGCGGCGCGGGCAGCGGGATGCGGGTCACCGTCCTGGGCCTGACCTTCAAGGAGAACGTGCCGGATATCCGCAACACCCGCGTCGTCGACATCGTGCGCGAGCTGGAAAGCTTCGGCGTCTCCGTGGCATTGCACGATCCCCTTGCCGACCCGGCCGAGGCCCGGCACGAGTACGGCATCGAGCTGCTGCCGCTCGACGCCCTGCCGCCGGCCGGCGCCGTGATCCTGGCCGTCCCGCACGCCGGCTACCTCAAGGCGGGCTGGCCCGGCATCGCCCGGCTGCTCGACGGCGGGCGGGGGCTGGCGGTGGACGTCAAGTCATGCCTGGACCGGGCCGCGGCGCCGGAAGGCATCCGGCTGTGGCGCCTGTGATCGGCGCCGCTTCATCCAATGGGACCACGGCCGAACTGGTGCTGGTCGGCGGCGGCCATTCCCACGTCCAGGTGCTGAAAAGCTTCGGCATGCGGCCGATGCCGGGGGTGCGGCTGACCCTGGTGACCCGGGACGTGGAAACGCCCTATTCCGGCATGCTGCCGGGCTTCATCGCCGGCCATTACGACCATGACGCCTGCCATATCGACCTGATGAAGCTGGCGGGGTTCGCCGGCGCGCGGCTGATCCATGCCGAGGCGGAGGGGATCGACCGGGCGAACCGCGCCGTGCTGCTGACCGGCCGGCCGCCGGTGCGCTACGACGTGCTGTCGCTCGACATCGGGTCGACGCCGCGGGCCCACGACGTTCCGGGTGCGGCCGAGCACGCGACGGCGGTCAAGCCGGTGGACAGGCTGGCCGGCCGCTGGGCGGCGGTGGTGGAGCGGGTCCGCGCGGCCGACCGGCGGCTCGACGTGGCCGTGGTTGGCGGCGGGGCGGCGGGCGTGGAGCTGGCGCTGTCGATCGAACACCGGCTGAAGTGTCTCATGGCGGCGGAAGGAAAGGCGGCGCTCCGGCCCCGCGTGGTGCTTGTGACGCGGGGCCGGCTCCTGGCCAACGACAGCGCGCGGGTCCGCGACCGCTTCGACCGCCTGCTGGCCGAGCGGGAGGTCGAGGTGCTCACCGACGCCGAGGTTTCCGCGGTCGAGCCGGGGGCCCTGGTCTGCGCCGACGGCCGGCGGATCGCGTTCGACGAGGCGCTGTGGGCGGTCCAGGCGGGTGCCGCGCCCTGGCTGCGCGGGACGGGGCTGACGCTCGACGAGCGCGGCTTCGTCGCGGTGGAAGCGACGCTCCGCTCCGTCAACGACGACCGGGTGTTCGCGGTGGGCGACGTGGCCGCGGTGCTGGAACACCCGCGCGAGAAGGCCGGGGTCTTCGCGGTCCGGCAAGGGCCGCCGCTGACCGGCAACCTGCGCCGCGCCCTGGCCGGGGAGCCGCCGGTGCCCTTCACCCCGCAGCGGAACTACCTGAAGCTGATCAGCACCGGGGACCGCTACGCCGTCGCCTCGCGCGGGGG
The DNA here is from genome assembly GCF_016806835.2 of Skermanella rosea. Classification (NCBI taxonomy): domain Bacteria; kingdom Pseudomonadati; phylum Pseudomonadota; class Alphaproteobacteria; order Rhodospirillales; family Azospirillaceae; genus Skermanella; species Skermanella rosea. Next base: position 5,489,534 of record NZ_CP086111.1, on the reverse strand, counting down.
CTTCTCGGCGGAAGGGCGCTGGGCCTGGGCGCTGAAGGACAGGATCGACCGGGGCTTCATGAGGAAGTTCCAGGAGCTCCCGGCGATGACGCCGAAACCCATGCCGGGGCCGGGGGCGGAACCGCGCTGCGCCGGCTGCGGCGCCAAGGTGCCGGCCGGTGCCTTGAAAGGCGCGCTGCGCCGGCTCGGGCTGGACTCCGGCGCCGACGACGCCGCGGTGATCGAGCCCCCGCCGGCCGGGCGGCTGATGGTCCAGACCGTCGATTTCCTCCGCGCCTTCACGGGCGATCCCTACCTGTTCGGCCGGATCGCCGCCAACCACGCGCTGGGCGACATCCACGCCATGGGGGCGGAGCCCTCGACCGCGCTGGCGATCGCCTGCGTACCCCCGGGGCGGCCGGACATCGTCGAGGACGACCTGTTCCAGATGCTGAAGGGCGGGCTGGACGTGCTGCGGGACGCGGGCGCCCTGCTGGTCGGCGGCCACAGTGCGGAAGCGTCGGAGCCGGCATTGGGCTTCACCGTCACCGGCTCGGTCGAGCAGGCGCGCCTGCTGCGCAAGGGGGGTCTCCGGCCGGGCGACCGGCTGATCCTGACCAAGCCGCTCGGCACCGGGGTGCTGCTCGCCGGCGCGATGCGGGGCAGGGCGCGGGCACGCTGGGTGGCGGGGGCGCTCGCGGCGATGGACCAGCCGTCGGGATCGGCCGCGCGCTGCCTGGCGGAGCATGGGGCCGGCGGCTGCACCGACGTGACCGGGTTCGGCCTGTTCGGCCATCTGGTCGAGATGATGGCGGCCTCCCGGACCGACATCCGACTCGATCCCGCGACCGTCGCGGCGCTGGACGGGGCCGCGGAGTTGCTGGAGGCCGGCGTCCGCAGCACCCTGCATCCGGGCAACGCCGCGGCTGCGGCCCATGCCGACGGTCCCGTGCCGGACCTGCTGTTCGACCCGCAGACCGCCGGCGGCCTGCTCGCCGGAGTGCCGGCCGACCGGGCGGAGGCGTGCGTCGCGGCGCTCCGGGCACTGGGTCATGACCATGCCGCGGTGGTCGGCGCCGTCGAATCCGCCGCCGGCTCCGAACCCCGAATCATTCTTGGGAACCTCCCGCCCTGACCGTCGTTACCAAATCGGGAGTTTCGACGGTAAAGGCGCCGCGAGGGCGAAAGGTCCGGGTCCATGAAGTCCGCGCTGAAGACCATGACCGGCACCATCACGATCGTCCAGGAAGGGCGGTTCAAGATGGAGCCGGAGGACGGCCAGCCGATGCTGTTCGTCCTGGCGCCCTCGGCGCCGGTCGAGCCGCAGGACCTGCCGGGCCTCCAGCGGTCCCAGGCACGGGTGACCGTCCATTACAAGGATGCCGACGGCCGGATCGCCGGCATCGTCCAGGACATGTGGCTGGCCGACGGGACCGGCCGGTGAATCGCCGGTGACGAGATTCAGAGCGAGGGCACGACCATGAAACGCATCCGCAGCCGCACGATCCCCGAGCGCATCGGGAGCTTCGTCCGCGAATGGTCCGTCCCGCGCCAGATCGCGGGCCAGTCCTCCGCCACCAAGGCGGCGGAAAGCTCGATGTCGCGGGGCCTCAGGCCCCGGCTGGAGGAGGCGGACACGGTCGGCACCAACATCTGCCCCTACTGCGCGGTCGGCTGCGCCCAGCTGATGTACGCCAAGGACGGCCGGGTGATCCATGTGGAGGGCGACCCGCGAAGCCCGATCAACCAGGGGACCCTGTGCCCCAAGGGAGCGGCCACCCTGGGCCTCATGACCATGCCCGACCGGATCGACAAGGTCCTGTACCGGGCGCCCCACTCCGACCGGTGGGAGGCGAAGCCGATGGATTGGGCGATGGACCGCATCGCCCATCTGGTCAAGCAGACCCGCGACGAGACCTTCGTCCACAAGCTGCCCGACGGCACCACCGTCAACCACACGCTGGGCCTCGGCTCGCTGGGCGGCGCCACCCTGGACAACGAAGAGAACTACCTGATCAAGAAGCTGTTCTCGGGCGGCCTGGGGATGGTCTGGATCGAGAACCAGGCCCGCGTCTGACACAGTTCGTCGGTGCCCAGTCTGGGTGCCACCTATGGCAGGGGAGCGGCGACGCTCGCCCAGTGGGATCTCGCCAATTCCGACTTCGTCCTGGTGATGGGGTCGAACATGGCCGAGAACCATCCGATCGCCTTCCGCTTCGTGATGCAGGCGAAGGAAAAGGGTGCCACGATCGTTCATGCCGACCCGCGCTTCACGCGGACCTCGGCCATGTGCGACATCCACGCGCCGCTGCGGGCGGGCTCGGATATCGCGTTCCTGGGCGGGATCATCCGCTACATCCTGGAAAACGACCTGTGGTTCAAGGAATACGCCCTTGAATACACGAACATCGCGATGGTCATCTCGCCCGACTACCAGGACCCGGAGCAGCTGGACGGCGTGTTCTCCGGCTGGGACGAGGAAAAGAAGAGCTACGTGCTCGACACTTGGCAGTACGAGGGCATGAAGGTGCCGTCGTCGCTGGCTGAGCACCACGCGACCACGACCGAGTCCTTCAACGACACCTCCAAGACCATGAGCGAGGGGCCGCCGCCCCACGACCGCACGCTCCAGCACCCCAACTGCGTCTACCGGATCATGAAGCGGCACTATGCCCGCTACACGCCGGAGATGGTCGAGCGGGTGACCGGCTGCCCGGCCCCGACCTTCCTGAAGGTGTGCGAGGCGATCACCCGGAATTCCGGCCGGGACAGGACCGGGGCGATCTGCTACGCGGTCGGCTGGACGCACCACAGCACCGGCGTGCAGATGATCCGCGGCGCCGGGATCATCCAGGCGTTGCTGGGCAATGTCGGGCGGCCGGGCGGCGGCGTGCTGGCGCTGCGCGGGCACACCAGCATCCAGGGCAGCACCGATATCCCGACCCTGTACGACATGCTGCCCGGATATCTCCAGCAGCCCCACGCCTACCGGCCGCACAAGGACCTGGAGCAGTACCTGGACACCGAGCAGACGCCGACCGGCTGGTGGCACAATTTCCCCAAATACATGGTCAGCCTGCTCAAGGCCTGGTACGGCGACCATGCGGCCCCGTCCAACGGTTTCGGCTTCGAATGGCTGCCCAAGATCGTCGGCGACCACAGCCAGCTTCCCCAGACGCTGGCGATGCGCGACGGGGTGATCCGCGGCATGTTCTTCCTGGGCCAGAACCCGGCGATCGGCGGCAGCAATTCCAAGATGGTGCAGGCCGGCATGGCCGAGCTGGACTGGATGGTGGTGCGCGACTGCGCCGAGACCGACACCGCGTCCTTCTGGTACCAGGGCCATCTGGTGCGCGACGGCGACCTGAAGCCGGAGGACATCAAGACCGAGATCTTCCTGATGCCGGGCTCGCTGGCCGGCGAGAAGGACGGTACCTTCACCAACACCCACCGGCTGCTGCAGTGGCACGACAAGGTGGTGGACGGCCCGGGCGACAGCCAGTCCGAGCTTTGGTTCATCTATCACCTGGGCTTGCGCCTGAAGGCGCTGTACGCCGACAGCGACAAGGAGCGGGACCTGCCGATCCGGAACCTGACCTGGGACTATCCGGAGAGGGGGCCGGACCGCGACCCGTCCGCCGAGGCCGTGCTGAAGGAGATCAACGGCTATACCTGGGTCGAGCGCAAGCAGCTGACCGGCATCAACGACATCAAGGATGACGGCTCCACCGCTTGCGGCTGCTGGATCTATTGCGGCGTCTTCCCGGAGGAAGGCCATAACCAGTCCCGCTCGCGCCGGGCCGATGGGCCGCAGGGACCGGGGACCCACCTGGGCTGGGGCTTCGCCTGGCCCGAGAACCGCCGCACCCTGTGCAACCGGGCCTCCGCCGACCCCGAGGGCAAGCCCTGGTCGGAGAAGAAGCGGCTGGTCTGGTGGGACGAGGAGAAGGAGAGCTGGGTCGGCGACGATTCGATCGACTTCCCCAAGACCAAGGCGCCCGGATACGACCCGGACTGGAGCAAGCACCCGGTCGGCATGGAAGCGCTGGACGGCCGCAGCCCCTTCATCATGATCGCGGACGGCAAGGCGTCGCTGTTCGCCCCGTCCGGCATGAAGGACGGCCCGCTGCCGACCCATTACGAGCCCCTGGAAAGCCCGGTCCGCAACCCCCTCTACGGACGGCAATCCAACCCGGTCGCCAAGCGCTGGGAGGAGGCCGACAACAAGCTGGCCGAGCCCGGCGATCCGCGCTTCCCCTACGCCTTCACGACATACCGGCTGACCGAGCACCATTCCGGCGGCACGCCGACCCGATCGGTCCCGGTCACGGCGGAGCTTCAGCCGGAGGGGTTCGCCGAGATCCCGACCGAGCTGGCGCGGGAACTGGGCATCGGGAACACCGACTGGATCGTGATCTCGACGCTCCGCGGCGAGATCGAGACGCGCGCGCTGGTGACCGACCGGATGCAGCCGTTCCGCCTGGCGGAGGGCTTGGTCGTCCACCAGGTCGGCATGCCCTGGCACTTCGGCTGGAAGGGCTATGCCACCGGCGACATCGCCAACGTGCTGACCGCGGTGGTCGGCGATCCCAACACCAGCATGCACGAGAACAAGGCGCTGGTCTGCAATATCAGGCGCGGACGCCTGATGCGGCATCACGGTTCCCGAGGAGAAGACTGATGGGCGTCCACCCCCGGGCACTCGACTATGCGGAATCCTTCCCGAACGGGGTGATCCCGGACGAGTCGGAACTGACCTGCGGCACGAAGATCGAGCCGGGCAAAAGTTACGGCTTCTTCACCGACACGACGCTGTGCATCGGCTGCAAGGCCTGCGAGGTGGCGTGCAAGGAATGGAACGGGCTGCCGGCCGACAACCTGGGCCTGACCGGCCACAGCTACGACAATACCGGCGACCTGGGCGCCGATACGTGGCGGCACGTCGCCTTCGTCGAGAAGATCGGCAGCGGCGACGACCGCGCCCGGGATATGGCGCCGTTCCAGAGCAACTGGCTGATGATGAGCGACGTGTGCAAGCACTGCGCCAACGCTCCGTGCCTGGAGGCCTGCCCGACCGGCTCGATCTTCCGAACCGAGTTCGACACCGTGGTGGTCCAGCAGGATATCTGCAACGGCTGCGGCTACTGCGTGCCGGCCTGCCCGTTCGGCGTGGTCGAGCTGAGCCCGGCGGACGGCAAGGCGCACAAATGCACGCTCTGCTACGACCGGCTGAAGGGGGGGCTGGAGCCGGCCTGCGCCAAGTCCTGTCCGACCGACAGCATCCAGTTCGGCGAGGTGGAGGAGCTGTTCGACCGGGCCCGGCTGCGGGTCGAGAGCCTTCACGAAAAGGGCGCCACGGACGCCTATCTCTACGGCGCGCCGGACACGCCGGGGGCGACCGGCGGCCTGAAGCACCTGAACGCCTTCTTCCTGCTGACCGACCGGCCGGAAGTCTACAACCTGCCCGCGGCGCCGACCCGGGCGAGCGGGCGGGTCCGGCCCAGCTTCCTGTCGGGACTCGCCGCCATGGCCGGACTGACGCTTGCCGCGGCGGCCCTGATGTCGGCCGGACGGAGCGGGCGATGACGGACGCCGCGGTCAGGCAGGCGGCGGTTCCCCGGCCCGCCACCGAGGACTGGAACGGCGAGACCTATTACGGCCAGGCGTCCCTGAAGCCGAGCCCGTTCGACTGGAAGATCGCAACCTACGTCTATATCGCCGGTATCGCCGGGTCGTCGCAGATCGTCGCGACGCTGGCCGACCGCCTGGGCGACGGACGGGACGAGACGATCGTGCGCAACGGGCGCTACCTGGCGCTGGCCGGCGCCCTGGCCGGGCCGCCGCTGCTGATCGCGGACCTGAAGACGCCCGAGCGCTTCTACAACATGCTCCGGATATACCGGACCAGCTCGCCCATGTCGTTCGGGTCCTACATCCTGACCGGGTTCGGCCTTGCCAGCGGCCTGACCGCCCTGGGCCATCTGGCCGGCGAGCGGCGGCGGGACGGCAGCCGGTCCGGCGCGCGGCGCGCGGCCGACATGGTGCAGGTCCCGGCCGCCTTCCTGGGCGCCGGCATGAGCACCTACACCGCGGCGCTGCTGAGCGCCACCAGCACGCCCCTGTGGGCGGCCGCTCCCCGCGCCATGGCGGTGCAGTTCGGCACCTCGGCCATGGCGACGGCGGCGGCGGCCCTGTCGCTCTGCGAGCAGGTCGCCGGCGATCCGGAGAACTGCCGGCGGCTCGACGGCCTCGCCGCCATCGCCGTCGCCGGGGAACTGGTGGCCTCGGCCCTGGCGGAGCGGCGCCACCACGAGGCCGGCGTCGGCCAGCCCTTACGCAAGGGACCGATCGGCATCGGCTACAAGGCCGGGGCGCTGGCCCTCGGCCTGGGCGTGCCGCTGGCCTGCCACGCGGTCAACGCGCTGTCGAAGCGGCCGAGTCGGGGACTTTCCGTGCTGGGCTCGCTCGCGATCCTGGCAGGAGGGATGATCATGCGCCAGGCGATCTTCCAAGCCGGCAACCGGTCGGCGGAGCGCCCGGACGAGTATTTCCGCCTGACCCGGCGGGAACCGGAGGGGACTTCCCCGCGCCGCCGGGTCGACCGCGACCTCGCCGCGCGCGGCGCCAGGCGGCTGCCATGATCGGGCCGGAGGTGATCGAGCGGCACGCCTGCGGCAAGGCCCTGGAAACGCTGGACAGGGTCCTTGCCGAGAAGCCGGAGCAGTACCATGAGGAAGTCGTGGGGGTGCTGCGCTGCCTGGTGGCGATGCGCGACCACCTGATCCAGGAACGTCGGAGGGAGGGACCCTCGCCCGAACTGGACGGCCACCTGGACCATGTCAACGCCGTGGTCAGCGTGATGACATCGGGCAGCTTCCCGGTGGTGGGGCTGAGCCATGACCGCCTGAAGCACGCCCGCGACCTGATGGCCGGGATCATCGACACGGCCCGGCGGGGCTGAGCCCCGCTGGGGGTGCCGGAGCGGGTTCGGTTACTCCGACGCGGTCGGCGCGTCGGTCTTCTCGGCGGGGGCCTCGGCCGGCGCGGCCGCGGCGTCGGGCTTCTTGGGGCGCTTGCGGTACTGGTTCTTGTAGACGACTTCTTCGGACGGACCGGGCGGGCACTGGGTGATCTTGTTGCCCTTGGCGAGATACTCGTCGACCAGAGCGTTGAGATCGTTGATCGATCCAACCTGACTTTTCTGCGACTTCATTGCGGTTCCTTGCATCGACGAGTGGCAAACGGTCGCGGCGGCGGGCGCCGGTTCCGCTTTTAGACAGTTACATCTATTAACAGATGGGTATTCGTTGGGTTGCCTTACAGAAGGGTTGACCGGATTCAGCCGGATGCCCCGATAGATCGGGCAGGAGGGTCTTGATTCCGGCGCGGCGCCGCCGCACCATCGGGGACCGCTTCCAGGAACAGGCCGATGCCCGACGATCCGCGGCAGCGCCTGATCGCGCTCTACGCCGAACTGGCCGCCCACACCGAACCCGAATGCGCCGGCAGCCGGTGCGCCAAGCCGCTGTCCTGCTGCGCGCCGATGTATTGCGACCTGACGCGCGACTTCGCGCTGGAATACTGGGGCGAGAGGCTGGAGCCGACCTGGCATCCCGTCCTGCCTTTCATGGGGCCACGCGGCTGCACCGTCGCCCCCCACCTGCGCCCGATCTGCACGGCCCACACCTGCGAGGTCAACGAGCACGGCTGCAAGCGCGGCGACGAGGCCTGGAACGCCCGGTACTTCGACCTGACGGAGGAGATCGGGCTGATCGAGGAGGACCTGTTCGGCCAGAGGATGATCTGACCGGCGAAGGCGGCTATGGTCGCGCCATGAGCGTATTCCTTCATGCCGCATTCCGGGACGGCCGGCTTTGGCTCTGGGGCGAGACGGCGCGGGCCGCCGCGGTGCCGCTGGCAGCCCCGCGCGGGCGGAAGCCGAAGCAGCCGCGGCCGCCCTCGAACCCCTTCGACATCGGCGCGGAGGCGCTGGACGATCTGGCCGAGGTCATGGAACTCGCGGCCGGGGTTGACCGCGTCACCGTGTGGCTGCCCACGGGGCCGGACGGGCCGCTGGCCTCCAGCCCCGTGGTGGAGGAGCTGCCCGACGGGGAGGCGCCCCTTGTCCCGGCACCCTGGGACACGGCGGCGCTGGAGCTGGGACTAGGCGACATGGTCCGGCTGCTGGCCGAATGTCCTGCCGACGGGACCTTCGGCCCGGGCCTGTTCGCCGGCCCCGATCTGGTCTTCTGGGCCATGGCCCTGCGCTTCGCCGGGGCCCTCGCGGCGCGCGGCGCCGTGCTTCCCGACCTGGTCCGCGCCGGCGATGCCGTGTTCGCCCGCTGGCGCCCCGTGTTCCTGGGCCGCGACTCCCAGGCGTTGGCCCGGCTGGCCCGGTGCATGCCCGACGCGGCCCGTGCCGTGGGTCCGGCCAGGGATTCCGGCGGGGTTCCGGTCGCGGCACCGCCCGACGCCGGACCGGCGGCGGTGCTGTCGGAATTCGTCGCGGCCGTGGTGGATTTCCTGATCCGGGCGGAACCGGGCGGTCCGCCGAAGCCGGCGGGGAAGACCCTCGACGACCGCTGGCTGGCTGCGCTCACGGGGGCCGACGCCCGGGTCAGGGCGGACGAGGCTGCCGTCCGCGAGTTCGAGGCGCGGCTCGCCCAGTGGCGCCGGCCGGTGGCCCTGACGGCGGCAAGCCCGGTCCGGCTGTGCTTCCGGCTTGAGGAGCCGCCTGTTCCCGTCGAGGACGACTCCGACGACGAAGGTGGCCCGCCCGCCGTGGTCAGCCCCGCCGATCCCTGGATGGTGCGCTATCTGCTGCAGTCCCACGACGATCCAAGCCTGCTGGTGCCGGCGTCCGACCTGTGGAAGGGCGGTTCGAAGGGCGGCGGCGACCTGGCGCGGCTGACCGGCGGCGAGGCGGACCTGCGGGAATTCCTGCTGCTGAGCTTCGGCCAGGCCGGGCGGCTGTGCCCGCCGGTCGAAGCCAGCCTGAAGCGCGGCATCCCCGACGGGTTCGAGACCGACGCCGCGGGGGCGGTGGAGTTCCTGACCCGCTTTGCCGCGGGGCTGGAACAGGCTGGGTTCGGCGTGCTGCTGCCGGCCTGGTGGACCGCGCGGGGAACGAAGACCCGGATCAGCGCCCGCGCCAAGGTCCGCCCGTCGAAGATGCAGGGCGGCAGCGGCCTGTCCCTGGAGGATCTGGTCAAGTTCGACTGGGAAGTGGCGCTGGGCGACCAGACCCTCTCGGCCAAGGACCTGGCGGCGCTGGCCCGTCTGAAGACGCCGCTGGTCCGGGTGCGCGGCCAATGGGTGCTGCTGGACGCCGAGGAGATCCGGCAGGCGGCGGCGCGCCTGAAGCGGCGGGGCGAACAGGCCAGCGTCCGCGACCTGGTCCGGCTGGCGCTGGGCGGCGGCGACGACGCCGACGTGGAGGGGATCGCCGCCGAGGGCTGGATCGACGACCTGCTGGGCCGGCTGACCGGCCGGGAGCCGGTCGCGGAGCTGGCAGCACCCGAGGGGTTGCGAGCAACCCTGCGGCCCTACCAGGGCAGGGGCTATTCCTGGCTGGCCTTCCTGCGGCGCTGGGGCCTGGGCGCCTGCTTGGCCGACGACATGGGCCTGGGCAAGACGGTCCAGACGCTGGCCCTGGTGCAGCACGACCGGGAGACGTCCGAAAAGAAGCCGACCGTGCTGCTGGTCTGCCCGACCTCGGTCGTGGGCAACTGGCATCGGGAGGCGGCGCGCTTCACGCCCGGCCTGAAGCTGATGATCCACCACGGCGCCGCGCGGGAGAAGACCGCCGCGACGCTACGCCGCCAGTGCCTGAAGCACGACATCGTGGTGACCAGCTACGCCCTGCTCCAGCGCGACGCGGAGGCGCTGAAGTCGGTCCCCTGGACGGGGGTGATCCTGGACGAGGCCCAGAACATCAAGAACGCCGATACCCGGCAGGCGAAGGCCGCCCGCGCGATGCCGGCCGGGTACAAGGTGGCGCTGACCGGCACGCCGGTGGAGAACAACGTGGGCGACCTGTGGTCGCTGATGGAGTTCCTGAACCCCGGCTTCCTCGGCACCCAGGCCGCCTTCAAGCGGAACTTCTTCACCCCCATCCAGACCCGGCGCGACGAGCGCGCCATGGCGCGGCTGAAGAGCCTGACCGCCCCCTTCGTGCTTCGCCGGGTGAAGACCGACCGCTCCATCATCGACGACCTGCCGGAAAAGCTGGAGATGAAGGTGTTCTGCACCCTGACCCGGGAGCAGGCGTCGCTCTACGCCGCAGTGGTCGAGGAATCCCTGGCGGAGATGGAGCAGGCCGAGGGCATCCGCCGCAAGGGGCTGGTGCTGGCGACCCTGGCGAAGCTGAAGCAGGTGTGCAATCACCCGGCCCAGTTCCTGGGCGACAACACGGCGATCGAGGGCCGCTCCGGCAAGCTGGCCCGGCTGACCGAGATGATGGAGGAGGTGCTGGCGGTGGGCGAGAAGGCCCTGGTCTTCACCCAGTTCACCGAGATGGGCGGGATGATCCAGCGCCATCTTCAGGACAGGTTCGGCCGGGAGGTGCCGTTCCTGCACGGCGGCGTTCCCAAGGCGAAACGCGACCGCATGGTCGAGCGCTTCCAGGCCGGCGACGGTTCGGGGCCGCCGGTCTTCCTGCTGTCGCTGAAGGCGGGCGGCACCGGCCTGACCCTGACCGCCGCCAACCACGTGTTCCATTACGATCGCTGGTGGAACCCGGCCGTGGAGAACCAGGCGACCGACCGGGCCTTCCGCATCGGCCAGACCCGCCAGGTGCAGGTCCACAAGTTCCTCTGCGCGGGCACGCTGGAGGACAAGATCGACGAGATGATCGAGGCCAAGAGGAGCGTCGCGGAGTCCATCGTCGGCGCCGGCGAGGACTGGCTGACCGAACTGGACACGTCGCAGCTCCGCGACCTGCTGGCCCTTGGCCGCGACGCGGTGGAATAAGAGAGGAACACCGTCATGTCCTGGTACGAATGGGGACCGACCCGCCCGCGCGAGGCCAGGGGAGGGATCAAGGCGCGCAGCAAGCGCGGCGGTTTCGCCGAGAGCTGGTGGGGCCGGCGCTGGATCGAGGTGCTGGAATCCTTCGACATCGGCGGGCGGCTGGGCCGGGGCCGGACCTATGCCCGCAAGGGACAGGTGCTCGACCTCACGGTGGAACCGGGAGTGGTCGCCGCCAAGGTCCAGGGATCGCGCCCCTGGCCCTACGAGGTCGAGATCCGGATGAAGCCGCTGACCGACGCCCAGTGGAGGAAGGTGGGCGAAGCGGTGTCGGAGGATACCTGGAGCGCCGCCCGCCTGATCGGAGGGGAGATGCCGGAAACCCTGGAGGACACCTTCAAGGCGGCCGGCGCGCCGCTGTTCCCGGCAAGGCTGGGCGATCTCGAGACCCGGTGTGCCTGCCCCGACTGGTCGAACCCGTGCAAGCACGTGGCGGCGGTCTACTACCTGCTGGCGGAGAGTTTCGACACCGACCCCTTCCTGCTGTTCCGCCTGCGCGGACGCTCGCGCGACGATTTCGTGGCCCTGCTCGGCGGGCGGGCCGAGACGGCGGTGCCGGAGCCGCCGCCGGTGCCGCCCGCACCGCTACGCGCCGACTCCGCCGCGTTCTGGCAGGGCCGCCCTGTCCCCGGCGACCTGTTCGGCGCGGCGTCGCCGCCCGGCGCGCCGACGGTGCTGGCGGCGACCCTGGGTCCCCTGCCGTTCTGGCGCGGGGAGGCGGATTTCCTGGAAGAGGTGGATGCCGCCGTGAACCGGGCCGCCGCCCGGGGCCGGAAGCTGGCCGAGGGGGCCTGAGGACGGGCGGGAGCCGTCCGGGAGGACGTTTTCCGGGTTCCGGCGGTTAGCAGGGGCAGACGGTCCCGTCAGCCTTCCCATCCCATCCCGGTGAAAGATGCTCTCTCCCTTCGAACTGATCGCGGTGCTGCTCGTCCTGACGGCGGCCTTCGGCTGGCTCAACAGCCGCTTCCTCGGCCTGCCGGACACGGTGGGCCTTCTGGTCATGGGGCTGGCCGCCTCGATCGTGCTGCTGCTGGTCGAGCTGTCCTTTCCCGAAACCGCCCTGTACCAGGACCTGGCCGGGATCATCCGCCAGGTCGATTTCAAGCGGACGGTGCTGGAGGGCATGCTGGCCTTCCTGCTGTTCGCGGGGGCGCTCCACGTCAACCTGTCGGCGCTCCGCAGCCGCGCCTGGGCGGTCGGCGTCATGGCGACGTTCGGCGTGCTGCTCTCGACCACGATCGTGGCCGTGGGCCTGTGGTTCGCCTCGGACCTGCTGGGGGTCCCGGTGCCGCTGAGCTGGTGCTTCGTGTTCGGCGCGCTGATCAGCCCGACCGACCCGGTGGCGGTGCTGAGCACCCTGAAGGCGGTGGAGGTGCCGCAGTCGCTGGAGATGGACATGACCGGCGAGTCGCTGTTCAACGACGGCGTCGGCGTCGTGATCTTCACCATCGCGCTGACCGTGGCGGCCGGCTCCGGTCACGGCGCCACCGGCTTCAGCGGCGTCGCCGAACTGTTCGCGCTGGAGGCGCTGGGCGGGGCGGCGCTCGGGCTGGCCGCCGGCTTCGCCGCGTACAAGGCGATGAAGCAGATCGACAACTACTCGGTCGAGGTGCTGATCTCGCTGGGGCTGGTGACCGGAGCCTATGCGCTGGCGTCGCGGCTGGAGATGAGCGGGCCGATCGCTGTGGTGGTCGCCGGGCTGCTGATCGGCAACCGGGGGCCGGGGCATGCCATGAGCGACCTGACCGAGCGCTATCTGTTCGGCTTCTGGACCCTGGCGGACGAGATCCTGAACTCCATCCTGTTCCTGCTGATCGGCCTGGAGGTGCTGGTCCTGCGCCTGGACACCTCCTACGGCTGGCTGCCGCTGGTCGCGGTCCCGCTGGTGCTGGGCGCCCGTTTCCTGTCGGTGTCGCTGCCGGTCCTGGCCCTGGACCGCTGGACACCGTTCGTCCGGGGCACCGTCCCGATCCTCACCTGGGGCGGACTGCGCGGCGGCATCTCGGTGGCGCTGGCGCTTTCCATTCCGGAGGTCGAGGAGAAGTCGATGATCCTGGCCGCCACTTACGTGGTCGTGGTCTTCACCATCATCGTCCAGGGCCTCACCCTGCGACGCCTGGTCGAGCGCGTGGCGCCGTGAGCTTCCTACAGTTTCTCCTGAAAGCTATAATGAGCGCGCATTCGATGATGGTTTTCGACCTCCACGAGGCGGACGGAGACGGCCTTGCCGGTGCTGGAGGATTGGCTGTTCGACAGCGCCCGAAACACGGTAAGGTGACCGGAACTCCGGGAGCACGACGGCAGCATGGCAAAGCAGTTCCCCCACATCACCGGCGCGCACCGCGACTTCATCGCGCGGCAGCACATCTTCTTCACGGCGTCGGCCGCCGAGGGGACGCGGGTCAACCTGTCGCCGAAACCGGCCAACGCCTTCCGCGTGCTCGGGGAGAGCGCGGTCGCGTATATCGACCAGACCGGCAGCGGCAACGAGACGGCGGCCCACCTGCTGGCCGACGGGCGGCTGACGATCATGTTCTGCGCGTTCGAGGGCGCGCCTTCGATCCTCCGCCTGTACGGCAGGGGCCGGGTCCTGCAGCGCGGCGGTGACGACTATTCCCGCATGCTGTCCGAGGCGTTCGGCGGGGAGGAGCCGACCGGCGCCCGTCAGATCGTCTTGCTGGACGTCGATTTGGTCCAGACCTCCTGCGGGTACGGCGTGCCGCTGTTCGATTACCGCGACGACCGGCGCAACCTGGACCGCTGGGCGGCGGCGAAGGGCGAGGAGGGCCTGGAAGCCTACCGCCGGGAGAAGAACGCCCGCAGCATGGACGGCCTGCCGACCGGCCTGCTCAGCGGGGAGACGGTGCCGGGCTGAAGCCCTTCGCCTCCAGCCAGCGCCGTGTCTCCGGGTCGGCCAGCAGGGCGACGAAGGCCTGGACGGCCGGGCGGTCCAGGCGGCCGGCGGGGACGACGAAGTCGTAATGCTCGGGCTGGAGCGGCAGGAAGCCCAGCCGGTAATCGGCCGCCACCGTTTCGATCGCGAGGCCCCAGTCGGCCCGGCCCTGCGCCACCGCGGCGGCGACCGCGTTGTGGGACTTGGCCTGGGCCTGGTAGCCGGCGGGACGGGCGCCGGCCAGCACGCGGTCGGCCAGGATGCGGGTGCCGCTGCCGGGGTTGCGGTTGATCATCAGGCACCCGGGATCGACCGCGGCGTCCGCCATGGCCCCGGCGGCGTCGCGGCCCTCGAAGCGAAGGTCGCCGGGGCGGAACAGGACGCCCTGGAGGCGGCGGTACCCCTGGACCAGCGTCAGCCCCTCGGTCAGGAAGGGTTCGTTGTAGCCGCCGGTCGCCGGGTCCATCAGGTGGACGGGGGCCAGGTCGCACTCGCCGCGCCGGGCCGCGGTCAGCCCGCCCATGCTGCCGACGTTCAGCACCTTGACGGTGACGCCGCGCCGCTGGAGCAGCCCCAGCAGATGGTCGAGGCCGACGCAGTGGCTGCCGATCACCACGAGGTCGGCCGGCTCGACGCCCCGGCCGATCAGCTGGACGGTGACATCGGTGCCGGCCTCCACCGCCTCCTCGTGCTGGGGGATCGCGACGAAGCCGTCGGCGTGGCTGAAGGCGGTGACCGCACCGGAACCCTTGGCGAGCGGGTAGGCCGCCAGCCCGGCGTCGGTACGGACCAGCGAGACCATCGAGAACTCGGTCCGGCCCCGTTCCGATGTCAGGCGGATCGGCAGGGTGGCGGGGATGGTCTCGCCGCGCTCCGGCGGCAGGCCGGCCAGCGCCCGGATCACGGGGGCCACGAACTCGTGGAAGGTGAAGATCGCGGAAGTGGGGAAGCCGGGCAGCACGACCAGCGGCTTGCCGCCGGTCACCGCGAGGCAGAGCGGCTTGCCGGGCTTCAGGGCGACGCCGTGGACGACGATGCCGGGATCGGTGAAGCGGCTGATCACCCGGTAGCACAGGTCGCCGGCGCCCTTGGAGGTGCCGCCCGACAGGATCATCATGTCGCAGCCGGAAAGACCCTGCTCCACCGCGTCGCGCAGCGCCGCCTCGTCGTCCGGGCGGATGCCCATCGGGACCGGCTCGCCGCCCAGTTCGGCGACCGCGGCGGCGACGATGGCACCGTTGGAGTCATAGACCTTGCCGGCGGGAATCGGTTCTCCCGGGGCCACGATCTCGTCGCCGGTGGACAGGACGGCGACGCGCGGGCGGCGGCAGACCTCGACCTCGGCGCGGCCGATGGCGGCCAGCACGCCGATCTCGCGCGAGGTGAGGAGCCGGCCGGCGCGCAGCACCGTCTCGCCGCGCGCGATGTCGCTGGCGGCATAGGCGATGAACTGGCCGGGCGCCGCGGCGCGGTGGAACTCGACCCGCACGGCGTCACCCACCCCCTCGATCTCGGCCCCGTCGATCACATCGGTATGCTCGACCATCACGACCGCGTCGGCGCCGCGCGGCACCATGCCGCCGGTGGCGATCAGGGTCGCGGTTCCGGGCTCGACCGTCAGGGCGGGGGCTTGGCCGGGGGTCAGCACCTCGGCGTTGAGGGTCAGGACGCGGGGCCGCTCCTCCGACGCGCCGACCGTGTCGGCCGAACGCACGGCGAAACCGTCGACGCCGGACCGATCGAAGCCCGGGACGTCGACTCCCGCCGCCACGTCGCGGGCCAGCACCCGGTTCAGCGCGGCGGAGAGGGGGACCGTCTCGGACCCGACGGGAGCCAGGGTCAGGTGCCGGTGGAACCGGGCCGCGGCCTCGTCGCGGCCGACCACCTCCAGGAACTGTTCCTGCCGGGCCGCGGCGCGCAGCTTCCGCCGCAGGTCTGACTCAGACATCACTCACCTCTGGGAAAACCAACTTCACGCACGCCGCCTCAGACGTTCCGGGGTCCGAACAGGATGACCGCGGCCCCGGCCAGGCACAGGGCCGTGCCGGCCAGGTCCCAGCGGTCCGGACGCGCGCCCTCCACCGCCCACAGCCAGCCCAGCGACGCCGCGATATATACCCCACCATAGGCCGCATAGGCACGGCCGGCGAAATCGGCGTCGATCCGGGTCAGGATCCAGGCGAAGGCGGCGAGGCTGGCCATTCCCGGCAGCAGCCAGAGGACGGACTTGCCGAGACGCGCCCAGGCCCAGAAGGAGAAGCAGCCCGCGATCTCGGCCAGCGCCGCGCCGGCGTAGAGCAGGAACGTGGCCGCCATGATACCGGTCAGGCCCCGGCGCCGGGATCGAACAGGTGGACGGTGACGGTGCTGCCGGCCGGGTACCCTTCGCGGTCGGCGGGCACCAGCACGAAACCGTCGGCGCGGACGACCGACGACAGGCTGGCGAGGCCGCCGGACCCGATCGGCTCGACCCGACCCTCCCCCGCCAGGCGGACCCGGCAGAAGTCGCTCCAGCCGCCGGGCGAGACGATCTTGCGCGCCGTGACCAGCGTCGCCTGCGGGAACGGGAAACCGGGATCGCCGCCGGCCATCCGCCGGACCGCCCGCCCGGCCACCGCCTCGTACCCCGCGAAGCAGCGGGCCGGGCGGCCGGGCAGGATCACGACCGGAGTGCCGCCGGCCATCCCCAGCGCCAGGCTGTCGGCCGGACGCAGGGCGACGCCGTGGATGTCGAGCGACCCGGCGGCGGCCAGCGCCTCGGCGGACCGGTCCGTCCCGCCGAGGCCGCTGCCGCCCGCCAGCAGGATCAGGTCCGCGCCGGGTTCGGCCAGCGCGGCACCGAGAGCGATGAGGTCGTCGGGCACGGCGGGGCGGCGGTCGGCGATGCCGCCGTCCCGCTCGACCAGCGCCGCCAGCATCGGTGAGTTGAGATCGCCGCCGTTCCCAACGTCACGGCCGACCGGGACGATGCGGACCACGGGGCGGCGCACCACAGCGACCGTGTCGATGCCAAGGGCCGCCAACAGGGCGGCATCGGACGCGCGGATCCGCCTTCCTGCCGCCAGGACGATTGTTCCGGCCCCGACATCGTCGCCGCGCCGCTCGATCCCTTCACCCTCGGCGACGGAAGCCACCAGCTCGATCATTCCGAAATCGGAACGGATCTGATCGACCGCGGCCACCGCGTCGGTGCCGGGCGGCACGGCATCGCCGACCGACACCGCCATCGGCTCACCCGTGAGCTCCAGCGGGATCGGGTTGTAGTCGGACGCGCCCACCGTGTCGGCGGCGCGGACCGCGAAGCCGTCCGCCGCGACCCGGTCGGCCGGCGGCAGGTCGCATTCGGCGGCGATGTCGGACGCGGCGTGGCGGTCCACCGCCTCCCGGGTTTCGACCGTTTCGGCGGCGCGCGCGGAGGATCGGGCGTCGATCCAGGCCCAGGCCTGCTCCAGGCCGGCGCGCGCGGCGAATCCCCGCATGCGCGGGCGGAACGTCGGATCGGGAATGGTTTCAGGCGCCGTCATGGCCTTATCGTACAGCGGCGGCACCGGGGCGGCACGGGAAAGGAGTTTACAAGGTGCGCTTTTTTCGTTGTATATGGACGGATACAACTCTCCTGAAAGGGCATCGGTCATGAAGATCACGGCAGCCTTTCCGAACCGGCGCACCTTCCTCGCCGCGACCCTCACCGCCGCCCTGATCGCTTTCGGCGTCGCGACGGCACCGTCGGCCCATGCCCAGAACACGCTCGTGATGGCCGCGGCCAGCCTCAAGGACAGCCTGGAGGAGGTGGCGAAGCTTTACGAGCGGACGACGGGCAACAAGGTCGGCCTGTCCTTCGCCGCCAGCTCGGCGCTCGCCAAGCAGATCGAGCAGCAGGCCCCCGCCGATATCTTCATCTCCGCCGACCTGGACTGGATGGACTATCTTGCCAAGCGCGACCTGATCAGGCCGGAGAGCCGCGCCAACCTGCTGGGCAACCGGCTGGTGCTGATCGCCCCCAAGGCGGTCGCCAGCCCGATCACCATCGAAAAGGGGAATTTCCCGATCCTGCAGCGGCTGGGCGAGAGCCGGCTGGCGACCGGCGAGCCGAACAGCGTGCCGGTCGGCAGGTATGCCAAGGCGGCGCTGACGCACCTGGGCGTGTGGGACAAGGTCGAGCCGAAGCTGGTCCGGGCCGAAAGCGTCCGCTCGGCCCTGGCCTTCGTGTCGCGCGGCGAGGCCCTGTACGGCATCGTGTACGAAACCGACGCCAGGATCGACAAGGGCGTGGAGATCGTCGGCGCCTTCCCGGCCGACAGCTATCCCGCCATCATCTACCCGGCGGCCCTGACCGCGGGGAGCAAGGCGCCCGACGCCGCCGCCTTCCTCGCCTTCCTGAAGTCGCCCGATGCGTTCGACGTGTTCCGGAAATACGGCTTCACCCCGGCCCCCGCCACCCAGGGCTGACAAGGCGGATGCTGACCCCCCTGGAGATCGAGGCGCTGAGCCTGAGCCTGTGGGTCGCGACCTGGAGCACGCTGGCCGTGCTGCCCTTCGCGATCCTGGCCGGCTTCATCCTGGCCCGTGCCGATTTCTGGGGGAAGTCGCTGTTCGACGGCATCATCCATATGCCGCTGGTGCTGCCGCCGGTTGTGATCGGGTACCTGCTGCTGGTGACGCTGGGAACGCGCGGGCCGATCGGGTCGTGGCTGTTGGAGACCTTCGGCATCCGGCTGATCTTCACCTCCGCCGGCGCCTCGGTCGCGGCTGGCGTCATGGCCTTCCCGCTGATGGTTCGGGCGATCCGGCAGGCGATCGAGGCGATCGACACCGGGCTGGAAGCCGCGGCCCGGACGCTGGGAGCCGGCCCGCTCGACCGGTTCCTGACCATCACCCTGCCGCTGATGCTGCCGGGCATCCTGTCGGGCGCCGTGCTGGCGTTCGCCGCGAGCCTGGGAGAGTTCGGCGCGACGATCACCTTCGTGTCGAACATCCCGGGCGAGACCCGGACCCTGCCGCTGGCGATCTACACCGCCACGCAGACGCCGGACGGCGATGCGGAGGCGGCGCGGCTTGTGGCCCTGTCCTTCGGCCTGTCGCTGGGCGCCCTGATCCTGTCCGAGTACCTGGGCCGCCGCGTACGCCGGATGATGGGCCGGTTTTAAAGGTTTTTGGCCACAGATGGACGCAGATAAACACAGATAAGAAAGATATAATAACCATAGTATGGAATATATTATCCCTGTCATTATGATGAACATATTTATTATTTGTGTTCTTATCTGTGTTTATCTGCGTCCATCTGTGGCCCAACAAAGCACTCAACCATCACTCAACTCTCCAGGGAACACAGAAGCATGCTCGACGTGGCGATCCGGCGGCGGCAAGGGGCCTTCGACCTGGATATCAGGTTCCAGGCGCCGAGCCGGGGCGTCACCGCCCTGTTCGGGCGGAGCGGGTCGGGCAAGAGTTCCGTCATCAACGCCATCGCCGGCCTCGCGAGGCCGGACGCCGGGCATATCCTGCTGGACGGCGCCGCGCTGTTCGACAGCGCGCGGCGGATCGACGTGCCGGCCGAGCGGCGGCGGACCGGGTACGTGTTCCAGGACTCGCGCCTGTTCCCGCACATGTCGGTTCAGGACAACCTGCTCTACGGCATGCGCCGGGTGCCGAAGGAGGAGCGGCGCATCGCGCTGGAGCCGGTGGTGGACCTGCTGGGCATCGGCGGGCTGCTGAGGCGCCGGCCCTACAGCCTGTCGGGCGGCGAGAAGCAGCGGGTCGCGGTCGGCCGAGCGCTGCTGGCCCAGCCGCGCATCCTGCTGATGGACGAGCCGCTGGCTTCCCTCGACGCGGAGCGCAAGGCGGAGATCCTGCCCTATATCGAGCGCCTGCGGGACGAGCTGAACATCCCCATCGTGTTCGTCAGCCATTCGGTCGACGAGGTGGTGAGGCTCGCCACCACCCTGGTCCTGGTGGCCGACGGGCGGGTGAAGGCGGCCGGCACGGTGGCGGAATTGTCTGTGCGGCTGGACGTGGGCGCCGTGATCGGCGGGTTGGAAGCCGGGGCCGTGCTGGACACCACCGTCGCCGGCCACGACCCGGCCACCGGGCTGACCGAGCTGCGGTTTCCCGGCGGAACCCTGACGGTGCCCTTGCTCGACCTCGCCGTCGGCCAGCCGCTCCGGGTGCGCATCCAGGCGCGCGATGTGATCCTGGCGCTGGAGCCGCCCTCGCGGATCAGCGTGCACAATATGCTGGAAGGGCGTATCGTCGAACTGGGCGAGGCGGCCGGACCGTCGCGGGACGTCAGGATCGACATCGGTGGATCGTTCCTGCTGGCGCGGGTCACCCGCCATTCGGTCGATCGGCTGGGCCTGGGGGTCGGCACGCCGGTCTTCGCGCTGGTCAAGAGCGTCGCCTTCGACCGGGTCTTTCCCGGTCCGGCGGGACGAAGCGTCGCCTTGTAGGGTGCCGTGCAGGGTGACGTTGGGGTAGAAGGACCAAGAACAGAGTTGAGGAATCAACCGCCATGGCGAAGCTGAGGCTGCGCATAGATTTCGAGCCGGAAGGTTCGCTGGGGCCGGGGAAGGTGGCGCTGCTGGAGGCGATCCGGCGCTGCGGGTCGATCTCCAGCGCCGCGCGCGAGCTGGACATGTCCTACCGGCGCGCTTGGCTGCTGGTGGACGATCTCAACCAGACCTTCCGCCATCCGGTGGTGAACGCCATGGTCGGCGGCCGCAAGGGCGGCGGCGCCGGCCTGACCGCGTTCGGCGACAGCGTCATCCGCCACTACCGCGAGATGGAGGCCGAGGCGCATGACGCCCTGGCCCGCCACATGACGGCCCTCCAGGACGAGGTCGTGGCCGGCGGCGATGCCCCGGCGACGCCACGGGATTGCCCCGTTCCCGAAGACGGATCGGAACGGGGCGAGCAGGAGCGCGACTGCGACGGCCGCAAGGCGATGCAGCGCAGCCTGTCGAAGCAGCCGGCGGGCCGTCCGAACTGACGGTCCCGGCACAATCGCCGTCATCGGTCACTCAAGCGGGAGGAGAAGCCGTCATGCATGCCACTCTGTCACGCCGCTGTTTTCTGGTGCTGGGAACCCGGGGGGCCGCGGTCTCCCTGATCGTCGCGGGCTGCTCGTCGGTCGAGCCGCGGACCGAGGAGGCGCCCGCCGACCTGGTCGCCGCCGCGACGACGACCCTGTCCAACTTCACGCGCGACCCGGACATGACCTGGTTCCGCGACAACCTGCCGGCGGCCCAGGGCCTGCTGATCGTGCCGACCTTCCTGCGCGCCGGCTTCGTCTTCGGCGGGGCCGGCGGCAACGGGGTGCTGATCACCCGCGACAGCGAGGGCGGCAGCTGGAGCTATCCCGCCTTCTATACGGTGGCGGCGGGCAGCGTGGGGCTTCAGGCCGGGGCCGAGGTCGCGGAGGTGATCCTGATGATCCGCAGCGTGCGGGGCCGCGACGCGATGCTCGGCAACAGCCTCAAGCTGGGCGCCGACGTCGGCGTGGCGGCCGGGCCGGTCGGGGCCGGCGCCCGGGTCGCGACGTCGGACATCCTGGCCTTCTCGCGCTCGCGGGGGCTCTATGGCGGGATCAGCCTGGACGGCTCGGTGATCACGACGCGGGACGCCTGGAACGCCGCCTATTACGGCCGCGCCGTGCGTCCGGTGGACATCCTGGTGAGCCGCACCGTCTCCAACCCGCAGGCTGAGCCCCTGCGCAACTTGGCGGCCCGCCGGGCCTGAGGCGGCCCGGTCCCCGCCAAGCCCTTGGGGTCAGCCCTTGGTGAGCATTAGGGTCCCCTGCTTGGCGATCCGGCCGGTGATCTTCTCGGCCAGCATGGCGAGCACCCAGGGCAGGTCCACTTCCAGCCGGACCAGGTCGTCCTGAACGTCGATCCGGCCGCCGATGGTCTGGGCCAGGACGGCGACCTCGAAGCGCATCTGGTTCTCCGACCAGTGGTCCTCCACCGAGGCACCCACGCCGGCGAGCTGGGAGCGCACCTGCCCCATGCCGTCCTGCAGGCGCCGCTTGGCCTCCTCGCGTCCGAGCTGGTGGGGGATCGTCACGACCACGGGCTTTGGCATCTCTGGTTCCTCTGAGGTTTAACCATAGGTACGAAGCCCGCCCGCCGATTTACAGAGGCGATGGAAACAGGATCATCCCGGGAATGTTTCGTCTATCCGGCCATTGATGGTAACGGCGGATCGGCGGAGACGGACCATGACGGCAGGCGGCGAGGCCAGGGGCGGCAGGACGAGGAAATGGAGGCGGGCGGCGTCGCGGATCCTGAATCTGGCGGCCCGGCCGGTGCGTACCGCTCACGGCAAGCGCGGGGTGGTGCTCCAGCCCTACCGGGGCTACGGCTCGCGGGAAGAAGTCTTCCTGATCGGCAGGGTCTTCAAGCAGTCGCGCACCCAGCACGGCGGCGGCGAGGAGGACATCGCCGACCACCTGCGGGACATCGGCCGCCGGATCGCGCGGCGCGCGGTCGCCGGGGCCACGGTGACCGCCCGGTTCGGCGGGGCCGAGCAGCGGGTCGAGACCGACAAGGACGGCTATTTCAGGGTGCATCTACGGCACCAGCCGCTGCCGCCGTCCGGGGAGTCCTGGCGGCCCATGGACCTGCTGCTGGACCAGCCTGAGCCGGTCCACGCCCGGGCCGACATCTTCGTCCCGCCGGAACGCTGCCGCTACGTGGTGATCAGCGACATCGACGACACCGTGATGTTCACCGGCGTGGCCGGCAAGCTGAAGATGCTGTGGCGGCTGTTCGTCCAGGACGCCGAGAACCGGGTGGCCTTTCCGGGAGCGGCGGCCCTGTACCGCGCGCTCCACGACGGGGCCGGCGGCGACGAGCGGAACCCGATGCTCTACGTGTCCCGCGCTCCCTGGGGGATCTACGACGTGCTGGACGAGTTCTTCCGGATGCACGGCATTCCCGTGGGTCCGGTGCTGTTCCTGCGGGAATGGGGCATCACCTGGAAAAGCCCGCTGCCGCGCAAGGCCGAGGACCACAAGCGCGAGCTGATCGGCAACATGCTGCGGCTCTACAAGGACCTGCCGTTCGTCCTGGTCGGCGACAGCGGCCAGCACGACCCGGAGGTCTACCGCCGGATCGTGGACGAGCACCCCGGCCGGGTGCTGGCCGTCTATATCCGAAACGTGTCGCGCGACGAGGCCAGGATCGCCGAGATCGAGGAACTGGCGAAGGCGGTCACGGCGGCCGGAAGCAGCATGGTCCTGGCCGCCGACAGCCTCGCGATGGCCGAGCACGCCGCCGGCCTGGGCCTGATGACTCCGGAGGCCACAGCGGCGGTCCGCGCGGAGATCGCTTCCGGGACGGCCGGCGGGGCCGCTCCGGGACCGATGCGGAGCATATCGCGCCGCGACCTGCGCCGGACCGTCACGGCCGAGGGCGCCGACCAGGACGCCGCTCCGCCGAACCTGGTCGTGGAGCCGACGAGCCGGCGACGAAGCTAGCGCGAAGAACCCGGTTCGGACGGCGGATGAGAGCCATCGCCCGCCGTTCCCGCGCCGACAGGTCCGTCTTTCAGGAAGCCCACGTCCTCCGCCTTGATCCCCCGTCTCCCGCCGGCCCGCCGGATGGCGGCGGCCAGCATTTCCCATTGCTCGTTCGGTAGCCGGGACAGCCCTTCGACCAGGGCGCTCCGCCATTTCGGTCCCCGCGACCATGCCTCGATCCAGGCGTCGGCGAGATCATGGTGACGCCTGGGAGCCATGGCCTCGATCAGGATTCCGGCCTGGGCGACATCCTTGTCCGCTTTCAGCCGTCCGCCCGGGTCGGCGCGCCGCCGTGCCGCGACGATCAGCTTATGGACCGCGTACCGCTCGGGCGCTGGTACCCGGACGGAGACGCCGCCGGCGTGAAGCAACACGGACCGGACCGGCGCATGGATCAGGAAGTCGAGGAACCGCAGGGGTTGGGCGGCGGCTCCGCCCAGGGCCGGCATGGCGGCAGGCTTGCCCTGGTGCTCGTCCTTGCCGGTGTTGGGCACCAGGAACTCCACCAGGAAGCCTTTGCGGTTCCGAAACGCCGTGGCCTGTCGGGCGTCGGCCTGATGCGGCACTTCCTGGAAGCCGGGGTCGACCTGCCGGAGCACGTCCAGGATAGGCGGCAAACTGTCCTCGATCGAAATGGATACCGAGTGGAACTGGGCGATGTCCATGTCGCCGGTGCGTAGATGGGCGGCGGGAAGCCGTACGCCGAGCATTCCGGCATAGCATTGGAACGCCAGCGTGCCGACCAGGACACCCCGGAGGCGGAACAGGCCGGCCTGCGACAGGGCTTCGGCGAGGTCGCCGGTGAAGGCATCGGGTGCCGGCAATCCGGCGGCCTTGAGGGCGGAGACCATCCGCCGCCGTTCTGTGAAATCCGCCTTCAGGTCACGGAACCGTTCGACGCGGGCCGCAATCGCCGGGTCGTCGGCCGGACCGACATAGCGGCTGTAGCGCTGGCGATCCTCGTAGCCCTGGAAATACCAGTAGCCACGGCCTTTGCGTTCCTTCTTCGAGAAGCTTCCGGTGGCAGGGAAAGCCGCATCGAACTCGGCGTCCAGGCTGCGCTGCTCCAGGTCGGCGAACAGGGTCTGTATGGCCAACCCAAGCTCCCGCATGCGCCCCTCCGCTCCGGCAGTTGCCTTCAAAATGGAATTTACAGGCAACCGGTGAGGGGCGCAATGCCGCCGGTGCGGAGGATGCCGCTCCCGGCTTGCCAGCAGGCTTCGAAATTATAGGGAGCCTGAAGGCAGAAGCTTCAATAAGGAGTCGCCGACAGGTTCGCAGGAACCGCCCACGGAGCTGTCTTGCCTGTAACCCGCAACAATGAATTCTTTAGGAGGATTGGTGGAGCCGAGGAGGGGCATGGAACGGCCTCTACTGCTGGAGGTGCCCCAATTGTCCAACGCTTGTCGTCGGCGTGTCGAGATGTCGGGTGATGGATGGCGGCTGGCTTATGGTCCCTGCACCAGGAGCGAGGGCGGAGATCGACGTGCCTCCATCCGTCGTTGTGGATCCGCAGCCCTGATCGATTTTCCTGGGTTGGGTCACCCGAAGCGTCGTCCGCGACAGGCGTCCGATGGCCGAGCACCGGATCCTGGCTCAGCCTTGCCGGCCTGACCGCCAGCTAGTCATGCGGTCGTCCTCGCCTCTCGCAAAGCCCTGAACACACTCGACCGGCTGATTGCCAGCTTGGCTGCGATCTCGGCGGGGCGGGCACCGGCCCGGTGGAGGTCGATCACCTCACTGAACCGTCGCTGGGCCGTTGGAGCCCGGCCGCGATACTTGCCCGCAGCCTTCGCCTGGGCGATGCCGATCTTCTGCCGCTCGAGCAGCAGCCTCCGCTCGAACCCGGCGACCGCAACGACGATCTCGGCGATCATCCTGCCAGTCGGACTGGTCGTGTCGATCCCGAGATCCAGGACGCGGATCGCCACCTTCTTCCGCTCCAGTCGGTCGAAGACTTCGCAGAAGTGGGCAGTGCTACGGCAGAGCCGGTCCAAGCGGGTGACAATCAGAACGTCGCCGTCACGGACGAAGTCGAGACACGCCTCAAGCTGCGGTCGGGATCCGACTGCGGACACCTGCTCCTGGAAGATCCTCTCGACACCTAGCCGGCGGAGTTGTTCGACCTGATCGTTGAAGCCGGCGGCCTGATCGATGGTTGATGTGCGGGCGTATCCGACCAGCATGGGGGTCCCAGTTCCACATGATCCTAAAATGCAGTGGAACACAGTGCCAAAATGGGTCAAGGAAACCCATGTGGTACTCCGGCGGCCAGTGTCGCATCGGTAGAGGCTATTGGAACTCGACCTGAGTTGGCGGGCCGGTCTGGACAGCGGCGGTAAGCACGATCACAGCGGTGATGTCGGGCACGAGACCACATGCCTCCGCCCTGGCCGCGCTGCGCGCGGCCAGGAGAGCCACTGTGATGGCAGAGAAGACAGAGGCAGGGTCATGATGAAGTGCTGGCTAGGCAAAAATCTGAGGCATCCAGGAGCATGCCCTGATTCCGACCTCTTCAATGTTCTGCGGAAATCCCTTAGTCAATATCGGCGAGAACCTGCGGTCGATGATTAAAGGATCACCGCGGGCCTGTGATCATTGTCAATGGAGCGGCTTGGGGAATGTCATGGCCTCACGGGTGCCGCTAACGGGTGGACATGGCAAGCAAGCGGAATAAGCCTCACTCCTGACAAACAACATTAGGGGGGGTAAATGTGCTACTATGTAAACATAGTAACACAATCCCCTCCAGCCCTAATCCTGTGTATCAGGTGCGAAGCTCAACCGTAAACCGCAGCCTTCAGCCGTGTATACGCTCGGGCTTCGCCCGGAACGTGATCTGGTCGGTCACAACCGTCGTCACTCCATCGATACTAGGCGTGCGTCGCTCGCGGGAGCGAGCGACCACGCGGTTCGTCGCTCATCGGACCGTGCGAGCAAGCTCGCCCAGTCCGCTTCGCTTGAACCATATTGCTCCGCAAGGGGAAACCGGAAAGATCAGGCTGAGCGATGACTCACGCGATGATCCGGTTGCCAACCATATCGATTTGGGCCGGAGGCCCGGTCGTTGCTCTTCGTTCGCTCCATGACGCAGGGGCCGCTGCGCGGCCCCTGCGTAGTTGTCTGTTCGTTCACCAATCCGATTTCTGGGGTGAAGGCCGGTCGTTGACCCAATCCAGGATCGGGTGCCGTCGGGACGTTGACGTGGCCCTGGTCAGCCGATACAGGGGCCGCTGCGCGGCCCCATCGTTGATCCCGCCGTGGAGGACAAGGAAGGCACCATGGCCAGGAAGCCCAAGCCAGTATTGGAGCGGATCATGGCGGCAATCCAAGCCCCACCGGGAGGCACCGAGCCCGACGCCTGCTGGACCTGGATCGGGCGATTCGAAAATGGACAACCGGTCATCAAGGTTGCGGGCCAGCGGAAAGCCGTTAGGCCGATAGTCTACCGATACGCATACGGTAACCCGCCGCCGTCCCGCTTTGTCGCCTATCCGCGGATCAAACTGAGATGCGGCAATCCGGCATGTGTGCGGCCGGATCACATGCAGCTGAAAACCGATGCTGATAGGGAATTAAGGGAAATTGTCGCTGAACTACACAGGACTGCCCGTCAGCAACTCGCCCGTGATCCCAGCAATCCAAAGCTACAGCGGATGGCCATGCCCTGGTTCATCAAATGGAGGGCCGGCAAGATCCTAGCCGACCGACAGCGGCACCGCGAGGCCGCTACCAGTGAACCCGTGCGAGACATACTTCGCCAAATCTGGCGGCGGCCAGTGCCATAGTCCGTAGCAGACTGGTGACCGAGACGTAATAGTGGAAATGGGCCGGGTCCAGGAATGGGTAGCCACACCGGCGCCCCGCGGGGCGCCGGTGTGGCCTAAAAAGGCATGTCCCATCCGATTTGGTGAATGAAATTGTGATTGTCGTACTCACACTCTAATAGGCACATTTCATCAGGCTCGCGACTGTCGTCGAGGCTTTTCCTCCAACAACGGCCAGAACGCAGACTTCCGCCCATGCTGCTGCCGAAGCCGATCCACGACGGCGGCGTGATCCTCATGTCCTTTCCAGTTGGTTACCGCCTCTGCAATCTGACCCGCTGAGAGCACATCTTTTGCCGCGTAGGAGTAGTGCTTTGAGCGAGCCTCCTTGAGCACTGCCTCGGCCATCACCCGGTAAAGCACCACCGCCGCCAGCGGCTGATCGGTGGCGAGTTGTTTGGCGATTGGACGAAGATCATGGTACCAACGGCCATCAATCTCGGGCAGTCGCTTCAGAATGATCTGTCCGGCCACGGCTGTCGCACCAACGCCGACGGGGAATTGAAGAGCGGCGAGTACATCCTCGTGCTGGACGGCAGTTTCGGTCGCCCTCACCGTCGCCGCATGGGCAGTTTCAGCAGGGAGATGCCGCACATAGTCGCGGAAGTGCTCCAGACTGAGCTTTCTCACCACCCAGTCCCATCGCACCGCCTGGGCGTCATCCTGACGATCAAGAGCCGTCAGAGCGGCGATGCGGATGTTGACCGTACTCTGTTCACCGCCCAGCCCTCGACCATCCCATCGATCAAGCCATTGCAATGCTTCAGCGGGGCGTCCCGCCTTCAGCATCCGTGCCGCAATCTCGATTGCACGACGCTCCGCGAATCCGGTCTGCTCGACCGTCGCGACAAACGCGTCCGGATCGCCTTTGGCATCGGCGATCTGGATCAGTCCGCGAATAAGCCGATTCGTATCGTGATCGATCTGGTCCGTCGTTGAGCCTCGGGTGGGCGAACTGAGTTTGCCGCGGATCAACTGAGTGAGTGCGTCGAGGCCCTCCGGACCCAGAGCATCAACGAAGGCAGGGATGATGCCATCTTTCAAACCGTAGTTGTTATGCTCGAACTCGTGCAGCACGACACCGGCAAGAGCTTCCGGCCGGCGGTCGCGAACGCCCGACCAGACCCGTCCCCAGTCCTGGACGGCAAGGTGGAACACGTCGCCGATACTGCCACTGCTGTCGTCCGCTCGCCCGTAAACCCGGTCGCTGGCATGAATGAAGTCGGCGAGAAGATCGGCGGCGGACCGCGGAGCCTTTGGGGCCAGATCGTCAATGATGGATGTCCGGATCTGGTCCAATTCGTCGGCGAAGTCGGCGGCCTAGTCCCACTCGATGAACTTGGTGCCCTGGCGGACGCTCTGGATACGCTTGGCTAAGACGGCCATGAGCGTGTCGCCGCTGTGGATGGCGGCCAAGCTGAGCTTCAGCTTCTTCTCGAGGCTCTTGTTCATCGCGGCATGCTAGATCAGCAGATCGGCGAGCCGGTCCGGTCCGAGTTCGAGCAGGGCGGCGTGGGTGATCTTGGTGGTGCGACGTGGCATTGGGATCGGCTGGCTCAGGACATCCAGGGAGCAGGTGATCCCGGCACGAGCAGACTACAGCCCATAGGGTCCTTCGGCCGCTCTCGGTCGGAGCGGCAGAGCCCGGTACGTCCCGAGGACCTGAAACGTATTATGCTGCTGGAGCAGTTTCAGCCACCATGATCCGCAATCCCATCGGTCACCAAGGCAATGGACATGATGATCAGAATGGCCGCCCCTTACCGGGCCGCCTGCATCCTATTGCTGATGGCTATCCTCATGATGCCGACGATCGGACTGGCCGACCTGTCCGCTGTGAACATGACGATACGGACCGGTACGGCCGGATCGTCACGGAGTGCTTCATCGGCCAAAACAGCCTGAATGCCTGGATGGTCCACGAGGGGATGGCGGTCATCACCGCGATTAGTAAAGCGGAGGTGATGAGCGAACTGGAGGTACGGTTCTACTGTCCCGCCCTGATCATCTCCTGCGGCTCCGACGCACCGGTATCCAGGCTGCCTACCATTTTCGGGATCTCGCTATGTACGGCAATCCGGCCGATCCCCAACATCCCTCCGATGAGGTGAGCATCTAGACATACCGTCAACTATAAAAAACGTCGAAATCGGCTAGTGGCAACTCTACACATTTGAAATCTCAACGGATTTGACAAGATGTTGTATATGCGGGAAGCTGATTAGAAATTCTCAAATCTGGATTGCATCATGATACAACCGGGTAACATTCTGTCGAATGCTGATCTTCAGCATCATTTCAAAGTTGGTAACATGGGTGGGATGAGACGGAGCTTACTCAAGAACGCTTTGGTGATCGTCTCGGACCACACCAAAAGCCTTTACGATGACCGCTGGATCGATGATGTGCTACATTACACCGGTATGGGCAAATCAGGACCGCAGAAGCTCGAAAGCCAGAACCGCACGCTGCTCGAGTCCGGCACCAGCGGAGTTGCCGTTCACCTGTTTGAGGTTTTCCAGAGCGGGCGATACATCTACTCTGGACAGGTCGGATTAGCAACTGAGCCGTACCAAGAGCAACAATACGGAGAGGACGGTCAACTCAGGCCAGTTTGGATGTTTCCGCTCCGACTGCAAAAGGGAGGTATTCGGCCCGTCCCGGAAGTTTCAGAGATTAGGCGGATCGAGCAGCTTCGGGAAAAGGCCCTGAGTGGCCTTCCACAAGAAACACTGAAAGTGCGGGCAACCACCGCAATAGCGAAGCCCTCTAAACGCTCCAGTACAGCAGAACAATTCATCCGTAATCCATACGTTACCAGCTATGTGAAGAAGGCTGCGAAGGGCATCTGCGATCTTTGCAGAAATTCGGCACCTTTTTCCAAGAATGGGGAGCCCTATTTCCATTGTCATCACGTTCTCTGGCTCTCTCGTGGTGGCCCGGACATCATCCAGAATGCTGTGGCTCTCTGCCCCAACTGCCACGCCCGAATGCACGAGCTTGACAGGAGAGCGGATATCCAAGTTCTGGCTGAGCGGATTAGGGTGAGAGATCCGGATCTGCCCCATTTTGACGTGTTCGCTTCCCCTCAGCGTGCTTGCTAGTGCACTGACGCATTCAAAAGATTCAGAGAGCGATATGCAAGCTCATGTGTAGACTGCATTTTTGCTGTTCTCGGTGCATCTCTTGTATGCATCAGTGTACTAGTAATCCGTGTCATGTAATGGGTGACCTCTCCCGGCAGCAGCCTCGAATTGTTTAGTCATCTCGTCTAGGCCCGGCGGAGCGGCATGTCCGCGACCATCAGGGGCCAGATGTCCCGGCCCGGAAGGTCGCTCAGGTTCAGGCAGACCCCGCCGGTGGACGAGTGAGATACTCCATTGATCAGCAGGGATCACGTCAGGTTTTCCACTCGATTCCCGAGTACAGTCTGCTCCAGCAATTCCCGTAGCTTTGACCACCTCCGCCCACCCTCTGCTGACCGGACGGCGATCCCAACGGCTTTCCGCTGACCGATCAGCACGACCAGCTTTTTGCCACGGGTAACGCCGGTATAGATCAGGTTCCGCCGCAGCATCATGTAATGGGTCATGCCCACGGGGATTACGACAGCCGGGTACTCTGAACCTTGCGATTTATGGATGGTCGTCGAGAAGGCTAGGGAAACCTCGTCAAGCTCACCGAACTGGTACACCACCTCCCGGCCGTCGAAGGTGATCGTCACCTCCTGGGCATCCGCGTCGATGGTCGTGACGAAGCCCAAGTCGCCGTTGAAGACCTCCTTGTCGTAGTCGTTGGTGGTCTGCATCACCTTGTCGCCCGGTCTGTAGGTCCATCCGAACCGCTCCACCTGGGGCTGGCCGATGGCGGGGTTTAGAGCCGCCTGGAGGGCGACGTTCAAGGTTCTGGCTCCCAGCCCGCCCCGGTTCATCGGAGCCAGCACTTGAATATCCCTAATGGCGTCGAATCCGAACCGCCGTGGGATCCGGTTCTGCACCACCTCGACCACCTTGCGAGCCGCATCCTCGGAGTCGGCGGCGTCGATGAAGTAGAAGTCCGAGTTCTGCCCGTCCGCTGGTGGCTTGAGATCGGGCAGGCGGCCGGCGTTGATCCGGTGGGCATTGGTAATGATCTGGCTTTCGGCGGCTTGCCGGAATACCTCGGTCAGCCGCACCACGGGTACCATGCCGGAGCCGATGATGTCGGCCAGCACCTGTCCTGGACCGACCGAGGGAAGCTGATCCACGTCACCGACCAGGATCACCGCGGAGCCGCTCCGGACCGCTTTCAGGGTTGCCGCCATGATCGGCACATCGACCATGCTGGTCTCGTCCAGGACCAGCAGGTTGCAGTCCAGCGGGTTCTCCTCCGTCCGCCTGAAGCCACCGCCGGCGGGATCGAACTCCAGAAGGCGGTGGATGGTCTTGGCTTCCATGCCGGTCGCCTCGGTCATCCGCTTGGCGGCTCGGCCGGTAGGGGCGGCCAGCAGGACCTCGACCCTCTTGGCGGCCAGGATCTTCAGGATGGCGTTGACCAGCGTCGTTTTGCCTACGCCGGGTCCGCCCGTGATGACCACGACCTTGGACGCCAGTGCCATCCGGACCGCCGCCTGCTGGCTTTCCGCCAGCGTAACGCCGAGCTTCGTCTGCACCCACTCGATGGCCTTGTCGGCATCAATGGTCGGCCAAGGCGGCTGACCGTCCCGCAGTACCCGGAGCCGCTCCGCGATGGTCCGCTCAGCATCCCACAGCTTCCTCATGAAGACGCACTGGCGTTCCCCGATGGAGTCGGCGACCACCATGCCGTCGCCGAGTTCCAGGGTGATCGCGTCCTC
Organism: Skermanella rosea; assembly: GCF_016806835.2. Classification (NCBI taxonomy): domain Bacteria; kingdom Pseudomonadati; phylum Pseudomonadota; class Alphaproteobacteria; order Rhodospirillales; family Azospirillaceae; genus Skermanella; species Skermanella rosea. The sequence continues at coordinate 5,457,456 of NZ_CP086111.1, read as the reverse complement.
CAGGGTTTCTGTCGGGATTTCCAGCAGTTCCTCGGCAAGCTTCAGCAACTCGTCGCGGGGCAGTCCACAGTGACCGTCATCGACTGCGTTCAGCAGGGCATAGGAGATGCCGGCCCTAGCCCGGATCATCGCCGTCTTCGGGATGCCGAGCTTCTCCGCGATCATGTCGGCGGTCTTGAAACCGATGCCGCGGATGTCGCGGGCCAGCCGGTACGGGTTCTCGGTCACCAGCGGGATCGCGTCGGCCCCATAGGTCTTGTAAATCCGAACCGCCCGCGACGTGCCCACGCCGTGGCTCTGGAGGAACACCATGATCTCGCGGATGGCTTTCTGGTCGCTCCAGGCCAGCCGAATTTTGGATGCCCGCTTGGGACCGATGCCGGCGACCTCGATAAGCCGCTCGCCCTGCTGCTCGATGACGTCGAACACAGCCTCGCCGAAGGCCCTGACCAGCTTCTTCGCATAGACAGGGCCAATGCCCTTGATCAGCCCCGAGCCCAGATACTTCTCCATACCTTCCAGCGATGATGGAGGTGCTGACTTCAGGAATGCCGCCCGGAACTGCTGCCCATGCTCGCGATGGACCTCCCACTTGCCCGATGCCTGGACGAACTCGCCGGCCGAGATCGAGGCGGCATGGCCGAGGACGGTCACGAGGTCGCGATGCCCCCGAACCTTGACCCGAAGCACGCAGTAGCCGTTGTCGGGGTTGTGGTAGGTAACCCGCTCGATCAGCCCGGCGAGTGGCTCGCGATCCGGAATGGAGGTCGGGCTGTTCATGCTGGACAGTCAACCGAAAAGGCCCGTCGAAGAAGCCCTGCCGCTTGCCGTTCCATCAGGTCATAACCATCAGGCATTATGTTCCTTCTTACTGGAAGGATGTACAACAGGATACCGTTCCACACTACGCTAATTGAGCCACACATGCCTTTCGGTTCTCCCCGCACTCCTCGTCCCTTCGCCACCCATGTCCGTGCCACTGTGAAGTGGTACAATCCATCTAAAGGATTCGGCTTCGTCACACCGGATGATGGTTCGGCTGATGTGTTCCTCCATGTCTCGGTCGTGGAGCAGGCTGGTCTCCAAAGCCTCAACGAAGGAGCGATCCTCGTGTGTGATCTGGCCGACGGGCAGAAAGGCCCTCAGGTCTCGACGATCCACAGCGTGGAGGCCGGTACCGCCGCCGGCCAGCGTGGCAATCGCTCGGCAACTGGATCCCGGTATCCCCGCCAGAGTGTCAGCGACTACGATGATTACGGATACGGGTCCAAGTCCAGCAGCGGCGGAACCGTCGAAGGCACCGTGAAGTGGTTCAATCCCGACAAAGGTTTCGGCTTCATCGTCCCCGATCAGGGCGGCAAGGACATCTTCGTCCACATTCGGGCAGTCGAGCGGGCTGGATTGAGCACGCTGCGGGACAACCAGCGTGTTCGCTTCATCGAAAAGGCGGGGCAGAAGGGTACAGAGGCCGATGGGATCGAGGTGATCTGACGGACTCCCATTTGAACGTATGGGGCTGATCCCTCTGCGGTGCGGTATCGTGTGGTACTTCCGAGCGTGGTGCCATTCGTTACCGTACTGACCGGCGACACATTGACCTCAGGTTGCGAAACGTCTCGGGCACTTGAGCGGGGGATCCGGCACTGCTGGGGGCACATCTGGCGTCGCGACCATCTTCCGCTCATCCCTCTCCACCGCAGCACTTCTTGACCTTCTTGCCCGTACCGACCGGACAGGGATCGTTCCGGTGAACTTTGGTCGCGAACATTGACGCGGCGAGTTTCCCATGCTGTCCCGCCATAGCGGCCAGCTTGGTGTGAAGTCCAAGGTATTCATGGATGAAGTCACCCAGGGTAGGCCAGCCGAGCGGTCGCCGACAGGGCAATGTTTTGCCGTACCTCGCCCCGGCTTCAAGCATTGCAATCGCCTCCTGGATCTGTTCGCGGCGTTCGAGGGTGTCGGCGAGCCCGTAGTACGCCTCGACCCAGGCGGGATCCGTGTCAATGGCCTGCCGGTAGAGACGCTCCGCTTCGACAAACCGATTAGCGGCATGGTAGGCATGTCCGAGCCGAAGCAGTCGGTACGCTTCGCCCTTCACGGCCCCTTCCCCAAGCTGGGCGAGCAACTGCTGGGCCGACAGCTTCTCCCCGAACGCCCCGGTGAATGACCGTCGCTTGACTGGTGAGAACCGGTCGCCCCGCGAGAAGAACCAATCCTCATCACCCAGTTCAGCAAGCTTGGCCGTGACGGTTTCGACGGCCTCCGGGGTGAACTCGAACTCTGATACCGCTCCGCAGGCCGTGCAGGCGATATCCTCGGCCAGGAAGGGCTGGGGGTCAGGGGCATCCGGTGAGACCCAGACATCGTGCACCTCGTAGGTCGCGGTGTGTCCGCACTTCATGCATGTCAGCGGGACGGCGAGCCTAGGTACACCGACATTACCCTCGAGGGCTTCCACCAAGAAGGCATGCTGTTGGCGGTTGTCCCTTTCGAACTGCTGTCGGACCAGCTTCTCAATTTCCCGGTGCTCCTCTGCCAAACCGCCATGCAGCAACCCGAGAATGACGAAGGCCCGGTCGATGCCTTGTAAGTTCTGACCGACCAATCCCTCCAACCGCTCGTTCAACACCGGTTCATCCAGAGCCAGGACGGCCTCACCGAGTTCGTAGTCGCTCTCGTCGAGAAACTCGTCCCAGTGCCGATGGATGAATGTGACTGCCCCTGGCGATCCGTTTCTCACAGCCAGTCCCAGGACAAGGATGCGGACGAACTCGGGGAGCCGGTCGAAATGCTGGTCAAGGTACTCGATGGCAGCGTCGCCGAACGTCTCCACCGCCCTGATGGCGGCATCGCGACTCTCCTCGAACTCAGCGTCCATCAGGTCGATCAGCACGGGCAGGAACGCCGGATCACCGAGTTGAGCCATCAGATCAGCGGCATGGACGGCTCCATAGTCATCGGCATGCTCGCGAGCAATCCGGGTCAGGTGACCTGTGACCTCGTCCAGCGGCAGCGTGCGAAGGTGTCCGCCCACTTCGTCCAGGCCCGGTGGAAGCCGCATGTCCGCTGCGATCAGCGGCCAGACGTCCCGATCATGGATCTCGCTCAGATCAAGCCGATCCCGCCGGTGGACGCTGAGTACACCAGCCAGGGCAATGACGCCGTGCCAGATCCGCTTCGCTTTCGGCGACGATGGTTGTGAGAAGCCCTGTTCGACCAGGGCGATGAGATCCTCCCAGGCGGGCTCGCCGACCGTCGCGGCGACCAACTCCCGCGGCACCGACCGGAGCAGCGTGATGGCTCTGTCGGCGGCCTTGCGATCATTGGTGCGGAGGGGTCGAAGAATGTTCTCGACGGCCGTGATGTCGATCCCGGACTGGTAAACGAATGCCGCCACCGGATCGATGCCCTGCTTGGTGAAGCCGAGCACGTAGTCGCGGACGATGTCGAATTGGGAGCGATCGCCGAACAGGACGGAACAGATGGTTTCCAAATGGTTGACGTAGGCCCTCTCCCCGCGTTCGCTGGCCCACTCGGACAGGAACCGTCGGACCAGTTCGATGCGGGCCGGGTGACGCGAACGCAGGGCTGCCTTGATCCGTGCGATGTTCGCCGCATAGGCATCGTCGGTGTCGGCGAGGGTCTCTATCACGGACTGGGCAAGATCAATGATCCGGCGGGTCGCCTCGGGGGCGAGGTGATCCAGCGATTGGAGAATACCAACGACCTGCCGGGGGCGGACGGTATCCGGTGCGGACAAGTAGCCCTCGAACAAGCTGGCAGCACGGACGTTATCGTGGCGGGCCAGGAAGGCAGCGGCGTCAATGGCGGCCCGATAGGGCAGCGTCGGCCACATCTCCACCAGCCGGTCCGCGTGTTCGGCGAGGACTGGGTCGGGGACAAGACCGATCAGCACGTTGAGGTCATGCGGCTCCCAGGTGTCGAAATAATGTCGGACCGCTGATGGGCTGAGGAATGTCTCCTCGACGAACTTCCGTGGGTCCGGCCGAGCGAACTCGGTATCGTGCAGGTACCCAATCGCCCAGTGGACCAGGAGTGGATCTTCGTGAAATGCCATGCCTGCGACCTACCATGTTTGCCGAGGGTCGATCGTAACGGGGCGGTCCGCTGATCGGCAAGCCGCGGACGGATTTATCGATCACCTGCCTTGTTTCCATTCCTTTTGCTGGCCATGATCGGCGTGTTCATTCATGCCGCCCCTGGCGGCTTTCCCGCGGCCTACGGTGAACGATGCATCCGAAATGGCTGATGCCCTACGTGGATACACTTGCCAGCCGGTCAATTCATGGCAGGTTGATGAGGACGCCCCATGAGGTAAGCCATGAAGTTCTGCCATCTCTGCACCGATGTCTGCCAGAAGATCAGGAAAGCCGGCGTTGATGAGCCCAGTGACGCCCAGCAGCGGACCTGCCTTGCCATCCGCTCCATCACGGACCTGTTAATGACCCAGGGGCTGATATGCCTCGATTTCGCGGATGTCAGCAGCGTCATGCGGGCTGGCGGCACTGCCGTGGTAGGTCTCGGTGAAGCCGCTGGTGAAGGACGGGCCACAAGGGCCGCGGAAGCCGCTATCCTCGACGTGAAGCGGCAGCTTGTTGCCATGCAGACAATCTAGGGCGACAGGCAGCCTTGAAGCTGTCGAGGCGGCAGAAATGTACAATTGTCTTCCGCTCACGAAAATCCGGTGAGAATAGGGAAGAGAAATTCCTGGCCCCGTTCACCATGCAATGCGATGAGATGACTGTGCCCCTGACGGAACAGCAGGTCACCAGCTTCCAGAAATGACAGGGCAGGAGCGATGAATTCGTTGAGATGGGGGACGACTGGCCCCTGAATGAGGCTCAATCATCCCGCTGCCGGTGTCGCGAGCCATACATCCGCGTATAGACGGCATCATGCTGCTTCTGGCGGAATTCAATCCCGGTACAGGTGTTGTGGATCCCAAGCACGCCATCACCGGAGGCCGACATGAGCGACTGGACCGAGCAGATCCTGGACGCGATTCAACGCGTTTCCATCCTGGATTACCGCAAAGACGAAACCACCGGCCAGCCCCGAAATGTCGGTGAACAAACCGCCGCGATGATCTTCAATGCGGTGCGGGCGGCCGAAAGGCGGGCTATCGATCCTGCTGAAGACTGGCAGATCCGCGGCAGCTACCAGCGACCGGTCCCTTATGCCTTGACCATGGGCGAGACGCTCAATGGCCGGCCCTCCGTTCGACTGACCAGCACAGTTGCAGCCAGCGAAGCCATTGCCCTGGACACGCCTGAGCAGATTGACGAACTCATTGCCCGGCTCCGGAGGGCTCGGGCCACTCTGGTGGCCGACCAATTACGCCAGTTCGATATCAGTATCGAAGGCAAGTAATCACCAAGAGCAACAACTTTGCCGCCATTACCTAGGCAGTGCTCCAATACAGATGGGAGCCGTGATGGATTTCTACGCCGCCCTGACTCGTTCATAATGCTCTCGAAAGGCAATCACGCCCTATTTTTCGGGGGTGGTGAGTTCTCGTCGGTGCGAGTGATCTTCGGTACCAGATTCTGGTCTGCTGACTGGACTTACGTCGCAAAGCTCTTGGCATCGTCATAGTTGTCTGTCGTATACCAGAGATCTACGGGTTCGCCGCCCGGCAGACAGAACGTAACCTTCCATTGACCTGCCTGCTTGATCATTGATGAATTTCCTTCACCTCTGTTCGGCATATCTTCCGCAGTGCCGTAATCGGTAAGGCGGGATCGTTGTCTACTGAAGACAAAAGCAGAGACTTTAGAGATGCACGGAGCAATGACTGCTCACGCTATGTCATAATGTTTGTCTGAGGGTTCTGGCTCACTTCTCCTCCGCCTCGTTCACCTTCTGTGCAACAGACAGAACACCCATCACATCACCGCTCTCGGTAAACAGCGGCAACTTGGCTTTCTCCACAGCTTGGTCGCCGGTCAGAAGATTGAGAGTCTGTTCCGCCCGATGGCAGCGATGCTCCGTCATCACGGCGGAGTCCTGCTGGTGGAGAGACGTAGCTTGTCCCGGAGGCAGGAAGTCCCAGTCGGTTTTACCGCGGACCTCCTCTGGGGAGGTCAGGCCGTTGGCCTCAGCAAAGGCCCGATTGCATCCAAGGAACCGTCCCTGCTGGTCCTTCCAGTAGATCAATTCGGGCAAATGATCGATGATCACGGACAGGAGGGCTTCGCTGGCCCGGTGGCAAGCCTCGATCTGCCTCCTGGCCGTTATGTCCCTACCATGGACCAAAACGGCCATTGTCTGATCTGCTTTCCCGAGCATCGGTTCGACAGAGATTTCGAACCACCGGCCCCCGACCTGCTGCTCGAAGCGGATGGAGCGACAGGAGAGAACGACAGTGTCAACAACTCCGGCATAATCGTAGACCATGCCCATAGGCACGTGGCCCCACAGGAGATCGCCCGCCCTCGGAGGGGTCTCCAGCATGATTGCCGCGGGGTGATTGGCCGCCAGGATCACTCCGTCCGGAGAGATTACCAGCAAGGGATCCCGGATCGTCGCCACCAGCAGCCGGTAGTCTAACTGCCCATTTGAGGATGCCGCTCCTGGATCAGACGAAGTGGTGCTATTCATATCAAGAGGGTCCATGCAGTTGCTCATACTGTCCTGCGGAGGCCAGGACAGCACCTACGGCCTAGCCCACAATAAGCCGGCACGGCGTTGTTGTGCGGTGCAGCATTGGTTATACCGGGGTTACACTTTTGTTGCAAGTCCAACGAGGACACGCCAAAAAGCATAATTCTCTTTGATATGGAACTTTTCTGAAAAGGAACTTTATTGCCTTGGTTCCCGCGAAAGCATGCTGATAAGTTCAGTTTGAAAGGGCCGCGGATATGCCGCTCCATGCCGTCGGCGGCCTTCGCCTCGGCGGGCTTGTGCGAAACCCAAGAGGTTAGGACACCTGCATTGAAGTTCGCTCTGGTTTCCGACCTCCATGTCGATCACTACCCGGACAATCAGCAGTTCGACTGGCATGTCGTGCGACGATGGACCGGGACCGATATCCTGGTAATTGCCGGTAACGTTTCAGGCTCATCCAACCATACCATGGCGGAGATCCTGCTGGCCCGGCAGGCGTTTCGATGCGTGATCTTTGTCGAGGGGCCGTGCGAACACCCAAACGGTTGCTGGGCTCCCGCGGCGACCGAGAGGCTCCGGCAGTTCGCCGAGCAGCATGACGGCATCTACTATCTTGGCACCGGTTCCGGCTTGATGATCGAGAGCACACTGGTTTGCGGCATGACCGGTTGGAGGCATCTCCCTGCCGAAGCGGCGGGGAGCGTTGTTTCCGATCAGGGGCTGTCCGAGATACCGTGGGGCAACCATGATGTCGGCAATGTGGGGCTCAGCACTCCCGTTCTGCCTGATGGCCTTTCCGGACATCACGTGGAGCTTTTGGCTCAGCAGGTGAAGGGTGCGGCGGCGGATCCGTCCATACACGAGATCGTGGTTGTTACCTACGCGGCTCCCCACGCGGACGCCATAACTTTCACAGGCGACCACATCTGGGACCTGGAGCCAGAGGTAGCCTGCACGGCCGCCCTGGCCCCGATCTGGTCGGACTGCCTGGATGGCGGCAAGCTGACCACGTGGTGCTTCGGCCGATCCAGCCTTCATCAGGATTTCACCGACCAGGGCGTGCGGTTCATCAGCAATCCCCGCGGCTATCCCGGCCAGAAAAGGAGCGGCCCATACACCGTGCAGGTGATCGATACGTCTACCGTGATGGATGAGGGCTTCGAGGCGTGGGCTTGAGCGAAAATGGCTGGCTCGCTGGTCCTTTCAGCCAAGGCTCGCTCATCTATTCCGCCAAGCTCTGGCCGACTGATGCCCGGAGTTTCGAACTGATGGACATCACCGAAGACATGGTCATCCGGGCGAGGGAGTATGAGGACCTGCTCCAGATGTTTGGCCAGGGCTCCATCCCGGATCCCGATGACGAGCGAGAGGTGACCTTTCGCGTCTTCTCGCTGGATCAGGCAACCATCATCGCCGAACTCTACGCGGCAATCCCGCACGCGTTCGAGCTTCGACACGTGGATTTCAACTTGCCGGGGCCGGGAGGTGGGGAACCCGGACGCCCGGCGGTGCACGGGAGAACCCCGACGAACAAGGAGCGGGCCAAGGCGAAGTACTGGCGGGACAAGATGACAGCGGAGGGTGTCGGTGACGTCCGGGATCTACCCAGAGCGGGCAAGCTGACGGACGAAGAGGTGGCGATGATCAACGAGTCCTACCAGCGGGCTATTGCTGCCGAGTGAATGCGACCGTCGCATCACCGGCGGCAGCCCCACACGCAGCCGGATGACTGGGCGAGATTGCCGCTCGGGTAGTTGGCCAAAACCCGGCCCACAACCATGTACTCCACGACGGTAACCAGATCAGAGGAAGGCATGGGAAACCTGAGCAAAGTCCTCGGTGTCATGCTGGCGAGCGGGCTCGCGGGCCGCAGTGGCCGCGGTCCGGCCTTTGCCGCAGCCACCCCGCTGCTCCTCGGAAAAGGCAAGAAGAAGTTCAAGAAGGGCCACTACGGTCAGGGCCAACCACCCGTCTCGGCGGGCGGTATGGGCCTGACCGAGAAGGCGGGTCTCGCGGCCTTGGCATATCTCGCCTACAAAGCCTATCAGGACGGTCGGAAGGACGAATCGATAGCGACGCCCTCCCCAAGCACCCACTCGCCTGGTTCCTCCGCCGGTCCCCTGGGGGGCATCCTGGACAAGCTAGTACACTGATGCATACAAGAGATGCACCGAGAACAGCAAAAATGCAGTCTACACATGAGCTTGCATATCGCTCTCTGAATCTTTTGAATGCGTCAGTGCACTAGGTCTCGGCGGGGTGATCGGCGGAGTGAGCTCGGGAAAAGGCCTCGGTGGTGGTCTAGGGGACCGCTTGGCCGGTGTCCTCCGGGGCCGAACGCCGGAACCCGACCTCGGGGATGCCAAAGCCCTGCTCTTGATCCGGGCGATGATCACGGCGGCCAATGCGGACGGCCAGATCACGCCCGACGAACAGCAACGCATCTTATCGAGTCTTGACGCTGCGGAAGCCGGGCCGGATGACCGGCGGATTGTCGAGCAGGAACTTCAGGCACCCAAGCCGCTCGACGAGATCCTGCGGCAGGTCAACGATCCCGAGACCGCCGAACAGGTTTACCTAGCCTCGGAACTGGCCGTGCAGGGTGGAACGGAGACGGACCGCCAGTACTTGTCCTATCTCGCCAGTCGTCTGAAACTCTCGCCTGAGCAGCGGCGGCAACTCGACTCTCTTGTGTAGGATTCGGGGGCATTCGCCGCCGTTTGTCCTGCCAGGGTGCAAACGGGTCTTGGCTCATTGGGAGAGGGCCGCCGAAATGCTTCGTGTATGATATACTGACAGGACGTGACCGCCTCATACCCGTCTGAGGAACGGAATGGTCTGGCGGTCCCAATGGGACGCTGAAGCCAGGGGCGGCAGGACTTCAACGGACGGGCGGAAGTCTGGCGTGCATAACTGGAGGAATGCCAGCCAGTTGTCGATGCACTCCTGTTGGTGTCGATGTGCATCCCGAGCCCAGTCACGGCCCAAGTTCATGGAATATCTGTTGGCAGAATACAGCCAAAGATCGAAGAACGGGGGCATTGCAGCAGGGGAGTCGGACATCGGATCACCATCTGGACGTTGTTTGGACTTGAAGTGCCGCAGATGCCCAAACAGTCCTATCCATCACTTGTTGCTAATGCCCTGACCTCGTCGGGCATAGGCCCGCCGGCTGATTTCTGTCATTGTCCACTCGCCGTCTCAAGGTCCGTGGTCGTGAACTTGTTGTCGTAGATACCCGCTCCCACCGTGAATGGCGTGTCCGGGACAGGTTCAATATAGGTCAGCTTGCGGGCCGGCTGCTTCTGGCCTGCCCTGGGCCAATGGTACTCGACCCAGTAGCCCTCGGTTGTGCCGCTCGGGCAGAACATCGGGCCGATCACCTTGCCGGTGGGATCCTTCAGGTCGGACAGCGGCATGCCAACGAAGCCGAACAGCGGGTTTGCGGCCACCTTCCTACGTTCGCAGTCGATCACGAAGACATAGGTGTCGGCCCATACGTAATCGGATCGCCGTTCCTTGAAGGTCGCGAGGCCGGCCTCTCCCTTCTGGCTCAGGTAACCGACAGCTTGCCGGACCTTCTGCACCACCTGCTGAGGCGTCGCCTTTTCCTGGCCCAAGACCGTGCCGCTGGAGAGGGTCAGAGCTGTGGCGACAACGAACACCGTTCTCCGCATGGCAAGCCTCCTGGTTGACCCGTACCGCATCCGTCATGACCCAGATGCCGACTGTCACGCCGCCGGAGGCGTGAAGATCATCAGCCCGTTGCTGATCAGGGCAAGCCGTTTGATCCGCTCGGCAACGGCCTTGATCCAGAATGGATCACTGCTCTGGTAGGCGGTTTCCCAGGCATCAATCACGTCGGCGATCCGGCCCGCCCAGGCCACCTCGCTCACAGCTAGAACCACCAGGACGGCTCTGGCATGGCTCCGCGGCGGCGTGATGTCGCGACTGCGAAGCCGGATCGGACATTCTCCCACGAAGTAGATAATCTCCAGACCAGAGAGGTAGATACTTGACGCTTCCTCGATAAGCGGAGACTCCGCGGTGGGCAAGGATCGATGCATCATTGTGATTTCCATGGCATACACCAAATTTAGCTATGTCGCCGTGTAATCAAGGAGACTTTAGGTAGGCTGCCGCTGAGTACTGCGACGTTGGTCGGCTCTGGATAGACTGTTCTTCCTCATGATCAATCAGTGTTTCAGATCGAGATGGAACAGGCCGAAAAATTTCGATCAGGGCCAGGCGACGTTCTCCGCCGAAAGAAAATGCGTGTCATCAACAGCCGACGTGACCGGCGTTTTCCAGACGGCATGGTATCGCTTCGAATTTATGGACTTAGGAACACGGCGGCATTGTACGCTGTCGCAAGTGGTCCCTCAGGTGGTTCATCTCTCTTGTCGTGCTGATCGATCTCATCCCCCTGATCGTCATCGTCGGCCCACTCTACCGGGGTCGCCACCGGGCGAGCCGGCAGGCTGCCGGTAGCCTCCAGGCGGGATCTCCAGGCCGGGTTTAGAGGAAGGAGCCGCCGAGCAGTGCTTACATCGGCGTAATGGAACGGCAGGGGTTCAGCTTCCATGCCGCCGGCCGAAGGAGGGCTGCCAAGCAGTGAGAGCCCGCCCAATGCCGTAGCCCCGGTCATCACGGCCACGATCCACGCTGCCAGAACTTCATTCGGGATCATCTTGCTGCCTCCTTGTGCAGCGTTCCCGTCACATCACCAGGACGCGTCTGCTTCCATTCGTCTCAGCTGAAACGATAGAGTGGTTCGGCAACTGGCGGTGGAGGGATCATCGCACCAACGGAGGGCATGTGCAACGTTTATGCTTGGGTTTGTGCCTCTGTCAGGAGAGTATATCCCCATTGACCTTATAGACACCAAGTACACCGGTTTGGCGTGCCCGTTGTCTGGTGCGGTTCTGGACAACAGGATGAGTGTTAAGGTGGTAACAACCTGCTGCCCATTACGCCGAACCGACCGCCGAAGGGCCGTGAGGATCCCCGCCAGGATGCCGCTTCCGCAAGGGTCGTTCAATCCGGAGGTGGTCGCCCTCGCGGAGCAGGATCAGGTGTTCCGCAGGTGCTCCGGCCGGCCCATCAACTTCGGCCGGGATCGTCTGACCGTGCGTCAGCGTATTGACCAGACGCACGGGGCGGCTGCAGTCTCAATGGCGGTGACTGTGGTGACGACTTCGAGACCTGCGTCCAAAACGAAAGGTTTGCCAGATGTTTCGCTCACCGGATCCTTCGGAAGACCGCCTGCGTGCATGGTCGGAGCAGCAGGCCGCACTCGCCGAGTTTGGGTTGGTCGCTCTCCAGAGCGAGAATCTGGACGCCATCCTTCAGCGGGCCTGCGAACTGGTTGCACGCGGCTTCAGGGCTCCCATCGCCAAGGTACTCGAGGCTCTACCGGGAAAGGACGAGATGCTGCTGCGAGCCGCCGTCGGCGTGCCGCCCGAGGTTGCGACCACAGGCAAGACTATCGTCCCTGGGGGGCACGGCTCCGCTGCCGGTTATACCATGCTGGCTGACGAGCCCGTGATCTCACACGTCCCGACAGAGACGCGGTTCGAGCCGTCGGAGGTGGTGCGGCAAATGAGCGTGGTCGTCTCACTGAACGTCCTGATCCTCTGCAAAGACCGGGCGTATGGAACCTTGGAAGTGGACTGCCAGGACGAGCGGGAGTTCACCACAGCCGGTATCAGCTTCCTCCAGACCTACGCCAACCTGCTGGGTGCGGCCATAGACCGGCACAGGGCTCATCACCAGCTTGCCGCGGCGGCGGCCGAGCGGGCCGTTCTTCTTCGTGAACTACAGCACCGGGCTCAGAACGACATGGCCGTCGTGACGTCCTTCCTGAGGATGGAAGCTCGCAGGGCGAAACGCATCGAGACGAGACAGCGACTGGAAAGCGTCGGACAACGCGTGGAGTCCCTCGCCCTTATCTATAGCCGCCTTTACCAGAGCGGGGCCACGCACGCGGTAGACCTCGCCGGCTACCTCGCTGAACTCGTTAAGCAGCGGTTCCTAATGCACGGCCACGAGCCCGATGACGATAGCCTCATCAGATTACATCTCCGTTTGGTCCCCGTGGAGGTCAGTCATGATCGAGCGGTCGCGGTGGGTCTCATTGTCAATGAACTGGTGACGAACAGCCTCAAGTACGCTTTTCCGCTCCGACGCGGAACGATCACAGTGTCGCTGGAGAGAACCGAGCCGGGCAAGGCTTGCCTCATCGTGGCAGACGATGGCATTGGCATGCCGGCCGAACAGTTTCGGGGGCATGGCACCGGGCTGGAGTTGATCCCCCTGCTGACCAAGATGGCTGGTGGGGAGTTCCGGAGGGAGGAGCGGGACACGGGCACTGCGGGAACTTTGACCCTGGATGTTCCAGACTGCCTTACAGGATCCGGCGGCCCATGAGGATGAGGTTAGGGCGGTGCTGCTGAAGGCCGGGGGGAACATGTGCCCCGATCCCGGAGCCAGCCTGAGGTCACTACCGGGAGCTGTTCCTGGACTCACCTGGCCTCGCAAATTCGGGCCGGGCAAAAGTCTCACGCAGCGGATCAACCTACCGGGCCACCGTCTACATTGACGTCTGAGGCCAGCCGTTTCCCAGTTCTTTTTAAGCACTGGCAGTCGTGCCGGGATGGAGTCAGACTTGGACCACATCACAGCGGCCCAGGTGATCCACCCAAAGGATCTTGATAGGCGATGTCATCGACATCAGACACAGAAAGCCCGGAGGAGGCTCTTCGCCGCAGTGTTCAGCGACAGGAAGCAATTGTCCGGTTCGGAACCCGTGCCCTCGCGGCTCGTGACCTGGACGTCCTGCTCCAGCACGCCGTCGAGGAAGCGGCTACGGCCCTAGATGTCGAGCACGTCAAGATCCTGGAATACCGTCCTGCTACTGAGGATCTCCTAGTGCGGGCGGGGGTTGGATGGAAGGAGGGCACGGTCGGCCATGAAGCGTTTCCTGTTCACTTGAGGTCTCCACCCGGTCGGGCCTTTCTGACCAGGGAGCCAATCTGTATTGATGATATTCGACAGAATGAGGAGTTCGACTATTCAGGCTTTCTTCGGGACCACGGCGTGACCTCTCTGGTCGATGTTCCGATTGCCTGGGAGGGCTGTACCTACGGGGTGCTGGAGATCGACAGCCGGAGTTTCACCGACTTCCAGGACGATACCATCCACTTTCTTCAGGGCTTCGCCCAGTTCCTGGCCGCGGCAATTCAGCGGAAGCAGGAGCGGGAAGTCCTGTTCCGCGAGCTTCAGCACCGGATCAAGAACAGCCTCCAGATGGTGAGTGCCCTATTGCGGCTGGAGCAGCGAAAGGGAGATCCAAGCGGCTTCGACCGGGCCAATGAGGCGGTCCAGGCGATTTCCCTGGCTTACGATCAACTTCAGGGAAGTTGGGAAATCGGGCAGGTCAGTTTGGAGGAATATCTCGGTAAGCTGTGCAGCCGGATCATAGCAAGCCTGATCGGGTCGCGACCGGTTCAGGTGGAGAGTGAAATCGATCCAGTGCGGGTTGATTTCGACAAGGCAGTGGTCCTCGGCCTCATTGCCAACGAGTTGGTGACCAACTCGGTTAGACATGCTTTCAGGAAGGAGGAGGCCGGTGTCATCAGGGTTACCCTCCACGTCAAGGACGGCGAAGGATTGCTAGGCGTTGAGGATGACGGTCAAAGGGCTTCAGCAGGAGATCAGACGAAGCCGGGAGTGGTCTCCCGCTTATTACCGGCCATGGCTCGCCAGCTTGAAGGTGTCCTGGAATGCGACACAGAGCACAGGCCCGGAACGCGACACGTTCTGCGGTTCCCGCTGTCTAGGCAGTAGCCCCCAGTGGCTTGACTTCATCACCGAAGAACATCAATCAGGCCAGACAAGCCCGTGGGGCGTGCCGTTGCCGATGTGCAAGCAGCATGGAGAACCCGTCAGGCTGAACAACTGATCAGTTCCACCCGCAGCCTGCTTTGGCGTTGACGGCCTGACCAGCACCATAGGAGGTAAGGCTGATCAGATCCCTTGAAAGACATTGTCCAGCCACTGGTTCTACGGGGGCAGTATCACGTTGATAAAGCTCGAGGTTCCGTGGCAGCGGCATGGTCGGCTCGAGCCCATTCATTACTTGCTCGACGACTAGGATAGCTCGCACAATGCTCCGGCGGTCGTATGGCTTTCTCAGGCAGCCAAGAGCCGCACGGCATGTACCTGCCGAATGCTCCACATAGCTCGTGGCGAACAGTGAGGGAATGGCCCAGCGGGTATGAATTGCTTCGGCCGCCTCCACTCCGTTGCCTTTGGCCAGACGGATGTCCATCAGCACCAGATCGGGGCGGCAGCGGTCAGCCAGAGTGACTGCTTCCTCGGAGGTCATTGCGAGACCAACCACGGTGTGCCCGGCTGTCTCGAGATCGGCCTGGGTGCTCAGGGCGATGATGGGTTCATCTTCAACTATGAGAATATGCATGACATGGGGGACAAATCCGGCTCGCCGATGGAGTTTCACAGGATGAAGCAACAACCATCAGAACAGGGCAGGCTCGCACCGGTTCCCATAACTTTGGGCCTTTTTCGGCAATGCACAAACGGGTGATCCAATATATGCCATTGGGACGGTTCCAATGCTGGATCAAAGAAGAAGGCTTTGCTTGGCTGCTGTTCTTGTCTGCCGCTTCTGCGGTTGCTCACGAGATCATGTTCAACATGATAGCCGAGACCACCGGAAGCCTGCCTTGTGAAGCCGCGGCGTCCCATGTGCCCTGATCTGCTTCAGGAGCGGCTCTATCCCGGCAGGGCTTCGAGTGCTCCAATCAGGTGCTGAGGCAGGATCGGCTTGACTAGCACGCCGGCGGCATTCGTGGCACTGATCCGAAGCTGGGTCGCGGTTTCGTTGGATCCCGTCAGGAAGATCACCTTGCAGGGATGCTCCCGGCAAATCCGCTGGGCCGCCTCGACACCATCAATGCCATCTCCAAGCCGGACGTCCATCAGGACGACCGCCGGGTGGTGCCGCAATGCCATCCTGACGGCTGCCGATCCCGACTTGGCAACCTGGAGGTTGCGGAAGCCGGCGTCTTCCAAGGTCATCCGGATCCCGAGCCGCACGAGGTTGTCATCATCGACAATCAGGATGGGAGCATCATCGGTCAACATGACAGTTCCCCAAGACAAGGGAACGTCACGACGACCTGCGTGCCATGGTTCTCGTCCATGGTCATATCACCGTCTAACTGATCCACCAGTGCGGCGATGATCTGCTGTCCTATTGTAGATGCAGAGGGTGAGGGTGTGTTCAGCACGGCGGCACCATTATCGGCGACGATCAAGTAAGCCCTTCCTCCGCCCGTGATCGTCAGCGAGACATCAATGATACCGTGCTGATCGGGCAGGAAGGCATGCCTGTACGCATTGGACACCAGTTCGGTGACCAGCAATCCCAAAGGGATTGCGACGTCAATCTTGATAGTGGCGTCCACGGGCTCGACCGTGACATCCAGCGTCAGGTCGCCCTTTGACGTTGCGTGATAGGTGACGAGAGCCTGAGCCAAGTCGCGGAGGAACCCCCTCTGGTTGATCGTTTCCAGATCCCCTGATTGCATCAGCTTCTGGTGGACCAGGCCGAGGCAGTAGACCCGATACCGCAGTTCCCGCAGGTTCTCGGCATCTACCGGAGTGTGACGGATCTGAAGAGCAAGCAGCGTATCGACGACCTGGAGATTGTTCTTGACCCGGTGGTAGACCTCCCGAAGCAACGTCTCTTTCTCGGCCAGGGACCGCTGTAGCTGCCGCTCGGTCTCCTGGTGCTCGTGAACCTTTCGACGCAAGGCCCGAGTGGCTGACCGGGCATCGATCTCTGTCATTACGAGATCGGCGAAGTCTCGCAGGAGCCGCCGCTGCTCGCCGCTGAACTCCGGATGCGGCGAGCGGTCGATCACGCACAGGGTGCCCAGCACATGCCCCTCCGGCGTGACCAGCGGAGCCCCGGCGTAGAACCGGATGTTCGGGTCCCCGGTCACCAGGGGATTGGCGGCGAAGCGGTCATCAGCCGTGGCGTCCGGGACCACCAGGGTATCGGTGTCGAGGATCGTGTAGGAACAGAAAGCCACTTCCCGCCGGGTCCAGGGGGCGTCGAAGCCGTGCCGGGACTTGAACCACTGCCGGGTTTCGTCGATCAGGGTGATCAGTGAAATCGGTGTGCCGAGCACGCTCGCGGCCAGTCGCGTGATGTGGTCGAAGGCTCGCTCCGGTGGCGTGTCGAGCAGGTCATACCGGTGCAACGCGATGAGCCGCTGCGGTCCGTCGAGCGGCACCGGAGGTCTGACGAAGCCCTCTGGCAAACTGCCCAGGAATTCAGTCTGTTGATCTCCCATATCTCTGCTGCTTTCCGTGGCACCTGTCTGCATGACGTGAGGTATGGATCCCCCGACACGGCTTGGCGGTTGTGGTCTGGTGGGTATCAACTCCCCACAGGCACGACCCGCGGCACGGATTGCCGGAATACCGTTTTTGGCTGTCCGGCGGGCCTCTCCAGAGGTTGAAACAATGCTCGAGAGTTTACCTGTAGCACAAGATTAGGGCTGGATTACAGCAATCTCGACCGCCGTATTTCAACAGTACAGGCCGTCTGCATAGAGACTTCCGCAACGTCCTATTCCCCTGCCGAAAGATTCCCGGCGTAGGCAGGTTTATGGCTGGAACGCGAAAGGTTAGAAGTTTACAACGGCCTGGGCTTCAAGAAGTTTCAATGAAAAATCGCCAAGTGTCCTGAGGGGGAAACGATGCTGCTGCCACGCCGGGTCACTCTACCGACCGCCGTGCCGCCTTGTCTGACATCGGGCCGCCGCGAGCGACCAGTCCCGGACATTCTGGAAGTCGTGTTCTCCACCACGGGCGATCTGATCAGGATCCACAGCTACGGCACCGCCTGCTCCGCTACTTGGGATGCGGCTTTGGCCTACGGCCGTCTGCAATCCGAGCGAGGCGATGGGACTGTCGTTGCGATCCGACCGGACGAGTGGACATGGCTGCACGGTGTTCGCCCTCTTGCTTCCGACTGGCTGACTGCGGCCGAGGCCGCCGAACGCTCGTGGATAGCTCGGGCAGCCACCCGCATCCAACGGTACGATGACCGGAGCAACGGGCTGATCGACCTCGTGGTCGTCCGGCCGCCGGGCTGGTGGTGATAAGCCTGAGTGGCCTGAGCAGCCAGTATCGTTTCCAGTAATACTTCGCAAACCACACGCGTCCATCTGGGCTATGCCGGAGCGGCCGCCCCAGGTTTCACGTGTTGGTCATGATCCACTGATAAGGAACACGGTTCCGGAGATCAGCAACTCATTCTTGGAGGTTTACCAATGGACAAGAGAAGACCTGAACCCTCGCTTGATGACCTACTCGACGACCCGATCCTGCACGCCGTGCTGGCCCGCGATGGTTTGAAGGTTGAGGAGGTTCGCCTATTCCTCAACGAGATGAAGGAGCGGTTGCGGCCAACCTGCCGCAAAGCCGCCTGACTGCCTGCTCCGCTCCAGGGGGCACCGTCAGCTTTCTTCGGACAACCAATATGGCATCAAACCCTGGCGTCGGATCGAACGGCCGGACTGGATGCCGGTAACGTGACTGGCCGGTGGCTCGGCCATGCTCATGCCCATGATGCTCCGTCATCCAGGATGCATCATATTATTGATAATTGAACTTCTGATCCTGGGCAAATATCATCCGTCATAGTGAGGCTAAAAAGTTGCCGGCTGGAGAACTCTAAGATGCAGCATTGCTAATCCGGGAAACAAACTGATATTCCAGTTGGATTCTGTATAAAGAAGGCGGTTGATGGCACTACAGAAAGAGCAGGACCTTCTGTCTGCCATTCTGAGCACGGTCCAGTATCCCCTGATCCTGGTTGACCGTGACGGCAGGATTGAAACGGCCAGCCAGGTTGCCGCTGAGCTTGTCACCGTTCCTCCTGAAGCGATCCACGGCAGGTACATCCGCGAGGTCGCCGGATCTAACGGTGCCCTGCTGCATGACTCCGCGATGAGCGTTATCACCTGTGGGCAATCACTCAGGACCGGACTTCAGAGCCGGGGCCGCTGGTTCAACGTCGTAATCGTGCCGGTGACCACGGAGGCGGGGGCGGTATCCGGAGCCGTGATCCACGCCAACGAGAGGATTACGGCTCCGGAGGCGGGTGAAGTTGCAGGGGGAAGCGATCCGCTCTGGCTGGTCCTCGATCAGATCCCTCACGCTGTCTACTGGAAGGACCGGCAGTCCCGGTACCTCGGCGGGAACCGGATATTCGCCGAGGTCGTCGGGCTTGCCTCATCGCGTGCCGTTCCCGGCATTACCGACTATGACATCATGGATCCATCCGATGCCGAGGCTGTTCGCCGCGAGGACCAGCAGGTCATGCGGACTGGCGAAAATCTTGTGACCGTTGATCAATCGCTCAAGCTTGCGACAGGTGGCAAGACCATCGAGAAGCTCAAGATGCCTCTGCGGTCGGAAAGCGGCGAGATCATCGGTATTCTCTGCGTCGCCCGCGACATCACCGAACAGAAGCGGGCCGAGGACAAGCTGCTCACGGATAAGCTGACCGCCGAGCAGGCGAGCCGTGCTAAGACGAGCTTCCTGGCCGCCGCAAGCCACGACCTCCGCCAGCCCATCCAGGCCGTCGCCCTGTTCGCCAAGCTGCTGGACCGCCGGGTGATGGAACCCTCCGCATCGAACCTCGTCGGGTTGATCCAACAATCGGTCAGGTCGCTGTCAGACCTGCTGGATGCGATCATCCACATGTCGAAGCTGGAAGCCGGGGCGGTCGAGCCGGATATCGGGCCGGTGATGCTGGGCGACCTGCTCGGCAGGCTGGCCGGAGAGTTCACTGCCCAGGCAGCCGAGAAAGGCCTGGACCTGATCGTGGTGAACACGAGCCTGGAAGTACGGAGCGATCCGCTGCTCCTGGAACGGATCCTGCGGAACCTGATCTCCAATGCAGTCCGGTACACGGAACAGGGACGTGTGCTGATCGGATGCCGACGACGTGGAGCGATGGTCAGCATCGAGGTGTGGGACACCGGCATCGGCATACCGCCGGATCAGTTCGGCGACATCTTCCGTGAGTTCCACCGAGGTGATGACAGAGCCCACAACGCCAGCGAGGGCTTCGGGATCGGCTTAGCCGTCGTCAACCGCCTGACGGCTCTGCTCGGGCATCGGATGGAGGTCTCATCCGCTCCCGGTAAAGGGTCGGTGTTTCGGATCGAGGTGGCGTCGGCAAGAAGACTGGCCAGATCGGGAGCTTAACTTGGCGGAAGGAAAACGCACACACTGCGACCATGGCTGCCAGGAGCATTCCAGGCAGGGTGATAGCTGAGGGCTGATCAGTTCGGTTGGTCACCGCGATGTAGTGGCGTCGAACATGTGGCCAAAGCCGTCGGAAATAGCTCAAGCCGGTCGGGGACGTATTGTGGCATCCGCCCTTGTACGAGGGCCTCAAGGGCAGTCAGAGCGGCAGCAAGCTGTGAAGCACAGATCGGCTTGATCAGGCATCCTATAGCTGTATGCCGAGCTGCATGGGCTCCGTCAGCATCACTGGTCAGGAATACCGAGGCGATGCCGGTCAGATAACGTAGCTGCACAGCGGCCTCGATACCACACGACCCCCGTGCGAGATGAAGGTCAACGAGTGCCAAATCAGCCTTCAGGCCGTCGTCCGCCAGTTGCAGAACCCCATCGGTGTCGGCAGCAGTGCCGACCACGATGTGCCCAAGCTCTGTCAGGTACAGCCTAAGGGCCAAGGCGACCAGAGGGTCATCCTCAACGATCAAGGTCCGCATCTTGTCACCGTCATCCAGTGAGTAATCTGTAATGATTATCGCTATCATTCGAGATGGCAACGAACTTGAAGAGATATGTCGTATTCCTTCGCAGGGAACCCAAAGGAACCGGGTGTGGAAACCAGTGATGGCATGATTATCTAAGTATTACTCGGATTAGATCGGAGTATAGTTACCGAATACAGGGATGATAACTCGGCAAGGGGGTGTGCGATCCTGGCATGTGTGCCCTTCCGCATCGGTACTTCATTGATGCCTGTTCAACCATAACACGTTCTCGTGCTGGAGCCGCTGCAACGAACCTGTCGCTTGGGTATGATGGACGATGTCGGCCGTCAATCACCAGAATGGCCGTCCTATGACGTCGTTCTTGTCCAGAGCACGGTCCTGGGCGTTGCTCCGCTGTGTTTGCTGCCCCCATCGGGATCAGCCTGCGGTGGGCAACGACCCAGCCAAGACACTCACGAAGTTAGGGCCTCCACAACCTCAGTCCCGAACTCAGCGGGAGACGTGATCTCCAGCATCTCCAGGTCATCGGAATGCTCGACCTCGCGGTGCCGGATGCCTGCTGGCTGATGGACACACGATCCCCGCCGGAGCAGCACCTCGCCAATGCCCTCGTACTCGAACCGCACCCAACCCCGCAGGACATACACCATCTGGAAGTCGATATCGTGCTGGTGCCACTCCCCAGGCGATCTCTCACCCGACTGAGCCCGGATAACATGGGCATTGAACCGCCCGGCAGTCGCCTCCTTGATCCCGAGGTCGCGGTACTCGAAGAATGCCCTCAGGCCATCATGGGTGAACTCGCTCTCATCGGCGTGGCTCACGGTGAACTTCATCTCGGTTCTCCTCCCCTGTTCTCCATCCATGGTGCCACGATCCTGGGTTGTTGGGCAGTGGTTCGGCCGAACAAGCCTGAGTGGCAACGAATGCGGCTTGCAGCAAGAAAGCTCTCCCGCCTTGACGGTTCCTTCACCGTCGTCCGGTATGAATGGGGAATGGCCTCCACTGATTGCTCTCTTCTCCGCGTCCCAAAGACCTACCTGATCCGAGTGGCAGCCACCAGTGCCGCCATCGTCATCACCGCCGCATCTCTGTCGCCTCGGTCGCCCGCCATCGGGACCGGCTTTGGCGATAAACTCGATCATCTGGTCGCTTATTCGGTGCTGAGCCTCCTGGTTGCGTTGGGCTGGTCGGGGCGGGCCGCTCCCGGCATGATCGTCGGAGCCGCCATCGGGTTCGGCGGGCTTCTCGAACTGCTTCAAACCTTCTCACCTGGACGGCAGCCCGACTGGGCCGATGTCGCGGTCAACTCGCTCGGGGCGTTGATCGGGTTGGCAGTTGCCGTCCTGGTCCGCAGGATGGTGACCGCTTTCTTCCGTGCCTCAACTCCGCCCCTCTAGGCTCGCTCCTTTCTCGAGAGCAGAGGGCCAAGGGGTTGAACCGACCTGCTGCCTGCTTTCCAGTGGATCAGGCAGCCTGCCGTTCCAGCGACAGGGGCAGCCGCATTGTCACTTGGGTGCCGATCCCCTCCTGGCTGCTGATCTCCAGCGATCCGCGGTGAAGTTCAACCAGCCGGCGGCTGAGGGCCAGTCCCAGGCCAGTCCCATCCCTCTGTATGCCGTCCGGCTTCACCGACCGCTCGAAGGGTTGCCCGATCCGCGGCAGGTCGGCGGCGGGGATCCCCTCGCCGGTGTCGGCGACGGAGATCATCACCGTCGGCCCCTCGACCGCGGCCTGGAGCGTGATCGTACCGCCTGGCGGGGTGAACTTGATGGCGTTGGACAGCAGGTTGATCAACACCTGCTTGATCGCCCGTTCATCGGCAGTAATCCTCGGAAGCTCACCACCACTGTATTCCAGCCTGACGCCGACCTCCTCCGCCCTGAGCCGGAAGGCTCGCTGACAGGTTCTGATCAGGTCCGGGACCGCCATCGGCTCGGGATTAAGCACGTACTTGTCGGCCTCGATCTTCGACAGGTCCAGAATGTCGTTGATCAGGGCCAGCAGGTGCTGCCCGCTTTCACGGATATCGCGGATGTACTCCTCGTACTTTGGGCTGCCGAGCGAGCCGAAGATCCGGGACTCGATCATCTCGGCGAAACCGATGATGACATTCAGGGGCGAGCGAAGCTCATGGCTCATGTGGGCTAGGAACTGCGACTTGGCCAGACTGGCCGACTCCGCTCGTCCGCTGGCTTTCCTGAGAGCCTCCTCGTTCAGCTTCAAGGAGGTTATGTCGGTCCGGATCCCGACCAGTCCGCCGTCTCCGGTGTGCCGGTCACTGATGCGGATCCAGCGTCCCGTGGCAAGCCAGCACTCCGCATCGGGGCTGATCTGCCCGCTCTCGACCACCTGCACCAGTGCGGTGTCGGTCGTGGTGCCGTGTTCGCACAGGTCAGCCTCTCTTGCACCGGGTCCGATGATCGCCGACACCGGCGTTCCCCGTGTCAGGCGGGAAGCCAGTTCCGGATAGAACTCCCGGTACCGGCTGTTGCACATCACGAACCGCTGATCGGCATCGAGCAGCACCAGACCGTCCGACATGCTCTCGATGGCGTCCGTCAGACGTTGCTCGGTCCGCCTCAGGGAGGCCTCTATCTCGACCCGGCGGGCAAACTCCCTTCGGTAGTCGGCAAGCCGCCGGCGGGAATACCAAGCCAGACCAATGGCTCCGACCACCACGGCGACCCCAAGAGCCGTCACGATCCTTTCAACCTGGGGCTGCTCCAGATGATCAAGGTAGTCGTGGATGCTGCCGATCAGATCGAAACTGGCTGAAACGATGAACGCTAGTACGCATGCACCGAGGATGACAACACGATCACGCCGTTCCGTCCCAAGCAACGCTCTTGTACTCCAGTTGGTCTGTTGTTCACGACTAATCGACGATCCGGGATCCGGGTCATTGGCGGGCAGAATGCTGTGCGGGCATTAAGATCCAGTTAGGCCCGCACTGGCAAACCTTGCGAAGAATGCCCGAGGTCCTGACGGGGTTCGGTTCGCTGGCTCTCACGGTGGAAGAACAAGGTCACGGTCGTGCCGGCTTCGGCAGTACTTGAGATGGCGAGCCTCCCACCGTGCATCTCGCTCAGCCGCCGGCACAGAGCCAGTCCAATGCCCATCCCGCCATGGTGGCGGGAGAGATGGGGGTCAGCTTGGGTGAACAAGCTGCCGAGATTCTCGACCATCTCCTCCGGCATCCCGCCTCCAGTGTCACGGATCCGCAGCCGGATGGCCTCCGCCCGGGCTTCCGCGGCGATCTCAATCCGCCCGCCGGCGGGGGTGAACTTGATGGTGTTGGAGAGAAGGTTCAGCAGAACCTGCCGGATCGCCCGTTCGTCGGCCACGATCCCGGGAAGGGTGGTGATGGTGTTGACCAGCGTCACCACGCCTCCCCTTTGGTTGCCGCTCCGAAGCTCGTAATCCCATCGCCCACGGCGGTTTCGGTTTACTCCTGTCAGTGTCGGAGACCGTCAATTCCTAGGCCGTCTGGCAAACCCGAGGATTGCCGGCAGGGCAGGCGTTAGACCATTCTCCAGATACTTACCCGCCGGTCACCGTCAGGTAGGGAGCCGGGGGCTTCTCGCCCGGTCCAGCCATCCTCGGAACCGCATTACTGACCGGCGGCAGGGTCTTGAGGTAGGCCGCCAGTGAATGGGCGTCCTCGTCCGTCAGGGCCGAGTAGGATGGCCATGGCATCACTGGGGCCAACTGGCGACCATCGGGCCTAACACCCGTGCGGACGGCCGTGACGATGTCGGCCTCGCTCCACGAGCCAAGGCCGGTTTCAGTATCCGGCGTCAGATTCGGCGGGTAGACAACGCCCACCTGCGGGATACCAAAGCCGATCTTTGAGCCGGCCAGGAGCATGCCCGGCTCCGGCTTCCCCATCATGGCATCGGGGGTATGACATCCGGTACAATCCATAATCTTGGAGAGATATTCTCCCCGCTTGATCATGTCATCGTTGGCGTGGACTGCGGTGGTCAGAGGAGCGATCAAGATGGGCATTTTGCACAAATCCTGCACCTTTTCAGCTGGGACTCATCCGAATTGGCGGGATACCGCTACGCGGTGATCAAGACGGGCCGGAAAATTCCACGATATTAGCCTTGGCCGGCGGGTGCGAGTTGGTCGCGGACGATCCACATGATGACTGGGATTCCGGTCGGCACATACTGAATATTAGGTTTGTGCGGTCACGGCGATCATGGTGGTAAATAGAGGGACGCCAGCGGGGCGTCGTAACCGCCATGGAAACCATCATGAACAATGGCTGCCGGAATGCGATGAACGGCTGTGGGCATACGATCACCTGCTGGCGGAGTAGTTGGCATCAGTTCGGGAAACGCTCTCGATCCCCTGGAGTAGCGGGTCACTGATCAGTAACCCCACCTGTCATACCCCGCGTTGGCCTCTGCCTGCCTGTGATCACTTTCCAGATCCCTGGAGCGATAGCTCCGCGACGATCCATACTCTATTATGAGGGTCGAGCCTTCCTGCAATATCGCTATAAGAAATGCCAAAGCACTCTCGATCTGGCATACATGATTTTTGATAATGAATTCCAAAAGAATGAAACTAGCCGACTTCAGTCATGACCGCTTCCCATTACATACACATGTCAACATTTGTTTATTCATGGGAGTATGCCGTCTGAGCAGAAACATACCTCATCACCAGATAGCAATCTGTGGTATTGTTTGGGGGCGTTTCAAGATAGCCCTGGATGCAGAATATCTCACGGAGACCATGATGGAACCCGATGATTGGACTTCCCTTGTTTTCGTTACCGCCGTCTGGGTGATGTTCGGGGCCGGCGTGATGTTCGGTGCGACGACATCGGTCAACGAAGGCGTGCATTACGTCGTTTCCAGCTCTGACAAGATAGCTACGCACCCTACAATCGTCCGGGCGGGGATCATCGCCAATTCCGAAGAAGTGGCTATGGCCCCGGTAATCACCGGAGCGGCACTCATGGCCCCTCGCTGATGAAGAGGGTAGAACTGCGAGGCTGGGGCTGCTCACTTGTTTGGTCCTTAGCAGCCCCAGTTCCGTGCAAAGCTCCGAGTTGCGAACCGGTCTATCTGAATGTACTATCAGACGGCCAGTGTAGCTGCCGTAGTTCTATGGCTTGAATAACACAATCCGAAACGTTCGGATCGGCATTTTGGAAAGTTCGACCCAAGAAGCTGCTTCAGCAGCCACTCGATCCTGGGGGCGAAAGTCGTTGTCCAATCAGGTTCCGGATCTCCACCGCTAATCGCCTAAGTTGTTTCCTGTGCTGGCAAGGGATTTCTATATCATCAGCAGATGATAATGCCATCCTTCGGATCCTGTCGTAGATGATGAACAGGACTTGCAGGCTTGGCTCTCTGGATCGGGACACGGAGGAAGAATAATATGATGGCTGCTTTTGCAGCCACTCCCGGCTGAACTGCCGCTGGCTCGTGACCAGACCAGCCGCGTGAAGCGAGTTGTAGATCAGACGGAGAGTCATGATGCCCGCCTGCCTTTTAGCTGACCGAAGAACCCGCGGATCTGCTCCGCAGACCGGTTCGCAACAACCACGCTCTGGTCTATGCAGTGCGGGGGGATTGCCCGGAGCCGAACAGCATCTTGTCGCGTTCCGACCGCCACTGCGACGCCCCCATCCGGCAGTACTTCAATGCTGTACGGCCCGGCGGCCCTGGTTTCAAGCCAAACCATGACTCGCTGGCAATACTCAGGCGAGACAACAAAAGAGCGAGAGGATGGAAAACTGGTTTCTATCTCTGCGACCAGGGATCCCAGGCAAGACTCTCGATCCGCTGCGGATTGCGAGGAACTCATTCGCCATATAGTCTGAACATACTTCATTGTTTTCTCCTGATATAATAAATGACTGCGTTGGCAGCCAAGTTTATTTATCCTGGAGCATCGCTTTCGTGTGGCTGCAGAGACAGCTACATGGTCTGTAGCTATGTCCTTTTAGAGGCAGAGCTAGTACACTGATGCATACAAGAGATGCACCGAGAACAGCAAAAATGCAGTCTACACATGAGCTTGCATATCGCTCTCTGAATCTTTTGAATGCGTCAGTGCACTAGTCATCGTCATCATCATCATTCTGCTGCTGGGAAATTCCGCCCTGCCGGTCATCGTCGTCATCGTCGCTGTCACCGCAGCCGCCCAACAGCAGGGCCAAACCCAGACATATCGCAGCAGGTATCCGCATGGCATTGCTCCTTGCAACAGTCTCCTGTGGTCCGATGAGAGAATAACGGCCGGTGTCGGTTTGGGTTGCCGTCTCGTATTGATGAGAAATTCCGGCAAAGCAGTGACAACCATTAGTGTGATGCGATACCTGTCACTGTCTTGAGCCGGGCTTTTCGGTGAGCCGAGAATATCAGGGCGACTTGCTGAACTTGATCTGGAGAGCGTGGGCAACCGGTGGAGCGACAAACTTCTCCAGGTCAGGGGAGCCAAACATCGCGAGTTGGCGGACGTATTTGCTCCGCTCGAAGATGTGGGCGGGCCGGGCCATGAGGTGGACGAATTCCAGATGCGGAGCCGTCTTGTATAGAACGCCCGCGAGATCCCACTCATCGCTGAAGTCGTCGCTTGCTCGCATGCCTCGCACAAGATACCGGGCACCGAACTGGTGGGCGGCTTCGTTCACCAAAGTATTGTACTGGACAACCTGGACGCGGTCGATGGCCGGGGCATCGTTGGGCGTAATCTGTAGATGCCAATTCAGCGTTTGCCGGACCATTTCGACTCGATCCATGGGAGCGAAGAGCCCGCCGTGCTTCTCCGGGTTCACGCCGATCCCAATATAGAGGGAGTCGAGCAGTTTGGCCGCTCGGATAGCAATGTCCAGGTGGTCGAGTTGAAAGGGGTCGAATGATCCCGCGTAGAGCCGGATTTTCATGACAGCACCCAATCAACCCGCGACGAGCTGCTGAACCGGACCTCGGGTGCTTTCCCGTTGCGATGCATGCTGACTATCGCCTCCCTCCTGATCATTGATCATCACAGACGAGTGTTCGGGAGTGGGTTCAATCCAGGCCATAGAGCGATTTTCTCATCAGCATCAGTCTGGCCCCGCTTCGCCGGGATTGCGACATCAAAGACCCTGCTCATGCCTACACCATCTCTCTGGCCGCCCAGACGGTGGATTGCAGTTGTGGCAGTGGGTACGCCAGGGCCTCTACTTGCCCCTACGGGGCTTCATTCTGGTCTCTGCGGGCCAGTTGGCTCCTCCCCGGACTCCCCTAGGGCATAACACTCCCACGAGATACCAATCGGCCCGATCTGGATCCCGCTGTCATCGTCGCCGAAGTAAACCCCAATCACCCACTTGAAAAGATCAATCTGGACTCGAAGTCGCCATTTGCCCGCCCAAAAAAGGATATGATCGACGACGAGAGTATTCCATGGAAACTCTCGGGCCGGGATGAATATCACAGCAGGCCAAATGCTGATGACCCATTCATTGATGCCTCGTTCAGCTCCCCACATCGGCGTCGTCCACCACCATTGGATTAACACTCTGCCGATTTCCCAGAATTGTTTATAAAACCGAATTCTCACGAGTTCCCGTATCTCCTCTGAACGATGACGATGCTGAAGGTACCTAAAGTCATCTGATAATACGGATCCCATCGTACTCTGATAAACGTTTAGTTGCTGTCGGGCGGGACTCGGATTACAGCTTGGATCTCTCGGGCCAGGACGGTTTCAACCCGCGAGGGGGTGCTGAACTCGACCTCGTATGCCTCCCGCTGCGATGCACATGGACTATCGTCCCCTGCTGATCGGAAACCATGACGACCGATAGTTCGGGGATGGGGTCAGCTAAAGTCATAAGTTGATCCTCTACAACGATTTTCTGACGACCTTGACCGCCTGTTCGGGTACCTGTTCACCCTTATTGTCGGGAGTCATGTAGGCCCGCGGAGTCGTCCATAGCTGCCCTTAATGGTAACATCCGAGGCGAACAGGCCGATTGAGGGCGGCCTGTTCGCCCGCCTTGACCTCCTCAGTATCCTGGCCAAGCAACGCCTCTAAGTGGACCTGGACGACGTCGCCGTGGTTGCGGAGCCGGAGCCCATCAGGTACGCCCCGTCGAACGAACTCTGTATGGCTCTGGCCGTCAGGAAGCTCGCTAAGACGTTCAGGGGTGAGGATGAGGCGACGCATCAATCAGCGTCGCATAGTCGGGACGGCTGTCAACTTCACCATCTAGGCATTGCCGAATGTCGGTTGCAGCCGGACGCCGCGTCCGTCGATCAAGCATCCGTCTGGCTGTCGGTCGAGAGTATTTCCCCAGCCGGGATGCGGACGAGGATTTCTACCAACGCCGTGATTCCATCGTCCTCCCGAAGATCGTGGTCAATAGGATCTTGGACGGCATGCACCGGATATTTTCGCGGATCGATGCCGGTGCCTACGACAGCGATAATGGCCCTGACCGTGGGGTCTATGTACTCGTCGCACATCCTGGCTGCGAGCAGCACGCCGACGATGACTTCCAAGGCGGACGGCTTGTCCGCCCTCCCGAGCAATCGCCGGAGAAGCAGGCGACCATCCAGTTCCTGACCTCGGTACAGACCCGGAGCCGTCAGCTTACGGCAGATCCCCAGGAGGGTGCGGTGTCGTACCGGGGCCAATTCCGGCATCCTGCCTTCAGGCTTTATCAGAATGACCCCCATATGAATCACAGGGTTTCTCTTCATGACGGCGACAAAGGCCTCGGATGGGGTGCACGGCATCTCCCAGTGAACGCATGAAGTCCGCCGCTTGTGCCCACCCGTGTTGGAAGCTCGTCCCTCGGATGATACTGACGCGTCATCTAATCGATTGCACCGACTCGGAGTCGTGACGATCCGCTTGGGGTCACATGAACAATACCCCACCTCCTCAACCACAATGTGCGTTACTGGTCAGCTGCTTTGTGACTGTTCGAGATCGTTGTCAGGGAATTCCTTGGGGGCTGGCCTGTTGACCCTTACGGGGTATTTTCCCGTAAAGGAGGTAAGCAGATGCTGAAATCCGTGTTGATGGTCGGTGTTGCTATCACAGTTCTGGGCGGAACCCCGGTCCTGGCCCAGTCCACCACGAGCACCACAACGGCGACCACGAGCCAGACCGGCGGGGCCGGCATCATGACGATGACGGTTGACGATCTTGAGGACATGACGGTCTACGGGGCGGACGGTCAGGAAATCGGCGAGATTGAAGAGGTGGTTCGCCAGAGCGGTGGCAGCACCGCAACGGCCGGTGGCAATCTGTTCGCCGTCGTGCAGGCCGGCGGCAACTGGTTCGGCCTCGGATCGGATCAGGTGCTGGTACCGGTCAACGAGTTCTCCATGCAGGGCGACCGCCTGACCCTGCCGATGAACGAACAGCAGGCCACGGCACTCCAGAAGTACCAGGAGGATGACAACCAGTTCGCGGAGGTCGAGGACGACCAGACTCTGACTGAGGCCCAGGGATCGCAGTGATCCGCGTCGCCGGACACGGCCGGGCTGGAAGGCCCGGCCATTTGGATAGGCCGCGTAGGGCCTGCTGTCCCACCGTCCACAAGTTGCCCTGGGGCCGGTCGCTCTAGCTGAACCCCGGCCGGTAGAAGGCCCAGACGGTGTGGTGGCGGGCTGCCTGATCCATGATGCCGCTCAGCACCCACCTCGGCGGTGGACATTTCCGTGGATGAGCACCACTGACAGTTGACGCCCTTTCTCAAGAAGTGGAGTCGCACAGACTTGGTAAATTACCCCGGCAGACCTCGGCCACGGCAGTTTGTTCTGGGCTACCGTGGAACATTCTGCCGGATGAGACTGGAGAGTCGGGGTACGCGGTCGGCATCCGGAATTTGCTCGGTCCGATGGCGGTTAATCACGATAAACACTCCGACTGGGACCGCCCCATGCGTTCTTCGTACCTCCTGCCAATACTTCCGCTGCTTCTCCTGGGATGCTCTATCCCCGACGATGACCAGGGATATGGTGTCCGGGGCCCCGCCGCCCTAGAGCGAGAACGGCAAAACCGCGTGAGCGACCTCAGGCGGACCTGTCGGGAGGGGGACCGTCCATCCTGCGACGCCCTCAATCGGGAGATGGAGCGGCAACGTCGCGAAGAGCGATACGAGGGACCCCAGCCGTCCCTCTCGGAACGGAACCGTGACCAGCAGAGAGGCGACCAGGAGAGACATGAGGAAAGGTTGAGACGTCAGCAGCAGCGATTCGATCCCCTGGGCCGGCCGTAGGCGATCAAAGCCATCACGATCAGCTTACGGATCTGATCTAGAAGGACGACCTGAACGTCGGCCGGAGCCAGGACAGCAGTCACCACGACCGCCTTGGCGATCCAGCAGGTCCACCACATTGCGGTGGTGTCGGCCCGCATCGCCCCCTCGCCCGCCGCATTCTCCACCACCGCAGAGAATCACGGTCCGCCGGCCGTGCACAGCCCTTTTCCGCAGTCTGATAGGCTTCGGTGTAGGTTCCGTTCGCCTCGATGGCGGCAGAGCCAGATGAAGAAAGAGACCCTGGTAGAGTGGTTCGGACCCGGTCCGGAGAGCCCGCCCGACGACTTTCCTGAACCTCAGACGGCTGATGTGTCGGAAACGGTTTCCGAAAGCACCCCCGACAGTCTCCCGCCGGAACGGCCCGAGTCGGATCCCAGGATGGTGACGGGGAGATGAGGTGAGCGAAGACCGGGACCGGCTGCTGGGCCAGTAGTCCGATCAGACCGGGAACTGATTAGCTACCGGGAGGAACCCGGACCACAGCTTGGATCTCGCGGGCCAGGACGGTATCGACCCGCGGTGGATTGCTGAACTCGACGTCGTAGGCCTCGCCGTTGCGTTGCACATGGATTATCGTCCCCTGCTGACCGAAAACCCGGACAACCGACAGTTCGGGAATAGGTTCAGCTAGAGTCATGCGTCTAACTCCTCTATCGGCAAGCACCTTCCGACGACCTCGACCGCCAATTCGGGAACCTGATCCCCCTTTTGCAACAGCTTGGCTTCGGTCGCTCCGTCGTAGTCGATAAAAGCGATGCCGGCTGACGTGGCGAGCTGCTCGAGCCAACTGCGGAGCGGTTCCAGTGTATGCTCAACCCACAGGGCCTCGGGCGACACATAGGACGATGGTTTTGGATACAGTCCCTTCTCCCAAGCGTCGATGCACAGGCCGCAGCCCCACCCGTTGTCGAACTCCTTCGGTGAAATGTCGGAGTCCCAGATGATGTCCCAGCACTCTCCACTTCGCACGGCATAAACTTCGATGCCATTGTCACTCAAAGAACCATGGAGGCAGTTCCAGCCCTCTATTCCGAATCTGACGTGATTTGGCTTGCTGTTTGCGATCACGATCCCGACCGGCAATGCGGAGCGTTCGAGCCATGCCAGGAAGATCGCTACGACGTCGATCATTCTCCACCTATTGGTTCACTGCGGTGCCGCTTGACATCGGCGACGTTGGCGGTGACCCGCCGGACCACCTGGGCGTAAATGGCATGTTCTAGTAACATCACCGACTAGGGCGACCACATCAACTTCATTCATCTGGCTCTTGTTTGGGTTTGCCGATCAAGCCGGGGCTGTCGGCCCTTCGGCATCCCAAACTACTAGTCGCCATATGGGTGACCCACCATGCCTGTGCGATGATGGTGTGGTCTATCGGAAACGAGCTATCACGGTCGGGGTCATCAGGCATGGACGTGGAACTGCGATGGGAGAGCTTCCTGATCGGCCTTGCCTGGGACACGGAAAGCGATGCGGACTTCTCTATCTACTTGCTACTTGCGGCCGTTATCCTTGACTTGGCCGTTCAAGCATGGACTGCCAGCCGATGTCGGACAGGACTGCCACGTCGGGCAGGTGGCCGGTCCATAGCTGCAAGAAGATCACGTCCAGAGCGATGTCGAAGCTGCTCTATCACGACGGTATTTGAGGCACGCCCGTCGGCCCCGCCGGCAGCCGGTGATTACTAGGCGGCGACCATCTTAGCACCATTGACCTGAACTGCGGCGTCATACGACCTGATCGTCACCGTCACGCCATCATGGGCCGCGAAGGTCCCAAAGGAGCCGGACACGGAATTTTCCGACGTGGTCGTCCGGGCGTTGCGGGTACCGTCATCACCATTCGAGAAATTGGCGAAATTAAACCCGCGACCATGCAGGACCAAGGACTCGCCGGACTCGTTGGTGAAGCCGCCCCACTGTAACTACTCACCCCCCTGGCTTTAGCCGGTAACATGCTGAAACTATGCTGGTTTTCGGGTTCTGCAGCCATACCCCATAGTGAAGTAACGGCTCGCGGCTGGTCTCGTCACAAGTATTTGTCTTACTTGATCAGCTGATCCGCCGAAGAGCAGGGCAAATCGTTATTTGATACCGCTTATGCGGAGTGTCGCCCAAATCCAACGGTATCAATGCGTTACCGGTTGTTAGGGGGGTGAGCAATCACGCCCCACTTGCTGATTTCGATCTGGAACTTGCCGCTCTTGAGGTCATTCAGGAGTCCGTCGCCGCCGAATTGTCTATCGAGTTCCAGGGTGAAATTGGGCGAACTCCCCCTTCAGGGCGAAATGGAGTGTCTGCTCGCTGACCGGTTCTCCGGTAGGAGGTGTGACGCCCTTGTCCCAGGAAACGGTGGCCTGTTCTCCCGTGTATTGGCCGGTGTGATCGGCAAAATGCGTCGCGGCCCGCTGGAGAACGGCCGCCTGAGAGTCGTTGACCTGAGCGGCCTGCACTCCCCCGTTCTCAGTTTTATCGAACGTCAGCCCGGCCCGGATGCCGTCCCGCTCGGCCCTGTCCTCGGCAGTGGCGTCCTTATTGATACGCTTTCCGGCTGAACGCTTCGATTATGAACCAAGTGCCTTGGCGAGTTTGGACCCAATATAATCGAAGCGTTCAGCCGCAAAGCGTATGAGATAGGTCATGCCGTTGACCTGGACCCGGTTGGCCTGGGGCCGGCCGCGGGTGTTGCCGGAGTCGCGGGCGTCAGCGAGGCTGCGGGCATTACCGCGGCCGCAGCCGCCGCGGGCAGGGATCTCTTGACTGGGCTGAGGCGATCCGCTAGGGTACACCCGTGGATACGACAAATACCATAGCAAGACCGGTATCGTGAGGCGGTTCCATAGGCCATACTCCCGGTAGGGGCGTGGCTACGACAACACGACTTGGATGGTTGCCTGCTTCGCGACCATTGGCTATCCCCTACCCCGTAGGGAGTGGCTACGACAACTGACCAAAGTCACGCCCGCCCCACGGGGCGGGCTGTGTCTGCCAAGTTCAGCCCAATCCCGCGATCCCGATCCCATTATCCTGGGTCCACACGATGGCTTCGATCTGGTCAGCCAGGATGCTTCCGATCTCGAACTCGATCACCGCCTGACCGGCCGGAAACCGATGCCCGTGGACCATGGTGCCCCGCCTGCCGTCGCGGTGCCGGATCACCGCCCGTTCGGGAAACCGATCCCGGCTCACAGCAGCCGCCTCAACTGATCGTGCAGGTCGCCGAGTGGAGCCAGGGCTGGGCACTCTTCAAGCAGGGCGACCATCGGGTGAATTCCCGCCCTGATCCCGCTGAATCCTGTGCACCACCTCAACGTAGCTCTCGAGCAGTGCGGTGTGATATTCGGACCCAATGGCGGCGGCTGCATTCATGGCGGCGTCAAGGCGATTTCGCTTTGCCGTCAGGTCGGCAAGGCACTGGTCAATCAGGTCGGGGACGGCGTCAGACATATCGGTAGCAGGCTCCCATAGGGAAAAAACTCGGCTGGAGGGCAAGCCAGTCGGGCGAAAAGACATTCATGAAGTTCAATACGAAAATTCGCCACTGGATCACTAGAAGCATGAGTATGTATACGTGAGATTTGGATAATCTAAAATATAAATTGACAGCTTGATCCTCGTAATCCAATGTTCGATGCCGCGTTCCGTTCTCAGCGTTGGCAACGGTGCGAAGCCCGAAAACCCGCGTAGTTTCTGGGTTTTCGACTTCGCACCCAGTTCGGGCGAGTACGGGAGTACGCGGTAACCTCCTTTCAAACTCTCTGTCAGTTCCTACATTTTTCTTCTTAGATGTGTGTCTCTTCTTTATATATTAATTTCTAAAAATAATGCTCTCCGTACTCAAAGGCGTATAAATCGTTGATTTGATTGAAGGAAAAGTAGGTACGGAAACAATTCGTTCCGTACCCACTTGGTGCTCAAACGCCTGCCTCCGTACTCCCGCCGCCGATCTTCTCGCCGACTTCATTCATGCCAGCGACCGGGTTTACGGGCGAGCGGACGACAGCAGTGGCAGTATCGGCGACGTGTTCCACCTTGCCGTCCAGGACTGGGGACGGGTCTGGTCGGGCGTTCGCGACCGCCGGCCGGAAGCTCTTGCCGGTGTCGTGCTGCACGAGTTCGAGCATAACAACTACGGTTTGAAAGATGGCATCATCCCTGCCTTCGTTGATGCTCTGGGTCCGGAGGGCCTCGACGCACTCACTCAGTTGATCCGCGGCAAACTCAGTTCGCCCACCCGAGGCTCAACGACGGACCAGATCGATCACGATACGAATCGGCTTATTCGCGGACTGATCCAGATCGCCGATGCCAAAGGCGATCCGGACGCGTTTGTCGCGACGGTCGAGCAGACCGGATTCGCGGAGCGTCGTGCAATCGAGATTGCGGCACGGATGCTGAAGGCGGGACGCCCCGCTGAAGCATTGCAATGGCTTGATCGATGGGATGGTCGAGGGCTGGGCGGTGAACAGAGTACGGTCAACATCCGCATCGCCGCTCTGACGGCTCTTGATCGTCAGGATGACGCCCAGGCGGTGCGATGGGACTGGGTGGTGAGAAAGCTCAGTCTGGAGCACTTCCGCGACTATGTGCGGCATCTCCCTGCTGAAACTGCCCATGCGGCGACGGTGAGGGCGACCGAAACTGCCGTCCAGCACGAGGATGTACTCGCCGCTCTTCAATTCCCCGTCGGCGTTGGTGCGACAGCCGTGGCCGGACAGATCATTCTGAAGCGACTGCCCGAGATTGATGGCCGTTGGTACCATGATCTTCGTCCAATCGCCAAACAACTCGCCACCGATCAGCCGCTGGCGGCGGTGGTGCTTTACCGGGTGATGGCCGAGGCAGTGCTCAAGGAGGCTCGCTCAAAGCACTACTCCTACGCGGCAAAAGATGTGCTCTCAGCGGGTCAGATTGCAGAGGCGGTAACCAACTGGAAAGGACATGAGGATCACGCCGCCGTCGTGGATCGGCTTCGGCAGCAGCATGGGCGGAAGTCTGCGTTCTGGCCGTTGTTGGAGGAAAAGCCTCGACGACAGTCGCGAGCCTGATGAAATGTGCCTATTAGAGTGTGAGTACGACAATCACAATTTCATTCACCAAATCGGATGGGACATGCCTTTTTAGGCCACACCGGCGCCCCGCGGGGCGCCGGTGTGGCTACCCATTCCTGGACCCGGCCCATTTCCACTATTACGTCTCGGTCACCAGTCTGCTACGGACTATGGCACTGGCCGCCGCCAGATTTGGCGAAGTATGTCTCGCACGGGTTCACTGGTAGCGGCCTCGCGGTGCCGCTGTCGGTCGGCTAGGATCTTGCCGGCCCTCCATTTGATGAACCAGGGCATGGCCATCCGCTGTAGCTTTGGATTGCTGGGATCACGGGCGAGTTGCTGACGGGCAGTCCTGTGTAGTTCAGCGACAATTTCCCTTAATTCCCTATCAGCATCGGTTTTCAGCTGCATGTGATCCGGCCGCACACATGCCGGATTGCCGCATCTCAGTTTGATCCGCGGATAGGCGACAAAGCGGGACGGCGGCGGGTTACCGTATGCGTATCGGTAGACTATCGGCCTAACGGCTTTCCGCTGGCCCGCAACCTTGATGACCGGTTGTCCATTTTCGAATCGCCCGATCCAGGTCCAGCAGGCGTCGGGCTCGGTGCCTCCCGGTGGGGCTTGGATTGCCGCCATGATCCGCTCCAATACTGGCTTGGGCTTCCTGGCCATGGTGCCTTCCTTGTCCTCCACGGCGGGATCAACGATGGGGCCGCGCAGCGGCCCCTGTATCGGCTGACCAGGGCCACGTCAACGTCCCGACGGCACCCGATCCTGGATTGGGTCAACGACCGGCCTTCACCCCAGAAATCGGATTGGTGAACGAACAGACAACTACGCAGGGGCCGCGCAGCGGCCCCTGCGTCATGGAGCGAACGAAGAGCAACGACCGGGCCTCCGGCCCAAATCGATATGGTTGGCAACCGGATCATCGCGTGAGTCATCGCTCAGCCTGATCTTTCCGGTTTCCCCTTGCGGAGCAATATGGTTCAAGCGAAGCGGACTGGGCGAGCTTGCTCGCACGGTCCGATGAGCGACGAACCGCGTGGTCGCTCGCTCCCGCGAGCGACGCACGCCTAGTATCGATGGAGTGACGACGGTTGTGACCGACCAGATCACGTTCCGGGCGAAGCCCGAGCGTATACACGGCTGAAGGCTGCGGTTTACGGTTGAGCTTCGCACCTGATACACAGGATTAGGGCTGGAGGGGATTGTGTTACTATGTTTACATAGTAGCACATTTACCCCCCCTAATGTTGTTTGTCAGGAGTGAGGCTTATTCCGCTTGCTTGCCATGTCCACCCGTTAGCGGCACCCGTGAGGCCATGACATTCCCCAAGCCGCTCCATTGACAATGATCACAGGCCCGCGGTGATCCTTTAATCATCGACCGCAGGTTCTCGCCGATATTGACTAAGGGATTTCCGCAGAACATTGAAGAGGTCGGAATCAGGGCATGCTCCTGGATGCCTCAGATTTTTGCCTAGCCAGCACTTCATCATGACCCTGCCTCTGTCTTCTCTGCCATCACAGTGGCTCTCCTGGCCGCGCGCAGCGCGGCCAGGGCGGAGGCATGTGGTCTCGTGCCCGACATCACCGCTGTGATCGTGCTTACCGCCGCTGTCCAGACCGGCCCGCCAACTCAGGTCGAGTTCCAATAGCCTCTACCGATGCGACACTGGCCGCCGGAGTACCACATGGGTTTCCTTGACCCATTTTGGCACTGTGTTCCACTGCATTTTAGGATCATGTGGAACTGGGACCCCCATGCTGGTCGGATACGCCCGCACATCAACCATCGATCAGGCCGCCGGCTTCAACGATCAGGTCGAACAACTCCGCCGGCTAGGTGTCGAGAGGATCTTCCAGGAGCAGGTGTCCGCAGTCGGATCCCGACCGCAGCTTGAGGCGTGTCTCGACTTCGTCCGTGACGGCGACGTTCTGATTGTCACCCGCTTGGACCGGCTCTGCCGTAGCACTGCCCACTTCTGCGAAGTCTTCGACCGACTGGAGCGGAAGAAGGTGGCGATCCGCGTCCTGGATCTCGGGATCGACACGACCAGTCCGACTGGCAGGATGATCGCCGAGATCGTCGTTGCGGTCGCCGGGTTCGAGCGGAGGCTGCTGCTCGAGCGGCAGAAGATCGGCATCGCCCAGGCGAAGGCTGCGGGCAAGTATCGCGGCCGGGCTCCAACGGCCCAGCGACGGTTCAGTGAGGTGATCGACCTCCACCGGGCCGGTGCCCGCCCCGCCGAGATCGCAGCCAAGCTGGCAATCAGCCGGTCGAGTGTGTTCAGGGCTTTGCGAGAGGCGAGGACGACCGCATGACTAGCTGGCGGTCAGGCCGGCAAGGCTGAGCCAGGATCCGGTGCTCGGCCATCGGACGCCTGTCGCGGACGACGCTTCGGGTGACCCAACCCAGGAAAATCGATCAGGGCTGCGGATCCACAACGACGGATGGAGGCACGTCGATCTCCGCCCTCGCTCCTGGTGCAGGGACCATAAGCCAGCCGCCATCCATCACCCGACATCTCGACACGCCGACGACAAGCGTTGGACAATTGGGGCACCTCCAGCAGTAGAGGCCGTTCCATGCCCCTCCTCGGCTCCACCAATCCTGCTTATCCCATTGATCTAGAGGCAAAATCTGCCCTTACGGGGTTGGAGTCCGCCCGGTGTGACACACCCCTGTCGCACACGGCGTCGGCCGAATCGCTGCCATCTCCTTCAAAATCCGCCGTTTCAGCCCGCCCTGGGTGTTGCACAGCCCTGTCGCCCAAGCGGCGTTCCACGGGGCTGTGGCTGCGGGGAGCCGTGTGGCAGTTCCGGACGCGGGTTCCGGCCGGCCTCCAGGCGGTTCTGGGCCGGACCCACATCAACCGATCCCTGAAGACCAGCAGCTACCCCGACGCTATCCGGGCGGCCCGCAGGGTGGCCTTCGAGATCGAGCAGGAATTCGATGCGGCTCGCGGGGGCATCGGAAGCGACCGGGCCCACGCCGCCAGCAACAGGACTAGCTTGTCGCCACCAGCCCCCTCGGTGACGGCCGACGCCGTCCTGCCCGGTTCCACCGGCCCAGCCATCCATATCGACCTCGACGCCCTGGCCAACCGCATCGCCGAAAAGCTCCAGGCACCCCAACCGCCAGCCACGGAGGCAGCTATGCCCACTGCTGGGCCCGCTAAGGCGAAGACTATCCAACAGGTCTACGACGCTTATATGGCCGACCCTGGCGACAGGTCGTCCTCCAGCCCAATGCATCGCCCGATCTAGTCCAGGCAGTCACGAAACTATGCCGGAACCACG
The DNA here is from genome assembly GCF_016806835.2 of Skermanella rosea. Lineage (NCBI taxonomy): Bacteria > Pseudomonadati > Pseudomonadota > Alphaproteobacteria > Rhodospirillales > Azospirillaceae > Skermanella > Skermanella rosea. The sequence goes on along the minus strand of NZ_CP086111.1, from coordinate 5,418,320 downwards.
GCGTCGTGGCCCCGGAGGCATCAGCGATGGATTGCAAGCCGAGGCTGTGAGGCGTCAGGACACTGATCTCTCGTCGAGCAGCTTGATCAGGGCTGCCCGATCTCCCGCATAGTCCGGTCCCAGCTTTTTCAAAACATCGAACCAGAGGTCCTTGTCGAGGATATTAATACGCCCGTCGGGTTTATTGAAGTTCGTAATTATTTCTTTTAGGATTTTATGTATCCTCCAGGGCTCTCCACGTCCGATGACAAGAGCGAGCAACTCCCGTTGATTGTTCAAGGCGGCCTCTGTGACGCCCCGTTCGATATCCCGCTCGATCTGAAGTTCAAGCAGGGAGTACTGAAGGTCACTGATTCTGTCGGTCTTTATATGGATGGGCATCAGCCGCTTTGTGACAGTCTCTGACGCGGCTTTGGTCAGCCGCTCTTCCTGGGCAGCGACGGCGTCCTGGAGCCTCTGGGCCTGCCGACGATCCAATTCGGCGGTCTCGGCCTGTATGTGGTTCCGGAGGCTGTCCTCGATAGCCTTGACGCGTTCGCTCGACAGCCGGGATTGGGCGAAGACCACGATGGCCGAAACCAGCGTCACGATCCCGGCCATGGTGGCCAGGGTGGCCCAAACGGCGTCGAGAAGCTGGTCTTGGAAGGCTTCTTGAAGCTCAATCTGTCGGCGGAGCAGATCAGTTTCCGCCAAGGGCGGCGGAGGCGGGGTCTGGGCGGCGACGAAATCTGGGAGGACGATCAAACAGACGAAGAAGACCAGCGAGGGCCAGAGGGGGCATCGGGAGATCATGGGATTCCTGGGGTAGGGTAGAGCCTGAACAACGCTGAAAGGACACCGGTGTTACCGGACCCGCCCGGGCATGAACCTTGTAGAACCTTGAGGGCGACGACGATCGTGAAGGGTTCTGAAGGAAGCCTAGGCAAGCCCAAGAGGCCTGGAACCTGAGTTGCATTTTTTCACGCGGACACCCCAACGCCTCTCAAGGAAGCCGGGATTTTCTCAGGGGGCCGGGTCCGAAGATCCTACCCTCCTCCGATAGATCACGCAGAGAAAAGATGATAGACGAAGCCGCGAGAAAACCCGAGCTTCCTCGCGATCTCGCTTTCCTCCACGTCCTGGGCCTTCAGAGTCTTGATCGCATGGAAGTCCAGCGTCGCCTTGCGGCCCGTGTGGGTGCCTTCGGCCTTGGCCCGAGTGATCCTTTCAAATTGCCGCTCCTTCCTGAGGATCGCCTCAGATTCTACCAAAATCAATGACATATCCAAGAATGCCTTGCCCACGGTGGACGCAGTGTCGATGGGCTGCTCTGTCGCTTTAAGCGTCATGCCCCTGGTCTTGAGTTCCCGCACGATGTCCTGGAAGTTGACGCTGCTCCAGTTGCATCCCCTATCTCGGCACCACTAGAATCTCCAACGACTCCTTCCGGCTCTCCTGCGGACCTGAAACACCTTTAGCGATAGCCCTAAAATCGCTTGTGCAAGCGAACATAGCCCTAGCGGACAGATCTATGCGTCATTTGCATGACTCGGCTTGATCAGCCACGTGTTTCTGCATTCCAGTTTGAGAATGCAAATTCCACATAGATTCATAGGAGAGCCATGCGATTTTTGCATTCAGGAGGCATAGGAAATCGTCAATTCGGCTGGCCAGCGTCCCGGACATTCGGTACAGCCTGCGGCAAGCATAACGCGGCGGGCGGCCGTACCGACAGAGGCCATGAATTCTGCCACCTTCGGCACAGCAACCAGGACCGGTCCTTCTTTCGGCTGGTCGGAACCATACTGCCGGACCGCAAGGCCAGAAGAGCATGGCTGGACCAGAACGAACATTTTTTGACGCTGCGACGCGTGGAGCCGACCTGATGGCTATTCCCGATTTCCAGACCCTGATGCTCCCCGTGCTGAAGACCGCCGCCAGTGGTGGCGAGGTCCGCATCGGCGACGTGGTGGACCAGCTTGCCGACGCGTTCGCGTTGACGGACGAGGAACGAGCCCACCTTCTGCCGTCAGGCCGTCAGACGACCTTCGCCAACAGGGTTCACTGGGCGAAGAGCTATCTGACTAAAGCCGGGCTGGTGGACCTGACGCGGCGGGCACATTTCCGCATCACCCCGGTGGGCCGGGACGTGCTGAAGTCGCCACCGGAGCGAATTACTATCCGGTTTCTAGAGCAATTCCCGAGCTTCAAGAGCTTCCGCGACGGCGAGGCTGGGACGGCCGAAGCTGCCGATATTGCCGAGGTCGTGCTGCCGGTTGCTGAGAGTCCCCTAACCCCCGATGAGGTGATGCGGCAAGCCCACGTGCGTATTGAGGCGTCGTTGGCGGAGGAGATCCTCCAGCGGGTGCGGTCCGGTACGCCCTCCTTCTTCGAAAAGACCGTAGTCCGCCTGCTGGTTACTATGGGATACGGCGGGTCCGTGACGGATCTCGACAAGGCCCTAGTAGGTAAGTCGGGCGACGACGGTATGGACGGCGTCATCGACCAGGACCCGCTTGGGCTGGACCGGGTCTATGTTCAGGCCAAACGGTACGCCGATGGAAACACTGTTGGGGCGGGGGCGATCCGCGACTTCTTCGGCAGCCTAAATCTGTTCAAGGCGACCAAGGGGCTGTTCGTCACCACCTCCACCTTCACCACATCGGCCCGAGAGACGGCCGACCGGCTCGGCACCCGCATCGTGTTGATCGACGGCATCCAACTGGCCAAGCTGATGATCCGTCACGAGGTCGGGTGCCGGATCGAGGAGACCCTGCATATCAAGCGGGTGGATGAGGACTTCTTCGAATAGCAGTCGGGCCTATGCCGGGGATGGGGCAATCAGCAGGTGGCCAAGGTTCAGTTCTGGGTAGCTGACTTTGGAGATTGCCTCCAGAAGGGTCGATGCCCGGAACCCCCGGCCGTAGAACTCGGCACTTTCAGAGCCCATGTCGCCGTTGTCGCCAGCCCAACCGCCAAGGGCGAGGGCAAGTTCACGGTCAACCCGAGCCTCCCGGAGAGCGTCGCGGAAATTGTGGCGGAAACTATGGAAGCAAGTCCGGCCAGCCGACGCTCCCGTCTTTTGTAGGAAGCGGCGGAACCACTTCGAGAAAATGTCGGAGTAGTATCCAGTTTTCGCTGGAGTTAATTCCGGAAATAGTTTGGCGTTCCTCTTCCGCCGCTGCTCGCTGACGTAGTCCTCGAATCCCGCCGCGAGCAACATCGGATGGACCGGGATGACCCGCTCGCTGCTGCCGGTCTTGAGCCGCTTGTCGTCGGTCCCCTTGATCGCCTCGGCCGTGACAACAAAGCACAGGGTGCTGTCGATCACCCGGACATCCTCGGTGTTCATCTGGCAGATCTCGTTGAGCCGCATGCCCGCAAACAAGCCGATCAACGGCACCCAGAAGCGTCCCCGCCGGGGACGGGCGTCTCCCGGCTTGGCGTAGCCGTAGTCGTCGTCCTGGCAACCGGTGTAGAGCGGGGCGGTGAAGATGGCTTGAAGCTGCTTCGGGGTGAACGGCTGCCGCTTGTCCTTGCGGTTGGTGGTGTCCACGACGCCAAGGCCCTTCGCCGGATTCCGGTCGATGAACCCCTCGTTGACCGCCCAGGTTAGGAGGGCGGACAGCTTCGTCATGTAGCCGTTCACCGTCGCGGGGCTGAGGCCGGACGCCTTGCCGGCATCGCGGGCCTTCTGGGCGATCTCACGGGCGGTCAGGTTCGGGTACCGCTTGGTTGAGTTGGGCGGCAGCCACCGGAGGGTGTCCATGACCTCGCGGCAGGTCTCCCGGCCGATGTCGGACAATGGCGTGTCCTGGCCGATGATCTCGATCAGCAGCCCGAACACGGTCTCGTAGGCCAGGACGGTCTTGCCGGACCGGATGACGCCAGGGTCGGCCATATAAGCGTCGTAGACCTGTTGGATAGTCTTCGCCTTAGCGGGCCCAGCAGTGGGCATAGCTGCCTCCGTGGCTGGCGGTTGGGGTGCCTGGAGCTTTTCGGCGATGCGGTTGGCCAGGGCGTCGAGGTCGATATGGATGGCTGGGCCGGTGGAACCGGGCAGGACGGCGTCGGCCGTCACCGAGGGGGCTGGTGGCGACAAGCTAGTCCTGTTGCTGGCGGCGTGGGCCCGGTCGCTTCCGATGCCCCCGCGAGCCGCATCGAATTCCTGCTCGATCTCGAAGGCCACCCTGCGGGCCGCCCGGATAGCGTCGGGGTAGCTGCTGGTCTTCAGGGATCGGTTGATGTGGGTCCGGCCCAGAACCGCCTGGAGGCCGGCCGGAACCCGCGTCCGGAACTGCCACACGGCTCCCCGCAGCCACAGCCCCGTGGAACGCCGCTTGGGCGACAGGGCTGTGCAACACCCAGGGCGGGCTGAAACGGCGGATTTTGAAGGAGATGGCAGCGATTCGGCCGACGCCGTGTGCGACAGGGGTGTGTCACACCGGGCGGACTCCAACCCCGTAAGGGCAGATTTTGCCTCTAGATCAATGGGATAAGCAGGATTGGTGGAGCCGAGGAGGATCGAACTCCCGACCTACGCATTGCGAACGCGTCGCTCTCCCAGCTGAGCTACGGCCCCACACCAGAACCCCGGACCGCCATCAACCGTCGCGGTGGAGTGGGCCGGATAATGGTGGGCGGAACCGGGTCTGTCAAGCGTTCTGCGTCGAAATATGCTTGCGGTCCCGCGGGCTTGCGGTGCTTGCCTGAGGCAGGTGGGGAGGGTAGGGTGCAGCGCATTTTTTTGTCCTGCGGCCCGGTAGACCATGCAATCTCTTTTCCTGCTGATCGATACCATTCTGGGGCTCTATGTCTGGATCCTGATCGCCTCCGCGGTCCTGAGCTGGCTTGTCGCCTTCAACGTGGTCAATACCCGCAACCGAGCGGTCTACGTGATCGGCGACTTCCTCTATCGCGTGACCGAGCCGGTGCTGGGGCCGATCCGGCGCATCCTGCCCAACCTGGGCGGCCTGGACCTCTCGCCGATCGTCGTGATCCTGCTGATCTTCTTCATCCGCAACCTGCTGCGCGAGTACGCGTTCCTGGTGTGATGCCGTTCAAGCCGGTCGCCGACGGGGTGACGGTCGCCGTCCGGCTGACGCCCAGGGCGTCGCGCAACGCCGTGGCCGGGATCGGAGCCGGGCAGGCCGGGCGGGAGCAGGCCGTGCTCAAGGTGATGGTGACCGCCGTGCCCGAGTCCGGCCGCGCCAACGAGGCCCTGGTCCGGCTGCTGGCGAAGGAGTGGAAAGTGCCCAGGTCCGCCATCACGCTGATTGCCGGTGCCACCGACCGCAACAAGATCCTGCATGTCGCCGGCGATCCCGCCGACCTCATGACCCGTTTGACCACCCTGTCCGTTCCAACCGATCCGTCCGGAAGTTCCAAGCCATGAGCCAGGCACGCATCATCGACGGCAAGGCCTTCGCCCGGCGCCTGCGCGACCGCCTGTCCCTCCAGGTCGCCGCCCTCGGCGAAGCCCACGGGTTGCAACCCGGCCTCGCCGTCGTGCTGGTCGGGGAGAACCCGGCCAGCCAGGTCTATGTCCGCAACAAGGGGCAGGCGACGGTGGCATCCGGCATGCGCTCGTTCGAGCACAAGCTTCCCGACACCACCGACCAGAAGACGCTCATCGGCCTGGTCGAGCGGCTGAACCGCGACCCCGCCGTCAACGGCATCCTGGTGCAGCTGCCGCTGCCGCCCCAGATCGACCCGGCGGCGGTGATCGCCGCGATCGATCCGGACAAGGACGTGGACGGCTTCCACGTGGAGAACGCGGGCCGGCTGGCGCTCGGGCTGCCCGGCCTGGTGCCCTGTACGCCGCTGGGCTGCATGATGCTGCTGAACGACGTGCTGGGCGACGACCTCGCCGGCCGCCGGGCACTGGTGCTCGGCCGCTCGTCGATCGTCGGCAAGCCCATGGCGAGCCTGCTGCTGGCGGCGTCCTGCACCGTTACCACCGCCCATTCGCGCACCCGCGACCTGGCCGACGAATGCCGGCGCGCCGACATCCTGGTGGCCGCGGTCGGCCGGCCGGAGATGGTGCGCGGCGACTGGATCAAGCCGGGCGCCACCGTGATCGACGTCGGCATCAACCGGGTCCCCTCGCTCGATCCGGTCGCGGCTTCCGAGGGCAGGACGCGGCTGGTCGGCGACGTCGCCTTCGCCGAGGCGGCCGGGGTGGCGGGCGCCATCACGCCGGTGCCGGGCGGCGTCGGCCCCATGACCATCGCCTGCCTGCTGCTCAACACCCTGACCGCCACCTGCCGGCAGAACGGCGTGGCGGTCCCGGCGCCATGATCACCGCCTATGGCCGCACCGAGGCGGGCGTCTTCAAGGAGCCGCTGGAGACCGGCGCTCCCCTGCCCGACGGCGCCGTCTGGATCGACCTGCTGCATCCGACCGAGGAGGAGCGGGGCGTCATCGCCCGGTTCCTCGGCATCGACCTGCCCACCCACGAGGAGATGCTGGAGATCGAGGTCTCCAGCCGCCTCTATGTCGAGAACGGCAGCGCCTACCTGACCACCCCCGTGATCACCCGGGCCGACACCGAGCATCCGGGCCTGGGCGTCCTGACCTTCATCCTGACGCCGGGCCACCTGGTCACGGTCCGCTACGTGGAGCCCAAGAGCGTCGACACCTTCGTCTCCCGGCTCCAGCGCCAGCCCGAGCTGATCGCCGGGCCGGAGAGCGCGCTGCTCGGCGTGCTGGACGCCGTGGTCGACCGCGCCGCCGACGTGCTGGAGCTGATCGGCACCAAGGTGGACGGTATCGGCCGCCGCGTGTTCGACGATCCGCTGCCGGCCAAGTCGCGCGAGCGGGCGCGCAAGCCCGACTCCCTGCGCGAGGTCATGCGCGACATCGGCCGGGTCGGCGACGTCACCAACAAGGTGCGCGACAGCCTGGCCGGGCTCGACCGGCTGGTGGCCTACCTGGCGACGGTCAGCGCCGGCCGGCTGGACAAGGAGCAGAAGGCCCTGCTGAAGAGCCTGAACCGCGACCTGCGGTCGCTCGGCGAGCATGCGGGCTATCTCAGCCACCAGACCAATTTCCTGCTCGACGCGACGCTCGGCGTCATCAACATCGAGCAGAACGGCATCATCAAGATCTTCTCGGTGGTCGCCGTGGTGTTCCTGCCGCCGACCCTGATCGCCAGCATCTACGGCATGAACTTCCAGTTCATGCCGGAGCTTGACGAATCCTGGGGCTATCCCCTGGCGCTCCTGCTGATGGTCGTCTCGGCGATCCTGCCGCTGGTCTATTTCCGCCGCAAGGGCTGGCTGTAGCGGCCTCCGGCCCCGGACGGCAAGCCGTCCTCACGGCCCCGCCACGGACTCCCACGGCAGCACCATGCGGCACAGCAGCCCGTCGGGGCGCCAGTCGAAGTCGACCTCCCCGTCGAGCTGCCCCGAGATCGTCCGGTCGATCAGGCTCATGCCGAACCCGCGCCTCGCCGCCGGGTCGGCCGGACGCCGGGCCGCCTTGTCGCCTGGGCGCCGGGTCGTCTCGGCCCAGTGGGCCACCAGCCGGCGGCCCGCCGGCGCGATCTCCAGCACGCAGTCGACCGCCAGGCTCCCGCCGGGGTCCGACAGCGCGCCGTATTTGGCGGCGTTGGTGGTCAGCTCGTGGAACACCATGGCCAGCGCCACCGCGCCCGCCGGGTTGAGCGCGATCGGCTGGAGCGCCAGGTGGATCGCGGTGCCGTTGGCCCGATAGGGTTCCAGCGTCTGGGCGACCAGATCGGGCAGGTAGGCCGCCTCCCAGTTCTGGTCGGTCAGCAGGCTGTGAGCCCGGGACAGCGCGCCGAGCCGGCCGGAGAAGGACTGGACGAAGTCCTCCGGGCTCGAACTCCGCCGCAGGGTCTGCGAGGCGATCGCCTGGACGATCGCCAGCGTGTTCTTGACCCGGTGGCTCAGTTCCGCCAGCAGGGTCTTCTGGTGCTCGTCGGCGCGGCGGCGGCGGGTCACGTCGCGCACGGTGCCGTCGATCCGCACCGCCTTCCGGACGCCGTCCGACTCGACGAACTGGCTGCGGCCGCGCGACGCGATCCAGCGGACCGAACCGTCCGGCCAGCGGACCCGGAACTCCAGGTCGAAGCGCCCGTCGCCCTCCGGGTCGCAGGCGCGCCGCAGCGCCTCCCTCACCGCCCTGCGGTGATCGGGGTCGATCAGCTCCAGCCTGGTGTTGATGCTGATCCGCGCGTCGGGCGCCAAGCCCAGCATGGTCTTGCAGCGCTCGGAGGCCTCCACCGTGCCGCTCCCCGGGTCGATCACCCAGGTGCCCAGGTCGGCGGCCTCCACCGCCAGCCTCAGCCGCAGCTCGCTTTCCAGCAGCCGGCGGCCGTCGTCGCTGGCCTGGGTCACGTCGGTGTTGATCGCGACCGCGCCCAGGATCGAATCGCCCAGCCGGATCGGCGCCGCCGCCGACCGGAGCACCAGGTCGCGACCGGTCCTGACGTTGCGGACCAGCACGTCCCGGACGGTGCGGTGCCCGGCCAAGGCCCGCAGGAAGGCCTGCTCCTCCGGGCGCAGCGGAACCCCGGTGCGGGCGTCGCGGACCTGGATCATCTCCGCCAGCTCCGGCACCGGGTGGTTCAGCTCCTCCAGGCTGTCCAGGCCCAGCATGTCCAGGGCGCGGCGGTTGCAGCGGGCGATGCCGGCCGAGGTCCCGACATAGACCGCGTCGGGTATGCTCTCGATCACCGCGTCCAGCTCGGCGGTCTGGCGCAGCAGTTCCGCCTCGATCGCCTTCCGTCCGGTCATGTCTACCAGGAATCCCAGCATGCGCAGCGGCTCGCCCCCGGCATCGAAGAAGAAGCGCCCGTCGTCCTGCATGGTCATCCAGCGTCCGTCCTTATGGCGGAACCGGTATTCCAGGTGGAACGACGTCCGGGTGGCGCGGACGCGGGCGATCTCCCGCTCGAAGGCGGGGCGGTCGTCGGGGTGGATCAGCTCGATGGTGTGGGCGAGGCCGCCCTCGGCCAGCTCCTCCGCGGTCCAGCCCAGCACCTCCTCGCAGCCGCCGCCCCAGGCCATCCCGTCGGTCCGCGCGTCCCAGTCGTAGAAGACGTGGCCGGCGGCCATCACCGTCGCCTCGTACCGGCTCCGCCAGTCGCCGGCCGCCTCCTCGGCCCGCAGGCGCGCCGCGGTTTCCGCCCGCAGACGCTCTTCCAGGTCCGCGATCCGCCGGGCGACGTCCTCGGGAAGATTGTCGAAAGTCGGCACTCAGATCTCCTGGCGGTATGCCGGTACGCCGACCCTTGTAGCCGCTACCGTCTCCATCGCAACCAAACTTATATGCAGCGGCCGCCGTCCACCTCCAGCGCCACTCCGGTGATGAACTCGGCCTCGTCCGACGCCAGGTAGAGCGCCGCGTTGGCGATGTCGTCGGGCCGGCTCATGCGGCCGAGCGGGATCGTCGCGGTGAACTGGCGCCGGCGCTCCGGCGTGTCCTCGCCCATGAAGTCCTGTATCATGCCGGTGTCCCCGATCACCGGGCACAGCGCGTTGACCCGGATCTTCAGCGGCGCCAGCTCCACCGCCATGGACTTGGTGGCGACGATCGCCGCCCCCTTGGAACTGTTGTACCAGGTCAGCCCCGGGCGCGGCCGCAGGCCGGCGGTCGACGCGGTGGTCAGGATCACGCCGCCGCCGCGCCGCTCCAGCACGGGGACCACGTGCCGGGCCGCCAGGAACAGGGCCTTGACGTTGACGGCGTAGATGCGGTCGAATTCGGCCTCGGTCACCTCCAGCATCGGCTTGTTGCGATGGGTATAGCCGGCGTTGTTGACCATGATGTCCAGCCCGCCGAACCGCTCCCCGGCGGCCTCGACCATGGCCTTGACCGCGCCGTCGTCGGTGACGTCGGCCTTGAAGAACATCGCGGCGCCTTCCCGCGCCGACGAGATCGAGTCGGCGACCCGGCGGCCCCGCTCCTCGTCCAGATCGTTGACCACGACGCCGGCCCCCTCGCGCGCGAAGGTCCGGGCGATGCCTTCGCCGAAGCCCGATCCGGCGCCGGTGACGATGGCGATTTTGTTGGCCAGGCGCATCATTCCTCCAATTTTTGTCTTTTGGTTCAAAGCCGTCGCTCTGCCCGGCGCGATCCTCCGCGCCGCGGCCGCCTAACCGTGGCAGGGATTGCCCATTCGTGCAATCCGTCTGCCGTACCACCGGAACGTTGCTCCGGTTCGACGAAATCGGGTAGGGTGCATTGTATCAATTTTGTTCCGAGCGACAGGAAGACCATCGTCATCGCCAAGGTTCTGCTGGTCGAAGACACTCCCTCCCTGGCCCGTGTCTACGCCGAATATCTGAAGAAGGCAGCATTCGCGGTCGAAACCGTGGAAACCGGTGCTGCCGCCCTGGACGCCCTGAGGGAAACCGTGCCCCAGGTCGTGCTTCTCGACCTCCAGCTGCCCGACATGAACGGCATGGAGATCCTGAAGCACGTCTCCGGCCAGCAGATCCCGACCGCGGTGGTCGTCATCACCGCGCACGCCTCCGTCAACCTCGCGGTGGAGGCGATGCGCTACGGCGCCTACGACTTCGTCGTCAAGCCGTTCACGGCCGACCGGCTGCTCGTCACCGTCCGCAACGCGGTCGAGCGGCTGCGCCTCGCCCAGATCGTCGACACCTTCACGGACGAACTCGGCCGGAGCAAGTTCCACGGCTTCATCGGCAGCTCGTTTCCGATGCAGGCGGTCTACCGGATCATCGACAGCGCGGCGGCCAGCCGGGCCACCGTGTTCATCACGGGCGAATCGGGGACCGGCAAGGAAGTCTGCGCGGAGGCCATCCACCGGCAGAGCCCGCGCCGCGACAAGCCGTTCGTCGCGATCAACTGCGGCGCCATCCCGAAGGAGCTGATGGAGAGCGAGATCTTCGGCCACGTGAAGGGCGCCTTCACCGGCGCCGTGGCGGAGCGGGAGGGGGCGGCCGCCCGGGCCGACGGCGGCACGCTGTTCCTGGACGAGATCTGCGAGATGGAGCTGGGGCTCCAGACCAAGCTGCTCCGCTTCATCCAGACCGGCACCTTCCAGAAGGTCGGCGGCACCCGGCTGGAGAAGGTGGACCTGCGCATCCTGTGCGCCACCAACCGCGACCCCCTGCGCGAGGTGGAGGAGAACCGCTTCCGGGAGGACCTCTACTACCGCCTGCACGTGATCCCGATCCACCTGCCGCCGCTGCGCGAGCGCGAGGACGACGTGCTGGACATCGCGCGCCGGTTCCTGATCGACTACGCGGCGGAGGAGGGCAAGAACTTCAGCCACTTCCATCCCGCCGTCGAGGAGGTGCTGCGGCACTACCAGTGGCCCGGCAACGTGCGGCAGCTCCAGAACGTGATCCGCAACGTCGTCGTGCTCCACGACGGCGCGGAGGTGACGGCGGCGATGCTGCCGCCGCCGCTGAACCAGCATTCGGCGCTCCAGCTCCAGTCCCCGCCCCGGTACGCGGCGCCGGCCGAGGAGGCCCCGGCGGCCCGGGCTTTTGGAGCGCAGGATCCCGGTACCCAGGTGCTGGAGCCGCAGGGCGGCCACGCCACCGCCCTGGCGGAGCCCCGGCCGATCCGACCCCTGTGGCTGGTCGAGAAGGAAGCGATCGAGGAAGCCATCGCCGCCTGCGACGGCAACATCCCCCGGGCGGCGGCCCTGCTCGGCATCAGCGCCTCTACAATCTACCGCAAGCGCATGGCGTGGGAAGCCGAAGGCCGGGCCTGACCGCATTCCGGCAGTCCAAACCCTTGTAATCACGGCTTCCGTCGCCGGCCCTCTCCTTGCGGACCATGCGTTGTCCGCGAGGTTACTCTCTCGTCAGCTCGATCCCAAATGCCGCCGCTACTAGTCGTCGGCAAATCCCAAGTCGTTCTCTTTAGACATAGGGGGAATCACTTTGGACCATAGCTGAACGAGCAAAAAGACATATCCGCGGACTCTGCGCTTGTGCGAAACAAATCAAGTCGGTAGCGTGATTTTCAAGTCATCTATGGTTCGGGTTTTCGCTGCGCCGCAATAAATGCCAGGAGCGGACTGCTCCACCATCGATCACGAAGTTGGGTTCCGGCCCGACACACGGCCTGCATCAACAAGGAATGCCGGCTGCACTAGCCTAAGACGACCAGGGAGTTACAGTCATGGCGACTGGCACGGTTAAATGGTTTAACGCTACCAAAGGTTACGGCTTCATCGCACCCGAGAATGGCGTGAAGGATGTTTTCGTCCACATCTCCGCTCTCGAACGCTCGGGCATCCGAGGCCTCAACGAAGGCCAGAAAGTCAGCTATGAACTGGCGCGCGGAAACAACGGCAAGGAAGCGGCGGTCAATATCAGCCTCCTGGATTGATCATCCCTCCCGGGCGACGAAGCGGTGCCGATCGTCCCCTTGAGACAACAAGAGATCGATCTCCAGACTTCGAAACGCGGGAGGAAGACGGCGGTCTTCCTCCCTTTTTCCATGCCGCGATGCCTGTCCGGGCGCTGCAACATGCTGAAGGGTTGCGTCACGCCGCCGACAGGTCCTTCTCCGGTTCCCTCGCCAGCCCCAGGGCCGCGACATGGGCCTGCATCCGCTGGAGATGCTCCAGGTCCAGCGGGAACTGGATGACGGTCCGGCCGTCTTCGGTCAGGGCCACCCGGGCCCGCAGCCCGCTGGCGATCCCATCGATGCCGATCGTGATCAGCTCTCCCGCAGCACCGCGCAACGCCGGCGTCACGACGGCGTGGGCGCTCGATATCTCATGCACCCGGCCCCGCCACGCGCCGGAGGCCAGGTCGGCTTCCGCGGCCCGGTCGATCCTGTAGGTCGTGAAGGTGTCGTCGTCGCTATTGGTGTTGCGCATGGCCTTCAGGAAGGTTTCCACTTCCCGGCTCAGGCTGGTCGACTCGTCCCTCAGGTCGGTGGCGAAACGGCTGACGCCCGCGGCGCTGGACCCCACGGTCACGGCCTGGCCCTTGATCCGCGCCACGCTCTCGGTGACCGTGCCGGAACTCCGGGCCACGAAGTCGATGTTGCGGACCATCTCGTTCAGGGTCGCATCCTGTTCCTGCACGGCCGACACGATTCCGGAGATGTAGCTGTTGACTTCGCTGATCAGGCTGGCGATCTCCGTGATCGCGCCGGCGGAAGAGGTCGAGACCTGCCGCACCCCGCTGATCCTGGCGCCGATCTCCTCGGTGGCCCGGGTCGTCTGGGTCGCCAGTTGCTTCACCTCCGCCGCGACCACCGCGAAGCCCTTGCCGGCGTCGCCGGCCCGGCTCGCCTCGATGGTGGCGTTCAGCGCCAGCAGGTTGGTCTGCTTCGAGATGTTCCGGATCAGCTCGACGACCTGCTCGATCTGCTCGGCCGTCTCCTGAAGCCGCCCGACCTCGTCGCGGGCGTTGTCGGCGGCGGCGACGGCCCTGTTCACCACGTCCGCCGACTTGGCGATCTGCCGGGCGATCTCCTGCGCGCTGACCAGCATCTCCTCCGAGGCGCTGGCCAGCGTGCCGGCGCTTTCCGAGGAATGGCTGGCCTCGCCGGCCACCTGGTCGGCCATGCCCAGGGTATCGCCGCTCTGGCGCGTCATGGTCGTCGCCTCGTCGACCATCGCCTTGGAGGACGAGCCGATCCTGTTGAACACGGCGCCGATGCTGGCCCCGAAGATGCCGACGAGCTGGCTCAGCTCCTCGCCCTGGCGCTGCCGCTTGGCCCGCTCCCGCCGCTGCACCTCTTCCAGGTCGCGCGCCTTCGCCATGTCGGCGCGGAACACCTTCATGGTCGCCGACATCTCGTGGACCTCGTCGCGGAAATAGGGCGTGACGATCTCGGTCTCCAGATTGCCGCCGGCCAGGTCCTTCATGGCGTTCGTCAGCTTGCCCACCGGCTTGGTGATGCTGCGCGCGATCAGGATCGACAGGGCCCCGGCCAGGATCAGGATGATGCCCGACAGGCTCGCGATCAGCATCGTCGCCCGCGCTTCGTCGTCCCGGGCGCGCCGGACCGCCTTGTCGGTCGATGCGGAGACATTCTCCATCAGGTCGATGATGGCATGGTCGAGCGCCTCCTGTTCCTTTTCCAGGTCCTCCGCGAGCCTCATCAGCGCGGTGACGGTCGTCGGCACGGTGCGGGTGCCGGACTCCCGGATGCGCTGCAGGATCGCCTCGGCGCCCTTCTCGTAGCGCGCGTGGCGTTCCTCGATCTGCCTGACCTGCTCCTCGAGATCCCCCATGTCGGTCCCGTCCGAAGCCGCCCGCGCCTCCCCGACCATCCGTTCGAGCCGGACGATCTCCTCGTCCATCTGGCGCGACAGCCGGCCGAACTCGGCGGCGACCTGGTCCAGCCGGTTCTCCGCGACGCTGATCTCGCCCTCCCGCAGCATCCGTTCGAACAGCACGGCCTGTTCCAGCTGGTGGGTGGTGATCTGGCGCAGCAGGGCGCTGATCGGCATGCTGCGGTCGGCGACCTGGGTCAGCTCGTGGCCGATCCGGACCATGCTGGTGAAGCTGATCGCCGCGACGAGGCACAGGAAGGCCAGCGACATGGCGGTCAGGACATAGATGCGGGAACCGATCTTCAGGCTGCGGAAAAAGTTGGGCATGATGGTGCTCGTTCAGGCGGGAGAGGAAAGGGTTTCGCGGACCGCCGTCAGCAGGTCCTCGCGGGAGAAGGGCTTTTCCAGGGTGCGGTCCGCCTTCGCGGAGGCCACCAGGAGAGCCTGCCGGGCGGTCACGCCGCCGGCTCCCCCGGACACTGCCAGGATCGGCAGGGCCGGCTTGGCCGCCTTGGCCTCGATGATCACCGAGGTGCCGTCCTTCCTGGGCATGACGATGTCGCAGATGACCATGTCGTAGGCGTTGGCCCTGACCTTGGCCAAGCCCTCTTCGCCGTCGCCCGCCGTGTCGATCCGGTGGCCGGCGATGGTCAGGACCACGCCGAGGGCGTCCCGCACCCCCGGCATGTCCTCGATCAGCAGTATGTGTGCCATGGAATGTTCCTATGCTTCGTGGATCGTTGGAAGATGGATCGAGAAGGTGCTGCCGCCGGGAGCCTGGCTGCTGGCGGTGATGGTTCCGCCGGCCTCGCGGACGATCGACTGGCTGACCGCCAGCCCCAGTCCCGTCCCCTCGTCGCGCGGCTTGGTCGTGAAGAAGGTCTCGAAAAGTTCGCCCAGGTGCCGTTCCTCGACGCCGCATCCGGTATCCACGATATCGATCCGCAGATAGTCGCCGGGGAGGAGGCCGAGCCCCTCCGCCTCGCCGGGCGGCAGGCTGCGGCGGATCCAGCGGATCGTCAGGTCCCCGCGCCCCTGCATGGCGTCGACGGCGTTGGTGACGAGGTTTCCGATCACCTGGAGGAGATGCCGGACCGTTATCGCCACCGAGCCCGGTGTGCCGCCGGGCGGGATTCCGACGGTCCGCAGCCGGACCGTGTCGGGCACGATCCCTTCCACGAACCGCATCGTCTCGGCGGCCAGCACCGTCGCGGCGACGGCTTCCGCGCGCCGATGGGACGGATTGCGGGCGACGCCCAGGACGTCGGTGGTCAGTTGGAGGGCGATGTCCAGGTTGGTCCGAAGCGTGGCCAGGGACCGGCGGATGTCGTCCGGGCGCAAGCTCTCCCAATCCTCCAGGATCTCCGCCATCAGGCGGATCGGCTGGAGGGCGTTCTTGATCTCGTGGCTGATCCCAGCGGTCAGGCGGCCCAGGGCCGCCAGCTTCTCCCGCTCGTGGTCCAGCCGAAGCCGCTGGTGGAGCGGGGTGACGTTCGACTGGATGCCCATGTAGGCGATGGGCGTGCCCGAGGCGTCCGGCACCGGGGCCAGGTAGAGATGGTTGACGAAGGTGCTTCCGTCCTTGCGGTAATTGATCAGGTTCACCTGGACGGTCTCGCGCGCCGCGATGCCGTCGCGGATCCGCGACAGCGCGGAAGCTTCGGTCAGCGGTCCCTGGAGGAATCTGCAGTTCCGACCGACCACCTCGTCCCGGCCGTATCCCGTCAGGTCCAGGAAGGCCTGGTTGGCGTAGAGCAGGGGCATGTCGCCCCTGAGGGAGCTGACGGTGTGGGCTAGCTCGCTGACGTCAAGCGCCCGGACCAGCATTTCAGGACTGAGCTTCATTTTTCTTTACGTTTCTTTAAGAAGAACTCTCGTTCCACTTAAAAGGAGGGTTGGCTTCGCCTTTGGGAAAGGCAAAGAAGTCTTCACTCGTTTGATGATAGCTTTTGAAAACCGGATGACGTTCAGTGCAAAGGGCCAGATCCGGTAGGCTTTTCAGAAATATTTGTTATAAATATATATGATGTTCGATGGGCCGCCCGCCGGGTGTACCCTTGCCCTTCAGGTGCGCGCGACCATGCCCAGGCAGTCATAGGCGCGCGCCGTCGCCTCGAGCAGGGCGGGAACCTCGGCGCTGATCCGCTGCACCGTCGCCCCGTCGCCGGCTTGGCAGGCGCGCTCGATCGCTCGCACCGCGTCTGCGAGCCGGACGGCGCCGAAGGTGCCGGCGGAGCTCTTCAGCGTATGGGCCTCCCGCGCCACCACCGGCAGCGCGTCGCCGGCGGCGCCGTCGACGATGCGCTGCACGCGCCCCCGGGCTTCCGACAGGAAGGCGTCGATCAGGTCCGGCAGGATGGTTTCGTCGAGGTCGTGCTTGAGCTGGTCGAGCACGCCGGTGTCGAGCAACTCGGATGCGGCGGCACCGCCCGCGCCCGGGGATGCCGCCTCCGCGCTGGCTGCCGGCGCCGCCGGGACGGGGGCGGGCAGCCAGCGGGCGATCGTGTCGAGCAGATGGACCCGCTCGATCGGCTTCGGCACGTAATCGTTCATCCCGGCATCGAGGAACCGTTCGCGGTCGCCGACCATGGCGTTGGCCGTCATCGCGATGATCGGGATGTCTCCGACTGGAGCGGGCAGGGCGCGGATCGCCCGGGTCGCGGCGATGCCGTCCATCTCCGGCATGGCGATGTCCATCAGGACGAGCCGGTAGGGCGTCCGGCGGACCGCGGCGACCGCCTCCAGCCCGTTGACCGCCAGGTCGACCCGGTATCCGGCGACCTTCAGCAGCGTGCCGGCGACCAGCTGGTTGGTGACGCTGTCCTCGACCAGCAGCAGCCGCGGCGCATCCGCCGGCAGGGTATCGCCCCCGGCCGCCGCCCCGTCGCCGGCCGGTTCTTCCGGCGCGGCGGCCTGCGGCCGGGCCAGTTCCATCACCGGTTCGCCGCGCAGAGCCGCCAGCAGCGATGCCTGGCGCGCCGGCTTGCGGACCGCGGCCGAGAAGCCGGCCGCTTCCAGCGCCGGCCAGGGGGTCCCCTGGCCGGTTCCCTGGCTTGGCCGGCCAATGCCGGACAGCAGGATCAGGCGTCCGAGGCCGGCGTCGCGCAGACGGCGCGCCAGCGTGGCGACCGGCAGGTCGGAGGTGGCGTCGTCGACCAGGGCGGTATCGAACGCGGCACCGCCCCGGGGCCGCCTGCTCCCGGGCGACGCGATCACTTCCAGGGCGGCGCGTCCGCTGGCGACCCCGTGGACCGCGGCCCCCCAGTCGGCGAGCTGCCGGGTCAGCACCTCGCGGCTGACGCCGTTTCCTTCGACCAGAAGGATGCGTTTCCCGGCCAGCGACGAGGCGGCCTCGGCCGGTCCGGCGCCGTCCGGGCGGCGCGCCAGGGACACGGTGAACCAGAAACGGCTGCCGACCCCGGCGGCGCTGTCGAACCCGATGGCACCGCCCATCAGGCCGACCAGCCGCTTGGCGATGGCGAGCTGGAGCCCGCTTCCGCCGTGGCGGCCGGGCGCTCCCGTCCCGCCCAGCCCGAAACCGTCGAACACATGGGGCTGCGCCGCGTCGGGGATGCCGATCCCGGTATCCGCGACCTCGAAGCGCACCGTCACGGACTCGGCGGCGCTCGCCGGGGCGGTGACGGTCAGCGAGACGCCGCCCTGCTCGGTGAACTTCACGGCGTTTCCCGCGAGGATCGCCAGCACCTGCCGAAGCCGCTTCGGATCGCCCCTCAGGGCCGACGGCACGCCGGCCGGGACGCCGGCGACGAGGTCGATGCCCTTCGCGGCGGCCTGCCCCGCCAGCGTATCGACCAGCCCCTCCACCAGCTCGACCAGGTCGAATCCCTCGTCCTGGATGCGGAGCCGGCCGTCCTCCAGCCGGGCCAGGTCGATGATGTCGGTCAGGGTCGCCATCTGGTTCTCGACCAGTTCCCGGACCGCCACGGCCTGGGCGCGCTGGGCCTCGGTCAGGCGGCTTTCCGCCAGGACGCCGATCGTGCCGAGGACGCCGTTGAGCGCGGGGCGCACCTCGCGGCCGATCGCGGCCAGATAGTCCGACCGGGTGCGGCTCTCCCGCTCGGCCTTCGCCAGGGTGGCGCGCAGCCGGTCCTCCGCGTCCTGCCGCACGGTGACGTCGCGCAGCGTCAGGGCGGCGGCGGGCCGGTCCTGCCAGGCCACGCGGCGCCGCGACGCCTCGCACAGGAACCGGCCGCCATCCCGGCGCAGGAGCCGGATCCCGCGATCGGGCGTCGGGCCGTCCGGACCTTCCAACGCCAGGGCGTCGCGCAGCCCCGCCCAGTCCTCGGGCGCCGCCAGCCGGTCCGCCGGGCATCCGATCAGCTCGCCCACGGTCATCCCGAACAGCGCCGCCGCCGCCTCGTTGGCGTCGATCACGGTGGCGCCGTCGTGGATCAGCACCCCTTCCGTCGTGGCGGCGGAAAGGCGCCGGAACCGCTCCTCCCGGTCGGCGAGATCCCGGCCGGCACGCCGCGCCGCGGTCACGTCGGCATAGCGGACCAGCCGGCCCCCGTCGGACATCGGCGCCGATGTCACCTCCAGCACATGGCCGTCCGGGCGGACATGGTCCCGGCGCAGCGTCTCGCGGACGCCCGCCATGCCGACCGCGCCGGGAGGAATGCCGGACAGCGCCGCCTCGCCCCGCCCGTCCAGGAAGGCGGCGAACTCCGCGAGGGGTCGGCCCGCCGCGGGCAGGTCCGGCGGCAGGTCGAGAAGCTCGACCAGCCGGGCGTTCCACCCGATCAGCCGCGACTCCGGGCTCCACAGGCAGATCCCCTCGGGCAAGGCGTTCAGGACGGCGTCGAGCAGCCGGGTGCGGCGGGCCAGCTCTGCCTGCCGGCGGCGTCCCTCGGTCACGTCGGTGCTGACGGCCACGCGGTAACCGCCCTCGATCCGCCGCCCGTCGACCCGCAGCCACCGCCCGTCCGGCATCGGGCGCCCGTCCTCCTCCAGGCCTTCGGGCGGATCTTCCGCGGATCCCTCCGCCGGCGGGGCTCGGGTGGCCGATCCGGGGGCCGTCGTCCTCGATGCCGGCGAATTCAGCTCGCGGAAGCGCTGGTTGGATATCACCAGCCGGTCGGCCCGGTCGAAGATCGCGAAGCCTTCGGGCAGCGACTCGATCGCGTCGACCAGGACCTGGCGGGCATGGTCGGTCCGCCGCTCCGCCGCCCGCGCCACGCGCACCCTCCGATCGCCGGCGGCCATCCCGGCCATGACCAGCCCGATCAGGGCGGCGGCGCAGGCCGCCTTCAGCGCGATCATGCCGATGCCGCCGTCCGACGGCAGCAGCGTGCCGCCCGCGGCCAGCGCCACGACGGCGGCGAACTGGGCCATGGACCGTCTGGTCGGCCTGAAGCGCGGGTCTTGCTCGGCAGGTCTGGTCATGAACCGTCGGATCGTATTGCCACCGGAGTGCCGGCCGCATCAGCCTAACGGGTCACCGCATCCGGGACAATCCCGTTGCCTGTCCCGGCCCCCGCCCCATCCCCCGGTTGCGGGCCAGCACGCCGTGGCGCGGCGCGAACAGGATGGCGGCGGCCAGCAGGACGCCGGCCAGGGTGGCGATCATCCCGGCGGCGTTCAGCGCGTCGGCCGGGCCGCCGGCGAGCAGCGACGGGCCGAAGGCGCCCAGCAGGTAGCCGCCCGCCCCGGTCAGGCCGCCGATCGCGACGCTCAGCCAGAGCTGGACCGGGAGCCGGTCGGTCAGCAGGCGCGCCGTCGCCGCCGGGCAGATCAGCATCGCGACCACCAGGATCGAGCCGACCGCCTCGAACGAGGCGATGGCGGCGACGGCGACCAGCACGACGACCCCGTAATGGAACAGCCCGGCGGGTATGCCCAGCGTCGTCGCCAGCGCCGGGTCGAACGAGGTCAGCGCCAGTTCCTTGCGGAAGGCGACGACGCAGGCGACGCACAGCGCCGTCACCAGGGCCAGCGTCACCACTTGGCGCGGCAGGTCGGCCCAGACCGCCGGGTCCGCCAGGTCGGCCCAGCCCTGCGGCGCCAGCCACAGGATCCCCTCGAGCTGGCCGTAGAGCACGCAGTCGGCGTCCAGGTCGACCGCGCGGGCGGCACCCTGCTCGATCAGCACCACGCCGCCCGCGAACATCACGGTGAACACGACGCCCATGGCGGCCCCGGCGTCCAGCCGGCCCAGCCTGCGCACCGACTCGATCAGCACGCCCGCGACGACCGCCGCCGCCAGCGCCCCGCCGATCACGCCCAGGCCGAAGCGCGAGCCGGTCAGCAGGAAACCGCCGACGATGCCGGGCAGGATGGCATGGCTGATCGCATCGCCCAGCAGGCTCTGCCGCCGAAGCACCAGGAAATTGCCGACCAGCGCGCAGCTGACGCAGGCAAGGACCGCAGCGGTCATGGCCGGCAGGTCGATCTGAAGGAATTCCTGCGTCGTGATCATCGCGCCGTCTCCGCCGGAAGCCCTTCCAGCTCCCGCACCAGGTCGCGGGGCAGCACCCGGTCGATCGGGTCGATGCCCCAGTTGGCCTGTCCCGGGATAAGGGTCGGGTAGCGCATCAGGAAGCGTTCCCACAGGCGGCGGTTCCGCTCGGCCGCGTGCGCCGCCGCAAGCCCCCGCTCGGTCAGGTCTTCGCCGCGCAGCCAGCCGCGAAGCCGCAGCCACGGCCGCATCGCCGGGGAAGGCGGGGCGCCGGCCAGCCGCCCGGCCAGGGCCGCCTGCTCGGCATAGGCGAGGCGCAGTCGGCCCTGCCGCCACGCCGTCGCGACCACGCCGCGCGCCGGGGCGAACAGGAAGCTCGCCACGAACAGGGCGCCGGCCACCAGCACGATCACGGCGCCCGCCGGCAGGCGCGGCACCAGCGCCGACAGGCTGGCGCCGATCCAGCCGCTGGCGCCCCCCAGCGCGGCCGCCACGACGACCATGACCCCCAGCCGCTCGGTCCAGAAGCGGGCCGCGGCCGGCGGCACGATCAGCAGGGCGATGATCAGGATCAGCCCGGCGGTCTGCAGGCCGATCACCGTGACCAGCGTGGTCAGGCCCATCAGGGTCAGGTCGATCCGCCGGGTCGGCCAGCCCTGGCCGGCGGCGAAGTCCGGATCGAAGCAGAGCAGCCTGAACTCCTTGAACAGCAGGGCTGACGCCGCCACCGCCGCCAGCGCCAGCGCGGCGATCGCCGCCGCCTCGGTCCGGTTCATGGCGGCGGTCTGGCCCAGGATGAAGGTCTTCAGCCCCGCCTGGTTGCCGGTCGGCAGGGTCTGGATATGGCTCAGCAGCACGACCCCGACGCCGAAGAAGACGCTCAGCACGGCGCCGATCGCGGCATCCTCCGGCAGCCTCGTGTAGCGGGAGATCGCCTGGATCGCCAGCACGCCCAGCGCCCCGCTGAACAGCGCGCCGGCCAGCAGCACCGGCAGGCTGCGCCCCTCCAGCCCGAGCCAGGTCGCGGCCAGGAAGGCCAGGGCGATGCCCGGCAGCGTCGCGTGGCTGAGCGCGTCGCTGACCAGGGCGCGCTTGCGCAGCAGCATGAAGCTTCCGATGACGCCGGCCGCCACCCCCAGGCAGGCCGTGCCGGCGACCACCACGGCCGAGTTGAAGCCGGCCTGGAGGGTCAGCGTCGCGATCACGTCGGCGGGGTTCATGTCAGGCCGCCCCCGTCCGCACCGGCAGCACCGCGCCCGCCCCGATCCCGGGTCCGACTCCCGGCCCGTTCCCGGGGATGTCGGCCGGCCCGAGCCGCCCGCCGTAGGTCTGGCGCAGCATCTCGGCGGTCAGCGTCGTCGCGACCGGGCCGGCCCCGATCACGCGGGTGTTCATCAGCAGGACATGGTCGAAATAATCGGCGACGGTCTGCAGGTCGTGGTGGACGCAGATCACCGTGCGCCCGGCGGCGTCGAGGTCGCGCAGCACCTGGATCACCGCCCGCTCGGTCGCGGCATCGACGCCCGCGAACGGCTCGTCCATGAAATAGACCTTCGCCTCCTGGGCCAGCGCGCGGGCCAGGAACACCCGCTGCTGCTGGCCGCCGGAGAGCTGGCCGATCTGGCGGTCGGCGAAGTCGGCCATGCCGACCCGGTCCAGGCAGGCCCGCGCCGCCTCGCGGTGGGCGCGCCCGACCGGCCGGCACCAGCCGATCATGGCGTAGCGGCCCATGGCGACGACGTCCAGGGCGGAGGCCGGGAAGTCCCAGTCCACGCTTTCGCGCTGCGGTACGTAGCCGATCAGCGCGCGGCGCCGCCCGACCGGCCCGCCATGGACCCGCACGGTGCCCGACACCGCCGGGACCAGCCCCAGGCAGGCCTTGATGAAGGTGGATTTGCCGGCGCCGTTGGGGCCGACGATCGCGATCAGGCCGCGGGACGGGGCGGTATAGTCGACCGACCACAGCACGGGCTTCCTGTTGTAGGCGACGGTCAGGCCGCGGACCTCCAGCGGGGAGGCGGCGAACGGCCCGTCGCCCTTGGCGGCTCGGAACGGGAACAGCATGGCTCTCACCGTTCCAGCGCCGCGAGACGGCCCTCGAACCCGCCGGCCGGCGGGGTTCCCCCCAGCGCGCGGGCGATGGTCGTCACGTTGTGGTCGATCATGCCGACATAGGTCCCTTCATAGGTGCCGGGCGCGCCCATCGCGTCCGAATACAGCGCGCCGCCGATCACGACTTGGTGGCCGCGGGCGGCGGCGCCGTCGATCAGCGCCCGGATGTTGCGCTCGGACACGCTGGTCTCGACGAAGACGGCGGCGATCCGGCGGGTGACCAGCAGATCCACCAGGTCCTCGATCTCGCGCAGGCCTGCCTCCGACTCCGTGCTGATGCCCTGGATGCCGCGCACCTCCAGCCCGTAGGCCCGGCCCAGGTAGTTGAAGGCGTCGTGGGCGGTGACCAGGACGCGGGCCTGCTCCGGGATGCCTCCCAGCACCGACCGGGCATAGGCGTCCAGCCGCTCGAACCGCCGTGACAGGTCGGCCGCGTTGGCGCGGTAGATGTCCGCGCCCTCGGGGTCGAACGCCGCCAGGGCTTCGCGCACCGAGTTGAGCGCATGGGTCCACAGGGCCACGTCCATCCAGACATGCGGGTCCGGGTTGCCGTCGAACCCTTCGGGCGTCAGCAGCCGGTCGGCCGGGACAGCCTCGGCGACGGCCTGGACCGGCTTGCCGGACCCGGCGACGCGGGTCAGCGCGTCGATGATCTTCCCCTCCAGGTGCAGGCCGCTGTAGAACACGATGTCGGCCCCGGCGATCCGCGCCACGTCGGACCGGGTCAGCTTGTAGGTGTGCGGATCGACCCCTTCGCCCATCAGGCTGGAAACCTCGGCCCGCCCGCCCGCGACCTCGCGCACCAGGTCGGCCACCTGAGACGTGGTCGCGACGGCGGCGAAGGGCTGGCCGGCGGCGCGGGCGGTTCCGGGCGAAGTGATCGGGTATAGGGCGAGGCACAGAATCGCCAGCACGAACAACCGTCTGGAAACCAGGGCCATCACTGTATGCCTCCACCGTAATTCGATATTGAACAGGTGTTCATATTGACAGGTCCCGTGATTTATTTGCTCTTGTGAAGTGCTTGAAAGGGAATATGCCCTGGCTTCTCGAATTTTCAAGTATACCTCTGAAGCTTCTTTGTGAGGGAACCAGCTCGATGATTGTCTTGTTCACCGATTTCGGGTTGTCCGGGCCCTATACTGGACAGATGAAGGCGGTGCTGGCGGGCCGCGCGCCGGGGGTGCCGGTGATCGACCTGTTCGCGGACGCGCCCGCGTTCCAACCCTATCCCTGCGCCTACCTGCTTGCCGCCTATTGCGTCGCCGTGCCGCAGGGCGGCGTGCTGCTCGGCGTCGTCGATCCCGGCGTCGGGACCGACCGCCTGCCCTTGGCCGTGCGGGCCGACGGCCGCTGGTATGTCGGGCCGGACAACGGCCTGTTCGAACTGGTGATGCGCCGCGCCGCCTCGGTGGAGGCCTGGGCGATCGACTGGCGGCCGGACCGCCTGTCGGCCAGCTTCCACGGCCGCGACCTGTTCGCCCCAGTGGCCGCCCGCTTGGCGCTGGGCGGCCCGGTCCCCGGGACACCGGTCCCGGTGGAGCGGGTCCGCCGCCCCGGCTGGCCCGACGACCTGGGGCAGGTCGTCTACATCGACGTCTACGGCAACGCCATGACCGGCCTGCGCGCCTCGACGCTTCCCGCCGACGCCGTGCTGACGGTCGCCGACCGGCCTGTCTTGCCCGCCCGGACGTTCGGCGCGGTGCCGCCCGGCGAAGCCTTCTGGTACGGGAACTCCAACGGCCTCGCCGAGATCGCCATCAACCAGGGCCGGGCGGATACGGTGTTGGGATTAAGTATCGGCGATCCGGTAAGCTGGTCGCCCGGTCAAGCCTGAAAGACTTGGCCACAGATGAACGCAGATGGGCGCAGATGGTTTTTTCGGACCTATCTGTGTCCATCTGCGTTCATCTGCGGTTAAACAATACGAATCAGTCCGACCGCATCGCGCAGACCGCCAGATACGGCCTGAAATGGTCCAGCCCCGGCGTCGGCAGCCCCGGAACCTTGGCCTTGTCGTCCCAGCGGCGCACCAGCACCGCGTCGGGACCGAAGCGGCCCAGGATGAAGCGGGCGGCCTGGTCCTCGCTCAGGGGTCCCCCCTGGAGCCTCAGGCTCTGCTTCGAGGCGGGCGACAGGGCGGCGGCGTAGGCCGGCTCGACCGCGCACAGGTAGCGCTTGGCCGCGACGTGCAGCCTCACCGGCGCGCAGACGTCCTCGGGGAAGCGATCGGCCAGCCAGCGGGCGCCGATCGCCTCGTGCCGGGCGTCCAGCTCCTCGTCGGCGACCCCTTCGCCCAGCCCGTGGAGCAGGTGGCCGATATCGTGCAGCAGCGATGCCACGACCAGGTGGGGCGGGGCGCCGAACTGCTCGGCCAGCGCCGCGGTCTGGAGCGCGTGCTCGGTCTGGCTGACCGCCTCGCCGAAATAGGCCTGGTCGCCGGAGGCGCGGAAAAGCTCGAAGATTTCGGATACGGTGTCGGTCATGGCCTCGATCACGGAACAGCCCCCAGGGCGAGGCGGCGCTCGATGTCCTCGATCACGGGTATCAGCTGCCCGATCCCGTCGATCACATAATGGGCGCCGCCCGCGCGCAACCGATCATACGCGGCGGTCCGCCTGACCTTCAACTCGTCTTCCGACAGCGCCGTCAATTCCTCGACCGCCAGCCCCATCTCGTTTCCGGTCAGGGCCACCGCGACGGTCCACATGCCGGCGTTCAGCCCTTCCTCGATGCCGGGCAGGGTATCGTCCACCTTGACGCAGGCGGCGGCCGGCCAGACGTTCAGCTCGACCATGTTCTGGTAGCACATCAGCGGCGTCGGCCGCCCGGCGGCGAGGTCGCCGGCGCAGACCACGCAGTCCGGCTCGTAGCCGTTGGCCGCGGCCGCCGGGATCAGCACGTCCATGATCGGCCGGGAATAGCCGGTGGTCGAGCCGATCTTCACGCCGCGGGCGCGCAGGTCGGCGATCGTGGTGCGGGCGCCCGGAACCAGCGCCGCGTGGTCGGCGACCACCTCGACGTTCATGGGCAGGAAGCGGGCGTAGAGGTCGTCCACGTCGCCATCGGACATCGGCCGGCCATGGACGTCCTGCCAGCGCTTCGCCACCTCCGGCAGCGCGCCGATCGCCTTGATGTGGTCCCACTTGGGCAGTCCCATGGGAACGCGCGCCTCCGCGACCGAGATCGTGACGCCGACCGTCCCGAAGGCCGCCACGAACACGCCCATCGGCGCCCGGCTGCCGAAATCCACCACGGTGCCGGCCCAGTCCAGGATGACCGCGCGGACCGGTCCGTCATAGGATTTGGCAAAGGGATTGGTCGTCATGCCGTCGTATCTCCTTGGCCCCGCCCAGGCCTCACCTTGGCCGGAGCGCCGGGCATCTTGGGCGCCGCACTTTGCGCCAGGGATAGGCGAAAGAAAAGCGGCTAAATCGACGCGAAACCGGTGGCAAGATTTCGCCCCGCATCATGGGACGGTAACGCGAAGCCGTCGGGTTTCGCTCCAACGGCCACGACCATTTGGATATGGCCTGTCGGCTCCGCGCCGCGACGCCGGGTATCGCCCTGTGTGCGCCTGGCGAGCGTCACCGGGTCGTTCGGTCAATCCCGGGCGAGGTGGCCTCCGGCGGGAGGTGAACGATGGATGTAAGTATAAACGTCAGTCTCCGTCCCTGCCCACCAATAGCGGCAATAACCGTAAGCATCGTTTAGAGCATCAGCGAAGCCGCGGGATTCCAGCATCAGCTCTCAAGTTGTCTGGCCTCAAAAATTTTGTCCTTGCAATCCCTGAACTCAAAAACAACTGGCAGGTCGTACCGTAGCGTTGGAATTTAAAATGATGATCAGAACAGCTCTCTTTGCGACTGCTGCTGCTATTACCATGGCGTCATTCGCGGCAAGTGCCCAAGCACAGACGAACCTCCGGACGCCCCAGTCTGGCCAGGATTATTTCGAGGCTGATGCCGGATTCTATATCCGAGGCAGTCTTGGCTATTCCTGGTCTGCGAACGACGACATCGATTATTCGCCCCTGTGGGGCCTCGGCGTCGGCTACCGTTTCGACCCCAACTTCCGGGCCGACATCACCGTGGACTGGCGCGACCGCTACGTCGTCGAGGGGAGCAGCTTCAGCAGCTTCGATGCCGGGGTCGACAACCGGAGCTTCATGCTCAACGCCTATTACGACTTCGACCAGATCCCGATCGTCCAGCTGCCGGGCGGGTTCAAGCCCTATCTGGGCGCCGGCGTCGGCTTCAGCCGGACCAGCGTCAACGACCAGGTCATCCCAGGCGTGGGCGGCACCGCCGCCAGCATCAGCGGCTCGGACCGGACCCGGTTCTCCTGGCAGGGAATGGCCGGCGTAGGATACCAGATGACGGAGGAATTCGCGGTCGACCTGGGCTACCGCTATGCCCAGCTCGGCAAGGTCAGGGCCAGCTCGACGACGGAAACGACAGGCTCGATCGACGAGGACCTGAACGTCCACGAGCTCGTGCTGACCGCGCGCTACGGCTTCTGACCGGGGGCTCCCGACGGGAACGGGCGGGGCGCGTGACGGCGCGCCCCGCCCGTATCTCCTGATCCGCCGTGCTCAGATCCCTTCGCCGCGGCCCTGGACCGCGTCGCTGGGATATTTCAGCCCGGTGACCCGCTCGGCATAGCCGACCAGCTCGCCGACCGCCTCCTCGATCCCCAGCCTGCCGGTCTCGACCACCAGCTCGGCGGCCTGCGGCTCCTCGTAGGGGGCGGAGACGCCGGTGAACTCGGGGATCTCCCCGGCCCGCGCCCTGCGGTACAGCCCCTTGGGGTCGCGCTGCTCGCAGGTGTCCAGGTCGGCCTTGACGTGGATCTCGTGGAACAGGTCGCCGCCGATGGCGCGGGCGCGCGCCCGGTCCTGGCGGGTCGGCGAGATCAGCGCCGTCACCACGATCATGCCGGCCTCGGCGAACAGGCGGGCGGCCTCGGCGACTCGGCGGATGTTCTCCGACCGGTCGGCCGGGGAGAAGCCCAGGTCGCCGTTCAGCCCCTGCCGCACCCCGTCGCCGTCCAGGACATAGACCTGCCGGCCGCGCTCGAACAGCGTCCGCTCCAGCCCCATGGCCAGGGTGGACTTGCCGGCCCCGGACAGGCCGGTCAGCCACAGCACGGCGCCGCGGTGCCCGTTGGACAGCGCCCGCTCGTCCGGGCTCACCGCATGCTCGACCCGCTGGAGGTTCCGCTCCTTGACCGCGTCGGCCCCGGTCACGATGAAGCCGCCGACCACGTCGTGGCCGTCCAGCAGCACGCCGCGCCCGGTGCGGGGCAGGTCGATCGCCAGGTCCACAGCCACCAGGCTGCGGCTGTGCAGGACGACGTTGGCGATCTCGTTGCGGCCGACCCGGTCGGCCGCCGCCACGCCCAGATCGTCGATGTCGACCACCTCGACGATCTTCTCCACCGTCACGCGGTGCTCGGCGGTCGCCAGCTTCAGGGTATAGGCCCGGCCGGTCTCCAGCGGCTTGGAGGCCAGCCAGAACAGCCGCACGGTCAGCCGATGGGCCTCGACCGGCCGCTCCGCCGGCAGGCTGGCGACGTGGCCGCGCTCGACGAAGATGCGCTGGTCCAGCGTGATGCCGACGGACTGGCCCGCCGCGGCGCTGATCGCGGGCGCCGCGTTCCACGCCTCGATGCTGACGACCTTGGCGGTGCGGTTGTTCGGCGCGAAATGCAGCGTGTCGCCGACCCGCAGCCGGCCGGTCTCGATCCGGCCCGCCAGGATGCGGCGCTCGTCCGGCTTGTAGACGTCCTGGATCGGCAGGCGCAGCGGCAACTCGTCCTCCGGCGCCGCCGGCAGGAAGCCGTCCAGCGCTTCGATCACCGTCGGCCCGTCATACCAGGACAGGTTTTCGCTGCGCGACGCGATGTTGTCGCCGTGGCGGGCGGAGATCGGCAGGATCACGCCCGGCGCCACGCCGATCCCGTTCAGGTAGGCCCGGATCTCGGCCGCCACATGGTCGAACCGCGCCTGCGAGAAGTCCACCATGTCCATCTTGTTGACGATCACGGCGACCTGTTTCACCCCCAGCAGGTGCAGCAGGTAGGCGTGGCGGCGCGACTGCTCCAGCGCGCCCTCGCCGGCGTCGATCACCAGCAGGGCCGCGTCGGCGTTGGACGCGCCGGTCACCATGTTCTTCAGGAACTCGGTGTGGCCCGGCGCGTCGATGATCACGTAGGGGCGACGATCCGTCTTGAAATGGATCTGCGTCGTGTCGATCGTGATGCCCTGGTCGCGCTCGGCCTGGAGCGCGTCCATCACGAACGACCACTCGAACGGCATGCCGCGCCGGCGGCTCATCTCGCGGACCGCCTCGACCTTGCCGTCGGGCAGGCTGCCGGTGTCGTTCAGCAGGCGGCCGATCAGGGTGGACTTGCCATGGTCGACGTGGCCGACGATGACGATGCGCGCCTGGCGGCGCTGGGATGCGGGAATCAAGGGGCTCATCTCACATGTAACCGGAGCTGCGCAGGCGCTCGAAGGCGTCCTCGGTTTCATTGTCCATCGACCGGCCGGCCCGCTCGGGCGTGCGGGTCACTTCCAGCTCGGAGATGATCTCGTCGATGCTCGCGGCGCTGCTGTCCACCGGGAAGGTGATGTTCTTCTCGCCCAGCGACCGGTACCGCTTGCCCTCGCGGGCGAAGTACAGCGGCACGATGGGGATCTCCTCGCGCTTGGAATAGCGCCAGATGTCCAGCTCGGTCCAGTGCAGCAGCGGGTGGATCCGCACGTGGGTGCCCTCGGCGAACCGGGTCTTGTAGTGGTCCCAGAACTCCGCCGGCTGGTCCTTGAAGTCCCAGGCGCCGTCCAGCGCGCGCGGGCTGAACACGCGCTCCTTGGCGCGGGTCGCCTGCTCGTCGCGGCGGATGCCGACCATGATGCCCTGGTACTGCTCGCGGCGGAGCAGGTTCTTCAGCCCCTCGGTCTTGCGGGCGGCGGCGCGGGTGGCCGGCGGCAGCGTCGGGTCCATCTCGCTTTCCGGCGGGCACTGCTCGATCACGAGGTCCAGGCCCCAGTCGCGGGTGACCATGTCGCGGAACTCGTAGACCTCCGGCAGTTCCATGCCGGTGTCGAGCTGCACGACGGGGAAGGGCACCTTGCCGAAGAAGGCCTTGCGTGCCAGCCACAGCAGCACGTTGCTGTCCTTGCCGATCGACCACAGCACGGCGAGGCGGTCGATCCGGTTGAACGCCTCGCGCAGGATGTAGACGCTCTGGCTTTCCAGTTGGTCGAGGTCGGTCATCGTCCGAATTTCCACCACAATCAAGAAGGCCCGCCGGGTGACGGGCGGTGTCAGATGAAGGATACGTTGCGCGGCACGGCGCTCAGGTGGATGCCGCATTCCGTCTTGTCCTGCCCGGCCCAGCGGCCGGAGCGCGGGTCCTGGCCGGGGGCGACCCGGTCGGTGCAGGGCATGCAGCCGATCGACAGGAAGCCGTCGGCCTCCAGCGGGTGGCGCGGCAGGTCGCGGCGGTCGAACTCCGCCTGGATCATGTCGCGCGACCAGGTCGCCAGCGGATTGATCTTGAAGCGGCCGTCGTCGTCCTGCTCCACCGCGTCCAGCGCCGCGCGCGTGGTCGCCTGGAAGCGCTTGCGGCCGGTGATCCAGGCGTCGAAGCCGCGCAGCGCGCGGTCCAGGGGGATCGTCTTGCGGACATGGCAGCAGGCGTCGGGCGACGACTGCCACAGCAGCCCCTCCGGGTCCGCCGCCTTCAGCTCGGCCGGGTCGGGCTCGATCGTGCGGACGTCGGTCAGGCCGAGCCGCTTGATCAGCGTGTCGCGGTAGCGCAGGGTCTCGCCGAACAGCTTGCCGGTGTCGAGGAAGATCACCGGGATGCCCGGGTCGACCTCGGCCGCCATGGCCAGCAGCACGGCCGCTTCCGTCCCGAAGGAGGAGACCAGGGCGATGCGCCCGCGGAATTCGTCCCGCGCGAGCGGCCGAAGCAGCTCCGTCCCGGACAGGCCGCCATAGCGCCGCTGGAGCGCGTCGAGCCCGTCCGTCAGGTGTGTTCTCGCCAGTCCGTCCATGTCCGAAACACAATCCACAAAGTGTTGATGTATTTACTCTCGCTATTGCACGTTAGCGAGTCTGGAGAAAGCCCGCAACGCTTTTAACATGCGGCATTGAGTCATTCAGCCTATCTACACGAAAATTCTGTGTTGAATTGGTAAATTCAAGCACCTTATATGCTCGCACGGCCCCGATACCGCCCCTCATGCATGGATAAAGCGTCAGTCGCCATGTCACAGTCCCAAGACCTCCCCGCGAAGAAGCCCGCCCCGACCCCGAAGCTTTCGCAGGTCGAAGGCGTCAAGCAGGCGAGCGCGCTGCTGCGCGGCAGCATCGCTGAGACGTTGAACAGCGACCTGGTGAAATTCACCGAGGACGAATACAACCTGCTGAAATTCCACGGGACCTACCAGGGATACGACCGCGACTCCGCGACCGAGCTGAAGCAGCAGAAGGCGGAGAAGAAGTGGGAATTCATGGTCCGTGCCCGCATCCCGGCCGGCCGCCTGACGTCGCGGCAGTACCTGGACCTGGACGCCCTTGCCGACCGCCGCGCCAACCATACGATCCGGATCACGACCCGGCAGGCGATCCAGTTCCACGGCGTCGTCAAGTCCGACCTCAAGGGCACGATCGCCGACATCAACGCCACCATGATCACCACGCTGGGCGCCTGCGGCGACGTGGTCCGCAACGTGACTGCCATGCCCGCTCCCGTGCGCAGCCCGATCACCGAGCGTCTGGCGTCGGACGCCAAGCGCATATCCGACCATCTGCTGCCGCATACCCGCGCCTACCACGAGATCTGGCTGGACGGCGAGCAGATCCTGGGCGAGCCGGAGATCGAGCCGATCTACGGCACGACATACTTGCCCCGGAAGTTCAAGATCGGCCTCGGTGTGCCGGAGGACAATTCGGTCGACGTGCTGACCAACGACCTGGGCATCGTGGCATTGTACGAGGGCGACACGCTGGTCGGGTACAATTTCGCGGTCGGCGGCGGCCTGGGCATGACCCATAACAAGCCGAAGACCTATCCGAGGCTCGCCAGCTTCGTCGCCTTCGTCGAGCCCGACGACCTGATCAAGGCGGTCGAGGCCGTGGTCATCGTCCAGCGCGATTACGGCGATCGGACCAACCGCCGCCACGCCCGCCTGAAATACACCATCGACGAGCGCGGCCTGCCCTGGTTCAAGTCGGAGATGGAGCGCGTCCTGGGCCGCACCCTGGAAGACCCGCGCCCGATGCCGCCGTTCCAGGTCGCCGACCATCTCGGCTGGCACGAGCAGGGCGACGGGCTGTGGTACCTGGGCCTCGCGATCCCCAGCGGCCGTGTCCAGGACACCGACTCGGTCAAGCTGCGCACGGCGCTGCGCGAGGTGGCGACCCGGTTCCAGCCGGCGCTGGTGCTGATGCCGACCCAGGACCTGATCCTGGCCGACATCCGGGACGAGGACCGCGCCGGCATCGAGCAGACGCTGCGCGACCACGGCGTCCAGTTCGCCGAGGACCTGCTGCCGGTCCACCGCTGGTCGCTGGCCTGCCCGGCGCTGCCGACCTGCGGCCTGGCCCTGACCGAGGCGGAGCGGATCCGCACCCCGATGATCGACCGGATCGCCGAGGTCATGGCCCGCTACGGCTTGGCGCAGGAACGCCTCAGCATCCGCATCACCGGCTGCCCCAACGGCTGCGCCCGGCCCTATGCCGGCGACATCGGGCTGGTCGGCCGCATGCCCGGCCACTTCGCCCTCTATGTCGGCGGCGATTTCGAGTGCACCCGGCTGAACTGGAAGCTGCTCGACCGCGTTCCCGAGGACGACGTGCCGGAGACCCTGGCCCCGCTGTTCGCCGAGTTCGCGGCCCAGCGCGACCAGGGCGAGGGCTTCGGCGATTTCCTGAACCGCCTCGGCCTGGAGCGGGCGACAGCATTGGTCAAGCCCGACGGCGCCGAGGCCGGGGGCAATGCTGGCGACTTGGTGGAGGCCGACTAGTGTTTCCCATCGTCCTGGACCTGGATCACGTCTCGGTCGCGCTGGTCGGAGCCGGGCAACTGGCAACCAAGCGGCTGAAGCAGCTGGACCAGGCCGGGGCGCGGCGGCTGACCGTCTTCTCCGAAGCGCCCGACGAAGCATTGGCGGCGTCGGCCGGCGAGCGGCTGATCCGCCGCCTGCCGACCGACGGCGACCTCGCCGCCTTCCAGGTGATCTATATCGTCGACCTCGATCCCGGCGTCGCGGCCGACCTGGCCGCACGCTGCCGGGCGCTCGGCCGCCTGGTCAATGTCGAGGACGTCAAGCCCCTGTGCGACTTCCACACCCCGTCCCAGGTCCGCCGCGGCGACCTGCTGCTCTCCATTTCGACCGGCGGCAAGAGCCCCGGTCTGGCCCAGCGCCTGCGCCGCTACCTGGAAGACCTGTTCCAGCCGGACTGGGAAGACCACCTGGACGAACTGGCCCGCGCCCGCGCCCATTGGCGGGCGGAAGGCGCCGACATGCGGACGGTGGCCCGGCGCACCGAGGACCTGATCGAGGAGCGCGGCTGGCTGCGCTGAGCGGCCTGTTGCGTCGGGGCGGCGCCCCGGATCGCGGAGCGGGAACGGCGGAAAAGCATAGGGGCATTGCGGCCGCCCAGCCGGTTTAGTCAGTGACGATGATGGCCTGTTGTGCAAAAGTCCCGCCGGCCTCAGGGCAGGAAAGTTCAATACAGGGACAAAGATGACATTGCCGATGCTTTCGCGGCGCCGACGTTCTGACCGTTCGAATTTCAACCTTGGTACGGTCGTCAACTGGACAAGACAGGATTTCGTCGACAGGTATTCCGGATCCGTCCTGGGGCTGGCCTGGGTCCTGATCTGGCCCCTGGTGCAGGTGACGATCTTCACCCTGATCTTTTCCCAGATCATGGGAGCCCGGCTGCCCGGCAACTCCGACACCTACGCCTACAGCGTCTATCTGGTCGCGGGCGTGGTGCCCTGGACCGCCTTCGCCAACACGATCTCGCGCGTGACGACCGTGTTCCTGGACAAGAAGCACATCCTGTCCAAGGTCCGCCTGTCGATGCCGCTGCTGGCCAGCTACATCGTCCTGTCGGAGGCGGTGACCTTCGCCGTGACCATGGCCGTCTTCCTGATGTACCTGATCGCCTTCGGCCACCCTCTCGGGGCCGGGATCCTGTTCGTGCCGCTCATCTTCGTCCTGCAGCAGGTGCTCGCCTTCTCGATCGGGCTGATCTGCGCCTGCCTGATCGTCTTCATCCGCGACGTCAAGGAAATCGTCGGCATCGTGCTCCAGCTCTGGTTCTGGTTCACCCCGATCGTCTATGTGGCGGACATCGTGCCGGAAGGGATCCGCGGCTGGCTGGAGCTGAACCCGTCGATGCTGTTCATCGAAAGCTACCATGAGATCTTCGTCCACGGCGGCATGCCGGTGGTTGACGACATGGTCACGCTCGCGGTGACCGGCGGCGTCCTGCTCGCCGCCTCGCTGCTGATGCTCCGCGCGCTCGAGCGCGATATCCGGGATTTCCTCTGATGATCCGTGTCGAAAACCTCCACAAGACCTTCCATCTCTACCGCAAGCCGTCGGACCGGCTGAAGGAGATCCTGACCGGCCGCACCCGCCACACGGTCCATACGGCGCTCCGGGACGTGACCTTCACGGTGGCGGACGGGGAAACGGTCGGCATCGTCGGCCGGAACGGGGCCGGCAAGTCCACCCTGCTCAAGCTCCTGACCGGCATCCTGCTGCCCGACAAGGGCACCGTGGAAACGAGCGGCAAGATCACCGGCCTGCTGGAACTCGGCACCGGCTTCAACCATGAGCTTTCCGGCTGGGCCAACATCCGATCCAACGGCCTGATGCTCGGGATGTCGGGCGAGGAGATCGACGGGAAGCGCCAAGCCATCGCCGAGTTCAGCGAACTCGGCAAGTTCCTCGACCAGGCCCTGAAGACCTACTCGTCCGGCATGCTGATGCGGCTGGCCTTCAGCGTCGCCATCCATGCCGACCCCCGCTGCTTCGTGGTCGACGAGGCCCTGTCCGTGGGCGACGCGCATTTCCAGCAGAAATGCATGAAGCGGATCCGCGAGTTCCGCGCCGGCGGCGGTTCGATCATCTTCGTCTCGCACGAGATGAACTCGATCAAGGTGCTGTGCGACCGGGCGATCCTGCTGGAACAGGGGCGGGTGGTCGAGGACGGCGATCCCGAGCGGGTCGTCAACGCCTATAATTTCCAGCTCGCCAGGACGGCCATCCAGGTGGAGCGGCCCGAGCTGTCCAACGGCGCGGAGACATCCTACGGCAGCCGCGAGCTGGAGATCCTTTCCGTGACCGTGGCCGGCGAAGGCTCCAACGCCGAGGTGGTCAGCTCGGGCGAGACGACGAACATCTCCGTCAGTTTCCGCGCCAACCGGAGCGTGGAGGATTTCACGGTCGGCATCATGATCCGCGACCGGTTCGGCCAGGACATCTTCGGGATCAACACCTACCTGCTCGACCAGCCCCTCTCAATAGAGGAGGGCGAGCACCGGCATGTCGATTTCACCATGCCGATGGATATCAGCCCCGGCAAATACACCATCACCGCGGCGCTCCATACCCGGGAGTCCCATGTGGATCAGTGCTTCCACTGGCACGACCGCATCACGACTTTCGAGGTCGCCGGTATCCGCGGCCCCGTCTTCGCCGGGATGTGCCGCCTCCAGCCGGACCTGCACGTGCGCTGACGTCCGGCACAGGATCCAATGAAG
The DNA here is from genome assembly GCF_016806835.2 of Skermanella rosea. NCBI lineage: Bacteria > Pseudomonadati > Pseudomonadota > Alphaproteobacteria > Rhodospirillales > Azospirillaceae > Skermanella > Skermanella rosea. Next base: position 5,382,771 of record NZ_CP086111.1, on the reverse strand, counting down.
ACAGCATTTTACAGGACAACTTCCTCTTTGGGGTTAGCGCGTCGAAACAGTGGAGACGCGGCCCCGATGAAATGCCAAAAAGAGCGCCTGATGACAGCGGCGATGCTGATGTCGTGCTGACCGAAAGAGCGGGCAGTGCTTACGGATCCGCAAGATGCATGCGCATCAGAGCTTGAGTTGTCCCACGGTGAGCGTTCATGCTGCAGACGAATAACTTCCGCGTAGATACTGCGCAGTTGACTTCCCGTATCCAGGCGGAACTCCAGGTCCCCCGAAGGGCCAGCGCTCCCGCTCCGGCGCCCGCCGTACCGGCCCAAGCCCCCGTGCTGTCGACGTTCCCCGACGCGGTCGCCGCGACGGTCGCTCCTCCTCCGGCACCTTCCCCGTCGGAAGGCCAGCCGTTCCGGCACCGGCTGCGCGACGTTCCCCTGGTCGGTTCGCTGCTGTCCTGGGCATGGGGACTGGCCCGGCTGGCTGACACGCGCTCCGCGGCCCATACCGCGCTGACCCGCGCCAGCGACGCCTGGAACTTCGCCGCCGCGCAGGAGCCCTGGGTGAGAGCCCGGGAAGCGCAGTTCCGCGGGCAGGTCGATGCCGGGCTCCAGGGATGCCTCGGCCAGATCCAGGGCGTCCGTGCGGAAATCCAGCAGCTCCGAACCGATTCCGAGCGCGACATCGCCGTGATGCGGGTGGAGATGCGCGGTCCCTTCCAGGAGATCGCGACCCTCCGGTCGGAGATCGAGCAGGTCAGGGCCTCCCTTGCCGAACACCGGCAGGCGGAACAGCGTCTCCAGGCCGAGCTGGAGCAGCTTCGGGCCGCGCTTTGGGATCATCGGGAGTCCATCGACACCACCCTAGGCGATCACCGGGAGTCCACCGAAGCCGCCCTGGCCGATCACCGGAAGTCCGTCGAAGCCGCCTTGGCCGACCATAGGGAAGCCGCCGAAAGGGCCTCGGCCGAGCACCGGCGGGCCCTGGAGGCGCAGTTCCTGGCGGCATTGTCCGGCGAGGCGGCGGCGCGGCAGTCCGCCGAGCAGGAGACCCGCCACCGGCTGGCGGCGCTCCGCCAGGAGGTCCTGTTCCAGCAGCGCCGCCTGTCCGCCAGCCTGGAGGTCCGGGGCACCACCTCCAGCCACCAGGACCCCGGCGCCGGGCCGTCCGCGCCGCCCAGGGAAGGGGCGGTGGACGACCGGCTCAACGCCTTCTACGCCCAGTTCGAGGATGCGTTCCGGGGAAGCCGGGAGGACATCAAGGCACGGGTTGCGGTCCATGCCGACCGTATCGTCCTGGCCGGCGCCGGCACGCCGGAGCGGCCCGTGCTGGATATCGGCTGCGGCCGGGGCGAGTGGCTGGAAGTCCTCAGGGAGCATGGCCTCGCGGCCTACGGCATCGACACCAACGACGTCACGGTCTCCGCGTGCCGCGCCCGTGGACTGGATGCCCGGCGGGCCGAAGCCCTCGGCCATCTCCGGTCGCTGGCGGACGGCAGCATCGGCGGCGTGACCGCCTTCCACGTGGCGGAGCACCTGCCGCTCGACGTGCTGGCGGATCTGCTGGACGAGACCCTGCGGGTGCTGGAGCCGGGCGGCGTGCTGCTGCTCGAGACGCCCAATCCTGAAAACCTGCTGGTCGGCGGCATGACCTTCTACAACGACCCGACCCACCGCAATCCACTGCCGCCCGCCGTGCTCCAGTTCCTGGTCCGGCAGCGGGGCTTCGTGGATGCGGAGATCGTCCGCCTGCATCCGTTCCCCGACGACCATCTGCTGCCGCAGGACGACGTGATCGGGCAACGCCTCAACCACCTTCTCTACGGCCCGCAGGACTACGCGGTCGTGGCGCGCAAGGTCTGACCTCTCCCGAACCGGAACGTCCGGCACGCTTCCAGGGCAAGAGCGCAGGCCTGAAGCCCAGGACCAAAAGATTGAAGGAAATTGCCGCGATGAAGCATCTGCGCGCGATCCACCAGTTCCATGGCGGTTCGGCCTACGGCGACGGCGTGACCAACGGCATGCTGTTCACCCGCCGGCTGCTGCGGTCCCTCGGCCTTGAGTCCGAGATCTACGTCGTCCATGTGGCGCCCGAACTCGCGGGCGAGATCCGCTCGATCGACGAGTACCGGGACGCCCCGGACCAGTTGCTCATTGTCCAGTATTCCATGGGCCACGATCATCATCGCTGGGTCGAGCAGGTCTCCAGCCCGAAGATCCTGGCGTACCACAATATCACGCCGGCCGGGTTCTTCTCCCCCGACAACCCGTTCCACCACTATTCGAACCTGGGGCGCCGGCAGATCGCGGACTGGGCGGCCGGGCAGTTCGCCGGGGCCATCGCCATGTCCACCTACAGCGCGGACGAGCTGGTGGCGCTCGGCTACGGTCCCGTCGCCACGATCCCGCTGCTGGTGGACCTGGACCGGCTGCGCCAGGCTCCCTGGGACCGCGGCACGGCCGAGCGGCTGGCCGGGCCGGCCAACATCCTGTTCGTCGGCCGAATCTGCGAGAACAAGTGCCAGCACGAGCTGGTCGAGGTGGTCGCCGAACTGACCGGCCGCCTGTCCCGGCCGGTGCGGCTGCTGCTGGTCGGTGGCGAATCCTCGGCCGGCTACGGCGCCCATCTCCGCCGCCTGATCGCCGAGCGGGGCCTGGACGGGTCGGTCGTGCTGACCGGCAAGATCCCGGAGGACCAGCTCTACGCCCATTACCGGGCGGCCGACCTGTTCCTGTGCCTGAGCGAGCACGAAGGGTTCGGCATGCCCCTGGTCGAGGCGAACGCCTTCGACGTGCCGATCCTGGCCTATGCCGGGTCCTGCATCGCCGAGACGCTGGGCTCCGGCGGGATCCTGTTCGACGAGAAGTCCCCGGATCGGATCGCCGCCGCGGCGCGCCTGCTGCTGGAGGAGCCGCCGCTCCGCCGCCGGGTGCTCCAGGGCCAGCGCGACGCCCTCGCGCGCTATCGGCCGGAGAGGCTGATCGCGTCCTTCATCTCCTTCCTGAACGGGATCGGCTTCGCCGTTCCCGAAACCGTGCCGGAGCCGGCGGCGTTCCGCGAGCCGGTCTCCTGGCGGATCGAAGGTCCGTTCGACAGCTCCTACAGCCTCGCCATCGTGAACCGGGAAGTCGCCCTGGGCCTGCGCCGCGGCGCCCCCGGGTCCGGAGGCGGGGATGTCGCCCTGTGCGCCATGGACGGCCCCGGCCGCTATCCCGCCGACCAGGCCTTCCTGGCCGCCAACCCCGAGGCCGCCGCGATGTGGGAGCGCGGCCTGGAGGAAGGGCCGGCCGACGTGGTGATGCGCAACATCTACCCGCCCAGGGTCGACGACATGAAGGGGGTCGTCCGGGGCCTGCTGTGCTACGGCTGGGAAGAGTCCGGCTTCCCCGCCGAATGGGTGGACGGGTTCAACCGAACCCTGGACGTCGTGACGGTACTCAGCAGCTATACCGGCAAGGTGCTGGAGGATAACGGAGTCGTCGCCCCTGTCCATGTCGCCGGCACCGGCATCGACCACGTCCTTTCGGTCCCGCCGTCCGACGAGCGCATCCCCGAGCTGGACGGGGCTTCCGGCTTCGGTTTCCTGCACATCTCGTCGTGTTTCCCCCGCAAGGGTGCCGACGTGCTGCTGGAGGCATGGGGCAGGGCGTTCGACCGCCGCGACCCGGTCTATCTCGTGGTGAAGACCTTCCCCAATCCCCATAACGAGATCGAGCGGCAGCTCGCCGACCTCAGGGCGCGCCATCCCGACCATGCCCCGGTTTTCCTGATCAACCGGGATCTGCCGGCCGGGACGCTGGCGACACTCTACAAACTGTGCGACGCCTTCGTCTCGCCCACCCGGGGCGAGGGCTTCGGGATGCCCATGGCGGAGGCGATGCTGTACGGCATGCCGGTCGTCGTCACCGCCTATGGCGGGCAGGCCGACTTCTGCACCGACGAGACGGCCTGGCTGGTCGATTACCGCTTCGCCTATGCCCGGACCCATTTCAACCTGCCCCATTCCGTCTGGGCCGAACCCTGCGTGGACGATCTCGCCCGGGCGATGCGCGCGGTCCGCTCGGCCTCGCCGGAGGAGCGCCGCCGCCGCACCGGGGCGGCCGAGGCCCTGATCCGCCGGACCTACGGCGCCGAAGCCGTCGCGGCGCGCGTGCGGCATGCCGTCGATTCGCTCGCCGACCAGCCGGTACCGGCCCCCGTGCCGCGTGTCGCCTGGGTTTCCACCTGGAACGCCCGGTGCGGCATCGCCAGCTATTCCATGGCGCTGGCCGCCGGCGTTCCGCCCGGCCGCCTGACCGTGCTGGCGAACCGCAACGCCCAATGCATCGATCCGGACGGCCCCGAAGTCGTCCGCTGCTGGGACGCGGGGTGGAGCGACCCGCTCGACGAACTGCACGACCGGATCATCGCCGACGGTGCCGACTCGGTCGTGCTTCAGTTCAATTTCGGCCTGTTCCAGCTCGCGGCCTTCGCGCGCCTGATCGACCGGCTGGTGGACCAGGGGCGGCAGGTCTATGTCTTCCTTCACGCGACGGCCGACGTGCGGAAGCCCGACCTGTTCATCTCGCTCTCCACCGCCGTCGAGTCGCTGCGCCGGGCGCGCCGGCTGTTCGTCCACGGCGTCCACGACCTCAACTGCCTCAAGGGGTTCGGGCTGGTGGACAATGTCGCGCTGTTCCCCATGGGACAGCAGGGCACGCCGGACCTCGACAGCGCCCGGCTGCGGCGCGACCACGGCCTGGCGGACCGCCGCGTGATCGCCAGCTTCGGCTTCCTGCTGCCTCACAAGGGCCTGCGGGAGCTGCTCCAGGCCTTCGCCCTGATGCGCGGGGCCGATCCGAAGCTCCATCTGCTGATGGCCAACGCGCTCTATCCGGCGCAGGAATCGGCGGACGAGTGCGCGGCGCTGCGCCGGACCATCGACGAACTGGGCCTCGGCGACTCCGTCACCCTGCTGACCGACTATCTTGAGGAAAACGTCGCCATCGGCCTGCTGACCCTGGCCGACGTCGTCGTCTACCCGTACCAGCACACCCAGGAATCGGCGAGCGCCGCCGTCCGCATGGGGCTGGCCAGCGGACGCCCGGTGGCGGTGACTCCCCTGGCGATCTTCGACGACGTTTCCCCGGTAACGATCCGGTTGCCGGGAACCTCGCCCGAGGACATGGCACGGGGCCTGATCGAGGTGCTGGAAGGCGGCCCGGAGATCGAGGCCCTGCTGGCCCGGCAACGCGACTGGCTTGTTTCCTGCAGCTGGGAGCGCGTTTCCGCCCGGCTCTGGAACATCATCCGCGCTCAGCGCCCCCAAAAGTCAGAGGAAACACTTGGCATAAAAGCCTATGTGGCGCGCGAGCCACAATTAGCATAACCCCTTATGGAAAAATCAAAAACGGTAGGATGCGGAATCCTTCGCCGCCCCTGATCCCCATCCGCTAACCTACCGAAAATAATAGCATTTTAGCCCGGACTCTGCCCTGTCGGCGGGGTTCGGGCTTTTTTATTGCGGTATGTCACTAGGCTGAAAGTTAGGGTACTGAGGCATCCTCCCGTTGCAGAAAATTAACCCTTAGAGGCAACACTGGGCATATCGGCATCTGCTGCCCAGGCGCTTAACAGGAAACCACGGAAACGTCCGTCCCCCGGCCGGGCCGCTGGTTTCCGCGTCGAAGGCGTATCGGGTGCCAGTCCAAGGGAGTCTGATCACGGCGTTGATTGAGCTTCGAACCTCATGACGGGCATCCGCTCCAGGATGCCTCGGCAAACAACCTGAATTATCCCGATCTTCCACTAACTGCGAACGACTCTCAAAGATCTGCTGATTAACCGGGTATTAACCCTATCATGCAATCTTAGGATGTCTGAACGGCATAGGCTTCTTGCATTATGCGGTTCGGTGCGAGACTTCCTCGCTTCGCGGTTCGGCAGGACGAACAGTTCAACGATACCTGTCACACCAGAAACCCGCAGGGTTTCGCTCCAACAAAGAGTCTAGGATGTCAATCAACCTGATTTCCAAGTTGTACATTGGGTATTTCGGCCGCGCCGGTGATCCGGAGGGCCTGGACTACTGGTTGCAGCAGATGTCCAGCGAGAACGAGTCGCCGATGTCGCTCGCCGACATCGCGCAGAGCTTCTCCGTGCAGCCCGAGTCCACCGAGCAGTATCCGTTCCTGGCCGATCCGTCGGCGGACCCGGAGCCGTTCCTGCTGTCCGTCTACAAGAACCTGTTCAACCGCGACAGCATCGACACCGAAGGCCTGAACTACTGGAAGGAACAGATCGCGTCGGGCCGCCCGATCGGACTGATCATCATCGACATCATCAGCGGCGCGCAGGGCGCGGATGCCGTGATGGTCGAGAACAAGGCCGACGTCGCCGCCTACTACACCGAGCAGTACAAGGTTAAGGGCGCCGAATGGGACGCCGGCGACCTCGTTGCCGCCAAGGCGGTCCTGGACGGCGTCACCGACGATGCCGCGACCGTCGAGAGCGGCAAGTCGGCCGTCGACACCGCGATCACCGAGGACATGCAGCCGGCCAACCAGGCCCCGGTCGCCAGCGGCCCGGTGGAACTCGAAGCGATCCTGGAAGACGCCGACGCTATCCTGATCACCACCGAGCAGCTGCTGGCCAACGTCACGGACGCCGACGGCGACACCCCGAGCATCGCCTCGGTGGCGCTGGCGGACGAAGCGGCCGGCGAACTGATCCCGAACGAGGACGGCACCTGGAGTTTCAAGCCGGCTTCGAACTTCAACGGCACGGTTTCCTTCACGGTCACCGTCACCGACGGCAAGGAGTCGATCGAGACCTCCGCCACCCTGGAAGTGACCCCGGTCAACGACTTCCCGGTCGCCGGCGAGCCGATCGCGCTCGAAACCTCCCCGGAAGACGTCCCCGTCATCCTGACGTCGGCCCAGCTGCTGGCCAACGCGTCGGATGTGGACCGCGACGAACTGACCGTCACCGAGGTCTCCGTCGACGAGGCGTTCGGCACCGTGGCCGCCAACGAGGACGGCACCTGGACTTTCACCCCGGCCAAGGACCTCAACGGCACCGTCGAGTTCACCTACACCGTCTCCGACGGCCAGGATCAGGACCAGGGTTCCGCCACTCTCGAACTCACCCCGGTCAACGACGCTCCGGTCATCACCGGTGCCGAGACGACCCGCATCGGGGAAGAGATGTTCGAGATTAGCGGCTTTGCGCCGTTCGTCAGCGAATCTCTGGCGGTAACCGAGACTGCGGTCATCACGGACGCCGAAGGCAACTTCGCGGGCGGTTCGATCCGCATCGATGTCAGCGGCAAGATCGGCGACCACACGCTGGAAGACGGTGTGATCCCGACCGACGAAATGGGCATCTTCCCGGCCCTGAAAGAAGGAGATGAGGTCGTCGGCAAGTTCTACGCCGTCGGCTCCAACCTGGTCATGCGCGCCGGTGTGGTCGGCAATGCCGTCGATACGGTGATCGGCACCTACAAGGCCGGCTTCGTCGATAGCCAGGTCGAGGGTGAAGGTTTCGGGAGTCACGATGCCGGCGAGGCGACCTTCGCCACCGTCACCCTGAACGGCAACGCCACCTCCGAGATCGTCACCGAACTGCTGAAGAACATCCGCCTCGGCACTGTCGACTCCGAAGAGGGCGACCTGAACGTCAAGGTGACGGTGACCGACGGCAACAGCGAGTCGGACAGCTTCACGCGCCTGCTCGATGTCGAGGGCGCCGCGCAGATGACGAAGGACGACGAGTCCCCTTACGAGAGCAACGAGGAAGTCGAGCTTTCGGAGAGGATCAACCATAAGCTGGGTTCCGAGGAGATCGACTTCGACTCCAACGGCTCGGTCATGGACGGCGCCACGATCACGGTGACCGGCAGCAACTGGGTCGACACGCTGCGCCTGGTCGCGACCGACGCTTCGATCGAGGAAGGGCAAGCCCGCTTCATCCTCAACGTGGACGGCACCTACGACGTCAGCGTCAAGATCGACATCAACGATAACGATCAACCTCAGGAAATCGTCATCGGCACGACGGCCGCCCTGCCCAAGGCCGGCGACCAGCTCGTCATCACCCTGAACGAGAACGCCAGCGACGACACCGTCGAAGCCCTGTTGAACAGCCTGACGGTCGACATGTCGGACGACCTGGGCGAGCGCACCTTCACCGTGGTCTACGAGTCCGCCAAGGGCCCGAACGAGCTGGTTTCGACCGATACGGTCGAGATCAACATGACCCGCACGGTCGTCGGCGACTTCAAGGAAGTCACCATGGCCCAGCTGATCGGCGCCACCGCCCTCAGCCCGATCACCATCGACTCCAACACCCGTATCATTCTCTCCGGCGAGCAGGCGCTGGACATCGAGCAGGCTATCGAAGACGACAAGATCATCGTCTCCGGCGAGAATCACCTGATCCGCCTGATCTCGGCCTCCGACTCCGACATCTCCGGCGTGACCGGCCTGGATCTTCTGGGCACCTACTCCTTCCACGACATCGACGGCAACCTGACGATCACGGCGGAACAGGCCGACGGCCGCAAGGCCGACGTCACCACGGGCCACACGCTGACGGTCACCGGCATCGAGAACCTGCTGGGCCTCGACCTGTCCAAGCTGGATGCCGGCGAAGGCAGCATCGTCGCCGAACTCAATGCGGCCACCGACGTCACCTTCTCGGGCGATCTCGGCAACGCGTCGATGACCGTCACCGGCTCCGGCGATCTGACCGTTTCCGCCGACCTCGCCACCGGCAAGACCATCGCCTTCGCAAACGGCACGATCGTCATCACCGGTTTCGGCACATCGCCGTACAATCTCTCCCAGGTCACCGCCGGCCAAGTGACTACCGCGGTCTCCAGCGACCTGGAAATCAACAAGGACGCCCAGCTCGGCACCCTCGAACTGGAGGTCGCCCAGAACGTCACGCTGACCCTGACCGCCACCCAGGCCGACGAGCGCACCATCCTCGGCGGCGATGTCGACGGCAACGGCAACAAGGGCGCCTCGATCATCGTCACCGATCTGGTTGACGACATAGATCTGTCGAACATCGAGGACAGCGATATCCTCGTCGGCGCCGTCAACGCGACCCAGAGCGACCTCATCGTCAAGGTCACCGGTCTGGAAGCGACGGCCGACAAGGGCGTGGTCGAGGCCAACGGCCTGACCCTCGGTGACTTCGTCGTCCAGATCGACGAAGGGGCGACCCTCAAGACCGACGGCGGCTCGATCTCCGGCGAGAGCATCCAGGGTGCGGGCAGCATCATCGTCCTGGCCACCGGCTCCACCATCGACGTCGACCTGTCCAAGGTGACGGTGACCGGTTCCAAGACGCTGGAAGTGGCGGCTGACGGAACTACCCAGCCCCAACTGGCAGGCGGTGCGAAGATCGGTGATTTCGACGTCAAGGTCGATCACGGCGCCACCTTCACGCTGACGGCTGCGCAGGCCAACGGCAAGACGATCACCGGTGCCGACGCGGTCGCCGAGGATCCGGACACCCAGGAGACTGAAGCCAGGGACGCCGGCTCGATCACCGTCAATCTCGACGGCGCCAGCGCCTACGACCTGACCGGCATCAAGGCCGGTGCCGCCTCCACCGAGAACGGTTCCGATGCCGGCAAGCTGGTCGCGATCGTTACCGACGACGTGATCCTCGACGCCGACGCCAAGCTCGGTGATTTCGAGATCGAGATGTGGGACGGCATCGATGGTGACGCCAGCGCCTCGCTGACGCTGTCGGCCGATCAGGCTGACGAGCGCGTCGTGAGCCTCAACTCCGGTACCCTGACGGGTTCCGTGACCGTGACGGTGACCGGCCTGGCCGCCGACACGGATCTCAGCGGGATCGCCGAGGCCGCCGACGTTACCGCGGAAGTCGGGACCGACCTGGACGTCTCCGCCAATACCAATCTCCTGGGCTATGTGGATACTTACAAGGTCCTGGACGGCAAAGTCCTGACCCTGTCGGCCCTCCAGGCCGACGGCGTCAGCATCAGCGGGACCGCTGACAATGACGATGCGACCCTTCCGGGTACCGTCGTGATCGCCGGTGACATCGTCGCCGACACCGACGGCAGCGGCAGCATCGACGCCGGCGAGCAGCCGATCGTCGTTAACCTCGAAGACGTCGGCCTCGGTCTCTCGTTCGACGACGGCTCGATCGACGTCGGCGTGGGCGTGACCCTGGAGCTGACGGCTGCGCAGGCCAACGGCAAGGTGATCACCGGCGCCGGCAACGTGACGGTGACCGGGCTCGGCAGCACCGCGGTGGACCTGAGCCAGATCACGGTGGCCGGTACCAAGACCGCGGAAGTCAGCGGGACGCAAACCCTGAACTCCGCCACGAAGCTGGGCACCTTCGGTCTCGAGCTTGTCGAGGACGCGAGGCTGACGCTGTCCGCCTCCCAGGCGACCAGCATCGACAAGATCGTCGGCGACGAAGACAGCGCCGTGATCATCAACGGCACCGCGATCGCCGACAACCTGGACTTCAGCGGCAAGGAGGAGTGGAGCTTCGATAGCCTGACGATCAACGGCTCCGGCGGCAACGACTACCTGAAGGCACCCGCGGGCGTCGACACCATCACCTTCAACGGCGGTCTGGGCAGCGACAACTTCGACGTCGCCTCCGACCAGACGGTGACGGTGCAGGACTTCAGCCTGACCGCCGACGAACTGAACATCGATGCCAACGGTACCGCGCGGATCACGGTTTCGGGCACGGCGGACCTCTCCGCCGTCGAGGAGGCCGACCGCCTGGAGAACAACGGCAGGCTCGAGATCACCGGCAGCGTCAACGCCGACACGATCACGGGTACGTCGGGTGACGACGTTTTCATGGGCGGTCTTGGCAACGACACCTTCGTGTTCAAGCCCAGCTCCGGAAACGATACCATCCAGGACTTCGAGCTGGGCGGCTTGGAGAAGATCGATCTCACGGCCTTCACCAGCATTGATGACATCTCCGACCTCTCTGTCACCAATGATTGGATGATCGGTAACCGTACGACGATCACGCATACTGATGGTCTGGGTACCGACCTTCAGATCACGCTGGTCGGTGTCTCCGACGAGTTTGGAGCACCGCTGACCAACGCCAACTTCAAGTTCTACGTCGATCCCACCGTGTAAGCCACGGGCCGGTGCCCGCCCCTCCACAAGGCGGAAACCGGAACTACCGCGGGGCCGCTTCGGCGGCCCCGCACCGAAGACGACGAACACAGACGGCAAGGGGCCGGCCCGCGAGGGCCGGCCTTTTTCCATTTCGCCGCCGCCTCATCCATTCCCCGAAGAAACGAACGCGCCGACGACGGGTTACCCAGGCTGATACCGCAGTTCCGAGGTGACCTCATGCAGCGCGACAGGCAGGGCAGGGGGCGGCCGTTCGTCCCCATGACGATGGCCATACTCCTATTTCTCATGGGCCTCGCCCTGGCGGGCGGAGGCGTCTGGCTGATCGCCTTGGGCGGCTCCTGGTACTACGCCATCGCCGGCGTGGCCCTCCTGATCACCGGCTATCTCCTGTTCAGGAGGAACCCCGCGGCGCTCTGGGTCTATGCCCTGCTGCTCCTGGGCACGCTGGCCTGGTCCCTGTGGGAGGTCGGGTTCGATTGGTGGCCGCTGGCGGCGCGCGGCGCGGTCTTCGTCGTGGTCGGCCTGCTCCTGCTGCTGCCCTGGGTCACCCGCCCGCTGGACGGCCGTTCCGGGGCCGCTTCCCTGCCGCTGGCGGCGGCACTCGCCCTGGCCGTCGTGGTGGCGGGAGCCTCCATGTTCGCCGACCCTCACCGGATCGAGGGAACCGCCCCGGGACCGCGCGCCGAAGCCCCGGCGAACGGACCCACCGGCAAGCCCGACGTCCCGCCCGGCGAATGGCATGCCTACGGCCGCACAGGCTACGGCCAGCGCTATTCCCCGCTCGACCAGATCACCCCGGCCAACGTCTCCCAGCTCCAGGAGGCCTGGACCTACCACACCGGCGATCTGCGCGGCCAGCCCGGCGACCCGGTGGAAACCACCTTCCAGGTCACGCCGCTGAAGATCGGCAACCGGCTGTTCCTCTGCACGCCGCACCAGTTCGTCATCGCGCTGAACGCCACCACCGGCGAGGAGATCTGGCGCTACGATCCCGAGATCCGCGGCGACCTGGCGCTCCAGCACCTGACCTGCCGCGGCCTGTCCTACCACCCGGCTTCCGAGGAAACGGCCGCCCCGGCGCCCGCCTCGCCCGCCCCGGCCGATCCGGCGGACTCCCCGGTCCCCGACATGCCGGTCGCGGCCAACACCGCGCCGGAAACCGCCGACAACTGCCCCGCCCGGCTGTTCATGCCGACCGCCGACGGCAGGCTGATCGCCCTGAACCCGGAGGACGGCGCGATCTGCACCGCGTTCGGCGGCGGCACCGGGCAGATCGACCTCTGGCGCAACATGCCCAACGTCAAGCCGGGCTCCTACTACTCGACCTCCCCGGTCGTGGTCACCCGCGACCTGATCATCGTCGGCGGCACCGTCCTGGACAACGTCTCGGTCAACGAGGCCTCGGGCGTGATCCGGGCCTTCGACGTGAACACCGGCGACCTCGTCTGGGCCTGGGACTCCGGCGATCCGGACGACACGGCACCGCCCCCTCCGGGCGAGACCTACACGCCCAACTCGCCCAATTCCTGGTCGATCTCCGCCGTGGACGAGGATTTGGGCATGGTCTACATCCCCCTGGGCAACCAGCCGCCCGACCAGTGGGGCGGCAACCGCAGCCCGGCGGTGGAGCGGTTCTCGTCCTCCGTCGTCGCCCTCGACCTCGCGACGGGGCAGGTGCGCTGGAACTTCCAGACCGTCCACCACGACCTGTGGGACTATGACGTGCCGTCGCAGCCCAGCCTGATCGACCTGACCATCGGCGGACAGACGGTGCCGGCCCTGGTCCAGCCGACCAAGCAGGGCGAGCTCTTTGTCCTCGACCGCCGCACCGGCGAGCCGATTCTGCCGGTGACCGAGAAGCCGGCGCCCCAGGGCGCCGCCGAGGGCGACCACACCGCCCCGACCCAGCCGGTCTCGGCGCTGTCCTACGACCCGCCGCCGCTGAGCGGCCGGGACATGTGGGGAGCCACCCTGTTCGACCAGCTCGCCTGCCGCATCCAGTTCCACAGGCTGCGCTACGAGGGCCGCTACACCCCGCCCTCCACCGAAGGCTCCCTCATCTACCCCGGCAATTTCGGCGTGTTCAACTGGGGCAGCATCGCGGTCGATCCCCGGCGCCAGATCGCCTTCACGACCCCGGCCTATCTCGCCTTCGTCTCCCAGCTGATCCCGCGCGAGGACGACACCACCCTCTATGTCCAGGGCGAGAACCGGCCGGAATACAGCCTGCCGGCCCTCAACGAGAATTTCGGCGCCCCCTTCGCGGTCAAGCTGGCCCCGTTCGTCTCGGTCCTCGGGCTGCCCTGCCAGGCTCCTCCCTGGGGCTATGTCTCGGCGGCCGACCTGACCACCGGCGAGATCATCTGGATGCACAAGAACGGCACCGTCCGCGACGCCTCGCCCCTGCCGCTGCCCTTCAGGATGGGCGTGCCCAGCCTGGGCGGTCCGATGATGACGGCCGGCGGCGTCGCCTTCCTGTCCGGCACCATCGACTATTACGTGCGCGGCTACGACGTCACCACCGGCGAGCAGCTCTGGGAAAGCCGCCTGCCGGCCGGCGGCCAGGCGACGCCCATGACCTACCTGGGCGAGGACGGCCGCCAGTATCTTCTGGTGGCCGCCGGCGGCCACGGCTCGCTGGGCACCAAGGCCGGCGACAGTGTCATCGCCTACGCCCTGCCCAGGCAATAGCGCGGCCCTGACCTCCCGCCGCGGCGAGCTCCGGCTCCCGCGGCGTCCGGGCATCCCTCCGGGGTAAACCCGGCAATGCAAATGATAATGAGTTGCATCAACATCGTTCGGACCTTAAGAGTTCGCCCGGCCAACAATGACAGGCAGGGAGAAGCTCGATGCCGGCTTGGAACGATCGATGAAGGGTGCCGACGGACAGGCAAGCCCGCCTTCACCTCCGCCGGCCCTCCGCCTCCGAATCCTCGGAAGCCTCCTGGCGCCCCTGGCCGTCCTGGCCATCCTCGCGGCCACGGCCGCCGCGGCGGGCGACACGCCGCCGCCCCCTCGCCGCGTCGTCGCGCTGGACTGGGGCCTCACCGACACCCTGATCGCGCTGGGCATCCGGCCCCTCGCCGTGCCGGAGGCCAAGGTCTACGAAACCTGGGTCGGCGGTCCGCCCCTCGACCCAGGTGTCGTGGATCTCGGTCTCCGCCTGGAACCGAACCTCGAGCTGCTCAGCACCCTCGCCCCCGATCTGATCCTGATCGTCGGGGAGCAGGAAAGCCTGCGGCCCCAGCTGGAGCGGATCGCCCCGACGCTGTCGCTGCCCACCTACACCTCCGACCACCGGCCCTGGGAGAACGCGGTCGATGCCACCCGCAGGCTCTCCCGCCTGCTGCACCGCCAAGCTGCCGGCGAGGCGCTGATCGGCCGCGCCGAAGCCGCCTTCGCCGCCGCCCAGGTAACCTTGGAAGCAGCCAACCCCCCTCCCGTCCTGGCCGTCAGCTTCATGGACGCAAGGCATGTCCGCGTCTATGGCAAAGGCAGCTTGGCGGAAGCCGTCCTGGAAAGCAGCGGCCTGCGCAGCGCCTGGACGGGGCCGACCAACGCCTGGGGGTTCGCCACCGTCCCCATCGACCGCCTGTCCGTGCATCCCGACGCCAGCCTGCTGGTGATCGATCCGGTCCCGCCCGACGCCCGGCCCACCCTGGCCTCCAGCCCCCTCTGGCGGAACCTTCCCGCCGTCGCGGCGGGCAGGACCGGGGTCATTCCGCCGCCGCTGGTCTTCGGCATGGTCCCGGCCGCGGCGCGTTTCGCCCGCATGCTGGCCGAAACCCCGGACCTCTTCCCCGCAGCGCCCCTCAGCGGCCCCCGATCGTATGGAGATGCCGGATCGGCCGGCCGGCCGCGGTAGCCTGGGCCGCCAGCACGATGCCCTGGGCATCGATGCCGAAATGCCGGTACAGATCGGCGATGGTGCCGGTCTGGCCGAAATGCTCGACCCCCAGCGCCCGCGTCCGGTGGCCGTGGACCGATCCCAGCCAGCCCAGCGTCGCCGGATGCCCGTCGATCACCGTCACCATGCCGCAGTTGGACGGCACGCCGTCCAGCAGCCGCTCGACATGCGATCGGGCATGCACCAGCCCGCGCTCCCGCGCCCGCTGGGCGGCGCTCCAGCCGCCGTGCAGCCGGTCGGCCGAGGTGATGGCGAGCAGCCCCACGTCGCGCCGGTCCTCGGCCATCAGCCCGACCGCCTCGATCGCCTCGGGCGCCACCGCGCCGGTATAGGCCACCACCACCTGGCAGTTCGGCCCCGGCCGCCGCATCCAGTAGGCGCCGTCGATGATGTCCTGCCGAAGCTCCGGCGCCATGTCCCGGCCCGGCTGCTCCAGCGTGCGCGACGACAGGCGCAGGTAGACGGCACCGCCGGTCTCGTCCCTCAGCCAGTTCCGCTCGTCCGGCTGGCCCTCGCCGTTCCGCTGCATGTAGTCGAACGCCCAGCGCATGATGACGCCCAGCTCGTCCACGAAGGCCGGCTCGAAATAGGCCAGCCCGTCCTGCGCCATGCCGACCAGCGGCGTCCCGATCGACTGGTGAGCCCCGCCTTCCGGCGCCAGGGTCACGCCGGCCGGCGTCGCCACCAGCATGAATCGGGCATCCTGGTAGCAGGCATAGTTCATCGCGTCGGCGCCACGATAGATAAAGGGGTCGTACACCGTGCCGATCGGCAGCAGCCGCTCCCCGAACACCGAATGGGACAGCCCCAGCGCCGACAGCATGGTGAACAGGTTCGCCTCGGCGATGCCCAGCTCGAAATGCTGCCCGTCGGGCGAGAAGTCCCAGCTGTATGTGGACGGGATGCGCTCCTTCTTGAACAGGTCGGCCATGGCCTCCTTGGCGAACAGCCCGCGCCGGTTCACCCAGGACCCCAGGTTCGTGGACACCGTCACGTCCGGCGCCGTCGTCACGATCCGCTCCGCCAGCCCCTCCTTGGTCCGCCCCAGCTCGTTCATGATCAGCCCGAAGCCCGCCTGGGTGGACAGCGCCTTCTGCTTCGGAACTTCCAAAGCCTCCGGCACCGGAACCACCGGGGCCGAATAGCGCCGCGGCCCCTTGGCGAAGAACGGCACGGTGTCCAGGAACGCCGACAGCCGGTCCTCCCCGATCCCCAGCCCTTCGAAGCGGTCCCACTCGTGCCCCGGCCGGATCTTCAGCCCGTCGCGGAACGCCTCCATCTGCGCGGGAGTCAGCAGCCCCGCATGGTTGTCCTTGTGCCCCGCCAGCGGCAGCCCGAACCCCTTGACCGTATAGGCGATGAAGCACACCGGCCGGTCATGCCGCCGCGCCGCCTCGAAGGCTTCCAGCAGCGACGGCAGGTCGTGGCCGCCCAGGTTGCCCATCAGGTCCGCCAACTCCCCGTCGGAGCGCCGCTCGATCAGCCGGGACACGGTTCCCTGGTCGCCAAGATCGTCCATCAGCCGCCGGCGCCACGCCGCACCGCCCTGGAAGGTCAGGGCGGAATAGAGCTGGTTCGGGCAGGTGTCGATCCACTCCCGCAGCCGGTCGCCGCCCTCCTCGGCGAACGCCTCCCGCATCAGCCTGCCGTGCTTCAGGATCACGACGTCCCAGCCGAAGTTGCGGAAGATGCCTTCCAGCCGCTCCCACAAACCTTCCCGGATCACCGCGTCCAGGCTCTGCCTGTTGTAGTCGACGATCCACCAGGTGTTGCGCAGGCCGTGCTTCCAGCCTTCCAGCAGCGCCTCGAAGATGTTGCCCTCGTCCATCTCGGCATCGCCGATCAGGGCGACCATGCGCCCCTCCGGGATCGAGGAGGCCCATCCCCGGGCCTTCAGGTAATCCTGGACCAGGGACGAGAACAGCGTCTGGGCGACGCCCATGCCCACCGACCCGGTCGAGAAATCGACGTCGTCCACGTCCTTGGTCCGCGACGGATAGCTCTGCGCGCCCTTGTAGCCCCGGAAATTCTCCAGCTTCTCGCGCGTCTGGTTGCCCATCAGGTATTGGATCGCGTGGAAGATCGGGCTCGCGTGCGGCTTAACCGCGACCCGGTCCTCCGGCCGCAGGGCCGCGAAATACAGCGCCGTCATGATCGTCGCCAGGGAGGCCGACGAAGCCTGGTGCCCGCCTACCTTAAGCCCGTCCAGGTTGGGCCGGACATGATTGGCATTGTGGATCGTCCAGGACGCCAGCCAGAGGATCTTGCGCTCCAGCTCGCGCAGGCATTCGACGGTATCGGCACCGTGTTCGATGGTCGTTGAGTCAACCATTTCCGCTTCGCTTCCCAGGATGAGGACAGGCCACCACGATAACACCGGCGCCTGGGCAAATGGTTGCGAACTGCGCCGTCAGATGCCATCCTTTTGGCATCGCATGCCATGACAAAGCATCTTCACGCCATCCGATGCCAAAACCCAGCCTCGACGCCATCGACCGGAAGATCCTCGCCCGTCTCCAGAAGGACGGCCGGATCGCCAACAACGACCTCGCCTCCGCCATCGGCCTGTCGCCCTCGCCCTGCCTCCGCCGGGTCAAGGCGCTGGAGGAAAGCGGGGTGATCCGCACCTACGTGGCGCTGGTCGATCCCTCGACCGTGGACCTTCCGGTAAACGTGTTCGTCAGCGTCACGCTGGAAAAGCAGATCGAAGAACGTCTCGACGCCTTCGAGGCCGCGATCATGCATCGGCCGGAGGTGCTGGAATGTTACCTGATGACGGGAGAAGCAGATTACCTGCTCCGCGTAGTCGTCCCCGACCTCGCGGCCTACGAACATTTCCTCAAGACCCACCTGACCCGAATACCCGGCGTCTCCAGCATCAAATCCAGCTTCGCATTGAAACAGGTGCGCTACGAGACCGCATTGCCGCTGCATCACCTCCCTGCGTAAGTTCCAGGATTATTTATCCACAGATGCACGCAGATGGACACAGATGGGTATCGATGAGCGGGATCGTCTGTCGCATGCGGTTCTTGGTGCGGCTTTTGAAGTTTCGAACATTCTTGGTCATGGGTTTCTTGAAATAGTCTACAGGCGGGCACTGGTCGCGGAACTGACCCGCCGGGAAATCCATGCACGTGAGGAAGTGCCTTTCCCAGTATTTTATAAAGGAGACGAGGTTGGCCGATACTTCGCGGATATCATGGTCGAAGACAGGATGATCATCGAGCTGAAATGTACCGAAACCCTGTCGCCCGCCCATGTCGCCCAAACCCTCAATTACCTGAAGGCAGGCAGAATACCTATCGCCCTGCTCATTAGTTTCGGCAAGCCCCGCATCCAGTATCAACGCATCATTCTACAGGGCGCGTAGCGCCCATCTGTGTCCATCTGCGGCCCAACCCCTTTCAACCCCCCACCGCCCCCGCCTCCGTCATCCGCCGGATCTCCTCCTCGCCGAACCCGTGCTCCGCCAGCACCTCCGCCGTATGTTCCCCGAACCGCGGCGCCGGCCCGAAGACCCCGCCCGGCGTGTCGGATAGCTTGATCGGCAGCCCCAGCGCCTTGACCGCCCCGGCGACCGGGTGGTCCACCTCGACCACCATCTCCCGCGCCAGCGTCTGCGGGTCGGCGTGCATCTCGGCGATCGACAGCACCGGCCCGGCCGGCACGCCGGCGGCGTTCAGGCGCTCCAGCCACTCCGCCGTGGTCCGATGGCGGAAATGGACGGTCAGCGCCTCCACCAGATCCTCCAGGTTGTTCATCCGCCGCCGGTTGTCGGCGAACCGCGGATCGTCCAGCAGCTCCCGCGCCTCCAGCACGTCGACCAGCTTCAGCCAGTTGGTCTGGTTCGCGGCGCCCACGTTGATCCAGCCGTCCGCCGTCTCGAACGCCTGGTACGGCGCGTTCAGCGGATGGGCCGACCCCATCGGACCCGGCGACGCGCCGGTCGCGAAGCAGATCGCCGATTGCCAGTAGGTGTGGACGATCCCCGCCTCGAACAGAGAGGTATCGACCAACTGCCCCCTGCCTGTCGAAGCCCGCGCCACGACCGCGCTGACCACCCCCAGCGCCGCCAGGATCCCCGCCGTGATGTCCGTCAACGGCGCGCCCACCTTGACCGGCGGCCGGCCCGGCGCCTCCCCGGTGATGCTCATGATCCCGCTCATGCCCTGGGCGATCAGGTCGAAGCCGCCCCGGTCGGCATAGGGACCCGTCCGCCCGAAGCCCGACACCGCGCAGTAGATCAGCCGGGGGTTCCGCTCCCGCAGGCTCTCGTATCCCAGCCCCAGCCGGTCCATGGTGTCCTGCCGGTAGTTCTCGATCACCACGTCGGCGTCCATCAGCAGCCGCTCCAGCGCCGCCTTGCCGTCCGCCGTCTTCAGGTCGATGGCGATGCCGCGCTTGTTGCGGTTCATCATCATGAAGGCGGCGGACTCGCCCTCGATGTCCGGCGGCAGGAACCGGCGGCTGTCGTCGCCGCCGGGGATCTTCTCCACCTTGATGACGTCGGCCCCCAGGTCCGCCAGGAACAGCCCGCACACCGGGCCGGCCATGATGTGGGCGAGTTCGACGACCTTGAGCCCCTTCAGCGGCCCCGTCCGATCAGCAAGCATCGATCAGCGTCCCTTGAACTCTGGCTTCACCTTGTCGAGGAAGGCGCGGTACCCGATCCGGAAATCCTCCGTGTCGTAGCAGGCGTACCCCTCGTCCATCTCAGCCTCGCTCAGCGGCGAGCCCTCGGCCAGCCGCCGGGCGAACTTCTTGTGCCAGCGGGCGACCAGCGGCGCGCCTTCGGAAATCCGCCGGGCGGTCGCCATGGCCTCCTTGTCCACCTCGGCGTCGTCCACCACGCGGGTGACCAGGCCCTTGTCCTTCGCCTCGGCCGCCCCGAAGATCCGGCCTTCCAGCAGGATCTCCAGCGCGGTGGAGCGGCCGGCCAAGGCTATCAGCGCGTCCAGCTCGGCATAGCCCATCACCAGCCCCAGCTTGTTGATGGGCGCGCCGAACCGGCTCGACGTGCCGCAGATGCGGATGTCGCAGCTTCCCGCGATCTCCAGCCCGCCGCCGACGCAGATCCCCTTGATCAGCGCCACCGTCGGGTGACGGCACGTCCGCATCGCGTCCAGCGTGCCGGCGATGATCTTGCCGTAGGCGCTGGCCTGCTCGGAGTTGGACCGTTCGTTCTCGAACTCCGAGATGTCGTTGCCGGGGCTGAACGCCCGGTCCCCGGCGCCCCGCAAGACGATGCACCGGACGGAGTCGTCGTCCGACAGCCGCCGCATCACCTCGCCCAGGCGCTGCCACATGGACTTGGTGAAGGCGTTCAGCTTGTCCGGCCGGTTCAGGGTGACGGTGACGACCGGGCCATGGTGCTCGGTCAGGATCAGGTTTTCCACGGGTTTCCCCCCTGTGTGCTTAGTATGCTTATCGGTAGAACAGCTCGACCAGACCCATCGGCACGATCGGCACGTATGTGGACAGCAGCAGCACCGCCATCAGCACGCCGATGAAGTAGATGTTCACCTTGCTGACGGCCCAGATGTCGGCCTTGGCGATCGAGCAGGCCGTCACCAGCACGCTGGCGACCGGCGGCGTCTGCTGTCCGATGCCCAGGTTCAGCGTCACGATGATGCCGAAATGCACCGGGTCGATGCCCACCAGGTTGACCAGCGGCATGACGATCGGAACGATCAGGATGATCGCCGCGGCCGAGTGCAGGAACAGGCCGGCCAGCAGGAAGATGACGTTCAGCAGCGCCAGCACGACGTAGCGGTTGTTGGTGAAGTCGGCCACCGCCTGGGCAAGCTGCTGCGGCACCTGCTGCTCGGTCAGGTAGGTGCCCATCAGGGCCGAGGTGGCGACCAGAAGCATCACCACGGCGGTCTGGATGCCGCCTTCCAGGATCGCGTCGTACAGGTGCGCCAGGTCCAGCTCGCGGTAGACCACCGTCCCCAGGAACAGGGCCGCCACCACGGCCAGGGCCGCGCCCTCCGTCGCGGTGAACCAGCCGCCGAAGATGCCGCCCAGGATGATGACCGGCATGGTGAAGGCCCAGACCGCCTCGCGGAAGGTCTCCTTCACCCGGCTGACCCGGAACATCTCCTCCACCGGGTAGTTGCGGCGGACCGCGAACCCGTAGGCCAGCCCCATCAGCCCGGCCGCCCCCAGCAGGCCCGGCACGATGCCGGCCACGAAGAGCTGCACCACAGAGCTGCCCGACATCACCGCATAGAGGATCATGGGGATCGACGGCGGGATGATCACCGCCAGCGTCGCCGCCGACGAGGTGATGGCGGCGGCGAAGGTGGCGGGATAGCCCCTCTTCTTCATGGCAGGGATCAGGATCGACCCGATCGCCGCCACGTCGGCCACCGCCGAGCCCGAGATTTCCGCGAAGAACAGGGAAGTCGCCACGTTGACCATGGCGAGCCCGCCGCGCACGAAACCGACCAGCGCCGAGGCGAAGGCGATCAGCCGGCGCGAGATGCCGGCCGAGTTCATGATGGCACCCGCGAAGATGAACAGCGGGATCGCCAGCAGCGGGAAGCTGGTGGCGCCGTCGTACAGCACCATCGCCATGTTGGGCAGCGTCGCCGTTCCCGACGACAGCAGCATCGCGACCACCGACACGACGCCCAGCGCCACCGCGATCGGCACGTTGATCAGGACCAGGCCGAACAGCCCGGCCGCCATGTACAGCAGGGTCATCGCTCGGCCCCCCGGGCATCTTTCAGCAGGTCGGGATTCAGCAGTTCGGGCGGGATCTCGGGATCGTGGATCGGCCCGTGCCCGCGCGCCTCCCGCAGGATTTCCGGCAGGTTCATCAGCTCGGCGATGATGAACAGCACGGCGCCGATCGGGATCACCGACTGGGTGAACCAGACCGGCACCCACGGCAGGCTGACCAGCGTCAAGCCTTCCAGATATCCCAGCACCTCGATGCCGACCCAGGCCAGCAGCACGAAGAAGCCGATCACGATGACCTCGGCCAGGATCACGACCGGCAGCCGCAGCGCCGGCGGCATGGCGGCGATCAGTCCGGGAAAGCCGATATGGGACCGCTTCAGCGCCGCCAGCGCCGACCCGTAATAGGTCAGCCAAGCCAGCAGGATCGAGGCGACCTCGTCATACCAGACCAGCGACGCGCCCAGCTTGCGGAACACCACCGCCCCGAACACGACCGCCGTCATGCCGACCAGCAGGACGATCACGATGGCGGCGAGGAAACGTTCGAAACCCGTGCGCATCAGCGCCAGGGATGATGAGGAATTCGCCATGTCGGAGATCCGGTCTTTACGATGACTTGCCGAGTTCGACGGCCTTCTCGACCATGGTCTTGGCGGCCGGGACCTCGTCGGAGAAGTCGCGGTAGATCGGCTCGCTCGCCTTGACGAAGGCGTCCTTGTCCACCTCGTTCACCTGCATGCCCTCGTCGCGCAGCTTGGTCTCCAGTTCCTCGTCCATGCGCGCCGCCGTTTCATAGACGAAGGCCTGCGTTTCCCGGGCCGTTTCCTCCAGGACCTGCCGCACGTCGGCCGGCAGGCTGGCCCATTTGCGGCTGCCCACGGTCACATATGCTGGGGTATAGACGTGGCCGGTCATGGACAGGAACTTCTGGACTTCCTGGAGCTTGGAGCTGTGGATCTGCGTCAGCGGGTTCTCCTGCCCGTCCATCACGCCGGTCTGCAACGCCACGAACAATTCCGAGAACGCCATCGGGCTGGGGTTCGCGCCATAGCTCTGGAACATCCGGACCCGCCATTTGCCGCCCGGCACGCGCAGCTTGATGCCTTTCAGGTCCTCGGGCTTCTCGATCGGGCGGGTGTTGGTGGTGACGTGGCGGAAGCCGTTCTCCCACAGGCCGATGATCTTGTAGCCCTGCTTCTCCGCCGCCGGGGCCAACGAGGGCCAGAACACGTCCTCGGCGATCCGCTTCATGTGCTCCCGGTCCTTGACCAGGTACGGCATCTCGAACAGCCCGAAGACGTCCGACACCGTCGACATCACGGTGGAGGGCAGGGCGAAGTCGATGGTTCCCAGCCGCAGCTTCTGCAGCATCTGCTCGTCGGTGCCGAGTTGGCTGGACCCGAACACGACCACCTTGGCCTTGTTGCCCAGCTTCTCGTTGGCCCGCTTGGCGAACTCGTTGGCCGACTGGTCGAACAGCGACCCCGGCGCCCCGACATGGCCGAACTTCAGCTCGGTCTGTGCCGCCGCCGGCAGCGAAAACACCCCTCCGGCCAGCAGCGCGCCGACCAACGGCCCCAATGCGTTCAGGACAATGCGCTTCATGGATTTTCCCTCCCCTTCTGCATGCCGGCTCTCGTGGACGTTCGTTCCATCCCGGGCCCTTGGCTTGACGACGGCGCGTTGCGCCGAATTCGTAATTTTGCATTATGCATGAAAAGGGCAGTCCGACAACCCGGAGCTTTCCGCTACATCCAGACTGTCGGTCATGGGGTGCTTGCTATGTTGCCAGAGGTGTTGAGATTCAACTGTCGAGTTTTGGAACTCAATGCATCGCAGAATTAAAAGCTAGTTAAATGTTCTAGCAACCAATATTGTGTAATTTCTAAAATTACTTGGTGAATAAAAATTCTCACCATTATCTTTATCTGCGCCTATCTGTGTTCATCTGTGGCCAATACCGGAAACTTCCCTTGCATCCGGTCCGACAGGAGAGCCAGGTTGTGTTGATCGTCGGGATGCCCGATCCACCATGCCGAAGCGCCTATTCCGGCGGCATGGGACACACCCGCCCGATACCTCCTTGCGACATATTTATGCAAAGGCCCTTGACCCGGTCATGGCATGGGTCTAATTGTTTGCCACTTCGATGCCGAGGCCACTTAATGGGGTCGTGCCGCCAAGGCGGACTGCGTCGGAGATCAAACTATCAAAGGGGGCTTCCGGCCCCCTTTGGCATGTCCGGGCCATGGAAAGCCCGGATGCCGAACGCCGCTCCAGGAAGCAATTCCTTTATCTGTTCGCGCTAAGCTTCGATCCGCACCCTGGTGCCGGATCTTTGAAGCGTGAATACGAACGTCACCGTGGGGGCTGGACGGGGGGCCGGTCGCATGATGACATTTGCTGACATGCCAGGGGGGAGGGATGTGAACATTCCGCCTTTCCGCAGGCGCTGATGACCACGTTTGACGACATTCCCCCCGGGGGGTGTGTCGTCATCCGCCCACCACCCCATCCGGGGTCAGCAGCATGTTCGCCAGCACCCGCTCGTCATTCTCCATCCGCCAGGACAGCAGCGCCTGGGCATGGTCGCGGACCAGGGCCGCATGGGCGGGATCGTCGGCGAGGTTCCGGAACTGCCCCGGGTCGGCCTCCAGGTCGAAGAACAGCGGCGGCAGGCCGGCGAAGTGGACATATTTGTAGCGCTCGCCGCGCAGCACGTTGAGCACGCACTGGCCGGGACGCAGCCCCAGCGCCCGTTCCGCCTCGCCCCGGACAACGTCGCGGAAGTCGAATTCCCAGTGGGCATGGCGGCGCCAGTCCGCCGGAACGGGGGAACCACCCAGCAGCGGCAGCAGCGAGCGGCCGTCGCACTGGGCCGGCGGGGTGCCGCCAAGCCAGTCGATGACGGTCGGCATCAGGTCCACATGCTCCGTGAAGGCATCCACCGTGCCGCCGCCGGATCGATCCGGGTCCCGAACGATCATCGGGACATGGTAGGCCTCGTCGAAGTAGCCGGCCTTGCCCAGCATCCAGTGGTCGCCCAGCATCTCGCCATGGTCGGACGTGACGATCACCAGCGTATCGTCCAGCGCGCCGGTCTCCCTCAGCAGTGCCATGATCCGGCCGACCTGGGCGTCGAACTCGGCGACCAGCCCGTAATAGGTCGCGCGCAACCGGGCCAGGGTGCCGGCATCCAGGGTGCGCGGGTCCAGGTCCGCTCCCTCCACCCAGCAGTCGGTCCGCTGGCGGGCGAGGTGCCAGGCGAGCCACGGGTGTCCGTCCGCCTCCGTCCGCCAGTCCGGGGCGCGCACCGCCGGCGGCGTCGCGGCGGGATCGATCAGGCGGTGATAGGGATCGGGCGCTACCCAGGGCGGATGCGGCCTGATGAAGGCGGCCAGGGCGAACCAGGGCTCCCGGCCGCGCCCCGCCAGCCAGGCGGAGACGCGGTCGGCGAGGAAGGCGGTATCGCTGTCCCCCGCCCGGTAGACGGCCGGGCCGAAGGACTCGGCCGTGCGGTAGATTTCGCGGGCCTGCTCCGGCACCGGATAGCCCTTAGCCCGCAGGTGTTCCGCCCAGGGCTCGATCGACTCGGTCAGCAGGCAGGCCGGGTCGAAGCCCGGCATCACGCCCTCGTAGCTGCGCAGCGCCGGGTCGGCCGGATCGTGGCGGCGCGGGTCGGGGGAGGTGTCGGTATAGCCGAACAGGGCGGGGGCATGGCCGAGTCGGCGCGCTTCCAGCGCCAGGTTGGTATGCCGGGCGTCCAGCGGGGTGCCGTTGGCGACGGATCGATGGTTCTGGAGATACATCCCCGTCAGCAGGGAGGCGCGCGCCGGCCCGCAGGGGCTCGCCTGTCCGAAATGGCGGCGGAACAGCGTCCCCTCGGCGGCGAGGGCGTCCAGGTGCGGCGTGCGCACGCAGGCATGGCCGAGGGCCGACAGGCAGTCGCCGCGCCACTGGTCGGCCAGGATCAGGAGCACGTTGCGGGAAGGGCGGCCGCTCATCGGCGCGTCTCCGGACAGTGAAAGCGATTGATATGATTGCCTTTCGCGGCCTTGCACGCCAGGGCCGAGCCATGACACATTGATGAAAATTTTCTAAACTGCGGTGTCTGAAATTGCCGCTCGGCTTGGGCCTGCTGCATAGTCCGCCGGCCACGGAACCGTTCTGGGAGAACAAGAGACATGACTGACTCAGCGGAAAAACTGTCCAGCCAGGCGACGCAGCGTGCCGCCCGGGCCTTCACCCGCCGCACCCTGCTCAAGGGCGCCGCCGCGGCGGGCGCCCTGTCCGCGGCCGGCCCCTTCATCGTGCGCAATGCCCGCGCCGCCTCGGGCGAGGTCAAGCTGTTCGCCTGGTCCGGTTATATCTCCCCCGAAATGATCGCCGACTTCGAGAAGAAGACCGGCATCAAGGCGGTCCTGACCGAGTACGGCACCAACGACGAATTGCTGAACCAGCTCCGCGCCTCTGGCGGGGCCGGGTTCGACGTGATCATGCCGACCGTCGACCGCGTGCCGAACTATGTGGAGTACGAGCTGGTCCAGCCGCTCGACGAGTCCAAAGTCAATTTCGATGGCTGCATCGACTCGGCGGTCAAGGGTTCCGCCGGCATGGGCGGCGTGATCGGCGGCAAGCGCTACTTGGCGCCCAGCGACTGGGGCACCGAGGCGATCGCCTTCGACAATACCGTCGCCAAGCTCCAGTACGGCCAGGCCAGCTACGGCGACCTGTGGAAGCCGGAATACAAGGGCCAGGTCACCGTGCGCGGCCATTCCAGCCTGATCGGCATCGCGCTGTGGCTGGAGTCGCAGGGCAAGCTGCCCCATCCGGTGCGCCAGCAGTTCACGGAGGAGGCGAAGGCCCGCGCCAACTTCGACGCCATCATCAAGGTCGCGACCGAGAACAAGCCGTCGGTCGGCCAGTTCTGGTCCAACGAGAACGAGGCCCAGGGCGCCTTCCGCACCAATGGCTGCGTGATCGGCCAGACCTGGGACAGTTCGGCGGCGACGCTCCGCAAGGAGAACTTGCCGATCCGCTTCATCGCGCCCAAGGAAGGGGCGCTCGCCTGGATGGAAGGCTTCTGCATCACCAAGGGCGCGCAGAACCTGGCGCAGGCCTACGAGTGGATCAACTGGTACTATACGCCGCAGGCCGGCGCGCTCTATTCCAACCACACCAGCATCAACACGACCTCCAAGGGCGCGGAGCAGTATCTCAGCGACTTCAACAAGCAGTTCTTCGCCGACGCCTATCCGGCAGACGCGCTGGACAAGCTGTGGTGGTGGCCGATCCAGGAGGCGTGGTACGTCTCCATCCGCAACGAGTACCAGGACCGCTTCCTGGCGGCGTAAGGAACGGAGGGGAGCCGGGGCCTGATCCGCTTTCAGGCCCCGGCTTCACGGCTACGGGGAACCATGAGCCAGGATATCGAACTCGACCACGTCACCATGCGCTTCGGCGCGCTGACGGCGGTCTCCGACGTGCACCTGACCATTCCGGCAGGGGAATTCTTCAGCTTCCTGGGGCCTTCGGGCTGCGGCAAGACCACCATCCTGCGGATGATCTCCGGCTTCATGGAACCGACGTCCGGGGCCATCCGGATCGGCGGCCGGGACATGGCCGGCATCGGCCCCAACAAGCGGCCGACCGCGCTGATCTTCCAGAACCTGGCGCTGTTCCCGCTGATGACGGTGGCGGAGAATATCGGCTTCGGCCTGGAGGTGCGGGGCGTCGCCTCCGCCGACCGCCGGCACCGGGTTCGGCAACTGCTCGACCTCGTGGCCCTGCCGGACACGGCGGACAAGAAGGTGACCGAACTGTCCGGCGGCCAGCGCCAGCGCATCGCGATCGCCCGGGCGCTCGCGGTGGAGCCGGCGGTGCTGCTGCTGGACGAGCCGCTGTCCGCCCTGGACCTCAAGCTGCGCCAGCACATGCGTTCCGAACTGCGCGAGATCCAGAAGCGCACCGGGGTCACCTTCATCTACATCACCCACGACCAGGGGGAGGCGCTGACCATGTCCGACCGGATCGGCGTCATGTCGCGCGGCGTGCTCCAGCAGGTCGGTGACGGGCGGGCCATCTACGACGACCCGGCCAGCGCCTTCGTCGCCAGCTTCGTGGGGGAGAGCAACCGCTTCACCGGGCGGGTCATGGCGGCGGCCGGCGGCCGGGCCGCGATCGAGACCCCCGCCGGCAAGCTGATCGGGCGCAACCCGCGCGACCTGCGCGAGGGGGACCAGGCCATCCTGTTCGTCCGGCCGGAACGGGTCCGCGCCGACGACGGCACGGCGGAGAACAACCTGATCCGCACGCGGGTCAGCCACCAGGACTTCGAGGGCGCCTTCGTCAACATCTTCCTGGAACCGGTGCAGGAACGCCTGATCCTGTTCCAGACCGCCAATACCGGCACCGGCACCGGCCCGCGCTGGCAGCCCGGCGCCGAAGCCGCAGTCAGCTTCCGGCCGGAGGATGCCGTCGTCCTGCCGCCGTCCGACGACGCCGCATGAGGGATTCGCCATGACCGAGGTGCTGCGCCGCTACGGCCCGGTGCTGACCGCGATCATCGTCGCGCTGTGCGCCTTCTGGGTGGTCATGCTGGTTGTCCTGCCCCAGATCCTGATGATCGACTTCTCGTTGCGACCCAGCCTGCCGCCGTCGCGGATCGGCGGGCCGGACGACGTCTACACCGTCCAGAACTACGTCACGTTGTGGAACAACGCGATCCACCGCAGCATCTTCCTCCAGACCATCTGGGCCAGCGCGCTGGTGACGGCGCTGACCTTCGCGGTGTGCTATCCCGTGGCCTATTTCATGGCCCAGGTGGCCCGGCCCCGGACGCTGCCGATGCTGGTCCTGCTGCTGGTGATCCCGTTCTGGATCAACGAGTTGCTGCGAACCTTCGCCTGGTACATCATCCTGGCCTTCAACGGGCCGCTGAACCTGCTGCTGGTCAATCTCGGCCTGATCGACCGGCCCATCCGCTTCCTGGGCAGCCCGGCCGGCGTGATCGTCGGCATGGTCTATGTCTACATCCTGTTCATGGTCTTCCCGCTGTACAACGCGATCGAATCCCTCGACCGCAACCAGATCGAGGCGGCGCGCGACCTGGGCAGCGGCTGGCTGCGCATTCACCGCCGCATCGTCATCCCGCACGCCAAGCCGGGCATCGCGGTCGGCTGCATCATGACCTTCATGCTGGCCGCCGGCAGCTACGCCGTGCCGGCCCTGCTCGGCGGCCCCAACAGCCGCTGGTTCACCGAGATCATCTACAATTGGTTCTTCGAGGGCGGAAACTGGAACCAGGGCGCCGCCTACGCCTTCATCCTGCTGGTCCTGTGCGTCGGCTTCATCTTGCTGATGATGCGGCTCTTCAAGGTCGGCCTGACGGACGTCGCGAAATAGCCCTCACGGGCGGCAACTGGCGTCCTCGACCCCCTCGGCGGCGGAGTTCAGCAGGTCGTCCACCTGGCTCGCCGACCGGGGCGTGAACATCCGGCCGCCCGAGGGGGCGACGATGCAGCTCCGCTCGCCGGACCCGAACACGTCCAGCAGGTTCACCTTGACCCCCGGCAAGGTCTGGGCGAGCCGGCGGGCGGTGGCGCAGGGGTCCTGGCCGCAGCTGTCCTCGCCGTCGGAGATCACCACGATCATGCCGGTGCCGCCGCCCCTGCGGATCAGCTCGCCGGCCTTGACCAGCCCGTCCGCCAGGGGGGTCTCGGGGATCAACTCGGCATTCTGCACGATGGAGCGCAGACGCCCGCGCTGGCTGGGCGGGAAGACGCCGATGGTCTCCGCGGCCGGGCAGGTGCCCACGTTCACCAGGCCGACATCGACCGACGGGTCCAGCCCGTCGATCAGGCCGGTCATGGCGGAGCGGGCGACGTCGATCCGCGAGACCCGCGACCGGGCCTGGAGCTGGGCCAGCTGGAACTGCGCGAAGATGTCGCCCCGCTCGATCCGCTCCACCAGGCTGTTCAGCTGGGCCGGATCGACGTCGGCCGGAAAGCCCATGCTGAGCGAGACGTCGAACACCACGACCAGGTTCCGCCGGTCGCTCGGCTTCACGCCCTGCGGGCACTGAGGCAGCCGCGCCTCCGCCGGCGACGGGGCCGGCTCCGGAGGTTTCGCCGGCGGAACGGCCGCGCGCGGCGGCTCGGGCGGCGGCGGTTCCGGTGCCGGCTCGGGCGGCGGGGGCGGGGGCTCGGGGGCCGGCTCGGGCGCGGGAGGGGGCTCGGGCTCCACGGGCGGCGGTGCCTGCGGCACCTGCGGCACGACCGGCGGCGCCGGGACGGGTTCGGGGACCGGCTCGGGCATGCGGCCAGCCAGCCACCACCACAGCAGCGCGGCGAGCAGGGCCAGCAGCAGGGCGCCCAGAAGCAGCCTCAGCCAGGGAAAGCCCCGGACCGGCGCCGGCGGGACCACCGGGGATGCCGGCGGCGGGACGGCCGGCTCGGGGATCCGGCCGAAGGCGTTCACGCTGCCGGTGCCGTCGCGGAAGCCCCAAAAGGCCAGGGCGAACTGGTCGCCGACCACGTACAGGTGCTCGATCCCGGGGATCTCGGGGGCCGCCGCCAGGATCGGAGCCATGTTGCCCAGCCGGGTATTGATGCCGGAGCGGCCCAGGTCGGAGGCCAGCCGTTCCAGCCCCGCGCCCATCTCCAGCCGGGCGGGGTCGAGCCGGGCGCGCTCCTCCGGCCCCAGCTCGGTCCAGCGCCGCACCGTCCCCTCCTGGGTGGTCCACCAGACCACCTCGCCGTCGGGCCTGACCTCCGGCCGGGAGAAGACGGCGGCGTAGCGCTGGCCCAGGTGCTGCCGGACCGTCTCGACCAGCCGCCCATGGCTTTCGAACACGGGCTTGTTGAACACGGCAAGGCCCGTGTGGTCGGACAGGCGGCCGCGCGCCAGGATCTGCTCGGTCACTCCTGGTCCCTCGTCCGGGTCACGGCTCCACCTTCTCCATCCGGACGTCGAACTCGCTGCCGTCCGTCTTGTTCGTGCCGGTGCAGCCGACGGTCTGGTCCGGCCGGGTACCGCAGTTGGTCTCGGCCCCGCTCATGGTCTGGCCGTCGGCGCAGGTCAGGGTCTGGCCCTCCCGGATGGAGAGCTGCCGGCCCGCCGTCATCACCGCCTCGGCCGGAGCCTTGCAGACCGTACCGCCGGGGCCGCGGACCGTGACTTCGCCCTTGCCGTCCTGGCCGAAGCGGTAGAGCTGCTCGAGCGGTCGGCCCTCCCCGTCGCGCAGGCCCGACCGGCTGCGCCAGACCCCTTCCATGAACCGGGCGGGACCCGGATCGAGCGGCCCGGCAGGCAGCGCCAGCGGAGCGCCGGGCGGCCCGGCGGGCCGGCCCTCGGGCGGCAGTTCCGGCAGGTCCGGCGGCACCTGCGCCGGCTCCGGCGGAACTTCGGCGGGCGGCGGCGCATCGGGGAGGGGCGGCGTCCCGCCGCCCGGAGCGGGCACTTCCGGAACAGGAACTTCGGGAACGGGAACCCCTGGTTCCGGAACGGCCGGCGCCGGCACCCCCACCCCGGGAACGCCGGCTCCGGGCACCCCGACACCCGGTCCGACCGGAACGCCCGGCTCCGCCGGGACGACCCGGGGCACCAGCGGATCGCGCGGCGGCTCCACGATCTCCTCCTCCTGCCAGGGCAGGACGGGGAACGGCGGGAGGCCGAGGCGCGGCGCGAACAGCCACCAAAGGAGCCACAGGAGAAGCAGCAGGAACAGCAGCGCCCCCAGCCCCATCAGCAGCCAGTGCCACCAGGGCCGGCCGGTCGCCACCGGCACACCGGCCGGCGGCACCGCCGTTCCGCCCGGCATCGCCGGAC
The DNA here is from genome assembly GCF_016806835.2 of Skermanella rosea. Lineage (NCBI taxonomy): Bacteria > Pseudomonadati > Pseudomonadota > Alphaproteobacteria > Rhodospirillales > Azospirillaceae > Skermanella > Skermanella rosea. Next base: position 5,351,217 of record NZ_CP086111.1, on the reverse strand, counting down.
TGACCGGGGCCACGGGCGGATCGAAGCGGACGGTCGTGGGCGGAAGGCGCAGCGGGTTGACGCCCTGCGGCCGCCCGACGCCCTTGAAGCCCCAGAAGGCGATCATCGGCTGGTCGCCGACGAAATACAGGTAGTCGGGGCCGGGCACTTCCTGCGCCTTCTCCAGCACACGGGAGAAATTGTTGCGGGACGAGTTCTCCGGCGCCTCCCGCAACTTGGCGATATAGCCGGAAAGCCCGTCCAAGACTTGGTTCTTGATTGGCTCGACCCGGTGCTGTTCCTCCGGCGACATGTCCACCCAGCGGCGCGGCTGACCCTCCTTCTGGGTCAGCCAGCCGATCCACTTTCCGTCGGGGTCGGAGTCCGGGCGCGGGAAGTAATCGGCGTAAAGGGGTCCCAGCTCGTTGAGCAGCGCCGTGCGGATCTGGCCGTGGCTCTTGTAGACCGGCTGGTTGAAGGCGCCGTAGGGCTCCAGCCCCTCCGTGGATTGCTGGCGCAGGATGGTGCCTGTCCTCATGCCGGTCCTTGCCTCGTCATTGTCCGGTCCGCCCTCAGGACAGGGCCTGCTGCAGGGCGTCGATCTGGCGCTGCAGGGCGTCGCGCTCGTCCTGCATCTGCTGGAGCTTCAGCGACTGGGCCGAGGCGTCGATGGCGGAAACCGGCTGCGGCTGACGGGCCAGCGCGTCCAGTTCCTGGCGGATCTGCTTCTGGCGGGCGACCAGCCGGTCGTAGTCGCGTCTCTGCGCCGCCGTGGCGGAGCGGGCGCCGGCCAGCTTCCGGTCGAGCTCGCCGAGCTGCGCCTGGGACGCCTGGAGATCGCGGGACAGCGACGCCTGTTGCGCCTGGACCTCGGCCACCTGGCGCTGGAGCGCCGTATTGGCGGCGCGGGCCTGCGCCTGCCGGCCCTGGGCCTCCTGGATGCGCGCCTCGGGGCCGCCCGCCGCCAGATCCCGGCGCTCTCCGACATAGGTCTCCACCGCGGCGCAGCCACCCAGAAGCAGGGCCAAGCCGCCGGCTATGGTTCCGGTCCATGTCCTCATCATGCGCTCCCTCAGCCGATCCGGCTCGTGGTGATAGCCTGATTCAGCGCGTCGCGCTGCTGGCGCATCTGGGCGATCTGCTTTTCCATGTCCTGCATTTCCCTGGCGAAGGCGGGGGAACTCTGGCCGGTCTGCTGCTGCGTCCTCTCATAGGCCTTCCTCGCGTCCTCCATGGAAGTCAGCGTGGCCTCGATCTGCTTCCTGCCCGCCTCGGCCTTGGCCTTCTCCGCCTGGGCCTGCTTCAGCGTGATCCTGCCGGATCTCAGCTGCTGCTCGGCCTGGGCCAGCCGCGTCCGGTTCTCGCGGGAAACGGCCTCGCTGCTGCGGAGCATCGATTCGAGCTTCTCGTTGTCGCGGCGGATGTCCGCCGTCACCAGATCGATGGCGCGGACGTTCTGCCGGGACGCCTCCTGGGTCTTGGCGGTGGCGTAACCGTCCGCCGCCCCGATCAGCGCGCCGACCGTCAGGCCGATCAGCGCGCAGGTCAGCGGGTTCTCCTTTGCGGCCAGGCAGCCCAGCGCCGCAGCACCGCCGCCGATCGCGCCGCCGGCCAGGGCGCCGCCCAGCACCGTGTTGTTGAACGACTTGTTGTCCTGGCAGAGCTGCCTTTCGGCTCCGGACAGGCTCGGGTCCTCGCAGTTGCTGGAGACGGCCTGGCCGTCCGCACCCTGGGTGGTGACGCAGCCGCCAAGCGCCAGGCTCAGGGAAAGTGTGATCGCGATCAGCCGAACGATGGTCTTCATGCAAGCCTCTGTGTCCACCGGCGCGAGACTACCATAAGGCATAGTGTGCCGGGCCGCGGGAACTTACCATGGTGGTATGTGGCTGTCCTATGCATTTGAATCGGACGCAGGTTTTCCCGGTTTTCCATCATCGGCGGAATGGCCGGCAGGCGCTGGGGAACGCCTTGCTGACCTCTCCCGCGCACAGTTCCCGCCGGAGCTGGAGTTCGACCTGATCGGCCGGCAGATCGCCGTCGCGCTGGTAGCGCTCGCTGTCCCGCGCGACCGCCTCCACCAGGACGGCCTGTCCGGCGGCCTGCCGGGCTTCCAGCTCCTGGCGCAGGACCCGGGCCTGCTCCTCCCGGACGGTCCTGGGATAATCGTTCAGCAGATATCGGAGCGTGTCCCTGTAATAGCCGATGGTGCCGCGCAGCGCCGCGATGTCGTTGGGAATCCGCGCCCGAACCGCCTCGTTGCCGAGCGCCGCCGTTTCCTCCAGGCCGAGGATCTTCCGGGTGTCGACCCGCAGGTTCCCGGCGAGCCAGGTCGCCAGGTTCAGGCTGGCCCGCGCCGCCCGGTCCCGCTGGTCGTTGCGGGTCTTGATGTTGGCGGCGACCACGGCGCCGAGGCCCTTCAGCCGCTGGCGGACCTGCGGGTCCTGGACGGCGCCGGCGAGCGTCTCGATCTCTTTCAGGGGGTCGTCCTGAACCGGCTCGGACAGGGTGCCGCCTCCCGACTCGGGCAGCTTGCCCCAAACCGCCTGGACCTCGCGCACCCGCTCGGGCGAGGGCAGGACCGGCGGCACGAGGACGACGCGGAAGCCGACGGTCTTCTGCCGGCGCGGGCCGCGGTCGTCATAGGGCGGGAACTCGTCGCGCGCGGCACTTCGGATCGATGCCGCACCGGTCAGGTAGTCGCCGCCCCGCACCACGTAGCCGCCGGCCTGACCGTGCAGCCGGGACAGCCGGTTCAGCCGGAACAACTCGCCGGTCAGTTCCGACGCGTTGCCCAGGACGTCGTGCAGGCCGAGCGGGTTGGGCTGGAGCAGCCCGATCCATTGCAGCTCGTTGTTGGACGACTCGGCCCCACCGTAATAGACGTAGGCGGAGAGCGGCTCGGTCATGGGGAACAGGGGGGCCGCGAAGTCGGCTTCGGAGACCAGGGCGCCGCCCCGGGCGGCATATTCCCACTCCGTCTCGGTCGGCAGCCGGACGAAGCCCGCCTGCCCGGCCTCCTTGGGCAGGTCCTTGCGGGCATTGGCCAGCAGCCAGACCGTATAGGCGTCGGCGAAGTCCGATGCCTCCCGCCAGGTCAGCGACACGGCGGGCAGGCGCGACTCGCCGTCGGGCTCCGGGCAGGTGCCGCCGAACGAGGCGAGCTGAAGCCGGGTGACCTCGTACTTGCCGATGAAATAGGTGCGCTTGCCCTTCTCCTTGGGATCGCTGAAGCCGCCGGCGATGAAGTCCGCCCGCTGGTTCTCCTTGTAGCCGGCGGCCTCCTCCGTTCCGCCGACCGTGATTCGGCGGTCGTCCAGCAGGTCCTTCGCCGGGACCACGACGGGCCGGAACGCCATGGCGCCGCCGCACGGCATCGGCAGGACGAGGTCGCCCGCCGCGGGGGCCGGGTTGTAGAGGTCTTCCGGCCAGGGCGTCCCGGCGGCATCCGCCGGGACCGGCCAGAGCGCCGCTACCAGAAGGAGGGCTGCGAGACGGAACGGGAAGGATCGCATCTTCATGGCTCAGGTATCCCGCAGGGCGGCGGCCGGCTCGATCCGGGTCACGCGGGCCGCCGCCAGCAGGGCGGCCCCCATGGCAAGCACGCAGGTGACGGCGGCGGCCAGCAGGAGCTGGTCGGGAGACAGCCGGCAGGCGCCGGCCGCGACCGATCCGATCGCCGGGAAACGGGCATTGATCACCCCGGCGGCCGCCGCGAACAGGCCGACCGCCAGGGCCGATCCCAGCGCCGCCAGCAGCAGCGCCTGGGCGAGGGGCAGGCTGATCAGCCAGCCCCGGCCGTAGCCGATCAGGGTCAGCAGGGCCAGCTCGCGCCGCTTGCGCTCCACTCCGCTCCACTGGGTCGCGGCCAGCGCCACGATCGATCCGGCCGCGGCAAAGGCGCTGATGACCGCCAGGATCAGGCTCAGGTTGGCATTGAGCGCCTGGATGGGCGCGATCTCGTCGAGCCGGCTGACTGGCTCGACACCTCCGGAACGCAGCCAGGCGGTCAGCGGCGCCACATCGTCGATGGTCCGGGCGTAGAGTCGGAACCGCTCGAAGCGCTGGGGTTCGGTCCCGGCGGGGGCGCCCGGCCAGCCCAGTTCGGGCACCGCGAAACCATCGCGGTAGCGCTGGACGTGCAGGACCAGCCTGTCGTCCACCAGGACGGCCCGCCGGGTCTCGGCCATGCGGTCGGGCGGCAGGACGGAAGCCACCGTGACCGCATGGGCCTGTGTCTCGTCCGTGCCGTCGCGCCGGCGCGGCACCAGGAGCTGGATCCGCTCGCCGGCGGCGGCGCCCAACGCGCGCGCGGCGCCGAACGACAGCACCACCCGGTCCAGCCCGGAGGCCCAGGGCTCCCCCGCCGAGGCCGCCAGCGGGTCGCCCGGTCGCGTCGGCACCAGCACGCCCAGCACGGCTTCGGCCTGCGGGCGGGCGAGGGGCACCATCTCGACCTCCGCCGCCAGGGTGCGGGCGTCGCCGACGGCGAAGGCCACGTCGGCCCGGCGCCGGGCGGCGTCCAGCCAGGCCGCGTCGAACCGGTTGGTCCCGGTCACCCGGGGGACGATCTCGCGCATCGCGGGGTTGGCCTGGAGGTCGCGCAGCATCTGGCCGAGCACCCCTTGCTGAAGGCCGAACAGCACCAGCAGGGGCGTCAGCACCGCGGCCAGCGCGAAGACCTGGCATACCGCCATGGCCCAGTCCCGCCGCAGGTCGGCGACAACCAGCCGGAACATCTGGCCGATCCGGGAGGTGATCATGCGGCCACCACGCTGCCGGGCGCGTCGGCGCCGCGACGGGCCAGGCAGCGGACGATCCGTCCCTGGGCACGGTCGGCCAGTTCCTCGTCGTGGGTGACCAGGACCAGTGCCGCGCCCACCGCGCCGCTGACCGCCACCAGCGTATCGATCACCCTTTCCCCCAGCCCGGCGTCGAGCGCCGCCGTCGGCTCGTCCGCCAGGATCATCTGCGGCATGTGGGCCAGCGCCCGGATCACGGCGACGCGCTGGCGCTGGCCGATCGAAAGCTGCGCCGGCCGGCGGCCGAGCAGGTCGGCGACCCCGACTGCCTCGGCCAGCCGGTCGGCCGGACCGGGAACCTCCAGCCCCAGCAGGCGGCGGGCCAGCAGCAGGTTCTCGCGCACGGTCAGGTAGGGCAGCAGCCCGCCGGTCTGGAGCACGTAGCCCATGTGGGCCGCGCGCAGCCGGGTCAGCGCCGCGCGGTCGCCCCGGCGCCACAGCGCGGCTATGTCGTGGCTGTGCCCGTCCGGGCTGAACAGGAAGGATTCGGCCCGGTCCGGCGCCGCCAGGAAGGCCAGCAGGTCGAGCAGCGTGCTCTTGCCCGACCCGCTCGGTCCCAGGACCACCACCCGCTCGCCGGCAGCCACGTCCAGCCGGGGCACGGACAGCGCGAAGCCGCCGTCGGCGGCCCTGTGGGTGCGCTCGACCCCTTCGAGACGAAGCAGCGGCCCGCCGGTCACGGCAGCGCCGTCAGCGGGACGGGATAGACCGCGTCTTCCGGGGGGGCGCCCTCGGCCAGCCTGACCCAATTGCTCACGTCGTCGTGGAACCGCCGGTAGAGCCGCGCCTTGACCTGGAGATCGTCGATCAGCGCCTGCTGCTCGCCCGGGTTCATGCCGAGCCAGGCGTCCTGGTCGATCGCCATCACCCGGCTGGTGTAGGGCAGGCCGTCCAGATACTCGCCCAACAAGGCTTGGTTGAGCGCCCGGTTGTCCGAGGTGCCGACCTTGGCCGGATCGCGGCTCAGGGTCGCGGCGGCGCTGCGCAGCTGGTTGAACAGGTCGCTGGGATCGACCTGGCCCTTGGAATAGGCGTCGGCCAGGGCGCCCACGGTCGCCTGGAGGTCGGACAGCTGCGATTTGGACAGCAGGACCCGGACGTCGAGGCTCGCCACCGTGTCGTTGGCGAAGTCGCGGTCCGCCGCCCAGGCCTCGAACATCGGTGGCGCCGCGGTGCCCTTCACGCTGCCCAGGTAGGCCAGCCGCATGGCGTGCCCGATCGCGGCGATGTCCTCCGCCAGGGGATCGGCGGCTAGCTTTCCGGGTGCCGCCTTGGGCGGCGGGGGAGGGGGCGTGTTCAGGCCCTCGCCGGCCTCGGCCGCCTGGACCAGCGTGACGAGGCTGTCGGTCAGCGTATCGACCCGCGCGCCGAACTGGCCGACGTCGCCGGCCTCCACGGGGTAATAAAGGGGTTTCCGCCCGGGATACGTGGTCAGCTCGCGGTACTGGGCCGCACCCTTGGCATGGTCCTTCCTGCCCTCCTCGGTCAGCAGGTGGAGCGCCATGGTCGCGATCTTCTTCTCCAGCAGGGCGATCGACAGCGCCCTGGCGTCCAGCCCGGTGGCCGACAGGCTGCCGGGATCGCGGGAACTGGCGTCGGTGATCAGCACGACGAAACGCCCGCCGAACGGGGTCCAGTCGATCGCGTTGATCGCGGAGTCGACCCCGGCATAGCCGTCCTCGGCGAAGGCGCGGGTCGATACCTTGGAAGCGGCGAGGCCGGCGGCGGCCGCGTCGAATTCCTCCCGCGTGTCGACCTTGTTGGGATCGACGAACACCTTGGTCAGGTATTCGAGGCCGGCGACCGCCTTGGGATCGTCGCGGTAGCCGATCAGGCCGAACCGGACCTGTTCCTGCAGCTGGGCCGCCTTGATGCCGTCATAGATGCGTTCGATCGCCTTGCGGGTCCGGTCGATATAGGGTTGCATCGAGCTGGAGGCATCGATCACGAAGACGATGGCGGTCCGGAAATTCTGCCGGATCGCGGGGGCGGGCGGCGGTGCCGGGGTGGCGGACGCCGCTGGAGCCGGGGCTCCCTGGTCGCGCGAGGTCACCGCCGCGACCTTGACCATGCGGACCGGGCGGCCGGTCGGGAAGCGCTGGGTCTTCGCCTCCAGGATCGGCAGCAGGTAGAACTGCTTGTTGATATCGACCGGGGTTTCCGGCTCGATCGAGACCAGCGGGCCGGCCGCACCCTGGCCGGGGCCGGCGGTTTTGGCTGCCTCGGCCAGCTTGGCGGCCTGGGCACCTGCGTCGCGGCTGCCGACCAGGCTTCGCAGCCCATCCTCCGCGCCGAAGAACAGCACGCGGTCGCGCCCGGTCCGGTTGGCGAAGGCACCGACCAGCGTGTGCCGCCAGGGCACCACCGCCTCGGCCGGCATCCAGCCCTCCGGCTTGCAGTCCGCGCTCGCGCCGACCCGGACCCGCGCGCCGTCGGGGCTGCGCTCGTAGACATAGAGGACGCTGAATCCCGGCACCGGCTTCGCCGCCCCGCCGTCGGGCGTCAGCTTGCCGCCGGGCCGGGTCAGCACCCGTTCCTGGAGCTGGGTCTTGCCCGGCTGGAGCAAGGGGGCCGGCGAGCAGGCGAGCGCCGCGGGCGAGGCGAGGACCAGCGCCAGCGCCGACGCAGCGAGCCAGCCGAGGGGCGACCGCCGTGTTGCGGGAGCGCCAAGGAAGGTCTTATGGCGGCAAGCGATTTCCTTTTCGTCATGCGCGGGCTCGACCCGCGCATCCACGCGCAAGCCGACGTGGCGAGGTTCGCGCGTGGATGGCCGGATCAAGTCCGGCCATGATGAAGAGGGGCGTCGATGGCCCATGGCGGCGTCCGATGATCCGGCAGAGGGACGATGGTCGTTGCTCATTGCGGCTGTCCGAGTTTTTCCAGTTCCGCCTTCGCCTCGGGGTGGCCGAGCTGGGCGGCGCGCTGGAGGGTTCTGACGCCGGCTTCCGGGGAGATCCCCGGTCCCTCGACGCGCCCGCTGATGAACAGGCGACCGAGGCGGTATAATCCCTCGGCGTCGTTGGCGTCGGCGGCTTTCTCGTACCAGAGCTGGGCCTTCTCGGCATCGGGGGCCGGAACGGCGCTGCGCTCGGGGGAGAAGGTCTCCGGGTCGTACATGGCGCCGATCGCGGTCGCCGCTTCGGGCTGGCCGCCGTCGGCCGCGCGCCGGAACAGCAGGAGAGCGCCCTGGACCGCGTCGCGGGAGCCTTCCTGCATGTAGCGCTTCGCCTCCGTCAGGGCGCCGGCCGGGTCCGGGCTGGTGCGCAGGAACGCCGTCGCCGTCGCCGTGGTCAGCGGGGCGGCGGGAGCGGGAGGCGCCTCGGGCGGCGGGGCGGGACTTTCCGCGACCGGGGGCACCGGTTCTTCCCGGTTCAGGAACCACCACGCGCCGCCACCCGCCGCGACAAGGGCTACCAGCGCCGCGAGCGCCGGCACCAGCCAGCGGGGGCGGTGCGGTTCGGGTTTCGGTTGCCGTTCCGGGGCCTTCAGTTCCGGGGCGGGCAACGGCTCGGGCTCGGGTTCAGTTGCCGTAACCACCGGTTCCGGCTCCGGTTCGGGCTCGGCCGCTCGCGGAGGCGCTTCGGACGGCAGGCGGATGGCCTTCCAGCGGAGCCGCTCCTCCCCCGGCGACTCGCCGCCGGCATCAGCGAGCGCCAGCAGGTAGGTCACGTTGGCCTGGAGATTCCAGGTCAGCCTCTCGTCAACCCGGATGCGGAGCAGGGCGCCGTCCAGCTCCGCCCCGGCCGGCTTCAGCCAGGTCCGGGTCGAGCCCCAGGCGTCGCCGGCCCCGTACTGCTGGAGGAATTTCTGCCCGTTGGGCTGGGCGATCGCGAGCCGCAGGCTTTCCGGGTCGAGGCCTTGCCGACCGCTGACGGAGATCAGGGCGGCGCCCGGGGCCGAGCCCGGCGGCTGGGTGACTTCTGTGGCCATTATCCAAGGTCCTCGGGCGCCGTCATGCCGGCCGGGTCGGGCCTGCGAGCAGGCGGTCTACGGAAAGGTTCGACAGGATGTCGCCGAGCGCCCGGTTCTGCGCCTCGTCCAGCTCCCGGCCGCCGCCGTAGCTCAGGTTGGCGAGCCCCGCCTGGAGGAAGGCGACGCCCCAGTCGATGAAATAGCGCTGTTCCAGAAGCAGCGGCTCGTCGCCCAGAACCGGAAGCGCGCCGGTCACAGGCGGTGGCGGCTCGAAGACCCTGTGGTTCGGCGCGGGGGAGCCTTCCGGAACGCCCGGCCGTTGCGCGAGGGCCACGTCGTGGAACCCCATCTCGGCGACGAAGACGTTGAAGGCGTTGGACGCTATGGTGACCAGCCGGTCGGCGATCTCGTCCCAGCGCATGGCGGCGAGCGCGGTCTCGCTGCGGATCGCCGTCGCCACCTTGTCGATCATCCCGACGCGATCGGCCGCGATCACCAGTTGGTCCACCAGGTCGCCCACGGTCTGCGCCTCCAGCCCGAAATGCTGAAGCAGCTGTTCCTCCTGCGGCAGGTGGCGCAGCCGGGCGACCCAGTGCCGGTGAAGCTCGCGGGCGAACAGGGCGGGCCGGTCGTCCCGCGCGGCCCTGACCGGGGCCGCGGCGGCCACCGGGCTGCCGAAGATGTCCAGGTCGTCGGGCGGCGCTTCCTCGGCCTCCTCGATCTTCATCATGGCGACGTTGAGCGCGATCTCGCGCAGGTCGCGCTCGCCGACCATCAGGTGGGACAGGAAGCGCGGGAATGTGCGGAACCGCTTGCGCTGGAAGGCGGCGACCAGGGCCTTGCGCAGGGCTTTCAGCGCTTCCTCCTTCTCGCGCCGGGCCTCCTCGTCCACGCCGTGGTAGAAGCGCTTGAGGGAGTTCTGGAGCTGGGCGACGCTCTCGCGCAGGCGCTGCTCGACCTGGGCCGCCTTCAGCGCCGGGTCGGACACTCCGGTCAGGCGGTCCACGATATGGGTGACGCCGCCGTCGTTCAGCTTCAGGATCGCCTCCCAGGCCGCCCTCGGGTCGCGGACATGGCGCTGGACCTGGGTGGAGGCGAAGAAGCTGTCCTCCAGTTTCCGGCGGTGCGCCTCGTTGCGGCGGGACAGAGCCTCCTCGACCAGCGGTCGCTCCGGCTCGTGCGAGCCGGGCCTGGTACGGTACTCGACCAGCCATTCCTGGTCGAAATTGGGATTGCGCAGCAGCAGCGTGTTGTCGAACGGCTTGCCGTCGAAGTTGTCGACCCAGCCATCGTACTTGTACGGTTCCAGCAGCGAGGTGTGCAGCCGGATCTGCCATTTCTGGTCGATGTCCTCGCCGGCCTTGGCCTGGAACTCCAGGTCGATCATGGTCAGGACGAGGAACAGGGAAGTGGTCACGCGGGCGCGCTGTTCCGGCGTGGCGCCGTGGGTCAGCTCGATCCAGTGCCGGACCAGGAATCCTAAGTCCTTGACCTCGTTCGGCTTGTTGCCCATGCACAGCAGCATGGCCGTCAGCTCGCGCTCTTCCGAGTAGCGCTGGAACAGATAGGCGATCTTGCCGCGCAGCAGCAGCTCCAGCACCAAGCCCTCGCGGCTTTGCTCGTCCGCGCCCGTGGTGGCGCCCGGCTCGGGCAGCTCCGCCAGCTTGTAGCGGGACCGCGCGCCCGGGAAGTCGAGCAGGTCGGTATGGGCGTTCATCGGCCAGGGCAGCTCGTCGATGGTGATCCTCAGTTCGGCCACCAGGGTCGTCACCACGGCGCGCGGCAACTCCACCGGATCGCCCAGCCGGCCGTCCGCCAGGCTGCGCAGGCGCAGCAGGTCCTTGGCGTCGGACGGCTGGCCCAGGCGCTTCAGCGCCGCGACGTCGATGATGCTGGTGTTGCGGGGCTGGAGGGATGCGAGCTGCGTCACGGCGTCTGGTGCGTGGCCCAGCCGGTCCAGGGCCGCCACCAGCGTCTTGTACAGCTCGGTCAGGTCGTCGATGCCGCCCCACAGCACGCTGAACAGCTTGGCCCGGCCGGCGATGTCCAGGAACGGCGCGAGCTCGACCAGCCGGTCCCAATAGCCCAGGGGCTGAAGCTCCTGCCAGCGGTTGCTGAAGTTCTTGCCGAAATACTCGCCGATGTCGAACAGCGTGATCTCGTCCAGGTGGCGGGCGGCCGGCTGGGATTTCCGCAGGCTCTCGCAGGCGGCGAGAAGCTTGCGCACCGTCTCGCCGCGCGGGCGCTCGATCTTCAGGTTGTTCTGGTCGAAGTCGCTCTGGAAGGCGTTGGACAGGATCTTGACGATGTCGGTCTCGGTCAGCAGCCGGACATCCACGGGGAAGTCCGGATCCGTCGGGCCTTCGGGCGGATGCACGGTGAAGCGGGTGACCAGCCCGGTCGATTCCTTGCCGCCGGACGGGTTGATCTCGGTGATGAAGTCCAACCGGTCCGCCCCGAAACGGGCGAGCAGGCCGGCCTTGCCGGGCGGGCGCGCCAGGACGGAGACCAGGTAGGACTTGCCCTGCTGGCTGGCGCCGTAGACGCCGACGCACATGCGGCGCTCGGCCGCGCGCGACAGCTTGCGCGCCACGCTCTCGACCCGGCGGGCCTCGGTGACCAGGCTGTCGGCCTCGTTGGCGACCGAGACGGAGGCGCCGCGGGTCTCGGACACCCAGGCCCTGCTCCGGCGGGCGGTGGCGGCGATGCGGTCCGCGGCGGACTTCAAGCGGATCTGCTGGTCGTTCATGTCTACGCTCCCCTGCGCCCCGATCTCAGACGTCGATCAGGATGCCGGTGTCAAGCCAGTATCCGTCGCGGTTGCGCAGCGTCTGGAGCCGCATGCGCAGCGGCTGCTGCCGGCCGCTCAGCACGCTGCCCTCGGAATCCTCGACCTCGCCGATGGCGAGGCGGTCGTTGACCACCTTTTCCTGCGGCTCGTTCGGCCGTCCGCGCGGGCGCCGCGTGCTCTCCAGCTTCAGCTGCACGCGCAGCGGCGTCCGGCGCATCGCCCGGGACCGGGCCTCCTCGTCGGCGAAATCGATCATGTAGAGCAGGCTTGCCGGCCACCACTGGTTGGGGAACTGGCGCACGCCCAGCATGAGCGGCCCGCGGAACTCGAACTTCGCTTCCGGCAGGTCCTCGATCGTCTCGAAATCCAGGTCCGAGAGATAGACGTCCTGGGCCTGGAGCCGGTTGTTGGAGTTGCCGGCCTCGACCTTGCCGACGAACCGGGCGACCGACCGGGCGTAGAGGTCGTCGCTCCGGAAGTTGAAATTGTGCAGATGGCCCTCGGCCAACAGGCAGATCATGCCGCCGACGGCGGCGGTGGTCTTGGGATCGGAGATCCGGGCCTCCCGGTTGCGGAACGGGTACCACTGGCCGACTCGGAACTCATGCATGGCGATCACCCGGTGGGCCGGGAGCGCGCCCGTCTCAAGGATCGAGTCCTTGATCGCGGGGAACCGCGACGGCCGGCCCGACAGCAGCATCACGTCCGCCCGGTAATGCCAGACCACCTCCGCCAGGGCGCGGACCATGTCGCCGGTCAGGCTGCGGACGATCCGATCCACGTCGACCAGATCGACCGGGATCGGCACCTCCATCAGGCGGAAGTCGGTGGCGCCCGCCCCGGCGACGGTGCGTTCCAGGGACTGGACCAGCCCCGGCGGCGGCGGGGCGTCGGGCCGGAAGAAGTCGCCGATCTTCCTGATCTCCACCGGCGGCGGATTGATCGGGTCGTACCCCTCGTACTCGCCCAGCAGCGCCACCGCGACCGGGGCGGCGATCTGCATGGCGAACTGCTGGCGGCGAAGCTGCTCCTCCGCCGACATGTCGCCGCGGTTGCCGCCGAACAGCTCCTGGGTCAGCGCCTCGGCGCGTTCGCGCCCGATCGACTGCTCGACGGTGCGGGACAGCGCGGTCACCGCGACCTCGCGCGCCAGGAGCTGGACGATGTCGTCACCGGCCAGCGAGAAGCTCTCGCGGAACAGCTGCCGGGGAAAGATCGTGACGTTGCTGCCCTGGCCGTCCGCCCGGAGAGCGGTGATCACCAGGTCGGTGGTGCCGCCGCCGATGTCCAGCGTGGCGACTCGCAGGCTGCTTCCGTCGTCCCCCTGGCCGGATCCGCCGCCCCGGACCGCGCGGATGAAGGCGCGGGCATCGCCGGAGAAGGCCAGCGCGATCTGGCTGTAGAGATAGACCACCTGGGTGGCGCTCGCCTCGTCCCATTTCAGGATGATCTCGGGCGGCGAGCCCTCGATCCAGTGCAGCTTGCCCGGCTCGTCGCCGAACTGCCGCTCGGCCCGGCCCAGGCACAGGTAGAGCAGGTCGCGCGCGGCTTCCGCCCTGGCGCGGAGCAGTTCGCGCTCCGCCAGCGACAGGGCGGTCGGCATGGTCAGGATCAGGCGGCGCAGCCGGCGCGGCAGGTCGGCGTTGCGCCGGCGCAGCCGCTGGGCCGGCGCGTTGATCATGACCAGCGCCTGGAGCAGGATCTCCGCCAAGGCGAAGCTGACCAGGTTGGACCGGGAATAGCGGGCCAGCAGGGTCGGCAGGTCGTCCTCCCCCGGGTTGACCTGGTGCAGCGGCTTGCCCGCGTCGTTGACCAGGCCGGCGAACACGCCCTGGGCCGCGAACCCTTCCATCTCGTCGTCCAGGGTCTGGCCGTTGAAGCGCCAGGACTGCTGGCTCGGCTCCTCGTCCCACAGGTAGCGCTTGGGGCTCGACATGCCGGTGCGCCCCTCGCTGCCCCGGCGAGAGCCGGCCATGCGGACCGCCTCCGGCCCGACGCGGACGATGGTGGACCAGGAGAAGGCGTCGGCCCGGCCGCTGCGGTGGGAATGGTGGTTCAGGCCGAACCGGGCGATCGCGAACTCGAACCGGCTGTCGAACGGGTCGGCATAGACCTGCTCCGGCTGGGACAGGTCGCGCAGCTCCAGCCGGAAGGCGCGGTTGATGTCGGCGCCCCGGCTGTCCGGCTCCGCCTCCACCAGCAGGCCGCAGGTGCGGGAGTTGCCCAGGTCGAGCACCATGTCCACGTCGACGAAGACCTGCTTCGCGGCGGTGACCGTGTCGCTGAACAGCAGCTTGGGCAGGAAGTCCAGCTGGTACAGCAGGTCGACGAAGGCCATGTAGCGGGCGAGCGGCTCGTTCGGCCCGCTCATCCGGTCCACCAGCTCTTCCTGCGACAGGGTGACCTCGCGCCGGTTGGCGCGGCGGCTCTCCTCCTGCTCGACCATGGTCTTGAACAGCTCGTTCAGCCACCCCTTGAGCCAGGGCTGGCACAGCAGGAAATTATAGAAGTCGGTCCTGCCCGGGAGCGAGAAGCGGCGGCCGTTCCGGGCGTCGTCGGGCGACGGGGCGAGATAGCCGCCGTCGTCATATTCCTCCATCAGGCCGGTATCCAGGGCCACCACCAGGCGGTATTCGTTGCCCGCCCTGTCCCGCTCCGGGAGCTGCACCAGGTAGGCCCTGGACCAGTTGACCGGGCCGTGGTGGAAGGACCGGCCGGGCTCCTCCCGGAACAGCGGGATCGGCAGCCAGGTCCGCCCGACGAACTGGAGCAGCCGCTTGACGTCGATCGCGTAGTCCTCGCGACCCGGCGTGATGTCGTCGGCACCGCGGCGCAGCAGGATCGGCAGTTCCTGCGCGCCCGTCCGGGTGTCGGGATGGGGATCGTAGAAGCCCCAGTCGGTCGGCGCCTTCGGGTTCTTCCTGCCGTCGCCGTCGATCAGGCTGAAACCGAAATCCAGGAATTGAACGCCGCTGTTCGGGATGAGGCTGACGACATCCGGATAGTGCGGAAGTTCTGGCAACGGCATTCTGTACTCCGCCTGGGGTCGACCGGTAGGCCATCGCAGGGGCGGATTATGCAAGGTTTAACAAGGTACTGGAAGCAATATAATAGGCATCGGCCGCGACATCTGGTAAAGCCGGGGAAGGTCCGGCCGATATTTTGGTTAGCCAAGAATTAACGTCCGGGCGCCGCCGGCAACCGGGGTGTGGAAACATGTGGACAGCGCAACAGGAGACCGTTTGATGACCGCCGACCGCATCCGCTCCGCCCTGGTCACGCTCTATCTCGTGGTGTTCTTCGGCTATCTGTTCCTGCCGCTGATCATCATGACCGCCGCGACTTTCAACACCAGCCGGTTCCCGACCGTGGCGCCGTGGCTGGGCTTCACGCTCGACTGGTTCAAGGTGCTGTGGAACGACGGGGCCATGTGGACAGCCCTGTGGACAAGTTTCGTGATAGCCTTGGGAGTGATCGCCCTGGCGGTGCCGATCGGGCTGGCCGCGGCCCTGCTGCTGTACCGGCTGAGGAGCCGGGCGCGCACGGTGCTCTACGCCGTCATGGTCTCGCCCCTGCTGACGCCCGGCGTGATCATCGGGATCTCGACCCTGGTGTTCTGGGACCGCTGGCTCGACGTCAAGGGCGGCATCTTCCTGACCGTGATCGCCCAGTCCAGCTTCATCGCGGCCTATGCGATGCTGCTGTTCATGGCCCGGCTCCAGCGGTTCGACCTGACGCTGGAGGAGGCGGCGCTCGACCTGGGGGCCAGCCATCTCCAGGTGTTCCGGCGCATAACCCTGCCGTACCTGATGCCGGCGATCCTGTCGGCCGCCTTCATCGCCTTCCTGCAGAGCTTCGAGAACTACAACACCACCATCTTCGTGCGCGGCCTGGACACCACGCTGACCGTCTATATCGCGTCGAAGGTCCGCACCGGCCTGACGCCGGCGGTCAACGCGCTGTCGGTCATCATGATCGGCCTGACCGTCCTGGGGGCCTTCGCCTACGAACTGGCACGCCGCCGCGAGGCCGCCCGCCAGGAGGCGGCCGCGCGACGCGCGGTCCAGGCCGACACGGTCCTGGCGGCGGCCTGACGCTTCGGATCACCGGAAACGGGAAAGGCGTTCGGTCAGAAGGTCGAAGAACCCGTCGGCATCGATCTGGTTTATGACCAGGGCGTTGGCCGGCCGGGCGGTCACGCCCCACCAGTCGACCACGGTCATGCCCATGGTGCGCTCCGACTCGGTCTCGATCTCGACCGCGACGCGGCGTCCCTTGAACAGATCGGGGCGCAGCAGCCAGGCGATCACGCAGGGATCGTGCAGGGGGGCGCCGTCGGTCCCGTACTTGCCCTCGTCGAAGCGTTCGAAGAAGCCCAGCAGGTCGGCCACGGCCGTTCCCACCGGCGTGCCCAGCGCGCGGAAGCGCTCGACCCGCTGGCGGGTCGTCAGGGCCTTGTGAGTCACGTCCAGCGGCATCATGGTGATCGGCACGCCCGACGCGAAGACGTTGTGCGCGGCGTGGGGATCGACATGGATGTTGAACTCGGCCGCCGGGGTGATGTTGCCGGTTTCCCGCCAGCCGCCGCCCATCAGCACGACTTCGCGGATCTTGTTGACGATCGCCGGCTCCCTGACCAGGGCCATGCCCAGGTTGGTCAGCGGACCCAGCATGCACAGCGTGATCGAGGCGTCGTGCGCCGCCATCAGCGTCTCGACCAGGAAATCGACGCCGTGTCCCGGCCGCAGGGCCATGGTCGGCTCGGGCAGGTCGGGGCCATCCAGGCCGGTCCTGCCGTGGACATGCTCGGCCGTGACGCCCCGGCGCACCATGGGACGCGCGCAGCCGGCATAGACGGGGATGTCGGGCCGGCCCGCCAGTTCGCAGATCTTCCGGACGTTCTTTTCCGTCAGCGGCAGCGGCACGTTGCCGGCGACCGCGGTGATCCCCAGGATCGAGAGTTCCTCGGGTGCCGCGAGGGCGAGCAGGATGGCGACCGCGTCATCCTGCCCCGGATCTGTATCGATGATGATCGGCCGAGGCGTCTTCGGGGAGGGCGTCATGGTGGGCTTCTTCACTGTCACGGTTGGGGACAGTTAGCCGCACCCGGGGCGCCCGCACAAGCCGCGAAGCGGGAGGCGGGGATCGCCTCCCGGTCCCGAGGACAGGTCAGTTCGACGAGACCCGCTGGGACGACATCCGGCGCAGCATCTCCACATGGCGCTCGATGACCGGCTCGTAGCGCCGGGCGAACTGCCTCAGCTCGACGTCCTGTCCGTTCTCGGCCTGGTTCTCGAACAGGGTCTCCGAGAGCTGGTGGTCGATGAGCTGCTGCTGGATGTACTGGCGGTCGAATTCCTGTCCCGACAGCTGCTCCAGCATGTCGGCCACGTCGGCGCGGCCGGGATCGGGCGAGCTGGGCGGCGTGACGCCCTTGGCGGACGCGACCTTGATCAGGTCCTCGTTCATCTGCGTATGTTCGGTCACCATCGTCCGGCCGAACTCGCGGACCTGCGGGCTGGAGGCCTGCTGCTGCGCCAACTCGCCGAGCTGAACCTCGGCAAGGCTGCCGTAGGCGGCCTGCGAGATGAAGGTGCGGTCGGCGGCGCTGAGAGACGACGTCTCGCCGCCGAGATTGGACAGGCCGAACGGGGTGGAGCAGCCGGAGACGACGAAAGCTGCCAGGGCCAAGGCGCCGAAACGCATATGGGACATGATGCGGTCCTCCAGTTTATTGCTTATGGAATGGGATCGGGATGACGATGCGCGGCGTCGGAGCGCTGCCGCGATGGAGCCGCGGCGATCCGACGGGTGATTTGGCCGATGAACCGGTTGATTGGCAGGATTGCAAACCTGCCGTCCCGGATTTGATCGCGCGATCTCGATCAGCCTATACCCCTCGGGCAGGTACCGGCGGACGGCCGGATCACCGCGCGGGAGCGTCGGAGCCGACTGGAACCTCGATCTCGGGGCCGTCGTTGGGATCGGCTTCCGGTGCTGCGCTGCACGCGGCCAGCAGCCAGAGCGCGGCGAAGCCGCACAGCAGCCTGGGAAAATCCATCTGGGTCTCGCATCTTGGAGAACGTGGAGAAGAGGGACGCTCCCGGTGCGTCCCTCCGAAAGGTAAGGCCGAAGGGTCAGGCGACCTTGTGCAGCTGTTCCGCCCGCTGGGGGTCCAGGTTGAGGCGGGCCGCGAGATACTGCAGGTAGGACCGTTCGGCCGCGGTGTCCGGCTCGATCGCCAGGGCAGAGGCCAGATAGACCTGCTCGGCCGTCTCGGGATCACGGACTTCGCGGACCAGGGCGTCCGTGGACATCGGCGACGCCAGCTCGCGTTCCACGACCGTCTTCTCGTCGGGACCGGCGCCGGCCTCGTCGAGCTTGGCGAGGATGCGCTGGCGCTCGTCGGCGGTGATCTCGCCGTCCGCGTTGGCCGCCGCGATCATCGCGCGGATCAGCAGGAGCGCGCGCTCGTCCTCCATGGCGACGTCGGGATAGGCGCTCGGGTCGTCCGCCGGCTGCCCGGCATCCTGCCGCTGCTGGCCGAACATTCCGGCCAGCCGGTCGCCCAGGCCGCCGCCCGAACCCGCCTGGCTTGCCTGGCCGCCGCGCTGCCCGCCGCCGAAGATGCCGCCGATCATATCGCCGAGCCCGCCGGAGGAGCCGCCCGCCGGCGATGCGCCGCCGCCCTGGCCGCCCGTGTTGGCCTGCCGTTCCTGGAAGGCCTTGTAGGCCAGGTATCCCAGCGCGCCCAGCCCGGCCACATGCTTGAAATCCATGCCGCCGCCCATTCCGGCCGAGCGCATGCCGCCGGCCCCCATGCCGCCTCCCAGGGCTCCGCCGAGGCCGCCGAGCCCTCCGCCCATTCCGCTTCCGCCCATGCCGAACGGCGATGACGAGAAGGCCGGACCGCGACGGCTTCGGCCGGCCATGCCGGTGGCGAGCATCGTGCCCAGAATACCTGTAAGATCAGCCATGGTGTCCTCCTGGATGGTTATCTCACCTCGGCAACAGCGACGGCCGGTAAGCATTCCTGTATTTCCGGGGCATGATGACGAAACGAAGTCGACACGCGCCGTACCGAAGTCGAGCCGGATGGCTTGCCCGGTGTTTCGATTGCCGGATCCTGCCGGGATGCCGCCCCGCGATCAGGAACGCCGGTTACCGATATGGATCGATGCCGCCGGATTTCTTCGCGGCCGAGGTTCCCGCCGCCGATTTCACGGCGATGTCACGGGATGTCTAGGGACCGGGCCGGGCGGGAGGCCGCGCATCCCGCCGCGATCCCCGGCGGCGGCTGGTGGACGATCCTGAAGCGGGTCTGGAACACCTCGAACGACCAGGCCCTTTGGGTTGCCGCCGCGGGCGTGGCCTTCTTCGGTTTCTATACCTTGATCCCGACGCTTGCCCTGCTGGTCCTGAGCTATGGCATGCTCGGCGGCGGCGGCACCGTGCAGTCCTGGATCCAGGAACTGGAAGCCGTTCTGCCGGACGAGGCGATGAGGGCGATCTTCGGCAGTCTGGTGGCGACCGCCCGCGGATCGGGCGACCAGTTCGGCTGGGGGCTGGCGGGTACCGTCCTGATGCTGCTGTGGAGCGCCCTGTTCGGCATGCGGGCGCTGATGGCCGCGCTCAACAATGCCTATGGGGAAGTGGAGACGCGGGGCTTCTTCGTCCTCAACGGATTGGCCCTGCTGCTGGGGCTCGGCGCCTCGGTGCTGGTGGTGGCGTCGATCGGCATCCTGACCGCCGGACCCACCCTGGTCGGCGCGCTGGCCGAGCAGTCGTCCCGGGATCCGTCCCTGGGACCGTTCTGGGCGATGGCGGCGTCGGTCGGCCGATGGCCGCTGGTCGGCGCGATCATCGTCGCCGCGCTGTCGGTCTGCTACCGGGTGGCACCCTGCCGGTCATCCCCGAAATGGCGGTGGGTCGGCTGGGGCGCCGTCGTGGCCTCCGCCCTGTGGATGCTGATTTCCCTGGTGTTCTCGTTCTATGTCCGCGAGGTCGCCCATTACGAAATGGCGTTCGGGCTGGCGGGCGCGGTGCTGACGGTGATGATCTGGCTCTACATGCTGGCCTACGCGGTGCTGTTCGGCGCCGCCCTCAACGCCGAGACGGAGCGCTGGACGACGCTCGACACCGCCGCGGTCCCGGACTCGAAGGCGCCTTGAACCCGGGCTTACATCAGCTTTGCGGAACCTGCGCCCGCTCCAGGGCCGCCTGCCAGCGCTCCTTCGGCTGCTCACCCTCGGTCTCGACGAACAGCTCGAGCCCGTTGGGTACCGTGGTTGGGGTGGAGCCCTGCTGGATGAGTTCGGCGACCTTGACGCTTTCCAGAAGGGTCCGCGTGTCGAACGGCTTGTTCAGGTATCCGACCGCCGCGTCCCGGTTGCGCCGGGCGACGACCTCCTGGGCGCTCACGAAGATCGATATCACGCCCCAGCGTTCCAGCAGCTCCCGGGCGACGTCGACGCCTGTTCCCGCGGCTTCCAGATTGATGTCCACCAGTGCCAGTTCCGGCATGGTCCGCTCCGCGAGCTTGATGCACCCGTCCAGCGTCGCCACCGGTCCCAAGACCTCGTGCCCGGCCCCTTGCAGCGTCATTCCGATGCAAAGGGCGATGATCGCTTCGTCCTCGACGATGAGAATCCGCATGGTTCAAGGCTCTCCAATTCCCCGGCTCCCGGTTGAGCTGTTTGTTATTCTGTTGCGCCGGTCACTACCTCAACAACCGAACCTGCCAAAAGTCGCGGACCAAACCAATTGTCGTCAACTTCCGACTGTGGCCCGATCGGCGGTGACGGTCCGATCTGCGGGGTTGAGCCGCCGGGAAGACTGGAGTATTTGATCGCCCGATCGCCCTTACCGAGCCATCGAACCGTGAGTACCGGCAAAATCCTTCCGCCGCCGCATCCTTCCCCGTCCCCCGAGCCATCCGGCTCCGGAAACGGGGCCCGGGGAGATCGCCAGGGAATCGCCTTCTTCGATTTCGACGGAACGCTGGTCCGCGGGGACAGCCTGCTGCCGTTCCTGTCGCAGATCGTGGGATCCCGCCGGGCCAGGCTTTCGTTGGCCCGGGCGGTGCACGGGGCGATTCAGCTCCACGCGACGAGGCGCCAGCTCGGCGACGATATCCGGACCTCCACCAAGGCCATCCTGCTCCGCCAGACCCTGGCCGGAGTTCCGGTCGCCGAAGCCGAGGCCGCCGCCGAACGGCTGGCCGGCTGGACCCGCTGGAACCGGCCCATCCTGGACGCCCTGAAGGCCCACCAGGATGCCGGCCGCCGCATCGTGGTCGCGACGGGAGCGCTCGCCCTCTACATGCCGGTCCTGCTGCGCGGGCTGGGCGTCGACGACCTGCTGGCGACCGGGCTGGAGGAGGAAGACGGCATCCTGACCGGGCACATGAAGGGCGGCAACTGCGTGCGCGCCATGAAGGCCCAGCGCGTTTCCGCCTATCTCCACCACCACGGTCCGTTCGGCGAGACCTGGGGTTACGGCAACCGGCCGAGCGACGTGCCGATGCTGGCGCTGCTGAACAACAAGGTCATCGTCTGATACGGCATCCGGCGTCACAGAAGGAAGGCGCTGGCGAGCCCCAGGAACACGAAGAAGCCCAGCACGTCGGTGGTCGTCGTCAGGAACGGGCCGGCGGCCACGGCGGGGTCGATCCCGAGGCGGTGGAGCGTCAGCGGGATCAGGGTCCCGGCGAGGCCGGCCCACACCATGTTGAACATCATGGCGCTGGCCAGCACCAGCCCCAGGCCCGCCTCGCCGAACCACAGGGTCGCGATAGTCCCCATGATGGTCGCGAACACGATGCCGTTGAGCACCCCGACGACGACCTCCTTGCCGACCACCCGCCAGGTGCCGCCCGCGGCGAGGTCGCGCGCGGCGAGCGCCCGGACCATCACCGTGATGACCTGCATGCCGGCATTGCCGCCCATGGCGGCGACGATCGGCATCAGCACGGCCAGCGCCACGATCCGCTCGATCGCTCCTTCGAAACGCGAGATCACGATGGAGGCCAGGATCGTGTTGACCAGGGTGATCAGCAGCCAGCTCTGGCGCCGCCGGGCGGTGCGAAGCGGCGAGGCGTAGATGTCCCGCTCGCCGGTGCGCGCCAAGCCCAGCAGATCCTCCTCGGCCTCCTCGTCGATCACGTCGACGATGTCGTCCACGGTGATCGCGCCGATGACGCGCCCGGCGGAATCGACCACCGGCACGCTGATCAGGTCGTTGCGGCGGAAGATGTCGGCCACCTGCTCCTGGTCCATGGTGGCCGGGACGCTCAGGCCGCGATCCTCCATGATGTCGGCGACCTTCGTCCCGCGGGGATTGCGGAGCACACGGCTGGTCGGCACCGTGCCGACCGGGCGGTGGGCCGGATCGACCACGAACAGGTCGTAGAAATCGTCGGGCAGTCCCTGGCTGCGGCGCAGGAAGTCGATCACCTCGCCCACCGTCCAGAAGCCCGGCACGGCGACCACGTCGCGCTGCATCAGGCGGCCGGCGCTGGACTCGGGATATGCGAGCCCCTGTTCCAGGATGGCGCGGAAGGCGGCCGGCATCGCCTGCATCACGGCGATCCGGCGGTCCTCGTCCAGCGTCTCGATCAGGTGCAGCGCGTCGTCGCTCTCCAGGTGGGCGATGGCCGCCGCCAGGTCGGCGGTGTCGAACTGCTCCACCACCTCCAGCCGCACGCTGTCGTCCAGCTCGGTCAGCACGGTCGGGTCGAAGCTGTCGCGGATCGCCCCGACCACCCGGGCGCGCTCGCGCGGGTCGAGGGACTCCAGCAGGTCGGCCAGATCGGCGGGACCCAGCGGCTCGGCCAGCGCATGCACCCGGTCGATGCGGTCGGCGGCCAGGCAGGCGCGGACTTCCCCGACGAACCCGGCGGTCAGTCCGGTCAGCCGGGTGTCGGGGCGCCCGTCCTCGTCGCCGCCGTCGCGGGGGGCCGGCCGGTATTCGTCCTGCCGCATCACAGCGCCGCGATCACGCCGGTCAGCTCGGCCATGCCGTCGATCCGCCGGTAGCCTTCGGCCGGAGGTTCCACATGCTCGTGGGCCCAGGTGATGTGATAGGGGACATGGACCGCCTGCCCGCCGACTTCGAGCACCGGCAGGATGTCGGACCGGACGGAGTTGCCGACCATCAGGAACCGTTCGGGCGGGATGTCGTGGCGCGCCAGGATCCGGCGATAGGTTTCCGGGTCCTTCTCCGACACGATCTCGATCCGGTCGAACAGCTCGGCCAGGCCGGAGCGGGCGATCTTGCTCTCCTGATCGAACAGGTCGCCCTTGGTGATCAGGACCAGCCGGTGGCTGTGGCTGAGATATCCGACGGTCTCGGCGACGCCGTCCAGCAGATCCACCGGGTGGGCGAGCATCGACTTGCCGGCCTCGATCAGGATCTGGATGTCGCGGGCAGCCACGCGGCCGTCGGTCACCTCGATCGCGGTCTCGATCATCGACAGGACGAAGCCCTTGATGCCGTAGCCGAACAGGCCGAGGTTGCGCCGCTCGGTCTCCAGCAGTCGCCGGTCCACCTCGGCGGCATCGACCTCGCCCAGGATGGCCCGGAACCTCTCCTGGGTCATGGAGAAGATCGATTCGTTGTGCCACAGCGTATCGTCGCCGTCGAAGCCGATCGTCCAGTGCGCGCTCATGTGTTCACTATTCCGCTCTGCAGGATGCCGTCGATCACGAACTGGCAGGCCAGCGCCGCCAGCAGGATGCCCAGGATGCGGTTGACCACGTTGACCCCCGTGACGCCCATCAGCTTGGTGATCCGGCCCGCCGCCAGCAGGACCGCGAGGTTGGCCAGCAGCACGAGCGCGAGCACGCCCAGAACTACCGCCTGGGCCAACGGATCGCCGTCGGTCTTGCCCATCAGCAGCAGCAGGGAGGTCAGGGCGCCGGGGCCCGCGATCAAGGGAATCGCCAGCGGAAAGACCGAGATGTCCTCCTTGTGCGTCGCCTCCTCCTGTTCGGGCTCGGTCGTGCTGCGCAGACCGCTCGGCCGGGCGAAGGCCATGTCGATGGCGAGCAGCAGCAGCAGGATGCCGCCGGCGATCCTGAAGGCGGGAAAGCCGATGCCCAGGGCGCGGAGCAGGAAATCGCCGACGAAGGCGAAGACGAACAGGATGCCGGCCGCGATCAGGACGCCCTTGACCGCCATGCGGCGGCGATGGGCGTCGTCGGACCCGCGGGTAAGCGCCGCGAACACGGGGCCGGTGCCGATCGGGTCGATCGTAACCAGCAGCGCCACGGCCGAGGTCAGTGCCAGGTCGAGCATGGCGGATGCGGTGTCCCGGTTCGAGGATTGGGCATGATGGACGATCTCGCCGTTGGTAGAGGCCGCGGGAACCGATTGGCGCTACAACGCCCGGAGCCGTGTAATGGGTGCGCGGGAGATTGTCGAAAGCTTGGGGGAAGACCCCTCGACGGGCATGCGCCGGATTGACAGGGGATGTCGCACCGCACTATCCCTGGAGACAATGGCTCCGACGGCAATAGCCCTGACGGTAACGGCCCGGCTGACGGCGGGCAAGTGCGCCGATCAGGTTCCGGACCGGATCAATGGGCGTAACAACGATAAAGAGACAAGGATAAAGGGATGAAGAAGGTCTACGCCGACGCCAAGAGCGCCCTGGAAGGGCTGCTCTTCGACGACATGACGATCATGGCCGGCGGCTTCGGCCTGTGCGGCATCCCGGAGGTGCTGATCGAGGCGATCCGCGATTCCGGGGTCAAGGGCCTGACCGTGATCTCCAACAACGCGGGCATCGACAATGTCGGCCTGGGCGTCCTGCTGGAGACCCGCCAGATCGCCAAGATGATCTCGTCCTATGTCGGCGAGAACAAGACCTTCGCCAAGCAGTACCTGGCCGGCGAACTGGAGATCGAGTTCAACCCGCAGGGCACCCTGGCCGAGCGCATCCGCGCCGGCGGCGCCGGCATCCCGGCCTTCTTCACCAAGACCGGCGTCGGCACCTCGGTAGCGGATGGCAAGGAAGTCCGCGAGTTCGACGGCGAGACCTACGTGATGGAGCGCGGCCTGTTCGCCGACCTGGCGGTGGTCCACGCCTGGAAGGGCGACACCGAGGGCAACCTCGTCTACCGCAAGACCGCGCGCAACTTCAACCCGATGATGGCGACGGCGGCCAAGGTCACCGTGGCCGAGGTCGAGCACCTGGTGCAGCCCGGCGAGATCGATCCCGACCACATCATCACGCCCGGCATCTTCGTCAAGCGCATCATCCACGTGGCCGATGCCGGCAAGCGCATCGAGCAGCGCACCGTCCGCAAGCGCGCCTGACCAACAGGGGAGGAGATAAGAACATGGCTTGGACCCGCGAAGAGATGGCGGCGCGCGCCGCGAAGGAACTGCGCGACGGCTTCTACGTCAACTTAGGGATCGGCATCCCGACCCTGGTGGCGAACTATATCCCGGACGGGATCGAGGTGACGCTCCAGAGCGAGAACGGCATGCTGGGCATGGGCCCGTTCCCCTACGAGGGGGAGGAGGACCCCGACCTGATCAACGCCGGCAAGCAGACGATCACGGAGCTGTCGAAGACCAGCTACTTCAGCAGCGCGGACAGCTTCGGCATGATCCGCGGCGGCCATATCGACCTGTCGATCCTCGGCGCCATGCAGGTGGCGGCCAACGGCGACCTGGCGAACTGGATGATCCCGGGCAAGATGGTCAAGGGCATGGGCGGCGCCATGGACCTGGTCGCCGGGGTCAAGAAGGTGGTCGTGGTGATGGAGCACGCCTCCAAGGACGGCGAGCCGAAGATCCTGAAGCAGTGCACCCTGCCGCTGACCGGGGCCGCGGTGGTCGACATGATCATCACCGACATGGGAGTCTTCCAGATCGATGAGAACGGTGGCGGCCTGACCCTGATCGAGGTCGCTCCCGGCGTGACCGTGGACGACATCAAGTCCAAGACCGAGGCCGAGTTCAAGGTCGCGGTCTGACCGGAGGACCGTCGCGCGGCCGATTTGACGCAGCCGCGCGACGGACGCTTCGATAGGGAAACGCCGGTCGGGCATGCGAATACTCACGCATGTGTCTCCAACCGGATGTTCCCGTCGATGACCTCCCGCCTGATCCAGCGCCACGACCATTTCTTCAAGCGCCTGCTCGATCAGCCCGGCGCGGCAGGCGCCCTGATCCGCGAGCGCCTTCCGGAAGAAGTCGCTCGCCAGTTGTCCCCGGAGGATCCCGTGCTGGAGCACGGCTCCTTCGTCGATCGGGAACTTCAGGAATACCGCACCGATCGGCTTTACCGGACCCGCACCCTCACGGGCGGGGCCGCCTTCATCTATGCCCTGCTGGAGCACAAGGCCTGGCCGGAACCGCGAATCGGTCTTCAGCTGCTCGGCTACGAGGTCAAGATCTGGCAGTGGTGGGTCCAGCGGGAGGGCAGGGATGCCGACGGCAGGCTGAAGCCGCTGCCGCCCATCCTGCCGCTCGTGGTCTATCACGGCGAGGCGGAGTGGCGGATACCCCTCGATTTCGCCGCCGGGATGGAGCTGGGCGACGAGATGCTGCGGCCGTACCTCCTGGATTTCCGCTACTCGCTGGCCGATCTTGGCCGCATCGACGGCGCCAGCCTGTCGCGCGAAAAGGTGCTTCGGGTCGGCTTGCTGATCCTGAAGCATGGCAGCCGCCGCGGCGACCTTTACGAGCTGCTGGTGAAGCTCGGCCGGGCGGCGCTGGCCATCGGCTTTGATGACTTGGTTGCGCTGGTACGCTACCTTATCGCAGAGCCGAACGAGATCAACGCGGCGGTCCTTCGGGACGCGCTGACCGAGATCGTTCCAGGTCAGGAGGCCAGGATCATGTCGATCGCAGCGGAACAGTGGAAGGCGGAAGGCAAGGCAGAGGGCAAGGCCGACCTGTTGTTGCGCCAGCTTAGGCGGCGCTTCGGTGCCGTGCCCGAATCGACGCTGGAACGGGTGCTCGGCGCCCCTGACGGCGATCTGGACGAATGGGCCGAGAACATCCTCGACGCCCCCAGCCTGGACGCGGTGTTCACGGGGCGCAGGGCGAACTGATGCCGGTGGCCGCCGCGCTCAGTGCGCGTCGGCCCAGCTGTGTCCCGTACCGGCCTCGGCGACCAGCGGCACGCCCAGGCTCGCGGCACCTTCCATCACGCGGCGGACGGTATCGGAGGTCTCGGCCGCCTCGGCCTCCGGTACCTCGAACACCAGTTCGTCATGGACCTGGAGCAGCATGCGGCCCGTCAGGCCAGCCGCCTCCAGCGCCGGGGGGATGCGGACCATGGCGCGCTTGATGATGTCGGCCGCGGTCCCCTGGATCGGCGCGTTGATCGCCTGCCGCTCGGCGAACTGGCGGCGCGCCGGGTTCCGCTCGGTGATGCCCTGGATGTGGCAGCGGCGGCCGAACAGGGTCGTGACGTAGCCGTTCTTCCGGCAGAACTCCTTCGTCTGCTCCATGTAGGCGGCCAGTTCGGAGAAGCGCTCCAGGTATCTCTTGATGAAGGCGTTGGCCTCTCCCGCCGAGATGCCGAGCTGGCGGCCCAGGCCGAAGCCGCTGATGCCGTAGATGATGCCGAAATTGATCGCCTTGGCCTTGCGCCGGATCTCCCCGGTCATCTGGTCCAGCGGCACGCCGAACACCTGGGACGCGGTCATGGCGTGGATGTCGATGTTCTCGCGGAAGGCGTGCTTCAGCGCCTCGATCCCGGCCATCTCGGCGACCAGCCGCAACTCGATCTGGGAATAGTCGACCGACAGCAGCACATGGCCCGGCTTGGCGATGAAGGCACGGCGGATCTTGCGGCCTTCCTCGGTGCGGATCGGGATGTTCTGCAGGTTGGGATCGTTTGACGACAGCCGGCCGGTGTTGGTGATCGCCAGCGAGAACGAGGTGTGGACCCGGCCGGTCTTGGCGTCGATCTGCTGCTGCAGGCTGTCGGTGTAGGTGCTCTTCAGCTTGGAGAACTGGCGCCAGTCCAGCACCTTCTGCACGATGTCGTGGCCCTGCTCGGCCAGCGGCTCCAGCGTGGCGCTGTCGGTTGAATAGGCGCCGGTCTTGCCTTTCTTGCCGCCCTGGAGACCCATCTCGCCGAACAGCACGTCGCCCAGCTGCTTGGGCGAGCCGACGTTGAAGGGATGGCCGGCCAGCCGGTGGATCGCGGTCTCCAGCTCGGCCAGCCTGGACGCCAGGTCGCCCGACAGCTCCTTGAGCACGTCGCGGTCCACCAGGATGCCGCAGGCCTCCATGTCGGCGATGACGGGGACCAGCGGCCGCTCGATCGTCTCGTAGAGGGTGGTCAGCCGTTCCTGGACCAGCCGGGGTTTCAGCGCGTGATGCAGGCGGAGCGTCACGTCGGCGTCCTCCGCCGCGTACTCGGTCGCCTTGTCCAGCGGCACCCGGTCGAAGGTGACCCGCGACTTGCCGGTGCCGGTCACCTGGTCGTAGGTGATCGGCGCATAGTCGCAATGGAGCTTGGACAGCTCGTCCATGCCATGGCCGTGCAATCCCGTCTCCAGCACGTAGCTGATCAGCATGGTGTCGTCGATCGGGGAGAGCCGGATGCCGTGGCTGCCGAACACCTGGATATCGAACTTCAGGTTATGCCCGACCTTCAGCACGGTCGGGTCTTCCAGAAGCGGCTTCAGCTTCGCCACCACCTCGGCGATCGGTAATTGCGGCGGCGCGTCGGACGGGCTGAGGTCGAGCGATCCTTCCGCCGGAGCACCCCCCGGGCCGACATGGCCGACCGGGATATAGCAGGCCGCCCCCTGTTCCACCGCCATCGAGACGCCGACCAGCCGGGTGCTGCAGGCACTGAGCGAGTCGGTCTCGGTATCGACCGCAACCGTTCCCGCGGCATGGGCGGCGGCGATCCAGCGGTCCAGCGCCTCGGCGGTCTGGACCAGCTCGTAGGTGCCCTTGCCGCCGAACTGCGCCCGGGGCTTCGCCTCCGGCGCGGAGGCCGGAGCTGCCACGGTCCCCGCCGGGCCGGCCGGGGCGGAGGCGCCGTCCACCAACTTGCCGTCGGCGCGGATCTCGTTCTCGACCCGGGTGATGATCGACCGGAATCCCTGCTGCCGCAGGAAGCCCAGCAGCTTCTCGTGGTCAGGCTCGCGCACCTTCAGGTCGTCGAGCGGCACCGGCACCGGGGCTTGGTCGTCCAGCCGGACCAGCCGCTTGGAGATCCGCGCCAGCTCCGCATTATCGATCAGGGCTTGACGGCGCTTGGGCTGCTTGATCTCGCCGGCCCGCTCCAGAAGCTGTTCCAGGTCGCCGTACTCGCCGATCAGCTGGGCCGCGGTCTTGACGCCGATGCCGGGAACGCCCGGCACGTTGTCCACCGGGTCGCCGGCCAGCGCCTGCACGTCCACCACCTTGTCCGGCGTCACGCCGAACTTCTCGAAGACCTCTTCCGGCCCGATCGGCTTGTTCTTCATCGGGTCCAGCATGGCGACGCCGTCGCTGACCAGCTGCATCAGGTCCTTGTCGGAGGAGACGATCGTCACCTGCCGCCCCTGCTCGCGGGCGAGGCGCGCGTATGTCGCGATCAGGTCGTCGGCCTCGTACCCCTCCAGCTCGATCGACGGTACGCAGAAGGCCTCGACCGCTTCGCGGATGATGCCGAACTGGGGCTTCAGCTCCTCCGGCGGTTCGGGCCGGTGGGCCTTGTAATCGGCGTAGAACTCGTTCCGGAAGTTCAGCCGCTTGCTGTCGAAGACCACCGCCACCGCCTCGGCATGATGGTCCGCCAGCAGCTTCATCAGCATGTTGGTGAAGCCCATCACCGCGTTGACCGGGGTGCCGTCGGCGCGGGTCAGCGGCGGAATGGCGTGGTAGGCGCGGAAGATGAATCCGGAGCCATCCACCAGATAGAGGCCATCGGCGGGTTTGGCGGCGGTTTCCGTCTGGACGGAATCGGTCTGGGCGGTGTCGGTCATGTCCATGGAAATAGCATGGCCGGTGCCCCAGGTCGATACGGGCAGGTTGATCCGGGGCGGGCGATTTGCGGGTTGCCGCAGGGGGCGAAAACCGCTAGACATTCCACAGGAGATAATGTCCGCGTAGCTCAGCAGGATAGAGCACAGGATTCCTAGTTCAATTGGGCGTCGCGAGGGGAAACCGCGCGGCGGATCCGCTCAAAGTCGGGGAAAGCTCCGGTGCCGACGGCACCTTGCCGATCCCGAGCCAAGCCCCCTCCGAAAGGTCGGGGAAGGTGTAGAGACTGGACGGGCGGCACCTGTCGGCTTCGGCCCATGGTGAAGGGACAGTCCAGACCACGAACGCCGGGCAGATCGATAGCCCGGCGGCGGCGAAAGCCGAAGTGGGATGAATCCTGGGGCCGTGGGTTCGAATCCCGCCGCGGACACCATCTCCTCATTCTTTCCTAGCGCCGTACTCCCAGCCACCACGCCGCCAGCGCGGTGACCGCCGTGCCCAGGACGGCGCCGGCGACCACGTCGGAGGTCCAGTGCCGGTCGGCGTAGACCCGCCCGCCCGCCAGCACGCCGGCTACCGCGAAGACGCCCCCGCCGATGCGTCGGTCCCCGGCCGCGAGGGCCACCGCCGTGGCGGCCGCGAAAGCGCTTCCCGCATGGCCGGAGGGGAAGGAGCGGGCGCCCTCGGTGCCCCATTCGCCGGCATCGCCGCAGTCGCAGGGGCGGGAGCGGCACAGGTTGCGCTTGATCGCTTCGGATACCAGCGCCGTCGCCACCACGCCGGTCACGCCGATCCTGCCGGCCTGCTCCAGCGCCGGCAGGTCGCGATGACTGCCCGCCGCCCAGCACAGGGCGAAGGCGGGGATCAGGACGTGGCGTTTGATGCCGTATCGTCCCGCGATTTTGACCGCCTGGGCGACGGGTCCGGGGTCGTCGAGACAGAAGTTGCGGACGATCAGGTCAAGGCCCGCCACCCCGGTCGGTTCCGGGGAGCAGGCCTTGGCAACCAACGGCCGGCGGGCGATCATCGCCCGCGCCGTGCGCGGCAGCGGATAGGAATTTTCCATGCCGGACAGAACGCATGGTCGGCATCCCTTGTTCCTGGTCCGGCCCGCCACCGGTCAGCGCCGGCCGCCGACCTCGTCCAGGTGCTTCAGCAGGTCGGCCGGATCCTCGTAGACCCGGAAGGCTCCCGCCCGCTGGAGCTCGTCGGCGCCGTAGCCGCCGCACAGCAGGCCGACGCTCAGCGCGCGGGCGCGCTGGGCCGCCAGCGTGTCCCAGATGCTGTCGCCGACCACGATGGTGGACTGGATATCGACGCCCAGCCGTTCGACCGCGGTCAGGAACAGGTCGGGGTCCGGTTTGGCGTACTTGACCTGGTCGCGGGTCACGACCTTGATCTTCTCCAGGTCGATTCCCAGCACCTCAAGCGCGGGCGCCGCCGTCTCCATCCTGCCGCTGGTCGCGATCGTCCAGGGAATGCCGGAGTTCGTCAGGTGCGCCAGCAGTTCCCGCGATCCCGGCAGGGCCCGCAGCCGGCCGGACTGCCGCCGGTAGGCCTCGGCGTGGCGCGCCCGCAGCCGGTCCAGCAGGTCCTGCTCGATGTCGAGGCCTGTCTCCCGGACCAGCATGTTGGTGAACAGCCCGCCGCTCATGCCGATCTTGCGGTGGATGCGCCAGGCGGACAGATCGATCCCCTCGGCGTCCAGCGCTTCCTGCCATGCCAGCACGTGCTGGTAGACGCTGTCGATCAGCGTGCCGTCCAGGTCGAACACGAAGGCGGTATCCATGTGGGCCATAGGAGTCTCCTTGAATCGTCGGTGCCGGGGAAACACGTTTGTGGCCGGGCCGGTTGCTCTACCTTAGATATGTGGCGATAGGGGTACCAACCCTGCTCGATTGTCCGCGTCCGGGGCGAAACATAGGCTCGCGCTCGCCGTGCCCAGGGCCAGTGATCAGGGAATGATTGAGACATGATCTTAGAAGGCGCCGAGATACCTTCCGGCGAAGTCATCGAGACTGAAATCTGCATCATCGGTGCCGGTGCCGCCGGCATCACGATGGCGCTGGAACTGACCGGTGCGCCCTTCCGGGTATCCATCATCGAAGCGGGCGGCTTCGAGTATCCGGAGAACGGCCAACCCAATTACGAGGGCACCCAGACCGGTATCGAGTATGCCGATCTGGACGCCTGCCGCCTGCGCTATTTCGGGGGAACGACGAACCATTGGGGCGGCTATTGCCGCAGCCTGGACCCGATCGATTTCGAGAAGCGTGACTGGATCCCGCACAGCGGCTGGCCGATCACCCTGGACGACGTCAAGGCCCACTATCCGCGCGCGACCGAGATCATCGGCCTCAACCCCCATCTGTTCGACGGCGAGTACTGGTCCAAGGCGGCCGGCTTGCCGGTTCTGCCGTTCGACCCCAAGCGGTTCCACACCGGCGCCACCCAGATCCACGCGACCCGCTTCGGCGAGGTCCACCGGGATGCCGTGAAGGCGTCGCCCAACGTCACCTGCTACCTCAATTGCAGCGTCGTCGACCTGGTGATCGGCGAGACCGAGAACCTGATCCGGGAAGTGACCGTCGTGAACGCGGCGGGCAACCGCTCCACCTTCCGCGCCCGCCATTTCGTGCTGGCCTGCGGCGGGATGGAAAACCCGCGGATGCTGCTGAACGCCAACAAGGTGCGGCCCAACGGCATCGGAAACGACCATGACAATGTCGGCCGGTTCTTCATGGAGCACCGGGTCGCCAGCCCCGGCATGATCCTGCTGTCCGACGGTTCGACCGACCTCAGCTTCTACCGCCGGAACACGGTGCCGAGCGGCGAATACATCGAGGGTTCCCTGCACCTCAGCGAGGAGACGATCCGCGCCGAGCGGATGTGCAACGCGCAGTTCAGCCTGGAACTCTATGACGGCATCCGCACCCAGGGCGACCGGTCGCTGGCTGCGATCCGCGACGGGCTGAAGAAATTCGTCTCGGGCGGCGGCTGGGTTCGCGACTTCAACGTCCATGTCGGCAACATCATCTGCGACATCGACTATGTCGCCGGCAACCTCGCCCGCCGGATCACCGGCGACCCGGGCAACATGGCGGTCTGGCTGCTGAAGATGGAGGTCGAGCAGGTCCCCAACCCCGACAGCCGCATCACCCTGACCGATCAGGTCGACGATCTGGGCCTGCGCCGGATCAACCTGCACTGGGCGACGCAGGAGATCGAGAAGCACAGCGTGGTCCGCTCCATGGAACTGATGGGCGAGGAGCTGGGGCGTCTCGGCCTCGGCCGGATGCAGATCGCCATGGAGGACGATCCCAATGTCTGGTCGCGCTTCGACACCTGGGGCTTCCACCATGCCGGCACGACCCGGATGAGCGCCGATCCGCGCGACGGCGTCGTCGATGCCGATTGCAGGGTCCACGGCGTCGGCAATCTCTACGTCGTCGGCAATTCGGTCTTCACGACGGTCGGCACCTCCAACCCGACCTTCACCATCACCGCGCTTTCCGTCCGGCTGGCCGGACATCTGAAGGGGCTGTTGACAGCATGAGCACCCGCATGAAGCTTACCCGCCGCTCCGCCCTCGCCGGCTTCGCCGCCGTCACCGGGCTGGCCGCCGTGGCCCCGTCCCCGGCCGGCGCCTTCGCCCTGCCGGAAAGGGCGGGAGACCGCGATCTGGCCGACCGGGCGCTCCGGATGTTCTCCCGGCCGAACGACGCGCGCCGCGTCGGCTTCGCCTGCCAGGGCCACGCCGCCCTGTGCCAGCCGCGCGAAGTCCTGGTCGACACGATCTTCGGCGCCGAGCGCGGCCGCCTCGCCGGCTCTCCCGACGCCGAGATCCATGGCTGGCTGCGCGGCCGCATCCGGAAGGACTTCGCCGAGGGCAGGACGGTCAAGGTGGAAGGCTGGGTCCTGGCCGAGACCGAGGCCCGGCTCTACGCCCTCGCGGCCCAGGCCTGAACGATGGAGAGCCGGCGGTGATCAGTGCCATCTTCGCCCTGCTGTGCGGCGGGGCGGTCTTCGCATATCTTTACAGTGTCTGCGACTGCGGCTTCCAGCAGTCGCAGTGGATCTTCGTGATCGGCGCCAGCGTCGCCGTAGCCCTGGGAGTCTGGCTGCTGGGCCTGATCGCCGGCGCGATCGGCCGCCGCCTGACCGGGCGTCGCTCCGCCTGAAGACCGGGCCGGGGGGGCGGCCCTAACGTTCCGGCGCCGCGACGCCCATCAGGGGTGTCGCGGCCAGCGGGCATCCGAAGCCGCCGCCCTGTTCCAGCGCGGCGGCCACGTCCTCCACCCGCTCGCGCTCCACGCACCAGACGGCGCCTCCGAACCGGCGCCGCCAGACCGGGAAGCCGGGGCTCAGGACCCCGTCGCGCACCATCGCGGCGGTATCCGCCCCGAGAGCCTCGACGGAATGGCACGGGCAGGCCCCCGCCTTGACCAGGATCAGCCGCTCCGCGCGGATCTCCACCGCGAGCCACGCCGCGAGGCTGTCCGAGGCCGCGTCCCAATCCTCGATCAATTCCCGCCGCGTTTGCGCCAGGGAAGACGGCAGCCAGACGCTGGCTCGCCCGGTGGCGGCGTTGGCCTTCATCTCCGCCGGACCGGCCGCGATCCCGATCTCGGGGTGGATGCCATGCAGCAGCAGGGCGAAGCTGTCCATCGCCAGCAGCGTCATCCGTCGCACGACGGCGGGATGGAGTCGCCACATGTCCTCGGCTTCCCGAACCGTATCGACGAAGGGGCCGCCGGTCGGCACGATGATCGTCGGGC
Source organism: Skermanella rosea (assembly GCF_016806835.2). Taxonomy (NCBI): domain Bacteria; kingdom Pseudomonadati; phylum Pseudomonadota; class Alphaproteobacteria; order Rhodospirillales; family Azospirillaceae; genus Skermanella; species Skermanella rosea. The sequence goes on along the minus strand of NZ_CP086111.1, from coordinate 5,317,009 downwards.
GTACGGCACCCAGCCGCGCCGCCAGCGCTATCCAGTCGGCCGTTCCCACCCAATCGGCGAGGGTGCCGCCGACCTGGATCACGCAGGCGTCCTCCAAGGTCGGCGGGGCTTCTTTCGTCGGGATCAACCGGGAGTCCATGGCATGGGGTCCGATGGGCAAAGGGACGGCAGGAGAAGTCGCAAGGTCCAGGCGACCATTATTTGGGCGTCTGCACAAGGCTTGCCTGCCTTTTTGCGACAAACTTCATCCACGGCCCGGTCCGCCGGCCGATTCCCCCGACCGGATAAGGCGTGCCGGATCAGGAGATGCCGAGATGCTTCCTGACCGCCGCCAGGCCGTCCTTGCCATCCACGGTGGTGACGCCCTTGAGCCATGTTTCCAGAACCGCGGGGTTGCTCTTCAGCCAAGCCGTCGCCGCAGCCTCCGGCGCCTGCTTTTCGTCGATGATCGACGTCATGATCTCGTTCTCCATGTTCAGGTCGAACACGAGATTCTCGAGGAACTTGCCGACGTTCGGGCAGGTCTGCCGATAACCCGCCGGCACGTTGGTGTAGACCGTCGCCCCGCCCAGGTTGGGCCCGAACCATTCGTCGCCGCCGGTCAGGTAGGTCATGTCGATCGACTTGTTCATCGGGTGGGGTTCCCAGCCCAGGAAGACCGCCCACTCCTTGGACCGCTGGGCCCGCTTGATCTGGCTCAACATGCCGGCTTCGCTGGACTCGACCAGCCGAAAGCCCTTCAGGCCGAAGGCATCGGCCTTGATCATGTTGTCGATGATCACGTTGCCGTCGTTGCCGGCCTCGATCCCGTAGATCCTGCCGTCGAGCTTGTCCTTGAACTTCGCGATGTCCGAGAAGTCGCGGAGGCCGCCCTCGGCGGCGTATGACGGGACCGCCAGGGTGTACTTGGCGCCCTCGAGGTTGGCGCGCACGACCTCGATCGACTTGTCCTCGATATAGGGCCGGATGAACGTTTCCATCGTCGGCATCCAGTTGCCCAGGAAGACGTCGATGTCCTTCTTCTTCAGCCCCAGGAACACCACCGGCACCGACGCGATCTGGGTCGTCGTCTTGTAGCCCAGCCCCTGGAGCACGACCGATGCCGTCCCCGTGGTCGCGGCGATGTCGCTCCAGCCGACGTCGCCGAAGCGTACCGCCCTGCACTGGTCGGGTTCCGCCGCGGCCGAGGGACCGGGGACGGCCGCCGTCAAGGCTACGGCCGATACCGTGAAGGCCAGCGCCAGGGTGCGTGCGAGGGCGCCAAATTTCGGCGTGCGCGTGTAGGTCTGCATCAGGTAACTCCCGCAGTTCATGCCCGTGATGCCGAACACAGATAGCTTATTTTGATTGATCGTCCAATAAAAAAAAGCTAAGTTCCCCTTCGGATAAAACCAGAAGGTGAGGATCAACTCATGCCGAAAGTCGGTATGGAGCCAATACGCCGACAGCAGCTTATCGAGGCGACGATCACGTCGATCAGCCGCTACGGTTTCGCTGATGCGACCATATCACGGATCAGCAAGGAAGCGGGCGTTTCCACCGGCATCATACATCATTATTTCGGCAGCAAGGACGACCTTCTTGAGGCGACGATGCGAAATCTTCTGCAGCAGCTGCGCCTGGACGTTGTCGGGCGGTTGGCGGCGGCCTCCTCGCCGGAACAGCGCCTGGCCGCCATCATCGACGGCAATTTCGCGGCCAACCAGTTCGACCGGCCGGTGATCGTCGCCTGGCTCGCCTTCTGGGCGCAGGTCCCGCACGTGCCCGAACTGGCCCGCCTGCAGCGCGTCAACGCCCGGCGCCTGCGCTCCAACCTGCTCTACGACCTGCGCCGCCTGCTGCCGTCCGATCGCGCCGAGGAGGCGGCGACCGGCCTTGCCGCCCTGATCGACGGGCTGTGGCTGCGCGCCTCCCTCGAAGGCGTCGAGAAGTCCGACACGGCGCGGGCGATCGTGCAGAGCTATCTCGCGTCGCAGCTCGGGCGCAGGATTGACGCGGCGGGATAGATGAGGCCGCTCAGGGTTGCGGCCCCTCATGCGGTTTATCCAGTGACCCCATGTCGGCTTTCCCGCTCCGCCCTCTGAGCACCTTCAAACCGTCGGGGTCGTGGTCGAGCAGGACAAGGGCGCTGCTGATGGCCCTGCTGGGCAGCAGATCGCCGTTTTCGTATTTCTGAAAAGCGCGCGGGCCGCCGCCGACGAGCTGCCCGGCCTGTTCCTGGGTGAGGCCGAGTTTCTTGCGGATGCGGCGGACCTCCTCCGGTTCGAGCAATCCTTCGGTCCGGGCCTTGAGCCGGTTCAGCATCCGGTCGGAAACCTTCATGTCGGCACCGGTATGGATGCTTTCGCCCGACATGTCGCAATACCATCCCGGCATGTCGAAGGTGATGCTTTCAGTCCGGTAAGACAGCGTCATAGGCCGCGTGTCGCGGTACATGGGCGCTCCTGTCTGGGGACAGACGGGATCACTCATCGTCTTTCTCCTTGAAGGACAGCAGCAGGAATTCGGTCACGGTATCGGCGGTAAACTTCACGTACAGCATCCCTGCTGACGATGGCACATGGTACACGTCCTGCCAGACCCGATGATCCGCATAGGCTGTCATGGACTTGTAGAAATGAGATCGCCGCATGGTCTGCAGTGTCGCCACGATCTCGGTGCGGCCGAATCCCAGTGCTGCCGCCCCCCCTTATCGCTGAGCCCGTCGCCCGGAGCTTTCCAGCACTGTCGAATGCAGCCTTGAAGGCATCCAGATCGTAGGTCGGCTTCCGTTTCTCCGTCATCGGGGCAAATTGCGCCTTCTGCCCTCAATGTCAAGATACACCTTAATGGTGTCATTCCATAAGACCTGAGCGGCTTCGAAGAAGATCGCCCGGAGTTCCCGATCCGTCGCCGAATCTTTTTTGGTTGAACGTTCAATATAAAACCATTACATCGAAACGGATCGGAACGGAACGATCGGTATATGCGGGACGGGGAGGGTGTGATGGCCAGGTTCGGGCAGCAGCAGCTTTACATTCATGGCAGCACTTCGGCGGCCGAGGGGGGCGCTGCCTTCACGACGGTCAACCCGGCGACCGGCGAGGTGCTGGCCGAAGTGAGCCAAGCCTCGGCCGCCGACATCGACCGTGCCGTCGCCAGCGCCCGGGAGGGGCAGCGTGCCTGGATGGACCTGTCCGCCATGCAGCGCTCGCGCATCCTGCGCCGCGCCGTCGAGATCCTGCGGGAGCGCAACGACGAACTGGCCGAACTGGAGACGCTGGACACCGGCAAGCCGCTGAGCGAGACGAGCGTCGTGGACATCGTGACCGGCGCCGACGTGCTGGAATACTATGCCGGGCTGGTTCCGGCGATCGAGGGGCAGCAGATCCCGCTGCGCGCCTCGTCCTTCGTCTATACCAGGCGGGAGCCGCTGGGCGTGGTCGCCGGCATCGGCGCCTGGAACTACCCGATCCAGATCGCCCTGTGGAAGTCCGCCCCGGCGCTGGCCGCCGGCAACGCGATGATCTTCAAGCCCAGCGAGGTCACCCCGCTGACCGCCCTCAAGCTGGCGGAGATCTACACGGAAGCGGGATTGCCCGACGGCGTGTTCAACGTCGTCCAGGGTGACGGCCGGGTCGGCGCGCTGCTGGCCGAGCATCCCGGCATCGAGAAGATCTCCTTCACCGGCGGCGTCGAGACCGGCCGCAAGGTGATGGCGGCGGCCGGCGGCTCCACGTTGAAGGAAGTGACGATGGAACTGGGCGGCAAGTCGCCGCTGATCGTCTTCCCCGACGCCGACCTGGACCGCGCCGCCGACATCGCGATGATGGCGAACTTCTACAGCTCCGGCCAGGTCTGCACCAACGGCACCCGGGTCTTCGTCCACCGCTCCGTCATGGAGGATTTCCAGTCGCGGCTTCTGGAGCGCGTCAAGCGCATCCGGCTGGGTGATCCGCTCGACCCGCGGACCAATTTCGGCCCGCTGTCCAGCTTCGGCCACCTGGAGAAGGTGCTCCGCTACATCGAGTTGGGCCGCAAGGAGGGTGCCAGGCTTCTTGCCGGCGGATCGCGCGTCACCCGGGCGCCGTTCGACAAGGGCGCCTTCGTCGAACCCACCATCTTCGCCGACTGCCGCGACGACATGGCGATCGTGCGGGAGGAGATCTTCGGCCCGGTTATGAGCCTGCTGGGCTTCGACGACGAGGACGAGGTGGTCCGCCGCGCCAACGCCACCTCCTACGGCCTCGCCGCCGGGCTGGTGACCGAGAGCCTGACCACCGCGCACCGCGTGATCCACAGGCTTGAGGCGGGCATCTGCTGGATCAACAGCTGGGGCGAATCGCCGCCCGAGATGCCGGTCGGCGGCTACAAGCAGTCGGGCATCGGCCGCGAGAACGGCCTCGGCACGCTCGAACACTATACCCGGATCAAGTCTGTCCAGGTCGAGCTGGGCGATTTCGCCTCGGTATTCTGATCTTCCGGGTTTTTGAAACGCTCCCGTCTTTCCAGGAGGGACCTGAACGATGCCTACCATCCAGGAGTTCGACTACATCATCGTCGGCGCCGGCTCGGCCGGGAACGTGCTGGCCGCCCGCCTGACCGAGGACGAGGGAGTCAGCGTCCTGCTGCTGGAGGCCGGCGGGCCGGACCACCGGATGGATTTCCGCACCCAGATGCCGGCGGCGCTGGCCTTCCCGCTCCAGGGGCGGCGCTACAACTGGGCCTACCTGACCGAGCCCGAGCCCTTCATGAACAACCGGCGCATGGAATGCGGCCGGGGCAAGGGGCTGGGCGGCTCGTCGCTGATCAACGGCATGTGCTACATCCGCGGCAACGCGATGGACTACGACAACTGGGCGGAGCAGTTCGGCCTTGACGGCTGGAGCTACCGCGACTGCCTGCCCTATTTCCGCAAGGCGGAAAGCCGCGACATCGGGCCGAACGAATACCATGGCGGCGACGGCCCGGTCAGCGTGGCGACGCCGAAGACCCATAACAACCCGCTCTACCATGCCATGATAGAGGCGGGGGTGCAGGCGGGGTATCCGCATACCGACGACCTGAACGGCTATCGGCAGGAAGGCTTCGGCCCGATGGACCGGACCGTCACGCCGCAGGGCCGCCGGGCCAGCACCGCGCGGGGCTACCTGGACATGGCGAAGGGCAGGCCGGGCCTGACCATCGTCACCCACGCGCTGAGCGACCGGGTGCTGTTCGACGGCAAGCGCGCCGTCGGCGTGTCGTACCTGCGCAAGGGCGAGCCGGTGACGGCGCATGCCCGCCGCGAGGTCCTGGTCTGCGCCGGCGCCATCGCTTCGCCGGCCCTGCTGCAGCGCTCCGGCCTCGGTCCCGCCGACCTCCTGCGCGACCTCGGCGTATCGCCGGTGGCGGAGATCCCCGGCGTCGGCGCCAACCTCCAGGACCATCTGGAGATGTACCTGCAGTACGAGTGCACCCAGCCGGTGTCGCTCTATCCCGCGCTGAAATGGTGGAACCAACCGGCGATCGGGGCGGAGTGGCTGTTCATGGGCACCGGCACCGGGGCCAGCAACCAGTTCGAGGCGGGCGGCTTCATCCGCTCGGACGAGAGCTTCGCCTGGCCGAACATCCAGTACCATTTCCTACCCGTGGCGATTAACTACAACGGCACCAACGCGGTGAACGCCCACGGCTTCCAGGCCCATGTCGGCTCCATGCGGTCGCCCAGCCGGGGCCGCATCCATGCGAAGTCACGCGATCCGCGCGAGGCGCCGAGCATCCTGTTCAACTACATGTCCACCGCCCAGGACTGGCGGGAGTTCCGCGACGCCATCCGCATCACCCGCGAGATCATGGCGCAGCCGGCGCTGGACCCCTATCGCGGGCGGGAGATCAGCCCCGGCGTGAACTTCCAGTCCGACGCCGAACTGGACGAGTTCGTCCGGCAGCATGGCGAGACCGCCTATCACCCGTCCTGCTCGTGCCGGATGGGCACCGACGACATGGCCGTGGTGGACGGGCAAGGCAGGGTCCACGGGGTGGACCGGCTCCGCGTGATCGACGCCTCGATCATGCCGCAGATCACCACGGGGAACTTGAACGCGCCGACCATCATGATGGCCGAGAAATTGGCCGACGTGATCCGGGGCCGGGACGCGCTGCCGCGCGCCGACGTGCCCTACTATGTCGCGGGGGATGCTCCGGCCCGGCAGCCGGTTCCGGCCGGAGCGGCGGTTTCCAGCTATCGCTCCGCCGGGTGAGCCGGGAGTATTTGAAACCCTTTCGGATGATCCAAGCAACGTCTCTTGCCTTGGTGATGCCCAGAAGGTGAAGTCATAATCTGCATACATCGGTGAACCGCGCGTCCTGAGAGGTCTCTCCAGTCATGGGCCATACCGCGAGCACGCCTGAGACGGTGGGGTTTCTGCTGATTCCCCGGTTCTCGATGATCGCGTTCACGGCGGCCCTGGAGCCCCTCCGGCTCGCCAACCACATCAGCGGGCGGGAGCTGTACCGCTGGGTATTGCTCTCCCCCGACGGGACCGCGGGAGAGGCGAGCTGCGGGCTGCGGATCGCGGTGGACCATGGCATCGACGCGGCGCCCCACATCCCCGCCATCGTCCTGTGCAGCGGCATCGACGGCCACTGGTACGAGGACCGCGGCGTGCTGTCATGGCTGCGGCGACGGGCGGCGCAGGGGGTGGAGTTCGGCTCCCTCTGCACCGCCAGCCACATCCTGGCGCGGGCCGGCCTGCTGAACGGATATCGCTGCACGATCCACTGGGAGAACCTGGCCGGCTTCGCCGAGACTTATCCTGAGATCGAGGCGACCGGCGAGCTGTTCACCGTCGACCGCAACCGCTTCACCTGCGCCGGCGGGACGGCGGCGATGGACATGATGCTCCACCGCATCGCCCGGACGCATGGCGATAAGCTGGCGGTATCGATCGCCGAACAACTCCTGCACGAAAAGATCCGCCAAGGCTCGGTCCGCCAGCGGGAGGCGATCCAGCCCGATCCCGCCATCGAACGGCAGGAACTTGCCGCCGCCGTCAAGCTGATGCTGGAGAACATCGAGGAGCCGCTGGACCTGCTGACCCTGTCCAGCCGGCTGGGCCAGTCGCGGCGCAACGTCGAGCGGCTGTTCCGCAAGTTCATGAACTGCTCTCCCGCGCGCCATTACCTGGGGCTCCGGCTCCAGCGGGCGCGCCAGCTGCTGTGCCAGACCCGGATGTCGGTGATGGAAGTGGCGATCAGCTGCGGCTTCGTCTCGGCGACGCATTTCAGCAAATGTTACCGCGACTATTTCGGCGTGGCGCCCAGGGCCGACCAGAGCAGTCACCGGGTCCGCCCCCTGGTCGAGCCGGCCCGCCAGCCCGAGGTGGCGAAATGAGCTGCACCGGGCTTTCCGTCGGGTTCGTCCTGACCAACAACTTCACGCTGACGGCGCTGTCGACCTTCATGGACGCGCTGCGGCTGGCCGCCGACGACGGCGACGGCAGCCGGCAGATCCGCTGCCGCTGGACCATCATGGGCTCCTCCCCCGAACCGGTCAGGTCGAGCTGCGGCATCCCGGTCGCCCGCTGGGAAGCGTTCCAGGACCCGCGCCAGTTCGATTACATCGTGGTGGTCGGAGGCTTGCTCCACGCCGGCCCCCAGCTGGACGCGCAGGCGGTCGAATACCTGCGCACCGCCGCGGCGCAAGGCGTCGGGCTGGTCGGGGTCTGCACCGGCAGCTTCGTGCTCAGCCGCGCCGGGCTGATGCGCAACCGGCGCTGCTGCGTGAGCTGGTACCATTACCGCGACTACCTGGAGGAGTTTCCCGATCATCAGCCGGTCGCGGAGCAGCTCTACGTCGTGGACCGCGACCGCATCACCTGCGCCGGCGGGGCGGGTGTCGCCGACCTCGCCGCCTTCCTGATCGAGCGGCACCTGGGCTCCGCCTGCGCCCAGAAGACGATGCACATCATGCTGATCGACAAGGCCCGCCCGCCCGGCCAGTCGCAGCCGCAGCCTCCGACGGCCTCGATGGAGGGAGCGGCCGCCGTCGTCAACGACCGCGTCCGCCGCGCGCTGCTTCTGATGGAGCAGAACCTGAGCGATCCGCTGACGGTCGAGCAGATAGCATCCCGCCTGAGCGTCAGCACCCGCCAGTTCGAGCGGCTGTTCCGCGATGCCACGGCGATGAGCCCGACCGGCTTCTACCGCCTGCTTCGCCTGCGCTACGGCCACTGGCTGCTGCGCAACTCCGCCCGGTCGGTGACCGACATCGCCCAGGAGACAGGCTTCGCCGACTGTGCCCACTTCTCCCGCCAGTTCCGCGAAGTCTACGGCGTCAGCCCGAGCGAACTGCGGCGGGACGGGCCGGCACCGGAACCGGCGGTGCTGGCGGAGGGACTGCGGGCGGTGACGGCGCTGGCGCTGGACCGGGACATGGTACCGCCGGACCGGCGCTTGTTCGAGTGAGGGCGGCCGTCAGCCTTCAAGTGTGGGAAACTCTAATTTTTGGGCCACAGATGCACGCAGATAAACACAGATAGGTCTTTTTGGCGAAAGGCGCGGTGCCAAACCAACACTCATCTGAGTTTATCTGTGTTTATCTGTGGCCAGAAAAAGACAACTACGCTGCCAACCTGGCGACTCAACGGCCGGCGTGCTACCGCCGCAGCATCTCCCGGCTTGCCAGCAGGGCACCACCGACGATCAGCGCGCAGGCAGCCCATACCGTCCAGTGCCCCTCGGCCAGCCCGAAGGTGATCATCAGCAGCGTCGATATCAGCGGCGCCCCGTATGACAAGGCGCCCAGCGCGCGGATGTCGCCGCGCTTGACGCCATGGTCCCAGGCGAAGAAGGCGGCGCCCACCGGGCCGATCCCCAACCCGATCAACGCCGCCCAGCCGACCGCGTCGTCCGGCCAGACCGTCGTCTCCCAGGCCAGATGGCACGCCAGCGCCAGTACCGCCGTCGCGAGGCAGAAGCCCGCGACCGCATCCGTCGGCACCTGCCCGAAACGCCGGTTCAGCAGCGAATAGGTCGTCCAGATCAGGGCGCTGCCCAGCGCCGCGACGTAGCCCGGCAGGTACTCGGTGCGGACCGCCAAGCCGCCGCCCCGGGTCACCAGCAGGGCCGTTCCCGCCAAGCCGGCGAAGGCGCCGGCGATGTGCCACCAGCGCAGGCGCTCGCCGGGCAGCAGGGCCGAGAACAGCACGATGAACAGCGGCCACAGGTAATTGATCAGGTTGGCCTCGACCGGCGGGGCCGATTTCAGCGACAGGAAATACAGGAAGTGGAAGCCGAACAGGCCGCCGACGCTCAAGGCCCAGGCGGCGGCCGGCTGGCGCATGGCCCGCACCGGGCTTCGGCCGCCCGCCAGGGTGCCGCAGATCCCCGTCAGTCCCCCGATCGCGAAGGCGACGGCCACCGTCTGGAACGGCGGCAGCGCGCCGGTCAGCGCCGTGAGCGGAGCCAGCAGGGCCCACATCAGGATCGCGGAGATGCCGATCAGCGTGGCGCGGCCGGTGGTGGCGGAGCGCCCGGGGGCCATGATGGGGGAGGACGTGCTCATTGTAGATTTCTGACGTGTCGGGACGGGGGCGTGTCGCTTCCGTTATGCCGAATCGGCTGCTGCATTCTAGCAGCCGGCAGTGATTCCGCGATAGCGTTGGCCCACGGTACAGGGTGAGGCTGGCATGGCGAAATACTCGATTTTCTCCCTCGTGAAGAACGCGGCGTCCCACCATCAGAATTGGGACCGCGCCTGGCGCGACAACCGGCCGAAAGCCGACGGCTACGACGTCGTGATCATCGGCGGCGGCGGGCACGGGCTGGCGACGGCCTACTACCTCGCCAAGGAGCACGGCATCACCAACGTGGCCGTAATCGAGCGGAGCTGGCTGGGCGGCGGCAACACCGGCCGCAACACCACCATCATCCGGTCGAACTACCTGTGGGACGAGAGCGCGGCGCTCTACGAGAAGTCGCTCCAGCTCTACGAGGGGCTGAGCCAGGAGCTGAACTACAACATCATGTTCAGCCAGCGCGGCGTGCTCAACCTCGCCCATAACCTGGGCGACGTGCGCGAGGGAATGCGCCGGGTCAACGCCCTGCGCCTCAACGGCATCGACAGCGAGTGGCTGACGGCGGAGCAGGTCAAGGAATTCTGCCCGATCATCAACATCTCCAAGGATGTCCGCTACCCGATCATGGGCGGCACCCTGCAGCGCCGCGCCGGCACCGCCCGCCACGACGCGGTCGCCTGGGGCTTCGCGCGGGCCGCCAGCGCCCGGGGCGTCGATATCATCCAGAACTGCGAGGTCACCGGCATCCGCCGCGAGAACGGCAAGGTGGTCGGCGTCGAGACCTCCATGGGCTTCGTCAAGGCCGGTAAGGTCGGCATCGTCGCCGCCGGCCATTCCAGCGTCGTGGCCGGCATGGCCGACCTGCGGCTTCCGGTGGAGAGCCATCCGCTCCAGGCGCTGGTGTCGGAGCCGGTCAAGCCGGTTATCGACTGCGTCGTGATGTCCAACACCGTCCACGTCTATGTCAGCCAGTCCGACAAGGGCGAGTTGGTCATGGGCGCCGGCATCGACGCCTATACCGGCTATGGCCAGCGCGGCAGCTTCCACGTGATCGAGCACCAGATGGGTGCGCTGCTGGAGCTGTTCCCGATCTTCAGCCGGCTGCGCATGCTGCGCCAGTGGGGCGGCATCGTCGATGTCTGTCCCGACGCCAGCCCGATCATCTCGAAGACGCCGGTGGAGAACCTGTTCATCAACTGCGGCTGGGGAACCGGCGGCTTCAAGGCGACGCCGGGGTCCGGCTTCGTCTTCGCCCATACCATAGCCCGGGGCGAGCCGCACGCGCTGAACGCCGCCTTCGGCCTGGAACGCTTCACCACCGGCCACCTGATCGACGAGCACGGCGCCGCCGCCGTCGCCCACTGATACTCGAGGACTCCCGGATGCTCCTGATCAACTGCCCCTGGTGCGGCCCGCGCGACGAGACCGAATTCGGCTACGGCGGCGAAGCCCACCGCGCCCGCCCGGCCGACCCGTCTTCCCTCGGCGATGCCGAATGGGCCGAGTTCCTGTTCATGCGCACCAACCCCAAGGGCGCCCACCGCGAACGCTGGGTTCACAGCCATGGCTGCCGCCGCTGGTTCAACGTCGAGCGCCATACCGTGACCAACCAGATCCTGCGGGTCTATCCGATCGGCGGCACCGATGCCGTCGCGGAGCGGCCGGTGGAACAGGTGGTCGAGACGAAGGAACCCAAGCAGGGGAGCGGGTCATGACCAACAACGCTTTCCGCACTTCTTCAGGCGGCCGTATCGACCGTGGCCGGCCCGTCGGCTTCACCTTCAACGGCCGCCGATACAGGGGCTTCGAGGGCGACACGCTGGCCTCGGCCCTGCTCGCCAACGGCGTCCATCTCGTCGGCCGCAGCTTCAAGTACCACCGGCCGCGCGGCATCCTGTCCGCCGGATCGGAGGAGCCCAACGCGCTGATCCAGCTGGAGCGCGGCGGCCGGACCGAACCGAACCTGCGCGCCACCCAGATCGAGATCTACGAAGGTCTGGTCGCCGGAAGCCAGAACGCCTGGCCGTCGGTAGAGACCGACGTGGGCGCCATCAACAACGTGCTGTCCAAGATCTTCGTCGCCGGCTTCTACTACAAGACCTTCATGCATCCGCAGAGCTTCTGGATGAAGGTCTACGAGCCGGTGATCCGCCGGGCGGCGGGCCTGGGCAAGGCCCCGGCCGAGCCGGATCCCGACTTCTACGACAAGATGCATGTCCACGCCGACGTGCTGGTCGCCGGCGCCGGTCCGTCCGGCCTGATGGCGGCGCTGGCCGCCGCCCGGACGGGTGCCCGCGTCATCCTGGCGGACGAGCAGAACGAGTTCGGCGGTTCCTTGCTCGGCACGCACGAGACGATCGACGGCCGGCCCGCCGCCGACTGGGTGCGCGATGCGGTCGCCGAGCTGAAGACCTTCCCCGAGGTGCGCCTGCTGCCGCGCACCACCGTGACCGGCTACTACGACCACAACTACCTGATCCTGGCGGAGCGGCGGACCGACCACCTGCCGCGCGGCTCGGCGCCCGGGATTTCCCGCCAGCGCCTCTGGAAGGTCCGCGCCAAGCAGGTCGTGCTGGCGACCGGGGCGCACGAACGCCCGCTGGTGTTCGCCGACAACGACCGTCCCGGCGTCATGCTGGCGGGCGCCGCCCGGACCTATGTCAACCGCTTCGGAACCCTGCCGGGCCGCCGCGCCGTGGTGTTGACCAACAACGACAGCGCCTACGCCGCCGCCCTCGACATGAACGATGCCGGCATCGAGATCGCCGCCATCGTCGACCTCCGCACCCAGGCCGGCGGCCCGCTGGCGGCCGAAGCGAAGCGGCGCGGCATGCGCATCCTGGCGAACACGGCGGTCACGGCGACGCAGGGGAGCAAGCGGGTGACCGGCGTCGAGGTCATGATGATGAACGGTCCCGGCGAAGGCGTGATCGGCGCTCCGACCAGGATCGAGTGCGACCTCGTCGCCATGTCGGGCGGCTGGAACCCGGCGGTCCACCTGTTCTCGCAGTCTACCGGCAAGTTGCGCTACGACGATGCGCTGGCCTGCTTCGTTCCGGGCGTGTCGGTCCAGGCCGAGCGGTCGGCGGGGTCCTGCAAGGGAACTTTCGACCTTCCCGGGTGCCTCGCGGAGGGTGCCGCCGCCGGCGCGGAGGCGGCCCGGGCGGCCGGCCATGGCGACGGTTCGGCTCCTGCGGTCCCGGCCGCGGCGTCGGTGCCGCACCAGCCGATCCGGCCGCTCTGGATCGTTCCGACGACGGCCCCGGTCGGCCATGGCAAGGCCAAGCACTTCGTCGATTTCCAGAACGACGTGTCCGCCGCCGACGTGCTGCTGGCGTCCCGCGAAGGCTACCAGTCGGTCGAGCACCTGAAGCGATACACGACCACCGGCATGGGCACCGACCAGGGCAAGACCTCCAACGTCAATGCCCTGGCGATCCTGGCGAAGTCGCTGGCCTCGCCTATCCCGCAGGTCGGCACCACCACCTTCCGCCCGCCCTATACGCCGACGACATACGGCGTGCTGGCCGGCCGCGACGTCGGCGAACTGGCCGACGCCGCCCGCGTCACGCCGATGCATTCCTGGCACGTCGCCCGCAAGGCCGCGTTCGAGGATGTCGGCCAGTGGAAGCGGCCCTGGTACTTCCCGCAGGGCGGCGAGGACATGCATGCCGCCGTCCGGCGCGAATGCAGGGCGGTTCGGAACGCGGTCGGCGTGCTCGACGCCTCGACCCTGGGCAAGATCGACATCCAGGGACCCGACGCGGCGCAGCTTCTCAACCGCGTCTACACCAACGCCTTCCTGAAACTGGAGGTGGGGCGCTGCCGCTACGGCGTGATGTGCAAGGAGGACGGGATGGTGATGGACGACGGCGTCACCACGCGCCTCGGCCCCAACCATTTCCTGATGACCACCACCACCGGCAACGCCGCCAAGGTGCTGGACTGGCTGGAGGACTACATCCAGACCGAGTGGCCGGACCTACGCGTGTTCCTGACCTCCGTCACCGAGCACTGGGCGACGGCCTCGGTTGCCGGCCCGAAGGCCCGCGAGGTGGTGGCGGAACTGGCGCCCGGGCTGGACCTGAGCGCCGATGCATTTCCCTTCATGTCGTATCGGGAGGCCGCGGTGGCGGGCGTCCCGGCCCGGATCTTCCGCATCAGCTTCACCGGCGAGCTGTCCTACGAGATCAACGTGCCGGCCCAGCACGGCCTGCATCTCTGGGAAGAGATCATGCGGGTCGGCGAGAAGCACGGCATCACGCCCTACGGCACCGAGACCATGCACGTGCTTCGGGCCGAGAAGGGCTACATCATCGTCGGCCAGGAGACGGACGCGACGGTGACCCCCCAGGACCTCGGCATGGGCTGGGTGGTGTCCAAGCAGAAGGCCGACTTCATCGGCAAGCGGTCCTTCACCCGCGAGGACACGGCGCGGAGCGATCGCAAGCAGCTGGTGGGCCTCCTGACCGAGGATCCGAACGAGGTGCTGCCGGAGGGGGCGCAGCTGACCGCGACGGCCGGCGGCCATCCGCCGGTGCGGATGCTGGGCCATGTCACGTCCAGCTATTCCAGCGACACGCTGGGCCGCTCGATCGCCTTGGCGCTGGTCTCCGACGGCTTCAACCGGATGGGCCAGGATGTCTATGCGCCGCTGGAGGGCGGCAAGACCGTCAAATGCGCCGTCACAAAGCCCGTGTTCTACGATCCCGAGGGAGTGCGTCTCCATGGCTGACACCCTGCTCCGGCGCGGCGGCGCCGAGCGCTTCACCCAGGCCGTCGCGACGCTGGTCGGCGGTCCCGGCCTCGGGCTGGTCGAGCTGACGCCGCCCGGCCAGATCAACCTGCGCGGCCGGCCATCCGATCCCAGGTTCGTCCGCACGGTCGGCGCCGTGCTGGGCTGCGTCCTTCCGCTCAGCGCGAACACGGTGACGTCCGCCGCCGACGTGACCGTGCTGTGGCTCGGTCCCGACGAGTGGCTTCTCGTGACTCCTCCGGGAGAGGAGACCGCGCTGGTCGCCCGGCTGCGCGAAGCCTTGGGCGACCTGCACGCCGCGGTTACCGACGTGACCGGTAACCGCACCCGCCTGCGCCTCTCCGGTCCCGGTGCCCGCGAGACGCTGATGAAGGGATGCAGCCTCGACCTGCATCCGTCCTGTTTCAAGCCGGGCCAGTGCGCCCAGACCCTGCTCGCCCGCGCCGGCATCATCCTGCACCAGATCGACGACGCGCCCACCTACGACGTCTACCCGCGCCGGTCCTTCACGGAATACACCTGGATGTGGCTGAGCGACGCCATGGCGGAGTACCGGCGCTAACGGCTTTCTCACATCCAACGGGGGTGGTCATGTCGGTCAGCGTGTTCGACATCTTCAAGATCGGCATCGGGCCGTCCAGCTCCCACACCGTCGGACCGATGAAGGCGGCCGCCGCTTTCATCGGCGCGCTGGACGAGCGTGGCCTCCTCGCCGGTACGCATCGCGTCACCGCCGAATTGTTCGGCTCGCTGGCCCTGACCGGTGTCGGCCACGGTACCGACCGGGCGGTCTTGCTGGGGCTGTCCGGGGCGGAACCCGATGCCGTCGATCCGGACCGGATTGCGGGGATCCTGGAGGGCATCAGGTCCGACCGCCGGATCTCGCTCAAGGACCGTCACGAGGTCGCGTTCGATGAAGGCGGGGACCTTGTCCTTCACCGCGACGAAACCTTGCCGGGTCATCCCAACGGCATGCGTTTCACGGCGTTCGACGCCGACGGGGCGGTGCTGGACACCCGGATCTTTTACTCGATCGGTGGCGGCTTCGTCGTGACGGAGGAGGAGATGTTCCGCAACGAGCGCGTGGCCGATGCCCCTCCAGTGCCCTACGACTTCGTCAGCGGCAGCCAGATGCTGGAGGCGGCCCGCACCTCCGGCCTGTCGATCGCCGAGATGATGCGGGCCAACGAGCGGGTCCGGCGCACGGATGCCGAGATCGACGCCGGCCTGCGCCGCATCTGGGATGCCATGCAGGCCTGCGTCGCCCGGGGCCTGACGCAGGAGGGCAAGCTGCCCGGCGGCCTCGACGTCCGCCGCCGCGCCGCGGCGTTGCACCGCGAGCTGAACGGCAGGGCGGAGGCGTCGCTCCGCGATCCCATGGCGATCATGGACTGGGTCAGCCTCTATGCCATCGCGGTCAACGAGGAGAACGCGGCGGGCGGGCGCGTCGTCACGGCGCCGACCAACGGGGCGGCCGGCCTGATCCCGGCGGTGCTTCACTACTACGACCGCTTCTGCTTCGGCCGCAGCGAGCAGGGTGTCTTCACCTTCCTGCTGACCGCCGGCGCCATCGGCGGCCTCTACAAGCGCAACGCCTCGATCTCGGGTGCTGAGGTCGGCTGCCAGGGGGAGGTCGGCGTCGCCTGTTCCATGGCCGCCGCCGGCCTCGCCGCCGCCCAGGGCGGCACGCCGGAGCAGGTCGAGAACGCCGCCGAGATCGGGATGGAGCACAATCTGGGCCTGACCTGCGACCCGATCGGCGGCCTGGTCCAGATCCCCTGCATCGAGCGCAATGCGATCGGCGCCACCAAGGCGATCAACGCCGCGCGGCTGGCGTTGCGCAGCGACGGCCGGCACCATGTCTCGCTCGATAAGGTGATCCGCACCATGCGCGAGACCGGCGCCGACATGCAGACGAAATACAAGGAAACCTCGCTTGGCGGCCTCGCCGTCAACTTTATCGAATGCTGAAGGGCTTTGACATGTCGCACTCCATCGAACGGTTCTTCACCGCCCGCCTCGCCGACAGCGATCCCGAGCTGTCGGACTCGCTTGCCCGGGAACTGCACCGGCAGCAGGACCAGATCGAGCTGATCGCGTCGGAGAACATCGTCTCCTCCGCCGTGCTGGAGGCCCAGGGGTCCGTCCTGACCAACAAGTACGCGGAGGGCTATCCCGGCCGCCGATACTATGGCGGCTGCGAGTTCGTCGATGTCGCCGAACAGATCGCGATCGACCGGGCCAAGGCGCTGTTCGGCTGCACTTACGCCAACGTCCAGCCGCACTCGGGCGCCCAGGCCAACCAGGCGGTCTTCATGGCGCTGCTCCAGCCGGGCGACACCATCCTCGGCATGTCGCTGGCGGCCGGAGGCCATCTGACCCATGGCGCCTCGGTCAACCAGTCCGGCAAGTGGTTCAACGCCGTGCAGTACGGCGTCCGGCGCGACGATGCGCTGATCGACTATGACCAGATCCGCGACTTCGCGCGCGAGCACAGGCCGAAGCTGATCGTCGCCGGCGGCTCGGCCTATCCCCGGGTGATCGACTTCGCCGCGTTCCGGGAGATCGCCGACGAGGTCGGGGCATACCTGATGGTGGACATGGCCCACTATGCCGGCCTGATCGCGGGCGGCGTCTATCCCAATCCGGTCCCGCACGCCCATGTCACCACGACGACGACGCACAAGACGCTCCGCGGTCCGCGCGGCGGCATGGTGCTGTCCAACGACACCGACCTGGGCAAGAAGATCAACTCCGCCGTTTTCCCGGGATTGCAGGGCGGTCCGCTGATGCATGTGATCGCCGCGAAGGCGGTGTCGTTCGGCGAGGCGCTGCGGCCGGAGTTCAAGACCTATGCCCGGTCGGTCGTGGATAATGCCCGCGCGCTGGCTTCAAGGCTGGTCGAGGGCGGGGTGGATATCGTGTCGGGCGGAACCGACAGCCACATCGTGCTGGTCGACCTGCGGCCCAAGGGCCTGACCGGCAAGGCCGCCGAGGCGAGCCTGGAGCGCGCCGGGATGACCTGCAACAAGAACGGCATCCCGTTCGACCCGGAGAAGCCGATGGTGACCTCGGGCGTGCGTCTCGGCACCCCGGCCGCCACGACGCGGGGCTTCGGCACGGCGGAGTTCACCCAGGTCGGCGAGATGATCACCCAGGTCCTGGACGGGCTGGCCGCCGCCGGCGGTTCCGGCGACAACGCAGCGGTCGAGGCCAAGGTTCGGGAGCGGGTGCAGGCCTTGTGCGCCCGCTTCCCGATCTATTCGGGAGCGCCCTTGGCGGCCGCGGCGGAGTGAAGCCCGGCGACGCGGAGGGGGCCGCACCGCCATTCTTCAATGAAGATCGTTGAAAACCGCGTCGAGCGTCGGCGCGTCGAAAATGGTTTCGGCCCAGCTGTCCAGATCTTCGATCGATGCCGCGCGCACCCGTTGGGCCGTCTCCTCCGGCACCGGTCCGAAGCGTCGGCCGAGCAGGCGAAGCAACATCTCGGCCTTGCCCCTGGCGTGGCCCTTGGCTTCGCTAAGGATCACGCCTTCGGCGCGGGCCTCGGCCATGACTTCGCGAAGCGCGTTCGACATGATCAATTCACTCTCCTCCGGCACGATGCGGCCCAAGATCGTCCTCAAATGCTGGCGGTCCAGGGTTTCCGCCGCGCTGAACAAGTATCTCACCACCGATACGATCACCGCCAGGCCGGCTGCCGCCCCGATCGTCAGCAGCCGTTCCAGGGTTTCTCGCGGGTCGGCGTCGCTGCCCGCGTATTTCAGCACCAGCAGGCCCGCCTGAAGATCGGGATGCCGGGACAGTTCGTCATCGGCGATCGTCTCCAGGTCGATCAGGACATAACCGAAATCGAGCAGCCCCGCTTCAACCATCCCGGCCGGCACGCCATAGGCGTCCCGAAGCCGGGTCGGCAGTGACCGTGGCCGGGTCCTATGATAGCTGCCGGATGCCGCAGAAGGGGTATCGGACACCTTGTCGCAACTTGACGGAAATTTGTCGCGCTAGGGCAGGTGCCCCTGCCGACGCCAGCGAATTCTTGGGACTGTCACAATGATGGGGAACCGAGGTCAAATGTCTCCCGTCGAAGCGCTTCTCCGCCCCTTGAAAATCAAGCACCTGACCATCCGCAACCGGGTGATGAGCACGTCGCACGCGCCGTCCTACGGTTCGGACGGCAAGCCCAAGGAGCGCTACCAGCTCTATCACGAGGAGAAGGCGAAAGGCGGCATCGGCCTGACCATGTTCGGGGGCTCGTCGTCGGTGGCGCTCGACAGCCCGGCGGCCCCGTGGAACCAGATCTCGGTCGCCGACGACAGCGTCGTCCCCTTCTTCCGGGAGTTCTCCGACCGCATCCACGCCCATGGCGCGGCATTGATGGTCCAGCTCACCCATATGGGCCGCCGGACCAAGTGGGATACCGAGAATTGGCTGCCCACCGTGTCGGCTTCGCCCCGGCGGGAGCCGGCCAGCCGGACCATCCCGAAGGAGATGGAGGACACCGACATCCGGCGCATCGTCGCCGATTACGCCGCCGCGGCGCGCCGCTGCAAGGAGGGCGGGCTCGACGGGTTCGAGTTGTCGGCCGCCCACGGCCACCTGATCGACCAGTTCTGGAGCCCCTCGGTCAACCGGCGCACCGACAAGTACGGCGGCAGCCTGGAGAACCGGATGCGGTTCGGCATCGAGGTGCTGGAGGCCTGCCGAGAGGCGGTCGGCGACGACTACGTCATCGGCATCCGCATGTCCGGCGACGAGCTGATCGACGACGGCCTGACCCACGAGGACTGCGTCGCCATCGCCCGCACCTATGCCGGGCGCGGCCTGATCGACTTCGCCAACGTGCTGGGCGGGCAGGCGCGGGACCATCTGGCCCACGCGATCGTGCTGCCCAACATGTCGTTCCCGGTGGCCCCTTTCCTGTTCCTGCCCAGCGCCATCAAGCGCGAGGTGGACATCCCCGTCTTCCACGCCCAGCGGGTGACCGACCTGAACACCGCCGGCCGCGCCGTGGCGGAGGGGCACGTGGACATGGTCGCCATGACCCGCGCCCACATCGCCGACCCGCATCTGGTGCGGAAGCTGATGGAAGGGCGGATGGACGATATCCGGCAATGCGTCGGGGCGGGCTACTGCATCGACCGGATCTATGCGGGTGGCGACGCCCTGTGCATCCAGAACGCGGCCACCGGCCGCGAGCGGACGATGCCGCACGTCATTCCCAAGGCCGACGCGAAGAAGCGCGTGGTGGTGGTCGGCGGCGGCCCCGGCGGGCTGGAGGCGGCGCGGGTCTGCGCCGAGCGCGGCCATTCCGTGGTGTTGTTCGAGAAGAACGCCGCGACCGGCGGCCAGATCACCATCGCCGCCAAGGCGACCTGGCGGGAGGCCCTGACCGGCATCACCCGCTGGCTGACCCAGCAGGCGGCGAGGCTCGGCACCGACATGCGCCTCGGCGTCGAGGCGACACCCGACCTGATCGAGGCGGAGAAGCCCGACGTGATCATCCTGGCGACCGGCGGCCATCCCAGCCGGGGCGACGTCAAGGGCGCCGAACTGGCCGTCACCACCTGGGACATGCTGTCCGGCACCGTGGAGCCCGCCGACAATATCCTGCTGTACGACGGCACCGGCCAGCACCACGCCTCGTCCTGCGCCGAGTTCCTGGCGAAGCGCGGCGCCCTGGTGGAGATCGCGACCCAGGACCGCATGATCGCCGAGGAGGTCGGGGCCACCAACCAGCCGATCCACCTGCGCGAGCTGTACAAGCTGGGCGTCGTCATGTCGCCCAACCTCCAGCTCACCGAGATCTACAGGGAAGGCAACAAGCTGGTCGCGGTGCTGCGCAACGAGTTCACCCACGAGGAGGAGGAGCGGCTGGTCGACCAGGTCGTGGTCGAGTTCGGCACCCTGCCCAACGAGGGCCTGTATTTCGACCTGAAGGAGCGCTCGGTCAATCGGGGCGAGATGGACCTGCGGGCCCTGGTCGAGGGCCGGCCGCAACCCCATCGGAGCAACGGGCACGCGGTCCTCTACCGCATCGGCGACGGGGTCGCCGGGCGCAATATCCATGCGGCGATCTACGACGCCGCCCGCCTGTGCAAGGATCTGTGAGTGCCGGCATGATCGCGACGACGCTCTCCGCCATCGTCATCGCCACTCTGGCCGCAGGCCTGCTGCTGGCCCTGGTCCAGGCCCGGCGTTGGCGCGCGGGCCGCGCGGCCGACGTGGATATCGTCGCCGGGCTGAAGGCGCTGCCGCGCCGCTACCTGGTCGATGTCCACGAGGTCGTGGCGCGCAACAGTTTCAATTCCCGGTTCCACGCGCTGACGGCCGGCGGCTTCCTCGCCTCGCTGGTGCTGATCGTGGCGTTGGCCCTGCCGCCGCTACGGCACGGCGCCGTCTGGGGCCTGCTGAGCCTGGCGCTGGCGGCCATGCTGGCGGGCGGCCTGATGGTCGGCTGGCGCCGCCGGGTCGAGCGGCCGGCGGAACTGTCCGGCGGACGCTTCAGCCGGCTGCCCTTCGCGCTGCTGGCCTATGCCGCGGCCTTCCTGGCGGTGGCGCTGGACCAGGCCGCCGGGGGTGTCCTGCCGGTATGGCTGGCCCTGGCGCTGGTGCTGGCCGGCGCCTGGGGCTGCGCGGAACTGGTGCTGGGCGTCTGGAAGGGACCCCTGAAGCACGCGATTCACGGCGCCCTCCATCTGGTCGCCCATCCCCGCCCCCTGCGGTTCCGGGACGGCGCCGGCCGCGACAGCGCGATCCGGCCGCTCGACCTGGAGGCGCCGAGGCTGGGGGCCGAGCGTCCGGTGGATTTCGACTGGAACCGGCTGCTCGGGTTCGACGCCTGCGTCCAGTGCGGCCGGTGCGAGACGGCCTGCCCGGCCTATGCCGCCGGCCTGCCGCTGAACCCCAAGAAGCTGATCCAGGACCTGGTGACGGCGCTGGACGAGGATGGATCGGATCGGAACTATGCCGGCCATGGCCATCCCGGGCGCCCCGTCGGCAGTGCCCAGGGCGGCCCCGCCGAACCCGTCATCGGCCCGACGGTGCATCCGGATACCCTGTGGGCCTGCACCACCTGCCGCGCCTGCGTGCAGGAGTGCCCGATGATGATCGAGCATGTCGATGCCGTGGTCGACCTGCGGCGCTTCCAGACCCTGGAACTGGGCGCCACCCCGGGCAAGGCGGCCGGCATGCTGGAGGAGCTTCGGGCGACCGACAATCCGGGCGGACGGCCGCTGTCCCGGCGGTTGGACTGGGCGGTGGACCTGGACCTGCCGCTCCTTGCCGACCGGGGCGGGTGCGACGTACTGCTGTGGCTGGGCGACGGGGCGTTCGAGCTGCGGACCCAGCGGTCCCTGAGGGCGCTGGTGAAGCTGCTCCGCCGCGCCGGGGTCGATTTCGCGGTGCTGGGGGCGGAAGAGCTGGACTGCGGCGACGTCGCCCGGCGGCTCGGCGACGAGGCGACATTCCAGGATCTGGCACGGCGCAACGTCACCACGTTGCGCCGTTATCGTTTCGACCGAATCGTCACCGCCGATCCCCACGCGCTCCATACCCTTCGGAACGAGTACCGGCCGTTCGGGCTCGACGTTCCGGTGGTCCACCACACCGCCTTCCTGCTGGACCTGCTGCGGGACGGTCGACTGAAGGCGGAGACCCGGCTTTCGGAGTCCGTGACATACCATGATCCCTGCTATCTCGGCCGCTACAACGGCGAGATCGAGGCACCCCGGGATCTTCTCGACGCGATCGGCGTCGCCCGCGTCGAGATGGAGCGCTCCGGCCTGCGGTCGAGCTGCTGCGGCGGCGGCGGCGGGGCGCCGCTGACCGACGTGGCGGGCGAGCGGCGCATTCCCGACGTCCGCATGGACCATGCCCGCGCGACCGGCGCCGCGACGGTGGCGGTGGCCTGTCCCAACTGCGCGCTGATGCTGGAAGGCGTGGTCGGACCGAGGCCGCAGGTCGCCGAGATCGCCGAACTGGTCCTGGCCGCCACGGAGCCGCGGCCATGACCCGCAAGCGGCGCGATCCCCGGGCCGAACTGCTGGCCCTGACGGTGTCGGAGCAGCCGCGCCGGCGCATCGCCCGGGGAGCCGTACCGGCACCGGGCGGCCGGCGGCGCCGCGATCCCCGGGCCGAGCGCGCCGGGGCCGCCGTCCAGGTCGGAGCGCGGCGCCGCTTCGACTGGAGCGGCGCCGCCCTGGCCCATCCGGGGCAGCAGGGTCGCCTAGAGACCGCAGCCGCGGCCGGGCCTTCCGTCCGGATCATCGACGACCCGGCGTTCCTGGTGCTGGTCGTCCTGGACCAGCCCGATGGCGAGATCACCGACCATGACCGCCAGGTAATCGCCGCCGGACGCGTCCTCGCCGATGCCGGCGGGGGGGCCGTGGTGGCGCTTGCCGCCGCGCCGGACCTTGGCGCCGCCGGTATCGATCGGGTTATGAAGGTTGACTTCGAACTATTTGCCGGCTATTGCCCGGAGCGACGCACCGCCCTGGTGCTCGCCGCGGTGGACAGTCTGAAGCCGCGACACGTGCTGTTTGCCGAAAGTGCTTCCGGCGGTGCCGATCTGGCGCGCCGCGTCGCGGCGGCAACCGGCGAACGGCTGTTTCCGGGTGTCCAGACACTGACACCGACCCAGGCGGGCCGGCGTGCCTGCGGTGGCTCATCGGAACTGAGCCGTGCCCCGGCGCGGCTGATGAGCATCGCTCCCGATGCCGTTCCGCCGCTCGACGATGTCCGCCACGAGGCGCGGCCGATCCCGGCTCCGGATCCGGCCTTCCCGGTATCGGCGGGCATCCGCTTCGCGCGCCTGCTGGAGACCGACCCTGACCGGCTCTCGCTGGCCGAAGCGGATTTCATCGTCAGCGCCGGCAACGGCCTGACCGACTGGGTGTCGTTCGCCGAACTGGCGGAGGTGCTGGGGGCCACGCGCGGCGGCAGCCGCGTCGTCTGCGACGCCGGGCATCTGCCCAGGGACCGCCAGATCGGCGCGTCCGGAACGCTGGTGACGGCGCGCTGCTATTTCGCGCTGGGGATCGCGGGAGCGCCCCAGCATCTGCAAGGCATATCGGAGGTAAAGCACGTCATCGCCGTCAACACCGACCTTCACGCCGAGATGATCAAGCGCGCCGACCTCGCGATCGTGGCCGACGCCCAGGCGGTCATGCCGGCCCTGATCCGGCATGCGCGCGAACGCCGCCGCGAGCGGGGTGGTCATGATTGACGTGGCCGTCCTGCTCTCCGTCGGGCGCCATCCGGCGTCGGGCCGCCCCAGGCGCGCGCCGCTCGACGCCCAGGCGCTGGAACTGGCGCTTCGGCTGGTCGAAGGCGGCCATGCCGCCCGCGTCCATGCGCTCCATGCCGGGGACCCGGCGAACCCGGCGCTCCGCGATTACCTCGGCATGGGCCTGGACCGGCTGGAGGTGCTGGAACTGGCGTCCGGCGCCGACCCGGTCCCGGCCCTCGCGACCCGCCTGCGGGCGCTGGCGCCGGCGCTCGTCCTGGCCGGGGCGGTCGCCGAAGGTGGCGAAGACAGCGGCATGGTGCCTTATCTGGTGGCACGATCGCTGGAACGTCCGCTCGTTCCGGACGTTGTCGCGCTGGAGCTTTCCGGCGGCGGCGCCGAACTGACCCAGGCACTGCCGCGCGGACGGCGCCGGCTGGTCGGTGCCGGGCTGCCACTGGTCGCGACTTTGCATGGATCGGCGCCGGCGGCGCGCCAGAGCGCATTCGCCCGCGCCCGGCGCGGCGTCGTCGACGTCCTGCCGGCCGAGGGCGTCGCCGATGACTTCCTCGCGGATTGCACCGTCCGGCCGTGGCGGGCCAAGCCCAGGCTGATGGTGTCCCGGCGGGGCGGCTCGGCGCTCGACCGCCTGAAGGCGGCGACCGAGACCAGGACCGGACAGGGCAGGCTGATGGTCCGTCCGTCGCCTGAAGACGCGGCGTCGGCGATCTACGAATGCCTGATCGAACAGGGAATGATTCGTTGAATGAAATAAGCATGCGGGTACAGTTGCAGGTAACCGATGTAAAAACAGGGAAGAGGACCATGAGATGAAAGCAGCGTTCGAGGGCATAACGAGCAAAGACTCCGTTCAATCGGCTCCGCTGCGCTCATTTCCGGCGGCCTCCGGCGCGGCATCGGCGCCTGTGGCCGTAGCTCGACCGGCCGGCACGAAATCCAAGGATGCCGCCGGCGATGTCCGGCTCGACGTCTCCAACGTCTACAAGATCTTCGCCGACGATCCGAAGCCGGCGCTCGACATGCTGAACGCGGGCGCCACCAAGGACGAGGTGTTCAAGAAGCTGGGCGTCACCGTCGGCGTCAAGGATGCGAGCTTCCAGGTCCGCAGCGGCGAGATCTTCGTGATCATGGGCCTGTCCGGCTCGGGCAAGTCTACCATGATCCGCCTGCTCAACCGCCTGATCGAGCCGAGCGCCGGCAAGATCGTGTTCGACGGGCGCGACCTCGTGCAGATGTCGAAGAAGGAACTGATCGGCGTCCGCCGCAAGGACATGAGCATGGTGTTCCAGTCCTTCGCGCTGATGCCCCACCTGACCGCGCTGGACAATGCCGCCTTCGGGCTCGAGATCGCAGGCGTGCCCAAGCAGAAGCGCCACGAGGCTGCCCTGGAGGCGCTGGAGCAGGTCGGGCTGGGCCAGTACGCCCAGCGCTATCCGCGCGAGATGTCGGGCGGCATGCAGCAGCGTGTCGGCCTTGCCCGGGCGCTCGCCAACAACCCGACCATCATGCTGATGGACGAGGCCTTCTCCGCCCTCGACCCGCTGATCCGGACCGAGATGCAGGACGAGCTGCTGCGCCTCCAGCGCGAGCACAAGCGGACCATCATCTTCATCTCCCACGACCTTGACGAGGCCATGCGGATCGGCGACCGGATCGCGATCATGGAGGGCGGCAGCATCGTCCAGGTCGGCACGCCCTTCGAGATCCTGCGCAACCCGGCCGACGATTATGTCCGCTCCTTCTTCCGCAACGTGGACGTGTCGCGCGTGCTGCGCGCCGGCGACGTGGCGCATTTCCAGGAGGCGACGGCCGTCGTCCGCACGCCGGGCGTGCTCCAGCCGGCGCTGGAGAAGCTGGCCGGGGGCAACCAGGAATACGGCTATGTCCACGACCAGGACCAGCGCTACCAGGGCACCGTGTCGCGCAGCTCGCTGGAGCGCGCGCTGGCGGCGGAGGACCAGCCCCGCTTCGTCCACGCCTTTCTGCCCGACGTCGATCCGATCTCGGCCGAGACTCCGCTGCACGAGGTGATGCGCACCGTCGCCTCGACCGAATGCCCGGTCCCCGTGGTGGACGGCGAGAACAAGCTGGTCGGCTCGATCTCGCCCTCGTCCCTGCTGAAGACCCTGGACCGGGAGGGCTGACCCGATGGATTTCCAGATCCCGCTCGACATCTGGGTCGAAGACCTCGTCAACTATATCCTCGACAATTTCCAGCCGTTCCTGGACGGCATCGCCGCCGTGGTGGACGGATTCGGCGCCACGATCGACGGGGCGCTGCTGGCCCTGCCGGTCTGGCTGATGATCGCCCTGCTGACCGCCTTCTCCGGCTGGCGGGTCAGCCTGCGCTTCGGGCTGTTCACGCTGGTGGCGCTGTTGCTGATCGTCTCCATGGGCCTGTGGACCGAGACGATCTCGACGCTGGGCCTTGTGCTGGCGGCTACCATGCTCAGCCTGATCCTGGGCGTGCCGCTCGGCGTCTGGATGGCGCGGAGCAAGCTGGTCGAGGGCATCTCCAAGACGACGCTGGACTTCATGCAGACCATGCCGGCCTTCGTGTACCTGATCCCGGCCGTCATGTTCTTCGGCCTGGGCCGGGTCCCGGGCATCATCGCCACCGTGATCTTCGCGATGCCCCCGGCGGTCCGCCTGACCGCGCTGGGCATCCAGCAGGTCCCGGTCGAGATCGTGGAGGCCGCCCGCGCCTTCGGCTGCACCGACCGCCAGCTGCTGTTCCGGGTCCAGCTTCCCAACGCCCGGCCGTCGATCATGGCCGGCATCAACCAGACCATGATGCTGGCGCTGTCGATGGTCGTGATCGCCTCGATGATCGGCGCCGGCGGGCTCGGCAACGTGGTGCTCCAGGGCATCCAGCGGCTCGACATCGGGCTGGGCTTCAAGAGCGGCCTGGCCGTCGTGCTACTCGCGATCATCCTTGACCGCATCACCCAGAGCTTCGGGGCCAAGGCCGCGGCACCCTCCAAGGGCCGCTTCGTGATGCCGGCATTCCTGCAACGGCTGATGCCGTCGCCGGCCCGTTCGAACCCGACGCATTAAGCGTCGGGCAAAAATCAGAATGATGATACAGGAGGCTAACAGAAGATGGGAATTTTTTCCAGGGCTTTGAGCGTCGCCGCAACCTCGGCCGCCGCCGCCGTGATGGTGGCCGCACTGGCCGGTCCCGCGCTGGCCGCCGAGAAGAAGATCAACATCGGCTGGACGGCTTGGTCCGACGCCGAGGCGGTGACCAAGCTGGCGAAGAAGGTCATGGAAGACCGCATGGGCTACACGGTCCAGCTGACCATGGCCGATATCGGCATCCAGTACCAGGGCATCGCGTCGGGCA
Organism: Skermanella rosea; assembly: GCF_016806835.2. Classification (NCBI taxonomy): domain Bacteria; kingdom Pseudomonadati; phylum Pseudomonadota; class Alphaproteobacteria; order Rhodospirillales; family Azospirillaceae; genus Skermanella; species Skermanella rosea. Next base: position 5,290,121 of record NZ_CP086111.1, on the reverse strand, counting down.
ACCTCGACGCCATGCTGATGTCGTGGCAACCGCTGACCCACAAGCCCTACCTGGACAAGGTCGGTCAGGACGTGGACGATCTCGGCCCGATGTATACCCGCGCCAAGCTGGGCTGGGTGGTTCCGGCCTACATCCCGGAGTCCGAGCTGAAGAGCATCGAGGACCTGAGCAAGCCCGAGGTGAAGCAGAAGCTCGGCAGCAAGATCCAGGGCATCGACCCCGGCGCGGGGCTGATGCAGGCGTCCGAACAGGCGCTGAAGGACTACGGCCTGACGGACTACCAGCTGATCTCGGCCAGCGACGCCGCTATGCTCGCCGGCGTCGAACGGGCGGAGCGCCGCAAGGACTGGATCGTGGCCACCAGCTGGAGCCCGCATTGGATGTTCGCCAAGCACGAGCTGCGCTACCTGGACGATCCCAAGGGATCGCTGGGCGGGCTGGAGAGCGTCAACAAGCTGGTCCGCAAGGGGTTCTACCAGGACCAGCCGGAGGCCTACGAGTTCCTGGGCCGCATGGTGCTGCCGCTGGCTGACGTCGAGGCGATCATGTTCGAGGCCCAGAGCAGCAGCTACGAGCAGGCGGTTGACAACTACATCAAGAAGAACCCGGAGCGGATCGAATACTGGGTCACCGGCCAGTTGAAGGCCGGCTGAGCGGCCACTGACATCGATCGCCGAGTTCGAAACACCGTAGGTCGGCTTTCGCCCGCAGGGCGAACGCCGACGGCGGACTCCGACGTTCCCGCATGGTGTCGGCGTTCGCCCTGCGGGCGAAGGCCGACCTACGCAGAAAAAATCACGCGGGCCAGTTCGGAGGCCGCGGTGCGGCTCTCCAGAGGCCGGCCTTCCAGAGTGGCTACCGGCCTGACGCCCAGGCTGTTGGTGACGGCGATCTCCGTGGCATGCAGCAGTTCCTCGACCGTCACGGGGCGCTCGACCACCGCCAGGCGCTCGATCGCCAAGCCGCGCGCGATGCCCGGCAGCGCTCCCTCGGTGGCGGGCGGAGTCATCAGCACGCCGTCGATCACGGCGAAGACGTTGCCGACGGTGGCCTCGGCCAGGCGGCCGCGGGTGTTCAGAAGCAGCGCGTCGTCGGCGCGGCGGTCGACCGCCTCGCGCCGGGCCAGGATGCCGTCGAGATAGTTCAGGCTCTTGAGCCGGGAGAGCGGTGACAGCTCGTTCCGGCAGGTCGAGCGGGCGATCACCGCGCGGGCCGGCGCCGGGGGCGGGGAGGCCGGAGCCGCCGTCGCCAGCAGCGTCGGCCGGGGCGTGTCGGGCGGCGGCAGGCCGCGCGGCGCCGGTCCCCGCGTCAGGGTCAGCCGTACCGCCGCTTCCGCCCATTCCGTCTCCGCCAGCAGGGAAGCGATCCCGGCGGCGATTTCCGGTGTCTCCATCGGCAGCGGAATGCCCAACACCGCCGCCCCGTCGGCCAGCCGCGCCAAGTGGCGATCCAGGTGGCAGGGGCGCCCGGCCGCGACCCGGATCGTCTCGAACAGACCGTCGCCCAGCGTGAAGCCCCGGTCGGCCGGGTCGATCCGCGCCACATCCGCTTCGGTCAGCGCACCGTTCAGCCAGATTTTCACTCCGCCCTCCATTCCGGATCCGCCGCGCGCAGCAGCGGCGTGATCTTGACCAGCATTTCCTCGTACTCCCGCGCCGGGTCGCTGTCGGAGACGATGCCGCCGCCGGCATGGGCGGCGATGCGGTCCGGCATCACCATCAGAGTGCGGATCAGGATGCTGCTGTCCATGGCGCCGTCGAACCCGATCCAGGCCAGCGCGCCGCAATAGGGGCCGCGTCGGCAGGCCTCCAGCTCGTCGATGATCTCCATGGCGCGGATCTTCGGCGCGCCGGTGACCGATCCGCCGGGAAAGGTGGCGCGCAGCAGGCCGACCGGGCCGACGCCGGGGCGAAGCTCCGCCTCCACCACCGAGACCAGGTGATGGACGCTGGCGAAGCTCTCCAGCGCGTACAGGCTGGGCACCGTGACGCTGCCGGTCCGGGCGACGCGCCCCAGGTCGTTGCGCATCAGGTCCACGATCATCAGGTTCTCGGCGCGGTCCTTGGCGCTGGCGGCGAGGGTGCGGGCATTGCGCGCGTCCTCCTCGGCCGTGGCGCCGCGCGGCAGGGTGCCCTTGATCGGCCGGGTCTCGACATGGCCATCGGCCGACAGCTTCAGGAACCGTTCCGGCGACGCGCTCGCGAGGCCGAGCCGGGAGCCGCAGGCGGCATAGGCCGCGAACGGCGCGGGACTCAAGGCGCGCAGGCGCCGGTAGAGGTCGAAACCGCCCAGTGCCGCCGGCCGGCCGGCGGTGAAGCGGCCGGTGAAGTTCGCCTGGAAGATGTCGCCGGCCCGGATATAGTCCAGCACCCGGCCGACCCGCCGCTCGTATTCGGCCCGCGTCAGCTCCGCCCGCCACGGCCCGGCGGAAGGGGACGGCTCCGCCGGGGCGGGAGGTGCGGCTTCAAGCCGGGCGGCCACCGCGTCCAGCTTTCCGGTCCCGCCGATCGAGGTGATCCAGCAGCGCCGCTCCCGGTGGTCGAAGGCGACGACCACGTCGTAGAGGCCGATCGCCATGTCCGGGATGCCGAGGTCGTCGCCGTGGCGGCAGGGCAGGCGCTCCAGATGGCGGCCCAGGCCGTAGCCCAGGAAGCCGGCCGCGCCGCCGCACCAGGGCGCCGGCCCAGCGCCGGGAGCCATCGGGGTCCGCCCCAGCTCGGCCTCCAGCACGGCGAAGGGATCGCCCGTTGCCGGCAGCCCGTCCACATCGACGCCGCCCGGGCCGGCCAGGATCGTGCGGAAGGGCTCGACCGCGAGGTAGCTCCATCGGCTGCGGGCATCCCCGTCCGCGGCGCTGTCGAACAGCACGGCGAAGGAGTCCGACGCCCAGGGGGCGAAGGCCGGGACGGGGTCGCGCCAGTCGATCTCTCGGATGATCATGGTCTCGGACGATGTCGCGCTTTGAGAGAAAAATGACGCATTTGCGGAGGCCCGGCCAGTCCGTCCGTCGCACCATCGGCTTCGGGCGGGACGAGCGCCCGATTGCCGCGGGAGAGCCTTTGCATGTCGACGATGGTTGCATCCTCTTTGGAAAGCCTGCTCCGGCGGCGCAAGCCGGGCTATAGCCTGGAAGCGCCGTTCTATACCAGCGGCGAGATCTTCGAAGCGGACCTCGACATCATCTTCCGGCGGCACTGGATCTATGTGGGCGTCGAGCCCGACGTGCCGGAGCCGGGCGACTGCATGGTGGTGGATATCGGCGCCGCCTCGGTCATCATCGCCCGCGACGACGACATGGGCCTGCGGGCCTTCCACAATGTCTGCCGGCATCGGGGCGCCCGGCTGGTGCTGGACGAGAAGACGACGGTCGGCAACATCGTCTGCCGCTACCATCAATGGACCTACGGCCTGGACGGCTCGCTGCTGTTCGCCGAGCACATGGGGCCGGGCTTCGACACCGCGTGCCATGGCCTGAAGAAGGTCCATCTGCGCAACGTCGCCGGCCTGATCTTCATCTGCCTGGCCGCCGAGCCGCCGGCCGACATCGAGGACATGGCGCGCGACCTGGAGCCCTACATCGCACCCCACGACATCGCCAACGCGAAGGTGGTGCAGCAGATCGACCTCATCGAGGAGGGCAATTGGAAGCTCACGATGGAGAACAACCGTGAATGCTACCACTGCTCGGTCAATCATCCCGAACTGACGATCCCGCTGTTCGCCTACGGCTTCGGCTTTGCGCCGGACGAGGTGGACGACGTGGGGCGCGAGCAGATCGCCCGCTACGACGGCTTGGTCCGCGACCTGGAGGCCCGGTGCGAGGCGCGGGGCATCGGCGCGCGGGAGGTGGACCATCTGGACGACCGGGTGACCGGCTACCGCGCCCAGCGCCTGCCGATCGACCAGCACGGCGAGTCCCAGACCATGAACACGCAGGTGGCCTGCAAGAAGCTGCTGGGCGGGTTGAACGACGCCAAGCTCGGCGGGCTGTCGGTCTGGACCCAGCCGAACTCCTGGCACCATTTCATGAGCGACCACATCGTGACCTTCTCGGTGCTGCCGCTCAGCCCGGAGCGCACGCTGCTGCGCACCAAGTGGCTGGTCCACAAGGACGCGGTCGAGGGCGTGGACTACGACCTGCGCAACCTGATCTCGGTCTGGGCCGCGACCAACAACCAGGACGGCGAGCTGGTCGGCTATGCCCAGGCGGGTGCCCGCAGCCCGGCCTACGAGCCCGGCCCCTATTCGGTCCATACCGAGATGCTCGTCGAGAAATTCACCAACTGGTATGTCGGCCGCATGTCGGCCCATAACGCCGCCCGCGGTCCGGGCGACGGCGCACGCTGAGATGAGAGCAGGAAACCGGTGATGCTGATGAGTGACGCACCTGTCCTGGAGACCTCCGCGGAAGACGCCCTGGCCTCCCAGGTCACCCGGGAGCTGCCGGGATGGGACCCGGAGATCGACGACGTCCTGGTCTGCCGGCAGGTCCGGGACGAGACCCATGACGTCAGGACCTTCGTCTTCTCGGCGCGGGAGCCGCGCCTGTTCCGCTACAAGCCCGGCCAGTTCATCACCCTGGACCTGCCGATCGGCGGGCAGGTGATCAACCGCTGCTACACGATCTCCTCCGCGCCGACCCGCGGCCACCTGATCTCCATCACGGTCAAGCGGGTGCCGGGCGGCCCCGTCTCCAACTGGCTGCACGACACCCTTAAGCCGGGGATGGAGCTGCGCGCGGTCGGCCCGCTGGGGGACTTCACGGCGATCGACCATCCGGCACCGAAATACCTGTTCCTGTCCGGCGGCAGCGGAATCACGCCGCTGATGTCGATGGCGCGGACGTACCACGACCTTGCCCAGGACCGGGACATCGTGTTCGTCCACAGCGCCCGCAGCCCGGCCGACATCATCTTCCGGACCGAGCTGGACCTGATGGCGCGCAACCTGCCCCGGTTCTCGACCGCCTATGTCTGCGAGACGACGGGCACCGAGCGCGCCTGGAGCGGCTTCCGGGGGCGGCTGACCCTGCCGATGCTGCGGCTGATCGCGCCGGACCTGGAGGAACGCACCGTCTTCACCTGCGGCCCGGCGCCCTACATGGCGGCGGTACGGGCGATGCTGGCCGAGGCCGGCTTCGACATGCGGCGCTATCACGAGGAGAGCTTCGACTTCGCGACCCTGGCCGAGGTCCAGCCTGATGCGGCGGCGGCTTCTGCTGTGGTGCCGGTGCCGCCCCCCGAGGCGGTCGCGCGCACCTTCCGGGTGGAGTTCGCCAAGACCGGGCGGGTGATCGAGTGTGATGCCGGGACGTCCATCCTGAGCGCCGCGCGGATGGCGGGCATGCGCCTGCCGTCCTCCTGCACCAAGGGATTGTGCGGCACCTGCAAGAGCAAGCTGGTCGCCGGCACCGTGGACATGCAGCACGGCGGCGGCATCCGCCAGCGCGAGATCGACGCCGGGCAGGTGCTGCTGTGCTGCTCCAAGCCGACCAGCGACGTGGTGGTGGACCGGTAGGCGGGGAACCGGTCGGCGGATCGGGTGCTGTCGCCCCGGGGTAAGGCCGGAAACGTCATCATCTGTCGTCATGCACCGCGGCTCCGTCGGCGAGTTCGGGGCGCGGGCGTGGGTCCCACTTCTTCCCGTGCCGGTGGGTCGCGCGGCACCGGCACGGGCGGCTGGCCGCGGGCTGCGTGGACATGAAGCACGGTTTCGGAGTCCGCCGGCGCGATCGTCGGCACCCCTGGGGTAAGGCCGTGAATGTCATGATCCGTCATCACTCGCCGTAACCTCCTGCGAGCACCCGGGCCCGGCTCCTCCATCGGCCGCCGTCCGTCGCCGAACCCGGCACGATGCCCCATCCGTCTTCCGGTTTTCTCGCGGGTACGCCTGGGAAGGCCAAGCAGGCCCGGATCGCTGGCATGCCCGGCCGGAAGTTTCCGGGTGGCGGGCGTGTGCCGGGACGGCGGTGTCGGGCATGGCGGGACCCTTCGGGAGAGTTGGATGATAGGCTTTTACACCTATTATCATGAGATTTCCATCCCGTTCATCGGGGTGGGGTTTCTTCCGGCGTGAAACCGTCAGGTTGATTGCCGCCCGGCCATTCGCCGGTGCCGGGGCGATCCAATCAGGCGGGCAAGGATCTGGTTGCCCCGGCATATCCACTCCGACCCCTTTTCCTGGCTTATGGAGAGCCCCGGGATTGTCATGAAAACTTTGAAGGCATCCGTATTTTCTCAACCTAAAGCTTCGCCTTCGTGCCATCCCTGAGATACAACTCACAGATATTCCGGCCCGGAGCATAGACAATCCGGGTTCGTGGCCTCGGCAACTCGCGTCCGCACCGGATGCCGCGGCTTTTGTTTGTCTGGCACGTTGAGGTTTGGCTCTGAATGAAGTCGCGTTTTTCGCGTAAGTGGTTCCTTTTCCTCGTCACAGGTCTGTTCCTTCTCGGCGGCGTCTATGCAGGTTATCTCAAGATGCGCGGCATTCCGGGCTGGTTGAGCTACGAGGCGGCCGAATCCGAGCCGACGCGGCGGGACGAGGCGCTCCGGTCGGCGTTTCTCGATCCCGCGGCCGGGGTGGAGGAGCGGTACGAGGCTTTGTTCACCTACTTCATGGAAGGATACATGACGTACCGCTCGCCCGGGGGCGAACGGGTCCAGTACCCCGGCGCGCCGAGCGGGGCGGGGTATGCGATCAACGGTTTCGAAGGGTTCGCCAGGACGGCGGTCCTCGCGGCGGCCTGGATCCATTCCGGCCGCGATCCCGTGGTCCGGCTCGGCGGCGGCATCGGCGAGGTGGATCTGGTCGAGGTCCTGCGGGCCGGGGTGCTGGCCGGGACGGACAGGGAAGGCGACGCCTACTGGGGCGACCTGCGGGATTACAACCAGCGCACCGTCGAGGCCGCCGATGTCGCCCGCATCCTGTGGATGACCCGGGAGCGCATCTGGGACCGCCTGACCCCCGCCGAGCGGGACCGGATCGGCGCTTGGCTGTCCCCGGCCCTGACCGTGAAGGTCCGCGACAACAATTGGCACTTCTTCCCCCTGATGGTCGGCATCGTGCTGAAGGACCTCGGCGTCCCTGGCGCCGAGGTTCCGCTGCACCACTACAAGACCTTCATGGGGCATTACCGCGGGCATGGCTGGTTCTTCGACAACCCGGAAGGCATCGACTTCTACAATGCGTGGGGCATCAGCTACGAACTGGCCTGGATCCGGATGGTCGATCCCGACTTCGACGCCGACTTCAACGCGGATGCCCTCCAGGCGTCCACCTCCAACATCCTCCACCTGATCAGCCCCAAAGGCGTTCCGATCATGGGGCGCAGCATCTGCTACCGTACGGCGATCCCGGCCGCCGTCGTGGCGGAGGCCGCCGCAGCGCCCGAGAACGTGGCGCCGGGACGGGCGCGCCGGGCGCTGGACGCGGTGTGGCGGCACTTCGTGGAGCGGGGCGCCCTCCGGGGCGGGCAGCTGACCCAGGGCTATTACGGCCAGGATCTCCGCTTCGTCGAGCCCTATACCGGCACCGGAAGCTGCCACTGGGGCTTGCGGTCGCTCGTCATGGCCTTCCTCCAGCCGCCCGGCTCGCCCTTCTGGACCGAGCCTGAGCAGCCCCTGCCCGTCGAGGTCGCCGACTACGACCTGGATCTGGAGAAGATCGGCTGGAAGGTCTCCGGGCGGCAGGCGACCGGCGACATCACGATCGAGATCCCCGCCAACCCGGACGTCGAGCATCCGGTCGGCGGCCACACGCTGCTGCGCCGGACGATGGAGCACCTCACGATGCGCCTGTACCGGCCCTACAACCACGCGGTCAAGTACGACGGCAGGTTCTACTCGACCGCCGAACCCTATCCGACGCGGCAGTAGGAGAGGGCGACCGGCTGGCTTCCCGCCTCCTCCAGGATCCACTTCCTGAACACCTCGCGGCTTTCGCCGGCCGGTCCCGGAACCGGCGCGCCTTCTCCCGCCTCGACGATGAAGTAGCCGCGGTCGGCGCGCTCGACTGGGGCGCCGAGCGTGGCCAGCTGGCCGCCCTTCACCAGCGAGTCGATCAGCGGCGACCAGCCCAGCGCCACGCCCTGGCCCATCAGCGCCGCCTGCAGCACCAGGGGATAGTTGTTGAAGGTCAGGTCTAGGCCGGCCGGCCGGCGGCCCGCCACCCCGCGAAGCTCGAACCAGTCGCGCCAGGACAGCCAGGGCGCCGCATCCGAGCTTTCCAGGTGGAGGAGGGGCAGGGACGCCAGCAGTTCCGGGGGGGCGGAAAGGCCTGATCCGTCGAGGAAGCCCGGGCTGCAGATCGGGACCACGATCTCCGGGAACAGGCGGCGGGCGGTGCAGCCGGGCCAGGCGCCGGTGCCGAAACTCACGGCCACGTCGATCGCCTCACGCCGGATGTCGATCGCGTCCTGCGAGGTGACGATGCGGACGTCCAGGTCGGGCATCCGTTCGCGCAGTTCCGCCAAGCGGGGCATCAGCCACCACGCCGCGAAACCGAAATCGGTCGCCACGTTCAGGACCCGGCGGCCGCGCCCGGCCCGGATCGCGGCCAGCACGGCGCCGATCTCGTCCAGTCCCCGGCGCACCACTTCGAAAAGGCGGCCGCCCTCGGCGGTCAGGGCCACGCCCCGGTGGAGCCGACGGAACAGCGGCACGCCCAGGTCCGCTTCGAGCCAGGCGACCTGATGGCTGACCGCCGATTGGGTCACGCCCAATTCGCGCGCCGCCGCGCTGAAGTTCAGGTGGCGTCCGGCGGCCTCGAAGAAGGCCAGGGGCTGGAGCGGCGGGCGGCGGTTCGACATGAGCGGTCCTCATACCATCATGATCAACGAGCGGCTTCACATCGACCGCATTCGCCTGGAATTCTACGCACAGGAAGTTCCGGAACGGAATTCCAGGGGATGCGCGGGCGCGGATCATCGGGCGGAATGGCATCGCCGGATGGAACGTTTCGCCCGGCCGGGGACTTACCTCGACGTCGGACGATGACCGGGCTTGACCCGGTCATCGTCCGACGTGCGGTGAGCAGGCACAGCAGAGAAGGGTGGATTGAATGTCAGGGCGCACTGCGGGCCGGCCGAACATACTGATCCTCATGGCCGATCAACTGACACCGGGGGTGCTGGCGGCCTATGGCGGCGGACCGGCGAAGACGCCGCATATCGACGCGCTGGCGGCCGGCGGGGTCACCTTCGAATCCGCCTATTGCAACAGCCCCCTGTGCGCGCCGTCGCGCTACGTCTTCATGTCCGGCCGGCTGCCGTCGGCGATCGGCGCCTACGACAATTCGGCGGAGTTCCCGTCCGACGTCCCGACCTTCGCCCATTACCTGCGCCATGCCGGGTACCAGACCATCCTGTCCGGCAAGATGCATTTCTGCGGGCCGGACCAGCTCCACGGGTTCGAGCAGCGTCTGACCACCGACATCTATCCCGCCGATTTCGGCTGGACTCCGGACTGGAGCGATTTCGACCACCGGCCGTCCTGGTACCACAACATGGGCTCCGTCATCGACGCCGGGCTGTGCGTGCGGACCAACCAGCTCGATTTCGACGAGGAGGTGGTGTTCGAGGCGCGGCGCAAGCTGTTCGACATCGCCCGCGGGCGCGACGACCGGCCGTTCTGCATGGTCGTGTCGATGACCCATCCCCATGATCCCTACGCGATCACCGAGGAGTACTGGAACCGGTACCGCGACGACGAGATCGCGCCGCCGCGCATCACGATCCCGCCCGACCGGCTCGATCCCCATTCCCGCCGGCTGCGGCATGTCTATGACATGGACAACGCGGAGATCACGGAGCGGCACGTCCGCAACGCGCGGCGGGCCTATTACGGGTCCGTCTCCTTCATCGACGACCAGATCGGGCTGGTGATGCGGTCCCTGCGCGACAGCGGCCAAGCGGAGAACACCATCGTCGTGCTGCTGTCCGACCATGGCGAGATGCTGGGCGAGCGCGGGCTCTGGTACAAGATGAGCTTCTTCGAGCCGTCCTGCCGCATCCCGCTGATCGTCCATGCGCCCGGGCGCTTCCAGGCGCGGCGGGTGGCGTCCTCCGTCTCCTCCGTCGACCTTCTGCCCACCCTGACGGAGATCGCCCATGACGGCGCCGCCCCGTCCTTTGCTACGCCGATCGAGGGCCGCAGCCTGCTTCCCCACCTCCAGGGGACCGGCGGCCACGACGAGGCGATCGGCGAATACCTTGCGGAGGGTGCCGTGGCGCCTGTCGTCATGATCCGGCGCGGGACCGAGAAGTTCGTCCACTGCCCGGCCGACCCCGACCAGCTCTACGACCTGGCCGACGATCCGGACGAGCTGGTCAACCTGGCGGAGCGGCCTGAGGCGGCCGACACCGTCGCCGCCTACCGGGCGGAGGTCGCCCGGCGCTGGGACCTGCCGGCGCTGCACGCCCGGGTGCTGGAAAGCCAGCGGCGGCGGCACCTGGTCTATGACGCGCTCTGCCACGGCGAGCGCCGGTCCTGGGACCACCATCCGCCGAACGACGCCTCGCGGAAATACATGCGCAACCATATCGATCTCGACGAGCTGGAGGCGATGGCCCGCTTCCCGGCGGTTCAACGACCCTGAGCCGCCGATCTTGGGAACAGATGCGAAAGGACCGACGATGAAGGCAATGAGCGTGGCGGCAGGCATGGCGCTTGCCGGCTTCCTGGCGGCGCTGCCGGTGGCCCGGGCCGAGGCGGCGGACCCGGCCTCCTGCAAGCTGGTCCGCATGTCCGATCCGGGCTGGACCGACATCACCGCGACCAACGCGGTCGCCGGCATCCTGCTGAAGGCGCTGGGCTACGAGCAGAAGGTCGAGACGGTGGCGGTGCCGATCACCTTCCAGGGCCTGAAGACCGGCCAGATCGACGTCTTCCTCGGCAACTGGATGCCGGCCCAGAGCCACCTCGCCGGCCCCCTGCTGGAGAACAAGGAGGCCGACCTGCTGCGCGCCAACCTGGAGAACGCCAAGTTCACGCTGGCGGTGCCCAACTATGTCGCGGAGGCCGGCGTCCGCAGCTTCGCCGACCTGGACAAGTTCGCCGACAAGTTCGAAAGCAAGATTTACGGCATCGATCCCGGGGCTCCCGCCAACCAGAACATCGACCGGATGATCGGGGCCGACGCCTTCGGGCTGGGCGACTGGTCGCTTGTGCCGTCGAGCGAGCAGGGCATGCTGGCCCAGGTCAACCGCAAGGCCCGGCGGGACGACTGGATCGTGTTCCTCGCCTGGGAGCCGCATCCGATGAACGAGAAGTTCGACATCACCTATCTCAGCGGCGGCGACGAGTATTTCGGGGCCAACTACGGCGGCACCACGATCAACACCCTGGCGCGCCGCGGCTATGCCCAGGACTGCCCGAACGCCGGCAAGCTGTTCAGCCAGCTCGCCTTCACCACCGACATGGAGAACGCGATCATGCAGGGGATCGAGGACAAGCGGCAGGATCCCACCGTGGCCGCGGCGGAAGTCCTGAAGGCCGATCCCGAGCCGATCGCCGCCTGGCTCGACGGCGTCACCACCCTGGGCGGCGAGCCGGCGCTCCCGGCGGTCAGGCAGGCGCTGAAGCTGGACTGACCGACGGCAGGGCCGGTCCGGGAAGCAGCCGGCCCACCGTCCGGATCACCTCTTCCGGCAGGAACGGCTTCCGGAGCGTCGCCCGGGCGCCGAACTGTTCGGCATGTCGCAGGAAATCGCAGCTGCCGAGCCGTCCGCCGCCCGAGATCGCCATGATCGGCAGGTCCGGGAGAATGCGCCGCAGTTCCCGGATCGTCTCGATCCCCTCCTTGGTCGGCATCAGGATGTCGCAGATCACGAGGTCCGGCCGGCAGCGGGCGACCTCGCCGAGTCCTTCCTCGCCGTTGGCGGCCTCGGCGACGCGGTAGCCGGCCCGGGTCAGGATGCGGGACAGTGTCAGCCGGACCAGCTTCTCGTCGTCGATCACGACGATCGTCTTCGCCTGGGCGGGGTCGGGAAGGGAATCCATTCGAATACCTGTCGCTGTTCGTCAGATGAAGTCGCAGGGGACGGGTTCCAGGCCGGCCGCCTCGAGGGCGGGCAGGTGGATATCGAACACCGTGCCTTCGCCGGGCCGGCTCCGGCACTCGATGCGGCCGCCATGGCCGGTCACGATGCCGTGGACGACGGCAAGGCCGAGGCCCGTGCCTTCGCCGACCGGCTTGGTCGTGAAGAAGGGTTCGAAGACGCGCGCCAGGACCGCCTCGTCCATGCCGGATCCGGTGTCGGCGACGCTCAGGCGGACCTCTCCGCCGGCGGCGGCCACGGTCACGGTGACGGTTCCGGCACGGTCCCCGATCGCCTGCGCGGCGTTGGTCACCAGGTTGACGACCACCTGGTGGAGCTGCGACGGATCGGCCATGACCTGCGCTCCGGAAGCGCAGCGGAAGTCGACCGTGACGGTGGGCGGCAGCGCGTGGCGCAGCAGTTCCCAGGCGGAGCCGAGCAGGGCCCCGACATCGACGGGCCTGCGCTCCGGCGTTTCCTTGCGGCTGAAGGCGAGGATCTGGCGCACCAGGTCGCGGGCCCGGGCGGCGCCATGGACCACCACCTCCAGGTCGGCGCGCTCCGCGCTGCCGGGGGGAAGGCTTTCCAGCACGCATTCGGTCAAGCCGAGTACGGGCACCAGGGCGTTGTTCAGGTCGTGGGCGATGCCGCCGGCCAGGGTGCCCAGCGCTTCCATCTTCATCGCCTGCTGCAGCTGCCGTTCGAGCTCCAGCCGCTTGGCCTCGGCCCGGCGCTGCTCGGTGACGTCCTGCAGGGTCCCGATGATCGCGACGGTCCGGCCGCCGGACAGGACGGGCTCGCACTTGCAGCGGCAGCGCCGCGTACCGCCGTCCGGCCGGGTGATGTCGAACTCGATGCCGGGGGGCGACGAGCCGGCGACCGCCTCGTCCAGGAAGCGCCGCAGGTCGCCGCGGATCTCCTCGCCCACCAGTTCGAAGATGTTGGCGACCGTCGGACGGTACGCCATCGGCTGGCCGAAGATCCGGTACATCATGGGCGACCAGAGGACCCGGCCGGATACCAGGTCCAGCTCCCAGCTGCCCATGCGCGACACGGTCTGGGCCCGGGTCAGGTGCTGCTCGTCGCGGCAGAGCCGCTCTCCCGCCGCGCGCAGGGCCTCGGTCGCCCGGTCCCGGCGGTGCATCTGGCCCAGAAGCATGACGGTCAGCCCGACCACGCCCAGCCCCGCCGCCAGCCAGACCAGGGCGTGGCTGCGGGCGCCGAGGCGCCAGTCGGCCAGCGCCTCCTCGACCGAGACGCCGACCACGGCGCCGAGCGACAGGCCGTCGATGGTGCGGATGCCCATGATCCGGTCGACGCCGTCGAGCGGCGTTTCCGCGTGGAATGTTCCGACCCCGGCGTCGGGCAGGACGTCGCGGAACAGCATCCCGGTCGATACGTCGCCATAGGCGCCGGACCGGCCGTCCGGAAGTTCGAGCGTCATCACGCGCTCGCCGGAATAGAGTGCCACGAGCCCCAGGTCCCCGATCCTGAGGGTCCGGTAGAACGCCTGGAAGTGCCGGAAGTCGATCACCGCCACGAGCACGCCGGCAAAGGCACCCTCGACCGTCTCGACCCGCTGGCTGATCGGCAGGACCACGTTCTGGGAAACCAGGCTCGGCACCGCCGATCCCATCAGCAGGCCGGTTTCGCCGGCGGCGTGGCGGCGGAAATAGTCGCGGGACGAGATGTCGGCCGAGGGGGGCAGTTCCCTTCGCGTCGAGGCGACCAGCAGCCCGTCGGCCCCGATGAACGACAGGGCGCCCAGGTAGGGCAGGCTGTTCGCGTTCTCCAGCAGCACCCGGCGTACCCGGTCCGGCTGCAGCGTGTCGGCCCGGGTGCTCATGCGCAGGTGGAAGGCGGTGGCGGCCAGCACGGCCCCGACGGCGGAGGCGGTCTCCCGCGTGTGCGCCTCGAGCACCCGGGAAAGCCGGTCGGCGGTCGCCGTCGCGCTGGCCAGGGCCGCGGCCCGGTCCTGCCGCAGCTGGAGCAGCAGCATGAAGCTGAGCAAGCTGACGATCCCGAGGCCGAATGCCTGGGCGGCCCAGCGCTTTCGGTCGGACCTGCGCAATCCTCCGGACCTGTCGCGCGGTCCCATGCGGAAGTATTCCCTGTCTGGCGGTAGGATGTCCCTGCGGACAGAAAGGATTGTATGCTCAGTAAGTATTAATATTTTATGCGCGGCCCGGTATGCTGAAGCGCCCGGTCCGGAGCAACCGGGCATCAATGTTGTTCAGCAAGCTGGAAGCCCCGATACCCGGGGCGCAATGCCATGGACCAGACGCGATGAAGCTGCCAGCCGCCGTTCTTCTCCTGCTCGCCTGGGCGGTGGGACATCCCGTTCCCGCCCCTGCCGCCGAACCCGCGGCGCAGGACCGCCGGTTCGTCGAGCAGGCGTCGCGCGCCGGCCTCGTCCGGCTGGAAACCGCGGAGCAGGCGCTGGCCAAGGCCCATGACGGGCGGGTCCGGACCCTGGCGGAGCGGGTCGTCGAGGACCAGGGGCCGATCAACCAGGAACTCACCGTGCTCGCCGGTGACGCGGGGATCGCTCCGGCACCCGCCGGGGCATCGCCGGACCCGGCGCCGAACGGCCTGCTGGACCTGACGGGTGCCGCCTTCGACCGGGCCTACCTGGAGACCGAGACGGCGACGCAGGAGACGCTGATCGACCTGTTCGACCGGCAGTCGCGGGAGGGCGCCGATCCGGCGCTCCGCACTTTCGCGGCGAACCACCTGCTGTCGCTGCGCGACCACCTGGAGATCGCCCGCTCGCTCGGCGACGAGCTGCCGCCCGCGGCGGCCGGGGAATAGGCGTCATGACCGCCGCCCGATGGCTCGCCCTGCTGCCGGTCCCGCTGTTCCTGCTGTCGGCCTGCGCCACCGCGGAAGGGGCGGGGTCGTCGGTCGGCTGCGGCCGCCCGCCGCCGGCCACGCCGCCGGACAGCGTCGTGGTGGACGGGCGGGAGCGCGCGCTGATCGCCGATATCCCGGCCGGCTACGAGCCGGGCCGGCCGCACCGGCTGGTCGTGGCCTTCCACGGGCGGACCAACGACAATGCCCAGGTCAGGGGCTATTACGGCCTGGACAAGGCGGCCCGCGAGCCGACCCTGTTCGTCTATCCCCAGGCCCTGCGGCAGGCCGACGGCACCTTCAGCTGGTCCGATCCCGGAGACCGGTCGGGGAGCCTGCGGGACTATGCCCTGTTCGACGCCGTCGTGGCCCGCTTCGCCGGGAGCTACTGCGTCGATCCCGACCGCATCTTCGTGGTCGGGCATTCGCTTGGGGCGTCGTTCGTCAACAGCCTGGCCTGCGCCCGCGGCGACCGGATCCGCGGCGTCGGCAGCGTCGCCGGGGGGATCGTGCCGTCCCGCTGCCGGGGCAGCGTCGCGGCGCTGATGCTGCACAACCCGGCGGACGAGCTGGTCCCGATCTCCGAAGGCGAGCGGGCCCGCGACACGCTGGTGGCCCAGAACGGCCAGGACGCGGCCTCCCCGGAGCCGGCCGGGGCCGGCGCCTTCCGGTGCGAGCGGTTCGCCGACCGCGATCCCGCCAACCCGGTGCTGTGGTGCCCGCACGACCGCGACCTCAATGCCCGCGGACGCTATTATCCGCACCAGTGGCCGCCGGGGACCGCGGAGGCGATCATGGACTTCTTCCAGGGTCTCCGCTGAGCGTCAGGCGAGGAGCAGCACCATCACCTGGGGCGCCAGGATGCGCAGGCACATCACCAGGGGGTAGACGGTCGCGTAGGCGAGGGCGGGCGCCTCGCTCCGGGCCATGGCACCGGCGAAGGCCAGAGCGGGCGGGTCGGTCATGGATCCCGCCAGCAGGCCGCACAGGCTCAGATAATTGAGCCGCATCGCCAGATGGGCGAACAGCGCCACGGCCATGAGCGGGACGATGGTGATCAGCGCGCCGCAGGCCATCCAGGCCAGCCCGTCGCCGTGGACCAGGGTATCGACGAAGCGGTCCCCCGACCGGAACCCCACGACAGCCAGGAACAGCACGATGCCCAGCTCGCGCAGCGCCGTGTTGGCGACCGGCGGCATGAACCAGACCAGCGGCCCGACATGGCCCACGCGGGCCAGCAGGATCGCCGCGATCAGCGGCCCGCCGGCGAGCCCCAGCTTCAGCGGCGCGGGCAGTCCCGGCACCGCCAGGGGCACGCTGCCCAGCAGCAGCCCCAGCAGGATGCCGAGGAACATCGGCACCAGATGGACCTGCTGGAGCCGGCGTTCCGAATTGCCCAGCACGCCCGCGACCTGCCGGATATGCTCCGGCGTGCCGATGACGTTGACGATGTCGCCGAACTGGAGCCTGAAGGCGGGATCGGGCACCAGCTCGACCCCCGACCGGACCACGCGCGAGATGCGGACGTCGTAGGTGTCCTGGACGTTCAAGGCCGCGATCGACCTGCCCAGCACCTGGGAGTTGGTCACCACCACCCGCGCCCAGGCGAGGTCGGTTCCCTTGGTGGTGAGCTCGAGGTCGCTCTCCGGCCCCAGCACCGACCGCATTCTGAGCAGGCCGGGCTTCGGCCCGACGAGGTGCAGCACGTCGCCCGCCTGGAGCAGGGTGCCGTCGTGGGGCACCCGCAGCCTGCCGTCCCGCATCATGCGCGAGACGATCACGCCGCAGCCCGCCAGTCCGGGCAGGTCGCCGATCGCCCGGCCGCCCAGCGCCTCGTTTCGGACCGCCACGTTCATGGTCTCCAGCGCCGCCACCTCCGACCGCCGCCGCTCCTCGAAGGCTCGGGCCGCTTCGGCCGGGTCGAGCCGGAACAGGGCCTTCACCGCCAGCATGGTGATCAGGATGCCGGCGATGCCGAAGGGATAGGCCATGGCGTAGCCCAGGCTGGGCAGGGCCAGCATCTCCGGCGCGGCGCCGACCTCCTTCAGCACTTGCTGCGCGGCGCCCAGCGACGGCGTGTTGGTCACGGCGCCGGAGAACAGGCCCAGCACGACCGGCAGCGGCAGCCCGCCCGCCAGATGGATCGCGACCGCCGTCGCGGCGCCGAGCCCGACCATCGCCGCCGCCATCAGGTTGAGCGCCAGGCCGGACCGCTTCAGCGCGGAGAAGAAGCCGGGGCCGACCTGGATGCCGATGCTGTAGACGAACAGGATCAGCCCGAACTCCCGCGCGAAGTCGAGCATGGCGTGGTCAAGCGACACCCCCGCCAGCTTGGCGGCGTGCCCGACCGCGATCCCGGCGAACAGGACGCCGCCGATCCCGAGTCCGACGCCGCCCAACCTGATCTCGCCCAGGGCCAGACCCAGCACGGCGACGAGGCACAGCATCAGCATGACCTGGGCGACGGCCGGCAAGTCGCCGATCAGGCCGGTCAGAAGTTCCATGGGCGGGGATATCCCGGTCGGTCAGGGGAGGGTACGTACGGCGGCAGGGATGCTACGCCGGGACGGCCATCCCTGCCCACAGCTTTTGCTGCAATGCAACAATTTGTCCCGACGCCGAACCGTTTCGGGCTGCGATCCGGTCAGGAGGGCCGGCTCGCGCGCAGCACCGGAGCGCCGCCCGCCGCCGCTTTGCCGCCGTCGAAGCTGGGTTCCCGCCGCTGGGTCGCCGGGTCGGCCGCACCGGCGGCGGTGCGCCTGCGCGACGGCCGCCGTCCGCTCAGCCAGAAGGTCAGGCCGGCGATGCCGAAGGTCCCGGCCAGGATGCCGATCACGCCGGTCCGCACCCATTCCGGCACGATGATCCCGCTGCCCGCCGGGTCCGGCGCTTCGCGCATGCCTTCCGGCGGGGCTTGCCCGACGGAGTCGACGGCGG
Organism: Skermanella rosea; assembly: GCF_016806835.2. Lineage (NCBI taxonomy): Bacteria > Pseudomonadati > Pseudomonadota > Alphaproteobacteria > Rhodospirillales > Azospirillaceae > Skermanella > Skermanella rosea. The sequence continues at coordinate 5,272,297 of NZ_CP086111.1, read as the reverse complement.
TGCGGGGGGCGGCCTGGGGAACCGGTTCACCGGGCGCCGCGGCGCGCCTCGCCGGAGCGGGCGCGGTGTAGCTGGAGTTCCCGGCGGTCTCGGACTGGCCGGAGGACCGGCCGACCACGCCGAGGGCCTGCACGCCCTCGGGCGCGCCGTGGGAGTCGACCTGGGTCCTCGGCGCCGCCATCGGCTTGGGCGCTTCGCCGCGGGGGGCCTGGCTCGGCTGGGGACGGCCGTTCGGCCCGGCGAGATTGCCCATGGTCGGCGCCGCCGCGGCCTGGCGTGCCGCGAGCATATGGTTGGTGGTCGCTTGGTCGAGTTCTCCCGTCTGCTTCAGCCCGGCCGATTTCTGATAGGCGCGCAGGGCCGTGCGGGTCGGATCGTTCATGTCGCCGTTGGGACGGCCCTTGAAGAAACCCTTGTCCTTCAGGATCGTCTGCGCCCACTGCACGTCGGCGCTCTTCGGATCGGCGGCACGGGCCGGACCGGCCCCGGGAGCCGATACCGACAGGCAGACCGCAACGCTCAATACCGCGAGCCAATGCCCCCGGAACCCCATTCCAAAAACTCCCTGGCAGAGTAACCCTATCTTTCATATCAGGCCATGCCCCGGGCGCGCCGCAGTTTTTTTGGCACCCGCCGCCGGGAAGTTCGGGTGTGATACGTTGGCGCAACAATCAGTAGCGGATAACGGAGGGGCGGCCTGGAACCCGAGCCCCCGCCGGGGTGTTCACGCTGCGATCCATCCAAGGAGCAGCGCCGTGGAAAGGAAGCCGGTTCCCGATCTTTCCGATGCCCTGAAGAGCGATCCCGCGGAGAACGCTCGGACTGTCGAGAGACTGTTCGACGACGAATCGGGGCAGGAGGCGCAGGAAGCCAATCTCAAGATGCGGAAGACCCGGGAGGCCGACAAGCCTGCCGATCCGCTCGGAGGTTCTCCGGCCGTTGAACGCTTCGGCAGTCCGGATTGAATGTCGAAGCATATAATTTGATGTTTCAGTATCGTTGCAGTCATGTTTCGCAAAGATCTCCATCATGCAAGGAGTAATGGATTCTTCCTGCAATGAAGGTGTCACCTATATGGCACAGCAAGAGGATTCGGTCGGAATTAGACCTTTGCTCTTTTTGTGATGCATTGATTTATCCTTAGAAATCCGCTCCAGGGTTCATGTGTTTCGGAGCGGTTCGATGTTGTCCAGATCGAGGTCCTTGAGTGCTGCCTTGCTTGCCGGAGCGGCACTGGCGGTGATGCAGCCCCAGCCGGCCGAGGCGCAGCTCACGGTGAAGCTCGGTGGTTTCACGACCTTCCGGGGTGCCACCTTCGACGGCGACGCCCCCGGCGCGACCACCCGGGAGTTCCAGAACGAGGTCGAGATCCATGTCGCCGCCGACGGCAAGGCCGACAACGGCCTGCTCTACGGCGCGCGGATCGAGCTGGAGAACGAGGGCGCCGGCGGCGGCATCGTCACCGACGAGGCGTCGGTCTATCTCGGCGGCGCCTGGGGGCGGCTGGAATTCGGCGACCAGGACGGCGCCGCCGACCAGCTGTTCGTCTTCGCGCCCACCGTGGGCAACGGCCAGATCGACGAGGACTGGTTCGACTTCGCCGGGCCGGACATCGATACCGACGACCTGCTGCTGCCGACCGACACCTCCGACTCGACCAAGGTCACCTACATGACCCCGGAGATCGGCGGCCTGCGGGCCGGCGTCTCCTACACGCCGCAGCTCGACAGCGAAGGCCAGAACGTCGTCGGCCTGGATCCGACGGACCCTGACACGGACAACCTTTACAAGGACCTGATCGAGGCCGGCATCGGCTACGAGCGGGAGGTCGCCGGCTTCTCGCTGGAGATCGGCGCCGGCTATGTCCACGGCGACGCCAACGATGGGACCGAGGCGGAGGATTTCGACGCCTGGGGCGTCGGCGCCCAGGTCGGCTACCAGGGCTTCAAGGTCGGCGGCGCCTACAACGACAACGGCGACAGCCTGATCGAGACCGACGACCCGGACGCCAAGTCCTGGAACGTCGGCGTCAGCTACGAGGCGGATGCCTGGGGCGTGGCGGCGCAGTACCAGAAGGTCGACCTGCCCGGCCGGGGCATCGACATCTATGCCGTGGGTGCTGCCTACCAGGTCGCTTCCGGCCTGACCGTCGGCCCCGACCTGATCTTCTTCGACGACGAGGATCCGGAGGTCGGGGACGGCTACGTGGCCCTGATCGCGGTCAACCTGGAATTCTGACTCGGGCGGGCGCGGTTCACCGACGCCGCGCCTCCTGGAGACCCTTGCGCGCCAGCTCGTCGGCGCGCTCGTTCTCCGGGTGGCCGGCATGGCCGCGGACCCAGTGGAACTCGATCTCGTGGCCGGCCTTGGCGGCGTCCAAGCGCTGCCACAGCTCGACGTTCTTGACCGGCTTCTTGTCGGCGGTCTGCCAGCCGCGGGATTTCCAGCCATGGATCCACTTGGTGATCCCGTCCTTGACGTACTGGCTGTCGGTGTGGAGCCTGACCTTGACCGGGCGCTTCAGCGCCTCCAGGGCCTGGATCGCCGCCATCAGCTCCATCCGGTTGTTGGTCGTGTTCGGCTCGCCGCCGCACATTTCCTTCTCGACGGCGCCGTAGCGCAGGATGGCGCCCCAGCCGCCCGGCCCCGGATTGCCGCTGCAGGCACCGTCGGTATAGATGTCGACGACCTTGGGGCCATTCGATTCGGTGCCCATTCCGGTCACTCCAGCCCGTAGTCGCCGGGGCCGCGCACCTGCTGGTGGAAGCGCAGCTTGTTCCAGTATTCCAGCGGGTTCTTGGGCTTGACGAAGGCCCCGGCGGGGTGGTTCAGCAGGTCGTACAGGCGGGTCAGCAGGAACCGCAGGGCGCTGCCGCGGGCCAGCAGCGGCAGGGCCGCCAGTTCAGCGTCTGACAGCGGCCGGACCTTGCGATAGCTCGACAGCAGCAGCCGCGCCTTGGTCGCGTTGAACGCGCCGTCGGGCTCGAAGCACCAGGCGTTCAGGCAGATCGCCACGTCGTAGGCCAGCAGGTCGGTGCAGGCGAAATAGAAGTCGATCAGTCCCGACAGGTCGCGCCCGCGGAAGAACACGTTGTCGGGGAAAAGGTCGGCATGGATCACGCCGGAGGGCAGGGCGTCCGGCCCCTCGGCCGTGGGCCAGCGCACCTCCAGCAGGTCCAGTTCCGCCGCCAGGGCTTCCGCCAGGCCCGGCTTGACCTCGTGCGCGCGGTCGGCGCAGGCCTCGAACAGGGGCCGCCAGCCGGAGACGGACAGGTTGTTGGCCCGGCTCATCGCGAAATCGGCCCCGGCCAGGTGCATGGCGGCCATCGCCTCGCCCAGCGCCGCGCAATGGTACGGGTCGATCCGCCGGGGCCACATGCCGTTCAGGAAGGTCACCAGCACGGCGGGCCGGCCGCACAGCTCCCGGAGCGCCTCCCCGTCATGGCCGTGCAGCGGCACGGGGCAGCCGACGCCCTTGGCCGCCAGATGCTCCATCAGGCCCAGGAAGAACGGCAGGTCGGCGCGGTTCACCCGCTTCTCGTACAGGGTCAGGATGTACGGGCCCGATTCCGTCACCAGCAGGTAGTTGGAGTTCTCCACCCCTTCCGCGATGCCCTTGCACGACAGCACCGCGCCCAGCGGATACTGGGCGGTGAAGGCGTTCAGGTCCTCGTCGGAAACTTCTGTATAGACGGCCATGGCGGTTCGGCAACTAACCCTTTTCGGATCGGGGGTCAAGCTCCGCTTGGGGGCGGGGCATCGAGCCTTCCGCCTGCGACATCGCCGTCCTTGAGCGGGCGCAGGTACCGTCATACGAAAGTGTGGACAGCCGTCCGACCGAGGTGGTGCCCGAATGACCGATGGGAGCGACGATGGAGGCGGCGGCCGGCGTCTGATCCGGCAGCACGACCAGTTCGCCAGGCAGCTGCTCGACCAGCCCGGGGTGGCCGACGCGTTCCTTCGGGAACGGTTGCCGGCCGGGCTGGTGGACGCCGGGCTGCTGGATTTCGGTTATGTCCTGGTCGACCTGGGGGCGATCGCCGACCATGAGCTGTCCCGGCATCCCGAGTTGCAGGCCGGGTTGCTGGTGCTGAAATACGCCGGCCGCGACGCCGACCCGCAGGAGACGCTGGAGCGCCTGCTGTCCGTCGCGGCGGGCGCCGGCTTGACGGTGATCGTGTCGGTGGTCAGGTATCTGTTCGGGGCGGCCGAAGCCCTGGACCGGGAGCGGTTGAAGGCCATGCTGGGCCGTGTCGTGCCGAAGGAGGATGAGAAAGTGGCGTCGATGGCGCTCCGCGAATATCTGGACGAGGCGAGGGCGGAGGCACGTGCCGCTGCATTGGTCGAGGGCCGGGCCGAAGCCATGGCGGAGATGCTGCTCCGGCAGCTGGGGCGCCGGTTCGGTCCGCTCCCGGAGGGGGCGGTCCGGCGGGTGCGCGGGGCCTCCCTCGCGGAACTCGACCGTTTGGCCGACGATATCTTCGACGCGCCGTCGCTCGAGGCGATGCTGGGGGATTGCCGCTAGGCTCGCCGGCGGCATACGAGGGCACGCGCCGAGCCTCGGTCCGGCACGAAAGAAATTCACGCTGGCGTCACGCAGACGCAGCGCTTTTGTCTAAAAGTGCATCTGCGCTACTACCAGAGAATGATCGTGCCAGACCTCCGGACCGCCGCCCCCGACGAAGCCATTCCCGGAGCCGGTCGCCCGCGGGCGCGATCTCCGCGCGGCGGACATGCTGGTGCCGCTGACGCCGATCCATTTCCAGACCGCCTGCGAGGCGGTCGTCCAGCATCTGGTCGACCATGCGGAGTGGCCGGCCCTGGCTGTGGTCGGCGACGACGACCGGGTCGTCGGACTGGTCAGCCGGACCGACCTGCTCTCCATCCTGGCCAAGCCCTTCATGCGCGACCTCTATCAGCGCCGGCCGATCGAGTCGCTGATGCATCGGACGCCGCTGGTGGTCGATGCCGGGGCCAGCCTGGACGAGATCGGCCTGTGCATCGCGAACGAGGCGCCGGACGCGCTGGTCAACGGCTTCGTCATCGCGGAGGCGGGCCGCCATGCCGGGCTCGGCACCGCGATCGACTACATGAAGCGGCACGTCGAGCAGGCCCAGCGCCGCGGGCGCGACCTGGACATGGCGCTCCGCGCGGCGTGCCGGGAGAGGGCGCGTGCTTCTGGTTCACCATCCCGGTCGAGATCCTGGCCCCGCCCGTGCTGCCGGAACTGACCGACACCGAAGGCTTGCGGGTGCTGGTCGTGACCGACGACGCGGTGACGCCGGATCGGTGCCGATCTCCGCGATGCGGCCTACGCTGTCCAGGACTTCATATTCCGCTACATCCACGCGGCGTAGATGCCATGCAGCCCAAACCCGACACGCTGCTGGCGGAACGCTCCATCCTGGTCGTCGACGACGAGCGCTTCACGCGCGCCCTGGGCGGCCGTCTGCTGGGATATCTCGGCGCCAAGGGCGTCCACCAGGCGGAAAACGGGGCCGACGCGCTGTGGATGCTGGAAGGCGGCAGGATGGAGTTCGACGCGGTCATCGCCGACCTGAACATGCCGCGGATCAACGGCCTGGAGATGCTGAAGGCGATCCGCTCGGGAGCCAACGGCTGCCGCCGCGACCTGCCCGTGATCATGCTGACCGGACATTCCGACATGGAACTGGTCAGCCGCGCCATGGCGCTGGACATCAACGGTTTCATCGTCAAGCCGGTATCCCAGGGCGCCCTTGCCTCGCGGCTGGCCCGGGTTTTCGGCGAGGAGATCCGCACTATCCGCTCCGGGACCGAATACGCCAAGGTGGACGTGCGGCTTGGCTTCGGCGAGCCGCCGGCGGAACGGGCCGGGTCCCCGGAGAAGGCCGGGCTGCCGACCCGGCCGCTGCCGGTTCCTCCCGAGGCGCCGGACGCCGGGATGGTCAGGAGGGCGCTGGCCGACGTGCCCCCGGGAAGCGTGCCGGCCCAGGACGTGATCATCCCGTCCGGCCTGGTCATCGTCGGCAAGGGAACGTTGATGAGCAAGAGGCTGATCCAGCGGCTGAAGGACCTGGCGGATCTCAGTATCGTGCTAGAACATGTCTGGATCCGGGAATAGCGGTCCCGCACAGTGTTCTTGATGACGTTCGGCGGAGCGGAGTGCCGCAGGCCGGCCTTCGCCCGTCAGGGCGAACGCCGACACCCTGCATCGACGCTCCAGCCAAGCTGTCGGCGTCGGCCTTCGGCCGAGGCCGACCTACGACAAATCAATCGAAAACACCATGCCGAGGCACTAATCCGGGATTCCCACTCCGCTCGCGGCTATCATCACCTCAATGCCGCTTGCCTTTGCGATGCACAAAAAGGCACGGAGAAATGTCACAATCCGACGATTACTTTGTGGCGACCTCAAGTGCGGGATACACCCCGCACGGGTACGTGAAATCGTCAGCATTGTTTGCCGTTCAACTCCGGAGCCACGAAGCATGATTCTCGTCAACGAAGACACGGGTGTCGAACTCGACATCACCGACCAGATCGCCAGGCTGCTGGAGATCGGGCGGATGGCGGATTTCGACACGGACGAGAACCACGACTTCATCATGGGGCTGGGCCGGCGGATCACCCTGGCGACCGGACCCGACGTCCCCGCCGGCGTGCTGTCCGGCCTGATCGGGCGGATGCCCCTGGATTACGCCGCCTATGTCGGCGACCTCTGGGCGGAGGCGGCGGAGTTTCCCAACGGCCGTCCGCCCGAACCGGGGTTCCGGTTCGGGTTTGCGGGGATCGGCGAGGCCATCGGGCTGGCGCGCCTGTTCCGCCGCAGCGCCGAGAAGGGCGCCGGCCCCTGAATCCCAGGGCCAGGGACCCCGGTCCGCGGCGCTATTCCGCCGCCGTCGTCAGAACCCTCGGCAGCTTGAACACGACGTCCTCCCGGGTCAGCGTCACCTCCTCGATGGTGACGTCGAACCGGTCGCGGGCGCCCTGGATGACTTCCTGGATCAGGACGTCGGGGGCGGAGGCGCCGGCGGTGACCCCCAGCGTCCGGACGTCCTCCAGCGCGCTCCAGTCGATGTCCGTCGCGCGCTGGACCAGCATGGCGCGCTCGCAGCCATGGGTCCGGGCGACCTCGACCAGACGCATGGAGTTGGACGAATTGGGCGCCCCCACCACCAGCACCATGTCGGCGCGCGGCGCTATCGCCTTGACGGCCTGCTGCCTGTTGGTCGTGGCATAGCAGATATCCTCCTTGCGCGGCTTCTCGATCGCCGGGAAGCGGGCCTGGAGCGCTGCCACGATGGCGGCGGTGTCGTCCACCGACAGGGTCGTCTGGGTCACGAAGGCCAGGTTTTCCGGATCCTCGACCTCGATCCTGGAGACATCGCCGACGCTCTCGACCAGCACCACGCTTCCTTCGGGAAGCTGGCCCATGGTGCCGACCACCTCCGGATGCCCGGCATGGCCGATCAGGATCACCTGCCTGCCCTGCTCGTGGTGGCGTTCCGCCTCGATGTGGACCTTGCTGACCAGCGGGCAGGTGGCGTCCAGATAGAACATCCGGCGCCGCTCGGCCTCGGCCGGGACCGCCTTGGGCACGCCGTGGGCGGAGAAGACGACCGGAACGTCGTCGGGAATCTCGTCCAGCTCGTCGACGAAGACGGCGCCCTTGGCCTCCAATCCCTCGACGACGAAACGGTTGTGGACGATCTCGTGGCGGACATAGACCGGTGCGCCGTACTTTTCCAACGCGACTTCGACGATCTGGATCGCGCGGTCAACCCCGGCGCAGAAGCCCCGCGGGCTGGCCAGCAGGATGGTCAGAGGCCTGGACATAGTTCAACCTTGCACTTGGTACCCCCGGCGGGGCGTCCCGCCGGGGTAGGGATGGTGTGGCCGGCTTGTGCGGTGCCGATACCTTGCTCTACAGTCGCACCGCACGAACCTACAAGCGAGTCATCAAGTGGCGATGTTTTTCGGACCCGACCGTAATATAGGAACGCTTGGCAGGAAAGCCCGCGGCGCATCGCTGGCAGCCGTCATACCCCTGATGGCTGCCTGCTCCGGCGCCGGCGGCCAGCCTCCCGCGGCGGCGGAAGCGAACGCCGTCCCGCTGGCCTGCCCCCGCGTGACGATTCCGGAGGAGACCCGCGAGGTGACCCGCTTCCGCGCCAGCGGCGGCCGCGACCTGACGGACGTCACGTCGCGGGCCGCGGTGCTGGACTATACCGGCGGGTGCGAATATGGCCGCGACGGCGTGACCGTCAACCTCAATCTGGTCCTGGGGGCCGAGCGCGGACCGGCGACCCGCGATACCCAGGGAGCGTACCGCTACTTCGTCGCCATCACCGATCCGGCCGGCCGGATCATCGCGAAGCGCGAGTTCGACACCACGATCGACTTCTCGCCCAACGTGGGCCGCGGCGGCTCGATCGAGGAGCTGCAGCAGCAGATCCCCCTGGCCGAAGGCGTCAGCGCGGCCAACTACGGCGTGGTCGTGGGCTTCCAACTCGACCCGGCCGAACTGGAATTCAACCGGAATCCGCAGAGGAGCTTCTGACGACGGAATTTCCGGGGGTGCGTCCGCTGGTCGCGGGGTTCCCGGCGGCCGGGGTTTCGGCGTGGCGTGATGGCGGGGGCGTGTTACAAATCCAGGTATCGGTTTATTGACGACGCGGGCCTGCCCTGGAGACCGCCGGCAGCCCGATCCGGAAACCGGCCGGTGAGTGCCGGCCGGCGAGTGAAGGCCAGCACAGGGGCGCCACGCCTGTCATGACGGAACTCAGTCTCGGCTTCGGCCTCGCGTTCACCGACCTGTACGAACATGCCGGGCTTTCCGGGCTCGACCGCCGGTTCACGGACCATCTCCGTCAGGCCGACGCCGCCCTGGCGGACCGGCTGCTGGCCGCCCGGGCGGAGCCCGGGGCGCTGGACGCCGCGGCCGAAAGCGCCGTCCTGATCGAGCTGGCGCCCCATCTCGACGATTTCGTCGGCCTGCTGTTCGGCATCGGCGGGGCGTTGCGCGACCTCGCCGCGCGCCATCACCAGCTGGCGCCGCTCTACGCCGCCAAGCGCCTGTTCGTCCAGCGCCGGGCCGCCAAGGCCTATCGGCCGGAGCAGGCCGCCGGGCTTGACGGCGACGCGCTGACGGCGGCGCTCGAAGCGCATCTCGGCATCCAGTTCGACGAGCTGACCTTCGCCGGTGCGGTCCTCGCCTGGGGCGAGGACGAGGCGGCCCATGCCGCCGAACTCGACCTGGCCGTCCGCTACGCCGCCTGGGCGCTCCACTCCGGACCCGGACAGGCGCGGCACGGGCATGGCGTGCTGTTCCAGGTGCCGCACAAGTCCGATCCCGAGCATCTGGTGCCGCTGGAAACGGTGGAGACAGCCGGCGTCACCATGATGCGGCTGCCCGAGGACCGGCGCCGGCTGCGCCAGGGGTTCGGCCTGACCGATCCGGGCACCGACCTGATCGGCGCGCTGGACGAGGCGAACTACTGCATCTGGTGCCATCACCAGGGCAAGGACAGCTGCTCCAAGGGCCTGCGCGACCGCAAGACCGGCCGGTACCAGAAGAGCCCGTTCGGCGTGACGCTGGCCGGTTGCCCGCTGGAGGAGAAGATCTCGGAGATGCACACGGTCAAGGCCCAGGGCCATGCCGTGGGGGCGCTCGCGATGATCGTCACCGACAATCCCATGTGCGCCGCGACCGGCCACCGTATCTGCAACGACTGCATGAAGGCCTGCATCTACCAGAAGCAGGAGCCGGTGGACATCCCGCAGGCCGAGACGCGCACCCTGAAGGACGTGCTCGAACTGCCCTGGGGGTTCGAGATCTACAGCCTGCTGACCCGCTGGAACCCGCTGGACATAAGGCGCCCGCTGGCGCGGCCCGACAGCGGCTACAAGGTGCTGGTGGTCGGGCTGGGGCCGGCGGGGTTCACCCTGGCGCACCATCTGCTGAACGACGGGCACACGGTCGTCGCGATCGACGGGCTGAAGATCGAGCCGCTGCCGGCCGACCTGTCGGGCGTCCTGCCCATGGGCCGGCGGGTCCCTTTCCGGCCGATCCGCCAGATCGCCGACCTGCGCGACCATCTGGACGAGCGGATCATGGCCGGGTTCGGCGGCGTCGCCGAGTACGGCATCACCGTCCGCTGGGACAAGAACTTCCTGAAGCTGATCCGCCTGCTGCTGGAGCGGCGGCGCCGGTTCGTGATGGTCGGCGGCGTGCGCTTCGGCGGCACCCTGACCATCGAGGACGCCTTCGACGCCGGCTTCGACCATATCGCGCTGTGCGCCGGCGCCGGGAAACCGACCGTGATCCCGATGCGCAACGGCTTGGCGCGCGGCGTCCGGCAGGCGTCGGACTTCCTGATGGGGCTCCAGCTCACCGGCGCCGCGAAGGAGGAGTCGGTCGCGAACCTGGAGGTCCGCCTGCCCATCGTGGTGGTCGGCGGCGGCCTGACCGCGATCGACACGGCGACCGAGTCGCTGGCCTATTACCCGGTCCAGGTCGAGAAGTTCCTGCGCCGCTACGAGATCCTGTCGGCCGAGCGGGGCGAGGAGGCGGTCCGCCGGGCCTGGTCGGAGGAGGAAGCCCTGGTCGCCGACGAGTTCATCGCACACGCCCGGGCGATCCGGGCGGAGCGCGAGCGGGCGCGGGTCGAAGGCCATCCGCCGAAGCTCCAGCGACTGCTCGACGGGTGGGGTGGGGCGACGATCGCCTACCGGCGCCGCCTGATCGACTCGCCGAGCTATACCCTGAACCACGAGGAGGTCGAGCACGGCCTGGCCGAGGGCATCCGCTTCGTCGAGGGCGTCAGCCCGCGCGCGGTCGAGGTGGACCGGTTCGGCCATGCCTCGGGATTGCATCTCCGCCACGAGGCGGCCGGGCCGGACGGCGTGGTGGCGCCGGCCGCCGAGGACGTGCTGCTGCCCGCCCGCACGATCCTGATCGCGGCGGGCACCCAGCCCAACACGGTCCTGGCGCGCGAGGAGCCGGAGTGGGTCGAGTTGGACGGCCGCTATTTCCGCGCGCTGGACGAGAACGGCGACCCCGCCGTGCCGGAGCGGCTGTGCAAGCCGGAGGCGGTCCATGTGCTGATGAGCCGCCATTCCGACGGACGCTCGGTCTCGTTCTTCGGCGACCTGCACCCGTCCTTCGCCGGCAACGTGGTCAAGGCCATGGGCGGGGCGAAGCAGGGCTATCCGGTCGTCTCGCGCGTGCTCGCCCGCCGCCAGCCCACGGCGGTGCCGGCGGACGCCGTGATCGACATGGCGAACCACGACCTGAGGGCCACGGTCCACCACGTGGTCCGGCTGACCCCCAACATCGTGGAGGTCGTCGTCAAGGCGCCGCGCGCCGCCGGGCGGTTCCGGCCCGGCCAGTTCTACCGTCTGCAGAATTTCGAGACCCTGGCCCATCAGGTGGACGGCACCACCCTCGCGATGGAGGGGCTGGCCCTGACCGGCGCGTCGGTCGACCGGAAGCAGGGGCTGCTGTCCACCATCGTGCTGGAGATGGGCGGCTCGTCGGACCTCTGCGCACTGCTGAAGGCGGGCGATCCGGTGGTCCTGATGGGGCCGACCGGGACCGCGACCGAGATTCCGGAGGGCGAGACCGTCTGCCTGGTCGGCGGCGGCCTGGGCAACGCCGTGCTGTTCTCGATCGGGCAGGCGTGCCGGGCCAGGGGCAACCGGGTGGTCTATTTCGCCGGCTACAAGAAGCTGATCGACCGCTACAAGGTCGACCAGATCGAGGCGGCGGCCGACCTGGTGGTCTGGTGCTCCGACGAGGCGCCCGGCTTCGAGCCGGGCCGGCCCGGCGACCGCCGCTTCGTCGGCAACATCGTCCGCGCGATGCAGGCCTATGCCGACGGCGAGCTGGGCGAACCCGCCATTCCCCTGGACCAGGTGGACCGCATCGTCGCGATCGGCTCGGACCGGATGATGCACGCGGTGGCGCTGGCCCGGCACACCGTCCTGGCGCCGTACCTGAAGCCAGGGCACGTGGCGATCGGCTCGATCAACAGCCCCATGCAATGCATGATGAAGGAGATCTGCGCCCAGTGCCTCCAGGCCCACAAGGACCCGGAGACCGGCGCCGAGACTGTGGTCTTCTCCTGCTTCGACCAGGACCAGGACCTCGACCGCGTCGATTTCCCGAGCCTCAACGAGCGCCTGCGCCAGAACGGCGTCCAGGAGAAGCTGACGGCCCAGTGGATCGACCGCTGCCTCAAGGCCCTTCAGGTCCGCCGGAGGGCGGGGTAGGCCATATGTCGAAACCGGCGTCTCGCAGGTCGGCCTTGGCCCGCAGGGCCAAGGCCGACCTGCGCCGGCAACCCTGTTTTCCCGGCCCTGATGTCAGACCGTCAGCCGGTCGCGGTGCCGGGCCAGCACCTCCTCCGGGACCAGCCCGCGGCTGACCAGTTCGTCCACCGACCTGAAGGGCCTGTTCGCCAGGATGCGCTTGGCGCGCGCCTTCCCGATATGCTTCAGGCTCGTCAGGTGGCTGGGCGGAGCCTGGTTGATGTTGATCGCCCCGGTCGGCGCGGCCTCGTCCTGTCCGGCCGGCTTGGCCTCGGGACCGGGTTGCTTCGGCTGCCTGGCCTCCGCGTTTCCTGCGCTGCCGGCAAGGGCGTTGTAGGCGACGGCGGCACCGACGGCGCCCGCCGCAACCGCGGCGACGGTTCCGGCGACGGTCTTCTTGTCCAATTCCACTCTCGGGTCTCCTGATGGTTCCGATCCTATAACGGGACCGGAACGGGCAGGGTTCCGTACGCGAGGTCAGACCGGGGTCTGCCGCTTCAGGATGCAGGTCAGCGCCTTCGCCGCGCCCTCGATGTCCGCCTTGAGCGCCGCCCGGGCCGCCGGGCCGTCGCCGCGCAGCAGCGCGTCGCGGATCGCCCTGTGCTCGGCGTTGGAGGCGCCCAGGTTGCCGGCGGAGTTCAGCAGGTCGAAATAGGGGCCGATCCGCAGCCACAGGGACTCGATGATCGACAGCATCGACTCCGACCCCGCGGCCCGGTAGATCGTGAAGTGGAATTCCCGGTTGGCCGGGACGTAGCGGCGGCCGTCGCGCTCCGCGTGGGCAGCTTCCATCTCGGCGATCAGGGCGTCCAGCCGTTCCAGGTCGGCGGTGGAGATCGACCGCGCCGCCCATTCCGTCGCCACCCCCTCGACCTCGATCCGGACCCGCTTCAAATCCTCCAGCCGCTCGACGCTTAGCGGCGGGATGCCGACCGAGCGTCCGGCGACGACGGTCAGCGCCTTTTCCGCGACGAGGCGGTGAAGCGCCTCCCGCACCGGCATGGCGCTGACGCCGAAGGCGTCGGCCAGGCTCTGGATCGTCACCGTCCGGCCCGGCTCGATCCCGCCGTTCAGGATCAGGTCCTTGAGCTGGCGATAGACATGGTCCTGGACGGTTTCCCGGGGTACCGGACGCAGGGGAAGGGTCTTGGACGTGACCGCCATCGGCGTTGCTTTCTTTTCCTCGGCGCCTCGAAGGGCCTTGCCTCGATCCATGATCTTTGATTTATGATCAAAAGAACCGGACGGTCAACCGTCGACGTGGTCGCACCCGCGGCCGCGAACCTGGGGAGGAAAAACATGACGGACTTCCGCGCCAACGGAAGGAGGGCGCTGGTCACCGCCGGCGCTTCGGGCATCGGGCTGGCGATCGCCCGCGCGCTGGTCGAGGCCGGGGCCAAGGTCCATGTCTGCGACGTGGACGAGGCGGCGCTGGCCCGCTGCCGCGAGGCCCTGCCGGATGTCGGGACCACGGTCGCCGACGTGTCGGACGAGGCCGCCGTGGACCGGCTGTTCGACGAGATCCGGACCGGCCTGGGCGGCCTGGACGTGCTGGTCAACAATGCCGGCATCGCCGGACCGACCGCCGCGATCGAGGACATCGACCCGCAGGACTGGCGCCGCTGCATCGACATCGACCTGACCGGCCAGTTCCTGTGCGCCCGGCGCGCCGTGCCGATGCTGAAGCAGGCGGGATCCGGCGCCATCATCAACATGTCCTCGGTCGCGGGGCGCCTGGGATACGCGTTCCGCACCCCCTACGCCGCCGCCAAGTGGGGCGTGATCGGGCTGACCGAGAGCCTGGCCAAGGAGCTGGGGCCGTCCGGCATCACCGTCAACGCGATCCTGCCCGGCATCGTCGCCGGTCCGCGGATCGAGAAGGTGATCGGCGCGCGGGCGGACCAGTTGGGCGTGACTTATGGCGAGATGGAGCACGAGTACCTGCAGAAGGTCTCGCTGCGCCGCATGGTGACGGCCGAGGACATCGCCGCCACGGTCGTCTTCCTGGTGTCGCCGGCGGGGCGCAACGTCTCAGGCCAGTCGCTCAGCGTCTGCGGCAACGTCGAAAACCTGTGAGGACAAGCTGATGAACCAACGGGCATCCATCGTCGGGTCCGGCCTGATCGGCCGTTCCTGGGCCATCGCCTTCGCCCGCGCCGGCTGGGACGTCGCCCTGTGGGACCAGGCCGATGGCGCCGCCGAGGCCAGCCGGGCCACCACCCTGGCCCTGCTGGAGGACCTGGCGTCCGAGGACCTGCTGAACGGCCAGTCCGCCGCCGAGGTCGGCGGGCGGGTCGGCGTCGCCAAGACCCTGGCCGAGGCGCTCGACGGCACCTCCTGGGTGCAGGAGAACACGCCCGAGATCGTCGAGATCAAGCGCGAGGTCTGGGCCACCATCGATCCGCTGGCGCCTGAAGGGGCAGTCTGCGCCAGTTCGACCTCCGGCATCGTACCGTCGGCCTTCACCGAGGCGCTGCAGGGGCGAGGCCGTTGCCTGGTCGCGCACCCGATCAACCCGCCCTACCTGATCCCCGCGGTCGAGCTGGTGCCGGCCCCCTGGACGACGCCCGAGGCGATGAAGCGCGCCGAGGAGATCATGCGCGCGATCGGCCAGTCGCCCATCGTGATGTCGCGCGAACTGGACGGCTTCGTCATGAACCGGCTCCAGGGCGCGCTTCTGGAGGAGGCGTTCAGGCTGGTCGCCGACGGCTTCTGCACGGTCGAGGACGTCGATGTCGGCCTGCGCGAGGGCCTGGCGCTGCGCTGGTCCTTCATCGGGCCGTTCGAGACGATCGACCTGAACGCGCCCGGCGGCGTGCGCGACTACGTCTCCCGCTACGGCGGGCTTTATGAACGGCTCTACAAGTCGATGCAGCGCCGCGCCGACTGGACCGGCGAGGTGTTGGACACGGTCGAACGCCAGCGCCGCGAGCGGACCCCCGCGGACAAGCTGGCCGACCGCCAGCGCTGGCGCGACCGCCGCCTGATGGCGTTGAGCCGGCACAAGCGCAAGGCCGCGGCCGACATCGGAAACTGAGGAGGAAACGAGATGGCACAATCCCGCAAGGTCATCATCACCTGCGCCGTCACCGGCGCGATCCATACCCCGTCGATGTCGCCGCACCTGCCGGTGACGCCGGAGGAGATCGCCGATGCCGCGATCGGGGCGGCGGAGGCCGGGGCGGCGATCGTCCACCTGCACGCCCGCAACCCCGAGACCGGCAAGCCCGACCAGAGTCCGGAGGCGTTCCAGCCCTTCCTGAAGGTGATCAAGCAGCGGACCGACTGCGTGATCAACCTGACCACCGGCGGCGCTCCCTACATGACGGTGGAGGAGCGGGTCCGGCCGGCGGCGACGCTCCAGCCGGAGGTGGCGTCGCTCAACATGGGCTCGATGAATTTCGGCCTGTACCCGATGCTGAACCGCTTCAAGGAGTTCAAGTTCGAGTGGGAGCGGCAGCACCTGGAGAACAGCCGCGACCTGGTGTTCAAGAATACCTTCAGCGACATCGAGTATGTCCTGAGGACCTGCATGGAGAACGGCACCCGGTTCGAGTTCGAGTGCTACGACGTCTCGCACCTCTATAACCTCGCCCATTTCCGGGACCGGGGGCTGGTCAAGGGGCCGCTGTTCGTCCAGACCGTATTCGGCCTGCTCGGCGGCATCGGGCCTCATCCCGAGGACGTGCTTCACATGAAACGGACGGCGGACCGGCTGTTCGGCGACGATTACCGCTGGTCGGTGCTGGGCGCCGGGCGCAACCAGATGCCCATCGCCGCGATGGCCGCCGCCATGGGGGCCAATGTCCGGGTCGGGCTGGAGGACAGCCTGTGGGACGGTCCGGGCAAGCTGGCGGAGAGCAACGCCGTCCAGGTCCGCCGTGTCCGCGGCATCCTGGAGGGACTTGGCCTGGAAGTCGCGACCGCCGCCGAGGCGCGCGAGATCCTGGCGCTCAAGGGCGGCGACCAGGTCGCGTTCTGACCCTGCGGGAACCCGCCTCGGCCGATCAGTCGGCCTTGGCGGTTTCCTTGCCCCCGGTTTCCTTGTCCCCGGTCTTCTTGTCCCCGGGGCCGTTCTTCTTCTCGGCCAGGTCCTCGACCTTCTCGCGGACCTTGTCGTTGGGCTGCTTGTCCGGGTCGGCCTCGATCCGGACGGGCGCGGTGCCGTCGTCGATCATGTCCAGCTTCTTCGCCGCCCCCTTGGACAGGTCGAGCACCCGTCCGTCCACATAGGGTCCGCGGTCGTTGATCTTGACGTCGACCGACTTGCCGGTCTCCTCGTGGGTCACCGTCGCCGTGGATCCCAGCGGCAGCTCCTTGGAGGCGGCGGTCATCTTGTTCTCGTTGAAGGTCTCGCCGTTGGCGGTCTTGCGGCCGTTGAACTTGCCGCCGTAGAACGACGCCTCGCCCTCGATCACGACCGAATCCCCGTCCGCGGGCTTGTCCTCGGCCAAGGCGGGGGATAGGGCGGCACCGATCAGCGGCCCGGTAATCCCGAAAGCAACGAAAAGCGAAGCCAAAGTCGTCCGCATGCCGATGTCCTGACCTTTGATGAAGGGTGGCAGATAAACATCGGCCCCGACCGGCGGTTCCGACTTGATTTGGGGGTAGTCGGCGCTCCGCCCGGCGCCTGTCGATTCCCCTGGCCCGGAAAGCCGGATTCGTGGATGTTGCGCCGCGGGAACAATCAACCGTCCGGAGAGGTATGGTGCATGACGGACCCGATCGCTTTCGTCCTGGCGGTCATCGGCCTGCTGGCCACGCCCGGCCCGACCAACACGCTGCTCGCCGCGTCGGGCGCCGCGGTAGGATTCCGGCGCTCGCTGCACCTGATCCTCGCCGAGGCGGCGGGGTATCTCTGCTCGATCCTGGTGCTGGCGGTGATGCTGGGACCCGCCACGCAGACATGGCCGTCGTTCAACGCGACCCTGCGCATCCTGTGCGGCGCCTACCTGGCGTACCTGGCCTGGCGGCACTGGAGCGCCGTGATGGACGGCATGGAGGTACGGCCCGTCCCGTTCGCGCGGGTGTACGTCACGACCCTGCTGAACCCCAAGGCCCTGGTGCTCGCCTTCACCGTCGTCCCGCACCTGGGAAGCGGCGCTTTCGCGGCGGCGGCTCCTTACCTGGCGGGGCTGGTCGGCCTGATCGTCCTGCTCGCGAGCTGCTGGATCACGGTCGGGACCCGGCTGACCGCCGGAGCGTCGGGCCGGTCGCGGCAGCGCTGGGTGCAACGGGTGAGCGCCGGCGTCCTGGGCCTGTTCGCCGTCATCATCTCGGGATCCGCCTTCGCCGGATGAGCCCCGGTCCCGGGCATCGTGGCACATCTGCATCCTTTCGACGCAAAATGCAGGTTTCCCGGAATTGCCGGCTTGCATGCACTGCACTATATTCCATAATGAAAAAAGGGATGTCGTACGTCGCGGCGGTCTCCGTCCGATCCCAGCCAGTCCAGACAAAGTCAGAGGAACCGGGAGTTGCTGTCCCAGAAAGCCAAGTACGCCTTGCAGGCCCTGCTGGTGCTCGCCGAACTGGACGAGGGCGAGTCCCTGATGATCGGCGACATCGCCGAGCGGCAGCGCCTGCCCAAGCGCTTTCTCGAACAGATCCTGCTGGACCTCAAGCATCAGGGCGTGGTGCAGAGTTGGCGCGGCAAGAATGGCGGCTACGCCCTGTTGAAGCCGGCGGACAAGATCTCCTTCGGCGAGATCGTCCGCATCATCGACGGTCCCCTGGCGCCGCTGCCCTGCCTCAGCCGCATGGCCTATCGCCGCTGCGAGGAATGCGTGGACGAGGAGCGGTGCGCCGTCCGGCGCGTCTTCGCCAAGGTGCACGACGCGACCACGGAGATCCTGGACGGCATGACCCTGGCGCGTGCCCTGGGCGGCACCGGAGAGGTCCGGGAACTGCTGCGCAGCGCCGGGTAACCGGCCCGGACATACGGACTTCCCATCCATGACGTGGGACCAGGGAACGCTCCTGGCGGTGCTGGGGGCGACGCTCGGCGTGTTCATCCTCGACCGCTGGCGTTTCGACATCGTCGCCATGGCGAGCCTGATGACCTGCGTCCTGGCCGGCCTGATCGCGCCGGAGGATGCCTTCGCCGGATTCAGCAACCCGGCGGTCGTCACCGTCGCGATGGTCCTGGTGATCACCCGCACGCTGGGCCGGACCGGCGTGGTGGACGAGGCGGCGCGCCGCTGCACGGCGCTGGCCGGCGGCCCCATGGGGCATGTCGCCGCGATCTGCACCCTGGGTGCCGGCCTGTCGGCCTTCATGAACAATGTGGGGGCGCTGGCCCTGCTGATGCCGATCGCGCTGTCCACCACCCGGCGGAACGGCTATCCGGCCGGCATGCTGCTGATGCCGCTATCCTTCGCGACCCTGCTGGGCGGCATGGTCACCCTGATCGGCACCCCGCCGAACCTCCTGATCTCCGCCTTCCGGGCGGAGGCCACCGGCTCCCGTTTCCTGATGTTCGATTTCCTGCCGGTGGGATTGGCCCTCGCCGTCGCCGGCGTGGCGTACCTGGCGCTGGCCGGCTGGCGGCTGATCCCGCGCGATCGTGGCGTGGCGCGCGACGACATCGACCGGTTCCGGGTCAACGACTATGTCACCGAGGCCCTGGTCCGCCCCGGCTCGCCCTGGGCCGGTTGCAAGGTCGAGCAGCTCGAGGCCGAGCGGGGCGCCAGCGTGATCGGGATCATCCGCGACCGCCGCCGGGTGTTCGCGCGGCCGGGGACCGTCAGCTTCCAATCCGGCGACGTGGTGCTGCTGGAGACCGACACCGCCACCCTGCGGCAGCTGGTCGAACTTGAGGGCTTCGCCCTGGTGGCCCAGGGCGGCGGCGGGCGGCAGCTCGTCCTGACCGAGGCGATCGTCGTGCCCAACGCCCTGATCCAGGGCAGCAGCGCCCTGTCGCTGGACCTGCGGGAGCGCTGGGGCGTCAACCTCGTGGCCGTGTCGCGGCAGGGGCGCCGGTTCGAGGGGCGCCTGCGCGACGCCAACCTGAGCGCCGGCGACATCCTGCTGCTGGACGGCGACCGCGACACCGTGGCCGAGGCCATGGCCGAGTTGGGCTGCGTCCCGCTGGCCGACCGCAAGCTGGAGTTCGAGCCGCGGCGCACCCTGCTGGCCCTGCCGCTGTTCGGCGCGGCGGTGGCGGTCGCCGCCTTCGACCTGGCCTCGGCGGCGGTGGCCTTCACCTGCGCCGTCATCCTGATGCTCGCCACCCGCATCATCCGCCCGATGGCCCTGTACGACAGCATCGACTGGCCGGTCATCGTGCTGCTGGGCGCCATGATCCCGCTCGGAACCGCGGTCCAGACGACGGGCCTGGCCGACAGGATCGGCGACGCCGTGATCATGCTGGCGCCCCAGGCCGGCGCCATGGGCATGCTGGCGGTGGTCCTGGTCGCCACCATGGCGGTGACGCCCGTGCTGAACAACACCGCGACCGTGGTGATCATGGCTCCGGTGGTGATCAGCATCGCCCGGCAGCTCGGCGTGTCGCCCGACGCCTTCCTGATGGCGGTGGCGATCGGCGCGTCGTGCGATTTCCTCACGCCCTTCGGCCACCACAACAACTCGATCGTCCTGGGGCCGGGCGGCTACCGGTTCGGCGACTTCTGGCGCGTCGGACTGCCGCTGGAGCTGATCGTCATAGCCCTGTCCCTGCTGGTCATCCCGCGCGTCTGGCCGTTCTGACGGGAGCGTCCGGCCCCGAGGGACGGATCAGCCCGGAATGATCCTGTCCTCCTTCAGGCGGGCGAACAGGTCGAAGAAGCTGTCCGGCGTGCTCTGGTAGTCCAGGAATCCGGCCTTGCGGCTCTTGGTCATGTCGGTGACCACCTCCATCGGGCGGCCCAGGTCGGCATCCGTGTGCCACCACGAGGCCAGCCGGATCAGGTCGGCTTCGGCCAGGCCGTGGCGTTCCGCGATCCCGCGCCAGATCGGGCCGGCCTCCGCCATCGCCTGTTCGAGCGGCCGGGCTTCGCCCCGGTAGGGAGCGGCCTCGATCCCGAAATAGGCCGCGAGGCGCGGCCACAGCCAGTTCCAGCGGAAGACGTCGCCGTTGACCACGTTGAAGTCCTCGTTGCGGCCGGCCTCCGACGTGGCGGCCCATTCCAGGTGGCGGGCGAGCAGGCGCGCGTCGGTGATGTCGGTCAGGCCGCTCCACTGAGTCGGCGAGCCGGGGAACGCGAAGGGCAGGCCGGCTTCGCGGCAGAGGGTGGCGTAGACCGCCAGCGTCACGCCCATGTTCATGGCGTTGCCGACCGCGTAGCCTATGATGGTGTGCGGCCGGTGGACGCTCCAGGTGAAGCCGCGGCGCTCCGAGGCGGCGAACAGCTCGTCCTCCTGGGCATAGTAGAAGTTCTCGACGGGCTGGCGCCCCTGCTCCTCGCGGAACGGGGTTTCCGGCACGGCGCCGGCGCCATAGGCCTCGAACGGCCCCAGGTAATGCTTCAGCCCGGTGACCAGGGCGACATGCTGCAAGCCAGGAGCCGAGCCGACCGCGTCCAGCAGGTTGCGCACCATCCCGCCGTTGACGCGGCAGTTCTCGGCTTCCGTCGCTTGGCGCGACCAAGCCGAAATGAAGACGTGGCTGACGTCCAGGCCCTTCAGGGCCGCCGCCGTCTCGTCCGGTTTGGACAGGTCGGCCGCGACCGCCCTGATCTCGGGCCGGCGGAACGACGGACGGCGCGCCAGGCCGTGGACGGTCCAGCCCCGGTCGAGCAGCCGTTCGGCAAGGTTTCCGCCGACGATGCCGCCCGCGCCGACGATAAGCGCCGATTTCGACATGGTATGCACTCCGATCGATTGTCCTTCGGGGCGCCGCCCGCTGTCCGCAGGCGCGCCTCTCCGTGGGTAACGATCGAGAACCGCCTGTGGGGACAGGACCGTCTTCAGTTAATTGTGGAAAATCCTAAGATTGTACGGTGCAAACCTGCTATGCCGTGCCAGAGGTGAATCAGTTTGACAGATCTTCAATGTAACAAATATGGTTATGTATCGCAGTATGCGGAATTAGCCGTGACAGGCTGCAAGTTTTTATCAAATCGTAGTGTTAAATAGGCGGAGGCGGTGATATGGCGATCAACAGGCTTGTCGGGTCGGGAAGCAGGTCGGTGCGCAGGCTGGTCGCCGGCGGCATCGCCGCGGCCCTGTGCCTCGTCGCCGCCCAGGCGTCGGCCGAGGTCTCGACCGTCCGGTTCGCCCGGCAGCTCGGCCTGGGATATCTCCAGCTCTACGTGGCGCAGGACCTGAAGCTGGTCGAGAAGCACGCGAAGCAGGCGGGGCTCGGCGACGTGACCGCGACCTACGCGCCGCTGGGCAGCCCCTCCGCGGTCAACGACGCGCTGCTGTCCGGCAGCGCCGATCTGGCCGCCGCCGGCATCCCGCCGTTCCTGATCCTGTGGGACAAGACCCGCGGCAATATCGGCGTGCGGGCGCTGGCGACGTTGAACTCCCAGCCGGCCTACCTGAACACCAACCGGCCGGATGTGAAATCCCTCGCCGATTTCACGGAGAAGGACCGGATCGCGGTTCCGACCGTCAAGCTGTCGTACCAGGCGATCATCCTCCAGATGGCCGCGGAGCAGGCGTTCGGCGAAGGCCGGCATGCCAAGCTCGATACCATGACCGTGTCGCTGAGCCATCCGGAGGCGACGATCTCCCTGCTGTCGGGCCGGACCGAGGTGACGGGCAGCTTCACCAGCCCGCCGTTCCAGTACCAGCAGCTCGAGAGCGACAAGGTCCACCGGGTGCTCAGCTCCTACGACGTGCTGGGCGGCCCCGGTTCGTTCAGCGCGCTGTGGGCCACCGGCCGCTTCGTCGAGAACAACCCGAAGACGGCCAAGGCGGTGCTGGCGGCCATGGACGAGGCGAGCGCCTTCATCCGGGAGAACCCGGCCAAGGCGGCGGAGATCTATATCCGCCTCGACAACTCCAAGCTGGCGCCGGAGTTCGTCCAGCGGATCATCGCCGATCCGGAGATCCAGTACTCCACGACGCCGCAGAACATCCTGAAATACACCGATTTCATGTCCCGCATCGGCACCCTGAAGAACAAGCCCGAAACCTGGCAGGAGCTGTTCTTCCCCGACCTGCACGACCGTGCGGGAAGCTGAGCCCGAGACACAGATGGAGGCATCGAAAGCCATGGGCCGGGTTCTCCCCTTCGCCCCGCAGGACGCCGACCCCGGAGTCCTTCTCGACGTCGACAACGTGACGCTCCAGTACAAGACGGAGTCGCGTCTCGTCACCGCCACCTACAAGGTAGATTTCCAGGTCCACCGGGGCGACCGCTTCGTGCTGCTGGGCCCGTCGGGCTGCGGCAAGAGCAGCCTGCTGAAGGCCGTCGCCGGCTTCCTCAAGCCGGTCGAGGGCACCATCCGGCTGAACGGCGCGCCGGTCCGCGGCCCCGGTCCCGACCGCATGGTGGTCTTCCAGGAGTTCGACCAGCTCCTGCCGTGGAAGACGGTCCAGCAGAACGTCGTGTTCCCGCTGCGCGCCCGCGGCGTTCCGGCGCGCGAGGCGGAGGAGCGGGCGCGCGCCTACATCGCCAAGGTCGGGCTGGACCGTTTCCGGGAGTCCTACCCGCACACCCTGTCGGGCGGCATGAAGCAGCGGGTGGCCATCGCCCGCGCCATGGCGACCGAGCCGGAAATCCTGCTGATGGACGAGCCCTTCGCGGCGCTCGACGCGCTGACCCGCCGCCGCATGCAGGAGGAGCTGCTCCAGCTCTGGGACGACGTGCGCTTCACCGTTCTGTTCGTCACCCACTCCATCGAGGAGGCGATCATCGTCGGCAACCGCATCCTGGTGCTGTCGCCCCATCCCGGACAGGTCAAGGCGGAGCTGAACTCCCACGCCTTCGGCCACGACAAGAGCGAGGGCTTCGCGGCCCTGGAAAACCGCATCCACACCATGCTGTTCGCCGAGCAGCAGCCGGCCCCATTCCGGGGAGCCCCGTCCCCGGGAGCCCCGTCCGTGACCAGGGCCGCCCGTCCATGACCGCCCATCCGCAACGCCTGGTCCCCTCGGTCCGGCCGGAGTTCGAGCGCGGCGTGACCGACGCCGGCGTGATCGGCGACATCAGCCGGCCGCTGTCGGCCTGGGAGCGGCTGACCGGGAACACGCTGGCCCGGCGGATCTTCATCCTGGTCCTGCTGGGCGCCGCCTGGCAGGGCTATGCCGTCTGGACCCAGAACCCGCTGATGTTCCCGACCCTGTCGGAGACGCTGGCGACGCTCTGGACCAGCCTGGTGGACGGGACGCTGATCGAGCGCTGCGTGACCTCGCTCCGCGTCCTGGTGGTGGGTTATGCCGCCGGCATCGCCGCGGCGTCGGTGCTGACCATGCTGGCGGTCACCACCCGCTTCGGCAACGACCTGCTGAGCACCCTCACCAGCATGTTCAACCCGCTGCCGGCGATCGCCCTGCTGCCGCTGGCGCTGCTGTGGTTCGGCCTGGGCGAGGGCAGCCTGACCTTCGTGCTGGTCCACGCCGTGCTGTGGCCGATGGCGCTCAACACCCATTCCGGCTTCATGGGCGTCAGCGAGACCCTCCGCATGGCCGGGCAGAACTACGGCCTGAAGGGCCTGCGCTACGTCCTGCTGATCCTGGTGCCCGCGGCGCTGCCGTCGATCCTGACCGGCCTGAAGATCGGCTGGGCCTTCGCCTGGCGTACCCTGATTGCCGCCGAACTGGTGTTCGGTGTCAGCTCCGGGGCCGGCGGCATCGGCTGGTTCATCTATGAAAACCGCAACCAGCTGGAGATCCCGAGCGTCTTCGCCGGGCTGCTGATGGTCATCATCATCGGCCTGCTGGTCGAGAGCGTGGTCTTCCGAACCCTCGAAATCCATACCGTCAGAAAATGGGGAATGCAGCGATGAGCCCGAGCTCGACGCTTCTCGACGACATCGACGTGGTCCCGGTCTCGCCCGTGCTGGGCGCCGAGATCAGGGGCATCGACCTGTCCCGCGGCCTGGACGACCGCCAGTACGAGCGGGTCAACCAGGCGCTGCTCGACCACCGCGTGATCGTGTTCCGCGGCCAGCACCTGTCCGACGACGACCTGCTGGCCTTCAGCCGCCGATTCGGTACCCTGGACAAGGCGCCGCCCAACGAGAACGGCAAGCAGTTCGTGCCCGGCTACGAGGAGATCTACGTGATTTCCAACGTGGTCGAGAACGGCGTCGCGATCGGGGCGCTCGGCGCCGGCGAGGCGTCCTGGCACACCGACATGTCGTTCCTGCCCGATCCGCCGCTGGGCAGCGTGCTCTATTCGCTGGAAGTCCCGCCGGCCGGGGGAGACACCTGGTTCCTGAACACGGTGCTGGCCTACCGGTCGCTGCCCGACGACCTGCGCGCCCGGGTAGACGGCCTGTCGCTGAAGCATGACAGCACGACCAACAGCGGCGGCTTCATCCGCTATGGCTACGAGAAGCCGACCGACCTGGCGACCTCGCCCGGGACAGTCCATCCGCTGGTGATCACCCACCCGGAAAGCGGCGACCGCGCCCTGTACCTGGGCCGCCGGCTGAACGCCTTCGTCGTCGGCCTGCCGATCGGGGAGGGCGAGGCCCTGCTGGACGAGCTGTGGGCCCACGTCGCCAAGCCAGAATTCACCTGGGCGCATTCCTGGCGGAAGGGCGACTTGGTGATGTGGGACAACCGGGTCACCATGCATCGCCGCGACAGCTTCGACAACCAGTACCGCCGCCTGATGCACCGCACCCAGATCCGGGCGCGGCACAAGGCTTGAGTTGCGGACGGCCGGGGCGATCCCCCGGCCGGTTTCAGTTCGCGTAGAAGATCTCCAGACCTTCCGATTCCGACGAGAGCGATTCCAGGGCCTGCTCCGCGTCGGACAGGGCGTCCCACAGGTCGCGGGCCAGGGTCCGGCGGTCGCATTCGGCAACGGGGCTGTCCAGCAGCCGCCCCAGCTTGCGGTGGGACACCAGCGCCTTGTGGCGCATCCAGGCGACCCGTGCCCGTTCAGCATCGCCGAGAGCCGCTTCCAGGTCGCGAAGGGTCACGGGGGCGTCCTCCGGGACATAGGTCAGGCGGGCATAGGCGGCCGGCAGCCGGGCGGTCTGGCGCAGCACCGTGCCGGGAAGCTGGAGCATGGCGAAACCCGCCGGCCACGCGCTGTCGTCGGCCAGGCTGAGGATCAGGTCGAAGCTTTCGCCGGTCCGGACCGGCGCCGGGATCACGTGGGTTCCCATCAGCCCTCCGACGGCACCGGCGACGGCGGGATGGCGCGCCAGGTCGGCCAGGAACCTGGCGGAGCCGCCCCGGCGCGCCGCCGCGGCGATGCCGTCCCGGCTGAGCACCCGGAAAGGGGCCGCGATCGAGGGCCGGTGGCGCCGTCCCGCCGCCCCGTCGGCGGACAGGTCCAGCGACCAAGCCGGCGGCTCCAGGGCCAGATGGCGGTCGGGGTTGAAGTCAGGTTCCGCGCCCGGCTGACTGCTCCGGCGCGACGTCAGGGGAATGATCGTCGCATCCATCGGCATGCCTCCTCCGTGGTTGTCCGTTCTCAACTCCGACCATCATTCCACCTAATCACGACTTAATCAATCGAGATTATAGAGTCATTAACCGCCGGCTTGCCCCAGGGCCTGTTCCAGGTCGGCGATGATGTCGTCGATATGCTCGATGCCGATGGACAGGCGGACATAGCCCTCGCTGACGCCGGTGGCGAACTGCTCCTCCATGGACAATTGCGAGTGCGTCGTGCTGGCGGGGTGGATCGCCAGGCTGCGCGCATCGCCGATGTTGGCGACGTGGTAGAGCAGCTTGAGGCTGTCGATGAAGCGCCGGCCCGCCTCGCGGCCGCCCTGCAGCTCGAAACCGACCAGGCCGCCATAGCCGCCCCTGAGATAGGCGTCGGCGCACCGGCGCTCGTTCCCCTGCTGGAGGCCGGGGTAGATCACCTTGGTCACGTTGGGATGCTTGGACAGGTACTCGGCGACGGAGGCCGCGTTCCGGCTGTGCTCGCGGATGCGGAGCGGCAGCGTCTCCAGCCCCTGGAGGATCTGGAAGGCGTTGAACGGGCTGAGCGCGCAGCCGAGGTCGCGCAGCAGGGTGGTGCGCGCCTTGATGATGTAGGCGACGGGGCCGATCCCCTTGACCGCCTCGACCCAGACGGCGCCGTGGTAGCTGGGATCCGGCTGGTTCAGCAGCGGCTGGCGTTCCGGGTCGGCGGCCCAGTCGAAGCTGCCGCTGTCCACGATCATGCCGCCGATCGAGGTGCCGTGGCCGCCGATATATTTGGTGGTGGAATAGACGATGACCGCGGCGCCGTGGTCGAAGGGACGGGCCAGGATCGGGGCGGCGGTATTGTCCACGATCAGCGGGATTCCCAATGGCCGGCCGATGTCGGCGACCTCGCGGATCGGGAACACGGTCAGCTTGGGATTGGGCAGCGTCTCGGCGTAATAGGCGCGGGTGCGGTCGTCGGTGGCGCGGCGGAAATTCTCCGGGTCCGCCGGATCGACGAACCGGACCTCGATGCCCTGCTGCTTCAGGGTATTGGCGAACAGGTTCCAGGTCCCGCCGTACAGGTTGGTCGAACTGACGATGTTGTCGCCCGCCTGCGCCAGGTTCTGCACCGCCAGGGCCGAGGCCGCCTGGCCCGAACTGACCGCCAGTGCCGCCACGCCGCCCTCCAGGGCCGCGATGCGCTTCTCCAGCACGTCGGTCGTGGGGTTCATGATGCGGGTGTAGATGTTGCCCAGTTCCTTCAGGGCGAACAGGTTGGCGGCGTGCTCGGTGTGCTCGAACTGGTACGACGTGGTCTGGTAGATCGGCACGGCGACGGCGCCGGTCGCCGGGTCGGACCGGTATCCGGCATGCAGCACCAGGGTTTCCGGGTGCGGGGCGCCGGGGTTCGGGGAATCGGGGGTGTTGCCGGTGGCGCTCATGGCTTGCGGTTCCTCTCTTCTGGCCTGCCCACGGGATCCTTGGTCCCCGGTGGGTCATGGAGGCCCAAGCTACAGGAGCGCCGGCCGGCTGGGTATCTTATTTGTGAATTGAACCTATTCAGCAGGTACGTTGTGTATTTTCTCTTCCGGGATCGCCGGAGCGATGCCGGCCAACTCCTCCCGGGCGTGGCGGATGATCTGGGCGGCGCCCCAGACCGCCAGCGTCGCCATGATGGCGGCCACGGCGATGTCGGGCCAGCCGGTGCCGGTGCCGAACACGCCCAGGGCCGCGGCCATGACGGCCAGGTTGGCGATGGCGTCGTTCCGCGAGCAGATCCAGACGGAGCGTCGGTTGCTGTCGCCCTCGCGGTGGAAATAGAGCAGCAGCGCGCAGGCGATGTTGGCCGCCAGCGCCAGCGCCCCGATGGCCCCCATGATCCCGGCTTCCGGGACGGTCTGGTTGAGGGCGTTCCAGGCGGTCTGGAACGCAACCAGCAGCCCGACCGCTCCCAGCGAAACGCCCTTCAGCAGGGCCGCACGGGCGCGCCACCGGAGCGCCATGCCGAGCACCAGCAGCGAGATCGCGTAGTTCGCCGCGTCGGCTAGGAAATCGACCGAATCGGCGAGCAGCGAGACCGAATCGGCCGCGGCGCTCGCCGCCAGCTCGGTCAGGAACATCCCGGCATTGATCGCCAAGGCTGTCCAAAGGATGCGGCGATAGGTCTTGTCCACTGGAGGCTTGGTGGAGGAGCATCCGCCGTTGCAGCAACCGGCAGCCATGGCAATCCTCTTCATTGGGTGTAACGACTTTTCTATCGGCTGTGACGATCGACATTGCGTCAGGACCGGAAGACCTTATTTTCCGTTCCTATGTCGGCCGTCGCGGCGCGGTCCGGTCATGATGTCGTCGCGCTTGGGAGCAACGGGTCCATGAGTGAAGTACAGTTTGCAGTACCGGAATTCGCAGCACCAGGGGATGAAGCGGCTTCACGGCCGACCTCGCGCGCCAGCGACATGGTCTGGGGACTTCTGCGCGCCGACGCGGTCCGCATCTCCTCGGAGGAGGAGATCCTGCGCGGCTTCATCCATGGCGCGGTCCTGTTCCACGACGATTATGCTAGCGCGCTGGGAGCGCTGCTCGCCCACAAGCTGGGCGACCGCAACATGCCGTCCGAGCGGCTGGAGCGGCTGGCGCACGAGGCCCTGTCGGAAGACCCGGACATCGTCGAGGCCGGCGCCGCCGACCTGATCGCGATCCTGGAGCGCGACCCGGCCGCCGACAGCTATCTGACGCCGTTCCTCTACTTCAAGGGCTTCCACGCGCTCCAGTGGCACCGGATCGGCCATTGGCTGTGGACCCACGGGCGCCACAGCCTCGCCCATTTCCTGCAGAGCCGGGTATCGGAGGTGTTCGCGATCGACATCCATCCGGCGGTGCCGGTCGGCCGCGGCGTCTTCATCGACCACGGCACCGGCTTGGTCGTCGGCGAGACGGCGGAGATCGGCAACAACGTCTCGATCCTCCAGGAGGTGACCCTGGGCGGCACCGGCAAGGAGCACGGCGACCGGCACCCGAAGGTGCGCGACGGCGTCCTGCTGTCGGCCGGCGCCAAGGTCCTGGGCAACATCGTGATCGGCCGGGGCGCCAAGGTCGGCGCCGGCAGCGTGGTGCTGAAGGAGGTCCCGGAGTGCGCCACGGTGGTCGGCGTGCCGGCCAAGGTCGTTGGCTGGTGCAGCGGCCCGGCGGCGGCCCTGGCGATGGACCAGAGCCTGCCGGAACCCGATTACAGCATTTAGCGCTCCGGTCATCGTCCGTTCCGCTTCGGCGTCCAGCCCCGCAGGGTCAGCGCGTTGGCGACGACGCTGACGGAGCTGAGCGCCATGGCGCCGCCGGCGAGGATCGGGCTGAGATAGCCCAGCGCCGCCAGCGGGATGCCGACGACATTGTAGGCGAAGGCCCAGAACAGCCCCTGCCGGATCTTGGCGTAGGTCCGCCTGGACACGTCGAGCGAACCCGCCACCAGGGCGGGGTCGCCGCGCATCAGCGTGACGCCCGCTGTGTGCATGGCGACGTCGGTGCCGGTCGCCATGGCGATGCCGACATCGGCCGAGGCCAGGGCCGGCGCGTCGTTGATGCCGTCGCCGACCATGGCGACGGTCTTCCCCTCCGCCTTCAGCCGGGCCACCACGTCGGCCTTGTCGCCGGGCAGCACCTCGGCGAAGACCCGGTCGATCCCCAGCTCCCGCGCCACGGCGCCGGCGGCGCCCGCGCTGTCGCCGGTGACCATCACCGCCTCGATCCCGCGGGCATGCAGCGCCGCGACGGCCTCCCGGGCGCCCGCCTTGACCGTGTCGCCGAACGCCACCAGCCCCAGCACGCGGGATTCCGGCGCCGCCTCGGCCAGCCAGGACACCGTGCGGCCGGACGCTTCCAGGGTGTCCGCCATCTCAGCCAGCGATCCCGGCGCAATCCCTGTCTCGGCCAGCAACCGCCGGGTGCCGAGCAGCAGGGAGCGGCCTTCGACCCGGCCCGAGACGCCGCGCCCGGCGAGCGCCTTGAAGCCGGTCGCCGGCACGGCCGCGGCGCCCTCCGCGTCGGCGAGGTCGCGCACGGCGCGGGCCAGCGGATGCTCGCTGCCCTGCTGGAGCGAGGCGGCCAGCCGCAGCACGTCGCCGCGGCCAAAGCCGGCTGACGGGATCAGGTCGGTCACCCGCGGCTTGCCCTCGGTCAGGGTGCCGGTCTTGTCGAAGGCGACGGTGGTGACCGCATGGGCGCGTTCCAGCGCCTCGGCGTCCTTGATCAGGATGCCGTGGCGCGCGGCGGAGCCGGTGCCGACCATGATCGCCGTCGGGGTGGCGAGGCCGAGCGCGCAGGGGCAGGCGATCACCAGCACCGACACGGCGGTCAGGATCGCCGCCTCCAGGTCGCCGCCGAGCGTCCACCACGCGGCGAAGGTCGCGGCGGCGATCACCAGCACGACCGGCACGAAGACGGCGCTGACCCGGTCCACCGTCCGCTGGATCGGCGCCTTCGACGCCTGGGCGCCTTCGACCATGCGGACGATGCGGGCGAGCATGGTTTCCGATCCGACCGCCGTGGTCTCCA
Source organism: Skermanella rosea (assembly GCF_016806835.2). Lineage (NCBI taxonomy): Bacteria > Pseudomonadati > Pseudomonadota > Alphaproteobacteria > Rhodospirillales > Azospirillaceae > Skermanella > Skermanella rosea. The sequence continues at coordinate 5,241,967 of NZ_CP086111.1, read as the reverse complement.
CCGCCAGCATGCCGTCAACGTTGATCGACCCGCCCGTGACCGCCGAGCCCGGCGCCTTTTCCACCGGCAGGCTCTCGCCGGTCAGCATGCTTTCGTCGACCGAGCCCTCGCCGTCCCGCACCCTTCCGTCCACCGGGATGCGCTCGCCGGGGCGGACCACCACGATGTCGCCGACCCGGACCCGCTCGACCGCCACTTCCCGCTCGACGCCGTCGCGGCGCACCCGGGCGGTGTCGGGCCGCAGGTCCATCAGCGCCCGGATCGCCGCGGCGGTCTGGCCCTTGGCCCGGCTCTCCAGCCACTTGCCCAGCAGGATGAAGGTGATCAGCACGGCCGACGCCTCGTAATAGAGGTGCGGCGCGTGGCCGCCGTGGCCCGTCGGTCCCGGAGCCGCCAGGTACTGGTCAAGCAGCAGATAGGTGCTCAGCCCCCAGGCGGCCGAGGTGCCGATGGCGACCAGAAGGTCCATGTTCCCGGCGCCCGCGCGGACCGCCTTGTAGGCCGCCACATAAAACCGCCAGCCCAGCCAGAACTGCACGGGCGTCGCCAGCGCAAGCTGCAGCCAGCCCGGCGGCATGACGTCCAGCCCGGCCAGGTCGCCGACCATCCCGATGACCAGGGGGAGCGACAGGGCCGCGGCGATCAGCACCCGCGTCAGGTCGTGCCGGGACCGGTCGCGCGCCTCGTCCGCCGCCTTCCGGCCGGCGCCCGGTTCCTCGGCGGCGATCGGGGCGGCCCGGAAGCCGGTGCGGTCCACCGCGGCGACAAGGGTTTCCCCGTCGAGGCCGCTGCCGACCACGTGCGCCCGCTCGGTCGCCAGGTTGACCGACGCCTCGGTGACGCCCGGTACCCGGCGCAATGCCTTCTCGACCCGGCCCACGCACGACGCGCAGGTCATGCCCTCGATCGACAGGTCGAATTCGGCCTGCGCGGCGTCGGGTACGGTGTCGGTTCGGGTGGCGGCGTAAGCCATGGCTGACCTCTCGGCTTTTCTGTAACCCCATATGGATGGGGCTTCCAGTCGTGGGAAGGTCAAGGGCTTTTTGCCGCGGCCGCGGTCCGATGGCGCCTTCTTCCTTCTCGGCCACGGATGACGGCGATGGAAACAGATTGGCGCCGGCATGCCGGCGTGGATCCCTGCCACCGGTCTCCATCTGTCGCCGAGTTGTCTTTAATCTCTCGTAAAAAGTTCTTTGTCACAGTAGGGGCGCAACACAAGAGGGCGTCACCGTGGGCTTTTCTTCGATCAGGCATATTCCCGTCTATGTCGTGACAGACATCACGAAACCCGTTGCTGCGTGCTCGATGGCGAAAGCGCGTATCCTGATCGAGAAGCATGGCGCGAAACTTCAGTCGGTCAACGGGCGGTCCGGAGTTATTGTCAATTCGGCCGATATTCTCATGACCCATCTCGGCCCTCTTCTCCAGTTCCTCTCTCCCCAGGAAGCCACGCAGCCGGAAGCGGCCACCGCCGACCTCCCACCCGCTCCCTGCCACCGGCCGATGAACGACAGGGAAGTGGCGGAACAACTGATCCGGGCGGCGAGCCTGACGGCTCCCGCCCAGGGCGCGCTGGACGACAAGGCGGTCGTGGAGATCCGCGAGATCCGGCAAAGGCTGTCCGACGCCATCCCCGGCATGACCTTCCCCCGCCCGACCGCCGGCCCCCTGGCGAGCAAGCTCAACCAGCTGCTCCTGATCTTCAGTCAGGCGCAGGCCGACCGGAAGCTGGACGACATCGACGTGATCAGGCAGGTGCAGGCCCTGACCTGGTAGGAGCGTCCACGGGATCGGCGATGCCCGTTCCGACATGGTCCACCGGGTGCCGGAGTGCCGGGCCGGGGGAAGCCGGTGGCGGAAGTCCCTCCGTCGCGGTTGACGTCATTGACCCTCCCGATTTGCGTAGATACATTATTCGGATGAAGATCGAGTTCGATCCGGACAAGCGCGCCGTGACCCTTACCGAACGGGGACTCGACATGGCCGATGCCGGGGAGGTCTTCGACAGTCCGACCCTGACGGTTGCCGATGATCGGAAGGATTATGGCGAGCCCCGGTTCATCAGCATCGGCAGGCTCGGTGGCCGCATGGTGGTGATCGTATGGACCCCGCGCGGTCCGGCGCGCCGGGTTATCAGCATGAGGAAAGCCAATGAACGGGAGCAGGAACTCTACGGACCCGACCTGGAGTGATCCGGACGATGCGCCGGACCTTTCCACACCGGAATGGCGGGAGAAGTTCGCAAAAGCCCGGCGCGGTCGCCCTCCTGTCAAGGACAGACCGAAGGTCGCCACGAACCTGCGCCTCGATGCGGATGTAGTCGAGCGGCTCAGACAGGATGGACCGGGTTGGCAGACGCGGGCCAATGATCTTCTGAGAAACGCGCTTGGCCTTTGACTTTGCGGATGAGCCGCGGTGTTTCAAGCGGGCACGGCGCCGACCGGTCACTGATCGTGGTGCGCACCGCCTTGCCGCGCATTGCCCCCTTCAGACCCATGAGCCTCATCAGCCGGGCCACCGTGCAACGCGCCACGTCAATTCCCTCCCGCTGTAGCTGCCGCCAGACCTTCCTGACCCCGTAGACCTGGAAGTTCTCATCCCAGATCCGCCGGATAGCCCCGCTCAGCTCCGCATCGCTTCGCCAGCGGGCCGGAGCCTTGGACGGGTCGGTCCGCCGGGCGGCATGAGCGCGGTAGGTCGACGGGGCGATCGGCAGCACTTTGCAGATCGGCTCGACCCCGTGGACGGCGCGCTGCTCGTCGATGAAGGCGATCATTTCCTGAACGGGCGGTCGAGCTCCGCCTGGGCAAAATACGCCGATGCCTTGCGAAGGATCTCGTTCGCCTGGCGCAGTTCCCGGACCTCGCGCTCCAGCGCCTTGATCCGCTCCTGCTCGTCCGTCGTCGGGCCGGGCCGTTTCCCCTGGTCGCGCTCGGCCTGCCGGACCCAGCCCCGCAGCGTCTCCGCCGTGCAGCCGATCTTCGCCGCGATCGAGCTGATCGCCGCCCACTGCGACGCATGCTCGCCTTCGTGATCGAACACCATCCGCACCGCGCGTTCGCGGACTTCAGGGGCGTATTTGGGTGATGCCTGTTTCGTCATGATGACCCCAGTCTCTCAAGAAATGGGGCCTCCGGTAAACCCGGTGCGGTTCAGTTCAGGTGCCGCTTAGGATTTTCGCGGCGATGGCGGAGGGAGCGTCCGCCTAACTGCTGTTCCTCGATGTCCGTGAACGTCTCAAAAACCCTACCTATCTCAATCTGTTGACGCCGAAATGTCTCTCCTTGTTCGCCAATAACCCCTGCAATCCGCCATACTTGGATGGTACAAAGGATGGGACAGGGTTCCGAACATGTTCCAGAGATGACAGGGCGAAGCAAGTATGGCACGTACGATGGGGCGGCTGACGGCGATGGCGGTGGCGCGGGCGACGAAGCCGGGCATGTATGCTGATGGCGGGGGACTGTACCTCCGGGTCGGGCCGAACGGCGCGAAGTCATGGGTATTTCGCTTCCGGATCGACGGCAAGCGCCGCGACATGGGGCTCGGGCCGCTTCATGCCGTTACCCTGGCCGTCGCGCGCGAAAAGGCGGCTGCCTGCCGGTCTGACCGGTTCGACGGGCGCGACCCACTGGAAAGCCGTCAGGCCAGCAAGCTGGCCGAGAAGCTGGCTGCTTCAAAGGCCATGACCTTCCGGCAATGTGCCGCCGGCTACATCGATGCCCATCGATCGGGATGGAAGAACGAGAAGCATGCCGCCCAATGGGGCTCGACCCTGGAGGCTTATGCTTACCCGGTCTTCGGCGACCTGCCCGTTCAGGCGATCGATACCGAGCTGGTGATGAAGGCGCTGGAGCCGATCTGGAGGACAAAGACCGAGACTGCAAGCCGGCTACGTGGCCGTGTAGAGGCGGTGCTGGACTGGGCCACCGTGCGGGAGTTCCGGCGGGGCGACAATCCGGCCCGCTGGCGCGGCCACCTGGATCACCTCCTCCCATTGCGCGCCAAGGTCCAGAAGGTCCAGCACCATCCGGCGCTGCCCTATACCGAGGTCGGCGCCTTCATGACGTCCTTGCGGTCCCAGCCGGGCCATACAGCGCGGGCGCTGGAGTTCCTGATCCTGACGGCCGGGAGGACCGGCGAGGTGATCGGCGCGCGGTGGAGCGAAATCGATCTGGCGGAGGGCGTATGGATCGTTCCAGCAAGTAGGATGAAGGCCGGCAGGGAGCACCGGGTTCCCCTCTCGGCGCCCGCGATCAAGCTGATCCGGGAGCAACAGGCTGCAGCGGAGCTGGTTCAGGGGCAACTGGACGGGTTCGTGTTCCCCGGCGGGCGCCCCGGCAAGGGGCTGTCGAACATGGCTCTCCTGAAGCTGCTGGAGCGCATGAAGCGGGATGACCTGACCGCCCATGGTTTCCGCTCGACGTTCCGGGATTGGGCGGCCGAACAGACGCATTTCCCGCGTTACGTCGCGGAAATGGCCCTGGCGCATACCGTTTCGGACAAGGTGGAGGCCGCATACCGGCGGGGTGACCTGTTCGGCAAGCGGCGAAAGCTGATGGAAGCGTGGGCGACGTACTGCGGAACCATGCCGGCGACGAAGGGCGAAGTCGTTTAACTGAACCAGGGTCGAAAGGGAACAAGATCATGAATGCGTTACCCACCTGTCGGCCCCTCGGGAGGGTCTGCGCGTTGGCCTTAACGGAGGAACCATACCCCCTGCCGCCGAACCTGGCCGACCTGGCGGCCGACCCCGGTGAACTGATCGCTTCGTGCCAGAACTGCCATCACAATGCCTTCCTGCCGATGGACTTGGTGCTTGCCCGCCACGGCCCGACGACACCGTTTCCGAAGGTAAAGGGCAGGTTCCGCTGTTCGGCGTGCGGCTCCAGGCAGGTCGATGTCCGGCCGAACTGGTCGAAGCACTCGCCCGGCCAGATCACCCGCCACACCGACCATCCTGCCCGGCGCGACTGATGGCTTGATGACGAGTAGGGGAAGCACGGATGCTCGACGACCCCTGCATCGACGTTCATGGGTCCCATCCAGGCCGCCGGCGAACCTGATCGGGGCGACACCGTCCTGCCGGCCGCTGAACAAACAATATGGAAAAGGTGCTATTCGAGGCTGTCACCATCCATGATTTGCAACCACGCCTGCAGGTGGTCGCCGTGATCCGCTATTGCTGCTCCACCAGATCAGTCGGGGAGGGTCTTCTCAGGACCAACAAGATCGAGCCGCAGCCATTGGAGGCCAATACCGAGCTGGCGCGCGTCGGCCGACATACCGAGCGACGCTGGCGACGCTGCGGTGGGCACTCGAAAATCGACCTGCAGAGGGTCGTGCAGCCCTGTTACCTCGGCTGGGATTACTGCTGTGCGTTCACCGGCCGGGCTTTTCGTAGTAAATTCCCACTTGCCGACGGGCTGCCCGTTCACGACGACCTCGACCTCTTGGCGAGGCAGCGCGTCGGCGAGAAAGCTCTGTGCCTGGACCCGCAGCCGGAGGGTACTACCCATCATACGGCCCGCTGGCAGGATGAGCCGCGCCTCCGGCGCGCTCGACCAGATGCCCCAGGGTTCCGTGGTCGACCAGCCGCCAGCCCGGTAGGGACGGCCAGTGTCATGGCCGAGCGAGAAATCGAGAACCTGGCCGGGCAGGTAGGGCGGGATGTCGGCAGGGATGGTCAGAGCGGTCTGGAGCGGGCTGTTCTGAAGCAGAGCTATGGTAACGTTACGGGGGTCACCATAGCGCCAAATCCGACTGGCACCGCAGGTCTCAACGCGGTCTGGTACGCCGTACCGAGCGTGAATAGCCTGCTCGTTCAGTTCGTCCATCAGGATGAACGAGAAACGCGGCAAAGAGCCGTCATCCTCGGTGTACCAGCTGTTGTTATTGATCCACAGCATCGGGGCGCCGGTGGGATCAACCTGGACTGCACGCACCCTGTCGTCCGAGAACAGCATCAACGGCTTTGCCTGCCAATATCCAGCAAGACCGCCGGTTCGGTCTGCGCCGTCGAAGCAGGCCAGCGTCGGTGGGACTTGGAACACGGTGTTCAGCGGCGTGCGGGTGAACCACCAAGCCGACCAGAGGGCGCAGGGCAGCCCCAGGACCATCACCGTGGCGAGGCCGCGTCGGCCACCTGTGACGCCGACGCCACCTACCCAGCCGGCCAGCAGGATTGCGAGCCACAGCGGCGGTAGGAACGCGAAAGGCAGGACATAGCGGATAGTCATCAGGTTTACGAAGACCCGTGTGCCGATCACGACGATGACAATGACAATGGACGCGGTCGCCACGAAGATCGTGAAGGGCAGCAGCTGCTGGCGTGCCAGCAGAGCAAGCGACCGGTCGCGTAATAGCATTATGGCGCCATTCAGCGCCGCGACTGTCACCACCGCGACGGCGGCCAAGACGAACGCACCTAGCATCTGCTCGGCCCCGGCATCGCGGACCAGAACCGACCAAAATGCCCATAGGGTTTCGCTGCCTGACCTGATGCTTGTCAGGTAAACGGCAGCCGCCCGGTTGACCACCCCGTTCAGGACATAGCCGGCAACCGTCAGGGCGGTAACCAAGAGGCCGATCACAATGGCCCGCCGGCGAAGCTCGCGTGCCATCGCCAGACACGCGAGCACGGCAAGTGCCGGGATGCAGAAGTAGGGGACAAAGATCAAGTCTGACAAGATCGCGGCGACTATCAGTGCCGCTAGTACCGCAGCCGACACGACGGCCATCGCGGCGGCGGGCCGAAGGACACAGGCGATCATGAGCTGGAAGGCGAACAGAGAGACAATCAAGGCACCGAAATGGTGTCCAGAGAGAAAACCGTAGATGTACCAGCGCAGTGTATAGGGACCGGCAACCGCGTAACCGCCAAACACTATGGCGGACATCATCAACCAGAAGGCGACCATGTAGGGTGCGAAGGCCGTCGTGGTCAGTTCACGGCAGACCAGCCAGCCGGCAATGAAGAACAGCCAAATCTGCAGGACCGCGTACAGAAAAATTTCCTGCCGGAAATTGCCAGTCAACCCATCGGCCGCCGCGTAGATCAGCATGTCAGGAAAGACATACGGGCTGGGCGTGAGGTTCCAGCTTGCCACCGCGCTCAGCCCAGCCGCGTCGAGATCTCTGAACAGGGCCGGTAGATAAAGCGCATCGGAGTTGAGGAATTCCGCCGACGCGCCGGGAAGCGTGACGAGTGTTGCGCAAAATGCGACGGAGATCGCGAGCGACGCCGCTCCGGCAACCAGCAACCTGACCAGAGTATGTCGCACTAAACCTATTATGATTTCAGTCACGCTTGGTCCATTGAATTTGGCTAAATCTACAATGCTTAGACAGGGTTCGAACGAGTGCACGGAGGCGCACCTGCTGTGTCGACTAATACAGGGTCCTAGCCCGGTTTAGCCAGAGGTCGCGTAACGGGTGTCGTCACTGGCACCCTATCGGATTTATGGAAACTGCCGAAGGGCGGTGCACCCCTCGCGACCCCGCACGTCCCCCGGTGCCAGCCCTGCCCGATCGAACGCCGCCACCTGCATCGCTGTCAAGCGACAGCAGGAACTGGGTTCTTCGTTCTTTTGTGTGCACAGCCTATGGAGGAATTTCAGGGTATGTTTTCACCTAAGCAGCTGCCATGACGCGGCTGCGTAGGAGATCGAAACCGGCGCGGCCATACATGGTGCGCTTGACGACTTTCAGCCGGTTGATCTGGCCCTCGACCGGACCGGTGCTCCAGGGTAGCGTCAAGGCGGCGTGGACGGCTTCGACATCCTGACGGAGGCTCCGGGCAAAGCGTTTGAAGCCGCCTTCTTCGGCGGCGCTGATCCAGCCGTCGAGCTGGCCGGCCAGCTCGACGGCTGGATCATAGTCGAGAATGCCTTCGCCAGATCGACCGCCTGGGCGATCGGCGGCGACAGCTCAAGCAGCGCCGTCGTGAACCGGCGCTCCTCCGCATCCAGCTTGTCCGGTTCGCTCATCAGCATCCGCGCGGCTTTGCGCGTCGTGGGCGGCGGTGCCGGCTTCGCCGAGGACTTGGCGGGAGAAGTCCGTTTGGCAAGCTGATCCTCCCGGCGGCGCCGGGCGGCCCATTGCTTGACGACACCGTCCTGTCCGGCGAAGCCCCGATCGCGGATCTCCCGCCATAGCCCGGCGCCGTTGCGGTATCCGGCATCCCAGCGCGTCTCCAAGTAATCCCGGAACGGGTCGAGAATGCTCCGGCCCCGGTCGGCGTGGAGCCAGGTCGGAGCCCGCCCGGCGCGCAGCCAGCGCCGGACCGTCTTGCGCTCGACGCCGAGCATTCTGGCCACCGCCTTGATCGACATCCCCTGCGCGCGCAGCCGAACCGCTTCCTCGAAGCGGGCCTCTCGCCGGCCACGCGCCTCCAGTGACCGACGTTCAGCTTTGTTGGGAGACGACATCCCGACTCCATCCGCGCCATCGGCACAATTGTCGTTGGCGACCGTCTCGACCGGAGCCGACATTGCCGCGACGCGGGCGGCTTCGGTCAGATGACGGTGATGGTGATCGAGCACTCCGCGCAGAGCATCACCGCTGTTGCGCAGGAGATGCCACCGGTCCGCAACCTGAACGGCCCGAGGCGCTCCTTGACGAGCCCCGTCGGCATAGGCGCCGGCGCGGTCGCGCACGATGATCTCGACGCCGGGGTGGCGCCGCAGCCAAGCCGCCAGGGTCACCGCCTTGCGGTCAGGCAGCAGGTCGATGACGCGGCTCCGTTCCAGATCGCACAGGATCGTGCCGTAGCTCTGGCCTTTGCGCCAAGCCCAGTCATCAACGCCGAGAACACGGACTTCCGGCGCTGGATCGGGAACCGCCTCGCGGATGCGGCGCAGCAGCGTCGTGGCGCCGACGGGGATCGCCATCGTACCCGTCATGCGCGCTCCGGCATTGCCGCCCAGCGCCAGGGCGACGGCATAGTGCAGGGCACGCAGGTGATCAGTGTGGCGAGCCCTGGGGCGGGCAATCACCGCCGGACGCTCGGCAAACGTCTGTTGGCGGCAGGCGGCGTTGACGCAGCGGAAGCGGCGGATGCGCACCAGCAGAATAAGCGGACGTCCGAAACAGGGGACATCGGCGAGACTGCGCCAGTAATGGCTGTGGATCCGCGCCGACCGGGCGCCACATGCCGGACAGGCGGCGTCCACATGGTCCAGTTGCACCCGGAGCGTCATTCGGGGGCGGTGAGGATCGATCCGATCGATGATGTGGAGGCTTGGAAAGAACTCGGAAAAGTCGAGGGTGATCAACAGAAAACAGCGTCATTGTTGAGAGTGCCATCTTCATATAAGACGGCCGGTGCACCATGGCATCAGCCCCTGCTAGTTCGCTGGCTTAAGCCGTTAATACAACTCCAGGACGTGCACACAAAAGAACGAAGAACCCAGTTTCCATGACGCCTGACAGGGCTCCCCCGCGCATGCGGGGATAGACCCGCCACGTCCTCCACCGGCACGCCCAGACGCTGGGCTCCCCCGCGCATGCGGGGATAGACCCGCCACGTCCTCCACCGGCACGCCCAGACGCTGGGCTCCCCCGCGCATGCGGGGATAGACCCGCCACGTCCTCCACCGGCACGCCCAGACGCTGGGCTCCCCCGCGCATGCGGGGATAGACCCGGCGAGATGCTGTTCGTGGATGCGCTGGATATGGCTCCCCCGCGCATGCGGGGATAGATCCGGGATAGCCGTGCTCTCGATAACGCGAGCGGGGGCTCCCCCGTGCAGGCGGGGATAGACCCTACCTGTGGCACGCGATGTGCCGCGCCCAGCCGACTCCCCCGTGCAGGCGGGGATAGACCCCGGGCAATCTGGAACTGCACGGCTCCGCGCAGGGCTCCCCCGTGCAGGCGGGGATAGACCCGCCATCTGGCAAGCCCAGCCCTACCGCCCTGAGGCTCCCCCGCGCCTGCGGGGATAGACTTGGCAGGCGGGTGAAGCGGTACTACATGCCAAAAGCTCCCCCGCGCCTGCGGGGATAGACCAATGACACGTTCGGCCCGGGGAACTGTCGAGGCGGCTCCCCCGCGCATACGGGGATAGACCTGGACGACGAGGCCAAGTTGCAGGAAATGTTCGGGCTCCCCCGCGCCTGCGGGGATGGACCCAAGACAGTTGACGAAGCCCGGAAGGCGCTCTTGGCTCCCCCGTACATGCGGGGATGGACCCAACCCTGCCATGTGCGCAATCGCATCGGTCAAGGCTCCCCCGCGCATGCGGGGACTTGTGGATGGATCAGCGGATGGGACAATCTGTGTTGGGTCGAAAAAACCCAGAATTATCAATCATTTATGCAAGGCGATGGCGGAGGGAGCGGGATTCGAACCCGCGATACCATTTCTGGTATACACACTTTCCAGGCGTGCGCCTTCAACCACTCGGCCACCCCTCCATCAAGGCCGCGGAAAATACTCAACGGCGGGGGCGGATTCAAGCACTTCGTTCACGTCGGCTCCCGGGAAAGTGAAGAAGGGTCCGGTTGCGCCTCCCGGGGTGGCGGCGCATGTTCCGGCACGGCGTCAATCAGCGGTGAGGAACGAGTGGTCGTCTTGAGAGTGATCGGCGGGGTGCTGCTGCTGGCGGGGCTCGCGGCGTTGGGCTGGGACCTATGGCAATGGAGCCAGATGGGGAGCCAGATGGCGGCGGCCGGCGGGAGCCCGCATCTCTCCGCCGCGGGCGAGCTGTGGTTCCGCCTGCATCCCGGCAGCCTGAACCTGACCCAGGCGGTGGTGCAGCGCTATCTGGTGCCGGAGCTGTGGGATCCCGTGCTGCTGACCGTCCTGCTGTGGCCGGCGGCGCTGGTGCTGGCGGTTACGGGACTGGCGCTGCTGGCGCTGGGGTCGCTCAGGAGGTCTTGAGCCCGTCGAGCAGCTCGCCGACGGTGCGGCACAACAGCGCGATGTCCTGGTCGCGCGACAGGCGGTGGTCGCCGTCCTTCACCAGGGTGATCCTCACGTCGTCGCCGGCCAGCCGCTCCGCGATGCGCTGGCTGGTGCGCCAGGGCACGTCGGCGTCGCGCATGCCGTGGAGCAGCCGCACCGGACAGGCCAGCGGGATCGTCCCACGCAGAAGCAGGTGGTCCCGGCCGTCCTCGATCAGGCGGCGGGTATAGGGGTAGGGATCGCCGTAGTCGGACGGCTTCAGCAAGGCGCCGGTCTCCATCAGCGTGGCGCGGTCGGTTTCGTCCAGGGTGGACCAGATCAGGTCCTCGGTGAAGTCCGGCGCCGAGGCGATGCCGATCAGGCCGGCGACGCGCTCCGGCCGGGCGAGCGCCGTCAGGAGCATCATCCAGCCGCCCATGGAGGAGCCGACGACGACCTGCGGCCCCTCGGTCAGCCGGTCGAACACCGCCAGCGCGTCGCGCGACCACAGGCCGATCGAGCCTTCCTCGAACCGGCCGCTCGACGTGCCGTGGCCCTGGTAGTCGAACCGGACGAACGCCGTGCCGCGGCTGCGGCAGAAGCTTTCCAGGGCGACCGCCTTGGTGCCGGTCATGTCGGATTTGAATCCTCCCATGAAGATGACGCCGGGAGTGCTTCCTTCGGTGCGGCGATAGGCTATGGTGGCGCCTTCATGCGCCAGGGTATTTTCGGGCGAAGCGTTCAGATCGGTCATATCGAAAGATTCCATGAGCGGGGCATACAACACTACCACGGCCGGGCCGCACGACAACTCCGGGCCGGAGGAGGCCGGGCGGGACGAGTCGGGCTTGGCGCCGGGGCGGCCCGTCGTCCTTCAGGTGCTGCCGGCCCTCGTCACCGGCGGCGCGGAGCGCGGCGCCATCGACGTGGCGGCGGCGCTGCACCATGCCGGGGGGACGCCGCTGGTCGCGTCGGCCGGCGGACCCATGGCGCGCGAGCTGGAGCGCTGGCGGATCCCGCACTTCACGCTGCCGCTCGACAGCAAGAACCCCCTGACCCTGTGGCGCAACGTCGACCGGCTCAGCAGGATCATCCGCGAGCACAGGGTCGACATCGTCCATGCGCGCAGCCGCGCGCCGGCCTGGAGCGCCTATGGCGCGGCGCGGCGGACCGGCGTGCCGTTCATGACGACCTTCCATGCCCCCTACAACTTCTCGGGCAAGTCGAAGCGCTTCTACAATTCGGTCATGGCGCGGGGCGACCGGGTGATCGCCATCTCCGAGTTCATCCGCGACCATATCCTGTCCAACTACCGGATCGACCCGGACCGCATCCGGGTGATCCACCGCGGGATCGACTCCAACAGCTTCGCGCCCGACCGGGTCAGCCCCGAGCGGGTGATCCAGCTGGCCCGCGCGTGGCGGCTGCCCGACGGGCACCAGGTGATCATGCTGCCGGGCCGCCTGACCCGGTGGAAGGGCCAGACCGTGCTGATCGACGCGCTCGCCCGGCTGGGCCGCAAGGACGTGTGCTGCCTGATGGTCGGGTCCGACCAGGGGCGCGCCGGCTACCGCCAGGAACTGGAGGAGCAGGTGCGCCGCCTGGGGCTGGAGGGCGTCGTCCGGCTGGTGGACCATTGCAACGACATGGCGGCCGCCTACATGCTGGCCGACGTGGTGGTCTCCGCGTCGAGCGATCCGGAGGCCTTCGGCCGGGTCATCGTCGAGGCCCAGGCCATGGGCCGGCCGGTGATCGTGACCAACCACGGCGCCGTGCGCGAGACCGTGGTCGCCGGCGAGACGGCGTGGGTGGTCCCGCCGAACGACGCCGACGCCCTGGCGGAGGCGCTGGGCGAGGCGCTGGCCTTGGACGCGGACCAGAGGGCCGTGCTGGGCGAGCGCGCCATGGCCTATGTCAACAGCCGCTTCACCCGGGACCGCATGTGCCGCGACACCCTGGCCGTCTATGGCGAGCTGATGGCGGAACGGGCGGCGGGGAGCGGCGGCGGAGGCGCCGGTGCCGGCGGGCCGCGCCAAGCTTGACTCGACCGGCAATGCGCCTAGAGTGCGGCATCTTTATTGGGATGATTGTTTTCTGACGATGCAGACGGCTGAACAGATCCAGAAAGTCGCCGTCACCCTGCCGGACGGCAGCGTGCGCGACTATGATGCCCCGGTGACGGGCCGGCAGATCGCCGAGTCGATCGGCAAGCGGCTGGCCAAGGACGCGCTTGCCGTCAAGGTCGACGGCAATCTCCGCGACCTCACTACCCGCATCACCTCGGACGCCGCCGTCGAGATCGTCACCCGCGACCATCCGGACGTCCTCGGCCTGATCCGCCACGACGCCGCCCACGTTATGGCGGAAGCCGTCCAGACGCTGTATCCCGGCACCCAGGTCACGATCGGCCCGGCGATCGCCAACGGCTTCTATTACGACTTCGCCCGGGCGGAGCCGTTCACGCCCGACGACCTCGAGAAGATCGAGGCGAAGATGCGCGAGATCGTGTCCCGCGACGCGCCCTTCACCTGCGAGGCGTGGGACCGGAACGAGGCGATCCGCTTCTTCGAGGAGCGGGGCGAGAAGTACAAGGCGGAGATCATCCGCGACCTGCCGGACACGGAGACCATCACGGTCTACCGCCAGGGCGAGTGGCTGGACCTGTGCCGCGGGCCGCACATGCCGTCCACCGGCCGGCTCGGCCAGGGCTTCAAGCTGATGAAGGTGGCGGGCGCCTACTGGCGCGGCGACCATCGCAACGAGATGCTCCAGCGCATCTACGGCACGGCTTGGCGCGACGAGAAGGAGCTGAAGGCCCACCTGCACCAGCTGGAGGAGGCGGAGAAGCGCGACCATCGGCGGCTCGGCCGGGAGATGGACCTGTTCCACCTCCAGGAGGAGGCGGTCGGCAGCGTCTTCTGGCACGACAAGGGCTATACCCTGTGGCGCACGCTGGAGAACTATGTCCGCGCGCGGCTGCAGCGGTCCGGCTATGTCGAGGTCAAGACGCCGCAGCTGATCGACCGGGCGCTCTGGGTGGCCTCGGGCCACTGGGAGAAGTTCCGGGAAGCGATGTTCACCGCCAACGCCGATGACGAGAAGGTGCTGGCGCTGAAGCCGATGAACTGCCCGGCCCACGTCCAGATCTACAAGCAGGGGATCACGAGCTACCGCGACCTGCCGCTCCGCATGGCCGAGTTCGGCTCGTGCCACCGCAACGAGCCGTCGGGCAGCCTGCACGGCATCATGCGGGTGCGCGCCTTCACCCAGGACGACGCGCACATCTTCTGCACGCCGGAGCAGATCACGTCGGAGAGCATCGCCTTCTGCGACCTGCTGCTGAGCGTCTACAAGGACCTGGGCTTCACCGACGTGTCGGTGAAGTTCTCCGACCGTCCGGAGACCCGCGCCGGCACCGACGAGGTGTGGGACCGGGCCGAGGCGGCGCTGCGCGAGGCGATCGAGGCCGCGGGCCTGCCCTACACCATGAACCCCGGCGAAGGTGCCTTCTACGGCCCGAAGCTGGAGTTCGTGCTGCGCGACGCGATCGGCCGCGACTGGCAATGCGGCACCCTGCAGGTGGACTTCGTCCTGCCGGAGCGGCTGGACGCGGAGTATGTCGGCGAGGACGGCCAGCGGCATCGGCCGGTCATGCTCCACCGCGCCATCCTGGGGTCGATGGAGCGCTTCATCGGCATGCTGATCGAGCACTATGCCGGCAAGTTCCCGCTCTGGCTGGCCCCGCTCCAGGCGGTCGTGGCGACCATCACCAACGAGGCGGACGATTATGCCGCCGAGGTGGCGAACGAGCTTCGGCGCGCCGGAGTCAGGGTGGAGCTTGACACCCGGAACGAGAAGATCAACTTCAAGGTCCGCGAACACAGCCTCGCGAAGGTGCCCCTGATGGTGGTGGTGGGCAAGCGCGAGGCCGAGGAGCGGACCGTGGCATTACGCCGTTTGGGGGGCAAGGATCAGGAAGTTCTTGCTCTCGACGCCGCTGTCAATACAATTGTGGCCGAAGCGAGGTCGCCCCTTGGCAATCTCGCGCCGGAATCACCATTCTAATCCTGGAGTGATCCAGGTCAGGTCGTTCGCGGCCTGGGATGACTACAATTCCGGTCGCCTGGGTCCCGGCGGGTCATGAACCCCCGCCCGGGACAGACCGAAACGCCGGGCGCCGGTTCCAACGAGGGAGACTATTCCATAGCCAGACCAAATGCCGACTCCACACCGTCCCGTGATGGGCCGCGGGTCAATCGGGAAATCAATGTCCGCTCCGTCCGCCTGGTGGATGCCGCCGGCGAAATGGTCGGAGTCGTTTCGCTCCGCGAGGCGTTGATCGCCGCGGAAGAAGCAGGGCTCGACCTCGTCGAGGTCTCCCCGAATGCGGATCCGCCGGTGTGCAAGATCCTCGACTATGGCAAGTTCAAGTACGAGGCGCAGAAACGGGCCAACGAGGCGCGCAAGAAGCAGAAGATCATCGAGGTTAAGGAAATCAAAATGCGTCCTAACATCGATGACAACGACTATGACGTCAAGATGCGCAGCGCCCGTCGGTTCCTTGAGGAAGGCGACAAGGTGAAGGTCACCATGCGCTTCCGCGGCCGCGAGATGGCTCACCAGGACCTAGGCATGAACGTGCTGGTCAAGGTGCGCGACGATCTCCAGGAAATGGCCAAGGTCGAGCAGATGCCCAAGCTGGAAGGTCGCCAGATGATCATGGTCCTGGCTCCCCGATGACGCGTTGACCGGATTGGGCCTGGGGAGATCCGCTCCCAGGCCGCAAACGTACGAAAGCCCGCCGTTCGGCGGGCTTTCGCGTTTTCAGGGCCTGATCTTCCAGGAGTATGGTCCGACGGCCTGGGCCGGTCAGTTGGGCTTGTCGTCGTTCATGTCCCGGCGCACTTCCTGGCTCTTGTCCTGGATGGCGTTGCCGATATTCTCCATCGCCTCGCCGGTCTGCTTGGCGGCGTTGCTGACGCTGTTGTCGATCGACTCGCCTGCACGTTCCGCCGGGCCTTCGTTGTCGCAAGCCGCGAGCATGGGAACGCCCAGGACCAGGAAGGCACCCAGGGCGGCACGTCGAAGACCCGAACCGGTCAGGGAAAACATGAAGCAACCTTTCGAATTGTCTGCGTTGCTTCATGAACACGTGTGGGGTGTGGTTGTTCCGGGTAGGGCGTCTAGCCTATTCGGCGGACTGATGATCAAGCCGCTCCAGGATCGATAGGGCCTGCGCTGTATCTCCTTCGGCCGCCATCGATCTGAAACGGCATTCGGCGTCCCATGCCGCCAGCGCCTGGACGCTCCTCTCCTCGATCAGGCTGTTCACGCTGAGTCCACGGCTGCGGGCAAGCGCCTCCAGCCGTTCGGCGGTATTGTCGGTCAAACGGATCGTCAGCGTACTCATTGCAGAAGCTCCAGGCATTCGGCCGGCGTCATCTTGTAGCGTCCGCCGCAAGACTTCTCGAGCGGCCCCGCCGGCCGAGCGCAATCCGGCAACGAAGACGTTGGTATCGATGACGATCAAAGTCATGCGGATCAAACGAAAGAAGCCGGGGAGCGTGCTCCCCGGCCTTTTCTGTCCTTGGTGACCTCCCGGCCTTACGCCGCCGCCTTGATCCCGGCGTCGCGGACGCCCGGCTCGACCTCGTCGGCGAACTGCTTGAAGTTCGCCTCGAAGCGCTTGGCGACCTCGCGGGCGGTCTCGTCGTACGCGCGCTTGTCGTGCCAGGTGTTCTTGGGCTGGAGCACGTCGGCCGGCACGTCCGGGCAGGCTTCGGGGATGAACAGGCCGAAGTTGGGGTCGGGGCGGTGCGGCGCGTCGGCCAGGTTGCCCTCCAGCGCCGCGCGGATCAGCGAGCGGGTGTGGCCGATCGACATGCGCTTGCCCGTACCGTACGCGCCACCCGACCAGCCGGTGTTGACCAGCCAGACGTTGGAGCCGTGCTTGGCGATCTTGTCGCCCAGCAGCTTGGCGTAGACCGCCGGGTGGCGCGGCATGAAGGGGGCGCCGAAGCAGGTCGAGAAGGTGGCCTGCGGCTCGGTCACGCCCTTTTCGGTCCCGGCGACGCGCGCGGTGTAGCCGGACAGGAAATGGTACATGGCCTGGTCCGGCGTCAGCTTGCTGATCGGGGGCAGCACGCCGAAGGCGTCGGCGGTCAGCATCACGATGTTCTGCGGGATGCCGCCGATGCCCGTCTCGCTGACGTTCGGGATGAAGTCGAGCGGATAGGAGGCGCGGGTGTTCTCGGTGTAGCGGCCGTCGTCCAGGTCGAGCACCCGGGTGTCCGGGTTCATCACCACGTTCTCCAGGATCGTGCCGAACCGGCTGGTGGTGGCGTAGATCTCCGGCTCGGCCTCGGCGCTCAGGCGGATCACCTTGGCGTAGCAGCCGCCCTCGAAGTTGAAGACCGAGGTCTCGGACCAGCCGTGCTCGTCGTCGCCGATCAGGGTGCGGCTGCCGTCGGCCGACAGCGTCGTCTTGCCGGTGCCGGACAGGCCGAAGAACACCGCCGTGTCGCCCTGGGGCCCGATATTGGCCGAGCAGTGCATGGGCAGCACGCCCTTGGCCGGCAGCAGGTAGTTCATGACGCTGAAGATGCCCTTCTTGATCTCGCCGGCATAGGAGGTGCCGCCGACCAGGATCAGGCGCTTCGCGAAGTTGCACAGGATGAAGACGTCGGACCGGGTGCCGTCACGCTCCGGCACGGCCTTGAAGTCGGGCACCTGGAGCACGGTGAACTCCGGCGCGAAATGCATCCGGTCCTCCGCCGAGGGGCGGATGAACATGTTCTGGGCGAACAGGTTGTGCCAGGCGTGCTGGGTGACGATGCGGACCGGCAGGCGGTATTCCGGGTCGGCGCCGGCGTAGAGGTCCTGGACGAACACCTCGCGGCCCTGCAGATAGGCTGCGACCCGGCCGTGGAGCCGGTCGAACTGCTCCTCGGTGATCGGCTTGTTGACGTTGCCCCACCAGATGTCGCCGCTGGTCGAATCTTCCTGCACGATGAACTTGTCGTTGGGCGAACGGCCCGTGTGCTGACCGGTGATCGCCACCAGCGGTCCACCCTTGGCGAGCGTCGCCTCGCCCCTCACCAGCGCCTGTTCATAGAGCCCGGCCGCGCTGTAGTTCCAGTGCGCCGCCTTGAGGCCGGACAGGCCCAGATAGTCAAGGCCGTTGCTGCTGATGGTCGGTCCGAATTGCTTCACGGTCATTCTCTCCACGTATTTTCTGTCCGGTTTGCCGGATTACAGTCGGCCTTAGGTCGTCAGGCCTGAGTTTCCCCTCGAGTCCGGCGTGCCTGCCGGACCAGATCCACGAGTTCCTTCCGGGCACTCTCCGCATTGAACACGGGGCGGCCGAAATCCATCCGGGCCGTCCGGCCCCCCAGGCGCAGGTCGCATCCGTCGGGATCGATGCCGGTCAGCTTCCAGCCGCCGCCTTCCCGGCCCAGCAGCACGGTCGCGTACAGCTCGACCGCGTCGGCGTGGTCCTCGTTCATATGCTGTACGATATCCGCCTCCCGCAACGCCAGTGTCTCGATATCTGGGAGACGAAAAAGCAGGTCGTCGCCCGCGATCCACCGGATCCGGCCGAAACCCGCCACCAGGTGGGCGCGTTCGACCGTGATCCGGTAGATCGCGAAATCACCGAATCCGGCGTACAAGGATGCGCTTTCGTGTCGCGCCAGGAAACGGACACGATGACGCGGGTCCGTGCTCCGCTCCGCCCGGCCCAGCACCGACACCCGGGAGCCGGCCAGGGGCTCGTCCAGGCCGGCCGTCCCGTCGAACAGCAGCCCGACGCGCGGGTCCACCTTGATGTTGGCGGTGTGGTCCGCCAGATCTGAGAGGAGAAGCAGGGGAGAGGCGTCGTGGTCGAGCGCCGTGAGCACCAGCGACGGATAGGGCCAGCCGGCCCCGTCGCGCTGGGCGGTGGACAGGGTGGCCCGGTCGGCCGCGCGCATCACGCGGCGGGCCGCGACGGCGGGATCCGGGCCGGGTCGGGGACTCGGGGCGGGGTCCGGGGCCTGGCCCGGTCCGGTGCTGGTATTCATCGAAGCAACCCGCCTCTTTCCGGGGCGGCCGAACCCCTGTCGATGGGGTGAGCCAGCCCTTTTTCGCGCCGCAATGGTGCCATATTGGCAAACCACAGTGCCGGCGCGGAAGAGGGATTTTCCGCATCCCGACGGATGCTCCACTTCGAGGTGCAGAGGAGGCAAACGTTGCCGCAAACTATCGCGCTGGTTGACGACGACCGCAACATCCTGACGTCGGTGTCGATCGCGCTGGAAGCCGAGGGCTTCGAGGTCCGGACATATGCGGACGGCGACGAGGCCCTGCGGGGCCTGACCGCGAAGCCGGTCGACCTTGCCGTGCTCGACATCAAGATGCCCCGCATGGACGGCATGGAGCTGCTGTCGCGCCTGCGCCAGGTCAGCGGCCTGCCGGTCATCTTCCTGACCTCGAAGGACGACGAGGTCGACGAGGTGCTGGGCCTGCGCATGGGCGCCGACGACTACATCAAGAAGCCGTTCAGCCAGCGCCTGCTGATCGAGCGCATCCGGGCGCTGCTGCGCCGGGAGCAGATGCGCCGGGACAAGTCGGCCGGGGGCGAGCCCAGCGCGGTGATCGTGCGCGGCGACCTGGTGCTCGACCCGGCGCGCCATGCCTGCACCTGGAAGGGCCAGCCGATCGAGCTGACGGTCACGGAATTCCTGCTGGTCAAGGCCCTGGCCGCCCGCCCCGGGCACGTCAAGAGCCGCGACCAGCTGATGGATGCCGCCTATGGCGAGCACATCTATGTGGACGACCGCACGATCGACAGCCACATCAAGCGGCTTCGCAAGAAGTTCAAGGCGATAGACGGCGACTTCGGCCAGATCGAGACCCTGTACGGCGTCGGCTACCGATACCGCGATGCCTGACGACGGCGTGGCCTCCCGGGTGCGGTCGGCGGTCCCGACCGGGTCGCGATCCCCTTCCCAGTCCCGGGCCGACCCGGCGGAGGCCCGCCGGCGCGACGGGGCCGACCGGGCCCAGCCGCGCCGGTACCGGCGGACCCTTTCGCCGCTGACGTTGCGCATCCTGGCGGTCAACGTGCTGGCGCTCGCCATCCTGGTGGGCGGGCTGCTCTATCTCGGGCGCTACCAGGACCGGCTGATCGAGAGCGAGCTGGAGGCGCTGCGCACCGAGGCCCGGATCTTCGCCGGCGCCATCGGCGAAGCCGCGGTCACCCGCGGCGGCGACGAGACCAACGAACTGTCCCACGACCTGGCGCGCCAGATGGTCCGCCGGCTGGTCGAGACGACCGACACCCGCACCCGGCTGTTCGATCCGTCGGGCACGCTGGTCGCCGACAGCCGCGTGCTGATCGGTCCCGGCGGAGTCGTGCAGATCGAGGAATTGCCGCCGCCGGTCCAGGGCGGCCCGATCACGCGCTTCGCGATCGACCTGTACGACAACATCGTCAACGCGCTGCCGTCCCGCGACAAGTTCCCGGTGTTCCGCGAGGGGCCGGTCCAGGTCGCGGACAAGTACGCCGACGTCGTCCGGGCCTTGTCCGGCGACGTGAGCGCCAGCGTCTGGACCACCCACGACCACGGCATGATGCTGACCGTCGCGGTGCCCGTGCAGCGCTTCAAGCAGGTGCTGGGCGCGGTCATGCTGTCGCGCGGCGGCGCCCAGATCGACGCGGCGATCCGCTCGGTCCGCCTGGACATCCTCAAGGTGTTCGCGGTGGCGCTGGCGGTCACGGTGCTGCTGTCCTTCTATCTCGCCGGGACCATCGCCCGGCCGATCCGCAAGCTGGCGGTGGCGGCCGACCATGTCCGGCGCGGCCACGGAAGGCATCACGAGATCCCGGACTTCAGCCGCCGCGGCGACGAGATCGGCGACCTGTCGGGCGCGCTCCGCGACATGACGGCGGCCCTGTGGCAGCGGATGGACGCGATCGAGAGCTTCGCCGCCGACGTCGCCCACGAGATCAAGAACCCGCTGACCAGCCTGCGCAGCGCGGTCGAGACGGTGGCGCGGGTGCGCGATCCGGACCAGCAGCGCCGGCTGATGTCGATCATCGAGGACGACATCCAGCGCATGGACCGGCTGATCAGCGACATCTCCAACGCGTCCCGGCTGGACGCCGAGCTGAGCCGGGCCGAGGCGGAGCCGGTGGATATCGGCCGCATGCTGCGCATGCTCGCGGACATCCACCAGACCACGGCGGCGGAGCGCCAGGCTCCCCGCGTCGTGCTGGAGCTGCCCCCGGCGGGCGACCTGACGGTGCCCGGACTGGAGGGGCGGCTGGTGCAGGTTTTCCAGAACGTGATCGCCAACGCCGTCTCCTTCTCGCCGCCGGGCGGCACCGTGACGGTCCGGGCGGCCGTGGTCCGGGGCACCCCGGAGGGCGAGCGGGTCGAGGTGACGGTGGAGGACGACGGCCCCGGCATCCCGGAGGGCAAGCTGGACGCGATCTTCGACCGGTTCTACACGGAACGGCCGGCGGGCGAGAAGTTCGGCACCCATTCCGGCCTGGGGCTCAGCATCTCCAAGCAGATCGTCGACGCCCACGGCGGCGAGATCTTCGCGCGCAACCGCCGCGACGGGCTGGACGCGGTCCGCGGCGCGGTCTTCACGGTGCGCCTGCCGCGCGCCTGAGCCGCGCCCATCCGGACCTTGCCGCGGGCGGCCGTTCGCGATTATCGTGTGGATGGTTGCAAAAGGCGGCGGCGATGAGCGGCATCATGGGAATCGCGCTTTCGGGCGCGGCGGTCGAAACCCGGCGGATCGACGCGAGCGCGTCGAACATCGCCAACGCGCGCACCACCGGCAGGCTTCCGGAAGCCGGGCCGGCCGGAGCGGCGGACGGGGCGCGGTCGCCCTATGTCCCGGTCGAGGCCACCCAGGGCGACGTCCGCGGCCCGGAGGGGCAGGGGGCCGGCGTCCGGGGCGGCGTGAAGCCGCTGTCCACGCCGCTCGTCGCCGAATACGATCCGTCGTCGCCGGACGCCGACGCCAAGGGCATGGTCGGCGTTCCCAACGTCGATGTCGGCGCGGAGTTCGGCCAGCAGATCCTGGGCTCGCGCGCCTACTCCGCCAACCTGTCCGTGGTCCGCGCGACCGACGACATGACGCGCGACCTGCTGAGGATGCAGGCCTAGGAGTGACCGGTCCGGGCGCGGTCGGACAGCCCGGTCATTCCGTTTTGGTTCCCGATTCGGACCCTGTTCGCCAAATGATCCCCCCTTGTGCCCTTTCCGAGTCGTTTTTCCCGGAGTGATCCGCCCATGTCCGCGGCTTCCAAGCCCCTCCCGCTCGTCGGCATTCCCGCCTGCATCCGTCCCCTGGGGCACCATCCGTTCCATATCGCCGGGGACAAGTATATCCGTGCGGTCTCCGACGGCGCCGGGGCGCTGCCGATGGTGATTCCGGCGTTGGGCGGCTCGCTCGACCTGGAGGATCTGGTGGCCCGGCTCGACGGGCTGCTGGTCACGGGAAGCCCGTCGAACGTGGAACCCGCGCGGTACGGCGGGCCGGCCAGCATCGCCGGCACCCTGCACGATCCGGACCGGGACGCCACCACCCTGCCGCTGATCCGTGCGGCCATCGCGGCGGCGGTGCCGGTGCTGGCGATCTGCCGCGGCATCCAGGAGCTGAACGTCGCGCTGGGCGGCACCCTGCACCAGCGGGTCCAGGAACTGCCGGGCCGCCTCGACCACCGCGCCGACGATACAAGGCCGGTGGAGGAGCAATACGCGAAGGTCCATCCGGTGCGCCTGACGCCGGGCGGGGTGTTGGCGGGCATCGTGGCTGACGGGGCGGGCGACGGGGCGGGGACCGGGGAAATCCGCGTCAACTCGATCCATGCCCAGGCGATCGACCGCCTCGCCGACGGGCTGAGCGTCGAGGCCGTGGCGCCCGACGGGATCATCGAGGCGGTCAGCGTGACCGGGGCCGCCGCCTTCGCGCTGGCGGTCCAGTGGCACCCGGAATGGCGCTTCTGGGAATGCCCGGACAGCACCGCCCTGTTCCGGGCCTTCGGCGCGGCCTGCGCGGATCGCGCCCGGAGGGCGGATCGTCCGCGGGCCTGAGCTCAGCCGGTCCGGGCGATCCGGGTCAGCAGGTCGATCAGGACGGACTGCTCCGCCTTGCTCAAGTCCTTGACCATGGCGCGCTCATGGGCGCGGACCCGGGGGATCAACTCCTCCACCAGGGCGGCGCCCTCGGCGCTGAGTTCCAGCGCGTAGGACCGGCGGTCGTTGGGCGAGGGCGCGCGCACGACCCAGCCGCGGCTTTCCAGGCGGTCGATCACGGCGACCATGGTCGAGCGGTCGATGCCGACCGCCGTGCCCAGCTCCGACTGGCTGAGGCCCTGGTTCTCGCAGATCAGGATCAGGACGCCGAACTGTCCGGGCGTGATGTCGTGGGGGGCCACCGCGCTCTGGAAGTTCTGGAACACGGCGATCTGGGCCTTGCGCAGGTTGTAGCCGACCAGATCGGGCAGCAGGCCGAGGGCAAGCTTCGGCTGGCGGGTATCCCGGGCGCGCGGACGCTTCAGGACTTGTGGTCTCGCGGTGTCAGGCAAGTTTGCTCCCTCGATGTGGCTCCCGGCGCGTCGAGGCGCCGGTGCGCGGAGCGGGGTGCCGGTCCGGTCCCCGCGTCGGTCGGATGAAAGGCCTTCCGGTATGGTTTATCGCATATCGCTAAAATAAGAGGATGGTGATGCCCTCGTAACGCACCTTGCGCGCGGGTTGCAACCGCTACCATGTCGCAGGGGGACGTGCACATTTTGACGCATACCTGGTATGCGCCTTACGCATTGGTCGGAACCGGCCGCTCCGCCACCTTGCTGGACGAAGTGAGGCCTCTTCCCCTGGAGGCAGTCGCCCGGCCACCGGTTTCCCCTGCCGCATCCGGGCTCCCGCAGCGGAGCTTCAGCGCCCGGCCACCCCCTTGGCCGGGCGTTCCCGCGGGGCCGTCATCCCGCGGTCAGCCGGCCGACGAAATGGTCGATCTGGACCTGGACCGCGTTGAAGCTGTCCTCCAGGCTACGGATCCCCTCGTGCAGCCGGTGGACCGCCTGGCCGTTGCGCTGGGCCGACTGCGCGACCCCCTCCATGTTGGACCGGAGCCGCTGGGTACCGCCCGCCGCCTGCTGGACGGCGCGGCTGATCTCCTCCGTCGCGGCGTTCTGCTGCTCGACCGCGCCGGCGATCGAGGCGCTGATCTCGCTGATGCTGACGATCACCCCGGCGATGCCGTCGATCTCCCGCGCGGCGTCGCCGGTCGAAGCCTGGATCGCGCCGACCAGCCGGGAAATCTCGTCCG
This sequence comes from Skermanella rosea, assembly GCF_016806835.2. Taxonomy (NCBI): domain Bacteria; kingdom Pseudomonadati; phylum Pseudomonadota; class Alphaproteobacteria; order Rhodospirillales; family Azospirillaceae; genus Skermanella; species Skermanella rosea. Next base: position 5,217,753 of record NZ_CP086111.1, on the reverse strand, counting down.
TCGCCTTGGCGGTCTGGCCGGCCAGGTTCTTCACCTCGGTCGCGACGACGGCGAAGCCCTTGCCCGCCTCGCCGGCGCGCGCCGCCTCGATCGTCGCGTTCAGCGCCAGCAGGTTGGTCTGGCCGGCGATGCTGGAGATCAGGGTCAGCACGTCGCCGATGCGGTTGGCGTCGTCCACCAGCTTCTTCATGCGCTCCACGGTGCCGGTGACGCGCTCGTTGGCGCTGCCCGAGACGTTGTGGGAGGCGTGGGCCTGGCTGGAGATCTCGGAGATCGAGGCGGCGAGCTGCTCGACGGCGGCCGCGACCGTCTCGACGTTGGAGGTGACTTCGGTCGTGGCCGAGGCGGCTTCCCGGGTGAGGCTGGCGTTGTCCCCGGCGCTGGCCGCCACGTCGCCGACGGCGTGGCTCATCTCCCCGGCGGTCCGGTTGACGCTCGCCAGCAGCTGGCCGACGTCGGTGTCGAAGCTCTCGGCGACCGAGGCGAGCGCCTGGCGGCGCTGGACCTCCGCCTCCGCCCGCAGGCGGATCTGCTCGGCTTCCAGCCGGGCCTTCTCGATCGCGTTCTCGCGGAAGGTCACCACGGCGGCGGCCATGCGGCCCAGCTCGTCCTTGCGGCTGGTCGCCGGCACCTCGACCTCGGTGCGGCCCGAAGCCAGCGTCGTCATGACCGAGGTCATGTCGACGATCGGCAGGGTCAGCCCGCGGACGATCAGCACCAGCACGCCGCAGACCAGCAGGAGGGCTGCGGCGCAGACGCCCGCGATGTGGATCGTCTGGTCGCGGATGTCGTCGTAGATGCGCTGGGGGGACAGCCGGACCTCGACCGAGCCGATCGTCTCCTCGCGCGAGCCGCTGCCGCGCACGATGTCGGCCCGCCGGACGATCGCGCCGTCATCGTCGGTCGCGGCGGCGCCGTGGCTGGCGAAGACCCGGCCGTCCTTGTCGGAGATGGCGCTGCCCAGGTAGTCGGGGTCGGATTCGAGCGCGGCCAGGGTCGCCTCGCCCGCGCCGACGTCCATGTTCCACACCGCTTCGCCGGCGCCGCCGACCAGCACCTTGGTGACCATCTGGGCGCGCTCGGACAGGGCGTTCTGCGCCTTGGTCATGTTCATGTAGGCGACGCCTACGGTGGTGCCGAGCGCGATGGCCGTCAGCAGGATGACGATCGGTACGATAACCCTGATCATCAGGCTGCGGTTGTAGAAGCTCAGCATTCCATGAATCCCCTTGCTCGCTTTGCGCGTCCTGACCGCTTAGAGCGTCCCCAGGAGAGCATAAATCTGAAATTGCCACTGAAATTTTAATATCACCAATATAAATGTTCCGTGACACGATAATCGGCACCTCTCCGGGTCGTGCCCGTGTCGCCGCAGGCGGCCCGCGGAAATCCTCACGGAACCGGCGTTCCCGACCATCCCCGGGCAGGCAGGTCGAACCGGAGCACCTCGGCGTTCCGCGCCGGCCCGCGCTGATCCGCCGCAAGCAGGATCGAGAGGACGCGCGCCACTCCCTTGCTGCCGATCAGCAGCGGCAGGTTGTCCCGGCGGGCCAGGATGTCCGCGAGGGCGGCGCCTACCCGGTTGCGGAAATCTGGCTCCGTCTCGCCTCCGGGAGGATCTTCCCCGGCGTCGAGCAGTGGCTGGGTGGCCGCGATGTCCAGCCCGTTCCAGCCGCCCAGCCGGCGCTCGACCAGCCCGTCGTGGAAGGTGACCGGGCAGGCGATGCCCGCGACCTCGCGGACGATCTCGGCGGTGCGGCGGGTCCGCCGGAGCGGGCTCGCGACTATGGCGTCGATCGAGCCGGCCGACGCCCGCAGCAGCTCGCCCGCCGCGCGGGCCTGCCCCTCGCCCAGTTCGGTCAGCGGGATGTCCACGTCCCCGCCGCAGCGCACCTTTCGCCGGTTGAACTCGGTTTCGCCGTGACGCATGAAGAGCAGGGCGCGCCCCGCCTCGACGATGTCGGCCATCTCGCTTCCCTTCGCAGCGTTGATCGGGAGGTTGGGATATCGACCGGCCGGCCACGCTGCGCCGCCCGGATCAGAACTGTTCGATGAAGCGGGCGACGCGGCTCCATTCCTCGGCGAGGCGCGGACCGTGGTCGGCGATCGCCGCCGCGTCCCCGGCGGCTCCCGCCCGCTCCAGGTCCTCGCAGACGCCGGCGAGCGCCGCCGCGCCGACCATCCCGGAGGCGCCTTTCAGCTTGTGGGCGTGGCGCTTGACGGCGTCGGCCGGCTCGCCGGACCTGATCGCCCCGGCCAGCGCGTCGTGGACCGGCGCGCTGGCCTGGAGGTAGCGCCCCAGCAGCCCGCGGATCGCCTCATGGTCGTCGCCCAGCAATTCGCGGAAGCCCCGGGTGTCGATCGGCGGCTCTGCGGCCGAGGAGGAGGCCGGGGAGGGGGCCGGGGAGGTTGCCGGCGGCGCCGCCCCGGCGGGTTCCGCGTCGCCGTCCTCGGCGTCGCCCCCATCGCCGAAGTCCGCGTCGCGGTCGGCGTCGTCGCACCCGCCGTCGGCCCGGGCCTCCCCGTCGCCGCCATCGCCGCCGCCATCACCGCCATCGCCATCGCCGTCATCGTCGTCGGGCTCGGCGTCCGCCTCGGGCAGCCAGCGCGCCAGGGCCCGGCCCAGGCGCATGGTCTCGACCGGCTTGGTCAGGCAGTCGTCCATGCCCCCGGCGATGCAGCGCTCCACGTCGCCGGCATGGGCGTTGGCGGTGATGCCGACGATCGGCAGCCTCGGGCCGCCGGCGGTCTCGCGTTCCCGGATCGCCATGGTCAGCTGCATGCCGTCCATCTCCGGCATGTCGCAGTCGGTCAGCAGCAGCACGTAGGGCCGCCGGTCCAGGGCCGCCAGCGCCTCGACGCCGTCGTTGACCGCGTCGGCCTCGCAGCCGAGCTGGGCCAGCTGGAGCACGATGACCTCGCGGTTGATCGGGTGGTCGTCGGCGACCAGGATCGGCCCGCCGGGAGCCAGCGTGACCTGCTCCTCCAGCATCCCGGCGTCGGGCTGGTCGGCGCTGTCCTCGGACAGCCGTCCGGCGGCGACCGCGACCATCCGGTTGAGCCCGCCGCGCCGGAACGGCTTGGCGTCGGAGCCCAGCTTCACGCGCGGCACCGCCGGCAGGGCGGAGCCGGCCGCGGCACCCGCGTCGAGCAGGATCACCATGGTGCGGTCCGGGGATGCCGCTTTCGTCGCCGTCATCCAGGAAGCCGCCGAGGCCGCGTCGGCGAAGCCCGCGACCGCGGCGCCGTCGGCCTGGAGATAGCGCATGGCGACGGCGCGCTCGTCCTCCTCCGGCACGATCACGACCACCCCGACCCCGTCGAGGTCGACCAGGCCCATGGCGTGCTCGGTCCAGGCGCCCTCGACCACCGGCAGCGACAGTTCGACCCGGAAGGCGCTGCCCTTGCCGGGGACGCTGTCCACGCCGATGGTGCCGCCCATCAGCTGGGCGAGCAGCCGGCAGATCGACAGGCCGAGCCCGGTCCCGCCGAACCGCCGGGTGGTCGAGCTTTCCGCCTGGGTGAAGGGCTGGAACAGGCGGGCCGCCTGCTCCGGGGTCAGCCCGATGCCGGTGTCGATGACGCGGACCAGGACGTTGGCCCTGCCGTCGCGAACGCCGTCCAGGTCGATCCTCAGCGTGACCGATCCGCCCGTGGTGAACTTGATGGCGTTGCCGACCAGGTTGAACAGGATCTGGCGCAGCCGCATCGGGTCGCCGATCAGCCAGCGCGGTATCGCCGGATCGATGAAGGTGACGAGGCGCAGCCCCTTCTGCCAGGCCGCCGGCGTCAGCGTCGCGGCGACGCCCTCCACCGTGTCGGTCAGGGTCATGGGCACCTGCTCAAGGTCCAGGCGCCCGGCCTCGACCTTGGAGAAGTCCAGGATGTCGTCGATGATGCTGAGCAGCGACACGCCGCTTTCGCGGATCACCGCGACCGAGCGCCGCTGGTCGCTGTCCAGCCGGCTGCGGCTCAGGATGTCGAGCATGCCCAGCACGCCGTTCATCGGCGTGCGGATCTCGTGGCTCATGGTCGCGAGGAAGGTGGACTTGGCCCGGGTCGCGGCCTCGGCCTCCTCCTTCGCCTGGCGCAGGGACGACTCGGCCTCCTTCAGGCCGGATATCTCGAACAGCCACACGACGATCACGCCACGGCCGTCGAGCACCGACGGCTCCCACGACATGATGGTCCAGCGGATCTCGCCGTCGGCCCGCCGGAACGCTGTCTCGACGCCGCGCACGCAGGCGTTGGCGTCGAACACCTCCAGGCAATCGCCGTGTTGCGCCGGGTCCAGGTACAGCCCCTCGAAGTCGGTCGTCAGCAGCTGGTCGCGGCTGCGGCCGAACAGGTCGCACAGGCTGGGGTTGGAGAAATGGATGCGGCCCTGGCGGTCGATGATGCAGACCCCGACCGGGCTGGTCTCCAGCAGGTGGAGCAGGCGCAGCTCGCTGTCGTGCAGCGCCTGGACCGCCTGCTTGCGCTCCCGGCCGATCGTGACCAGCGCCACGAAATTGATCGCCGCCTCGACGAAGTTGACCTCGTCGTCGGCCCAGGTGCGGGGAGCGCCGCGGTGTTCGCAGCGCACGACTCCGACCTGGCGCTGCTCGACCTGCACGCAGATATGCATCAGCGAGGTGACGCCCGACGGGCGGAGCACCGGGTCGAGCAGCTCGGCGACGCGGATGTCCGATTCGACGTCGGCGACCACCAGCGAGCGGTCGCGCATCAGCGCCCGGCGGTAGAGCGGATAGTCGTTCAGCGGCAGCGCGCCGCCGCCGGTCTCGTCGCCCGCCGCGGCGCGGCAGGCCTGGTGCTGGGCGACCCTGGTCAGCGCCGGGCCGTCGGCGCCCTCCTCCATGATCCAGATGCTGACGCTGTCGATCCGAAGCGTCATGGCGATCACGCCGGTGATGTTGGTCAGCGCGCGGTCGAAGTCGGACAGCCGCATCGCGTCCAGCTTCGCGATCTCCTGCAATGCCGTGGTCTGGCGCAGCAGGCGGATGCGGTTGTCGCGCAGATGCTGCTCGGTCCGTTCGCGCACCTGGATGTCCAGGACCAGCCGCTCCTCGGTCCGGCGCAACTCGTCCAGCGTGCTTTCCAGCCGGGCGGCATAGGCCTGGACGTTCTCCAGCAGGCCGCGGTTCTGGCTGGTGGCGATGTCGTAGAAGCGGGCGAGCTGGAGCAGGATGACCTGCATGTCGAGCACGCAGTGGCGGCCGTCCGGGAAGGCCACGACGACCGGTTCGTACGACTGGCCGCCCGGCCGGAGCAGGGCGATCTGCGCCGCCATCTCCAGCCGGTCGTTGGAGTCGAGCCGCAGCGCCTGCATCCGCTCCGTGCTGACCATCTGCGCGATCGGCCGGCCGGCGTAGAACTCGCGCCCCAGCGGCCGGGCCAGGCATTCGGTGAACCGGCCGCGCGGCACCATGCCGGCATGGCGCCCGCTCCGGCTGAGCAGGATGCCCGGCAGCGTGGGGTGGGCCGCGAACAGCTCCTCGATCCGCTCGACCGGGGTGTCGCTCTCGACCGTCAGGTCGTGCCCGGGCAGGTTGCCCAGCACCGAGTCGATCTTGAGCCGAAGCCCCTCGACGCCCGGCACCTCGCCGGCGCCGTTGTCGCCCGGGACGGCGTCCGCCCCGCGGGGCGCCTGCTGGACGGCCGGTCGAGCCGTCATGGCGCTCACGCCCTCTGGGTCGGCTGGACCGCGGGGACCGGCGCGCCGGCGAACAGGTGGCGCGGGGTCGCCGGCGGGTTGAGGCAGGTGAAATGATGGTCCGGGCCGCGCCCGAGCAGCCATTCGCGCACGAAATGGATCTGGTTGACGTCGCTGAGCGCCGGGGTGTGCCCGGTGTTGGGCACGAACACGGCGGTCACGTCGGGCTTGGCGGTCATCTCCTCGACCGTCTCGGGCAGCAGCGCGTCCGACACCATCCCGCGCAGCACCAGCACCGGCAGCTCCAGCCGGGCCCAGTCCTCCCGCTGGTCCAGGCTGACCTGGGCCTCCTCCGCATAGGCCTGGAGCGCCCTGGGGTCGTGCCGGTAGATCCGGCCGCCGTGCCCGTCGGACCACTTGGTCTGGAAGAAGGTGTTGTGCAGCAGCTCGTCCTCGGTGACCGGACCCTCGTTCTTGGCCGAGGCGCCCAGGCGCCGGAACAGGTCGGCCGGCCGCCGGAAGACATAGTGGCGGGCGACCGCCTCGGCCCGGCGCCGCCGCCGCTCGGCCGGCATGTAGGGGCCGATGTCGTTGAGCACCAGCCGCTCCACCAGGTCGGGGCGCCGGGCCGCCAGGGCCATGCTGACGCTGCCGCCGAGCGAGGAGCCGATGATGCTGGCGCGCGGGCAGTCCAGGTAGTCGAGCAGCTGGATCATCGCCTCCACGTTGGTCTCGATCGTGTAGTCGCCCTGGGTCGGCATCCAGCCGCTCATGCCGCGCCCCGGCCAGTCCAGGCAGACCACGTGGAAATCCTCGCACAGCCCCAGCGCCAGGTAGTCCCAGCGCCGCGCCGTGTTGGCGATGCCGCCGACGCAGATCACCAGCGGCCCGTCGGGGTCGCCCCAGTCGGTGAAGGCCAGCCGGATCGGGGTATCCTTGACCTGGTGGGCCGGCCAGTGCCCCTGCAGCCGCTTGGGATGGATGTAGTTGTAGAAGCACTGGTCGAACCGGCCTTCGAACGGCGCCGCGGTCCGCCCGGCCAGCAGATCGTATTCTTCCCAAGTCATCGCGTCGCCCCACGACAGCAGGGAGAAGCCGCCCTCGTTGCCGGAGCCGTCGGGGATCACCGCGAGGTCGTCGGGGGCGAAACCTTCATGGATAGCCGAAGTCATACTGTCGTCTCCTGCTCGGATGCTTCGTCCGGACGGGCCGCGGGGCCCTCCGGCAGGGGAGTGGGGGCCAGCGCGAAGGCGGCCAGCAGCGCCGCCGCCGAAAGCGCCGCCAGGACGCCGAGCGCCGCCAGCGCCGGACCGTAGCCGTAGCCTCCGACGAGCCAGGCCGCCGCCATGGGGCCGACGAACAGGCCGACCCGCTCGCACACGCGGTAGATGCCGAGCACGGGGGTGCGGCCGAACCGGTCGATCTCCGCGCGGGCCACCCGGAACAGCACCGTCACCTGGGGCGACATGCCGATCGACTGCGCGGTCCCGAGCAGGGCCACGGCCGCCACCGCGGCCGCCATTCCGGACAGCGCCGCGCCGTCGCCCCCCGGTCCCCAGACGGGAATGACCATCATCGACGCGGCCGACAGGACGATGCCGGCCGACGTGAACAGCATCGGCCGGCCGGTGCGGTCGACCAGCCGCGACCACGCCGTCGCGGTCAGCGCCAGGATCAGGGAATAGATCATGACGATGCGGGCCGTCTCGGTCGGCGACGCCTCGGCGTCGTGGAGGTACAGCGGCAGCAGATAGTAAAGGAAGGCGGCGATCAGCAGGCGCGACGGCACGGCGGCGAAGGCGACCAGGGCTACCAGCAGCGGATTACGCAGCAGCACCAGCGGGCGGAATGGCTGTCGCGGGGCCGTCTCGCGGTGGTTGTCCAGAAACAGCGTCAGGATCAGCGCGCAGGCCGTGACGGCGGCGGCGGCGAAGAAGGCGTTGCCGAACCCAGCCGCGGCGGCGACGGCGCTGCCCGTCAGGGTGCCGCAGATCGTCCCGGCGAAAAAGGCGCTGAGATACTTTCCCGAGGCCTGGGTCCGCGCTTCCGGCCCCATCGTCCGCAGGATGCCGTCCTGGGCCAGGATCATGACGATGCCGTATCCGAACCCGCTGACCCCCCGCCACAGGATCAATTCGTGAACCGTTCCGGCCAAGCCGGTCAGCGCGAGGCCGGTGCCCGACAGGACCATGGCGGCCAGGATCAGCGTCCGGTGAGGGCGGCCCCGCTCCCAGAGGCCGGTTGTCAACTGGGCGGCCGCCACCATCAGCCAGAAGGCGGACACCGGCAGGCCGCTCGCCATTTCCGGCGAAAGGCCAGGCCACGCCAGCGGAAGGTTGCGGGCATGCACGGGAAGGAAGGCGTTGGAAAAGGCATCGGCGGTGACGAAAAGGAAGAACGCTCCGCAGATCATGCGGAGTTCACGCCTGTGACGCCCGGACATCGCGCAGGAAGCATTCAGGCGCTCCCCTTCAGCGGGTGGATCGCCTTCAGGTGGAGTGGTCATTCCAGAAGCGCTCAAAAGCTTTGGGGGGATCATGAACCACACAACTATACAGGATTAAGAGCATGAAATATTCTAACTTAAATTTATGGTATAATTATATAACTTACAACCTTTTTTTTCGCGCATGAGATTTTTGAATTGCCCCTTTCGGGCAGCCAAGCTACCATTTATGCGACTCTGAGTAGAATCAGATACCTTGATATGTTATTAGGGGTTGCATCATGAAGGCGAAGCTCCTGTTTGCCGCCCTGCTGGGCGCAGTCGTCGCATTGCCGCTTTCCGCCGTTCCGGCGGCGGCGGAGGATAAGAGTGTTCTGCTCGTCCTGTGGAAGGGAATCACCGATTCCGAGAAGGCTTTCCAGGCCAAGCTTGCGGAACTGGGAATCAAGGCCACCTATCGCGAAGTCAATGCCAACCAGGATCGCGGCACGCTTGCCGCCGGCATGCAGGCGCTTGAGGCTGATATCGCGAACAAGTCTTTCGACGCGGTCTATACCTACGGCACGGTCGCCACGCAGGTTGCCACCGGCGTGATCCGCGACCGCGTGCCGGTCGTCTTCGACATCGTGTTCGATCCGGTCGGCGCCAAACTGGTGAAGTCGCTCAACGAGCCGGGCGGGACGGTCACGGGAGTGACCAACGGGGTGCCGATCGCGGCGCAGTTCGACGCCTTCACCAAGCTGAAGCCGGTCAGGACCCTTCTGGTGCTGTTCAACTCCCGCGAGCCCAACTCCAACATCGTCGAGAACGAGGTCCGCAACTGGGCCGAGAAGCACGGCGTCAACGTAACGTCCCGCCGGGTCACCCCGGGCAACAACTCGCTTCAGGAGGTTCTGGCGGAAATCTCCTCCGGCGCCGTCAAGCCGGATGCGGTCTTCGCCGGTGCCGACAATTTCCTGGCTTCGGTCGCCGGCGAGATCCAGGCCGCCGTCGGTGGCACGGTCCCGCTGTTCGGCGGAACCCAGACTTATGTGAAGGCGGGCTGGCTTGCCGCCTACACGCCTGCGGTCAACGACATGGGGACATCGACCGCCGAACTGATGGCGAAGGTGCTCAAGGGCGCGAATCCGGGCACACTGCCGGTCGTGCTGCCGACGCCGAAGTTCTTCATTTCCAAGGCTGCGGCGGCGAAGCACGGCGTCACGCCGCCGGCCGACGCGGTTCTTGAGAACTGATCGCCTGAACTCCTTCGCGAACGTTCGGATGGGGCCGGATGGCAGATCGCCGCCGGCCCCATTGCCTGTCCGGTCAGCGGTGGATGTAGAACAGCAGCAGGTCCCGACGAAGGTTCGGGATGCGGATCGGCTCGACGCCGTGGAACGAATCGTCTGTCTTGACGAACATGAATAGTGAATTGGCCTTGTATGGCATGGTCGCGACGCGGTCGAACTGCTCGAAATCGTGGTGCGGCCCACCCCAGCAATGGAAGCCACGATCCTTCGGCAGGTACAGGGTCGTGCCGCACTCGATGTGACGATCATCCTCCGGCAGGTAGAACAGCAGCGTCAGCAGGTTCTTCGGATCGGACGTGTGGATCTTCACGCCGTCGGAACTTGAGTCGCGGACCAGGAGCATGTCCCGGCGGATGGTTTCGGGCCATGGGGCACCTTCGCGCGCGAGCCGCGCGGTGATGTCCGGGGCATGCCGCGTCAGCAGCGCGTCGGCGAATTCCTTGTTGAAGACTTCGTTGAAGAGGCCGGACCAGAACGCCGCGACCTCTCCCGGTACGCGGGCGAGGTGGTCTTCTTTCAGCAGGAACCCCGCCCTCATGTCGTAGTCCCCATCCGCGACCTTTCCGGTCTTGGAGAGGGATTCGTATGCCTCCGGTGCCGGCATGCGGCGGCGCAGTTCGGCATAGAATTCCTTGGGAAAGACATCTTCGATGAAGAGGTGCTGGTGGGGCCAGGAGCGGATCGGCGCCGCGAGTATCCGGTAAAGAGCGTGGTGCCTTGCCAATCTCATCAAATCGGACATGAACTATTCTCCATGAATGACCTTGGCCACTTCGAGCGTCGTGAAAGCGCGTCGGAAGCGGTTGTGCCGGGTCCTCTGGACGACGGGGCAGTCACTGCTTCGCTTCGGTGCAACGATCGGAAAGTACCAGTTGTCTGAGCTTTTCATTGAAACGGGATAATCCGCAGAGAAAGTTAAACAGGCGTGACTGTTGTAAATGTTCAGTTCGGGTAGAAACAAAATTTCAATCTAGTAATGCAGTTTTCGTTTCCTAAATACTTATAATTGAAGGTTTTTTATTGTTTTCAACTTGCCGGAGCTCTCTGCTATACAGGCGTCTGAGCCGATCGCGTTACCCTGCGGAGACTCGGAAAATCCTGGAGGCAAGGATGAAGCTAGGGCGTACCCTGATGGCACTGCTCTGTATGCAGGTGCTGAACCCCAAACTTGCGCCGGACAGTCATGCTGCTGAACCGAAGATCGTGATGCTTCTTTGGCGCGGCATCACGGAGCCGGAAGAGGCTTATCTGGATCGACTCCAAACCCTGGGGATCAATGCCAAGCTCGTGCAACTGGACGCCCAGCAGGATCGCAATGCCGTCGTGACTCACCTCAGAAGCATGGAAGACGATATCGCGTCAGGCAAGATCGACATCGTCTATTCCTTCGGAACGACAGTGACACGGACGGCGACACAGTTCATCAAGGACCGAGTGCCGATCGTGTCAACGTGGTATTCGATCCCGTATCCGGTCAGTTGGTCAAATCCATGGATCAGCCGGGCACCAACGTCACGGGCGTTATCAACGGTGTACCGATCCCGGATCAACTCGATGCATTTTCCCGCCTGGGGAAACTGAAGTCCCTCGTCGTGCTCTTCAATCCCAAGGAGCCGAACTCCAACCTGATCGCCGACCAGATCGTGGACTGGGGCAGAAACCATGGGGTCGAGGTGATACGGCGCCGGGCCGCCGCCACCGGAAACTCGTTGGAGGAGGTGATGGAAGAGATCAGATCGGGCCGGCTCAAGGCCGATGCCCTGTATTCCGGCGCCGATAGCTACATCGCCTCCAAGGCCGCCGACATCCAAGCGGCAATCGGCGATCGCATCCGCCTGTTCGGCGGCACCCAGACTTTCATCCTACGCGGTTGGCTGGCGGCCTACTCGCCCCCCGTCAAGGACATGGGGAAGGCGGCGGCAGACCTGACCGCCGACATCCTGAAGGGAGCCGATCCCCGGACCACCCCGGTCGTGCTCCCTCAGCCGCGGCTCATGATATCCAGCGCCGCCGCAGCCGCCCATGGCATCGCGCCGCCGGACGACGCCCTGCTGGAGAAGTGAAGGCAATGGCCGAACCCCGAGTCGGCCATTCCCTCACGGCCCGCCGTTACTTCTTCGGCGGGCACGCCGCGGGCGGAGATTCGACCGGGGCGCTGGCATGGCCCGACAGGTACTTCAGCGCGTCGCCCAGCGTGCTGGCCCAGACCGGCCATTCATGGTCGCCGGCGACCACCCGGAAGACCGCCTTGCCCGGCTGGTGGCGGTGCAGGTCCCGGAACAGCACGGCGGCATGGTAGGCGATCTCGAACCGGTCGATGTCGCCGCTGTTGATGTAGAATGGGACCACCAGCGGCTGGGCGCGGTAGGCATCGAACAGGATGCGCCAGCCCAGGCGCTGCCACGTCTCCGGGTCGAACTTGCCGTCCTTCTGGAAGGGCGGGTCCTTCATCGCGGACGATGTGGCCGGGGGCAGCGGTTCATAGACCGCGGGGCTCAGCGCGCCGGCCGCGGCGAACAGGTCGGGACGCTCGAACGACAGGCGCGCCGCGGCAAGGCCGCCTGCCGACAGGCCCGCCACCAGGCGGCCGGAACGGTCGGCGATGGTGCGGAACCGGCGCTCGACCTCGGGCAGCAACTCGGTCATCAGCACGGTCTGGGACTTCTCGGCATTGGCGTCCACCCACCACATCTGCTTGTGGCCGGGCATCACGACCACCATCGGCGCGATGGCTCCCTCGGCGATCAGCGAGTCCAGGGTCGATTCGGCCTTGCCCTTGACCAGCCAGTCGTGCTCGTCGCCGTTGGCGCCGTGCAGCAGGTAGAGCACCGGATAGGACAGGCACGAGTCGGCGTAGCCGTCCGGCAGGTAGACCGTGAAGCGGTAGTCGCGGCCGAGCGTCGGCGAGGCCAGGCTTTGTTCGAGCACGGTACCCGCGATCGCCGGCGCCGCCGCGAGCGATGCGGCGAGTGCGGCACCGGCCCAGACGCCTGAGCGCAATCCCATGGATGTCGCCAGGGCAGCAAACCTCGATCCAAATCGCTTCATTTCCGTTCCCCTCTCCGCGCAGTCCCGGCCCAACGCGCTGCTCCGGGTCATCATGCCGGGTATCGCACATTAGCCATGGTTGCGTTGGCATGGTAGGGAGGATTAAAGAGGGAGGCGGTGAAATCCATTGCACCTATACGAAATATCACTTAGAATACTGATTAACTTGGGTTGCAAAGTAGTGTCGGCTTCGGAAGCTTTGCCGCAACACCATGAATTTCATTCTCGTCTTTTTCAGCAACCGGCGGCCCGCCGCCCTAATGGCAAGGCCGGGGGACAGGCTCCGATGCCGCCGGTGACCACGCATGATTGAGGTTTCCTCCCATGGCCCAAGCCGTCACCGCATCCCGGAATGAGCGTCTGCTCGTCGTCGAGGACGACGAGTTCAGCCAGCAATTGATCGAGCTTTACCTGCGCAAGGCCGGCTTCACCGAACTGACCGTCGCCAACGACGGCCGCCAGGCGCTCGACCTGGCGAAAGCCAACAGCTTCGACCTCATCCTGCTCGACCTCAACCTGCCCCGGATCGGCGGGACGGAGGTGGTGCGCCGCCTGAAGAAGGAAGGGCTGCTGGCCAACACTCCCGTCGTGGTGATCTCGGCGATCACCAACATGGAAGACACCATCCAGTGCATCGAGATGGGGGCCACCGATTACCTGGCGAAACCCTTCAACGTGATGCAGCTTCAGCAGCGGGTGGATGCCTGCCTGGAGCGGCGCCGGCTCCGGCAGGAGGCGGCGGTCGCCCGCGAGAGCCAGGCGCTCGACCGGCGGACCGCGCGGGCGCTGCGGACCGCCCTGGCCCGGCAGGGATTCCCGCCCTCCGGTCCCGGCTTCCCGGTGGACGCCGCGGTGCTGGCGGAACCGGGCGCCGGCGGCGCGGAACCCGGGTTGGGCGGAGACTTCCACGACGTCCTGACGGCGCCCGGCGGCGGCACCTGTTTCCTGGTCGGCACCGTCTCCGGCCTGGCGGGCGGCGGCTCCGGGGTCGCCGCCGTGCTGACCGCCGCGCGCGTCCGGGCGCTTGCCCGCGCCGCCGTGGAGAAGGGTGCGGATCCGGCCGCCGTGATCGCCTCGGTCGGCCGCGAACTCGACGGGGGATTCCCGGTCGGACTGTTCGTCGGCCTGTTCCCGCCCGGGGGCGGAGCCCTTCGCCACGCCAATGCCGGAATGCCGGCCCCGGTGGTGCTGAGCGGCGTTCTGGGCGTGCTGCCGCTCGCCGGCCGCCGCGGCCCGCCGCTCGGCGGAGAGGGGGCGGAAGAGGGGGCTTCGGGCGGCGAACTGTCGCTCCAGCCCGGCGACGGGCTGGTGGTCTATACCCGCGGCCTGGCGGACGCCACCGATGCCGCCGGAGCCACCTTCGGCGAACAGCGGCTGCGCGGCGTACTGGAAAGCCTGCTGTCCGCCGCGCCGGAAGTCGTCGCCGCCAGCTTGCGCGAGGATGCCGCCGCGTTCACCGGCGCAGGGGCGCCGAAGGACGACGTCACGATCGTCGCCCTTCGGCTGCGCGGCTGAACCTCCTCCCGCTTCAGGCGGTCCCCGCCCGGTCGTTCCGGTGCGACAGGAAGAAGCGCAGCATCTCCCGCGTCGCGTCCGGTCCGGTCGGATCGGTATAGGACCCGGACGGGCTGCCGCCGGCCCAGGCGTGCCCGGCCCCGGCGATCGTCCAATGCTCGCACAGCACGCGGCCGGAAGGGTCCGCGTGGACGGTGCGGCTGAACGCCCGCCCGCCCGGCGCCTGGCCCCGCTCGACCGTCGCGCGCAGCCCCGCCTTACCCGCCGCAGCCTGGGCCGCGACCGCGTCGCCGTTGCTGGGATGGACGGTGCCGTCCCGGTCGCCGTGGAAGACGATGGCGGGCACCGCCCTGCCGCCGCTCCCGGTGCCCGTCCCCGGAGCCCCCTGCCGCATGGCGGCGAAGGCGGAGGGCAGGTCGCGGGCGGCGGCGCTGGGCAGGCCCGAATGCACACCGATCGCGGCGTAGAGGTCGGGATACGCCGCGCCCAGGATCGCGGCGGTCGCCCCGCCGGCGGACAGCCCGGCGACATAGACGCGTTCCGGATCCACCGGGTGGTCGCGCATGACCTGCCGGGTGATCCCCGCGATCAGCGAGGGCTCGCCCCGGTCGCGGCCCTGGTCCTCCGGCTTGAACCAGTTCCAGCATTTCTGCGCGTTGGCGGAGGAAGGCTGCGCCGGGTAGGCCACCAGGACGCCAAGCTCCTCCGCCACCGCGTTCATACGGGTCCCGGCCGCGAAATCGTCGGGCGACTGGGTGCAGCCGTGGAGCATCACGACCAGCGGCATGGGCCGGCCGGTGCGGTTGGCGGGCACGTAGAGCTTGTAGTCCCGCGTCCCGGCCGGGCCGGCATGGGATCTGGCCTCGAAGGAGGCGCCATCCGGCAGCGGATCGGAGGCCGGCCGGGGGAACCCGCCGCCGATGTCGAAGCCGGCCGGCATGCCCCGGGCGGCAAGGCCGCGCAGGGTTTCGGCCAGACCGGGCAGGGGGCCGGAGCGCGGGCGCGGATGCAGCCTGCCCGCGAATTTCGCGGACGGCCCGGGAGCGGGCCGCGGCTTCTCCCCGTCGAGATGCACCGGCTCCATGTCGATCACGGTGGCGGACGAGGATGCCGGCGCGGAGGCGGCGGGCGCCTCGCCGCCGGTGCCGTTCAGCAGTCGCTGGATCAGGGCCGTGGCCTCGGCAAGCTTGCCGGCGCCGGTCAGGCGGGTCGCCTCGGCGAATTCGGGAGGCATGCCGGAGGAGAATCTGCTGTTCATGTCGTGTGCTTTCTGTTCCCGGGGGTCGGTCCGGGGAGTCGGGCCGGAGAGGCGTTACTTGATGCGGTCGGCCAGGGCCGACTTGACGGCGGCGCTGGCATGCAGGGCGCCCAGGACGGTGAGCGAGGCGATGGTGGCGCGGGCCAGTTCCGGCGTGACGTCCTGGGCGATGGTCGCCAGTCCCAGGACGCGGACGTCGAGCATCTGTCCGGCGTCCCGCGCCGCTTCGAGATCCGCGCGGGTGAAGTGCCGAAGGCCGAGGTCCACGCTCTTGCGGGTCACGGCCTGCCGGACGACGTCGGCGTGGCGCTCGATCTGGTTGCGGATGGCGGTCCGGATGAAATCGGTCCGGTTGGAGTAGAACCCCTCCTGCACCAGCAGGTCCACGTGCCCCAGGTCCACGTAGCCCAGGTTGATCGTGATCTTCTCGCTGTCCGGCCCCTTCGGCCGAATGTCCTGCACGTTGTTTGCCATCTCTCTTCCATCCATTTGCCATCCAGTGGGATGGTAGTTCGGGTGGGCGGCATGGAATGTCAAGGGACGGCGAACGATGCGCCTTGCCGGGGGCGGATTATTCCGGCGCGGCCGGGGCACGATGCTGTATGGTGCCGAGCCACCCTTTCCCGTCCCGTGTCCGTCCCGAGCCTGCCTTGCGAATCGCCACCTGGAACATCAACTCCGTCCGGCTGCGGCTGGACCTCCTGCTGCGCCTGATCGACGAGAAGAACCCCGACGTCATCTGCCTTCAGGAAACCAAGACGGTCGACGAGACCTTTCCCCTGGCTCCCCTGGCGGAGCGCGGCTACGTCCATGCCCGGATCCACGGCATGAAGAGCTACAACGGCGTCGCGATCCTGTCGCGCCGGCCGCTCTCCGGCGGCTGCGTGCAGCACTGGTGCGAGCGTCAGGACTGCCGCCACGCCATCGCCGTGGTCGACGGGATCGAGATCCACAGCGTCTACATCCCCTCGGGCGGGGACGTTCCCGATCCGGCGGTCAACCCCAAGTTCGAGCACAAGCTGCGCTTCCTGGACGAGATGACGGCGTGGTGGGCGGCCGAGCGGACGCCGGACCGGCCGATGGTCGTGGTCGGCGACTTCAACGTGGCACCGTTGGAGCACGACGTCTGGTCGCACAAGCAGATGCTCGACGTCGTCTCGCACACTCCGGCGGAGGTCGAGCGGCTGACCGCGATGCAGCGGTCGGTCGGCTGGGTGGATGCTGTGCGCCGCTTCGTGCCGGACGACCGGAAGCTCTACACCTGGTGGAGCTATCGCGCGAAGGACTGGTCGGCGGCGGACCGCGGGCGGCGGCTGGACCATATCTGGGTCACCGAGCCGCTGGCCGGCAGCCTGCGCGGCCACGAGGTCCTGCGCGATGCGCGCGGCTGGGAGCCGAAGCCGTCCGACCACGTGCCGGTGCTGATCGACCTGGACGTGTAGGGGAGCCGGCCGGGGCCGCTTCCGGAGCCGGAAAAGAAAACGGCCACCGCGGGGGGCTCATGCGGTGGCCGATAGATCCAGCCGGGGCCAGGCTGGAGACGCCCTTTAATGAGGGCGCCTGCGTGAAGGGCTGTTCGTCGGTCTTGGTGACCGCGCTGTAGGGACCCTTCGCATGGGACGGATATAGGGGCGGAAAGTGGCGAAATTTAGGTGTCGTGACAACGACTTGGCCCCCTGAAAACGGGGCTTGGGGAAAATCCTTTGCGCCAGAGGTAGTTACGGTACGGCAACAGGTTGTTCCGCAAGTGGATTAACCCTGTTTCTCCAGGGAGGATGCTGCGGCGGTGACGTCGCCGATCGCGGGATAGCTGCTCCGGTTGACCAGCATGTCGCGTGCCAGCCGCAGTGCCCGGGTTTCGCAGGCCGCGCGCAGGTCCGGATCGGCGATGGTCTCCAACTCCTCGACATGGGCGAGGCCCAGGATGCGACGGATCATCTTGGCGGCGGCGAACCCCACCGAATCGGAGAACAGCCGCGCCATGTAGGCGGTCCGGACCCGTTCCAGCTCCGCCTGCCCCGCGGCATCGGCGAACAGGCCGGCGGGATAGAGGTCGCCGGTCGGGTGCTCCCGCCACAGCTCCAGGAAAGTCGCCTCGAACCGGATCCAGACTTCCCGCACCTGGTCGAGGATCCAGGCCCGGTAACCGTCGCGCCGGTCGGATTCTGTCTCGTGGCCGGCCTGGGCGAAGAAGGCCAGCAGCAGGTTGCCGATCACCGCCCCGACGTCGAACCCCATGGGACCGTAGAAGGCGAACTCCGGATCGATCACCCGGGTGTCCGACTCGGTCACCATGATCGACCCGGTGTGCAGGTCGCCGTGGATCATCGCCTCGGCGGAGGTCAGGAACTTTCCTTTCAGCTCCGAAACGGCGGCCTTGGCGGCCGTGTCGGTACGGAATTCGGCGGCGATCCCGTCGAGCTGGGGGGAGGTCCAGCGGTTCAGCTCGGCGACCCGGTAGGGATCGGTGAAGATCAGATCCTCGGTGATCCGGCACAGGGCGGTATTGCCGCAGAACACCGCCATCCGCCGCTTCTTCTCGGCGGCGGGCAGCGCCAGATCCGAGGTGCCGAACAGCGTATGGGCCATGAAATATGCTATGTCGCCGGCGAAACGCGGGTAGCGGATGCCGGCCGCCAGACCCTTGCGCATGATGACGTGCGGCCGCAGCAGCTCCATCGCCGTCAAGGCCATTTCGTGATCGTAATGGAACAGTCCGGGCGTCTGGGCCGGAGCCGCCGCGCGCTGCGCCGTCAGCGCTTCGTGCTCGAAGAAGGCGCGGCTCAGCGGCAGCGGCCAGCTCTCGCCGACCAGCCGCACATAGGGCAGGGCCTGCTTGACCGCGACCCCGCCGGCCGGGCCGGTGACGATGAACACCAGGTTCAGGTTGCCGTCGCCGACCTCGCGGACCTGCCAGTCCGCTGGCCCGCCGCCCAGGCGGGCGGCGACCGCGTCGATCCGCGCCAGGTATCCGGGCAGGCTGGAATCGTCCAGGGCGCGGTATCCGGGCGGGGTTTCCAGGGGGCGATTCCTCGAGGTGTCGGGGTCCAGCGTCACGGGGCCTTCTCCTGTCCGGCTTTTCTTCTTTTCGGGGAGGAGTTTCCCGCGTCCGGTCAAGCTTGGCAACCGCAACCCGGCTTCGCGCTATGAGCGATTGAGAAATCTCCCGGTTCGGTTATTGCTTCCCCATGCTTTCAACCCCCCGCCGTGAAGGGACCTTGGCGATGCGGTTCTCTCCCCTGGTCGGCCGGATCTCCGGCAAGGGCTCGGACGCCTGGAGCATCCACTGGCGCGCCCGCGAACTGGCCCGGCAGGGGCGGGACGTCATCATGCTGACCGTCGGCGACCCCGACATGCCCCCGCCGGCCCGCGTGATCGACGCGGCGGTCGAGTCGCTGAGGGCGGGCCGGACGACCTATTCGCCGATGGCGGGCTATCCCGAGGTCCGCGCCGCGATCGCCGCCCGCCACCAGGAGCGCACCGGCGTCCCGACCCCGGCGGACGACGTGGTCGTGGTGCCCGGCGCCCAGGCCGGCCTCTACTGCGCGATGCAGTGCCTCGCCGGGCCGGGCGACGAGGTGATCGCGCCGGAACCGATGTACGCGACCTACGAGGCGGTCGCCGGCGCCGCGGGTGCGTCGATCGTCAACGTGGCCTTGCGTCCGGAGCGGGGCTTCCACCTCGATCCCGACGACCTGGAGCGCGCCGTCACCCCGCGCACCCGGGTGCTCTGGCTCAACAGCCCGCACAACCCGACCGGCGCCGTGATGACCCGCGCCGAGGTCGAGGCCGCCGCCGAGTTCTGCCGGCGCCACGACCTGTGGCTGCTGTCGGACGAGGTCTATGCCGACCTGGCCTATGCGGGACCCCATGTCAGCCCACGCAGCCTCCCGGGCATGGCGGAGCGCACCGTCGTGGTGTCCAGCCTGTCCAAGTCGCACGCGGTGCCGGGCTTCCGGTTCGGCTGGATCATCGGCCCGGCGGAACTGGCCGGCCACCTGTCCCGGCTGGTGCTGTGCATGCTTTACGGCGGACCGCCCTTCATCCAGGACGGCGCGCTGGCGGCGCTCACGGCGGACTGCCCGGAGGTGGGCGAGATGGCCGAGGCCTACCGGCGCCGGGCCGGCATCATGGTTTCCCTGTTGGAAAACGTCCCTGGCCTCCGCGCGTCCCGGCCCGAGGGCGGCATGTTCGTCCTTCTGGACGTCCGGGGCACCGGCCGCACCTCCGACGAGTTCGCCTACGGCCTGCTGGAGGGGCAGGGAGTGGCGGTCCTGCCGTCCGACGGCTTCGGCCCCAGCGCCGCCGGGCACCTGCGGATCTCGCTGGCCGCTCCCGACGGCCGGATCGAGGAGGCGGCCCGGCGCATCGCGGAGCATGCGGCCTCGGCCTGAAAACCCGGTCCCAACGCGGCGAAACATCAGCGCCGGCGCGAAGATGCTTCGCCCTGGAATTTTTTTCTCCGAAGGCCGATTTTACCCTTTTGCGCGGAGTGGTTTCAGTGTATCAGATCGCTCCGCGCTAGCACGTGCCCCTGGCCCCCACGGTTCTTCCAAGTGGGGTTATGCAACGACGAACGTGTAACCCCCGACCGTCCCTTAAGCAAGGCGGCGTCTTGGAGGATACGATGTTTCATGTTGTTGTCGGTGGGCCGCACGCCCATCCGCCGCATCTCACGCATCTCGGTCGATTGTGTGCAGGCCCCACCGGGTCTGAAGGTTCAGTCTGCGCATCGGCGCCGACGGCGGCCTGACCGTACTCCACACACCCATCACATCACTCCTTTCTGGTTCTCGGGAGACTGAGATGAACGAGAAGATTGCTCGTTTTTTCGCGGAGCAGCAGCCTGCAACTCCGTGCCTGGTGGTTGACCTCGATATCGTGGACGAGAATTTCAGGTCGCTGACCGCCGCATTGCCCGACGCGAAGATCTACTACGCGGTCAAGGCCAACCCGGCGCCGGAGATCCTGTCGCTGCTGGTCGAGCGCGGCTCGTCCTTCGACACCGCGAGCGTGCCCGAGATCGAGATGGTGCTGGCCGCGGGCGCCACGGCGGAGCGGATCTCCTACGGCAACACGATCAAGAAGCAGCGCGACATCGCCAAGGCCTACGAGCTGGGCGTCCGGCTGTTCGCCTTCGACAGCATCGGCGAGCTGGACAAGATCGCCGAGTCGGCTCCCGGCAGCCGGGTGTTCTGCCGCATCCTGACCTCGGGCGAGGGTGCCGAATGGCCGCTGTCGCGCAAGTTCGGCTGCGATCCCGCCATGGCGCGCACCCTGCTGATCGCCGCCGCCGGCAAGGGGCTGGTGCCCTACGGCGTGTCGTTCCACGTCGGCAGCCAGCAGAAGGACCCGACCCAGTGGGACACCGCGCTGCGCACGGTGGCCGAGATGTTCCATGACCTGGAGGCGCTCGGCATCACGCTCAGCATGGTCAATCTCGGCGGCGGTTTCGCGACCCGCTACCGCAGCGACGTGCCCGAGTCGGAAGCCTACGGCAACGCCATCCTGGACTCGCTCCGACGACATTTCGGCAACCGCATCCCCGAGACCATCGTGGAGCCGGGCCGCAGCATGGTCGGCAATGCCGGCGTGATCGAGAGCGAGGTCGTGCTGATCTCGACCAAGTCGGCCAACGACAACCGCCGCTGGGTCTACCTGGACATCGGCAAGTTCGGCGGCCTGGCCGAGACGATGGACGAGGCGATCCAGTACCCGATCGTCACGACCCGGTCCGGGGCCACCGATTCGGTGATCCTGGCCGGCCCGACCTGCGACAGCGCCGACGTGCTGTACGAGAAGGCCGATTACCAGCTGCCGCTCGACCTGGCGATCGGCGACCGGATCCGGATCCATGCGGCCGGCGCCTACACGACCACCTATGCCTCGGTCAACTTCAACGGCTTCGCGCCGCTGTCCCAGTACTACATCTAACGGGCACTACATCTAAAGGTTGTTTGATTACGCCAGCAGGTCGTGGAACTCCGGGTGGCGCCGGATCCACGCCGCGGCGTAGCTGCAGATCGGAACGACCTTCATCCCCTCGCTCCGCGCGGTCTCCATGACGCCGCGCATCAGCCTCCCGGCCGCCCCCGTTCCCCGCAGGGACGGGGGCGCTTCCACATAGGGGATCTGGAGGGTGGAGCCGACCCGGCGGTAATTGGCGAAGACGGTCTTGCCTTCCACGTCCAGCTCGTACCGGCTCCGGGTCTGGTTGTCGGTCACCTGTTCCGTCATGTCGTCCCTCTCATTCCAGCGCGCTCACCTGCTCCAGGTTCTCCAGCAGGGCGGCGTTGAACTCCTCCGGCGCCTGGACCTGCGGCGAGTGGCCGAGCTCCGGGAAAGTGACCAGCCGGGCGTCGCGGATACGCTCCGCGGTCCGGCGGCCGAGCTCGGCATAGCGGCCCAGGCGGGCGGCGACGTCCGGCTCGGCGCGGTTCTTGCCGATCGCGGTGGTGTCGCGCTCGCCGATCATCAACAGGGTCGGCACCCGGATGTTCTGGAGCTCGTGCACCACCGGCTGCATGAAGACCATGTCGGACGTCAGCGCCTGGTTCCAGGCGACCAGGTCGCGGCCGTCGCCCTGGTACATGCCGGCCAGCATCTCGACCCAGCGGTCGTATTCGGGCTTCCAGTCGCCCGAATAATAGGTGGTCCGCTGGTATTCCTTGATGTTGTCGTAGTCGGTCTTCAGTTCCGATTGGTAGAGCTGGTCCACGGTGACCACCGGCACGCCCTCCGCCTTCCAGTCCTCCAGCCCGATCGGGTTGACCAGGACCAGCCCGGATGTCCGGTCCGGATACATCAGGGCATAGCGCATGGCCAGCATGCCGCCCATGGAATGTCCCATGACGATGGGGCGGCGGACGCCGGCCTGCTCCAGCAGGGCATGGGTGTTGGCGGCCAGCTGGTGCAGGCCGTACTGGTAGGCCCGCGGCTTGGTCGACTTGCAGAACCCCACCTGGTCGGGAACGATCACCCGGTAGCCCGCCAGGGTCAGCGGCTTGATCACGCTCTCCCAGGTGGCGCCGCAGAAATTCTTGCCGTGGAGCAGGACGACCGTCCCGCCGTTCCCGGCATTGGACGGCCGGACGTCCATGTAGGCCATGGACAGCGGCTGGCCCTGCGAGGTGAATTCGAACCGCTTCACCTCGTAGGGATAGTCGAAGCCCGCCAACATCGGATCGGCCGAGGCGGACCGTACCGGCGCCAGCGGGCCCCCGGTCAGGATCATGCCCAAGGCCAATGCCGTCAGTACGGTCCGTCTCATCGTCTCACCTCACCCCGATCATTTCGCAACCTCAGGAGCCCGACCCGGCCGAGCCCCCGACGAAAGCCTCGCGCAGTCGGCCGGCGACATAGGCCTGGGCCTCCTTCGCCTTTTCCACGACAGGCGCCGCGCCGAAGAACTCGTGGGTGACGCCCTCGTAGCGGTTGGACGCCACCTCCACCCCGGCGTTGCGCAGCCGCCGGGCCAGCAACTCGCCCTCCGACCGCAGCGGGTCCAGTTCCGCCGTGACGATGGTGGTCGGCGGCAGCCCGGCGAGGTCCGGCGCGTCGACGACATTGATCAGCGGGTTGTTGCCGTCGCGCGAACTGCGCAGGTACTTGTCGAAGAACCAGCCCATCATGGCTTTGTTCAGCGGTTTCGCGTCCGCCTGCTCCCGGTACGACTCCGTCTCCATGTCGTTGCCCGCGACCGGATAGATCAGGACTTGGTGAACCGGAGGTTGTATTCCCTGCTCCCGCGCCATCCGCGATACGCCGATCGCCATGTTGCCGCCGGCGCTCTCGCCCGCCACGGCGATGCGGTCCGGATCGCCGTCGAACTGGCGTGCGTTCACCTGGGTCCAGCGAAAGGCCGCCAGGGCATCCTCGTGGGCGGTCGGGAACTTGGATTCCGGCGCCTGACGGTACCCGGCCGAGACGACGATCGCGCCGGCCTGGTTGGCGAGCGCCCGGGCGGAGGCGTCGTAGGTGTCCAGGTCGGCGATCACCCAGCCGCCGCCATGGTAGTAGACGATGACCGGAAGCGGGCTCCGGGCGGAGCCGGGGACATAGATCCGGGCCGGCCGGGCGCCGCCCGGCCCCGGAATGGACACGTCCCGCACGGAGGCCACGGGTTCCGGCGCGGCGCTCCGGCCGTCGTCGGCCAGCACCTTCGCGACCGCGTCGGCCAGGGTCGGCTGGCGCCGCGCCTCCTCGGGCGACAAGGTCTCGATCGGCTTCGACCCCAGCGCCTGGAAAGCCAGAAGCACCGACCGCATGTCGGCATCGGCCGCGGCCAGGGTCGGGGCACCCCGGGCCGCCGCGGCGGGGTCGTTCGACACGGCGGTGCCGGCGTCGGAGAGCTGCTGGCAGGCGCCCAGCGCGAGGAGGGCGCCCAGCAACAGCGGGCTGATCGGCTTGCTGTTCATGGACTTCAGACCTGCTTCACCTTGGGCTCGCGCTCCCAGAAGCGCAGCTTCCGGCAGGACTGGACGAAGTCCTTGGCGTCCGGTGCACCCTTCAATTCCGTGAAGCCGCCGTCCATGTCGGCGGCGACGCAGGCCTTCTCCAGCAACGGCATCGCCTCCTTGTTGTAGGCGATGAACTTCGCATGGGCGAAGGCGTCGGTCACGAAGTCGCGGGCGGTCGCCTGTTTCGACAGCAGTTTGGCGCCCTCGTCCGACAGCAGCACCGCGACGGCGTCGTAGACGACCGATGGCCCGCCGTCGATCTTCTCGTCGCCTTCGATCAGGGTGCCGTCGCTGGCCTTGACGCCGCCCACCCTGGGGGCGACGAACTCGAGCATGGCGCCCTCGGCGGTGATCGCGTCCTTGAGCGCCTTGACCAAGCCGATGTCGACGCCATCGCTGACCAGCACCCCGACCTTGCGGCCCTTGAAGCTCTCCGGACCGTTGAGCAGGATGCTGAGCGCCGGCGAGGGCGGCAGGTTCCGGGTCGGCCGGGCGGCGTCGGCCGGCTTCGGCATCTCCTCCAGCCGCAGGCCGGTCGCGACCTTTTCCGCCAGCCCCTGGTCCACGTTCAGCAGGTGCGAGACCATGCGGGCGCGGATCGCCGGGGTCTTGACCTTGCTCAGCTCGAAGGTGAAGGCGTCGGCGATGTGGGTCTGCTCGACCGGGGTCTGGCTCAGGTAAAACTGCCGGGCCTGGCTGTAGTGGTCGGCGAAGCTCTCGGCGCGGATCCGCAGCTTGGCGCCCTGCTCCTCCGCCGGGAAGGACCTGAAGCCGATGTCCGGCGCCTCGCGCGGGCCGCCGGCCGCCCCGCCCCAGGAGTTCGGCTCATAGTTGGCGCGGCCCTTGGGGTTGACCATCGCCATGTGCCCGTCCTGCTGGAAATGGTGGACCGGGCGCTTGGGCGCGTTGATCGGCAGGTAGGTGAAGTTGGGGCCGCCCAGCCGCTTCAGCTGGGTATCCAGGTAGGAGAAGTTGCGGCCCTGGAGCAGCGGATCGTTGGTGAAATCGATGCCCGGTACGATGTTCTGGGTGCAGAAAGCGACCTGCTCGGTCTCGGCGAAGAAGTTGTCGACGCAGCGGTCGAGCACGAGCCGCCCGACGCGGCGGATCGGCAGGATCTCCTCGGGGATGATCTTGGTGGCATCCAGCACGTCGAAGTCGAACTTCTCGGCGAAGTCCTGGTCGAAGACCTGAAGGCCCAGCTCCCACTCGGGGAAGTCGCCGGCCTGGATCGCGTTCCACAGGTCGCGGCGGTGGAAATCGGGGTCGGCGCCGTTGATCTTCAGCGCCTCGTTCCAGACCACCGACTGCATGCCCAGCTTGGGCTTCCAGTGGAACTTGACGAAGGTCGACTTGCCCTCGGCGTTGACCAGCCGGAAGGTGTGGACGCCGAAGCCTTCCATGAAGCGGAACGAGCGCGGGATGGTCCGGTCGGACATGATCCACAACGCCATGTTGACCGCTTCCGGCGACAGCGAGATGAAGTCCCAGAAATTGTCGTGCGCGGTCTGGGCCTGCGGGAAGCCGCGGTCGGGTTCCTGCTTGGCCGCGTGGACCAGGTCGGGGAACTTGATGGCGTCCTGGATGAAGAATACCGGAATGTTGTTGCCCACCAGGTCCCAGTTGCCCTCCTGGGTATAGAACTTGACCGCGAAGCCCCGCACGTCGCGCGCCAGGTCGGCCGAGCCCTTGTTGCCCGCGACCGTGGAGAAGCGGACGAAGACCGGGGTCTTCTCGCCGGCGCGCTGGAACAGGTCGGCGCGGGTGAGGTCGGACAGCGGCTCGTAGGTCTCGAAATAGCCGTGGGCGCCGAAGCCGCGGGCATGGACCACGCGCTCGGGAATGCGTTCGTGGTCAAAGTGGAAGATCTTTTCCCGGAAGTGGAAGTCCTCCAGCGCCGTCGGGCCACGGTATCCCACCTTGAGCGAGTTCTGGTCGTCGGCGACGGGAACGCCCTGCTGGGTGGTCAGGACGGGCACGTCGCCGCCGGCCACCTGATGGGTTTCGCCGCCCTCGCCCCGGATCACTTCCTGGTCGGCGAAGCGCGCGGGCTCGCGGCTGCTGGTAAGCCTGTTGTCCGGCATCGTGGTTGCTTCCTGTCTTCTGGGTCTTGGTAGGGTCGGGGCGCCTGCCCGCCCTCGGGCATCCGATGCCCGGGCCGTCGGAGCCGCTCTGAAGGGATCACAAGGCAGAAACCCCGGCAGGCTTGGAATGTTTCCAGGAAAAGCGCCGCGGCGGCCCCGGCGGGACAAAGACGCGACACTCAGGAATCGTTAACCCCATCGAAATTAATATCGGACCGCAGCGTGCCGCTGCGGCTCCCGGTACGGATTTCGAGGGGAGAGGGTCTTGAGCTTCAAATTCATCGCTGTCGCCTATGGCATGCTCGGCGCCACGGCGGCGACCGGCTATTACGTGCAGGGCGGCGGCGGTGGCGGCATGGGGGCCGGCGGTGCCGGCCGCGCCGCCAACCCGCCCAAGGCGGAGCGGGTCGCGAAGCTGGAGGTTCCGCCGATGCCGGAGCGCCCGGTTCCGGCTCCTGTTCCCGCACCCGTCGCGGCGCCCGGGCCCGATACGATGCCGAGGGCCGAGGTCCCGGGGACCGCCACCGCCTCGGTGATGCCGCTGACCGCGCCGCCGACCCCGCCGCCCCCGCCGGCATCGGTCGCGACGGCTTCCGCGTCGGACGGGGGGTTCTCCCGGGGGTACATGCAGATCACCGCCGACATGACGGTCAACCCCTGGACCGGCGCCTGGCTGACCAGCGACGACCGCGCCATGGGATACATCACCGGCCCCGTCACGGCCCAGCCCGCCCCCGCGCCGGTCATGGTCGCCGAGGCTCCGGAGCCGGCCCCGCCGCCTCCGCCACCCAAGGCGGCACCGTCCCCGGCGGTGGCGGCGGCGCCCGAAGCGGTGCCGTCGGCCGTGCCGCTCGCCCGGGCCGCCGTGATCGACCGGACCGCCGAGCCGGCGGCGGAGCCCAAGCCGGAGACGCCGCAGCGGGGCGGATACATGGCCCATCTCGCCTCCTACCGGGACCAGGAGCACGCCATGGCGGGATGGAAGACGCTGAAGAAATCGCATCGCGACCTGCTGATCAACCGGGCCCCGGTCATGGTCAGGGCCGAGATCCCGGGGCAGGGGACCTTCGTGCGCCTGATGACGGACGGGTTCACCCAACTGACCGACGTGTCGGAGTTTTGTACCGGCCTGAAGGCGTCGGGCCAGTACTGCAACCCGATGAAAGGCAAGTAGGCTTGGTTCACGCAATGAGCGGCATCACCGGTTTCCGCATCCTGACGCTCCTTCCGCTGGCGGCGCTTCTGGCCGGCTGCGGCACCACCCAGTCCAGTTCCCCCCTGGCGATGGAAGTCGGGGCATCGGCCGCCTGCGTCGGCGAGGTCGAAGGCCGGCCCGAGTTCGCGCCCCTGCGGGCCAAGAGCCCGCCCCTGGGCGAGATGTCGCCGGCCAACCTGGGCGACACGGCCAAGCCGACGCCGGAGGAGCAGGAACTGGCCCGCGGCTACCTCTTGGCCGTCGCCGCCTGCACCCCGCGGACCGAGGCGATCCTGAACCCGCGCGACCAAGCGGCCGGGCGGGCGATCCTGACCACCTGGCACGAGCAGGAGCAGCTCTACGCGGCCCTGGCGTCGGGCCGCCTGACCTGGGGCCAGTTCAACCGCATGACCGAGGCTCTGGGCCGGCGGATGGACCGCCAGCTCCGCACCGCCATGGTCGCCGCCTCGGCTCCCTAGGGTTCCGGGTCAGGGCGTTTCGGGTCAGGCGCCGCCGACCCCCTCGATGATCTTCCCCGTGCCCGAGCAGGTCGGGCACGACTTGTCATTGAGCCGGCCGCTGCCCTTGCAGTCCGGGCAGATGTTCTCGCCGGTGCCGGGAGTGCCGGGAGGGGCGTCGTCGCCGGGTGCCATCGGTTCTGTTGCCATGGTCGTTCTCCTGTCGGTTACGCCATGGACAACAGGGGAGGACGGCGAATCGTCACCAGGATTTGACCAGGCCGCCGTCGACCAGGGTGACCGAGCCGGTCACGTAGCTCGCCCGCGCGCTGACCAGGAAGGTGGCGACGGAGGCGAACTCCTCCACCGTGCCGTAGCGGCCGACCGGGATCTGGGCCCTCGCCGCAGCCCTGACCGCCTCGATATCCTTGCCCTGCTTGTCCGATGCCGACTGGTCGAGCTGGTCGACCCGCTCGGTATGGATGCGGCCGGGCAGGATGGTGTTCACCGTGACCCCGTCGGGGGCGACTTCCAGAGACAGGGTCTTGCCCCAGTTCACCAGCGAGACCCGGAGCGTGTTGGAGATGCCCAGGTTGGGGATCGGCTGGATCACGCCCGACGAGGCGATGGTCAGGATGCGGCCCCACTTGCGCTCCCGCATGCCGGGCAGCACCCGGCCGGCGGTCTCGATCAGGGTCACGACCATGGTCTCGAAATGCTTGGTCCAGTCCGACGCGCCGACCGCGGAGATGTTGCCCGGCGGCGGCCCGCCCGAATTGTTGACCAGGATGTCGACGGCGCCGGGGCCGCCCTCCACCCCTTCCATCAGCCGGTCGACCGCGCCGGGGCCGTTCATGTCCACCGCGACGAAGCGGGCGGTGCCGGCGCCCCGCGCGGTGATCGTCTCGGCCGCCTGGGCCAGCCGTTCCTCGTTGCGGCCGACCAGGATCACGTGGGCGCCTTCGGCGGCCAGCATCTCGGCGATGCCGTGGCCCAGGCCCTTGCTCGATCCCAGCACCAGGGCGCGCTTGCCCGAAAGACCGAGGTCCATTGGATTTCCTCCCGTTACGATATCGGACGCAACGTTAACCGGATGGCCGGGAGAGGCAAGCGCGCAGTGTCAGTTCGTCGCCGCAACCATTTCCGGAGGCGGAACGATGCCGTAGATGTCCGGCAGGACGACGACGCGGTCGTTGCGCAGCACGGCCGGCCAATAGACGAACCGGACCGGCATCGGCTCGGCCAGCCGGAGCCAGCGGGTCTCGCCCGTGCTCACCAGGGACGCGATCCGCTCCGGCGTGAAGCCGGCGGACCGCAGCAGGTCGTCGGCGAGCGCCTCCGGATCGGCCAGCCGGACGCAGCCGGAACTGACCGCCCGCCGGTCCCGGTCGAAGACGCGCGGCGCGTTGGTGCCGTGCAGGTAGATGTGGTCGCCGTTGGTCAGGTTGAAGCGGAAGCGGCCCAGCGCGTTGTGGTCGCCCGCCGACTGGACGATCCGGACCCGCCAATGGGACACGCCGGTCCAGTCGACCGCGGCGGGATCGACCGGCTCGCCGTCGAGCCAGACGGTCGCGTGGTCGATGCCGGGCGAGCCGGTCCGGCGCAGGCTGGGCAGCTTGTCCTGCTTGAGGACGGTCGGCGGCACGGTCCAGGTCGGGTTGACCACCACGTGGGTGATGGTGTCGGTCAGCAGCGGCGTCGGCCGGGACGGGCTGCCCACCACCGTGTCCATGGCCAGGATGATCTCCCCGTCGCGCACCAGCGTCAGGTCCTGCGCCGGCAGGTTGACCAGCACCAGCGTGGCGGGTGCCGAGGCGCCGAACTCGGCGATCCGCGACAGGGTCTCGCGGATCGAGGCGACCTCCTCCGCCGGAGTCAGGTTGAGGGCGGCCAGGGTCGCGCCGCCGACCTTCCCGTCCGCGTTGAGGCCGCGCTCGGCCTGGAAGGTCACGACCGCGGCCGTCACCAGATCGTCGAGGACGTCACGCTCCGAGCCGGGCTCCAGGTAGCCCAGCTCGACCAGCCGGCGGGTCAGCTCGAATACCCGGGTATCGATCATGCCCGGTTTCAGCACCGGCCCGCGGGCGATCCGCGTGGCGGGCGGCGCGCCGGGCAATTCCTCCTCCAGCGCGACCAGCCGGGTTTCGAGTGCCGCCACCCAGCGCGCCATGCCCTGGTCGAATCCGCCGGCCCGCACGGGCAGGGCGGCCAGCAGAAGCGCCACCAGGGCGGGAAGGACGGCGAGGCGGGGGATCATGGCAATTCTCGGATCAGCACATCACGGAATGTAGCGCACTATGGCGTACCGGCCATGGCAACGGCGTGATCCATGTCACGCCTTCGGAGGAGACGCCCACCCCTCGTTCGGGGATCACATCCGGGTTGTATCCCGGCCGGATATGCTGCAATAGGTGCCGCGCGCGTCCTGTGGAGTCCTCCGATGAAGCTTAACCACGTCCTGTCCGTCGACCAGTTCGACAAGGCGCTGATCGAAGAGCTGTTCTACCACGCCAACTGGATCAGCAAGGCCAAGGGGCACAGCATCAGCCACCTGCGCGGCAAGCTGCTGGCGAACCTGTTCTACGAGGCCTCGACCCGGACCTCGTCCAGCTTCTTCGCGGCCATGAGCCGGCTGGGCGGGCGCGTCCTGCCGATCAACGACGTGACCTTCTCCAGCGTGTCCAAGGGCGAGATCCTGGAGGACACGATCCGGACCCTGGCCTGCTACACCGACATCATCGTGCTGCGCCACCCCGAGAAGGGGGCCGCCGCCCGGGCCGCCGCCGTGTCGCCGGTGCCGATCGTCAATGCCGGCGACGGCGTGGGCGAGCACCCGACCCAGGCGCTGCTCGACCTGTTCACCATCCTGGCCGAACAGGGCCGGATCGACGGGCTGAGCGTGACCATGATGGGCGACCTGAAGCATGGCCGCACCGTCCACAGCCTGTCGCGCCTGCTGCGCATGTACGACGTGACGATCAATTATGTCTCGCCGCCCGAGCTGCGCATGCCGACCGACCTGGTCCGCCCGGCCGACCGGGAAGTCACCGAGCTGGACGAAGTGCTGGCCGGGACCGACGTGCTCTACGTGACCCGCGTCCAGAAGGAGCGGTTCGAGTCCACCGGCGACTATCACTACGCCCTGACCGAGGACCACATGGCGCGGGCCAAGCCGACCATGTCGGTGATGCACCCGCTGCCGCGCGTCAACGAGATCCCGCTGTCGCTCGACGCCGACCCGCGCGCGGCCTATTTCCGCCAGATGCAGAACGGCCTGTTCGTCCGCATGGCGCTTCTGATGTACCTGCTGGGCTGACATCGGCCCGGGCGGCGGTTCCCCCGGGCCGGCGGGCGCTAATGGAGCGTGCGGCTCATCGCGAGGAGGCGCTGGCCGAGGCCGTTGGACACCGGCAGGTCGAACCTGTTCAGCACCTCGGTCACAACGGCCGGGTCGGGTCTCCAGCGGAACTCGCGGTCGAGCCGGCCGCGCGCCCGGTGGGCGAACACCACCAGCGATTTCTGGTCGAGCGGCGGCGCCACCTGGGATCGCTGGTCGGCGCAGCTTTCGACCATCAGCCGGATCATCAGGTCGCGCTTGGAGACGTCGATGAACCCATCGTCGTCGAAATAGACCTTGGTGAAGGCGACGTCGGACACCACCGGCGTCAGGTGGGGCGATTCGACCACCACCACCGACACCATCTCGACGCACCGGCCGGCCAGTCCGGCGATCGGGGCGATCCGGTCGTCCGCACGGTCGAAATCCCGGCGGGACAGCTCGACGAGGTCGCCCGTCGCCTGCCGGATCAGATAACGGCGCCCCACCACCATGGCAGTGTCTCCCACCCCCCAGAACCACCCGCGTCGGCACAGCAGAACCGGTTCAGGATACAGGAACCGGGCGCTCCCGCGAAGATGATTCCCCCTGAAAATCGGGGCGGGAATATGACCGTGCGCCGGGCTCCCCGGACCCCGAGGCGGGCCGGTCGGGGACCGGCTGGGCCGGCCGGACGATGCCCTTGGCCAGCAGCAGGCAGCCGTTCACCCGGGTCTCGCCCGTGACGACGACGGCGAAGGCGGCCCGCGCCCGGTCGTAGAAACCGAAGCGGTCGATCTGGCCGATGGTCCAGCGCGGACCCTCGAAACGCTCGACGATGTCCACGAACTGGCGGCAGATCTCCGACTCCTCGATCTCGCCGATCGTCAGGTCGACCATGCGGGTGTAGGGGGTGTCCAGCATGTCGTCCAGCGGCATGACCGACAGGATCGCCTCCAGCGCCCGCGGCGCATCCGCCCCGTCCAGCCGGACCACCCGCGCGCCCAGCGACACGGCCGGAAAGTTCTTGTCGACCAGGGCCAGCTCGTCGCCGTGGCCCATGGCGGCCAGGACATAGAGCAGGTCGGCGTGGAGCAGCGGGTCTAGGCCCTTCAGCATGGTCGCTCCGGTCTCCGGTTGGGGTGGATGCGGCCGGTCGAAACGGCCTGCAGCCAGTTAACCGCCCGAAGGGGGCGGAGGTTGCACGGCCGGCCCCGGGGCTGCTGCCAAGGCGGATGAATGTCATGATTCGTCATGATCGAGGGGTCACGCGCGCGGCGCGGGAGCGGTGTCGGCGCCGGGCCACTGGTCGGGCGGGAGCAGGCGGTAGTCCGCGTCGAAGAAGAGGTGGGCGTCGTCGGACGACTCGATCCGGGCCTTGAGCTCCTTGTTGTCCTTGTGGCGGCCCAGGATCAGCTTGAGGCAGCGGGAGTTCCGTTCGACCGCGGCGGCGTGCCGCTTGCGGGCCTCCTCCTTCAGGTTGCGCATCGGCTCGACCGGGGCGATGGCGGCCGGCGGCATCGGCGGGTCGAAGCCGACCAGCCCCGGAGCGTCGGGATCGGCGGGGAGGGCGCCGTCGTCCTCGTCCTCCGCCTCCGCCAGGGCGGCGGCGATGGTCCCGGTGATGCCGGCGCCGGCGTGCCGGCCGGCCTTGGGCGCCGGGGGGAGCAGGCCGCGGAAGCGGGCGATCTGGTCGGCGGCGCGCAGGGCGGCGGAGTAGTTCTGCTTGTCCACGGCCTCGAACAGGACGCGCTTGAGCACCGCGACCAGTTCGTCGGCCTCCTCCCGGCGGCGGCGGTCCTCCTCGGCGGCGAGTTCGACCACGCGGGCGGCGACGCAGCCGTCCTGCATCAGGCGCGACCCGGTCTGGCGGGCGCTGTTCCAGGCATAGCCGGAGAGCCGGGCGGCCTCGGCGAGGCTGCGGCCGGCGGCGACGTGGCGGGCGAAGACCTCGTGCCGGCGCTGAAGGGCGGGGGTGGGCGTGCTGGCGGTGGCGGACATGGCGGGGCTCTCCGGGCAGGTGGTATAGGTATGTTATCCTTTATTATCGAGGATTTCAATCTTATGAGTGGGGTCGGCGGGGCGGTGTGCAGGGCGCGGAACGACAGGCCGATGCCGACGAGAGAGTCACAACCGAGTCGATGCCTTCAAGCCCTCTCCCCTGCCCGTTCGATCCGGTTCAGCCCCTTCCCGGACGGACACCGACGCTTCGTCAGCGAGGGGCTACAGCCTCGCCGGCAGGTCAGGCCCGCTCCGCCAGGGCGGACTTGAGGCGGTCGTTCTCGGCCCGCAGCTCTTCGAGGCGCCGGGTCAGCGGGGCGAGCACGTCGGCCAGTTCGGCCTCGGTGAAGCGGGGGGTGATGTGCTGGGGGCAGTTCCAGTCGAACCCCTCGACGGTGACCAGGGCCGCCCGCTCGACCCTGGCGGCGTAGCCCGGCACCGCCAGCCGGGCGCTGAGGCCGGGGTCGTCCCCGGCCTCCACCAGGGCGATCCGGCCGAACAGCTTCAGCCGGCGCCGGTGGGCGTAGTCCATCAGGAACAGCGCCACCCGGTCGTTCTGCCCGACATTGCCGGCCGTGATGTATTGCCGGTTGCCGCGGAAATCGGCGAAGCCCAGGGTCCGGTCGTCGAGGACCCGGAGGAAGCCCGGGGGACCGCCCCGGAACTGGACATAAGGCCATCCGGTCTCGGACACCGAGGCGATGTAGAAGCCGTCGCGCCGGGCGATGAATTCCACCTCCGCCGCGCCGAGGCGGTCGTGGGCGACCGGCCCGTCCGGGTCGAGGGTACCGTCGAACCGGGCGTAGCCCGCGGCGCTGCCCTGCTTCTCCCGCGCGGACCGGACCGACGGGGTCGAGGCGATCTGCAGGAAACGGTTGATCATGATCGCGTCCCTACGTTCGGTTGGAGCCGACGGAGCGGTCGAGGAAGTCGCGGATCAGCGCGGCGACCTGCGGCCCGTGGGTTTCGAGCGCGAAGTGCCCGGTGTCGATCATGTGGATCTCCGCATGGGGCAGGTCGCGCCGGTAGGCTTCGGCACCCGGTGCCACGAAGATCCCGTCGTTGGCGCCCCAGACCACCAGGGCCGGCGGCTTGCGGTCCCGGAAATAGGCCTGCCATTGCGGATAGAGCGGCAGGTTGGTGCGATAGTCGTAGAGCAGGTCGAGCTGGATCTCCTGGTTGCCCGGCCGGTCGAGCAGCGCCTGGTCGAGGGTCCAGGCGTCGGGGCTGACCAGGCTCGTGTCCTTGACGCCGTTGGTGTATTGCCACCGCGTCGCCTGGAGCGACGTCAACCAGCGGATCGCCTCGCGCTCGGGCGCGGCGCCGGTGCGCCAGTAGGCCTTGATGGGATCCCAGAACCCGGCGATGCCCTCGTCATAGGCGTTGCCGTTCTGGATCACCAGCGCCGTCACCCGGTCGGGATTGGCGGTCGCCAGCCGGAAGCCGACCGGAGCGCCGTAATCCATGACGTAGATCGCGAAACGGTCGAGACCGATCTGCCGCGTGAACTTGTCGACCAGTCCGGCATAGGCGTCGAAGGTGTAGGCGAACGCGTCGCGGTCCGGGGCGGCGCTGTGGCCGAAGCCGGGATAGTCCGGCGCGACCACCCGGTAGCGGTCCGCGAGGCGCGGGATCAAGTCGCGGAACATCTGCGAGGAGGTCGGAAAGCCGTGCAGGAGGAGGATGGCCGGCGCGCCGCGGGGACCTGCCTCCCGGTAGAAGATGTCGAGGCCATCCACGGCGACGGTGCGGTGGCGGACCTGGATGGATCCGGACTCAGAAGGGGCCGATCCGGTTTCGGCGGTCGGGGCGAGCAGCGGGTGCGTTCTGCGAAGCATGTCGGTTCTCCTTGGTGAGGGGTGGTCCCTGCCGATCGCCCGACGCCATCGGCTGAGGAAAACCTAATGCCTTCCGTGAAAACACAGTATCCTGCGGTTTCGGGAGTTTCCCTCCCGTTTCATGGGAGGTTGGGATGGACCGGTTCGAGGCGATGAGCGTCCTGCTGGCGGTGGTCGAGGCGGGCAGCCTGTCCGCCGGGGCGCGCCGGCTCGGCCAGCCGCTGGCCACGGTCAGCCGCAAGGTCGCCGACCTGGAACGGCACCTCCACACCCGCCTGCTGGTGCGGACCAGCCGGCGCATCGGCCTGACCGACGCCGGGCGCGCCTATGTCGCCGCGTCGAAGCGCATCCTGGAGCAGGTGGAGGAGGCGGAGCGGACCGCATCGGGGGAGTACCGGGAACCGCGCGGCGAGCTGAACGTGACCGCGCCGATCGTGTTCGGCCGCCGCCACCTTCTGCCGATCGCGCTGGAGTTCCTGGCGGCCCATGCCGAGATCGACCTGCGGCTGCTGCTGATCGACCGGTCGGTGGCGCTGCACGAGGAGCATATCGACCTTGCGCTGCGCATCGGCGTGCTGGACGACAGCACGCTGGTCGCCACGCGCGTCGGTTCGATCCGCCGCGTCCTGTGCGCCAGCCCGGACTATCTGGCGCGCCGGGGTACGCCGCGAACGCCCGAGGATCTGGCCGGCCATGACGGCATCGAGTTCCGCGGCACGCCCGCCGACCCGGACTGGCGCCACTCCCGCGGTGTCGCGGTGCCGCGCGTGCGCCTGGCGGTCAACACGGCGGAGGCCGCGGTCGATGCGGCGGTCGCCGGCCTGGGGATCACCCGGCTGCTGTCGTACCAAGTCGCCGACGAGGTGAGGAGCGGCGCCCTGGTGCCCGTGCTGGAGCCTTTCGGCCCCGCGCCCGTGCCCGTCAGCCTGGTCTATCCGGAGCAGGGCATGCTGCCGCTGAAAGTCCGCGCCTTCCTGGACTGGGCCGCGCCGCGCCTGCGCGCCCGGCTCGCCTCACCCCTGCACAGCAGCCCCTGAGCCTTGAAGCCGCCATGCTTACCTTCCGAAGAGGGTCAGGGGGAAGATGCCGAGTACCGTAGATCGACCTTCGCCCGGCAGGGCGAATGCCGACGTCCTCCATCGGCGCTCCGGCCAGGGTGTCGGCGTCGGCCTTCGGCCGAGGCCGACCCACGCGAACCGGCGGGGATCGATGTGACTCGACGGCAGGTGCTACGTCCCCCGTCGTCGGGGTGTCATGACGGGTGCCGGCGGGCTATCCTCGGCGGCGAGGAAACGGAAGACAAGGGAAGGCCCGGGAGCATGAGTTTCGCCGAGTACAGGAAGAACGACCCAGAGGCGCGTTTCACCGATTGGTTGAGGCAGGAGGCCGAGCCGCATTGGACGCGGATGACGACGCACCGGTTCGCCCGGGAGCTGGGCGAGGATACCCTGGACGATGCTGTCGCGGGGCGTTACCTGGTGCAGGACTACGCCTTCGTGAACAGCTTCGTCTCGCTGCTTGGAAGCGCCATCGCGGCGGCGCCGGCGATGCCGTCGAAGCGGCGGTTCGCCGGCTTCGCGGCGGCGGTCACCGCCGATGAGAACGATTTCTTCCTCCGGTCGTTCGAGGCGCTGGGCATCCCCGAGGGAACCTGGAAGACGCCAGAGCTGGGACCGGTGACGCGGGACTTCATCGCCGTGCTGGAGGGGGCCGGGCGAAGTGGCAGCTATCCGCGCATCCTCGCCGTGCTGGTGGCGGCGGAGTGGAGCTACCTGACCTGGGCGCAGGCCTGCCCGGCCCGGCGGCCGGAGCGGTTCTGGCTGGCGGAGTGGATCGACCTGCACGCGATTCCCGAGTTCGAGGCCTTCGTCACCTGGCTGCGCGAGGAGACCGACCGGGTCGGGGCGGCGGCGGACGAGGGGACCGGGGCCGCCATGCGCGACAATTTCCGGAGAATGATGGTGCTGGAGGAGGCGTTCTTCGACGCCGTCTACGCCGGGTAGGCCGCCGTCCCGAGCAGGGTATCGAGCGCTTCCGCGAAGTCGCCGGAGGAGTAGGGCTTGAGCAGGCGCCGGACATGGCGGAAGCGCTCGGGCAGGGCCTCGTCGGAGCTGAAGCCGGTGGCGAGCAGGAAGGGGATGCCGCGGTCGGCCAGGACGTCGGCGATATCCCAGGAGGGAGTCCCGTGGAGATCGATGTCGAGGATCGCGGCGTCGACCGATTCCTCCCGGGCCAGCTTGAGCGCCGCGGCGACGCGGGCGGCCGGACCGACCACCTCGCACCCGGCGGCCAGGAGCATTTGCTCGACCTGCATCGCGACCAGGGCCGAGTCCTCGACCAGCAGGACCCGGC
The DNA here is from genome assembly GCF_016806835.2 of Skermanella rosea. Lineage (NCBI taxonomy): Bacteria > Pseudomonadati > Pseudomonadota > Alphaproteobacteria > Rhodospirillales > Azospirillaceae > Skermanella > Skermanella rosea. Next base: position 5,180,838 of record NZ_CP086111.1, on the reverse strand, counting down.
GGGGCTTCCGGGACGCGGCCGGAGCGGGATCGCACGGTCCGGCATCCGGCGGCGAGGGGGGCGGAGCGACGCCGATCACGTGCTCCTCCGGGATGCCGATGCGGCAGCGCACGCCCTCGGGCTCGAAATCGAGCCGGCTGGTCCCGTCCACCTCGTAGGCCAGGCTCCTCTCGATGACGATGCGGCCGAAGCCGCTGCGATCCGGGGGCGTCACGGCGGGGCCGCCGCGCTCGGTCCAGTCGAGCGTGAAGATCCGGGCCTCGGCGGGGCCGGCCAGCGCCCAGCGCACCTCGACGGTGCCGGAGGGGGTCGAGAGCGAGCCGTACTTGGCGGCGTTGGTGACCAGTTCGTGGACGGCCATGCTGAGCGCCAGCGCCGCCTTGGGACGCAGCAGGATCGGCGGGCCGTCGAGACGCAGCCGGCCGGCGGCCCGGGGATCGTCGTGGGCGCGCATCTCCTCCTCCAGCAGGCTGCGCAGGTCGGCGCCTTCCCAGCGGCTGCGGGTCAGCAGGCTGTGGGCATAGGCCATCGCGCGGAGACGCTGGCCGAAGGAGGTGGTGAAGTCCTCCAGCGCGGTCGAGCTGCCCCGGTGCCCGGAGGCCGAGTACTGGACCAGCGCCTGGATGTTGGCGAGCGTGTTCTTGACCCGATGGTCCAGCTCCGCGAGCAGGAGCTCCTGGCTGCGCCGGGCCGCCTCGCGTTCCTTCGCGATCTGGTCGACCCGCTGGAGCACCACTTCGAGCAGGGTAGTGCGGAGCGTCCGGACCGCGGCGACTTCCGCCTCGCTCCAGGGCCGGGAGCGGCCGCGGACCTCCTCCCTCCAGGCCTCGAAGGAGCGGCGCGGCGAGAGCCGGTCGCCGGCGGACGTCGCCTCCACCGGCTTGTTCGGGTTGCCGGCCCAGGTGACCGTCCTGACGACCTCCGGCCGGAACCACAGGATATAGTCGCGCGGGCTGCGCGAGACCGAGAGCGCCAGGACGCCGGAGGCGATGCCTCGCATGCCGTCGCCGCCGGGCCAGACCCGGGAAAGCCGGTCGGTCTCCCAGACCCCGTCCGGGCTGGTGCGGCCGAGCCAGTCCACCAAGTCCCTGACGGTCGCCTCGTCCGGGGTTGTGCCGATCGAGGAGAAACGGCCGTCGAGCCACAGCGCCACGCCAGAGCACGGCACATAATCCTGGAGGTTCGGCTTATGGCGCACCAGGCCGCCGGCCAGGTCGGGATCGCGCGAGATCACGCCGACCAGCCGGTCATGGACGCCGTGCATGCGCATGGCTTCCTCCAGCATCTCGGCCTTGAGCCTGGCGTCGAGCTGGAAGGAGAACATCTGCGCGAACAGCTCGCAGGCGGCCCGGACGCCGTGGGCCAGATAGCGCGGCTCGTCATGGTGGCAGGCGACCAGCCCCCACAGCCGGTCGCCGTGCAGGATCGAGAGCGACATGGATGCCCGCACGTTCATGTTGGCGAGATATTCCAGGTGCAGGGGCGAGACGCTGCGGAGCGCGCAGTGCGCCAGGTTGACCGGCCGGCCGGTCAGGGGGCTGACGGGCGGCACCAGGGGAGCCGGCCGGTAGCGCGCGTCGGGGATCAGGCGCAGCCAGTTCCGGCGGTAGAGGTCGCGCGCCTGGGCGGGAATGTCCGAGGCGGGATAATGCAGGTCGAGGTAGGAGCCGATGCCTTCGCGCCGGCTCTCGGCGAAGACGTGCCCGCTGTCGTCCTGGTTGAAGCGGTAGATCATGACGCGGGCGAACCCGGTGACCCGCCGCACCTCCTCCGCGGCGCCCTGGCAGAAGTCGCGGAGCGTGGCGGCGCCCTGCAGCGCGCCCAGCATCGACTGGACCAGCCCGAGCGGGCCGCCGGGGGGCAGGGGGGTGGCCCCGTCAACCGGCTCCAGTTCGACGACCAGGCCGGCTTCCCCGGCATGGACCGAGGCGTCGAAGCGGCGGCCCGCGGCGGCCAGTTCGAAGCTGAACAGGTTCTCCGAACGGGGAATGAGGTTCGCCCGCGCCAGGACGTCGCGGATCACGCCGATCGCGTCGGCGTTCACCAGCGAGGCGAACGGGACGCCGGCGAGGTCTCCGGGGGCGCTGCCGAGAAGGGTTTCGGTCGGGCCGGCGGCCTGGAGGATGCACAGGGTTTCGGGGTGGAGGACGACCAGCACGCCGTGGGGCTGGATCGACCCCGGGATCTCGATCGGCTCACGATCGCAGTTCGTCAGATCCACCGTGCCGAACGATGGACTTGATACGATCATTTCCCTGCCTCCGAAACAAAGGATCGTCGAGCCACCCGCCAGCCGACTCATGATGTCGGCAGGCCAAGTTATCAGATCGCGGAATGCTTTCAAAAGCCTCACGAAAGTTTTGGCAAGACTGGGCGGAGGCGGGAGCTGGCAAAAGGCCGCGGAGCCGGCGGCGTTTTCCGTTTCGAGCGGGGGCGGCGTGGATTTACTGACGAAGGCTCAGTTTTTTCAATCCAGCCATGAGTTGGGCCGAATCGCTGTCGCCGGTGTTATAAATCTGTTATCAACGGGGTCGATGGTTCCTAGTCAATATGCGATACCGGTCCGCGTCACCGGTCGTAAGCACTTGAAATCCGGTCAGGAAATCTTATCTCTAGTCTGTTCGTCGAGGCTCGGAAGGAGCCGTATCGGATCGACGAACTTTCCCGGAAATCCCGACCTATACCGGTTCGACGCGCATCGACCCAGCACGGGGTGATTTTCAGAATCACCGCCGGAACTGGGCGATTTTGTCGTGTCGGGCGGGTTACGTCAGGGTGGGACATGTCGACGAAGAGGAGGCTCGACGAATGACACTGTTGAATATCGCGCAGGCCGGCGGCGGCATGGGCCGCTACCTGGACGAAGCGAAACGCTTTCCCATGCTGAATCCCGAACAGGAGCGGGACCTGGCGATCGCCTGGCGCGAGCGCGGCGACGAGGAGGCCCTGCGCCTGCTGACGGGCAGCCACCTGCGGCTGGTGATCAAGATCGCTCGCGGCTTCGCGGGATACGGCCTGCCCGCGTCCGAGCTGATCGCCGAGGGCAACGTGGGCCTGATGCAGGCGGCCCAGAAGTTCGACCCGGACCGCGGCTTCCGGTTCGCCACCTATGCGATCTGGTGGATCCGCGCGGCGATCCAGGAATACATCCTGCACAACTGGTCCATGGTCAAGATGGGCACCACGGCCGCCCAGAAGAAGCTTTTCTTCAACCTGCGCCGACTGAAGGGCCGGATGGAGGAGCTGGAGCAGGGCGACCTGTCGCCGGCCACGGTGACCACCATCGCGACCGAACTGGACGTGCCCGAGTCGGAGGTGATCGAGATGAACCGCCGGCTGTCCATGGGCGACAGCTCGCTGAACGCGGCCGTGGGGGCGGAAGGCGACACCGACTGGCTGGACCTGCTGTCGGACGAGCGGCCGACCCAGGAGTCGGTGGTCGCGGAGGCCGACGAGCTGGCCCTGCGGCGGCGCCTGCTGGGCCAGGCGCTGGAGAAGCTGAACGACCGCGAGCGGCAGATCCTGATGGAGCGCCGGCTGGCGGACGAGCCGGCGACGCTCGAGGTGCTGGGCGAGCGCTACGCCGTGTCGCGCGAGCGGATCCGGCAAATCGAGGCGCGGGCGTTCGAGAAGCTCCAGAAGGCGGTGCTCAACGCCGCCCAGGCGCTGCGCAAGCCCGCGGGCCAGCCGATGCTGGCCGCGGGCTGACCCGATACCTTACTGGACCCGATTGCTTACTGGATAAGCGCAATTGATAAGGGTGCCGGGGATAAGGGTGCCGGCCTCCCGGTCAGACGCGGACCGAGGAAGTGCTGAAGGCCTGGAACGCCGGCTGCTGGACGTAGTTCTGCAGGACGACGGCCGCCCCGACGGCCAGGACGACGGCGGTGAAGACGCCGAGAACGAAGGCTTTCATGGATTGTCTGCTCCCCCGGAAGACGCGGCGGGTGCGAGTGCCCCTGCCGTGATCGCGATCATATGCCTCAAATGCGATCGCCGCAATCGGCGGAAAGTCGCGGCACGGGATCGCGGGGCGGAGTGTTGACGGGGTTCGACATATCGATTGCCCGAGGAGTTTCATCATGGTTTCCCTGGACGTCTATCGCGGGAAGAACCGCGTCCTGCTGGTCTTCGGCCCATCGCCCGAGGATCCCCAGGTCCAGCACCAGCTGACCAGCGCCGCCGACAACAAGGACGATTTCGCCGACCGCGACCTGATCGTGCGGGCGATGCCGGCGGGCGATCCGGAAGCGGCCGGCTTCCGCGAGCGCTACGGCGCGCCGGCCGAAGGGTTCACCGCGATCCTGATCGGCAAGGACGGCACCGAGAAGCTGCGCCGCAGCGAGCCGATCCTGGCCGAGGAGCTGTTCGCCGCCATCGACTCGATGCCGATGCGGCAGGACGAGATGGAGCGGGGCGGCTGAATTCGGCGGGCCGTCGTCGCGGGGCTGTTGCTCCTGGACGGGACTCCGGCTTAGGGTCCCGGCAGGCGACAACCGGGGCAAGGATTTCCCGACATGACAGACATTCCCGCAGGCCGCTCCGGTTCGCCGCGGCACGGCACATCGAGTACGGGTCATGGCGTCAGCCTGGGGACGGCGTTCCGGGTCTGGCTGCGGATCGGCCTGCTGAGCTTCGGCGGGCCGGCCGGGCAGATTGCCTTGATGCACAGGATCCTGGTCGAGGAGCTGCGCTGGATCGGCGAGACCCGGTTCCTGCACGCGCTCAACTACTGCATGCTGCTGCCCGGGCCCGAGGCCCAGCAGCTGACCGTCTATATCGGCTGGCTGATGCACAGGACGGCGGGGGGGCTGATCGCCGGCATCCTGTTCGTGCTGCCCGGCGTCGTCTCGATCATGGCGCTGAGCCTGGTCTATGCCGCCTTCGGCACGGTGCCTCTGGTCGCCGCGGTGTTCTTCGGCCTGAAGGCGGCGGTGCTGGCGATCGTGCTCCAGGCGGTCGTCCGGCTGGGCAGCAAGGCGCTGAAGAACGGGGCGGCGCTGGGCATCGCGGCGTCGGCCTTCGCCGCGATCTTCCTGTTCGACGTGCCGTTCCCGCTGATCGTGCTGGGAGCGGCGCTGATCGGCCTCGCGGGCGGGCATTTCGGGTGGAGCGCCTTCGCCGGGGGCGGCGGCCACGGCCCGGCCGGGGGGCGGGCGCTGGACGATGCCGAATCGCTGCTGGGCGAGGAGATCCCCGCCCATGCCCGGCCGTCCCTCGGATGGTCGCTGAAGGTCGCCGCCGTGTGCCTGGCGCTGTGGCTCGGCCCGATCCTGGTCCTGGGACTGTCGCTGGGGTGGGACGACACCTTCACCCGGATCGCGCTGTTCTTCTCCAAGATGGCGGTGGTCACCTTCGGCGGCGCCTACGCCGTGTTGGCCTATGTCGCCCAGCAAGCGGTGGAGACCTATGGCTGGCTCCAGCCGGGGGAGATGCTGGACGGGCTGGGCATGGCCGAGACGACGCCGGGGCCGCTGATCATGGTGCTCCAGTTCGTGGGATTCATGGGCGCGTTCCGCGATTCCGGAATCCTGCCGCCGCTGCTGGCCGGCGTGCTGGCCGGGCTGCTGACCACCTGGGTCACCTTCGTGCCCTGTTTCCTGTGGATCTTCCTGGGAGCGCCCTTCGTCGAGAAGCTGCGCGGCAACCGGGCCCTGGGCGCCGCGCTGGCCGCGATCACCGCGGCGGTGGTCGGGGTGATCCTGAACCTGGCGATCTGGTTCGCCCTGCACGTCCTGTTCCGGGAGGTGCGGGAGGTCCGGGTGGCCGGTATCATGAGCATCGACTGGCCGGTCGCGGCCTCGGTCGATGCGGCGGCGCTGCTGCTGAGCGCCGCCGCGGTGGTCGCGGTGTTCCGCTTCAAGGCCGGGGTGCTGCCGGTGATCGGCGCGTGCGCCGCCGCCGGCCTGCTGCTGCACTTCCTCAGGTAGCTGCACTCCCTCAGGTAGAGGGGCGCCGCCTTATTCGGCGGCGGCCTTGGAATGGCCGCGGTGGCGGCCCTCGGCGATCTCCTCGATCAGCTTGGCGCAGAAGGCCGGCAGGTCCTTCGGCGTGCGGCTGGTCACGAGACCCTTGTCGGTCACCACCTCCTCGTCCAGGACATGGGCGCCGGCATTGGCGAGGTCCTTGCGGATCGGGGCCACCGCGGTCAGGGTGCGGTCCCGGACCAGATCGGCGCTGATCAGGACCTGCGGACCGTGGCAGATGGCGCCGACCGGCTTGCCGGCGGCGAAGAAGGCGCGGACGAACCGGAGCGCCGCCTCGTTGGTGCGCAGCTCGTCGGGATTGAACAGGCCGCCGGGAATCACGAGCGCGTCGTAGTCGTCGGGCCGCGCGTCGTCCAGGACCCGGTCGACGCCGACCTCGTCACCCTTGTCCAGGTGGCGGTAGCCGCGGATCGTGCCCTGTTCCGGCGAGACCACGTGGACGGTGGCGCCCGCTTCCTTCAAAGCCTTTTGCGGCTCGACCAGTTCAGCCTGCTCGAAGCCATGGGTGGCCAGAATAGCGACCGTGCGGCCTTCAATGGACTTCGGCATCTCTTTCCTCCAACGTAAGTACAGGATCTTCATCGCCCCGGGATATTACTGGGGATACTTGGAGCGATTTAATGGGATTGGCATCACGCTGCTGGGTGACGCGACTGATAACAGACTTGGCGTCTATCCCGTTCCGGTCAACCCCGGAGGAAGTGCAAAAATGGATCAGGTCGCCCGATTCGCCGCCTGCGGCCAGACGGGCAGGTGCATTGTCGGGGCGCCGAAGTTACCATCCCGCCCGATTCGGCCCACCGCGGTTTCGGCCGAACGCGGTTTCGGCCCACTGCGGTTTCGGGAGGATGCGGGACGCCATGATGCTGCCGATCGGCGACGGCGCGCTGGACGCGCTGCTGGCCCAGGATGCGCCGGCCGGCGACCTGACCACCCATGCCCTGGGCATCGGGTCCCGCCCCGGCCGGATCAGCTTCGCCGCCCGCTCCGACATGGTGCTGTGCTGCGCCGAGGAGGCCGCCCGCCTGCTGGAGCGCGCCGGCGTCCGGGCATCCCTGCGCCACGGCAGCGGCGAGCGGATCGCGGCCGGCACCGTCTTCCTGGAGGGGGAGGGGCCTGCCGGCGGCATCCACCTGGCCTGGAAGGTGGCCCAGACGCTGGTGGAATATGCGTCGGGCATCGCGACGCGGACGCGGCGGATCGTCGAGGCGGCGCAGGCGGTGGCCCCCGGGGTGGCGGTCGCCTGCACCCGCAAGAACTTCCCCGGCACGAAGGAGATCAGCGTCAGGGCGGTGCTGGCCGGCGGTGCGCAGATGCACCGGCTGGGCCTGTCGGAGACGCTGCTGGTGTTCCCCGAGCACGCGGTCTTCCTGGATGGCGCGCCGGACTTCCACGGGCTGAAGCGCCGCCATCCGGAGCGCAAGCTGGTGGTCGAGGTCGCGTCGGTCGCGGACGCCGTCGCGGCGGCGGAGGCCGGGGCCGACGTGCTGCAACTGGAGAAGCTGGCGCCCGAGGCGGTCGCCGAGGCGGTGCGCCGGGTGGCCGGGCTGGACCCGGTCCCGCTGGTCGCGGCGGCGGGCGGCATCACCGAGGCCAACGCCGCGGCCTATGCCGCGACCGGCTGCGCCGTGCTGGTCACCTCGGCGCCCTATTTCGCCGGACCGGCCGACGTGCAGGTCGTCATCACCAGATCCGGAGACCATCCATGAGAGTCCGTCCCGTGGGAGTGCATCCATGACCGGCAATTTCGGCTGGCTGGCCCTGGCCGCCGCCTTCCTGCTGGCGAGCCATTTCGGCGTGTCCAGCACCGGCCTGCGCGCGGCCCTGGTCCGGCGGATCGGCGAGCGGGCCTATACCGGCGTCTATTCGATCGTGGCGCTGGGGGCCATCGTCTGGCTGGCCCGGGCCTATGCCGCCGCCCCCTACGAGCCGGTCTGGTTTCCCTCGGCCTGGATGTGGTTCTTCCCGCTGGTCCTGATGCCGCTGGCCTTCCTGCTGCTGGTCGGCGGGGTCAGCACGCCGAACCCGACCGCGGTCGGGCAGGGCGCCTTGCTGGAGAAGGAACTGGGGCCGCGCGGCGTGCTGCGCATCACCCGCAACCCGGTGATGTGGGCGATCGGGCTGTGGGCGGTGTCGCACATGATACCGAACGGCGACTGGGCCTCCCTGCTGTTCTTCGGGACCCTGGCGGTGCTGGCGCTGCTGGGGTCGGCCCTGATCGATTCGAAGAATGCGGTGCGCAAGGGGCTGGCATGGGAGCGCTGGACCGAGCTGAGCTCCAACGTTCCCTTCGCCGCCATCGTCCAGGGACGCCAGAACCTGGCGGCCACCGTCCGGGAGATCGGCTGGATCCGGCTGGTCGTGGCGCTGGCGCTCTATGCCGGGCTGCTGCACGGCCACGCCTGGCTGTTCGGCGTGTCGCCCCTGCCGCCGGTCTGAGGGCTGGCTGCCGTCGTTCCGCGGGCTTCCCCCTTCATCGGAAATTCCGCCGGCCGGCGCCGATCACCCTGGGGGATCGGCTGCCGACGTCTCCGAACGGCGCTTCAGCTCCCCTTCGCCATGGCGCCGAGGCGCAGGCGGAGCGCGTTCAGCTTGATGAAGCCTTCCGCATCCTTCTGGTTGTAGACCGAATCGGCCTCGAAGGTGACGTAGTCCAGGCGGTAGAGCGAGTTGGGGGACTTGCGGCCGACCACGCTGGCCTGGCCCTTGAACAGCTTGAGCCGGACCGTGCCGTTGACCTGCTCCTGCGTCTTGTCGATCAGGGCCTGGATCGCCAGTCGCTCCGGGCTGAACCAGAAGCCGTTGTAGATCAGCTCCGCGTAACGGGGCATCATGTCGTCCTTGAGGTGCATGGCGCCGCGGTCGAGTGTGATGCTCTCGATGCCGCGGTGGGCCGCCAGCAGGATGGTGCCGCCGGGGGTCTCGTAGACGCCGCGGCTCTTCATGCCGACGAAGCGGTTCTCCACAAGGTCCAGGCGGCCGATGCCGTTCTGCCCGCCCAGCTCGTTCAGCCGGGTCAGCACCTGCGCCGGGGACAGGGCGGCGCCGTCCACCGCGACGGCGTCGCCGTGCCTGAACTCGATCTCGACATAGGTCGGGGTGTCCGGGGCCTTCTCCGGGGCGACCGAGCGGGTGAACATGTCCTCGTCCGGCTCGACCCAGGGATCCTCCAGCGCCTTGCCCTCGTAGGAGATGTGCAGCAGGTTGGCGTCGGTGGAGTAGGGCGCCTCGCCGCGCTTGTCCTTGGCGATGGGGATCTGGTGCTGCTCGGCGTAGTCCAGCAGCTTGGTGCGGCTGTTCAGGTCCCACTGGCGCCAGGGGGCGATCACCTTGATGTCGGGCTTGAGGGCGTAGTAGCCCAGCTCGAACCGGACCTGGTCGTTGCCCTTGCCGGTGGCGCCGTGGGCGACGGCGTCGGCGCCGACCTCGTTGGCGATCTCGATCTGGCGCTTGGCGATCAGCGGCCGGGCGATCGAGGTGCCGAGCAGGTAGGTCCCCTCGTACAGGGTGTTGGCGCGGAACATCGGGAAGACGAAGTCGCGCACGAACTCCTCGCGCAGGTCGTCGATGTAGATTTGCTGCACGCCCATCATCTCGGCCTTCTTGCGGGCGGGCTCCAGCTCCTCGCCCTGGCCGATGTCGGCGGTGAAGGTCACCACCTCGCAGCGGTAGGTCTCCTGCAGCCAGCGCAAGATGACGGAGGTATCGAGGCCGCCGGAATAGGCCAGCACGATTTTCTTGATGTCGCCGCTCATGAGGGTGCCCGTACAGTCCGAGGGTAGAAAGCCGGCGCGACATTAGGGCCAACGGCGGCGGCCTGCAAGACCGCCCGCGGAAGCCGGAACGGGACGGCCGGAACAATCCCCGTCCCGGAGCGGTTGAACCCGGCATGAAGACCTTCCTCGTCATCGCCGTGCTGGTCGCGCTGCTCGCGGCGGCGCTCGTCTTCGGCTTCGCGGGCTGGAACCTGGACGGCGCCGAGGTCGCGATCAGCGGCCACGGGCTGCTGGCCCTGCTGCTGGGCGGGGTGGGAACGCTGGCCCTGGGGGGAGGGCTGATGTTCCTGGTCTTCTACAGCAACCGGCGCGGCTATGACGACGCGGTGGACGACCGGGCCGAGCGCCGGGGCGACGCCGCCCGGAGCACCCGGACCCCGCACGGGTCATGGACCAGCTATCGCGGGACCGATCAGGGCGATCCGCCGGGCTGAAGAAGCCCCTTGCGCTTCGCCTCCTCGTACCGGGGCCAGCGGACATAGGCGAACAGCCAGATCGCCAGCACGTTGAGGCCGGGCACCACCAGCAGCAGCACCCACAGCGGCTTGATGCCGAGCCGAGCCAGCAGGAACGAGCCGGCGGCCAGGGTCCAGGTCAGCATGATGCCGATGATGATCAGCGACACGTTGGGATCGACGTCGCGGAAGAAGGTCACCGTCTCGCTCAGATTGCCCATGCCGGTATCTCCTTCATGCCCCTGCCCGCTGCACCGGGCGGGGCTTCTTGCGCGGCTGGGGCGGCGGCTTGGGCGGCAGGGTCGGCCATTTGGAATGGAACAGCACCAGCAGCACCAATAGCTGGCCCAGCAGCGGGATCGCGACCGATACGAAGATCAGCAGCGACCAGACGGGATTGAGCCCGGCCCGGCGGAAGATCCGCCAGAGCGGCCACAGCACCGCCGCGCTGAGCGCCAGGTTGAACCAGAACGGATCGAGGAAATACTGCACGGCGATGATTCCAGCGGTGGCCTGCCCGGCGTCGGTGTCCGGCGATGATCTAGGGCATTAGGCCCTAGAGGGAAAGGGCCGCTTCCTTCTCGGCCACCGCCAGGGCGACGGCGGCGCGGGCCGCGGCCTCTTCCGCGAGCCGGTCCGACGCGCGCTGCTTGACGCTGTCCGACTTCAGCTGCCCGCAGGCCGCCATGATGTCCTCGCCCCGCGGGGTGCGCACGGGGCTGGCATAGCCGGCGTTGTTGACGTAGTCGCCGAACTTGCGGATCGCGGCGTCGGTCGAGCGCTCGAACGGGGCGCCCGGCCAGGGATTGAACGGGATCAGGTTGATCTTGGACGGGATGCCGTCGAGCAGCCGCACCAGTTCCTTCGCGTCCGCCAGGCTGTCGTTGACGCCCTTCAGCATCACGTACTCGAACGTGATCCGGCGGGCGTTGTTGATACCGGGATATGTCCGGCAGGCGTCCAGCAGCTCGGCGATCGGGTATTTCCGGTTCAGCGGGACGATCCGGTCGCGCAGCTCGTCGGTGACGGCGTGGAGGCTGACGGCGAGGTTGACGTTCAGCTCCTCGCCGCAGCGGCGCATCATCGGCACGACGCCGGAAGTCGACAGCGTGATCCTGCGCTTGGAGATCGCGATGCCTTCGCCGTCCATGACGATCTTCAGCGCCTTGGCGACGTTGTCGTAATTGTAGAGCGGCTCGCCCATGCCCATCATCACGATGTTGGACAGCATGCGCCCGTCCTTGGGCGCCGGCCACTCGCCGAGCCGGTCGCGGGCATGCATCACCTGCCCGACGATCTCCGACGGCTCCAGGTTGCGGACCAGCCGCTGGGTCCCGGTGTGGCAGAACCGGCAGGTCAGCGTGCAGCCGACCTGGGAGGAGACGCACAGGGTGCCGCGGTCCTCCTCGGGGATGTGGACGGTCTCGAACTGCTGGCCGTCGGCCATGCGCAGCAGCCACTTGGCCGTGCCGTCCGACGACTTCAGGTCGCGGGTGACCTCGGGCCGGTCGATGAAGAAATGCTCCGCCAGCTGCTCGCGCACCGGCTTCGCCAGCGTCGTCATCACCTCGAACGACGTGGCGCCGCGATGATAGAGCCAGTGCCAGACCTGGCGCGCGCGGAAGGCCGGCAGGCCGAGCGTGCCCAACTCGGCGGCCAGCTCGACGCGGTCGAGGCCGATCAGATTACGGCGCCCGTCGGCCCTGGAGGCCGGCGGGGCGAACATGCTTGCATGACTTGAAACGCCCATGCGGCGCTAAATGGGGCCTCGCCCCTGCGGTGTCAAATGCTGTATGGAGCGGCAGGCCCCCCGAATCAGCGCTTGACGTCGCACGCCTTGCTGATCGCGTCGTAGGCCGCCGAGGTGCCCGACAGGCTGTAGGTGTCGGTGGTCGCCGTGCCGCGGTTCGACGTGCCCTTGACGATCATGGCGGACCCGCTGCGGATCGCGTCGACCAGCGCCCGGTCGGTCTTCTCGTCGCGCGCCCAGGCCGTGTCGCCGTCGGTGAACAGCTTGAAGTTCTGGTTGCCGATCGAGACGGTGGTCTCGCTCTTTTCCTTGTAGGTGTAGCCGGTCGTCACGCTGACCACGTCCAGGCTCTTTTCCGCCGGACGGTGCGTGATCAGCACATAGATGTCGCCGCGCTGCTTGTAATTCCCCTCGTCCTTCTTCGGCCGGCTCGACATGTAGCAGACCTTCTGGCCGTTCTCGTCGTACGAGAACGCGTTCCAGTCGTTGAACGAGCCGATCAGCTGCGGTTCCGCGGCGATGGCCGAGGTTCCGGAGGCGAGCGTCGCGACGGCGAGACAGAGGGCCGGGAGGAGGCCGGCTGACCGGAAGGACGGGATGAGGCTGATCATTGTGCAGGTGCGAAATGGTATCGGCATGGCGCCACACTATACAGGTTGAGGGAGGATTTCCAGCGCCCGTAGCGCCCAAATTAACCGTGGTAACCACTCTTGTGCGCAGGGGTTGGAAAAATTTCCGTTAACCGGGTGATCCGGCGCGGGGCCTCCCGCGTACAACCGGCCATGGGATGCGCACTTTCATCGAGGGCGGCGCCGATGGGCGGGGCGCCTGCCGTCATCTGCGGGCTTGTCCTGGGGCGGGTATTCACCTTCAATAGGGGAATGCCGGATGTTCCGCCCCTTGCCGCCGCCCAGGAGCGGTCGCTCGACGATCTTCTGGTCGCCGTCGCGCGCGACCGGGACCGGGTGGCCTTTTCCGAGCTGTTCCATCGGATAGCGCCCAGGCTGAAGGGCTACCTGCAACGGCTCGGCGCCGGCTCGGCCCAGGCCGACGAGCTTACGCAGGAGGTCATGCTGCTGGTCTGGCGCCGTGCCCAGTCCTTCGATCCGGCCCGTTCCGGCGCCGCCACCTGGATCTTCACCGTCGCCCGCAACAAGCGAATCGACGCCATCCGGCGGGAGCGCCGGCCCGAGATCGATCCCGGCGATCCCGCCCTGGTCCCCGACGTGCCGCCGAGCGCCGACCGCGCCATCGAATCGGTCGAGGACACCGCGCGCCTGCGGGCGGCCATCCTGAGGCTGCCGGCCGAGCAGGCGGACCTGCTGCGGCTGGCCTATTTCGAGGACCAGCCCCACGCCGCGATCGCCGAGACGCGCGGCCTGCCGCTCGGGACCGTCAAGTCGCGGCTGCGCCTCGCCATGGGCCGCCTGCGCCGGGAACTGGAGGGCGGGCGGTGATTCCGGCCCATCATCCGGAGGACGCGCTGCTGGCCGGCTACGCGGCCGGCACCCTGGACGAGGCGACCAGCCTCGTGGTCGCCACCCACCTGGCGCTCTGCCCCGCCTGCCGCGACGCCGTGGCCCTGTTCGAGGCGGTCGGGGGAGCGCTGCTCGACGATGTCGAGCCTGCTCCGATGGCACCGGACGCGCTGCCGGCCCTGATGGCCCGGCTGGACCGGGAGGAGACCCGCGGCCCGGTGCCCGCCGAGACTGCCGGGCCGGCCGGCGTTCCCCAAACGGTGCCGGCGCTGCCCCGGCCGCTGCGCGACTATGTCGGCGGCAGCCTGGAGGCGGTTCGGTGGAAGCGGCTGATCCGCGGCGTAGATCTGTACGACATACCGGTCGGCTCCGCCGGCGGAGGGCGGATCAAGGTCCGGCTGATGCGGGTCAAGGGTGGCGTCGCGGTGCCCCAGCATACCCACGAAGGTATCGAGATGACCCTGGTGCTGGCCGGAGGCTTCAGCGACGCCTCCGGGCATTACCGGCGCGGCGACCTCGCGTGTTCCGACTCGGACGTGGACCACCGGCCGGTCGCAGACCAGGGCGAGGATTGCGTCTGCGTCGCCCTGACCGACGCTCCTTTGCGCCTGACCGGTCCGCTGATGCGCCTGCTGAACCCGTTCGTGAGCTTCTGACCGCCGGGCCGGAGATCAGTGGCGCGGTGCCGCCAGGATGGCGTCGAGACCGTCGGCGGTGAGGTCGGGCGCGTCGAGGACGGCGTCGAACCAGCGGTCGAGGTCGGCGACCGTCGCCGCCCGGATGCGGCGCTCGGCCTCCTCCGGCACGATGACGCGGGGCGGGCTTTCCATTCTTGGCCGCAGATGAACGCAGATGCACGCAGATAAGAATCCTGGATCAGCGCCGGCGGGCCGCGAGCATGCCCGAGGCCGGAACCCATCTGTGTTCATCTGAGTCCATCTGCGGCCCTATTCCTTGCGGGTCCGGTAGATCTGCTTGCCGTGGACGTGTTCGGGGACCGCCTCGGTCGGGCCGCCGGCGCGGACGGGGCGCTCGGCGAAGCGGCCCAGGCTGATCATGCGGTCGTACATCACGAGGGCGCCGGCGACGCCGACATTGATGCAGAAGCGGGTCGGGATCTTGACCACGAACTCGCAGCGCTCGACCAGTTCGGGCGACAGGTTTCCGCGCTCGGGGCCGAACACGTAGGCGGCGCGGAGCGGGTGGCGGAAGCTGGGCAGGTCGATCGAGCAGTCCAGCAGCTCGACGCCGACCAGGGCGCAGCCCTGGGGCAGCTCCAGCGATCCCAGGTCGGGATAGTGGTAGAGCGGCAGGTGGCCGCCGGCATCGGAGGTGTCGGAGACGCGGAGCTGGCGCTTGTCCAGCCGGGCGTCGATGGTGAAGGCGAAACTGGCGCCGAAGGCATGGGCCGACCTGACGAGGTTGCCCACGTTGAAGGCCTTGCTGACGCCCTCTACCCCGATTGCAAAATATCCACGCATGAGCGCACCTTGCACCGGCGCCTTCGCCGGGGCAAGTATCACGCGTTCTGAAGCACCGTCGGATGGAATTCCCATGAGCGATCACCACGGCCACGCCTGTTGCGGACAGGGCCATACCCATGGACAAGACGTGTCCGGATCCCTGGAAGGGCATGCCGAGCTGGGCGCCGCCGAGACGCCGGTCCTGGTCGAGGTGACGCGCGGCGGCATCGTCGAGTCCCGCCACCGCGGCATCGCGGCCGTGGTCGATGCCGAGGGCCACGTGGTCGCCCACTGGGGCGACTTCGAGAAGCCGATCTATGCCCGGTCCGCGATCAAGTCGCTCCAGGCGATCCCGCTGGTCGAGAGCGGCGCCGCCGAGGCGTTCGGCGTTTCTGACGAGGAACTGGCGCTGGCCTGCGCCTCCCACAACGGCGAGCAGCGCCATACCAGGCTGGTCGCCGCCTGGCTGGAGCGGATCGGCTGCGGCCCGGCCGACCTGGAGTGCGGCACCCACCTGCCCTATGACGAGGAGACCGCCCACGCCCTGATCCGCGCGGGCGAGGCGCCGGGCACGGTCCACAACAACTGCTCCGGCAAGCATGCCGGCATGCTCTCGACCGCCCGGCACAAGGGCGAGCCGACCAAGGGCTATATCCGCTTCGACCACCCGGTGCAGCAGCGCATCCTGGGCGTCCTGGAGCAGATGACGGCGCGCGACCTGTCGGCGGCGCCCTGGGGCGTCGACGGCTGCGGTATCCCGACCATCGCGATCCCGCTGGGGTCGCTCGCGCTGGCGATGGCCCGGATGGCCGACCCGCGCGAACTGCCGGACCGCAGGGCCGAGGCGGTCGCCCGCATCCGGCGCGCCTGGGGGACCCATCCCTATCTGGTCGGCGGGCGCGGCACCTTCGACACCCGCATGATGGAGGCGACCGGCGGCGAGGCGCTGGTCAAGATCGGGGCCGAGGGCGTGATGTGCGCCGTCCTGCCCGGCCTGGGCCTGGGCATCGCGGTCAAGATCGAGGACGGCGCCACCCGCGCCGCCGGCGTCGCCATGGCCGCCCTGCTGCGCCAGTGCAAGGTGCTGACCGAGGCGCGCTGGCAGGAGCTGGCGGCGGTGACCCACCCGGAAATCGCCAACCGCGTCGGCCTGGCGGTGGGCGAGGTCCGTCCGGCGGCCGGCTGGCCCGGGTAAGGCCTGGTCCCGACTGAGGTTGGCCCGGCCGGACGGGGGCTATATAGTCCGGCCGCGGAAGAAGGATCGAGGAGGGGAGCCGATGCGTGCCGTGGTGTGCCGGGAGTGGGGCGGGCCGGAGAGCCTGGTCCTGGAAGAGGTCGCGGAGCCCGGGGCGCCGGGGGCGGGCCAGGTCAGGATCGCCGTCAGGGCGGCGGGCATCAATTTCGCCGACACGCTGATGATCCGCGGCAAGTACCAGGTCAAGCCGGAATTCCCGTTCTCGCCGGGGCTGGAGGTCGCAGGGGTCGTCGAGGAGACCGGTCCCGGCGTGACCTCGGTCCGGACGGGCGACCGGGTGATGGCGCTGCTCGACCACGGGGGCTATGCCGAGCGGGCCGTGGCGCGGGCCGCCGACGTGTTCCCCATCCCGGACTCCATGGATTTCGAGACGGCGGCCGGCTTCCCCATCGCCTACGGCACCTCGCACGTGGCCTTGTGGGAGCGCGCCGGGCTGAAGCCGGGCGAGACGCTGGTGGTCCACGGGGCCGCCGGGGGCGTCGGGCTGACCGCCGTCGAGATCGGCAAGGCGATGGGCGCCACCGTGATCGCCTCCGCCGGATCGGCCGAGAAGCTGGAGGTGGCGTCCGGCCGCGGCGCCGACCACCTGATCGACTATCGCACCGAGGATATCCGCGCCAGGGTCAAGGAGCTGACCGGCGGGGCCGGAGCCGACGTGATCTTCGATCCGGTCGGGGGAGACGTGTTCGACGCCAGCCTGCGCTGCATCGCCTGGGGCGGGCGGCTGCTGGTGATCGGGTTCGCCGAGGGGCGCATCCCGCAGATCCCGGCCAACATCCTGCTGGTGAAGAACTGCGCCGCGGTCGGCGTCCACTGGGGTGCCTATCGCCAGCATGCACCCGCCACCGTCGCCGAGAGCTTCCGCACCCTGTTCCGTTGGTTCGAGGAGGGCCGGATCCGGCCGCATATCTCGCATCGGCTGCCGATCGGGGACCATGGGGAGGCGCTGCGGCTGCTGATCGAGCGGCGCTCGACCGGCAAGGTGGTGCTCTCGATCCCCGGGCAGGGCTGATCCGGATCCGCTTGGAATCACAGTCATGTCCGACCGCCTGCGCGCCCAGTACGAATCCTATCCCTATCCCGCGCGTGATCCCCGCGACGAGGCCAAACGCCTGCTGACCGGGTCGCCGGGGCACCTGGACGAGGTGAACCACTATGTCTTCGGCGGCCGTCTCGGCGGGAGCTCCGGCGGGGCGGCGCCGTTCCGCGTGCTGTTCGCCGGCGGCGGGACCGGCGACGGCACGATCATGCTGGCCCAGCAGGCGGCCGACGCCGGGCTGGCGGCCGAGATCACCTATCTCGACCTGTCCGACGCGTCGCGCGCCATCGCGGAACGGCGCGCCGAGGCGCGGGGACTGACCGGCATCCGCTTCCGGAGCGGGTCGCTGCTCGACCTGGAAGGGCTGGGGAGCTTCGACTACATCGACTGCTGCGGCGTCCTGCACCATCTGGAGGACCCGGCGGCGGGGCTCCGGTCGCTGCTGTCCGCCCTGGCGCCCGGCGGCGGCATCGGGCTGATGGTCTACGGCACCTTCGGGCGGACGGGGGTCTACCCGCTTCAGGACGCCCTGCGGACCCTGGCGGACGGGTTGCCCGACCCGGAGCGGATCGACCTGGCCAAGCGCCTGCTGAAGACCCTGCCGCCGACCAACTGGCTGAAGCGCAACCCCTTCATCGGCGACCACCAGGAATCCGACGCCGGCCTCTACGATCTGCTGCTGCACAGCCGCGACCGGGCCTACACGGTGCCGGAACTGGCGGAGCTGGCGTCGGACTGCGGACTCGCCATCACCGCCTTCATCGAGCCGGCGCGCTACGATCCCGCGCGCTACATCACCGATCCCCGCGTCCGCCGGCGCCTTGACGGGCTCGGCACGGTGGCGCGGGCCGCCCTGGCCGAGCAGCTGTCGGGCAGCATGGCGAAGCACGTGTGCTACCTGGTGCGGCCGGAGGATGCCGCGGACGCCGTCGCCGCGCCCGGCGACCTGGACATGGTGCCGGTGCTGCGGGACCTCGACGGCGCCGCCATCGCCCGCGGCCTCAAGCCCGGCGCCGGACTGCGCGCCGACCTCGGCGGGATGCCGGTGAACCTTCCGATGCCCCGCCTGGCCGGGCCGCTGCTGGCCCGGATCGACGGCCGTACCAGCGTGGGTAAGCTCTATGAAGCACTTGGGAAAGTTGAAGGAAGCTTGACCATTACGGCGTTCCTTGCACAATTCGACGACTTGTATACGGTTCTGAACGGGATGAACAAACTCCTGCTTCGCCGGCAACAAGGCGCCGGATAGGACGTTCAGGATTACTGAGCATCCGCGGCGACCATGCCGGAATGCGAGGACGGCATGTGGACAACCATCCTTCAGACAACGACCGCACCCTGGAGTGCCCGACAAGACGCCCGCGGCGGCGTCGAGGTTTCCGTCGTGCTGGTCCGGATAGCGGCGGTCCTGCTCGGCTTCATCCCGACGGCGCGCCGCGACGGCGGCACCATCATGGCCGTCCGGGGCCAGCGCTGCGTCAAGTCGTCACCGCCCTGATCCCCACGATACCCGGCTTTCACTGAAACGGACCCCGGCCCGGGGAGTCCGTGTCTCTGCGGTGTCCATGCGACACGCGCCAGATCCCGGCTATCGTGAGATCACTTTATGGTATTGCTGCCAACTTCCGATTCAACGGAACACGGCGTGGGCAGGCCGTCCGGAAGCAAAGCCCGGATCGGCTGGATGGATACGTTGCGAGGGATGGCGATCATCCTCGTCATCTTCGACCATGCGCTCTATCACGCCACGCTGAATTCCGACAGCGTTCCCGAATGGATCGCGACCCTGTCGCTCATCTTCAATCCGCTGCGCATGCCGCTGATGGTCTTCCTGTCGGGCATGCTGCTCAGCCCGTCGCTGCGCAAGGGCGCCCAGGATTACCTGTCGGGAAAGACGAGGAACATCCTCTATCCCTATGTCCTGTGGTCGACGGTCTACGTCTCCCTCTGGGTGGTCGCGGCCCCGTTCTCCGGCACGCCCCATTCCTGGAGCGAACTGCTGATGATCCCCTATGCGCCGCAGGGGCACATGTGGTTCCTCCACAACCTGTTCCTGTTCTACCTGATCGTGCTGGCGCTCCAGCGGGTCTCGCGGCTGGTCATCGCGGCGGTGGCCCTGGCGGCGTCGGGGTTGGTCGACTTCTGGTACCTCGACCGGTTCTTCTTCCTGCTCGGGTTCTTCGCGCTCGGCGACTACGCCGTCCAGCGGGAGGACCTGATCTCCCGGCTGCTGGCCGACCGCAGGGTGGTCGCCGTCATGACCGTGCTGACCCTCGGCATGCCGGCCACCGTCCTGCTTCTGGAAACCGATCTCCGCTACCGGATCCCCAGCATCCCGCTCGCCGTGGGCGGCATCGGCATCATGATCCTGCTGGCCGGGCGGATCGGCGACAAGCCGTTCGCGGCGCTGTTCCGCCATATCGGCCGGAACTCGCTGCCGGCCTATATCCTGCACTGGATCATCCTGGCGATCGCGGTGGTGATGCTGAGAAAGGCCGTTCCGGAGGACCAGGGAATGGTGCTGTTCGCCCTGCTCGGGGCCATCGGCTTCGCCGGGACCCTGGTGGCCATCGAGGTGATCAACCGGCTGGGCCTGCATTGGCTGTTCTCGTGGCCGAAACGTACCCGGAAGAACCCCCGGAACGCCGATAGGCGCGACGGTTCGGCGCACCTGATGCGCGGCGTGCATCTGAGGAACGCCAAATGACGTGATGGCGATGACCTGGCGGGGATGACGGGCGCCCCCCCCCGCGAGGACGGGGCGGGGAGGGAGGCCGGTCAGACCTGGATGTCGATCCGGCCGCCTCGGCTGCGCAGCCCCTGGTTCGAGATCTCGAACGAGGAGCCCATCAGTTGCGGCGTCTGGTTCTGCCGGCTTTCGTTCTTCTGGACGACTTCCTCGGTCACCGCGTTCTGCGACTGTACGCGCGCCTGATAGCTGGCCCTGACCGGGCTCATCGCCTTGCCGATGTCCGACAGTCCCATGGACATGATCCGCTGACCCTATTCGCTTGGTTCCCGATCCCGGCATCGCGCCGGGCGTCTTCTATTTATCACAGGCGCGTTCGGGGTGCGACTATCCGTTGAGGGTAGGCGGGCCGCCGCATTTCGTCACGCGGCCATGCCGGAGGTTTGCTTGACGGTCGGCAGCGTTATGCGGACGCGGGTCCCCACGTCGACGGTGCTGTCGATGGCCAGGGTGCCGCCATGCCCCTTGACCAGGGCGTCGACCAGCGACAGCCCCAGCCCCGTCCCCTCCTGCCCGCGGGTATAGGCGCTGTCGATCCGTTCGAACGGCTGGAGCACCGTCAGCAGGCGGTCGGCGGGGATGCCGATGCCGGTATCGGAGACGGACAGCTCCACGCGGCTTCCCGCTTCCAGCCGGCAGGCCAAGTCGATCCTGCCGCGGTCCGGGGTGAACTTGATGGCGTTGGACAGGAGATTGAACAGGATCTGCTTGACCGCCCGCTCGTCCGCGTAGAGCGGCTCGTCCTCGGCGTCGCCGAGATCGACATGGAGCGAGTGGCCGTGATCCTCCGCGCGCTGGCGCACCAGCTTGATCACCGAGTTCACCACCGGGCCGATCGCGAGGGGGTGCGGGGCGAGGTCGAGCTTGCCGGCCTCGATCTTGGACAGGTCCAGGATGTCGTTGATCAGCGACAGGAGATGCTCGCCGCTGGCGTGGATGTCGCCGGCATATTCGGCGTAGCGGTCGAGGTCGTCGCCGAAGCTGCGTTCCCGGATGATCTCGGAAAAGCCCAGGATCGCGTTGAGCGGCGTCCGCAGCTCGTGGCTCATGCAGGCCAGGAAGTTGGACTTCGCCCGGTTCGCCTCCTCGGCGCGGGCCCGCTCCCGGTCGCGCTGGTCGACCAGGTTCGCCAGTTCGGCCTCGCGCCGCCTGATCTCGTCGATGTCGCTGAACACGCCGACGATCCCGGCCCGCTGGGAGGCGGCGTTGAGGAACACGGCCTTGCTGATGACGGCGGCGCGGAGGCTGCCGTCGGCGTGGCGGACCTTGGTCTCGAAGGTCCGGGAGCCGCCGTGCAGGCGCAGGTCGCGGTCGACCTCGGCATAGACCTCGGCGGTCTCGGGATCGGCGAGGTCGGTGACGCGCAGTCCGCGGATGCCGCCCCGTTCCAGGCCGAGGGCCTGCTCGAACGCCCGGTTGGCGCCGAGATAGACGCCGTCCATGTCCTTGAAGAAGACCGGCAGGGGAATGGTGTCGAGCAGGGTGTGCTCGAACCGGGCGCGGTCCTCCAGCGCCCGTTCGGCCAGGATGCGGTCGGTCACGTCGTGCTGGATGCCGATGAAGTGGGTCAGCCGGCCGTCGTCGTCGCAGACCGGCGCGATGCTGACCTGGTTGTAGAACAGCGACCCGTCCTTGCGGAAGTTGCGCACCGTCGCGACCACGGGACTGCTGTCGCGCAGCGCCCGGCGGATCTCCTCCAGCGCCGGCTGCGCTATTTCCGCCCCGTGCATGAAGCGGGGATTCCTGCCGACCACTTCGGCGGACGCGTAGCCGGTGTTCCGCTCGAAAGCGTGGTTGACCCAGGCGATCGGGGTGTCGGTGACGGCCCGGCAGATCAGGATGCCGTTGCTCGACTGGGCCAGGGCGTGGTCCTTGAGCCGCAGTTCGGAGAAGGCGTCCGACCGCGACCGCTCGATGTGGAACAGCCGGGCCAGCAGCAGCAGCGCGCCGGCGGCCAGGATGCCCACGATCAGGGCAGCGATCGTCACGGTGCGCCACCAGGCGGCCATCATCTCCCCCGTCCGGGTCGCCGCGACCGCCAGGAGCGGCAGGACGCGGGCCTGGACCGCCGCCGCGATCAGACCGTCCCGTTCGGCGACCTGGATGGCGCCGGCATCCCGCCTTCCGCTGCCGATCAGGGCGACGGCGTCGACCGCGACGTCCTGCCGCTGCCCGGCGAACATGTCGGAGGGCCCGACCACGATGTCGCCGTCGGGCAGCGCCAGGATCTCCACCTGCTCGACGCCGGCGGTGTGGCCGTAGCCGAGCAGCGCCACCGCCTGGAAGCTCGCCTGGGCGATGCCCAGGAAGCGCCCCCGCCGGTCGAGTATCGAACGCCGGAGGGCGATCAGCCCCAGCACATGGTCGTGGCCCATGCTGCCGGTGATCCGGCCGCCGGCATGGTCCCGCAGCGTGGCGTCGTCGAGCGCGAGGTCGGCCGACCTCGGGCAGGCGGAGGAGCGGATGCCGCCGTCGGGACCGAAGATCACCAGGCAGCCGCCGGTCGGCAGGTGGCGGGCCATGAAGCGCTGGAGGGGATCGCGGGGCTCCGGCCGGGTCCCCTCCGGGTCGCGCTCCTCCAGGTTGAACGCGGCGGCGGCGAGGGCGATGTCGACCTGGCGCAGGACTCCGTCGGCATGCTGGGCCAGCAGGATCGCCCGGGTCTCCGCGTCCGACCGGACCTGGGCCAGCCGGTCCGAGCGGTCCTTCCAAAGACCGACGACCAGCAGAACGATCACCAGCCCGATGGTCGCGCCGGCGAAGATCGCGGCTCCGGCCAGGGGCGACAGGACCTGGAGGGACGGGCCGGTTCGCCGCCGCCCCTTCGGCGGGCCGTCGGTCATGGTCATTCCTTCAGTCCCGCGGTGATGCGGTCGAGGGCGAGCCGGTCGATCCCGGACCGGAGCGCCACGGCCGCCTGCCCGGTGACCAGCCGGGCCCGCACGGCCGTGGCCCTTTCCGGGGTCGGGACGGCGATCCGGACGCCCGCCGCGAGGGCGCGGTCCCGGGCGTCCGCCTGGGCTCGGGCCGCCAGGGCACGCCCTTCCTCGACGCCAAGGTCCCAGGCGGTGCGCAGGTCGCGGCGGCTTGCCTCGTCCAGCTGCCGCCAGAAATAATCGGACACCAGCGGGACGTAGTGGGAGAAATACTGGCGGTCCTCCAGCGCGAAACGCACGCCCCGGGTCCACAGCGGAACGCTGTCGAGCGTGGCGAAGGTGGAGATCAGGCCGTCCACCCTGTTCTCCGCCAGCGCGCGGGGCAGGTCGGTCCAGGCGATCGTCACGGGTTCGGCGCCGAGCGCCGCGAGCCGCCAGGCGTTCGCCACCCCGCCCGGGGACCGGATGCGCAGCCCGGCGAGATCGTCCACGTCGTCGATCGCCGTCCGGGTGGTGAAGACATGGGCGAAGCCGAGCCCGATCCAGCGGCCGAGGACGATGGCGCCCAGGCCCTCCTCGATCTGGCCGTTCATCGCCTCGACCGCCGGGCCGTCCTGGACCAGCGCCGCCTCCTCGGCGGTGCGCCCGTAGAAGACCGGCAGCATGAAGGCGCCGGTGTCGGGAGCCACCTGGTCGAGCTGCCAGGTTCCGGCGACCGCCATGCCGATCTTGCCCTGGACCAGGGCCGCCAGCACGTCGCGGTCGCGGTAGAGTTCGCCGCCGAACCGGTGGTCGACATCGATGCGGTGGGCGCAGCAGTCGCGCACCCGGTCGACGAAGCGGCTGACGATCAGGGTCTGCACGTGGTCGGGGCCGTTCTCCGTCGAGATCAGCAGCATCGGCCGGGCCAGGGCGCTTCCCGTGGCGGCGGTCAGGACGGCGGTCAGCAGGGCGACCGCGGCGGCGAGGCATATGCGAATCGGCATAATACGAATTCGTAACAGATCCGCTCCGGCCGGGGTTTGATATCGATCAAGATTCCCGTCGGACGCGTCGTCGCGCCGGTTGCCGCGGTGTCACACCGCGGTTGTCCGGCGCGGTGACTGCTTGCTCTTCAAAGGTGTCTATTGCGGGCGGTAACACCTTTTTCGTCATGGCCGGACTTGATCCACGGCTGTCCGGCACGATGATTGCTGAATCGATCAGAGGGGGCTTTTCTGGTAGAGCGTTCCTCCGTTCATCGTCATGACCGGGCTTGACCCGGTCATCCCTTGCAGGCTCCATCAACGCCGCCGTGCAGGAAGATACCCGGATCAAGTCCACGGCTGTCCGGCACGGTACTTGCTCATCAGCCTGAAGGTGATGTTCAAGATGATTTGTCTTCCGTTTATCGTCATGCCCAGACTTGATCCGGCCATCTCCGGCCACGGAGCCACGGTGAGACCTGCGACACGATGGCCGGATCAAGTCCGGCCATGACGAAAAGGGGTGCTTGTGCCTGCACTTGACGCTTCTGCGGGTATGACAATCATCGTGCCGGACAACAGAGGTGTCGCACCGCGTATCGTCCTTGCCGCGGCGGCGCTCAGGACGACCGGTCTTCCGACAGGCCGTATTTGCGCAGGTAGCCGCGGAACTGGTGGTAGCGGAGGCCGAGATCGGCGGCCGCCCGCTTCTGGTTGAACTGGTTGCGCTCCAGGGCCCCCGTCAGGAGCCCGATCTCGAAGGCGCGCACGGCATCCGGAAAGGAGCCCGGTTCCGGCGGAGCGGGGCCGGAGGCGGGAACCGGCGGCGGGGAAGCCGACGGTGCCGGCCGCCAGGGCGAGGCGAAGGGATCGAGCACCACCGTGTCGACCGGCCGGTCGGGCCGCTCGGACCGATAGACGGTGCGTTCCACCGTGTTCTTCAGTTCGCGGACATTGCCCGGCCAGGGGTGTGCCAGCAACTGCCCGAGGGCGCGGTCGGTGAAGCCGGCGAAGTAGGGCCGCCCCAGTTCGCGCGCCATGGCGACGGCGAAATGCTCGGCCAGCAGGGGAATGTCCTCCCGCCGGGCGCGCAGCGGCGGGATCGTGATGACGTCGAAGCTCAGCCGGTCCAGCAGGTCGGCGCGGAATTTCCCCTCCGCCGCGAGCGCCGGGAGGTCGGCGTTCGTGGCCCCGATCAGGCGGACGTCGGTCGCCAGGGTCTGGCTGCCGCCGACCCGCTCGAACTCGCCGTACTCGATGACGCGCAGCATCTTCTCCTGGACGGCCGGCGGGGCGTTGGCGATCTCGTCCAGGAACAGGGTGCCGTCGTCGGCCAGCTCGAACCGGCCGACATGGCGCCGCACGGCGCCGGTGAAGGCGCCGGCCTCGTGGCCGAACAACTCGCTTTCCAGCAGCGACTCGGCCAGCGCGCCGCAGTTCAGCTTGACGAACGCGCGGTCCCACCGCCTGGACAGATAGTGCAGGCGGGCCGCCACCAACTCCTTGCCGGTGCCGCGCTCGCCGATGACCAGCGTCGGCTTGTCCAGCGGAGCCGCCTTGGAGACGTGCTCCAGCATCGCCTGGAAAGCCGGGGATTCGCCCATCAGGGCAGGCAGGTCGGGAGAAGGTTTCGCCATGTGGTGATTTTCGCCGAGAAATGAGCTTTCCCGCCATCATGTGGCGTAAATCATCCGGTATACCAGGGGGAGAGCAAGGCGGCTTTGCCGTTTTTTAAATTCTATCAATGGGTTACGCTCTGTTCGCGCGGTTGGCACGGGGGGTGCAAAGCATAGTGCGTACACCATGACCGTTCCCCTTGGAGACTGCCATGCAGGACTATACGCGCTACCGGAGCAGCTACCAGAACACGGCCCGGTCCAGCCGGAGCACCGGCGAGCGCTTCCTTGCCTATCTGCGCACCCGCTCGACCGAGACCTGGGTGTTCTTCGCCGCCGGCGTGATCCTGGGCGCCTTCGTCGGCTGACCGGACGCCGGGCCGACCATCCCCCCAACAGACAGACCATAAGACGGGACAAGCCATCATGGGCATCTTTTCGCGCCTGACCGACATCATCAATTCGAACCTCAACGCGATCCTGGACCGTGCCGAGGACCCCGAGAAGCTGATCCGCCTGGTGATCCAGGAGATGGAGGATACGCTGGTCGAGGTCCGCTCCAGCACCGTCAAGACCATCGCCGAGCGCAAGGAGATCGAGCGCCGCCTGGTCACCCTGAACCGCGAGCTGGAGGACTGGCAGCGCAAGGCCGAGCTGGCCCTGTCGCGCGGCCGGGAGGACCTCGCCAAGGGCGCCCTGGTCGCCAAGTCGAAGATCGCCGAGCAGATCGAGGCGCTTCAGCACCAGCTCGTCCATATCGAGGAGGCGCTGGCCAAGAGCAGCGAGGACATCAGCCGGCTCCAGGAGAAACTGACCGACGCCAAGAAGCGGGAAAAGGCCATCGTGCTGCGCCAGAAGTCGGCGGCCAGCCGTCTGAAGGTCAACAGCCAGATCCACGACGACCGGATCAACGAGGCGTTCGCCCGGTTCGAGCAGGTCGAGCGGAACCTGGACGAGATGGAAGGGCGGGTCGAGGCGTTCGATCTCGGCCGCAAGAGGACCCTGGCCGAGGAGTTCTCCGACCTGGAGGCCTCGTCCAAGGTGGAGCAGGAGCTGGCCGACCTGAAGGCCCGCCTGCACAACTCCAAGCCGGTGGCGGGCTAAGCCATGGGTGGCGGGGGCGTTTTCGTCCTGGCGGTGCTGTTCCTGACCATCGTGGCACCGCTCTGGATCATCTTCCACTACGTCACCAAGTGGCGGTCGGCCCGCGGGCTGTCCGCCGAGGATGAACGGACGCTGGCCGAGCTCTGGGAGAGTGCCGGCAGGATGGAGAATCGGATCGTCAGCCTGGAGAAGATCCTGGACGCCGAGGCGCCGGGGTGGAGGAGCCGACAATGAGCTGGCCGGAATCGCCCTTCGCCTCGCCCAACCCGCACCGGCTCTACCGGGACCGGGAACGGGGAAAACTGTTCGGCGTCTGCGCCGGACTGGCCGACTACTTCGGGGTGGACGCCTTCCTCGTCCGCCTCGGGGTGGCGCTGGGCGGGATCTTCTTCACCATGCCCGTCGTCGGCGCCTACCTGCTGGCTGCGCTGGTGCTCAAGAACAAGCCCGCGCGGGTCTATGCCAGCCGGGAGGAGGAGGACTTCTGGCGCACGGTGGCGACCAAGCCCGATGTCACCATCGCCGGGCTCAAGCACAAGTTCCGGGAGATGGAACGGCGCCTGGGCGGGATGGAGACCTATGTGTCCTCTAAGGAATTCGAACTGGACCGGGCGATCAACGATCTCGATCGGTGACCGGCCGTCAGTTCGAACGAGGTTTCGGCCCGGACGCGCCGTCCGGGTCGGACTCTCCTTCCCGGATCCCGGCATGCGGATCCGGCGGGAGGGATCAGCGGCGCTGGTTGCGCCGGTTGGACCGGACCCGCACGGGAACCGGGCGCGGCGCGTTGGCGGCGGCGTAGCAGCCGGCAACGGCGACAGAGGTGATCAAAGCTATCAGAGCGATTTCCATGTATCCTCTCCTTCGTTGCCAATTAGATTGGTGCAACACCGGTGCGGTTGGTAGGGGTAAAATGAAGCCCTATGCCGTTTTTGCGACTCCGATCAGTTGCCGCTTTTTTGGTCCAGTTTCGTTTACGTGAAATTAACCAAGCATTAGGCTTCGGCCCGCTCCCGGGGTCCCTCCGCGACCCCTGGAGGATCAACCGCGAAACCGCCGCCGGGTTCCTTGGAGCCGCGAAAGATGCGGGGCCTCCGCCGGACGCCGTCAGGCCGCGCGCATGTCCCGGATGAAGTCGTCGACATGGCTGCGCAGGGCGTCCGTCTGGAGCACGAGGGCGGCCATGTCGGCCCGGCCGTCTTCCGGCCAGCCCGCTGGCTTCGCGGGCGTTGTCCAGGGTGCCGCCGGCCTGCTCCGTGACCACGCGGGTGCCGTCGTTCACCTGGGTCACGTTGCGGGCGATCTCCCGGGTGCTCGCTTCCTGCTGGTCGACCGCCGTCGCAGGTCTCGGCGAGGCGTCCCTTGTCGGTCATCCGGACCAGATAGGAGACCAGGATCTCGTTCTCCTCCGCCCGGTAATCCAGGGTGGCGAAGGCGCGGCACGCGTTCTCCAGCCTTTCCCCGTCATCCTTGTCGATCATGCGGTCGAGGCGGAGGAAGGTGGCGACGGTCAGCGCCGCCGCGACGAAAGTGGCGATGCCCATGGCAAGGCCAAGCACCCGTGAATCGATCGATCCCATTATTGCCATACCCCGCCCGAGTCGGAGAACGCGGCCGAGTTCGCCTTCACCTCGAGCACCTAGTCCCCGCCGGACCGACGCGGAAGAAGCGCCGGTCCTGGCAACCCGGCGGCCCGTCCCTATCTTGCTGACGCAGGTGCAGGCACCATCCGGATACAGGACCCTCCCTTTGACACTCCGGCCGAACTCACTCCTGAAGGCCTACGGCGTCGTCCGGTCCGCGCTGATCTACCGGGCCAATCCCCTGCGGCGGCGGCGGTCGAGGGTGTTCTACGGCCGGTTCCTCGGCCCCGGCGACCTCGCCTTCGACATCGGGGCGCATCTGGGCGACCGGGTCCGGGCCTGGCGCGACCTGGGCGCCAGGGTCGTCGCGGTCGAGCCGCAACCCCATCTGGCAGCGGTGCTCGGACGACTCCACGGCCGCGATCCTTCGGTGACGCTGGTTCCCGCCGCGCTGGGCGCCGTGCCGGGCCGCGCCGAGCTGCTGGTCAACCGGCGCAATCCCACGCTGTCCACCCTGTCGGCGGAGTGGGCCGCCCAGGTGGCGGCGTCGCCGCGCTTTCCCGGCGAACGCTGGGAGGAGCGGGTCACCGTGGAGGTGACCACCCTGGACGCGCTGATCGAGGCGCACGGCGTGCCGCGGTTCTGCAAGATCGACGTGGAGGGCTTCGAGCGGGCGGTGCTCGACGGGCTGTCCCGGCCGGTCGAGTGCCTGTCGTTCGAGTTCATACCCGAAACCCCGGAACGGGCGCTCGCCTGCCTGGAGCGGCTGGCCGAACTGGGGCCGCACCGCTACAACGTGGCGCTCGGCGAGGAGCGGCGCCTGCTGTTCGCGGACTGGATCGACCGGGCGGCGATCATCCGCTGGCTGGAGAGTCGCCGCCCGGCCGACGGTTCCGGCGACATCTATGCCCGGTATGTTCCTTTTCGATCATCCTGACCGGAATCATGTTCGTTTAAGAACAATCTGAACCCGAAATTTTCGTTTGCAAAAACACGGGCAGTCCGCATAACCTCCCTTTATCAAATTATAAGAACTCTCCGCACCGGCGCCGCGCCGGGCTCTAGAGGGGGAGGATCGGGGAGGATGGCTGACCATGTGCCGTAACGGCTGCGTTCCGGTTTTCCGCTTGTTACATGGCCGGACCGGGCGCCGATGACCCTGGTTCTCGACCGGATTTCACGCGTCGTCGGCGGTGAGACCCACCTGCACGACATATCCCTCGCGCTGGAGCCGGCATCGCTCAACGTGCTGTTCGGGCCGACGCTCGCGGGCAAGACCTCGCTGATGCGCCTGATGGCCGGGCTGGACCGGCCGACCGGCGGGCGGATTCTCTGGCAGGGCGGGGACGTGACCGGCCGGTCGGTGCGGAACCGCGACGTGGCGATGGTCTACCAGCAGTTCGTCAACTACCCCTCCTTCACGGTCTACGACAACATCGCCTCGCCGCTGAAGCTGGCGGGCCTGCCCAAGGCCGAGGTCGACCGCAAGGTGCGGGAGGCGGCGGCGATCATGCATATCGACGGGCTTCTGGGGCGCCTGCCGGCCGAACTGAGCGGCGGCCAGCAGCAGCGGACCGCGATCGCCCGCGCGCTGGTCAAGGAAGCCGGGCTGCTGCTGCTGGACGAGCCCCTGGTCAACCTGGACTACAAGCTGCGGGAGGAACTGCGCACCGAGATGCGCGAGATCTTCAAGCGGCACCGCTCCATCGTCGTCTATGCCACCACGGAGCCGCTGGAGGCGCTGATGCTCGGCGGAACGATCACCGTGCTGCACGAGGGCCGACTGATCCAGACCGGGCCGACGGTCGAGGTCTACCACAACCCGTCGTCGCTCCGGGTGGGGCAGGTGTTCAGCGATCCGCCGCTGAACCAGGTGGACGGCGTGGTCGACGGGACGGGCGTGCTGCTGGCCGACGGCATCCGGGTGCCGGCGGCGGGCCATCTGGCCGACCTGCCCCACGGCCGCTACCGGTTCGGCGTGCGGGCCAACCATCTCTCGGTGTTCCGGGAGCACGAGGAGGACATCCCGGTTCCCGGCACGGTCGAACTGGCGGAGATCAGCGGGTCGGAGACCTTCATCCATGTCCATGGCCGCGGTTTCGCCTGGGTCGTGCAGCAGGAGGGGGTGCATAGCCTGGGGCTGGGCGAGCAGGTCACCGCCTGGGTCAATGCCCGCCGCCTGTTCGCCTTCGGGGCCGACGGGCGGTTGGTCGCCGCACCGCCGCGGCCCCGGCTGGGCATGGCGGCGGAATAGGCAGGGAGCGGGAGAAGACCCATGGCACGGATCGAACTGCGCGGCCTCGCCCATTCCTACCGGCCCGATCCCAAGGGGGACGGCGACTACGCGCTGAAGCCGATGCAGCACGTCTGGGAGGACGGCGGCGCCTATGCGCTGCTGGGGCCCAGCGGCTGCGGCAAGACCACCCTGCTGAACATCATCTCCGGCCTGCTGGTCCCGAGCGAGGGGCAGGTGCTGTTCGACGGCCGCGACGTGACCGCCCTGCCGCCGCAGGAGCGCAACATCGCCCAGGTGTTCCAGTTCCCGGTGATCTACGACACCATGTCGGTGTTCGACAACCTGGCCTTCCCGCTGCGCAACCGGAAGGTCGCCGAGCGCGAGGTGCGCGCCCGGGTCGAGGAGGTCGCGGACATGCTGGAGCTGTCGGCCGACCTGGGCCGGCGGGCGCGCGGCCTGACCGCCGACCAGAAGCAGAAGATCTCGCTGGGCCGCGGGCTGGTCCGCAGCGACGTGGCGGCGATCCTGTTCGACGAGCCGCTGACCGTCATCGACCCGCAGCTGAAATGGCTGCTGCGGCGGAAGCTGAAGCAGATCCACGACCGGTTCCGGCTGAGCCTGATCTATGTCACCCACGACCAGAACGAGGCGCTGACCTTCGCCGAGCAGGTCGCGGTGATGTATGACGGCCGGGTGATGCAGCTGGGCACGCCGCAGCAGCTGTTCGAGGTGCCGGCCCATACCTTCGTGGGATATTTCATCGGCAGCCCGGGCATGAACTTCCTGCCCTGCCGGTTCGAGGGCGGCGCGGCCGTGGTGGACGACATCAGCATCCCGCTCGCCCGGTCGGTGATCGAGCACGCCCCGCACCGCGGCGTTCCGCTGGAGATCGGCATCCGGCCGGAGCACCTGGGCGTCGGCGCCTCCCCGGCGAACGGCGCCCTGCCGGCGGAGATCGCGCTGGTCGAGGACCTCGGCAACTTCAAGATCGTCACGGCGAGGCTCGGCCGCCACCAGGTGAAGGCCAAGCTGCACGAGGACGCCCCGGTCCCGGTCGAGCGCGGCTGGCTGACCTTCCCGCCCGACCGCACCCGGCTCTATGCCGACGGCCGGCTGGTCGCCTGAAGGGAGAGGCCGCATGGACAACCGCCCCTATGACAACAAGGCCTGGCTGCTGGTGCTGCCGGTCTTCCTGATCGTCGCGATCAGCGCGATCATCCCGCTGATGACCGTGGTGAACTATTCGGTCCAGGACATCCTGGGGCCGTTCCAGCGGGTCTTCGTCGGGACCGAATGGTTCGAGCAGGTGCTGAACGACGAGCGGCTGCACGGCGCCTTCCTGCGCCAGCTCGTCTTTTCCGGCTGCGTGCTGCTGATCCAGATCCCGCTGGGGATCGCCGTGGCGCTGACCCTGCCGGCCAGGGGCTGGCAGTCGTCCCTGTGCCTGGTGCTGGTGGCGCTGCCGCTGCTGATCCCGTGGAACGTGGTCGGGACGATCTGGCAGCTCTACGCCCGGCCGGACATCGGGCTGGCGGGCGTGGCGATCAACGGCATCGGCATCCCCTACAACTATACCGCCGACGCCTTCGATGCCTGGCTGACCGTGCTGATCATGGACGTCTGGCACTGGACGCCCCTGGTGATCCTGCTGTGCTATGCCGGGCTGCGGTCGATCCCGGAGGCGTTCTACCAAGCGGCCAAGATCGACGGCGCGTCCGCCTGGGCGGTGTTCCGGTACATCCAGCTTCCCAAGATGCGGCGGGTGCTGACCATCGCGATCCTGCTGCGCTTCATGGACAGCTTCATGATCTATACCGAGCCGTTCGTGCTGACCGGGGGCGGCCCCGGCAACGCCACCACCTTCCTCAGCCAGTTCCTGGCGCAGATCGCGGTCGGGCAGTTCGACCTGGGGCCGGCGGCGGCCTTCTCGCTGATCTACTTCCTGGTGATCCTGCTGCTGTCCTGGATCTTCTACACCTACATCACCCACACCGACCGGGAGGACGCGCGATGAGCGCCCGGGGCAAGCATTCCGGTTCCGGCTTCAGGAAGCGCCATGTCGGGCTGATCGTCTATTTCGTCTTCCTGCTGCTGCCGATCTACTGGCTGCTTGCCATGTCGGTGAAGCCGAACCAGGAGATCCTGAGCGGGTTCAGCCTGTTCCCGGAGACGGTGACCTTCGCCAACTACGTCACGATCTTCACCGATCCGTCCTGGTACTCGGGCTATCTCAACTCGATCCAGTACGTGGCCCTGAACACGGTGATCTCGCTCGCCGTGGCGCTGCCGGCGGCCTACGCCTTCTCGCGCTACCGGTTCCTGGGCGACAAGCACATGTTCTTCTGGCTTCTGACCAACCGCATGGCGCCGCCGGCGGTGTTCCTGCTGCCGTTCTTCCAGCTCTACTCGACCTTCGGGCTGATCGACACCCACATCGCCGTGGCGCTGGCCCACTGCCTGTTCAACGTGCCGCTGGCGGTCTGGATCCTGGAAGGCTTCATGTCCGGCGTCCCGCGCGAGATCGACGAGACCGCCTATATCGACGGCTACGGCTTCCCGCGGTTCTTCCTGACCATCTTCCTGCCGCTGATCCGCGCCGGGATCGGGGTGACCGCCTTCTTCTGCTTCATGTTCTCGTGGGTCGAGCTGCTGCTGGCCCGCACCCTGACCAGCGTGGACGCCAAGCCGATCGCCGCCACCATGACCCGCACGGTCAGCGCCGCCGGCATGGACTGGGGCCTGCTGGCGGCGGCCGGGGTGCTGACCATCGTGCCCGGCGCGCTGGTGATCTGGTTCGTCCGAAACTACATCGCCAAGGGCTTCGCCCTGGGCCGGGTCTGAGGAGGCGGTGCCCGTGGATTTCGCCCTGGAACTGGAATGGATGGCCTGGACCGGGCCGACCGCCGCCTTCTTCGCCGGCATCGCGCTGATCCTGGCGGGCATGACGGCGTGGCAGGCGGTGTCGCCTTCGGTCGAGCGGCGGGGCCTCCTGCCGATGCCGACGACGCGCGGCGACCGGCTGTTCATCGGCCTGCTGGGCAGCGCCTATATCCACCTCGCCATCATCGGCTTCACCGACCTGAACCTGTGGATCGCGTTCGGCCTGTCGCTGCTGTGGATGGCGGTGGTCATGAGGTTCGGGTGAATGCCCGACCCCGGCGAGGTCCCCGGGAGCAGGGCCCGATCGTGACGACAACAACCAAGAACGGTTCGGAGGAAACGATGTCGAAGACGGTGCGAAGAACCCTGATGGCCGGCACGGTGCTGGCGTCCGCCCTGGCCCTGACGGCCCTGCCGGCGCTGGCCCAGACCGCCGACCAGATGAACGCGGCCCAGCGCTGGATCGACCAGGAGTTCCAGCCCTCCAGCCTCTCCAAGGAGGAGCAGCTGAAGGAGATGGAATGGTTCATCAAGGCGGCCGAACCGTTCCGCGGGATGGAGATCTCGGTCGTGTCCGAGACCATCACGACCCACGAGTACGAGGCGAAGACCCTGGCCCGCGCCTTCAGCGAGATCACCGGGATCCGGCTGAAGCACGACCTGATCCAGGAAGGCGACGTCATCGAGAAGCTGCAGACCCAGATGCAGTCGGGGCGCAACGTCTATGACGCCTATGTCAACGACAGCGACCTGATCGGGACCCATTTCCGCTACGGCCAGGCGGTGGCGCTGAGCGACTGGATGGCGGGCGAGGGCAAGGACGTCACCCTGCCGACCCTGGACATCGACGACTTCATCGGCAAGAGCTTCACCACCGCCCCCGACGGCAAGCTGTACCAGCTTCCCGACCAGCAGTTCGCCAACCTCTACTGGTTCCGCGCGGACTGGTTCGCGCGGCCGGACCTGAAGGAGAAGTTCAAGGCCAAGTACGGTTACGAGCTGGGCGTGCCGGTCAACTGGTCGGCCTACGAGGACATCGCCGACTTCTTCACCAACGACGTGAAGAACATCGACGGCGTCCGGGTCTACGGCCACATGGACTACGGCAAGAAGGACCCGTCGCTGGGCTGGCGCTTCACCGACGCGTGGCTGAGCATGGCCGGCGCCGGCGACAAGGGCATCCCCAACGGCGTTCCGGTGGACGAGTGGGGCATCCGGGTCGAGGGCTGCAACCCGGCGGGCTCCAGCGTGACCCGCGGCGGCGACACCAACGGGCCGGCCTCGGTCTACGCGCTGACCAAATACATCGACTGGCTGAAGAAGTACGCGCCGCCCGAGGCCGGCGGCATGACCTTCTCCGAGGCCGGGCCGGTCCCGGCGCAGGGCAACATCGCCCAGCAGATCTTCTGGTACACCGCCTTCACCGCCGACATGACCAAGCCGGGCCTGCCGGTGGTCAACGCCGACGGCACGCCCAAGTGGCGCATGGCACCGTCGCCCCACGGCTCCTATTGGGAAGAGGGGATGAAGCTGGGCTATCAGGACGCCGGCTCCTGGACGCTTCTGAAGAGCACCCCGGTCGATCGCCGCAAGGCCGCCTGGCTGTACGCCCAGTTCACCGTGGCGAAGTCCACCTCGCTGAAGAAGACCATGGTCGGCCTGACCCCGATCCGCGAGTCGGACCTTCAGACCCAGGCGATGACCGACATGGCGCCCAAGCTGGGCGGGCTGGTCGAGTTCTACCGCAGCCCGGCGCGCGTGTCCTGGACGCCGACCGGCACCAACGTTCCGGACTATCCGAAGCTGGCGCAGCTGTGGTGGCAGAACGTCGCCGAGGCGGTGACGGGCGAGAAGACCCCGCAGCAGGCGATGGACAGCTTGGCCGAGGCCCAGGACGCCGTGCTGGCACGGCTTGAGCGGGCCAACGTCCAGGGCGACTGCGGCCCGAAGCTGAACAAGGTCCAGGACGCCCAGTACTGGTTCGACCAGCCCGGCGCGCCGAAGCCGAAGCTGGCCGACGAGAAGCCCAAGGGCGAGACGGTCGCCTACGAGCAACTGCTGGAGGCCTGGAAGCAGGGCAAGGTGCGGTAGGCGCCCGGCGGGGCTTCCGCCCGGCCTGACACCATGCCGCATGGCGTCGGGGGCGGGCATCGGGTCACGTGCCCGGTGCCCGCCTCCTGCCATGGTATTCGGCTTCCATGTCCGCTCCGCACGAGGCCCTGTTCCGCGCCCTCCTGGACGATCCCCGCCGCGCGGGCATCCTGATCCGCGACTATCTTCCGGCCGATATCGTGAGCCGGCTGGCGGACGAGCCGCCGGTGCTGCTCGACGGCAGCTTCGTCGACCCGGAGCTGAACCCCACCCAGAGCGACCGGCTGTACGGGCTGGCGCTGCGCGACGCCGGGACCCTGCTGCTCCATGCCCTGGTCGAGCACAAGAGCTCTCCCTTCGCCTGGACGCCGGTCCAGGTGCTGGGATACCGGGTCGACATCTGGCGCCGCGTCGGCACGATCGGTCCCGACGGCAGGCTGCGGCTGCCCCCGATCATCACCCTGGTCTTCTATCACGGCCGGCGGCCCTGGACGGTCCCGACCTCGATCATCGGCTGCGTGGACGCCGACGAGGATCTTCGCCAACTCGCCGGCGACATGGGATACCTGCTGTGCGACGTCGGGCCGGTTCCCGACTCGGAGCTGTCATCGGATGCCGAGGTGCGGAACGGGCTGCGGGCGTTGAAGCATGTCTCCCGCCCCGGCGACCCGGAACCCCTGCTGGCCGCGGTGCTGGCGGAACTGCGCGAGGGGACGGTCTTTGAAGAGCAGGTCATCCGATATATGATCCGGGCGTTTCCAGCCATCACGGTCGAGCTTCTGACCCGGGTGGCGCGCAGGGTCAGGCCGGATCGGGAGGGGAACTTGATATCGCTCGCTGCGAAGGAATGGCTCAGCCAGGGCAGGACCGAGGGCATCGCCGAGGGGCTCGCGAAGGGCCGAGAGGAGGGGTTGCACCAGGGTATGGCCAGGGGCAAGGCGGACGCCATCCTGTTCTATCTGGAATCCCAGTTCGGGACGGTTCCTCCGGACCTTCAGGCCCGGGTGCGCCGGACCGCTCCGGAGGCGATGGATGCGCTTTTCCGCAAGGCGCTGGCCGTCACCTCCCTGGACGGCCTGTTCGACGACGGCAGGCCCCGCAGGTCTTATCGCGGGACCCTGATGCGGCGCTCCGGCCTCCGTCCCCTAGCGGGCCGCCCCGCTCCGCCCCAGGGCGAGGAGCAGTCCGCCGGCCACCAAGCCCCAGAAAGCGGAGCCGATCCCGAAGAAGCCGACGCCTGACGCCGTCGTGACGAAGGTCACGACCGCGGGCAGGCGTTCGTCGTCGCGGCCGAGCGCGCCGGCCAGGGCGCCCGCGAGGCTGGAGAGCAGGGCGAGGCCGGCGACGGCCTGGATCAGCAGGGGCGGGGAGGCGGCGATGAAGGATGCGGCGAAACCGGCGAACAGGCCCAGCAGGACATAGGCGACACCGGCCGCGACGGGGGCGAGGTAGCGGCGCGCCGGATCGGGGTGGGCTTCCGGCCCTGCGCAGAGCGCCGCGGTGATGGCGGCGAGGTTGACCGCGTGGCCGCCGAACAGGGCCGAGGCCGCGCTGAACAGCCCGGTCGAGACGAAGACCGGGGCGACCTGCGGCTGGTAGCCGTTGCCCCGCAGGACCGCGAGGCCCGGCACGTTCTGCGACGCCATGGTGACGATGAACAGGGGCAACGCGATGCTCACCACCGCCGGCAGGGTGAATTCCGGCATCACCAGAACCGGGTTCGGCCAGATGTCGGCCAGCGCGCCCTCGGGTATCGGGGTGGCGAACAGGATGATCAGGACGGTGACCAGCACGGCCAGCGGCACGGCGTAGAGCCGGGCGAAGCGCCAGCCCAGCGCCCAGGTGACGACGATCGGGAGCGCCAGTTCCGGCAGCGCGCCGACCGCCCGGACCGGCGCCAGGCAGAGGTCGAGCAGCACGCCGGCCAGCATGGCGCTCGCCAGGCCCATGGGGATCGCGACGACGGCGCGGCCGAACGGCCGCCACAGGCCGGCGAGCACCACCAGGCCCCCCGCGACGACGAAGGCGCCGACCGCCGCGGGGAAGCCGCCGTCCGGAACGCCGGTCGCGATCAGCAGGGCGGCGCCCGGTGTCGACCAAGCGATGCTGATCGGCTGGCGCGTCGCGATGCTGTGGGCAGCACCCAGCACCCCGGTCACGAGGCACAGCGCCAGCAGGCCGGACGCGGCCTGGGCGGGGGAGGCTCCGACTCCGGCGAGACCCTGGAGGACGATCGGGAAGGCGCTGCCGAACCCGACGAGGGCGGCCAGGAAGCCGGCGGTCGTGGGCTGGAGCAGGGACCGGAGTGCGGTATCCTTCCGCATGGCGGCTGTCCTCGTCGCTGGATCCGGGTTGGAAAACGATCGGGACGAGCCTACATGAAAATTGGATCCAATCAACACCTGGATATCGGATGAGCCTGAACCGCCCTTCCGCCTCGGCCGGCCTGGCCGCGCTGATCGCCGAGGCGCCGCCGCGCCACCGCACCGCCACCGGGTTCGTCGAGGCGACCCTGCGCACGGCCATCCTCACCGGCAAGTTGGCGGGCGGCACGCCGCTGCGGCAGGAGGACCTCGCGGAGGCGTTCCAGGTCAGTCGGATGCCGGTGCGCGAGGCCCTGCGCCAGCTCGAAGCCCAGGCGCTGGTCGATTTCGTCCCCCACCGGGGCGCCGTGGTGACGGAGATCTCCGCCGCGGACGCGGCGGATACCTATGCGATCCGGCTGGCGCTGGAGCCGGCGGCGCTGGCGCTGTCGATCCCGAAACTGGAGGAGGAGGATTTCGGCCGGGCCGCCGACCTGATCGGGGAGATGGACGACGAGGCCGACCCGTCCCGGATGGGCGAACTGAACCGGCGCTTCCACATGTCGCTCTATGTCCGCGCCGGGCACCCCAAGCTGCTGGCGCTGGTCGAGGCCCAGCTCGCGTCGTTCGACCGGTACCTACGTTTCCACCTCGCCGCCAAGGGACCGGAGCACATGTCCCAGGAGGACCACCGCCTCATGCTGGAGGCCGCGCGGGAGCGCGACGCCGCCCGGGCCACGGAGGTCCTGAGGCGGCATATCGGGACTGCGGCGGAGACGATCGCCCGGTTCTTCGCGGAGCGCTGAGCCGCTTCCGGCGGCCCGCCCTATTCCGCGGCGGCGGGCGGCAGGCTGATGCGTACCGTGGTCCCGGCGCCCTGGATGCTGTCGAGGGTGAGCGATCCGCCGTGGAGGTCGATGAAGGAGCGGGCCAGCGGCAGGCCCAGCCCGGTGCCTTCGAACCGGCGGTTGGTCGCGCAGTCGCCGCGGTGGAACGGTTCGAACACCCGGGTCAGTTCCGAGGCCGCGATTCCCAGACCGGTGTCCGCGATCTCGATCCCGAGGCCGGTGTCGCCGGAGTCGAGCCGGGCCGTGTCCACCGTCAGCCGGATGCTGCCGCCCGGCGGCGTGAACTTGACCGCGTTGGACAGGACGTTGAGCAGCGCCTGCTTGATCAGCCGCTCGTCCGCCCACAGGCGGGGCAGCGGCTGCCGGGCGATCCGGGTCTCGAACGCGATGCCGGCCGCCGCGGCGCGCGGCTCGATCAGACGGACCACGGACGACACCAGATGGTCCGCGTCGACCCAGTCATGGGCGAGATGGATCCGCCCGGTCTCGACCTTGGCGACGTCCATGATGTCGGAGACGATCTGGAGCAGCAGCTTGCCGCTGTCGAAGATGTCGGAGGCGTAGCCGACGTAGCGGGCGGAGCCGAGCGGGCCGAAGGTCTGGTTCTTCAGCAGTTCGGAGAAGCCGAGGATCGCGTTCAGCGGCGTGCGCAGCTCGTGGCTCATGGTCGCCAGGAACTCGGTCTTGGCGAGGTCGGCGAATTCGGCGCGGTCGGCCCGCTGCCTGGCTTCGCACAGCTCGACGCCGCGGGTTTCCGACGCGAGGATGGATGCGACCGCCGAGCGGGCCTCGGCCAGCAGGCCGGGCGGCAAGGTGGATGCCGGGTCCTCGAATTCGAGGGCTCCGTCGCAGCCGGTCCGGACGGCGCTGCTGCCCGTGAGATCCCGGAGGGCGGCGAACAGCGGGTCCAGGGCATCCTCCGCCGGCTCGCCGCGCAGGACCGCGCCCTGGGCGCGCACGACGGCGAGGAGGAGCGCCCTTTCCCTGTCGTCGAAGCCCGCATCGTCAGGCCCGGGATCACGGCGGCCGGCGTCCTTCCGGTCCGCGGCGCGTTCCAGCGTCGCGCGCAGCTCCGCCACGTCGTGGTTCGCCTGCTCCAGCAGGTCCGCCGAGCGGCGCTTCTCCAGGTGGAGGGCGACCAGCCGGCAGATCGTCCCGAGTTCGCTCGACAGGCGGGACAGCGGGACATCCGGGTCGTGCCGCAGGCGCAGCCAGCCATGGTGGGAGCGGCCGGCCCGCAGGGGAATCAGGTAGGTCCGGTCCTCGGCAGATCCGCGGCGGGAGACCAGGCGCAGGCTCCCGCAGGCGGGAGAGTCCGCCGCCGGTGTTTCCATATGCTGGGCCTGCTGGTCCCCGGTGTTGCCGAGCTGGAACTCGACGCCCGAGATGCCCGGTATGGTCTCCAGCAGGGCGGCGATCCTTCCGAGCGCCGGTTCCGGCGTCGGGACCTCGTCGAGGCCGTTGGCGGCGGTCAGGATCCGGTTCAGCGTCCGCGTCAGGAAGGTGTCGGGGGAGGAGGCTTCGCGGGAGGGGGCCGGGGACGCGACATGGGATCGCCCAAGCCGAACGACCGCGTCGCGACTGAAGATCGACCCATGTTGATCCTGGACGTCCATCTCGTTCGGCACTCTGCTGTCTCCCCGACGTCGCTCCATGCGACGGCCATAATCCTCGTTCCGGACAGATTATCGGCAAAAGTCTATTACCGCAGTCTTAACTCCAGGTTATAGATGTGAAGTAAATACTGGGATATGAGCAAGCGATATTTTGGATGAACCCGGAGGCAGGAAAGATATATTTTAAACTCGCAGGAATATCGTTTCATTTTCGCAGAAAGATGGGGCGTGAATCCCCGGCCGCGGCGGGGCCGCCCGATCACGGGTCGGGACTCCACGACCTGCGTGCCGATGCCGGCCTTCATCTGTTGGGAGGGGCATTGAACACGAAGCATCGAGGATCGAATACCATGGACGTTCCGCTGGAAATCGCCTTCCACAATCTCGAGCCCTCCGCAACTGTGGAAACCCGCGTGCGCGAACGTGTTGCCAAACTGGAGAAACTGTTTCCGCGTCTGGTGGCCTGCCGAGTGGTGGTCGAAGCGCCGCACCGGCAGCATCAGAAAGGCAACATCTACCGTGTCCGGATCGAGATGTCGGTGCCGGGCGACGACCTCGTGGTCAGCAAGGAGCCCAACCGGGCGACCGAGCGATTCGCGGACCCGGATGTCTATACCGTGCTGAAGGACGCCTTCGACACTGCCGAGCGCATGCTGAAGGGCTACAAGGGCAAGCTGTCGAGCGAGGTCACCAAGCCGCACGATGCGCCCATGCACGGCCACATCATGCGGATCAATCCCAACAATGATTTCGGCTTCCTGCGCACCGCCGAGGGAACCCAGCTCTGGTTCCACCGCAACTCGGTGATGAACGAGGAACTGGAGAGCTTCTCCGAGGGCGATCCGGTCCATTACGTGGAGGTCGTCGGGGAGACCGGGCCGCAGGCCAGCAAGGTCTGGCGCGTCAGCAGCGAGCACCAGCACCAGGACGAAGGGCAGGCCTGATCCCCGTGATCCGGCGTCGGCCTCCGGGGCCGGCGCCGTCCGGGGATCCTGTTCCCGAGGCCTCAGTTGGACGAGGCGGTCTGGTCGGATCCGGGATATTCGGCGACTTCGATCCGGACGCGGGCGGTGCCGTCGTCGGTCATGTCGAGCTTGCGGGCGGCGG
This sequence comes from Skermanella rosea, assembly GCF_016806835.2. Taxonomy (NCBI): domain Bacteria; kingdom Pseudomonadati; phylum Pseudomonadota; class Alphaproteobacteria; order Rhodospirillales; family Azospirillaceae; genus Skermanella; species Skermanella rosea. The sequence goes on along the minus strand of NZ_CP086111.1, from coordinate 5,139,661 downwards.
CCCGCGACAGGTCGATGACCCGCTTCTTGGCATAGGGACCGCGGTCGTTGACCTTGACCTTGACGGCCTTGCCGTTCTCCAGGTTGGTCACCTTGACCACGGTGTTCAGGGGCAGCGAGCGGTGCGCCGCCGTCAGCTTGTTCTGGTCGAACCGCGCGCCGCTCGCGGTCTTCTTGCCGTGCAGGCCGGGGCCGTACCAGGACGCGGTCCCGACCTGCCTGAAATCGGCGCCGGGCTTTCCAGTCGAGTGGGCGGTATCGAAAGAGAATGGCAGGCAGATCGCAATCGCCAATGCGGTGGCAGTCAGGGTTTTCTTCAAGGTCATCAGTCGTTCCGGCCGTAGTTCACGCTGAGTCATAAACAGTCCACTCCGCAATTTGTTCCAGTTATGGAAATTGCGGAACTTTGCCACGATTTGAACGTTTTCTGCTCGTCTTGTCCAGATTCCGGAGTTTATGAATGCCCAACATCTTCGTCATCATCGGCGTGGTCGTCGTCATCATCGCGATCCTGTCGTTCCTCGGCCTGCGCTGACGGAAACCGGCCGCCTGCAATGCAGTCGTGATCCACGCCGGTCTTCGTCATCCGCGGGCTTGACCCGCGGATCTCAAGGCATGGTGGCGCCGCGAGGGAATGGGCGGTGATCGTCGCATGCGCAAAGGCATTGTGCAGGCAAAACAAACCCCTTTCGTCATGACCGGGCTTGCCCCGGTCATCGCCTGCAGACTCCACCAGCGCCGGCATGCAGGGAGATACCCGGATCAAGTCCGGGTATGACGAAAAGGGAGCGTTCCTACCCCTAATCAATCTTTGTTGGAAACGCGCGATCAACATGTCGGACAACCGTGGATCAATCTCGGTCATGACGACGCAGCGGATGTCGCTGCTCTTGTTCGCTGCCCCCCAGCTTTGGATTGCAGCGGCGATGGCACCCGCCGTTGACGCTACCCCTTTCGACCCCTAGTGTTCCGGGAGTGATCCGAACGGGGGCGCGGTGCCGTGATCAAGGCGTTGCTGGTGCTGGTCCTCCTGGGGCTGGCCTTTCCGGGGGTGGCGGGACTGTCGGCACCGGTGCGGGGCGAAACGCTCCGCATCGGGACCGACGCGCGATACCCGCCCTTCGCCTATTTCACCGCCGAAGGCCGGTTGACCGGGTTCGAGGTCGACCTGGGAAACCAGATCTGCGACAGCCTCGGCGCCGTCTGCCAGTGGGTCGATATCCCGTTCGAACAGCTTGTCCAGGCGCTTCGCGACGGCCGCGTCGACGCCGTCATGGCCAGCCTCGCGATCACGGAGGATCGGCGGCGGCTCGTGGCTTTCTCGGCCAAATACTACTCCACCCCGATCCGGTTCCTGGCGGACCGCGCCGAAACGGCGCCGGTCACGGCGGACAGCCTTGCCGGCCGGCGGATCGGCGTGGTCACCGGCACGGCCCATGTCGATCATCTCCTCCGAACCTACGGCCCCGCGGTCAAGCCGACCCTGTTCGAGACCCAGGGGGAGATGCTGGAAGCGCTCGTCGCGGGACGGCTGGACCTCGTGCTCGCCGACGGGCTGGGGCTCTGGCACTTCCTCAACACGCCGCAGGGCGCCGGTTTCGCCTGGATCGGGAATCCTTTCTACGTGGACGAGGGGATCGGCGTCGCCATGCGCCTCGGCGATACGGACCTGGTGGAGCGGGTGGACGCGGCGATCGACAGGCTGCTGCGCAACGGGACCTTCCTGAGAATCAACTCGCGCTATTTCCCGTTCAACATCTATTGATGCCGTCCCGGTCGGTCACGGCTCGCCGACCAGCCGGGCGACCATCGCCTTCAGGTCCGCCGGCTCGTAGGGCTTTTCGAGAACGGGCACGCCGGTCCTGCCCAGGAAGTCCCGCACGGCGTCGCTCAGCGTGTCGCCGGTAACGAAGACGATGCGCCCCAGCAGGTGGGGATGGCGGGCCTCCAGCTCGCGGTAGAGGCCGGGACCGTCCAGTCCGGGCATGCGGACGTCGCTGATCACCAGGTCGCAGGGATCCGAGGCGAGGCGTTCCAGCGCCTCCGCGCCGTTCTGGGCGACGGAGATGCAGTGGCCGTCGGGCTGGAGCATCTCGGCGAGGGTCAGGGCGATCTCGGGATCGTCGTCGACGATCAGCAGGTTCAGGGGCCGGACGTCCGCCGGGGCCTGCGGCGGCTCGGGCGCGGGGGCCGGGGCCGGATCGCGCGCCGGCAACTCGACGGCGAAGGTGGCGCCGCCGCCGGGCGTCTCGCCGAGGGCGATGGTGCCGCCGTGGCTGTCGATGATGTTGTGGCACATGGACAGCCCCACCCCGGTGCCGATCCCGGCCGGCTTGGTCGTGAAGAAGGGGTCGAAGATCCGGGTCCGGATGCCGGCCGGCACGCCGGGACCGTTGTCGGCCACGGTCAGGCGGATCACCGGCGGTCCGGGGACGCGGACGACCGAGACCTCCAGCCGCCGCGGTCCGGGAGCCCCCTGGAGCGCCTGCCGCGCGTTGACCACCAGGTTGGTGACCACCTGGTTCAATTGGTCGGCATCGCCCCACAGCCGGGCCGGCGCGGGCGACAAGGCAAGGGCCAGCTCGATCCCGTCGGTGCGCAGCGAGTATCCGACCAGCTCGACCGCGGCCAGCACGATCTCGTTCAGGTCGACCTCCTGCCGCTCCGGCGGGCTGCGCCGGGCCAGGGACAGGAAGGTCTTGACGATGCGGGCGCAGCGATCGGCGGCGCGGTGGATCTTGCGGGCGCGCTGGGCCGTCGGGTCGTCCGGCGCGGTTTCCTCCAGCAGGACGGACTGGCCGACCACCACCGACAGCGGGTTGTTCAGCTCGTGCGCCACGCCGGCCAGCAGCGAGCCCAATGCTGCCAGCTTCTCCGACTGGAGGAGCGCCTCGCGCTGGCTGGCGATCTGGGCCTGGGCGCGCCGGCGTTCGGTGATGTCGCGGACGAAGGCGGTGAAGACCGCCTGCCCGCCGGCCTTGACCTCGTTGACCGCCAGTTCCACCGGGAACACGGTGCCGTCGGAGCGCATCGCCTCGACCTCGACCCGGCGGCCGAGCAGGTGGCGCTCGCGGGTGTCGAAATAGTGCCGCATGCCGGCGGTGTGGCGGGCGCGCTGGAGCACCGGCATGATGATGTCGCCCAGCGGCCTGCCCAGCACGGAGTCCCGGTCATGGCCGAAGGTCTGCTCGGCCGCCGGGTTGAATTCGATGATCCGGCCCTCGGCGTCGCTGGTGATGATGCAGTCGAGGGAGGAGGCGATGACCGCGGCCTTCAGCGATTCCGACGCCCGCAGGCTCTCCTCCGCCCGCTTGTTCTCCGTGATGTCAGCGGTCGAGCCGGCGACCCGGAGCACCCAGTTGGTGCGCGGATCGCGCACCGCGGCCCCCGTGGTCGAGACCCAGCGCATCCTGCCGTCCCGCGACAGCAGGCGGTATTCCAGGGCCACCGTGTTCGACCGGCTCTTCAGGAAGGCGCGGTAGGCGCGGCGCACCCGCGTCGCGTCGGCGGGATGGATCTGCCGCGTCCAGGCCTCGGCCGAGGTGCCCAGGTCGGCGGCCGGGCCGCCGTAGAGCTCCGCCATGCGGGGCGAGTAATAAACGGTGCCGGTGACCAGGTCCCAGTCGTACAGGCCGGCGCTGGCGCCGTCGGCGGCCAGGGCGAACCGCTCGTTGCTGAGGCGGAGCGCGCGCTCCTTCTCCTCCTGCCGGGTTTTGAACTGACCCGCGATGCCGACCGCGAAGACCACGGAGGAGACCGCGGCCCCGGCATCGAACATGTTGGACGTGAGCAGGTTGGCCGGCAGCAGGTCGAGGCTGACCAGGCTGCGCGCCAAGCCGCCGCCCAGCAGGGCGGAGAAGGCGACCAGGAAGACCGGCCCGCCGTCCACCTTGAGGCGGATGGCGCCGAGCCCGGCATGGAGGAACACCGCGACCATGCCGATCACGCACCACGGCAGCAGCCTGTTGACGAGCAGGCGGTCGAAGGCCGCCAGCACGGCCAGGGACGCCAGCGTCAGGACCAGCAGGCGGAGCACGCGGTAGAAGGCCGGCATGTGTCTCCGGACCGCCAGGAAGCTGTCGGCGAACAGGATGCCGGTGATCATGGCCAGCAGGATCGACAGCGGCACCGAATAGCCGGTCCACCACGGCATGCCGCGCCACAGGTACTCGGCCAGGAAGCCGTTCGCCGAGGCGATGTAGAAGGTGACCGACAGCTGCATCAGGATCAGGTAGAGCTGGCAGCGCTCGCGCATGACCCGCCAGATGAAGAACAGGTAGACGCAGACCGTCATCAGGATGCCGAACAGGGTCCCGAACAGGAGCTGCTCGGACCGGTCGGAGGTGTAGAGCGACGCCACGGACTGGATGACCAGCGGGATCGTCAGCGTGCCGCGGTTCTCCACCCGGACATAGAGGGTCGGCTGCTCGGCCGGCTGGAGCCAGAGGGGGAAGACGGGATAGCGGTGGGCCAGCCGGAAATAGCTCCGCGATGCCAGCATGCCGCCCTCCAGCGCCGTCCAGCCGCCGTCCGGCCGGGGCACATAGACCGTGACCCGGTCGACCAGGGCCTCGCGGAACACCAGGAACCAGTCCCGGTGGACCGCCAGGATGCTGTTCAGGGTGACTCTCGCCCAGACGGCGGACCGGGTCAGGCCGAAATTCGGCTCGTCCGCCCGGCCGGGCTGGAAGCGGTGCGAGAACTCGGGGGTAGCCACCCGGTCGATGGTCAGGCGGCCGGTCGGGTCCTCGAACAGCTCCATGTCGCGTCCGAGCGCGTAGACATCCATCTCGTTGACCAGCATGACCGTCCGGGCGGCGTTCTGCGCCTGGGCGGAACCGGCCGAGGCGGCAAGCAGGCAGACGCAGACCATCAGCGCCGCAGCCAGGGCTGCGGCGGCCCGCGGGACCGTCGAACCGACGGGGAAGGCCGCTCGTTGAGGCATGATGCTCCGGACGGACGATCACCGCCCGACGATGATCCAGGCGCGCCCGCGCCGCCAAGCAGGATGTAAGGGCGTGACATCGTGAAACGGGCCGGCCCGGAAGAGGCGGGACCTTAACGCCCGCCGGCGTGTTCTGCAGGCACGGACCCCTATCGACGGAGGACGATCATGGCAGTGCGGACGGCGGAAGCCGAATGGCGCGGCGCGCTCAAGGACGGGACCGGCCGGATCAGGACCGGCAGCGGCGTCGTGGACAGCGCCTATTCCTTCCCGTCGCGTTTCGAATCGGGCAGCGGCACCAACCCCGAGGAGCTGATCGCGGCGGCCCACGCCGGCTGCTTCTCCATGGCGCTGGCCCATGGGCTCGCGGGCGCCGGCCATCCGGCGGAGCGGGTCTCGACCACCGCCAAGGTCCACCTGGAGAAGGCGGACGGCGGGTTCAGGATCAGCCGGATCGACCTGGTCTGCGAGGCCGAGGTCCCCGGCATCGACGAGGCGGGATTCCGGAAGCAGGCCGAGGAAGCCAAGGCCGGCTGCCCCGTCTCCAAGGCGCTGGCGGCGACGGAGATCACCCTGGACGCCAGGCTGGCTTGAGGGACCCGGGACGAATCGGTCGATCCCACCGTGCCGGACCACCGATGACCATGTACAGTGACTCCCATGGGTGAGGATATCCCGGCGGCGGCCGACCGGAGCCCCACCCGAACGGATCGGCCGAACGGGAACCGGGAGATGAAGCGCCTGACCTGCACCGTGATCATTCCCACCTTCAACCGGGCGGGCTACATCGCGGATGCGATCGACAGCATACTGGGCCAGACCAGGGCGCCGGACCAAGTCATCGTGGTCGACGACGGCTCGACCGACGATACCCTGGCGGTGCTGGAGGCCTATTCGGGCCGGATCGAAGTCGTCTCCAAGCCGAACGGCGGCAAGTCGACGGCCATCAACAGGGCGGTGCCGCTGGCTAGGGGCGACTGCATCTGGGTCTTCGACGACGACGACGTGGCGCTGCCCGACGCGCTGGACCGCCACTTGACCGCCCTGGAGCGGAACCCCGAGGCCGGGTTCACCTACAGCGCGGTCCAGGTGGGACGTTCCGGACCCGACGGCCGGATCGCCGTCGAGTACGAGGCGAGGCTTTGGCCGGCGAAGGCGGACGAGTTCCTGATCCGGATGATGGAGCACTGCTTCGTCTACGGCCAGCCGGCCGTCGTCGCCAGGACCGAGTGCCTGGTGCGGGTCGGACTGTTCGACGAACGGCTGGTCCGGTGCCAAGACTACGACATCATGCTGAAGCTCGCGCGCCACTACCCGCCGGCGCGGATCGAGGAGCCCACCTTCATCCAGCGCCGGCACCCGGGGACCCGCGGCACCCTGGCCCAGTCGCTCAGCGGCGCGGACCCTTCCGTCGCGTGGAGCCGCTACAACAGGATCTTCATCTCGGAGCTGCTGGACGGGCTGCCCCTGGACCGCTATGTCCCGACATCCAGGGCCTACAGCGAGCAGACCGCCCGGATCCAGCGCTTCGCGATCGCGACGCGGCACGTCGTCCCGGACAAGGCCGGGCAGGACCTGGCCTGGATCGTCAGGAACGGGAAGGAGCTGACCGCCGCCGAGCGCCGCATCCTGATCGGCGCGCTGACCCATTTCACCGCGCTGCGCGAGATCGACACCGACCATTGCCGCCGGCTCGCGCGGGCGTGCAGGGGGCGGATAGGCCGGCAGATCCGGGTTTCGCTGGCCAAAGGGCTGATCTACGAGGCGATGGCGGCCTTCCGGAAGCGGCGGTTCTCCGAGTTGCGCACCCTGATGCCGCGGATCGTCGCCCTGGTCGGCATGGCCGGGGCCGCCGAACTGCTGCGCGAAAAGCTGGGGCGGCCCCCGGGACGCCTGTCTCCCTCGCCCTGACGGGCGGAGGCTGCGGCAGTTCCGTCAGAACTTGACCTTCAGCGCCGCCCGCAGGGTATGGATCCGGGCCTGGGTGGTGGAGTGGTCGATCGTCAGGATGCCGCCGTCGCGGTGGTGGGCGGTGAGGCCGAAGCGGATGCTGGTCTCGGTCGGCTGCACCGCCGCGTCGGCCAGTTCGTGGATATGCTCGATGCCGGCCCGCGGCATCAGCGTGCCCCACAGGTAATCGATGCGGTAGCTGGCCTGCACCCCGACGGTCCCGGTCGCGAGCTCGCTGTCGGCGTCGGAGTCGCCGCCCTCGGCCGCGGCATAGTTGAAGCGGGTGGTGGCGGCGAGGATCAGGCCGCCGTCCAGCCGAAGTTCGTTGCGGAGGCCCAGGCCGCCGAACATCAGGTCGGCCCCTCCGGTCGCGAAGGACAGGTCGCCGGTCCCGGCGACCGCGTCGAGCGTCAGGCCGGGCTTCACCATGTGGGCGCCGTAGACGGCGATGCTGCGGCCCGACAGCTTCTCCGCCGTCGCGACATAGCCGCCGGCGACGCCGATCGAGCTGTGGTCGCCGACCTGCATGTCGGCCCCCGCCGTCAGGCCGGGCGTCTCCAGCATGGTGCCGCCGCGCTCGTGCCGGCCGGCCTTCTTCGCGAGGCGCGCGCTGCCGCTGAAGAAGGTGCCGACCGGGCCGGTGCGGGAATCCTTGAGGGCCGGCGGCATGAAGCGCGAGAAGGCACGTAGCGGCACCTGCTTCTCGTCCAGTTCCAGCCTGAGCCGTTCGGCGCGGTTGCCGCCGTTGGGCGCGCCGCCGGCATGGGATGCGTGGAGATCGTTGAGCCGGTTGATCACGGCGCGGGTCTGCTGTCCGGCCGCGATCACCGCGTTGTTCAGGTCGGCCGGATCGATGGCGGGGTCGGCCCGGGACGATGCCGAACAACCCAGGGCGATGGCGACGACGCCGGCCAGCAGCCGCGCCGGCGATTTCGTATTAACCCGATGAGGCATCCCGGCCCCCTCCTTACTCCCAAAGTTCGGAGCACAGGGTGGGCGGGCCGGGTTTTCATATGGTTAACGAGATGCTGATAAAATGCTTTTGGTTGACGAAACCTTGCTGCGGGCCGCCGCGATTGCAGCCGCGTAGGGTATGGCGGTGAGCACCAGGAGCCCCGCCCAGGCCATCGCCTCCGTGTTGACGGTGCCTTCCCGAATCACGATGCCCGCGGCGCCGAGCGGCAGGAGCACGGCCAGGGCGAGCGCCGCCCGTCCGGCCGGGACCGACGACAAGGCCGCCGAAGCGCCGCCCAGGGCGCCTCGTACCGTCAGCGAGTGCAGCCCGCCGCCCTGGAGGGCGAGGCGGACCAGCCCCAGCGCCGGCAGGGCCAAGCCCGGGACCAGGTAGTCGGGAACGGGGAAGTCCCGGTAGCGCCCGTCGAAGATCAGCAGCGCGGTCGCGACGACCGCCACCGCCGCCATGATCCAGGCCGCCGCGGCGCCGGCGCCGGCCAGCATCCCGGCCTTCCCGTCCCGTGGGTCCGCCAGGAGGCGGGCCGCCGATTCGAGTATCGCCGCGGCCAGGACGACCTCCAGCGCGAACAGCAGGGCGGCGCGGACGGTTTCGAACGGGTAATAGGTCTGGGTCCAGGCGACGTGCCCGGCCAGGACCAGGGCGCTCGCCATGCCCTGGGCCAGGATCGCCAGGACCAGCGCGCGGCCGGGCCGCAGGGAGCCGGCGAGCCCCGGCACCGCCGCCGCGGCGGCCAGTACGGCCACCACCGCGAGGCCGCTCGACAGCGCGAAGTGGCGCATCCAGTCCGGATTCTCGACGACCGGCCCGGCGAGCGAGAACTTGCGGTCGCGGTCGGTGGAGAACAGGCCCCAGTTGGCGCCGACGGTGCCCTCGTTGGCCGATTTCCAGCCCTGGTCGAAGGCTTCGACGATGTTGTACTGGAAGCCCTCCCGCTCGGCCATGCGGACGAACAGGTTGACGAACCGGGCCTTGTTGACCAGCCCGGTCTCGGCCGGGCCGCGGGTCCGCCCGGCGGTCGGCCAGCCGACCTCGCCGACCAGGATCGGCTTGCCGGGGAAACGCTCGTGGATCTCGCGGTAGGCTTCGAGGATGCGTTCCTCGGCGCCCTCGACGCCGGCCGGGACGTCCTCCCAGTAGGGCAGCAGGTGGATGGTGATGAAGTCCACCTCGTCCGCCATCTGCGGGTATTTCAGCCACCATTCCCAGACGTCGGCATAGGTCACGGGCTGCTCCACCTGGGCCTTGACCCGGCGGATATAGTCGACGAGCTGCTCGACGGTGCGGTCGCCGCGCAGAAGCACCTCGTTGCCGACGATCACGCGGTCGATCACGTCGGGATACTCGTTGGCGAGGCGGATCTGGGCGGCGATCTCCTCCTCGTTCAGGTCGGTCTTGGGCCCGATCCAGGAGCCCTGCATCACCTTGAGCCCGTACTTGCGGGCGAGCGGCGGGACGTTCTCCAGCCCTTCGCGGCTGGTGTAGGTCCGGACCGCCGTGACCTCGTCCTTCAGCAGGCGGAGATCCTCCTCGATCTGGGCCGGCGTCGGGTAGACCATGGTCAGCGGGCTCTGCCCGTCGCGGAACGGCGCGAAGGACACGCTTTGCAGCTTGCCGCCGGGAGGCGGCTCGAGCGGTTGGGGACGATTGGGGAGCGCCCACAGGGCGAAGTTGCCCAGGACGGCGACGGCCAGCACGGCCAGTAGGACGGGGACACGCATGGCGGCGATATCTACACGAAATCGCCGCCACCCGGCATTGAAAAACGGCCCCGCCCGGCACCGGTCCCGGCGGGGGCTCCGGCCTGCCGTCAGGCGTTCGGCCGGGCCTTGGTCCGGGTCAGCAGGAACACGGCCGAATTCTCGTCATAGGCCGGCAGCTGGGTCGTCGTGATGTCCGGGTTGCGGCGCAGGAACTCGTCGAAGGCGCGCTTCTCGCCCAGGTTCTGCTCCGCCAGGCCGCCGGCGTGCCAGTCGTCGAACAGGAAGACCGCGTGGTCGCCGACCAGGGGTTCGACGAAGGCCAGCGAATCGCGGGCCGAGGTGTAGATGTCGCAGTCGATCATGGCGATGCCGACATGGCGGATGCCGTGCCGCTCGACCAGGTCGGGAGTCAGCGTGTCCTTGAACCAGCCCTTGATCAGGAAGGTCTTGCTCCAGTCCACGCCGCGGCGGGTCAGCAGCTTGCGGGCGAACTCGATCGACGAGGCGAGCTGGCCGCTGCTCCAGAGCTGGTTGTCCTGATGGTCGGTCTCCGGCGGCAGCCCCTCGAAGCTGTCGAAGCCGAACTGGCGGACGCCGGACGTGCCGGTCCGGGCCAGCGCGTCGTGCATGCAGGCCATGGACGAGCCGTAGCAGACGCCGAATTCCATGTAGTCGCCGATCGGCTTGCCGCCGTTCAGGCCGCGCAGGCGCTCGATGGCGTCGACGAAGCTGGCGGTGAGCTTCTGCTCGGGCACGAGGCCCTGGCCGGCCAGCGCCCGCCGCTGGGTGCGGACCCGGTACAACCAGCGGTTCACCCTGCGGGACGGCTCGAACAGGCCGAGGGCCATCAGCAGGCGATAGAATGGCTTATTGAAGCGTTCGGCACCGAGGGGCCGAGCGGTATCGCTGTCGTTGACCGTCATCGGAGCCAAGTTCCTGCAATAGTTTCATCAGGCATCATGAACGGTTGAAGACCATATTGGCTGCTTCGATACCAGGATTTATATGTCGTGCCCCAAGAGAAGGTGCAAAGTGGTTATTGACACGTCAAACAAAAGACTGAATTTCGAGGAATATAAGCAGTTTTTCAGGCAAAAAATTACCATGTGCGACAATTTTGGTCAAAGTCTGAAACTGAAGACTGCACTTTAAAAGACTGGTTCGCTCTTTCAACCTGCCAAGGTGCGTCAAAGTTCCGTCTGTTGCTGGCCCGGTATGAAGAAGTAAGTGGACAGGCCGCGCTGGTTCTCGTCGATGATCAGGCGGTGGTTCAGCGGCGGGAAGGCCCGCTGGCTGCAGTCCAGGCGCGGGCATAGGCGGCAGTTGACGCCGATCGGCGTCGCGGCGCCGACATTGTCCAGGTCGACGCCTTCGGCATAGACCAGCTGCCCGGCATGGGCGACGTCGCAGCCCAGCCCGATGGCGAACTGCTGGGGCGGGCTGCGCCAGCCGCCGCCGCTCTTGTCCACCGTGCGGGCGATGCTGAAATAGGTCGTGCCGTCCGGCATCCGGGCCAGCTGGGTCATGATCTGCCCCGGCGACCGGAAGGCGTCATGGACGTTCCAGCGCGGACAGGCGCCGCCGAACCGCGCGAAGTTCAGGCTGCCGGCGCTGAACCGCTTGCTGACGTTGCCCGCGTTGTCCACCCGGATCAAGAAAAACGGCACGCCCTTGGCGCCCGGCCGCTGGAGCGTGGTCAGCCGGTGGCAGACCTGCTCGAAGCTGGCGTCGAACCGGTGGCCCAGGATCTCGATGTCGTACCGGACCGACCGGGCCGCCTCGATGAAGCGGTCGTAGGGCATCAGGACGGCGCCGGCGAAATAGTTGGACAGCCCGATGCGGGTCAGCCGCCGCGCCTCGTCGCCCGAGAGGGACGTTCCGGCGGCGAGGCGGTCCAACAGGTCGCGGTGGTGAAGCAGGGCGATCTGGCAGGCGAGCTGGAAATTGCGGCCGCTCGGCGGCAGCATCTCCGACAGCAGGATGCGTCGGCTGTGCCGGTCGAACCGGCGCAGGCCGGTGCCCATCACGTCCATCGGCATCAGCTTGACGCGCACGCCGTGGGCGCGGCTGAGAAAGTCGGTCAGGCCGCGGTAAAGGTCGCCGCTCTCCACCTTCAGGTCGCTCCACAACTCCTCCGCGGCACTTTCCAGCTCGGGGAAATGGTTGCCCTGGGCGTGGAAGAAATCGCGGACCTCCTCCACCGGGAAGGCCGCGGCCTGGACGACCTGGAGCTTGTCGCGGTCAGCCACCCGCCCGGCCAGCGCCTCGATGTCCTCGCGCGATTCGCGGTAGGCCTGGTAGAGCGTGACGACCGCCTGGCCCAGGGTCGGGGCGACGGCGGCCAGCTCGCGGAAATCGGAGTTCTTGACGTCGCTGCCGGCGAACAGCGGGTCGGCGAACACCTCGCGCAGCCCCGCGATCAGCCGGCTCTCCTCGTCCTCGGCGAAGGCCTGGAGGTCGATCTCGAAGGCCTGCCCCAGCTTCAGCAGGAGCTGGACCGTCACCGGGCGCTGGTTGTGCTCGATCAGGTTGAGGTAGCTGGCCGAGATGCCGAGCTGCTCCGCCATCTGCGCCTGGGTCAGGTTGTGGTCGCGCCGCAGCCGGCGGACCTTGTGCCCCAGCATCGCCTTCTTGTCCGCTCCCACCGGCCGTCCCCCGTCTTCGCCGCAGTGCCGCAAAATTTACAAGCTTTACGAATTTACGGCAAGCGAGTAACTGACCTTTACAGGATTACCCTTTTACAATCAGGCACTTATTGCTCGCCGTGCATTATAGCGATACCTGTTGTTCATCGCTGCACCGCACCTTCCGAAGCGATGCAGGCAGGGGCACCGGCCCCGGAGAAGGGTATAAGAAGGAGATCGCGACCATGGCACCGCTCGACCACAGCACCGGCTTCAACGCCGTCGAAGAAATCCACGCCAAACGCTGGAACGGCATCAAGCGCGATTACACCCTGGAGGACGTGGCCCGGCTGAGCGGCTCGGTCCGGATCGAGTACACGCTGGCCGAACTGGGCGCGCGGCGCCTGTGGGAGCTGCTGCACACCCGCCCCTACGTCCATTCGCTGGGCGCCTTCACCGGTAACCAGGCCATGCAGATGGTCAAGGCCGGGCTGGAGGCGATCTACCTCTCCGGCTGGCAGGTCGCGGCCGACGCCAACCTGGCCGGATCCATGTACCCGGACCAGAGCCTCTATCCGGCCAACTCCGTCCCGTCGGTGGTCAAGCGTATCAACAACGCGCTCCAGCGCGCCGACCAGATCCACCACATGGAAGGTAAGTCCGGCACCTACTGGTTCGCGCCGATCATCGCCGACGCCGAGGCCGGCTTCGGCGGGCCGCTGAACGCCTTCGAGCTGATGAAGGCCATGATCGAGGCGGGCGCCGCGGGCGTCCATTTCGAGGACCAGCTCGCGTCTGAGAAGAAGTGCGGCCATCTCGGCGGCAAGGTGCTGCTGCCGATCCAGCAGTTCGTCCGGACGCTGAATGCCGCCCGCATGGGCGCCGACGTCTGCGGCACCTCGACCCTGCTGATGGCCCGCACCGACGCGGAGAGCGCGCAGCTGATCACGTCCGACATCGACGAGCGCGACCACCCCTTCATCGACCGCGAGGACCGCACGCCGGAAGGCTTCTACCGCATCAAGAAGGGCGTCGGCGTCGATTACTGCATCGCCCGAGGCCTGGCCTACGCGCCCTATGCGGACCTGCTGTGGTGGGAGACCAGCAAGCCCAACCTGGAGGACGCCCGCCGGTTCGCCGAGGCGATCCACAAGGAGTTCCCGGGCAAGATGCTGGCCTACAACTGCTCGCCCAGCTTCAACTGGAAGGCCAACCTGGACGACGCCACGATCGCCCGCTTCCAGCAGGAGATCGGCGCCATGGGCTACAAGTACCAGTTCGTCACGTTGGCGGGCTTCCACAGCCTGAACTACGCCACCTTCGACTTGGCGCGCGGCTACAAGGAGCGCGGCATGGCGGCCTATTCCGAGCTCCAGCAGAAGGAGTTCGCGGCCGAGAAGGAGGGCTTCACCGCGGTCAAGCACCAGCGCGAGGTCGGCACCGGCTATTTCGACGCGGTCAGCGTCGCGGTGTCGGGCGGCAAGTCCTCGACCACCGCGATGAAGGACAGCACCGAGAGCGACCAGTTCCACTGATCCGCTCCGCCCGGAGCGCATCACCGGATTTCACCCTGAGAGACTTCAACCCTACGAGAGCGATGGAGAGTGTCATGGGAAGCAACAATCGTTTCTGGGTCGTCGGCGGCGAGTACAAGGACACCCGTTTCTCCGAGATGAAGGACGGCACCCAGAAGATGTTCGGACCGTTCGACAGCTATGAGAAGGCCCGGTCCAAGTGGCAGGCCCAGGCGGAGGCGACCCGCAGCAACTGCCACATGCGCTTCACCATCGCGCAGGAAGGCTGACGGCGCGGCAGCACCGTTCCCATCCCAGTGTTGGAGCAGACTGGCGGCGGTGAGATCCCTCACCGCCGCTTTTTTCCGTCCGGCCTCGTCTCTGCGCGCCCCGCGGCTCTCCAGCCGCCGTCTTCCAGGCTTGCGCAAGGCGCGTACCTCGTATGTGCGAAATCATGTCGCCCGACCCGCCAATCACAGGGTCCGGAGCGGATGAGTTGGTCATGGCGGCATTGGGCCACTACCGGCCGGGCGGCGGCCGGTACCCATCGGTTGCGCTGCGGAATTAAACATTGACTTGGCGCAGGAAAGCCGCCACTTAACCCTCATGCTTCGAAAAGCTTGACGGTGCCTTTGCGCCCCGGCTACGGTCGCGCCCCTTCCGGGACAGACCGTCTCACAGGCATCTGCATCTCGCGCGTTGGCCGAGCCCGCTTCAGATCCGTTCAGGTGAGGGGTCGGTGGATCGAGCCGCTTCACGGCGGACCTCGCTGCGATTTCTACAGTTGCCGACGTGGTTCGCCGGGTTGTCGCAGCCGCGGCGGGCCGAAGCGTCCGACGTCACACGACACAACCAATGGAGGATTGCTTTGATGGATCAGCCGCTCGCGGGTAAGACCATCGCCATCCTGGTGGCTAACGGTTTCGAAGAAACCGAAATGACCGAGCCCCAGCGCGCCCTGCTCAAGACCGGTGCCAGCCTTAAGGTGATTTCGCCTGAGCAGGGTCTGGTGAACGGTTGGCATGGCAAGGCCTGGGGGCATTATTTCCCGGTCGATCAGCAGATCGCCGAGGTTCTGGCAGCCGATTTCGACATGCTGATCCTGCCCGGCGGCGAGCGCAGCGTCGCGAAGCTGGCCGGAAATCCGCATGTCCGCCGGATCATCGGCAGCTTCATGGACGGCGGCAAGCCGGTCGCGGCGATCGACGACGGCGTCAGCCTCCTGGCCGTGGCCCAAAAGGTCAAGGGCCGCACCGTCACCGCCTCGGAGACGGTCCGCGAGTCCCTGGAAGCCGCCGGCGCCGTGTGGAGCGAGGAGCCGATCACCCTCGACAAGGCCCTGGTCACCGCCGACGGCCTCGACAGCCTGCCGGCCTTCGTCGACCAGCTCGTCAAGTCGTTCACGGACGCCGCCCAGGTCAAGAAGGCCGCCTGACGGCCTTCCCAACCTTTCCGACGTTCGTTCGAAAACGCCGCATCCTTCGGATCGCGGCGTTTTTCGTTTCTTCCCGGCCCCGGTGGTAACTTTTCCGGACACGAGGGAGCCAAGGAGCGGTCTCGCGCGTTTCCACGCCGCAGCCTCCTTTCCGCCGTGGTGAAAGGCGGCTCGTCGAAGCCGGAGAAGAAAAGCCCGTGATTCCGTCCCAAATCCGACGCCATGGCCTGGCGTCCGTCCTCTGCCTTGCCGCCTTGTCCGGAGTCGCCGGCGGGAATCCGGCATCCGCCCAGGCGCCCGACGACGCCTTCATCGCCGGCTATGCCGCCGCGATCGTCCAGCGCGAATTCGGTCTGGCCGCGTCCAAGGTCACGGTGTCGGGCGGCGTGGTCCAGGTCGATGCCGAAGCCCTCGCCTCCTCCGCCGGTCCGCGCCTGCGCACCGCCCTGTCGGAGATTCCCGGCGTCTCCGACGTGAGGGTGCGCGAGGCGGCCGTGCCGCCCGTGCCCGCGCCGGGACCCGTGCTGGCACAGCCGCCGGCCGACGCTCCCGGCGCCCCGGCCACCGCGGTCGTGGCGCAGGGCGCGGAGATCCTGCCGCGCAACAACCTGTTCGAACCGCTGATCGCCGATCCCCGCTGGCCGCGTTTCTCGGCCAGCTACCGGTACTACCTGGACGATCCGGACGTGGAGCATGCCGGCGCGGTCAGCTTCGGCGAGACCTTTCCCCTGTACCGCAACAGCCTGTTCGGCGGGCGCTGGGAGATCGGTTTCCAGGCCGCCGTCTTCTCGATCTTCGACCTGAACAGCGACAGCATGGACCTGGTGAACGCGGACTACTGGGTCGGCGTCCCGGTGTCGTGGCGGCGGGGCGATTTCTCGGTCCTCGGGCGGATCTTCCACCAGAGCTCCCACCTGGGCGACGAATATCTGCTGCGCGAGGAAATCGACCGGTCCCGGCGCATCAACCTGAGCTACGAGGCTGTCGAGGGGTTGGCCTCCTACGACATCAACGACGAGTTCCGGGTCTATGGCGGGGTCAGCTACCTGTTCGACCAGGAGCCGTCGGACCTGGAGCCCTGGGGCACCCAGGCCGGCGTGGAGTACGAGAGCCGGGACACCTATGCCGGCGGCCTGCTGCGCCCGGTGGCCGCGGTGGACATGAAGTTCCGCGAGGAGGCGGACTGGGACATGGACTTCTCGCTCCAGGCGGGTTTCCAGCTCGAAAGCTCCTTGCTGGCACCCCGGAACATCCGGCTGCTGGCGGAATACTACAACGGCTCGAACCCCAACGGGCAGTTCTACTCCCGCAAGCTGGAGTATATCGGGTTCGGCATCAACGTTCAGCTCGACTGACGTTCGGATTGGGCCACAGATGCACGCAGACGGGTTCCGGTTCATGAACTCTTTGCGGCCGGCGAGAGCTTGATCAACAGATGGATCTGCGTTTATCTGTGTTCATCTGCGGCTAATTCAATTCGGTCCGCACCTCCCACAGTTCCGGGAAGAACGTCATGTCGAGTGCGCGGCGGAGATAGCCGACGCCGGCGGTGCCGCCGGTGCCGCGCTTGAAGCCGATGATCCGCTTCACCGTGGTCATGTGGCGGAACCGCCATTGCTGGAACCAGTCCTCCAGGTCGACCAGCTCCTCGCCAAGCTGGTAGAGGTCCCAGTGCTGCCGGGTGTTGCGATAGACCTCCAGCCAGGCCGACAGCACGGTGGGATCGCTGCGGTGGGGGGTCGAGAGGTCCCGGTCCAGGACCTCCCGGGATATGGCGAAACCGCGCCGGGCCAGCAGCCGGACCGTGGCGTCGTACAGGCTGGGGCCTTCGAGCGCCGCCTTGAGGCCGGCATGCAGGTCCTCGCGGTGGCGGTGGGGCGCCAGCATCGAGGCGCGCTTGTTGCCGAGCAGGAATTCCATCATGCGGTACTGGTGCGACTGGAAACCCGAGGACTGGCCGAGCCGGTCGCGGAACTTCAGGTAGTCGGCCGGGGTCAGGGTGGACAGGATGTCCCAGGACTGGATCAGCTGGCTCTGGATCCGCGAGACCCGCGCGAGGTTCTTGAAGGCCGGCTGGAGATCGTCGCGCTCCAGCCCGGCGATGGTGGCCTGAAGCTCGTGGATCGCCAGCTTCAGCCACAGCTCGGTCGCCTGATGGATGACGATGAACAGCATCTCGTCATGCTGGTCGGACACCGGCTGCTGGCAGGCCAGCAGGGGATCGAGCCTGAGATAGTCGCCGTAGCTCATGGCGCCGCTGAAATCGGTGTGGGCGCCCGATTCCCCGTGGTCGGAATCTTCCATGAGGGTTTCTCCTTGCCTTCGATTCAAGTGACCGCGGCGCGGCGGTGGAATTCCGGGCGGTCCCATTCGCCGCTCTCCATCACGGCGCGCAGATGCTCGACCGCCCGCCAGACGTCGGCATAGCCGACATAGAGCGGCGCGAAGCCGAAACGCAGGATGTCGGGCGCCCGGAAATCGCCGATCACGCCGCGCCGGATCAGCGCCTGCACGATGGCGTAGCCCTGCCCGTGGGCGAAGCAGACCTGGCTGCCGCGTTCCGAAGGGTCGGCCGGAGAGGCGAGGCGGAAGCCGTGGGTGCCGCAGCGGGCGGAGACCAGGTCGGCGAACAGGGTGCCGAGCGCCATGGACTTGGGGCGGAGCGTCGCCATGTCCGCCTCCAGCATCAGGTCCACCCCGACCTCCAGCGCGGCCAGGCTGATCACCGGCGGCGTGCCGACCAGCATCCGGTCCAGGCCATCGGCGGGGCGATAGTGCCCGTCGAAGGCGAAGGGGGCGGCGTGGCCCATCCAGCCCGACAGCGGCGGGGCCAGGGTGTCGTGGTGGCGGGCGGCGGCGAACAGGAAGGCCGGCGCGCCGGGGCCGCCGTTCAGGTACTTGTAGCCGCAGCCGACCGCGAAATCGGCGTCGCAGCCGTTGAGGTCGACCGGCACGGCGCCGGCGCTGTGGGCGAGGTCCCACAATGTCAGCGCGCCGGCGGCCTGCGCCCGGCGGGTCACGTCGGCCATGTCGTGGATCCGGCCGCTGCGATAATTCACGTGGGTCAGGGAAACCAGCGCCACGTCACCGTCGATCGTGTCCACCAGCTCGTCCGGCCCGGCCAGCCGCAGCTCGTGACCCTGGCCGAGAAGATCGACCAGACCTTGCGCGATGTAGAGGTCGGTCGGGAAATTGTCCGGTTCGGACAGGATGACCCGGCGGCCGGGACGGAGCCGCAGGGCCGCCGCCATCAGCTTGAACAGGTTGACCGAGGTCGAATCGGCGACCCTGACCTCGCCGGGGCCGGCGCCGACCAGCCGCGCGATCTTGTCGCCGACGCGCCGCGGCAGGTCGATCCAGTGGTGGGCGGTCCAGCTTCCGATCAGGTCGCGGCCCCACTCGGCCTCGACCACGGAGGCGACCCGCGCCGCCGTCGCCCGGGGCAGGGCGCCCAGAGAGTTGCCGTCCAGGTAGATGACGCCGTCGGGCAGGGCGAAGCGGTCGCGGAACCGGGCCAGCGGGTCGGCGGCGTCAAGCGCCTCGCAGGCGGCGAGATCGATCTCCGGCATCGGCCGGCCCCTTCGGTTGTTTCCAGGCGTTGACGGCACACTGCACGATATCGGGAGCGGAAACCAGGGGGCGACCTAGCGACGCACAAAGATGCTTTCCATGTGCATGTTATCTCCCGCGGGCTACGGTGGGAGCCGACCCGAGACCGGAGGAAGCCATGAGGTTCGACAGCATCACCGAAGAGGCCATCGTCACCCTGGTGGACCGCTTCTACGCGCGCATCCGCGACGACGCGGAACTCGGCCCGGTGTTCGAGCGGGTCGTGGACGGCCAATGGGACCGGCATCTCGGGACGATGTATCGGTTCTGGTCCTCGGTCATGCTGAAGACCGGGACCTACCATGGCAGCCCGATGCAGGCCCACATGCGCATTCCCGGGATCAAGGCGGAGTTGTTCGCCCGGTGGCTGTCCCTGTTCGAGGAGACCGTCGCCGAGCTGTTCGAGCCGCCGCAGGCCGACCGCTTCCTGGAGCGGGCGAGGCGCATCGCGGAGAGCCTGCAGCTGGGCCTGTTCTTCCGGCCGGGTGCCGCGGCGGTCCTTTCCGCCTGAAGGCCCGGTTTCGTCAGGCTGCCGTCAGGCGGGGCGCCTAGGGTCTCCTTCATCGATCAACGGCGCGGACCATCCCGGTCCGCCGACATCGGAAGGAGAACGCGTCATGAAGAAGCCCGTCCTGCTTGGCACCGCCACGCTCGCCCTTGCCCTGCTGGCCGGCCCGGCATCGGCCGGTCCGAACTGCACCAAGGAACCCAGGGACAAGTGGCTTTCCGAAGCGGACATGAAGCAGAGGATCGCCGAGATGGGGTACCGGGACATCCGGACCTTCAAGACCACCAGCGGCAACTGCTACGAGATCTATGGCTACGACAAGGACGGCCGCAAGGCGGAAGTCTATTTCGATCCGATCGATGCCAGGATCGTCAAGGCGGAGGTCGACGACTGATGACGGGAACGGGCATCGGCGGCGGCGTGGCCGGCGGCATCCGGCACGGGTCGGTCATGGTCTGGGATCCGGTCGTCCGCCTCTTCCACTGGGTGGTCGTGGCGGGATGCGCCGCCAACCTCTTCATCGTCGAGGACGGCGGGCTGGCCCACGAGGTCATCGGCTACGCGGTCGCGGCGGTCCTGGCCGTCCGGATCGCGTGGGGCTTCGTCGGGACGCGCCATGCCCGCTTCTCCGACTTCGTGCCGACGCCGGCCCGGTTGGTCCGGTACGTCTCGCTCCTGCTGCGGGGGCGCGAACCCCGGCAACTCGGCCACAACCCGGCCGCCGCGGTCATGATGGTCACGCTGATGGCGCTGCTCGCGGCCGTCAGCATCACCGGCTGGATGGCGACGCTCGACGCGTTCTGGGGCGTCGAGTGGGTCGAGGAGCTTCACGAGGGCACGGCCGACGCGATACTCTGGCTGGCCCTGATCCATGCCGCCGCGGCGATCTATGAAAGCGTGCGGCATCGCGAGAACCTGGTCCGGGCGATGATCACCGGCCGGAAACGGATCTGAGGATCGGCATGAGGCTCCTGCTCGTCGAGGACAACGAAAGGCTCGCCGGCCTGATGGCCGGCGGGCTCGCCCGCGCCGGGTTCGCGGTGGACGCCTTCGGGTCCCTGGAGGAGGCGGATGCCGCCGTCGCCGCTGCGGACTACGACCTGATCCTGCTCGACCTGGGCCTGCCCGACGGGGACGGGCTGGCCTGGCTCAAGGCTTTCCGGGGCCGCAGCCAGGGCATCCCGGTGCTGGTCGCGACGGCGCGGGGCGGCCTGGGCGACCGGGTGTCGGGGTTGGACACCGGGGCGGACGACTATCTTGTCAAGCCGTTCGAGATGGACGAGCTGCTGGCCCGCTGCCGGGCGCTGCTGCGCCGCCCCGGCTCCTGCCTCGCCACGGTCCTGACGGCGGGCAACGTGGCCTTCGATACCGTCTCGCGCAGGATCAGCGTCGGCGGGCGGGCGATCGACGCGCCGCGCCGGGAACTCGACCTGATGGAGATCCTGCTGCGCCGCGCCGGGCAGGTGGTGACGCGCCCGGTCCTGGAGGAAAGCCTCTACGGGTTCAACGACGAGGTGACGCCGAACGCGCTGGAAGCCCACGTCTCGCGGCTGCGGCGCCGGCTTGCCGAGGCCGGGGCGGACGCGGCGATCCACACCGTGCGGGGAGTCGGCTACCTGCTGCGGGCCGAGGGGGCCGCGTGACCGGCCGGCTCGGCATCGGGGTGCCGCGGCAGCGGCGGTCGGTGGCGCAGCTGATCACCGTACGCCTGGTCGTGGTGGCGATCCTCGTGATGGCGGCCCAGGTCGTCCTGGTCGCCTTCCACTATGGGCTGGACGGCAGCCGGCTCGGCCTGCGGGTCGCCGCGAGCGAGGCGGAGCGGCTGGCCGACCATGTCGCGGCGGGCGCCGACGGCCGTCCGGTGCTCGATCTGCCGGAAGAGCATGCCGCACGCTACCGGCGCCATCCCGATGCCTACGGCTTCCGCATCGTCGACGGCCGGGGAAACGTCGTCGCCGGGATGAATGACGGCTTGTTCACGGTTCCGCTGCCGGAACCCGCCACCGCACCCGACCTGTTCTGGCGCACCATCCCCGACGGCACGGGGCAGGTCCGCATCCTGGCGCAGCGCTTCGACGCGATCAAGCCCGGTTTCCTGATCTGCGTCGCGATCGCCGCCGATCCGGACCATACCGCTTGGGGCGTGCTGGCGCACGAGGTGATGGACCATGTGGCGATCCCCATGGTGCCGCTGGCCCTGCTGCTCCTGGCCGTCAACGTGTTCGCGGTCCGGCGCACCCTGCTGCCGCTGGGGCGGGCCGCCGGGCAGGCCAGGAAGCTCGACGTGCGGCGCGGCGGCCTGCGCTTGGATGCGGGTGAGGATCTGCCGAGGGAGGTCCATGCGCTGGTGAGCGCGGTCAACGCGGCGTTGGGAAGGGCCGACGAGGTCCTTCGCTTCCAGCGCGACTTCACCGCCAACGTGGCCCACGAGCTGCGCACGCCGCTGGCCGTCCTTCTCCTGGAACTGGACGGGATCGGAGGGCCGGCCGCGGCGGCGGCCAAGCGGGACGTGCAGGCGATGTCCCGGCTGGTCGACCAACTCCTGCGGGTGGCCCAGCTGGAAGGACTGGCCGCCGAACCGCCCGCCCGGGTCGATCTGGCCGAGGTCGGGCGCGAGACGGTCCGGCGCTTGGCCCCGCTGGCGGTCGACCAGGGCAGGGAACTGGAGTTCCAGGACGACGGCGCCGCCGCCGTCGCGGGGCATCGCGACGCCATCGCGGGCGCCCTGCGGAACCTGGTGGAGAATGCCCTCCGGGCGACGCCGCGCGGAACCGCCGTCACCGTGGTCGCCGGCCCGGGGGCGGTGATCGAGGTCCGCGACCGGGGACCGGGCATCGAGCCGGCTCTGCGCGACGGTCTTTTCGACCGCTTCACGCAAGGCGACAGGCGGACCCGCGGCGCCGCCGGCCTGGGTCTGGCGATCGTGGCCAAGGCGATGGAGATCCATGCCGGCGGCGTCACGGTCGCCGGGCGGGCCGGCGGCGGAAGCTGCGTCAGGCTGCTCTTTCCGGAGCCCCCGCCGCCCTGACCTCGTAGCGGAACCAGACCAGCAGGCCGATCAGTGTCAGGGCGCCGGCTTGGTGGGCGGCGGCGACCGGGATGGCGACGACGGTCAGCAGGGTCGCGATGCCCAGGACGATCTGGAGCAGCATCATCGCGCCGGCGGCATAGGCCAGCCTGTGGCCGCGCGGGCTCAGGTCGGTCCGGGCGGCGCGCCACGTCAGGGCCAGCACCACGATGCCGGTGGCGATGGCGAGCCAGCGGTGGGTGAACTGGACCGCCGCGTGGTTCTCCACCAGGTTCAGCGGGGCCGGGTCGAGGAACCACATGTCGGACGGCACGAGCTGCCCGCCCATCAGCGGGAAGGTGTTGTAGATCATGCCGGCGTCAAGCCCGGCGACGAAGGCGCCCCAGGCGACCGTCACCGCGACGAAACCGAGCGCCAGCCCGGCGTGGCGCCTCAGGGACGGCGCCGCGGCGCTGCGGCCCGACAGCGGCTTCGGGTCGAGCAGCCCCAGGGCCACCCACAGCATCAGCGCGAAGATCAGGAAGGCGATGCCGAGATGGAGCGCCAGGCGGTAATGGCTGACCGAAGGCCGGTCGACCAGACCGCTGACCACCATGAACCAGCCGATCCCGCCCTGCAGTCCGCCCAGCACGAAAAGCCCGACCAGCTTGGGCATCAGGCCCTTGGGGATGCGCTTCGTCGCCCAGAACCACAGGAAAGGCAGCAGGAAGGCGAAGCCGATCAACTGGCCCCACAGGCGGTGGAACCATTCCCAGAAGAAGATCAGCTTGAACTCGTCCAGCGACATGCCGGCATTGACGTAGCGGTATTCCGGCGTCGCCCGGTACAGGTCGAACACCCGGTTCCACTCGCCCTCCGACAGCGGCGGCAGCATGCCGATCAGCGGTTTCCACTCGACCATGGACAGGCCCGACTCGGTCAGCCGGGTGATGGCGCCGATCACCGCCATGGCGAACACCATGCCGCAGCAGAAAAGCAGCCATACCGCGATGGCCCGGGCTTGCCGGGCATCCGCGGACGATGCCGCGGCGGGCGCCGCATGCCGGGGCGCCGGATATGTTAGGGACAAGGCTCCAACCCAATCTGATTATTTCAGGATGTTCCGCACCACCGCTCTATGTGGCGCGCGGCGGCGCCGCGTCAAACATCCGAGGGGATGCCGCATGCGGCCGGAAGTCGCATGCGGCATCCCGCAGCACCCGGTGATCAGGCGCCGATCGAGTATTCCTGCCCGAAGATGAACGAATCGCGCTCCTTGATCTCCTGTTCGAGCTGGGAATGGACGGCCGCGTACAGGTCGCGGATGGAGACGATGCCGACCACGACCCCGTCGCGGAGGACGGGCAGGTGGCGGTAGTTGTGCTTGCGCATCAGGTCGAGCGCCTCGATCGCCATGGCGTCGGGCGGCAAGGTGTCCGGGCCGGCGGTCATCACCTGGCCCAGGGGGGTGGTCTTGGGGTCGAGATCCTCGGCCACGACGCGGGTGACCAGGTCGCGTTCGGTGAAGATCCCCTTCAGGCCGTTCCCCTCCATCACCAGCACCGCACCCACCCGGCGATCGGCCATCGCCTTGACCGCCGCGCCGACCATGTCATCAGGCTTGAACGAAATGACTTCCTGTTCCCGGACCACATCCGGGACCAATTTACGCTTCGGCATTATCCCTATCCCTCTCCACCTGCGGACGGAACTGTCCAGGCCCGGGGCTCTCTGCCAGAACCCCGGACGGAAAGTTGCAATCGATCATACGCAATCTTGTATAAGATTTTTCGCGTAATTGCGATTTTGGCAGGATCGTGCGTGGGTGGTCAAGCCGAAGCGGAAGCGGCGGCGTCTCCGCGGTCGCGCCTCGCGTCGTCGGCGTCTTCGGAGTCGGCGGGCGGGGTGATGCGCAGCGCCGTGATCTGGTTGCGCTGGCGGCGCAGCACCTCGAAGCGGAAGCCGTAGAAGCTGAAGGTCTGGCCGACGTCCGGGATGCGCCGCGCCTCGTACAGGACCAGCCCGGCGATGGTCGAGGCCTCCTCGTCGGGCAGCCGCCACTCGAACTCGCGGTTCAGGTCGCGGATGGTCACCCAGCCGTCCACGATGTAGGTCCCGTTCGGCTGGGGCCGCACGCCGGCCACCGCGATGTCGTGCTCGTCGGAGATGTCGCCGACGATCTCCTCCAGGATGTCCTCCAGGGTCACGATGCCCATCAGGGAGCCGTACTCGTCCACGACGAGCGCGAAATGCTCGCGCCGGCGGCGGAACTCCTGGAGTTGGTCGAACAGGGTTGTGGTGTCGGGGATGAACCAGGGATCGGCGGCGATGGCGCCGATGTCCAGCTTCTCCAGGTCGCCGCCGTTCGCCTGCACCTCGCGCAGCAACGCCTTGGCGTGCAGGACCCCGACGATGTTGTCCGGCTCGTCGCGCCACAGCGGCAGGCGGGTGAAGGGGCTCTCCAGCACCTCCTGGACGATCCGCGCCGGCGGCTGGCCGGCGTCGATCGTCACCAGGTTGCGCCGGTGGGTCATGATCTCCATCACCTCGACATCGGCGAGATCCAGGATCGAGCGCAGCATGGCGCGCTCGTGCCGGACCTCCTCCTCGTCACCGGGATCCTCGCCCCGGTGCAGCTCGATGGCGCCCCGCAACTCGTCGATGTTGGACTGTACGCCGACATTCTCGATGCCCGAGCCGAACGCCCGCAGCACCGCGCTGACCAGCACGTTGACCGCCGCGGTGATCGGCGAGAACACCATCACCAGGAACCGCACCGGCCGGCCGACGAACAGCGCCGTCCGCTCGGCGTGGCGCAGCGCGTAGGTCTTGGGCAGCACCTCGGAGAAGATCAGCACCATCAGCGTCATGCCGAGCGTGGCATAGGCCACGCCGGCGTCGCCGACGAGCTGGATCAGGACGCTGGTCGCCAGCGACGAGGCCAGGATGTTGACCGTGTTGTTGCCGAGCAGCAGCCCGCCGATCAGCTTCTCCTTGTCGTCGCGCAGCCGGTTGACGACGGTGGCGCGGCGGTCGCCCTCGTGTTCGAGTTGGTGCATCCGCGCCTTGGACGCAGCGGTCAGCGCCGTCTCGGACCCGGAGAAGAAGGCCGACATCACCAGCAGGGCGAGGATCGCTCCGATGGTTATCCAGAGCGTCAGGTCCATGATTGCGGGGCCTCGGTAACGGATAGGGGAGGGGCTGCTGCGGGCCGGGGGCCGGCGGTCAGCGGGCCTGGTCCAGCACCGCCGCGACCTCCCGCCCGTCGATGTCGCGGGCGGTGAAGGCCTGGCCGATGCCGCGCGCCAGCACGAAGGTGATCCGGCCGTCCTGGACCTTCTTGTCCTTCGCCATGTGCCCCAACAGTTCCTGCGTGTCCCATGTCACGCCCGCGACCTGGCCGAGCCGGGTCGGCAGGCCGATCGCGTCGAGATGGCGCCGCACCCGGCCGGGAATCTCGGCGTCGCACAGGCCGAGCCGGGCGGAAAGGTCGAACGCCAGCCCCATGCCCAGCGCCACGCCTTCGCCGTGGAGCAGCCGGTCGTCGTAGCCGACCGCCGCTTCCAAGGCGTGGCCGAAGGTGTGCCCGAGGTTGAGCAGGGCGCGGCGGCCCGATTCGCGCTCGTCCTGGCCGACGATAGCGGCCTTGGCGGCGCAGCTCACCGTCACCGCCCGGACCAGCGCCTCCGGCTCGCCGGCGCAGACGGCGGCTCCGTTCTCCTCCAGCCAGGCGAAGAAACCGGGGTCGTCGATCAGCCCGTACTTCACCACCTCGGCATATCCCGCCAGCATGTGGCGGCGGGACAGGGTGGCGAGCACGCCGGTGTCGGCCAGCACCAGGCGGGGCTGGTGGAAGGAGCCGACCAGGTTCTTGCCCTGGCGCGTGTTGATCCCGGTCTTGCCGCCGACCGAGCTGTCCACCTGGGCCAGCAGGGTCGTCGGGACCTGGACGAAGTCGAGCCCGCGCAGCGCCACGGCCGCCGCGAAGCCGGCGAGATCGCCGATCACGCCGCCGCCGAGCGCCAACAGCAGGGTGGACCGCTCGATGCCGCGGCCGAGCAGGTCGTCGAGCAGGGCTTCCAGATGGGCGAAGCCCTTGGTCTTCTCGCCTGCGGGAAGGACGATCGCCGGGCCGTTGCGCCGGACGCCCGCCCCGTCGAGCGAGGCCTCCAGGGCCGGCAGGTGGAGCGGGGCCACGGTGTCGTCGGTCACCACGACGACCGGCCGCCGGCCGGCCAGGGCGGAGATCCGCGCGCCGGCCTGGGCGATCACGCCCGGGCCGATCACGATGTCGTAGCCCCGCTCGGCCAGATCGACCCGGACGATGTCCTGCATGGTGTCAGTCTTTCCCATTAATCCAGCCCAGAGATCCAGATAGCCGGTTCAGCCGCCGTCCGCCAGGGTGACGCCTGGATAGGCGCCGAGCGCCTTCAGCACGCGCTCGACGGTCTCCTCGGGCGGGGCGTCGATGCTGTCCACGGTGATGTCCGCCTCCGCGTAGACGGGGTATCTCACGTCGATCAGGCGGCCCAGGATCTCGCGCGGGTTGCCCTGCTTCAGCAGCGGCCGGTTGCTGCGCCGGGAGGTCCGGGCCAGCAGCACGTCCAGCTCGGCGCGCAGCCAGACCGAGATGCCGTGGCTGCGGATCAGGGCGCGGGTCTCGGGGTCCATGTAGGCGCCGCCGCCGGTCGCCAGGATATGCGGCGGGTTGTCCTGGAGCAGCCGGCCGATCACCCGGCGCTCCCCGGCGCGGAATTCGGCCTCGCCGAACTGCTCGAAGATCTCCTCGATGGTGCGGCCGGCAGCGGTCTCGATCTCGTTGTCGGCATCGCGGAAGGGCAGGTGCAGCCGCGCCGCAAGCCGTCGCCCGATGCTCGTCTTCCCGGCTCCCATCAGGCCGACCAGCACCACGGTCCGGGGCACCGCGAGGCGAGGGACCGCCGAGCGCGGCGAGGCGACAGACTGTTGGGCGTTCATGGAACGGACGCGGCCTTCTGCGAACAGGATTGACAGTTGGTTATATTGCGCTGCGACGATGCCATCGGTACAGTATAGCGTCTTCAACCTTTGGGCAGGGTGAGGATCCGCCGGCCGACCCGCAGGGGGACGGCTTCGGATCCCGACCGGACCGCCCGCAGGTCGGGACCGTGCCTAAAAAAGGCCATGGTGTTCCTTAACACAAGGCATTTCGTCTTCTCCAGATCAATGACGGTGCCGTGGCTCGCTCTCGCAACCGCCCGTATTCGGGCTCATCCTCGACTGGTATCATGTCCCGCTTGCTCAGCGTCCTGATCGTTCTCGTCCTGATAGTCGCCGCCGGCGGATCGGTGTTCCTGGCGACCTGGGACATTCCGGCGCCGTCCAGGACGGTGGAACGCGTCATTCCCGATGACCGATTCCCCCGCTGAGCGGCCGAACCGCCGCCTTCCGCCGTCCCGGCGGGGACGGCGGCGTGTCGCCGACCCATGCGCTGATTTGCCGCGCCCCTGTTCACCGTAGCGGAAAGCATGCCCATGGCACGTCCCGGACGCCCCCGAAAACCCAAGATGCTGGCGTCGCCGCGCGTCGAGGCCTTCCTCGACATGCTGGTGGCCGAGCGCGGCGCCGCGCACAACACGCGCCAAGCCTATGAGCGGGACCTGATCGACGCGGCATCGTGGCTGTCCACGCGCGGCACCGGGCTCGACGGGGCCGGCACCGACGACCTGAGGGGATATCTCGACCATCTGAGCGGGCTGGACGGCGGGACTGCGGTCCGCACGATCGCCCGGCGGCTGTCGGCGCTGCGCCAGTTCTACCGGTTCCTGTGCTCGGAGGGGCTGCGCACCGACGATCCGGCGGCGACCATCGACAGCCCGAAGCAGGGCCGCCCGCTGCCCAAGATCCTGACCGAGGTCGAGGTCGAGACGCTGCTGACGGCCGCCCAGCGCCGCGGCGGCCCGGACGGCATCCGGCTGGTGGCGCTGCTCGAGGTGCTCTACGCCACCGGGCTGCGCGTGTCCGAACTGGTCGGGCTGCCGCTGACCGGCATCGCGCGGGATGCCCGCTGCCTGATCGTCAAGGGCAAGGGCGGCAAGGAGCGCATGGTGCCCCTGTCCGAGCCCGCGCGCGAGGCGCTGTCCGCCTACATGCCGCTGCGCAAGGCCTTCATGGTGCCGGGGCGGGAGCAGCGCCAGGCGGCCTTCCTGTTCCCGTCGCGCACGTCGGAGGACGGGCACCTGACCCGCCAACGCTTCGCCCAGCTGCTGAAGGAACTGGCGATCGACGCCGGGATCGAGCCGCGCAAGGTCAGCCCCCACGTGCTGCGCCACGCCTTCGCGACCCATCTTCTGGACCACGGCGCCGACCTGCGCAGCGTCCAGAAGATGCTGGGCCATGCGGACATCGCGACCACCCAGATCTACACCCATGTGGTCGGCGACCGCCTCCGCCGAGTCGTCAACGACCACCATCCCCTGGCCCGTCCAAAGAAACTGGCCGGAGCCGACTGAAGACCTTTTGACAATTTCCAACGATGACGGCTGATCTTTTCCGATCCTTTGGCGCCGTCGCCTGTTTGCTGTTCGAACTGGGATGAGAAACGGGGATAATCATGGCCGGGGCGGCGGAGCAGCGCCTGGAGAAAAGCATCACACGCCTGCGCTGCCTTTCGGAGGCGATGGAGCGGATCCAGTCGGCCGGATCGCGGGAGAAGGTCATGGAGGCGGTCGGCGACGCGGCCGGGCGGCTGTGCGGGGCCGACGGGGTGACGGTCGTCCTGCGCGAGGGCGACGAGTGCCTCTACGTCGCCGAACGCGCGATCGGCCCGCTCTGGCGCGGACAGCGCTTTCCGCTGGAGTCCTGCATCTCCGGGTGGGCCATGCTGAACGGGCGGACCGCCGTGGTCCCCGACGTCTACCGGGACGACCGTTTTGCCGCCGACCCCTACCGGCCGACTTTCGTCAGGAGCCTGATCACCGTGCCGATCGGGAACGACGCGCCCGACTCGGCGATCGGGGTGTACTGGTCCGAGGTCCGGACGCCGGACGCGGAGGAGGTCGCGGCGCTGGAGACCCTGGCCCGCGCCGCGGCGACCGCTCTGCGCGCGGTCGGGCTGCTCCGGTCGCTCGGCGCCGCGAAGGACCAGGCGGAACGCTCCCATGCGCAGGTGCTCTCGAAGCTGGCCGAGCTGGAGAAGGCGGACGCGGCGCTGCGCACCAGCGAGGCGCGTTTCCGCATCCTGAGCGAGGCGATTCCCCAGCTTGTCTGGACGGCGGTCGGCGAGGGCGACTGGACCTGGGCGAGCCGCCAGTGGATCGCCTTCACCGGGCAGGACGGCGCCGAGGCGCTCCATTGGGGATGGCTGGCGCCGGTCCATCCCGACGACCGGGCGGCGACCCGCGTCGCCTGGAGCGCCGCGCCGCGGCACGGCCACCTGGATGTCCATCACCGGCTCCGCCGGGCCGATGGCTCGTACCGCTGGTTCCAGACCCGCGCCCTGCCGGTCCGCGGCACCGAGGGGACCGTCGTGCATTGGTGCGGCACCAGCACCGATGTCAGCGCCCTCAAGGAGATCGAGGCCACCATGCGGCAGGCGCGCGACGAGGCCGAAAGGGCCAACCGGGCCAAGTCGCACTTCCTGGCGACCGCCAGCCACGACCTCCGCCAGCCGGTGACGGCGGCGTGCCTCTACATGGACCTCCTGAACCGGCGGCTGACCGACCCGGATGCCAGGGCGCTTGCCGACATGGTGGAGCTGTCGTTGCACGGCCTGCGCGGGCTGCTCAACGGCCTGCTGGAACTCGCCCGCCTGGAAGCCGGCGTCGTCCGGCCGGACAAGGCGGCCTTCCCGCTGGATGCCCTGCTCCAGCGGCTCGCCGGCGAGTTCGCCGGACAGGCTCGGGCGACCGGACTGCGGCTCGCGGTGCCCGCGACCCCGCTCGCCGTGCTGACCGACCAGGTGATGCTTGAGCTGATCCTGCGCAACCTGATCGGCAACGCGCTGAAATACACGGTCCAGGGCGGCGTCCTGGTGCAGGCCGCCGAGGAGGACGGCACCGTCAGGATCGATGTCCGCGATACCGGAAAGGGCATTCCGGAGGATCAGCTCGCCCGGATCTTCGACGATTACTATCAGGGCGGCGATACGGTGGCTCCCCCGGGGGGCTTCGGCATCGGTTTGGCCACGGTCCGCCGGATCGCCGACGTGCTCGGGCTTCGCGTCGGCGTGACCTCCAGGCTCTCGGTCGGATCGACCTTCTCGGTCTGGGTGCCGCGGGCGGACGCGGTGTCACCCCGGCCCGCGGCGGCGCCTCCGGCCGGGACGGGTGACCTCGGGCGGCGCTCCGTACTGATGGCCGAGGACGATCCCATCATCGCCGCCGCCCTGATGATGGAGATGCGGGACTGGGGACTGGAGGTCACCCGGGTCTCCGGCGTGGGGGAACTCCGGGCCTGCCTCGCCGGGCGCGATTCACCCTTCGACCTGATCGTGTCGGATTACCGGCTCGGGGACGGCAGCGGCTTCGAGGCGATCGCGGCGGTCCGCGAGATGTGGCCGATCCCGGCGATCCTGGTGACCGGCGACACCGCGCCGGAGGTGCTCCGGCAGGCCGACCGGGACGGCATCCGCTTGCTCCACAAGCCGCTCGCGGGATCGGACCTCAAGCGGGCCATCGCCGGATCGCTGGAACCCGGGTCGCGGGGACCGGTCAGCGCGGATTGACCACGCCGACCTGGCGGCACATGGACAGCAGAAGGCAGGTCGAGCATTTCGGGCGGGCTGCCGTGCAGACGAACTTGCCGAACGGCACCAGGCGCTCGTTGATCTCGATCCAGTAGCGCTCGGGCAGCTTCCTTTCCAACTCCCCCATGGTCCGCTCCGGGGCCGTGGTCGCGACGTAGCCCCAGCGGTTGGCGATGCGGTGGACATGGACGTCGACCGCCACCGCCGGGCGGCCGAACCCCACCGCGAGGGTCAGGGCCGCGATCTTGGGGCCGACGCCGCGGAAGGCGGTCAGCGCCTCCGGGCTGTCGGGGACCCGGCCGCCGTGCTCGCCGAGGATCCGCCGGGCGATCTCCTTCAGGTCGCGGGCCTTGGGCTCGGGGAATGTCGCACCATCGAGCAGGGTTGCCAGCCGGTCCTCGGGCAGGCGCACGAAGTCCTCCGGGGTGCGCGCCTCCGCGAACAGGCGCAGGCAGACCTCGACCGTCGTCTCGTCGCGGGTGCGGGCGGAGATCAGGCTGCCGACGAGCTGCTCGAACGGCGTGCCGTAGCCCCGGTCCCGCAGGTCGAACATGGCGGCCTTGGGCAGGCCGGACACCGCCCGGCGCAGCCGCTCGAACATCGCGTCGATGTCGATCGGTTCCTTGCCTTGATTGGAAACGTCATGCATGGAAATCCAACCGCCCGGCGGGCGGCCGGGTTCCCCGCGCCGGCGTCAGGCGTTGCCGGTCAGGTACTCCATCGCCGCCTGGACGCCGCCCCGCTCGACCGGCACGCCGTGGGTCACCAGGCCCATCTCGACGCCGGACAGGGTGGCGCACAGCATCAGGTCGTTGAAGGAGCCCAGGTGGCCGATGCGGAAGACCTTGCCCTTCAGCCGGCCCAGCCCGTTGCCCAGCGACATGTCGAACCGCTCCAGGATGGTTTGGCGCAGCGCGTCGGCATCGACCCCGTCGGGCACCATGACGGCGGTCAGCGAGCTGGAATATTCCCGCGCGTCGGCCGCCAGGACCTCCAGCCCCCAGGCGCGGACGGCCCGGCGGGTCGCCTCGGCATGGCGGTCGTGGCGGGCGAAGACGTTGTCCAGCCCCTCCTCCATCAGCATGTCGATGGCGGCGTCCAGGCCGAACAGCAGGTTGGTCGCCGGGGTATAGGGGAAGTAGCCGGTCCCGTTGACGGAGATCATCGATTCCCAGTCCCAGTAGGAGCGGGGCAGGCGGGCGGACCGGGCGGCGGCGCGGGCCTTGTCGCTGACGGCGTTGAAGCTGAGGCCGGGCGGCAGCATCAGCCCCTTCTGGGAGCCGCCGACCGTGACGTCGACGCCCCACTCGTCGTGGCGGTAGTCGATCGAGCCCAGGGAGGAGATGGTGTCGACCAGGAACAGCGCCGGATGGCCGGTGCGGTCGATCGCGGCCCGGATCTCCGGGATGCGGCTGGCGACGCCGGTCGAGGTCTCGTTGTGGACGACGCAGACCGCCTTGATGGCGTGCCCGCGGTCCTCGGCCAACCGGGCCTCGATCGCGGCCGGGTCGGCGCCGTGGCGCCAGTCGCCGGGCAGGAATTCCGGCTCCAGTCCCAGGCGGGCCGCCAGTTCGCGCCACAGGCTGGCGAAATGCCCCGTCTCCGCCATCAGGACGCGGTCGCCGGGGGAGAGGGTGTTGACCAGCGCCGCTTCCCAGGCGCCGGTTCCGGACGCTGGATAAATGACCACCGGCGACGCCGTGCGGAAGATCCCCTTGATGCCGTCGAGCACCTTCGCGCCGAGGCGCCCGAAGTCGGGTCCGCGGTGGTCGATGGTCGGATGGTCGATCGCCCGGAGGATGCGGTCCGGGACGTTGGTCGGGCCGGGGATCTGAAGGAAATGACGTCCGCTGTGCGCCGGCATGGCGGCTCCTCTTTTATGAAATGGTGGTTTCCTCGCCTGTGAATGCATTATACATTGATAATTATGAATGCAAAATCAAAACGGGTTTCAGCCCGCCGAGGCGAGGGAGAAAAGCTGGTGCGCGACACGGGACTTGCCAGGAGGCTGCAGGGCGCGATCGAGGGCGAGGTTCTATTTGGGGATTTCGACCGCGGGCGCTATGCCACCGACGCGTCGATCTACCAAGTCCAGCCGATCGGCGTGGTGGTCCCGCGCACGGTCGCGGACGTCGCGGCAACCCTGGAGATCGCCCGGGAACAGGGGGTGCCGGTCCTGCCGCGCGGCGGCGGCACCTCCCAGAACGGCCAGACCGTCGGCGAGGCGCTGGTGGTGGACGTCAGCCGGCACCTGAACGCCATCGCGGAGTTCGACGCGGAGTCGCGCCGGGTCGCGGTGGAGCCGGGCATCGTGCTGGACAAGCTCAATACTTTCCTGCGCAAGCA
Source organism: Skermanella rosea (assembly GCF_016806835.2). Taxonomy (NCBI): domain Bacteria; kingdom Pseudomonadati; phylum Pseudomonadota; class Alphaproteobacteria; order Rhodospirillales; family Azospirillaceae; genus Skermanella; species Skermanella rosea. Next base: position 5,106,323 of record NZ_CP086111.1, on the reverse strand, counting down.
TGGGTTGTTCTTCCCGGTGGAGCCGTCCACCGCCAGCCGCTGCACGATCGGCGGCATGGCGGGCAACAATTCCTGCGGGGCGCGCTCGCTCCGCTACGGCAAGATGGTCGACAACGTGCTGTCGATCGACGCGATCCTGTCCGACGGGGAGGCCATGCGCTTCGGCCCGGTGCCGGGCAACCCCGACGCCGCCGCCGGCTCGCCCGCTTTCCTGGACCTGGTCCGGCGGGTCCGCGCCGTGGCGGGGCGGGAGGCGGCGGAGGTCGAGGCCCGCTTCCCCAAGGTCCAGCGCCGGGTCGGCGGCTACAACCTGGACAGCGTGGTGCCGGGAGACGGCCTCGGCGGCAACAACATGGCCCACCTGCTGGTGGGCTCCGAAGGCACGCTGGCCTTCACGACGCGGGTCGAACTGGAGGTCCAGCCGGTGCCGACGCACCGCGTGCTGGGCGTCTGCCATTTCCCGACCTTCCGCTCGGCGATGGTCGCGACCCGGCATCTGGTGGAGCTGGGGCCGGTCGCGGTCGAGCTGGTGGACCGCAACATCATCGAGCTGGGCCGCGCGATCCCGCAGTTCAACGCGACGCTCGGCCGGTTCGTGCGCGGCGAGCCCGATTCGCTGCTGCTGGTCGAGTTCGCCGGCGCCGACCGGGACGCGCTGGTGCGGGAGCTGAAGCGGCTGGACCAGGCCATGGCCGACCTGGGTTTCCCCGACGCTGTGGTGGAGGTGGTCGACCCGGTTCAGCAGCGCTCGATCTGGGAGGTGCGCGAGGCCGGGCTGAACATCATGATGTCCATGAAGGGGGACGGCAAGCCGGTCTCCTTCATCGAGGACTGCGCGGTGCCGCTGGAGCATATTGCCGACTATACCGACGGGCTGAACGAGGTCTTCGCCCGGCACGGCACGACCGGCACCTGGTACGCCCATGCCTCCGTCGGGTGCCTGCATGTCCGCCCGATCCTGAACCTGAAGGAGGCCGACGGCGCGCGCAGGATGCGGGCCATTGCGGAGGAGGCCTTCGCCCTGGTGCGGGCCTACAAGGGCTCCCATTCGGGCGAGCACGGCGACGGGATCTCCCGCTCGGAGTTCCACGAGAGCATGTTCGGGACGCGGCTGGTCCGGGCCTTCGAGGAGATCAAGGACACCTTCGACCCGAAGGGAATGATGAACCCGGGCAAGATCGTCCGGGCGCCGCGCATGGACGACCGGACGCTGTTCCGCTACGGCCCGGATTACGCCCCCCAACCCCTGGAGCCGGCGCTGGACTGGTCCGACTGGGGCGGCTGGTCGCGCGCGGTCGAGATGTGCAACAACAACGGCACCTGCCGGAAGTCCAACCCCGGGGTGATGTGCCCGTCGTTCAGGGCGACCCAGGACGAGAAACACGTGACCCGCGGGCGGGCCAACGCGCTGCGGCTGGCGCTGACCGGCCAGCTCGGGCCGGACGCGCTGGTCTCGGACGAGATGTACGAGACCATGGACCTTTGCGTGGGCTGCAAGGGCTGCAAGCGCGAATGCCCGACCGGCGTGGACATGGCGCGGATGAAGATCGAGTTCCTGCACCATTACCGCAAGCGCCACGGCCTGCGGCCGATGGACAGGCTGGTCGCGTTCCTGCCGCGCTACGCCGCCAAGGCGGCCCGGCTGGGCGGCGTCGCCGGCCTGCGCGACCGGGTGCCGGCGCTGGCCCGGCTGAGCGAGCGGATGCTGGGCTTCAGCGCCCGGCGCAGCCTGCCGGCGTGGCGGCGCGACTGGTTCCGGGCCGACGAGACCGAGCGCAATCCCGGCGGGCCGGAGGTCGTGCTGCTGGCCGACACCTTCGACACCTATTTCGAGCCGGAGAACCTGCGGGCGGCGCGGGCTGTGCTGGAGGCCGGCGGCTACCGGGTGAGGACCGCGCGTGCCGGCGGGGAAAAGCGGCCGCTGTGCTGCGGGCGGACCTTCCTGGCCTCCGGCCTGGTGGAGGAGGCGCGGGCCGAGGCCCGACGCACGGTCGCGGCGCTGGCCCCCTTCGTGGCGCGCGGCGTGCCGGTGATCGGGCTGGAGCCGAGCTGTCTGCTGACGCTCCGCGACGAATTCAAGGCGCTGCTGCCGGGGGAGGATACCGACGCGCTGGCCGGACAGGCGCTGCTGCTGGAGGAGTTCCTGGCGCGGGAGGACGCGGCGGGCCGGCTGAAGCTGCCCCTGAAGCCCCTGGCGGCGAAGCGCGCCCTGGTCCACGGCCACTGCCACCAGAAGGCTTTCGGGGCCATGGGCTCTGTCGAGAAGGCCCTGCGGCTGGTGCCGGGGCTGGAGGTCGAGGTGATCGACAGCGGCTGTTGCGGCATGGCGGGGGCTTTCGGCTTCGACGCGAAGCATTATGATGTGTCCATGAAGATGGCCGAGCTTTCCCTCCTGCCGGCGGTCCGGGCGGCCGACGCGGAGACCCTGATCGTCGCCGACGGCACCAGTTGCCGTCACCAGATCCACGACGGCGCCCGGCGCTCCGCGATCCACGTCGCGCGGGTGCTCGAACAGGCGCTTGGGCAGGAGGCACGGGCATGACCGACGCGCTGGTGGAACCGGCCGGCCGGATCGCGCGGCGCTCGCTCCACGACGAGGTGGTCGAGCGGGTGCGGGGGCTGGTGCTGGAGGGCGAGCTGGCGCCGGGCAGCCGGGTGCCGGAGAAGCAGCTGTGCGAGCAGTTCGGCATCTCGCGCACGCCGCTGCGCGAGGCGCTGAAGGTGCTGGCCTCGGAAGGACTGCTGGAGCTGCTGCCCAACCGCGGCGCCGTGGTGACCAAGCTGACCGCCCGCGACGTGGACGAGATGTTCGAGGTGATGGGCGCGCTGGAGGCGCTGTCGGGCGAACTGGCCTGCGCCCGGATCGGCGACGCCGGGATATCCGCGATCCGCGCCCTCCACGAGCGCATGGTCGAGCATTACCGGCGGGGCGAGCTGCCGGACTATTTCCGGCTGAACCAGCGCATCCACGAAAGCATCATGGATGCGTCCGGGAACGCCACGCTGCGCACCCTGTACGACGGCCTCGCCACCCGCATCCGCCGCGCCCGCTACATGGCGAACATGTCGGACGCAAGGTGGAAGCAGGCGGTGGACGAGCACGAGGAGATCCTGGCGCTCCTGGAGCGCCGCGATGGCGTCGGCCTGGGAGCGGCGCTGCGGCGGCACCTGAGCAACAAATGCGAGGTCGTGAAGGCGGCGTTCACGGATTAGGGCCGCAGATGCACGCCGATGGACGCAGATGGGTTTCTGCCTCCGGGGAGTACGCGGTCCGCCGGCGCTGATCCAGGATTCTTATCTGAGTTCATCTGCGTGCATCTGCGGCCGAAAATGGAAAGCCCTCCCCGCGTCACCGCACCGCATGGACCGGCGCGTGCGGAACCGCGATGGATTGCCCGCCGGGCATGCCCCGGCATGCGGCAAGGGGCGGGACATGGCGAACGGCTACGACGCGACGGTCAAGGAACTGGTCTGGGCCGGCGCCCCGGCCCTGCTGAGGATGCTGGCCGGCGACCGGGTCGCCAGCTTCCTGTCGGCCGAGTTCTCCTCCGTGCGCCAGCGCCGCCCGGACATGGTCGCCGAGCTGGATGGCGGCGGCCTGTTCCACGTGGAGTTCCAGGTCGGCCGCGAGGACATGGCCTGGCGCATGCTGGAATACTACGCCCTGATCTCCCGGCACCACGGCGGCGCCCCGGTGACCCAGCTGGTGCTCCATCTCGGCGAGCGCGGCGAGGACGGCCCGCCCGGCATCCGCCACCCCAACCTGACCTTCCGCTACGAGGTGCGCTACATCGCCGACCTGGACGCCGGGCCGCTGCTCGACAGCCCGGCGCCGGAGGACGCGGTGCTGGCAATCCTGTGCCGATGCGACGATATTAGGGAGCGCGTCCGCCGCATCCTGGCCCGCCTCGCCCCGCTGCCCCGGCGCGAGCGCTCGGACGCCGCGGCCAAGCTGCTGATCCTGTCCCAGTTGCGCAGGGCGACCCCGGTCGTCAAGGAGGAGTTGGAGACTATGGCGATCCAGTTCAACATCAAGGAACACCCTTACCTCAGCGAGATCTTCGCCCAAGGTTTGGAGGAGGGCAAGGCCGAGGGCGAGGCGAAAGGCCGGGCGGAAGCGCTCCTCCGGCTGATCGAGCGCCGCCATGTCGCCGTGTCGGAGGAAACCGGGCGCCGCATCCGCGCGGGGAATGTTGCCGACCTCGATCGTTGGCTGGACGCCGTCATCGACGCCTCCGACCTCACCGCGGCCGATCTCGACGCCATCCTGGCCCCGCCGCGCCACTGACTCTCCGCGGCTCCGACCGGGACATAATTTCACACCAAATTTTAACCTTAAGCTCTGTAGGCTTGGCTCATTCCCTTGCGTTCTCGTGGAAAAGGAATGCGCCTATGAGCCGGACCCGCGTCGCCCTCGTCGCTTCCCTGCTTCTGTTCGCCCCGCTCCAGGCCTGGGGGCAAACGGAGGCGGCATCGGCGGAGGAGATGTCCCGGTCGCAGGCGCTGAACCTGTTCAACGCCGCCTTCGCCGATCTGCGGGCCGGGTATGTGGATCAGGTCGACGCCGATTCGCTGGTGGAGGCGGCCATCGGAGGGCTGCTGGCGTCGCTCGATCCCCATTCCAAATACCTCAATCCAGACCGCTATGCGGAGAACAAGGCGCAGAACAGCGGCGAATTCGGCGGCGTCGGCGTCGAGATGGCGGTCGAGAACGGGCTGGTAAAGGTGTTGGCCCCGATCGAGGACTCGCCGGCTTTCCGCGCCGGCGTACTGGCCGGCGACCTGTTCACCCACATCAACGGCCAGCCGGTCCGCGGCGTCACCCTGAGCGAGGCGATGGACCGCATGCGTGGCAGCGTCGGCACGCCCCTGACGGTGACGATCCAGCGCGGTCCGGACGGCAAGACCTTCGAGCTGACCCTGGTGCGCGAGATGGTCAAGAGCCCGGCGGTGCGCTGGCGGGTGGAAGGCACCGTCGGATACATCAAGATCAGCGGTTTCACCCAGCAGACCCAGCCGGGCCTGGAGAAGGCCCTGGCGGCGCTGGACGCACAGCTAGGCGACCGGCTGACCGGCTATGTGGTCGATCTGCGCGACAATCCGGGCGGGCTGGTCAAGCAGGCGATCTCGGTCTGCGACAGTTTCCTCGACCAGGGGGAGATCGTCTCGACGCGCGGCCGCGGCGCGCTGTCGGAGCGGCGCTATTGGGCGACGCCCGGCGACCTCGCCCGCGGCAAGCCCATCGTCCTGCTGGTCAACGGCCGCAGCGCCTCCGCCTCGGAGATCGTCGCGGGCGCCCTGCAGGACCAGCGCCGGGCCGTCGTCCTGGGCAGCCAGACCTTCGGCAAGGGGTCGGTCCAGACCATCACGCCGCTGTCCAACCGGGGGGCGACGCGGATGACCACGGCGCGCTACTACACGCCGTCGGGCCGCTCGATCCAGGCGCTGGGGATCACGCCGGATGTCGTCGTGGAGGCGGCAAAGGTGATGCCGGTGGGCGCCCGGTCCGGGGCGGGCATCCAGGCCGGGGCCAAACCCGAGGATTACCAGCTGACCCGGGCGCTCGACATCGTGCGCGGGGCCGCGATGTTCGCAGCCCCCTCACAGGCCGCATCCCAGCAGGCGGAGTTGGTGCGCTAGGCACCGGCCCCGTCCCGCTCCCTCAGGACGCCGAAGCCGTCGTCCTCAGCCGGTCCAGCAGCGTGCTTGACGCGAAGCCATCGGCGGGAAGGTTCTGCGACTTCTGGAAGGCCCGGATCGCCCCCCGGGTATTGGCGCCGATGATGCCGTCGGGATTGCCGACCGGCAGGCCGCGCGCGCCCAGCAGGCGCTGAAGCTCGAACCGCTCGTCGCGGCTGAGCGGGCGCTCGTCGCGCGGCCAGCTGCCCTGGACCCCCGGCCGGCCGGCCATGCGGTCACTCAGGTAGGAGACCGCCAGCGCGTAGCTGCTGGAGTTGTTGTAGCGCAGGATCGAGCGGAAATTGTTCATCACCAGGAACGCAGCACCCCTGTGGCCGGCGGGCAGCAGGATCGCCGCCTCGGCCTGGTCGGGCAGAGCGCGCGTGCCGGTTGCCTGCCGGACGCCGAGGCGGCGCCATTCCGCGACGGGCTTGCGCACGGACATGTCGGCCAGCTCGTAGTCGAATCCGGCGGGCAGCACGGCTTCGGCGCCCCAGGGTTCGCCCGCGCGCCAGCCGACGTCCCGCAGGTATCCCGCGGTCGAGCCGAACACGTCGGGCAGGCTGTTCCACAGGTCGCGCCGGCCGTCGCCGTCGCGGTCCACCGCGTGGCCGGCATAGGTCGTCGGGATGAACTGGGTATGGCCCATGGCGCCGGCCCAGGAGCCGACCAGCCGCCCCTGCGGCGCGTCGCCCCGGTCGATGATGCGGAGCGCCTCCAGAAGCTGCTCGCGCCAGAAATCGGCCCGGCGGCCGTGCCAGGCGAGCGTGGCAAGCGCCTCGACCACGTTGTAGCTGCCCATGTTGCCGCCGAAATTGCTCTCCATCGCCCAGATCGCGACGACGATCTCGGGCGGCACCCCGTAGTCGCGCTCGACGCCCGAGAGCAGGCCGCGCTGCACGGAGAGCTGTTCGCGGCCGCGGGTGATCCGGGTCTCGCTGACGGCGCCGTCGAGATAGCTCCAGACCGGACGGACGAATTCCGGCTGGCTGCTGTCCGAGGCCAGCACTTCGGGCAGCACGCGCAATCCGGACAGGCTGCGGTCCACCGTCGCCGGGCCGACCCCGGCGGCGCGCGCATCGGCCCGGAATCCGGCCAGCCATGTCTGGAAGTCGGCTTCCTGCGCCGCGGGGTCCGCCGTCAGGGGTGCCGCCTGGTCGGCGACGCCCGGCGGCGGCTTGATGCCCGGAACGGGCAGGGGTTCGCCCCCCGCCGAGGAACAGCCCGCCGACGCCACGACCGCGGCGGCCAGAAAGATGATGTGTGAAGTCTTCAGTCCCATGCGCCGACCCGCTGTTGCACCCGTAACGCTCTCAATAGAGGTGTTGAGTTCCGGGCACAAGCGGCAGCCGGCGAGGCGGCGACGTCCCGGGAACTCTCACTTTAGGAGGATTTCGTGCCTTTTTCGTATAAATCCGTGATGAAGGTCACTGAGAACGCCCGGTGGATGGCCGATCCTCCGATCCGCAGCGGCTCGGCCGAACGGTCTATGTTGCAACGCGGCATCAGCTTGCGACAAAGTGTAAAACCCGCCTTTTGATTGAGGCTACCTTGCCATGAATTTGATGTATCTCATGACAGGCGGCTTTTTTCTTGGGCATGGTCATGGCAGAGCACAGGCATCGGAGTAACGGAGGCTCCAGGATGGACAGTTTCGTCAAGGACTGGGCACGGTGGTCGGTGGCCGAGCGCTATACCGCGATCGGCGTCGTCGCGGCCTCGCTGATCGGCGTGGCGACCCATCTCCTGCTCGACGTGATCTGATCGGCGGATCCGGCTTTGGGCGCGGTGCCGCGCGCCGTGCTTGCTTGACCGGGGCGGCCGAATTACGCTCGCCCCATGGAAGAGTCCCCCAAGGAAGAATTCGTCGTCCGCCCGGATCCCGCGGACCCGCGCCTGACGAAGCGGGTCGCCGGCATCGACCAGACCGGCGCCCCGATCGAAACCTCGGTCACCGTCGAGCGCCCCCTGACCCTGTTCCTCAACGGTCAGGAGATCGTCACCATGATGACGATCTGCGATTATCCCGAGTACCTGGCGCTGGGATACCTGCTGAACCAGAACATGCTGCGCACCGACGACCGCGTCACAGACATCGTCTATGACGACGAGATCGAGACGGTGGTGGTGCGGACCGAGCGCCCGACCGACTTCGAACAGAAGCTGAAGAAGAAGACGCTGACCTCCGGCTGCGCCCAGGGCACGGTGTTCGGCGACCTGATGGAGAAGTTCGGCGACATCCGCCTGTCCTCCACCGCGCGGCTGAAGACCTCCTGGCTGGCGGCGCTGACCCGCAAGATCAACACCGCGCCCAGCCTCTACCTGGAGGCCGGCGCGATCCATGGCTGCGTCCTGTGCCAGGAGGACAGGCCGCTTGTCTATATGGAGGATGTCGGCCGCCACAACGCCGTGGACAAGGTGGCGGGATACATGTGGCGGCACGGCCTGGGGCCGGAGGACAAGATCTTCTACACGACGGGCCGCCTGACCTCGGAAATGGTGATCAAGACGGTGCAGATGGGCATTCCCATCCTGGTGTCGCGCAGCGGCTTCACCGCCTGGGGCGTGGAACTGGCGCGCGAGGCCGGGCTGACGCTGATCGGCCGCGCCCGGGGGCGCCGCTTCGTGGCGCTGGCGGGGGAGGAGCGGATCGAGTTCGATCTCGCCTCGGGCGAGGGCGACGACGAGCCCGCCGCGCACCGCAGGAAGGGGAGCCGGGGCGATGACGGGGAGTAAAGCGGAGGAGGTCGTCGGCGTGCTGCTGGCCGGAGGGCTGTCGCGCCGCATGGGCGGCGGCGACAAGACGCTGCGGCTGCTGGCCGGCCGGTCGATCCTGGACCGGATCATCGATCGCGTCCGGCCCCAGGTGGGCCGGCTCGTGCTCAACGCCAACGGCGACCCGACGCGATTCGCCATGACCGGGCTGGAGGTCGTCCCCGACGTGGTGCCGGACTATGCCGGGCCGCTGGCCGGCGTGCTGAGCGGGCTGGACTGGGCGGCGGAGAACGTCCCCGGCGCCCGCTGGGTCGCGAGCTTCGCGACCGACGCGCCGTTCCAGCCGGCCGACCTGGTGGAGCGTCTGCGCGCCGCCGCGGAGCGGGAGGGCGCCGACATGGCCTGCGCCCGGTCCGGCGGGCGCGAGCACCCCGTGTTCGGCCTGTGGCCGGTCCATCTGCGCCACGACCTGCGCCGGGCCATGATCGAGGAGCAGATCCGCAAGGTCGATGTCTGGACGGCGCGGTACCGGCTGGCGATCGCCGATTTCGACGCCGACCGGGTCGATCCCTTCTTCAACACCAACCGCCCCGACGATCTTGCGGAAGCGGAGCGGCTGGTGGAGGGTGGTCTCGTCGATTAATGCCGGGCGGCGGCCGCGATGAGGCGGTCCAGGTCGCTGATTCGGTAAGGCTTGGAGACCCACCCCGCCGCAGGCGACTCGCCGCGGGAGGATCCGATCACCTCGTCGATCGCGTTGCCGCGGCAGATCACCACGGGAATCCCGAGCCGGCCCGAGATTTCGCGGGCGGCGTCGATGCCCTCGTTCCGGTCGGAGAGGCCGCCGTCCACGACGGCCACGTCCGGGCGGTGCAGCTCGGCCAGCCGTACGGCGTCCGGGGCGGTATCGGCCCAGGCGCAGACTTCGTAACCGAGATCCATCAGTCCGAATCGCACGGCCCAGGCGATCAGGGGATCATTTTCCGCAACGATCAGGCGGGTTTTATGGTCCATATCTTGCCTCCACAGGGGCGACCGACCCAAGGCTTATGGGTATCCCTATATCTTGGGTGCTGCAATTAGTCTCAACGATATACGGTGTGGTTTGTCGCGCCGGGCATCCGGATTTTTGCTCCGGCACCTCGAAAGCCGTCCACGGGCCGCGCGGAGGAACTACCACGCGCCGGTGCCCTTGGCAAAACCCGGTATATGCGATTCATTTCGGGCAATTCCCGGTACCGCCGTTCGTGCCGACGGCCCTGTCTGGACGCTTGACCGTCCCTCCCCGACAGGCGAGCATCGTTCCACACCGCCTGGCGCGACAAAAATGGCGGACCTGGGGCTAAAGGCCCGAGGCTTCACGGTTACAGACAGGGGACGTGTCGATGCGACGTTTGATGACCGCTGCCGTGGCTGCAGCAAGCTTGGCGGCGAGCTTCATGGTATCCGGGGCGATGTCCACGGCGGCCTGGGCCCAGACCAAGTGGGACCTGCCCACGGCCTATCCCGACAGCAACTTCCACACGCAGACGCTGCGCTGGTTCGCCGACGAGGTCCGTCGCGCCACCGACGGGCAACTCGACATCACGCTGCATAGCAACGCCTCGCTGTTCAAGATGCCGGAAATCAAGCGGGCGGTCCAGACGGGCCAGGTGCCGGCCGGCGAGATCCTGCTGTCCGCCTACGGCAACGAGGACCCGCTGTTCGAGGCCGACGCCATCCCGTTCCTGGCGGCGGGCTATCCGGCGGCGCGCAAGCTGTACGAGGTGCAGAAGCCGCTGCTGGAGAAGCGCCTGGCCGACCAGGGCATCCGGCTGCTCTACTCGGTCGCCTGGCCGGGGCAGGGCATCTACACCAAGCGGGAGATCGCCAAGGTCGGCGATTTTCGCGGCATCAAGTTCCGCGCCTACAACGCCGCCACCGCCCGGCTGGCCGAGCTGCTGGGCGCCGCGCCGACCACCGTGCAGCAGGCCGAGGTGCCGCAGGCCTTCGCGACCGGCGTGGTCGACGCGATGATCACGTCGGGCGCCACCGGCGTGGACACCAAGGCGTGGGAGTTCTCCAAGTTCTACTATGACACCTCGGCCATGCACCCGCGCAACATCGTGATGGTCGGCGAGCGCGCCTGGCGCCGCCTGCCCGAGGAGGTGCGGACCAGCGTGCTGGAAATCGCCGCCAAGGCGGAGGCGCGCGGCTGGGCCGAGAGCGAGCGGATCGCCGAGGAAACCAAGAAGACCATGGGCCAGAACGGGCTGACCATCGTCACGCCGTCGGAGGCCCTGATGGGCGACGTCCGCGCGGTCGGCCGCACCATGGTCGACGAGTGGGTCAAGAAGGCCGGGGCGGACGGGCAGAAGATCGCCGACGCGCTGAAGTAACGGCCGATGCGCAGGCTTCTCGACGGGCTGTACCGGCTGTGCGGCTGGCTCGCGGCCTTCTTCCTGGTCGCGATCGCCGTGCTGATCCTGCTCCAGGTCGGCGGACGGCTGGTCGGGGTCCTGATCCCGTCCAGCGACGACCTGGCCGGATTCGCCATGGCGGCCTCGTCCTTCCTGGGACTGGCCTACGCGCTGCGGGCCGGCGGCCACATCCGGGTCAGCCTTGTCCTGCAGCGCCTGTCCGGCGGCCCGCGCCGCTGGGCGGAGCTGTGGTGCCTGGCCGCGGGAAGCCTGCTGACCGGCTACTTCGCCTGGTACAGCGGCGCCATGACGTGGGAATTCTTCACCTTCGGGGACGTCTCGCCGGGGCTGCTGCCGATCCCGCTGTGGATCCCCCAGAGCACCATGACCCTGGGCCTGGCGCTGATCTGCGTGGCGCTGGTCGACGACCTCGTCGCGGTGGCGAAAGGACGGCCCGCCAGCTACGAGGGGGCCGAGGGCGACCTGCTCGAGTCCGAGAAGCTGGCGGCCGGCCCCGATGCGAAGCTCTGATTGCAGGAAAAGGCCTCGCCCTTGGACCCCCTGATCCTCTCCGCCGTCCTGATCGTCCTGCTGCTGCTCCTGCTCGCCAGCGGCATCTGGGTGGCGCTGTCGCTGCTGGCGGTCGGGCTGATCGCCATGGTGTTCTTCACCTCCGCCCCGTCGGGGCTGGTCATGGCGACCACCGTGTGGGGGGCCAGTGCCAGCTGGACGCTCACCGCCCTGCCGCTGTTCATCTGGATGGGCGAGATCCTGTTCCGCACCCGCCTGTCGGAGGACATGTTCCAGGGGCTGGCGCCCTGGATGGCGCGGCTGCCCGGCCGGCTGATGCATGTCAACATCGTGGGCTGCGGGATCTTCGCCGCGGTGTCCGGCTCCTCCGCCGCGACCTGCGCCACGATCGGCCGGATGTCGCTGCCCGAGCTGAAGCGGCGCGGCTACGACGAGCGGATGAGCATCGGCACGCTGGCCGGTTCCGGGACCCTGGGGCTGCTGATCCCGCCGTCGATCATCATGATCGTCTATGGCGTGGCGGCCGACGTGTCGATCGGCCGGCTGTTCATCGCCGGGGTGCTGCCCGGCATCCTGCTGATCGCCCTGTTCATGGGCTATGTCGTGGTCTGGTCGCTTATGAACCCGGACCGCACGCCGCCGGGCGGGCCGGCGATGACCCTGGGCGAGCGGCTGCGGGCCTCGCGCCGGCTGATCCCGGTGGTGGTGCTGATCGCCGCCGTGATCGGCTCGATCTATTCCGGGATCGCCACCGCGACCGAGGCGGCGGCGCTGGGCGTCGCCGGAGCCCTGGTGCTGTCCGCGGCGTCGGGGACGCTGACCTGGAACAGCTTCCGGGAAAGCCTGATGGGCGCCATGGTCACCTCCAGCATGATCGCCTTCATCCTGGCCGGGGCCGCCTTCCTGACGGTCGCCATGGGCTTCACCGGAATCCCGCGCGTGCTGGCCCAGTTCATCAACGATCTCGGCCTGTCGCCCCTGGCGCTGCTGGCGGCGTTGACGGTGTTCTTCGTGCTGCTGGGCTGCTTCCTCGACGGGATTTCCATGGTGGTGCTGACCACGTCGGTCGTCATGCCGATGGTCCAGGCCGCCGGGATCGATCCGCTGTGGTTCGGGATCTATATCGTGCTGGTGGTCGAGATGGCCCAGATCACCCCGCCGGTGGGGTTCAACCTGTTCGTGCTGCAAGGGCTGACCGGGCGGGACATCCTGTATGTCGCCCGGGCGGCCCTGCCGTTCTTCCTGATCCTGGTCGTCGCCATCGTTCTGGTCACAGTCTTCCCCGGCATCGTGACCTGGCTGCCGGCCCAGATGATCGGCGGCTGAGACATGGCCGGAACCGCATCCGGCACGGCTTGCGACAAGCCGCGTTTCCTGCCCGCGGGCGACGCCGCGCTGACGGTCGAGTTCGGCGCCGCGATCGACGGGGAGATCAACGGCCGCGTGCTGGCGCTCGACGCGGTCCTGGCGGAGGCGGCCCTGCCCGGCGTGGTCGAGACGGTGCCCACTTACCGCTCGCTGCTCGTCCAGTTCGATCCGGCCGTGCTGACCCATGCCGAGCTGGCGGCGGCGATGGCGGCCCTTGGACCCGCCCCCGATGGCGGGAAGGCCGCGGCGCGGCGCTGGACCATCCCGGTCGCCTATGGCGGCGAGCACGGCATCGACCTGGAGGAGGTCGCCCGCCACCACGGCATCACGGCGGAGGAGGTCGTCCGGCTCCACCTGTCCGGCGACTACCGGGTCTACATGATCGGGTTCGCGCCCGGCTTCGCCTATCTGGGCGGATTGTCGGAAGCGCTGCACACGCCGCGCCGGCGCGATCCCCGGATGAGGGTGCCGGCCGGGACCATCTCCATCGGCGGCATGCAGGCCGCGGTCTGCTCGACCCCGATCCCATCGGGATGGCACCTGCTGGGGCGGACGCCGGTCCGGGGATTCGACCTGCGGCGGCCCGACCCCTTCCTGTTCCGGCCCGGGGACCGGATCCGCTTCGTCCGGATCGACGCGGAAGAGTTCGGCCGGCTGGATGCGCTGGCGGAGGCCGGCGGCTACCTGCCGGAGCCGGACGGACCTGCCGGCGGGTCCGCGGGAGGGGAGGATTGAGCCGATGGCCGATCTGATCGTCCTTCAGCCCGGTCCCCAGGCCACGATCCAGGATCTCGGCCGCGTCGGCTGGCAGCGCTTCGGGATCGCCGCGGCCGGAGCCATGGACCCGCCGTCGCTGCGCGCCGCCAACCTGCTGGCCGGCAATCCACCCGGGGCCGCCGCGGTCGAGTTCACCCTGGCGGGCGGGGAGTACGAGGCAGAGGGGGCCACGCTGCGCCTGGCCGTCGCGGGCGGGGATTTCCAGGTCGCCGTGGACGGCGAGCCGGTGCCGCCCTGGACCGGCTTCGACCTGGAGCCGGGGCAGCGCCTGAGGATCGGCGCCGCCCGCGACGCGCTCCGCGGATACCTGGCGGTCGGCGGCGGCTTCGCCCTGGCGCCGCAACTGGGCAGCCTGTCCACCCATGTCCGCTCCGGCCTGGGCGGGCTGGAGGGCAGGGCGCTCCGGGCGGGGGACCGTCTGCCGCTGGCCGCCGGCGCGGTGCCCGCGGGTCCGCCGCTCGCCCTCGACCCGCAGGGGCTGCCGCCCCGGCGGGAGGTGCTGCGCGTGGTGCTGGGGCCGCAGGACGATCATTTCACGGCCGCCGGGATCGAGACCTTCCTGACCGGTGCCTATGCCGTGACGGCCGATGCCGACCGCATGGGCTATCGGCTGAACGGGCCGGAGATCGAGCATGCCGGCGGGTTCAACATCATCTCCGACGGGATTGCCGCCGGCAGCGTCCAGGTTCCCGGCACCCGCCAGCCCATCGTGCTGCTGGCCGACCGCCAGCCGACCGGGGGCTATCCCAAGATCGCGACCGTCATAACGCCCGACCTGCCGTCGCTGGCCCAGGCGCGTGCGGGCGACGCGGTCCGGTTCCAGGCCGTCGATCCGGCCGAGGCGGTGGCGATCCGCCGGAACTGGGAGGCGATGCTCGGCCGGATGGGAGAATGGCTGGCCCCGGCGGGCGCGGGGCGGGAGCTGGACAGCGAGCGCCTGCTCGGCATCAACCTGGTGGGTGGCGTGGTGGATGGGCTCGCCTGAGTTGCCGGGCTGCAAGAGAGATGATCGGCCACAGATGACGGCGATGGGCAGAGATACTTCCCGGATTGTCCCTGCCTGTCGCCGTCATCCGCGGCAAGAGAGTCTCAGATCCGGTAGCCGGCGCGGAGCGGGGACAGGGGCACGCTGGCGCGGATCGCTTCCAGCATGAAATAGCGGGTCATCTGGAGCGTGTCGGTGCGCCAGTACAGCTTGTGCAGGTCGTTGATCAGGAAGTCCGGTTCCAGGTTGGCGTAGCAGTAGGTCTCTACCCAGGTCTGGTCCGGCTCGGTGGGGGAGGCCGCGTCGCGCCAGCCGATCATCCAGCCGGCATGGCCGGCCCCGGTGGCCCAGCGCTCGAAATGGGGGGCGACCGTGCTGGACCCGATCGGCTTGACCACCGGGATGGAGTAGACCACGACGAAGCGCCGGACGTTCAGCTGCATCTTCATCAGCAGGTCTTCGCCGAAGGCGTTGATCAGGTAGGCGGCGTCGGAGGTGCCTGTCACATGCCGGGTCTCGACCCGGGCGCGGGTCACATGGGCCAGCGTCGTCGGCCGGGCCTCCTCGCCGAACCGGGGCATGTCGTATTCGACCGACGATAGGATGGACGGCATCTGGACCGTCAGGAACTCCTCGGTTTCCCGCTGGGCGGCATCCAGGCTGAGGTCGGGGGTCGTCGCAGGCTGGGAAGCGGGCTGGAGCATCGCCGGAAGATCCGTTTCTGGGTTGGGCAGGGTACGCCCGCAACAACCCGATCCATGCGCCTTTTGTTTCGCTGCCCTGTTCGATGGAGACGTCCCCGGCCCTTGCGCCCGCACTGGCTCACTGGCTAGTGTACGATGGCCGGCGGACCGGGCACGCACGTGGAGACTATTCAGCTTGCGCTACATCAGCACGCGGGGCGCGGCCCCGACACTCGCCTTCGACGAAGTTCTGCTCGCCGGGCTTGCGCGCGACGGCGGTCTGTACGTGCCTGAGACCTGGCCGACCTTCACGCCCGACGAGATCCGCGCGATGCGCGGGCTTCCCTATGCCGAGCTCGCGGTCCGGGTCATGGCGCCCTTCCTGGGCGGCCGGGTGACCGAGGCGGAGTTCGCGGGCCTGGTTCGCGACGCCTATGCCGGTTTCGACCATGCCGCGGTGACGCCGCTGGTGCAGCTCGACCAGAGCACCTGGGTGATGGAGTTGTTCCACGGGCCGACGCTGGCCTTCAAGGACGTGGCGCTTCAGCTGCTCGGCCGGCTTTTCGACCATGTGCTGGCCAAGAAGGCCGAGCATGTGACGATCGTCGGCGCCACCTCCGGCGACACCGGGTCGGCGGCGATCGAGGCCTGCCGGGACCGCGAGGCGGTCGATATCTTCATCCTGCACCCCAAGGGCCGCACGTCGGAGGTGCAGCGCCGCCAGATGACGACGGTGCTATCGGACAATGTCCATAACATCGCGCTGGAAGGCTCGTTCGACGATTGCCAGGACCTGGTCAAGGCGATGTTCAACGACACGTCCTTCCGGGACGAGCAGAACCTGTCGGCGGTCAATTCGATCAACTGGGCCCGCATCATGGCCCAGATCGTCTATTACTTCGCGGCGGCGATCGAGCTGGGGGCGCCGGACCGGCAGGTCTCCTTCGCCGTGCCGACCGGCAATTTCGGCAATGTCTACGCCGCCTACGGCGCGCGGGCCATGGGCCTGCCGATCCAGCGGCTGGTGGTCGGGACCAACTCCAACGACATCCTGGCGCGTTTCTTCGCCACGGGCACGATGCAGACCCAGGCCGTGATGCCGACCATCAGCCCCAGCATGGACATCCAGATCTCCAGCAACTTCGAGCGGCTGCTGTTCGACCTCTACGACCGCGACGGCCCGGCGCTGAACCAGTGCATGGGGCGGTTCCGGTCCGGCGGCTCCTTCGCCGTGACCCCGGCCCAGCTGGAGCGCGCCCGCCTGGTGTTCAACGGCCACAAGGTGGACGAGGAGCTGACCCGCGCGACCATGGCGGAGACCCGCCGGCTGGCCGGCGGCCTGTTGATCGACCCGCACACCGCCGTGGGCTTGGCCGCCGCGCGCGCCGAGCAGCCCCATATCGATCCGGCCGTTCCCCTGGTGGCGCTCGCCTGTGCCCACCCCGCCAAATTCCCCGATGCGGTCGAACGGGCGACCGGCGTGCGTCCGCCGCTGCCGCCCCGTCTGGCCGACCTTTACGAGCGCGAGGAGCGCGTCACCGTGCTGCCCAACGACCTCAGGGCCGTCCAGGCCTTCGTCCGATCCCGAGCCCGCCGCACCGCCGCAGGGCAGAGGAGCGCATGAGTACCATCAAGGTAACGACTCTTCCCAACGGCCTCCGGGTCGCCACCGACAGCATGCCCCATGTGGAGACGACGTCGCTCGGCGTCTGGGTCGGCGTCGGCACCCGCAACGAGCGGGCCGAGGTCAACGGCGTCGCCCATCTGGTCGAGCACATGGTGTTCAAGGGCACGCCGACCCGGACCGCCTTCGACATCTCCGAGCAGATCGAGGCGGTCGGCGGCCACATGAACGCCTATACCACCCGCGAGCACACGGCCTATTACGCCAAGGTGCTGAAGGAGGATGCCGCCCTCGCCCTCGACGTGATCGGCGACATGCTCCAGCACAGCCTGCTGGACGAGGACGAGCTGGTCCGCGAGCGCGACGTGGTGTTGCAGGAGATCGGGCAGGCCGAGGACACGCCCGACGACATCATCTTCGACCATTTCCAGGCCTGCGCCTTCCCCGACCAGGCGCTCGGCCGCCCAGTGCTGGGACAGCCGGAAATCATCGGCGCCCTGCCGCGCGACGCGCTGGTGGACTATATCGGCGGCAATTATTCCGGCAGGACCATGGTGCTGGCGGCTTCCGGCCGGATCGACCACGGCTGGCTGGTCGAGAAGGCGGCGGAGGTCTTCCGCGACCTGCCGGCCCCGGTGGATCCGGCGGCGCTCGACCCGGCGCGATATACCGGCGGCGATTTCCGCGAGGACCGCGACCTGGAGCAGATGCACATCGTGCTGGGGTTCGAGGGCGTCGGCGTCCACGACCCGGACTATTACGCCCATTCCGTGCTGTCGACCCTGCTGGGCGGCGGCATGTCGTCCCGGCTGTTCCAGGAAGTGCGCGAGAAGCGGGGGCTCGCCTACAGCGTCCATACCTTCTCCGGCGCCTACGAGGACGGCGGCCTGTTCGGCGTTTATGCCGGGACCGGGCCGGAAAAGGTCGGCGAACTGGTGCCGGTGATGTGCGACGAGCTGTGCAAGGTGGCCCTCGACGTCACCGACGAGGAAGTCCGCCGCGCCCGCGCGCAGCTGAAGGCCGGCATGCTGATGGCGCTGGAAAGCACCATGTCGCGCTGCGAGCAGCTGGGCCAGCAAATGGTAATTTTTGACCGTCCCGTGCCGGTCACCGAGATGGTGGAGAAGATCGACGCGGTCGATGCCGCCGCCGTGCGCCGCGCCGCCCTCCGGTTGCGCGCCAAGGCGCCGACCGTGACCGCGCTGGGACCCCTGGACGGGCTTGAGGATTATGGGCGGATCGCCGCGCGCCTGTCCTGACGCCGTGTTCCCGCCATGGAAGATTCATCCGGGGGATGGCGCAGGGCCGTGATCGGATTGCTGAGGAATGGTCTGATCAGTCCGCCCGCGATACGGCTCGACGGCCAGAGGGTCTCGATCCGGCCGCCGATGGCGCGTGACTGGCAGGAATGGTCCGACCTGCGCGAGCGCAGCCGCGCTTTCCTGACGCCGTGGGAACCGACCTGGCCGGCGGATGCGCTGGCCCGCACCGCCTATCTGCGCCGGCTGCGCCGCCAGCTCATCGAGTGGCGTGACGACGAGGCCTACAGCTTCCTGGCCGTGGAGCGCCGCACCGACCGGGTGGTCGGCGGGATCGGCCTGAGCAACATAAGGCGCGGCGTGGCGCAGACGGGCACGCTGGGCTACTGGGTCGGCGAGACCTATGCCCGGCGCGGCTACATGAGCGAGGCGACCCGCCTGACTCTGGACTTCGCCTTCGGCCAGCTGGGACTTCATCGGATCGAAGCGGCGTGCCTTCCGACCAACGCGCCGAGTCGGGGCCTGCTGGAAAAGGTGGGCTTCCAGTACGAGGGCTATGCAAGGGGCTACCTGAGGATCGACGGCGCTTGGCGCGACCACGTGCTCTACGCGATCCTGCGGGAGGAGTGGCGGGGCTGAGGATCGTAGGTCGGCCTCGGCCGAAGGCCGACGCCGACAGCATGGCCGGAGCGTTGACGCAGGGTGTCGGCGTTCGCCCTGACGGGCGAAGGCCGACCTACCGCACTTATTTATTGATCACGGGGAAGGATGGCGCCATCTGCCGATATCCTGGTACCGAGGCTGTCGGCCCAGGCTTGTACAGACTGATGGTCGATGACGCAGCCGGAGGCTACGTCGGCCAGTGCCTCCAGGGTGAGGCGCCTCCGCTCTTCCTCTTGTTCGACCCAAACTGACGGAGCCTGCCTGACGATCCAATCGTGCGGGCGATTGAGGCGCGCTGCCAACTGTTCCACTTTCTCGGCGAGCGGCAGCGGCACGTGCGCGGTCAGCACCTTGGTTTCCATACGGCAACTCGGCTCAGATAAAGAAAGACGTTACCGATCTGGAGTCGTCAGGTCGAGCGGAACGCCGTACATGGCCGATCATCCCACTCGCCGATCGGTATCGTACACCACATCGGTGAAATAAAGCCCGTCCGGCGGCGCCGTGGGGCCGCCTTTCGAGCGGTCGCGCGCTTCGAGCGCGGTGCGGACGCGTTCGACCGGCCAGCGGCCTTCGCCGACCAGCACCAGGGTGCCGGTGATGTTGCGGATCTGGTGGTGCAGGAAGGAGCGGGCGCGGGCGGTGATGCGGATCTCGGGGCCGGTGCGGGTCACGGTCAGCACGTCGAGGGTCTTCACCGGGGATTTCGCCTGGCACAGGCTGGCGCGGAAGGTCGTGAAGTCGTGGCGGCCGATCAGGATCCCGGCGGCCGCGTCCATGGCCTCGGCGTCCAGGGGGCGGCCGATCTGCCAGGCGCGGCCGTCGTCCAGGGCCAGCGGAGCCCGCCGGTTGACGATGCGGTAGACATAGCCGCGCTCGACGGCGGACATTCTGGCGTGGAAATCGTCCGGGACCGGTTCGGCGTCGAGCACCGCGATAGGGGCCGGGCGCAGGTGGAAGTTCAGCCCGTCGCGGACCGCGCGTTCGGTCAGGGGCTTGGCCAGGTCGAAATGGGCCACCTGTCCCAGCGCATGTACGCCCGCGTCCGTACGGCCGGCGCCGTGGACGCGTACGGTTTCGCCCGACAGCTTCTCGACGGCTTCCTCCAGGGATTGCTGGATCGAGGGACCGTTGTCCTGGCGCTGCCAGCCGACGAGTCCCCGGCCGTCATACTCGACGGTGATCTTCCAGCGGCTCATGGCGCCGTCAGCACGGTCCCGACCGGCAGCTGGAAACCGCGCAGGAAGGCGTCGCCGTCCACCGCCGCCTTGCCGGGTCGCTGCACGCGGGTCAGGCGGACGGCGCCTTCCGTGCAGGCCACTGTCAGGCGATCGTCCAACAGGGTGCCCGGGGCGGCGCCGGACGGATTGCCGGCCGCTTCGGCGCCCAGCACCTTGATCCGTTCCTTGCCCAGGTCGAACCACACGCCGGGCCAGGGATTGAGTGCCCGGACTTGGCGCTCCGTCTCGGCGGCCGGACGGCTCCAGTCGAGCCTGCCGTCCTCGCGGGTCAGCTTGGCGGCATAGGTGACGCCTACCTCCGGCTGCGGGACCGGCGTCAGGCTCCCGGCGGCCACGCCGTCCAGGGCCTTCACGATCAGGTCGGCGCCCAGGACGGCCAGCGCGTCGTGCAGCTTGACGGCGGTCGTCCGTTCCGTGATCGGAACGGTGCCCTTCAGCAGCATCGGCCCGGTGTCCAGGCCGGCATCCATCCGCATGATGGTGACGCCGGTCTCGGAGTCTCCCGCCAGGAGAGCGCGGTGGATCGGGGCGGCGCCGCGCCAGCGCGGCAGCAGGGAGGCGTGGATGTTCAGGCAGCCGAGGCGCGGCGCGTCCAGGATCGGCTGCGGCAGGATCAGCCCGTAGGCGGCGACCACGGCGCAGTCCAGGTCGAGGGCGGCGAAGTCGGCCTGGGCCTCGACGTTGCGGAGCGACTTCGGCGTCCGGACCGGGATGCCGCGCTCCTCCGCCAGCACATGGACCGGCGAGCGCTGCATCTGGTGGCCGCGACCGGCGGGCCGGGGCGGCTGGCTGTAGACGCAGGCGATCTCGTGGCCGGCGTCGATCAGGGCGCGGAGGCCGACCGCCGCGAACTCGGGCGTGCCCATGAAGGCGATGCGGAGAGGGGTCATGTCCGGGTCCTCGAACTCGGGTCAGCGAAGGGGCGGCTTCTGGAACACGGCGACCATGCGCCAGGCTTCCTCCGGATCGTCGATCGCGACATCCAGGTCCAGTCCGCCGAACCAGGCGACCGCCTCCAGGCATCCGCTCGCCCGCGCCAGCGCGTCCAGTTCCTGCACCGTGAAACGGCGCTGGAAAGCCTTGTCCCGGATCACCTGCTTGCGCCCGCCTTCCCAGATGGTCAGCGTCGTGGTCACCTGGGCGACCTGGCTGACGGGATCGAAGCTGTCGCCCGGCGATCCCCAGCGCACCCGAACCCGCGTGCCGTCGCGGGTGACCTCCCAGCCGTCCTCGGTCGCGTCGTCGATGTTGAACAGCTCGCGCGGGTGGGGCAACTCGACGATCAGCACGCCGCCGGGGGCCAGCGCCTCGGAGACCCGTTGCAGGCACGAAATGACGGCGCTGTTGGTCAGCAGGCAGGCGGCCGAGCCCAGCAGGAGCAGCGCCATATCGACCGGCCGGTCCAGCGCGAAGCCGGTCATGTCGCCCTCCTGGTAGGCGATCTCGACCCCGGCTGCCTCGGCCTTTTCGGCGCCGTAACGGACCATGGCCGGCTCGCGGTCGAGCGCTACCGCCCGGAGCCCGCGCTCCGCCAGCTCGATCGCGTGGTTCGCCGGCCCCGCCGCCAGTTCGAGCACGCTTTCCGGGGCGCGGCCCAGGTGCCGGGCCGCGGCGGCGGTCAGGAAGTCGCATTCCTGCGCGAAGTCGCGATAGGCGAAGGCGATGTCGTAGTAGCGCGCGGCACCGTAGATGCGGCCGTGCTGCGACTGGCCGGGCGGCGTTTCGGAAGTATCGGCCAACGTCAGACGGTTTCCTGCGACCGCTTCTGTTTCTGGAGCTTGCGCAGGATCATGTTGCGCTTCAGCAGCGACAGGTGATCGATGAACAGCACGCCGTTCAGGTGGTCGATCTCGTGCTGGATGCAGGTCGCCAGCAGGTTGTCGGCGTCCAGCTCCCTCACCTCGCCGTCGCGGTCCAGGTAGCGCAGGCGCACCTGCTTCGGGCGCGTCACGTCGGCGTAATGGTCGGGCAGGGAGAGGCAGCCCTCGTTATGGACCGACTTCTCGTCCGACTGCCACAGGATCTCGGGGTTTGCCATGGCGAAGGGCTGGGGCTTCTCCTCCTTCTCCGCCACGTCCACCACGATGACCCGCTTCAGGACGCCGATCTGGGGGGCTGCCAGGCCGATGCCGGGCGCCTTGTACATGGTCTCCAGCATGTCGTCCATCAGGGTGGCGATGGAGCCGTCGATAGTCTCGACCGGCTTCGCCTTGGTCTTGAGGACGGGATCGGGCGCGATGATGATGGGGCGGATGGCCATGGAGCCCTGTAGCGAATTCGGTCTATTGCGGGATGACTGTTGCAGATATGATTTCCGGGGCCGTGCGTCAAGCCGCAAGCTGGACTGTTCAGGGCAGCCGGGCGGGCAGCCGCCATTCCTGGGCCTGGAGGCTGCGCGGCGCTTGGTCGAGCGGCTGAAGCTCGGGCAGTTCCGCGTTGTTCGGCGCCACGTGGAGGTCGCGGAACCGCCGGGCGCTGACCAGCACGCGGGTCTCCAGCGTGCCGACCGCGCCGTTGTAGCAGTCCACCGCCTTGCCGAGCTGGCTGCCCAGCCGGTCCATGTGGCCGCCCAGGTCGCCCAGGCGCTTGTACAGCTCCGCGCCCAGGTCGCTGATCTCCCGCGCGTTGCGGGCCAGGTGCTCCTGCCGCCAGCCGTAGGCGACGGCGCGCAGCAACGCTATCAGCGTGGTCGGCGTCGCCAGGATCACGCCGTTGTCGATGCCTGCCTCGATCAGGCCGGGGTCATGCTCCAGGGCGGCGCTGAAGAAGTTCTCGCCGGGAAGGAACAGCACGACGAACTCCGGCGAGGCGGCGAACTGGTCCCAGTAGGCCTTGCCGCCCAGCTGCTTCATGTGCTCCCGCACGTGGCGGGCATGGCGGACCAGGGCGTCGCGCCGGCCGGCGTCCTCGGACGAGCCGGTCGCGTCGAGATAGGCTTCGACCGGGGCCTTGGCGTCCACCACGATGGTCTTGTTGCCCGGCAGCTTGACGACCATGTCGGGGCGCAGCTTGTTGCCCTGGTCGCCGGTCACCGTCTGCTGCTCGAAGAAGTCGCAATGGTCGACCATGCCGGCCATCTCGACCACCCGCTTCAGCTGGATCTCGCCCCAGCGGCCGCGCGCGACGGGGGAGCGCAGCGCCCGGACGAGGTTGGCGGTCTCACCGCGCAGTTCGCGCTGGCTGTCCAGCAGCGAGAGAACCTGCTGCTTCAGTCCTTCATAGGCGCCGATCCGCTCCTTCTCCAGCGTCTGGATCTGGCCGTCCATCTTCTCCAGCGACTGGCGCACCGGCGCTACCAGGTCGGAGATCGCCGCCTGCCGCTGCTCCAGGTCGCCGCGGGCACTCTCCTGGAAGCGCTCCAGGGTGGTGCGGGCGAGGTCGAGGAAGCTCTGGTTGTTGCTGCGTAGCGCCTCCGCCGACAAGGCCTTGAAGGCGTCGGACAGCTTCGCTTCGGCCCGCTCCAGCAGGGCTATCTTCTCGGCCGAGGCCAGCCGTTCCTGCTCCAGCCGGGTCTGGAGCTGGGCGTGGCCGGTCTGGGCGCGCCCGAGTTCACCGCGGAGCGCCGAGAGCGCCCGGTCCCGCTCCGCCAGATCGGCCCGCAGGTCGTCGTTCTGGCGCAGCGCGAAATCCGCCTCCGCCGCAAGCCGGCCGGCCTCCGCCTGGCCGATGCCGCCGCTGCGCAACAGCAGGACGATGCCGGCTCCGAAGACGAAGCCCAGGATCAGCGACAGCACGTCGAGCGCGAACGGCATCAGTTCTCCTTCCACCAGGTAACCGGATGCTACCGGATCGGGCGGGGAAAGAGAACAGGGGAAGAACGGTCCGGCCGGAGGCCGTCAGAACGGGCGCCGGGACCGGAGTGCCGCGGTCAGCGTTCCGTCGTCCAGGTAGTCAAGCTCGCCGCCCACAGGCACGCCGTGGGCCAGCCGCGATACCGTCACGTCGCAATCGGCCAGCCGGTCGGTTATGTAGTGGGCGGTCGTCTGGCCTTCGACCGTGGCGTTCATCGCCAGGATCACTTCGGTCACCTCCGGCCGGCGGGCGCGGTTGATCAGGCTGGTGACGTTGAGGTCGTCGGGGCCGATGCCTTCCAGCGCCGACAGGGTGCCGCCCAGCACATGGTAGAGGCCCTTGAAGGAGCCGGTGCGCTCCAGCGCCCACAGGTCGCCGACCTCCTCCACCACGCAGATCAGGGCGCCGTCCCGCCTTGGATCGGCGCAGACGGAGCAGGGGTCGCGGGTGTCGAGGTTGCCGCACACCGAGCATGTCTTGATGGCGTCGGCCGCCTCGTGCATGGCATCGGCCAGCGGGCCCAGCAGGCTTTCGCGCCGCTTGATCAGGTGCAGCGCCGCCCGCCGCGCGGATCGCGGCCCCAGCCCGGGCAGCTTGGCCAGGAGCTGGATCAGGCGGTCGATCTCGGAACTGCTCAAATTCGCTCCCTGGCTTTGCAGGAGGATTGCGCTCTCCCGTCATAGCCGGGCTTGACCCGGCTATCTCCCGGCGGGAACGGGCTCGTCTGAACGCCCGGAGATGACCGGGTCAAGCCCGGTCATGACGAAAAGGAGGTCGTTGCCAGTGGTCCGGCCACGATGAAGAGGAAGGCCGGCGCGACCGGGGAGGCCGCCCTTCCGCTCAGAACGGCAGCTTCATGCCCGGGGGAAGCTTCATGCCGCCCATCAGCTTCTGGGTCTCCTCGGCGACGTGCTGCTCGACCTTCAGCTTGGCGTCGTTGAAGGCGGCGACGATCAGGTCCTCGATCACCTCGATGTCGTCGGGATCGACCACGGACTTGTCCAGCTTCAGCTTCTTCATCTCGCCCTTGCCGTTGAGCGTGACGTTGACCATCCCGGCGCCGGACTGGCCGGTGACTTCGACCTCGGCCAGCGCTTCCTGCATCTGCTGCATGCGGGTCTGCATTTCCTGGGCCTGCTTCATCATTTGGCCGAGATTCTTCATGGCTTAAAATTCTCCTATGTCGTCCAGGTCGGACGGGGCTTCCTCGTAGAAATCGGTCTCAAGGGCGTCTTCCGCAAGCGCCTCGTCGGAGGTGGGTTCAGGTTCCGCCAGATCGCGCACTTCGGATATCTCGGCACCGGGGAAGATGTCGAGCACCGCGCGCACCACCGGATGCCGGGCCGCCTCCTCCCGCGCCTGGGTCTTGGCATTGCGGTCCTGCTCGCTCAGCGTCGGCTCGCCGGGCGCGCCGGAGATCGTGACCATCCAGCGCCGGCCGGTCCATTCCGTCAGCAGCTTGCCGACCCGGCCGGAAAGCTCCGCCATGGCGCGGTCCTTCGGGCGGATTTCCAGCCGGCCCGGCTCGCACCGGACGCAGTGGACGCTGCTGTAGAGCTGGCCGTACAGCGAGCCCTCGCGCATCTCGCCGAACAGGGCTACCACCTCGCGGAAGGTCTTCGGCTCCGGCAGCGGCTCCGCCTCTCCGGCCTGTTCCGAAGGGGCCTGCTCGGGGGCGGCGTGGGCCGTCGCGGCGGTTTCGACGGCCGGCTGGGCGGAGCCGGCCTGGACCCGGGGCGGGGCGGAATGGGCAACCGCCAGGGCCGGGCCGTTCGCCCGGGCGCCGCCACCCCCGCCACTGGCCCCTGCACCCCCGTTGCCGCCCGCCGGCCCGCCCGACGCGGCGCCGCCCTGGAGCTGGCGGATGAGGTCGGCCGGGTTGGGCAGGTCGGCGGAATAGGCCAAGCGCACGAGCACCATCTCGGCCGCGTCGAAGGGCACCGGCGCGCTCTGCACCTCGCCCAGGCCCTTCAGCAGGATCTGCCAGGCCCGGGTCAGCGCGGGCATGCCCAGCTTGCCCGACAGCTCGCCGCCCCGGACCCGCTCCGTCTCCGGCGTGCCGGGGTCCGTCGCGGTCTCCGGCACCACCTTGAAGCGGGTCAGGAAATGGGTGAAATCCAGCAGGTCCTGGAGCACCACGACCGGGTCGGCGCCGCTGCGGTGCAGGTCGGACAGGATGTCCAGGGCCTCGCGCGGCTGCCCGGTCATCGCCGACTCGAACAGGTCGACCACGCGGGCGCGGTCGGCCAAGCCCAGCATGTCGCGGACCTGGACCGCGGTCAGCCGCTCGCCGCCGAGCGCTATGGCCTGGTCGAGCAGGCTCAGCCCGTCGCGCGCCGAGCCGTCGGCGGCCCGGGCGATCAGCGCCATGGCGTCCGGCTCGACCGTCACGCCTTCCGCCTCGGCGACGCGGTTGAAATGCTTCACCAGCGTCTGGCTGTCGATCCGGCGCAGGTCGAAGCGCTGGCAGCGCGACAGCACGGTGACCGGGACCTTGCGGATCTCGGTCGTGGCGAAGATGAACTTCACATGCTCTGGCGGCTCCTCCAGCGTCTTCAACAGGGCGTTGAAGGCGTTCTTGGTGAGCATGTGGACTTCGTCGATGATGTAGACCTTGTAGCGCGCCGACACCGGGCCGTAGCGAACGCCGTCGATGATCTCGCGGATGTCGTCCACGCCGGTCCGGCTGGCGGCGTCCATCTCCATCACGTCCACGTGCCGGTCGGCGGTGATGCTGCGGCAGTTGTCGCAGACGCCGCAGGGCGTGATGGTCGGCCCGCCGGTCCCGTCGGGGCCGGTGCAGTTCAGCGCGCGGGCGATGATCCGGGCGGTCGTGGTCTTGCCCACCCCGCGCACGCCGGTCAGCATGAAGGCATGGGCCAGGCGGCCCGAGCGGATGGCGTTGGTCAGCGTGCGGACCAGCGCCTCCTGGCCCACCAGTTCGGAGAAGTCGCGCGGACGGTATTTGCGCGCCAGGACCCGATAGGCCTTGCCGCCGGCTTCGGACGCGCCGTCGGCCGGCGCGGAGGTCAGGGGAGGGAGGATCTGGTCGGTCAACACGATACTCTGGCGTCGGGCAACGGCGTTGCGGCCAGTCTAATCCCCGACGGCGGCTTGTCGAAGCGGAAAGACGAACCGGCGCGGAGTGTCGGATGATGCGGGGGAAATAAATGGGGTGGGAGGCTGGACGAACGACCCGAGCCGAAACTCGTTACGGCTGCTTCCTTCCGGACCTGACCGGGTTGGCGAGGGACTCGTCCGCCGCCAACCTCCCGACGCCTATATGGCGCGCGGCGGCGCGCGGAGCAAGGGGAAACGCGCCGCCGCGCGCGCAGGGCACCGATCCGGGATGAACTCCCTTCCCGAAACGGGTCCGGTGTGCCACCTATAGGCCCATGCCAAACAAGCCTAGGCCCATGCCAAACAAGCCAAATTTCTACGCCGGCGGCGTGCTCGACAGGGTATCGGCGCAGCGCAAGGACCAGGACTGGATCGACGCCCTGTTCGCGGCGGCCGAGACCAGGATCGTGCCGATCTGGCGCGCCCAGAATTTCGTGGCCGAGGGGGCCGACCTGCCGCGGGCGGGGCTGCTTTCCCTGGCCGACCTGCCCGAAGGGGCGG
The DNA here is from genome assembly GCF_016806835.2 of Skermanella rosea. Lineage (NCBI taxonomy): Bacteria > Pseudomonadati > Pseudomonadota > Alphaproteobacteria > Rhodospirillales > Azospirillaceae > Skermanella > Skermanella rosea. The sequence continues at coordinate 5,078,986 of NZ_CP086111.1, read as the reverse complement.
AGACCATGCTGCTGGGACTGCTCGACGGTACGGCCTATTTCGCCGCCGACCTGTCCCACATCGAGGACCCGGCCGCCCATCCCAATCTTGCCGGCCGGGGCAGCTTCGCCGACCTGCGAAGCTTCGGCCCGCTGATGGCGCCGGAGGAAGGCAACATCCTGGCCTATGCCCGCGGCCTGACCTGGTGGCACGCCCGGCACCGTTTCTGCGGAGTCTGCGGCCATCCCACGGTCAGCGCCGATGCCGGCCATGTCCGCCGCTGCACCAATCCCGACTGCGCCACGCCGCACTTCCCGCGGACCGATCCCGCGGTGATCATGCTGGTCCATGACGGCGACCGCTGCCTGCTGGGCCGCCAGTCGCGCTTTCCGCCGGGGATGTATTCGACGCTGGCCGGGTTCGTCGAGCCGGGCGAGAGCCTGGAGGAGGCGGTCGCCCGCGAGGTGCTGGAGGAGACCGGCATCCGGGTGGGCGAGGTGACCTACCACTCGTCCCAGCCCTGGCCGTTCCCCTCGTCGCTGATGCTGGGCTTCCATGCCGAGGCGGTGAGCCGGGACATCAGCATCGACCAGGACGAGCTGGAGGACGCCGGCTGGTTCACCCGCGACGAGATCCTGACCACCTGGGGCGAGGGCGGAACCCACCGCCTGCCGCGGCCCGACTCGATCTCGCGCCGGCTGATCGAGGGCTGGCTGCACGGCTGAGGCTGCCGGGGTCCCTCAATCGTCGCCGTGGGCCTGGCTCTGCTCGCGGCGGAAGGGATGGGCCGGATAGACGCCCAGGATCTTCACCTCCCGGGCGAAGAACTCCAGCTCCTCCAGCGCCAGGCGCAGGGGGCGCTCCTCCGGATGGCCCTCGACGTCCACGTAGAACTGGGCGGCGGTGAAGCGGCCCTCGACCATGTAGCTTTCCAGCTTGGTCATGTTGACGCCGTTGGTCGCGAAACCGCCCATCGCCTTGTAGAGCGCCGCCGGCACGCTGCGGACCCGGAACACGAAGGTCGTCACCACCGGGCCGGAATGGGGCGCCGGATGGACCGGCTCCCGCGCCATGATCAGGAAGCGCGTGGTGTTGTGCTCGGCGTCCTCGATCCCCTGCTTCAGGGACTTCAGCCCGTAGATCTCGCCGGCCAGTTCCGACGCGATGGCGCACTCCGTGACGTCGCCGCGCTGGGCGATCTCGGCCGCGGCGCCGGCGGTGTCGGCATGGGTGATCTCGCGCAGGCCCAGCGCGCGGGTCACCTTGCGGCACTGGGACAGCGCCTGGATGTGGCTGCGCACCACCTTGATGGTGTCGAGCGTGGCACCCGGCGGCGCCAGCAGGTGGTGGTTCACCCGCTGGTAGTGCTCGCCGATGATGTGCAGCCCGCCCTGGGGCAGAAGGTGGTGGTTGTCGGCGACCCGGCCGGCGACCGAGTTCTCGACCGGGATCATGCCCAGCTCCGCCTCTCCCCCATGCACCGCGGCGAAGACGTCCTCGAAGGTGGCGCAGGGCAGCGTCTTCCGGTCGGGAAAGACGTTGCGGCAGGACAGGTCGGAGTAGGCGCCGGGCGAACCCTGGAAGGCGATCAGGCTGGATCTGGACATGGGACCGGAGAAAAAACGAGAACGGGGGAGGGGACCGGGATCAGCGCTTGAGGAGCACCCGGGCCCGGGCGAGGTCGGCCGGAGTATCGACGCCGAGCGGAACCGCGTCAACGACGGCCACGTCGATCCGCATGCCTGCGGCCAAGGCGCGCAACTGCTCCAGCCGCTCCTGCTGTTCCAGGTGCGACGGTGGCAGCGACACGAACCGGGCCAGGGCCGAGCGCCGGTAGGCGTAGAGGCCGATATGGTGCAGCAGCGGCGCCTCCCCGGTGGGGGCGGTGGCGCGGGTGAAATAGAGCGCCCGGCCGCGCCGGGCGCCCGGCGCCCGCTCGACCACCGCCTTGACCACGTTGGGATTGCCGCGCTCCGTCGCGTCCTCGATCTCCACCGCCAGCGTGCCGATGTCGACCCCGGGCTCGTCCAGCAGCGCGTAGGCGGCGCGGATCGTCTCGGGCGATATCGTCGGCAGGTCGCCCTGGACGTTGACCACCGCGTCGAACCTGCCTTCCGGGTCGAAGGACTGGAGCGCCTCGAAGATCCGGTCGGAGCCGGAGGGATGGTCCGGCCGGGTCAGCACGGCCTGGCCGCCGGCCTTCGTGACCGCATCGGCGATCTCGGCCTCGGCGCAGGCGACCAGGACCGGGCCGATGGCGGCCTCGGCGGCGCGGCGCCAGACATGGACGATCATCGGCTCGCCGTGGATGTCGGCCAGCGGCTTGCCGGGCAGACGCGTGGAGGCGAGTCGCGCGGGCACGATGACGACCGGGTTGCCCGGCGCCTCGTTCCGGGATCCGGGATTTTTCACGCCGCCATCACTTTGGGCGGGATTGTTCTGAGCAGGATTGGTTGGCATGGTGGCCATCTGCGACATTTGGGTTATAGCTGTGCGTGCGACATTTCGTCCCGAGGGTCAAGCCTCAAAGCGGCTGACCCCCGCGCCCCGGGACCCTATGTTGCGGACAAGGAAACAACAAGCCGCTGCGCGTGACAGCAGCCGGCCCGGCCGCTATCTTGCGGTGATTACAAGGGAATTGGGGACTCGCGGCATGTCGAGCATGGAATTCAACAAATTGTCCGGCGCCGTCCTGTTGGGCGGCCTGATCGCGATGATGTCCGGCTTCATCGCGGATGTACTGGTCGAGCCTGAGCATCTGGAACAGAACGCCTACGTCGTGGACACCAGTGCGGTCACCACGTCGGCCCCCGCCGAGGAAGGCCCGGCCGAGCCGGAGCCGATCGCCCCGCTGCTGGCCTCCGCCGACCCGGCTGCCGGCGAGCGCGCCGCGCGGGCCTGTGCCTCCTGCCACTCTTTCGAGAAGGGCGGCGCCGCCAAGGTCGGCCCCAACCTGTGGGGAGTCGTCGGCGGACCGCACGGCCATATGGAAGGCTTCGCCTACAGCTCCGCGATCAAGGACATGCCCGGCAACTGGGACTACGAGGCGCTGAACCATTTCCTGCTGAATCCCAAGCAGTATGCCCCCGGCACCAAGATGAACTTCGCGGGCATCAAGAAGCCCGAGGACCGGGCGAACCTGATCGCCTGGCTGCGCACCCAGGCCGACGAGCCGGCGCCGCTGCCGCAGTGACCATCTGACGCTTCACTCCCGTCCGACCGGATGACCAGAGACATGACGGCTTCATACAACACCGATCAACCGGTCACCCCGTCGGGCGGAACGGTGGATCTCGCGTGCCGCCTCGCCGATGCCGCCGGCACCGTGATCCGCAGGTATTTCCGAACCCCGTTCGCGGTCGACGACAAGCCGGACAGTTCGCCGGTCACCATTGCCGACCGCGAGGCCGAGGCGGCGATCCGATCGATCCTGGCCGCGGAGCGGCCGGACGACGGGATCATCGGGGAGGAGCACGGGACGACCAACCCCGATGCCGAGTGGCTGTGGGTGATCGACCCGATCGACGGCACGAAATCCTTCATCACCGGCCGCCCGACCTTCGGCACCCTGGTGGCGCTGCTCCACCGGGGCGTCCCCGTGCTGGGCGTGATCGACCAGCCGATCGTGGGCGACCGCTGGATCGGCGTCGAGGGGCGCCCGACCACGCTGAACGGCAAGGCCGCCCGGGTGCGGGCCTGCCCGACGCTGGGCCGGGCCACCCTGAACACCACGTCGCCCGACCTGTTCGGGCAGCACGACTTTACCGCCTTCCGCCGCGTCGCGGACGAGGTCAAGCTGACCATGTACGGCGGCGACTGCTACGCCTACGGGCTGCTGGCCGCCGGATTCGTCGACCTGGTGGTCGAGGCCGGGCTGAAGCTGTACGACTTCGCGGCCCTCGTCCCCGTGGTCCAGGGGGCCGGCGGGATCATGACGGACTGGACGGGAGCGCCGCTCGGCCCGGGTTCAGACGGCCGCGTGCTGGCCGCCGGTGATATTGCCGGCCATACGGAAGCGCTGCGGCGGCTGGGCGTTATGCCGTTCGGTTGATATCCCGGCAATCTTTTCGCTTTCCCCTGCCCATCCCCTATCGCCATCTGATAAGAGTCGAGTCCGCGCGGCCACGGACCGGCTGCGCCGCTCCCTCACCCTTGCGCTTGAGACCAGGGAATGTCTGCCATGCTGATCCCGAAACCAGCCCAGTCAGCTTACGAGAACGCCGACACGGACATCCGCGAGATGCTCGACCGGATGATCGCCGAACTTCAGGCCGCCCCCTCCTGGGAACAGCGCAGCACCCAATTCCTCGAGATCATCGACGCCCTGGAACTGGCGTTCGAGGGTGACGAGGATGCGGACGACGAGTACGACGACGGGGCCGACGGGCTGGATACGGCCGCCCTGGACGAAGACGATCTCGATGACGACGATGAGTTCGACGGCGACGAGTTCGATGACGAGGACGACGAATACGTGGAGGAGCAGGCCGCGGCCGACGGAAAGGTGAACGGCTGGCACGGCGACGACGTGGTTCCGGCCGACGACGGGGATGACGATGCCGTCGTGGTCGAGGAATTCGCCGACGTGCTGCCCTTCTATGTCGGCGCCGTCCTGGAGCGGCTGGGCGAGACCAAGATCGAGCGTCCCGAGCAGGCCGCCTTCTACCTGCTGTCGTGCCACCCCGAACATACCGAAGCGGCGCAGTCCTGGCTGGAGAAGGGCGCCAACATGAAGCGGTTCCAGAAGTTCGTGGACGAAACGCCCGATTACGAGGCGATCCTGGAGATGATGGACGACCGCTACGGCGAAGAGGACGACGACGAAGACGAGGACGAATGAGCCGGTGTCCGGTCCGGGATCGCCGGGTGAGTTCAAGAGGGTTTTGCGGTGGCGATCATGCTCCATATCGTCATGACCGGACTTGATCCACGACTGTCCGACACGGTGATTGCCCCATCAGGAAAAGTATTGGCCGTAGGCAGAAATACTCCCTTCCCGTCATGGCCGGACTTGATCCGGCCATCTTATCGCGGATTCCATCGGGGCTCCGTGGCCGGAGATGCCCGGATCAAGTCCGGGCATGACGACTTACAGAAGAAAACGCGGCCTTGTAAACTTCCTCTGGCTGATCTTGCGGGCACCGTGCCGGCAGTCGCGGAACGGGTCCGGCCAGGGTGCGGGCGCAGATCGGCCGCTCCGGAAAGCCATACGGGGGAGTCACGATGAGACACCTCTTCGCCGTTCCCATGCTGCTGCTCGTCCTGGCTTCCGCCGGCCATGCCGGGGACTCCGTCACCCGGACGCATGCGCTGGCTGAGTTCAGCACGCCGAAGTACGATGCCGGCTTCGCCCGTTTCGACTATGTCGATCCCGCGGCCCCGAAGGGCGGCGCCGTCGTCATGGCGGAGCCGGGAAGCTTCGACAGCCTGAATCCGATCATCCTGCGCGGGCAGGTGCCGCGCAGCCTCGACATCGTCTCGGAGACCCTGTTCACCGGGTCCGGCGACGAGTTGGACGTGGTCTACGGCCTGCTCGCCGAGAGCGCGGAATACCCGGCGGACAAGAGCTGGGTGGTGTTCAACCTGCGCCCGGAAGCCCGGTTCCATGACGGCCATCCGGTGACGGCCGCCGACTTCGTTTTCGGCTGGAAGGCCATCGAGCAGCATGGCCGGCCCTTCCTCAAGAGCTTCCTGGAGGATATCGCGGCGGTCGAGGCGCTGGACGAGCACCGCCTGAAGGTGAGCTTCAAGGGAAGCGGCGAGATGAAGCCGCTGATCCGCGCCGCCGGCATCCTGGCGCCGGTACCCGAGCACTGGTGGACGGCGGAGGGCCGCGACATTTCGAAGACGACCCTGGAGCCGCCTCTGACCAGCGGCCCCTACCGGGTCAAGGCGGTCGATCCCGGCCGGTCGGTCACCTACGAGCGGGTGCCCGACTATTGGGGCCGCGACCTGCCGGTCAATGTAGGGCAGAACAACTTCGACACCATCCGCAGCGACTTCTACCGCGACGACGACGTGATGTTCGAGGCGTTCAAGGGCGGTGCCTACGATTTCCGGCAGGAGAACCGCGCCCAGCGCTGGACCTCGGGCTACGACATTCCCCAGGTGAAGGACGGCAGGATCGAGAAGCGGGCGATCGCCAACGAGCGGCCGTTCGGCGCGCAGGGCATCCGGTTCAACATGCGCCGGCCGCAGTTCGCCGACCCCAGGGTGCGCCTTGCGCTGTCGTACCTCTACGACTTCGAGTGGCTCCAGAAGAACATCCTGTACGGCCAGTACCGCCGGGTGAAGAGCAATTTCCCGAACAGCGCCTTCGGCGCCGACGGGCCGCCGACGCCGGCCGAACTCGCCATCCTGGAGAAGTACCGGGGCCGCGTCCCGGAAGAGGTCTTCACCACCGCCTACGAGCCGCCGGTCACGGACGGGTCGGGCAACAACCGCGACAATGTCCGCAAGGCCATGGCGCTGTTCCGCGAGGCGGGCTTCCAGACCCGCGACAACAAGCTGGTCGACGCGAAGACCGGGCGGCAGCTTCGGATCGAGTTCCTGGACGACAGCCAGTCGATGGTCCGGGTGATGCAGCCCTATGTCACGGCGCTCCAGCGGGTCGGCATCGACGCGTCGATTCGGATCGTCGACAGCGCCCAGCACCAGGCACGGACGGACGATTTCGATTTCGACGCCGTGATGGTGTTCTTCAACTTCTTCCCGCCGCCGGGAACCGAGCAACGCAGCTATTTCGGGTCGGCCGCGGCCGACGTGAAGGGGTCGGCCAACTATGCCGGCATCAAGGACCCCGTCGTGGACGCGCTGATCGAGGAGGTCGTCGCGGCGAAGGACCTGGGGACCCTGCAGGCGACGTCGCGGGCGCTCGACCGGGTGCTGCTGTGGCAGCACGCCATGATCCCGCAATGGTACAACGACCAGACCTGGATCGCCTACTGGACCAAGTTCGGCTGGCCGGAGCGCAAGCCCCGTTACGAGGTGGGCTTCCCGTCGACCTGGTGGTCGAGGGAGGCCGCCCGTTGAGGCGTTTCGCCTTGATTAAGCCCGATTCGGCTGCAAAAGGCAGAAGTACGGGAATGCCGGAACGATTGTCACGCAACGATGCGGCCAAGCCGCGGGAGAGATGAGGGCCGGATGAAGAGACTGCTTGCCGCCGCCGTTTGCCTGGGAAGCCTGCTGCTGGGCGGGACCGCTCCCGTCCTGGCCCAGGATGCCGGAGGGAAGATCACCCGGACCTGGGCCATGGCCGAGTTCGGCGAACCGCTCTACGGCCCGGACATGCAACACTGGCCCTATGCCAACCCCGACGCGCCCAAGGGCGGCTCCGTCGTGCTGGGAGCCTTCGGCAGCTTCGACAGTCTCAACACCTATATCCTGCGCGGGAGCTGGCCGTCCGGCATCGGGCTGATCTCCGACAGCCTGATGACCGGATCGGGCGACGAGCTGTCCTCGGCCTACGGCCTGATCGCCGAATCAGCGGAATATCCCGAGGACAAGAGCTGGATCGTCTTCAACCTGCGGCCGGAGGCGCGCTGGCAGGACGGCCAGCCGATCACCGCCGACGACTTCAAGTTCGCCTTCGACACCATCAAGGAGCATGGGCGGCCGTTCCTCCAGAGCTTCTACGAGGATGTCAGCGGCGTCGAGGTGCTGGACCCGCGCCGGCTGAAGTTCACCTTCAAGACCCGCGACAGCATGAAGCCGCTCCTGACGGTCGCCGCCGCCTCCCCCTTGCCGCGGCACTGGTGGACGGCGGAGGGGCGCGACATCACCAAGACCACCCTGGAACCGATCCTGGGCAGCGGCGCCTACCGGATCAAGGCGATCGACGCGGGCCGCTCGATCACCTACGAGCGGGTGCCGGACTATTGGGCGGCGGACCTGCCGGTGAACCGGGGCCTGAACAACATCGACCAGATCCGGTACGACTATTACCTGGACGATACGGTGCTGGCGGAGGCCTTCATGTCCGGCCGGATCGATTTCCGGCAGGAGAACCGCGCCCAGCGCTGGAACCAGAGCTACGACGTGCCCGCCGTCAAGGACGGCAGCATGATCAAGCGGGTGGTGCCGGACCAGACGCCGCGGGGGACCCAGGGCTATATCTTCAACCTGCGCCGGCCACAGTTCCAGGACGTCCGGGTACGCGAGGCGATCACCCATCTCTATGACTTCGAGGCGATCCAGCGGACGCTGCTGTTCGGCGAGTACAAGCGCGTGAAGAGCTGGTTCCCCAACTCCGAGTTCGGCGCAAGCGGCCCGCCCGACCCGAAGGAGCTGTCGATCCTGGAGAAGTACAGGGACAAGGTCCGGCCGGAGGTGCTGACGAAAGCGTACGAGCCGCCGGTGACGGACGGGTCCGGCAACATCCGCGCCAACCTGCGGGAGGCGCTTCGCCTGTTCAAGGAAGCCGGCTGGGAGCTGAAAAACAACCGCCTCGTCAACGGGGCCGGCGAGCAGATGCGGATCGAGGTCCTGCTGGTCAGTCCGTCCCTCGTGCGCCTGACCGAGCCTTTCGTGCAGAACGCAAGGCGTGCCGGCATCGACGCCTCGATCCGCGTGGTGGATACCTCCCAGTACCAGGTGCGGATCGACGATTTCGATTACGACCTGCTGGCGGTCGCGCTGAACTTCTTCCCGCCGCCGGGCGCCGAGCAGCGCAGCTATTTCGGGTCGGCCGCCGCCGGGACCCGGGGCTCGGGCAACCTGGCTGGCATCAAGGACCCGGTCGTGGACGCGCTGATCGAGGAGCTGATCGCCGCCCGGGACCTGGAGACGCTGGCCGCAACCAACCGGGCGCTGGACCGGGTGCTGTCCTGGGGCTGGTACCAGATCCCGCAATGGTACAACGACGAGTCCTGGCTGGTTTACTGGAACAAGTTCGGCTATCCGGAGACGATGGCCAAATACACGATCGGCTTCCCCACCACCTGGTGGATCGATACCGGCAAGCAGGCCTCCGTCCGCTCGCCCGGCTGAAGCGGAATTCCAGAAAGCAGCGATTGAGGAGACGAGGATGCTGGCCTACATCGTCCGCCGCCTGCTGCTGATCATCCCGACCCTGCTCGGGATCATGGTGATCAACTTCCTGATCGTGCAGGCGGCTCCCGGCGGCCCGATCGAGCAGACGCTCGCCCAGCTCCAGGGGACGGGGGTGGATGCCACGGCGCGGATCGGCGGCACGTCGGGAGGCGGCGACCTGCCGCCCCAGGCCCAGCAGTCGGGCGGCGAGCAGGTCACCGGGCGCTACCGGGGCGCCCAGGGCCTGGACCCCGAGTTCATCAAGCAACTGGAGCGGCAGTTCGGCTTCGACAAGCCGCTGCACGAGCGCTTCCTGCAGATGATGACCAGCTACCTGACCTTCGATTTCGGCAGCAGCTACTTCCGGGACCAGCGGGTGATCGACCTGGTGATCGACAAGCTGCCGGTATCGATCTCGCTGGGGCTGTGGACCACGCTGATCACCTACCTGATCTCGATCCCGCTGGGTATCCGCAAGGCGGTGCGCGACGGGTCGAAGTTCGACATCTGGACCAGCGGGGTGGTCATCGTCGGCTACGCCATCCCCAGCTTCCTCTTCGCCGTGCTGCTGATCGTGCTGTTCGCAGGCGGACGCTACCTCGACTGGTTTCCGCTCCGCGGGCTGACCAGCGAGGGCTGGGACCTGATGCCCTGGTGGCAGCAGGTGCTGGACTATTTCTGGCACATCACCCTGCCGGTGCTGGCGCTGGTGATCGGCGGCTTCGCCGGCCTGACCATGCTGACCAAGAACAGCTTCATGGAGGAGGTCAACAAGCAGTACGTCATCACCGCGCGCGCCAAGGGGCTGGGCGAGGGGCGGGTGCTGTACGGCCACATCTTCCGCAACGCCATGCTGATCGTGATCGCCGGGTTCCCCGGAGCCTTCATCGGCATCCTGTTCACCGGGTCGCTGCTGATCGAGGTGATCTTCTCGCTGGACGGGCTGGGGCTGCTGGGCTTCGAGGCGGCGATCAACCGAGACTATCCCGTGATGTTCGCGACGCTCTACATCTTCACGCTGCTGGGGCTGCTGATGAACCTGATCGGCGACCTGACCTATGTCGCGGTCGATCCCCGCATCGATTTCGAAGCGAGGAGGACGTGATGGCCGACGCCAACGCCGTTCCCCCCGCCGCCCCGGCGGACCGCTTCCTCGGCATCCGGATCACGCCGATCACGCGGCGGCGCCTGCACAACTTCAAGGCCAACCGGCGGGGCTTCTGGTCCCTATGGATCTTCCTGATCCTGTTCACCCTGAGCCTGTTCGCCGAATTCATCGCCAACGACAAGCCGCTGCTGATCCGCTACGACGACGCGTTCTACATGCCGATCTTCACGGTCTATCCGGAGACCACGTTCGGCGGCGAGTTCGAGACCCAGGCCGACTACCGCGACCCGTTCGTGCGCGACCTGATCGACGAGAAGGGTTGGATGATCTGGCCGGTGATCCGCTACTCCTACCGGACCATCAATTACGACCTGACCGTCCCGGCCCCGGCGCCGCCGTCCTCCGAGAACTGGCTGGGCACCGACGACCAGGGGCGCGACGTGGTGGCGCGGCTGATCTACGGCTTCCGCATCTCGATCCTGTTCGGGCTGACGCTGACGATCTTCTCCTCGATCATCGGCATCGCGGCCGGTGCGGTGCAGGGCTATTTCGGCGGCACGACCGACCTGCTGTTCCAGCGCTTCATCGAGATCTGGTCGGGGCTGCCCACGCTCTACCTGCTGATCATCCTGGCCAGCGTGGTCGAGCCGAACTTCTGGTGGCTGCTGGGGCTGCTGCTGCTGTTCAACTGGATGAGCCTGGTCGGCGTCGTCCGGGCGGAGTTCCTGCGCGCCCGCAACTTCGACTATGTCAGGGCGGCCCGGGCGCTGGGCGCCGGCGACGTGCCGATCATGATCAAGCACGTGCTGCCCAACGCCATGGTGGCGACGCTGACCTTCATGCCCTTCATCCTGAACGGCTCGATCACTACGCTGACCGCGCTCGACTTCCTGGGCTTCGGCCTGCCGCCGGGCTCGCCGTCGCTGGGCGAGCTGCTCGCCCAGGGCAAGGCCAACCTACAGGCACCTTGGCTGGGCCTGACCGCCTTCTTCACGCTCGCCATCATGCTGAGCCTGCTGATCTTCATCGGCGAGGCGGTGCGCGACGCCTTCGATCCCCGGAAGTCGGTCGGCCCGTTGCCCCGCAAGGGCCTGACGGCCAAGCCGGCCGCGGCTGCGCCGGAGAAGAAGGCGGCGGCGGAATGAACAGAGGGAAACCATCAGCATGACCGACCTGCTCTCCGTCCGCGACCTGGCGGTCGATTTCCGGCTGTCGGGTGGCGAGGTCCGTGCCGTCCGGGGCGTGTCGTTCGACATCAAGGCGGGCGAGACCCTGGCGCTGGTCGGCGAGTCGGGGTCCGGCAAGTCGGTGACCGCCCTGTCGATCCTGCAGCTCCTGCCCTATCCCATGGCGGCGCACCCGGCCGGCAGCAGCATCCGCTTCAAGGGGACCGAGCTGGTCGGGGCGGAGGAGAAGACGCTTCGGGAGGTTCGTGGCGACCGCATCGCCATGATCTTCCAGGAGCCGATGACTTCCCTGAACCCGCTCCACACCATCGAAAAGCAGATCAACGAGACCTTGTTCCTGCACAAGGGGCTGACCCGCTCGGCCGCGCGGCGGCGGACGCTGGAACTGCTGCGCCTCGTCGGGCTGCCGGAAGCGGAGAAGCGGCTGGCGGCGTACCCCCACGAGCTTTCGGGCGGCCAGCGCCAGCGCGTCATGATCGCCATGGCGCTGGCCAACGAGCCGGACCTGCTGATCGCGGACGAGCCGACCACCGCGCTGGACGTGACGATCCAGGCCCAGATCCTGGAACTGCTGAAGGACCTCCAGCGCCGCTTCAACATGGCGCTGCTGCTGATCACCCACGATCTCGGCATCGTGCGCAAGATGGCGGATCAGGTCTGCGTCATGAACCAGGGCGAGATCGTCGAGAAGGGATCCAACGCGGAGCTGTTCGCGGGTCCGCGGCATCCTTATACCCAGCGGCTGCTGGCGGCGGAACCGAAGGGCAATCCGGCGCCGCCGCCGGAGAACGCGGCCGACGTGATGACGGCGCGGGACATCAAGGTCCATTTCCCGATCAGGAAGGGGCTGCTGCGCCGGACGGTCGATCACGTCCGGGCGGTGGACGGCATCAGCGTCACGGTGCGCGAGGGGCACACCGTCGGCGTGGTCGGCGAATCGGGGTCGGGCAAGACGACGCTGGGGCTCGCCCTGCTGCGCCTGCACGCCAGCCAGGGCGCCATCCGCTATGACGGCAAGGATATCCAGGGCTGGCAGGCCAAGCAGATGCGCCCCCTGCGGCGGGAGATGCAGGTGGTCTTCCAGGACCCCTACGGCAGCCTCAGCCCCCGCCTGTCGGTCGGCCAGATCATCGAGGAGGGGCTGAAGATCCACGGCATCGGCAGCAGGGCCGAGCGGGAGGCGATGATCGCCCGGTCGCTGGAGGAGGTCGGGCTCGACCCGGCGAGCCGCAACCGCTATCCGCACGAGTTCTCCGGCGGCCAGCGCCAGCGGATCGCGATCGCCCGCGCCATGGTGCTGAAGCCGCGATTCGTCGTCCTGGACGAGCCGACTTCGGCCCTGGACATGTCCGTCCAGGCTCAGATCGTCGACCTGCTCCGGGACTTGCAGGTGAAGCACAACCTGGCCTATCTCTTCATCAGCCATGACCTGAAAGTGGTAAGGGCCCTCTCCAACGAGGTGATCGTGATGAAGGACGGCAAGGTGGTCGAATCGGGTCCGACCCGGCAGATCTTCGAGGCGCCCCGGCAGGACTATACCCGCGCCCTCATCGCCGCGGCGCTGAACCTGGTCGCGGTCAAGACCTCCGACGTGCGGATGTGACGGGCGGGATCCGGTTCGCCGGCTTCTGGATCCGGGCCGCGGCGGCCCTGGTCGACGGCTTCGTCCTGGGGCTGGTGTCGGCTTTCATCGGCATCGTGGTCGTCTCCGCGATGCTGTGGATCGGCATCTGGGAGGGGACGGCCCAGGGTGTCGGGCAGGTGCTGAGCACGGTCGTGGCGATCGCCTACTATACCGGTTTCCATTCGTCCGAACGCCAGGCCACGCCGGGCAAGCGGGTGCTCGGCATCCATGTCATGACCCGCGACGGCGGCAGGCTGTCCCCGGCGCGGGCGCTGGGGCGGTACTTCGCGCTGATCCTGTCGGCGATCCCCTTCGGCCTGGGCTACCTGATGGCGGGCTGGACCAGGGACAAGACGGCCCTACACGACCTGGTCTGCTCGACCCGCGTCGTCTACGACGCGCCGGCCTGAATTATTATCTACTTAAGATTCTTGGCGGATAGTCTGTCGCATCCTACCGCCCCAGGCTGAGTGCCAGCAGCTCCCGATGTCCCCTCCGGCTACCGGCCACAGCGCCGCCTACATCGCCGAGCTGAAGAAGCGACTGAACTCCCACCGAAAGTGGGTGATCGGCACGCGCGGCGGCATGCAGGCCGACCTCAGCTTCTACGACATGTCGCAATTGCCGCTAGGCGGCGTCGTGCTGCGCAATGCCAAGCTGGTCGGGACCTCGTTCTCCCGCAGCAACCTGTCCCGGGCCGACCTGAAGGCCGCGGTGCTGATGATGGCGGAATTCGAGGGGGCGGATCTCAGCCAGGCCGACCTGCTCGGCGCGGACCTGCGCGGCGCCTGCTTCAACGGGGCCAACCTGGCGGAGGCGAACCTTGCGGGCGCGGACCTGCGCACCGGGTCGCTCGGCGCGGTCAGCACCAAGCAACAGGCCAGCGCCGGAACGCCGGTCAGCCGGCGCACCGAGCTGATGGACGCCAACCTGAACCGGGCGATCCTGGTCGGCTCCAACCTGGAGAACTGCGACCTGACCGGGGCGGAGCTGGTCGATGCCGACCTGTCCGGGGCCGACCTGACCGGCGCGATCCTGGTATCCACCGACCTGTCCGGTGCCACGCTGAAGAACACGACGCTGACCGGCGCCGTCTTGTCGGGCGCCTTGCTGGATCCCGACGCCGTCGCCCGCATGGCGCAGCAGGGCATCAACCCCGATGGCAATCTGGAGTCGCTGGGCGAGCGGCTGTTCGAGCTGCTGGCCCATCACCAGGAATGGCTGGACAGCGAAGGCCGGGCCGGGCAGCGGCTGGAGCTGGACCTGGCCGACCTGAGCGACGCGCCCCTGGGTGAGGTCGACCTGTCGGCAGCAAAGATCCAGCGCTGCAACCTGCGCAATGCCAACCTGGCCGGTTCCAACCTGATGATGGCCGACCTCAGCTACAGCAACCTGAGCGGTGCGGACCTGAGCGGCGCCAACCTTTCCGGGTGCGGCATGCGTCGGGTCAACCTGACCGGCGGGTCGCTGCGGGACAGCGTCCTGCTCAGCGTCCCGGTCGGCGACCTGCACCGTCCGTGGCCGACCAACCTGCAATATGCCAAGCTGAACGACTGCGACCTGCGCTGCCGCGCCGCAGCCGGCGTGATCCTCCGCCATGCCGACCTGACGGGAGCCCGGGTCAACATGGCGTTGATGAAGGGCAGCGACACCGGCGGGGCTAGGTTGCCGACGACCCGGGGGTGACAGGGAAGGGTGGCTGCCGGGGGGGCGTGTCTCAGTTCGCCCTGTGCTCGGCGAACACCTCGTCCAGGGTCGCGGCATCGAGGATGGTCTCGGCCCAGGCGTTCAGCTGGTCGTCGGAGGCGCCGGAAATGCGCTCTGCCCGGTCTTCCGGTACGGAGCCGAAGCGCCGCCTCAGCTGGCGCAACAGAATCTCAGCCTTACCTTCAGCCTTCCCTTCAGCTTTGCCCCTGGCTTCGCCGATCAGAATGCCTTCCGCCCTGAATTCATCAGCTATGGACATGAGCCTTGTCTCCTGGCCTGGAACGATTTCCCTCAGCGCATCCCGAAGTATCGCCGCTTCGACGGCGTTCGGCTCCGCCATAATGTAGCGCACCAGGGCGATCAGGTCATCAGGGCCGAGGGCGAGAGCGGCCCGTCCCAGCCTGACCAGCGTGTGGTGGAGGTCGCCGTCCCGGCTGCCGTGCTTCAGGATCAGCAGCCCGACCCGGAGCCTTTCCGCCTTCGACAATCCTCCGTCGTCGATCCGCCCCAGGTCCAGCAGGGAGTAGCGGAAGTCCAGCACATGGGGGCGCATAGCCTCGTCGCCGAGATCCAGGCCATCGGCGAAACTCAGCGGGATCCGCCATTCCGCCTCGCCATGATAGACGACCAGGGGGAAGATCGGAGGCAGCTTCCTGACCCTGCCGTCCGCGTCCCGGCCTTCGCGCCTGTCCCAGTCCTGCCAGATGCGTGTCTCGTAGCCGAGCAGTTGAAGGTCGATGCGCGGGTCCGGCGACGATTTGTGCTCCATCAGCACATAGATGAAGGCGGCACCGCCGGTCCGGGTGGTGACGCCGTAGAGCCGATCCGTCCGGTACTCCCGAAGCTCCTTGTCCACGAAGGTGCCGGGCAGGAGAACGGGATCGGCGGGTGAGATCAATTCGGCGACGGCCTTGGGCAGCCTCTCGCGGATCAGCGCGCCGGCGGTGCCGGGATGGTCCAGCAGATGCTTGAAGAACTGATCATGTCGCTGGATCAGACGGGATTGCATGATGTCGCGGCAGCCCGGCGCAGGAAATTCATGCGGGAGTAGTCGCACGCATGCCCGGCATCGGCGAGCCGAAAACCTTGAGGCCCCTGCGGCATAACCGACCGCGCCTCCCGCCCTTGCCGGACGGCGCGAGCTGTGCCAGGACTTTGCGCATCCATGATCGATCATATTCGAAGGGTTCTCGCCGATGGCTCTCCTGTTCCTGTCCCCGTCCGATGATCCGGCAGAATGGCTGCCGGAACTGAACCGGCAGATCCCTGGGCGGGAGATCAGGGTCTGGCCCGATGCCGGCGACCTGTCGGAGATCGACTATGCCCTGGCATGGCGGCCGCCGGCCGGGGTGCTCGGCCGGCTGCCGAACCTGAAGGTGATCTTCTCGCTGGGGGCGGGCGTGGACGGGGTGCTGAGCGATCCCGAACTGCCGGACAAGCCGCTGGTCCGCATGGTGGAGCCCGGCCTGACCGAGGGAATGACCGAGTATGTCGTCCTCCAGGTGCTCCATTGGCACCGCCAGACGGAGGCCTACCGGGCGCAGCAGGAGCGGCGGGAGTGGCGGCAGCTCGGCCAGAAACTGGCCCGCGAGCGCCGGGTCGGGGTGCTCGGCCT
The DNA here is from genome assembly GCF_016806835.2 of Skermanella rosea. Taxonomy (NCBI): domain Bacteria; kingdom Pseudomonadati; phylum Pseudomonadota; class Alphaproteobacteria; order Rhodospirillales; family Azospirillaceae; genus Skermanella; species Skermanella rosea. The sequence goes on along the minus strand of NZ_CP086111.1, from coordinate 5,062,736 downwards.
CGGCGTGCTGGGAGCCGACGCCGCCCGGGTCCTGAAAGAACTGCGCTTTGACGTCGCGGGCTGGAGCCGTTCGCCCAAGGACCTGCCCGGCGTCACCTGCTTCCACGGCGCCGCCGGATTGCCGGCGTTCCTGGCCCGGACCGAAATCCTGGTCTGCCTGCTGCCGCTCACGCCCGAGACCGCCGGCATCCTGAACTGGGAAACGCTGGCGGCGCTGCCGCGGGGGGCCTGCATCATCAATGTCGCCCGGGGCGGGCATGTGGACGAATCGGACCTGCTGGCCGAACTGGACAGCGGCCATATCGCCGGGGCCAGCCTCGACGTCTTCGCCGAGGAGCCGCTGGCGCCGGACCACCCGTTCTGGAGCCACCCGCGGGTGATCGTGACGCCCCACGTAGCCGCCGTCACCCACGCCCGCACGGCGGCCGGCCACATCGCCGAGCAGATCAGGAGGTTCGAGGCCGGACTGCCGCTCCAGGACGTGATCGACCGCGCGCGCGGCTACTGACCGGGCCTAGAGCCGGCGCACCCCGGTGATCCGGGCGCCGCGGCCGACCACGTCGGCCAGCGGCTCCTCGGTCACCATCATGTGGAAGGCGTTGGCGTGGATCAGCCGTTCCGGTCCCGTCATGATGCCGACATGGCCGGGGAAGAACACCAGGTCGCCGCTCCGGGGCGGGTCCCCCTCCGGCGCCGCCCGCCCGAGCGAGGCGCCCTGCTGGTCGCTGTCGCGCGGGGCCGCGATGCCGGCCGCCGCCAGGGCGATCTGCACGAGACCGGAACAGTCCAGCCCCAGGCTGGTCTTGCCGCCCCACAGGTAGGGCACCCCCAGCAGACGGCGGGAGGTGGCGACATAGTCCGGCTGGTGCGTGCCCAGTTCGGCCAGATGCCCGGCGAAGACCCAGCCGCCCTGCGTCAGCTCCACGAAACCGTTCCGCTCCCCGGCCGCCGCCACCCGGGTGGTCAGGCTCAGCACGTCGAGCGGCGGGGTCTTCAGGTCCGGTTCCGGAAACAGGAAGCTGCGCAGCGCGGCGACCCTGTGGGTCGGTTCCGGGGTCTCCTCCCACAGCGTGTCGAGCCGCAGGTAGCCGACATAGCCGTCGCCGGAAAGCTGGCCCCAGACCCAGCCGTCCTGTTCCTCGTAGATGGTCACCGTCTCGCCGAACAGGGCCTGGGTCGTCTGGCGGGCGCCGAAGTCGGGCGAGCCCTTGACCGTTGCGAAGCCGGCCCTGATCTGGCAGGGCACTCCCTCGATGAAGCGGTCGGCCTGGACAATGCCTTGCAGGTGCGCCGCGGCGAGATCGGAGCGGTAGGGGTTAGTCCGAGGATCCGGCAAGGACGCGGTCATGGACGGCCTCCATCACGGGTTCCGGCACCGGTTCCGGCGGGGATGCGCCATGCCCGTCGCCCAAGGTCCCGTCGCCCTGGGCCAGATGCTGCGATTCCAGCACCAGATGCGCGAACTCGGTCAGGAAGACCGATCCCTTGACCGTGCGCTGGACCAGGACGTTGCGCCGGTCGGCCTCGTCGCGCTTGCGGCGGATGAATCCCAGACGGCCCAGCCGGTCGAGCGCGCGGCTTATCGCCGGCTTCGAGATGTTCAGGGTGGCCGCCAGGCCGCGCACCGTGTGGGGCGGCGGCGTCAGGTAGACGGTGAGCAGCAGCGCCAGTTGCCGGGAAGACAGGTCCGGCCCCGCCTGCCGCACATTCGTTACGAGAACGTGGCGCCAGAGATCGAGGGCTTGAAGCTTCTGCGGCATGCGCTGACTCCCGATACCGAACCCGCGCGTATCGGGTTTCGGCCGAGAGAGTGCCGAAACAAGTTGAAATCGGCAAGTATTTAACTCTTTTTGCCATAACGGCTTTCCAGATATGCGAAGACCGCGCGCATGCCCAGGGCTTCGCCGCCCTCCGGCCGGCCGGGTTTCGACGACGGGTTCCAGGCCATCACGTCCAGGTGCGCCCACGGGGTCGTCTTGTCGACGAAGCGCTCCAGGAACAGGGCCGCCAGGATCGCCCCGGCGAACGGGCCGCTTCCGATATTGTTCAGGTCGGCGACCTTGCTTTCCAGCATCTTGGCATAGGGCTGGTGGAGCGGCAGCCGCCACATCGGGTCGGCCTCGGCCCTGGCCCACGCCAGCAGCCCGTCGGCCAGGGCGTCGTCGTTGCAGAACAGGGCGGGAAGCTCGGTGCCCAGCGCGACTCGGGCGGCACCAGTCAGGGTCGCGAAATCGATGATCACGTCGGGCTTGTCGGTCACCGCTTCCGCCAGCGCGTCGCACAGGATCAGCCGCCCCTCCGCGTCGGTGTTGCCGACCTCGACGCTGAGGCCCTTGCGGGTCGCCAGGACGTCGAGCGGCCGGAAGGCGTCACCGGAGACGGAGTTCTCCACCGCCGGGATCAGCACGCGCAGGCGGACCGGCAGCCCGGCCATCATGATCATGCGGGCGATGCCCAGCACGTGCGCGGCGCCGCCCATGTCCTTCTTCATCAGGAGCATGCCGCTGGACGGCTTCAGGTCCAGGCCGCCGGTGTCGAAGCAGACGCCCTTGCCGACCAGCGTCACCCGCGGGGCGGCCTTGTCGCCCCAGGTCAGGTCGATCAGGCGGGGTTCCCGGGTGCTGGCCCGGCCGACGGCGTGGACGGCGGGATAGTTCTTTTTCAGCAGGTCTTCCCCGACGGTCACCTTGACCTTGGCCTTGAACTCGGCGCCCAGCGCCTCGGCCGCGGCGGCCAGTTCGGCGGGACCCATGTCGGAGGCGGGGGTGTTGATCAGGTCGCGCACGAGATACGTGGCGGTCGCGGTGCGCTCCACCGCGTCCCTGTCGGCCCCTTCCGGCCAGACCAGCGTCGCGAAGCTCCGCTCGTTCCCGGACTTGTAGCGGGTGAAGGCATAGCAGCCGAGCGCCCAGCCGAGCGCCGCCTTGGTGGCGGTGCCGGCGTCCAGGCCCGCGTCGATATGGTAGGCCCCGGCCGGCAGGGATGCGGGGAGGGACGCATAGGCCCAGAGGTCGGCGTCGGCGTCCACGCCGACCAGCACGCGGGCGAATTTTCCCCCGTCTCCCGGCAGAAGCGCCGTCTTGCCGGACTCGGCCTTGAAGCCGATGCCGGCGACCCAGGCGCGCACGGCATCCGGCTGATCCGCGAGCCAGCCTTCGAGGCCATCCTTCGTGACGGGGGTGAGCGGGATCGAGTCCGTCCCGGCCTTCGGGCGCATGTGGGTCAGCAAGTGGCTGTTCCTTCGTCGCGATTACGTTGCGGTGCCCAGAACATGGAGCACCGGGCCGCCGCTGAAAAGATGGAACTGTCCGGCGCGCCGTTTCCCATCGGAACGCTTTCGAAACCGCGCGCCAGCAACTAGTCTCCCGCGCGACCTTCACCCCCAGCAGATCCGGCGGTTCTTCATGAGCGATCTTACCCTCGTCATCGGCAACAAGGCCTCGTCGTCTTGGTCGTTGCGTCCCTGGCTGGCCCTGAAGCAGATCGGCGCGCCGTTCCGCGAGATCACCGTCCCGCTGCGCCAGCCGGAAACCAAGGCGGAAATCCTGCGGCATTCCCCCGCCGGGAAGGTGCCGGTGCTGCGCGACGGCGACCTGACCGTCCATGACTCGCTGGCGATCCTGGAATACCTGGCCGAGCGCCATCCAGAGGCCGGCCTGTGGCCCGACGACCGGGGCGCCCGGGCCGCCGCCCGGTCGATCTCGGCCGAGATGCATTCCGGCTTCGTCGATCTGCGCCGGAACATGCCGATGGACGTGACCGACAAGCATCGGGGGCAGGGACGTACGCCGGAGGTTCTGGCCGACATCGCGCGGATCACCGAGCTCTGGCGCGACGCCCGGGCGCGGTTCGGCGCGGACGGCCCCTTCCTGTTCGGCCGGTTCACCGTCGCCGACGCCATGTACGCGCCGGTCTGCACCCGCTTCGACACGTACGGGGTGGAACTGGACGACGTCGCCCAGGCTTATGTCGGCACGATCCTGGGGCTTCCCGCGATGCGGGAATGGTACGCCGCCGGCGCCGCCGAACCCTGGGGTGCGCTGCTCTGAGGGAAGCTTTCGGCCCTACCGGGCCGGAGCGGGGGGAACGGGAACCGGGAGGGCGGGCATCGGGTCGTCCTCGGGGCGCTCCGGTTCCCGGCGCGGCTCGACCTTCGGCTCGGCGCCGTCTTCCTCCAGCACACCGGCTTCGCGGTAGTAGCGGGCGGCGCCGGGATGGAGGGGTGCGGCGAGACCCTTCGTCGCGGTGGCAAGCTGGATCGACGGTCCCTTCGGGTGGCCGTTGTCCAGCAGGCGCCGGGTGCTGGGATGCCACAGCGCGCGGGTGATGCCGTAGACCAGGTCTTCCGGGACGTCGCCGCGGACCAGCCACTGGGCGCCGACGCCCAGGGTGCGCGTTTCCGACACGCCCTCGTAGACGCCCTCGCCGATCACGGACTCGGTGAAGAAGGGCAGCCGCTCCTTCAAATTCCGGCCCTGCTCGTCGTCGAACGACAGCAGCCGGATCGGCGTGCGGGCCGCGGCCTCGGCGACGGCGGCGACGGGATGTCCGCCGACGATGAAGAAGGCGTCGATCCCGCCCTCCACCAGCCGGTCGCCGGCCGGACCCGGCTTCAGGTACCGCGGCTCGATGTCCTTCTCGGCGATGCCGTAGGCCTCCAGGATCACCCTCGCCTCAACCAGGGTGCCGGACCCTTCCTCGCCGATCGACACCACCTTGCCCTTCAGGTCGGCGATGCTGCGGATGTCGCTTTCGGCGCGGACCACGATATGGACCGTCTCGACATAGAGGCTGGCGATGGTGGTGAGCTGCTCGAACGGCTGCTGCCCCTTGTAGGGGCCGGTGCCTTCGCGCGCCCAGAAGGCGATGTCCGCCTGGGACAGGGCCGATTCCAGCGTTCCCGTCCGCATCTCCTTCAGGTTCTCCACGGAGCCCTGGGTCGCCTGGGCGACCGCGATCACGCCGGGGACCCCGCAGCTTCCGCCCCGGTCGCAGGGGCGCGATCCCGGCGGGTTGCTGATCGCGTTGGCCAGCATGCCGCCGACCGGGAAATAGGTGCCGCCGGTGGTCCCGGTGCCGATCCGGAAGAACCGGATGTCGTCCGCGCGCGGCCCGCCCGTTGTCGGGACCAGCAGCACCGCGGCCGCCGCGACCAGGGCGACCATCAAGGTGCCGATGACCGCGCGCGCGGCGATGGTCAGGCGGCGGCGCCGGGCGGCGGACAGGTCGGGAAACACGGCAGACGGCCTTCCAGTGGGGGTAGGGCATCCCGAAGCGGAACCGGCCGGTCCCGCGCAATGACGCTTTACCAACTTGAGACGAAAGAGATGGCCTCAATATGGCGCAAAGGCATTACGCGATTAATAACGCCGCCATGTCCGGTTTATTTCCGGCCCGTTCGGGCTAAGGCCGCTGCCCGCCGCGCCTCGCCCGGTCACCCCGCCGTCCGTCACTCCGCCGCCTGGGCCTGCATCCGGTCCGGCGGGTCGAAGTCGAAGGCGAGCTGGTCCGCCTCCTGCCCGGCCGCCTCGGCGCGCGGGTTCAACTCCAGGGCGATCGGCGTGGTCGCGGTCTGCGGCATCGGCACGAAGGCGCCCTGTTCCTCCAGCGGCTTCGCCTGGCGGGCCGTCATGCGGTAGAGCGTGAACAGCACCAGGACGCCCGCGATCGACCCGATATAGAAGAACAGCCCGTTGAACCCGAGCAGACCCATCACCTGGGACGCCAGGACCGGTCCTACGACGGACCCCACGCCGAACATCAGCAGCAGCCCGGCGCTGGCCGGGACTACCTCGTCCGAGCTCATGAAGTCGTTCGCATGGGCGAGGGCGATCGGGTAGATCGAGTAGGCGAGGCCGCCGTAGAGGCCCAGCATCGCCGCGAAGGCGAGGTTGGGGACGTCGTCGGCGAAGGCCAGGGCCACGGCAGCGGCGGAGACGCCGGCGATCGCTCCCAGGAAGACGGTCCGGCGGTCGAACCTGTCGGACAGGCGGCCCATCGGGAATTGCATCAGGAAGCCGCTGAGGATCGCGACCATCATGAACAGCCCTACATCCTCCACCGTGCCGCCGCGCGCCTGGACATAGACCGGCCCCATGCTGCCGAAGGCGCCGTTGATCAGGCCCGCCCCGATGCAGCCGGCGACGCCCAGCGGGGAGATCCGGACGATCTCGATCACGCGGAGCCGGTTGGTGCCGACGGAGCCCGGGCTCTGGACCCGGCTCAGCGCCAGTGGAACCAGCGACAGCGCTACCAGGATCGCGACCAGGCTGAAGATCTGGAACCCGTTGGGATCGATCACCGTGATCAGCGACTGCGACGCACCCAGGGAGAGGTAGTTGACGGTCATGTAGACCGACAGCACCCGGCCCCGCACCGTGTTGGAGGAGGAGGCGTTGATCCAGCTCTCGGTGATGGTGAACAGCCCCGCCAGGCAGAAGCCCGCCACGACGCGCAGCAGCAGCCAGACGATCTGGTCCACGACGATCGCGTGGACCAGCGCCGAGATGGCGGCCAGCGCCGCGAAGGCCGCGAAGGCGCGGATATGGCCGACCCGCTCGACGACCCTGGGGCAGCGCAACGTTCCGAGAACGAAACCGACCGAGTATGCCGCCATGATGATGCCGATACGGTCGACCGGGAAGCTCTCCGCCCCCATGCGCACCGCCAGCAGCGTGGAGAACAGGCCGTTGCCCAGGACCAGGATACCGAGGCTGACCAGCAACGGTAGAATGGCGGCGAACACCTGCCGCAGATCCGACATCCACTCCTCCTGACAAGGTTTCGGCCGGACTGCCCGGCTTCCCCCTTAAGGCTCCTCTTCAAGACAGGGCGGTATACGAACTAACGGTCTCCGGAACAAGACGGCGGAACGTGACAGGAGCCGCAAATCCCTTCAGCGCGGCCGATTCCACCTCGGAATGCAACGATGTTATCACAGCCGAAACGGCCGGATCGGCGGCCAGCCCCTCGGACAGGATGATGTCGCCGCCCCGGCTCCGCCCTTCGAGGCGCGCGGCCAGATTGACCGTGGAGCCGAAATAGTCCAGGCGCCCGTTCAGGGTCACCGCGACGCAGGCGCCGGCATGCAGGCCCATCTTGATCACCAACCCGTCGCGGGGCGCCGTCTGGATGGCGAGCGCCGCGCGGACCGCCTGGCCCGGGTCGGCGAAGGCGGCCATCACGGCGTCGCCGATGGTCTTGACCACGGCGCCGTCATGGTCGCGCACGGCCCTCGCCAGATCCGCGAAATGCTCCCGGACCCTGTGGTAGGCGCTGGCGTCGCCGATGCGGTCGTAGAGGGCGGTCGAGCCCTTGAGGTCGGTGAACATCAGGGTGACGGTGCCGATCGCGACCTCGTCGCCGGGGCGCAGCACCTCGTCCGAGAACATGTCGCGGAACGCCTGGAGGGTCGTCACCTGGTGGGCGGTCAGGGCGTCCGCGATCCAGTCGCGGTCCTCCACCACCAGCGTCAGGGGGCGGTCGGTCCTGTTCTCGACGCAGAGAAGGCCGGGAGCGGCGGGAGGGCCTGAGGTGACCGCGTCGGCTTCCGCGACCACCAGGGGAAATCCTTGGCCCGGGGCGGGCAGCCAGTCCAGGTCGGCGCTGCCGCCCGGCTCCAGGGTGCGCAGGCGCAAGGGGCCGGCGGGAAGCACGGCCTCAAGGGTCCTCGCCTCCCCGGGGCGGAGGGTCTGCTGGACATGGACATGCGGCGTGGTCATGGGGCCGGCCAGGCAGTACTCGCCTTCGGTGAGCTGCCTGACCGCCGGCGAGGGCTGGAAGGTCAGCTCGACGTTCCGCGCGAAGTCCCTGCCGTAGTCTATGTTGCAGGACGGGCAGTGGGCGCCGCTCGGCAGCCGGTCCAGGCTTGCCGCCACCGCCTTGGCGCCTCGGCAGCGTGGGCACAGCAGGTCCCAGCGGAGCGTCAGCAGGCCGGCCTTGACGGCTCCCAGGCACAGCTCGACCACGGTCCGGGGCTGCTCGCCCCAGGTCCGCGCCAGCGCCAGGGGTCGGATGCGCGTCAAATCCACCTCCTGCGCGGCCAGCAGATGGTCGGCCAGGCGGCGCGACAGGCCGTGGCCGTTGCCGCTCTCCTCCAAGGCCCGGATCATCCCGGCGACCCGTTCCGCGACGGCGGCAGCCGGGGTGGGCGGCACGTAGTCGAACGGCTCGGGACGCGATCCCGCGGCATGGTCGGCGGCGGCGCGGATCAGCGCCTCGAACTTCCGGCCGGACCGTTCCAGGAATCCCAGGCGGAGCAGCAGCCGGCCCATCCAGTTCGCCGGTCGCATCTCCAGCGTGTAGGACACCCGCGAGCCGCCGTGCTCCGGCGACAGCTCCAGCGTCGGCCCGACCGTCGCGAAGGGGCCGGCGCGGAACCGCCGGACCTGGGTGAATCCCCGGGGCGCCACCCACTGGAACGGCTGCTCCTCCCACTCCAGGGCGTAGCGGCCGATCCTCCCGCGGGCGAGGCGCAGCAGGGTGCCGTCGTCCCGGGGGATCTCCTCCACTTGGTAACGCGGCAGGCCCATCGCCTCGTTGAAGCGCGGCGTGTCGGCCAGCAGCGGCCACAGCCGCTCGGGCGGCTGGTCGAACCACCATGTCCAGGTCCGCCGCGCAATGCCCGCCATCATCCGGTCCCCCTTGGCCGTCCCCGCCCGTTCGCCTGCCACAAACTTATGCTCGGGAGCTTCAATTCCCAAGTCGTGGGGGCTATGGTCCCGGAGCGTGGAGGATCGACCAAGCAGCCCCGGAGCCAAGAAAAAATGAGCGATAACCTGTACGACCTGTTCCAGTCCCGTTTCCCCGCCGATCTCTCGAGCCCCTTCATCGAGACCGACCTCGGGCAAGTCTACAGCTATGCCGACCTGCACGAGACCTCCGGCCGCTATGCCCGCCTGCTGACCGACCTGGGGGTGCGCAAGGGGGACCGGGTCGCGGTCCAGGTCGAGAAGTCGCCCGAGGCGATCTTCCTCTATCTCGCCTGCCTCCGCGCCGGTGCCGCCTACCTGCCGCTGAACACCGCCTACACCAAGGCGGAAGTGGCCTATTTCGTCGGCGACGCCGAGCCCGCCATCGTGGTCTGCCGGCCGGAGAGCGAGCCGGTGATCGCCGAGGTCGCGGCCAAGGCCGGCGTCGGCCATGTCCTCACCCTGGGACAGTCCTGCGACGGCTCCCTGCCGGAACGGGCGCGCGGCCTCGATCCCGACTACGCCACGGTCCCGGCGGAGTCGGGCGACCTGGCGGCGATCCTCTATACCTCCGGCACCACCGGGCGGTCCAAGGGCGCCATGATGAGCCATCGGAACCTGGGCTCGAACGCCCAGGCGCTGCACAGGATCTGGGGCTGGAAGCCCGGCGACGTGCTGCTCCACGCCCTGCCGATCTTCCACACCCACGGGCTGTTCGTCGCGACCAACTGCGTCCTGCTGAACGGGTCGGGCATGCTGTTCCTGCCCAGGTTCGACCTGGACCGGGTGGTCGGGCTGCTGCCCCGCGCCACCGTCTTCATGGGCGTGCCGACCTTCTACACCCGGCTGCTGTCGGACCCGAGGGTGACGCCCGACCTGTGCCGGAACATGCGGCTGTTCATCTCCGGCTCGGCGCCGCTGCTGGCCGACACCCACCGGGAATTCCAGGAGCGCACGGGACACCCGATCCTGGAGCGCTACGGCATGACCGAGACCGGCATGCTGACCTCGAACCCGCTGGACGGCGACCGGGTGCCCGGCACCGTGGGCTTCCCGCTGCCCGGCGTCGAGCTTCGCGTGGTGGACGAGAAGACCGGCGATCCCGTCGGCACCGACGGGATCGGCATCATCGAGGTGAAGGGGCCGAACGTGTTCGGCGGCTACTGGCGCATGCCGGAGAAGACGAAATCCGAGTTCCGCCCGGACGGGTTCTTCATCACCGGCGACGTCGGCAAGGTCGACGGCCGGGGATATGTCCATATCGTCGGCCGGGCCAAGGACCTGATCATCTCCGGCGGGTTCAACGTCTACCCGAAGGAGGTCGAGAGCGTGATCGACGCGATCGACGGCATCATCGAGTCGGCCGTGGTCGGCGTGCCCCATCCCGACTTCGGGGAGGCGGTGGTCGCGGTGGCGATGCGCCGGCCGGGCCGCGACGACGTGACGGCGGACCGGGTCGCGGCGGTGTGCAAGGAGGAACTGGCGAACTACAAGGTTCCCAAGCGGATCTTCTTCATCGACGAACTGCCGCGCAACGCCATGGGCAAGGTGCAGAAGAACCTGCTGCGCGACGAGCACAAGGGCCTGTTCGCCTGATCCCGCTGCCGGGCCGGGCGCGGAGCCCGGCCCGGCGGAGGCGGCCGTCAGATCGTGTTGAGCACGGCGTCGGCGCTGGAGACCTCGAAGGCGCCGGGCTCCTCGACGTTCACCGACTTCACGATGCCGTCCTCGATCACCATGGCGAAGCGCTTGCTGCGATGGCCCAGGTTGTAGCCGGTGCCGTCCATCTCCAGGCCCAGCGCCTTGGTCAGGGTGCCGTTGCCGTCGGGCAGCATGGTGATCTTGTCGCCGACGTCGGACGACTTGGCCCAGGCGTCCATCACGAAGGGATCGTTCACCGCCATGCAGACGATCTCGTAGCCCTTGGCCTTGAACTCGCCCGCGCGATTGACGAAGCCCGGCAGGTGCTTGGCCGAGCAGGTCGGGGTGAAGGCGCCCGGGACCGCGAACAGCACGGCCTTCTTGCCCTTGAACAGGTCGTCGGTGCTGATTTCCTGCATCCCGTTGGATGTCAGGTGCTTGAGCGTGACGGACGGAAACTTGTCGCCGACCTTGATCGTCATTCTGATGGCCCTCCGAGCGTGAATCGTGGGCACAGGTGTAGACCGGTGCGGCGTTGCGTCGCAAGGAGCATTCCTGTCCGGCGCCTCCCGGTCAGCCCGCCCGGTCCAGCGCCGCGAGCACCGCTGCCTCGGTCAGCAGTTCCGGCAGTGCTATGCCCTCGGGGGCTCCGGGGCCGTAGACCATGTTGAACGGGATGCCGTAGCGGCCGTGCTCGGCCAGGTAGGCCGCGATCCCGTCGTCCGGACGGGTCCAGTCCGCCTGCATCGGCACCACGGCCCCGCCGAACAGCCTTCCGGCGACCGGGTCGCGCGCCAGCACCAGCCGCTTGTTGGCCTGGCAGGTGATGCACCAGCTCGCCGTGACGTCCACGAACACGGTGCGCCCGGCGGCCACCTGCTCCGCGATGGCGGCCCGGTCGAACGGCACCCACTCGGCGTCGGTCGCCGCGGCCGCCTGCGAGGCCGGGCGGTCCAGCGCCGTCGGCATCCCGAAGGCGGCCAGCGCCAGCAGGGCCGCCGCCACGCCGCCGGCGAACCGGATGCGGCCGGGCAGCCGGCGGCGGACCGCCAGCGCCAGCACGACGGCGACCATCAGCGCGCCGACCGCCAGCGCCGCCGCCGGGCCGATCTGGACCGCCAGGACCGACAGCAGCCAGACGCCGGTCAGGGCCAGCGCCGCGCCGAGCACCCGGCGCAGCACGATCATCCAGCGGCCCGGCCGGGGCAGGCGCGCGGCCAGCCGGGGGAAGGCCGCCACCGCCAGGAAGGGCAGGGCCAGGCCGAGGCCCAGCGCCAGGAAGACGGCGACGATCTCCAGCGGCCCGCGGGCCAGGGCGAACCCCACCGCGGTGCCGAGGAACGGGGCGGAGCAGGGGGTCGCCAGCAGGGTGGCGAGCGCCCCCGTCGCGAAATGGCCGCGCAAGGTCGGGGCGTGCCCGCCGTGTCCGCCCACCGCCGCGTCGGCGATGGCGCGCGGCAGCGGGATCTCGAACAAACCCCACAGGTTGGCCGCGAACACCGTGACCAGCACCACCATGAAGACCAGGAACAGCGGCTGCTGGAACTGGATACCCCAGCCGACCGCCGACCCGGTCAGCTTCAGCGCGACCGCGGCGCCGGCCAGCACCAGGAAGGAGAACAGGATGCCGGCGGCGGATGCCAGGAAGCCGGCGCGGATCTCGCGCGGGGCGCTGCCGCCGTGGCTGACCACGGAGAGCAGCTTGAGCGACAGGACCGGCAGCACGCAGGGCATCAGGTTCAGCAGCAGCCCGCCGACCAGGGCGAAGCCCAGCATGGCGGCGAGCCCCCCGACGTCTCCGGCCTGAATGGCACCGGGCGCCTCCACCGTCGCCGCACGCTCCATCGCGCGCAGCCCGTCCACCAGGGTCAGGGTCACCGGCATCCCTTCCAGGGCCACCGGCTCGCCGGTGACCGGCAGCGTGATCGTGATGCGGCGGTCGCCGTCGGCGAAATCGATCTTCGGGGCGCCGAACGCGGCGGCCGCCCCGGCCTCCACGAACAGGTCCGGATCGACGAAGGGCTCCCGCGCTGTCGCCACGACCCGCAGCGACTTGTCCGCCGCCCGCACGCTCTCGATCGACAGGCCGGAGGCGGCGCCGTCGCCGGGCACCCGGGAGGCGAAGCGGGCGATCAGGTTGGCGTCGGCGCCCGCCGAGCTTGCCGGCCCCTCCGGGATCGCCAGGGTCAGGTCCAGGCGCTGGGGCACGCAGATGTCGCTGCACACCAGCAGGTCGACCGACGCGCGGAGGTCGAGTGGCCGGCCGGGTTCCGCGGGGCGGGCGGCGATGGGGAAGACCACCTCCCCGTCGTAGCCGAAGGTCTCGATCCCGAACAGGGTGAAGCGGTGCGGCGCCGGCCACCGCATGTCCGTTCCGGCCAGGTTGGCGCTGCCGTCCCAGGCAAGCTGCGGCGGCAGTCCGGCGTCGCCGGGCGAGCGCCAATAGGTCTTCCAGCCCGGCTTCATCTTCAGGTGGAGCCCGATCGGGACGCTGTCGAGCGAGCCGGCGCCGTCCACGGCGGCGACCAGCCTTCCCTCGACGGTCTCGGTCGCCTGCCACGGGCCGGAGGCGCCATGGACCGGCGGGATCGACGAGAGCAGGGCCGCGAGCAGGACGAGCAGTCCGGTGGCGACGCTGGAGAGGGTGCTTCTGCTGATCATGGCGCTTGGATTTTGTGTCTCGTGGTTCGGCATTATAGGTGGCAAGCGGTCGCAGGTGCTGTCACACTTTCATGAGGCCCCGTTGATCCGGTGAGATCAGCCACCACATTCGGAGCTTGAGGCAGACGGAACGGCACGAATGACTGATGCAACGCGGAAGCCCCAATACCTGACCGGCCAACTGCTGATCGCCATGCCGGCCATGCCGGACCAGCGGTTTCAGCGCTCGGTGATATATATCTGCGCCCATAACCCGGACGGCGCCATGGGCCTTGTGATAAACAAGCTCTTCGGCTCGATCACGTTCCCGGACCTGCTGGAGCAACTCGGCATAGACACGCCGGGCCACGCGGCCAACATGCGGGTGCATTTCGGAGGGCCGGTCGAGTCGGGCCGCGGCTTCGTGCTGCATTCGACCGATTTCGTTCGCGAAGGCACGATGACGGTGGACGACGACGTGGCGCTGACCGCCACCGTGGACATCCTGCGCGCCATCGCCGACGGTCGCGGTCCGAAGCATGCCATGCTGGCGCTGGGCTATGCCGGCTGGGGGCCGGGGCAGCTGGACGCCGAGATGCAGGCCAACGGCTGGCTGAACGCGCCGGCCGACGACGGCCTGCTGTACGACCGCGACCTGGACACCAAGTGGGAGCGGGCGATCGCCAAGCTGGGCGTCAGCCTGTCCATGCTGTCGGGCGAAGCCGGCCACGCTTGAGATTTCGACGTAAGCGCAGGCCGGCTCAAGCCTATAGATTTTACTTGTCCACAGATGAACGCAGATGGACACAGATATTCAGTTCTGATCCATTCCTTATCTGTGTCCATCTGCGTTCATCTGTGGGCTATGAAATCAGAAAAGCCGCCCCTCGCAGGGCGGCTTTTCTCGTTCCCATATGCCGTCGCCCGCTATTCGCGCATGGCGCGGACGAAGGTGTCCTGCATCGGCTGGATCAGGTAGGAGAGCAGCGTACGCTCGCCCTTCTTGATCACCACTTCGGCCGGCATGCCCGGGATGATGTTGAGGCCGGAGATGCTCTCCTTGCTCTTCTCGTCCACCAGCACGCGCACGTTGAAGTACGGCATGTTGGTCTTCGGGTCGACCAGCCGGTCGGCCGAGACGGTCTTGAGCTGGCCATGGATCATCGGCGTGGTGCGCTGGTTGAAGGCCGGGAAGCGGATCTCCGCCTCCATGCCGACCTGGAGCCCGTCGATGTCGGCCGGACGGATCTGGGCATCCACGACGAGCTGGTCGTTCTGCGGCACGATGTCCATGATGCGGCCGCCCGGGCTGATCACGCCGTCCACCGTGTGGAACGCCATGTCCACCACGACGCCGGTCTCCGGCGCGCGCACCTCCATGCGGCCCAGCTCGGCCGTGGTGGCGTGCAGGCGCTCGGCCGACTCGAACAGGCGGGCCTGGGTCGTGCGCAGGTCGGTCTCGACCTGCTCCAGGAAGGTCTTCTGCGCCTGGGTGATCTGAAGCTCGGCCTCGCCGATCTGCTGGCGGACGCTGGCGATGCGCGACAGGATCTCGCCGCGCTCGGCGGTCAGCTCCTCGACCTCGCGCTCGTACTGCAGGACCTTGTTGGCCGGCGCGTTGCCGCGGTCGGCCAGTTCGCGGAGGCCGTTCAGCTCCTTGTCGAGCAGGGCGCTCTGGCGCAGCTTTGCCTTCTCCTGGATCTCCATGCCGGAGATCTGTTCGAGCGACTGGGCGATGCGGTTGCGCAGGATCGAGGTCTGGCCGGTCAGGCTCTCGCGGCGGGCCTCGAAGATGCGCTTCTGGCCGGCCATGGTCTCGGCCAGATCCCGCTCGGTCCGGGCGCGCTCGATCATGTCGGCGGGGAAGCGGATGTCGGGGAGGCCGTCGCGCTCGGCCAGCATCCGAGCCTCCTCAGCCTTCGCAAGGTCGACCTGGGCGCGCAGCATCTGGGCCAGCGACCGGGTCTGGGTCGGATCGAGGCGGACCAGCACGTCGCCGGCTTGAACCTTCTGGCCGTCCCGCACCAGTATGTCCTGGATGATCCCGCCCTGGAGGTGCTGCACCGACTTACGGTAGCTGTCCACCACGACCGTGCCGCTGGCGATGGCGGCGGTGCTCAGCGGGGCCAGCGCCGACCAGGCGGCAAGGCTGCCGAAGCCGGCCAGGATCACCAGCCAGCCGGCGGTGATCGTGCCGTTGTAGGAGGTCGGGAAGTTCGGCTTGGCCTTCGCGCCGCGGCCGGCGGCGGGCTTCGCGGGCAGGAGGCCGGGATTGGTTTCGATCAGACTGGTCATGTCAGGAAGCCTGCTGGGCGGTCAGGCCCGGCTGGGCCGGGGTGGATGCGGACGCCACGACGGGGCGGGTGAAGCGGGACAGGACCTCGTTCCGATTGCCGAACATCCGGACGCCGCCGTCGGCCAGCACCAGGATCTGGTCGGTGGCGCTCAGGATGCTGGGCCGGTGGGAGATGATGATGACGGTGGTGCCGGCACGCTTCAGCTCCGAGATGGCGTGGACCAGGGCCGACTCGCCCTCGTCGTCCAGGTTGGAGTTCGGCTCGTCCAGGATCACCAGCGCCGGGCCGCCGTAGACCGCACGGGCCAGGCCGATGCGCTGGCGCTGGCCGCCGGACAGCGCGCAGCCGCCGGTGCCGATCGGGGTGTCATAGCCCTGGGGCAGCCGCAGGATCATGTCGTGGACGCCGGCCCGCCGGGCGGCGGCGACGATCGCCTCGCTGTCCAGTTCGCCGAACCGGGCGATGTTCTCGGACACCGAGCCGTCGAACAGCTCGACGTCCTGGGGCAGGTAGCCCATGAAGGTGCCGCGCCGCTCCGGGTCCCAGTTGTGCAGGTCCGCGCCGTCGATCCGCACCGTGCCGGCATAGGGCCGCCACGCGCCGACCAGCAGCCGGGCCAGCGTCGACTTGCCGGCACCGCTCGGGCCGATCACGCCCAGCACCTGGCCGGCGGCCAGGTCGAAGCTTACCCGCGACAGGGTCGGCGCCGAGCCGCCGGGGGGAACCACCACGACCGTCTCCACCTTCAGGTCGCCGGCCGGGCGGGGCAGCTCGGTGCGCGGCACCGCCTTGGGGATGCGGCTCAGCAGCTCGTTCAGGCGGCGATAGGCGATCCGGGCGCCGACGAACTGCTTCCAGGTGCCGATCGCCTGCTCGACCGGGGCCAGCGCGCGACCCATCAGGATCGAGGCCGCGATGATCACGCCGGGGGAGATCTGCTCGTGGATCGCCAGCCAGGCGCCGCCGCCCAGGATCGCGGTCTGGAGCAGCAGGCGCAGATACTTGGTCAGGCCCATGATGACGCCGGCGCGGTCGCTGGCGACCGCCTGGAGACGCAGGATCTCCTCGCGCCGTCCCGCCCACCGGCGGCGGAAATTGCCGAACATGCCCATCGCCTCGAGCACCTCGGCGTTGCGCATGCTGCTCTCGATGGCGCCCGCCGCCACGACGGCGTTGCGGTTGGCTTCCTCCAGCGGCTTCTTGGTCACCGCCTCGTTGACGATGGCCAGGGCGAACAGGAGGATGCCGCCGACCAGCGCGATCAGGCCCAGGATGGGATGGAAGACGAAGATGACCGCCAGGATCAGCGGCGTCCACGGCGCGTCGAAGAAAGCGAAGATGCCCGAGCCGGTCAGGAACTGGCGGACCGTGTCGAAGTCGCGGCTGGCCTGCGCGGGATTGCTGCCGACCCGGTGCAGGCTGGCCTGGAACTGGGCGGACAGGATCCGTTCGCTCAACTCCTGGTCGAGCCGACCGCCGACGCGGACCAGCACGCGGGAGCGGATCACCTCCAGCAGGGCCATCACGCCCAGCAGGCCGACCGTGATCAGGGTCAGCATCAGCAGGGTCGCCTCGCTGCGGCTGTGCAACACCCGGTCGTAAACCTGCATCATGTACATGGGCGACACGAGCATCAGCAGGTTGATGAACGCGCTGAACGCCGCAGTCATGACGAAGGCATTGCGGCAGGTGGCGAGGGCCGCCCTCACTTCCGATTTCTTTTCAGTCATCCCGTCAGGCTTCATAAGTTGATAGGGCGCATGCTGGAAATCCACGAGTTTCCTGTGGAAAACATACGGCCGCCAGGAGGCTTTCTGCTGCCAGGAGTACATGATTCAGCGTTAAAGAGTCATTAAACCTCTGCTAATCGCTTCTGTAACATTTGTGGAAAGGTCGATGAAACAATTATGAGGCGCTGCAATATAAGACATTTCCGCGTTGCATCATGACAGTTGCTAATAACAAATTGTTCTCCGAGAACGATTTTTTTGTAACTATGTAAAAGGTTCCCTGGGCTGCCCGTTCGGGCGATGCCGTGCGTCCGCAAAGTTCCCTCGCAAACCCGATTTCTCCTTTCGGGACAATGCGGTACGTCAAAAGGTTTGCCCATTTTATGCACAAGAACGAGTGTCCGGCGGTCAACCGGTGCTATCCTCCGCGCCAAGAACTCATTCTGCGGACCTCGGTCAATGCGCGCTTTTTCATGAAAATTTATAGAATTCCTTCAAAAAGGCGCTTTCGGACAGAAAACCGGGTAGGGGGCTATTCAGTATGATCCGCGTTTTCAACATGTTCGTTCCAACCTCTTTCCTTTTCCTGGCGCTTGCCGATGCGGGTGTTCTGGCGAGCGCCATGATCCTGTGTCTCAGCCTGAGCTATGCAACACTGGACATAGTTCTCACCAACCAAGAGGGACATCTTCATCAGACCATCGTGTTCACGGCGATGACGATACCGTGCCTTTTCATGATGGGACTGTACGAGCGGAAATACCTGCTGACGATCAAGGTGCTTTATCTACGCATATTGATCGGGCTTGGCCTCTCTTTCCTGTGCCTGATGACGATCTTCTACGTGGTCCCCGGCAGCAGGATCTGGATGAGCGCGCTGTTTCCGGCGTTGGCCCTGGCGTCGGTGGGATTGCTCGGCAACCGTGCGGTGGTGACCCGCATCGCCAGCATCCAGTCCCTGAAGAACCGGGTGTTGGTGCTGGGCACCGGGCCACAGGCGCAGCGGATCGAGCGGGCGGAGCGGGAGCTCCGGCCGGCCAACTTCATCGTGCTGGGCTTCGCGCCGGTCGAGCCGTGTGCCACCTGCGTCACCGAGAGCCGGGTGGTGCGGGCCAACGACCTGCTGTCGCTGTGCGAGACGCTGAACGCCGACGAGGTGGTCGTGGCGCTGGAGCACCCGGAACAGAGTGTCCCGCGCGAGACGCTGCTCCAGTTCCGCCTGAGGGGCATCCGCATCCTCGACACCGCGACCTTCTTCGAGCGGGAGTTCGGCCAGCTCGAGATCGACCGCCCCTATCCGAACTGGCTGCTGTTCTCCAACGGCAGCACGATGGGCCGCTTCGAGACGGCGGTGAAGCGGACGTTCGACATCACGGTCAGCCTCGGTTTCCTGCTGTTCGCGCTGCCGCTGCTGTGCTTCACGGCGCTGGCGGTCAAGCTGGAGGACGGGGGGCCGATCTTCTACCGGCAGGAGCGGGTCGGCCTGAACGGGCGCAAGTTCTCGGTCATCAAGTTCCGCAGCATGCGCGTCGACGCGGAGAAGGACGGCGTCGCCCGCTGGGCGTCGGTCGACGACCCCCGCGTGACCTTCATCGGCGGCATCATCCGCAAGATCCGGATCGACGAGATCCCGCAGATCTTCAACGTGCTGAGCGGCGAGATGAGCTTCGTCGGTCCCCGGCCGGAGCGTCCCAGCATCGTCAACGACCTGGTCAAGGACATGTCCTGCTATCCCTACCGGCACATCGTCAAGCCGGGGATCACCGGATGGGCGCAGGTCAATTACCCCTACGGCGCGTCGATCGCCGACGCGCGCGAGAAGCTGAAGTTCGATCTCTACTACGTCAAGAACTGCAGCCTGATGCTCGACCTGATCATCCTGCTCCAGACCGTCCGAGTGGTGATCTGGCCCCAAGGCGTGCGCTGACGGGACCCGGGGCCGGGTCGAGCAAGCGCGGGCGTCACTCCAGGACGTCGTCCTGGAGGTTCTGCAGGATCTCGGCCGCGTCCTCGTCGCCCCGCTCGACCGCGGCTTCCAGCAGGTCGACGATCGTGACCTCGTCCGGCGGGTCCTGGTCGGTCATGTAGAGCACCGCGAGGCGGGTCATGGCCGAGGCCTCGCCCCCGTCGGCGGCGATCCGGTAGAAGCGCTTGGCGGCGTCGCGGTCGACCGCCTGGCCCAGCATCCCCTGGTCATAGGCGAGGCCGACATTGAAGGCGGCCTTGGCGTTGCCGTACTCCGCCGCCAGCAGGTAGTGGCCGAAGCCGGCGTCGGGATCGGCCGACACGCCCGCTCCCCGGATATAGCAGTCGCCGATCATGCCGTGGGCCAGCCCGGAGAGGGTGTGCTCCGGGTGCTCGGGGTCGTCGGTCTGGTCGGCGGCGTCCTGGAGCAGGGCCAGCGCCCGCTCGGGATCGGTCTCCCCCATGGCCGGGTCGAGCAGCATGGCGGCCCGGTTGATCAGCGCCGACGGCTCGGCCGACATCTCGATCAGGGCGTCCAGCACGGCGGCGATCCGCTCGTGGTCCGGCTCCGGGTCCTGCACCAGCAGGCTGGCGAGCAGCTTGGCGGCGTTGGTGTAGCGTCCGGCGGCGACGCAGTCCTCCGCCGCTTCGTAGACACGTTGAAGATGGGCCGATCCGAGCATCAGGGTTCCAGGACAGTGGGGAGAGCCCCTTATGTGGGGACTGGGCGGGCGGAGCGGGAGGGGCGCCGGCGCTTGCGTCAGGTCGCCGCCGCCAGCGCGTCCACGTCGCCGCCGCTGATGGCGGGGATGTTGCGGGTGATCCGTTCCGCGTCCCAGTCCCACCAGCGCAGCCGCAGCAGCCGTTCGACGTCCCGCGGGCCGTAGCGCATGCGGACGACCCGAGCCGGGTTTCCGGCGACCACCGCGTAGGGCGGCACGTCCCGGGTCACCACCGCCCGCGCGGCGACGACCGCGCCGTCGCCGACGGCGACGCCGGGCAGGATCGTGCTCTTCCAGCCGGTCCAGACGTCGTTGCCGACCACGGTGTCGCCGCGGCCCGGGAACTCGGCCTCGCCCTCGAAGCGCCCGGCCCAGGCGCCCCCGAAGATCAGGAAGGGATATGTGGACGGCGCCGTGGTCCGGTGGTTGCCGCCGTTCATCAGGAACGTGGTTCCCGTCGCCAGGGCGCAGAACCGGCCGATCCGGAGCCGGTCGCCGGTGAACTCGTAATGGTACAGCACGTTCCTGAGGAAGGCTTCCGGCCCCTCCGGGTCGTCGTAATAGGTGTAGGCGCCGATCTCCACGTTGGGCGGGAGCGGCAGGTTCCGCACGAACATCACCCGGGGATGGTCCGCCAGGGGGTGCAGGGCATCGGGGTCGGGACCGAAGCGCGGATCGTGCCGCCGCTCGCCTGTCATCGGCGCCTCCTCAGGCCAGTCCCAGCACCGCCCGGGCGCCGGGGGAGAGCTGGACCGCGAGATAGGCCGCGTAGCATCCCAGGAGCGCCACCCCCTCCCAGCGGTTGACGCGCCAGCCGGTGACGGCGAAGGCCACCAGCAGC
Organism: Skermanella rosea; assembly: GCF_016806835.2. Taxonomy (NCBI): domain Bacteria; kingdom Pseudomonadati; phylum Pseudomonadota; class Alphaproteobacteria; order Rhodospirillales; family Azospirillaceae; genus Skermanella; species Skermanella rosea. Next base: position 5,042,210 of record NZ_CP086111.1, on the reverse strand, counting down.
ACGGCGGTCGCGAGCATCACCCAGATGTCGAAGCCGGCGATCTCGGGCGGGATCGAGATCGGCGTGACGACGGCGGTGACGCCGGCGATGCCCAGGATATTGAAGATGTTGCTGCCGATGATGTTGCCGAAGGCGACGTCGGTCTGCTTCCGGATCGCGGCCATGACCGAGGTCACCAGCTCCGGCAGCGAGGTGCCCACGGCCACCAGGGTCAGGCCGATCACCGCCTCGGACAGTCCGGCGGCCCGGGCGATCACAAGGGCCGCGTCGACCAGCAGGCTCGCCCCGTACACCACCCCGGCGATGCCGCCCACGATGAACAGGCCGCCCAGGCCGAACCCCATGGTGCGCGGCGGCAGGTCGGCCACGCTGCCGGCCTCGGCCGCATGCACCGTGGCGGACGGGCTCCCGTTGTCCCGTTCCGTGAAATAGGTGTAGACGGTGTAGGCGGCGAGCAGCACCAGGAAGACGACGCCGACCCAGCGGGCGAGCGACCCGGCCAGGACCGCCGCCACCATCAGCACGCTGGCGCCGATCAGCACCGGCCCGTCGCGCCGGAAAGCCTCCTTGGTGGTGGCCATCGGCAGGATCACCGCCGAGACACCCAGGATCAGCAGGATATTGGCGATGTTGCTGCCGACCACGTTGCCGATCGCCACCCCCGGTGCGCCGATCAGGGCCGCCTGGAGGCTGGTGACCAGTTCCGGGGTGGAGGTGCCGAAGCCGACCAGCGTCAGCCCGATCAGCATGGGCGAGACGCCCAGACGTTGCGCCACCGCCACGCTGCCCCTGACCAGGGCCTCGCCCCCGGCCACCAGGAGCACCAGGCCGAACAGAAGTTGAAGGATCGTCATGGCGGGGTCTCTCGCGGGCCGTGGATTTCCGCCAACGGTCTGACGCGAAGGTGTCCCGCGGTCAAAGGGAAAATTCCGGGGGCGTCCCGCCCAGCCGCTCCAGGGCCCAGCGGGCGGCGTCGCGCACCAGGTCCGAGGCGTCGCGGGTCAGCGGTTCCACGACCCGGATGACGGACGGATCGCCGCTGTTGCCCAGCGCGGTCAGCACGTTGCGGACGAACCGGTCGCGGCCGATCCGCTTGATCGGCGAGCCGGAGAAGACCTGGCGGAAGCCGGCGTCGTCCAGCTGCGCCAAGTCGGCGAGGCGGGGTGCGGTCAATTCGGCGCGCGGCAGGAAGGCCGCCTCCCGCGTGCGGCGGGCAAACTTGTTCCAGGGGCAGGCGGCCAGGCAGTCGTCGCAGCCGTAGATCCGGTTGCCCATCAGCGGCCGCAGCTCCTCCGGGATCGGTCCCTTGTGCTCGATCGTCAGGTAGGAGACGCAGCGCCGCGCGTCGAGCCGGTAGGGCTCGGGGAACGCCGCCGTGGGGCAGGCGTCCTGGCAGCGCCGGCAGGAGCCGCAGACATCCTTGCCCGGCGGGTCCGGCGGCAGGTCCAGCGCGGTATAGACCTCGCCCAGGAACAGCCAGGAGCCATGCTCGCGCGACACCAGGTTGGTGTGCTTGCCCTGCCAGCCCAGCCCGGCCCGTTCGGCCAGGGGCTTCTCCATGACCGGGGCGGTATCGACGAAGACCTTGACCTCCGCCGCGAACTCCCGGTGGACCCATTGGGCGAGCGCCTTCAGCCGGGACTTGACCACGTCGTGGTAGTCGCGCCCGCGCGCATAGACCGAGACGATCCCGCGGTCGGGATGCTCCAGCAGTCCCCGCGGGTCCTCGTGCGGCGCGTAGGACATGCCGAGCGCGATGACGGTGCGGGCATCCGGCCACAGCACCTGCGGGTCGCCCCGGCGGTCGGCCTTCTCGACCATCCAGCCCATGTCGCCGTGCATGCCCTGGGCCAGGAACTCGGCCAGGCGCTCCCGGACCTCGCCGCCCAGCCGCGCGGGGGCGAACCCGACCGCGTCGAACCCGAGGGCCAGGGCACGGTCGCGGATCGCTTCCCGGATCCCCTCGGGTGTCCTTTGGCTGGCCTCAGCCGCGGCCACGGTAGGGGGCCACGCCCTGGTCCGGGATCCAGACGCCGTCCGGAACCGGCCCGGTCTGGTAGAACACGTCGATCGGGATGCCGCCGCGAGGGTACCAGTAGCCGCCGATGCGCAGCCAGGAAGGACTCAGCTCCGCCTCCAGCCGCTTGGCGATGCCGACGGTGCAGGCCTCGTGGAAGGCGCCGTGGTTGCGGAACGAGGTCAGGAACAGCTTCAGCGACTTGCTCTCGACCAGCCAGTCGCCCGGCACATAGTCGATCACCAGGTGGGCGAAGTCAGGCTGGCCGGTGATCGGGCACAGGGAGGTGAACTCGGGGGCGGCGAAGCGCACCAGATAGGCCGTGCCGGGGTGCGGGTTCGGCACGCGCTCCAGCACCGCCTCCTCGGGCGAGGCCGGCTGGGCGGTGTTGCCGCCGAGTTGGGTCAGGCCGTCATAGATCGACTGGGACACTCGAACTCTCCTCGGGAACGACGGGGACATTGAGGGGATCGGAGACGGCGGGAAGGTCGCCGAGCGCCAGCCCGGCTTCCAGTTCGGCCGCGCGCCGCTCGAAGCAGCCTTCCTCGATGGCGCGCCGCAGCTCCGCCATCAGGTCCTGGTAATAGGTCAGGTTGTGCCAGGTCAGCAGCATCGGCCCCAGCATCTCGCCGGCCCGGAACAGGTGATGCAGGTAGCCGCGGGTATAGTCGCGGCAGGCGGGGCACCGGCAATCCTCGTCCAGCGGACGGGTGTCGTGGGCATGGCGGGCGTTCCGCATGTTCAGCACGCCGCGCCGGACGAAGGCCTGCCCGGTGCGGCCGGACCGGGTCGGCATCACGCAGTCGAACATGTCGATCCCGCGCCGCACCGCGCCGATCAGGTCGCTCGGCCGGCCGACGCCCATCAGGTAGCGCGGCCGGTCCGCCGGCATCAGCGGCGTGGTGAAGTCCAGCACGTCGAACATCGTCTGCTGGCCCTCGCCGACCGCCAGCCCGCCGACCGCGTAGCCGTCGAACCCGATGCCGGTCAGCGCCTCGACCGATTCCGCCCGCAGGTCGGGATAGACGCCGCCCTGCACGATGCCGAACAGCCCATAGCCCGGCCGCTCCACGAAGGCGTCGCGCGAGCGCCGCGCCCAGCGCATGCTGAGCCTCATCGACTTCTCCGCCACCTCGTGGGTCGCCGGGAAGGGCGTGCATTCGTCCAGGCACATGGTCACGTTGCTGTCCAGCAGGTGCTGGATCCGCATGGACCGTTCCGGCGTCAGGTGGTGGCGCCGCCCGTCCAGGTGCGACTTGAAGGTGACGCCGTCCTCGTCCAGGGTCCGCAGTTCGGACAGCGACATCACCTGGAACCCGCCGGAGTCGGTCAGGATCGGGCCGTTCCAGTTCATGAACCTGTGCAGCCCGCCGAACTGGGCCACCCGCTCCGCCGTCGGGCGCAGCATCAGGTGATAGGTGTTGCCCAGCAGGATCTGCGCGCCGGTCTCCTTCACCGATCCGGGCAGCATGCCCTTGACCGTGCCGACCGTGCCGACCGGCATGAAGGCCGGTGTCTCGACGCTGCCGTGCGCGGTCGTCAGGCGGCCGCGCCGGGCGGCGCCCTCGGTCTTCAGCAGTTCGAAACCCAGGCCCGTCGTCAAACCCGTGGGGGCGGTCATTCCCGGGGTGTCCTTTCCAGCAGCGAGGTGTCGCCGTAGGAATAGAACCGGTACCCCGAGGCGATGGCATGGGCATAGGCGGCGCGCATGCGGTCGAGCCCGGCGAAGGCCGAGACCAGCATGAACAGCGTCGAGCGGGGGAGATGGAAGTTGGTCAGCAGCAGGTCCACGATCTTGAAACGGTATCCGGGGGTAATGAAGATGTCGGTGTCGCCGCTGAACGGCGCAAGCGTTCCGTCCTCGGCCGCAGCACTTTCCAGCAACCGGAGCGACGTGGTGCCGACCGCGACGACCCGTCCGCCGGCCCGCCTGGCCTCCGCGACGGCATCCGCCGTCCCGCGCCCGATCTCGCCCCATTCGGCATGCATGCGGTGGTCGCGGATGTCCTCGACCTTGACCGGCAGGAAGGTGCCGGCCCCGACATGGAGCGTCACCGGCACCCGGCGGATGCCGCGTTCGTCCAGTCGCGCCAGCAGGTCGGGCGTGAAATGCAGCCCGGCGGTGGGGGCGGCGACGGCGCCCTCCCGGGCGGCGAACACCGTCTGGTAGTCCTGGCGGTCCTCCGCCGCCTCGCCGTCGGGCCGGCGGATATAGGGGGGCAGGGGCATCACGCCGTGGCGGTGCAGCGCCGCCATCAGGTCCGACCCGGCGACGGAGAAGCGCAGCTCGACGTCGCCGCCCTCGCGCTTGTCCCGCACTTCCGCCGACAGGCCGGGCGCGAAATCGATGGTGTCGCCGGCGCGCAGCCGCTTGCCCGGCTTGGCGAAGGCGTGCCAGGTGTCGGCGCCCTCCCGCTTGTGCAGGGTCACCTCGACGCGGACCTCGCCGCGCCGGCCGGTCAGGCGCGCCGGGATCACCCGCGTGTCGTTGTAGACCAGCAGGTCGCCGGGGTTCAGCAGGCCCGGCAGGTCGCGCACGATATGGTCGGTGAAGGCGTCCCCGGCGCCGGACTGGCCGACATGGAGCAGGCGCGCGACATCGCGCGGGCGCGCCGGCTGGTCGGCGATCCGGTCGGGCGGCAGATCGAAATCGAAATCGGCGGTTCTCATGGGGAGCGCCCATATAGTCGATCGGGGGCCGAAGGGAAAGCCCAATGATGCCGCCGGCATTGACACGCGCGGCGGCAGTCGGCATAGGGCGCGTTTTGCCGCTTCCCCGGAACGACCATGTCCAGATCGCCGAGCCCCGGCTATTCATCCAGCTTTCTTCTGATCGTCGCCCTGTTCGTGACCTGCCTGATCGTCTCCAACGTCGCGGCGGTCAAGCTGATCATGGTCGGCGGGCTGGTCCTTCCGGCCGCCGTCCTGATCTTCCCCGTCAGCTACATCATCGGCGACGTCCTGACGGAGGTCTACGGGCTGGACGCCGCCCGGCGGGTGATCTGGCTGGGTTTCCTGTGCAACATCCTGGCGGTCGCGGCCTTCGCGCTGGCGCTCGCCTTGCCCGCGGCCCCCTTCTGGCATGACCAGGCGGCGTTCGAGGCGATCCTGGGCGCCACGCCGCGCCTGCTGCTGGCGTCCTTCGCGGCCTACCTGGCGGGAGAGTTCGTCAACGCCTACGTCCTGGCCTGGCTGAAGGGCCTGACCGGCGGCCGGATGCTGTGGGTCCGCACCATCGGCTCTACCCTGGTCGGGCAGTTCCTGGACTCCGCCGTCTTCATGACCGTGGCCTTCGCCGGCGTGCTTCCCGCCGAGGCGCTGGTCGGCGCCGCCGTCACCCAGTGGCTGGTCAAGTCGGGCTTCGAGGCGCTCGCGACGCCGTTCACATATCTGGTGGTCGGATACCTGAACAGGACCGAGGGCCGGGCCGAGGGCAGGACCGGTCGGGTGCCGGCCTGATCAGCGCAGCCGGACCGGCAGGGTGGTGGTCATCGCGAGGCTTTCCGGCGATGCCGCGGCGAGGCTGCCGTCCGGGCGCGCCGACAGGATGACGTAGCGGCGGGACTGCCCCCGGTCGATCCGGGCCGCGATATCCTCCCGCCCGTCGCTGGAGAAGCTGCCCGAGGCCAGGATGGTCATGGACCAGGAATTGTCCGCCGACGAAATCCTGAGCTTCTCCTCGTCGATGACGAAACGGGGACGGAACGGGGACTCGTCGTCCTTGGCCGACAGGGGCGGGCGGACCTCCGCCGGGAGGGTCTCTATGTCCAGGCGCTCGGCGATGGTTCCCGCCAGATGGGAGAGCGGCGCCAGGTACGTGACGGGCTGCCGCGCCTGCCGGAGCAGGAAGAGCAGCGGGCAGTTCCGGTAGGCGTCGAGCACCTCTTCGGGTTCGCCGGGTGCCGCGCGCACGCCCTGGTCCAGCAGTTTCATGTAGTCGGAGCAGTTGCTGACGGTGCGGGTGCCCTGCGGCGTGGACGCCGTGAACACGGCGCGCGTCTCGGTCACCGACGCGCCGTATTCGCTCAGGGCCACGCGCAGCGCCGGATCGAAGATGGCGGCCTTCGGCAGGGGATCGTTGCGCGGGATCAGCGCCCCCCAGATCATGTGGAACCCGATCGCCACCGCCAGTCCCGCCGCGGCGATGCCGGCCAGGAACACGAAGGTCCGGGTCTCGTCGGTTCTTTCCGGGCCGTTCATGAGCATTCCGATGCCGCTTCCACCCTGCCGACACTGCCTCCGCCCCATGATGGCATAAGAAGCTTTGGGCATGCACGGTTTTTGGACAGGCTCTTGCGGTACAGGCGATATAGCTTCCGTCGCGTCTAGGGCCGGCAGGACGATATAGAAAAATCTTCCTTTCATCAGCCGATGCACTATGATCACTGCGCATTTTATAACTTAAGATTGTACCATTGACGATTCTGCATGTTCGGATAGACGCATATATATTCTACCATAAGAAAAGCTGTATAATGGAATTTGGAATAACGGCCTTGGAAATCCTGGGGAATCCCATCACGCGTTATCAATACGCGCGAAACGAGGCTTACCGCGAAGCTGAAATTCGTATTCAATCCTTGCTTGCTGCTATCTCTCCATCCCTTGTCCTTGTGCCAGTCCAGCTTACTGAAATTAATGGAATTGCTCTTGAGGCTTGGTCTCAAACTTGGCGAAATCATCCAGATCGGCGGTTTGACTGGAATTGGTCGGAAGAAAGGAAAGCTTGGCAGAACGCCTTGGACCGTTTCGAAGTGGCCATCTGGAGTGGAACGGTTCTATGCGGCCTGGCTATCGGCAAGCCTTCGAAAGGACGAGAGCATCTCTCCGTCCATGTACTTGAGGGAGCCCCGAACCGTGTACCCCCGCTCAAGTCCGCAGTAAGGTTCTGTGTAGTGGAGGCGGCCCTCGCCCATGCGCGGACGATCGGTTGCAGGAAGCTTCGGGTAATGCGCCCTGTCGAAGGCGCCATACCGCTTTACATGGAAATGGGTTTCTCACTGTCGGGCTCGCCGAAGAGTGGCTCATACTGTTGGCTGGAGGTTTAGGTGTTGCCTCTTCAGTTCCGTTTCGCGGCGACCCTGCCGCTCGCGAAGAAGGTCGCGGCCTCTGCGGTCCCCGTTGCCCCTACGGGAGCGGAAGTGCTCGAGAGGTTGCGCTCCCATCGGGGACTTGTTGACCGGCTCTCGCCGGAATCTCTTGCGCGCCTTCGCGACGGTGCTGTTGATCATGAACCGGAGGCGGACGGTGTGCCCTTGCGCAGCACGCTGATGGCTGAAAAATAGATACGGTCCAGCCGTTCGCCCCGCTGGAACAGCGCATTCGCGGTGTGGAGCTTCCCCCCGCCCCGGTGGACTCCCGCACCCGGCCGGCCTAGGTTAGCTCTTCCGGATCCAGCCGCATCAGGCCAGCCTTCATGAGCGTCACCGACACGACCCGCTTCACCCGCGCGAAAAAGCTCGGGGAGCGGGAGACCATCCGTTCCCTGCTGCCCTATCTCTGGCCGCGCGGCGAGACCGAGCTGCGGGTCCGCGTCGTCGCCGCGATGGCCTGCCTGATCGTCGCCAAGCTGGCGAACGTCTATGTCCCGATCCTCTACAAGCACGCGGTCGACGCGCTGGGCGCCACGGGGGCCGCGGCGGTGGCGCTGCCGGTCGGGCTGATCCTGGCCTACGGCCTCGCCCGGGTGCTGGCCCTGGCGTTCGGGGAACTGCGCGACGCGATCTTCGCCAAGGTGGCGCAGCGGTCGATCCGGTCGGTGGCGCTCAACGTCTTCCGGCACCTGCACGCGCTGTCGCTGCGCTTCCACCTGGAACGCCAGACCGGCGGGCTGTCGCGGTCGATCGAGCGGGGCACCCGGGCGATCCAGACGCTGCTGTCCTTCATGCTCTTCAACATCCTGCCGACCCTGCTGGAGATCCTGCTGGTCTGCGCGATCCTGTGGGGCATGTTCGACGTCTGGTTCGCGCTGGCGACCTTCCTGACCGTCGTCGCCTATATCGCCTACACCCTGGTCATCACCGAGTGGCGGATGAAGTTCCGCCGCGAGATGAACGAGATGGACAACCAGGCCAACACCAAGGCGATCGACAGCCTGCTCAATTACGAGACGGTCAAGTATTTCGGCAACGAGGACCACGAGGCCCGGCGCTACGACGGGGCGCTCCGCTCCTACGAGAGTGCGGCGGTACGCAGCCAGACGAGCCTGTCCCTGCTGAACATCGGCCAGGCGGCGATCATCTCGGTCGGGCTGACCATCGTGATGTACATGGCGGCGCGCGGCATCATGGCCGGGACCATGACGCTGGGCGACTTCGTGCTGGTCAACACCTACCTGCTCCAGCTCTACCAGCCGCTCAACTTCTTCGGCTTCGTCTACCGCGAGATCAAGCAGAGCCTCGCCGACATGGAGAAGATGTTCGAACTGCTCGACATCGACCGGGAGGTCGCAGACGCTGACGACGCCAAGCCGCTGTCGGTGGAAGGCGCCACGGTGGCCTTCGAAGGGGTGGAGTTCGGCTACGATCCCCGGCGCCCGATCCTCAAGGGCGTGTCCCTGGCGGTGCCGGCCGGCCGGACCGTCGCGATCGTCGGTCCCAGCGGCGCCGGCAAGTCCACGATCAGCCGGCTGCTGTTCCGGTTCTACGATCCGGGCGCCGGCCGCATCCTGATCGACGGGCAGGACATAGCGAAGGTGACCCAGGCGTCGCTGCGCGCCGCCATCGGCATCGTCCCCCAGGACACCGTGCTGTTCAACGACACGATCTTCTACAACATCGCCTACGGCCGCCCCGGCGCCACGGTGGAGGAGGTCGAGCACGCGGCCCGCCTCGCCCATATCCACGATTTCATCAACCGGCTGCCCGACGGCTACAAGACCATGGTCGGCGAGCGCGGGCTGAAGCTGTCGGGCGGCGAGAAGCAGCGCGTCGCGATCGCCCGGACCATCCTGAAGCGGCCCGCGATCCTGCTGTTCGACGAGGCGACCTCGGCGCTCGACACCCACACCGAGCGCGAGATCCAGGCCAACCTGCGCGAGGTCAGCCGGGGCCGCACCACCCTGGTGATCGCGCACCGGCTGTCCACCGTGATCGACGCCGACGAGATCATCGTGCTGGAGGACGGCCGCATCGTCGAGCGCGGGCGCCATGCCGACCTGCTGGCCCGCGGCGGCGCCTATGCAGCCATGTGGACCCGCCAGCAGGAGGCGGCCGGGGAGAAGGCGATCGAGCGCATGCCGGTGACCTACTGAAAAGGTCGCGGACTCCGCCCAGCGTCAAGTTGCCCCGTTCGGAAGTATCGATTTCGTCGTGCGTACCGACTCTTCATAATGTAACCTTGTTTAATGGTTGAAACAGTGTCTTCCCATACCCGGATTTCTGGACTGCCCGTTCCGCCCACTGCCGAGGACGTTGTGCGGCGCATGAGGGAGGCTACGTGGCCGGTGCATGAGAGACTGCATCTCCATCCCGTCCTGCGCCCGCTCACGCAGCGCCGCCCGACGCCGGAAGGCTATCTGGGCGCGGTGCGCGCGCTGTACGGCTTCGTCATACCGATGGAACCGCTGCTCGGTGCCGAAGCCCGGGGCCGGACCGCCCGTGCCCCGCTGCTTGCCGCCGACCTGCGAACCCTCGCGGAGGACGGCGGCGGGCAGCCGGGCCGGGACCGGCCGGAGCCGCCGCTCGCCGGGGACCTGCCGCGCCCCGCCACGGCGGCGGCTCGGCTCGGCTGCCGCTGGGTTCTGGACGGGTCGGCCCACGGGGGCCGGGCGATGCTGCCCCACCTTCAGCGCAGCCTCGGCGTCGGCCCCGACCGGGGTGCTGCCTATTTCGCCTCCGCCGGTATCGATCTGGAGGCTGAACGCGGGTCGCTCCAGGTGCTGCTGGACCGTTTCGTCACTACCGAAGACACCCGCCGAGAAGCGGTCGAGGCGGCGGGAGCGACGTTCGCCGCCCTCGAACGCTGGCTCGACCAGCTTCGCGAGCCCAGCCGGATACCCGACCATGACCGACCAAGCCTCGACCGCGATCCCGGCGCCTGATACGCCGTCGCTCAGCGATTGCGCCCGGGAGCCGATCCATATTCCCGGCGCGATCCAGGCCCACGGCACGCTGCTGGTGCTCGCGGAGCCGGACTTGACGGTCACCCACGCGGCCGCCAACCTCGCCAGGTGTTTGGGCGTCCCCCCGGAGGAGGTGCTGGGCTTCCCGCTGGAGCGGAGTTGCCCGGCCGGCGCCGCGGCGTTGCGCGCGGCCCTCGCGCCGGCGGCCGGCGGCGCCGACCCGGCGGTCCGCTTCGATTTCGAGCCCCCTGCCGGCCGGCCGGTGCTGGAAGCCCGATTCCATCGTCACGACGGCCGCGCCCTGCTCGATCTCGAACCGCCCGGCGAGGACGGCCCCCGCGAGAGCGTCCCGGACGGAACCGCGACTGAGGATCTGGCCGGCTTCATCGAACGCCTCGAAGGCTGCGCCACCCGCTACGACATCGCCCGCTGGACGGCCGACCTGGTCTCGCGGTCCACCGGGTTCGACCGGGTGATGGTGTACCGCTTCCTGCCGGACTGGAGCGGCGACGTCATCGCCGAGGTCAGGCACGCCAGCGAGCCGGCCTATCTCGGCCTCCACTTCCCGGCCAGCGACATCCCGGCGCAGGCGCGGGAGCTCTACCGCGTCAACCTGCTGCGCGCCATCGCCGACGTCCACGGCGAGGTGGCGCCGCTGATCGCCGACCCCGCCGGGCGCGACCCGGCCCGGCCGGTCGACCTGGGCCGCAGCACCCTGCGGGCGGTCTCGCCGATCCATCTGGAATATCTGCGGAACATGGGCGTCGGCGCCACCCTGGTCGCCTCGCTCATGGTCGGGGGGCGGCTGTGGGGCTTGATCGCCTGTCACCACCCGACCGGACGCAGGTGCTGCGCCGGGACGCACGACCTGCTCTCCCGCATCGCCCTGATCGCCGCGGGCGCGCTGGAACGCAGCATCGCCGCCGACATCGCCCAGGCCCGGCGGCGCACCGAAGCCCGGCTGGCGGCGCTCGACGAAGTCTTCGACGCCGGGCGGGACAGCGTCGCGGCGCTGCTGTGCGGCGACCGCGGCCTGCGCGACCTCGGCATGGCGGACGGCGTGGCCCTCTATGTGGACGGAGCCGTCGCCGCGTTCGGCCGCACGCCGGACACCCACGAGATCCGCCACCTGGTCGAGCACCATGGCGGCGGCGCGCGGCACGCCGGGACCGGCGGCGGCGTGATCGCCACCGACTGCCTGCACGAGTTGGAGCCGCAGTCGAGCGCCTTCGACGAGACGGTCGCCGGGATGCTCATGGTCGAGCTCTCGGCGCAGCCGCGGCTGGTGGCCCTGGCTTTCCGGCGCGAGGTGATCCAGGAGATCTTCTGGGGCGGCGACCCGTTGAAGGCGGCCTCCGCCGAGGATGGCCGGCTCAGCCCGCGCAAGAGCTTCGAGCGCTGGCGCCAGACCGTCACGGGCCGCTGCCCGCCCTGGTCGCCCGAGGTGGTGGACGGCTGGGGGGAACTCCCCGGGCGGCTGGCCGCCGCGGCGGGCGGCGCGGCCCGGCTGGCAGACCGGCTCGCGGGCGACATCCGGCGTTTCCATGCCTGGACCCGGTTCGACGAGCCCGCCGTCCACGGCCTGATCGACGTGCTGCCGGGGGCGGTCCTGGTGTCGCGCCGGGCGGCCGGGGATTCGGTCTTCCACGCCTTCACCATGAACCGGGAGTTCCAGCGGATCTTCGACATCGTCCCGGACGAGGTCGCCGGGCGCCGGATCGACGACGTGCTGAGCCTGCTCGGCGTGCCGCCGGCGATCCGCGCCATGGTTCCCGGCGCCAGCGCGGAGACGGCCCTGACCGCGCCCGGCACCGGGGAGCGCACGGTCTCGATCAGCCGGCGGTCGCTGCTCAAGGTCGATACCGAGGATGACGGCACCGCCCTGTCGGCCTGGGTGTTCCAGGACATCACGAGCCATCGCCGGACGGAGGAGGCGCTGCGCACCGCGCGCGACCAGGCGCTGGTCGCCAACCGCTCCAAGTCGGCCTTCCTGGCGAACATGAGCCACGAGCTGCGCACGCCGCTCAACGCGATCATCGGGTTCTCCGAACTGCTGGCGGACGAGCTGTTCGGGCCGCTGGGCGATGCCAAGTACAAGGAATACGTCAACGACATCCGCCATGCCGGCGAGCACCTGCTGTCGCTGATCAGCGACCTCCTCGACATCTCCAAGATCGAGGCCGGGCGGCGCACGATCAACGAGGATCTCATCGATCTCGGCGCGCTGGTGACGCGCTGCTGCTCCATGGTCTCCGACCTGGCGCGCCGGGGCGACGTCCTGCTCGACCGCCAGATCCCGGCGATGGCGCCCAACCTCCATGCCGATGCCCGGGCGGTGCGGCAGATCGTCGTCAACCTGCTGTCCAACGCGGTGAAGTTCACGCCCGCCGGCGGCACCGTCACCTGCCGCACCCTGGCCCTGAAGGACGGCGGCGTCGCGATCGAGGTCCAGGATACCGGCATCGGCATCGCGGAGGAGCACCTCTCCCGGGTGCTGGAACCGTTCTACCAGGTGGACAACAGCCTGACCCGCCAGGTCGGCGGCACCGGCCTGGGCCTGTCGCTGGTCAACGCGATCGCCAACCTGCACCAGGGGCGGCTGGTGCTGGAGAGCAAGGTGGGCTGCGGGACCACCGCGCGGGTGGAGTTCCCGCCCTGGCGCACCGTCCCCGCCCGGGACGGCGCTTCGCGGAGCCTGCACGAAGTCGAGGAGGCTCCGGCCGCTTGAGCGCCGCCGGGCCGCCCTGTAGGTTGAACCCATGATGCGCAGATCCCCCTCCGCTTCCCGCGCCGCAGTCCCTTCCGCCGCCGAAACCGCGGAGGCGATCCGCTCGGGCGATCGGCGCGCCCTGGCCCGGGCCATCACGATGATCGAGTCGAGCCGGCCCGACCACCGCGAGCGGGCCGAGGCGCTTCTGGCCGAGCTGCTGCCCCATACCGGCCGATCGGTGCGGATCGGCATCTCGGGCGTGCCGGGCGTCGGCAAGTCCACCTTCATCGAGACCTTCGGCCTTCATGTGATCGGGCAGGGGCACCGGATCGCGGTGCTGGCGGTGGACCCGTCGTCCCAGCGGACCGGCGGCTCGATCCTGGGCGACAAGACCCGGATGGAGGAGCTGACCCGCAATCCCGCCGCCTTCATCCGGCCGTCGCCCAGCGGCGGCACCCTGGGCGGCGTCGCCCGGCGCACGCGGGAGGCGATGCTGGCCTGCGAGGCGGCGGGCTACGACGTGGTGGTGGTCGAGACGGTCGGGGTCGGCCAGTCGGAGACCGCCGTGGCCGACATGGTCGACCTGTTCATGCTGCTGCTGCTGCCCGGCGGCGGCGACGAGCTCCAGGGCATCAAGAAGGGCATCGTCGAGCTGGCCGACCTGATCGTGGTCAACAAGGCCGACGGCGCCCTGGTGGACGCCGCCCGCCACGCCGTCGCCGAGTACCGGCACGCGCTGGCGCTGCTTCGCTCGCCGTCGAAGGACTGGAAGGTGCCGGTGCTGACCTGCTCCGCCACGACCGGGACCGGCGTGCCGGAGATCTGGGAGACCGTCGGCCGCTATCGGGGCACCCTGTCCGCCTCCGGCGCCCTGGAGGCGCGCCGGGCCGAGCAGGCGCGCGCCTGGATGTGGAGCGAGATCGCCGAGACGCTGACCGACGCCTTCCGCCGCCACCCCGCCGTCCGCGCCGAACTCCCCCGGGCCGAGCAGGCGGTGACCCGTGCGGAGACGACCCCGACCGCGGCAGCCCGCGCCCTGCTGGAGAAGTTCCTCGGCCCGCCGGAATCCTGAGCGCCCGGATCCTGGGCGCCGGCTACAGCGGAGTAGCCCCGCCGTCGCGGTTCGCCCGGATCGTGCGGACCATGCGGGCGACCGCTTCCCTCGGATCGGCGCTGACGCCCAGCAGGCTGCGCTCCTGGCGCGCGGCGCCCAGGATGGCGGCCGGGCGGCCCGCCTCGTCGAGTTCCTGGACCAGCACGGCCACCCCTTGGCCGGCCGGCGCCGGCGGGGTGCGCAGCCGGCAGGAATCGCCCGTCCAGGGACCCAGGTCGGTCATCTCGCGCACGACATGGCTGTGGGACAGCCGGCGCCCGCGGTTCTCGCCGGCTTTCACCAGGACGCCCCGCCGCAGGTCGTAGCGCACCGCCAGGATGCGCGTCTCGCGCCGCCGGTGGCCGCCGGGGACGGTCACGTCCAGCCCGCCGGAGCGCTCCTGGAGGCCGATGCCGACCGGGCTTCGCCGTGCTTTCTGGGCGGCCCGTCGCGTGGCCACGGCTTGGCCGATGAGGCGCGCGTTGCCGCCGAACACCTCGGCCGATCCGTCGATCACCATCTGCGGGGTATAGACCGAGGACCGGCCCAGGGCGTCGTTGTAGTCGCGCTGGCGCCGGGTCGCCCAGGCCGTGGCGAACGGGTCGGCCCAGCCGAGATCGTCCCAGCAGTCCACGTGGAACGACAGCGCCAGAACGTCGGGCCGGCCGGCCAGTTCGTTCAGCAGCACGTCGGCCGCGGGCGACGACGAGCATCCTTCCGAGGTGAACAGCTCCACCACGGTCGGCTGGTCGGCGCAGCCCGAGCCGAACAGGAACCCCATCGGCACTGCGACGGCGGCGATCCCCAACATATCCCGATCCCCCGGCCTTCTGCCCCGGCCTGTTGCGAGAGGTTTTGCACTTGCGGCGCGACTATAGCCGGTCGGGAACGCGGTCCGTCAGTGACCCAGCCGGTGTTACGACTGAAGAGAGACGGCGCTTCACGGCCGGGCTTTCCCCGGTCCGACTTCGCCGCGCGGATTTTCTTCCGGGCGGAGCCGGGATGTCACATTTTTGACACCCATCCGATTTGTTTCCATAACTAGCATCGCCCGGCAAGGGGGAGGATCAGGAATGAACAACGGTCTCGGATTCGACATGAACGCTCTGATTCGCCGGATCGCCGGCGAGCGTATGATGTCCCGGTTCTCGGAAGGCCCGGAGGAGCAACTGCCCGTCCAGATGCAGGCGATCCTGGCGCTGACCGCCGCGGTCGCCTGCTGGGGTTTCGTCGGGGCCGTGTTCTATCTCGGCGTTTCGGCGCTGCGCACCGCGTTCGGGCCGCTCAGCACCTTGATCGTCTGACCGGCGGGCGGCTGGACTGCCGGCATCGCCGCCGGGACGATGGCGTTGGCCATCAGTTCGGCAAGGCAGCGGTAGCTCGCGTCGGTCATGTGCAGCTGGTCGCTGGACAGCATGGTGTCCGGAGTGAACTGCTTGCTGTCCAGCCAGTGCTTCATCACCTCGTTGCGGCGGAACACCGGAACGCCGTGCGCGGCTCCCAGGGCGCGGACCGCGTCCACGTAGGCCGCATAGGTCGCGTTGCCCGCCTGCTTGGGCAGGAACTGCGGCTCCAGCAGCATCAGGTCGGCACCCGTCTCCCGGATGCGGCGGATGCCCTCCACCGCCTGCGTTCCGAAGACCTTCGCATCGACCTTCCCCAAGGCGTCGTTGGTGCCGAGCTGCCAGATCACCAGGTCGGGCTTCAGCGCGAGCACGTCGCGGTCCAGCCGGGCCAGGGTCCCGGCCGCCTTCTCGCCGCCGATCCCCCTGTTGACCACCTCGATCTTCGCGCCGGGAAAACGGGTCTCCAGGATCCGGTCGAGCTGCGCCGGATAGGTCATGGCGGGTCCCGAGCTGCCGGTCCCCTGGGTGCTCGACGAGCCGACCGCGACGATGCGCAGGTCCTGCCTGCGGCTGAGGGCCGCGCTGGTCCGCGGCATCTCGCGCGCGGAGGCCGGGACCACCAGCGACGGGGCGGCGCATTGCGCGGGAGCCTGCGCCGCGGCGCCCCCGATCATCATGCCGAAACCGACGATACCGGACAGAACTGCGGGGAGGACGTGCTTGACCATGGTTCGGAAATGCTCGCTCGGCTGCTGTTGCTGTGAAGCTGTCATGAAGCCTGGCGGGCTGCCCGGCGACGGCAGAGCCTATCGGTTCCAATTATGGTCAAAGTGTGAATTGCAGGGGATGCGCACCGTTCGCCTCGGCACTGTTGCCGATGCGCAACCAATCTAAACGCGCAGCAATGGCAGAATGTTCCTTGCCATGATCGGGTATTCCGCTCGATCTTTTCGCTGTCTTCTAAACTGAAAGGGGTATTGAAAGCCCCTTTCAGGAATAAACATGATCAGCGCCGGTTCATTTGGCCGGTACACATGAAAATCTGTACTATCAGAATGCAGTCGCCCCGGCCGTGGAGAGTGCCATGAAGCGTTTTGCAATCCTCGACGGTTTGCGCGGTTATTTCCTCGTATTTATGATGCTTAATCATTTGCCGTTCCAGGGCGAGCTACTGCTCGCACGCATCAATCACTCCGAACTGGGTTATGTGCAGGATGCCCAGGGCTTCGTTTTCATCTCGGGCGTCATCATCGGGCTTTACTACACGCGCATGATCGCGAAGGGGCAGACGTCCCTCATGGACGCCAAGATCCTGAACCGGGCTTACGAACTCTATGTCTACGCGGTCATCGTGCTGGCGGTGGTCCTATTCCTGGCGGTGCTGGTGCCCAATTCCCGCCCGCTGTGGGGGCATTTCATGTGGGAGATGTACCAGACCCCGACCCTGACCGGGGTCTCGGCGTTCCTGCTGCTCTACCAGCCGACCTTCATGGACATCCTGCCCCAATACATCGTCTACCTGGTGGCGTCGCCGCTGCTGCTGCGTTGGGTCGCGCGCGGCTATTGGCGCGAGGTGCTGGGCGCCAGCGTCCTGCTGTGGCTGATGGTCCAGCTCGGGCTTCACCTGCCGGCGATCCGGATCGTCGAGGAGACGGTCGGCGCCTACGCGCCCGGCTTCGTGCTGCGCGGCCACTTCAATCCGCTCGGCTGGCAGGTCGTGTTCGTCACCGGGCTGCTGCTGGGGGCGGCGGACGCCCGGGGCGAGCTGGATTGGGACCGCTGGTTCTCGCCCCGGCGCACCGACCTGCTGAAGGTCTCGATCGCGCTCGTCCTGCTGTTCATGGCCTTCAGGCTGGGCTTCACCAACGGCCTCGTGCCCGACAGCATGGCGCTGCGGTTCGACGTCTACAACAACCGCGGCGAGTTCGCCCTCGTCTACCTGTTGAACTTCGCCGGCCTGGCCTATCTGGTCGCCTGGCTGCTGGTCGCCGGCCGGGAAGCGTCGTCGCCGGTGGCGCGGACCGCCGGGGTGTTGCTGAACCGGCTGTTCAATTGGCGCTTCCTGACCTTCATCGGCAAGCATTCGCTCCAGGTCTATGCCTACCATGTCGTGGTGGTCTACGTGATCTTGGGGTTCGACGGCAGGATCGGTCCCTTCACGGAAGGGACCAAGACCGCCATCACGCTGCTGGCGATCGCCAGCCTGCTGGTCCCGGCCTGGATCCACGCCAGCTACGCCACCTGGATGGACCAGGGCGGACGTCTGGCGCCCCAGCCCCGGACCGCGGCCGAAGGCCCTACCCGGAACTAACGGGGGAGAGGTTGGTTTGCAGGGGAAGGCGGCAGGAAGAGCCGCGTCTCAATGCAATGGAAGGCTGGAGATGGCGAACACGGATCACAGGACCCCTGAGCAGATCGAACGGGAAATCGAGCAGACCCGGCAGAACACCGCCGCGACCCTGGCGGCCATCGAGGACCGTCTCTCCCCGGGCCGCATGATGGACGAGGTCTGGGGCTATCTGCGCAACAGCGGCCAGGGCCAGACCTTCGTGTCGAATCTCTCGACGACCGTGCGCGACAACCCGATCCCCGTGGCGCTGCTGGCGATCAGCGTCGCCTGGCTGGCCATCGCGGGGTCGCGGAGCGACAAGCGGCGCGAGCGCTGGACGCCGGAGCAGGCGGGCCGGCTCGAGGAGTTCGACTATGACGACGCCGTCCTGACCGAGGACGCGTTCGATTACGGCGCTCCCGCCCATACGGGCTCGCGGTACGGCAGGGCGGAGCGGCGCACGGTGGACTATGTCGATCCCGACACCCACCACCAGCACGTCTCGTCGTCGCGCCCCGGCGCCCCGGAAGGCAACGCCCCGTCGCCGGACACCCTGCTGGGCCGCGATGCCGCGTCGATCAAGGCGCGCGACGCCGCTAAGGTGTTCGAGACGCCGAACGGCCCGGGCCTGAGTTCGGGTTCCCCCGCCGGCGTCGAGACGACCACCACGGTGACCCCGCAGACCCGTCCCTGAGGCCGGCACGGCGCCCACGGAAAAGCCCGCCTCCCGATCCGGGAGGCGGGCTTTCTCATGCCGCCTTCGCCGTTGGCGGGCCGGCCCTTACTGCTGGGCCGGCGTCTGCTCCGGCTGCTGCTGCTGGGGAGCCGCCTCGCCGGCGGGCTGCTGCAGCCCCTCCATCCGGCGCTGCTCCAGCGCCTGGAGCTGGGCCGTCTGCTCCGCCACCTGGTCGCGAAGCTGCGCCAGGCCCTGCTGCTCCTGCTGAAGGGTCTGGCGGGCCTCCTGGATCCGCTGCTCGATCTGCTGGAGTTCGTCGGTGCGTCCGGTCACGTCGTCGCTCAGCTGGGCGACGCTGCGGCGGGCTTCCACCTCGGCCTCGCGCGCTTGCCGGGCGCTCTCGACCACTTCCTCCAGGCGGGCCTGCTGGGCATCGGCCCGGGCCGTCAGGTCGGCGAGCCGCTGCTCGGCAGCGCCCAGGTCGGCGTTGCGCTGCTCGACCTGCTGGGCGATCCCGGCCAGATCCTGTTGGCGCTGCTCGATCTCGGCGACCGCCTGCCGGTTCCGCTGGACCGTCTGCTCCAGCTCGCGGCGGGCGTTCTCCAGCTCCTGCCGGGCGCCGGTGAGCTGGTCGTTGGCGTCGGCCAGTTCCTGGCGGACCCGGTTCAGCTCCTGCCGGGACTGGTCGAGCTGGACGACCGCGGCCTCCGCCTGCTGCGCGGCCTGCGCGGCCTGGTCGGCCTTCGCGGCGGACTCCTGGCTGAGAGCCGCCACGCTGTCGCGAAGCTGCGCCTCCTGCTGGCGGACCTCGGCGACGCGCTGGGCGATCTGCTCGGCCTCCGACGTCCGCTGGGCGACCTGGTCGGTCATCGCGGCCAGCTGGTCGCGGATCGTCGCCTGCTGCTGCCCGGCCTCGGTCACCTGGGCCTGGGTCCGTTCCAGCTGCTGGGTCTGCTGGCGAAGCTGCTCGACGACCTGGGCCGTCTGCTGTTCGGCCTCGGCGCGCTGCTGCAGGATGGCCTGGGTTTCCGCCTGGGCCGCCTCGCGCTGGGCGCCGAGTTCCTGGAGCTGCTGCTGGGCGGCCTGGATCTCCTGGCCCAGCCGGTTCACCTCGCCGGCCAGCCGGCGCTCGTCCTGGACCGTGGTGCGCAGCCGCTCCAGGTCGCCCTGGAAGGCCTGCCGCTCCTCGCGGGCGGTGTCGCGCTCGCCGGTCACGGCGGTGAGGGCCTGCTGGTGCTCCCGCTCGCGCTGGGCGAGCTGCTCCTCCAGCCTGCTGCTCTGGACGCCGAAGGAGATTGCCGCGATCACCGCGATGACCGCCACCACGGCCAGTCCCAACAGGTAATACCGCAGGTTCCCCCGACGCGCGTCGGGTTCATGCGAGCTGGTCATGGATGTCCTCTATCGTGCTTGCTGGTCGCCCGGAGCCCTACCCTGGAGCCGTGCCGGCCCCGGACCTCCGCCGGCGTCGGCATCCAAACGCCGCGGGGGCGGGACTTGTTGCCGACTACTCCTCCGATACCGGACGCTCCGGATGCGGGTACCTCCCGCGGCTCAGACGCGTCGAAGGGTCCGCGCCAGCACGTCCAGGCCCAGCTTGCCGGCCGCTTCCAGGATGTCCGCGTTGGCGCCGTGGAAGAAGCCGAAGCTCTCGGCCGCGATCCCCGGAAGCGTCCCGCGTCCGACGCCGAGCCGGTCCAGCGCGTCCCAGGCCCAGTCGAAATGGGTCTCCTCGTCGCGGGCGGCCCGCTTCAGCATCGCCTCCACGTCGGCCGGATGGTCGCCCCGGGCGTGGCGGCGGTACTTGTCGCGGGCCTGTCCCTCGTTGGTGACGAAGGCCAGCAGCACCGCGCGGTCGCCGCCGGCCAGGCTTCCGGCCGATCCGCCGGCCTGGACCAGCAGCTTGAACAGGCCGGTCGGGAAATGGGGCAGCCGGATCGGCACGCCGTCGCGCGTCCTGATCAGATCTATCAGATCGACGATGTGCCGTTCGTGGTCCTCGCGGTACTGGGTCAGCCGGTCGCGCAGGCCGCCGTCGCGCAGGGCCGCGATCGCCAGCGTGTAGGCGCCCACCGCGTCGCAGTCGAGCTGCAGCAGGTCGTTCAGTTCCGCGATCAGCGCCACGTCGCGCCCGCCCGCGGTGTCGAAGGACGGGATCCCCAGTCCGGCCGAGCTCCATCCCGGCATTCCCGGGCTGCCCGCCAGGGGGGCCGGGAGGAGGCCGGCGGTCATGCGCCGGGTGATCTGGGGACTGCTGGTGTCTGTCATGTCGCCGATCCTCGAACTGTTTGCTTCGGCCGCGGCAGCGGCTTCACCCCTGCCTCAACCGCCGGGCTGCGACATTGCTCCCGCCGGAGATGCGATAGTGGTGCTTGCCGTCTGAGAACGGCGTGTCATTCTCGGGACCCGTACCAAACCAATATGACCGCTGCCGAACCAACGGGAGCGACGATCGCGGATTGATTGAATGATCGCCAGGGCACACCGATCCAAGATCGGCATTCTGATGGGAGAGGGCAATCTCTCGGTCCGCGTCGCCCTCAAGTCCCTCCTCCAGGCGGAGGGGTTCTCCGGGATCGTCGACGTTCCCGATATCCGGTCCCTCCGCACGCTGCTGGAGGAGGGGGGCGACCCGCCCGACGTGGTGGTGCTCGACGCCGACCTGGAGGGGGAGGACCCCTGCGGGCTGGTCCGCGCGGTTCGCCATGGCAAGCTGGGCCGCAACCCATTCGTGACCGTGATCATGACGACCTCGGTCGCCAGCAACGAGCGCGTCCGCGCGATCGTCGAGAGCGGGGCCGACGGCCTGCTGGTGAAGCCCCTGTCGGTCAATGCGGTCATGGAGCGTCTGATAGGATTGGTCCGCCAGCGCAAGCCCTTCATCGTCACCTCGGCCTATATCGGCCCCGACCGCCGCAAGGACCCGGCGCGCGGCCCCAGCTCGATCCCCCTGTTCGACGTGCCCAACACCCTGCGCGCCAAGGCGGAGGGCCGCTCCGCCGAACTGGCCGCCCTGGACGAGGTGATCGCCCGCGCCCAGCGCCAGATCGACGAGGAGAAGCGTCGCCGAGACGCCTTCCAGGTCAGCTTCCTGGCCGGCCTGATCGTCTCCGGCACGCCGGCCCTGAACGACGACGCCGCCAACCGCGAATACCTGGAGTCCCTGATAGATGCCTGCGACGACCTGCTCGACCGGCTGCCCGGCACGCCCTATGCGGCGCTCGTCGAGATGGTGACCGAACTGCGCAACCTGGGCCAGCGGATGGTGAACAGCGGCCGGGTCAGCGAACCCGCGGCGCTCCGCCTTCTGCGCCCCCTGTCCGACGCCATCATGGCCGGCCTCAACCCCGACCACGCGCCGGCGGAACTGTCGGACCAGGTCAACGCCGCGATCCGCAAGTACCGCGAGAGGGTGCCGGCAGGGTAGGGAGAGCCCGGGGCCGCCGCGCCGCTCAGCCCGCCCGCTCGCGGGACAGGCGGGCGAACTCGTCGGCGAAGAAGCCTCCGCTGTTCGCCAGGGTCCGGATCTCTTCGGCGATCTCGGCATAGCCGGCCTTGCTCAGGCGTTCGGCGACCGTTGAGAGTTCCTTCACGGCGAAGGACAGCTGGTTGGCTATGGCTTCGGTTTCGGTCTTCTTGGCCATGGACTGGTCTCTATCGACGACATGTTGCGACTGGCGGGCGTTCGGCACCCTGCGCCGAGCATACCCATAACGATATCATTTTCCCCGAGACGGTTTTCCGGGGAGTGATTGCATGCCCGAGTCTTCGCCGATCGGCATGCGGCGAATGCGCGCACCGTGTGACTCATCATTGGTCCTGCCGTGCCATACCTCCGCCGCGACCGTGCCAGCCCTGCCGCGCGCCCGCGTATTAGGGGAAAACTATAGCTAAATCAGACGGATCGGTCCGCTGCGTCAAGTTGACGCCGGGGATGTCTAGCGCGTATGTAAAAACCATGATCTTTGAGCGGGATCAATCCGGGCGCACCTGCGACGATATGTACCTCCCTGATCGGGAGCGCCGGTTGATCAGGTCATGAACAAACAGGTATGTTCAGCCGCACGGCGGTCTCCGGCGCCGGGGCACGCGGGTCCTTCCTGCGGCCCTCGGGGCGACCGGAAGGAGCCGGCCACAAGAATCACCCTGCGCAAAGCGGGGGACGGGTTTCGTCAGACATGCGGAGCGGGCGGCTCCGCCGCAAGGAAGAGTGGTTAGGGATGAATGTGCACAGGATAGGCGCCGTCTTGACGGCCTTTTTGTTTTCCGTATTCGGCAGCGCCGGTGCCGCCCTGGCCCAGGGTCAACCCGCTGTCGGGGAGCCGCACTCCTGGCAGCTCGGCCTCCAGGCGTCGGCCTCCCCCGTCAAGGAGCAGCTGACGGACTTCCACAATCTGCTCCTGGTGGTCATCACCGGCATCACCCTGCTGGTGCTGGCGCTGCTCATCTACGTCATGGTCCGCTTCAACGCCAAGGCGAACCCGAACCCGACCAGGACCTCCCACAACACGATCCTGGAAGTCGCCTGGACCGTGCTGCCGGTGGTCATCCTGGTCGTGATCGCGGTGCCGTCGTTCAAGGTCCTGTACTTCATGGACAAGACCGAGAACGCCGAGATGACCCTCAAGGTCATCGGCCACCAGTGGTACTGGGAGTACCAGTATCCGGACCATGAGGACCTGACCTTCAGCAGCTACATGGTCCCGGACGAGGATATCCAGCCCGGCCAGCGCCGCCTGCTCGAGGTGGACAACCGGATCGTGCTGCCGGTCGACACCAACATCCGCATCATCGTCACCGCGGGCGACGTGCTGCACAGCTGGGCCATGCCGTCCCTCGGCATCAAGAAGGACGCCATCCCCGGCCGCCTGAACGAGACCTGGGCGCGGATCGACCGCGAAGGCGTCTATTACGGCCAGTGCTCGGAGATCTGCGGCACCAACCACGGCTACATGCCGATCGCGATCGAGGCGGTTTCCAAGGAGCGGTTCGCCCAGTGGCTGGTCGAGGCCAAGGAGGAATTCGCCTCCAACGCCCCGAAGGCTCCGGCGGTCCAGGTGGCCCAGGCGCCGGCCAACCCGGTTCCCGCCGTCCAGGAATGAGCGGTACCGGGCACACGGGCACCAGGAACAATCAGCGCGGCGGCACCGCGGAGGCCTCAGGCCGCGCCGCCGCCGGCGCAACGACAACCCGAGGGTAAGGGACTAGCACCATGGGTCACGGAGCGACCGGAGCATCCGCCCACGACGATCACGGCCACGACCATAAGCCGGGATTCGTCGCGCGGTGGTTCTTCTCGACCAACCATAAAGACATCGGCACTCTCTACATCATCTTCTCGATCATCGCCGGCCTGATCGGCGGCCTGTTCTCGGTGATCATGCGCATGGAGCTCCAGGCTCCGGGCACGCAGATCGTCGCCGACGGCCAGCTGTGGAACGTCATCATCTCGGCCCACGGGCTGATCATGGTGTTCTTCGTGGTCATGCCGGCGCTGATCGGCGGCTTCGGCAACTGGTTCGTGCCGCTCATGATCGGTGCGCCCGACATGGCCTTCCCCAGGCTGAACAACATCAGCTTCTGGCTGCTGGTGCCGGCCTTCCTGCTGCTGCTGGGATCCGCCTTCGTCGGCACCGGGGCGGGGACGGGCTGGACCATCTACCCGCCGCTCAGCTCCGCCGTCGGGCATCCCGGGCCGTCGGTCGACATGGCGATCTTCGCCCTGCACCTGGCCGGCGCCTCGTCGATCCTGGGCGCCATCAACTTCATCACCACCATCTTCAACATGCGCGCCCCCGGCATGACGCTGCACAAGATGCCGCTGTTCGCCTGGGCGATGCTGATCACCGGCTTCCTGCTGCTGCTGGCCGTCCCCGTCCTGGGCGGCGCCATCACCATGCTGCTGACCGACCGCAACTTCGGCACCACCTTCTTCGACCCGGCCGGCGGCGGCGACCCGGTGCTGTTCCAGCACCTGTTCTGGTTCTTCGGCCACCCCGAAGTCTACATCATGATCCTGCCGGGCTTCGGCATCATCAGCCACATCATCTCGACCTTCTCCAAGAAGCCGATCTTCGGCTACCTGGGAATGGCCTACGCCATGGTCGCGATCGGCGTGGTCGGCTTCGTCGTGTGGGCCCACCACATGTTCACCGTCGGCCTCGACGTGGACACCCGTGCCTACTTCACGGCCGCGACCATGATCATCGCGGTGCCGACCGGCATCAAGATCTTCTCCTGGATCGCCACCATGTGGGGCGGCTCCATCGAGATGAAGACTCCCATGCTGTGGGCCATCGGCTTCATCTTCCTGTTCACCGTGGGCGGCGTCACCGGCGTCGTGCTGGCGAACGGCGGCATGGACATCGTCCTGCACGACACCTACTACGTCGTGGCCCACTTCCATTATGTGCTGTCGCTCGGCGCGCTGTTTTCGATCTTCGCCGGTTTCTACTACTGGATCGGCAAGATGTCGGGCCGTCAGTATCCGGAGTTCTGGGGCAAGGTCCATTTCTGGATGACCTTCGTCGGCGTCAACCTGACGTTCTTCCCGCAGCACTTCCTGGGTCTGGCCGGCATGCCGCGCCGTATCCCGGACTATCCGGATGCGTACGCGGGCTGGAACATGATCTCGTCGGTGGGCTCCTACATCTCGTTCGCCGCCGCGGTCCTGTTCGTCGGCATCGCGCTCTACACGATCACCCGCGGCCAGCGCGTCGGCGCCAGCTACTGGGGTGACTCGGCGACCACGCTGGAATGGACGGTCAGCTCGCCGCCTCCGTTCCACCAGTTCAACGAGCTGCCGCGCGTGAAGTAAGCGCGGCGTCCGGCGGGGGAAAGGATCGCGGGTCCTCGGACCGGGCCCGCGATCCCAAGGTACCAGGGGAAGACGTGAAGAGATGACCGACATCACCATGCGGCCGGACGCCCAGGCGCCGGCCGAGGGCTTCGCCACCGGCGGCGTCCGCGACTATTTCGAACTGCTGAAGCCCCGGGTCATGTCCCTGGTGGTGTTCAGCGGCTTCGCCGGGATGATCGTGGCCCCCGGCCACATCCACCCGGTGCTGGCGCTGACCGCCATCCTCTGCATCGCCGTCGCCGCCGGCGCGTCCGGCGCCATCAACATGTGGTACGAGCGCGACATCGACCGCATGATGCAGCGCACCCGCAACCGCCCCCTGCCCGAGGGCAGGGTGGACCCCGACGAGGCGCTCAGCTTCGGCGTCGTCCTGACCATCGGCTCGGTCGTGCTGATGGGGCTGGCGGTCAACTGGGTCGCGGCCGGGCTGCTGGCGCTGGCCTCCTTCGTCTATGTCTTCGTCTACACGATCTGGCTGAAGCGCCGCACGCCGCAGAACATCGTGATCGGCGGCGCCTCGGGCGCCTTCCCGCCGATGATCGGCTGGGCCGCGGTGACCGGCGACGTCAGCCTCGCCTCGATCATCCTGTTCCTGCTGATCTTCATGTGGACGCCGCCGCATTTCTGGGCGCTGGCCCTGTTCCGCAACGGCGACTACGCCAATGCGGGCGTGCCGATGCTTCCGGTCGTCTCCGGCGAGCGCGAGACCAAGAAGCAGATGCTGATCTACACGCTTCTGCTGTTCCCCATCGCGGTCGCCCCCTATTTCGTCGGCATCGCGGGCCTTGCCTATCTCGCCGGCTCTGTCGTCCTGGGCGGACTGTTCGTCGTCCTGGCGGTCCAGGTCTGGTACGACAGGACGGACAAGGCGGCCAAGCAGATGTTCGTCTTCTCGATCCTCTATCTCTTCCTGCTGCTGTCGCTGTTGATCGGCGAGCAGCTGACCGGGCCGCTGGCCCGGCTCCCGTAAAGCCAGTTTCCGCAAAGCAAGCGAGCGCGTGGGTCCCATGAATGCCAACCGCCTTCCCGGCCATCAGCTGACCGACGAGCAGAAGCGCCGACAGCGCGGCAAGAACATCGCCGTGCTGCTGGCGCTCCTGGCCCTCGTGGCCCTGCTCTACGTCATCACCCTGGTCCGCATCGGGGGGAACTCATGACGCCGGGCAGGGACCCCAGGACGCACCAGGGCACGCGGCGCAAGAACCTGGTCGTGATGGGCGGCCTGCTCGGGCTGGTCTTCGGCATGATCGGCCTGTCCTTCGCCGCGGTGCCGCTCTACAACCTGTTCTGCCAGGTCACCGGGTTCGGCGGCACCACGCAGCGGGCGGAGGGGCCGGCGGGGGAGATCCTGGACCGAACCGTCAAGGTCCGCTTCAACGCCGACGTCAACGGCGCGCTGCCCTGGGGCTTCCGGCCGGAGATCCACCAGATGGAGGTGCGCATCGGCGAGTCCGCGATGATGAGCTACCGCGCCGTCAACCATTCCGACGAGCCGATCGTCGGGACCGCGACCTACAACGTCACGCCGGACAAGGCCGGGATCTATTTCAACAAGATCCAGTGCTTCTGCTTCACCGAGCAGCGGCTGGAGCCCGGCCAGAGCGTGGATATGCCGGTCTATTTCTTCGTGGACCCGGCCATGGCCGACGATCCCAAGCTGGACGACATCCAGACCATCACCCTGTCCTATACCTTCTTCCGGGCCCATGGCGGCGGGGCGGCGGGACAGGTAACGTCAATCAACGAATAAGAGCATAGAACGAGGGTTACACAGCATGGCCGAGACTAACGCGCATGCCACCGGGGGCGGCCACAGCCACCCCTACCACCTGGTCGATCCCAGCCCCTGGCCGCTGCTCGGCGCCTTTTCCGGCGGCCTGCTGGCGGTCGGCGCCATCCTGTTCATGCACGGCAGCGGCTGGCTCCTGCTGGCGCTCGGGTTCGTCGCCGTCCTGGCGGTCATGGCCGGCTGGTGGCGCGACGTCCTGAAGGAGGCGGTCCGCCAGAAGGCCCACACCCCCGTCGTCAAGCTGGGCCTGCGCTACGGCATGGCGCTGTTCATCGCGTCGGAGGTGATGTTCTTCGCGGCCTTCTTCTGGGCTTTCTTCGACGCCAGCCTGTTCCCCAAGGAGGCGATCGGCGGGGTCTGGCCGCCCCAGAACATCGAGACGTTCAACGCCTTCCACCTGCCGCTGATGATGACGCTGATCCTGCTGCTATCGGGCACCACGGTGACCTGGGCGCACCACGCGATCATCGAAGGCGACCGGCGGACCGCCAGCGTGGCGCTCGGCCTGACCGTGCTGCTGGGCGTGCTGTTCAGCGGCTTCCAGATCTACGAATACAGCCACGCCCATTTCGGCTTCACCGACGGCATCTATCCGTCGACCTTCTTCATGGCGACCGGCTTCCACGGTTTCCACGTCATCATCGGCACGATCTTCCTGGCCGTCTGCTGGTGGCGCACGGTGGCCGGGCACTTCACGCCCAAGAGCCATTTCGGCTTCGAGGCGGCGGCCTGGTACTGGCACTTCGTCGACGTGGTCTGGCTGTTCCTGTTCGTGTCCATCTACTGGTGGGGAGCCTGACGCCCTGACGCGAACCCGGTACCCTCGGGTCTCTCCCCTCGCCGCGGCGCTGAAGTGCCGGTGCCCGCGGTGCGGGGAGGGGCGTCTGTACAAGGGCTTCCTGTCCGTCTCGGACCGGTGCGAGGTCTGCGGCCTCGCGCTCGCCCGGGGCGACAGCGGCGACGGCCCCGCCGTGTTCCTGACCTTCATCCTGGGTTTCACGGTGGTTCCCGTCGCGCTGTGGGTCGCCATGTCGGTCGATTGGCCGCTCTGGCTCCACGCCGTCGTGTGGACCGTGGTGATCCTGGGGCTGGCGCTGGGAATGCTGCGGCCGGCGAAGGCCTACCTGATGGCCCTCCAGTTCCGCCACCGCGCCAGCGAATACGACATCCCCGAGACCCCGGAGTCTCGGGCCGATCCCCGGAATTGAGGACCCATGGCTGCCCTCGCTGACAGAAGCGGGCGGCGTTTCCGCCCCGGTCTCGGCGCCACCCTGGCCACCCTGGTGGCCGTCGCGATCATGGCCGGCCTCGGCACCTGGCAGGTCGAGCGCCTCTCCTGGAAGAACGACTTGATCGACCGGATCGAGGCCGGCCTGAACGCCGACCCTGCACCCCTGCCGTCCCGCATCGACGACCCCGCGGGCTGGGACTTCCGCCGCGTCTCCGTCACCGGCGAATTCCTCCACGACCATGAACTGAACCTCGCCGCCCGCAGCTTCAACGGCCGGATCGGCTACCACGTGGTGACGCCGCTGCGGCGCGACGACGGCACCACGGTGCTGGTCAACCGCGGCTGGGTGCCGACGGAGGCGCGCGACCCCGCGACCCGCCCGGACGGTCTGCCCGCCGGGACGGTCACGGTCGACGGCATCGCCCGCGTGCCGCCGGGGCCGGGCTGGATGCAGCCGGACAACGACGCCGCCGCCAACATGTGGTTCTGGTACGACATCCCGGCCATGGCCGCCTCGGCCGGCGCGGAGAACCCGCTGCCGCTGGTGGTGGAGGCGGGACCCGCCGCCAATCCCGGCGGCCTGCCGGTCGGCGGCCAGACCAACGTCACCATCCCGAACAACCATCTCCAGTACGCCGTCACCTGGTACGGGCTGGCGTTGACGCTGCTCGCCGTCTACGTCGCCTCGCAGTGGCGGCGCGACCCCGACCGGGAGCCGCGCTGACGCCGCCCCGACAGTCGTCCTCATCCTTCGCCTTCAGGGAAGCCGCAATCCATGTCCGCCTACCAGACGCTCGAACGCCGCTTCGCCCGCATCGCCGCCATTTCCGACGCGCTGGGCATCCTGCAATGGGACACCGAGACGCTGATGCCGCCCGGCGCCGCCGACGGCAGGGCGGAACAGCTCGCGACCCTGAAGGTGATCAGCCACGAGCTGCTGACCGACGACGATAACGCGGACCTGCTGGCCGACGCCGAGCACCAGACCGACCTTTCCGACTGGCAGGCGGCGAACCTGCACGAGATGCACCGGGCCTACCTGCACGCGACCGCGGTGCCGACCGACCTGGTGGAGGCGAATTCCCGCGCCGTCTCCCGCTGCGAGATGGTCTGGCGCGACGCCCGGCCGGCCGGCGACTTCGCCATGCTGCTGCCGAGCCTGTCGGAGGTGCTGAACCTCCAGCGGCAGATCGCGGACGCCAAGGCCGAGGCGCTGGGCTGCCAGCCCTACGAGGCGTTGCTGGACACCTACGAGCCGAGCGGCAACACCGACACCATCGACCGCCTGTTCGCCGACCTGCGCGGGTTCCTGCCCGGTTTCCTGGCCCAGGTCCTGGAGCGCCAGGCCCGCCGGCCCGACCTGCTGCCGCTCCAGGGGCCTTTCCCGGTGGAGACCCAGCGGGCGCTCGGCGTCCGGATGATGCAGGCGGTCGGCTTCGACTTCAGCCGCGGCCGGCTCGACATCAGCCTGCATCCCTTCTGCGGCGGTGCCACCCACGACGTGCGCCTGACCACCCGATACGACGAGGCGGACTTCACCAAGGCGCTGATGGGCGTGCTGCACGAGACCGGCCACGCCATCTACGAGCAGGGCCGCCCGGCCGAGTGGCTGGGCCAGCCGGTCAGCGAGGCACGCGGCATGAGCCTGCACGAGAGCCAGTCGCTGCTGATCGAGATGCAGGCCTGCCGCAGCCGCGCGTTCCTGGAATTCGCCGCCCCGGTGATGCGCGAGAGCTTCGGCGGCACCGGCCCGGCCTGGGAGGCCGACAACCTGTACCGGCTCTACACACGGGTCGAGCCCGGCTTCATCCGGGTCGATGCCGACGAGGTCACGTACCCCGCCCATATCCTGATCCGCTACGAGCTGGAGAAGGCGCTGATCGCCGGCGACATGACGCTGAACGACCTGCCCGGCGCCTGGAACGACGGCATGCGCGACCTGCTCGGCCTCAAGGTCCCCAACGACAGGCTCGGCTGCCTCCAGGACATCCACTGGCCGGGCGGCGCCTGGGGCTATTTCCCGACATACACCCTGGGCGCCATGACCGCCGCCCAACTGTTCGACGCCGCCTGCCGCGCCGACGACGCCGTCCTTCCCGGCATCGCGAAGGGCGACTTCTCCCCGCTGCTGGGTTGGCTCCGCACCAACATCCACGCCAAGGGCAGCCTGCTCCCCGCCGACGAACTGCTCAAGCAGGCCACCGGCCGCCCGCTGGACGCCGGCGTGTACCAGCAGCACCTGCGCCGGCGGTACCTGGAGGAGGCGTGAGGGCGGGGGAGCCCCGATTTCATACCCGGCCCTCGGCGTTTGCCGTCGCGGTCAACGATGTCGGCCCGCCCGGCGCAGCGACTGTGCGGTGTCGCGTCCTCGCAGTCCCAGCCAGCCACCCGCCAGGATGCCGCCGACCAGCAGGGCCAGGGGGGCGGGCTCGGGTACCGAGGTGCCGGAATCGGGGCCGACGAGCTGGAACGTGCCGATCGCCTCGCAGAAGGAAAATCCCTGGCCGCAATTGCCTTCGTCCTGGAACAGCACCAGCCGTGTCTGGTCGCCGACCATCGAGAAGAAGTAGTCGTCCAGCGGATAGCAGTAATAGTCGTCGCCCTGGGGGAGGCAGGGCAGGGTTATGCCCAGGGCGGTGACCCGCCGCCCCGGAGGCGGATCACCGAAGACCAGCCGTTCCCCGTCGATCCTGACCTCACCCCATTGCGCGATCGTGCCCGGGCGTCCGGTCAGGTTGGGCGGATCGACGAACGGGTATTGCATGCCGTTCCCCATGGTGACGCGGTTAGGGGGACCCGACGGCGACGACAGGTCGAATTCGTCGATCGCGTACTGGTACGTCGCCGTCGCCCATTCCAGATCCTCGACGGGGATGTTTCCTTCGCGGTCCAGCACGGCGTCACTGAATCCCAGTTCGAACGCCATCGAGTACAGGCCCCGTGTCGTTTCGCCGTCAAAACGGAATACGGCGGTCGCGTGGACGGTCGTCGCGTTCGCCAAGCAACCAAGAAGCACGGCGAAAACCACATAGATGAGTCTGCCCATGTTTCCCTCCGGTCTGTCGGAATCGATCGGGAAAGCAGGGGAGCAAAATCCGCGCCGAGGCGGTAATGACCTGAAGTAACGATGAGTTGATCGTCGGCCGCCGCGGAGCTGTAAAGCTGCTCGACGGTCTCGAACGGGAGTCGCCTAAAGTAAGTCGAGCGACTTTTCCAGGCAGACATGGTCTTCATGGCCGGTATAGCGGCCGTAATTGTCGCGCCTGCGATAGCCGTGCCGGGCATAGAAGGCCAGGGCCTCGGCGTTGGTCGCCATCGTCTCCAGCCAGATCGCCCGGTACCCGCGCAGCCGGGCTTCCCGCTCCAGCACTCTCAGCACCCCCGAGCCGATGCCCCGGCGGCCCCGCTTCGCGTACATCCGCTTGACCTCCGCCACGCCGGGCTCTTCCGGGATGGGCCGGATCGCGCCGCACCCGACCGCCTCGTCCCCGTCCCGTGCCAGCAGGAAGACCGAACCCGGGTCATCCGGATCCCAGCCGGCGAAAGATCCGCGCCCGTCCTGTCCGAAGCGCCGCAGCAGGTCAGCCGAGAGCGCGTCGATCAGCGGGACCGCGTCGGGATCGTCCGGCGTGCCGCGGACGATCGTCAACCCGTCCCGCTGAAGCGTCTCCGTCATCGCGGCCCCCGCCTGCGTGCCGATGCCCGGGCGATGTCTGCACGCGTGACGCCGATATCGCGCAGGAGCGAGTCGTCCGCTTCCATCAGGCGGCGGTAGTCGCGCCTGATCCGGCGACTCTCGCGGAAAGCCGCCAGCAGGCCGGCGGCCAGTGCCAGCATCGCCCGCCCGGTGCCCTCGATCGCGTCCGCCAGCGGCGGAAGGTCCGCCAGGGCGGGTCTCCGCAGGATTGCCGACGTCTTCATCCCAGCCTCCTCTCAGCCAGTCCCGTAAGATTGCCGGTAGAGATTGCGACGAATTGTCTATTAGCGCAAATTGGATCCTTGGATGAAAACCATAAGGAAAAGCTTGGGATGAGGAGCCTGAATCTCGACCAGCTCCGGACCCTGCTCGAAGTGGTGGAAGGCGGCAGCTTCTCCGCGGCGGCGCGCCGGCTCAACCTCAGCCAGCCTGCGGTCAGCCAGCAGATCCGCGAACTGGAAGGCCGCTTCGGCGTCCAGTTGGTCGAGCGGCTGGGCAAGCGGGCCTTCGCCACCCCTGCCGGCCGCGATCTGGTCGAGCATGCCCATCGCCTGGCGCACGAGGCCGATCTGGCGGCCGCCACCATGAGGCGGCACCGGGAAGGCTGGCTGGGCCGGGTGAGGATCGGCACCGGTGCGACCTACCTCGCTTATTTCTTCACGCCGATCCTGCGGAAGCTTCGCGAGCAGCATCCGAACATCGAGCTGGTCATCACCGTGGGCACCACCCAGGGCATCGTCGACGGCATGCTGCGCAACGAGATCGACATCGGGGCCGTAACCCTGCCGGTGGACGAGCGCCTGTTCGAGGTGACCTATATCCGCAGCGATCCCATGCAGGCGGTCCTGCCGACCAGCTACCCGGACATCCCGGAGACGGTCACGCCCGACTACATGGCGCGCCAGCCGCTGATCCTGGAATATGCCAAGGCCACCACCGGCATGATGGTCCGGCAATGGCTGGCCGCCTCCGGGGTGCCGCCGCGTCCCGCCATGGAGCTGGACATGATCGAGGCGATCAAGACCACCGTGGCGGCCGGCCTGGGCGTCTCGATCCTGCCGTTCGAGGCGGTCCTGCGGCGTCCCCTGCCGGAGGGAATGGCGGTCCGCCCGCTGTCGCCGCCGGTCCACCGCCGGCTGGGCCTGATCCGGCGCCGGGACAAGGAAGCCGACCCGGCGCTGCATCATGTCCGGGAAGCGCTGCTGGAACTGGCGAACACCTGATCCCGCGTCCCGGCCGCCTCCGCCTCACTGCGCCTGCTTGAACAGGATGATCGAGATCCTTCGGTTGCGCGGATCGTTCGGATTCTCGGGGAACAGCGGGTCCACTTCCGCGCGGCCGCTGACGTCGGCGATGCGGCCGGGGTTCAGGCCCATGGCGGTCAGCGCGCGCAGCGTGGCGCCGGCCCGCTGGCTGGAGAGGTCCCAGTTGCCCTGGGGATTGTTGGCGAACGGGGTCGCGTCGGTGTGGCCGCGGATCGCGACTTTGTTGGGCAGCGATCCGATCGCCTGGACTACCCGCGACAGCAGCTTGCGCATGTCTTCGTTCATCTGGGTGCTGCCGAGCGCGAACATGCTCTTGCCCTCGGCATCGACGATCTGCACCCGCATGCCTTCCGGCGTCTGGTCCACCAGCAGGTTGTTCTTCAGGCCCTGGAGGTCGGGGGAGTTCTCGATCGCCTTCTTCAGCTCCTCCGCCGCGCGGTCGAACTGGCGCTTCTCGCGCTGCTCCGGCGTCAGGGACGGCGGCGCGCCGGGCTTGGGCGGGGCGCCGGCAGCCTGCTGGCCGGACCCGCTGTCCTCGCCCTCCGCCCCCTCGCCGGCGCCCTGGCTGTCGCCGTCGTTCTCGGTCGGGGCGACCAGCGTGCTCGGCGCGCTCTCCTGGGCGGTGAAGGCGGCGTTGGGCGACGACAGGCTGCCCGGCACGGAGATGGTGACGCCGCCCAGCAGCCCGCCGGAGCCGCTGTTGGAACTGGAGACCGCCGGGCTCGGCGAGAAATAGTCGGCCAGGCTCTTGCGCTGGTCCTCGGTGGTCGAGCCGAGCAGCCACAGCAACAGGAAGAACGCCATCATGGCGGTCACGAAGTCGGCATAGGCCACCTTCCAGGCGCCGCCGTGGTGGCCGCCACCGCTGATCTCGATCCGCTTGATGATGATGGGACGCTCGCCGCCGCCCTTGGCCATGACTCACCTGAATGACGAAATATTAAGACTTCCACGACAAAATGCGCTGGTCTTGTACGGGTCCTGCGTCAAAACCGCGCGCCATCCTGCGTGTCGTCGCAGAATACCTAGCGCAAGATCGTGAACAATTCTTTATCGGCAAATCGGACGATCATGCTCGCAATCGGCGGTCTCGTTTTTCTTTTCATTTGCGTGTTCGGCGTCTATGCGATGACGGGCGGCAACATGGGGATCGTCATGGGCGCCTTGCCGCACGAGATGGCGACCATCGGCGGTGCCGCGGTCGGCACCTTCCTGATCTCCAACAGCGGGCACGTGATCAAGCACTCGCTGAAGGACATGGCCAAGGTCATCAAGGGGGCCAAGTTCAAGAAGTCCGACTACATGGACATCCTGACCCTGATGTTCCAGCTGCTGAAGCTGGCCAAGAACAAGGGCACCGTCGCGATCGAGCCGCATATCGAGAAGCCGAGCGAGAGCCCGATCTTCCAGGCCTATCCCAAGATCACCCACGACCATTTCGCGCAGGACCTGATCTGCGACTACCTGCGCATGGTCTCCATGAGCCAGGACGACCCGCATCAGGTCGAGGACATCATGGACCGCGAGATCAAGGGCTTCCTGGCGGAGGGCGACCACGTGGCCCACGCGTTCCAGGGCATGGCCGACGCGCTGCCGGCGCTCGGCATCGTCGCGGCGGTGCTGGGCGTGGTGAAGACCATGGGTTCGCTGAACGAGCCGCCGCCCGTGCTCGGCAAGATGATCGGCGGCGCGCTGGTCGGAACCTTCCTGGGCGTGCTCCTGGCCTATGGCATCTTCGGCCCGATCGCCACGCGTCTGAAGGGCATCTACGAGGACGAGATCAAGTTCTACCACGTGATCCGGGTGATCATCACCGCGCACCTGCACGGGCAGGCGCCGCAGATCAGCGTGGAGACCGGCCGGAAGGCCATTTCCCACGAATACATGCCGAGCTTCGCCGAAGTCGAGGAGAAGCTGAACAGCCTGCCGCCGGTGTGATCCGCCGGCGGCAGGCCGTTTCCCGGAACCCCGCTCAGCCCGCGGTCTTGGTGACCCGCGGCTGGGCCGGCGGCTGCGCTGGAAGCTGGCGGAACAGCGAGGTGCCGACCAGCAGGTCGACCGCGCGGCGGAGCTGGTAGTCCTCGGCGCTGCCGGGCACGGCGGGTGTCGCCGGAACCGGCGCGGGCGCCGCGGCCGGCGGCTGGCCGCGCAGCGTGTCGTTGGACAGGGCGCCGCGCAGGTCCGATTCCTTGCGGCCCGGCGCCTGGGCGACCTGCTCCAGCTTGGCCTGCTCCACCGTGATGTCGGGGGTGACGCCGAGCGCCTGGATCGACCGGCCCGACGGGGTGTAGTAGCGGGCGGTGGTGATCTTCATGGCCTTCTGGTCGGGCAGCGGCATGATCGTCTGGACCGACCCCTTGCCGAAGGTCTGGGTGCCCATCAGGACCGCCCGGTGCTGGTCCTGGAGCGCGCCGGCCACGATCTCCGACGCGGAGGCCGAGCCGCCGTTGACCAGCACCACGATCGGCAGGCCCTTGGCCAGATCGCCGGATGTCGCGTCGAACCGCTGCGTTTCCACCCCGTCGCGGCCCCGGGTCGAGACGATGTTCCCCTTGTCGAGGAAACTGTCGGCGACGGAGACCGCCTGGTCCAGCAGGCCGCCGGGGTTGTTGCGCAGGTCGACCACATAGCCGATCAGCCGGTTGCCGAGCTGCTGCTGGAGCGACTGCACCGCCTTCTCCAGCCCCGGCTGGGTTTGGCGACTGAAGCCGGTGATGCGGATATAGCCGACGTCGCCCTCCGCCCGGGACTTGACCGGCTGGCTCTTGATCACCTCGCGCGTCAGGCTCACCTCGAAGGGCGCCGTCTCGGCGGCACCGCGGCGGACCATGACCTTGATCGGCTGGCCGACCGGGCCGCGCATCCGCTCGACCGCCTGCTTCAGGCTGAGGCCCTGGACAGGCTCGCCGTCGATCTGGGTGATCAGGTCGCCGCTCTGGAACCCGGCGCGCGCCGCCGGCGTGTCGTCGATCGGCGAGATCACCTTGACGTAGCCGTTCTCCAGCGTGACCTCGATGCCCAGTCCGCCGAACTCGCCGCGGGTCTGGACCTGCATCTCGGCGAAATCCTCGGTGTCGAGGAAGCTGGAATGGGGGTCGAGCGAGGTCAGCATGCCTTCGATCGCGGCCTTGACGAGCTGCTCGTCGGTCGTCTTCTCGACATACTGCCCGCGGACCCGCTCGAACACCTCGCTGAACAGGTTCAGCGCCCGTTCATCCACCGAATCCCGGGCGGGTGACGCCTTTGCCGGTGATGCCGAGGGGGGCTGTGCCAGGACCGGCAGCGGCGCCATGAGCACCAGCGACATGAAGGCGGCGTAGGCGAAGTTCTGCGTCATGCGGGCGTGATCCTGTGACGGGCTTGTGGTGAGCCTGGGGACTGGTTGATGAAACAGGGATTCAGGCACGGGATTCTCTATCGATACGATACACCAAACGGGCCGCCGATAAAGAGAACAGGAATATGGTTAATGTAAGGTTATGAAAAATGCGGCCCGTGCGCCGGGCGCGGTCTCCATGCCCCTTCACAGCACGGTGATGCTGTGGAACACTCCGCTGGCCGCCGTATGCCGCACCGCATCAACCCGCTTGCATCATCCGGCATGGCCAAGAACCAAGGCTGCGAGAGACAGGAAGGTTTTGCGATGATCAGACGATGCTTCGGCGTAGTGGCGGCCCTGGCCGTCGCGGTGTCCGCCGCCACCTCGGCGCTGAGCGCCGACCTGCCCAAGGTGACCCTGGCGATGAGCGGTTGGACCGGCTTCGCCCCGATCACGCTGGCGCAGAAGGCCGGCATCTTCGAGCGCAACGGCGTCCAGGTCGAAATCAAGAAGATGCCGACCTCCAACCGGCATCAGGCCATGGCCTCGGGCGACGTGCAGGCGATCACGACCACGGTCGACACCCACATCCTGTACGCGTCGAGCGGAGTCCCGGTCACCCAGGTGCTGGTGCTCGACACCTCCGCCGGCGGCGACGGCATCGCGGCGCGCGAAGGCATCGGGTCGTTGAAGGACGCCAAGGGCAAGTCGGTGGCCGTGCAGTTCGGCGGCGTCCCGCAGTTCTGGCTGGCCTACCTCCTCAAGCAGCAGGGCATGAAGCTCGACGACCTCAAGCTGACCAACCTGGAGCCCAAGGACGCGGCCAACGCCTTCGTCGCCGGCCAGTTCGACCTGGCGGTCACGTATGAGCCCTACCTGTCCACGGTGCGGACCAACAATGCCGGCAAGATCATCGTGACCTCGGCCGAGACGCCGGGCGTGATCGTCGATACCCTGGCGTTCCAGCCGGACTACATCGCCGAGAACCCCAAGGTGGTCCAGGCCATGGTCAAGTCCTGGTTCGAGGCGCTCGACATGATCAAGGCTCAGCCGGAAGAGGCCTACCGCATCATGGGCGCCGACGTGAACCAGACGCCGGAGCAGTTCCAGGCCTCGGCCAAGTTCGTGCGGTGGTACGACCGCGACATGAACCGGACCTACATGGCCGAGACCCTGCCGAAGTTCCTGAAGGAGGCCAACGACGTCATGGTGGAGGCCAGGCTGGTGCGCCGCCCGGCCGACGTCTCGACCATGGTCGACGCGTCCTTCGTGAAGTAGGCGCGCAGCCGTTTCCATGCCGGACCTGTTCACTCCCCTCAAGCCGGTGCCCCCCGGCCGCCGGATCGCGCTGGGCGTCCTCGGTTTCGTCACGGTGGTGGCCCTGTGGTGGGCCGTCACCGCCAGCGGCCTCGTCAAGCCGCTGTTCCTCGCCGGTCCCTGGGACACGCTGAAGGCGGGCTACGCCCTGTTCTTCGAGTTCGGCTTCGCCGGCGACGTCCTGGTGACGGTCGGGCGGGTGTTCGGCGGCTTCCTGATCGCCACGGCGGTCGCGGTGCCGCTCGGCATCCTGATGGGTGCCTTCAAGCCGGTGGAGGCCTTCTTCGAGCCGCTGATCTCGTTCGCGCGCTACCTGCCGGCCTCAGCCTTCATCCCGCTGCTGATCCTGTGGGCGGGGGTGGGCGAGGCGCAGAAGCTCTCCGTGATCTTCATCGGCGCGGTCTTCCAGATCTGCCTGATGGTCGCGGTGATCGTCGGCGGCACCCGCGCCGAACTGGTGGAGGCGGCCTATACCCTGGGGGCCGGCAACCGGGGCGTCGTGCTCCGGGTCATGCTGCCGGCGGCGGCTCCCCAGATCTTCGAGACCCTGCGCCTGGTGCTGGGCTGGGCCTGGACCTACGTTATCGTCGCCGAGCTGATCGGGGCGAGCGCCGGCATCGGCTTCATGATCATCGACGCCCAGCGTTTCCTCGACACCGGGCAGATGATCTTCGGCATCTTCGTGATCGGGGTGATCGGGCTGGTTTCCGACTTCCTGTTCAAGCAGTTGAACCGGCACCTGTTCTCCTGGGCTAGCTGACGGCGGCGTAATCGTAATGAGCACCTTGGATATCGACGGCGTCGGGCGGGTCTTTCCCCCGGCACGGCGCGGCGGCGCGGCTACCGTGGCACTCCAGCCGACCGACCTGGCCGTGGCGGACAACGACTTCATCACGATCCTGGGCCCGTCCGGCTGCGGCAAGTCCACCCTGTTGCGCATCGTCGCCGGCCTGGACCTGCCCAGCCAGGGGCGCGTGCTGATGGACGGCCGGCCGGTCGGCGGCCCGGGACCCGACCGCGGCATGGTCTTCCAGTCCTACAGCCTGTTCCCCTGGATGACCGTCCGGGACAACATCTGCTTCGGGCTGCGCGAGAAGGGTTTGCCGAAGTCCCGGCAGAAGGAGATCTCCGACTATTTCCTGGAGCGCGTCGGCCTGCGCCAGTTCGCCGACCATTTCCCCAAGACCCTGTCCGGCGGCATGAAGCAGCGCACGGCGCTGGCCCGGGCGCTCGCCAACGACCCCAAGGTGCTGCTGCTCGACGAGCCGTTCGGAGCCCTGGACCACCAGACCCGGGCGCTGATGCAGGAACTTCTGCTGGGCATCTGGGAGGCCGACCAGAAGACCGTCCTGTTCGTCACCCACGACATCGACGAGGCGATCTTCCTGGCGAACCGCGTGGTCGTCATGACCGCGCGGCCCGGCCGGATCAAATGCGACATCCCGATCGACCTGCCGCACCCCCGCACCTACACGATCAAGACGACGCCGCGGTTCGCCGAGTACAAGGCCCGCCTGACCGAGGAGATCCGGGTGGAGACGATCCGGGCAGATGCGATGGTGTCGGGGTAGGGTCGGTTTTCATTGTTTGGCCACAGATGAACGGCGATGGAAGCAGATCAGAGATGAACCATGCCTCATATCTGCTTCCATCGCCGTTCATCTGTGGCCAGAAACATATCGTCCGACGCATCAAGCGCTGGCGGGCTGGATTTGACCGTCGCCGGTCAACTATGCATGGTGACGGGACCTGGACAGAACGGAGCAACCGCAGTGCCCTTCGCACCGCCAACCATCCGCCGCTTTCTGATCGTGGCCGCAGCGCTGCTGGTCGCCGCGATGCCGGCGCGGGCGCAGCTTGTCGGCCATGGCGGCATGGTCAAGGGGGTGGCCGTCTCGGCCGACGGCACCCGCGTGGCCAGCGCCGGGTTCGATTATTCGGTGATGCTGTGGGACCCCAGCGCGGCGGCGGCCGTGGCGCTGATGCACGGGCACGAGGCGGCGGTCAACGCGGTCGCCTTCACGCCCGAAGGCAGCCGCGTGGTCAGCGGCGGGGACGACGGGCAGGTCATCCTCTGGCGGTTGGGGCAGGGCGCTCCCGAGCGGGTCATGGCCGGGCACAAAGGCCGGGTCGCCGCCGTGGCGGTGGCTCCGGACGGGCGGACGGCGGCCTCCGCGGCCTGGGACCGCACGGTCCGGCTGTGGGACCTGGAGAGCGGCGCACGGCTCGCCGAGCTGACGGGACATGCCGGCAACGTCAATGCCGTGGCCTTCACGCCGGACGGCAGTCGGCTGGTCAGCGCTGGGGAGGACGGCACGGTACGGGTGTGGAACCGCTCCGACGGGAGGGAGATCAAGGTGCTGGGCGGCGGCTTGCCGGTCAATGCGCTGGCGCTGATGCCCGATGGCCGGCGCGCCATGGCGGGCGGGATCGACGGCGTCGTCCGGATCTGGGACCTTGATACCGGGACAGAGGCGGCCGGTCCCGTGGTCGGCGATCCGACGCCGGTGCTCGCGGTGGCGGTCTCGCCCGACGGCTCCCTCGGTGCGGTTTCCGCGGTGACCGGCGGGATCACCCTGTGGGCGCCGGAGGACGGGCGCGTGCTCCACACCCTGGCGGGGCATCGCGGCCCGGTCTGGGCGCTGGCCTTCGAACCGGACGGGAAGCGGCTGCTGACGGCGGGGGGAGACGGGACCATCCGCCTCTGGGACATGGCGACCGGGCAGGAGATCCGCACGGGCGCGCCCAGGCTGGCGGGCTCCGACGTGCCGCGGGACGCGCAGGGGGAGCGCGGGGCGGAACTGTTCCGCCGGTGCAGCGCCTGCCACACGGTCACGCCCGACGGCGGCAACCGGGCCGGGCCGACGCTCTACGGCGTGTTCGGCCGCCGGATCGGCACCGTGCCGGGCTATCCCTACTCTCCGGCGCTCCGGGACGGGACCATCGTCTGGACCGCCGAGACGGTCGGCGACCTGTTCAAGCGCGGGCCGGACGTGGTGACTCCCGGCACCAAGATGCCGGTCCAGACCATCGGCAACGACGCGGAGCGGGAAGAGCTGATCCGCTGGCTGGAAAAAGTAACGGCGCCCCGCTGAACGGGGCGCCGCATACCGGTTGCCTCAGGGAAACCGGGCGATCAGCTCGCCTCGGCCTGCTTCTGGGCGCGCTTGCGCTCGTTGGGGTCGAGGTGGCGCTTGCGCAGCCGGATCGACTTCGGCGTCACTTCCAGCAGCTCGTCGTCGGCGATGTAGGACATCGCCTTCTCCAGCGTCATCACGATCGGGTTGGTCAGGCGAACCGCCTCGTCCTTGCCGGCGGCGCGGATGTTGGTCAGCTGCTTGCCCTTCAGGACGTTGACTTCCAGGTCGTTGCCGCGGGTGTGCTCGCCGATGATCATGCCCTGGTAGACCGGGACGCCCGGCTCGATCATCATCGGGCCGCGGTCTTCCAGGTTCCACAGGGCATAGGCCACCGCGGTGCCGTCGCCGTTGGAGATCAGCACGCCGGTGTGGCGCGACGCGATCGGACCCTTGTACGGGGCGTAGCCGTGGAACAGCCGGTTCATCAGGCCGGTGCCGCGGGTGTCCGTCAGGAACTCGCTCTGGTACCCGATCAGGCCGCGGGACGGCACGTGGAACACCAGGCGGGTCTTGCCGGCGCCCGAGGGCTTCATCTCGACCAGGTCGCCCTTGCGCTCGGAGATCTTCTGGACGACGGTTCCGGAGAACTCCTCGTCCACGTCGATCACCACTTCCTCGATCGGCTCCTGGCGCTGGCCGGTGATCGGGTCGCTCTGGAACAGCACGCGCGGACGGGAGATCGACAGCTCGAACCCTTCGCGGCGCATGGTCTCGATCAGGATGCCCAGCTGAAGCTCGCCTCGGCCGGCGACCTCGTAGGCGTCGGTGCCGTCGGTCTCGCTGACCTTCAGCGCCACGTTGCCCTCGACCTCGCGGAACAGCCGGTCGCGGATCATGCGGCTCGTCACCTTGTCGCCCTCGCGTCCGGCCAGCGGGCTGTCGTTGACCGAGAAGGTCATCGCCAGCGTCGGCGGGTCGATCGGCTGGGCCGGCAGGGCGGTCTCGACGGCGGGATCGCAGATGGTGTCGGCGACGGTGGCCTTGGTCAGGCCGGCGATCGCGACGATGTCGCCCGCCTCGGCCTCGTCGACGCCGACCCGCTCCAGGCCGCGGAAGGCCAGCAGCTTGGAGATGCGGCCGGTCTCGATCACTTTGCCGTCGCGGGACAGCGCCTTGATCGGCATGTTGGCGCGGGCGGTGCCGGTCTCGATGCGGCCGGTCAGGATGCGGCCCAGATAGGGGTTCGCCTCCAGCGTCGTCACCAGCATGGTGAAGTTGGCGTCGTCCTTGTTGGCGGCGACCTTCGGAGCCGGGACATGGTTGCGGATCAGCTCGAACAGCGGCTTCATGTCGACCCGCTCGGCTTCCAGGCTCTCCGCCGCCCAGCCGTTGCGGCCGGAGGCGAACAGGGTCGGGAAATCGAGCTGCTCGTCGCTGGCTTCCAGCGCCGCGAACAGGTCGAACACCTCGTCATGGACCTCGTGCGCACGGGCGTCCGGGCGGTCCACCTTGTTGATCACGACGATCGGGCGCAGACCCAGCTTCAGCGCCTTGCCGACCACGAACTTGGTCTGCGGCAGCGGGCCCTCGGCCGCGTCCACCAGCACGACGACGCCGTCGACCATGCTCAGGATGCGCTCGACCTCGCCGCCGAAGTCGGCGTGGCCGGGGGTGTCGACGATGTTGATGCGGGTGCCGTCCCACAGGACAGACGTGCACTTGGCGAGGATGGTGATGCCGCGCTCACGTTCCAGGTCGTTGCTGTCCATCGCCCGTTCGGCGACCTGCTGGTTTTCGCGAAAGGCACCGGACTGGCGAAGCAGCACGTCGACAAGGGTGGTTTTGCCATGGTCGACGTGCGCGATGATGGCGATATTCCGCAGATCCATACCGAACTTCTCTGATGTCCCGGGTTGAGCCGCGGCGTACCGCGGGCAAACAAAAATGCCCGGATAAACACCTGGAGAATGGATCGCAGTCCTTCTCAGTGCCCGGGTCATGTTGCGGCGCAGTATACAGTTTGCGCCATGAACTACAAGCGGAACCGCCTGCGGCCATCTGTTCCCAGAATGGCAGGCCGTTCCGCTCGGTCCCAAGAGAATGGGGAGGGGGCCCTGCGGTTTCAAGGGCAAGTACCGAAAACCCTCCCGGATGAAGGCCCGGATGAAGGGTTGCCTTAAGGAACATCGTCCGGCACCACTGTGTTTGC
This sequence comes from Skermanella rosea, assembly GCF_016806835.2. Classification (NCBI taxonomy): domain Bacteria; kingdom Pseudomonadati; phylum Pseudomonadota; class Alphaproteobacteria; order Rhodospirillales; family Azospirillaceae; genus Skermanella; species Skermanella rosea. Next base: position 4,999,211 of record NZ_CP086111.1, on the reverse strand, counting down.
CAACCACCGTTCGAACGGAGAGAACCCCTGAAGTCCGGCCTGCTCCCCTTCCGCAGTTCCAAGCCCCGTGCCGGGCGTCCCGGGGGGCCGCGGCTCCGCCCCCGGGCGGCCATCACGCGCGGCGTCGTCGGCCTGGCCCTGATTCTCGCGGTCGGCGGCATCGTCGCGGCGCCGGTCGTGGCGCAGCAGACCCCCTACGAGGTGAGCCTGACGGGAGTGGAGGACGGTACCCTCCGCGAACTGCTCGAGGGCACCGCGACCCTGTTCCGCTTGGCCGAGCAGCCGCCGCCGAGCCCGATCGGCCTGCGCCGCCGCGCCGACGCCGACCGGGAAAGGCTCCAGACCGCCCTGCGCTCGGTCGGATACTACGACGCCCAGGTCGAGATCGCGGTGGACACCTCGGTCGAGCCCGCCAAGGTGGCGGTCACCGTGACCCCCGGGCCGGTCTACAGGTTCGACCGCATCACCGTGGCCGGGGCCGGCGGCACGCCGCTCGAAGGGGCGCCGATCACCGCCGGGGACATCGGCATCCAGGTTGGCGAACCCGCCTTGTCGGCGACCGTCGTCGATGCCGAGACGCGGTTGACCGGCCAGCTGGCGTCGCGCGGCTTCGCCTTCGCCAAGATCGCCGAGCGCCGCGCCGTGGTCGACCATGAGGCGCGCACCATGGACGTGACCTATACGGTCGATCCGGGGCCGCTGACCCGCTTCGGCGAGGTCAGCGTCGAAGGGCTGGACCAGGTCTACGAGCAACTGGTGCGCAACCGGATCCCGTGGGAGCCGGGCGACGAGTACCGGCCGGACGAGATCGAGGACGCCAGGCAGGCGATCTCCGGCCTCAACGTCTTCTCGTCGGTCCGGGTCGGGCTGGCGCGCGAGCCCGGCCCGGACGGGGTGACCCCGGTGACCGTGACCGTCGCGGAGCGGCCGCGCCGGGTGATCGGCGCCGGCTTCAGCTATTCGACCGAGGACGGTTTCGCCACCAACACCTATTGGGGCCATCGCAACCTGTTCGGCGGCGCCGAGCAGCTCCGGCTGTCCGCCACCGTGTCGCGCCTCGGCGAGAACGACCTGACCGACACCGAGGTGCGGCTGAACGCCAACTTCCGCAAGCCGGACTTCCTGACCCTCAACCAGTCGCTGATCCTGGACGCGAGCCTGATCCGCGAGCGGCCCGACGCCTACGACCGCGACGCCATCGTGCTGTCCGCCCTGCTGGAGCGGGAGCTGACCGACCGGCTGACGGTATCCGGCGGCGTCACGCTCGAACAGTCGCGGGTCGTCGATCCGCCGGACACGACCACCGAGAGCACCCTGGTCGGCGTCCCCCTGCATCTCAGCTACGATGCCACCAACGACCTGCTCAATCCGACCAGCGGGTTCCGCACCGACCTGCTCCTGACTCCCTACCAGCAGATCGGCGGCGCCGACGCCATCTTCACGGTCGCCCGCGTCACCAACAGCGCCTATTACGATTTCCGCGGCGACGGCTGGTACGTGGCGGCGGGGCGGCTGTCGGTGGGCAGCATCTTCGGGTCCAGCACCACGGACATCCCGGCGGACAAGCGTTTCTATGCCGGCGGCGGCGGCTCGATTCGCGGTTACGGCTTCCAGGACGTCGGGCCGCGCGACGCGTTCGGCGACCCCGCGGGCGGGCGCAGCCTGATCGAGGTCGGCGCGGAGATGCGGGTCAAGGTGACCGATACCATCGGCATCGTTCCCTTCATCGATGGCGGCAACGTTTACGAGAGCTCGACGCTCGACTTCTCCGAGGAGCTGCGCTGGGGGGCGGGCATCGGCGCCCGCTACTACACCGGCTTCGGCCCCTTGCGGCTGGACGTGGCCGTGCCCCTGAACAAACGGCCGGGGGATTCGAGCTGGCAGCTCTATATCAGCATCGGACAGGCTTTTTAGGGCCGCGCCTCTGCTATGATCCGCCTCCGGGGAGGCAGTTCGGATCACGGCGGTGCTGCGACACTATTTTGCCAATAGATATTATGTCGGACGATTACGGGACGACTTGCCGCGCTGGGTGGAGCGCGGCTGGCTCCGGGCGGAGGACGCGCAGTCTGTCCTGGCCGACGCCGAGGCGGCGCGGCCCGGCCCGGTCGCCCTGCCCAGGCTGCTGGCACTGCTCGGCACCGTCCTCGTCGGGGTCGGTGCGCTCCTGTTCCTCGCGGCCAATTGGCAGGGCATGGGACGCCTGTCGAAGCTTGCCGTGCTGCTCGGATCGCTGTGGGGCGCGCACGCCGCCGCCTGGGCCGCCCTGCGCGCCGGCATGGACCATTTCGCCGAAGCGCTGCTCCTGCTGGGCGTGCTGCTGTTCGGCGCGGGCATCATGCTGGTCGGCCAGATCTACCACCTGCCCGCGGACCCGCCCGCCGGCGTCCTGATCTGGGCGCTGGGCGCCATCCTGGCGGCCTGGGCCTGGCCGAGCGAGTGGGCGGCCTGCGCCGCGCTGGCCCTGGTGACGGTCTGGTTCAGCCTGGCCGTCCCGGACTCCCCGTTCCCGGTCTATCTTCCGTTCCTGCCGGTCTGGGCGGCGCTGCTGCCGCCGATCCTGCGCATGCGCTGGATCGTCGCCTACCATGCGGCGCTTCTGTCGCTGGCCTGGTTCATCCTCGTGACGTTCGTGTCGCTGCTCTCCACCGGCGACGCGGCGGAGGAGGACGTGCTGCGCCTGGGCAGCGCCATCGCCGCCGCGCTCCTGGCCCTGGGCCGCGTCCTGGCGGGCTCGCCCCGGGCGGCGGCCTTCGCGGTCCCGCTGGAGCGGCTGGCGCTGCTGGGCCTCGTCGCCGGAGCGTCGCTGCTGGCCCTGCCGGTGCTCCAGGCCGACCCGTCGGCGGCCGGCCGGCCGGCGTGGGCGGGGCTGGCCCTGCCGCCCCTGCTGGTCGCGGCGGCGGGAGCCGCGGTGGCCTGGCGCCGCGAGGGCGGGCTGCTGGCCGCAGGAGCCGCGGCGGTGGTCGCCATGCTGCTGGCCGACGCGCTGGTGCCGCCGGAGAGCCGCGCGATCTCCCTGATCCTGCTGAACCTGGTCCTGGTCGGCGCGCTGATCGGCATGATCGCCGAGGGATACCGCCGGGAGGACCGTTTCACCGTGAACCTGGGATTCCTGGCTTTCGCGCTGACCCTGCTGCGGCTCTATTTCGATACCTTCTGGCTGCTGTTCGACCGGGCGCTGTTCTTCATCCTGGGCGGGCTGCTGGTCATGGCGCTGGGCTGGCTGTTCGAACGCAAGCGCCGGCTCATGGTCGGCGGCCTTGGTGACGGGCCGGGCGGCGGTCCGGGAGACAAGCGGAGTGCCGCGGCATGACCCGCGGCGGCCGCCTGCTGACCCTGGCGTTGGCGCAGACCGCCGTGCTGGCCGGCCTGATCGGATTCCGGCAATGGACGCTGGAGACCGGGACTCCGGTCGTGCTCTCGATCCGCCCGGTCGACCCGCGCTCGCTGTTCCAGGGCGATTATGTCGAGTTCAGCTACGATATCGGGCACCTGCGCCTGGACCGGCTGGTCGGCGACGACGACCTGGAGCGGGGCGAGACGGTCTATGTGGACATCCAGCCCGGCCGCCCCGCCTGGCAGGCCACCGGCGTCTGGCGCCAGCGCCCGGCCGCGACGCCGACCGGCGCCGTGCTTCGCGGGCAGGTCAGGTGGGTGACCGAGCAGCAGTGCGAGGAGTCCGGGTCGGGCGAGTCCGCCGCGATCGTCCCCTGCCGCATCGCGGCCATCCGCTACGGCATCGAGGAATATTTCGTCCCGGAAGGGACGGGAAGCACCCTGGAACGGCCCGCCGAGGGCGAGCGGATCGACATCCGCGTCGCGGTCAACCGGGCGGGCACCCCGGCGATCTCGGCCATCCTGGTCAACGGCGAGGTCCGCCACGAGGAGGGGTTGTTCTGAAATTTCCGCTGCCGGCCAGCGGCCCCCGGTGCGGAGGGTGTGCGGAGGGGCGGCGTCTCGCCGCCCAAGGTGCGCGGGACGCGCACCTTCCACGACGTGCCTTCACAGCTTCTCCGGCAGCTTGAACGCCTCCTTGCGCTCGCTGTAGCGGTCGACCAGATAGTCGGCCCGGTCGCGCAATAGCCAGGTGAAGCGCACCAGCTCCTCCATCACGTCGACCACTCGGTCGTAGAGCGGTCCCGGAAGCATTCGGCCCGCCTCGTCGAACTGCTCGTAGGCCTTCGGCACGCTCGACTGGTTGGGGATGGTGACCATGCGCATCCAGCGGCCCAGCAGGCGCAACGTGTTCACCGCGTTGAAGCTCTGCGACCCGCCGGAGACCTGCATCACCGCCAGGGTTCGGCCCTGGGTCGGCCGGACCGAGCCTTCCGACAGTGGCAGCCAGTCGATCTGGTTCTTGAACACGCCGGTCACCGCCCCGTGCATCTCCGGGCTGCACCAGACCTGGCCTTCCGACCAGATCGAGAGGTCCCGCAGTTCCCGCACCTTGGGATGGTCCGGGCCGGCGCTGTTGGCCGCCGGCAGGTCGCGGGGATCGAAGACTCGCGTCTCGGCCCCCATCGCCCGCAGGAGCCGGGCCGCCTCCTCGACCAGGAGGCGGCTGTAGGAATGCTCCCGCAGCGACCCGTAGAGCAGCAGGATGCGCGGCGGGTGGGTCATCCGCGCGGCCGGTTCGAGGCGGGCGGGGTCGGGCTGCCTCAGCAGATCCGGCTTCAGGGCCGGCAGCGTGTCGGGGGGAGGGGCATGGTCATCCATGTCCCGGTCCGATCCGGCGGCCCTGCTCGTCCACCACCTGTTCGCCGTCCTCCTTGGCGAAGGCGCCCCGTTGCGGCGAAGGCAGGATATCCAGCACCGTCTCCGACGGGCGGCACAGCTTCACGCCCAGGGGAGTGACGACGATCGGGCGGTTGATCAGGATCGGATGCGCCATCATGGCGTCGATCAGCCGGTCGTCGTCCAGGTCCGGATCGTCCAGGCCCAGCTCGTCATAGGGCGTGCCCTTACGGCGCAGCACGTCGCGCACGGTCACGCCCATGCGCCGGATCAGGTCCTTCAACTCGTCGCGCCCCGGCGGCGCCTTCAGGTACTCGACCACAACCGGCTCCTCGCCGCTGTTGCGGATCAGGGCCAGGGTGTTGCGCGAGGTGCCGCATTTGGGGTTGTGGTAGATCGTGACGGTCACGATTCCTGCTCCCGTAGCCAAGTCCGCGGGTGGTCAGTTCTGCGCCGGCGGTGCTGCCGGCGCCGGCTGGCCGGCCTGGGGCGGCTGTTCCGATCCGAGCTTGCGAACGACCTGGGTCAGCCCGTCGCGCGCCTTTTTGGCCAGTTCCACGTCGGCGTCGGACGCCTCGTGGAAGAACACGTTGAAGACGTTGTCCTGGCTCTTGAAGAACAGGATCGCGACGTTGATCTTGCCCTCCGGCGGAGTGCAGGCGACCATGGCGGTCCGCAAGGTCACGCGCGGCAGGGTCTCGACCGCGGCGGGATCGGCCTTGAACTCGCCGCCGCAGCGCTGCTTCAGGGCGTCCAGGTAGTTGTTGGTGAGCATCGCGAAATCCGCGTCCGGCGGAGCCCGGTGCCCGCGCACGCCGCCGAAGACGGGACCCAGCCGCCACGCGAAGTCGGCCGGGCGGCGGTCCTCCGGCACGTTCGCCAGCGACAGCGGCACCGCCTGACGCAGGCCGGCGGCGTCGAGCAGCGCCCGCAGCCCTTCCGGCAGGATGACCGCGACCGGCTTGGCCCCGCCCGGGGCGCCCGGCTTGGGGCCGCCGCCCGAGACTGCCTGCTGGACGCAGCTGCGCAGGTCGCCCAGCGCCTTGGAAGTCCCGCGGAGCTGGAAGATCGCCGTGTCGGTCGGCCCCTGCATGATCAGGCGGCTTCCCTTGCGCATGCCCTCGTAGAGCTCGTCGTCCTTGCCGGTGGGGACCACCAGCAGGTCCGGCTCCATCGCGACGGCCGTGAAGTTCCGCTTGACCGTCTCGTCGACCCGGACGCTCATGGGGAACTTGGTCCCCTGTGTCATGCCGGCGCCGGGAATGCCGATCAGGATGTTGGTCTCGCCGCTGGGATTGCGGGCGAACACCAGGGCCAGCTTGTTGTCGAAGCGGTTCTCCGCGACGCAATAGACGAACTTGCCGTTCGGGTCGGCCACGGGGCCGCCGCGCCAGTCGCCGATCGGCGCTCCGGTCAGCTGGGCGCCGCCCGGCGCCTGTTGGGCCAGTGCGGCGGTGGGAAGGCCGCTCGACAGGCCGATGGCGGCGCCGAGCGCGAGAGCGAGAAGATGAGACTGCACGTTCAATATCCGGCTGCGCTGGGGGTTGGCGGCAGGCTATAGGGCCGGCCGGCCCGTCGCAAGGGGATTGCCCATAAAGTCCGGATCGGCCTCCAGCCGCCGCCGCAGGTCCGCGGCGCTCCCGGTTTCCGTCAGCCTGCCCAGCCGGAGCCAGGCGCCGAGGTCGGCCGCCTCCAGCGCGCGGGCTGTCGCCTGCTCCGCCAGCAGCACCGCCGTGCCTCCTGCGGCGATCTCGCGCACCGTCGCCATCAGCTGAGCCGTCAGCAGCGGCGACAGCCCGAGGGACGGCTCATCCAGCAGGAGCAGGCGCGGCTCGCCCATCAGCGCGCGGCCGATCGCCAGCATCTGCTGCTGCCCGCCGGACAGCCGCCAGGCCCGCTCGCCCGACTTGGCCCGGAGCTGGGGGAACAGGGCGAAGACGCGGTCCAGCAGCAGCGTCCGCCCCGCGGCCGGCGCGAAGCTCGCCACCTCCAGGTTGTCGCGCACGCTCATGCCGGGAAAGACCCTGCGGCCTTCCGGCACGTAGCCGATGCCCAGGCGGGCGCGCCGCTCGGGAGCCAGCCGGGTGATGTCCGACCCGTCCAGCAGGACCCGGCCCGCCGCCGCCTGCAACAAGCCGATCACCGCCTTCAGCAGGCTGGACTTGCCGGCGCCGTTGGCCCCTAACAGGGCCACCACCTCGCCGGGCCTCACCTCCAGCGAGACGCCGTCGACCACCGGGGCGCCGCCGTAGGACACGGACAGGGCGTCGAGTGCCAGCAGCGGCCGGGGCGTCATGATGCCTCCGGCCCGGGCGACCCCAGGTAGGCCGCGCGCACGCGGGGGTCGCGCCGGATCGCGTCGGGCGTCCCCTCGGCGATGACGCCGCCCTCGTCCAGGCAGGTGATCCGGTCCGCCAGCGGCAGCAGGAAGGGCATGTTGTGCTCCACGATCAGCACGGCGGCGCCGTCGTCGGCCGCGGCGCGGAGAATCCTGGCCAATTCGACTTGCTCGGCCTCGGTCAGGCCGGCGGCCGGCTCGTCAAGCAGCAGGACTGCCGGCTGCCGGGCCATGGCGCGGGCCAGTTCCACCCGCCGCCGAAGCCCCGGCGGCAGGGTCGCGCAAGGCTCGCGGGCGAGGTCGGCGGCGCCGGCCCGTTCCAGGAAATGCATCGCGTGGGCTTCCGCCGTCCGGACATCCCGGTCGAGGGTGATCCGCGCCGCCACCACCGCTCCAAGCGCGTCCGTCCCGGGCGGCAGGCTGGCGGTCTGGAAGGTCCGGGCGACCCCGGCCCGCGCGATCCCGTGCGGCGCCCGTCCGGTCAGATCCACGCCCCTCACGTACAGCCTGCCGCCGTCCGACTTCTCCAGGCCGGTCACCAGGTTGATCAGCGTCGTCTTGCCCGAGCCGTTGGGGCCGATCACCCCCAGGATCTCGCCGGGATCGATCGCCAAGCCGACGCCGTCGACCGCCCGGACGCCTCCGAAGGACTTGGAGAAACCCTCGACATACAGCACCGGGCCGCGTAACGGGGCCGCCGGCCGAGGCTCCGGCGCCAGCGGGGCCGGCGGCGGGCGGGGCGGCTCCGGCAGCCAGCGCGCGCGCAGCCGCTCCGCCAGGCCGACCAGCCCCCAGGGCGCCGCCACCACCGTCGCCAGCAAGGCCACGCCGTACAGCAGCAGGTACCCGCCCTCCAGCCCGCGGAACCATTCCGGCAGCTGGGTCAGCAGGACGGCGCCGGCCAGCGCCCCCGCGACGCTGCCCAGACCGCCGATCACCGCCATGGTCAGGATCGTGACCATGACCGGGAACTCCAGCACCTCGGGCGACACCACCCGCTGGATATGGGCGGCGAGCGCTCCCGCCGCGCCGGCATAGGCGGCGCCGAGGACGAAGCATTCCAGCCGTAGCCGGTCGATGTCGATGCCCAGCGTGCGGGCCGCCGCCGGCGTGTCGCGCATCAGGGGGAAGGCCAGCCCGCGCAGGCCCCGCCCGATCCGCCACGCCGCCAGGGCGCCCAGCGCCGCCAGCGCCCAGACGAACAGCGCCAGGGGCAGGCCGCGCCCGGGGCGCCAGCCGAACAGCTCTATCCCCGGCACGCCGGCGATCCCGTTGGAGCCGCCGGTCAGGTCCTGCCATTCCACCGCGGCGAGCAGCACCACCTGCCCGATGCCCAGCGTCGCCAGGGCGAAGTAATGGCTCTCCAGCCGGAGCACCGGCGCCGCCACGGCGAGGGCCAGCAGGGTCGGCGCCAGGACCGAGAGCGGAAAGGTCGCCTCGAAGCCGAGGCCGTACCGGCCGCCCAGGATGCCGGTGGCATAGGCCCCGAGTCCATAGAAGGTGCCCTGCGCCAGCGACAGGGCGCCGGCATTGCCGAAGATCATCTGGTAGCCGATCACGGCCAGCGCATAGACCCCGGCCACGGTCAGCACCCGCAGCCCGTAGGGGTCGGCGAACAGCAGCGCGTAGGCCGCGAGCGCCGCGCCGGCCGCCGCCAGCAGCGGCATGGCCCCCCGAACCGGAATGCCTCTTCCGGGAATCCTCGTGAGCCGGTTTTCAGGCACGGCTGCGGGCCGCCTCGCCGAACAGGCCCTGGGGGCGCACCGCCAGGATCGCCAGCAGCGCCAGGTACAGCGCCGCCGTCGCCGCCGAGTAGGACAGGGTGGCGGACACCAGCACCTCGAACGCGGCGATCAGCAGCGCGCCGGCGACGGCGCCCGGGACCGACCCCCAGCCGCCGATGGTCACGGCGATGTAGGCCTTCAGGATCAGCCCGCTGCCCGAGGTCGGCGTCACGAAGAACTGGTTGGACAGCAGCAGCCCGGCGGCGCCCGCCAGCGCGGCGCCCAGCGCGAAGGTGGCGGCGACCATGGCCGTCACGGGGATGCCGCAGGCCCGCGCCATCTCCGGGTCCTGGGCGGTCGCCCGCAGGCGCCGGCCCAGCTGGGTGCGGGCGAACAGCCAGTGCTGCCCCAGGATCAGCAGCCCGGCCACCGCCACGACCGCGAGCGACTGCTTAGGCACGAGCAGGCCGGCGATCTCCAGCGTTCCGCCCCCGAACAGCGGCGGCGCCGCCTTCGGCTCCGGCCCGAACAGCAGGGTGGCGCCGTTCTGCAGGATGATGCCGACCGCGATGGTGCTGATGAAGACGCTGACCGGCGGGCGATGCCGAAGCGGCAGGTAGGCCAGCAGCGACACCAGCAGCCCCAGCGCCGCCATCAGCGCCGCCACCAGCGGCAGCAGCAGGATGCCGGGCAGGGGGATCAGCCCCGCCAGGGCCACCGCCAGGAATCCGCCGGCCATGACCAGGTCGCCCTGGGCGAAGTTGACGGCCGAGGTCGCGTTCAGCACCAGTACGAAGCCCAGGGCGACCAGCGCATAGGCGGCGCCCAGTGCCACCCCGTTGACCAGAAGCTGCGCGACACCCGTCACGGCGCCACGTCGTAGCGCTTGACCACCGCCGGAACGCGCGACGATCCGTCGTAGCAGACGATGACCGCGGAATGGGCCATGTTGCCCCGGCCGTCGGAGTGGTAGGTCATGGCGAGCCCGCGGTACGTCCCCTTGGCCAGCGCGTCGCGCACGGCCTCCGGCGTGTCCGCCCCCTTGGCCGCCGCGTCCAACACCATGCGGATGCCGTCGTACTGGCCGAGCGCGAAGGCGTCGGGCTCGGTGCCGAAGGCCGTGCGGTACTCGGCGGTGAAGCGCTCCATCTCCGGCGAGCCGCCCGACACCGGCGAGGCCGAGGTCTCGGCGCAGACGCCCCTCAGTTCGGCCGGCTCCAGCAACGCCGCGGTGGACGGCTGGTGCATGGCCGAGCCGGCGACGATCGGCACGCCGGGGTTCATGGCCGTCGCCTGCCGCACGAACAGCGCCGTCGGGCCGGAATGCAGGTGCAGGACCAGCACGTCGGGGTTGGCCGCCATGGCCTTGGTCAGCACCGGCAGCATGTCGCGGATGCCGGGATCGACGCCCTCCTCGAACACCGGCTCGACGCCCAGCTTGCCGAAGGCGTCGCGCAGGTGCGCCTGGCCGCTCTGGCCATAGGCGGTGGTCTGGTAGATCACGGCCGGCCTGCGCTTGCCCAGTTCCTCCGCCACGTAGCGGGCATGGGCGGTCTTGGTGACCCCGTCGCCGGGGAAGAAGCGGAAGACCCAGGGATTGCCGCGCTCGGTGATCGACGCCGTGCCGGAGACCGTGACCAGGGGGATGCCGTACTCGTCGGCCAGCGGCAGCATGGCGAGCATCTGGGTGCCCAGCATGCTAGCGGCGACCGCCGTCGGGGTCCCGCGCCCGGACGCCCGTTCCAGCGCGGTTACCGCGCCTTCGGGGGAGGTGCCGGTATCGATCACTTCCGACCGCACCGTAACCCCTTCGGGAGCTTCCCGGATCGCCAGGACGGCGCCGTTCCGCTGGCTGGTGCCTTCCAGCGCCAGGAAGCCGGTGACCGGCACCAGCACCGGGATGTCCAGGTCGGCCGCGGCGGCGGAGCCGGCGGCGGACGACAGGGCGGCGGCGAACGCGGCGGCGAACAGTGTGGACTTCCGGGCGGACATCGTCGGTTCCCCTTCCTCCTTGCGAAGCGGAAACCTGTGAGTGCCGCGATTTGCTCTTGGTCGGTCCCACGGGCTCCCTTCGCTGGCATGATCCAGATCAGGTTCTATGGGTATGATCTCAGCACGGGCGGATCGGCCCGGCACCCCAGCCTTCGTGACGCGACAGTGACAGTCCGGCTTGGCCCCGTCAAGGCTCGGCCAGCCCTATCCGAAGGAGAGCGCCCGGCCGTTTAATCTAATACTTTTGACGTAGATCATTGCCGCTGCAACCCTGGCGCCCGATTGTCCGCGATTGCAACTGGGGGGATGACCAATGAACACTCGCGAGCTGTCCGACGCGCGGGCTCAGCCCGACGCGGCCCCGTCCCATGGCACGTCGGTCGAGCTGGCGCTCTGGCGGATCGACGGTGCCACGCAGCGCTCGCTCCGGCAGCTCGGCCCCCATGTCAACGCCGACCTGGACGGCATCCTCACCGATTTCTACGGCTTCCTGAAGCGCTTTCCCGAGACGGCGGAGCTGATCGCGGCGGAGGGCATGGTCACCCGCCTGATCTGCGCTCAGCAGGACCATTGGCACAAGCTGTTCGTCGACGGCATCGACGCCGGGTACGTGGAGCGGGTGCAGCGGATCGGGTCGGCCCACCACCGGGTCGGGCTGAAGCCGCGTTTCTATCTGTCGGCCTATTCCTTCATCCTGGAGCGGCTGGTCCGCTCGGTGATCGAGCGCAACCGCTGGAGCCGGCACGCCGCGGCCGACCAGGCGGCGACGCTGATCCGCACCCTCCTGATGGAGGCGGAGCTGGCGCTTTCCGTCTATACCCACACGACGACCGAGCAGCACGTGACGGACGAGCTGCTCGACCTCGCCGACACCTTCGAGCAGGAGCTGGACGACGCGGTCCAGCTGGTCCGCCGCAAGGCCGAGGCGATGGAAAGGGCCTCGACCGAGGTGTTGGGCGCCGCCCGCATGGTCAGCGAGGACGGCGGCCACGTCGCCGAGGCGTCCCACGAGGCCGACGTCAACGCCCAGACCATCGCCGCCGCCACCCAGGAGCTTTCGGCCTCCATCGCCGAGATCTCGCGGCAGGTGGACCGCTCGACCGGGGCCGCCCAGGACGCCACCGTCCGGTCCCAGGCGGCCCGCGACATCGCCAACAACCTGACCGACGTGTCCGACAGGATCGGCTCGATCGCCTCGCTGATCGAGAAGATCGCCAAGGAGACGCGCCTGCTCGCGCTGAACGCCAGCATTGAGGCGGCGCGCGCCGGCGAGGCCGGGCGCGGCTTCTCGGTCGTCGCGAACGAGGTCAAGCTGCTGGCCGACCAGACCAATGACGCCACGGGCAATATCCGGTCCGAGATCCAGTCGATGCAGAAGGCGATCGGCGACACGGTCAGCGCGATCGCCGACGTGGCCGGCCGGGTCGAGCTGGTCAACGACACCATCACCGCGATCGCCTCCGCCGTGGTCGAGCAGGACGCTGTCACCCAGGACATCGCCCAGACCGTGACCCAGACGGCCGACAGCGTGCGCCGGGTGCACGAGCGGATCGGCAGCGTCGCCACCCAGGCGGGACTGACCACCACGGTATCGACCCAGCTGCGCAACAACACGACTGAACTGGTCGAGCAGGTCGTCAACATCGAGAAGCGGGTGATCTCCAGCCTGCGCAACTCCCGCTTCGCCGAGCGCCGGCGGGCGATGCGCGTCACCGTGGACATCAAGACCGAATGCAGGGTGGACGGGCGCGCGGTGCCGGCCTGCGTCGAGAACATCTCCAGCGGCGGCGCCCAGGTCCGTCTGGCCGCCGGGACCGCCGGGCAGAACGCCCCCGTTTCCTTCGACCTGCCGGGCATCGGCGAGGTCACGGCCCGGGTCTCCACCGTGGAAGGGGAAGTGCTCCATGTCCATTTCGAGGACCTCGGCCCTGCCGTCCAGGCCGCGCTGACCGAGGCGCTGGACCGCTGGCACCGGGGCGACGAGGCGCTGATCGAGACCGTGCAGGCGGCGGCGCGCCAGATCTCCGGCCTGTTCGACGACACCATCGACGAGGGCGGCATCAGTGCCGCGGCGATGTTCTCCACCGCCTACCAGCCGATCCCCGGGACCGATCCCCAGCAGTACCTGACCGCCTACACGGAGCTGTGCGACCGCCTGCTGCCGCCGATCCAGGAATCGGTGCTCCAGAAGGAGACCCGGATCGATTTCTGCGTCGTGGTGGACCGCAACGGCTATCTGCCGACCCACAACCTGAAATATTCGCAGCCCCAGCGGCCGGGCGAGCCGGCCTGGAACACCGCCAACTGCCGCAACCGGCGCCTGTTCGACGATTTCACCGGCATCGCCGCCGCGCGCAGCCGGGCGCCAGCCCTGGTCCAGACCTATCGCCGCGACATGGGCGGCGGCAGGTTCCTGCTTCTGAAGGACGTCAGCGCCCCGATCCTGGTCCACGGCCGCCATTGGGGCGCCCTCCGCCTGGGTTGCCGGCCGACGTGACACCGCACAGCGGGGTTGATGCCGACGAGGGAAACCGGGGTCAGACCATCATTTCCCAACGGCGTAGGTTAACAACGACCATTCAGGGAAATGGTGGTCTGACCCCGGTTTCCCGGCGCAGGCCGGTCTCGAGCAGCCGGCCGCGCGTTTCGTCGTCCAGGAAGGCCGCTTCCAGCGCCGTCACCGTCGCATTGCGCAGGTACTCCTCACCCCAGCCGAACGCCTCCGCCGCGACCTCGTATTCCCGGCCCAGGGTGGTCGCGAAATAGGGCGGGTCGTCGCTGTTCAGCGTGACGGCGCAGCCGGCCGCGCGCAGGCGGTCCAGCGGGTGGTCGGCGTAGGAGCCGTATACCGCGGTGCGGATGTTGCTGGTCGGGCAGACCTCCAGCACGATGCCCTCGCCGGTGATCCGGCGGATCAGGTCGGCGTCCTCGATCGCGCGGACACCGTGGCCGATCCGGCTGACCGGCAGGTGGTCCAGGGCGTCGCGCACGCTCTCCGGCCCGGCGGACTCGCCGGCATGGACGGTGCAGCCCAGGCCGGCGTCGTTCCGGGCGATGGCGAAGACCGGGGCGAAGTCGGCCGCGGACAGGTGGTTCTCGTCGCCGCCCATTCCGAACCCGGTCAGCAGCCGGTGCCGGTGCCGGACGCAGGCCCTGGCGACCTCCAGGCCCCGCTCGACGCCGAAATGGCGGACGCAGGTGACGATCAGCCGGGCCTCGATGCCGAACTCGGCGCGGGCGTCCTCGAACCCCTGGACGATGCCGTCCAGGTGGTCCTGGAACGACAGGCCGGCCATCCTCGCGTGGTCGGGCGACGACATCACCTCCACATAGACGGCGCCCTCGGCGGCGCAGCGGCGCAGGTAGTCGTATGTGACGTCGCGGTAGTCCCGCGCGGTGCGGATCGCGGACGCGGCGTCGTCGTAGACCTTCAGGAAATGCAGGAAGTCGGTCCAGGCGAAGTGGCCCGCCTCCGTGAAGAGGCCGGGGGGCAGGGCCATGCCGTTGCGCTCCGCCAGCGCCCGGACCAGGTCGGGCGTGGCGGTCCCTTCCAGGTGGACGTGAAGCTCGGCCTTCGGAATACCCGGCATGGTCATGGCACCACGGCTTTCTCGGTGGTTTCGATGACCGGCCGGGGCTGCCGGCGGGTCTCCCGGTGAAGGATATAGAGCCCGCTGGCCGAGACGATCAGGGCGCCGGTGATCACCGCCGAGGTCGGCACGTCGGCGAACACCAGGTAGCCGAACAGGACCGCCCAGATCATCGCCGTATACTCGAACGGCGCCAGCACGGCGGCGGGGGCCGAGCGGAAGGCCTGGGTCATCATGATCTGCGCGACGCCGCCCAGGATGCCGACGGCCGCCAGCAGGCCGAACCCGGGCAGGTCGGGCGTCCGCCAGTCCGCGGCCATGCCGATCGCGCCGACCGCGACGCCGGTCAGCGTGAAGTAGCAGACGATCGCCGCGTTGGTCTCGGTCCGGCTCAGCTTCCGCACGAAGATCATGGCGAAGGCGTAGAACACGGCCCCCAGCAGCGGCACCAGCGCCACCGGGGTGAACATGCCGCTGCCGGGCTGGAGCATCACGACGACGCCGAGGAAGCCGACCCCGACGGCGCTCCAGCGGCGCCAGCCGACATGTTCGCCCAGCATCGGGCCGGACAGCGCCGTCAGGAACAGCGGTCCCGCGAAATGGATCGCGTAGACGTCGGCCAGCGGCATGTGCTTGAAGGCGTAGAAGAAGCAGACCAGCGCGCTGGCGCCGACCAGCGACCGCAGCACGTGCCCGCCCGGCCGGGACGTCCGCAGCAGCCGGATGCCGCCCGAGGTCGCCACCAGCACGCAGAGCGGCAGCAGGCCGAACACCGAGCGGAAGAACACGATCTGGAACGTGCCGTAGCTGGCCGACAGCCACTTGATCAGCACGTCCATCACGGCGAAGGCCACCAGGGCCAGGGTCAGCAGGCCGATGCCGCGGAGGGTCTCGGCCCGGGAACTTCCGGTTTCCTGTCGCACTTGCTATCGCGCCAGCCGTCGGGCGATCGGCGGCACCGGCGCCGGGGCGGAGCGTCCCACGGTGAAGGCGGCGCGGACCGCCTCGGCCGCGGCTTCGGCGGCTTCCTCGGTCCGGGCGTGGACGATCGCCAGCGGCGCGGCGTGCGGGCCGGTCGGCGTGCCCAGGCCCGCGACGTCGGACAGCCCCACAGCCGGGTCGATCGGGTCCTGGACGCGGGTCCGGCCGCCGCCCAGCGCCACCACCGCGACGCCCAGCGCGCGCGTGTCCACGGCGGTGACGAAACCTTCGTCGCGGATGCGAACCTCCCGCAGGAACGGCGCTTCCGCCAGATGGGTGTCGGGGTTCTCCAGCAAATCGGCCGGGCCGCCCAGGGCCGCCACCATGGCGGCGAACCGCTCCGCCGCCCTGCCGGTGGAGATCGCCTCGTCCACCATCACGCGGGCGGCGTCCGCGTCGCGCGCCAGGCCGCCCAGCACCAGCAGCTCGGCGGAGAGGCCGGCGGTCACCTCGTACAGGCGCCCGTCATGGCCGGCCCCCGTCAGCAGGTCGATCGACTCCCGAACTTCCAGCGCGTTGCCGGCGGTGCGGCCCAGCACCTGGTTCATGTCGGTCAGCAGCGCCACCGTCGGCATGCCGGCGCCGGTGGCGACCGTGGCGATGCTGTCGGCCAGGGCCAGCGCGTCGTCGAATTCCCTCATGAAGGCGCCGGAGCCGAACTTCACGTCCATCACCAGCGCGTCCAGCCCCGCCGCCAGCTTCTTCGACAGGATCGAGGCGGTGATCAGGTCCAGCGACTCGACCGTCGCGGTGATGTCGCGGACGGCATAGACGCGCTTGTCCGCCGGGGCGAAGGCGTCGGTCGCCCCGATGATGGCGCAGCCCACGTCGCGGACCACCCGCTCCAGCGTCGGCCGGTCGGGCAGGGAGACGTAGCCGGGGATGCTGTCCAGCTTGTCCAGCGTGCCCCCGGTATGGCCGAGCCCGCGGCCCGAGATCATCGGCACGAACCCGCCGCAGGCGGCGACCACGGGGGCCAGGATCAGGCTGACCTTGTCGCCGACCCCGCCGGTCGAGTGCTTGTCCAGGACCGGGCCGGGCAGGCCCAGCGGCTTCCAGTCCAGTACGGTGCCGGAACGGGTCATGGCGCGGGTCAGGGCAACCCGCTCCTCCAGGCCCATCTTGCGGAAGAATACGGCCATGCAGAAGGCCGCGATCTGCCCCTCGGTCACCGACCCGGCGGTGACGCCCTCGATGAAGCCCTTGATCTCGGCATCGGAAAGGGTGCCGCCGTCCCGCTTCTTGCGGATGATTTCTTGTGGAAGGATGGGGGGAAGCATGGATCGTTCCGTATCCCTAATAACCGCTGGAAGGCTTCTGCCCGGTCCTGCCATGGCCCAGGTCGGCCAGCAGCGCGTCCAGCAGCCCGCTGGCGCCGAAGCGGAAAGTGGCCGGCGTGGCCCAGCCCGGCCCCATGACGGTATCCGCCAGATGCAGGTATGCGGCGGCCCCGGCCGTGTCCCGGATGCCGCCCGCCGCCTTGAAGCCTACCGGGCGCCCGCAGTCGCGGATAACATCCAGCAGGATCGCCGCCGCCTCCAGGGTCGCCGCCGGCTGGAGCTTGCCGGTGGAGGTCTTCAGGAAATCGGCCCCGGCCGCCACCGCGTCGCGCCCGGCCTGCTCGATCAGGCCGGCGTCAGCCAGGCCGCCGGTCTCCAGGATCACCTTCATGAGGATCCCGTCGCCGCAGGCGTCCCGGCAGGCGCGCAGCACGTCATGGGGAACCGTCCGCTCCCCCGCCATGAAGGCGCGCCAGGGCAGCACCACGTCGATCTCGTCCGCCCCGGCCGCGATCGCGGCGCGGGTATCCGCGGCGACCTCGGCGGCGGGGGCGCCGCCGCCGGGGAAATTGGCCACGGTGGCGATAGCGACGCCCTTGTTCTCCAGAAGCCGTTTCGCGACCGGAATGAACCGCGGATAGATGCAGACGGCGGCGACGCTGCCCGCCGGGGTCACCGCCCGACCGCACAGTGCCGCGATCCGCTCGTCGGTGTCGTCGTCGTTCAGGCTGGTCAGGTCCAGCAGGGGCAGTGCCCGTGCCGCCGCATCCAATGTCGTCACCGGTCCAATCCTTCCAGGAATCCAACCACCAGCCGCTCCAGGTCCGCCGCCGCCGACGCCGCCGAGCGCAGGGTCTGGTCGTGGCTGACCTCGCCGTCGCCCAGGCCCACGCCCAGGTTGGTGATGACCGCGCAGCCCACGACCGTCAACCCGCAGTGGCGGGCGACGATGCATTCCGGCACGGTGGACATGCCGACCGCGTCGGCGCCCAGTGCCTTCAGCATCCGGACCTCCGCCGGAGTCTCGAAGCAGGGGCCGAGCCAAGCGGCGTAGACCCCTTGGGCAAGGTCGATCCCCAGCCCCTCCGCCGTCGCGGCCAGGTGCCCGGTCAGATCGGGGTCCCAGGCGTCCTTCAGCCCGGGGAACCGGGGGCCGAAGGCGTCGTCGTTGGGGCCGACCAGCGGGTTGGTGCCCTGCATGTTGATATGGTCGGTGATCGCCATCAACCGGCCGGGGCCGACCTCCGTCCGGAGCGACCCGGCGGCGCAGGTCAGGAACAGCGTCTCGCAGCCGGCCAGCTTCAGCGCCCGGATCGGCAGCCGGATCGCCGCAGGACCCGCGCCCTCGTACAGGTGGACCCGCCCCTGCATGCAGGCCACCTTCTGCCCGCCCAGGGTGCCCAGCACCAGCCGCCCGGCATGGCCGTGGACGCCGGGACGCGGGAAGCCGGGCAGGTCGGCGTAGGAGATCGCGACGGCGTCCCCGATCCGGTCCGCCAGCCCGCCCAGGCCGGAGCCGAGCACGATGCCGACCCGGGGCGTGAACCCCGGCGCCCGCTCCGCGATGACGGCAGCGGCATCGTGGGGAGTGGCCGACCCGTCCATGTCTCTCTCCCTATCCATCAGAAGCTCAGGTTCTCGGGGCCGAAGGACAGCGGCAGCAGTTCCTCCAGCGTCACCGTCCGGCGCAGCCCTTCCGGCCCGCAGACATGGATCTGCACGTCCGGCGCGCAGAATTCCCGCAGCCGCTGCCGGCAGCCGCCGCAGGGGGTGCAGAGCATGCCGTCGCCGGGCGTGCCGCCCATCACCACGACCTCGACGATCCGCCGGTCGCCGCCCGCGACCATCATGCCGATGGCGCTGGCCTCGGCGCACTGGCCCTGGGGATAGGCGGCGTTCTCCACGTTGGCGGCGGCGTAGAACCGGCCGCCGCCGGTGCGCAGGCAGGCGCCGACCGGGAACTTGGAATAGGGCGCATAGGCCCGCCGCATCGCCTCGCGCGCCAGCGGGATCATGGTGTCGAGACTGCTCATCGTTCCTTCACATAGGGTATGCCGCTGGCCTTCGGCGCCACCGCCTTGCCGACGAATCCCGCCAGCAGCAGCACGGTCAGCACATAGGGCAGCATCTGGATGAACTGTACCGGGATGATCCCGATTCCAGGGATGGCGACGCCCTGGAGCCGGATCTGCACCGCGTCGGCCAGCGCGAACAGCAGGCAGGCGAACAGCGTCGGCGCCGGACGCCACTTGCCGAAGATCAGCGCCGCCAGCGCCAGATAGCCCATCCCCGCGGTCATGTCGCGCACGAACCCCGCCCCCTGCGCGGTCGAGAGATAGGCGCCCGCCGCCCCGGTCAGCGCGCCGCAGATCACCAGCGCCTGGTAGCGGAGCCCGGCCACCGAGATCCCGGCGGTGTCCACCGCGCTGGGATTCTCGCCGACCGCCCTCAAGCGCAAGCCGAAGCGGGAGCGGTAGACCACCCAGGCCGCGGCCGGCACCGCCAGCGCCGCCGCATAGACCAGGATGTTATGCCCGCTGATCACCTCGCGGTAGAGGGGACCCAGCACCGGGACGGCGCCGCCCAGCGTGTCGGCCAGAGGCAGGGCGATGGACTCGAACCGTTCCCCCGACTGGAGGATCGGCGTCTGGCCGCCCTGCTGGAACCAGGCGAAGGCGAGGGTGGGGGTCAGCCCGGCGACCAGGATATTGATCGCCATGCCGCTGACCACCTGGTTGCCGTGGTGGGTGACCGTGGCATAGGCGTGGACCATCGACAGCAGGATGCCGGCGCCGACCGCGGCAAGCAGCCCCAGCCACGGGCTCCCGGTGACGGAGGCTGCGGCGGCGGCCGCGAAGGCCCCGGCCAGCATCTTGCCTTCCAGCCCGATATCGACCACGCCGGAGCGTTCGGCGAACAGCCCCGCCAGGGCGGCCAGCACCAGCGGCGCCGCGGTCCGCACCGTGCCGTCCAGGACCGAGAGGAGGGTGAGGTAATCCATCGCTTGGCCTTGCCTCCCTCTGCCTCAGCCCGCCGCCGCCGGCCGGCGCACGGTGCGCCGGAACAGCGCCTCGATCCGGGCCTTGAACAGGTTCTCCAGTGCGCCGGCGAACAGGATCACCAGCCCCTGGATCACCACCACCATCTCCCGGTTGATGGTGGGGAACTCGAACGCCAGTTCCGACCCGCCCTGGTACAGCGCGCCGAACAGCAGCGCCGCCAGCACAATCCCGACGGGGTGGTTGCGCCCCATCAGCGCCACCGCGATGCCGACGAACCCGACCCCGCCGGTGAAGCCCAGGATCAGCCGGTGATGGACGCCCAGCACCTCGTTCAGCCCGACGAAGGCGGCCAGCGCGCCGGAGATCGCCATGGCCAGGATGATGTTGCGCGACGGCGAGATGCCGGCATAGACCGCCGCCCGCTCGTTCTGGCCGACGGTGCGGATCTCGTAGCCCCAGCGGGTGTGCCAGACGAACACCCAGACCAGCGCGCAGCAGGCCAGCGCCCAGACGAAGGACAGGTTCAGCGGCGAGTTGGGGATCTCGATGCCGACCCGGCCCAGCGCCTCGTGCATGAAGGGCAGCCAGGTGGACTGGTCGAACTGCCGGCTTTCCGGCGACTGCTGGCCGGGGGCGATCAGCACGTCCACCAGCAGGTAGGTCATGATCGACGCGGCGATGAAGTTGAACATGATCGTCGTGATGACGATGTGGCTGCCGCGCTTCGCCTGGAGATAGGCCGGTATGTAGGCCCAGGCGGCACCGCCGAGGGCACCCGCCACGATCGCCACGGCCGCCACCACCGGCCACGGCATCCCGCCGAACGCCAGCCCGACCAGCCCGATCGCCAGCCCGCCGATATAGGCCTGTCCCTCGCCGCCGATGTTGAACAGCCCGCAATGGAAGGCAACCGACACCGCCAGCCCGGTGAAGATGAAGTTGGTGGCGTAGTACAGCGTGAAGCCGATCGCCTCCGGATAGCCGAAGGAGCCGTAGAGCAGCACTTCCATCGCGGCCAGCGGGTTCTCGCCGATCGCCAGGATCACGAGGCTGGAGACCACCAGCGCCGCCACGAGGTTGAGCACCGGCAGCAGGGCGTTGTTGACCCAGCCCGGCACCTCCCCGGGCTGCCCGAATCCCTTGCCGATGCCCGTCGCCGTCGTTCCGGATGCCATGCCGAGCGCCTGCCCCGATCGTTCCCGTTGACCTGGAACTTGCCCGGTTAGACCGGGCGAGGCAAGCGGGTTGGGGCGGCGGAAAGGAGACGGTCGCGAAACGGTCATATCTTTGATGGGTAGTCCCTATGTATAGTTGAACCCTGCGGCCATCGTGGGAAAGGGAAAGGCATGCCAGCCGACACGCAGGGAATTCCGGAAGGGCTGATCCGCCCGGGCGGCGCGCCGCTCTACGCCCCGGACCTGTTCCGCCCGGCCTACTGCCCCGCCCGGGGCGAGCGCTGGCGCCTCGACGTGGCGCCGCTCAGCCTGTGCCCCGGCTATTGGAGCGGCGTGCAGGTCGTGACCGACATGGCGGTGCTGACCCGCACCGAGGGCACCGGCGAGACCGCGGGCCTGCGCACCTGGATGTCGATGACCCCCATGGAGATCGAGAGCCAGGAACTGGGCTGCCGCGCCGCCTTCGGCCATACGGTGGTGATGGGCCTCGGCATGGGCTGGGCCGCCGCCAACTCGGCCCTCCGCCCGGAGGTCGCGGCGGTGACCGTGGTCGAGTTCGACCCGGAGGTCATCGCCATGATCGAGGCGGTCGGCGTCTTCGCCCAGCTCCCGCCCGACGCCGCCGCCAAGGTCGCCGTCGTCAACGCCGACGCCCTGTCCTGGACGCCCGAAGCGCCGGCCGACACCCTGCTGGCCGACATCTGGCTGCCGCTCAACGGCGACGACCGGGTGGAGCAGGTCCGCCGCATGCGCGCCAACACCGGCGCCACGAAGGTCTATTTCTGGGGCCAGGAAATGGTCATCGCCCGCCGCGCCCGCACCGCCGGCCTGCCCCTCGACACCGCCACGGTCGCCCGCATCGTCGCCGACCTGGACCTCCCCCTGATCGGCCCCGACCTCCCCGACTACCCCGACCGCATCGCCCGCGCGGCGGAGCGGTGGCTGAGCGAGGGGTAGGACGCGCGCATCCCCCCCGGGGAATGTACGCGAATGTCATCAAAGGACGCTACGGGGCGCGGGTTTCCGGTTTGGAGTGAACCCACTGCCTCGGTCGTATAGGTGCTGGTCGCCAAACTGGCGCGGCGGGGACGGGCGGACGGGATTTGCCTGGGGTGGATGTCAGCATTCGTCAGCATCCATGGGGGCGGAGCGCGGGAAAAACGCGACGGCGGCTCACCCCCTCCCCCTGGGGAATGTACGCGAATGTCAACAAACGACGCGGCGGGGCACGTGCTTCCGGTTCGCCGGGCCAGCCTTGGGCGCCTCCGGCGCGGTCCCGCCCGCGTTGGGGTTCATATTCACGATGCAAAGATCCGGCGCGAGGCGCCCCCAAATCATAGCAAGAACTGGTGAAGGAATGCTTTCCTGGGGCGTGCCCCCGGCAGGGCGGTGCGAACCGGGCCGTCGGGCGATCGGCGCTCAACAGGTACGGACCGGCCGAGTAGAGGCATGGCACCTCGTAGGTCGGCTATAGCGAAGCGGCAGCCGACACCGACGCTCCGGCTCCCATCCGAAGATCACCGTAGGGCGGTGCATTACGGCTCGGGCACGCCGAGATACTTAGCCCAGGCGACTAAGGCTCGCGAAAACTCGGGCGCGCGCCCGTACTTCCGTAATGCGACGGGCAACGCATCGGCCACCAGCGCTCGCGCTCCCTGAGCATCACCGAGATGCAGGAGCGTTCCGGCGAGATTGTTCATGCTGGTCAGGGTGTCGGGATGCTCGTCGCCCAGCACTCCGCGGCGGAGCGCCAGCACTTGCTCTTCGAGCGCCCTGGCGCCGCCATGGTTGCCCTGTGCCCCGAGCGTCAGGGCTAGATTGCTCATGCTGGTCAGGGTGTCGGGATGCTCGTCGCCCAGCACCCGGCGGCGGAGTGCCAGCACCTACTCCTGGAGCGCTTGGGCGCCACCGCGGTCGCCCTGTGCCCGGAGCGTTGAGGCCAGATTGTTCATGCTGGCCAGGGTGTCGGGATGCTCGGCGCCCAGCAGGCGTTTGCTTGCATCGACTGTTCGGCGGAAGTCCGCCGCCGCGTCGGCGTAGGCTCCCCGTGCACGATTGTAGTCTCCAAGCCACAGCAGGAGCGTGGCTGTCGGAGCGTCCGGCAGGTCCCCGGTCAGGGCGCGGGCGTGGGGGACCAGGGGCAGCAGGGCGGCGTGGTTGCGGATGTCGTCGGCCTGCCGCATCGACGCGTTTAGCCCGCCACGGCGGCATCGCGGATCGCGGGCGGCGGTTCGCCCTTGTGGAAGCGCAGGGTGCGGCTGACCAGCACGTGGACCGACGCGGCATCGCCGCCGTCCTCCCCATTGCCCGGTATGTGTTCGGCCAGGGCTTCCCGGGTGGCTTCACTGAGGGCGAGGGTAGCTTCGGCCAAGCCGTCGTCGCCGTCGGGCAGCCGGGCGAAGACACCGGCCGCCAAGGACAGGGGAATCGGCGCAGGGGCCAGCAGGGCGGCAAGATGCAGGAAACGCAGGCCCGCAGCGTCCAACCGGTCGATGCTGTCCAACAGGGTGGCCGCGATCTGCTGCGCATGGCCGGTCGGCAGGTCGCCGGCCAGTTTGGCAGCCAGCTTCGCGGCCAACTCTGTCGCGTCCTTGGCGGGATCGCGCAGCCGGTCGCGGAAAGCCTGGTAGCCCAGCATTGCGACGGCGGCACCCGCCACGTCCACCGCCAGGGCGTGGTTGCCGAGGAGCGCCAGGATTTCCCGCGCCGCCGCCTTTTCCACGTCGGTGACCGGAAGCCTTCGCGTGGTCAGAAGTTCGTGGGCTTCGGTGTCCGACAGCAGCCCCAGCCGGTGGACGAAGCCCGCTCCGCCCGGCCCGGTGCCGCGGGAGGTGACCAGGGTTGCGCCGTTGGCGGTGGGGGCGCTCCAGGCGTTCAGGTCGGCCGTGCCGGCGTCCGGCGGCAGGTCGTCCACGATCCACAGATAGCTGTCCAGTTCAGCTAACTTCTCCTTCAGCGCGCCCTCGACCTCATGCGGCCCCAGGCCGGCGACCGCGATGCCGAGGTTTCCGGCGAAGCCCTGCCGCTGCGTGCCCAGGTCCTGCCCCCGGGCGGCGTTGAGCCAGAAGATGCCGCCGGGATAGGCCGCGCGGAAGCGGCGGGCGTATTCCTCTGCCAGCAAGGTCTTGCCGATGCCGCCCATGCCCTGCACCTGGACCAGCCCGACGCTCTCGCCGTTGATCAGCGCGATCCGGTTCTTCGACAGTTTCTCGTCGATCCACCACATGTCGGGAAAGCGGCCGACGAACCGGCTGGACCCGGCGCGCGGGTTGCCGCCGTACCAGTGCAGGCGGCCGAGCGTCCGGATCTCGCCGAAGCTGCCGGCCAGCCCGTCCAGCAGGGCGGCGGCCCGGCCGGCCAGTTGCTCCGCCGGGATGCCGCGCGCATCGACGTATTTCTTCGCCAGGATGTCGGCCGGATGGAGGTGCCCGATGCCCGCCTCCGGGTTCAGCGCCAGGATGCGGCGCTCGACCGTCCTGCCGTCGGGGAACTCGTGCCGGGCGGCGATCAGGGCGGAGGTCAGCTCCCACTGGCAGGCGCGGCGGGTCGGGTATGTGGCCGAGTACCAGGCCACCAGCATCCGCGCGCGGCCAAGCCCCTCCACGATCCGCCGCACGATGGAGTCGCCGTCCGTGATCTCCGTCTCGTCATGGAAGACGCGGAGGTTCCGGGCCTTCAGCGCCGTGATGACCGGCAGCGCCGCGTCGCGGTCGGCGTGGGCGTAGCTGAAGAAGATATCGTATTCCATCGCCCGCCCCGTCCGGAACCGCCCGGCCGCGACGGCGCCCAAGCCTTGCAATCAACCGATGCGAGCATGATAGCAGCGACAGAACCCGAGCGGGAGCATTATTGCGCCAAACCGTTCCGAAACCTGCGCATAATTTGACATGCGCGCGAATTCGGATCAGAATTCGCGCGCCACACCATCCAGACGTGGCGGCCGAGCCGAAGAGCGGGAACTCCTAGGCCCGGCCTGACCATGAATGCCACTTGTCGAAGGCGATACATCCATGGCTGCCCAGTTGATTAGCACAAACGGAGTGCTCGCGCTCCGGTCATTGTTACCCCCGCCGCGGCGACCCCGTTCGTCGCGGCGGGGGGCTCCCTCCGTCGTCAGGCCGGCGGCGCGGGGGTAGGCATCATGCCACAATCAGGAAGGTACGAGGCCCGGTTCGACGCCGGGCTGGGGGATATGCGCGTGTTCGACGCCGACGGCGCGCCGCTGACCGACGACGATGCGGTCTACCTCGTCAACATGCTGGGCGAAGCGGTGGACGAGATGGACCGCCGAGGCTTCGACCCCAACACGGCCCGTTTCACCATCGACCGGCGGGTGCCGGCCGGGATAGCGGGAGGGGCGCAAACGTAATCCAGGTTCTTGCCACAGATTACGGCGATGGACAAAGATACGGCTCCGTTTATCTGAGTATATCGCCGTTATCTGTGGCCAAACCCCTTCCTCCCGGCCCAGCGTCGTCCAGGGCAGGCCGGAAGCGACGCCCAGCACCGATGCCTCCCTTTGACACGGCCCATGGGATGCTCCATCATCCGCCAACCGACCATGGGGATGATGTATCATGCGCTCCGGTGTCTTGGACACAATGCCGGCCAAAGTGAGGAGGGGCTTGAAGAAGCTCGGCGCCGACATCGCCGTCGCCCGCCGGAAGCGCCGGCTGACGGTGGTGATGATGCTGGAGCGGACGAGCCTGTCCAAGCAGACCTATCAGCGTATAGAGAAGGGCGACCCCGCCGCATCCATCGGCGCCTATGCGATGTGCCTGTTCGCACTGGGTTTCAACGATCCCTTCGGCGACATCGCCGACATGCGGGACGATGACACCGGACTGCTGCTCGACAAGGAACGCTTGCCGAAGCGCGTCCGCGTGCCGAAGGGGGATGGAGCGTTGTGAGGCGCGACGTGAATGTCTGCCTGGGTGACGCCGAACATCCGGTCGGAACGCTGTACTTCACCTCCGACTCACGGCGCCAGGCGAGCGCGTTCGAGTATCATCCGCGCTGGCTGGCCTCCAAGGAGCGCTTCCAGATCGACCCCGCACTGCCGCTTGTCCGCGGTGCCCAGTACCGGGGACGGGGCGGGTCGGAGCGCGCGTCGGTGTTCCACGGATGTTTCGCGGACAGCGAGCCGGACGGCTGGGGCATCCAGGTGATCCGGCGCGATCACGCGAAGTCCCTCAAGGAGGCCGGCAAGGGGGCGGCGGATGGCCGTCCGCTCGACGGCCTCGACTTCCTGCTGGCGGTCGATGACGTGAGCAGGGTGGGCGCCTTGCGGTTCGAGGTCGGCGGCAAGTTCGTCCGGGTCCCGGACCCGGGCAAACGCGGCACGCCGCCGCTGATCGAGCTGGGCGATCTGCTGACCGCCACCAGGGCCGTCGAAACCGGAACTGAAACCGCGCGGGACCTGGCCTATCTCCGGGGCAAGGGGACTTCGCTGGGCGGCATGCGCCCGAAATGCTCCGTCATTGACGACGACGGCTTGCTGAGCATCGCCAAATTCCCGAGCGTGGGAGACACCAGGGCGGTCACCCTGGGAGAGGTGCTTGCCCTGAAGCTGGCGAAGCTGGCCCGCATCGATGCCGCCGAGGCGCGGATCGTCCATTCCGACGATGTTCCGGTCACGCTGGTCAGACGCTTCGACCGCGATGGCGGCAAGCGGTTCATGTATGCCTCGGCCAGGACGATGCTCCAGATCGACGACGATCAGGAGCACTCCTACACCGAGATCGCCGACGCCATCGTCCGGAACTGCCGGTACGCGGACCGGGACCGGGAGGAGATGTGGCGCCGCATGGCCTTCACCGTCCTTATCAACAACGTGGACGACCACATGAACAACCACGGCTTCCTGCACATCGGCGGAGGCAAGTGGCGGCTGTCGCCCGCGTTCGACGTCAACCCGTTCCCGGACAAGGCGCGCGTCCTGAAGACCTGGATTTCCGAGGAATCGGGTGCCGACGCCTCCATCGCCTCCGTGATGGCGGTGGCGGGCTATTTCAAGCTGAAGCCCGCGCGGGCGCGGGAAGTCCTGCTCGACGTGGTGCAAGCCGTCGGGCGGTGGCACCACGTGGCGAGCGAGCCGGCTATCGGCATGACGGCGCGGGAGATCGAGCAGTACGAGAACGCCTTCGAGCACGGGGAGATGGCGGCGGCCGAAAAGGAGCTGCGCGCGCGGGTGCCCGGCGCGTATCCCGTGCTGCCTACGGGGAACGGGGACACCGAGGGCCTGGATGCATGATCATCCCAGACCCGGCTCCGGCGCGCTGGGGGACGCCCCGATGTCCTTCCGGGAGGCGCTGAACTCCCGTTCCGCCTCCCAGATATCGACGACATTTTGCAGGTTGAGCCAAAGGTTCGGCGCGGTGTCGAGGCGGTGAGCCAATCTTACGGCTATGGCCGGCGCTGGCGTTTGATCATGACGGAGCCATGCTCCTTATGGGGTCAGGCTTCCGCCGGGTGCCGGCCGGGATAGCGGGAGGGGCGCAAATATAGTCCAGGTTCTTGCCACAGATTACGGCGATGGACAAAGATATGAACCGGATCATCCGTCGGCTGTCCGGCACGGTTGTTGCTGAGTGCTCACAGGGCTGAACGATAGGCAGAATCTCCCCCTTTTCGTCATACCCGGACTTGATCCGGGTATCTCCCCGCACGGCGGCGCTGATGGAGTCTGCAAGCGATGACCGGGTCAAGCCCGGTCATGACGATAAAAGGAAGAATTCTCTACCAGAAAAGCACCCTCTGATTGAGAAAGCAATCGCCGTGCCGGACAGCCGTGGACTTGATCCGGCCATCGTTCGCGGGAAGCCTCGAAGCCTCCGTGCCTTGAGATCCGCGGGTCGAGCCCGCGGAGGACGAACCGAAGGAAAAAACAGTCGCTAGAAATGTTCTCAATGGTTGATCGGCAATCGCCGTGCCGGACAGCCGTGGATCATCTGAGTATATCGCCGTTATCTGTGGCCAATTTTCGTTGTTTCACTCCAACGTCGTCCAAGGCAGGCCCGAAGCGGCACCAGACGCGTCGGCGCGGTTTGAACGGCGGGTCGCTCAATATTTCGTAGCGCCAAGGACAGCTTGGAACACTTCCTCATGGCGATTCGCTTCCTCTTCCGTCTCCCCATCACCCCTCCGCACTCCCGACCAGCCGCCATACCGGCACCGCGCCGATGCCCTTCAGCTCCGCCGTGCCCAGCGGCTCCACCTGGAAGCGGTCGCCCAGCGCCTCCCGCGTGCTGGACGAGACGGCGATGGTGCCGGGGGAGGCCCGCGACTCCAGGCGGCTCGCCAGGTTGACCGTATCGCCCCAGACGTCGTAGGCGAACTTGTGCGTGCCGATCACGCCGGCGACCACGGGGCCGGTGTTCAGGCCGACGCGCAGCCCCAGGCCGGGATGGTCGCGCAGGGTCTCCGCCATCGCCTCCATCATGCCCAGCGCCACCCGGGCCGCGGCGCCGGCATGGTCGGGCAGGCCGGCGGGGGCGCCCGCCACCGCCATGTAGCCGTCGCCGATGGTCTTCAGCTTCTCCACCCCGTGGGCCGCGCACAGCGCGTCGAAGCGGGAGAACAGGCCGCCCAGCACCTCCACCACCTCGGCCGCGTTGCGGTCCGACGCGAAGGCGGTGAATCCCGCGATGTCGGCGAACAGGACCGTCACGGCCTCCAGCCGGTCGGCGATCGGCCGCTCCCCGGTCTTCAGCCGCTCGGCGACGCTGGCCGGCAGCACGTTCAGCAGCAGCGCGTCGGACCGGGCGGCCTCGCGCGCCGCCGCACCCCGGGCGATCTCCGCCGACCAGTAGAGATAGACCACCAGCACGCCGACGCAGGCGGCGACGATCACCACGCTGGTCCGGACCTCCGCCAGGTTGGCGGCGGTGGCCGGGGCATAGGGCGGATGGCCCTGGTGGATCCAGACCTGCATGAAGACGATGACGCCGACGCACAGCGCGCAGGCAGCGGCCAGCGCCAGGCGCTCCGTGCGGGCGAACAGCAGCGCCGGGCCGGCGAACAGGCACATGGCGGCGAGCACGTCGATTCCCGTCCCCGGCCCCAGCATCACCGTCATGATCCCGACGACGCCGCAGCCGTAAAGCACCATCCCCATCCGCCCGGCCAGCATCCATCCCGCCCGCACGCACAGCAGCGAGCTGACGGCGAGCGCCAGCAGGGCGCCGGTGATCCAGGCGGCCAGCCGGTTGAAGGCGGCATATTCCTCTCCCGGCCACGGGAACGCGATGTTCTCCACGGCCATGAAGGCCGCCAGCACCGTGATGAGCCAGGCGAAGATGGTCGCGTTCCGCAGGGGACCGGGCGCCGCGGCCAGCCAGCGGCGCCGGGCCGGGGCTGCCGCCATGCCGGTCGCCAGGGGACCCGGGCCGGCCGGGATGTCCGGAGTCTGATGCGCGGTCACGAACGGAACACTCCCCGTCGGTTGATCGGAGTCGCGCGCCATCGGCGACATTCCCGCCGATCATACAGCTTTCCGCCAGCCGGGCCAGGGCCGGTGGAGAAGACCGACTGGTTTGTTTTGTTTCAAACAAACCAAGGGTTCCCGCCTTTTCCGGCCGACGGTAATAGAATAATCACGATGTTGTGAACAGCATCACGATTTCAGTGAGCGGATGTGAATTATAAAGGCCGCCGAATAAGAACATTGTGGTGTGGATACGGACGTGGTCCGGAAGTCCCCACCACTTGGCAGGGTTTCACGATGTCTCGAAGCGCAGTACGCCCGCTGATCGTCGCTTTGGCCGCCCTGGCGGCGGTCGGCTCGTTCTCACCGCCCGCCCTGGCGAAGGAAGCCGTGATCTATACCGGTTTCTTCAGCAGCGTCGCGGTCGGCGGCTACGACCCCGTCGCCTATTTCACCCAGGGCCGGCCGGTCGAGGGCAGCAAGGAATTCTCGACCCGCTGGATGGACGCGGAATGGCGCTTCGCCAGCGCCGCCAATCGCGACCTCTTCATCGCGGCGCCCGAGAAATACGCGCCCCAGTACGGCGGGTACTGCGCCTGGGCGATCGCCCAGAACAAGACCGCGTCGGGCGACCCGAAGCTGTGGAAGGTGGTCGACGGCAAGCTGTACCTGAACTACGACCAGGACGTCCAGCAGCGGTGGGAGAAGGACATCCCGGGCTTCATCGCCAGCGCCGACCGCAACTGGCCCGCGGTCCTGGGCAAGTGAGGGGAGACCGTCGATGACCGATCGCAGACGCCGGTTCCTCGTCGGAGCCCTGTCCCTCTACATCGCCTTCGTCTTCGTGCAGTCGCTGTTCTTCAAGTTCACCGACAGCCCCGAGACGCAGCACATCTTCGGGACGCTGGACGCCTGGGCCGCCGGGTTTGGCTTCGCCGGGCTGTTCGCCCCGACCGGGCCGTTCAGCCAGTACGTGGTCGGCTCGGCCGAGCTGGTCGCCTCGGCGCTCCTGATCGCCGGGCTGTTCACCGGCCGGGTGCTGCTCCAGGGGGCGGGAGCCCTGCTGGCGCTGGGCGTCATCAGCGGCGCCATCTTCTTCCACCTGTTCACGCCGCTGGGCGTCCAGGTGGTGAACACCGACGGCAGTCTGGACGGCGGCGAGCTGTTCGCCCTGGCCTGCGGCGTCTGGATCGCGTCCGCCGCCATCCTGGCACTGCGCCGCGCCGATCTCCTGGCGCTCCTGCCGTTCGGGCGGTCCGGCGCCCGCCTGGGAAGGAGCTGACGGGATGCCGATCCGGCGCGACCGCTACGGGCTGGACGTGACGACGGAGTTTCCCGCCACGGTCGAGGCGATCGACCGCTTCACCGGGGAAGTCCTGAGCCACGGCCGCGACGCCGGCCTGTTGCTGGCCGCCGCCGAGGCCGATCCCGGCTGCGCCTTGCTCCAGGCCTATGCCGGGGCGCTGTACCTGTTCCTCCAGACCTCGGAGGGGGCGGTGAAGGCTGCGCCGTTCCTGGCCCGCGCCCGCGCCTTGGTCGGCGGCGCCTCGGAACGGGAGCGGCTGATGGTGGCGGCCCTCGACGCCTGGGGCTCGGGCGCCGCCGACCGGGCGCTCCACCTGCACCGGCGGATCGCCCGGGACTGGCCGCACGACCTGCTCAACCTGAAGCTTGCCCAGATCCACCAGCTCAACCGGGGCGACCGGGCGGGGATGCGGGAACTGGCGGAGGCCGCCCTGCCGCACGCCTGGCGGATCAGCTACGCCTGGGGCCTGCTGGCCTTCGCGATGGAGCAGGCCGGGGCGCTCGACGCCGCGGAGGACGCGGGCCGCAAGGCGGTCGCGATGAACCCGGACGATCCCTGGGCCCAGCACGCCGTGGCCCACGTTCTGGAGGCGCGCGGCGATCCCGCCGCGGGGCTGGCCTTCCTGGAGCCGCTGTCGGCCACCTGGGAGCGCTGCTCCAGCTTCATGTATACCCACAATTGGTGGCACACCGCCCTGTTCCGCCTGGACATGGACGAGGGGGCGGCGGCGCTGGCCCTGTTCGACGGCCGGGTCTGGGGCGTGCGCAAGACCTATGTCCAGGACCAAGTCAATGCCGTGTCCCTGCTGTCGCGCCTGGAGCTGCGCGGCATCGACGTGGGCGGCCGGTGGTCCGACGTGGCGGACCATGTCCGCCCGCGGGTTGGCGACCGGCAGAACGGTTTCCTGGACCTGCATTACCTCTACGCCCTGGCGCGGGCGGGCGAGGAGGCGGCGGCGGCGAGCCTGCTGGCGGGGATCGAGGCGTTCGCCCGGTCCGGGCCGGCGCCCTGCCGCCCGGTCTGGGGGGAGGTGGCGCTGCCCGCCGCCCGCGCCCTGGCCGCCCATGCCGGCGGACGGTTCGCCGAAGCCGCCGCGACCCTGGGGCCGCTGCTGCCGAGGCTGCACCTGCTGGGCGGCAGCACCGCGCAGCAGACCTGGTTCACCCGCCTGCATCAGGATGCCCGGGTGCGCGCCGCCGGCGATCAACTGGCCCGGACGGGCGCCTGCGCATGAGATGCCGGTCGCTGTTCCGCGCCGCAGGCCTGATCGCCGTCGCTTTCGGCATGGCCGGGTGCGGCGTTCCCGGACCGGCGACGCCGGCGACGGCGATGGATCCCCTGCGCCGCAGCCTGTCCCTCGACGGCCTTGCGGATGGAGGGGAGCCGGTGACGGTCAGCTACCTGACGGCGGGCGACCCCTCGGGGATCCGGCTGATCCTGGTCCACGGCACGCCGGGCGCCGCCGACGGCTGGGCCGACTTCCTGGCCGATCCGCCGCCGGGGGTCGAGGTGGTGGCGCTGGACCGGCCGGGCTTCGGGGACAGCGGTCCGGACGGTGCCGTCACCAGCCTCGACGGCCAGGCCGACGCCGTCGCGGCGCTGCTGCCGGACGACGGCAGGCCGGCGATCCTGCTCGGCCACTCCCTGGGCGGGCCGATCGTGGCCCTGGCCGCGGCGCGCCATCCGGAGCGGGTGCATGCCGTGATCCTGCTGGCCGCCTCCCTCGATCCCGCCCTGGAGCGGATCCATCCCATGCAGCATGTCGGCGCCTGGGCGCCCGTGCGGGCCGTCCTGCCGCGCCCGATCCGCAACGCCAACGCCGAGCTGTTCGCCCTGAAGCCGGAGCTGGAGGCGCTGCGCCCCGAACTGGCCCTGGTCCGCTGCCCGGTACTGATCGTCCACGGCACCGACGACGACCTGGTGCCCTTCTCCAACGTCGCCTATGCCGAGACGCACCTGACCGGCGCCTGCCGGGTCGAGACCGTGGTCCTGGGCGGCGCCGACCATTTCCTGCCGTGGAACGCCGCCCCGACCGTGCGGGCGGCGATCGCCCGGGCGGAGGCCATGGAATGCTGACCTGCCTCGAAGCCACCCTCGCGGCCCTGATCGCCGCGTCCGCCGATCCCTGGGTCATCCTGCCGGCGCTGGTCCTG
Organism: Skermanella rosea; assembly: GCF_016806835.2. Classification (NCBI taxonomy): domain Bacteria; kingdom Pseudomonadati; phylum Pseudomonadota; class Alphaproteobacteria; order Rhodospirillales; family Azospirillaceae; genus Skermanella; species Skermanella rosea. The sequence goes on along the minus strand of NZ_CP086111.1, from coordinate 4,966,511 downwards.
ATCACCTTCCTGCTGGAGGACGTGGCGATCGCGGCCGGCGTGGCCCTGGCGCTCGACGGCACCATCGGCTGGCCCGCCGCCTTCCTGGCGGTGGCCGGCGGCATCGCGCTCGGCGACCTCGGCCTGTACGGCACGGGCCGGCTGGCGCTTCGGGTGCCGGCGCTGCGCCGGCGGCTGGAGGATGACCGGGTCGATCGGGCGCGGGCCGCGCTTGACGGGCGGCTGGGCGTCGCCGTCGTGGTCGCCCGCGTGGTGCCGGGCCTGCGGCTCGCGACATACACCGCCGCCGGGCTGCTCGGCGTCTCCTTCCCCCGGTTCGCCGCCCTGGTCGTCGCGGCGGTCGCGGTCTGGACCGCGGGGCTGTTCTGGCTGGCGACCGCGCTGGGACAGGCGCTGGGTGAGCTGCTGGAACGTACCTTCGGCATCGGACCCATGGCCGCCGTCGTCCTGGCGCTTCTGCCCCTCGTCCTCCTCGCCCTGCTGCTGCCGCGCCTGCTGCGCGGACCGTCCGCGGCCAAACCCGTCGATACCGGGGTGTCCCCATGACCATGCTCGTCGAACCGCCGTCCGCCCTTCCCGTGCCGGCTCCCGAACCGCGCGATCGGCCCTGGCCGGTGCCGCACGCCGGGATGCCGCCCCTGGACACCGACGGGGACCCCCTGAGCGCCTTCGAGTTCTGGTCGATGCGCCGGTTCTACTGGCCGATCGCCCTCTATGCCCTGTGGCTGATGGTGCGCTACCGCGGCGTCACGCTGCCGACCGCGGCGAACCCGTCCTTCCCCGGCGGCGGCCTGGTCGGCGAGTCGAAGTCGGCCATCCTGGACCTCGCCCGAGCGGCGGCGCCCGACCATGTCGCTCCCTTCGTCGCGGTGGACCGTCCCGAACGCCCCGACGATGCGATCGGCGAGGCGCTGGCGGCGGAGGCGGCCATGACCTCGGCGGGGCTTCGCTTCCCCGTGGTCGCCAAGCCGGACCTGGGCTGCCGGGGCGCCGGGGTGCGGCTGGTCCGCGACCCGGGGGAGCTGGCGGCCTACCTGGAGGGGTTCCCGGCCGGGGCGCGGCTGGTCCTCCAGCGCCACGTGGCGTACGAGGCGGAGGCGGGCGTCTTCTACGTCCGTGAACCGGGTGGAGAGGGTGGCCGGATCGTGTCGCTGACGCTGAAATACTTCCCCTATGTCCATGGCGACGGACGCTCGACCCTGCGGGAGCTGATCCTGGCCGACCCGCGCGCAGGCCGGGTGCCGCACCTCTACCTGCCGCGCCACGCCGCCCGGCTGGATCAGGTGCCGGAGGCGGGGGAGCCGGTCCGGCTCGCCTTCGCCGGAAGCCACAGCCGGGGCAGCATCTTCCGCGACGGGACGCATCTGGTCACCCCGGCCATGACCGAACGCTTCGACGCCATCGCCCGCGCCATCCCGGAATTCTGGTTCGGCCGGTTCGACGTGCGGTTCGCCGACATCGCGCGGCTCCAGGCCGGTGAGGGTTTCGCCATCCTGGAGGTCAACGGCGCCGGGGCGGAGATGACCCATGTCTGGGACCGCTCCAAATCGCTTCGGCAGGCGCGGCGCGACCTGATGGAGCAGTACCGCCTGCTGTTCGCCATCGGCAGGGCCAACCGCGACCGCGGGCACCGGGGCCAGAGCCTCGGCGAGTTCTGGCGGGCCTGGCGGCGCGAGAAGGCGCTGACGCCGCACTATCCGCCGACCCTGTGATTTCCTGACTTCCATACCGCCTGACCGGAGCCGCCGCGCATGAGTTTCGCCGCCATCTTCTCAAGCCCGCTGGCCCGCAAGGTGGCCGCCGGGGTCCTGGCCGCCCTGGTGGCGGTCCAGCTCCTGTTGCTGCTGGTCTTCTATTTCGGCCAGCGTTCCGTCTTCCTCGGCACGATCGCGGAGGAGGGGACCGGCGTCGTCCGGGCGCTGGAGCGGCTGCTGCCCGACGCGGCCGACGCGGCCTCGGCCAAGGCGTCGGCCGAGCGGGTGATCCGGAACACAAGGGTGATCGGGCTGATCCTGGTCCGGCCGGACGGAACCGAGCTCGCGCGGGCCGGCGAGACCCCGGCGCTGTACTACGGCAAGGCCGCGCGGGACCTGCTGAACGCGGAGGAGACCCGGTACGACATCGTGCTCACGCCCGCCGACCTGGGCGGGCGGCTGGGCGCCGTCGCCCGGCTGACCACCGACGGCGGCGACGCCTTCGTCCAGGGCAACGTGCTGCGCCGGTTCCTGTCCGACATGGGCGTCGCCCTGGTCGGCGCGCTGGCCACCCTGGTGGTGCTGTCGAGCCTGGTGCTGGCCCCGCTGTCGCGCATCCGGCGGGCGCTCCAGGCCGGGACCGACGACCTGCCGGCCGAGCGGCGCGACGATATCGGCGACGTCGCCCGCGCCCTGGCGGCGTCGCGCGCCCAGGCGGACGAGGTCGAGCGGCTGCGCGCCGAGCGGCAGCGGGCCGAGCACGACGCCGAGCAGGATCGGCGCGCCCGGCTGGGCCGCCTCGCCGACGAGGTGGAGGGCGGCGTCCGCGAGGTGCTGGCCCGGCTGGAAGCCGACTCCGCCCGGCTCGCCGAGGTGTCCGGCGTCATGGTCGGCGCCTCGCGCGAGACCGGCGAGCGCGCCGGCGCCGTCCGCACCGCGTCGGAGGACGCCGCCGTCAATGTCGAGACCGTCGCCGCCGCGGCGGAGGAGCTGACCGCCGCCATCCACGAGATCGCCCGGCAGGTGGTGACCAGCTCGGAGATCGCCAAGCACGCCAACGCGGAAGCGAAGCGGACGGACGCGACGGTGCGCGGCCTCCAGGAGGCGGCGTCGCGGATCGGCGAGGTGGTCCGGCTGATCCAGGAGATCGCGGAGCAGACCAACCTGCTGGCGCTGAACGCCACCATCGAGGCCGCCCGGGCGGGGGAGGCCGGCAAGGGTTTCGCGGTGGTCGCCGGCGAGGTCAAGAGCCTGGCCGGCCAGACCGCCCGCGCCACCGAGGACATCGCCGCCCAGGTCGCCGGCATCCGTGCCGCCAGCGAGGCGGCGGCGGGCGCTATCGGCGGGATCTCCCTGACGGTGACCCGGATCGACGAGATCTCCGCCGGTATCGCCGCCTCGGTCGAGGAGCAGGGCGCCGCCACCGCCGAGATCGCCCGCAACGTCGCCCAGGCCGCGTCGTCCACCCGCGGCGTCACGTCAGACGCGCTCGGCATGGCCGAGGCCGCCGGCGAGACCAGCCGCGCCGCCGGCGACGTGCGGGTGGTCGGCGAGCGGCTGGCGGGCGGCACGTCCGAGCTGCGGGCGGCGGTGTTGCGGCTGGTCCGGCAGATCCGGGAGGGGTGACCGATATAATTACTATAGTAATGGATTGCTGCTTCCTTCAGGTGAAGTTCGCGAACAAGTCAAGAGTATTATCCGTGGCAATCTGCAGTCACGTATACTTCATGTGTCATTAATGACTGGAAAATATACTTATCCATATCTTTGGGGTGCAGGCTGGGCCCCTCCTCCTGGGCAGAAGGACGAAGATATGGTCGGCAGCAACAGATGGGTGCAGTGGTCCGCCGAAGAAGGCGGCAACGGTCACTGGTACAGGCTCGTCACGTCTCCGCTTTATTCGATCTCGTGGCTGGATGCGGCCCGGGCCGCTCCCGGGATCGGGCCGGGGACGGAACTGGCCAGCCTGAACAGCCGGGCCGAGCACGCGTTCGTGAAGAACAACCTGCTGTCCATGGGCGTGAGCGAGCGGCTCTGGATCGGCGGCAGCCTCGGTCCCGACGGAAAATGGCGATGGATGGACGGCGAAGAGATCGGCTTCACCAACTGGGCGCCCGGGGAGCCGAACAATTACGACGGTACCGAAGACAAGCTGATGATCTACCGGGACGGCAACTGGAACGACTCGACCGACTGGTGGCTCTCCAACGCCTACGTCGTCGAGACCGCGATCAGGCCGGACATTCCGCCGCCGCCGCCGCTCAATCCCTCCCTGGATGTGATCCACCTGCGCGTCGCCGGGGATGGCTACCGCGAATCTGCAGTGTTCCAGTTGTACGCCGACGGTTATCCGGTCGGTTCGGCCAACGCCGTGACGGTTTCGCACATGGACGGCAAGTGGCAGGACATCGTCCTGAGGACCCATCTCCCGGTCGATGCCAAATCGATAACCGTCGAGTACGTGAGCAACTTCGAGTACGGCGGGCCGAATCCCTACCTCACCCTCTATCTCGATAGCATCACGATCAACGGAACGGTGATTACGCCGGCCTCCCAAGCCATCAAGGGTTCCATCGAACTCCAGATCCCGGGCCAGTCCCATGGACAGAAGCCGTTCTGGCTGCCCTGGAGCGGCGAGGCGACGAACACGGTCAAGGGCGACCGGTACGGCGAAACCCTGTCCGGGACCGACGGCAACGACCGCCTGGACGGCGGCCTCGGCTGGGACCGCATGATCGGTCTCGACGGCGACGACACCTATCTGGTGAGTTCGCACGGCGACGCGGTCGTGGAGGCGCCGAACCAGGGCATAGACAGTATCCGAAGCTGGCTGGACGCGACCCGACTGCCGGACAACGTGGAAAACCTCTACCTCAACGGCTACACGGCATCGGACGGCTTCGGCAACTATCTCGACAACCGCCTGATGGGCAACGACAGCGCCAATTACCTGGACGGCGGGACCGGCGACGATATCCTGTACGGCAACGGCGGAGCCGATATCCTGGTCGGGGGTGCCGGCAACGACATCTTCGCCTACCGGCAGCTTTCCGATGCCGGCGACGTGATCATGGACTTCACGCCCGGCACCGACATGATCGACCTGCGGGTCCTCCGCAAGGCGTTCGCCGGCCCCGACTCCGATCCGTCCATCGAACTCGCCCGGAAGGGGTCCGGCACCGCCGTCGTCTTCCACCAGCATGCCGACGATGGCGACGGCACCGTCCTGGTCACCCTCGAGCATGTCCTGGCCACCCAGCTGACCTTCGGCAAGGAACTGCTGTGGTGACCGCTTCCCGATGAACGGGTCTACTCCGCCGCCTCCTCGGTGATCCCGGCCATCATCAGGCCCAGCCGGCGCTCGGTCGCCTGGCCGGCGGGGATCTCGCCGACCAGGTGGCCGTCGAACATCACCAGGATGCGGTCGCTCAGCGCCAGGATCTCGTCCAGCTCGACCGAGACCAGCAGGATCGCCTTGCCGGCGTCGCGCAGTTCCACCAGCCGCCGGTGGATGAACTCGATCGCGCCGATATCGACGCCGCGGGTCGGCTGGCCGACCAGCAGAACGTCGGGGTTCCGCTCGATCTCGCGGGCCAGCACGATCTTCTGCTGGTTGCCGCCGGAGAAGTTGGCCGCGCGCAGGTCCGACAGGGGCGGGCGCACGTCGTAGCTCTTCATCTCGGCCTGGCACCGGCTGAGCATGGCGCCCCGGTCCATCAGGATTCGGCCGTTGTAGCGCGGATCGTCATGGTAGCCCAGCACCGCGCATTCCGCGGCCGAGAAGGACGTCACCAGCCCGACCTTCTGCCGGTCCTCCGGCACGTGGGCGACCCCGGCCCGGCGCAGGCCGCGGGCGTTGAACATCGCCTTGTCGCTGATCTTCTCGCCGTGCAGCCGGATCGTGCCCTCGGATATGGGGTGGATGCCGGCCAGCGCTTCCAGAAGCTCCGACTGGCCGTTGCCCGAGACGCCGGCGATGCCGACGATCTCGCCGGCGCGGACCGACAGGCTGACGCCCTTGACCCGGGCGACGCCGCCGCGTTCCATCACCGTCAGGCCGCGCACGTCGAGCACGACCGGGCCGGGCTCCGCCGGCTTCTTGTCGACCCGCAGCAGCACCTTGCGGCCGACCATCAGCTCGGCCAGCTCGTCGCGGCTGGTCTCCGCCGTGCTGACGTTGGCGACCACCTCGCCCCGGCGCATCACGGTGACCGCGTCGGTCAGCTCCATGATCTCGCGCAGCTTGTGGGTGATGATGATGATCGTCTTGCCCTGGTCGCGCAGCGCGCGGAGGATGCGGAACAGGTGGTCCGCTTCCTGCGGGGTCAGCACGCCGGTCGGCTCGTCCAGGATCAGCAGGTCGGCGCCGCGGTACAGCGCCTTCAGGATCTCCACCCGCTGCTGGAGCCCGACGGGAAGCTCGCCGACCACGGCGTCCACGTCGACCTCCAGCGCGTATTCCCGCTCCAGCCGCTCGAGCTCCCGGCGGGCGCGGGCCAGGCCGGGAGCCAGGGTGGCGCCGCCCTCCGCGCCGAGCAGGACGTTCTCCACCACGGTGAAGGTGTCGACCAGCATGAAATGCTGGTGGACCATGCCGATGCCGGCCGCGATGGCGTCCCCGGGGGTGCGGATGTCGGCCGGCTCGCCGTTGACCAGCACGGTGCCGCCGTCGGCGCGCAGATAGCCGTAGACGATGCTCATGATCGTCGATTTGCCGGCGCCGTTCTCCCCGATCACGCCGTGGATGCTGCCCCGGCGGACGGTCAGGGACACGTTCCTGTTGGCGTGGTTGGCGCCGAACCACTTGTTAACGCCCACCAGTTCAAGGGCTGGCGGCCCCCGGTCGGAAGGCGGGCCGCCGCCGAACCCGCCACGCACGATGGTGTCCCCGGCCCGGTTTCCGGTCATGCCGCTCACCCCCGTCCTGATGCCCGCTGGTCTTTACTGCTTGTATGGCTGGACCTGAAGCTCGCCGGCGATGATCCTGGCCTTGGCAGCCTCGACCTTCTGCTTCATGTCGTCGGTGACGAGGCTCTGGTTGTTCTCGTCCACGGCATAGCCGACGCCGTCCTCCTTCAGGCCCAGGACCCGCGAGCCCGCGGCCCAGGTGCCTTCCTTGGCCGACTTCATGCAGTCGTGGACGGCGACATCCACCCGCTTGATCATCGAGGTCAGGACGGAACCGGGATGCAGGTGGTTCTGATTGCTGTCCACGCCGATCGACAGCTTCCTGTTATCGGCCACCGCCTGGAGCACGCCCAGCCCGGTCCCGCCGGCGGCGGCGTAGATCACGTCGGCGCCGCGGTCCATCTGGCTCTTGGCCAGTTCGCCGCCGCGGGTCGGGTCGCGCCAAGCGGCCGGCGTGGTGCCGGTCATGTTCTGGAAGACCTCGGCCTGCGGGGCGGCGTGCTTGACGCCCTGCTGGTAGCCGGTCGCGAAGTTGCGGATCAGCGGGATGTCCATGCCGCCGACGAACCCGACCTTGCCGGTCTTGGACGCCATGGCCGCCATCATGCCGACCAGGAAGGAGCCTTCATGCTCCTTGAAGGTGATGGACTGGACGTTGGGCGCCTCGACCACGCTGTCGATGATGCAGAACTTGGTGTCGGGAAACTCCTGCGCGACCTTGCCCATGGCGCTCGCCTGGGCGAACCCGACGCCGACCACCACGTCGGCGCCGCGCCGGGCCATGTTGCGCAGCGCCTGCTCGCGCTGGGCCTCCTGCGTCACCTCGAACTCGCGGTACTCGATGCCGGTTTCCTTCTTGAACCGCTCGGCGCCGGCATAGGCCGCCTCGTTGAAGGACTTGTCGAACTTGCCGCCCATGTCGAAGACGATGGCGGGCTTGAAATCCTGGGCCCGGGCCGATCCCGGCGCCATGCCGCCCGCGAGGGCCGATACGGCGCAGGCCGTGATGGACAAGGCGGCAAAAAATCTCTTCATCGGTTCCCATCCGCTCCCTGGATCTATCGGCCCCGAATCATCGGGTTGCTCCAAACATAGCGCCCGGTTCGCTTTGATTACAGGGGGATAATGACGGAAGGAAGGCCGGCGCGCGGTCCGCGAACGCTTTGACCCGAACCCTTATCCGATCCTTCATTGGAACGTCACATCTACGCACTAGACTTGTTATTCTATCTGTCGCGTTCGCGTTCCGCCCGGAGTCACCACCGAGGAGCAGCCGTTCCATGCCAGCGCATCCCGCCGAACCCATGGCCGCCGATCCCCATGCCACCGACCCGCTTGCCGCCGACAACGAATACACCCTGCTGGAGGAGATCGCGAACGCGGTGACCCACGGCATCGGGGCCTTGCTCTCCGTGGCGGCGCTGGCGGCCCTGATGGCGCTCGCCTTGGTGGAAGATGACATCTGGGTCCTCGTCAGCCTGACCATCTACGGCTCCACCCTGGTGCTGCTGTACCTCGCCTCCACCCTCTATCACGCGGTCCGGCACGCGCGGGCCAAGCTGGTGTTCAAGACCTGCGACCATGCCGCCATCTTCCTGCTGATCGCCGGCACCTACACGCCCTACTGCCTGCTGGTCATGGGCGGCGCCTGGGGGTGGACCCTGTTCGCCGTGATGTGGAGCATCGCGGCCTTCGGCGTCGTGTTCAAGATCCTGCACGTCAACCGCTACGCCCGCCTGTCGCTGATGCTGTACCTGGGAATGGGCTGGCTGGGGGTGTTCGCCGTCGGCCCGATCATCGCGAACATGGCGACCGAGGGGGTGCTTCTGCTGGCCGTCGGCGGGCTGGCCTATACCGGCGGCGTGGCCTTCTTCCTGTGGGAGAGCATGCCGTTCAACCATGCGGTCTGGCACCTGTTCGTGCTGGCCGGCAGCACCTGCCATTTCCTGTCGATCTATTACTACGTGGCGCAGAGGACGGTCTCCGCCTGATAGCCCAACCGGGAGGGTAGGGGAACAGGTGGGCCTGACCCGGGTTGTACCTCCTGCACGCAGGAGAGGGCATGACCAGGAAGAAGACCGCCGGTCCCGCCGGACCGATCCACGACCCGGCCTGGACGACGACCCGAGCCGGAGATCGATGACCCGGCCCAACGAACGCTACGCGTTCGCCGCCGGCCTGCTGGCCGCGACGCTCGGGATGCTCGTGCTGTTCGGCTGGGCCGCCGGCATCGAGGTCCTGAAGAGCCTGGCGCCCGATTACGCCAAGATGCAGCCGCTGACCGCCCTCGGCATCCTGGTCGGCGGGGTGGCGCTGGCCGCCCTGTCGGCCGGGTTCAGGCTTCCCGCCCGGTTCGGCGGCGCGTTCGTTCTGCTGACGGGAACGCAATCGCTGATCCAGGATGCCTTCGGGTTCGATTTCGGTACCGACCGGCTCCTGTTCCCCAGGGAGATCGAGACCGCGGCGCTGGTTTATCCCGGGCGGATGGCCCCGGCGTCGGCCGCCGGGTTCGTCCTGCTGGGCGCCTGCCTGATCCTGAAATGCCGCAGCCGCAACAGCGGAACCACGGTCGGGCTGCTCGGCCTGATGCTGGTCTCCGTGCCCCTGCTGGGATATCTCTACAGCGAGAATGCCCTCTACGCGTCCGGTCCGTACCTGACGATGGCGGTCCATACCGCCGCGGGCTTCGCCCTCCTGTTCACCGGCCTGCTGGTCCTGTGCCCGCCCGACTGGCTGCTGAGCCTGGGCGGCCGGGGACCGGGCGGGACGACGGCGCGCCGCCTGATCCCGGCGATCGTCGGGGTGCCGGTCGCGGCCGGCTGGCTCGCGCTGGAAGCGGCGGACGCCGGCCTGTTCCCCGAACGCCTGGCCTCGGCGCTGGTGGTGCTCGCGACCACGGTCATGCTGACGCTGCTCGCGATCCGCTTCGCCGCCCACCTCGACCGGAGCGACGCCGCCCGGCGGGAGGATTACGAGAAGCTGCGCCTCGCGATCGAGGGCGCCAGCCTGGGCACCTGGGAGGTCGACCTGGAAACCGGCGTGGCGCGCGGGTCGGACCGGTTCGCCGAGATGTGCGGCCTGCCCGGCCGCGATGCCCACGGCGCCCTGGAGAACTGGCTGGGAAACCTCCATCCCGACGACCGGGACCGCGTCCTCGCCAATCTCCGGAACGCCACCCGCGGATCCTCGCCGCGCTTCCGGGACGAATACCGCGTGGCCCGGTCCGACGGCGACTGGCGCTGGGTCTCCAGCGAGGGCCGGGTCCTGTGCGATCCGGCGGGGCGGCCCTGCCGGGCGCTCGGCATCACCCAGGACATCACCGAGGCCAAGCACTGGGAGCAGCGGCAGGAGCTGCTGCTGCGGGAGGTCAACCACAGGGTCAAGAACTCGTTGCAGCTGGTGAACTCCCTGCTTGGGATGCAGGGTCGCCAGTTCGCCGACCCGGCGACGCGGCGGCGGTTCGAGGAGGCCGCCGGACGGGTCCGCGCCATCTCCCACCTGCACGAGCGGCTGTACCGGGGCACCGACGTGGAGCGGGTCGACTTCGACGTCTATCTCCGCGCGCTGTGCGACGACCTGAGGGCCACGGCACCCGAATTCACCATCCGGGTGGAAGCCGAACCCGTGCTGCTGCCGACCGATGGCGCCGTGCCCCTGGGATTGATCGTCACCGAACTGGTGACCAACGCGATCAAGCATTCGAACCCGTCCGACGGACGGTGGCTGATCGATGTCCGGTTCGGCCCCGTCGACGGCGGCGACCTGGAATTGTCCGTGCGCGACCATGGCGCCGGCCTGCCGCCGGGCTTCTCCCCCGACCAGGCCGGCGGCAGCCTGGGCATGCGGGTGATCAAGGGGCTGTCGCTCCAGCTCCAGGCCAGCCTGCGGACGGAAGATGCCCGGCCCGGCGCCCGCTGGATCCTGCGCATCCCGCCGCTCGGCCGGCCGGAGCCGCCGGAGGTTCCCGCCGAGGTCATGCGCGGCCGGTAATGCTGCGATGCGGCGATGCTCCCTGGGCGAACCGCTCCGCCTGACATACTGTTTTACCAACGAACAATGACCGCCGGGAGGAAGGTCCGCCACGCGTCCTCCAACCGCCCTTCCGGGCCATCTCCCGTGCGAGCCCCATGCCCCTCCCGCTTCTAGCATTGGCCGTCGCCTCGTTCGGCATCGGCACCACCGAATTCGTGATCATGGGCCTGCTGCCCGACGTGGCGGCGGACCTGGGCGTCAGCATTCCCGACGCGGGCATGCTGGTGTCCGGCTATGCCCTCGGCGTCGTCGTCGGCGCGCCGATCCTGGCGGTCCTGACTTCCAGGCTGCGGCGCAAGACGGCGCTGGTCGCCCTGATGGGCCTGTTCATCGTCGGCAACGTGCTGTGCGCGGTGGCGCCCGGCTACGGGACGCTGATGGCGGCACGGATCGTCACCGCCTTCTGCCACGGCACTTTCTTCGGCATCGGGTCGGTGGTGGCGGCCAACCTGGTCCCGCCCGGCCAGCGGGCCCGCGCGATCGCGCTGATGTTCGCCGGACTGACGCTGGCCAACGTTCTGGGCGTGCCGCTCGGCACCGCGCTCGGCCAGTATGCGGGCTGGCGCTCGACCTTCTGGGGCGTGGTGGCGATCAGCGTCCTGGCGGAACTGGCGATCATCCTCTGGGTGCCCCGGGGCGGACGGGAGGAGCCGTCGAACCTGCTGGGCGAGTTCCGGGTGGTCCGCCGCCCGCAGGTGCTGCTCGCCATGGGCATCAGCGTGCTGGCGTCGGCCAGCCTGTTCAGCGTCTTCACCTACATCACGCCGATCCTGCGGGAGGTGACGGGCGTCTCGCCCCACGGCGTCACCATGGTCCTGCTGCTGTTCGGAGTCGGCCTGACGCTGGGCAACCTGCTGGGCGGAAGGTTGGCCGACTGGAAGCTGATGCCGGCGCTGGTCGGCATCTTCTGCGTCCTGGTGCCGGTGCTGGCGGCGTTCAGCGTCACCAGCGCCTGGTTCGTGCCCGCCGTCGCCACGATCTTCGTCTGGGGCATCGTCGTCTTCGCCCTGGTCGCCCCGCTCCAGATGCGGGTGGTGGACGAGGCGCGCGATGCCCCGAACCTCGCCTCCATCCTCAACCAGGGCGCCTTCAACCTGGGCAACGCCGCCGGCGCCTGGTTCGGCGGCATCGCGATCTCGGCGGGAGTGTCCTACGCCGCGATTCCCTGGGTCGGCGCCGCGCTTGCCCTGCTGGCGCTCGGCACCACCCTGCTGTCCGGCAGCCTGGAACGGCGGGAGGCCGCGCCGGCCTGATCCTCAGCCCACCGGCAGGCCCCGGTTCCGCAACAGCGCGTCGGTCTGCGGCTCGCGGCCCCGGAACGCGACGTAGAGTTCCATCGGGTCGCGGGTGTCGCCGGCCTCGTAGATGTCCTTCAAGCGGGCGGCGAGGCGGGGGTCGAACAGGTCGCCCGCCTCCTTGAAGGCGTCGAAGCCGTCGGCGTCCAGCACCTCCGACCACATGTACGAGTAATAGCCCGCGGCGTAGCCGCCGGAGAACAGGTGCTTGAAGTGGGGCAGCCGGTGCATCAGTCCCACTTCCTTCGGCATGCCCAGCCGGTCCAGCACGTCGCGCTCGAAGGCTTCCGGGTCCAGGTTGTCCGGGTTGGCCTGGGAATGGATCTCCATGTCCATCAGCGCCGAGCCGGTATAGGCCACCGTGTCGAAGCCCTGGCCGAACTTGCGCGCCTCCAGCAGGCGGCCCAGCAGCTCCTCCGGGATCGGTTCGCCGGTCTCGTGGTGCACCGCGTAGGCACGGAGCGTCTCGGGCGCCGACAGCCAGTGCTCGTAGACCTGGGACGGGAACTCCACGAAGTCGCGGCGGACGGAAGTGCCCGACTGCGACGGGTAGCGCGCCTTGCTCAGCAGGCCGTGCAGCGCGTGGCCGAACTCGTGGAACAGCGTCTCCGCGTCGTTGAAGGTCAGCAGCGATGGCCGGCTCTTCGCGAAGTTGCTGTTGTTGACGATGATCGGCGTGACCTCCTCCTCGTAGGATTCGGAGTCGCGGTAGCTGCTCATCCAGGCGCCCGACCGCTTGGAGGCGCGGGCGAAATTGTCCTGGATGAACAGGCCGACATGCCGGCCGGTCTCCTTGTCCCTGACCTCGTAGAGGCGGGCGTCGGGATGGTAGAGCGGCAGGTCCGTCCGCTCGGCGAAGGTGATGCCGAACAGCCGGGTCGCCGTGTCGAACGCCGCGCGGACCATGTTGTCGAGCAGGAAGTACGGCTTGATCTCGCCATCGTCCAGGTCGTAGCGGGCCTTCCGCACCCGCTCGGCGTAGAAGCGCCAGTCCCACGCCTCGATGGCGCCGTCGAAGCCGGCCTGCTCCGCCTCCGCCTGGATCAGGCCGCGCTCGGCGATCGCCTGGGCGCGGGCCGGCTCCCACACCTGGTTCAGCAGGGTCATGACCGCCGTCGGCTGCTTCGCCATGGTGTCGTCGAGCTTGTAGTCGGCATATGTCGGATAGCCCAGCAGCCGGGCCTGCTCGGTCCGAAGCGCCACGATCTCGCGGATCAGGTCGCGGTTGTCGGTCCCGCCCCCATTGGCGCCCCGGTTGATCCAGGCGCGGTGCGCCTTCTCGCGCAGGTCGCGCCGGGTCGAGAAGGTCAGGAACGGCTCCACCGAGGAGCGCAGCAGGGTGATGACGTATTTGCCCTCCAGCCCGCGCTCGGCCGCAGCCTGGGCCGCCGCCTCCCGCACATAGCCGGGCAGGCCGTCCAGGTCCGCCTCCTCCAGGACCAGCTGCCAGGCCTGCTCGTCGGCCTGGACATGCTGGCCGAACAGCGTCGTCAGGGTCGCCAGCCGCTCGGAGATCTCCGCCATGCGGACCTTGGCCTCCGGCTCCAGGGCGGCGCCGCTCCGCACGAAGCCCAGGTGGCTGCGCTCCAGCAGGCGCATCTGGTCCGGCTCCAGCCCCAGACCCTCGCGCCGGGCGTAAAGGTCGGCGACCCGCTCGAACAGCGCCGGATTGAGCGAGATCCGGGCGTTGTACTGCGCCAACTTCGGGCTGTAGTCGCGGGCGATCGCCTCCAGGTGCTCGTTGGTGTGGCTGGAGTTGAGGTTGAAGAACACCGAGCACACCCGGTTCAGCAGCCGCCCGGCCGCCTCCATGGCCTCGATCGTGTTGGCGAAGGTCGGCGCCTCGGCCGACGTGGCGATGGCGTCGAACTCGGTCAGGCCTTCCTCCATGCCGCGGTCCAGGGCGGCTGGGAAATGCTCTGGCTGGATCCGGTCGAAGGGGGGAAAGCCGAACTCGGCGGTCCACGGCGTGAAGAACGGGTTGTCGGCGGACATCAAGGCCTCGTGATCAACTGAGGCCCCGATGATAGCCGCTTCCCGCACCGACCACAAATCCCGCCCCGCGCCGCCGGGACGGTCATGAGCCCGGGAAGCCCAGCGCCGGCTCCAGCGCCTCGAAGCTCCGGTTCATCGCGTAGGTGGAGCCGAGCCACAGGGGGATATGGCCGTAGACGAACGAGATCTGGCTTTCCGCCGCCTCCTCGCCCAGGCCCGCGATGCCGGCGACATAGAGGGCGGAGACCAGCCCGCTGCGGTCCGCGCCGGACTGGCAGTGGATCAGAACCGGCTTCTCCACGGTCCGGAGGAGCGCCATCAGGTCGCCGAACTGGGCCATGGTCAGTTCGCGGCGGGCGGACATGCGGAAATCCACGTGGCCGATGCCGAGCCTGCGCGACGCCTCCACCTCGGCGTCGTACCAGCCGCTCCCGGTATTGTCGCCGCGCAGGTTGATGATCGTCCTGATCCCGTACTCCTTCCGGTACCGGGCGATGCGTTCAGGGGTGGGCTGGGCCGAGCGGTAAACCTCGCCCGCCACCACGGCATGGAAATTGTCGCCGAGGAAGACGGTCGCCATGTGAAGCGTCGCGATGCCGAGGCTGGCCGACAGGAAGCCCAGCAGCCCGGCCAAGGCCGCCTTGAAGCCCGACGACGACAGCGATGCCACGAGGCCTGTGAAAAGCTTTTCCATGATTCTCCCGATGATGCCCCGGGCCGGATCGGGGACGGCGGTTCCCTGGTCGGCCCCTCCGGCGGTTGCAGAGGACACCATCGGGCTGACATCAACCTGACGGACGTGTAGGATCGCCCCCGGTGCCGCCCATGCCATGGGCACCGTTTTCCCCCGTCGAAGGCGCATCATGAGGATACTGGTGGTCGAGGATCATCCCGCGCTCCGCGAGATGGTGGCCGGTCATCTGGGCCAGCGCGGCTTCGCCGTGGATGCCGTCGCGACCGCCGACGCGGCGCGCGGCGCGCCGGAGGCGGCCTACGACGCGCTGGTCCTGGACTCGGCCTGCCGGACGGCGACGGCATGGCGATCCTGCGGGAGGTCCAGTCCCGCCCCGCCGGTCCGATCCCCACGCTGATCGTGACGGCGCGCGACGCCCTGGGCGACAGGGTCGGCGGGCTCGACGGCGGTGCGGACGACTACATCGTCAAGCCCTTCGACCTGATCGAGCTGGAGGCGCGCATCCGCGCCGTCCTGCGCCGGCCGGGAACGCGCCCCTGCACGGTGCTCCGGTGCGGCAGCCTGGAATTCGACACCAGCAGGCGGGAAGCCTCCGTCGCCGGCCGGGTGGTCGAGCTGACCCGCCGCGAATCGGATCTCCTCGGCGCCCTGGTCCGTGCCGCCGGACGGATCGACCCCGAGCTGGAAGCGCTGGCCGAGACCCTGATGGAGGAAAACGGCGAACCCTTCGCGGTGCTCGCCCTGTCGGTCGCGGCGGCGCTTGTCCTGGTCTGGTTCGTCGCCGGCTGGAGCCTCCGCCCGCTGGGCCGCGCCGCGCGGGAGGCTGCCGCCATCGTTCCCGGCGCTCCCACGGCCCGCTTGTCGCCGGCCGGCCTGCCGGCCGAGATCCAGCCGCTGGTCGGGGCGGTCAACGGCGCCCTCGACCGGCTGGCCGGAGCCTACGAGGCCGAGGGCCGCTTCACCGCCGACGCCGCGCATGAGCTGCGCACGCCGCTGGCCGTCCTCAGCGTCCGGCTCCAGCGGGCGGAGATCGGCGGCACCGCCGACTGGCCGGCGATCCGCCGCGACCTGTCGGACCTGACCAGGCTGGTCAATCAGCTGCTCGACCTGGCGCGCAAGGAGGCCGCGAGCCGGGCCGAGGACCCCCGGACGCTGCCCCCGGTCGATCTCGGCCGGACGGTCCGCGAAGCCGCCGCCGCGGTCCTGCCGGTGGCCGAGACCGCCGGCAGGGCGATCGAGGTCGATGCGCCGCCTCACGCGGTCCCGGTGCGGGGCCGGGCCGACGACCTGCGCGACGCCGTCCGCAACCTGCTCGACAATGCGCTGGCCCACGGCGGCGGCGCCGTCACGGTCCGCCTGACGGCCGGCGCGGAGGCGGTCCTGGAAGTGGCGGACGAGGGACCCGGCGTGCCGGAACACCTGCGAGAGGAGTTCTTCGACCGCTTCCGCAAGGGCCGGGCCGCCAGCCCCGGCGCGGGGCTCGGACTCGCGATCGTCCGCCATGTCGTCCGTGCCCACGGCGGCGACGCCCGCTTCCTGCCCGTGGACGGCGGCAGCCGGATCGAGATCCGGCTGCCGCTGGGCGCCCGGTCCTGATCCCTCCGCGTGGGCGAGCGGGCATACGGACGCAGGTAGGGAATGTTTTAGCAAAAGCGCCGCTACGATCCCGCCTTGATCGAAAGCGCCGCCCCTGGACAGCCGGGGACGGCGGAGCCGAGCATCTTCCCGGAGCCTGACGGCATGAGCGCAACGGAACAGGACGGCATGGCGCCGATCTTCCCCCTGGCGGGAAAGAGGGTCTGGGTGGCCGGTCACCGGGGCATGGTCGGCTCGGCCATCGTCCGGCGGCTGGCCGCCGAGGATTGCGAGGTCCTGACGGTCGACCGCGGCGCCTTGGACCTCCGCTGCCAGGCCGAGGTCGAGGACTGGGTGCGGTCCCGCCGGCCCGACGCCGTCTTCCTCGCCGCGGCCACGGTCGGCGGCATCCATGCCAACAGCACCCGGCCGGCGGACTTCATCCACGACAACCTGCTGATCGGGGCGAACGTGATCCACGCCGCCCATCTCGCCGGCGTTTCGAAGCTGCTGTTCCTGGGATCCTCCTGCATCTATCCGAAGCTGGCGCCCCAGCCCATGGGCGAGGACGCGCTGCTGACCGGGCCGCTGGAGGAGACGAACCAGTGGTACGCCATAGCCAAGATCGCCGGCGTCAGGCTGTGCCAGGCCTACCGCCGGCAGCATGGCCGCGACTTCATTTCCGCCATGCCCACCAACCTGTACGGCATCAACGACAATTTCGACCTGATGGGCAGCCACGTGCTGCCCGCCCTGCTGCGCAGGATCCACGCCGCCCGGCGTGACGGGCGGGACCGGGTCGTGATCTGGGGGACCGGCTCGCCCCGCCGGGAATTCCTGCACGTGGACGATCTGGCCGACGCCTGCCTGTTCATGATGAAGCACTACTCGGACCACGGGCCCCTGAATGTCGGCTTCGGCAAGGACATCTCCATCCGCGGCCTCGCCGGGCTGATCGCGGACATCGTCGGGTTCGAGGGCGGTTTCGTCTTCGATGCGGCCAAGCCCGACGGCCCGCCCCGCAAGGCGCTCGATATCTCGCGCCTGTCCGGCCTGGGCTGGAAAGCCTCGATCGGGCTGCGGGACGGCATCGCATCCACCTACGACTGGTTCCTGAACAACCATCCGGCGGCGGTCGAGCCACGGGAATGATGCCGCATCCTTCCGGCGGCATAGTCCGTCGGAGTCGCGGCATGGGCCGGGATGGCGCCTGTTTCCCGAATCTCCCGAGGGTATCGACGGCCGGCCGCGGCCCCGGTGGCCGCGATCGTCACCGGCTCCGCCGCCGGCACCTTCTGATGTAGGGGAGGGGGACTCATGATCCGCCGCCTGCTGGCCGCCGTCCTGCTCGCTTTCCCGCTCACCGCGGCGCCGGCGGTCTCCGCCGAGCTTCGGCTGGTCACCGGCGAGCTGCCGCCCTACGCCTTCCACGTGCCGCCGCCGACCGTGGCGGAGGCGGGCGAGCCGATGGGCCTCGTCTATGAGGTCGTCCGGGAGGTCGCCTGGCGGATCGGGCATTCGGGCACGGTCGAGTTCTGGCCCTGGGTCCATGCCCAGGAGCTGGCCTCGACCCAGCCGAACACCGGCATCCTGGCCCTGACCCGCTCGCCGGAGCGGGAGGACCAGTATCGCTGGCTGTTCAACGTAGTCACGGACGACCTCGTCCTGGTCGGGGGAGCGGGAGTCGATGTCCGCGACCTCTGGTCGGTCAGGGACCGGCCCATCGGCGTGCTCCGGCGCAGCGGGGCGGAATCGCTCCTGCACGAGCACGGGTTCAACCGGATCCAGACGGCGAGCGAGGAGTGGATCAACGCCCAGCGGATGAAGGACCGGCTGATCGACGCCTGGCTGGCCCCCCGCCTGATGGTGCTCTACGCCTATCGCGAGGTCGGCGGCGACGTCTCGGAACTCAACATCGGCCATGTCGTCCGCCGGAGCGAGATCTGGCTCGCCGCCTCGAAGGACGTGTCGGACCAGGAGGCCAGACGCTGGCAGGAGGGTTTCGAGCAGGTGCGCGCCGACGGCACCTACGACGCCATCCTGGCCCGCTATACGAGGCTGAAGCCGCAGCCCGTCCCGGAGGACCGGCGGTCCGCCGAGGTCCCGTGGTTCAACTGAGGTTGCCGTGCCCTCAGCGCCGCAGCCCGTCGAGCCAGCGGTCGATGACCGGGAACAGCGCGGGGCTGCCGACCAGCTCGTGCCCGGCGCCTTCGAACGGCACCAGCCGCGCGCGGTCCCCGGCCGCCGAGGCGAGCGCCGTCGCGTGGCCATAGGGTATGGTCCTGTCCGCCGTGCCGTGGAGGATCAGGACCGGGGCGGCTACCCGCCCGATCTTGCCGGCATTGTCGAAACGGTCGCGCATCAGCAGCCGCACCGGGACGAAGGGATAGACGGGCGCCGCCACGTCGGGCAGCGACGTGTAGCCGGAGATCAGCACCAGCCCGGCCACCGGGAAGGAGGCGGCCAGCTCGGTCGCCGGCCCCGACCCGAGCGAATTGCCCACGAGGACGGTGTCCGGAGCGGGCACGCCGTTCGCGGCGAGCCATCCCAGGGCGGCCCGGCCGTCGGCGTAGAGCCCGGCCTCGCTTGGGCTTCCGGGATTGCCGTCATAGCCCCGGTACCCGGCCAGCAGCAGGCCGTAGCCCTCCGCGGCGAGGCCGGCGGTGACCCGGAGCGAGCCGGACAGCCCGTCGGCATTGCCGTGGAAATAGACCAGGGTCGGCCGGCCGGCCGCGGCCGGCCGGTGGAGCGCCCGCAGGCCCAGGCCGTCCTCCGTGCGGTAGGAGACCTCCCGGAAGCCGGGGACGGCATGGAGGTCGGGGGGAGCCGGCGACATGTCCGCCCGGAAGATCATCGGCCGCTGCAGGGCGTAGAGCGCGCCGACCACCACCAAGTAGAACCCGACCAGCGGAAGCACGATGGATAGAAGCTTGCCCGACCACATCTCCGGCCCTTTCCCGAAAAGAACACCCGCCCGCACCGCCGGCATGATCTGCGCCGTCGGAAGGGCCGACGCAACCCTCCGGCGCGCCCGCCTGTTGGTTTGGAATAAAACCATCGGTCAAGAAGGAAGACACGCATGACGTCCCCCAGCTCCCCAGTCTGGTTCATCACCGGCTGCTCCACCGGCTTCGGCAGGGAACTCGCCAGGATGGTGCTCGACCGCGGGTGGCGTGCCGTGGTGACGGCCCGCGACGCCGGCCGCGTGCAGGACCTGACCCGGGGCCACGAGGACCGCGCGCTGGCGCTGGCGCTGGACGTGACCGACGCCGGACAGGTCGCGGCGTCGGTCAAGGCGGCGGAGGACCGCTTCGGCGCCATCGACGTGCTGGTGAACAACGCCGGCTACGGCTATCAGGCCCCGGTCGAGGAAGGCGACGACGCCGAGATCCGCGCCATGTTCGAGGCCAATGTGTTCGGGCTGGCGGCCATGATCCGCGCGGTGCTGCCGGGCATGCGCGCCCGCGGGAAAGGGCACGTCGTCAACCTCTCCTCGGTCGCCGGCTTCGTCGGATTCCCCGGCTCCGGCTACTACGCGGCGACCAAGCACGCGGTCGAGGGGCTCTCCGACTCCCTCGCCCGGGAGGTGGAGCCGCTGGGCATCAAGGTGCTGTGCGTCGAGCCCGGCCCCTTCCGCACCGACTGGGCCGGGCGTTCCCTGAAGCAGACGCCGAGCCGGATCGCCGATTATGCCGAAACCGCCGCGGCGCGCATGCAGGCGACCGCCGGCATCAGCGGCAAGCAGCCCGGCGACCCGGTGCGCGCCTGCGCCGCCATCATCAAGGCCGTGGAGGCGGATAACCCGCCGCGCCATCTCGTCCTGGGAGCCTTCGGCGTGGAGGCCGTGCGCGGCAAGCTGGCCGGCGTGATCGAGGAGATCGACGCCTGGAAGGAAACCAGCCTCGGCGCCGATTTCCCGAAGGAGTGATGCGGGCGGCGATCGGGGCCGGCGCGATCAGGGATTGACGTCGGCACCCTCCCGCGGGCGCCGGCCCAGCAGGCGGATGTCCGGGTTCCAGGTCCGGGCCAGGGCGTCCGCCGCCTCGATCATGCCGCCCTGGCGGAGGATCGCCTGGCGGTGGCGCAGCAGGCGGGTCGACACGGCCTTTTCAGCCAGCACGCCGCCCAGCATGTCGTCGGTGCCGTCCCGGCGCAGGCGGCGGATCACCTCCTCCAGCAGGCGGCCCTCGGCGTCCGGTTCCTTGTGGTCCAGCGGGTGGTTCCGCCCCAGCTCCGCCAGCAGCCGCTCCAGCAGCACCGCGCGGCATGACGGCGCCCTGCCGTCCCCGATCAGCCCGCCCAGCCGGGCCAGCAGGGGGTTGGTGCCGGCGGCGGCGAGGTCCAGCCGGCCGTGCAGAAGGTCGGCCAGCCGGCACAGGGACGCGGCGAGATGGCGCTGGGGTCCCAGCAGTTCCTTGACGATGTCGGCGCTGCCCAGCGCGTCGGCCGCGACACCCTCCAGCAATCCGGACAGGTGGGGGTCCAGATCGTCGGCCATCATCCCGACCACCGCCTCCAGCTTCCCGCCGATCGACGGGAAACCCATGAGGTGGTCGCACAGCAGGGCGGTGAACACGAAGTCATGGCGCTCCGGACCTTCCCGCGCCCGGACGCGCCGGCTGAAATGGTCCAGGGCCTGCGGGTCGAAGCGCGGCAGGCGCCTCTTCTCGCCCGCCAGGTCGCGCGCCTGCGACAGGCCCTCGCCGATCAGCGTCTCGAGGGCGCGGACCCGCTCCCGGGCGGGCACGCCCAGCTCCCTGGCCTGGACAGCGGCGATCTGGTGGGTGGCCGTGTTGACCAGGGTTCCGGTGTCCTGGAGCTTCCGCAGGTAGGTCCAGTTGTGCAGCAGTTCCGTCGTGGTGATCCGGTGCTTGTCCAGGAACATCCTGAACAGGCGGCCCAGGATCATCCGGCTCTCCAGGCCGCGGACGTCGGTCACCGTCGAGCAGGGGCCGGCCCGCTCGACCTTGCCCTTCACGGTGATCGGCCTGTCCCGGACCGGCGGCCTCGCCTCGCGGAAGACCTCCGTCTTGGTGGAGTAGCCGGTGATCATGCCGCGGACGCGGACGACCTTGGCCTCCTCGCAGTCCCCGGCCGCCAGCAGCAGGCGCGCCGCCTCGGTCGCCTCGGCCTCGCCGGTTCCCGAACCGGTCTCGCGGACCACGCCCTGGATGATCCATCGGCCCTCGCGGGAAACCAGGATCTCGTAGTGGACAATCCGCCCCCTGATCATCTCCGCCCGCTCCATCCAATCCGTCGGCCTTCTGCGATCCAGGATCGCATTCGCCGTCGAACCCCATCGGACTACACCGAAATCTTAAACTTTTTGTTGCACTTAGAAATAGATGCAATCTTAGAACGCAGGAGGCTTGATGACTCCGCACGAGCTGCTGGCCATCATCGACAGGCACGACCGCTGGCTCTCCCGGCGCACCGGCGGTGCCCGGGCCTGCCTTGCCATGGCCGACCTCCGGGGGATGCATCTGGCCGACACCAACCTGCAGAGGGTCAAGCTGTCCGGCGCGATCCTCACCGGCTGCGACCTCAAGCGGAGCGACCTGTCGGAAGCCGACCTGTTCGCCGCCGACCTGAAGGCGGCCGACCTGACCGGCGCCAACCTGCAGCGCGCCGACCTGCGGGGCGCCCATCTCCGCGGCGCGCGGCTGCGCGGCGCCAACCTTCGCGACGCGGACCTCAGGGGCGGCGCGCTGCTCGACCACAAGGGCGACAGCACCCTGACCGTTCAGCGCTCGGACCTGCACGGCGCCGATTTCGACGACGGCCTGCTGGCCCGCGCCAACCTGTCCGGGGCCGACATGTCGGAGGCGAAGCTCAACGGGGCCGACTGCACGGGCGCCCTGATGGCCGGGGTCAATCTATCCGGAGCCAGCCTGCGGGACGCGGATCTCGGCTCGGCCGACCTCAAGGGCGCCAACCTGAGCGGGGCCAACCTGTCCGGCGCATCCCTGAAGGACGCGAACCTGACCGGGGCGACCCTGCTGGGCGCCAACCTGCGGAACGCGGACCTGATGGGGGCGACGCTGGACGGCGTCGACCTGACCGGCGTCGACTGCACGGGCGCCAACATCCGGAGGAACGCCGACCAGTTCCCCCGGACGATCCAGCAGAGCCTGGAAAGCCACTACGCCTGGGTCAGGAGCGGCGGCTCGAAGGGAGCCCGCGCCGACCTCGCCGGCCAGGATCTCTCCCATATCGACCTGACGCGGGTGAATCTCAGCGGGGCCAACCTCCGCGGGATCGACCTGTCCGGGGCCACGCTCCGGGAAGCGCTGGTCGTCATGTCGGACCTGTCCGACGCCGTCCTGCGCGACGTGGACTTCACCGGGGCGACCCTGGACGGCACCAACCTGCGGGGCAGCGACCTCAGCGGCGCGCGGCTGGACGGCGCCAAGCTGGGGTCGGTCGACATCAAGAGCGGCGTCGGCCGCGCCGCCGGGCGCCGGTGGCCGGTCAACCTGACCGGGGCCAAGCTGGCCGGCGCCAGTCTCGTCGGCGCCAACCTCCGGGACGTCAACCTCGCCTTCGCCGACCTCGGCGGCGCCGACCTGACCGACGCGGTCCTGATCGACGCCAACCTGACCGGGGCCGTGCTGGACGGGGCGAAGCTGGACGGTGCCATCCTGCCCGCCTCGGCGGACGACGACTGACGGCCCCGGCATCCGGGGCGACCCGTGGGCCGGGCGCCGCGACGGGACCCGCCCGGTGGCGGATCACTCGGCCATGGCCCCGTATACCAGGTTCGCATATCCGTATCTGGAAGCGTTCCGGCGGAAATCTCCTCAGAAGATGTAGCGGATGCGGCAGTAGGGCATCTCGCGGGCGAGCATCTCGCGGAAGACGGCGATCATCTTGCCCTTCAGCGGCGCCCGGTAGCGGACGTTGACGGCGCCGTTCTCGGAGACCTTGCTCTCCTGCCAGCGCGGCGTCCACAGCTTCTCCTCGGCCTTGGGATGCCAGCGCAGGTTGACCTCGTGCAGGCCCTCATTGTGGGTCAGGAAGATCACCTCGGCCGCGAGCTGCGCCTTCGCCCGGTCCGACAGCGCCGCGTCGACCTGCCGGAACAGCTCGGTATAGTCGGCGGTCCAGCCCTCGTAGGCGACCACCGGGCTGAAGTTCAGGTGGACCTCCCAGCCGGCCCGGACGAAATCGTCGATCGCGGCGATGCGCTCCGGGATGGGGGAGGTCCGCACGTCCAGCGTGCGCGCCAGCTCGGCCGGCATCAGGCTGAAGCGGATGCGCATGCCGCCGCCGGGGTCGTAGGACAGCAGGTCCCGGTTCACGTATTTGGTCGCGAAGCTGCCCTTGGCGTTGGGCAGCCGGCGGAACAGCGCGGTCAGGTCGCGCAGGTTGTCGCAGATCAGCGCATCGACCGAGCAGTCCCCGTTCTCGCCCACGTCGTACACCCAGGCATGCCCGTCCACCTGATTCGGCTCCGTCTTGGGGCCGGTCCGGGCGGCGTGGCGCTCGATGGTGGCGCATATCCCCTCGATATTGACGAAGGTCGTGATCGGGTTGGCGTAGCCCTTGCGGCGCGAGACGTAGCAGTAGACGCAGGCCATCGCGCAGCCGTTGGAATGCGACGGCGCGATGAAGTCGCCGCTCCGCCCGTTGGGCCGCACCGACAGCGACTTCTTGACGCCCAGGACCAGAACGCTGCGCTTGGTGCGGACCCACTCCTCGATCTTGTCGCTGTCGCCGTGCAGGTCGGGGATGTTCCAGTGCGAGGCGACCTCGACCCGTTCGGCGTCGGGGAACCGCTCCAGGATCTGCCGGCCGCGCGGGTGCGCCGCGGCGGCGGGCTCCACCAGGATGCGGGCGACGTCCAGCGGCGGGACGGTCACTGCGCCGGGACCCCCGCCGGGACCGCGCCCAGGCGCAGGGCGTCGCGCTCCAGGTCGTCCACGGCCAGGTTCTTGGCCTTGGCCTCCACCTCGAAGTCGGCCCAGGCCAAGTGCTCCGAGACCAGCCGGTTGACCGCGTGGTTCCACATGCGCTGGGAATGGGCCCGCAGGTCCCGGGCCTTCAGCCCGCGGGCGCCCAGCACGGCGTAATCGGGCAGCTCGTCCGCCGGCCAGCCGTCCAGCAGGTCCTCCCGCGAGACGCTGATATGGGCGATCGGGCGGACGCCGCGCCAGGACCGGCGGATCGTCTCGATCCGGGGATCGTCGGCCCGGATATACTCGCCCTCCGACTTGACCCAGTGGTGGTGCAGGTCGAGGATGATCGGCACCGTGTCGGCCAGCGGCAGCAGGTCGTCCAGCCCGTACGACATCTCGTCGTTCTCGACCGTCACCAGGTTGCGGGCGTCCTCCGACAGCAGGGCGAGGCCGCGGCGGAACCCCGCGATCCCCTCCGCGCGGCCGCCGCCATGGATGTTGACATGGGCGCCCTGCGGGTGCCAGCCGTCGGTCAGGCCCATCATGCGCAGGATGTCGGCATGATATTCCAGCTCGTCCACCGAGTTCTTCAGCGTCGCCGGGTTGGCGCTGTTCAGCACGCAGAACTGGTCGGGGTGCAGGCCGATGCGGATGCCGGCCTCGCGCGACTTGCGGCCGGCATGGTCGAGCGCGTTCTCGACCAGCGCGCGGATCGCCGGCTCCCGGTAGAGCGGCAGCCCGATGGCGTGGGTATAGACCGGCAGCAGGCCGCTGTTGATGCGCAGCAGCCGGCGGTAAGCGGGGTGGCGCGCCACCTCGGCCAGTTGCAGGTGCAGCGACTGCAGGTTCCGGCGCAGCACGTGCTCCAGCTTCTCCGCCGCGCGGGCGGGTTCCAGCCGGCTCAGCGTCGCCACGGTGACGGTGCCGGGGTTCATCCGCTTGGCGGTCTCGGCGTCGCCGTCGGGCGGGATAAACTGGCAGCACCAGCCGAAACGGGGCTGGGGCGGGGTCGGTGGGGAATGGGTCAAGAACCGGTCTCCAGGGGCAGCGCAGGTGCATACATATGTGCCCGGCGCGGCGCCCGGCCACCGGCGGGACGCATTCTTCCCGTGCCGTCCCCGGACCGTCCCCGGACCGGGGAGGCGCCGGACGGCATCAGGAGGCCGCGTTCGTCCTCAGGAATCCGCTCTCCGGGTCCCGGACCACGGCCCCTTCGTCGAGGGCGGTCTGCACGGCCTCGTAATCGGCCACCAGCACGTCGCCCCAATCGTCGGTCGTGACATGCGGGTACGCCTCGTCGCTGGGCCTGACCGGCATCCCCTCGGACCCGACCAGTTCGGCGATCCTCAGGGCAGCCTCGCCCTTCCGCACGGTTTGAGCAGCCATCGTAATCCAACCTCTTTCTCGCACCGGATCCCCGATCCGTCTTGTGCATTGCACCAGAAAGCCTAAGCGACGAGGCCCAACAGGTCCGCAGCGCGGGAGTTGCGGGAACCCGCCCGGCGCTTTTCGCCGGCGGGGACCCGGCCGGGCGCGGAAATCCGCGGCTTTCCGCCGTCACCTGTACGTTAGGTGGTGACCTTCTCGCCGGGGGTGAAAAAACGCCGGGCCGCGTGCGTGACGGCGGGTCGTCGGTCCTGTTGGCGGCCAGGATCCCCATCGGTCCCGGTCGACCACGTGCCGTCGGCCGCAACTCCACCCGAAGGCGAAAGCCACAGCATGATCACCGAAGGCCCCCTTCCCAGACTCCAGTTCAAGCCACGCAGGCGGGCAGACGGCATCGGGTCCCGGCCTGCGGGCGGGTTCGGCAGGCTTCTCACCGCCGGAGGCGCCGCGGCGCTGGCCATGGGGGGCGCCGCCGCGGTCGCCGCCCTGGCTGGCGGCCGAAAGGAACCGCCCCGCGACGACCCCGCGGAGGAGGCCGGGCCCGCTGCCGAGCAAAGCGGGCATGCCGACGGAGCACCCCAGGAAGACGGCGGGGGACGGCTGGGCAGCGGGGCGGCCCGCCTTGCCGGGCAGGCCGCCGAGCATCTCCAGGCGCTCCGGCAGGGGCCGGACAACCTGACCCTTTCGCTCCAGCAGGCGTCGCGCGCCGCCGACACTCTCCTGGACTGCCAGGACATCCTGGCCGGCAGCGGCTCGGAGATCTGGCGGGAGTATCTGGGCTATGCGCGCCGGACCGTCGGGATGAACCTGGCGCATGCCCGGAAGCTGGCGCATTGCCGTTCGCCGCAGACCATGGTCTCCCTGCAGGCCGACCTGATGGTGAGGCAGGTCGATCTCACGCTCCAGCTGGGGCTGCTGCTCGCGGATCTGTCGGCCCGGGCGACCAGCCGGACGGTCCATGCCGCCGCCGGCAAAAGCCGCCGGCACGGTTCCTGACGCCGCGGTGGCGGTCCGTTTTCCGTTTCCCGGAGGGCGCCTCACCCGAGGCGGCCCGGCCGGTCTTTCAAAGGAGGTTCGACGATGGCCCAGGACAAGAGCAAGCCGGAGGAGGGCCGGCCCGACCGGCCGGAGACGACGTCCCAACCCTCGGGCCAACCCTCGGGCTCGGTCCGCGAGGAGAATACCGGGACCGGACCGCAGCCCGGCGACGAGCGCCTGGACATGGACCGGACGCCGGGCGACGGGTCGCTCCAGGGCTCGACCCCTGCGGGGTTGAGCGTCAAGGAACTGCTCGAACGGGCCGAGGGTGCCGACGACCTGACCCAGCCCGGCACGAGCTGACCCGCCATGGCAAGCCTGCGCGACACCACCGTGGTGATCACCGGCGCGTCGAGCGGCATGGGGCTGGCGACCGCGCACGCCTTCGCCCGCCTGGGCGCCAACATTGTCCTGGCGGCCCGGCGGACGGGCCTGCTGGATCTGGCGGCCCGCGAATGCGAAAGCCTGGGCGGCCGGGCGCTTGCCGTCACCGCCGACGTCACCGACCCGGCGCAGATGCGCGGGTTGGCCGGCGCCGCGGCGGAGGCGTTCGGTCGGATCGACATCTGGATCAACAATGCCGGCATGAGCCTGTGGGGGCCGTTCGAGGAGATCCCGCTGGAAAGCCAGGCCCGACTGGTGGAGGTGAACCTGCTCGGCGCCATCAACGGCACCCACGCGGTCCTGCCCCATTTCTTCGCCCATGGCGGGCGCGGGATCCTGATCAACAACATCTCGATCGGCGGCAAGGTCCCGATGCCGTGGGCCACCACCTACACCGCCACCAAGTTCGGCCTCGCCGGCTTCACCGAGGCCTTGCGCGACGAGCTGTCGGCCCATTCCGACATCCGGGTCTGCGGGGTCTACCCGCCCTTCGTGGACACGCCGACCAACCTGCATTCGCCCAACTATACCGGCCGCGCGCTTCGCCCGGTCCCGCCGGTCGTCACGCCCGAGCGGGTCGCCGAGGTGATGGTCGAACTGGCGTTCCGGCCCCGCCGGTCGGTGCGCATCGGCGCGCAGCACGCGCTGGCCGTCCCCTACGCGGTGGCTCCGGACCGGACGGGAAGGCTGGTGGCCCGCCTGGGCGAACGCTTCCTCCTGCGCTCCGGTCCCCGGGCGCCGGCCTCCCCGGGCTCGCTGTTCGAACCGGTGATGGACGGGCGCCGAACCCGCGGCGGCTGGGGCGAACCGGAGCGGGCGCGCGCCCGGCGCACCCTCGCCGTCCTGGCGCTGGCGGGAATGGCGGGCCTGGGCGCCGCGGCGCTCGCCCGCCCCGGCCGGTGACCGGGGAGGCCGCCTCCCGGCTCAGCCGGCGGCGGTCTCTCCGACCGACTGGCGCCAGTCCGCCACGAAATTGTCCAGGGCTGCCCGCGCCGCCGTCCAGTCGCGGTAGGCCCCGTCGGCGGCGCTGAGGACCGCGGCCCTCTCGCCCTCCTCGAACCGGACCACGTGGAGCGCGCGCTCCTGCGCCTGAAGGAAGACGTTGCGGGCGCGCTGTTCCGCCGTGGCCGCCTTCTGCCATTCCCTCGGCCAGTCCCGTCCCATCGCTTCCCCTTCCCTGACGGCCGCCCCACCGGGCGGCCAGAATCGATCCAGGGGGCCACCATAGCGGTAATCGCCGCCGATGCAATCGGGGCTCACTCCGCCGGCGCCTCCTGGGGCCGTGTGCCGCGGCTCCGGGTCAGGCGCTCGGAGATCCGCTCGAACAGGGTGAAGAGGATCGGCACGAAGACGATGCCGACGATGGTGGCCGCCACCATGCCGCTGAACACCGTGGTCCCGATCGACCGGCGGCTCGCGGCACCCGCCCCGACCGCGACCAGCAGCGGGACGACGCCCAGGATGAAGGCGATGGCGGTCATCAGCACCGCGCGGAAGCGGGTCCGGGCGCCCTCCACCGCGGCCTCGACGATCGGCATGCCCTCCTCGCGGCGGGTCCGGGCGAACTCGACGATCAGGATGGCGTTCTTGGCGGCGAGGCCGATCAGCAGGACGAAGCCGATCTGGGCATAGACGTCGACCGGGATGCCGGCCAGCCACAGCCCGGCCGCCGCCCCGCCGGCGGCGATCGCGACCGACAGGACCACCGACAGGGGCACCAGCCAGCTTTCGAACTGGGCGACCAGGAACAGATAGGCGAACAGCAGCGCCAGCCCGAACACGATCGCCGTCTGGTTGCCGGTCTGGACCTCCTGCAGGGACAGGCCCGACCATTCGAACCCGTAGCCCGCCGGCAGCGTGTCGTTCGCCACCCGGGCCATGGCGGCCAGCGCGTCGCCGGAGCTGGCGCCGGGCGCGGGCTGGCCGTTGACCGAGACCGCGGTGAACTGGTTGTAGCGGCCGATGGCGTCGGGGCTCAGCACGGTCCGGACCGTGGCGATGCTGCGCAGCGGGACCAGCTCGCCCCCGGCGGCCCGGACATGAAGCCGGTCGATCGCGTCGGCCCCGTCGCGGAACCGCGCCTGGTCCTGCACCATCACGCGGAATACCCGGCCGTACAGGTTGAAGTCGTTGACGTAGAGCGAGCCCAGGTGCGCCTGCAGCGTCGAGAACACGTCGCCCGGCGTGATGCCGAGCAGGGCCGCCTTGGTCCGGTCCAGCTCCAGGAACAGGTGCGGCACCTCGGCGCTGTAGGTGCTGAACACCGCCCGCAGCGCGGGGTCCTGGTTGGCCGCGATCAGCAGCCCGCGGAGCGTCGAGGCGAGCTCCTGCGGCGATTGCCCGCCCAGCGCCTGGAGCCGGAAGTCGAATCCCCCGGTGGAGCCGACGCCGGGGATGCTGGGAGGGTTGAAGGCGAAGATGGTCGCCTGCGGGATGGCGGCGAGGCGCGGCTGGATGCTCGCCAGCAGGCCGGAGACCTGCTCGGCCGGCTCGGTCCGCTCCTCCCACGGTTCCAGCGCCACGATCGCCAGGCCGGCGTTGGAGCCGGCGCCGCTCAGCAGGCTGAAGCCCGACACGCTGATCACGTCGGCGACGCCGGGCGTTTCCCGCAGCATGCCTTCCACCTGGTCCAGCACGGCGTCGGTCCGCTGCAGGGCGGCGGCGCTGGGCAGCTGGACATTGACGAAGAAATATCCCTGGTCCTCCGCCGGCAGGAAGGCCGACGGCAGGGTCCGCATCAGCAGGCCGGTGCCCACGGCGATGCCGGCGAACAGCGCCAGCGACAGCAGCAGCCAGCGGCTGCCGGCGCCGACCAGCCGGCCATAGGCGTCGCGGGTGCGGTCCAGCACCCGGTTGAACAGGGCGAACGGCCCGCGCCGGTACATCTCCGGCCGGCGCAGCAGCAGCCCGCACAGCGCCGGGCTCAGGGTCAGCGAGTTGATGCCCGAGATCAGGAACGACACCGAGATGGTCACCGCGAACTGGCGGTAGAGCTGCCCGGTGATCCCCGGCAGGAAGGCCACCGGGACGAACACGGCGGCCAGCACCAGGGTGGAGGCGACGATCGGCCCGGTCACCTGGAGCATGGCGCGCCGGGCGGCCTCCGCCGCGGACAGCCCGGGGTCCTCCTCCATCACCCGGCGGACATTCTCGACCACCACGATGGCGTCGTCCACCACCAGCCCGATCGCCAGGATCAGGGCGAACAGGGTCACCGTGTTGGCGCTGTAGCCCGCGGCGAGAAGCACCGCGAAGACGCCGATCAGCGACACCGGGATCGCCAGCGTCGGGATCAGGGTGGACCGCCAGTCCTGGAGGAACAGGTACGTCACGCCGACCACCAGCACGAAGGTGATGCCCAGCGTCAGCACGATCTCCTCGATCGTGGCGTTGACGAACCGCGTCGTGTCGAACACGACGGCATAGTCCAGCCCCTCGGGGAAGCGCTCGGCCAGCCGCGCCAGCTCGGCCTCGACCGACTGGGCGACGTTGAGCGCGTTGGCGTCGGCCGCCTGGTAGACCACCAGCGTCGCCGCCGGCTGGCCGTTCAGCTTGGACCGGGAACCGTAGGTCTGGGCGCCCAGCTCGACCGTCCCGATGTCGCCGACCCGGACGACGGCGCCGTTGGCGTTGGTCCGGACGATGATGTTGCGGAAGGCGTCCACGTCGTCCAGCCGCCCCTCCGCCAGGATCGTCAGCTGCTGCTGCTGTCCGGTCGGCGCCGGCGGCGCCCCGATCTGCCCGGCGGAGGCCTGGACGTTCTGCTGCCGGATCGCCTCGACCACCTCGGGCGCCGTGACGCCCAGCGCGGTCATGCGGTCGGGGTCCATCCAGATCCGCATGCTGTAGGTCAGCGAGCCCATCACCTGGGCCTCGCCGACGCCCTCGATGCGGGCGACCGCGTCGCGCAGGTTGATGCTGGCGTAGTTGCTGATGAAGATCGGGTCGTAGCGCGCGTCGGGCGAGTAGATATTGACCGCCATCAGCATGTTGGGCGACTGCTGGCGCACGGTGACGCCCTGGCGGGTCACCTCCGACGGCAGGGAGGGGGTCGCCAGCGACAGCCGGTTCTGCACGTTGACCGTCGCGATGTCGGGGTCGGTGCCGATCTCGAAGGTCACGGTCAGCGTATAGGCGCCCGTGTCGGTGCTGGTCGAGTTCATGTACATCATGTTCTCGACGCCGTTGACCTGCGCCTCGATCGGGGCGGCGATGGTCTCGGCCACCACCTGGGCGTTGGCGCCGGGATAGCTCGCGGTGATCTGCACCGTCGGCGGCGTGATCGGCGGGAACTGGGCGACCGGGATCACCCGGATGGCCAGCAGGCCGGCCAGCACGATCACCAGGGAAATGACGATGGCGAGGTTGGGCCGGCGGATGAACAGGGCGGAGATCATGGCTGCCCCGCCACGGCGTCGGACGCCTGCGACGGCTGCACGGTCATGCCCGGCTGCACCTTCTGGACGCCGCCCAGGATGACCGTCTCGCCTTCCTGGAGCCCCTGTTCGACCGCGAAGGCCTGCTCGATCTGCGTCCCCACCTCGATCCGGCGCCGGCTGACCCGGTTCTGGTCGTCGAGCACCAGGACGAACCGGCCCTCGCGGTCCTGCTGGACCGAGGCGACCGGCACCACCGGCCGGCGCTCCGACTGCTCGGGCCGGACCAGGGCGGTCACGAACTGGCCCGGCAGCAGGATCTGCCGCGGATTGGGAAAGACCGCCCGGACCGCGATCGTGCCGGTCGCCGGATCGACCCGGTTGTCGACGAACTCGACCCGGCCGTCCTGCGGATACTCGCTGCCGTCGGCGAGCCGCAGCCTGGGCACGAACCGGCCGACCACCTCCTGGGGGGACAGCCCGGCATACTGCTCCTGGATCGCCAGCACGTCGCGGTCGCTGACCGAGAAGACGACCCGGATCGGATCGAGGCGGACGACCGTGGCGAGCGCCCCCGTGCCGGGGGTGACCAGGTTGCCCTGGGTCGCCGCCGTCACGCCGATGCGGCCGTCGATCGGCGAGGCGATGCGGGTATAGCCCAGGTTCAGCTCCGCGGTCTGGACCTGGGCCTGCGCGGCGAGCACCTCGGCCTGGGCGATGTCGCGCGCGGCCGTCGCCTCGTCGAGCTGCGCCTGGCTGACATTGCCGCGCCCGCGCAGCTCCTCGGTCCGCTCGAAGCTCAGCCGGGCCTGGAGCAGGTTTGCTTCCGCCCGCGACAGCTGGGCGCGGGCGGCGGTCAGCGCCGCCTCGTACGGGGCCGGCTCGATCACGTAGAGCAACTGGCCGGCCGTGACGTCCTGCCCGTCCCGGAAAGCCACCTCGCGCAGGAAGCCCTCGACCCTGGGACGGGCCTCGAAGCTCTCGATCGCCTCGGTCCGCCCGATGAACTCGGTGGTCGGGGCGACGTCGCGCGCCTCCACCGCGACCGTCGTGACGGCCGGCGGCGGCCCGCCGGCCGGTCCGGTCTGCGCCAGGGCAGCCGGGCAGGCCAGCAGGGTGAGGGCGGCGGCGACCGCTTTCCGGAGGGGAGGCCCGGAGAGTATCGACGGAGCACGGGGTTCGCGGAACGGCATCTCGGGCGCTTCTTTCCGGACGGGGTGGGGATATGCTGAAAGCGACGGCCTCAACAGCGCAGGCGCCGACATGGCACGGGCGCCGGTGCCCGAAGGAAAAGGTCCGCCGATTTCCCATGGCGCGCGACATCCCGCGGGCTGGCATGTTGATGGGAGCCCAAACCCACTCGGGAGATTCCCCATGCCGGACCGCAGCATCGACCATCTGGGCAAGATCACGACCGAGCCCGCCCCGCAGGAGAAGGGGCCCGACGCGGAGAAGACCAAGGCCGCCGAAAAGGCCGTCGCCATGGGCCAGGTGACCGACCCGGAGGAGGCCGCCAGGGCGTCGGCCGCCGACCGCGACCGGGGCGGCGCCTCGCGCTGAGATCCTAACGGACAGGAGGACGGCCATGAGCCGCCGGATCATTCATGAGGACACGCCGGCCGGACGGGGACGCCTGGCGGCGCGCCCCGGAATGGAGGGCGACAGGCCGGAGACGCCGCCCAGCATCCAGACGCTGAGCGCCGGCACCGAGCGGTTCGGCCTGATCTCCGTCCCTCCCGGATATCGGCCGGACCGTCCGGCACCGCTCCTGGTGCTGCTCCACGGCGCCGGCGGAGAGGCCCGGCAGGCGATCGGCTGGCTCCAGCCGGTGGCCGACGAGGCCGGGCTGATCCTGCTGGCGCCGCAGTCGGAAGGCCCGACCTGGGACGTGATCCTGGGCGGCTACGGCCCCGACGTGAAGAGGATCGACGATGCGCTGGCCGAGGTCTTCCGCCGGTTCGCGATCGATTCCGGCCGGGTCGCGGTCGGCGGGTTCTCGGACGGCGCGTCCTATGCCCTGTCGCTCGGCCTGATCAACGGCGGCCTGTTCCGGCGCGTCGCGGCCTTCTCGCCGGGGTTCGCCGCCCCGAGCGGCACGGACGACCATCCCCGGTTCTACATCTCCCACGGCACCGGGGACACCGTCCTGCCGATCGATTCCTGCAGCCGGCGGCTGGTGCCCAGGCTCCAGGCCGCCGGCTTCGACGTCCTGTACCGCGAGTTCGACGGCGGCCACACCGTTCCCCCCGACATCGCGCGCGAAGCCGTCGGCTGGCTCCTGGACGACACGCCGTGAGGGACGATCCGGCGGGAATGCCGATCCGGGACCGGCGCGTTCACGTCAACGGCGTCGATCTCCAGGTCGCGACCGCCGGTCCGGCCGACGGCCCGCCGGTGATCCTGCTGCACGGGTTCCCGGAATCCCGCCTCGCCTGGCGCCGCCAGACGGGCCCCCTGGCCGAAGCCGGGCTGCGGCTCGTGGTTCCGGACCAGCGCGGCTACGGCCGGTCCGGCAAGCCGGTCCGGATCGGCGACTATGCGCTCGATACCCTGGCCGGGGACGTGGTCGGGCTCGCCGACGCGCTCGGGATCGGACGGTTCGCGGTGGTCGGCCACGACTGGGGCGCCGTCCTCGCCTGGCATCTCGCCGCACGGTTCCCGGGCCGGGTCGAGCGGGCGGCGGTTCTCAACGGGCCGCACCTGGCGACGGTGCGCGGCCATGCGCTGGCCCACCCGTCCCAGGCCCTGAGGAGCTGGTATGTCGGGTTCTTCCAGGTGCCGTGGCTGCCGGAAAGGCTGCTCCGCGCCCGGGGCTTCGCCGGGATGCGCCGGCTGATGGAGCGGACCGCCCGGCCCGGCACGTTCGCGCCGGAGGACTGGGCCCGCTACCGCGACGCCTGGGAGCAACCGGGCGCGGTGACCGCCATGCTGAACTGGTACCGCGCCCTGCGGCACCGGTCCCCCTCACCGCCGGAGCCGATCGGCATCCCGGTGCGCGTGATCTGGGGCGACCGCGACGCCGCCCTGGACCCGCGGCTGGCCGAAGCCGGCGCGTCCCTGTGCGGCCGGTGCGAGGTGTTCCACATCCCCGAGGCGACCCACTGGGTCCAGCACGAGGAGCCGGAGCGCGTCAACCGGCTGCTGATCGACTTCCTGACCCCGCCGGCCTGACGACCGCCCGGTCGCCGTCAGGTCTGCCCGCGGCGGTCGTCGTCCTCCAGCTCCATGCGGGTCGCCTCCTTCAGGTGGTCGAGCCGGTCGCGCGCCTCCTGCGCGCTGAACGGCCCCTCCACGTCCATGCCGATCGCGACATAGTGCCCGTCGGGCCGGCTGATCGGCGTGCTGACGGGAAGATAGGCGTCGTCCGGGTCCTCGTTGCTGACGACGGTTCCGTTCCGGATCTCGATCAGGTTGGCCATCGCTGGGGCTCCAGGGGGCTGGGATTCCAGGGGGGATGAAAGCAATCGGGCGTCCCGTCTCCGGGCATCATCTCAACAGCCGCCACCGCGTTTGGTCCCGGCCGGCGGCACCGAGAAGTCGAGGATGCCGGCCGTCCCGACCTCCCGCGCTTCCGGCGCGAATTCGCCCTGGGCCATCCGGGCGAGGACGGGAACCAGTTCCAGCCCGATCCCGAGCCCCTTGACCTGGGCGTCCGGCATGCCGATGCCGTCGTCCGCCACCGTGAGCCTGGCCCGGTCCGGCCCGGTTCGGTCGAGCGACAGGCTGACCGTCCCGCGGCGCAGGGGGAATGCGTATTTCAGGCTGTTGGTCACCAGCTCGTTGACGATCAGCCCGACCGCCACGGCCTGGCCGTGATCCACCTCGATCGGGGCGAGCCGCAGGTCCATGCCGACGGAATCGCCGCTTTCCAGTCCATGCATCAGGAAGCGCCGCTTGACCAGCTCTTCCAGGTAGGTCGCCAGATCCACGGCGTCGGTCGCCCCGGTCGCATAGAGGCGCCGGTAGACCAGGGACAGGACCTCGACCCGCTGGCCGACGCTGTCCAGGCGGCGGCGCGTCTCGTTGCGCTTCGCCCTGCGCGCCTCCATCCGCAGCATGGACGTGATGATCGCCATGTCGTTCTGGGTACGGTGCTGGAGTTCCCGGAGCAGGACGGCCCGCTCCTCCGCGGCGGCGGCCCGTTCGCGATGGGCCGCGTGGCGGTCCACCGCCGCCGCCAGCAGGTTGGCATAGTTCCGCAGGAAGCTGATGTCGGACGGCGTGAAGGTGCGTTCCTCCAGGCTGTCCACCTCCAGCGTCCCGAACGCCCCGGCGCATCCGCCGATCAGGACGTTGGCGGAAACCACCACGCGGGACCGGCGCACCACGTCGGACACTTCGAACCGCGTTTCGGTCGGGATGTGGGAGATCACGGGTTCGCCCGCGGCCAGGGCATAGCCCGCAGCCGACCCGTGGCCGCCGGGGACCGTCGTGACCCCCGCCGAGGCGATATCCGGCGGCAGCCCCACCTGGGCACGGGTCAGCAGTTCGTCGCCTCCGGGAACGATCTGCATGATCTTGGCGATGGGAGTCCGAAGGCCGCGCGCGACCAACTCGCAGGCCCGCCCGAGGATGAGGTCGAGATCCAGGCTCGACAGGGCGAACTGCCCGAATTCGGCGAGCGCTGCCTGTTGTTCGGCCCATTCCCGCTGCTGCTTGTCCACTGTTCGCGACACCTTCCCTTACCGAAGCCAGATCCGGCCCGAAGACCGGCCACGCAGACTTCAACAATCCGGGGGCCGGGGAATCTCCCCGCCGTCCATCGGATCGGAACCGTCCGCGCCCGCGCCTGTTTTCCCAGCACCTTCCCACCAACGGAGCGGTGACCGACATGTCAAACCAACCACCCCCGGTACCTCCCGCCGGCCGTAGCGACAAGGGCCCGGGCGGCTCGGCCCACGAAGGCAACTCCGTCGCCGACATCAACGGCACGGGCAGGGCGCCGGCGAACCTCCGCGAACAGGACCGCCAGGGCAACACCAAGCAGAACACCACCCATCAAGGCTACCAGCAGGATCGGTGACGATGTCTAGGAACACAGCGGACACCAACCGCCACCACGGCGGTCCGGGGTCGAGCCAGCAAAACGCCGACAAGCCGGTGGACGATCCGAAGAACCGGCCGGCCGGCTGGCAGCCGGAACCCGGCCAGCCCACCAACTCCAACCGCAGCCGCGTCGGCACGGGCGGGGGCGAGCGGGACCGGCACCACACCCACGATCCCGAAACCAAGTCCTGAGGGGAACTCCCCGGTCCGGGCATCATGCCCGGCCGGGCCACCTGTAACGCCTTCCCCGGTTCGGCCCCCGGGCTCCCCCACGGGTTTCCAGGTCCTAAAAATCACTCTCCGGTAGCAACCCGCCCCTTGCTAGAAGAAATCCCTGCTCGCGGTTTGGTAGCAAAACAAGAATGGAGAGGGAGCGAATGGTCACGTGGGTTGGTACGTCCGGCCAGGATGCGCGGCGCGGCACCGCCGATGCGGATCGTCTCTGGGGCCGTTCCGGCGACGACGACCTGTCCGGCCTCGGCGGCGACGATTTCCTTTACGGCGAGGCCGGCGAGGACATCCTGTCCGGGGGCGACGGCAGCGACCGCCTCTACGGGGAGGTCTACGACCCGCCGGAGTCCGGCGACGGGAACGACTGGCTCCGGGGCGAGGGCGGCGACGATTTCCTGAACGGCGGGCCCGGGCACGACCGCCTCGACGGCGGCGCCGGCGCCGACCGGATGAATGGGTGGACCGGATCCGACGTCCTCTACGGCCAGGACGGCGACGACTGGATGGATGCCGGGAACGAGGGGGACGAGACCTTTCCTCTGGACTATCCCCTGGCCGACCGCCTGTATGGCGGGGCGGGCAACGACACTCTGATCGGACGGTCCGGCAAGGATTTCCTGGACGGAGGGGCCGGCGACGACGTCCTCGACGGCGGCGGCGATGCCGACCATCTGTACGGCGGCACCGGCAACGACGTGCTGAACGGCGGCTGGTGGTATCTCAACCTGCTGCAGGGCGGCCCCGGCGACGACCTCTATGAAGTCCTCTCGACCGTCATCGACGATGCCGGCAGCGTCGTGGTGGAGGATCCCGGCGGCGGCATCGACACCATCGAGTACACGGGCGACGCCATCGGGCGCGACGGAAGCTTCTACGCCGAGGTGGAGAACTTCACCGTGCTGTCCGGCTTTCCCATGAGGGGGGAGGAAGTCTTCACCTTCCAGGGCAACCGGCACGACAACCGGATCGTCATGCACGACCTTCAGGACTGGGACATCCGCGGCCTGGAAGGCGACGACGTGCTCCGGGGCGGCGACGGTCCCGACGAAATCCTGTCCTACTCCAACACGGGAAACGACAGCCTCGACGGCGGCGCCGGCTTCGACAAGCTCTACGGCGGGCGCGGCGCCGACCGCCTGGACGGCGGCGAGGGCCGGGACGATTTCCAGTTCGGCCGGCCCAGCGACAGTTCGACCGTCGACGGCGGCCACGGCTTCGACCGGATCGACGCCTTCGAGCCGGGGTTGGACGATTTCGTCTTCACCGGCGCCTTCGACGCCGACACGACCCTGGCGGGCCGGCAGAAGCTCAGCTTCGTCGGGCAGGACGGCGGTCCCGGACGCGGCGAGCTTGCCTATCGGAACGATGGCGGCAAGACTTTCCTGATCGCCAACGTCGACGGCGACGCCTATTCCGAGTTCCAGGTGGAGATCCTGGGCACGGTGGCGATCGGCGCCGGCGACGTGCTGGTCTATTGAGCTGGAGGAACCGACGCCACCCGCCCCCGAAACCGGAAACGCCGGGCCGCTCCGCCGGCTGGTGGCCTGGAACATCCTGGAAGGGATGTTCCGGCCGCGCGCCGACGGGGCGGACCGCCGCGTGCCCGACGAGAGCCGGCGCCGCGCCGCCGTGGACCTGGTCGCCCGGCTGAAGCCCGACATCCTCGTGCTCAACGAGGCGCTGTACTGCGAGGAGGCGTTCGGCCAGCGGGAGGACTATGCCGCGCTGTTCGGCTTTCCCCACGCCGCCAGCCGCCTCTACGACGGCTCCTGGGGGAACGCCATCCTGAGCCGGCACCCGATTGTCGACACCGTCTCCACCATCATCCACCGCGCCGGCGCCAAC
The DNA here is from genome assembly GCF_016806835.2 of Skermanella rosea. NCBI lineage: Bacteria > Pseudomonadati > Pseudomonadota > Alphaproteobacteria > Rhodospirillales > Azospirillaceae > Skermanella > Skermanella rosea. The sequence continues at coordinate 4,928,114 of NZ_CP086111.1, read as the reverse complement.
CAGGACCGTGGCCTGCTGGCGGTGAGGCTGTGCCTGCCTGAGGGGGAGGCCTGGGTCGCCACCTACCATCCCCACCCGCAGCGCCGCCCGCGCAAGCGGCTGGAGGATTATGCCGGGTTCCTGCCGCTGCTGCCCGGTCCCCTGCTGCTCGCGGGCGACATGAACGCCATCAGCCCGGAGGACGCGCCGGACGCGGCGGCCCTGGCGCGGGGCTTCGAGCGTTTCCGGGCGCCCGACGTGGCGCGCCGCGAGGTCGAACGCTTCGTCGAGGCGGGGCGCGTGCTGTTCCGCGACGTGGCGCCCCGCTTCGGCCTGCGCGACGCCCTGAAGGCCGCGGAACGCGGCTACACCATCCCGACACCCATGCTGAGCACGGACGTCTCCAGCGCCATGCGGATCGACTTCATCCTGGTCAACGGCGGCATCGCCGTGGACAAGGGCTGGGTCGTGCGCGAGCCGGAGGCCGACGTCGCCAGCGACCATTACCCGGTCGCCGCCGATTTCCGGCTGGCGTTGCCGGGCGCGCAGGGTGTATCGGGCGCATCTGAGGAGGAACGACCATGACCAGGACCATGACCTACGTGACCATAGCGGCGGAGCCGCTGAAGGCGGTGATGCGCGAGATCGTGACCGCCGCCGGATCGGACCGGCGCGAGGCCGGGCTGGTGGCCGACCATCTGGTCGAGGCCAACCTGACCGGCCACGACTCCCACGGCGTGGGCATGCTGCCGCGCTACGTCGAGGTGTTCCTGGCCGGCGACCTCAAGGTCAACCAGCACGTCGCCCCGGTCACCGACGCCGGTGCGCTGCTGACCCTGGACGGCAAGGCCGGATTCGGCCAGGTCATGGCGTTCGAGGCCATGGAGCAGGGAATCGAGCGCGCCGCCCGGCACGGCGTCGCCGTGGTCGGGCTGTCCAACAGCCACCATATCGGCCGCATCGGCCACTGGGCCGAGCAGTGCATCCGGGCCGGCTACGTGTCCATGCACTATGTCAACGTGATCAGCGAGCCGGTGGTGGCGCCGTTCGGCGGCCGCGACGCCCGCTTCGTCACCAACCCGTTCTGCGTCGGCATCCCGCTGCCGGGCCGGGAGCCGGTGCTGCTGGACTTCGCGACCAGCCGGATCGCCATGGGCAAGGTGCGCGTGGCCATGAACAAGGGCGAGCAGGTCAAGCCGGAGACCCTGCTGGACCACCGGGGCGAGCCGACCACCGATCCCAACGAGCTGTTCGCCGAGCCCCACGGCGCCATCCTGCCCTTCGGCGAGCACAAGGGCTTCGGCCTGGCGGTCGTCTGCGAACTGCTGGGCGGGGCGCTGACCGGCGGCGGCACGCTCCACTACAAGCCGTCGAGCCGGGCCATCATCAACAACATGCTGTCGATCATCATCGACCCGAACCGGCTGGGCACCGCGGCCAACCTCTCGTCCGAGACCGCCGAGTTCGTCAAGTGGGTCAAGGAGTCCCCGGTCGCCCGGGGCGTCGACCGCATCAGGATCGCCGGCGAGCCGGAGCAGGACTCCCGCCGCCGCCGCGGCGCCGAGGGCATCCCCATCGACGCGACCACCTGGGGCGAGATCCTCGACGCCGCCGCCCAACTCGGGCTGAAGCGCCCGGACATCGAGCGGCTGGCGGGGCTTTCCTGACCCCGCGGGCGCCGCGGGGCGGGAGGAACGGGGAGGCATCCATGCTGATCGACGAATGTTTCGGCGGCCCCGGCCTGGCGCCGCCGCTGACCTGGACCGACGAGCCGGACGACTGGCGGCTGACGCCGGACGGGCTGGTCGTCGCTCCCGCCGCGGACACGGATTTCTGGCAGGGCACCCATTACGGCTTCCGGGTGGACCGGGGGCCGCGCCTGCTCGCCCCGGTCGGCGGCGACTTCACCCTGGAGACGGAAGTCGATTTCCGGCCGGTCCACCAGTACGACCAGGCCGGCCTGATGGTCCGGCTGTCACCCGGCTGCTGGCTCAAGACTTCCGTGGAGCACGAGCCGGACGGTCCGTCCCGGCTGGGCGTCGTCGTGACCAACCAGGGCTGGTCCGACTGGTCGACCCAGGATTTCCAGGGCGACGGGATCGCCCTGCGGGTCACGCGGGCATCCGGCGACTACACGGTCCACGCCCTGGTCGGCGGCGCCTGGACCCAGCTGCGCATCTGCCGCCTGACGGAGGACGACGGCGCGAGGCCGGTCGCGGCGGGGCTCTACGCCTGCTCGCCCCGCGGCGCCGGCTTCCGGGCGACCTTCCGGCGGCTGACCATCGCCGCCGGAAGGTCGCCCGGCCGGTGACGGCCTATGATCGTCCGGTGCCCTGACGGACGATCCTCTCGGCGTTCTGGAGGGTGATGATGCATTGCCCCCGGTTCGATTCCGCGTGGTAGCTCTGGGCCTCCTGGAGCAGACGCATCACCTGCTGGCGGTCTGCCGGCGGAAGGCTCCGGGCGTCCTGATCGAGCCCGACCCACGCCGTCGGCTCGCAGGACCCGATCGACTGGAACCTGCTCGGCGGCTCCGCGTTCCGGGTCGCGGAGGTCTGAACGGAATTCTCCTGCGCGCAGGCGCTGAGAAGGACCAACACCGCAGCGGCCTTGACGAAAAATCTCATATCCTGGATCTCCCCTAATACACGGGGCGCTCAACAGGCCTTTTCGCATTTCCTCCCAAAGCTCGAGTCGAGCGAAATTTCCCGCCGTCCGGACCTGGGGAGGGGGCAGCGGCTCTCCAGCGGAATACCTGTGCAAATCATCTTATGACATTTGGGGCATGTCCTAGTGGACATATTGCGAATGGCGTAATACCTGTTCAGTATTCGGCAGGCCTCGATCGTTGGTGCGCGCCACTTCATGCAGTTTGAAGAGGAAGTCCGATGTCCACCATGTATGTCACTGCGGAATCGCTGAATCTCCGGAGTTCTCCCTCTGATCAGGACAATAACGTGATCGGTTCCGTCTATCTCGCTCAGCCAGTGGAAACGCTGGAGGATGCGGCAGGCGGCTGGGTTCGCTGCTCGGCAAGTCTCGGGGGCGAAGAGACGAAAGGTTTTGTATCGAAGAAGTTCCTGCGCGCGCCCCTGACCAAGAACCGCGAGGCGCTGATCGCCTCCGTGCACCGCGAATACATGCGTTTTTCGCGGGGCCTCGGGAAGGAGAACGTCAAACCCTATTCGGACCATGTCGGGGAAATGTGGAAAGCGATCGGCCTTCCCCATCTCGACGGCACCGACGTGGACGTGCCGTGGTCCGCAGCCGCGATTTCCTTCATGGTGCGCAGGGCCGGGGATGCCTATGCCAAGTTCGGCTTCGCCGCGGCTCACTCCAAATACATCCACCAGGCGATCCAGGGCCGCATCAAGGAGAACAAGTCCCTGCCGTTCTGGGGGTACCGCCTGAACGAGGTCAAGCCCCAGATCGGGGACATCGTGGCGCGCGACAATCCCTCTTACGCCCCGACCGTCACTTATGACGTCGCGGCGGCCCTGGACAGCTACAGGAGCCATACCGACATCGTCGTGCATGTCGACTCCGCCAAGCAGCGCCTGCTTGCGATCGGAGGCAATGTCGGAAATTCGGTCGGTATCGCCGTTTACGACCTTGCGCCCGGTGATTTCCTGGCCGAAACCAAGCATACCTTCGCGATCCTGCGGAACAGAACCGACGACTAGGGAACCGCCATGCCGACGACGGACAGGTTCATCGCCCTTGCCCAGGCATGCGTTTGGCTTTCCGTCGCCGGTTGTGCGGCCCACCTGCCCGATACGGCGGAGGACACGCCCCCGCCAGTCGCGGTCGACCGGAAAGCCTGCCTGGAGGATACGGTCAGGCTTTCCGCCAAGGTCGATGTGCTCGACGCCCCGTCGCCGGCCGCCGCGATGGTGACGAAACTTCACCCGGACCAGCCGATCCATCTCTGCGGCGAAAGTGGCGCCTATCAGGCGGTCATGTTCGCGCGCCCGGGGGAGCCCAATGACTGCTCCCGGCGCGAGGCGGATGTTCGCGCCAGTCTTCCTCCCTGTCCGACCGGCTGGGTCAGCGCGCCGGTGCCTCGGGACCTCTTCGGGTAAACTCCTCGGACGATCGCCCTTACTCCTCCCGGAAAGCGGTGCGGAACGTGTCCCGGACCGGCTGCAGCAGATATTGCAGAAGGGTCCGCTCGCCGGTCACGATCAGGGTCTCGGCCGGCATGCCGGGCTGAAGGCGGAGGTCGCCCAGTTTCTCCAGCTGGTCCGGGGCGGCGGCGACCCGGGCCGAATAATAGAATTCCCCTGTGCGCTCGTCCTTCAGGGCATCGGCGGAGACGCGGATCACCCGCGCGTCGATCTGCGGCGTCGTCCGCATCTTGAAGGCCGACAGGATCACCTTCGCCGGCAGCCCGGCATGCACCACGTCGATGTCGCCCGGCCGTATCCTGGCCTCCACCACCAGCCGGTCGTCCAGGGGCACCAGGTCGAGCACCGGCCCGCCGGCCGGCACCACGGCGCCGGGCGCGAAATAGCGCGGATTGAGCACGGTCCCGGCTTCGGGGGCGACGAGATCGCGACGCCCCTGGCGGACCCGGGCGGCGGCCAGCTTCTCCCGCAGTTCCGCCAGTCGCATCTGGACCTCCCGCAGCTCGGCCGTAACTTCGTTCCGCCGGTCCGCGCGCATGGACAGGATCTCCATCTCGGCCTGGGCGATCGCTTCGCGGGCCTGGGCGATCCTGTTGGAAAACTCGCCCTGCTCGCCGTCCAGGCCGGCCGCCTGCCGCTGGAGGGCGAGCAGCCGCGGCTTGCGCTCCAGTCCCTTCGCGAACAGCTCCCTCACCCCGGCCAGTTCCTCCTGGATCAGGTCGAGCTGCCGCCGTCCCGCCGCCAGCTGGGCCTCGAAGGCGCTGATCTGGGAGCGGTACTGGGCGATCCGCTGGCGGGTCACCTCGGTGCGGCCTTCCAGGGACGCGCGGTAGCTCTCGAAGATGCGTTCCTGCCCGGACAGGATCTCGGCAACGGCGGCGTCGCCGCGCAGGGCCGCGAGGTCCTCCGGGAAGACCAGCGCGTCGGTGCCGTCACGTTCGGCCAGCAAGCGGGCCTCCTGGGCGGCATAGGCGCGGCGCTGGTCCTCCAGCAGGGTCACGGTGGAGCGGGTCTCCAGGTCGTCCAGGCGCATCAGCACCTGCCCGGCCTCGACCCGGTCGCCGTCGCGCACCAGGATCTCGGCGACGATGCCGCCGTCCAGATGCTGGACGGTCTTGCGGTTGGTGTCCGCCACGACGATGCCGCCGGCCACGGCGGCGCTCGACAGGGGGGCGAGGGAAGCCCAGGTCCCGAAGCCGCCGAACCCGAGGACGGCCAGCGCGGCGCCGGCCAGAAGGGCGCGTCGGACCGGCGGAAGGTCCGGGATCGCCGGGAAGCCGGCCGGAGGGAACGGATCGTTGGCGGGAACGGATGCGGTCATGATGGTGTCCTCGGTTCGCCGCACGGGGCGGCCTGGGTCCGGTCTTAAGAGGGGCGGGACGGGGCCGGCCGGCTAGACGGCGTGGACCTGCCGCTGCTTCAGGTGGTCGATCACCGCGGCGCGCGGGCCGAACAGCTGGAGGCGTCCCTCGGCGAGCACGAGGATGCGCTCCGTCTGGGCCAGCGTGCTGGGCCGGTGGCCGATCACGACCACGGTGGCGCCGCCGCGCTTCAGGGCGGCGATCGCGCGGGTCAGGGCCTCGTCCCCCTCCACGTCCAGGCTGGCGTTCGGCTCGTCCAGGACCACCAGCCTGGGGTTGCCGTAGAGGGCGCGGGCCAGCCCGATCCGCTGGCGCTGGCCGCCCGACAGCAGCGCGCCGCCGTCGCCGATCTCCGTGTCGTAGCCCTTGGGCAGCCTCAGGATCATGTCGTGGCAGTCGGCGAGCAGGGCGGCGGCCACCACCGCTTCCGGGTCGGGCGTGTGCAGGCGGGCGATGTTGTCGGCCACGGTGCCGGCGAACAGCTCGACGTCCTGGGGCAGGTAGCCGACATGGCGCCCGATGTCGTCGCGCCGCCAAGCGAAGATCTCGGCGCCGTCCAGCCGGACGCTGCCGGCCGTCGCCGGGTGCAGGCCGACCAGCAGGCGGGCCAGGGTGGACTTGCCGGCGGCGGAGGCGCCGATCACCGCCACCGCCTCGCCCGGCCTCGCGTCGAAGCTCACCCCGGACAGGACGGGCCGGTCGCCGCCCGGCGGCCGGAACACCAGGTCCTCGACGCTCAGATGACCCTTCGGCGCGGGCAGCGGCAGCCCACGGGGCCGGCGCCGGGGCCGGCCGAAGAAACCGTCCAGGCGCCGCCGCGCCGCCCGCGCGTTCGACACCTGCTTCCAGCCGCCGATCGCCAGCTCGACCGGTTGGAGCGCGCGGCTCAGGATGATCGAACCCGCGATCATGGCCCCGCCGGTCAACTCGTGACGGACGACCAGCCAGGCCCCCAGCGCCAGGATGCCGACCTGGACCATCTGGCGCAGGAACTTGGTGACGTTGAGCAGCAGGGCGCCGGTGCGGGCGGCGGCGGCCTGGTTGGCCAGGGCTTCACCATGGTCCCGGTCCCAGCGCCGCACGATGCCGGGCATCAGGTCCATGGCCTCGACCGCCTCGGCGTTGCGCAGGGCGGCGTCGGCCGTGCGCATCGCCCGGCGGCCCGCGATGCCGGCCGCCGCCAGCGGCTTCGCGGTCAGGCCGTTGTTGGCGAGCGCCAGGGCCAGCAGCGCCGCCGCCGACGCCACCGCCAGGTGGCCGAGTACGGGGTGCAGCAGGTAGATCACGGCGATGTAGACGGGAACCCAGGGCGCGTCGAACAGGAAGGTCACCCCGCCGGAGAAGAACCCCCGCAGCGCCTCCAGGTCGCGGAGCGCGTCGGCGCGCTCGTTCCGGCCGGCCAGGATGCCGTCGATCGAGCGTTCCAGCGCCGCGGCGCCGAGCCGCCGCTCCAGCCACTCGCCCAGGCCGGACAGGACCCGGGACCGGATATAATCGAGGCCGCTCATCAGGGCCAGCGCCCCGCCCGCGGCGAGCGTCAGGAAAACCAGGGTGGCGAGGCTGCCGGAGGCGAGGACCCGGTCGAAGACCTGCATCATGTAGAGCGACGAGGTCAGCATCAGGATGTTGATCAGCAGGCTGAATCCCGCGATCCACAGCAGGGGCCGGCGGCACCGCGCGAGCGCGCCGGCCAGCGCCCCGGCCAGGGGGTCGTCATGTATCATGGTCAGGTGCTCCAGCGGGCATGTCCCGGACAGGACCGGGCCCGGAAACGCTCCGGACCCGGCCGTCTTCCCCGTCCCTACCGCCTTCCGGCGGAGATCAGGCGATCCAGTGGATGGTGTCGATCCCTTTCTGGAAATCCGTGATCACGTCGTGCTTGTCCACGTAGAAATGGTCGGCGCCGCTGCCGCCGGTCAGCGTGTCCTTGCCCGCGCCGCCGTAGATCTTGTCGTTGCCATGCCCGCCGCTGATGTGGTCGTCGCCCGCGTCCCCCTTCAGGATGTCGTGCGCGGAGCCGCCGGCGAGCCAGTCGTGGCCGTGGCCGCCATAGGCCGTGACCTTGATGTTGGTATGGGAGGCGTCCAGCTTGTCGTTGCCCGAGCCGCCGCTGAAGACGGCTTCCTTCAGGCTGGTGCCCGCCATGTTGCCGATCTTCAGCTTGTCGTGGCCGCCGCCGCCGTTGACCTCCAGCTTCTCGATGTTCTTGTCGGTCAGCTTGAACGGCACGAGGTTGACGCGGTCGAACACGAAGCCGGAGCCGTTGGCCTTGACCACGAACTCGTCGCCGGCGGCGTTGGCGCCGTTGACCACCTGGGTGTCGTAGCCCGAGCCGCCGTCGTTGAAGTCCGACCCGTCGCCGTTGTTCCAGACGATCGTATCGTTGCCATGGCCGCCATTGTGCTTGTCGGTGCCGCGGCCGCCGACCAGCACGTCGTTGCCGCCGTCGCCGTTCAGCACGTCGTCGGCGGAGCCGCCGAGCATCGTGTCGTTGCCCGAGCCGCCGTTGGCCTTGACGGGGATGTTGGTGGCGCTGGCATCCAGGAAGTCGTCGCCGTGCCCGCCGTTGAAGAGGACCTCCTTCAGGCTGGTCCCGGTCATGTCGCCGATCTTCAACGTGTCGTGGCCGCCGCCACCGTTGACTTCCAGCTTCTCGATGTTCTTGTCGGTCAGCTTGAACGGCACGAGGTTGACGCGGTCGAACACGAAGCCGGAGCCGTTGGCTTTCACTACGAACTGGTCGCCGTCGGTGACCGAGCCGTTGACGATCTGGGTGTCGTGGCCCGAGCCGCCGTCGTTGAAGTCGGAGCCATCGCCGTTATTCCAGACGATCTTGTCGTGGCCGTGGCCGCCATTGTGCTTGTCGCTGCCCCGGTTGCCGATCAGGGTGTCGTTGCCGCCCTTGCCGTTCAGGATGTCGTCGCCGTCGAGGCCGACGATGACGTCGTTGCCGTTGGTGCCGTCGAGGATGTCGTTGCCGTTGGTGGGATTGGCCATGTGTGGTCCCCTTGGAACAGGCCCGCGTCGGGGCCGGTGTTGAAATCTGGGGCGCCTGGCGCGGACCTCTTCCGGCCGGTCCAGGATCCCGGTTCCCGCAATCTCGATCCGGAGCGTTGCGGACGGCCAAAGTGATAGCCCAAGGATTTGTCCTGGATATTTCCGGTGACCGGGAATGATGTTTCAGTTGTATCGGCGAACACTGGAGCATCTCTCGAAAGATATCGGATATGTTCCGTGGCGCAGGCCGGTGTTCCTTTATCGTCCGTGGTCCCGCACCGCCGCCGGCCGCGGCAGAAGCGTTAATCCGGGCGGACCGCGCAAGGTTGGAGGGCGCCGCCTGTTGGCCGACGCAGAGCGCGGAAGCCAGATCCGAGGGGGATTTCAATGACTGCGTATCGGGAGATCCGGGAGACCCGGCCGGAGCCATGGCGGCACGCCGACGGGACGGGCGAGCGGCTGGCCCGGGGGCTGGGCTGGTTCAGCCTGGCGCTGGGGCTTGCGCAGGTCGCGGCACCCGCGGGGATGGCGCGGCTGATCGGGGTGCCCGACGAGGAGGAGAACGTAACCGCGATGCGGGCGGTCGGCCTGCGGGAGATCGCCAGCGGGCTCGGCATCCTGGCCACCCGCCGGCCGGCCCGCGCCGGTTGGGTCTGGGCCCGGGTCGGCGGCGACGCGATCGACTTGGCGCTGCTGGGCAGGGCCTGGGCCTCGGACCGCTCCGACACGGAAAGGGTCGCCGCGGCCACCGCCGCGGTGGCCGGCGTCATGGCCCTGGACCTGCTGTGCGGTCGCCGCCTGGACGATCCGGACGGCCGCCGCCGATAGGCCGCCGCTGATAGACCATGTGGGCGGGACCGGCTCCCGCCCTTACTCCAGCGCGCCCAGCGAGGGCGCCTTCGAGCGGACTTCGCCGACGGCGTCGAACAGCGTCCTGGTCAAGCCGCTCGCATTGCCCAGCGCCGGGCTGCGGGCGGTCAGGGCATAGCGCGACCGGGCGTCGTCCAGGCCGGTCAGGCCGTCGTGGCTCGGGTTCCGCACGATGTTCGCGACGTCGTACCGGCTGACCGGCACGTCGAATTTCTGCGGGAAGGTCGGCAGGCCGTTGCGCTCATACTGCTTGAACAGCCCCGCCCACAGCTGCGGGCCGACGCTGAAGCTGCCCACGTTGCCGTCGTTCCAGGCATACATCATCGGGGTGGGTGCCGTGTGGATGACCAGATTGTCGCTGATCGTGATCTGCTGGTTGCCGCTCCGACCGCCGGCGGCGTTGTTGCCATAGGTCAGGCGGAAGGCCGTGTAGGGCGAGGCGCCGACGATGGTGTTGTGGTAGATGGCGCCGCGCACCACGCCCCGGACCTCGATGGCGGAGTCGTCGTAGTCCGCGATGATGTTGTTGCGGGCGATCTGGTCCACGCCTTCCTGCGAGGCGAAATCCGGGTCGAAATACTGCCCGCCGCTGTTGCCGCCCAGCATGAGCGCCGAATTGCCCCGGATGCCGCTGATCAGGTTGCCCTCGATCAGGACCTGGGAGGAGCCGCCCTTGAAGAAGATGCCGGAGTTGCCCTGGGTCGGGTTGTGGATCCAGTTGTTCCTGACCACGGCGGTACGCACGCCGACGCCGTCCACGACGGCATTGTTGATCGGCTGCTGAAGGTCGGAGTCCTCGATATAGACGTTCTCGACGTCGGCCTTGATCTGGTTGTTCCGGTTGATCTTGATCGCCGCCCCGGCACCCGTCTTCAGCGAATGGATCTTCATGCCGCGCACGATGATGTTGCGGATCGATCCCTGCCACGGGGAGATATGGATGTTGTCCCCCAGGCCGTTGACGATCTCCAGCCCTTCGACCACGACGTTGGACGCGGTGATCTGGAACGACCCGGTGTTGTTCAGGTCGAGCGTCGGCGTCGCCCCCGCCGCCGCGCGCACGGTGATCCACTGCGCCGGCGTGCCGGAGTTGAGGATGACGAAGCCCCTCGAAGCCTTGTAGACTCCCTCGTGGATCTCGACCACGTCGCCAGGCTTGGCCCGGTTCAGCGCATCCTGGAGCGACTGCCCGTTGTGGACCGGGATGGTCCTGGCCCCGGTGCCCTGGGGTTCCGGCGTCCGGAACCAGGCTGGGTCCACGGTGTTGGCCTGTGTTTGCGCCTGTGTCTGGGCCTGTGCGGGACTGGCGACCTGGACTGCGCAGGTCATCGACGCGGCGGCGACAAGCAGCGTAAGACGGGATCTGGTTTTCATGGAATAACGCCTGCACCCTCGATCAGCGGTGCCCGGGTTCTAAGCAGTTTTGTGGAGCATTAATGGATCATTTCGCTATTACAAGTTTCGTCCCGGATAGGACAAAATAGGGCCGCCCCGGGCGGGAACAGCATGACCCTGGAATTGCCTTTCCGGACAAGGTTTTCATTGCGCGACGACATCGAGCGTCTGGGCATCCGCCCCGGCGACGACGTCATGGTCCACGCCGCCATGAGCCGCGTCGGGCGGCTGCTGAACGGCCCCGACGCGCTGATCGGCGCGCTGCTCGACGCGGTCGGCGGCATGGGCGGCCCGGGTGGAACCATCCTCGCCTATACCGACTGGGACGCCCGGTACGACGAACTCCTGGATCGGGACGGACGCGTTCCCGAGGCGTGGCGCGCCCACGTGCCTCCCTTCGACCCCCTGGCCTCGCGGGCGGCCCGGGACAACGGAATCCTGGCGGAGTTCGTCCAGACCTATCCCGGCAGCCGGCGGAGCGGCAACCCGGGGGCATCCGTCGCCGCGATCGGCGCTGACGCGGCGTGGTTCACCGCCGACCATCCGCTCGACTACGGCTACGGCGAGGGATCGCCCCTGGCGAAACTGGTCGCCGCGCGCGGCAAGGTGCTGATGGTCGGCGCGCCGCTGGACACCATGACCCTGCTGCACCATGCCGAGCACCTGGCGCGCATCCCGGGCAAGCGCGTCCGCCGCCACGAGGTCCCGTTCGCCACGCCGGCCGGGACCGTGTGGCGCATGGTCGAGGAGTTCGAAACCGCCGATCCGGTCGTCCCCGGCCTTGAGGAGGACTATTTCGCCACCATCGTGGAGGAGTTCCTGGCGGCCGGCCGGGGTGCCCGGGGGCTGGTCGGGGACGCGCCCGCGACGCTGGTGGATGCGGCGGAGATCACGGATTTCGCGGTCGGGTGGCTGGAGCGAAGGGTCGGCTGAGGGGGGCGGCGAATGTCGCGGGCGCTCATCATTCATTTTCCGTCAGGGAATCCAGGAGTGAGATCAGCGGCGGAAGCTCCTCGGTCACAGTTCTCCAGACGATGTTACGGTCGACGTCGAAATACGCGTGGACCAATCGGTTCCGCATGGCGACGATCGATGCCCATGGTACGGCGGGAGCTGCGGCGCGTGTTTCAGGGGAGACCCGCGAGGCGGCCTCCCCGACAACCTCGACGGCGCGGAGCAAGGCGAACAATAGCATCTCGTTGTTGTCGAGATCCTCGCGCCGGCGCCCGGTGACGAAGCGCAAGGCCGTGTTCGCCGCCTCGATCATGTGCAGGACGCGGATCCTATCCTCCGGCGGCATACTGCACCTCGGCCGCCTGCACCACGGCGTTGCGGAAATGGTGGCTCAGCTCCTCAGGGGTGCGGAGATCCACGGGCCGCCCGTCCGCCAGGGCGGAAAGCCGGGCCTGGAGTTCGCCCAGCGCCAGATAGCCCGGTTCCCGCCCCGGCGCGAATTCCACCAGCAGGTCGATGTCGCTGTCCGGCCGCGCCGTCCCTTTCAGGGTGGAGCCGAACAGGGACAGCCGGCGGACATGGAAGCGTCGGCACAGCGCCTCAAGGGCGGCGCGGTCGGAAAACAGGCGGCCCGGCACAGCATCTCCTCCTCTTTCCCGGGGCAATCCGCCCGGTGACCCATAGCCCCCTTGGCGACCAAGCCCGGCTTCCGCTGCTCGGTGGACATGGGAGGACTGACTCATCCGAAGAGTTCCCATCTCGGCACCCAAGGCGAAACTCGCACCCGGAGAATACACTTTCCCGACGTTCAAGGCTGCGGCCACAACGGGCGGCCTGACGCGCACTGTATACGACACCTGGATATGGCACCACTTCACATGCAAGCGCTTGACCTGCCGTTCTTTCCCGGAGACGATGCCCGGCATCGCGTTCAGTACGGCCTGCGGCGGCGCCTTGCCCCTCCGTGGTGCCATTCCTGTTCCTGCCTTGGTATCGCCGGATCGGGTCCGGAGCGCCGTTTACCGGATCGGCGGCTTTTGGTCTGATGGAACACGTCTTCGAAGACACCGTCGAGGCCACTCCAGGTTCTCCTGTTCTCCCGCGCATCGGCAGCGCGGTGCACCGGGTATCCGAGCAGAGGTGGAGAGGCGGGAACCGGCTTCGAGCCTTCGCCGCTTGGCAAGGCGAGTCTCCGCGGCCTGCCCCTGGTCTTCCTCGTTGACGTACCCGCCAATGTTCCGTATCTTCCGTAAGATTTAGGAGATAGCTTATGTCCCACTCCGTCACGGCGGGCGATGTCCAGAAGAACTTCGGCCGTTATCAGGATCAGGCGCTGGTCGAACCGGTTATCGTGACCAAGTACGGCCGTCCTAGCGTGGTGATCCTGTCGGCCGGCGAATACGAGCGCCTGAGGCGGCTCGACCGACAGGCACTGGCGGTCACCGAACTCAGTGAAGACGATATCGCGGCGATCGAAACGGCGCGCATTCCGGACGAGCACCGGTACCGCAGCGACGACCTGCCGTGATCTCCCGTCCGTGAACGCATAGATGCCGCTGCCGACTCCTGCGCCCGGTCTCGTCATCCGCTACGACTATCTTTGGCGGCACGAGCACTATCGCGGTCAGGAGGAAGGAGTGAAGAACCGCCCCTGCGCCATTGTGCTGACGGCGCGGCAACAGGATGGCGACTTGGTGGTGACCGTGGTCCCGGTCACGCATCGGCCGCCAACCGATCCTGCCACCGCCGTGCTTCTGCCAATGAAGGTCAAGCGGCACCTTGGTCTCGATGCCGAGGCGTCATGGATCATCGCCGACGAAGTGAACCGTTTCGTCTGGCCAGGACCGGACCTGCGTCCAGTCTCCCCGGCCCGTCCCGACCGCTTCGAATACGGATTCCTGCCGGAGGACGTATTCGAGACGCTGCGCCGCAGGATCGTCGAAGTCCACCGTTCACGGCGCCTGACCGTCATCGCGCGTTCAACCTGAACCGATCCTTGTCGGGAAGTTGACCCTTGCAGCTTGCAACTTCAATAATTTGAGCTTGATCATCGGGTGAATGGCTGAAGCTGGCCGACGCGGCGGCGGTGCTGAACGACGACTTCACGATGAGCGCCGGCCTGACTCAGGAGAAGCCGGCCTGGAAGGTTGTAGCTGTAAGCGTCACGTGGGCATCAAGCGGCGGATACAGTTCGAACGCACTCGGCTCGCGCGAGAAGTTCCAGAGCCGGAATAGGCACCATTCCAAACGACGCTCGTCAGCGACAGCCAGTTCGTTCCGGGTCAGGTCCTCCGGTCGGCTGCGCCCTTCCCTACGGGCCTGACCCGGAACTGGCGCTCCTACACCACGCCGTGGGACACGATCCGGGGACCGATGGCATTGCCACTTTGACGATATAACAATTCATGATATGCTATTTTTTAGCAGTATTTTCGTATCGATATAGGTTCAGACGCGAAAATGAAAACCGTTCTAAAAAGCCTGATCATCTTCACCGCTATCACGTTCGCGGATATGCTGTACAACAGTTCGGCGCCGGGTGTGGTTGCGATTGGGTCCGGCCTCCTTTGCTGGCTGATCGGCGGCGTCGTCACGCTGTTCTGGTATGCCGTGGACCGTCGCAAGAGTGATGGTTCTAGGTTGGCCGGCTGGGCCGTCGTGTCCGGGCTCGTCTATGTCATCGGGTTAGCCGGCGGCGCATGATCAATTCAGCATCTGCATGAGTTGGTCGGTGCGCTCGGTCGCCGGGATCAGTCCTCCGGGATCGGCCGTTCCTGCACCTTCAGGATCGCCCGCAAGCGGTGCTGCTCGTCTGTCGGAAGCCGGGATAGCCGCTTCTCCCGGTTCCGCATTTCCTCGGCCGCCAGGATCAAGCCTTCGCTCATCAGGCGCCGCATCGTTGCCACCGACAATCTGTCGGATGTCGCCGATGGTGCCGCGGACGATATCGGCGAGCTTTCCGCCGCTGCGGAGTTGACGGGCGCGGGCTGTGACTGCATCGCGAGAGAGGGATCGTTGTCTGACACGGCGGGAGAACCTCTCAACGAACAGTTTCCGGGATTATGGCGCGATATCCGCTCCGCCCGTCAATCGTTCGCCGTTGTCCGTGTCAAATCGCCCACAGCCGCGTTGTGATGTGGGGCTAAATGAGGGGATGAAACCTGATCCGCTCAAAAACTCGTTTCGGAACAGCGGCTTACCCAATGCGAATGGCGGATGGGGTGGGATTCGAACCCACGGTGAGCTTGCACCCACGGCGGTTTTCAAGACCGCTGCCTTAAACCGCTCGGCCACCCATCCGGCAGGGGTTGAGTAGCCCAGGTGGCGGGCGGGTTCAAGTGCGGCTTGCGGGGCGGCCACTCGGGCGAACACTCCCGCAAAAAAAGGCCCCGCAGCGGGTGACGCGCGGGGCCCAAGTCTTAGGGAGGAAACGCAACCATGTGCGTGATCCCAGTTCTAGGTTAGAATCCTTTCAAATTCGTTAACCATAACCTCTCCATGGTATTTTTCCGCTCAGGCCGGCGGCAGGAAGTCCTCGCGCAGCGGGGTGAAGACGTCCAGCAGGATGCCGGGCTCGACGTTGACGGCGCCGTGCAGGGCGTCGGAGGGCACGACGAAGCTGTCGCCGGCCGACAGGCGCTCGGTGCGGCCGGCGATGGTGATGTCGAAGACGCCGCTTTCCACCAGGCTGCACTGGGTATGCGGGTGGCGGTGCGGGGTGCCGACGGCGCCGGCCTCGAAGGCGACCCGCGCCATCATGATCGTCTCGTCGTAGCACAGGATCTTGCGGCGCAGCCCTTCGCCGACACTCTCCCAGCCGACCTCGGCGTCCTTCAGGAAGATGTCGCTGCCGCGCTTCGCGTCCTGGTTTGATCCGGTTTCCATGTCCCTCGCTCCTCTCTTGTCGATCTAAGACCTCACCGGACGAGCCAGCCGCCGTCCACCGGCAGCACCACGCCGTGGACATAGTCCGACGCCGCGGAGGCCAGGAAGACCGCGGCGCCGCCCAGGTCCTCCGGCTTGCCCCAGCGGCCGGCGGGGATGCGGCCCAGGATGTCGGCGCTGCGCTTGGGGTCCTCGCGGAGCGCCTGGGTGTTGTTGGTGACGAAATAGCCCGGCGCCAGCGCGTTCACGTTGATCCCGCGCGCCGCCCATTCGCAGGCCAGCAGCCGGGTCAGGCCGGCCAGCCCGCTCTTGGATGCCGTGTAGGACGGGATCCGGATGCCGCCCTGGAAGGACAGCATCGACGCGATGTTGATGATCTTCCCCGGCCGCCCGGCCTCCAGCAGCCGGCGGGCGAAGGCCTGGGACAGGAAGAAGGCGGACTTCAAGTTGACGTCCATGACGGCGTCCCAGTCCTCCTCGGTGAAGTCGATCGCGTCGGCCCTGCGGATGATCCCGGCATTGTTGACCAGGATGTCGGCCCGGCCGCTCCAGCCCACGGTTTGCTCCACGATGCCGGCCAGCGGCTCGGTGGAGCCCAGGTCGGCCCGGATCTCCAGGAACGGCGCGCCGGTTTCGGCGACCAGGCCGGCCGTTTCGTCCATGGACGAGCGGCCGACCGCGGCGATGCCGGCGCCGGCCCGGGCCAGCGCCACCGCGATCCCCTGGCCGATGCCGGTGTTCGCCCCGGTCACGATCGCCGTCAGCCCGGCAAGGTCGAACGGGGTTCCGGGCGATGTTCCGGGCGAAGTCCCCAGCGAAGTCATGGCGTCCCCTCCCTCAGCGCAGCTCGGCCATGGGCACCATGTCCATGTCGGTGAAGTCCTGGTTGTCGCCGGCCATGGCCCAGATGAAGGTGTAGTTGCTGGTGCCGACGCCGCTGTGGATCGACCAGCCCGGCGACAGCACGGCCTGCTCGTTGGCGATCACCATGTGCCGGGTCTCGGTCGGCTCGCCCATGAAGTGGAAGACGCGCCCGTCCTGCGGCAGGTCGAAATACAGATAGACCTCGGACCGCCGGTCGTGGGTGTGGCACGGCATGGTGTTCCACATGTTGTTCGGCTTCAGCACCGTCATGCCCAGCACCAGCTGGCAGGACCGGCAGACCTCGGGGTGGATCATCTGGTAGATGGTCCGGTCGTTGGACTGGGCGATGTCGCCCAGGGTCACCTTGCGGGCCTGCTCCAGCGAGATCTTCATGGTCTCGTGCCGGGCGTGGGCCGGCGCGCTGACCAGGTAGAACTTGGCGGGGTTGGCGGCGTCGGCGCTCTCGAACCGCACGTCCGCGCTGCCCATGGCGACGTAGAGCCCGTCGCGCGGGGCCAGCTCGAAGGCCGTGCCGTCCACCACGACCCGCCCGGCGCCGCCCACGTTGACGACGCCCAGCTCGCGGCGCTTCAGGAAGGTGTCGGAGCCGATCTCCTTGGAGGACTCCAGCGTCAGCGGGCCGGCCACCGGGGTGGCGCCGCCGACCACCAGCCGGTCGATGTGGCTGTAGGTCAGGGCGATCTCGTCGGCCTCGAACAGCGACGGGATCAGGAACTGCTCGCGCAGGGTCTCGGTGTCGAAGGTGCGGACGGCATCCGGGTGGGATACCTGCCTGACGGAAATCTTCATCACGGGGGTCCTGTCTCTGTCGTAGTCGGATTGGGGTCGGATCGGGGTCGGATCGGGGTCGGATCGGGGTCGGTTCAGTTCGCGAACATCTTCGGCAGGAAGAGCGAGATCGCGGGGATGTAGGTCACCAGCATCAGGGTCACGATGCAGGCGATGTAGAACGGCCAGATCGTCCGCACGGCCTGCATGATCGGGATCCGGCCGACGGCGCAGCCGACGAACAGCACCGATCCGACCGGCGGGGTGCACAGCCCGATGCCCAGGTTCAGCACCAGGATCACGCCGAAATGGACCGGGTCCATGCCGAACGCGGTGACCACCGGCAGGAAGATCGGCGTGGTGATGATGATCAGCGGCGACATGTCCATGAAGCAGCCGAGGAACAGCAGCACGATGTTGAGCAGCAGGAAGATCACCAGCGGATTGTCGCTGAGCGACTGCATGAACTCCACCGTCGCGGCCGGCACCTGGAGCAGCGCCAGCAGCCAGCCGAACGAGGCCGCGGCCCCGATCACCAGCAGCACCATGGCCGTGGTCCGCGCGGCCGCCAGGGTCGCGGCGACGAAGTCGGTCCAGCTCAGGCTGCGATAGACCAGCAGCGTGATCAGCAGCGCGTAGACCACCGCGATCATCGAGCTTTCGGTCGCCGTGAAGACGCCGGACCGCACGCCGCCGACGATCACCAGGATCAGCAGCAGCCCCGGCACCGCGTTCAGGAAGATCGACAGCAGCGCGGGGAAACCCGGGAACGCCTCGGCCGGATATCCCCGCCTGCGGGCCACGATATAGGCCGCGACCATCAGCAGGACCGCCAGCAGCAGCCCCGGCAGGATGCCGGCGGTGAACAGGTCGGCGATCGAGATCATGCCGCCGGCCGAGATCGAGTAGATGATCATGTTGTGGCTGGGCGGGATCAGCAGCGCGATGATCGCCGCCGTGACGGTGATGTTGACCGAATAGTCCACGGCGTAGCCGCGCGCCTTCATCTGCGGGATCATCAGCCCGCCGACCGCCGAGGCGTCGGCCACCGCCGACCCCGACACGCCGCCGAAGAAGGTGCTGGACATCACGTTGACCAGACCCAGCCCGCCGCGCAGGTGGCCGATCACGCCGGCCGCCAGCCGCACCAGCTTCTCCGCGATGGCGCCGCGCACCATCAGCTCGCCGGCGAAGATGAAGAACGGGATCGCCATCAGGGCGAAGGCGCTCATGCCCGACGCCATGCGCTGGAACACGATCAGCGGCGGCAGGCCCATATGGACGATGGTCGCGAAAGACGCGATGGCGAGCACGAAGGCGATCGGCACGCCCAGCACCAGCAGCACCGCGAAGGTGCCGAACAGGATGGTGAGTTCCATGGAGGCGTCTCCTTCAGTCCGCGGTGGGCATCACGGCGCCCGGCGCGTGCGCCTGGGCAAGGGATTCGGCGCCGCCCATGGCTTTCCGCTCGACCAGCAGGATCAGCGCGCGCTCGATCGAGAACAGCACGATCAGGGTGCCGGACACGACCAGCGCCAGGTAGTTCATGCCTTCGGGAATGCCCAGCACGGGGACGATGGCGCTCCAGGTGCCCAGCACCAGCTCCAGCCCGTACCAGGCCATGGCGCCGCCGAACAGGCCGACGATGACGTAGCTGAACAGGTCCATGGCGACCCGGACCGGCTCCGGCACCGTGTCGCGGATCAGGTCGAGCCCGAGATGGAAACGCTCGCGCACGCCCACGGCGGCGACCAGCAGGATGAACCAGAGCATCAGGAACAGCGACACCGGCTCGGTCCAGCTCGGGGTATCGCCGACCACGAAGCGGCCCCAGACCTGCCACGCGATGGCGGCGGTCATGGCGACCAGGCCGAACCCGCCGGCCCACAGGGCGAGGCGGGTCAGCACGTCGAGCAGGCGGGAGAACGCGGCAAGCGCGGGTTTCATGCGAACCTCCGCAGGGGCCGCCGTGCCGGACCCGGTCGGGTCGGCATGGCGGCTCGGCATGGCGGGAAAGGGGGACCGCGCATCAGGGCGCGGCCCCGCCTGGCGGTGCTGCCTTACTTGACCGCGCGGATGCGCTCGACCAGGTCCTTCAGCTTGGCGTCGGTGATGTGCTTGGCGTAGACCGGCTCCACCGCCTTCTCGAAGACGGCCTTGTCGACCTCGTTGACCTGCACGCCGGCGGCCAGCACCTCGGCCTCGGCGGTCTTCTCCCGGGCCTGCCACAGCTCGCGCATCTTCGCGACCGACTCCTTGGCGGCCCGGCGGATCAGCGCCTGGTCCTCGGCGGTCTGCTTGTCGAACACCCGCTTGGACATCACCAGCACTTCCGGCGACATGGAGTGCTGGGACAGCGAGTAGAACTTGGCCTGCTCGAAGTGGCGCTGGCTCTGGTATGTGGGCCAGTTGTTCTCGGCGCCGTCGACCACGCCGGTCTGGATCGCGCTGTAGACCTCGCCCGACGGCATCGGGGTGGCGCTGCCGCCCAGGGCCTTGATGGTGTCGATGAAGACCTCGGACTGGATCACGCGGATCTTCAGGCCCTTCATGTCGTCCAGCGTCCTGATCGGGCGCTTGCTGTTGTAGAAGCTGCGGGCGCCGCTGTCGTAGAAGGCGAGGCCGACCAGCCCCTGGGACTCGAAGGTCTTCAGGATCTCGTCGCCGATCGGGCCGTCCACCACGGCATGCATGTGCTCGACCGAGCGGAACAGGAACGGCATCGACGGGACGCGGGTCTCGGGGATCAGGCCGTTCAGCGGGGCCAGGTTGATCCGGTTCATGTCGATCACGCCGAACTGGGTCTGCTGGATCGTGTCCTTCTCGTCGCCCAGCTGGGCCGAGCTGAACATCTGGACGCCGAGCCGGCCGTTGGTCTCCCGCGCCAGGATCTCGCCCATGTACTTGACGGCCTCGACGGTCGGGTAGCCGTCGGGATGGATGTCGGCCGACCGGAACTTCACCTGCTGGGCCTGGGCGCCGCCGGTCGGGACCGCCACGGCGGCCAGGGCTATGAGGGCCGCGGAGGCCATCAGCTTCAGGGTCCGCCGCTTCAGGGTCCGGCCGTTGATCGTCGTCTTCATTGTCGTTTCCTCGATTGATTGCTTCTATCGGTCCGTGTCTTCGCTGGCCGGCCCGGCTTCCGCCGTGTCAGCCGCCCGCTCCCTCCGGCCTGTCGGAGAAGAAGAAGGGATTGTTCTCCCGGATGTCGCCGATGCTCGCGCGCAGGCTCTCCAGGTGCGCCGCCATCATCTCGGCCGCGCGGGCCGGGTCGTGGGCCTCGATCGCGTCGACGATGGCGGTGTGCTCGATGATCACCGACCGGATGCGGCCGGGAACGGGAAGGGTCAGCAGCCGGTACCGGTCCACCTGGACCTTGACCTGCCGGGTCAGGGTCCAGAAGCCGGGGCAGCCGGCGGCGTCGGCGATCAGCGCGTGGAACGCCTCGTCGGCCTCGTGGAAGCCGCCGGCGTCGGCGCCGTCGCTCATCTCCCGCTGAAGTTCCAGGTTGGCGCGAAGCTTGGCCACCTGCGACCGCGTCGCCTGGGCGGCGGCGTAGCGCACCGCCGCCTCCTCCAACGCCTTGCGGATCAGGATGGCTTCCGGCAGCTCGGCGACCGGGATGCGCGACACGAAGGAGCCGGACTGCGGGAAGATGTCCACCAGCCCCTCGTCGGCCAGGCGCAGCAGCGCCTCGCGCACCGGCGTGCGGCTGACGCCGTGGTCCTGGGCGATCCGCTTCTCGACGATCGGCTCGCCGGGCTTGCGGCGCATCGACACGATCTCGGCCCGCAGCTCGCGGTAGATCGCGGCGGAGACGGTGGCGCCCCGCAGCGCCGCGCTGGGCAGCGCCGGCTTGGGCGCGGTCCGGGTGCGCGGCTTCGGGGAGGCCGCGGGCGCTTCGGCGGTCCCGCCGCCGGTCTCGTCCAATCCTGAAGTCATCCGCTGCGCTTCCTCCGGCTGCCGTTATTCCCCCATGGGGCGGGCTGCTCTGATGTCGGAGATGATATACTAATATATCAGTTTGCGGCAAGCGCCTTTCTCGGCTCCATCCGGACACCCCCGTATGGGGACAGGACAGTCTGTAATCCGCTCGGCGAATCGTCCTAGTCGGCATCTATCGAAAGGAGTATATAGGGGTCTTGCGGCAAAACCGCCCGATCGGGGGCGGCCGGGTTCGAGGTTCGGAAGATGGCGCTTGCGCGGGCCACGATAATTTTTGACACTTCGCACTGCGGCATAGACCCGATCCAAGGGCGAAGGGGCACGGCACGCCCCTGCAGGCGCGAAGGCGATCGACCTTCGTCATGCCGCTCAGTGCAGCATGAAGCCGCCGTTCCCGTCACAACAGCCCGGCCGGCCCGCGTCAGCGGGCGGCGCACAAGGGCAGGGGGCCGGCGCACCGGGAAGGGTCTGAGGTGATACTGGGGTTGAACCCGCCATCATCGGTGGCGGGATGACTTGATCTGTCCCTGATTGCCTTGAGGAAAGGGTTCTGCCCATGGCCGGAGCGACACGCCACAACCAATCGAGCGTTGAACTCTTCGCTATCTATGAAGTCAGCAAGATCCTGAGTTCCTCACTCGACCTGCAGCAGACGCTGCGCGAGGTGCTGAGGCTGTTGTCGTACCATCTGCAAATGCAGCGCGGGCGCATCTGCCTGCTGACCGACGACAGCACGCTCCGGCTGATCGCGGCGCTCGGCATGTCGCAGGAGGAGATGGAGCGCGGCCAGTACCGCGCCGGGGAGGGCATCGTCGGGCGGATCGTCAAGACCGGCATGCCGGCCGTGGTGCCCAACCTGGCCGACGAGCCGCTGTTCCTCAACCGCACCGGCGGGCGCAACGACATCGCCGAGGTGGTGATCAGCCTGGTCGGCGTGCCGATCAAGGCGGCCGGGGAATGCATCGGCGTGCTGACCATCGACCGGATCAGCGACGAGGGCTATGCCGGCAACTTCGACAGCGACGTCCGCCTGCTGACCATGGTCGCCAACCTGATCGGCCAGACCGTGCGCCTGCACCGCACCGTCGCCGAGGAGCGGCGCTTCATGATGCGGGAGAAGTTCCGCCTCCAGAAGGAAGTGTCCAAGGTCGACTACCAGGTCGACAACGTGGTGTGCAGCAGCAAGCGCATGCAGGAGGTGCTGGCCCAGGTCCACCGGGTGGCGCCGTTCCGCTCCACCGTGCTGATCCGCGGCGAGAGCGGCACCGGCAAGGAGCTGATCGCCCGCGCGATCCACATGCTCAGCTCGCGCAAGGAACAGCCCTTCATCCGGATCAACTGCGCGGCGCTGCCGGAGAGCCTGCTGGAATCCGAGCTGTTCGGCCACGAGCGCGGCGCCTTCACCGGCGCCAACCGCGACCACAAGGGCCGGTTCGAGCTGGCGACCGGCGGCACCCTGTTCCTGGACGAGATCGGCGACATCTCGCCCTCGTTCCAGGCCAAGCTGCTGCGCGTGCTGCAAGAGCAGGAGTTCGAGCGGGTCGGCGGCACCCGGACCATCAAGACCGACGTGCGGATCATCACCGCGACCAACGTCAACCTGGAGGAGGCGGTCGCCCAGGGCAAGTTCCGCGCCGACCTCTATTACCGCATCAACGTGGTGACCATCTTCCTGCCGCCGCTGCGCGAGCGGAGCGACGACATCCCGCTGCTGGCCAACCATTTCGTCCAGAAGTTCAACCGCGAGAACCAGCTCAACGTGGCGCTCCACGACGACGCGCTGGACATCCTCAAGAAATGTCCCTGGCCCGGCAACGTGCGCGAGCTGGAGAACTGCATCGAGCGGGCGGCGACCCTGTGCCGCGACGGGGTGATCTGGGACCTGGACCTGTCCTGCCAGATGAACCTCTGCTACTCCTCGACCCTGTGGCATCACCGCACGGTCACGCCGACCGCCGGCGCCTCCATCCCCGGCGCCGCGCTCCCGGTCCTTCCCCAGGCCGCCCCGGCGCGGGCGGGATGCAGCACCGGCGGCGTGCCGGGCTGTTCGGCCGCCACCGGCGGGACCTGCGCCGCCGCACCCGCGGCATTGCCGCCCAACGCCATTCCGGCCGGCAACCCCATGCCGCTGGCCCAGCCCATGCGGCCGCAGCATCCCCAGCTGCCCGCCGGCGGCCCGCCCGCCTATGCCGACCCGAACGCTTCCGCCGACGCGATGAACGACGCCGCGGTCGGCGAGCTTCTCGGCATGCGGATCGGCAACGGCGGCCCCGACGAGCCGGAATTCACCACCCCGCGCGACCGCCTGCTGTGGGCCATGGAACGCACCGGCTGGGTCCAGGCCAAGGCCGGCCGGCTGCTCGGCCTGACCACACGGCAGGTCAGCTACGCCCTGCGGAAATACAATATCGAGATCAAGCGGTTCTGACCGCCGGCGGTTCGCCGCCCGAAATCCCGCCCTTCGACGGTCCGGCGGTCAGAATAAAACGATTCTAAGAAAACCGACCTTGGCGTGTAACCTTCAGGCGGCCATATGGTTAATGCGGTGGGCCCCTCAGCCTTCTGGGCAGGCGGTCCGCCGCTAAAACCAAGCAGCTTGGGGAAAACGCCATGACTGATCAAAGACAGGGGAATCCGTCGGTGGCAGCATCGGACGGCATCCTGACCACCCGGCAGGGCCATCCGATCGCCAACAACCAGTCCACGCGCACCATCGGCGCCCGTGGCCCGGCGACGCTGGAGAACTACCAGTTCCTCGAAAAGATCACCCATTTCGACCGCGAGCGCATCCCGGAGCGGGTCGTCCACGCCCGCGGCTTCGTGTGCTACGGCGAGCTTGAGGTCACCGGCAAGATCGGCGACGAGCCGGCCTCCAAATACACCCGCGCCAAGCTGTTCCAGGAAGCCGGCAAGAAGACCCCGCTGGCGATCCGCTTCTCCACCGTGATCGGCGGCCGTGACTCCTCCGAGACCGCTCGCGACCCGCGCGGCTTCGCCGTCAAGTTCTATACCGAGGACGGCAACTGGGACCTGGTCGGCAACAACCTGGCGGTGTTCTTCATCCGCGACGCCATCAAGTTCCCTGACGTCATCCACTCGCTGAAACCCGACCCGGTCACGTTCCGCCAGGAGCCGAACCGGATCTTCGACTTCATGAGCCAGACGCCCGAATCCATGCACATGCTGACGCACCTGTTCAGCCCGCGCGGCATTCCGGCCAACTACCGGCACATGGAAGGCTTCGGCGTCAACACCTACAAGATGGTCAACGCCCAGGGCGAGACCGTGCTGGTCAAGTACCACTTCCACCCGCGCCAGGGCGTCGCCAGCCTGACGGCGGAGGAAGCGGCCAAGGTCCAGGGCCAGGAGCTGGGCTCCGCCACCAAGGACCTGTTCGAGGCGATCGAGCGCGGCGACTATCCGAAGTGGGATATGTTCGTCCAGATCATGGAAGACCATGAGCACCCCGAACTGGACTGGGACCCGCTGGACGACACCAAGATCTGGCCGGAGAAGGACTTCCCGCTCCGCCATGTCGGCGTCATGACGCTGAACCGCAACGTCCAGGACTTCTTCAACGAGAACGAGCAGATCGCCATGGGCACCGGCGTGCTGGTGGACGGGCTGGACTTCTCGGACGACAAGATGCTGGTCGGCCGGACCTTCTCCTATTCCGACACCCAGCGCTATCGCGTCGGCACCAACTATCTGCAGCTGCCGGTCAATTCGCCCAAGAACGCGAAGGTGGCGACCAACCTGTCCGGCGGGCAGATGTCCTTCTATCGCGACCTGGCGCCGGGCCAGAACCCGCACGTCAATTTCGAGCCGTCGATCCACAACGGCCTGAAGGAGACCGCGGAGGAGCAGCCCAACAACCCGCCGGAGATCCGCGGCCCGCTGACCCGCGCCGTGCTGGAGCGCCGCAACGACTATGTCCAGGCGCGCGGCCGCTTCAACACCATGATGGACTGGGAACGCGACGACCTGATCCTGAACCTGGGCACGCTGCTGGGCCAGTGCGAACGGGACGTCCAGGAACGGATGATCTGGCACTTCTTCCTGGTCCATGACGATTATGGCCGCCGCGTCGGCGAAGTGCTCGGGATCACCGCCGACGATGTCCGCAACCTGCCGCCGCTGCCCAAGCAGGTGCTGACCGACGAGGACAAGCGCCGGCTCCAGAACCTGGGCAACAACGGCGACAAGATCGACCCCAACGTTTGGGGCCAGTGGACCAGTTCCGTGAAGAACCGCAAGGCCACGGCCGAGGAGGTCCTGAGCGGGATGAAGGGTTCGTCGCAGGGAATGCGGCACGACCAAGCCGCCGAATAGGCCGGCCGCAAGACCCAGGCCCCTCTCCCCGGAAACGGGCTAATCTATCAACAGATCTTTTTAGGTGCGGCAGGTTGACTCGGGTTTGTCGCTGTAGTTGCGTAGTTTGGCGGGGATGTGATTCTGTTCGTGACGTTCTCAGGCGGAGGGCGTCACGAATGGACATTCAGGTTGATATCGTCGGCCGTTTCAACGATGAACGGCTGAAAAAAGGGGGCGGCAACTGCTGCAAAGGATGGTCGAGCGCTCGACCGTCCGCATTCGGCGTTTGTCGAACGACCGGATCGAAGAGGCTCGCTTCGGGCGTTGGCTGAACAATGCCAAGGTAAGACTGGTGGAAATGGAATGCACGATCGGCGAGCAGATGCGGGCGCGCGTCGTCGGCCTGCATGTTCTGGCCATCCAGGACACCAGCGAATTGAACTATCAGGCCCATGCCGGACGAACGCGGGGCCTGGGCACCGTGGGCAATGGCCGGGACGCCGGGCTGTTCGTCCATCCGGTGCTGGCGGTCGAGGCCGAAAGCGGAGCTTGTCTGGGACTTGTCGGAGCGCAGGTCTACGCCCGTCATGAAACCGCGGCCAAGCACCGTCGGGCTCTGCCGATCGAGAGCAAGGAATCGATGCGCTGGCTGGAGGGCGCGCAGACAGCCAAGCACTATCTCGATACGGCCCGGCACGTCACGGTCGTCGCCGACCGCGAAAGCGACATCTACGAGGAATGGGAGCGGCTGCCGGAAACGGGTTTCGATCTTCTGACGCGGGCCTGCCGCGACAGGGCGCTGGCCGGAGGCGGCTACTTATACGCCTGGAGCGACGCGCTGGCGGTGGCGGAGCGCTTCACGCTGGACCTTCCCGAACGCCCCGGCAAGCGCTCGGCCCGCACGGCGACCCTGGAACTGCGCTACGGCGCGGTCGCGGTGAAACGGCCCAGGAACGGGACACACCCCGGCGCCGCACCGGCGCTCGCCCTTCGAATGGTCGATGTTCGCGAAGTGGACGCCCCCGCCGGAGAAGACCCGGTACATTGGCGGCTGCTGACGACACATCAGGTCGAGGACACCGCAAAAGCCTTGGAAATCGTGCTTTGGTACCGGCGGCGCTGGACCATCGAGCAGCTTTTCCGTACTCTCAAGACGCAGGGGCTGGATATCGAGTCGAGCCAGGTCGAAAGCGCCGACGCCCTTCAGCGGCTGGCTTTCGTCGCCCTGGTCGCCGCCACGCACATCCTGCAACTGCTCGGCGTTCGCGACGGCGTCCTGGTTCGCCCGATCGACGACACTTTCTCCGCACAGCAGGTCAGCGTCCTGATCGCCCTACAACCACGTCTGGAAGGCCGCACCGCCGCCCGCAAAAACCCACATCCGCCCGACACGCTGGCTTGGGCCGCATGGTTTATCGCCCGTTTGGGCGGCTGGGACGGCTATCCCAAATCCAAGCCGGCTGGACCCATCACTTTTGCCAGAGGCTACGCCCGTTTCGCAACAATGTGCGAGGGCGTAGCTCTCCGGCAAAAGATCTGTTGATAGACTAGCCGGAAACGGGAGAGGGGCTTTTCTCTGCCTGCGCCGATCGGATCATCGGGACGCCGCTGCTCCCGAAGGTCCGGGTCGTCGGCAGCGGAGATTTATCACTTTACTGCCCGGCTCCATGCGGTTAGTGGTAATACTTATGGAGAACGTGGAGTGCGCTGGTCATGGTGGTATTCGGGTCGCTGACGGTCGAGACCTTCCGAAGCGAGGTCGGCAACATGTTCTGGGTGGATACCGTGCCCAAGCCGGTCAGGATCAAGCTGATCCGCCTGAAGGAAGGCGTGCCGACGCTCCGCGATTTCCGCATTCCCTTCTCGCTGATCTTCGCCAGCCCGCGCGACACGCTGCTGCTGGAAGGCACCTACGATTTCAAGAGCGAGAGCGGGCGGGAGTTCCGGCAGGTCTTCATGGCGCCGATCCAGTCCAGCGGACCGATGCAGGAATACCAGATCATCCACAACTGACGGGCGCGGAGGCCGGCCGGCGCAGCGCCGGGGGCAGCCATTCCAGCGGGATCATCGGCGAGTCGGGCGTCATCGGAAGCTCGGTCACGCCCAGCCGGGCATAGAGCCTGCGCGCCGGATTGTGGGGCGCCACGGAGGCCCGCGCGACCTTCCCGCAGCGGACCGCCTCGGCGAAGATCACGTCCCTGATCACGATCCGGCCGCCGCCCACGCCCTTGCGCCCCGGCAGCATCGCGAGGTCGTGGAGCAGGATCTGGTCCGGCGGGTTGGAGAAGATCAGGCGGCCGACCGGCTCGCCGTCGCATTCGATGATCCACTGCTCCAGGTCCGGGTAAAGATGCCGCCAATTGTAGAGCTGCGAGACATGCAGCTGGCGCAGCAGGAAATCCTTCTGGTGCTGCGGCATGGGCATGTCGTCGAAATCCAGCGCCTTGGACGCGACGAAGATGCGGAAGAGGAGCGCCTCGTCGTCCGGATGCTCGGGCCGCAGGGTCAACCCGGGCCGGGTGGTCAGGATGCGGTCGCCGTCGCGGATCATGCGGAACGCCTTCTGGAGGAGGTAAGTCGGAAAGCTGGAGTCATAGGCCGTCCGGAGTATAATGCCGGAACGTTACACTTCCGGAAAGAGCCATGACATGACCGAAGCGACCGCCGCTCCCGACATCTTCACCCTGGAGGTTTTCACGCCGTGGATCGGCAAGGAGTTCTCGATCCTCCACCCGGACGTGCCGCCCGACTTCAAGCTGCGGCTGACCGGCGCCTATGATCCCAGCAAGGGGGCGTCGCACCCCAGGTTCCGCAAGCCGCTGACGCTCCAGTTCCGCGGGCCGGCCGATCCGCTGCTGGTGGAAGGGTTCTACGAGGTCGAGGCGGAGGGCACGGGAGTCCTCGGCTTCCACATCATCCCGAGCCTGACGCCCGACCGGGAGGAGAACGGCATGGGCTACCACGTGGCCTTCAACTGAGCGCTTCCGGGCCGCCGCGTCCCCACGGAGAGCGGCGGCCCGGCAACGTCGGATCACGGACGGGTCGGATAGAGACCGTTGATCGCGATGATGTAGTACAGGGGCAGGTAGGGCTCCCGGATGTTGAACGGCGTCGCGCCGGTCGGGGTGTTGGCGCCAACCGTCACGCCGCTGAGAGAAACGGTGCCGGTGCCGATGGGGGCTGCGGCACCGCCGCTGGCCGGGCCGTAGATCTTGACGGGGCTGACGGCAAAGGTGCCGGGGTCCTCGTAGCTGGCGGTCGCCAGCACGTTGCCGGTGCTCGGCCCGGCTTCGGTCGCCGGACCCTGGGTCCCGTTGATGGTCACCGAACCGGAGGCCGTCCCGCTCACCGGATGGGTATGCGCCGCCAGCGGAACGTTGGCCGTGGTCAGCGTCGCGGTGACGGACCCGCCCTTGACGCCGGTGTTGTACGGGGTGTTCACGCCATTGAGGCTCAGAATGCCCTGGCCGATGATGGTCCGGCCCGTCAGGTCCGGCAGATTGAAGTTCTGGCTGCCGTTGCCGCCGAAGGTGTTGCCGAGCAGCGAATACAGGGCGCTGTACTGGCTGACCTGATAGTTCTGCCCCTGACACGTGGACCAGTCCTGCGGGGCGAACTGGAACGCGACCGGCATGATCGTGCCCAAATACGGATCGGACATCTTCGACTCTTCCTTCCTGGTGCGATGGCGAAACATTCCGGGGCTACCCCCGCGGGGGGCCGCCGTTTCCCCCGCTCGGCCCTGGACCATCGAAGAACCGGATTTGCTTCGGTTCGTCCGAAAGGCTTAGGACCTCAGCCATGGCTACCCGAAATCCCGCGCGGATTGCATTGACAAAAACACTCGATGGATGAATCGATATCGCACTATGCGCTTTTCGAGAGGTATGCGGAGCTTTACGACCAATCCAAGGTACGGTGGTATGCCGGTCCGCAGGGTGCGGGAGAGATGGAACCGGCGAGGTGTGGCCGCCGGAGAGGGGGGATGCCTCGACTCGGAAGCGCTCGGGCGGCATCCGTCGGCATTCCGGGTCGCAGCGGCCCGGGCCCTTAACGAAAGATTAGTCCATTCGATATAGGTACATTGGTCAGCTTTGACCAAAACGCCGATTGGGTAGCTTCGATGAGTGGTTGGGATCCGGTCGATATCGATTATTTCAAGAAACAGGTGGGCAATGTTTTCACCGCCGCGGCGATCCCGCGGCCGGTGGAATTGCGGTTGATCCGCATCAGGGAGGGGGAGGAGGATCTTGAAACCGCCAATATCCCGTTCACCCTGACCTTTGCCAATCCGTCGGAGGAGCGGCTTTCCCCGGGCATCTACCACCTGACGAGCGAGGACGGGCGGGAGATTTCCTATGTCCCCCTGATCCCGGTCGCCTGCACCAAGCCGATCCAGCAATACCTGGCGGAGTTCGCCTGACGCGGAACGGCCGGTCCTCGTGATCGTCCGCCGGGACCGGCCGCGGGTGCATGATGTTGCACTATGGGCGCACCCTACGAACCCGAGGCGAAGGTGTCGCGGTGGCCGGCATGCGATGGCGTGCTATGCCGCCGGCATGGAATACCGGCGCGATCGGACCCCGGGCGGGTCGTACTTCTTCACCGTGGTGACCTATGGGCGGCGACCGCTGTTCGATGATCCGGCGACGGTCGGCTGGCTGCGCGCGGCTTTCCGCATCGTGAAGAGCCACCGTCCGTTCCGAATCGAGGCAAGCGTCGTCCTGCCGGACCATTTGCACATGATATGGACGTTGCCGGCGGGCGATTCGGACTATTCCACGCGGTGGGGCGCGATCAAGGGCCGCTTTACCGCTCTGCTTCCCCCGCATCTACGTCCCGACCCGCCGGGTGCCCGGACGAGACGCAACGAGCAGGCGGTTTGGCAGCGCCGTTTCTGGGAGCACCGGATCCGCGACGATGCCGATCACGAGCATTGCATGGCATACATCCATTGGAACCCGGTCAAGCACGGCCTGGTATCCGACCCCAACGATTGGCCCTACTCAAGCATCCACCGCCGGTAGGTTGCGCCCATGGCGCAACAGCCGCACCGGCGCTGCGGCGACCGGCGGGCGCGGACGCGCTGTGTTGCGCCATGGGCGCAACCTACCGGTGATACCGGCCCGAGTCGTAGCCGCATCGGCGCTGGCGTCGTAGGTTGCGCCCATGGCGCAACAGCCGCACCGGCGCTGCGGCGGCCGGCGGGCGTGGATGCGGTGTGTTGCGCCATGGGCGCAACTACGGTCACGTCCGCGGGAATCGCGGGTGTACCGTCGGCGTCTCTCCCGTCATCATTCCAGCCAGTTCTCAACCCGCAGGCCCGATACCCGCGAGAATTCCCGTGTATTGGCGGTAACCAGGGTCAGCCCAAGCACCATCGCATGTGCGGCGATCAGCAGGTCGTTCCCCCCGATCGACAGGCCGGCCTGCTCCAACTCGCACCTTATTCTGCCGTAGTCGGCATCGGCCGGCACGTCGAATGGCAGCACCGGTATCACGCTCAGGATTTCGTCGACCTTCCGGGTCAACTTGGGCGAAGACTTTCTTGCACAACCGTATCGAAGCTCCCCCGCGACGACGATGCTTGTGCAGAGGGCCTTGTCGCCAACCGACATGATGCGATGGGCGGCTTTGCCGGCCGGGTTCCTGATCAGGTCGGAAACGATGTTCGTGTCGAGCATGTACAGGGGTGCGGTCAAAATACGTCCTCGGGTTTCACCGGTTCGTCGGTGACCTCGGGAAACTCTTCGTCCAAAGGTTCCCATGTGGCGAGAAGGGCGAGAAGTCCATGCCTCGGCACTGGTTCAAGAACCAGCCTGTTGCCGTCACGGTGCATGATGGCCTCGTCGCCGGGCAGTTCAAACTCGACTGGTATTCTGACCGCCTGATTCCGGCCATTCCGGAAAAGGCGGACATGCCGCGAAGCGGGTTGCATTTTTCACCTCAATGATCATGGAGATGGCATATGGCAGCATATGCTTGTGCTTTTCCCTGGTGCAATAGGGAAAAAGGGCGGTACTCGCCCGACGCGAAATCCGGGGTTTGCCGGTAGGTCAAGGTTCGCCCTACGGCCAAGGCCGACCCATGTGTGTTGCCAATGCAACCGTCGGGCTGAGGTTGGTTGATTCAACACACAAGAACGGGCATTATACGCTTTCGACGTAACGCGAAAAGCGTACCGCTTCCGCCGACACGGTGGAAACGTAACCAAATCTGTGCTGCCCAGGGACACCGCCATCATGCCCGACGATCTGATCCGCCGCCAGGAACGTGCCGGTTTCCGCAGGCTGCTCGACCGGTTGAAGAGCGAAACTGCCGATGGCGCGCTCCGGGCTGGACAACCGGCGGCCAGCATGGCCCTGGCGCTGGAACCGCGCTTCATGTTCGACGCGGCGGGTGTGGCGACGGCGGTCGATGCGGCGGCGCAGGATGCAGGCGCCGATCCGCTGTTCGATGCCGCCGAGCAGCCGGTGGACCAGCAGCTTCTAGACGCGGCGGCGCAGGCGGCCGAGTCGGGCGGGACTCCCATACCGACCGCTCAAGCGTCCGGGAATGGCTATCAAGTGATTCGTGAAGCGGACGCGACGACCAACGGCGGACGGACGGAGGTTGCATTCATCGACACCAGCGTTGCCGACTGGCAGGTGTTGGCCGACGGCGTAAGCGCGGGCGTGGAGGTGGTGCTGCTGGATGGGACCAAGAGCGGTCTCGCGCAGATGGCGGAATGGTCACGGACTCACACTGGTTACGACGCCATCCATGTCGTCAGCCATGGTTGGGACGCCCAGCTCTACATCGGCACGGACTTTCTTTGGGACGGCTCGTTGGATCGGTACGAAGCCGAGTTGCAGGCTTTGGGCGCCTCCCTCAATTCTGACGGCGACATCCTGTTTTACGGGTGCCAGATCGCGGAGAGCGCCGAAGGGCTGGCTTTCATCAATCGGTTGCACGCCATCACCGGCGCTGACATCGCCGCCTCCAAGGACGTCACAGGCCTAGCCGTCCAGGGGGCCAACTGGATTCTTGAAGCGACCAGCGGCTCGGTCGCCGACTCTTCCGTGTTCACCGCGGCGGCGCTTGACGCATTCACGGGTTCGCTGGCCGACTACACGGTGACAAGTATTGTCGGCGGCACCGGGGCGGGCACGTTCGAAAAGGCCTACGCCGACGCCATCGCCGCCGGCGGCACGACGACGGCCAAGACGATCGGCTTTGATGCCACGCTGTTCAACCCGGCGACGAGGACCGTGGCGGAACGCACGATCACGCTGAACGCCAATCTTCCAAACCTCACCGTCGACCTTACAATCGACGGCGATGTCAACGGCGACGACATTCCCGACGTGATCATCAACGGGAACAGCAAAACGGGTATCAACGTCGTTTCAACCAACAATGTCGACGTAACCCTCTTAAGTGTTGAGTTCAGAAATTTTTCAAGTTCCGTCGTCACCGCTGCAACGGTCATTCGGCATGTAACCGCCGCAGTAGGCGGTTCTGTTACGATTTCGGATTCCCTTTTCTACAACAATTCAGCCACCGCTGCCAATCACCAGGGAGGAGTGATCGGGATCTCCGGTGCCGCCAGCTATTCAATCGACCGGAGCGTCTTCCATTCGAACAGCTCCGCCGGCTTCGGTGGTGCGGGCTCATTTAGTTCAACCGTCGGGGGGACCATAAGCAACAGTGTGTTCTATAATAATACGTCGACCGGGGCTGGCGCCCAGGGTGGCGGAGCCCTTCGAGTTGCCGCCGGGACTCACAATTATTACAATCTAACGGTCGTCGGAAACACCGCAACCGGAAACGCTGGTGGCATCTACTCTAGTGCGTCCACCAATACTACGGTGATCAACCTTTACGACTCGATCGTTGTCGGCAATTCGGCGGCGAGCGGTGCGGATCTCGGAACCTACGTCTCAAGTGGCGGTTCCGCAACGATCAATCAGACCAATGTGACCACGGGAAGCACGAGCGGCCTTTTCGTCAATGTCGGTTCGGGTTCCAACCGCGATCTCCGCCTTGCCTCCGGGGCGTCCGCCATCGATGCGGGATCGGCCACTTCCCCCTCGCCGAACGCCAGTTTGGACGCCTTGCTCAATCCGCGCACGGTCAGCACCAACGTCGATCGCGGTGCCTATGAATATGCTGCGGCGCGCACGCTCGACCTCGATGGCAGCACGGGCGGCAACAATTACGCGACGACCTACGTGTCGGGCGGCGTTGTCGTCGGCAACAACGTGTCGATCGGGTCACTTTCCGGCGACACCAATGTGCGCAGTGCGGTCATTACCATCTCGAACATTCAGGATGGCGCATCGGAAAGCCTGTCGCTGACGGGAACCCACAGCAACATCAACTCCGTCCTTTACGACTCTTCGACCGGAACCCTGCGGCTATACAGCAAGTCGGGCGCCAGCGTGGCCGACATGCAGGCGGCCATTGCGGCCGTCACGTACATCAATACTGCTGGTACGCCGACCGGTTCCTCGCGAACCATCAATATCTATGCATCTGACGCCTCGGACAGTGCCGTCGCGACGACGACAGTGAATTTCGGAGCAGCCGACTCCACCGCCCCCACCGCCGGCACAGTCACGGCCTCCAGCGTCACGACATCCGGCGGCACGTCTTACCAGTTCACCATCGCCTATTCCGATAATGTCGGCATCAACTCGTCCTCGATCGACACCAGTGACGTCACGGTCACCAAGGCCGGCGGCGGCACGCTGACCGTTACCGGCGCAAGCTGGAATTCCGGCACTGCCACCTACACGGTCATCCCGCCGGGCGGGTCCTGGGATTCCGCCGACAACGGCACCTACACCATTGCCATCGTCGGCAGCGAAGTGACCGACACCGCCGGCAACGCGGTGACCGCCAATGCCAGCGCCGGGACGTTCACGGTCAACATTGCCGCCCCCAACACCCCGCCCACCATCACCGAAGGCGCCGGTCCCCAGGCCGTCACCATGTCGGAGGACGGCAGCCCAACCGCCTTCAGCCTGACGCTCAACGCCTCGGACAACGAGCAGGCGGGATCGGCACTGACGTGGTCGATCTCCTCGGCGGCGTCGAACGGAACCGCAGGGGCCACCGGCACCGGCGCCTCCAAGGCCATCACCTACACGCCGAACGCCAACTTCAGCGGCTCCGACAGCTTCACGGTCCAGGTATCCGACGGCCAGGGCGGCACCGACACCATCACCGTCAACGTCACGATCGATCCGGTCAACGACGCGCCGGTCCTGACGGCCGGCACGCTGAGCGCGATCACCGTCAACGAGGACAGCTCCAACAGCAGCGGCACCACGCTGGGTCTGGGCGCGGTGACGTACGGGCCGGGCGGCGGCGCGGACGAGAGCGGGCAGACGCCGACCTACACCGTCACCGGCATCCCGTCCTTCATCACCCTGTGGAACGGTGGAACGCAGGTCAACGCCAACGGCACGCTCAGCCTCGCCGACCTCCAGGGCCTGACGTACCGGACGGTGGCCAACGCCAGCGGCACCGGCAACGTCACCTTCACCGTGGCGGACAACGGCGGCACCGCCAATGGCGGCAGCAACAGCCTGAGCCAGAGCCTGTCGGTCACCGTAACCGCTGTGAACGACCAGCCGGCGATCAACACGCTCGCGGGCGACTCGGTGACGTTCGTGGGCGGCGGATCGGCCGTGGTGATCGACCAGGCCCCGGCGGCCGGCGTCACCGACCCGGATGGTGCCGCCGACTTCAACGGCGGCAGCCTGACCGTGTCGATCGCGGCCGGGCTCCAGGACGGGACGAGCGAGGTGCTGGCGATCCGCAACCAGGGCACCGGCACCGGCCAGATCGGCGCATCGGGCGGCACCGTCACCTATGGGGGCGCCGCCATCGGCACCTACACCGGCGGCACCGGGTCCACGGCCCTGGCCATCACCTTCACCACCGCCAACGCCACGCCCGCGGCCATCGCGGCGCTGATCCAGAACATCACCTACCAGAACAGCGCCGGCACGCCCACCGCGGGCGACCGCACGGTGCGTTTCGTGGTGAACGACGGCGACGGCACCGCCAACGGCGGCGTTGCCGCCAGCCCCAACACCGACACCACCGTGTCGGTGGTGAACGCCCCCACTGTGGCTACGATCAACCGCACCACGCCGTCCGGGGCTCTCACCAACGCCGACGCCGTGACCTTCACCGTCACCTTCAGCCAGCCGGTGACGGGGGTGGACGCGACCGACTTCACGCTGACCGCCACCGGCAACGCGACCGGCACCATCGGCACGCCGGCCGGCAGCGGCACGACCTGGACCGTCCAGGTGACGAACATCACCGGGGACGGGACGATCCGGCTCGATCTGAACGCCTCGGGCACTGGCATCGCGAACGGGGGCACCGCCATCGTCGGCGGCTTCATCTCCGGCCAGACCTACACCCTCGACAATACCGCGCCCGGCGCGCCCACCACCACCATCGACCTGACGGCCGGCAGCGACACCGGCGGTTCGAGCAGCGACGACGTGACCAACGACACCACGCCGACCTTCCGGGTGTCGCTGGCCGGCACCAGCGCGGTCGAGAACGACACGCTGGAGCTGCTGCTGGGCGGGAACCCCTTCGGCACGCCGGTCACGCGCACGCTGTCCGGCACGGACATCTCCAACGGCTATTACGAGTTCACGCTGGCGGACGGCGCGCTGGGGGGGAGCGTGGCGAAGACGCTGACCGCGCGCGTGACCGACCAGGCCGGCAACGTGGGCACGGCGGGCGGCTCGCTCACCATGACGCTCGACACCGCCGTCCCGACGGTCGGCATCACCGACACGTCGGCCCACGCCTACACCGAGAACGGCACCGCCGCCGCCATCGCCGGCAGCGCCACGGTGACGGAGGCCGGGTCGCCCGGCTTCTCAGTGCTGGCGGTGCAGATCACCGCCAACGCGGAAGCCACGGACCGGCTGTCGCTGCTGACCGGCACCGACACCGGCATCAACGTCTCCGGCACCGACCTGCGCTCGGGCACCACCGCCATCGGCACCGTCACGGCCAGCAGCGTGACCGGCGGCACCGCCTGGACCATCACCTTCGGCGCGACCGCGACGGCCCAGAACATCCAGGACACCATCGCCGCCATCCGTTATGACAGCACGTCGGAAAATCCGGGCACGTCGAACCGCACCGTCTCCTTCACCCTGACCGACGGGGCGGGCAACGCCGGGACGGCCGCCACCCGCACGGTGGCGGTGACGGCCGTGAACGACGCGCCGACCGGAATCGCGCTGTCGGCTTCGGCCATCAGCGTCTTCGACGCGGCCAACACCGCGATCGGCACGCTGTCGGCGACGGATGTGGAGAGCCACACCGTCACCTTCACGCTGGGCACCGTCACCGGGGTGGACGCGAACAGCCAGCCGATCACGATCAACGGCACGCCCTTCACTCTGACCGGGACCAACAACGCCACGCTCCAGGCGGGCACCCCGTCGGCGCTCACCCCCGGCACCTACACGCTCTCCATCACCGCCAACGACGGCCAGGGCGCCAACAACACGACCACCAGCACGGTGACCGTCACCGTGTCCAACGATCTGGTGGTGACGGTCGCGGCCATCGACGGCGGCGCAGTCGCCGGCACCGTCACCGCGGAAACCGCCGACGGCACCGGTCCAGGCCTCGACCTGAAGGAGGCGTTGCACTTCGCCAACCAGGCCACCGGTTCGGTCACCATCCGGTTCGCCGAGGGGCTGCGGGGCTCGACCATCACCCTGGACGCCGGTTACACGTGCGCGACGGGGTCGGCTTCTCGTTCGACGACACGGCGGGCAGCGGAACGCTCGTCCTCTCCGGCCAGTCGTTCGCCCTGGGAGGGGCGTTCGCCGTGGCTGTCGGCACCGGCGACACGCTGACCATCAACTCCTCCCTGGGCGACAACGGGACCAACGTGTCGGCCCTGAGCAAGACCGGCGCGGGCACGCTGACCCTGGGCGGGACCAACAGCACCGCCAACACGGGTCTCAACACCATCGGCGTGTCCGAGGGCACGCTGTCGTTCGACGCCGATGCCAACCTGGGCACCGGGGCGATCAGCCTCGCTGCCGGCTCGACCCTGACCGTCACCACCCTCGGCGGCTCCGCATCGACCGACAACGCCATCACCCTGACGGGGTCCGGCACCGTCGCCATCGCCCTCGCCAACAACAAAAGCCTGACCCTGTCCGGGGCCATCGACGGGACGGGCGGGCTGAACAAGACCGGCAACGGCACCCTGACGCTCAGTGGGACCAACACCTATCAGGGCGGCACGATCGTCCCCAACGGCACGCTCAGCGTCACCGACGGCACCAACCTCGGCAGCGGCGCCCTCACGCTGAACGCGTCGAGTTCGGCCCACGGGCTGACCATCACCGGCACCGCGACGGGCGCCAACCGGATCACCAACGCGATCACGGTGTCGCAGAGCGCCACCATCACCAACGCCAACGCCGCCGAGTTGAACGGGACGATTTCCGGGACGGCGGTGACCCTCACCAAAGCCGGCGCCGGCACCCTTACCCTGTCGGGAAGCAACACCGATGCGGTCGGCTGGGACATTTCCGCCGGAACGCTGGCCGTCACCGGCGGCAGTGCTATCGGCAACGCCGCCGCGGTCACCCTGTCCGGCTCCGGCGTGTTCCAGGTGAGCGGCAACGAAACGATCGGCGCGCTGACCGGCAACGGTTCGGCCACCACCGACGTGACCATCGACAGCGGCATGACCCTGACCGCGACCTATGCCGGCAACGCCACCCTGGCCGGGGTGATCGGCGGGGCCGGGGCCTTCGCCAAGGCGGGGGCGGGCGTGCTCACCCTGACGGGCACCAACAGCTACACCGGGGCGACGACGGTGTCGGCCGGCGGGCTGAGCGTCGCCGGCGACGGCAACCTGGGCGGCGGCCTGCTGACGCTGAACGGCGGCACGCTGACGGTGACCGGCGCCACCACCATCGACAACCCGATCGAGCTGGGGTCGAACGGCGGCACGGTGAGCAATTCCGCCGCCGTCACCCTGTCCGGCCAGATCTCCGGCTCGGGGACGCTGACCAAGTCCGGCAGCAGCGCGCTGACGCTCAGCGGCAACAACACCTATACCGGCGCCACCACCCTCAGCCAAGGCGTCCTGATCGCCACGCACAACAACGCGCTGGGCACGTCGCAAGGCGGCACCACGGTGGCCAGCGGCGCCACGCTCCGGCTCGGCAACGGCATCACCATCGCCGACGCGCTGACGCTGAGCGGCACCGGCGTGAACGCCGGGTTCGGCGCGCTCAAGGTCAACGAGGGCACCGGTTCGGCGACCGTTATCGGCAATATCACCCTGGCGGCCGACACCGACATCGGGGCATACCAGAGCGGCGACACGCTGACCTTGAGCGGGGTGGTGTCCGGCGACTTCGCCTTGACCAAGGTCGGCAGCGGCACCGTGACCCTGTCGGGGGCCAACACCTATACCGGCGCCACCACCGTCTCGACCGGCACGCTGGTGGCGGCGCACGCCACCGCGCTGGGCACGACCGGCGGCACCACCACGGTCACCAGTGGTGCCGCGCTGGGCCTGTCAGGCGGCATCACGATCGCCGAGGCGATCGCCGGGCTGGCCGGCACCGGCATTTCCAGCGGCGGCGCGCTGGTCAACGTGAGCGGCGCCAACACGCTGAGCGGCGCCGTGACGCTGACCGCCGCCGCGACCGTCACCACCGCTTCCGGCACTACCCTGACCATCGGCGGCGCGCTGGGCGGCGGAGCGCAGGCGCTGACCAAGGCCGGTTCCGGTACGCTGATCCTGACCAGCACCGGCAACAGGACGGGCTTGACCAGCGGCGTCACGGTCTCCGCCGGAACGCTGTCGGTCGGCGCCAACGACGCGCTGACCGGCGGCACGGTGACCCTGAACGGCGGCACGCTCAGCCTGACCGCCACCGGCACCTACGACAACGCGGTGACGCTGAGCACCGGCGGCGGCACGGTCGATGTCGGCACCGGGATCACCGCGACGCTGTCCGGCAACATCACCGGCGCCAACGCCCTGACCAAGACGGGCGCGGGCGGCCTGACGCTGTCGGGCGCCAACACCTATTCCGGCGGCACCACCGTCTCGGCCGGCACGCTGACCGGCACCACGACCAGCCTCCAGGGCGACATCACGAACAACGCGGCCGTCGTGTTCACCCAGGACGGCTCCGGCACCTATGCCGGGATCATCAGCGGCACCGGCACACTGGAAAAGTCGGGCGCCGGCAACATCACCCTGACCGGCGTCAACACCTTCACCGGCGGCACGACGGTGTCGGTCGGCACGCTGACGCTCGCCAACACCAGCGGGATCACCCTGGCCGACACCGGCGCCGTGGCCGTCACAGGCACGCTCGCCCTGTCCACCAACGAGACGATCGACGCGCTGACCGGCGCCGGCACGGTGACGCTGGGATCGAACACGCTGACGGTCAGCCAGTCCACCTCCACCATCTTCTCCGGCGTCATCGGCGGCACCGGCGGCCTGACCAAGGCCGGGTCCGGCACGCTGACCCTGTCGGGCGTCAACACCTACACCGGCGCCACCACCATCTCCGCCGGCACCCTGTCGGTCGGCGGGTCGAACATCGCCGACACCAGCGCCGTCACCGTCACCGGCACGCTGCTGCTGACCGGCAGCGAGACGATCGGCTCGCTGGCCGGCGCCGGCACGGTGACGCTGGGGGCCAACACGCTGACCACCGGCGGCAACGGTGGCGACACCACCTTCTCCGGCACGATCGGCGGCGCTGGCGCGCTGACCAAGGCCGGCTCCGGCACGCTGACGCTGTCGGGCACCAATTCCGGTGCGAGCTTCACCACCACGGTTTCCGCCGGCAGGCTGAGCATCGCCGCGGAGTCCAACCTGGGCACCGGCGCGCTGACCCTGGCCGGCGGCACGCTGGCCTTCACCGGCACGGGCGCGCAGAGCATTTCAAAGGACATCACCCTGGGGACGGGCGGCGGCACGATCAGCTACGCCCTGACCGGCGGCACCGACGAGTTGACCCTGTCGGGCACCATTTCCGGCACGACCTCGCTGACCAAGCAGGGCGCCGGAACGGTCAAGCTGACCGGCATCAACAGCGGCGGGTCGAACACCTGGACGACGGAGGTCAGGGCCGGCACGCTGTCGGTCGGCGCCGACGCCAACCTGGGCCAGGGCACGGTCAGCCTGAATGGCGGCACGCTCAATGTGACGACCGCCGCCATCATCGACAACGCCGTCGATCTGGCCGGGGCCGGCGAGATCCAGACGACCGCCGCGACGACGCTGTCGGGCGTGATTTCCGGTTCCGGCGCGCTGACCAAGACCGGATCGGAAACACTGACCCTCAGCGGCAACAACACCTACACCGGCAACACCACCATCAGCGCCGGCACGCTGCTGGCGACGCACGCCAACGCGCTGGGCGCGACCGCCGGCGGCACCTCGGTCACCAGCGGCGCCGCGCTGGCGTTGCAGGGCGGCATCATGGTCGCCGAGGCGATCACCGGGCTGGCGGGAGCCGGTGTTTCCAGCGGCGGCGCGCTGGTCAACGTCAGCGGCGCTAACACGCTGAGCGGCAACGTCGCGATGACCGCCAATACGATAATCACCACCACGGCCGGCACCCTGACCGTCAGCGGCATCGTCAGCGGCGGCTTCGCCGTGACCAAGGCCGGCGCCGGCACGCTGACCCTGTCGGGCGTCAACACCTACACCGGCGCCACCACGGTTTCGGCCGGCACGCTGGCAATCTCCGCCGACAGCGGCCTGGGCAACACCGCCTCCACGCTGACGCTGGCCGCCGGCACGACGTTCCAGGTCACCGGCGGCGCCACCATCGACAACGCGGTGGCGCTATCCGGCGCCGCCACGATCCAGACCGACGCCGCCGTGACCCTGTCCGGCGCGTTCTCGGGCGGCGCCCAGGCGCTGACCAAGACCGGCACCGGCACGCTGACGCTCTCGGGCTCCACCAACAAGACCGGCCTGACCGGCGGCGTCACCGTTTCGGCCGGCACGCTGGCGGTGGCAAGCGACGCGGCACTGGTCGGCGGCACCGTGACGCTGAACGGCGGCACGCTGAGCCTGACCGAGACCGGCACCTTCACCAACGCCATCGCCCTGGGCACCAATGGCGGCACGATCGAGGTCGCCGCCACCAAGACCGGAACGGTTTCGGGCGTCGTCAGCGGTTCCACCCTGCTGACCAAGACGGGCGCCGGCACGCTGGCGCTGACCGCCGCCACAAACACCCACACGGGCGCCACCACGATTTCGGCCGGTACCCTGTCGGTCAGCGGCGGCTCGTCCCTGGCCGACGCGGGTGCCGTGACGGTCGATACCGGCGCCACCTTGCAGCTCGCCTCCGCCGAAACCATCGGCTCGCTGGCCGGAGCCGGCAACGTCGTCCTGGGAGCCGGGCTGATGGCGGGCGGCGACAACACCAGCACCACGTTCTCCGGCGTGATCTCCGGCGCCGGCAACGGTCTGACAAAGATGGGCACCGGCGTCCTGACCCTGTCGGGCACCAACACCTACACCGGCTCCACCATCGTCTCCGCCGGCACCCTGTCGGTGAGCGGAACGAACATCGCCGACACCAGCGCCGTGACCGTCACCGGCACGCTGCTGCTGACCGGCAACGCAACCATCGGCTCGCTGTCCGGCGCCGGCGCCGTCACGCTGGGCACGCACACACTGAAGGTCAACCAGAGCGGCGACGACACCTTCTCCGGTACCATCGGCGGCACCGGCACGCTGACCAAGGCGGGCGCCAACACCCTGACGCTGTCGGGCACCAATTCCGGAGCGAATTTCACCACCACCGTGTCGGCCGGCGCGCTGAGCGTGGCCGGGGACGCCAACCTGGGCAGCGGGAGGGTGACGCTGGACGGCGGCACGCTGACCGTGACCGGGACCGGCATCGATATCGACAACCTTCTGGAAATGGGCGCCAACCACGGCACGGTCGGCAACGCCAACGCGGTCACCCTGTCCGGCGTGATCTCCGGCAGCGGCGGCCTGACCAAATCAGGCGCCGGCACCCTGACGCTGTCCGCCACGCAGGCCCACACCGGCACCACCACGGTGTCGGCCGGCGCGCTGAGCGTCGCCGCCGACGCCAACCTGGGCAGCGGGAAGGTGACGCTGAACGGCGGCACGCTGACCGTGACCGGCAGCGGCGCCGATATCGACAACCTGGTCGAACTGGGTTCCAGCGGCGGCACGGTCAGCAACGCCAATGCCGCCACCCTGTCCGGCGTGATCTTGGGCAGCGGCGGGCTGACCAAATCAGGCGCCGGCACGCTGACGCTGTCGGCCACGCAGACCCACACCGGTACGACCACGGTGTCGGCCGGCACGCTGAGCGTGGCCGCCGACGGCAACCTGGGCAGCGGCGCGGTGACGCTCAACGGCGGCACGCTGACGGTGACGGCCGCCGCGAACATCGACAACGCGATCACGCTGAACAGCAACGGCGGCACCGTCTCCATCGGCACCGGCATCGCCGCCACCCTGTCCGGCGCGGTCGGCGGCTCGGGCAGCCTCACCAAGACCGGGGAGGGCACCCTGCTGGTGACTGGAACCAAGACGGGGACCGGCGCGGTCACTGTGTCGGGCGGCACGCTGGGCGGTACCGGAAGCGTGAGCGGCGCGGTCACGGTGAATAGCGGCGGCACGGTCGCGGCCGGCACCAGCCCGGGCACGCTGACGCTCAACAACGGGCTGAGCGTCGCGTCGGGCGGCACCCTGTCGGCCGAGATCAACGGCACCATCGCCGGCACGAACTACGACCAGATCGTGGTGAACGGTACCGTGACCGTGACCGGGGCGACGCTGTCGATCACGCTGGGCTACACGCCGACGCTGGGCCACAGCTTCACCCTGGTCAGCAACGACGGCGACGACCCGGTGACCGGCACCTTCAGTGGCCTGTCGCAGGGGGCCACCCTCACCCAGGGCGGCAAGACCTTCCAGATCTCCTATACGGGCGGCACCGGCAACGACATCGTGCTGACCCACGTCAACAACGCGCCGGTGCTGGACACCAGCCAGTCCCCGGTGCTGACCAGCATCGCGGAGGACGTGGCGGACGCCTCCAACACCGGCACCAGCGTCGCCACCCTCGTGGTGGACAGCTCGATCACCGACCCGGACGGCACGGCGGTCGAGGCTATCGCGGTCACCGCCGTGGACAACAGCCACGGCCTCTGGCAGTACTCGACCGATAACGGGGCGAACTGGTTCAGCTTCAACGCCACCACCGGGCAGTCGGTCGACCTCTCGTCCGCCTCGCGCCTGCTCGACGGCACGCTGACCGGCAGCAGCACGCACAAGATCCGCTTCGTGCCCGATGCCAACTGGAACGGCGGCACCGCGACCATAACCTTCCGCGCCTGGGACAAGACCTCCGGCACCGCCGGGAGCACCGCCAGCACGTCCAGCAACGGCGCGCTGACGGCCTTCTCCTCGGCCACCGACACCGCGTCGATCGCCGTCTCGGCCGTCAACGACGCGCCCGGCTTCACCGGCGGCGCCACCCTGACGGCGGTCAGCGAGGACACCACGGCACCGTCGGGCGCCACGGTGAGCAGCCTGTTCTCGACGCTGCTCTCCGACAGCACCGACGCGGTGACCGGCGGCAGTCCGGCCAACACGCTGGCCGGCATCGCCATCTCGGCCGATGCCAGCACCGCCGGTCAGGGCACCTGGGAGTACACGACCGACAACGGCACCAACTGGCACGCGGTCGGCACCGTTTCGACCTCGGCGGCGCTGCTGCTCGACACCAGCGCCAAGCTGCGCTTCGTGCCGGCCGCCCACTTCAACGGAACGCCGGGCGATCTTACCGTGTTCGCGGTTGACAACTCCTCCGCCACCACCTTCACCAGCGGCACCACCCGCACGACCTTCAACACCACCACCGACGACGGCACCTCCAAGGTGTCGGTGGCGGGCGTCTCGCTCGGCACCTCGATCACCGCGGTCAACGACGCGCCCGGCGCCACCGGCGGCGCCACCCTGGCAGCGGTCAACGAGGATACCGCGGCCCCGGCGGGCGCCACGGTGACCAGCCTGTTCTCGACGCTGTTCTCCGACAGCACCGACACGGTGACCGGTGGCTCCTCGGCCAACGCGCTGGCCGGCATCGCGATCTCGGCCGATGCCAGCACCAGCACGCAGGGCACCTGGGAGTACTCGACCGACAGCGGCACCAACTGGCATGCGGTCGGCACCGTCTCGACCTCGGCGGCGTTGCTGCTCGACACCAGCACCAAGCTGCGCTTCCGGCCCGCTGCCGACTTTAACGGCACGCCGGGCGCGCTGACCGTGTTCACGGTGGACAACTCGACCGCCACCACCTTCACCAGCGGCACCACCCGCGCGACCTTCGACACCACCACCGACGACGGCACCTCCACGGTGTCGGCAA
Organism: Skermanella rosea; assembly: GCF_016806835.2. Lineage (NCBI taxonomy): Bacteria > Pseudomonadati > Pseudomonadota > Alphaproteobacteria > Rhodospirillales > Azospirillaceae > Skermanella > Skermanella rosea. The sequence goes on along the minus strand of NZ_CP086111.1, from coordinate 4,883,174 downwards.
CCGGCGTCTCGCTCGGCACCTCCATCACCTCGGTCAACGACACGCCCACCCTCGACCTGGACGGGGGTGGCGGAGCGACGGGCACCACGGTGACGCTGGCCAACGCCGCCAACGGCCTCGCCAGCGCCACCGCCCTCGACATCGATGGCAACTGGAATTCCGGCACGCTGACGGTGCAGCGGGTGACCTCGGGCGGTGCCGCCGACGGCAGCGTCAATGACGTGTTCAGCTTCCTGTCCGGCGTCGGATCAACCGGGTCCATCGCCCGCGGTTCCGACAGCACCGGCACCCTTTCCGACAACAGCACGCAGTTCGGCACCTGGGCCTACACCTCGGCAAGCGGCCGGCTGGTGGTCACCTTCGACACCAACGCCACCAACTCCCGGGTGCAGACGCTGGTCCGCAACATCGGCTACGCCAACGCCACGCCCTATGGCGACACCACGGTGCGCTTCACCCTGGCCGACGCCAATGCCGCATCGGTCACGGCGGACGTGTCGGTCACCAGCTCGACCATCTATGCCGACCTCAGCGCCGACACCGACAGCGACGGCGACGCCGCCGACGGCTTCTCCTTGCGCGAGGCGCTGGCGCGCGGTGTGGCGCAGACGGGGGCGGACACCATCAAGGTCAAGCTGGCCGACAATTCCACCGTCACGCTCGCCACAAGCGTCACGATCGGGGCCGGCGACACGCTGGACTTCGACGAGGCGAACGGCCTGACCCTCGCGCGCAGCGGCACCGCCGTACTCACCCTGGGTGGCGCGCTGACCCTCTCCAACGGCGCCGGCGACACCGCGACCGTCAGCGCGCCGCTCGCCGGCAGCGCGGCGCTGACCAAGACCGGTGCCGGCACCGTCACGCTGTCGGGCACCAACACGCGCACCGGCGCCACCACGGTTTCCGCCGGCACGCTGTCGGCCAGCGGCGGCTCGGCCCTCGGCGATACGGGTGCCGTGACCGTCGCCTCGGGCGCCACCCTGTCGCTCGGCGCGGACGAGACGATCGGCTCGCTCGACGGCGGCGGCACCGTCTCGCTGGGGACCAGTACGCTGACCGCCGGCGGCGACAATACCTCGACCAGCTTCTCCGGCGTGATCGAGGGCACCGGCGGGCTGACCAAGGCCGGCACCGGCACGCTGATCCTGACGGGCGTCAACACCTACACGGGGACCACCACGGTCTCGGCGGGCGGCCTGACGCTCAACAACGGCAGCGGCACGGCGCTGGCCGACGGCAGCGCGGTCTCCGTGACCGGCACGCTGACCCTGTCGTCCGCCTCCGAGACGATCGGCGCGCTGTCCGGGACCGGCACGGTCGCGATCGGCGCCAACGCGCTGACGGTCAGCCAGAGGGCCGACACCAGCTTCACCGGCGGCCTGACCGGCACCGCGGCCGGCCGCCTGACCAAGAACGGCGGCGGGGCCCTGACCCTGCAGAACGCCGACAACAGCACCAACTTCCTCGGCGCCACGACGGTGTCCGGCGGCACGCTGGCCGTCGGCAAAGCCAGCCCGTCGGCCGTCAGCGGAGTGGGCTCCCTGGGGGCGGGGACGCTGACGCTGGACGGCGGCACCCTGAGCGTCAGCGGACAGGGCCAGCAGGTCTTCGCCCAGGCCGTCACCCTCGGCAGCGGCGGCGGCACGATCCACACGACGGTCAACACCAAGCTGAGCGGCCAGGTCACCGCGGCGGCCGGCGTCACCCTGACCAAGACCGGCTCCAGCGGCGTGCTGACGCTGAGCAACACGTCCAACAGCACCAGCTTCGCCGGCAACATCACGGTGGCCGCCAACGGCAGCGCGGTGGAGTTCGGCGACAGCTCGGGGGTTTCCGCCACCCAGGCCAACACCGGCACGATCACGCTGGGAGCGAGCACCACGCTCCAGCTTCCCACCCTCGGCAGCGCCGCGACCCTGACCCTGGGCAACGCGGTGGTGCTGACCGGCAACGCGACGGTGCAGACCTCCAACAGCATCCTGACCCTGTCGGGCGCCGTCTCCGGCAGCTTCCAATTGAGCAAGTTCGGGTCCGGCACGCTGGCGCTGGGCGGCACCAACGGCTACGGCGCCACCTCTGTCAGCGGCGGCACGCTGAGCATCGGCGCCGACGGCAATCTCGGGTCCGGCACGGTGACCCTGAACGGCGCGACCGTGACCCTGGTGCTGGGCGACGGGGCGGCCGTCGACAACGCCGTGGCGATCGGCGGCAGCGGCGGCCGGGTGACGGTGGCCAGCGGCGCCGCCGCCACCCTGTCGGGCGTGATCTCCGGGTCGGGCGCGCTGACCAAGGACGGCGAGGGCACGCTGACCCTGTCGGGGAACAACACCCATAGCGGGTCCGCGACGGTATCGGCCGGAATCCTGGTCGCCGGGCATGCCGGCGCGCTCGGCACCACCGCCGGCGCCACCACCGTCGGCAGCGGCGCCACGCTCCAGATCGGCTCCGGCGTGACGGTCGCCGACGCGGTGACGATCAGCGGCACCGGCGCCAGCGGGATCGGCGCGCTCTACGCGGCGTCCGGCACCGGCACCCTGTCCGGCGCCGTGACCCTGGCGGCCGACGCGACACTGGGCGCCGCCTCCGGCGCCACGCTGACCCTGACCGGCGGGATCACCGACGGGTCCTCGGCCTTCAACCTGACCAAGGCCGGCGCCGGCACCCTGGCGCTGACCACATCAGCGTCCAGCTATGACGGCACCACCACGGTGTCGGCCGGCACCCTGTCCATCGACGCCGACAGCCGCCTGGGCGGCGGCAAGCTCGTCCTCGCGTCCGGCACCACCTTCCAGGTGACCGCCGCCACCACGGTGGACAACGCCGTGGAGCTGACCGGTGCCGCGACCATCCGGACCGACGCCGACGCCACCGTCAGCGGCGCGCTGTCGGGCGGCGCGCAGGCGCTGGCCAAGACCGGCACGGCCAAGCTGACCCTGACCAACACCGCCAACGAGGCGGGGCTGACCGGTGGCGTGACCGTTTCCGCGGGCACCCTGGCGGTGTCGGACGACGACGCGCTGGTCGCCGGCACGGTGACGCTGAACGGCGGCACGCTGGCTGCGACCGCCACCGCCACCATCGACAACGGCATGGCCCTCGGCGCCGGCGGCGGCACGATCGACCTGTCCACCGCCTCCCTGACCCTGGCCGGGGTGATCAGCGGCAGCGGGGCGCTCGCGGTCGGCGGCACCAGCGCCGCCAACGTGCTGTCGCTGACGGGCGGCAACACCAACAGCGGCGGCGTGACGCTCGGCAACGGGATCGTCCAGGTCGGCTCGAACACCGCGCTCGGCACCGGCACGATGACCGTCCAGGGCGGCAAGATCCGCGCCGGCGGCAGCAACAGCTATACGCTGGCCAACGCCGTCGCCATCGGCGGCACCTTCACCATCTCCGGCTCGGGCGCGCTGACCTTCACGGGCGCCGTCGATCTGGGCGGGGCGGCCCGCACCGTCGACAACTCGACCAGCGCCGACCTGACCTTCGGCGGCGTCATCGGCAACGGCGGACTGACCGTCGCCAGCATGGGGGCCGGCAAGGTCGTCCTGTCCGCGACCAACACCTATGCCGGCGGCACCTCGGTGACGGCGGGCACGCTCAGCGTGTCGGCCGACGCGAACCTGGGCACGGGCTCCCTGACGCTGGCCGGCGGCACGCTGGAATTCACCGGCACCGGCGCGCAGACCATCGCCAAGGCCATCACGCTGGGCACCGGCGGCGGCACGATCCTCTACGGCCAGACCGGCAGCACCGACACGCTGACGCTGTCCGGCGCCATCACCGGCTCGACCACGCTGACCAAGTCGGGCGCGGGCACGGTGGATCTCACCGGCAGCACCAACAACGGCTCCGCCTGGGCGACCTCGGTCCAGGGCGGCGTGGTCATGCTGACGGCCGACGTCAACCTGGGCTACGGCGCGGTGACGCTGGCCGCCGACACGGCGCTGCGGGTCAAGACCAGCACGACGATCGACAACAACGTCACGCTGACCGGCAACGCTTCGATCCAGACCGACCAGGCGGTGACCATCAGCGGCACTCTCGCGGCCAACGGCTTCACCCTCAGGAAGATCGGCACCGGCACCCTGACGGTGTCCGGCGCCACCGGCGGCATGACGGTCAACGCCGGCAACGTCGCCATCGGCTCCGCCTCGGCGCTGAGCGGCGCCGTGACGCTCGACGGCGGCACGCTGGACATCACCGCCACCACGGCCACCGCGATCACCAACGACTTCACCCTGGGCAGCGGGCACGGCACGCTGAATACCGCCGGCCCGGTCACCCTGTCGGGCGCCATCACCGGGTCGGGCAACCTGGTCAAGACCGGCACCGGCACGCTGACCCTGACCGGGACCAACAGCTTCAGCGGCACCACCACGATCAGCGGCGGCAGGCTGGCGGTCAACGGATCGATCACCGGCACCGGCGCCGTCTCGGTCGCCTCCGGCGGCACGCTGGGCGGCTCCGGCACCCTGGCCGGCGCCGTCTCGGTCGCTTCGGGCGGCACCATCGGGGCCGGCAACAGCCCCGGCACGCTGACGCTGGGCAACGGACTGACCATCGCGTCCGGCGGCACCCTGTCGGCGGAACTGGACGGCACAACCGCCGGGACCGGCTACGACCAGATCGTGGTCACCGGCACCGTGACCATCACCGGCGCCACGCTGACGCTGACCGCCGGCTTCACGCCCGCGCAGGGCGACAGCTTCACGCTGATCGACAATGACGGCAGCGACCTCGTCACCGGCACCTTCAGCGGCATCGCCGAGGGCGGCCTGGTGACCGTCGGCACCAAGTCCTACCGGATCTCCTATGCCGGCGGCACCGGCAACGACGTCGTCCTGACCGTGGTCCCGGCCGTCACCGACGCCAACATCTCGATCTCGGGCGCCACCGGCACGGGCGGCGCGTTCAGGATCGGCGACACCGTCACCGCGACCTGGAACAGCACGTCGGCCGGCGACAACAACGGCGCGCTGACCGGCGTCACGGTCGATTTCAGCCAGTTCGGCGGCGGCTCGGCGGTGAGCGCCTCCAACAGCTCCGGCACCTGGACCGCCACCTACACCATCGCCGCGGGCATCATCGAGACGACCGGCCGCAACGTCAGCGTCACCGCGTCCGGCCCGAACGGCACCTCGGCCACCGCCGCCGACACCACCGGGGCCTCCGTGGACACGGTGACCGCGACGGTGACCGGCGTCAACTCGACCACCACCGACCGTTCCTACAAGGCCGGCGACACCGTCAGCATCCAGGTGGCGTTCAGCCAGGCCGTGACCGTCACCGGCACGCCCCAGCTCACGCTGGAGACCGGCACGACCGACCGGGCGGCCAGCTACGCCTCCGGCTCCGGCACGAGCACGCTGACCTTCACCTACACGGTGCAGGCCGGCGACACCTCGGCCGACCTGGACGTCGCCTCGGCCGCGGCGCTGGCGCTCAACGGCGGCACCATCCTGGACAGTGCCGGCAACGCGGCGACGCTGACGCTCGCGGCGCCGGGCGCCACCGGCTCGCTCGGTGCCAACAAGGCCATCGTGATCGACACGACCGCGCCGACCCTGGGCACCGCGGCCCTCACGGCCGCGACCGACAGCGGCAGCTCGTCCGCAGACGGCATCACCAACGCCGCGAACCCCGCCTTCTCGCTGACCGTGGGCGAGGCCGGCCTGACGCTGGAACTGCTCCGCGGCTCCACCGTGGTCGCCACGGCGACCTCGACCGCCGGCACCAATACGCTGACCCACACGGGCGCCGCCGAAGGCACCGGCCTCAGCTACACCGTGCGGGCGACCGACGCGGCCGGCAACCAGACCACCTCGAATGCCGCGACGGTGACCATCGACCGGACCGCGCCGACCATCTCCGACGTGGCCAACCAGACCATCGAGGAGGACGCCGGCACCGGCGCGCTGAGCGTCACGGTCGGCGACGGCGTGACCGCGGCCGGCACCGTGCAGCTCACCCGCGGCTCCGGCAACGCCACCCTGGTGGCCGACGCCAACGTCGTGCTGGGAGGCAGCGGAGCCAGCCGGACCGTCACCGTGACCCCGACGGGCAACCAGTTCGGCAGCTCGGTGATCACCCTCACCGTGACCGACGAGGCCGGCAACACCGCCACCGACAGCTTCACCGTGACGGTCAACGCGGTCGCCGAAACCCCGACGGTCTCGGGGGCCACCAGCACCACCGAAGATACCCTGTCCAGCGCCATCGCGATCACCCGCAACGGCACCGACGGGTCGGAGATCACGCACTTCAAGATCTCCGCCATCACCGGCGGCACGCTCTACAAGGACAGCGGCGCCACCACCGCGATCGCCGGCGGCGACGTCATCACCGCGGCCGAAGCGGCGTCAGTCTATTTCAGGCCGAACAGCAACGCCAACACCGCCGACGGCGGCACCTTCGGCTTCCAGGTCCAGGGTGCCCGCGACAGCGCCGGCAACGGCCTCAGCCCGACGCCGGCCACCGTCACGCTGACCGTCGGCGCGGCGAACGACGCGCCGGTCCTGTCGTCGGCGTCCCCGACGTTGACCTCGATCACCGAGGATGCCACGACCAACGGCGGCCAGCTCGTCTCCTCGATCCTGGGCACCAGCGTCACCGACGCGGACACCGGCGCGGTTCAGGGCATCGCCATCACCGGCATCACCTCCGGAAACGGCACGTGGCAGTACTCGCTGGACGGCTCGACCTGGACCGCCTTCGGCTCGCCCACTTCGGCCGCCGCGCTCCTGCTGCGCTCGGCCGACCATGTCCGCTTCGTGCCCGACGGACAGAACGCCACCTCGGCCAGCTTGACCTACCGCGCCTGGGACCGCACCGCCGGCACGGCGGGCGGAACCGCCGACACCTCCAGCACCGGCGGCACCTCGGCCTTCAGCGCCGCAAGCGACACCGCGACCCTCACCGTCAACGCGGTCAACGACGCGCCGACCATCGGCGGAGCCGGCACCCAGTCGATCACCGACAAGCAGACTGCCCTGCCGTTCGCCACCATCCTGTTCGCCGACGTGGACAGCCCGGACCAGACCCAGACCGTCACCGTCACCCTGGACACCGCCGCGAAGGGCAGCTTCACCACGCTCAATGGGTTCACGAGCCAGGGCGGCGGCGTCTATACCTATACCGGCACCGCGTCTGCGGCGCAGGCCGCCATCCGCGGGCTGGTCTTCACGCCGGCTGACAACCGCGTCAATCCCGGCTCGACCGAAACCACGACCTTCACGGTGTCGATCAGCGACGGCAACGGCGGCTCGGCCTCCGACGCCTCCACCCAGGTGACCACAAGCGCCGCCAACGACGCGCCGCAGCTCGGCGGCGCGGCATCCGGCCAGCCGGTCTCCGACAAGGGCACCCTGCTGCCGTTCCAGGGCTTCACCGTCACCGACGCCGACGCCAGCCAGTCCCTGACGCTGACGGTCGGCATCGACGCGCCAAGCAGAGGCACCTTCAGCGCGGCGTCGCTGACCGCCTCCGGCTTCACCCTGGCCGGAACCGGCAGCTTCACCTTCACCGGCACCGCGTCGGCGGCCCAGGCCGCCCTCCGCCAGCTCGTCTACACGCCCGCCGAGAATCTGGTCACCCCCGGCACCGTCGAGACCGTGCGCTTCACCGTGACCGCGCTCGACGCCTCCGGCGCCAGCGCCAGCGACGACGCGACGACGGTCCGGATCACCTCGGCCAACGACGGCCCGGCGATCTCCGGCATCTCCGGCGCCATCGACACCACGGACCGGAGGACCGCCCGGCCGTTCCCGGACGTCCGGATCACCGATGCCGATCGCCCGGACCAGACGCTGACCGCCACGGTCACCATCGATCCGGCCAAGGGCTCCCTCAACGGTACCTACGACGCCGCCACGGGCGTGTGGAGAGTCACCGGCACCGCGGCGCAGATCCAGGCGGCGCTCCGCGCCGTCATCTTCACCCCGACCGAGAACCGCGTCACTCCCGGCACTGTCGAAACCACCCTGTTCTCCCTCCAGGTATCCGACGGGACGGTCACGGCGGGGGACAGCCTGACCAGCGTCCGGACCCTCTCCGTCAACGACGCCCCGACCGCCAGCCGTACGATCAGCCGGGCGGCCGCCGTCCAGGGCACGCCTTTCTCCCTGACGATCCCGACGACCGCCTTCAACGACGTGGACGGCGGCGACCCGCTGACCGGCACCGCGACCCTGTCCAACGGCAACCCGCTGCCGGCCTGGCTGACGTTCGACACGAACACGCGGACCTTCAGCGGCACCCCGGCCAACGGCGACGTGGGCACGCTGACGATCCGGCTGACCGTGACCGACCTGGCCGGCGCCAGCGCCTCCGACATCTTCATCCTGACCGTGGAGAACGTGAACGACGCGCCGGTCGCGGCGGACGACCGGGTCTCCACCGGCGAGGGCAGCGCCTTCACCCTCTCCGCCGCCCGGGGCCTGCTGTCCAACGACACCGACCCGGACACCGGCGACACCCGCGTCGTCAGCCTGGTGAACGGCCTGGCCTCCAGCGTCGGCCGGGCGATCACGCTGGCCGGCGGCGGCCAGGTCACGATCCGCCAGAACGGCAGCGTCGCGTTCGACCCCAACGGCGCCTATGCCGGCCTCAACGCCGGGCAGACCGTGGTCGAGCAGGTGCGCTACACCATCGTCGACGCCGGGGGCCTGACCTCGACCGCGACCCTGTTCATCACGGTGGAGGGCCGCAACAACGGCCCCGTCCTCCAGCCGGACAAGATCGTGACGATCGACCAGGACAGCGCGTCCATCGGCCTGAGCATCACGCGGCCGGTGGATGCGGAAGGCGACCCGCTGACCATCGCGGTCACGGCGCTGCCGTCCGTCGGCACCGTCAGGACCGCCGAGGGAACGGCCGTGACGGTCGGCACGCTGCTGACCGCGACCCAGCTCGCCAACCTGACCTACACGCCGCCGGCCGGCTTCAGCGGCGACGCCGGCACGCTGGCCTACAGCGTGTCCGACGGCGGCGTCGCGGCCACCCAGGCGGTCGGCATCAGGGTCACCGCGGTCCAGCGGCTGGACGTGGTGCCGGTCGCCGCCGTCGCCAGCGAGGGCACCGCCGGCAACACGGTGCTGACCTTCCGCATCGCCCGGACCGGCGACACCAGCGCCGAGACGGTGGTCGACTGGCAGATCGACAACCCGACCCGGAGCAACGGCCAAGCCGACCGCGACGACTTCGCCGGCGGGCTGCCGTTCGGCAAGGCGACGCTGGCGTCCGGCGCCGGTTTCGTGGACGTCACTATAACGGTCGCCGCCGACACGGTGGTGGAACCGGACGAGACCTTCACCTTCTCGGTCACCGGCGTCGCCACCAGCCTCGCCGGCGGCAAGATCGTTTTCCAGCGCGAGACCGCCCGGGGCACGATCCTGGACGACGACCGCGACGTGACCCCGCCGAGCATCGTGTCGGTCACGGCCCCCACGGCCGGCAACTATGTCGACGGCGACACCCTGACCTTCACCGTCAAGTTCAGCGAGGCGATCGACCGGACCAACCTGGGCACGCCGCGCCTGGCGCTGACCATCGGCAGGACCACCCGCTTCGCCGAACTGGTCGAGGTGGCTGGCCAGCCCGCCGACACGCTGACCTTCGCCTACACCGTCACCCCGTCGGACGCCGACAAGGACGGCATCTCGGTCGGCCAGAACATCAACCTGAACGGCGGCAGGATCCGGGACGCGGCGGGCAACAACGCGGCCCGGAACCTCGGCGCGCTGCGGACCGGCGACGTCATCGTCAATACCTTCAAGGGCGTGGTGGTCGATGGCTACATCACCGGTGGGACGGTGTTCGCCGACGCCAACCGCAACAGCGTGCTGGACGAGGGCGAGTCCTTCTCGATCACCGACGGCTCGGGCAATTTCGAGATCCTGGGCGGCAGCGGCCCCTATATCCTGGTGGGCGGCCGCGACATCTCCACCGGGCTGGACTTCAAGGGCATCTTCGAGGCGCCCCCGCGCGCCAAGGTCATCAACCCGCTGACCACGCTGCTGGTCGGCGTCGCCGGCCTCGACGCGACCGACCCGCAGATCGCGGCGGCCCAGACGGCCGTCAAGACGGCGCTCGGCATCGACGCCGGGATCGACCTGCTGACCTACGACCCGATCGTCGAGGCGACCACCGCGGGCCGTTCCGCCGGGGAGATCGCCACGGCGGTCGCGGCCCAGGCGGAGGCGGCCAAGATCGCCAACCTGCTGGTCCAGGGCAGCTCGGTGCTGGCCGGGGCCGCCAGCACGCCGATCAACTCGGGCGACGCCGGCCGCGCGGTGCTGGCGGCGCTGGCCGAGACCGTGTCGGCCCTGCCGTCCGGCACCACGATCGACCTGTCCTCGCAGACGGTCATCGAGGCCGTGCTGCGCAACGCGGCCGCCCGGCTGTCCGGCATCGACGCCGCCCGCGTCGCGGCGGTCGCGACCGACGCCGCCCGGGTGATCGGCGCCAGCAACGGCGCCGTGGACACCGCGACGAGCGGAAGCTCGGGCGATGCGCTGGAGAACCTGACCCGCATCACCCAGGCCCAGGTGGTGGCCCAGGGCAGCGCCGCGACCGCCCTGCAGGAGGGCACCGCGGGCAGCGGGCTGGCCGGCGCGGTGGACAGCTTCACCGGCACCAACCTCGACACCCAGGTCGACCAGGCCGCCGTGGGCGTCGTGGTACCGTCGCGCCTCGCCATCGCCGCGGCCGACGCCGCCAAGTCGGAAGGCGATGCCGGCACCACCGCCTACAGCTTCACCGTGACCCGGTCGGGCAACCTGTCCGGCGCGCTGAGCGTCGACTGGCAGGTCACCGGAACCGACAGCCTTGATGCCGACGATTTCGGCGGCGCCCTGCCGGGCGGCACGGTGAGCTTCGCCGACGGCGAGACCGTGAAGACCATCACCGTGTCGATCGCCGGCGACCAGGCGATTGAGGCGGACGAGACCTTCGGCGTCGTGCTGTCCAACCCGACCGCCTCCGCGGCGCTGGCGACCGACGCCGCGTTCGGCGTGATCCTGAACGACGACCCCGCCGCTCCCCGGATCACACTGCCGGGCACCGCCAGCGTCCTGGCCGGCACGGCCACCGCCATCGAGGGGATCAGCGTCGCCGACGGCAACAGCGCCACGGTCACCGTCTCGCTGACCCCGGTCAACGGCTCGGTCGCCCTGACCGGCCCGGCCACGGTCTCCGCCTCGGGCAACGTCCTGTCGGTCACCGGCAGCGTCGCCGACGTCAACGCCACGCTCGCCACCCTGCGCTTCACCGGCGACTCCGCCAGCGCCACGGGCGCGATCGACGTGGCGGTCTCCGACGGCGACGCGGCCACCGCCGACGCCTCGGAGCGGCTGTCGGTCTCCATCCTGTCTGCGCCGGAGAACACCCTGCCGGCGCGCCCGACGGTGGTCGCCGGCGTATCGAGCGAGATCTTCGGCATCAGCGTCGCCGACACCGACAGCGGCAGCGTGACGGTCACGCTGACGCCCAGCAACGGCACCGTCACGGTCACCCAGTTCGGCTCCGCCGCCGTCACCGGCCTGTCCGACAACCGTGTCCAGGTCGCGGGCACCGTCGCCGACGTCAACAAGGTGCTGGCCTCGCTGGAGTTCACGGCCGTGCCGAGGGTGCTCGGCGCCAGCCTGCTGATCACCACCGCCGACGGCGACGACCTCACCGCCGACGACAGCGACCTGCTCAGCATCGACGTCGTCTCCAGCCCCGAAAGCACCGTCTCCACCGCCCAGACCGTGGTGGCGGGGGTGCCCCAGGCGGTCCCCGGCGTCACGGTCGGCGATTTCGACACCGCCGAGCTGCAGGTCACCCTGGTCCCGACCAACGGCCAGATCGGCATCGACGCGGTCGGCTCCGCCGTGCTGACCCGGCCGAACGACACCACGCTGCGCCTGACCGGCACCATCGCCGACCTCAACGCCTCGCTCGCCACCCTGACCTTCACCGGCACGATCGGCTCGACCGCCGGCAGCGTCCAGGTGCTGACCACCGACCGAGACGCGCTGACGCCCGATCCCACGGTGACGGTGGACTTCACCATCCTGAACGCGCCGACCCTGGACCTGCCGGGCCAGCCGTCGGTCGTGGCCGGGACCACGGTGCCGCTGACCGGCATCACGGTCGCCGACGCCGACCCGGGCGAGGTCACCGTCACGCTGGCCCCGACCGGCGGCACCCTGGCGGCCGCCGCGGCGGCCGGCGCCACCGTGGCGACCGCTTCGGACGGCACCGTCACCATCACCGGCGCGGTCGCCACCGTGAACGCCACCCTGGCCGGGCTGACCTTCACCGCGGGCCGCACGGGAACTTCCGCCAGCGTCGCGCTGAGCGTCAGCGACGGCGACAGCCGCACCGCCGACGCGCAGGCGACCCTGTCGATCACCATCACCAGCACGGTCGAGCTGCAACTGCCGACCTCCGGCGTCGTGCTCGCCGCCGGCACCGACGCGCCGCTGGCCGGCATCTCGCTGAGCGCCGCCGGCACCGACCTGATCACGGTGCGCCTGACCGCCACCAACGGCATGCCGGTGCTGGCGGCCCAGGGCGGCGCCTCGGTCGCGGACCTGGGCGGCGGGCTCTTCACCCTGATCGGCAATTCCAGCGACATCAACGCCACGCTGGCGGCGATGACCTTCAACGGCACCCAGGGGGAGACCGGCGCCTCGCTCCGGGTCCAGGTAGAGTTCAGCGACGCGTCGCTGGGCGCCATCGACAGGACCCTGTCCATCGCCCTGGTCAACCCGCCGGCCATCACGCTCCCGGCCGCGGCGGACACCTATGTCACCGCCGGCCAGACCGGGGCGATCCCCGGCATCTCCGTCGCCGACTTCGACGACGCGGGCCTGACCGTCACCGTGGCGCCCAGCGGCGGCGCCGTCGCGCTGACCGCCGTCGGGAGCGCCACCGTGACGGCGGGGGCCGACGGGCGCCTGACCGTGGCGGGCACCAAGGAGGACGTCAACGCGACGCTGGCGGGCCTGACCTTCACGCCCGCGGCCGGCGCCGCCGTCGGCAGCGTGACGCTGACCGCCGGCGATGCCGACCCGGTCTCGCCCGACGTCACCGCGACGCTGGCCGTCGCCGTCGTGTCGCCGTCCCAGGTCACGCTGCCGGCCGGCGGCACGGCGATCGCCGGCGTCCCGACGGAGCTGCACGGCTTTTCGATATCGGACGCGGACAGCGCCGCGGTCACCGCGACGCTGGCCCCGACCGGCGGCACGGTCGAGGCGACGGCGTCCGGTTCCGCGACCGTCACCGTCGGGACCGACGGCCGGATCACGGTCACCGGCAGCCCGGCCGATGTCACCGCGACGCTGGAGACCATCAGGTTCACCATGACCGCGGGGGCGACCGCGCCGTCGCTCCAGGTCTCCGTCTCCGACGGCGACGACCGCACCGCCGACACGTCGACCACCATCGCCTTCACCGTGTCCACCTCGCAGCCGCCGGTCGCCGGCGGCGACATCACGGCGACCGCCACCGACAACACGACGCTGTTCCTGCCCGAGGACGGCGCCGCCCCGGGCGCCGCCAACATCAGGCTTGCGCCTTCCGTGGTGCCCAACGGCGACGGCCATTCCCCCAACGCGATCCGCATCCTGTCGGCCACCGGCGGCACCCTGACCCTGGCCGACGGGACCACCATCGTCCTGGGCGCCTCGGGCACGGTGATCCCGCTGAGCGCCGGCGTTGCCGACCTGCGCTTCACGCCCGCCTCCGACCGCGATACCGCCGCGACGCTCCGCTACGTCATGGTCGATACCGTCCGGGGCACGCCGAACTCGGCCGCCTCGACCGCCACCATCGCGGTCACGCCGGTCAACGACCTGCCGACCGGATCGGCCGACACCGGCACGGTTGGAGCAAGCGGGACGCTGTCCGTCGCGGCCTCCGCCGGCCTGCTGGCCAACGACCGGGACGTCGATACGGGCGACAGCCTGCGCGTTTCCGCCGTGAACGGCACGGAGGCCTGGGTCGGCCAAGCCGTCACCCTGCCGTCCGGCGCGCGCCTGACGGTGAACGCCGACGGCTCCTACGCCTACGACGCCAACGGCGCCTTCGCGTCGCTGGCGGCCGGGACGACCGGAACCGACAGCTTCACCTACACGGTCCGCGACGCGGCCGGCGGCACTGCCATCGCGACGGTGACGCTCACCATAACGGGCGTCAACGACGCCCCCGTGGCGACCGCCGACGCCCTGTCCGTCGCGGCCAGCGCCCGGCTGACCGGCGACGCGTCCGGCCTGCTGGCCAACGACAGCGATGTGGACGCGGGCGACACCCTGCGGGTGGCATCGGTCAACGGGGCGACCGACGCGGTCGGCCGGGAGATCACCCTGCCGTCCGGCGCGCTGCTGCGGCTGAACGCCGACGGTTCCTACAGCTACGACCCCAACGGGCGGTACGACAGGCTGCCCGCCGGGGCGACCGCGACCGACAGCTTCACCTACACGGTCCGCGACGCGGCCGGCGCCACCGCCCCGGCGACCGCGACCATCACGGTCCGGGGCGTCAACGACGCGCCGCTCGCGGCGGCCGACACGGCCGTCCTGACGGAGAACAGCGTGTTCAACGTCGCCGGCGTCGGCGTGCTGGTCAACGACACCGACATCGACACCAGCGATACCCTGACCGTGTCGGCGGTCGACGGCCAGACCGTCAATGTCGGCCGGACCATCACGCTCGCCTCGGGCGCCCGGCTGCTGATGAACGCCGAGGGGTCGTACCGCTACGACACCAACGGCGCGTTCCGCGGCCTGGCCCAGGGCCAGAGCCGGACCGACAGCTTCACCTACACGGTCCGGGACGGGGCCGGCGCCATCTCGACCGCGACGGTCACGCTCACCATCACCGGCGTCAACACCGCGCCGGAGGCGGTCGCCGACGCCGCCGCGACGACCGCGGCGCAGGCCGTCACCGCGACCGGCACGTCCGGCCTGCTGGCCAACGACACGGATGCCGACAGCGGCGACCGGCCCCAGCGGGTGACCGCGGTCAACGGCAGGGCCGCCGACGTCGGCGGCACGGTCACCCTGGCCTCGGGCGCGAAGCTGACGGTGGCCGCGGACGGGTCCTACGTCTACGATCCCAACGGTGCCTTCAACACGCTGGGCGCCGGGCAGACCACCACCGACGGCTTCAGCTACACGGTCGCGGACGGCTTCGGCGGAACCGCGGTGGGCCAGGCGACCATCACGATCACCGGGGTCAACGACCGCCCGACGGCGATCGCCGACAGCGCGACGGTGACCGAGAAGGCCGTGCTGTCGGTGCCGACCCTGGGCGTGCTGGCGAACGACACCGACATCAACCGGGACGACCGGCTGACGGTGACCGCGGTCAACGGGACCGCCGCCTCGGTCGGCCAGACGATCAGCCTCGCCACCGGGGCGAGGCTCACGCTGAACGCCGACGGCTCCTACGTCTACGACCCGAACGGCCGCTTCAACGCCCTGAACCAGGGCCAGTCGGCGACCGACAGCTTCACCTATACGGCGTCCGATACCAGCGGGGCGACCAGCACCGCCACGGTGGTTGTCACCATCACCGGCGTCAACGACGGGCCGGTGCCGCAACCCGATCCCGGCACCGTGTTCGAGGACTCGGCGGTCAGCGTGACCGCCGCCAATGGCGTGCTGTCCAACCTGACCGATCCGGACCAGGGCGACACCGCGACCGTGACCGCCGTCAACGGCAGCGGGTCGGCGATCGGCCGGGCGATCACGCTGGAGTCCGGCGCGCTCCTGACCGTCAACGCGGACGGCTCCTACCGCTACGACCCCAACGGCCGGTTCGACGGCCTGGCGGCCGGGACGACCGCGACCGACAGCTTCACCGCGACCGTACGCGACGCCGGCGGGGCGACGGCCACGGCGACGGTGACCCTGACCATCATCGGGGCAAACGACGCCCCGGTGGCGAGGGCCGACGCGCTCGCCCTGGGCGAGAACGACCGGGCGGCCGTCGCGGCATCCTCCGGGGTGCTGTCCAACGACGGCGACGCGGATGCCGGCGCCGCGCTGGCGGTCAGCGCGGTGAACGGGCAGACCAGCAGCGTCGGCCAGGCGATCGCCCTGGCGTCGGGCGCGCGGATCACGCTGAACGCGGACGGCAGCTATGCCTATGACACCAACGGGGCCTTCTCGGCCCTCGCGGCCGGGCAGACCACGACCGACAGCGTCAGCTACACGGTCTCCGACGGGAAGGGCGGCAGCGCCACGGCGACGCTGACCCTGACCATCACCGGCGCCAACGCGAACCCCGCGGCGGTCGCCGATACCGGCGCCGTGGCAGAGAACGGAGCCCTGGCCGTGGCGGCCCCGTCCGGCCTGCTGGCGAACGACACCGACGCCGACCGGGGCGCCGTCCTGACCGTCTCCGCGGTCAACGGCTCGTCCGCCGCCGTCGGCGCCGCCATCCTGCTGGACTCGGGGGCCAAGCTGACCGTCCAGGCCGACGGTTCCTACGCCTACGACCCCAACGGCCGGTTCGAGAGCCTGGCGGCCGGGCAGAGCGGCACCGACAGTTTCACCTATACGGTGAGCGACGGCACCGGCGGCACCGCGACGGCGACGGTCACCATCACGATCACCGGGGCGAACGACGGGCCGGCCGCGGTCGCCGACGCCGTCGCTGTGGCCGAGGATGGCGTCCTGGCCGTTCCGGCCAAGGGCCTGCTGGCCAACGACACCGATGTGGACACCGGGACCGTGCTGACGGTGACCGCGGTCCAGGGGAACCCCGGCGCGGTCGGGACCGCCGTCACCCTGGCGTCCGGCGCGCGGGTCACCGTGGCGGCGGACGGCTCCTACACGGTGGACACCGCCGGCAAGTACGACGGGCTGGCCGCCGGCGAGACCGTGACCGAGCACTTCGGCTACACCGTTTCGGACGGGCAGGGCGGCAGCGCCGCCGGGACCGCCGCGGTCATCATCGTCGGGACCAACGACGCGCCCGTGCTGGCCGGCGCCGTCGCCGCCCAGGGCGCCCGCGAAGCCGAAGCCTTCAGCCTGAAGCTTCCGGCCGGGCTGTTCGCCGACGCCGACGCTTCCGACCGGCTGACGCTGTCGGCCGACCTCGCTTCCGGCGCGGCCCTGCCGGGCTGGCTGAAGTTCGATGCCGCCACCGGCGCGTTCAGCGGCACGCCGGGCAGCACCGACGCCGGGCAGGTCGCGGTGCGGGTGACGGCGACCGATCCGGCGGGGGCGACCGTCTCCACCACTTTCACGCTGACCACGCAGGCGGCGCCGAAGGTGGTCACGCCGGTCTCCAGGCCGGCCGAAACGCTCCCCGCGGCGACCTCGACCACGGTACAGGCCGGCGCGGCGCCCGCCATGATCATCCTGCCGCTGGTCCAGTCGACATCCACCCTGTCGACCGGGTCGCCGACGATCCTGTCCTCCTCCTCGACCCTGGGTGGGAGCGAAGCCGCCTTCTCCGGCAGCTTCACCTTGCCGGCCGGCCAGTCCCAGCTGGTCAGCATCGGGGCGGGGCCGGGGGCGGCGGACGGCCTGCGGTTGCTCAGCGGCGTGCCGGACCGGCAGTTCGGGATCGACGGCGCGAACAGCTTCAGGCTGCCGTCGGGGGTGTTCGGCCACTCCGATCCCACCGCGACCATCACCATCGAGGCCACCCTGGCGGACGGCTCGCCGCTGCCGGGATGGCTGAAGTTCGACGCCACCTCCGGCACGTTCAGCGGAACGCCGCCGGCCGGCACGGAAAGCCAGCTGGAGATCCGGGTGAAGGCCCGCGACAACGCCGGCACCGAGGTCGTGGTGGACTTCAAGCTGAAGGTGGGCGAGTCGGGCGAAACGCCGGCGGCCGACCAGGCTCCCGACGCAGTCCCGGGCGACGGGCGGAATAACACCGACGCCGCACCGCGGCGCGACCCGCAGGAGGCGCGGGTTCTCCTGGCCGGCAAGCCGTCGCTCACCGCCCAGCTCAAGGCGGCCGGGCAGGGCGATCTCCTGACCGAGGGGATGGCGCTGCTGGAAAGCCTGCTGAAGGCGGCGGGCGTCGATTCCCTGGACCGCGCGGCTTGACCGCCGCGCGTGTCAACTTTTCAACAAAATCAATTGACCGCGCCAACCGTAACAACTACACCTAATTGATTAAACAAAAAGAGGTATGTCCTGCAGTCGAATCTCATGCTGGGGCTTTTCAAGGGGCGAATATGACTGGCATCATTTCGGGTGGACGGGTGCGGCGTCGACTGCGGGGCGGGCGGCACTTCCAGCTTGCGGCGCTTGGCCTGGCACTGCTGTCGGCATCGGGATGCGCGATTACGCCCGAGCCCGTCACGCCGGAGGAGCGCTCGGCCCTGATCGCGGCGGACCGGCAGGCCCTGTTCCGGAACCAGGAGCCGGTGACCGGCCCGATCTCGCTGGAAGAGGCGATGGCCCGGGCTATCAAGTACAACCTGGACTATCGGTTGACAGCGATGGACCAGGCGCTCCAGAACCGGCAGCTCGACCTGTCCCGCTACGACATGCTGCCCAGGCTGGTGGCCGCCGCCGGGGGCACGGCCCGGTCGAACGAGAACCTGTCGGTCACGGAAAACACCCGGACCGGCGTCAAATCGACCGATCCGTCCATCAGCCAGGACCAGGAGCGCTTCACCACCGACCTGACACTGTCCTGGAACGTGCTGGATTTCGGCGTCAGCTATTACCAGGCGCGCCAGCAGGCGGACCGCGCGCTGATCGCCGACGAGCGGCGCCGGCGGGTCGTCCATTCCGTGATCCAGCAGGTTCGCGCCGCCTATTGGCAGGCGGTGTCGGCCGAGCGGATCGAGGCCGCGATCATCCCGATCCTGGCGGAGACCCGGCAGGCGCTGAGCGACGCCCGGACGGTCGAGGAACAGCGGCTGCGCCCGCCGGTCGAGGTGCTTCGTTACCAGAAGGCGCTGATCGAGGTCATGCGCCAGCTGGAGACGGTCGAGCAGGATCTCGCCATCGCCAAGGCCCAGCTCCGCGCGTTGATGAACCTGCCGCCGGGCCAGCCCTTCACGCTGGCGCTGCCGGCCGGCTTCCGCCGCGACGTTCCCCAGGTCCGCCTTGCGGTCGAGGAGATGGAGGCTCTGGCGCTGAACCGCCGGCCGGAACTGCGGGAAGAGCATTACCAGCGCCGGATCAGCGCCGCCGAGGTGCGCAAGTCGATCCTGCGCCTGCTGCCCGGGCTGACCTTCACCGGCTCCGCCAATTTCGACTCCAACTCCTATCTGGTGAACAACAGCTGGGCCGAAGCGGGGCTGCGGGTCAGCTTCAACCTGTTGAACCTGCTGACCGCGCCGGCATCGATCGGCGTCGCCGAGGCCCAGCAGGAATTGGCCGAGACGCGGCGCCTGGCGCTGAGCATGGCGGCGCTGACGCAGGTCCATGTCGGCTACCAGCAGTACCAGCGGGCGCGGCAGAACTTCGAGCAGGCCGAACTGCTCGATTCGATCGAGCAGCGCCTGTACGAGAACATCCGGCAGGCCCAGGCGAGCCAAGCCCAGAACGTGCTGGAGCGGGTGCGGGCGGCGGCGTCGGCCATCCTGTCCGAACTGGCGCGTGACCGGGCCTATGCGGACCTGCAGGCGGCGGCGTCCAACGTGATCGTCTCGCTCGGCCTCGACCCGCTGCCCGCCACCGTGCCCAGCCACGACATCAAGGCCCTGACCGAGGCGCTGGCCGCGATCAACGCCGACTGGCAGGCCGGCCGGTTCGTGCCGCCGGTGGCGGAACCGGCCCCGGCGGCTGCGCCCGTGCCAGCGCCCGCGCCGGTAGCCCTCGCCGAGCCGCCCCGGCCGGCCGTGCCGACGGCTCCGGCGGTCCCGGCGGTGCAGCCCGTCGAGGCCGTGCCGCTCGCCGCACCGGCCGCCCCGGAGCCGGCCGCCGATCCGGTCAGGGAAGCCGTCGCCGCGGAGCCTGCCTCCCCGGAGCCTGCCGCCCCGGAGCCTGCCGCAGCCGTGCAGGCGTCGGCCCCGCCGGTCGAACTGGCGCCGCGCCCCGTCCGCGCGGCCGGGCCGAGCCGGAAGCCGCTCATCGCCGACCCGATCTAGGAGGCGGCGATGATCCGGTGGTTCTCCAGCCTGCTTGCCGCCGCTCTCCTGATCGTCTCCGCTCCGGCCGCGGGCCAGCCAGCCGACGTGGGCAACGGCCTGGGCGGCGTGCCGGAAATCCGGGCGCAGATCTCGCCGCGGCGGAGCACCATGCTTTCGTCCGAACTGGCGGCCAAGATCGACGATCTGGGCCTGCGCGAGGGCGAGCGGTTCAAGGAAGGGCAGAAGCTGGTCGGGTTCGACTGCGCGGTCCACCGCGCCCGGCTCAACAAGGCGATCGCCCAGCAGCAGGCCGCCCGCAAGCTGTACGAGGTCAATTCCCGGCTCGACAAGCTGGGATCGGTCAGCACGCTGGAGCTGGAGGCGGCCGCGGCCCAGTTCAGCGCGGCCGAGGCGGAGACCGCCATGATGCGGACCATGGTCGAGCGGTGCGTCGTCCTCGCCCCGTTCCCCGGGCGGATCGCCGAGCTGAAGGTGCGGCGATACGAGTTCGTCACGGAGGGGAAGGAACTGATGGAGATCCTCGACGACCGGGAGCTGGAGGTCGAGATGATCGTTCCGTCGCGCTGGCTCTCCTGGCTGGTGCCGGGGACCGGGTTCAAGGTCCTGATCGAGGAGACCGGCCACGCCTACGCGGCGGAGGTGACCCGGCTGTCCGCCCGGATCGATCCGGTCAGCCAGTCCATCAAGGTGTTCGGCAAGGTGATCGGCAAGGTCGCGGAGAAGGGTGGCGGCCGGCAGCAGGACCTGCTGGCGGGCATGAGCGGCCGGGCCGTGTTCGCCGTGCCCAATTGAGCTACACTCGCCTCCGGTCCCGACAACAGGAGGAGAGTGAATGGCACGGGAACTGGACGTCCGGGGGCTCCATTGCCCGCTCCCGATCCTGCGCACCCGCCGTCAGCTCGACCACATGGCGGCGGGGGAGGAGCTGATCGTGCTGGTCACCGACCCGGCGTCGGTCATCGATTTCCGCCACTTCTGCAATACGACGGCGCACGAGCTGGTCGAGCATTCCGCGCAAGGCGGCGTCTTCACCTATCGGATCCGGCGCGGCGAGGGCTGAGCGCCGCCCCGGCCGCCGGGGTTTCGCCCAGCGCCAGGAACAGGCCGCCGGGCAGGCTGACCAGCAGCAGCATCGCTCCGAACAGGATCGACATCAGCAGGGCGCCCTCCACCGGGACGCCGGCCAGCCCGAACACGGCGACGACGGCGCCTTCGCGCAGGCCCCATCCCGCGATCGACAGCGGCATGCCCGCCACCAGGACGATCGGCGGCATCAGCACCAGGCAATCGACCAGACCCACCGGCACGTCCAAACCCCGGGCGATCAGCCACATGGTCGCCCCGGCCAGCAGATGGACCAGCGCCGAGACGCCGACGATCGGCACGGCGGTCAGGGGGCGGGCGAGCAGCCCGCGGACCGTCCGGCCGAACTCCGCGACGCCGTGCAGCCTTCCCGACAGCCAGCGGCCCGGCAGCCGGTCGGCCGCCAGCGCCAGGGCCAGCAGGGCCATTCCGGTGCCGAGGCCGGCCAGCAGGCCCCAGCGCATCGCCGGGTCGGGCATGCGGGCCAGCAGCGCCGGCCCGGTGGCCAGGACCACCGCGACCAGCCCGAGCAGCGCCGTCGTCCGGTCGACCAGGACTCCGCGCACGGCGGTTCCGACTCCGTGCCCCAGCGCGTGGAGCCGCCAGACCCGCCAGACATCCCCGGCGATCGAGGTCGGCAGCGCCTGGCCCAGGAAGAAGGCGGCCAGGTTGATCCGCAGCGCCCGCGCGGTGCCGATGGCGGCATCCAGCCCGGCCATGATGAAGGCCCAGCGCCAGGAGATCAGGACGACCTGGACCGCCGTCAGGGCGAAGGCCGCCGCCAGCCAGACAGGATCGACGCCGGCCAGGCGCCCGGCGAGCGCCGTCAGGTCGGCCTGCCGCAGCAGCAGCCAGAGCAGCAGGCCCGACAGGGCGAAGCGCAGGGCGGCCAGCCCGATCCGGCGGAGGCGGTCGTTCAAGATGTCAGTTCTTCAGGGCCACGGTGGCGCGCACCGGCAGGTGGTCCGACGCCCGCCGGGTCACCGGCGTTCGGACCACGTCGTAATTGGACAGCACCAGCCCGTCCGACACGAAGATCCGGTCGAGCCGGAGCGTCGGCATCCTGACATGGAAGCTGCGCGGCGCGGCGCAATCGGCGAAGCAGTGCATCAGCCGCTTGATCCGGGGCGATCGGGGCCGCCACTCGTTCAGGTCGCCCATGAACACGGTCGGCCGGTCCGCTCCGCGTTCCACCGTGTTCAGCACGCGGGTGATCTGGGCGTTGCGCTCCCAAGGGTCCAGGCCGAGATGGGCGACGATCACCCGGACCACCTTGTCGCCGACCTGGATGTCGGCGTCGATGGCGCCCCGCGGCTCCCGGTGGGGCAGGGACAGGTCCATCGGCCGGATCTCCAGGACGGGAAGCCGGCTCAGCAGGGCGTTGCCGTAATGGGCGCGCTCGTTGTGCTTGGTCGGGCCGGAATAGGCCTTCAGCCCGGTCTCCCGTCCCAGGAACTCGAACTGGTCCAGCCCGATCTCGCCCCGATGGTGCCAGCCGACCTCCTGGAGCCCGACCACGTCGGCCTCCAGCCCCTTGACCACCCCGGCGATCCGGTCGGGCGCGAACTTGGCATCCACACCGACGCAGCTGTGCACGTTGTAGGTCGCGACTCGGAACGAGCGCAGGCCTGGCGGTGCAGCACCCGGCCTCTCGTCGCGTTCGTCGACGCTCTCGATGTCGGTGTCGGTGTTTTCGAGCAGATCAGTCACGCTTCGCTTGCCCCCGTCGTTGCTGTCGTTGCCGTTTCGCCCTTGCGCGCCGGGCCCGGCTTCATCCGCCCGCCCAGCAGCTTGTTGGCGATCCACCCCAGGCTGGCCGCCACCAGCGCGATGCCGGCGGCGATCCCGATGCTGGCCGGCGTGGGTTCCCGCAGGGTCCGTTCGAGCTGGCTGCCGAGCAGGCTGAACGCCAGCACTCCCGGCGCCATGCCCAGCGCCGTCCCGATGACATAGTCAGTGAACCGCAGATGGGACGCTCCCGCCACCACATTGACCACGCTGAAGGGAGCGACCGGTATGACACGGATCACGGCGACCGCCAGGATACCCTGGTCCGCCAGCCTGCGGCTGATCTTGTTGACGAACCGGCCGCCGAAACGCCGCACCCAGCGCCGGCCGCCGAGACGGCCGACCCAGAACAGGACGGCGGCGCTGGCGAGGCAACCGGAGATCGCGGTGGCGAACCCCCAGACCGGCCCCAGCACGATGGCCGTCGCGGCGATCAGCACCATGACCGGGAACATCACGAAACCGCCGACCACATAGGCGGCGACTCCGATCAGCGGCCCGAACGGCATGTCGGCCACGCCCTGGGCCCAGTCCAGCACGCCGTCCACGGTCGCCAGCTCGCTCAGGCCGGTGAAGCGCCACAGGGCGGCGAGCCCCGCCAGCAGCAGGGCCAGCGTCGCGACGGCCAGTCCGAACTTCAGGCGCGGTGTCGGCTTTTCAAGGTCGGGCATGATCTGGCGGGTCAGTTCCTCTGCGGTTACCGGCTTCTCCGGGTCGAACAGGTGGATCTCGGCGATGAAGCTGTCGACACCGGCAACATCGTCAACCCTGACGGGTTCCAGCCGGTGGCCCTTCGGGTCGTGGAAATGCCGGATCGTCTCCAGCAGGGAGCCGGTCTCGGCGACCTTCGCCGCGACGGCGTCGCGGGGCGCTCCCAGGTGCTCGGCCAGCAGCCGGTCGCGGTAGCGCCGGATCGCCTTGCGCCGGGCCTCGCAGCCCGCCTTGCCGGGAACCGCCTCGATCGCCAGGTCGCATTCGGTATCGAAACCCATGGACCGGTTGTTCAGGTTGGACGAGCCGATCCGCATCAGCGTGTCGTCCACCACCATGGTCTTGGAATGGATCGTGACCGGCACCCCGGCCGGGGTGACCGCGCCGAAGATGGCGAACTTGCCGTAGGTGTCGGCCTTGCGCAGCCGGTTGACCAGATGGCGCCGCGCCCGGCCCATCAGTTCCTCCTCCAGCCAGCCGGGGCAGTTCAGCGGCGTGACCACGACGATCTCCGGCCCGTCGGGATCGCCCAGCCGGGACAGCAGCGCCTGCCCGACGCATTCCGCGGTGAAATACTGGCTCTCGATGTAGATCAGCCGCCTGGCGGCCGCGATGGAGGCGACGTAGAGCGCCTCGACCTCGCGCGCCTCGGCTTGGTCGCCGTGGCGGGGCAGGGTGCGGGCGATGCCGACCTCGACGTCGCGCAGGTCGGCGCGGAGCCGGTCCGGCCAGGGGTCCGACGGGACGGTGGCCGGCGGCATGGGCGGCTCGCCGGTGCCGCGGTGCCAGCGGTAACGGGCCAGTTCGCCCAGCGCCGCCGCGGCTTTGCCGTCCACCGCCATCATCATGTCGTGGAAAGGGTCGTACAGCTCGCCGTTGGGCCGCCGGCGCCTGATGTCGTGGTCCAGGTGCTCGCTGGTATCCCAGCGGTTGGCCGTGATGTCGATGCCGCCGCAGAAGGCCACCGCGTCGTCGATCACCACCAGCTTCTGGTGGTGACAGGCGCCCGCGGGATGCTCGCCGTCCAGCCGGAACGAGACCCGCGTATGGGTCATCAGGTCCAGCAGGGCGGTCGGGAAGATCTCGCGCTCGAGCGCGAAGATCATCGAGAAGTCCCATTTCAGCACATGGATCCGGAGCTTGGGCCGGGTCTCCACCAGCCGTTCCAGGAATTCGCCGAACCGGTTGGGCACCTTGTGGTCGGGCGGGTCGCTTTCCAGCCCGACACGCGTGTCGAAGTCCCAGCCGAGCAGGATGATCGACTGCTTCGCCTTCAGCATCGCCGCCTTGACCGCGCTGTAATAGTCGGCGGCGTCGATGATGAAGGCGACCCGGTCGGCATGCTCCAGGCGCCAGCAGGTGGCGCCCGGCCGAAGCACCGGCGGCGACGTGTCGAGCGGGTCTGGAACAGGACAGTTTCGGCGGGGCTCGGGCTGCGGCATGGATATCGGACTTCGGCTTGGCATCCGGGACTGGACGTATCGCTGTATTAACGTTTGACAAGCGGGGATAACCTCAAACCGGCGGTAATCGCCGTACCGGCGGGTTGATGCACAATAAAGTTGCGAATTCCTTCCCCAGTGAAGGGTTCGCGGGAAAATGCGTTGCGGTCGCGGAAGGGCGTGCTTTACGTTTACGTAAACAGGGAGCTTCAAGACATGCGGAATCTACGCAAATTCCTGGCCCGCGCCGGGCTGGCCTTGGCACTCGCCGCGACGACATCCGCTTCATTGCATGCCGAGGTCGTCCTGAAACGCGGCAACGGCGCGGAGCCTGAATCCCTCGACCCGGCCATTTCGACCGGCGTTCCGGAATCCTTCATCCAGATGGACATCTTCGAGGGCCTGGTTCATCCCGGCCCCGACGGTACCCTGCGCCCGGGCGTGGCGGAGAGCTGGGAGATCAGCGACGACGGGCTGACCTATACCTTCAAGCTGCGGCCCGACGCGGTCTGGTCCGACGGGACGCCGCTGACGGCGGGGGACTTCGTCTATTCCTGGTCGCGCATGGTCGATCCGGCGACGGCCTCCAACTACGCCTTCATCCTGTGGCCGATCACCAACGCGGAGCGGATCACCAAGGGCGAGGTGCCGAAGGAGCAGATCGGCGCGCAGGCCGTGGACGACCGCACGCTGAAGGTGACCCTGCGCTCTCCGACCCCCTATTTCCTCCAGATGCTGATGCACCACTCGGCCTATCCGGTGCCGAAGCAGGCCATCGAGAAGTTCGGCCGGGAATGGACGCGGCCGGGCAACATCGTGTCCAACGGCGCCTACATGATCCAGGAATGGGTGCCCCAGGGGCATATCAAGGCGGTCAAGAACCCAAGGTTCCGCGATGCCGCCGAGGTCCGGATCGACACCGTCTTCTATTACCCGATCGAGGAGTACGGCACCGAGTTGAAGCAGTTCCGCGCCGGCGAGCTGCACACG
This sequence comes from Skermanella rosea, assembly GCF_016806835.2. Taxonomy (NCBI): domain Bacteria; kingdom Pseudomonadati; phylum Pseudomonadota; class Alphaproteobacteria; order Rhodospirillales; family Azospirillaceae; genus Skermanella; species Skermanella rosea. Next base: position 4,857,104 of record NZ_CP086111.1, on the reverse strand, counting down.
ACCTACGACGTCCCGCAGGAGCAGATCCCCATGCTCGAAAAGGACATGGCCGGCCAGTTCCGCAACTCGCCCTATTTCGGCACCTACTATTACGGCATCAACGTCACCCGCGAGCCGTTCAAGAGCAACGTCAAGCTCCGCCACGCGCTGGCCATGGCGCTGGACCGCGACATCCTGGTCAAGCAGATCACCAAGGGCGGCGAGATCCCGGCCTATGGCTGGGTGCCCCCCGGCGTGCCGGGATACGAGCAGCAGCAGGTGGACTGGGCCGGAACCGACCAGAAGGCCCGCGTCGCCGAGGCGAAGAAGATCCTGGCCGAGGCCGGTTTCGACAAGGGCAACCCGCTGAAGGTCGAACTGCTCTACAATACCAACGACAACCACAAGAAGATCGCCATCGCGGTCGCCGGCATGTGGAAGCAGTTCCTGGGCGTCGAGACCACGCTTCGGAACGAGGAGTGGAAGGTCTATCTGGAGAGCCGCAACAAGAAGCAGTTCGAGGTGATGCGCGCCGCCTGGATCGGCGACTATGTCGATCCCTACAGCTTCCTGGAACTGCTGCGCGGCGACATCGGAGAGCAGAACCCGGCCGGCTACGCCAATCCCGAATACGATGCGACGGCGAACAAGGCGACCGCCGAGACCGACCCGGCCGCGCGATTCGGCCTGCTGGCGGAGGCCGAGCGGATGGTGCTGGCCGACATGCCGATCATCCCGATCTATTTCTACAGCCAGCAGCACATGGTGTCGGACAAGGTGAAGGGCTGGCAGGACAACCTGATGGACTGGCACCCGACCCGCTACCTGCGCCTCGAATAGCCCGGAAGCTCCTGTCTGAAAGAACCTGCCGTGCTGAGCTATGCCGTCCGCCGCCTGCTGGGCGCGATCCCGACGCTGCTGGTCATCCTGACGATCACCTTCTTCCTGGTCCGGCTGGCGCCGGGTGGGCCGTTCGACGGCGAGCGCACGCTTCCGGCGGAGATCGAGCGGAACCTGGCGGCGGTCTACCACTTGGACGAGCCGCTGCCGATGCAGTACCTGCGCTACCTGGGGCAGGTGGCGCAGGGCGATTTCGGGCCGTCCTTCAAGTACAAGGACTTCTCCGTCACCCAGCTGATCTGGAGCGGCTTCCCGGTGTCGCTCCAGCTCGGGGGCACGGCCATGCTGCTGGCGGTGGTGATCGGGACGGCGTTGGGCGCCTTCGCGGCGCTCCGCCAGAACAGCGGGCTGGACCATGCGGTGATGGGGACGGCCATGGTCGGCATCGCCGTGCCCAACTTCGTGATAGCGCCGCTGCTGACCCTGGTGCTGGGCGTCCATCTGGGGCTGCTGCCGACGGGCGGCTGGGGAACCTGGCAACAGATGCTGCTGCCGGTCGTGGCGCTGGCCCTGCCGCAGATCGCCTACATCGCCCGCATGACCCGGGCCAGCATGATCGAGCTGCTGCGCTCCAACTTCATCCGCACCGCGCGGGCCAAGGGCCTGCCGGAGCGGGTGACGATCCTGCGCCATGCGCTGAAAGGGGCGCTGCTGCCGGTGGTCTCCTACCTGGGGCCGGCGACGGCGGCGGTGATCACCGGGTCGGTGGTGATCGAGCAGATCTTCGGCATCCCCGGCATCGGCCGCTACTTCGTCCAGGGCGCCCTGAACCGCGACTATACGCTGGTGATGGGCGTGGTGATCTTCTACGGCGTGCTGATCATCCTGTTCAACCTGATCGTCGATCTCGCCTACGGGCTGCTGGACCCGAGGGTCCGGTATGATTGAGGTTTCCTGACATGGTCCTGCACGACCCCGCCGTGACGGCGGCGCCGATCCGGGGGCGCAGCCTGTGGGGCGACGCGCGGCGTCGGCTGATGCGCAACAAGGCCGCCGTGTCGGCCGGCGTCGTCCTGGCTCTGGTGGTGCTGGCCTGCTTCGCCGGGCCGCTGCTGATCCCGTTCGATCTGGACGAGATCTCCTGGGACGCCATCATGGCGCCGCCGGACATCGCAGCCGGGCATTACTTCGGCACCGACGCCAACGGCCGCGACCTGGCGGTCCGCACCCTGCACGGAGGCCGTATCTCCCTGATGGTCGGTTTGGTCGCCACGGCGGTCAGCCTGACCATCGGCGTCCTGTACGGGGCGACGGCGGGCTATCTGGGCGGCCGGACGGACGCGGTGATGATGCGGCTGGTGGACGTGCTCTACTCGCTGCCCTTCATGTTCTTCGTGATCCTGCTGATGGTGTTCTTCGGCCGGAACATCGTGCTGATCTTCGTGGCGATCGGGGCGGTGGAGTGGCTGGACATGGCGCGGATCGTGCGCGGCCAGACGCTCAGCATCAAGCGCAAGGAGTTCATCGAGGCGGCGCGGGCCGGCGGCGTCCGCCCGCTCTCGATCATCCGGCGGCACATCATCCCCAACACCCTGGGACCCGTGGTCGTCTACATGACGCTGACCGTGCCCAAGGTGATCCTGCTGGAAAGCTTCCTCAGCTTCCTGGGCCTGGGCGTCCAGGAACCCATGACCAGTTGGGGCGTGCTGATCAGCGAGGGCGCCGCCAACATGGAAAGCGCGTGGTGGATGCTGGTCTTCCCCGCGGTCTTCCTGGCGGTGACCCTCTTCTCGCTCAACTTCATCGGTGACGGAATCCGTGACGCTCTCGATCCAAAAGACCGCTGAGGACGCCCTGCTCTCGGTGCGCGGCCTGACCACCCGCTTCGCCACCCCGGAGGGGGAGGTGCGGGCGGTCGACGACGTGGGCTTCGACGTGATGCCGGGGGAGACCATCGGCGTGGTCGGCGAGTCCGGCTCCGGCAAGAGCCAGCTCTTCATGACCGTGATGGGCCTGCTGGCCGGCAACGGCCGGGCCTCGGGCAGCGTCCGGTTCCGCGGCCGGGAGATCCTTGGGCTGCCGGCCCCGGCGCTGAACCGTATCCGGGGCGAGAAGATCTCCATGATCTTTCAGGACCCGATGACTTCGCTGAATCCCTACCTCAAGGTCAGCACCCAGATGACCGAGGTGCTGCGGCTCCACAAGGGCATGGACAAGGCGGCGGCCCGCGCCCGCGCGGTCGAGATGCTGGACCTCGTCCGCATCCCGGAGGCGCGGCGCCGGCTGGACATGTATCCGCACGAGTTCTCCGGCGGGATGCGCCAGCGGGTGATGATCGCGATGGCGCTGCTGTGCCGGCCCGACCTGCTGATCGCGGACGAGCCGACCACCGCCCTGGACGTCACGGTGCAGGCGGCGATCCTGGACCTGATGGCCGACCTGAAGCGGGAGTTCAACACTTCCATCGTCCTGATCACCCACGACCTGGGCGTGATCGCCGGGCTGGCCGACCGGGTGATGGTGATGTATGGCGGCCGGGTGATCGAGACCGGCACCGTCCGCGACATCTTCTACGCGCCCGGCCACCCCTATACCGAGGCGCTGCTTAGGAGCATGCCGCGCATCGACGCCGACACCCTGTCGGAGCTGCCGACGATCCCGGGCCAGCCGCCCAACCTCCAGCACCTGCCGCCGGGCTGCAACTTCCAGACCCGCTGCCCCTACCGTTTCGAGCGCTGCGTCGCCGAGGATCCGGCCTTGCTGACGGTCGATCCCGCGCGGGGACTGGCCCGCGCCAAGGCCTGCCATCTCGACCGCCTTGCCGTGGATCACCCTACCGTGGATCACCCTGCCGTGGGATACCGATGACCGCCGCACCCGCTCCCCTCCTGTCGGTCCGCGACCTGCGGGTCTCCTTCCCGATCCCGCGCGGCATGTTCCGGGGCACCGATACTCTCCGCGCGGTGGACGGTGTCAGCTTCGACCTGTATCCCGGCGAGACGCTGGGCATCGTGGGCGAATCCGGCTGCGGCAAGTCCACTCTGGGCCGCGCCGTCCTGAAGCTGATCGAGCCGGCCGGCGGCACGGTCGCGTGGCTGGGCGAGGACATTTCCGCCCTGCCGGAGTCCCGCATGCGCCCGCATCGCCGGGACATGCAGGTGATCTTCCAGGACCCGCTGGCCTCGCTGGACCCGCGCATGACCGTCGGCGACATCATCGGCGAACCGCTCGACACCTTCCATCCGGACCTGAAACGACCGGCCCGCCGCGCCCGGATCGAGGACATGATGGCCCGCGTCGGCCTGCTGCCGGAGATGATCAACCGCTATCCGCACGAGTTCAGCGGCGGGCAGGCCCAGCGGATCGGCATCGCCCGGGCGATGATCCTGAACCCCAAGCTGATCGTCTGCGACGAGCCGGTCTCCGCCCTGGACGTGTCGATCCAGGCGCAGATCGTGAACCTGCTGATGCGGCTTCAGCGCGAGTTCCACCTGTCGCTGATCTTCATCAGCCACGATCTGAGCGTGGTGCGCCACATCAGTCACCGCATCATGGTGCTTTATCTGGGCAAGCAGGCGGAACTGGCCGACCGCGACACCCTCTACCGCGACCCGCGCCACCCCTACACCAAGGCGCTGATCTCGGCGGTGCCGATCCCCGACCCCGACCGCGAGCGGTCCAAGCAACGCATCGTCCTGACCGGCGATCTGCCTTCACCCTTGAACCCGCCCAGCGGCTGCTACTTCCGCACCCGCTGCCCGCGCGCCGAGGCGGTCTGCGCGGAGCTGGCGCCCGGCTTCGATCCGGTGGCGCCGGGACACTTCGCGGCGTGCCATTTCAGGGGGGAATGATCGCTCCCAGTTTTCGTGCATACGAGAGAATTGCTTGACTACCTCTTTCGTTATATCCAGGCTGCATGGGAACCGATCGTTCAGCCGCCTGGTGACGGGAATGCGCGCGAGACTCCATGAGCACCGCCCCAAACGCGACGTTGGACGCGTGTCCGCGCCCCCCGTCCCAAATACGAAGCGTTGACTTTTATGGCAACGCCGGAGCATCTTTGGGCGAAGGGTACCCTCGTCAAGTTCGAAGCGAACCTTGCACCGCATGAACTGCCGCACCGGTCGGTCTATTTCGCGGCGCAATTCGATGAATGGATCGAGGCCGTCCTGTATAACGAATGGAGCGATGCCCGCAGTAGGGACATCAGCCCCTATGAGCAGGTCGAGGCGATATTCGTCGATTTCGTCAAGGGATGGCCCATGGTCTATGGGGTCCATAAGAAGCTTCTCCGACCGGAAACGCAGGGCATCTGGTCATTGAGAACACCGGACGTGCGGATCTTCGGATGGTTTCCGGCTCTTGGAACCTTCCTTGCAGTGAGGAGTGCCATGAAGCGTAACCTAAGGCAGCCCCCGGCCTATAGAGAGCATATCGACCACGTCGCGGACTTTCGTGACGCATTGCCACTGGACGAACCCAAGAGCATCGCGGGGACAAGGCCCGATGAGAACACGTAGCTTCCGTATCGACGAACGCCGCCGCTCCTATCTGCGTCTGGTGAGCGAGATCAAGCATGTCCTCGCTCAAGCCCTGGCTGAAGAGCAGGAACGGCGTGGACTGACCATGGCGGAGATGGCACGCATCCTGGAGGTGGACCGGTCGCATATCTCACGGAAGCTCAGCGGGGAGACCAACATGACTTTGGAAACCCTCGCTGATCTGGCTTACGCCCTTGATCGGCCGGTGCAGATATCACTGCTGCCGCGCCCGGTTCGGCATAACGTCAATCACGGACCGGATACAAGCCCCGGCGATCCGGCACAATTCCCTCGCGACTGATTGAAAGTAGAGACAGTTCGCCTGCCCTGTTCTTGTCAGCGGGCCCAGCCGTTACTTCGCCGCCAATTCCCAATAGGCTCCCAGGGAAAACGGTCAGTCCTGGGAGCAGGACAGGGCCCCGGCATGTGGCTGAGCGATGGCAGGAGCTTCGTTTTGACATTAGATCTGGACGTGGCACACTCTCGACAGTTGGCAACATGGAGAGCAGTGTTGTGCATCAGTATGTCGCCATGGCCGCGAACGGGCGGCTGGTAATACCGGCGAATGTCCGGTCCGAGTTGGGCTTGCAGGAGGGGGGCAAGTTCATCGTGCATGTCGAGGACGGCCAGATCCGTCTTGAGCCGATCCAGGCTGCCGTGGCGCGTGCCCAGGCGATGGTACGCCGGTATGTTCCGGAAGGACTCAGCTTGGTCGATGAACTGAGCGAGGAGCGTCGGGCGGCGGCCGAGCGTGAGTGAACCGGTACTTGATGCGTCGGCGGTCCTTGCCCTGTTGAACAGTGAACCGGGCCACGAGGTGGTATCCGCTGTCCTGCCCGCTGCGCTGCTCAGCGCGATCAATCTCGCCGAGGTCGTCTCGAAACTCTGCGAACGGGGTGCTCCGCCCGACATTGCCGCGGAAGCGGTTCGCTGCCTCGGGGTGGAAATCATTCCCTATACGGACGGTCATGCAGTGCGCACCGGAGAGCTTCGGTCCCTGACCAAGCCGTTCGGCCTGTCGCTGGGAGATCGGGCTTGTCTCTCCCTAGGTTGGGAGCGGCGGGCCGTGGTCATCACCGCCGACAGAGCCTGGAACGATCGAGTGGAAGCCGCAACCGGCGTGAAAATCCTGCGGATACGCAACGGGTCTTCATCCTGACATCCGGTGGGCTACTATCCGCTGGGTGACGGCTTCGGTCAGGCCCGTTAGGATGCCGCGTTCCGACCCTGCCGTTTCCGAGACTTCGAGAGAACACTCCCCATGGCCCAGCTCAGTGACGATTGCTTCGCCTTCGGCGGCCCCCTGATGTCCCTGGACGCCGCGCGCGGGATGCTGGCGTCCCGGCTGGTGGCCGTCACGGAGGTCGAGCGGGTGGCCCTGGACGACGCCCTGGACCGGGTGCTGGCGGAGGACGTGGTGGCGGGGGTCAGCGTGCCGCCCCATGACAATTCCGCCGTGGACGGCTACGCGGTGCGGTTCGAGGATCTGTCCGCCGAGCGGGACACCGTGCTCCCCATCGTCGCCCGCATGGCGGCCGGCGACCGGCCGGTGGAGCGGGATCCGGCGGGGACGGCGGTCCGGATCTTCACCGGGGCGCCGATGCCGGCCGGTTACGATACCGTGATGATGCAGGAGGACTGCGGCGAGCGGGAAGCGCCCGACGGGACGAGGAGCGTCGTGATCCGGCCTGGCATCAAGCGCGGCGCCAACCGGCGCAGCGCCGGGGAGGATGTCCGGGAGGGTTCGGTCATCCTCCGCGCCGGCCGGCGGCTGCGGCCCCAGGATGTCGGGCTGATGGCGGCGGTCGGGCTGACCGGCGCCGCGGTGCGCAGGCCGCTGCGGGTCGCCGTCGTCTCGACCGGCAACGAGCTGGAGGAGCCCGGCAGGCCGCTCGGCCCCGGCGCGATCTATGACGCCAACCGCTTCACCCTGTCGGCGCTGGTCCGCCGGATGGGCGGGCTTGTGACCGACTTCGGCATCCTCCGCGACAATCCGGCCGAGCTTCGGGCGGCGCTGGCGAGGGCCGCCGAAGGGCACGACCTGATCGTCACCACCGGCGGGGTTTCGACCGGCGAGGAGGACCACGTCAAGGGGGCCGTCGAGTCGCTGGGCGGGCTGCATTTCTGGCGGCTCGCCATCAAGCCCGGCCGTCCGGTGGCGCTCGGCCAGATCCGGGGCAAACCGTTCGTCGGGCTGCCCGGCAATCCCGTGGCCGCCATGGTCACCTTCTTCTGCCTGGCGCGCCCCCTGATCCAGCACCTGGCCGGAGAGACCGTTTCGGAGCCGACATTGTTCCGGGTCCGGGCCGACTTCGACTACCGGAAGAAGGAGGGTCGCCGCGAGTTCGTCCGGGTCTGCCTGGCGCCCGGAGCCGACGGGGAACTGGTCGCGACCAAGTTCGCCCGCGACGGCGCCGGCGTCCTGTCTTCCATGGTGGAGTCCGACGGCCTCGTGGTCCTGTCCGAGGACATGACCCGGCTTGAGCGGGGCGGCATGGTATCGTACATGCCGTTCAGCGAAGTGCGCTGACACAGGCGGATCCCATGCAGCACGACACGTACACGGACCGGTACCTCTCGGACATCCTGGCCTCGGTCAAGGTGATCGCCCTGGTGGGCGCCAGCACCAACTGGAACCGGCCCAGCTACTTCGTGATGAAGTACCTGCAATCCAAAGGCTACCGCGTGATCCCGGTCAATCCCGGCGTCGCGGGGCAGGAGCTGCTGGGAGAGATGGTGTACGCCCGGCTGGAGGACATCCCCGAGCCGGTGGACATGGTCGACGTCTTCCGCAATTCCGAGGCGGCGGGACATGTGACCGACAGCGCCATCGCGATCGGCGCCAAGGTCGTCTGGATGCAGATCCAGGTGCGGAACGACCAGGCCGCCGAGCGCGCGGAGCAGGCCGGGCTGAAGGTCGTCATGAACCGCTGCCCGAAGATCGAGTATATGCGGCTCCACGGCGAACTGGGCTGGAACGGCATCAATTCGAACGTCATCACCAACCGCAAGCGGCCGGTCAAGGCCGTCAAGAAACTGATGTAGGACAGGGGAGGGAAGCGCCATGGCCGGGGACGGGACTGGGCAGAGGACATTCGGGTTCGAGACGCGGGCGGTGCATGCCGGGGCGGCTCCGGACCCGGCGACCGGCGCGCGGGCGACGCCGATCTACCAGACCACCAGCTACGTGTTCGACGACGTCGAGGACGCGGCGTCGCTGTTCAATCTCCAGAAGATGGGCTTCATCTATTCGCGGCTGACCAACCCGACCGTTTCGGTGCTGGAAGAACGCATCGCCAGCCTGGAGGGCGGCCGGGGCGCCACCGCCACGGCCTCGGGCCACGCGGCGCAGATGCTGACCTTCTTCGCCCTGATGGCGCCTGGGGAGGAGTTCCTGTCGTCGCGGCGGCTCTATGGCGGGTCGCTCAACCAATTCGCCAACAGCTTTCCCCGCGCCTTCGGCTGGAAGGCGGTGTTCGTGGGCGGGGAGGACGCCGACGGCTACCGCCGGGCGCTGACGCCGAAGACCAAGGCGATCTTCATCGAGAGCCTGGCCAATCCGGGCGGCGTGGTCTCCGACATCGCGGCGATCGCGGAGGTCGCGCGGGAGGCCAACGTCCCGCTGATCGTGGACAACACCATGGCGACGCCGTACCTGTGCCGCCCGATCGAGCACGGTGCCGACCTGGTCGTCCATTCCACCACCAAGTTCCTGTCGGGCCACGGCAATTCGGTCGGCGGCGTGGTCGTGGACAGCGGCCGGTTCGACTGGACCGCGGCGGGCAAGTACCCGGCGCTGACCGAGCCGGAGCCCGGCTACCACGGCCTCCGCTTCCACGAGACCTTCGGCGATCTCGCCTTCACGATCCACGGCCACGCCATCGGCCTGCGCGACCTGGGCCCGAACCAGCAGCCGATGAACGCCTTCCTGACCATCACCGGGATCGAGACCTTGGCGCTGCGCATGGAGCGGCACTGCGCCAACGCTCTGAAGGTCGCCGAATTCCTCCAGGGACACCCCGCCGTGGCCTGGGTCAACTATGCGGGACTGCCGTCCAGCCCGTACCATGAGCTGGCCCGCAGGTACCTGCCCAAGGGGGCGGGGGCGGTCTTCACCTTCGGCCTGAAGGGCGGCTTCGACGCCGGCGTGGCGGTGGTGGAGGGCGTCGAGCTGTTCAGCCACCTCGCCAACATCGGCGACACGCGGTCGCTGATCATCCATCCCGCCTCGACCACCCATCGCCAGCTCTCCGACGAGGGGCTGAAGGCGGCGGGGGCGACGCCCGACGTCATCCGCCTGTCGGTCGGCATCGAGAGCGCCGAGGACCTGATCGCCGACCTGGACCAGGCGCTGGCGAAGGCTACTCCGCGCTGACGGCGGAGGCCGCGAGCGGCACCGTCGCGGGGGCGGCCGGCACGGCGGGAGCCGCCGGTGCCTCCCGGGGGAGCAGGGTGGCCGCCAGCACGGCGGTGGCCGCGAAGCCGGCGAGCATGACGAAGAGCCACCAGAAGTCGGTGCTCCAGCCATAGGCCAGGGCCACGAGCTGGACACCCAGGGGCGCCACGCCGAAGGACAGGACGAACTTGGCGCCGAACGCCAGCCCGCGGTGCCGGGCCGGCGTGTAGCGGGCCAGCAGCATGGTTTCCGCCGGGATCTGGAGGCTCTGCGTGAACACCACCAGGGCCGCCACCATCAGCAGGGGAACCCCGGCGAAGCTGGAAGCGATCAGCAGCAGCGGGATCTGGATCGCCAGGCACCCGACATAGACCCGCTTCAGCGGATAGCGGTCGGACAGCATGCCGCCGACGAACTGCGACCCGCTGGCGAACAGGTAGACCAGGGTGACCAGCCCGCCGACGCCCAGGGTCCCCTCGCCGACCAGGCCGGTCATGCGCTCGCCGAACCATTTGGGCATCGCGGTCATGGTGGACTGGAAGATCAGGCCGGCGCAGACCATGGTGACCGACAGCACCAGGAAGGCGCGGACGGCGTCGGCCCGGTTGGTCCCCGGCTGCGGCCTGGCGTCCCGTTCCCTGTCCGTGACCAGACCGGTCGCGATGCAGGCCAGCAGCACGAAGCCCGCGGCCATGCACACCACCCCCGGAACGATGAAGGCGGCACGCCAGTTGATCAGTTCGGTCAGGCCGCCGGCGACGATCGCCGCCCCGGCGATGCCGACGCTGCCGAAGATCCCCATGACGCCGAGCGCGCGGCCCCGGTTGGTCGCGTTCTTGATCACCCAGGACATGCCGACGGGATGGAAGATCGAGCCGCCCAGCCCCAGGACAGCCAGGCCGACCCCCAGCGCCGTGGTGCCGCCGGCGAGCCCGGCCGCGATCGACCCGGCGCCGGTCAGCAGGAAGAAGACGACCATCATCTTGGCGTCGCTCCAGCGGTCGCCCAGCCAGCCGGCGATCGGGGCGCCCAGCCCGATCATCAGGGAGCCGACCGTCCACAGGCGGATCAGCTCGTCGTAGGTCATGGCCCAGTCCCGCTCCAGCCCGAGCACGACCGTGAGGTACAACGCGGTCAGCACATGCATGAAGGCATGGCCGATACAGGCGAACCCCAGCGAGAGGCGGGCGGAGAGGGGAGACATGAGGGACCTCGGAAGAAGAAAGGGCGCCGTCGACGGATGCCGGATGAAACCGTCGCATGTTGCGGCGGAAACGGGCAAGTTGCACCCCGCGCATGGCTCCTATGCGCGCCTTCATCCGGTTTCGGCGGCGATCCAGTCCAGATAGGGGGCGTGGCCCCGCGCGAGGGGCAAGGCCACGATGCAGGGGCAGTCATAGCTGTGGAGCTCTTTTACCCTCGCCTCCAGCCGGTCGAACAGGTCGGCCCTCGTCTTGGCGATGACGACTACCTCTCCGGCCTGCTCGACCTTGCCCTGCCACCGATAGACCGAGGTCATGCCGGGCAGCAGGTTGGCGCAGGCGGCCAGCCGCTCCTCCACCAGGATGCGTCCGATCCGGTGCGCCTCGTCGGGGGTCGGCACCGTCATGTAAACGAAGATCATGTCCATCGATCGCCCGTCGCGTGTGCATGATGTTGGCTGAACAGGCAGGCTAACGTAAGATGCGCCACCCGTCATCCCACCAGCCGGACCGATCCATGACCGCCGTTCCAGAACCAGGGCCAGAACCCGGCCCAGAGACCGGCGCCCGGCCGGAGCCCCGGCAACTCCAGTGGCTGCGCCGGGGGCTCGCGCAGCCCGGCGGGAAGCTTCCGCTGTTCGATGAGGAGGGGCAGCGCGTGGACCGTGCGCTCGTCCGGTCCTGCCTGAACGCCGGCTGGGCCGAACGCTGGTTCCACAATCCGCTGAAGCCGGACTGGGTCGTCTGCCGCCTGACCGAGGCGGGACGGCTGCTGCTGGAAGTGCAGGCGGGCGGCGGGACGGACGGCGGAACAGCTGGACGTTAGATTTTTGCCAGTGGCGATACGTCGCAGGCTTGACATAATACCTTCTTTGATCGCATACATATGCAACGGATCTGACCGGCCCGAGTTTAGGGGGGAACGCCCGAAAAAGGGTGACGCGGCCAACGAGCCGCAAGAAAATTTCGGTAGACGCGAACGGCCCCCGATCGGGGGCCGTTCGTGTTTGCGCGTGCCTTATCCTTCGGCCGGAGCCGGGTTCCCTCGTCGATGACGGGCGCCGCTCCGGAACGGAAAGAGCCGGCAACGTTCGTCACGTTGCCGGCTCTCGACCGATTTCAGTTTCCTGAAGATATCGGGCAGGCGGGATTCGAACCCACGACCCCCAGTCCCCCAGACTGATGCGCTACCAGGCTGCGCTACTGCCCGTCAAACTCAGGCGATCCGTACCGGCCTTGTCGGCGGCGGCTCGTCCGGTGTGGCGCGGACTATAGCCGCGCCCCCGGGGTCACGCAATCGCTCCGATGAATTTATTTGCCTATTTCCTGCCGCCCCGCAGCATGTCGCGGAGTGCTATCAGTTCGGTCAGCACCGCCTCGATGTCCTCGCGCTGGGTGCGGGTCATCCCGCCGGGCTCCTCGTACCCGTGGCCATGATCGTCCTCGTCGTCGTCATGGTCGAAAGGTTCGTGGTCCGTCTCCGCGGCCGTGGCGGCACGGGGCCCCTCCCCGGGCCGGGGCTGCTGGTCGGTGCCGGCCTGGGGCATGCCACCGCGCGATTCCCGCAGCAGGCGCTGCACGCCCTTGATCGTGTAGCCCTCCTTGTAGAGCAGGCTCTGGATCCGCCGGAGCAGCTCGACGTCCTCGGGCCGGTAATAGCGCCGGCCGCCGCCGCGCTTCAGGGGGCGGATCTGGGGGAACTTGGTCTCCCAGAAGCGCAGCACATGCTGCGGCACGTCGAGTTCGGCCGAGACCTCGCTGATCGTGCGGAAGGCTGTGGCCGATTTCGCCATGCTGCGGGGCCGCGGGTCCGGGTTGGGTGCGGTCATCGTCACGAGGCTACTTCAATATGCGGCGGATCGAGTTCGGCGAGCGTCTGGTTGATCCGGGACTTGAGCACGTGGCTCGCCCGGAAGACCAGCACGCGCCGCGGCATGATCGGCACCTCCTCGCCGGTCTTGGGGTTGCGACCGATGCGCTGCCCCTTCTGCCGGACCGAGAAACTGCCGAACGAAGAGATTTTCACCATCTCCCCACGCGCAAGGGCGTCGGAGATCTCATTCAGGACGGTCTCCACCAGATCGGCGGATTCATTGCGCGACAAGCCGACTTCCTGGTACACGGCCTCGCTCAGTTGAGCGCGGGTGACGGTCTCCTGAGTCATGACGTCTTCCCTCTCGCCAGTGGCCCGATAGCCGCCGGACCTGCCGCCGGAACCGTAATCCCACGGAAGAAATGCGTCAATTACAAAGAGTTGGCGCGCGTCGTTGAAGGGCGGGGCGGCATCACAGCTTTCCCGGACCGGCGTCCCCGTCACATGCGGACCAGGGCGGAACCCCAGGTGAAGCCGCCGCCCATGGCCTCCATCAGCACCAAGTCGCCCTGCTTGATGCGGCCGTCATGGACCGCTTCCGCCAGGGCCAGCGGGATCGAGGCGGCCGAGGTGTTGCCGTGATGGTCAACGGTCATCACCACCTTGTCTACCGACAGCTTGAGCTTGCGCGCCGTGCCTTCGATGATCCGCTTGTTGGCTTGGTGCGGCACCAGCCAGTCTATGTCGTCGGCGGTCAGCTTGTTGGCTTCCAGCGCCTCGTTCACGACCTCGCTCAGCCGTGTCACGGCGTGGCGGAAGACCTCCTGGCCGACCATCCGGACATGGCCGGTGCTCTGGGTCGCCGACGGCCCGCCGTCGACCCACAGCAGCTCGTACTGCCGCCCGTCGGAGTGCAGGTGGGTGGACAGGATGCCCCGGTCGCTCGTGGCGCCTTCGCCCTCGGCGGCCTGCAGCACCACGGCCCCGGCGCCGTCGCCGAACAGGACGCAGGTGGTCCGGTCCTCCCAGTCCAGGATGCGGGAGAAGGTCTCCGCGCCGATCACCAGCGCCGTCTTCGCCTGGCCCAGCCGGATGAAGTTGTCCGCGACCGACAGGGCGAACACGAAGCCGGAGCAGACGGCCTGGAGATCGAAGGCGAACCCCCGGGTGATCCCCAGTTCTGCCTGGACCTTCGTGGCGGTCGCCGGAAAGGTGTGGTCCGGCGTGGTGGTCGCCAGGACGATCAGGTCGACGTCGGCGGCCGCGATGCCGGCATGCTCCAGCGCCCGGCGCGCCGCGGCCAGCGCAAGGTCGGACGTCTTCTCGTCCGATGCGGCGAGGTGGCGCGACCGGATGCCGGTCCGCTGGGTGATCCAATCATCGGAAGTGTCGACCCGCTGGGCGAGGTCATGATTGGTCACAACGTTCTGCGGCAGGTACGAGCCGCAGCCTACGATCCTTGAACGTCGAACCATCTATATGGCCGCTGCCTTTGAGTCCGGGAGGGATGAATTCGGAACCGTGGGGTTCTGGGGCGTGCCGTCCGGGCCGGCGGCGGCGGTCAGGTCGCCGATCCGGGCCATCTCGGTCTTGATCGTCTCGTTGAAGCCCCGGGTCACCAGGTCGACGCCCACGCAGATCGCGTTGGCGAAGCCGGTCGGGTCCGTGCCCCCGTGGCTCTTCACGCACACGCCCTGCAAGCCCAGGAACATCGCGCCGTTGTAGCGTCGCGGGTCCATGCGTTTCTTGAGCTTGGTGAAGGCGTTGCGGGCCAGCAGATAGCCCAGGCGCGCCACGATCGAGGATTCGAACGTCCGGCGCAGCAGTTCGGAATAGAGCTTGGCGGTCCCCTCGGCCGTCTTCAGCGCGACATTGCCGGTGAAGCCGTCGGTGACGATCACGTCCACGGTGCCGGACGGGATGTCGTTGCCTTCGATGAAGCCGTGGAACTTGCCGGGCAGGGGCGTCACGCGCAGTTGGGCGGCGGCGGCCTTGATCGATTCGTGCCCCTTGACCTCCTCGGCCCCGATGTTGAGCAGCCCGACGGTCGGTTCCATCAGGCCCAGCACGGTGCGGGCGAAGACCGAGCCCATGACCGCGAACTCGACCAGGTTCCTGCTGTCGCACTCGATGTTGGCGCCCAGGTCCAGCATCACGCTCTCGCCCCGCAGCGTCGGGAAGAACGAGGCTATCGCCGGCCGGTCGATGCCCGGCAGCGTCTTCAGCACGAACTTGGCCATGGCCATCAGCGCGCCGGTGTTGCCGGCAGACACGACGCACGCGGCCTTGCCCTGCGCCACCGCGTCGATGGCGAGCCGCATGCTCGAATTCCGGCCAGCGCGCAGCGCCACGGCCGGCTTTGCGTCGTTGCTGACGGCATCCGGCGTGTGATGGATCGTGGAAATGCGCTCCAGGTCGGGAAGGTTCGCGAGCAGCGGCCTTATCCGCTGTTCGTCGCCGAAGAACAGATAATCGATCTCCGGGCAACGCAGCCGAGCCATATCGGCACCCGCGACAACCACCTCCGGCGCATGATCTCCGCCCATGGCATCCAGGGCGATCGTCAAACGCGCGCTCACCGCATCCGATCTCCGTACACCGTCCGGTTCCGCTCCGTCCGCCGGACCGGTCAAGCGGTCGCGGCTTCGGCCACCACGTCACGGCCGTCGTACTGGCCGCAGGAGCCGCAGACATGGTGCGGGCGCTTCAGCTCGCCGCAGTTCGGGCACTCGGCATAGGAGGCGGCGGTCAGGGCATGGTGGGAGCGGCGCATGTCGCGCCGGGACTTGGAGGTCTTTTTCTTCGGAACAGCCATGGTCGGAACTCTCTATTATAAAAGGCGGCCCGAAGGAGCCGCCTTATGCGAACCGCTTCATTACAGAAAACGCCCCCGGGGGGCAAGCGCGAACCGCGAATTTAGTGGGGCCGCTTCAGCTTGGCAAGGGTCAGGAACGGATTCGGCCGCTCGTCCGGAACCTCCTCCCCACCCTCCGCCGGGGCGTCCTCTATATGGTCCTCGAATGCGATGCCGGGGCAGCGCGGATAGGGGTCGAGCGCCAGCGAGAGGTGCTGGGCGGTCAGCTCGCCGATGTCGATCCGGTTGCCGACCAGCGGCTCGGGCGGTTCTTCCGCGTCCGGATCGATCTCCACCTCCATCGGGATCTCGGGGATCAGGTGGCGGGGGGCGAACATCGTCTCGAACTCGTCCGCGACGTGGTTCTCAACCGGTTCCAGCGTGACGACGCAGGTCTGGACGACGTCGGCCTCCAGCGTGCCGCGGACCCGGATCATCTGGCCGCCGCGCACCCGCTTCAGCCGGACGGTGGCGGTCAGGGACTTCAGGTCCCGCAGGTCCAGACGGCCGGCGAGCCGGCGGCATTCCTGCGGGTTCGCCTTGATGGTCTGGATCGTCTCCTCACCGCTCACCTTGTCGGCGAGCACGGTCCGGGAGAATTCCGGTCCGATCGACGGGGTGGCGGTCGGCTGGTCGGTCATGGGGGGCCTCCTTTGACGTCCTCCGGTGCCGGGCGGTCGTCACCGGCGAAAATGTCACCCTATAACAGGCGGCGGCCCGAATTGCACACGGCCGGCGGCCAGGCTTTCCACCGGCTGGCCGGCGAGGGCGGCGGACTCCCGCCTCATGTAGGCGGCCATGGCGGCCAGGTGGGCCTCGGGCACTTCCAGGACGGTGCCGTACAGGTTGCGGTCGAGAGCCGCGTGAAGCTCGGCGTCGCCGGGTTCCTCCAAGCCCTTCTCGTAGGAGACGATGCGTCCGTACAGGCCCTTGGCCATGTTCTTGATATGCTTCGGCACGCTCAGGTCGCCGATGCCGATCTCCCGCAGGCTGCGGTCCATGTCGGCGATCAGGGTGTCGAACAGTTCCTGGGACACCGCGGCGGCGGCCTGCCCCTGGCCCTTGAGCCGGCGCATCACCAGGAAGGCGTGCAGCGCGATCATCTCGAACCGCCCGTCGATCGTGTCGGGCACGCCGAAACCGGCATAGAATTCCGGCCGCCGCGCCTGGGCGACGATGGCGTCGTAGAGGCCCAGGGCCTCGGCCTCGGGGCGCTTGCGCTGGAACAGGCGGTTCAGCAAGGGGGATCTCCCTGATCCGAAAAGTTGACATGGCGGCGCGGGGGGTGCAATTGTCCCACCCGAAATGGGTGCCGCCCCAGTCCCCGTCAATCCGCCTCGGATGGCGGGGAGGGCGTTCAATGGACATTACCGGGCAATCATGGTCAGACCAACACTTCGTCACGTCTCCGCCGCCTGCCTGCTCGGCCTGACGGTGGCCGCCTGCTCCCCAACGATCGATACGCGGGGCAATCTCGCGGAGAAGGCCCGGCTCGACCAGATCCAGCCCGGCGTCAGCACGCGCGACGACGTCGCGGTCACGCTGGGGACGCCGTCCACGGTCGGCACCTTCGACGAGAACACCTGGTACTATATCGGCGCGCGCACGGAGAAGACCGCGTTCTTCCAGCCGGAGGTTGTGGAACGCAAGGTCGTGGTCGTCAGGTTCGACGAGAACGGCACGGTCGCCGACATCAAGGAACTGGACCAGTCCGCCGGCCAGCAGGTCGAGCTGGTCGAGCGCACGACGCCGACCGCGGGCCGCGACATGAACTTCATCGAACAGATGCTGGGCAATATCGGTCGCTTCTCCGGCGGCCAGGGCGGCGTCCGCCAGCCGGGCCTGCCCCGGCGCTGAGCCGCGTGAGGCGGGTCCCGGGACGGCGCCGCCGCCCCGGAACCTCCACCCTCAGCCCGCCAGCTTGGCGAGGATCGCCAGCAGCAGGATCGCGACGATGTTGGTGATCTTGATCATCGGGTTGACCGCCGGGCCGGCGGTGTCCTTGTAGGGATCGCCGACGGTGTCGCCGGTCACGGCCGCCTTGTGGGCGTCCGATCCCTTGCCGCCGTAGTTCCCCTCCTCGATGTATTTCTTGGCGTTGTCCCAGGCGCCGCCGCCCGACGTCATCGAGATCGCGACGAAGATGCCGGTCACGATGGTGCCCAGAAGCATGGCGCCCACCGCGGTGAAGGCCTCGGCCTGGCCGGCGATCAGGCTGATCACCAGGTACAGCACGATCGGCGCCGCCACCGGCAGCAGCGAGGGCAGGATCATCTCGCGGATCGCGGCGCGGGTGAGCATGTCCACGGCGCGGCCATAGTCGGGCTTGGCCGTGCCTTCCATGATGCCCTTGATCTCGCGGAACTGCCGCCGCACCTCGACCACGACCGAGCCGGCCGCCCGGCCGACCGCGGTCATGCCCATGGCGCCGAACAGGTAGGGCAGCAGGCCGCCGATCAGGAGCCCGACGACCACGTAAGGGTCCTGAAGGTTGAAGGTGACCACCACGTCGGGGAAGTAATGCTTCAGGTCCTCGATGTAGGCGGCGAACAGGACCAGGGCCGCGAGGCCGGCCGAGCCGATCGCGTAGCCCTTGGTGACCGCCTTGGTGGTATTGCCGACCGCGTCCAGCGCGTCGGTGATGACGCGGGTCTCCTTCGGCAGGTCGGCCATCTCCGCGATGCCGCCGGCATTGTCGGTGACCGGGCCGTAGGCGTCCAGGGCAACGACCATGCCGGCCAGCGCCAGCATGGTGGTGGCCGCGACGGCGATGCCGAACAGCCCCGCCATGGCGTGGGCGATGAGGATGCCGGCGCAGATCACCAGGGCCGGCAGGGCGGTCGCCTCCATCGACACGGCGAGGCCCTGGATCACGTTGGTGCCGTGCCCGGTCTCCGACGACTTGGCGATGCTGCGCACCGGGCGGAACACGGTCGAGGTGTAGTATTCGGTGATCCAGACCAGCAGGCCGGTGACGCCCAGGCCGACCAGGGCGCAGACGAACAGGCGGATGCCGGTGACCGCCTCCCCGCCGATCCGCTCAAGCGGCGTGCGGAAGCCCAGCAGGATCGCGGTCGCCAGGAAGATCAGCACGGCCGAGATCGCCGCCGTGACCGCCAGTCCCTTATACAGCGCGCCCATGATGTTGTTGGTGGATCCCAGCTTCACGAAGAAGGTCCCGGCGATCGAGCCGATGATGCAGACCGCGCCGATCACCAGCGGATAGATCATCAGCCGGGCCTGGGTCTCGCCCACGAAAAAAATCGCCGCCAGGAGCATTGTGGCGACGATGGTGACTGCGTAGGTCTCGAAGAGGTCGGCGGCCATGCCGGCGCAG
This sequence comes from Skermanella rosea, assembly GCF_016806835.2. Lineage (NCBI taxonomy): Bacteria > Pseudomonadati > Pseudomonadota > Alphaproteobacteria > Rhodospirillales > Azospirillaceae > Skermanella > Skermanella rosea. The sequence continues at coordinate 4,838,142 of NZ_CP086111.1, read as the reverse complement.
TCGCCGACATTGTCGCCCACATTGTCCGCGATGACCGCGGGATTGCGAGGATCGTCCTCCGGGATGCCCGCCTCGACCTTGCCCACCAGGTCGGCGCCGACGTCGGCCCCCTTGGTGAAGATGCCGCCGCCCAGACGGGCGAAGATCGAGATCAGAGACGCGCCGAAGCTGAGCGCGACCAGCGCCTCCAGGATCGCGCGGATCTCCAGCCCGGCGGCGAGCAGCGCGCCGTAATAGACCGCCACGCCCAGCAGCCCCAGCCCGACCACCAGCATGCCGGTGATGGCGCCGGACTTGAAGGCGATGTCGAGCGCCGGGGTCATGCCGTGGCGCGCCGCCTCCGCCGTGCGGACGTTGGCGCGGACGGACACGTTCATGCCGACATATCCCGCCACGCCGGACAGGATGGCGCCGATGAAGAAGCCGCCGGCCACGTGGAACCCGAGGATGAAGCCCAGGATCACGCCGATCACGACGCCGACGATGGCGATGGTGGTGTATTGCCGGTTCAGATAGGCCTGGGCGCCTTCCTGGATGGCGCCGGATATCTCCTGCATCCGGGCGGACCCGGCGCTCGCGGCGAGGACCTCCCGGCCGGCATAGATGCCGTAGCCGAGGGCCGCGAGGCCGCATAGAATGACGAAGACGAACGCAACTGACATCGATCCCCCCAGATTTCCGTCGAAGAGCTTTTATCGCGCGCAATCATCCCGTTGATTCAAGGCTGTAGCGGGCAACTTCTTATCGGCGAAGCATGCAGGAGGGCCGCGGACAAAGCAACTGCGGGGCTGTTTCGGCACAAGGATGCCACGCCGCGGGGCCGAAAACCGCCATCCGCGGCCGAACCGGGACGATGAATAGGAAACTAAGGGTCGCGACTCGGGCCACGACTCCGGGGATTCACCCAGGACGTCACATCGGGCGCTGGTTTACGACCTGGATCAGAACGTCGCGGACGATGCCCTTGCCCATGACCTTGGTGGTGGACTCGTTGAGCTTCGCCTTGATCTGCGGGACGTCGAGCAGCCCGGCCTGCATCGCCTTGCCCGAGGCGATGACACCGTACACGCCGGTCAGGAAGGCGTCGGTCAGGCGGGGCGCCTGGTCGCGGACCCGGTCGGCCATGGCGGCGTCGGGCACCTCCAGCGCCACCATCAGGGTGACGAACTGGTCGATCCGCTCCGCGCCCAGCACCGGGACCGTCAGGGGGCCGATATTGACGAAGACCGGCGGCCCGGCGGGCGGGGGCGGCTCCGGCGGCGCCTCGACCTTCTCCTCGTGGGCGTCCTTGTTGGCGAACAGGTACCAGCCTGCGCCGAAACCGCCGCCGCCGAACAGGAGCGCCACCAGCAGCAGGATCAGGATCTTCATGGGAGTCCCCGTCGCAACACCTTTCCGCCCCGGGGGCGGCAGGGCCGATATGTGGACCGGGAGCCCTTAATACCCGATTAACTTACAAATCCGAGGAATGGGGGATCACGGGAACGGGCAGCGCTCGCTGGTCACCTCGACGAACGACCGGGATCCCGCGACGACGGTGAACTGGTGCTCGACGCCGGCGGCCACCACCACGTGGTTGAGCGGCAGGACGCCGGTGGCCTCGGTCTGGCGCCCGCCCGCCTCGGTGAACCGGATCGTCACGGGGGCCGCGGGATCGAACCAGCCCTCCGCGTTGCCGGCGGCGCTCCGGGCCGGCGTTCCCTCGCCGCTGACGGTGACGGCGCCATTGGCGAAGCCGACCACGGAATTGGGTCCCTTGTATATGGGCGTGGGCAGGATGAACCGCTTGTTCTCCGGCTTCTCGCACTGGCGCGGGGTCCGGATCTGGTTCAGCACGAAGACCAGCCGCCTGGGATCGACGCCGGCCGCCAGCCGCTCGCGCGCCAGCTCGGTCAGGCGCGCCAGGTCGCCGGTCGGCAGCTCGCGCGTCAGCCGAGCCTCCAGCTCGGCGGCCCTGGTCTCCGCCGTCTGGGCGGCCATGCGCAGCGAGGCGACGTTCCGGGCCAGGTCGGCATTGGCCTGGGAGAGCTGGGCGTTCTCCGCCCTGAGGCCGGCCTCCCGCGCCTTCACCTGCTCGACGCCCATCTGGTACGCGAACAGGCCGACGCCGAGGAGTACGCCGACGAACGCCAGGAACTTGACCGTACGTACCCAGAAGCGACGCCGCCGACGCCGTTCATAGTCATGCAGACCGAGCGTCATGCTGCGGTTCCCGTGGTGTCGACAAGCATGCCGGGGGCACGTACGTACCCCCTTCGCGAGGCTGCTTTATCGCAAAGCCACCGGGGCCGGCGCAACAGCGAACGGCGGATTCAACGACAGGTCACTCCGGAAGGACGGCTTCGACCGCCTGGACGACCTTGTCCGACCGGGGTGACGTCGATGTCGGGAACCAGCCGGCCAGCCGCCCGTCGGGCGCGACCAGATATTTGTGGAAGTTCCAGCGGGGCGCGGCGGCCGGCCCGAGCTCCTGCCCGGCCCAGCGGTAGAAGGGATGCGCACCGGCGCCGGTGACGGCCTGCTTCTCCGTCATCGGGAAGTCGACCGAGAAGTTGACCTCGCAGAAATCCTTGATCTGCTCGGCGCTGCCCGGCTCCTGGCCGCCGAAATCGTTGCTGGGCACACCCAGCACGACGAGGCCGCGCCCGCGGTAGCGCTCCCACAAAGCCTGAAGGTCGGCATATTGCGGGGTGTAGCCGCACATCGACGCCGTGTTCACCACCAGCACGGCCTTGCCGGCGAACTCCTTCAGGGGCAGCGGCCGGCCGTCGATCGAGACGAAGTCGAAGTCATGGGCGCTTCCGGGCGTCGGCATCGCGGCGATCGCCGTGGCGGGCGGCAGGGCGAAGACCAGCGACAGCAGCATCAGCATGGCGGCGCAGGCGGAACGGCGCATGGCAAAACCCCGTCGGAGGCGGAACTTGGTCCTGGAGATAGTCTTTTCACGCCGCCGGTCCAGGGATCCGCCCCGGAGATTGTCGGAACGGCCGATTGCTTGCTAGTGTCTCCCGCAACCAACCAATCAAAGAGGGGGAGGGCAGACATGCCCAACATAGACCATTACATCGGCGGCAGGATCGTGGCCGGGACCGGCGAGCGCCGGGCCGACGTGTTCAACCCGGCGACCGGCGAGGTCAGCGGCCGGGTGGCCCTGGCGAACAAGGCCGACGTGGCCGCAGCGGTCGAGGCGGCATCCGCGGCGCTTCCCGGCTGGGCCGCCACGCCGCCGGTCGTCCGCGCCCGCGTGATGTTCAAGTTCAAGTACCTGGTCGAGGCCCATGCCGACGAACTGGTCCGCCTGATCAGCGCCGAGCACGGCAAGGTCCAGTCGGACGCGCGCGGCGAACTGAGCCGCGGCCTGGAGGTCGTGGAGTTCGCCTGCGGCATCCCGCACCTGCAGAAGGGCGAGTTCAGCGAGAATGTCGGCACCAACGTCGACAGCTTCTCCATGCGCCAGCCGGTCGGGGTCTGCGTCGGCATCACGCCGTTCAACTTCCCGGCCATGGTGCCGATGTGGATGTTCCCGATCGCGCTCGCCTGCGGCAACAGCTTCATCCTGAAGCCGTCGGAGCGCGACCCGTCCACGGCGCTGCGGCTGGCCGAGCTGCTGTCCGAGGCGGGCTTGCCGCCCGGCGTGTTCAACGTGGTCAACGGCGACAAGGAGGCGGTCGACGCCCTGCTGACCGACCCGCGCGTGGACGCGATCAGCTTCGTCGGCTCCACCCCGATCGCGGAATACATCTACCGGACCGGCACGGAGCACGGGAAGCGGGTCCAGGCCCTGGGCGGGGCCAAGAACCACATGGTGGTGATGCCCGACGCCGACCTGTCCCAGGCGACCGACGCCCTCATGGGGGCGGCCTACGGCTCGGCCGGCGAGCGCTGCATGGCGGTGTCCGTCGCGGTCGCGGTCGGCGGCGTCGGCGACGCGCTGATGGAGCGGCTGGAGCCCAAGGTCCGCGCGCTCAAGATCGGCCCGGGCAACGATCCCGAGGCCGAGATGGGGCCGCTGGTCACCCGGCAGCACCGCGACAAGGTCCGGGGCTACGTTGACCAGGGCGTCAAGGAGGGCGCAAAGCTGGTGGTCGACGGCCGCGACCTGAAGCTCCAGGGCTACGAGAACGGCTTCTATATCGGCGGCTGCCTGTTCGACGACGTCACCACCGACATGACGATCTACAAGGAGGAGATCTTCGGCCCGGTGCTGGCGGTCGTCCGCGTGCCCGACTTCGACCAGGCGGTCGGCATGATCAACGACCACGAGTACGGCAACGGCACCGCCATCTTCACCCGCGACGGCGACGCCGCCCGGACCTTCGCCAACAAGATCAAGGTCGGCATGGTCGGGATCAACGTGCCGATCCCGGTTCCCATGGCGTTCCACAGCTTCGGCGGCTGGAAGCGCAGCCTGTTCGGCGACCACGCCGTCCACGGCATGGAGGGCGTGCATTTCTACACCCGCCTGAAGACCGTGACATCGCGCTGGCCGACCGGCATCCGCGCCGGGGCCGAGTTCACCATGCCCGTCATGAAGTGACGCCATGATGACCCCGGAGAGCGCCGTCTTCGCCGCCTGCGAGCTGTTCGCCGCCCATCTCAGCCTGCGGGCGCTCGACCGGCTGCCCGACCCGTTGCAGCCGGCCGACGAGGCGGAGGCCTACCAGGTCCAGGAGGCGTTGAACCGGAAGCTCTCCGGAGCCGGCTTCGGGGAGCTGGCGGGCTACAAGATCGGCTGCACCACGGCGGTGATGCAGGCCTACCTGGGCATCGCGAGCCCGTGCCGCGGCGGCATCCTGTCGAGCACCGTAGCGGGGGGCGGGGCGGCGCTGAACCACGCCGCCTTCCGCCGGCCGGGGGTGGAATGCGAGATCGCCGTGCGTCTGGGGAAGGACGTGCCGGAATCCGGCGCGCCCTACGACAGGAACTCCGTCGCCGGGTTCGTCGAGTGCTGCATGCCGGCGGCCGAGATCGTGGACGACCGCTACGCGGACTGGCGGACCGTCGGCACCCCGCTGCTGATCGCCGACAACTTCTTCGGCGCCGGCTGCGTGCTGGGCGCCCCGGTCCATGACTGGGGCGCCCTGGACGAGGTCGCGGGATCCATGCTGATCAACGGCGCCGTGGTCGGGAGCGGCCGCGGCGCGGACGTGCTGGGGCATCCCTTCGAGGCGCTGGCCTGGCTCGCCAACCGGCTGGCCGGGCAGGGCGGCGGGCTGAAAGCGGGCGACTTGGTGCTGACCGGCAGCGTCGTCCAGACCAACTGGGTGGCCGTCGGCGACCGGGTGGTAATGGACTTGGGGAGGCTGGGGGCGGTGGAACTCAGCTTCGAGTGAGTTCCTACTGTAGGTCGGCCTCGGCCGAAGGCCGACGCCGACAGCGTGGCCGGAGCGTCGATGCGGGGCGTCGGCGTTCGCCCTGACGGGCGAAGGCCAACCTACGGCGATGCAGGCGACCGCGTTCGGGTACGGGAATGTCGCCTCAAGGAGAGTCTCCGCCGAAAGCAGTTCGTTCTCCCATACCGAAGCCTGTGCGGGTGTCCACGGCCGTCCGTGACCAGTCATAGTGCTAATCAAAGGCGGCCGTGGACGCAAGCTCCTCCCCAAAGCCTCAGCCTCGGCCCTTGAGCAGGGCTCCGATCTCGCCGACGATGCCGCGGCGGAACAGCAGGACGCAGACGACGAAGATGACGCCGGTGACCACGGTGACGGGGAGCTGGGTGCCGGCCAGGTAGTTCTGCAGGGTGACCACCAGGAAGGCGCCGACGACGGGTCCGAAGATCGTGCCGAGCCCGCCCAGCAGCGTCATCAGCACCACCTCGCCCGACATCTGCCAGGTGATGTCGGTCAGCGAGGCCAGCTGGAACACGATCGCCTTGGTCCCGCCGGCGAGGCCCGCCAGCGCCGCCGACATCACGAAGGCCGCCAGCTTGTACTGCTCCACCTTGTAGCCCAGCGACACCGCCCGCGGCTCGTTCTCCCGGATCGCCTTCAGCACCTGGCCGAACGGCGAGTGGATGGTGCGGTAGATCAGCAGGAACCCGGCCAGGAACACCGCCAGCACGAAGTAGTACATGGTCAGGTTGTCGCCCAGGTCGACCAGCCCGAACAGGTGGCCCCGCGGCACCGCCTGGATGCCGTCCTCGCCGCCGGTGAACGGCAGCTGGAGCGCCAGGAAGAACACCATCTGCGACAGCGCCAGCGTCACCATCGCGAAGTAGATCCCCTGCCGCCGGATCGCCAGGTAGCCGAACGCCAGCCCGAACAGCGCCGCCACCGCGACGCCGAGCAGGATGCCCAGCTCCGGCGTCAGCCCCCACACCTTGACCGCGTGGGCGGTCACGTAGGCGGCCGAGCCGAAGAACGCCGCGTGGCCGAACGACAGCAGCCCGACATAGCCGATCAGCAGGTTGAAGGCGCAGGCGAACAGCGCGAAGCACAGCGCCTTGGCCAGGAACACCGGATAGAGCTGGAAGGGTGCTGCCAGCGCCACCAGCAGCAGCGCCGCCAGCGCCGCCCATTTCAGCGCGGGCGAGCCCTGGCGGGCCTGCGGCGGCGTGCCGGCCCGCAGGGCCTCGCTATGGGAATGGGTTGCCATGGCTTACTTCTCCCGTCCGAACAGACCGGCCGGCTTGATCAGCAGCACCACGGCCATCACGACGAAGATCACGATGTTGGAGGCCTCGGGGTAGAACACCTTGGTGAAGCCCTCCAGGATGCCGAGCATGAAGCCGGTCAGCACGGCCCCGAGGATCGAGCCCATGCCGCCGATCACGACGACGGCGAAGACGACGATGATGAGGTGCGATCCCATCAGCGGGTTGACCTGGTAGATCGGCGCCGCGAGCACGCCGGCCAGGCCGGCGAGCGCCACGCCGAAGCCGTACGTGGCGGTGATCATGACCGGGACGTTGATGCCGAAGGCCTGGACCAGCACCGGGTTCTCGGTGGCGGCGCGCAGGTATGCTCCCAGCCTCGTGCGCTCGATCATGAACCAGGTGCCGAAGCAGACCACCAGCGAGACGGCGACGACCCAGCCGCGGTATGTCGGCAGGAACATGAAGCCGAGGTTGTAGCCGCCGGCGAGCGCCTGGGGGATCGGGTAGGGCTGTCCGGAGACGCCGTACCAGTGGCGGAACATGCCCTCGATGATCAGGGCGAGGCCGAAGGTGAGCAGCAGGCCATAGAGGTGGTCGAGCTTGTAGAGCCGGCTGAGCATCAGCTTCTCCAGCACGACGCCGAGCAGGCCGACCAGCACCGGGGCCAGCACCAGGGCCAGCCAGTAGTTGATCCCGGCGAACTTCAGCAGCATCCACGCCGCGAAGGCGCCCAGCATGTACTGGGCGCCGTGCGCGAAGTTGATGACGTTGAGCATGCCGAAGATGACGGCCAGCCCGAGGCTCAGCAGGGCGTAGAAGGACCCGTTGATCAGCCCCAGCAGGAGCTGACCGAACAGGACCTGGGGCGGAATCCCCAGCAGCTCCATCATTTCGGGTCCGTCCCTTACTTCTGGGCGATCTTGCAGCCGCTGGCGGCCGCGTCGAGATAGGCGCTGTCACCGGGAATGGTCCGGACGATCTCGTAATAGTCCCACGGCCCCTTGCTCTCGGACGGCGCCTTGACGCGGGCCAGGTACATGTCGTGGACCATGCGGCCGTTGGCCAGGATCTTGCCGTTCTTGGCGAACATGTCCTGGATCGGCAGCTCGTGCATCTTGGAGACCACGGCCTTCGCCTCGTCGGTCTTGGCCGCCTGGACTGCCTTCAGGTAGTGCTTGACCGAGGAATAGACGCCGGCCTGCACCATGGTCGGCTTGGAGCCCATCTTCTCCTGGTACTTGGCCGACCAGGCGCGGGTCTCCTCGTCCATGTCCCAGTAGAAGCCGGTGGTCGCGACCAGGCCCTGGGCCGCGTCGAGCCCCAGCGCGTGGACGTCGGAGATGAACAGCAGCATCCCGGCCAGCGTCTGGCCCGCCTGGGTGATGCCGAACTCGTTGGCCTGCTTGATCGCGTTGGTCGTGTCGTTGCCGGCGTTGGCGAGGCCGATCACCTGGGCGCCGGACCCCTGGGCCTGGAGCAGGAAGGACGAGAAGTCCGAGTTGCCGAGCGGGTGGCGCACCGAGCCCAGGGCCTGGCCGCCCAGTTCCTTGACGACGGCCGTGGTCTCCTCCTCCAGCGAATGGCCGAAGGCGTAGTCGGCGGTCAGGAAGTACCAGGTGTTCTTGCCTTCCTCCGTCAGCGCGCGGGCGGTGCCGGCCGCCAGCGCGTGGTTGTCGTAGGTCCAGTGGATGCCGGTCGGCGAGCAGGCGTCGCCGGTCAGGCGGGAGCTGCCGGGACCCGACATCAGGAAGATGCGGTTCTTGTCGCGGGTGATCTCCTGCACCGCGAGGGCCGCGGCCGAGTTGGGCACGTCGGCGATCACGTCGACCTGCTCCCGGTCGATCCACTGGCGGGTGACGTTGGCCGCGATGTCCGCCTTGTTCTGGTGGTCGGCGACCACGATCTCGATCGGCGTGCCGTCGATGGCGTTGCCGAACTCCTCCGCGGCCATGCGCGCCGCCACGGCCGAGCCCTCGCCCGCCACGTCGGCATAGATGCCCGAGCGGTCGTTCAGGACGCCGATCTTGATCCTGCCGTCGGAAATGGCGCCCTGCGCGTTCGCGGCGGCGGCGAAGCCGACCGACAGTGCCGCGAGCGCCGTTCCGGCCATGATCTGCTTCAGCATCTTGCTCATCCTCTTCACCGTTTCCCCTGTTGTCCGTTGTTCTGGTTGGTCAAACGCCGAGATACTCATGCAGCTTGTGCATGTTGGCTTCGAGCTGGTCGTTCGGGATCATGTCGACGATGTGTCCCTCCTCCATCACGTAGTGGCGGTCCGCGATGGTGGCGGCGAAGCGGAAGTTCTGCTCGACCAGCAGGATCGTGAAGCCGCTCCGCTTCAGCTCCCGGACCACCCGCCCGATCTGCTGGATGATCACCGGCGCCAGGCCCTCGGTGGGCTCGTCCAGCAGGATCAGGTCGGCCCCGGTCCGCAGGATCCGCCCGATCGCCAGCATCTGCTGCTCGCCCCCCGACAGCCGCGTCCCCTGGCTCTTGCGCCGCTCCTTCAGGTTCGGGAACAGCCGGTAGATCGCCTCCACCTCCATCCCGCCCGCCTTGATCGTCGGCGGCAGCATCAGGTTCTCCTCCACGTTCAGGCTGGAGAAGATCCCCCGCTCCTCCGGAACGTAGCCGATGCCCAGCCGGGCGATCCGGTTCGACGGAAGATTCACCAGCTCCGTCCCGTTCAGCCGGATCGAGCCGGTCCGCCGGCCCACGATGCCCATGATCGAGCGCATCGTCGTGGTCTTGCCGGCGCCGTTGCGCCCCAGCAGCGTCACCACCTCGCCCCGCCGCACCTCCAGCCCGACCCCGTGCAGGATGTGGCTCTCGCCGTAGAAGGCGTGGAGATCCCGGATCTCCAGCATCCCCGTCGTCGTCGCGGCCCCGTCAGGCATGTCCCGTCCCCATGTACGCTTCCATCACCTGCGGGTCCTTCGACACCACGGCGTAGGGTCCCTCGGCCAGGATCTCGCCCCGGCGCAGCACCGTGATCTTGTCCGACAGGTCGGACACGACCGACAGGTTGTGCTCGACCATCAGGATGGTGCGGTCGGCCGAGACCTTGCGGATCAGCGCCGCGGTGTGGTCGATGTCCTCGTGGCCCATGCCGGCCATCGGCTCGTCGAGCAGCATCAGCTCCGGCTCCAGCGCCAGCGTGGTCGCGATCTCCAGCGCCCGCTTGCGCCCGTAGGGCAGCTCGACCGCCGGGATGTCGCGGTAGGCCGCCAGGTTGACCTGGTCGAGCAGGTCGTCGGCCTGGCCGTTCAGCGCGTGCAGCGTCGTCTCCGAGCGCCAGAAGTCGAAGCTGTCGCCGCGCAGGCGCTTCTGCAGCGCCACGCGTACGTTCTCCAGGCAGGTCAGGTGCGGGAACACGGCGCTGATCTGGAACGAGCGTACGAGGCCGCGCCGGGCGATGTCGGCCGGCTTGACCCGGGTGATGTCGTTGCCGTTGAACAGGATCTGCCCGCCGCTCGGCGTCAGGAACTTGGTCAGCAGGTTGAAGACCGTCGTCTTGCCCGCCCCGTTCGGCCCGATCAGGGCGTGGATGCTGCCGCGGCGAACCTGCAGGTTGACGTCCTTGACCGCGATGAAGCCCTTGAATTCCTTCGTCAGATTCCGGGTTTCAAGTATATGATCCCCGTTCATGCGCACCTCCCCTTATCGGACGGTCCGCCGGATCGCCCGTCGCCGGGTCACGCGGTCGGATGTCCTGGATTTTGCGTGAAGTTAGGGACAGGGGGGGACGGGACGCACCACCCGAAAGGGTGGCATTCTGCTGAAACTCCAAAGACCTACGGCAGATAGCCCATTTCCCTCCCCCGGGCGACCGCGCTGGTGCGGGTGGTGACGTACAGCTTGGCGAACAACCTCTTCATGTACCATTTGACCGTGTCCTCCGAGATGCGCAGTCGCCCGCCGATCTCGCGGTTGCGCAACCCTTCGGAGACGAGCCGCAGGATCTGGATCTCGCGGTGGTGCAGGCGGTCGGACGCGGCGGGAGTCGCCCGCGCGGTCTCCGGCTGGAGGGTTTCCAGCACGCGGCCGGACATCTCGATCGCATCCCGGCATTGGGCCATGGCGGACTCCAGGTCGCCGGCGGCACCCGCCGCATACCCGACCATCAGGGCGGCGAAGCCGCGGAGCAGCAGGTCGTCGGCCTGGGGAGCCGCATCGGATCCGGCGGGATCGACCTGGTCGAGCCACTGGTCGGCGCGGTGGCGGATCTCCGGCAGGGCGTCGCGTTCCTTCGCCATCAGGCGCCGGGTCAGCACCGCCAGCTGAAGGGCCGAAATGCGGCCTTCCGTCTTCTCCGTCACCTCCCGGACCTGATCCTCGGTAAGGTCGAGGGACTGGACCCGGGTCAGGTAGTAGCGCGCCTCGTCCAGGGTGAAGCGCAGATCGGCGGCGCGCAGTTCCAGCAGCGCGCCGCAGCCGCGCAGGCGTGCCAGCGGCAGCGGCGGGTCGATGCGGGTGGCGATCACCAAGGTGAAGCAGCCGGGCAGGGCGCTCAGCATCCGGTTGACGTCGCGGTGGATCGCCGGGTCGGCGACCGCTTGGTAATCGTCCAGGAACAGCACGACTTGGCGGCCGAGGCGGTCAAGTTCCCCCGCCAGATCGCACAGCACATCCTCGAGGACCGCCGGAGCCCCGCCGGCGTCGAGGCCGGCGACCCGCCGCGCGAAGACCGGCAGGACCGGGTCCAGGACATCGGCGAGGTCCGCCAGGAACCGCCGGGGATCATGGCCGCTGCGATGCAGGGACAGCCAGCCCGCCGCGATGCCGCGGTTGCGTGCGATCGCATGCCAGCGCGCCATCAGCGTCGTCTTGCCGACGCCGGAAGGACCCGACAGAAGCACGAGGCGCAATCTATCGAACCGGGCGATACAGTCTTCCAGGCGCGAACGGAAGACAAGACAGGAGTCCGCCGGCTGAATATCGAGTTTATCTCTAAATTTCCGCAACGTCTCGGCTGTCCCTCGGCACAGATCCGGCCCGCGTTTCAACGACGGGATATGCGGGTGTGTAGCGGTATTCTGCCGCCTGCTTCAACACTTACCTGACAGCAGGAGGATTGACTGTCCGGAACATTGGAGGGCTTTCATGGGCGGCAGGGCGACGCCGGCACCAGGGCCGGAGCGGCAGCGCCGCTCAGTCCTCCGCCAGCCCCATGCCCTGGAGCGCCGCGGTCAGCGCCGCGCCCAGCCGGGCGTCGTCGTAGGGTTTCCCGACGAAGCCGACGGGCTGGGCCGCCTGGGCGCGGACCATGGTGGCCTGATCGCTGAAGGCGCTCATGAAGAGGGACGGGATGCCGAGGCGCTGGCGGATCTCGATGGCGGCGTCGATGCCGTCCGTTCCCTGGGCCAGCCGGATGTCCATCAGGACGAGGTCCGGCCGGTAGTCCTCGGCGGCCATCACGGCGCCGGGACCGGAGACCGCCTTGCCGCAGACGGTGAATCCCATGTCTTCGACCATCTCCTCCAGCAGCATGGCCGGGATCGCCTCGTCCTCGACGATCAGGATCCGGACATGCCGTGATCGCGCGGGTTCCTGCCGGTCCGAGGGCAGGGAACCGGCGGGGCTGGAGTGGACGAGTCGAATTTTTGAGATTGCGTGCATCGGACCAAGCTACAGTTCGGGACTCGGAGGTGGCAAGAGATCAACACCTGTCGGCTCGAATCGTCCAAATGCCTACAAAGCGGTCGTTCCAATGGACCTTCCGATGGGCTTCCGGCCGATGGGGTTCCGGCCGATGGGGTTCCGGTCGTCCCGATGCGGTCACCCCGCGGCGTGGATCCGGAACATGGTTCCGGCCGGGCCGGACTCGCAGGCCAGTTCGCCGCCGAACTGTCCCAGCAGGGCGCAAACCATGCGCATTCCCAGGCTCTGGGTCTTCGCGGGATCGAAACCGGCGGGCAATCCCACCCCTTCGTCCGCGACGCCGACCTCGAACCCGCCGTCCGGCAGGGTCTTGAACCGGACCCGGATCACACCGCGGCGGCCCGCGGGATAGGCATATTTGACGGCGTTGGTCACCAGCTCGTTGACCACCAGGGCCAGCGGGATGACCTTGTCGGTCGGCAGTTCGTGGGTATCGGCCTCCACCTCGATGTGGTGACCCTGCTCGACCATGGCGGAGTGGGCGAGGTCGGAGCACAGGTCGCGCAGGAACAGGCCGAATTCCACGATGCCGACCTTGTCGGTCTTGTACAGGCGCTCATGGACCCGGGCGATGGTGGCGACGCGGGCGCAGGCCTCGTCGAAGTGGCGGCGCGTCACCGGGTCGGAGATCTGGCGGCTTTCCAGCCGCAGCAGGCTGGAGACGAGCTGGAGGCTGTTCTTGACCCGGTGGTTGACCTCTTTGAGCATCAGGTCCTTCTGCTGGATCGAGCGGCGAAGCTCCAGCAGGGACATCACCTGGCGGGCCAGGGTGGACAGGGCCGCCTTCTGCTCCTCGTCCAGGCCGGGGCGCGGCTCGTGGTCGAGGACGCACAGCGTGCCGAGGGCGTGCCCGTCGGAGGTCTTCAGCAGCGCGCCGGCGTAGAACCGCATGCCCGGAGGGCCGGCCACCAGCGGGTTGTCGGAGAAACGGGCGTCCGCAGCCAGGTCGGGCACGATCATGAGGCCGGACTGCCGGATGGCGAGGCGGCAGACCGAAGCGTTCAGGGCGGTCTCGCTGGCGCCCAGCCCGATCTCCGACTTGAACCACTGGCGGTTGGCGTCGACGAAGCTCACCAGGGCGACCGGGGCGCGGCAGACATAGGCGGCGAGGCGCGTGACGTCGTCGAACTCCTCCTCGCGGGGGGTGTCGAGTATGCCGTACCGGCGAAGTGCTTCGAGCCGCTGGATCTCGGAGATCTGCTGGCCCGGAATGGCGGTGCCCATCAAGCTGGTGGTCCCAATAATTCGAGGCGTCGTCCGGGGCTGGATCGATGCGGACGGCCCGTCCCGCCGGCTGCCCGGCGAATCGCGCGCCCGATGATGCATCGGGCGGGGCGCGATGTCGAGCCCCGCCCGGTACGGTTGGTCAGGCCGCTTCCTCGGCCATCTCCGGAACCGCGAGGTCCAGATGCGTGCCGGTGTGGTGGGCGTAGAGCAGCAGATCGTTCAGCAGCTCGGTCTCGGCGTCGGCCGAGTCCTTGCGGCGGATCGCGACCAGCCGGTCGAGCGCCTTGATGTTGAAGCCGGCCGATTTCGCCTCGCCCTTCAGGTCCTTCAGGTCGTTCTTGAGTCCGTCGATTTCGTTCAGCAGATTTTCCATGCGGTCGGCGAACTGCTTCAACTGTTCGGCCGTCGTAGCACCAGCGTCGATCAAGATCAGGCTCCGTGGATGGGACTGGAGTTGGGGAGAGGCGTCATACCGGCAAGCGCCGGTTCTGGCAACAAGGCGGCGGGCCGGCCGCGGAACGTTCCGAGGCTTCCCGCGGTTGGTATCGCATAGCCGTCGCGCCGCGGCGGTCCCCAAGCAACAACCAACGAATGGGGCAAAAGAATGGTGGACGCCATACCCGCTTCCGATACCGAGAACAGGCGTTACCTCAGCAACACGCCCGAGCACCCCTACATCCCCTACGACACCCCCAGCGCCTATGGCCGCGCCCGCATCGGCGGTGCCGATCGCCGGCAGAGCGGGGAATCGGGCGGAATCAGCGCGGTGATCCGCGACCATCCCGTGCCCTTCGTGATGTTCGCCGCCAGCGCCGGCATCCTGCTGGCGGCTTGGCTCGGCTACCGCTACCAGCGCGACGGTGGCCATGGGGCGGGCCGGAGGTCGCGGCTCTACACCGATCCGGACCGTCACCATACCCATGTCTCGGGGGACATCTCGGGCCGGGCGGCCGGCCGCTCGCCCGATCCCGACCGGCTGGTCGGCATGCCCGGCGGCGGCAAATCGGCGCGGGAGAGCGCTTCGGTCCTGCTGGGACCCGACGGGGAACCCTTGCGCGGCCCGGCCGGCGGGGCTTCGGCGGGCGGCGGCACCAGCGTCGGCTGGGCGACCCCGGACGGCTCCGCGTCCCATTCCGACACCGTGACGGGCGAAGCCGCCGACACGCTCGGCCAGACCCGGCGCGAGAACGCCCCTCCGGGAAGCTCGGCCACCACGATCCGCACGCCGGGGAACCCGCCGATCTTCGACCGGCCCTGATCGGGGCTGGTCTTCGCCATGCGCGGGCTCGACCCGCGCATCCACGCGCAAACCGGCGTAATGGAGTTTGCGCGTGGATGACCGGATCAAGTCCGGTCACGACCATCCAAAAAACTGCGTTCTGCAAGCTACGGGCGGAAACACTCCCTACTCGTCATGGCCGGGCTTGACCCACGGCTGTCCGGCACGGCGATTGCCGACTCGATTGGAGGATGCTTTTCCAGTAGAGCGTTCCTCTCTTTATCGTCATGACCGGGCTTGACCCGGTCATCGCTTGCAGGCTTGATCAGCGCCGCCATGCAGGGAGATACCCGGATCAAGTCCGGGTATGACGAAAAGGGGGTGTTTTCGTCCACAGCGCGGCCTTTTGAGCAGCAGGCAACAACCGTGCCGGACGCCCGTGGATCAAGCCCGGGCATGACGATGAGGGGAGGGGGAGATGCTCTGGACGCTCCGAAGGCGTGCCGCCAAGCCCTACGCCAGGGTCCGGCTGAACGGTTCGACCGCGACGCCGAGGGCTTCCAGGCGCCCGCGGATGGTGCGCGCCATCGCGACCGCCTGGGGGTTGTCGCCGTGGACGCAGATGGTGTCGATCCGCGCCGGGATCCGGGCGCCGCTCACCGTCGGGATCGCCTCCTCCTCCAGCATGCGGACGATCCGGTCCGCCGCCTCCCCCGGGTCGTGCAGCACGGCGCCGGGCTTCTTGCGGGACGTCAGGTTGCCGTTGTCGTCGTAGGTGCGGTCGGCATAGATCTCCCGCGCGGCCCTCAGGCCCATCCGTTCCGCCGCGCGCTCCGTCTCCATGCCGGGCATGACGACGCAGATCAGGTCGCGGTCGACGGCCCGCACCGCCCGAGCGCAGGCCAGCGCGAGGTCGGCATCGACCGCCGCCATGTTGCCGAGCGACCCGTGGGCCTTGACGTGGGTGACCCGGTGGCCGACGGCGGAGGCGAGCGCCTGGACCGCGCCGATCTGGTAGACCAGCATCTTCTCGATGTCGGCCGGATCCTCCCCCAGGATCGGGCGGCGGCCGAAACCCCACTGGTCCAGGAAACTGGGATGGGCGCCGACCGCGACGCCGGCTTCCAGGGCGAGGCGCACGGTGCGGTCGATCACCAGGGGGTCGCCGGCATGGAAGCCGCAGGCGACGTTCGCGCTGGTGACGATCTTCAGCATATCGGCGTCGTTGCCCAGCGTGTAGACGCCGAAGCTCTCGCCCATGTCGCAGTTCAGGTCAACCCGGGAAACGCCTGCCATTCTTCCACCATCCTCGCCGGATCCGGCTGCCGAAATCCTGCTTCAGGATGGCGATTTCGCAGGCCCGGGGCAACCATGTTCGGGCGGCCCACGGACGGTGGGCCGGCCGCGTCGGTACCCCTGAATCCTTTCAAATAAGTTGATTGCATAAGCCGGTCATCCTTCGAAATTGACGACGATTATGCCGGAAAATTCACAGGATTAGCCCCTGAAAGTCACAGCAATTCTCATCGAGGTCACATCTTTGCCACGTCAAATTTTCCTCTATTTCGAATACATTCGCGTCCGTGGCATAAAGTTAGTCTGCACTCAATTAATTGAGATTTAACTTTTGAGTGCTTTGATACATGGCGAAGAACCGTATATCCGACTTTATGCTTGATCTGCTGTAAGCGGTCTGGCCTTCCGAGGCCCGTTTCCCTTGTAGCGACTTGATGAAGTGCGAATTTGCAGTTCGCTCACTGAATTCGGCTGCGCTGAACGGCATGGGGCGCCAGGAGCCATCCGGGGATCCTCCCGGCACTTTGCACCGCTCCGTGTCACACCGCAAGGCAGCCGGATCAGCGCGGCTGCACGAGAAATGCGCGATCGGGCCATACCGTCGCCGAGAGACCATGAGCAGGAGCCGCCATCACCGGGACACGGTGGTTTGTGCAACCAAAAACAAACTGGAAGACACCATGTACCATTCGAGATCTGGAGTTGAGCGGCTCGTATCCGAAGGGCAGGCCATCGGTAACGCCACTTCACTCACGAACGATACGGCTGCCCCGCGAAAGTCTCCCGGTTTCACCGGCCTGGAATACTACAATTCGGTTTTTGGATCTTCCATCGCGACGACTTCAGAACTTAAGAATGATTGTTTCCGTATTCGTTTTCAGGTTTATTGCATCGATAACGCGTTCGAAGACCCCGCGAACAGCCCCGATGGCCTCGAGCGCGACTCCTTCGACGCCCATTCCGTCCATTCCCTGCTGACCCATCGCGCCACCGGCAACGCCATCGGCACCGTCCGCCTGGTGCTCCCGCAGCATGGCGGCGAGCGCCGCGTGCTGCCGATGCAGCGGATCGCCGGCGCCATCGCGGCGGATGCCGTGGCGCCGTTCCCCGTCTACCGCACGGCCGAGATCTCGCGCTTCTCGATCGTCAAGAGTTTCCGCCAGCACATGCCGGAAAACGGGGTCGAGGCGACCCTTTCTCCCGAAGAATGGCGCAAGATGCTCTTCCATCTGCCGCTCGGGCTCATTAAATCCTGTGTCGAGATGAGCGTGCGCGAGGGAATCACCCATTGGGCCGCGGTGATGGAGCCGGCTTTGCTTCGGCTGCTGACCCGCCTCGGCATCCATTTCAACCCGCTGGGATCGTTGGTCGATTACCATGGACGGCGGCAGCCCTGCTGGGCCGACCTGGGCGCCATGCTGCGCCGCGTCCATGCCGAGCGTCCCGACGTGTGGGAAATCATTACCGATGGCGGCCGCCTGTGGCCGCTGGATGAAACGAGCCCGGCCGAAGCGGTCGCCGCTCCCTCCCGGTCGGCCTGCTTGGCGGTCGCCAACTGAGGGTGGGCACCGACCGGGGCAAACCGACAGGAACCGGCCGCCCGGGACGCGATCTTGAGGAAAATGCCGACCATGACCATGCCCACGATGCCTGTGCGCGCGTTCGACTTCGACTATGACGAGGCCTTCAGCCGCAACATCGGGTGGGTCACCGAGTGGGAGCAGCAGATCTTGCGCACCAAGCGGGTCGCCATCGCCGGCATGGGCGGCGTCGGCGGAGTCCACCTGCTGACGCTGGCGCGCCTGGGCATCGGCGCCTTCAACATCTCGGACATGGACGTCTTCGAGACGGTCAACTTCAACCGGCAGATCGGCGCCAGCACCGCCACGCTCGGCCGGCCGAAGGTCGACGTGATGGCCGGCATGGCGCGCGACATCAACCCGACCGCCGAGATCCGCCGTTTCCCGAATGGAATCAGCGACGACAACATCGACGATTTCCTGGACGGCGTCGACCTGTTCATCGACGGCTTCGACTTCTTCGTCCTGGACGTGCGCGCCAAGGTGTTCGCCCGCTGCGCCGAGCTGGGCATCCCGGCGATCACGGCGGGGCCGATCGGCATGGGCACGGCCTACCTGGTCTTCATGCCCGGCGGCATGACCTTCGAGCAGTATTTCGGCCTGGAAGGCCAGCCGATCGAGCAGCAATACGTCAATTTCCTGGTCGGGCTGACGCCCCGCGGCCTGCACCGCTCCTATCTGGTCGATCCGTCCCGGCTGGACCTGGTCAACCAGCGCGGACCGTCCACCGGCATGGCCTGCCAGATCTGCGCCGGCGTGACCGGGATCGAGGCGCTCCGCATCCTGCTGAACCGCGGCGGCGTCAAGGCCGCCCCCTGGTTCCACCAGTTCGACGCCTATCGCGGGCGGTTCGTCAGCAGGAAGCTGCCGGGCGGCAGCCGGCATGTCGGCCAGCGGTTCAAGCAGAAGCTGGGCATGCGCATGATGCAGGCGATCGCCCGCAACGCGCCCCAGGCCAGGCCGGAGCCGCGCGCCTCGGAGATCGAGCGGATCCTCGACCTCGCCCGCTGGGCGCCCAGCGGCGACAACAGCCAGCCCTGGCGCTTCCATGTCGACGGCGACGACGCGGTGACGGTGCTGATCCGGAACGAGGCTGGCGCCAACGTCTACGAGTATGCCGACGGCCAGCCGACGCTGCTGTCGGCCGGCCACCTGCTGGAGACCATCGCCATCGCCGCGGCCCGGTTCGGCCGGCGGATGGAGTGGGCGCTTGAACGGACGGATGCCGGCGAGCCCGGGATCCGGATCAAGGTCCGCCTGCCGAAGCAGCCGGGCATCCGGCCCGACCCGCTCGAAGGCTTCGTCAAGCTGCGGTCGGTGGACCGGACCGCCTACAAGCGCGACGGCCTGACGCAGGCGCAGAAGGACGCGCTGGCCGAGGCGCTGGGACCCGACCTGACCCTTTCCTGGTTCGAGAGCCGGGGGGAACGCTGGAAGTTCTCCCGCCTCAACGGGCTGGCCACCGACATCCGGCTGCGCTGCCGCGAAGCCTACGACGTCCACCGCCGGATGATCGACTGGGAGAACCGGTTCAGCCCGCACGGCCTGCCGTCCACCGCCATCGGGCTGGACGGCGCCACCCGCAAGCTCATGCGCTGGGCCATGGAGGACTGGTCGCGGGTCGAGCGGATGAACCTGCTGGGCACGGGCGCCGCCAGCCTTCAGCTGGACATCCTGCCGGGCATGGCCTGCGCCGGGCACTTCACCATCGGCTGGAGCACTCCCCGGACCGCCAGGCCGACGGCGGAGGAGCTGCTGGCCGCCGGGCAGCGGCTCCAGCGCTTCTGGCTGACCGCCGCGAAGCTGGGCTTGGCGATGCAGCCGAGCCTGGCGCCGCTCGCCTTCGCCAGCTACGCCGTCACGGGGACACGCTTCACGGAAGCGCCGAAGCTGATCGCCAAGGCGGAGAAACTGGCGGTCGAGCTGGGCCGGGTGTCCGGCCACGAGGTCGACTCGCTGGTCTTCATGGGCCGCATCGGCCGCCCCAGGACCACCCGCCCGGCCAGCCGCTCGCACCGCAGGCCGCTGGACGAGCTGATCGTCGGCGACGACCGCCGGACGGACGGAAAGGACCGCCAGGACCAGGATGTCGCCCGCAGCGCCTGACGCCCGGGCTCATGCCGGATACGGTAAGTTCTGACCTGTTGTTGGGCCATGGGCCCAAGCTACGGGTCGGCGAATTGCCGTAGGTTGGGCCCATGGCCCAACAGCTTGAGGACGCCGTGGGCGGCGGCCACGCCGCTGCTGAGGGAGGCCTGGAGCAGGTAGCCGCCGGTCGGCGCCTCCCAGTCCAGCATCTCCCCGGCCGCGAACACGCCGGGCAGGCGCCGCAGCATCAGATCGTCGGTCAACTCGTCCAGATCGATTCCGCCGGCGGAGGAGATCGCGCGCTCGATCGGCTTGACGCCGGTCAGGCGGAGCGGCAGCGCCTTGACCAGCCGGGCAAGCTCGGCCGGTCCGGCGTCGGCCCCGGCGGCGCCGCGCAGCAGGCCAGGCAGGGGACCCGTCAGGTTCAAGGACTTGCGCAGCCAGGTGGACCAGGATTCCGATCCCCTCGGCCGCCGCAGCCGGTCGCGCACCTGTTCGGGGGAAAGCTGCGGGCGCAGGTCGATCGTCGGGCAGGCCGACCCGTCACGCTCGACCATGTCGCGCAACGGCGCGCTCAGGGCATAGACGGCGCCGCCCTCGATCCCCGTGCGGGTCAGGACCAGCTCGCCCCGGACGGTGCTGCCCTCGAAGGTCAGCGCCAGGTTCTTCAGCGGCTCCCCCTCGTGCCGGGCGATGAAGCCCGGCTCCCAGGCCACGTCGAAGCCGCAATTGGCCGGCCTCAGCGGCCGCACGGCGACGCCGCGGGCCTCCAGGATTCCGGTCCAGCCGCCGTCCGAGCCCAGCCGGGGCCAGCTCGCCCCGCCCAGCGCCAGGACGACCGCATCCGCCGGGACCGGCCGGGAGGCTCCGTCCGGACCCCGGACCAGCACCGTCCCGGACTCGTCGAAGCCGGTCCAGCGGTGACGCGGATGGACGGCGACGCCCAGGCCGTCGAGGCGCCGCAGCCAGGCGCGGAGCAGCGGCGACGCCTTGAACTGCACCGGGAACACCCGGCCGCTGCTGCCCACGAAGGTCTCGACGCCGAGGCCGGCGGCCCAGTGCCGCAGGTCGGTGGGGGAGAAAAGCTCCAGCCACCGCCGGACGGTTGGCGCCCGGTCGCCGTAGCGCGGCAGGAAATCCTCCAGCGGTTCCGAGTGGGTCAGGTTGAGGCCGCCGCGTCCGGCCAGCAGGAACTTGCGCCCGACCGAGGGCATGGCGTCGAACAGCTCGACGCGGACGCCCGCCTCCGCCAGGACGGTGGCCGCCATCAGGCCGGCCGGTCCGCCGCCGATGACGGCGACAGGGCCGGCGGTCCGGGCGGGGGCTTTCGTGGAACCGGCGGCGCTCATGCTCTTTTTCCGAACCTCGTTCCCGGCCGGGGCACCGCCCGAAGCAGGCCGGCCGCCAGCGACACCGCGAGCAGCGCGTAGAGTGGCAGCAGCGGCAGGTTGAACCGGGGCTCCCCGAAGAAGACGCCGGTGATGGCGGCGAAATAGCCGATCGGGACGAAGGCCGCCAGCGCGGCGTCGCGCGGACGCAGCGCCCAGGGGAACAGGAACGGGAACAGGAAGGCCGGGACCACCATCGCCCAGTGCCACAGTTCGGCGAGCGGCGTGACGGCCGCGACCAGGGCGCCGACATCCTGTCCGTTGCGCCGGGCGCCGATCTCCGCCTGGTCCAGGGGCAGCCGGTCGAACCGGAAGAACTGGTCCAGCTTGTAGGGCACGCGGAGCAGGGCCTGCGCCGGGTTGTCGCGGATGTAGGACAGGGCGGCCTGGTTCAGCCGGCGGTCCAGGGCGATCTCGTCCGGGATCGGCTCCAGGATGTTCAGCCCTTCCGTCGCCGCGGTGAACTCGGCCGGGGCCGGCCACATGTAGTTGCCCCAGCGGTTCCAGGGATTGTTCCCCATGAACAGGTTGAAGCCGCCGTTGGTCGATACCAGCACCGGCTCGCCCAGGACCAGGGCGTTGCGGAGTGTCCAGGGCGCGATCACGGCCAGGCAGGCGGCGTGCAGCACCAAGCCCACGGCCACCGCGCGCCGGAGGCCCGCCCGCCGCAGCACGAAGGCCGCCGCGATCACGCAGGCCGGCAGCAGCAGCGCCTGGGTCTTGACCAGGGCGGCCAGGCCGAAGCAGAGGCCGGCGAGGGCCGGCCTCCGCCAGCCGGGCCGGTCCAGGGCCGCCAGCAGCGCGTCCAGGCCGGCCAGCAGCAGGGCCATGAACAGCAGTTCGGCATAGAGCAGCTCGGTGTAGAAGACCAGGGTCGGCGACAGGACCGCCAGCACCAGCGCCGCCCGGGCCGCCGTCTCCGACCGGGTGGCCCTTCGCGCGATCCGGAACAGGAAGACCAGCGCCGCCGCCGACAGCACGAGGTTGGCGGCCTTGGCGGCCTCCAGGCTCGGGCCGGTCACGGCGAACAGGCCGGCCAGGAAGGCCGGGTACCCGACCGGCCAGAACGCCGTCGGCTGCCCCCCGACCGAGTAGCCCTGGCCGTCCAGCAGGCCCACCGCGCGCTGGAAATACCAGAGCTGGTCGCTCATCGGGGCGGCGTCGACCGCCGTCATCCAGCCGAGCCGGGTGCCCAGGAACAGCACCGCCACCAGGATCAGGAAGCGGCTCATGCCGCCCGCCCCGTCACGCCGCACGGCGTCAGTTCCAGCATTCGACGCGCGCGGAATAGGTACCGGCGCGCTCCAGCAGGTCCTCGGGGGACAGCACCGGACCGCGCGCCTGCGTGGCGTAGGAGATGTTCCGCGGAGTCAGGAAGCGGAAGATCGTCTCGTTGGTGACCGCCTGGGCCACGTCGTCGACGAACCGGCCGGTCTCGCGGAAGGTGGTCACCTCGTCCACCTTGCTGCGGATCATGCCGATCACCCTGCCGGTCTCGTCCAGCACCGGGCTGCCGCTGTGGCCGGCGCGGATGCGGCCCTCGACCGAGAATTCCGTCCCGCCGCCGAGCATGTCGGAGGTGACCTGGGAGGGCCACGCCTCCACCGCGGTCCGGCTCGGCACGACGGTCGCGGCACCGAGCGCCGGATAGCCCACCACCGAGGCGTCCATTCCCTGGTTGCGCTCGGGCGTCGGGTTGAACCGGGCGAAACGGTTCGGCTTCGCCCTGGTCTGGAGCACCGCCAGGTCCATGCCGTAGTCGGAGGCGATCACGTTGGCCGGCTTCCGCCCGCCCCCGACCGTCGAGACGGTCAGGGCGGCGCAGCGGGCCACCACGTGGAAGCCGGTCAGCACCTGTCCCTGGCCGTTGATGAAGAAGCCGGAGCCGGCGCTGCGGATCTCCACCTTGTCGTCCGGCCGGGAGCGGCGGTCGCCGACGATCTGCGCCCGCTGCCGCCGGGATCGGGCTGCGGCCAGGGCGGCGGCCTCCGCCTCGTCGATGATCCTGCCCCGGCACTCCGCCGGGGCCACCCGCAGGACGAGGTCCCGGCCCGGCTCGTGGCAGGTCACGACCGGCGGCGCTTCCGTCCCGGCGGGATTCGCGGCGTCGGCGGAAACCGGCGCGGCGAGGCCGGCGCAGCCGCCCAGCGCCGGCGCGAGCGCCGCCAGCAGCGCGGCTCCCGTCAGCCGTCCCCTCACCGCGGGTGCCGGCGCTTGCGGCCGGCCGGCTGGTTCCGGTCCGGCCGATCCCCGTCCGGGTGATGCATGGCGAGCAGCCCGGTGGTCTTGCCGCCGTCCGGGACCTTGTCGTTCATCACCGCCCAGCCGACGATGACCACGACGCCGATCAGCGAGAACAGGAACAGCAGGCTATCCATGGAACCTCATCGTGGGGCCTCGTCGGGGAAACGTCATCGTGCGGCGGCCTGCTCCAGGTAGGATTCCGGCGCGAAGGTATCGAGGAACCTTGCGGCGTCCTCCGGCCGCTCGACCGACAGGGCGACCAGGGCCGCGGCGGGGCGGATGCCGAGCAGGGTGGCGAGGCTCTGGTACAACTTGGCCTCATAGGGGCTCGCCGTGAAGCGTCCGCCGACCCAGTACCACGAAAGCACCAGACGCTGGCGCTGCCCGCGCACCATCCGGTCGAGCCGGCCCGGCGGCATGCCGCCGACGCCCTCGACGGTGCGGCTCTCGACCCGGGTCCAGCCGTCCCCTTCCAGGCGATTGGCGTAGTAGACCACTTCCGAGCCCTGCCGCTGGTAAGCGTAATGGGCGACGAACAGCTCGGCGGTCCGGCCTTCCGGATTGCGGAAACCGGCCAGCACCGTGCCGTCGGCGCCGGGGAAGGCCGGCCGCCAGTCGGTCGGCGGGGCGGCGGTCCAGCCGGCCACGCCGGGCGTCGGCAGCGCCGCCGGGCCGGCGGAGGTGCCGTCGGGCGGCCCCATCACCGTCCAGGCGTAGGCGGGGCCGGCCAGCACCACCAGGACGGCCGGCAGCGCCAGGGGCAGGCGCCAGGACCAGCCGCGGCGGCTCGCCGCCGGCGGCACCGCGGCCTCGCGCGAGAAGTCGCCCAGCCGGCGATCGGCGAAGCTGTTGCCGATCACCAGCAGCAGGATCATCACGACGGAGAAGAAGACCCAGCCATAGACCAGGTGGTCGACGCCGGCGGCCAGCCTGCCGTCGGTCAGGTGCGCGATCAGGATGATGCCGAACGCCCGGAAGCCGTTGGCGACGATCGGCAGGGTGAAGCCGATGACCAGGAACAGCCAGAACTTCCAGCGCCTGGTATAGGCGAGATGGGCGAACAGCGCCGAGATCACCAGGTTGGCGATCAGGAAGCGGATGCCGGCGCAGGCCTCGGCGACCCGGAACAGCCCGTTGGGAATCTCTATCATGATCCCGTCGTGGAACACCGGGATGCCGATCAGGCGCAGCAGCGCCACCGCGAAGACGGCGGTGAAGTCCTGGAGCGGCGGGATCAGCGCGTCGCCCACCGGCACCATGAAGAACAGGAAGGCCAGCGGGAAGGCGATCCGCCGCGCCACCGCCCGGCCGAAGAAGAAGACGGACAGCGCGACCAGCATGCCGACCAGCGCCGTCTCCTCCACCGCCAGCACGTCGCCGGCCCGGCCGAGCAGCCAAGCCAGCATCATCGCGGCCAGGGCGGCCAGACCCAGCGGCTCCAGCCGGGGCGTCAGCCGGCGCAGCTCGTCCCGGCGCAGCCAGACCAGATAAAGGCTGGTCGGCAGCACCAGGAAGCCGTGGTTGTAGGTGACGTTGGTCGACCAGGTATGGACCATGGCCCCGGCCACGTCGTGGAGCAGCGCCACCAGCAGCGCCGCCGTCGCGGCGAAGCAGGCGACGGCGCGCGGCCAGGCAGGGTCGGCCGGGGGCGTGGCGGTGGCGGCGTAGTAGCCGCCATCCATGTCGGCGCGCTGGGTCATGCCCGTCCCTCCCACGACCGGTCGAGGGAGCGGGTTTCCGCCGGCATGGCCGGAAACACCGCCGGCGCCCGCTCGATGATGCCGTCGAGCGGCGCCAGACGGCTTTCCCAGGCGTAGCGGTCCAGCAGCAGGCGCCGTCCGCGGGCTCCCAGCGCTTCCGCCTCCGCCCGGTCGCCGAGCAGCCGGCAGGCCTGCGCCGCCAGGCCGGCGGCATCGTCGGCGACCAGCAGGTGGGCGTCCCGCCCGGCGTCGATGCCCTCGTGGGCCTGGGGCGTGGCGATTACCGGACGGCCCATCGCCATGGCCTCCAGCACCTTGTTCTGGATGCCCCGCGCGATCCGCAGCGGCGCGACCGCGACGGCGGAGTGGGCGAGATAGGGGCGCACGTCCGGCACGCGGCCGGTCACGATCACGCCCGGCTGCCCGGCCAGCCGCCTGACCGCGGGATCTGGCTTCGCGCCGACGATGGCGAACCGCGCCTCCGGGCGGCGCGCCCGGATCGCCGGCAGCACCTCCGCCGCGAACCAGCTCACCGCATCGACGTTGGCGCGGTAATCCATCATGCCGGTGAAGACCAGCACCGGCCCGCCCGGCGGGTAAGGGTCGGCATGGTCCCGGCGCGGGTCGAAATAGTCCAGGTCCACCCCGTTGCCCAGGCCGTGGACCCGTTCCGCGGCGACGCCCGGCTGCCGGCGGAACAGGTCGGCCTCGGCCTCGCTGACGAACAGGCTGGCCGATGCGCGGGCGGCGATGGCGACCTCGGCCTCGCCCAGCAGCCGGGCCTCGCGCCCGTGGATCCAGCGCATCGGCGCCCGGCCGCTCATGGCGTACTGGCGCCACTTGTCGCTGTCCAGGTCGATGAAATCGACGATCCGCCGGCCCCGGAAATCCTCCACCGCCTCGGCGAAGGGCGCCATGGAGGAGGAGAAGACGAACTGCACGGCGATGGCGCGGGCGGCGTGGGTCGCGCGCACCCACTCCGTCAGCCCGGCGTCGCGGAAATAGGCGAAGGTCAGCGCCTCCCCGGTCGCCAGCCCGCGCAGGCTGCCCAGCCTGGCCAGCGCCGGGTCGAGCCGGGCGAAATGGCAGCTCGCGCACAGCGCCCGCAGCACCGGTTCGTGGGCCCGGTCCTCGGGATCGTCCACGAAGCAGCCGAGATGCACGCGGTAGCGCTCCGCCAGGTGGCGCAGCAAGTGCCACGAGCGGATCTTGTCGCCCTTGTTCGGCGGATAGGGGATGCGGTGGGCCAGGAACAGCAGGTCTTTCATGGCGGCTCAGCCGATCTGGCGGGCGATCACGGGACCCATCAGGTTGGCGACCGGCAGCGGCAGGCGCTTCCAGGTCTCCACCATCGCGCGGTACTTGGGGTTGAGCGGGTTGATCTCGGGCAACTCGCGCCCGCGCACCAGATGGAACTGGTAATGCAGCGTCCGGGGCTCGAACCCCCAGCCCAGCTTGTAGTCGAACGCCCCGGTCCCGCGCTTGCTGCGGCCGAAGTCGAACAGCCGGGCGCCCCGCTCCGTCGCCCTGTCCATCAGGGACCAGTACATGAAGTCGTAGGCGTGCTCGGTCCGCGCCTCCGGCAGGCCGCCCGCGAAGTAGGGGCAGACCGTGTCGCGGAAATGGAACGCCATCACGGCCGAGACCGGGCCGGAGGCGCCGTGGACCACCGCCAGCTCGACCGCGTCGCCGAACTCCTCCGCGATGGCGGCGAAGAAGCGGCGCGGATAGACCGGCGTGCCCAGGTTGCGGACGCTGGTGCCGTAGATCCGGTAGAACGCGTCGAGCAGGCCCGGCCCGACCTGCTGGCGCAGGCCGCCGCGGATGCTGCGCCGGAGCTCCTGACGCTTCTGCTGGGGCAAGGTCCCCCAGGTGACGCCGATGTCGGCGTCGAGCGGCCGGCGGAACGCGGCGTAGAGCTCCGACTTGACTGTCCAGCCGATCGGCAGCGCGTCCACATGGCGCAGCTCCACGTGATCGACCCCGAGCCGGGCGCCCAGCTCGGCGGCGTCCCTGGCCAGCGCCTGGATCGCGGCGGGGTCCGAGGACGCGATTCCGCCGAAGGTGCAGAACCCGGTGCCGATCAGCGCGTTGCCGAACAGCGGGCTCTTCACGTGGACCAGCGGCAGCACGCCGACGATCCGGCCGCCGCGGCTCGCATGGCGGAAATATGTCGGGTGCCCGTAGCTCCGCCCGATCACCCGCGCCCATCCGGCGCGGTGGAAGAACGTGGCTTCCGGCGACTCGGCGACGAAAGCCTCCCACGCGGGCTCCGTCTGCGGGTCCAACGCCCCGACCTCGACGATCGCCGTCATGCCGCCGCCTCAACGAAAAGAAGCTTACAGGAGGTGATTTCCTTTTTCCTGTCGTCATGCCCGGACTTGATCCGGGCATCTCCGGGCATGAAGACGTCGTTGATCCCCGCAAGAGATGGCCGGATCAAGTCCGGCCATGACGGAAAGGGGAGGCTTGCGCCCGAATGCAATGCTTTCGGACCCCGGCCGAAAAGGGTGCCGGACGGCCGTGGATCAAGGCCGGTCATGCCGAAATGGAAGCCGATCCGCCTTCCCCTCCATGATTGTGTTTTCCCGACAGGGCCGACCGGTAGACATGGTCGATCCGGTCCCACCGGAAGTCGGACAGCAGGCGCTTGAGCTTGGCTTCCATGACGGACAGGTTGGTGTAGTGGCGAAGCCGGGAGCGGAGCGGCGCCGGGCCGATGCGCGGCTGGCCGGGATCGATCTCCCAGGGATGGAAATAGAAGGTCACGGGCTGGCCTTCGGTCCGGTTGACCCTGCCGATCGCGTGGGAAGACCAGCGGTAGGGCAGCAGGCGGAAGAAGCCCCCGCCGGCGCAGGACAGCCGCCGGCCCCTGAGGTCCACCGTGCCGACCGGGATCTCCGCCAGGTCGCGGCCCGCGGCCGGCGCGAAGGGGAACCGGGGGGCGTCGGGCACGCCGTAATGGTCGTGGCGGATCGGGTGGATGCTGGAGCTGTAGCGGTATCCCGCCTCGGCCAGCTCGTCGAACGCCCACCAGGTGCCGCGGTCGATGGAGAAGCTGGCGGCGCGGTAGCCGGTGACCGCCTGGCCCGACTGGTCCTCCAGCAGCTTTCGGGTGCGCGACACGTCGGCGCGGAACTCCGCCGGGGTCTGCTCGCCGACGCGCCAATGCTCCCAGCCGTGGCTCGCCACCTCGTGGCCGGCGTCGGCGATGGCCCGGACCAGCGACGGGTCGCGCCGGGCGACGCAGCCCAGCGTGAAGAAGGTGGCGCGCACGCCGGCCCCGGCGAACAGGTCCAGGATGCGCCGCGTGTTGTCGCCGACCCGCGACGGGAACCCGTCCCATCGGGCGCGGTCCACCGTGCCGGCGAAGGCGGAGACCTGGTAATAGTCCTCCACGTCCACCGACATGGCATTGACGATCGGGTGGGTGGCGGCGTCACGTGCGGTCATCGTCGGCCTCCCTGGCGATCCCGGCCGCCGATCCGTTCCAGGCCGTGCCGGCCGCGTTCACCGCAAGGTAGCCCATCGCCGTCTCCAGCAGGTGGCGCAAGGTCCGGTCATGGGAGTTGACCGTCTCGGTCAGCCTTTCCAGCCGGCCCAGCCGCTCGTCCAGGCTCGCCAGCAGGGCCGCCACGTCGCCGGAGGCGGCCGTCCCGGCCGGGGCGGCGGCCCTTCTCCCGGCGCCGCCGGCGGGCGCCTCGGTCACCTCGGTGCTGAGGTCGGCGACCACGGCCTCGACCGCGGGCGCGTCGATCGCGTGGAGCCCCTCCAGCGCGCCGAACAGCAGCAGCCGGCTGCACAGGGTGTTGATCCGGCGCGGGATGCCGCCGCTGTGCCGGTGGATCAGCGCGAAGGCCTCGGCGTCGATCGCGGGATCGTCGTTCCACCCGACCAGGCGCAGGCGGTGTCGGACATACTCTGCCGTCTCCTCTTCCGACAGCGGGCCGAGATGGTAGGAGGCGATCACCCGCTGGCGGAACTGCTCCAGCGCCGGATCGGCCAGCACGTCCTTGAACTGGGGCTGCCCGACCAGGAAGCTCTGGAACAGCGATCCGCCCTCGACCGTGAAGTTCGACAGCATACGCAGCTCCTCGATGGTCTGGAGCGGCAGGTTCTGGGCCTCGTCGACCACCAGCAGGACCCGGCGCCCGGCCCGGTACTGGGACAGCAGGAAACTCTCGAACGCGCGCAGCAGCCCGGCCTTGTCGGTGGTCCGGGGCGTCACCCCGAAGGCCGACAGGATCATGCGGATCACGTCGTCGGCATCGATGTTGCTGGTCACGATCTGCGCCGCCAGGAACCGCTTCCGGTCCAGTTCGGCGAACAGCTGGCTGACCAGGGTCGTCTTGCCGGCTCCGATGTCGCCGGTCACCACGATGAAGCCCTCGTCCTGCTGCAATCCGTACCGGAGATAGGACAGGGCCTTGTCGTGGTTCCGGCTCGGGAAGAAGAACCGGTGGTCCGGCCCCAGCTTGAAGGGCGACCCGGTCAGATTGTAGAAATCCTCGAACATCAGAACACGATCCGTACGCCAAAGGTCAGGGAATTCTCGGTGTATTCGTCGGCCTCGTCGTCGGCCACGCGCTGGGTGCGGCCGAGCGCCACGCTTCCGAAAACGTCCTTGGCGAGTGAATGGGTCAACGCGATGCGGGCGCTGAAGGTATCCGTCTCGGGCGCCGTGGGGCCCAGGATGCCGGCGACCGGGGCGGCGCCGGCGGTGGCCGCGGCATCGCCGTCGTTCTCGGTGCGGCGCCAGCCGACCCCGGTGAACAGGTTGGTCCGGGGCGACAGCCGCCGGGTCCAGCCCAGGCGGGCCGACAGGTAGCGCTCGTCCGGGCGGATGTCGTATTCGCGCTCCTCGGCCGTGCCGGCCAGGGTCACGGTGTTGCGGTCGTAGTTCCCGACCAGGGAGGTCTGGAACCGGCTGGCGATGAAGGCTTCCGTGCGCAGGCCGAAACCCGGGTCGGTATCGGTGATGTCCACCGGCAGGTTGGTGACCGGATCGATCAGCTGGCCCGACGGGTCCACCGCGAGCTGGAAGCTGCTGAACTGGCGCTGGGTCGTCTCCAGCACGTGCACGTAGCCGGCCTGGAAGGTCAGCCGGGGCGTGATCCGGTAGGTCAGCGAGCCGTTGTAGTCGGGCTCGCCGTAGCGTTCGCCATAGGTCACCCGCAACTCGGTGCGCGGCCCCGGCCGGGTCAGGAAGCCCACGTACCAGATCGGCCCGTCGGGATCGTCGTTCAGGGAGTTGGTGTCGATCGTCTCGTATCCGCCGGAGGCGAGCAGGAAGAACCGGCGGGAAACCGCGTACTGCCCGTTCAGCCGGTAGGTCGAGCGCTCGATGTCGCCGGTCCGGCTCTCCGAGTCGGTGTTCTCGTACTCCGCGATGGCGTCGAGCGCCACGCGCGAGAACACGGGGCCGGTGGACAGGCGCGCCCGGGCCTCGCTGGTCGTGCTGTCGCCGATCTCGTCCTTGCCCACGAAGGTATAGGAATAGCGGTAGCGCAGCTCGCTCTCCGCCAGGTTGCCGAAGCGGTTCAGCAGGTAGGGGCTGATCGAGCCGCCGACCACCTGGGTCCGGTTGCCGCGCCCGACCGACGCGTTGGTCGAGGTCCGCCCGGCCGGATCGATCAGCGGCTGGCTGGCCGACCCGGTCACGTCGACGAACAGCATGTCATCGACCAGCTCGGCGGTGCCGAAGCCGACGAAGTCGTTGCGGACGTTGACGTCGGTGTCCTTCGACAGGGTGGTGTCCAGGGTCAGCCGGTAGTCGAAGATGAAATCGGCCCGGCCGCCTTCGCCGCGCACGTTGACTCCGGCGAAGGGCGACAGGATCAGGGCCGCGTCCGCCCGGTCGTCCGGCTCCAGGTTGACGTTGTCGGTGATCGTGACGTCGAATCCGGCGTTCCGTTGCGCCTGGATGTTGGCGGCCTTGGCGGGGAGGACCGACGCGGGACCCAGGGCCTGGGTGAAGGCCAGCAGCGCGGCGGCGGGAAGCAGTGCCCGCCGACGTTCCGTTCGGTAGGTCATCAGGCCTTCTCTTCGGCGGCGGCGGAGCCTGCGGATTTGCCGTAGCCGCGCCCGCCCTGGGACGCCTTGTCGTAGCCGCTGTAGTAGGAGCCGAAATGCTCGCTGGTCTTGCCCGCGGCCGACTTGTTCAGGACCAGGTTGACGTTGTCGCAGGGTTCCAGCAGGTCCAGGGCGTGCTGCACCTGGGAATGCGCGGTCCGGTTCGCCTCGACCACCAGCAGGACCTGGTCGACGACGTGGGACAGCACGACCGGCTCGGTGGTGGCGAGCACCGGCGGAGCGTCCAGGATCACGATGCGGTTGCGCTGGGACCGCGCCAGCCGGTCGACCAGCTCCTTCATGGCCGGGCTGCCGTAGAGATCGGTGGCGGACGGCACCTCGCCGCCCGACGGCAGGATGGTCAGCCGCATCCCCGGGTCGCGGAGCAGGACTTCCGACGGGTCCAGGCCCGGCTCCAGCAGCAGGTCGGACAGCCCGCGCGCCGGCGGCAGTCCCAGCATCCGCAGGATGCTCGGCCGCATCGCGTCGGCATCGATCAGCAGCACGTCGAAATGCTCGTCGGCCACGAAGCTGAGCGCCAGGTTCAGCGAGATGAAGCTCTTGCCCTCGCCGGGCACGGCGCTGGTCACCATCACCAGGTTGGTGCGTCCCTCCGCGTCGGCTTCCATCGGGTTCAGCTTCTGGATCAGCCGCCGCTTCAGCAGCCGCATCTCCTCGGCCAGCCGCGACCGGCGGTCGCCCGGATGGATCATGCCCATCTCGCGCAGCCGGGCCGGATCGATCGAGATCTCCACGGCTTCCCGGAACGTATCCTGGGGATCGCCCCGGGAGTCGCGGGCCTCCCACGCCGGGGATGCCGCCGGAGCCAGCTGCGGGGCCGGGCCGGCGGCCGGCTCGGCCCGCGGCTCGACGATGTTGCCGCGCCGGGCCGCGCTCGACTGCTGCACCGCTCTGTGGATCAGATCCATGTTCGTAGCCTTGCCCTCGTGGAGCTTCTCTTGACAGCCCTTCTCCGGGCATCGCCCGGCATCGCCGGGATCGAACGGTCTTCCGGCATCGGCCGGGGATCAGGTCTCGCCGCGCTCGAACAGCCCGCCGGCCAGCCCGGACAGCGTCGGCTTCGGCGCTCCCGGCTGGTACAGCATCATCAGGCCGGCGAACACGACCAGCAGCACCGCGACCGACCCGCCGAGGGCCGACACCTCCAGCAGCCGCCAGCGGCTGCGGTGGGGCGATTCGACCATGCTGACGTTGCCCAGCACCGGCAGGTTGAAGGTGTCGCGGAGCGTATTGACGTTCGTGAAGCTGTCCTTCAGCTGGATCAGCACGAACACGACGCCCAGGGCCGCCGCGAAGGCCGCCGCCAGGACGCCGCCGAACAGCAGCACCCGGTTCGGCCCGCTCGGCCGGTTCGGCACGACCGGCGGATCGACCACGCGGAAATCGACGTTGGTGGTCTGGCTGTCCAGCCGCTCCGCCATCCGGATCGACTCGCGCCGCTCGATCAGCTGCTCGTAGTTCTGCCGGAGCACGCCGTAGTCGCGGTTCATCTGGGCGAGCTGGAGCTCGACGGCGGGAACCTCGTTCTGCCGGGCGCGCAGTTGGGCCAGCTCCTCGTTGCGCAGTTCCAGCCGGCGGTTCAGGCCGCCGATCTCGGAGTCGAGGCGCTGGATCTCGGATTCCAGCTGCTGGCGCATCGGGTTGGGCACCGAGCTGGAGGAGGACTGCCGGCGGACGTCCGCTTCGGCCTGCTGGATCATGCGGCGGAGATTGGCGACCGACGGGTTCTGGTCGGTATAGCGCAGCCGCATGTCGGTGAGCTGCTGGCGGAGCTGTTCCAGCCGCTGGCCGGCCGGCGTCGCCGCCAGGGCCGCGGCGGCCTGGGCGGCGTCGGCAGCGGCGAGCGTTTCCGGCGTCCCGGCGAGCTGGGCGCGCAGCTGGTCGCGCTGCCAGGTCGTCGACTGGAGCTGGTTCTCGAGCTGGCGGATGTCGAACTCGGTGGTCTGGAGCCGGCCGTTGACGACGTCCTTGTAGCGCAGCTCCTCCGCGTTGATCCGGCGGAAGTCCGATACGGCGGCCTCCGAGTCCCTCAGCCGCTTCTCGTAGTCGGCGATCTGGGTGTCGATGAAGCGCCGGGTGCGCTCGATGTCGCGCCGGTTGTCGCCGACATTCTGCTCGACGAAGATCTGGAGGATGGACTGCACGACGGAGTGGGCGAGCCGCGGGTCGCTGTCCTCGAACTGGATGCTGAAGATCTGCCGGCCTTCGCCGTAGAACCTGATCCGCTGCTCCAGGTCGGTCAGCAGCGCCTCGCGGGCGCCCTCGCTGTCGACCGTCAGGTCCAGATCGGTCAGCCGCAGCAGCTGCTCCATGTTGGGCCGGGAGATCAGGGTGCGCCGCATGATCTCGACCTGCTGCTCCACGTCGGGCCGGACGGTCATGCCCTTCATCAGCGGGTTCAGCAGGCTCTGGGTATCGACATAGACGCGCGCGCTGGCGCTGTAGCTGTCCGGGAGCTTGGCCACGACCAGCCAGCCCGCCAGGCTGACCAGCCAGACGATGCCGACCACCCACCAGCGCCGCGCCCACGTCTCGGAGGCGTAGTGGCGCAGCAGGTCTTTGAGGTTGAAGGTCAGGTCATTCATGTGAACCGTCCGGTTTGTCCTGGCGCTCCGGGGCCGAGGCCCCGGCACGGCCCCCTAGAACCAGCTTTGCGGGATGATGATCACATCGCCGGGCAGCACCGGCACGTTGGCCCGGATATCGCCGTCGCGCAGCAGGTCGTCCAGCCGGACGTTGAAGGTGGTCTTGTCGGAACTCGCGCCGCCGCCGCGCGCCAGGACGGCCCGGTTCCCCGAGGCGAACTCGGTCAGGCCGCCGACCTCGATCATGACGTCGAGCATCGTCATGTTGGCGCGATAGGGGATGGCGCGGGGCTGGATCGCCTCGCCGACGACCCGGACCTGCTGGTCGAACGGGCCGGCGAATCCGCTGACGATCACCGTCACCAGCGGGTCCTGGACATAGACCTTCAGCTTCTCCTCGATGTCCCGGGCAAGCTGGGTCGGCGTCTTGCCCGTCGCCTCCAGGTCCTCGATCAGCGGGGTCGAGATCCGGCCGTCGGGACGTACCGGGACGGTGACCGAGAATTCCGGGCTCTGCCACACATAGATCTGGATCGTGTCGAGCGGCCCGATGCGGTAGTCGGGCGTGGTCGGTTGCTGGACCTGGACGGTGCCGGGAGCCGGCGGGTTGTCGGCGGACGAGCAGGCCGCCAGGCCGGCCACGGCCAGGAACGCCGACGCGAATGCCGTCACGAGAGTCATCGGCCGACCGCGAAAACGGCGCGAGATCATTCCTCCACCCCACATACCCCTTTTAGAACTGACGGCTTTTTAGGCGAATTGCCGAGTTCCCGCCCGAAAACGATAGAAAAACAATCATCTAAGCAAGTGCTTTTCAACGGTCTGTACGGGCAACCACTAAAGGGCTAAGCGTGACCGGTCGGACTGGCGTACCGGTTCTTCCGTAACATCGCGCCGATTTCGTCAAGGGTGTGTCCGATCGGTCGGGAATTACTTGGCCGGCACCCCGTTCGATCCGTGCTACACCCTTTCCGGCCTTTCGGCATGCCGCGGGCTTCGCTATCAGATCGGCTCGATGGAAACATGCCATGGGATGCCGCAATGAAGAGCCTCGCCGACCGTGTCAAGCTGGCAATCCTGTCGTCGTCCTTCCTGCGCTACCATTGCCGGTTCGATATCGCCGACGGCGCCGCGGGATTGAAGATCCCTGTGATCGACGGCCAGGGACTGGGCAACCTGACCGGGCACGAACCGATCGTCGAACGGATGATCGCGCGGCTGCTCGACCTGCGCCCGGGCTGCTTCGTCGACGTGGGCGCCAACTTCGGCCAGACGCTGCTCAAGGTCGCCCGCCACGACCGTCGGCGCGCCTATGTCGGGTTCGAGGTCCAGCCCCTGTGCCTGCACTATCTCGACCAGCTGATCTCGATCAACCGGCTCGACACGTTCAAGATCCTGCCGATCGGGCTGTCGGACGCCGACCGCTTCGCCACCATGACCAGCGAGCATCCGGGCGACCCGCGCGCCACCACGGTCCAGGGCTTCTGGCCGCCGGACTGGCAGCCGCACGCGCGCCTGGTCCCGCTCCGGGTCGGCGACGCCGTGATCGAGGAACTGGGCCTGGAAGATGTCGGCATCCTGAAGGTGGACGTCGAGGGCGCCGAGGCCGACGTGCTGGACGGGCTGGAGCGCACGGTGCGGCGCCACCGTCCCTATGTCCTGATCGAGATCCTGCCCTACACCGTCGACCCGATCGGCCGGGACGGCCCGGTGGCGGGCGGGATCCGGGACCGGCGCACCGCGGCGGTCGAGCGCCTGCTACGTCAGAACAAGGACCGGGGCTACCGCTCGTTCCGCATGATGCCGGCCGCCGGATTGCTCGAGACGACCGATTACGACGTGCCCTACCATCCCGACAACTGCAACTACCTGTTCGTGCCGGAGGAGCGGGTTGCGGAGACGACCGGCACGGGCGCGCCCGCCACCGGGCGGGCGCGGGAGGAAGCCCTCTCCCCCCGGTGACCCCGGGAGGCGTCAGGCCGGCATCGTGGTGTCGCCGATCAAGGTCATCGATCATTGAACTCCGGCATCGGAGCGGCCCTGGCAGGCACGCCGGATCCGAAGATCGCGGTCCGAATTCGGTCATTGATCTGCTTGATCTTGGTGTTGAGTTCCGAAAAATCGTCAAGGACGACGTGTTCGAATCCGCTGTCGGTCCGTTTCAAATATTGCACCTGAAGGGGGCCGCGAACGCCGCCGGGATTGGCGATGATCACCTGGGTGGCGACCAGCATCGCCAGCACCACCGCGTCATCTACCCGCAACTCCTTGATGTCGCAAGCGACCTGAAGAAAGGACATGGCTGGATCGGCGATCTTCTTGCCCGTCCCCATCGCCACATAAAATGTCCCTCTTGAGTAGTGAGTCGGAACGAATTGCCCGCCGAAGGTGACCAACTCGATGCACCCATTGATTTCGAAAGCCAGCATGATGGAGGCGTTGCCATGCATCGCATCCTTGCGGCGCTTTTCGAAAAAGCATTGGAGATCGTCACTGATCTTGTCCGCCAATTCCAGACCGTCGGGCGCCTCCTTCATCCAATCGTCCAAAAGGCCTTCGATCCGACGCCGGATACGCTCAGCCAGCGAATAATCGCCCGCATAAGCGAAAATCGCGTGGTCGTTCAGCTTGTGGACCTTGGGTCCACGCATTTCCGAAGTCGCGCCGTCCTGCTCCGGGCCGCCGGTCGTGAGGGCGCTGTCGGTGACGATCACGACGCCGTCCACGCAATACATACCGATAGCGACCGTCATGATGCTATCACTCGCGATCAAATCCGGGAGCGATAGATGCTGTTGGCGCGCATATCCGGATACTTTTCATAAACCGCTTCCACGATCTGATCGAAAGAACTGTTCAACGCCCATGGCACCAGCCGGTCGATATAGTCCCGCACCGGTCCGGGCAGACGACCTTGCGCCATCCGACCCCGCGTAGCACCGTCTTCGGTCAGGTGATATTCCCGATAATCCACACCGATCTGGCCGCGCGTGATCACGCATCCCTGCAAGGAAAGTCCATCCAGCGTGTCATAGACCGTTCGGTCGAAGGGGCCGAAATTGTAGGGCCGGAAATCGAATTTCCGGCCTCCGATCATGTCGGCGCAATTCTGATCAATCAGGAAGAACAGCTTTTGGACGTGAATGGGCTGGTACCAAGCGGCAGGTTGACTGGCGAGGGTCGCCAGAACCAACTCCTCCCGAGTCAGGGTAGTCATGGAATCTCTCTCCGGCGGATCGGCGGCAAACGTCTACTGCCAGGGATTCCGCCCATTGCATCGACACTTCCCAGATAGACGGCCCATCTGTCCCTCCGGTCGCGCAATATAACCCTTCCGATAGTATGCGGGAAGCGTTTGCTGCGCCCTCCGTCGGCCGGAACGTTGCGGACCGTGGTCACCCCAGCTTTTGAATCCCGCTTTTGGGGGCACCGCCAGACCGTTCGGCAACAAGTTGAATGCACCTCGCCTGTCGGGAGCCATCGTCGAACCGCTCGATCGCCGTCAGTATCGTGCGATGGACCAGCGGTTCCGGTTGGCCTCAGTCGGGTAGGTCAGCGTCGTCCGGGCAGCTTACCTGCCGACCTGGATCGGGCTGCTGACGACCCCCTGCGGCGCGAAGTCGCAATCCGGTTCCCGTGCGCCTGACTGCGCCGCCTCATCGGATTCGGCAGCGGCGTCCTCGTGCGGTCGAATTGGCTTGGAACGGTACCCGATCAGGTCGATCCGTCCGGGACAGCCGGATCGATGCGTTGCGCCGCAGCCCAAGCAAACTCGATAGACCCGCGTCACCTTCGCTTCGCGTAAAACCGCGGGTTGGCGGCGGCCCAACGCAATGCGGCGAGCGGAACGCGGGCTAGGCGCTCCCACGCCGCCGGTGACCCCATCGAAGGTTGCGGCCTGGAGAGCGCAGCGATTCCTGCCGTTCGACTTTGCTTCGAAAATGCACGGAATCAGCGCGTAAAGCCGTATGACAAAATGCGGTAATTGCCAGAGTAAATCAATACAGATAAAGACACAAAGGAGACTACATAATTAACTTTACATATACCATGTACAAAAAATTACGATTTAGAAGTACTTGTGCCTTTACTGATCATTAAGCCCGCAACAATAGCCTTGGATCAACTTCGGGCGCTCCGATGCGCCGCAGCAGAGTTCTTATCCAAGGTATCCGCATCATGACTGCTCAATCGGCTGGCCAGACCCTCGTCGGCACCGGCGGCAACAATGTCCTTACCGGCGGCCCGGGCAACGACACGATCTGGGGCGACGGGACGCCGATAACGGTGGCCGAGCCCTTCAGCCTGCGCGTCAAGGCGTCGGCGGACCTCTACCAGGGGGCGCCGAAGATGCGGGTCTGGGCGGACAAGGTCTTCCTGGGCGAGGTCACCGTCACGGCGGTCCATGGCGACGGTGCCTGGCAGGATTTCGCGTTCTCACGGGTCGGCCTGTCGGGCGCCGCCAGGATCAGGATCGAATATGTCAACGACCTGGGCGGCACGACGCCCGGCAAGGATCGCAATCTCTGGATCGACAGCATCGAGGTCAACGGCGCGACGCTGACGCCGGACCAGTCGATCTACGACCGGGGCGGCAAGGTCCAGCCCGGCCAGTCCGGCATGATGTGGGGCGGCGCGCTGGTGTTCGATACGGCCAAATACCCGGCCGTCAGGAATCCCGCCTGGGTCCCCGGCGCCGGCGACGACGTCCTGAGGGGCGGCGACGGCGACGACCTGCTCCATGGCGGCACCGGCAGCAACGTCCTGGAGGGCGGGGCCGGGATCGACACCGCGGGTTATCTCCATGCCAGGGCCGACTATGCCGTGACCGCCGAGACCGACGGCACGGTCACCGTGACCGGCCGCGGATCGAACGACCGGCTGGACGGGATCGAGAAGCTGAAGTTCGCCGACGGCACCGTCGATCTCAAGGACCTGGTGCCCGTCGCGGCGCCGGACGAGGCCGACACGAAGGAGGGAACCCCGGTCGTCATCGACGTGTTGGCCGACGACACGGTGCCCGCCGGGGAGAGCATGCACCTGACGGGCGTGGGGCAGCCCGCCGACGGCGTGGTTACCATCAATGCCGACGGGACCCTGACCTATATCCCGAAGGATTATTGGAGCGGCCGGGATAGTTTTACCTACAGCTTGAGCGACGGGAAAAACGGCACCACCACCGGTTTCGTGTCCGTCGAGGTCTCGGCCGTGGCGGACAAACCCCTGCTCTCCGTCGCCGGCAC
This sequence comes from Skermanella rosea, assembly GCF_016806835.2. NCBI lineage: Bacteria > Pseudomonadati > Pseudomonadota > Alphaproteobacteria > Rhodospirillales > Azospirillaceae > Skermanella > Skermanella rosea. Next base: position 4,799,223 of record NZ_CP086111.1, on the reverse strand, counting down.
GCTCCGAGCCGAAGTGAAGCCCACGGAGACGACAGCAGTGCCCATCGACATCTCCGCGAACCTGATCGATCTCGACGGTTCCGAAAACCTCACGGTGATGATCAGCGAGGTCCCGCAAGGGGTGACCTTCACCGCGGGCGCGCGCGACGACAGCGGCAACTGGGTCCTGCAGCCGGCTGATCTGGCGGGACTGCAGATGATCCTGCCGGCCGCCTTCTCCGACAGCTTCGCGCTGACCGTCGCCGCCCAGTCGGTCGAGTCGTCCAACCGCGACACCGCGGCGACCTACAAGACGGTGGAGGTCCAACTCGCCAAGGCCGCCGCCACCGACATCGTCGTGCGCGCTTCCGGCGACAGCTACAAGGGCGCGCCGACCTTCAGCCTGCTGGTGGACGGCCAGAAGATCGGCCAGACCGCCTCGGTGCAGGCGTCCCACAAGCTGGGCCAATGGCAGGACATCGTCTTCAAGCTCCCGCCCGGCACCGACCCGCGCAGGGTCGAGATCCGCTACGAGAACGACCAGGGCGACTCCGGCGGCGACCGCAATCTCTATGTCCAGTACATCGACGTCCTCGGCACCCGGCTGACGCCGGACGAGGGCCGGTACGAGCGCTATTCCAAGCCCGCGATCAAGGGGCAGGAAGCCCTGCTGTGGGGCGGCAAGCTGATCTTCGCCGACCTCGCGCAGACGCCGGACTCCGGCGGCAGCGCTCCGGGCACCGGCAGCGGCGGGTCCGGCGGCTCGGGTTCCGGAACCATCACCGTCAAGGCGTCGGGCGACCTCGCGGGCGGCGTTCCGCCGCAGTTCGACCTGTACGTCAACGGCATGAAGATCGGGGCGACCACGCCGGTCACCGCGTCGCACGCCGGCGGCCAGTGGCAGACCTTCACCTTCACGCCACCGTCGGGCACGACGTCCCAGAGCAAGATCGAGCTGCGCTACACCAACGACAGCTCGTCGCAGGGCGACCGCAACCTGTATGTCGATTATATCGAGGTCAACGGCACCCGGCTCCAGGCCGAGGACGCTGCCTATTCACGCACCGGCCTGAGCACGATCACCGGGGCCGAGGCCATGAAATGGGGCGGCTCCCTGGTGTTCAACGGCGCCCCGGTTGCGATCGTCCCGGCGGTGATCGAGGTGAAGGCCTCCGGCCCGGTGCTCAAGGCGCCGGACCTGGCCGAACCCGCCAGGGCGGGGGAGATCGTGGCGCTCCAACTCAAGAACGACGGCGACAAGGCCGAGCCCGCCGGCCAGGTCACTTTCGGACACGTCTTCAAGCAGGGCGACCTCGGGCCGGGCAAATACCTGGTGGCCCTGATCGACGGGCGCGAGGTGCCGGTCCAGCTCGACGTCAAGGCGACCCACGAGGACGGTTCGGTCCGCCATGCCCTCCTGACCGTGGCGCAGCCGGCGCTGGCCGCCGGGGCAAAGGTGGACCTGATGCTCAAGGCCGCATCGGCTCCGCCGGCCGGGCCCGCCATCCGGCCGTCCGACGTCCTGAACAAGGGCTATGACGTCGACGTGGTCCTGAACCTGAAGAACGCCGACGGGACCGTCACCAAGTTCACCGTCGACGCCGCCGCCGAGCTGGCCAAGGCCGCCGCGGCGGGCACCCTGACGACCTGGATGAGCGGCCCGCTGGCGAGCGAGTACCGGCTGGTCAAACCGATCAACGACCATCTAAGCGTCACCCTGGACATCCGCGCCTTCAAGGACGGCAGCGTCCGGACCGACGTGACCCTGGGCGTCGAAAGCTCCTACAAGCCCGGCGTCCAGAACTTCTACACCTACGACATCCAGGTGCTCGACCACGGCGCCGTGGCCTACGCCAAGACCGACATCGCCCATTACCGGAACACCCGCTGGCACAAGGAGATCTGGTCGGGCGACGAGCCCGACATCCACGTGGCCTACGACGTGGGGTATCTCCAGGCGACCGGCGCCGTGGCCTCGATCGACAGCTCCCTGGGCGTGCTCGCCGGCAGCGTCCACCTGCCGTCGGGGGCGAACACGGACCCCCTGGGCAACGCCATGATCTACAAGAAGATGTCCGACGTCGGCGGGCGCGGCGACATCGGCATCATGCCGATCTGGAACGCCCGCTACCTGGCGAGCCAGGACGCGGACGCGATGAAGACCATGCTGGCCAACGCCGACGCCGCCGGCAGCATCCCGTGGCATTACCGCGACGAGGACACCGGCGAATACCTGCGCATCGACCAGCATCCCAGGCTGTGGATGGACGGCCGGACCAACTGGGCCGAGTTCGGTTCCGACGGGCTGACCAACGGCTTCGCCAAGGGCACCGCGGTCGGCTGGGAGATGGACACCGCCCACCAGCCGGCGCTCAGCTACCTGCCCTACCTGGTCACCGGCTCGCAGTATTACCTGGACGAGCTGCTGGCCCAGACCTCCTACAGCATCGGGGCGTACGCCCCCCACTACCGCGGCCACGGCGAGGGCTTCCTGGACTTCGACCAGGTGCGCGGCCGGGCCTGGACGTGGCGCAACATGAACGACACCGCCTTCATCACGCCCGACGACCACGAGATGAAGACCTATTTCGTCGACATGCTGGAAAGCAACCTGGACAACCTGGTGGAGCGGTACATCACCAAAGGCGCCATGGACAAGTACGGCGAGATCGAGGGCTTCTTCCGCCACGACATGTGGCCCGACGGGGACCTGCTGGTCTGGCAGTCCGACTTCGTGGCCCTGGTCCTCGGCTCGATCGCGGAGCGCGGCAGCCCGCAGGCGGCCGAGCTGCTGAAATGGATGGACGGCTTCACGTCCGGGCGCTTCATCCACGGCGACGACGGTTTCGACCCGCGCTTCGGGGCGGCCTACGTCCTGAAGGTCAACGCGCCGGCGAACGGGCCGGTCTACAAGACCTGGGCCGACCTCTTCAAAGGCAGCTTCGGCTCCTCTCCCTCGGTTCCGGCGGAAGGCATCATGGGCACGCCGACCTCGCCCTACGGCTATGCCGCCAACGCCAAGGCGGCGGTCGCCGCCATCTTCAGCGCGATCCAGTCGCCCGACGCGATGGAGGCGTTCGGCTTCCTGACCAAGTCCATCGTGCAGGCCAAGGGGGCCCCGTCCTTCTACTATGATCCGACCTGGAACGTGGCGCCCAAGCTGTCCGACGGGAGCTATCTGACCTTCGACAGCATCCGCATCACCAGCTCGTCGGGCAAGCAGACCCTGACCGGGGCGGACAAGAACGAGCTGATCCACGGCTCGCTGGGCGACGACACCATCACGGGCGGGAAGGGGATCGACATCCTGTTCGGCGCGGAAGGCAACGACATCCTGAAGGGCGGGGCCGGGGACGATTTCCTCTACGGCGGACCGGGCGACGACCGGCTGTACGGCGGGCCGGGCGACGACTACCTGAAGGGCAATTCCGGCGACGACACCTTCGTGTTCGACCGGGAGGCGGGCGGACGCAACCGGATCGGGGACTTCAACGGGCACGGCTCCGACATCCTGGAGATCACCGCCGACCTGAACGGCAACGGGCTGCGCACGGCCGCCCAGGTGATCGGGACCGCGACCTCCGACACCGACGGCAACGCGGTGCTCCATCTGGGGAACGGCATCGAGATCGTCCTGCTGGGCGTGTCGGCCAACGAACTGAAGGCCGACATGATTCACATGACCTGAGGGATCGGGCGGGGAGGGGGCGCCCCCTCCGCGTCACTCCGTGTAGGGCGTGACGAACTGCGCCGGCTCGATCCAGCCGAAGCTCTTCACCTGGTCGCCGCGGAAGACGCATTCGAACTTGACCGGCACCGGCTCGCGGAAGCGGTCCCCGTCCTCGATCGTGCCGACGACCTGGATCATCCGCATCGGGAACAGCGCCGGCGTACCGGCTTCCGGCAGGATCTCGATCCGGGCGTTCCGAATCGGCTGCCACGGCCAGACCGCCGAGGGCAGCTCGGCGCACGCCTCGGCGGCGGTCGTCTCGGGAAACAGGGTCGTGCAGCCGCCGGCCGCCAGGGTGGCGGTCGCGAGGAGGGCGGCGGTGAAGAGAGGACGCATGGTGGGGAACCCTGATTGCCTGTCTGTACGCGAGTCCCGCCCACCATGGCGCAACCCCGTGCGGGCGTCCACTGGCCAATCGTGGGTCAGCCGCTCGACGAGCATTGCCGGGCCGCCGGGCGGACCGCGGGCGCCCGGTTCGGCTGTTCGTCGCGGGCCAGCCCCGCGTGCCGCTTCAGGAGGTCGCGCACCGACAGGGGATCGCCGGCGGTTCCGCCCAGCTCGCCGAAGAACCGCTCGCAGAAGCCTTCCACCCGGTCCATGAAGACGTCCAGGTCGCGCCGGGTCCGCACATAGGGCGTGTTCCCCGGCACCAGGGACGGGCTGTGGTAGGACAGCATGAAGATGCGCTGGCCGCGCCGGATCATCGCGCGGACCAGGGCCATGTGCTGGGCCGGCGGCACCCCTTCCGGGGTCAGGATGATGCGGTCGATCAGCCCCAGGCGCGACAGCACGCCGGGTATCCGGCAGGCCTGGGCCACCGGCGACTCGAGCGCGCCTTCCAGGCCGGGGCCCTGGCCGGACAGCAGGCCGACATAGCCCCGGGTCAGCGGCAGCTCCAGCAGCCGGCCCGGCGGGCCGATCCAGTAGGGCTGCGGCTCGACGCGCCGGAAATCCGGGCCGTGATGCACCCGGAGGTCCGCTCCCGGGACGGCGCTCAGGTCGATGCAGTATCCCAGGTCGGCGAGCGTGCGGAAGGTGCGCGGGCCGAGACCGTAGCGGCCGGCCTTGTAGATCCGCGGCGTCAGCCCCAGCCCGTCCTCGATCGCGCGGGTCAGCGCCTCCAGCTTGGCCCGCTCCAGGTCGGGCGGCAGGTTGCCGGGGAACGAGTTGCGCTCGGAGACCTCCTCGTCGAACGGCGGGTTGACCCAGGGATGGAGCTGGGTCCCGATCAGGCAGGCATCGTCCTTCAGCAGGTCGCGGAGCGGTTCGAGCCCGTCGCGCTGGCTCGCCACGGGATAGTCGACCACATAGGTTGGGCGGATGCCGAACTTCTCGAAAATGCGGTGCATGGGGCCCTGGGCCGCCATGGAACGGACGCTGCGCTGATCGCGGGAGAAGGGGGCCGACCAGTCGAACTCCTCCTCCGCGTCCACCACCACCAGCAGGATCGGGGGAAGTTCGGGCGGAGCCTTGATTGGATTCCAGTCGTCCTCGAACAGGACTTTTTGCTTTTCCGCCCGCATGTTCCCGCGTTCGTCTGTGTTGTGTGCCTGATTTAGCCGGCCACCGCCGGCCCGCAAGCGACAAGATGGAGGGGGTGGGTCAGGGCTGGATGCCGAAATGGATCGCCAGGGCCGACCCGATGCTGATTCCGACCGCCGCGAGCGCCAGGAGGCCGGCGACCCAGTCGGGCACGAGCGACCGGCGCTGGTGCCGGAGCAGCGCCTCCAATTCCTCCTGCCGGACGGCAAGCGCGTCCAGCCGGTCGATCAGCGCGCGGCCGAGCAGCTCTTCCCGTTCGCGGTCGGCTTCCAGCCGGCGCATCAGCCGGTCCACCCGGTCGGCGGTCGCCCGCATGCCCTGGGTATGGTTCAGCAGGAGCGAGGCGAGCTCCTCGCGCTGTCGCGCTCCCGCCTGTTCCATCGTCCGCTCCAGGGTCCGGCCCAGCTCGGCGGACAGCAGGTCGCCGACCATCCGGGCGGCCGGCGCCAGGGCACGCCCGTGGGAACCGTCGTCCTCCGGGGGCGGGGCCGTGTCGGGCCGGCCGTCCAGGCCCATCACCCGGGCCGTCACGATCTGGCCGGACAGCGCGCGCAGGTCGGATGCCAGTTCCTCCAGCGTTCTGTCATCCGGAATCCGGTCCCGGACGCTCTGTGTCACCTCCCGCTCCTTTGCCGGTTCGTCCGGCGCCCTGTCATCCGCCGCCCCATGGTCCGCCGCCCTGTCGTCCACTGTCATGCCGCCGGGAGCCGTCCGGTCGGGGTCGGCTTCCGTGCCGTGCTGCTGCAGCGGAGCCCGGCTCATCGTGGAAACCGATCTAACCATGAGAACCCATAGAGTTGCATGACGCGACAGCGGCTTGTCCGCTGTCCTTACGAGGTATCCGGGCCGTAACGCCGGGGTGATTCGCGGCACCTCCGCAACGAAGAGGTAACGGCTTCAAGGCGCTGGCTGTTGCAGGTCGAGTTTTCCCGAATCCGGTGCCGAAGATGCAACAATCCATATGAAGTATCGGCCTCACCATTGGCGTCATTGATGGTCGATTACGGTTCCCGCAACCTCGCACGAGCAAAGAGAAATGATTGTATTTGTAGCTTTATTTATGAAAAGGACCGGGTCCGATTGACTGGAGAAGATCAGCGTAATCATACCGAGACTGTAGAAAGTCCAAGGGGAGACAAACCGATGGCTGCGAACCCTGGCCAGACCGCGTCGGTGCCGCCGGAGAACAGGAAACGGATCCATCGGATGATCGAATCGGCCGTTCCCGGCCCGCTGCTCAGGGCGGCCAGCCGGCTGCTTCCGGCCGGAATGAAGCGGGCGATCAACGCGGCCATATCTTCCGGCGGGGCCGCCCTGGTCGAGTCCGCCCTGGCGAAGCGGTCGGAGCGGCGCCACGGCGCCGGCCGCCGCGCGATCGGGCGGGCCGAGCTGGAAAACGACCTGAAGGCGGCCGGCCTGCCCGACGGGGCCGTGGTCTTCGTCCACAGCTCTCTCTCCCGGCTGGGCTTCGTCGAGGGCGGCGCCGCGACGGTGCTGGCGGCGCTGGAGAATACGGTCGTGGCACGGGGCGGCACGCTGGCGATGCCGGCCTTCACCATGACCGGGTCGATGTACGAGACGCTGAAGTCCGGCCCGCGCTTCGACGTGCGCGAGACGCCGACCGGCATGGGCAGGATCGCCGAGACCCTGCGCCGAGACCCGCGCGCCCGGCGCAGCATCCACCCCACCCATTCGGTGGCGGCGCTGGGCGATCATGCGGAGTGGCTGGTCGCCGACCATCACCGCTCGCCCTTCGCGTTCGACGCCGACAGCCCCTTCGGGCGGCTGCTGGAGGCGGACGGCTGGCTGATGGGCCTGGGAACGGACCTGGGGCCGGTCACCTTCTACCACGTGCTGGAGGACCTTCGCGGCGACAGCTTCCCGTTCCCGGTCTATACGCCGGACAGCCCGCTCCTGCGGGAGGTCACCGGCCGGAACGGCGAAACCTTGAAGGTCGCCGTCATGGCCCATTCGTCGGTCGTCTCGGCCGACCGCATCGACAAGCCGACGGGCTTGGCCGTGCGCGAGCACATCACCCGCTACCTGGAGCGGGACGGCGGCCTGCGCTGGATCAAGTTGGGCGACGGCAAGGCCTGGGTGATCCGGGCGGCCGACATGTTCACCTGCCTGGAATGCCTGATGGTCCAGGGCGTCACCATCTACCGCGACCCCGCCGAGGGGTCGGGCCATGACAACGAGAGGAAAGACTTCGGTGCCGGTTCAAGAGCTTCTGCCCAGATTGGTCCCGAGGATCGTCAAAGACAGGCTGCGTCCGCTTAAGCACCTGGCGGACTTCCAGCGGCTGCCCCCGGCGGCCAAGGCGGCCGTGCGGCAGGACCGCTCCGGCGACCAGCGCGCCGACCCCGGCATCGAGGCGGCGGTCGCCGCATCGCTCGACTGGCTGCGCGCGGCCCAGGACAACTCCGCCTCGCGCGACGGCGGCGTGGCGCGGCACTACAGCCTGGTGGGCGGCTGGGCGCCCTCCTACCCGGAGACGACCGGCTACATCGTGCCGACGCTGATCGCCCAGGCGCGGCTGCGCGGCGATGCCGACCTGCGCGAGCGGGCGCGGCGCATGCTGGACTGGCTGGCGTCGATCCAATTCCCGGAGGGCGGGTTCCAGGGCGGCATGGTCGGCCAGACCCCGCGCGTGCCGGTGACCTTCAACACCGGGCAGATCCTGCTGGGGCTGGCGGCCGGCGTGGCGGAGTTCGGCGACGCCTACCGCCCGGCCATGACCCAGGCCGCGGACTGGCTGGCCGGTAGCCTGGACGCGGACGGCTGCTGGCGCCGCTTTCCGACGCCGTTCGCCCGCGCCGACGACAAGAGCTACGAGACCCATGTCGCCTGGGGCCTGCTGGAGGCCGCCCGGATCGACCCGTCGCGCGGCTGGGGGGAGGCGGGCTTGGCCCAGGTGCGCTGGGCCATCGGCCGTCAGCGGCCCAACGGCTGGATGGCCGACTGCTGCCTGGAGGAGCCGCACCGGCCGCTGACCCACACGCTGGGCTACGCGCTGCGGGGCATCCTGGAGGCGTCGCGATTCCGGCCCGACCAGGATTTCCGCGCGGCCGGCATCCGGCTGGCCGACGGCCTGCTGGGCTGCGTCGGCCCCGACGGGTCGCTGCCCGGCCGGCTGACGGCGGAGTGGCAACCGGCGGTCGACTGGGTATGCCTGACCGGCTCCGTCCAGGTCGCCCATTGCTGGCTGATGCTGTACCAGGACACCGGCGATGCCCGGTACCGCGACGCGGCGCTGAAGGTGAACGCCCATGTCCGCCGCACCGTGGAGACCGCCGGCCCGCCGGAAACCCGCGGCGGCGTCAAGGGCTCCTTCCCGGTGGACGGCGGCTACGGCACCTACGAGTATTTGAACTGGGCCGCCAAGTTCTTCATCGACGCGAACGAGCTGGAGCGGGAGGTTGCGGGCTGACGCCGGCATCGAGACGGCCCTTCGTTCCAGCCCTCTCCCTGCCCGGAGGAGAGGGCGTTCGGTTCGGGAGCCTGCCGAGCAACGGAACGGCTATCGTTCCGCCGGAGCACCGGCGATTGACACGTGCCGAAAATCCCCAGACGCTTCCTTGCGACGTACCTGTATGGCTACCACAGCTTATAAGGGTGGAAAATCGGCAGCCAGCTATATAGAAAATGAAAAACCCCGGACGCGGCGTACCTGGTCCGGGGTCTGTGCTGCGCCTTGCGTTGCGCTAGCTGCTCTGGCACCGAGAATAGTGAGCAATGGCGGAAAGTCAAGAACTGTTCCACTACACAGGGCAGATGCATAGCGACCTCGATGCGGCGATATCGCCCTCGCGCTTGGCGCCATACCTCGTGGCTGTGGGCGGTTCGGACCGCGACATGGCAATGAAGTTATATCTCTGGAATGCCAGGATCGCGAAATCGTTCCTGTACCCGCTGCACGTTGCCGAGGTGATAACCCGAAACGCGATGCACGAGGCGTTCTCAAGCAATTTCGGCGGTCCTGGGTGGATGGACCCCGCTTCCGGGCGACTGTATAAACGCCTGAACATCCAGCCCCAGGCGGCCATTCAGAAAGCGATCAGCAGGCTGGCGGCGAACGGGAACATTCATCCAAGTCCGGACGACATCGTCGCAGCGCTTACGTTCGACTTCTGGTCCAACCTCTTTCGTCGTGACTACAGCTGGCTGTGGCCGTTGCCTGACCGCGTGAGCGGCAAGAGCATCCTCGAAACGGTTTTTCCCAACCTGCCGGCTGGCAAGGGAAGAGGCTACGTCAAGGATCGGGTTGCCGCCATCAACGATTTCAGGAACAGGGTCGCGCATCACGAACCTGTCCACTACCGGCACATCAACCACAAACAGGTTCACGACAGGATCCTGGAATTCATCGGGTTCCGTTGCACATCCACGAGAGCATGGGTGAGTCGCCACTCGACGGTGCCGGCCGTGATCCGTACGGCGCCGACACCGGAGGCCAACCTTCCGGGCAAGCTGCTGACCACGGTAAAGTTTGTAGCGCCGACCGTCGTCTCTTTGACCGACACGCTCGCCTTGGCGTTGGGTGTCGTCCGAAGCGCCCGGCCGCCGCTTGCGCTTGTCCCCGATCCTACGGCTACGCCACCCTACCGGCTGCTGACTCCGACGATGCTGCTTGAGTACTTTTCCGTCAAGGCGACCGAGGACGGCGGGTTGGTCGACGTGACGGCATCCACCGTCGCCGACGTCGTCGCCGCCACTCCAGCGGTGCTGATCGACACGGTGGATGTCGGCGTTTCCACCGGGGACCTGTCTGCGAAATTCTTCCCGGCGGGCTCGACGCCAGCGTCAAGGCCGCAGGCGCTACTTGTCACGAATTCCACCGGCACCTTGCTGGGCGTGGTCACAAGGCCCGATTTCCGCTACTGATGGCGATGATCGGGAAACGATCTGCGACTCACCGGCACCAAGGCTCGACGCATCCGGCCAACAGGACTCCGGCCCGGGGGCGACAAGGCGAAGGCGGTCGGGAGGGCGGAGAGGGATCTTCGGCACTTTCGAGTTGACGATCGCATGGATGCGGCTTCAGCGGGCCACGGTGCCGGTCGTGGGCGCCTGCGCGAAATAGCGGCTTTGCAGCGCCTTCACGTCTATCCGCTTCAGTCCCTCGGCGAAGATCTCGGCGATCCTGCGTCCGTAAGGGCCGTTGTTGAAAGCGATGTGGAGGGTCTTGATCTCCATCGTCGCGGCGTAATCCACCTGGGTGCGCAACGGGGCGAGCTGCTTTTCCGTGCGGAGGAGGTGGGCAAAGACATACCGGTCGATTTCGGCCGCGTCGATCCGGCCTGCGGCGACCTTGCGAATGTTGATGACGTCGTCCACCACGCCTTCGGTCTTCAGACCATGCTTCTCGACCGCCTCCCTCACCGGGGCCGCGTTGACGTAGCCGCTGACGACGCCGAGCTTCAGCTTCGCCAAGCCGGCGGGCGTGACTTCCGGCACCTTGGCACCGGCGGGCATTATCAGGCCGAGCGGGCTCTCGCCGATGCTGTCCGACAGCGTGAAGCCTTCGATTTCCGCCGGGTACTCGGGAAAATAGCCGGCGACCGTGTCGCTGTCCTTGGCCTGCGCGACGGCGCACTGCCAGGGGAGGATCTCGTACTGGAGCGTATAGCCCATCGCCTGGAACGCGTCGCGCACGATGACGGTGTTGAAGCCGCCGTCGGCGGCGTCGGCGCAGACATAGGGGCACCACTCCAGCGTGTTGATCATGACGGTCTTTTCCTCCGCCGAGGCGGCGGAGGATACGGCGATCATTGCACCGACAATGGCGATAAGTACTTCCGTCGCCCGCGCCATCTTCAGCCCCCGTCATTCGGAACGCTGCCAACCGTCGGCTGGGTACCATCCTTCCATGACATCCGACGATGCGGTTCTTGGCAGTTTTTATGGCAAAAGTCCGGGAATTCGCCTGAGTCCCTCAGGCGTCCCTGGGCTTGCGGGTGGCGCAGTCGGCGGCGGCGGGCTGGATGACCTTGGCGCAGAAATCCAGCAGCCGCTCGAACTGGATGTCGCGCGACAGGCCCTCGCGGGCGGCGGGCGGCAGGCGTTCCAGGCGGCCGCCGGCGGCGTCCTTGGCGGCCAGCCAGCGGCGGATCTGGTCGGCGATGGCCTGGGGATCGTTGGAGAAGAAGCCGGCCTGACGCTCGCGGATCAGGCGCGCGGGCACGCCGTCCTCCAGGCCGATGCCGAGGATGGGGCGGAGCACGCCGAAATACTCGAACAGCTTGGCCGGCACGTTGCCCTGCTCGCGCGGGTTGTTCCACTGGAGCAGCAGCAGCACGTCGGACCGGCGCTGGATCTCCAGCGACCGCTTGTAGGGCACGGCGGGGTGGACCGTGACCCGGTCGGTGACGCCCGCCCGCTCGGCCGGGGGGAACACCAGCCCGGGGTCGCTGCCGTAGAACTCGATCCGGACCCGCTCCCGCTCCGGCCCCAGCAGGGCCAGCGCCTGGAACAGCGGCGAGGGGTCCCGCCGGCCGGAATAGAGCACGCCGGCATAGGTGATGGTCAGGTCCGGCGAGGCCGGGGGCGGCTCGGTCGGCAGCGGGAAGTCCTGGGGGTCGTAGCCGTTGTAGATGGTCGCGACCGGCTTGCCGTACTTGGCGCGGTAGAACTCGGTCCAGGGCTCGGACACGGTGACGATGCCGCTGGCGCTGCCGGCGACCCGGCGTTCCATGCGGTCGAGCAGCGCCATCCGCCAGTCCGGCGCCTCGAAATAGGGGTCGTCGGCCCAGCGGTCGCGGAACTCGGCGATCCAGGGCACGCCCAGCCGGGCGCTGAGATGGTGGCCGGCGAGGAAGGCGGTGAAGGGCGGGCCGGTCACGTAGATCAGGTCGGGCTTCCAGTCGCGGCAGGTGCGCCTGGCCCCCGCGACGGCCCAGGGCAGCCAACCGACATAGCGGTCCGGCAGGTTGGACAGGTTGAGATAGAGGTCGCTGACCGTGGACAGGACCCTGCCGACCAGGGAGCTTCGGCCCCCTGCGCCGGCACCGCCGGCCCCGGCCGGAGCGCCGCCGCCCGGCGCCGGCGTCCGGCGCAGCAGGCGGTTGCGCAGGTTGCCGACCACGTCGATCGGCCGGTTGACGTCCACCGCGCGGGTATAGACGACCCGTTCCGGCGGGATCTCCAGCGGCAGGGTCTTGGCGAGGTCGGGCTCGCGCGCGGTCACGACCCGCACGTCCACATGGCGGCGCATCAGGTACTTGGCCAGCTTGCCGACCCGGATCGCGCCGATCGTGTTGGACGGCGGGAAATACCAGGACAGGATCAGCACCTTCAGGGGATCGCGGTCGCTCCGCTCCTCGCCGTCGCGGCCGGATGCCGACACCATGGCCTGATCAATCTGTGAAGAAGCAAACCCAGTCAACCTAGTTCCTTTCGGGCCCGATCCTTCAGGACACGGCTCCGCGGGGCGGACGGCCCCCCGGAATGAACGACCCCCCCGGAATGAACAACCAGAGGGCAAACGGTTCGTCCGCCTTGAAGGATGCCGCCGATACCCGGGAAATATTGCCAAGCGGCATGAAACACACCCGCCATATCACTACGCAAAAAGTCAAAGGGGGCCAATAGTGCGAAATGGGCTTACTTCCAAGTTCAATTTGACCCTTACGGGTCCGGGCACCGTAAATGGCCGCCATGATGCGGTCCGGACTGCCGCGGCCGGCCGTTCGGCGGATGGTCTTTTCAAAGATTTTTAGGGATTTTGGAATTCCGGTGGACGGGCACTGAATGCGTTCCCTCATTCTGTTCATGCTTTTCCTGGTCCTCGCGGTGATGGCGCTGACGATGCCGGCGGTCGGCGTGCTCACCTGGGCCTGGATCGCGATCATGAGCCCGCACCGCCTGACCTGGGACTTCACCTACGCCCTCCAACTGAACCTGGTGATCGTCGTCATCACCTTCATCGCGTGGCTGGTGGCGAGGGAACCGAAGCGCCTGCCGTTGAACGCCGCCACGGTCATGATCCTGCTGTTCATGGCCTGGATGACGCTCACGACGGCCACCTCGCTGGCGCCGTCCAATTCTTGGTTCCACTGGGACCTGCACATCAAGAACCTGGTCTTCGCCCTGGCCGTCGCGGCGATCATGCGCAGCCAGGTCCGCATCCAGGCGCTGATCTGGATGATCACGCTGTCGATCGGCTATTTCGGGGTCAAGGGCGGCGGCTTCACGATCGCCAACGGCGGCGCCTATACCGTGCTCGGGCCGCCGCAATCGATCATCGAGGACCGCAACCACCTGGCGCTCGCCTGCTGCATGGTCATCCCGCTGATGAACTACCTGCGGGTGACCACGGCCAACCGGCTGATCAAGCTGGGCCTGGCGCTAGCCATGGCGCTGACCATCATCTCGGTGATCGGGAGCTACTCGCGCGGCGGGTTCCTGGCGCTCAGCGTGACCGCCTTCGTGTTCTGGCTGCGCTCGTCCGGCAAGTTCGTGACCATGGTGCTCCTGCTGGCCTCCTTCGTGCCCGCCGTGACGATGATGCCGGACAGCTGGAAGGAGCGCATCGGCACGATCGAGAACTACCAGAAAGACGAATCGGTCCAGGGCCGGTTCGACGCCTGGAACTACGCGATGCGGGTGGCGGCCGACCGCCCGCTGGTGGGCGGCGGCCTCGCCACGACGGAGGTCCGGCAGGTGTTCCAGCGCTACGTCCCCGGCCGGCCGCAACGCGCGGCCCACAGCATCTATTTCCAGGTGCTGGGCGACCAGGGGCCGATCGGGCTGGGGATCTTCCTGGGGATCGGCCTGGTCGGCTGGCTGAACGCCCGGGCGATCATCCGGATGAGCCGGGACCGGCCGGAGTTCGAGTGGGCGTTCCACCTGGGACGGATGATGCAGGTCAGCTTCATCAGCTACTTCGTCGCCGGGGCGGCGCTGTCGATGGCCTATTACACGGTGTTCTTCGTGTCCGTGGTGATCGTGACCTCGGTCAAGGCGATCCTGGCCGCGGCCGAGCGGGCGGAACGGGCGGCGGCCGAGCCGGCGGTGGCGCGGGTCAGCCGGGGCGGCTTCCTGCGGCCAGCCGCCACCGGCGCCCCGGCGAGTTGACCGGGTCCGCACCGTCCGGTATGTCCGCCCGACCATGATCATCGTCACCGAACCCATCATCTGGGGCGACGAGCATGTGCCGGTGAATACCGGCCTGCTGGAAACCGTCGTGCGCGCCTTTCCCGGCGAGCCCGTCCGCTTCTACGGCGAGGCCGGGCATATCGGCCTGATCCGCTCCCTGATCGACCCTGCCGACGGGGCTGATGTGGATTTCCGGCCGGTCGAGCTGCCGCCCCGGACGCCCGACTTCCGCGGCCGGATGCGCCACGACCTGGAGTTCGCCGGCCGGCTGCTGGCCGATGCCACCGAGTCCCACCTGATCCTGGCCAGCTCGTGCCCGTCGCTGATCGCCGCGCTGAAGCTGCGCGGCCTTCGGTCGAGCGTGCGCGACGTCCATGTGGTCCTGCACGGGAACCTGGCATTGCTGTGGTCCTGGCGGTCACGCAACCCCGTCACCCGGCTGACCGACCTGCGGACCGCCCTGTCGCTGCCGAGCCGGCTGCCGATCCGCTATTTCGTGATGGAGCCGGCGATCCGGGGCGAGCTGCTGGCGGCGCTGCCCGGCCTGAATCCCGCCGACGTCCGCGTGCTGCCGCACCCCGTCAGCTCGGTCGAGGCGGCGTCCGCGCCGGCGCCCGTCGCGGACGGCCCGCTGCGCATCGGCTTCATGGGCGGCGCCTCGCGCGAGAAGGGCTTTGCCGAGTTCCTGGACATCGCCGGCCGGGCGGCAGGGCCGGGCGTGGAGTTCCATGCCGCCGGCCGGCTCGGCGCCGACATGGCCGGGGCCGACCTGGAGGCGCTCGCCAGCCGGCCCGCCGCGGCCAAGCTGGGACGGCGCGACTATGTCGACGCCCTGGCCCGCTTGCATTTCGTCTGCATGCCCTACCGGGGCGACCATTACCGCTACTCGCCCAGCGGCGTGCTGGCCGACGCCCTGGCGTTCGCCAAGCCGATGCTGGCCTTCGACCTGCCGATCTTCCGCGACCTGTTCGACCGCCACGGCGACATCGGCTATCTGTGCCGCGACGGGGAGGAGATGGCCGACCTTATCCGCAGCGGCCTCCGCGACACGCTGGGGGAGGGCGGGCGCTACCGCGCCCAGGTCGAGGCGGTCAGGGCGGCATGCGCGCCCCGGCTGGCCGGACGGCTGAAGGACGACCTGCGGGCGGCGCTGGTCGGCGGTCCGGGCGGACAGCCGCTGTCCCTGGCGTCATGACCGGTCCGCGCTTCAGCGTGGTGATCCCGACCTACAACCGAGCGGAGCATGTCGCCCGGGCGGTCCGGTCCGTGCGCGCCCAGACCTTCCCGGCCCACGAGGTCATCGTCGTGGACGACGGCTCGATCGACGGGACGGCGGACATCCTGGAAGCCGTGGGGCGCGAGGGCGGCCCGCCCGTGGTGGCGCTCCGGCAGGCCAACCGGGGAGCGGGTGCCGCGCGGAACCTCGGCATCGGGGTGGCGACCGGCGACTGGGTGGCGCTGCTTGATTCGGACGACGCCTGGCTGCCGGGCAAGCTGGAGAATGCCCGCCGGATGATCGGGCGGGAACCCGGCCTGGATTTCATCCACTCCCGCTGCGTCCAGGACTTCGAGCAGGCCTGTGGAACCGAGCCGGACCCGGAATCGCCGCTGACGGTCGAGCAGCGCTGCGACCCCGCCGCGCTGCTGACGGGTTGGCACATCAAGACGTCGAGCGTGATCCTGCGCCGGGACCTGCTGGACCGGATCGGCGGACTGTTCCCGACCGACCTGCGGACCTGCGAGGATTTCGAGCTGTTCTGGCGCGCCGCCATCGCGGCGAACCGCATCGGGTTCGCACCCGAACCGGGGACGGTCATCGCCAACATCCCGGCCAGCCTGTCGCGCGACGAAACCCGCGTGCTGCCGCGCCTGATGGACAATGTCGAGGCCCTGGGCCGGGTGATCCGCTGGCTCGACGCCCGCGCCGGGTCCGACCGCCTGCGCCCGATCCTGGAGGCGCGCCGCTACTGGGCCGCCCGCGTCCTGCTGACCCGCGCCGCGCGCGACCGGCGCTTCGTCGAGGCGGTCCGCTGGCTGCGGCTCCAAGGCCTGCCCCCCGCCGAGATCGCCCGCGCCGCCCTGTCCGCCGGCCGCGGCGTCCTGAACGGCGAGAACCCGTCGGGGCTGTAGGTCGGATAATGTATAGTCTTGCCACGGATGACGGCGATGGACGGAGATGATCCGGGCGGTATCCATGTCCATCGCCGTTATCTGTGCCCCATTCCTCCCTTCGCCGCGTCAATCCTCGTAGACGACGTCGAGGCCGCGGTAGAATTTCAGGAGGTCGCGGTCGGAGATCGGCTGCTCCGCCTTGGTGCCGAAGAAATATACGCCTCCGGCGGCGTCCAGCGAGCCTTCGCGCTTGGCCAGGACGCGGTCGAGATATTTCAGCGGGATGGTCGCCATCTTCGCTGCGGCCCTGGCGTATTTCCGCGCCCGCCGGTCCCGGAAGAAGCTGAGCACGAAATACTCGAACGACCAGGCGAGCGCGCCGGCCGGACCGAGCGCCATGCCGGCCTTGATCTCCGTGAAATGGCGGAACAGCCGGCGGTGGCCCAGGAAGGTGAAGCGGGTGAAGTCATAGCGGCCCATATGGACCTGCTGCATGAAGGGCGTCACCGAGTAGACGTAGCCGCCGGGCTTGAGCACCCTGGCGATCTCGGCGACGCAGCGGTACGGGTCGGCGACATGCTCCAGCACCGCGACCGCGATCACGGCGTCGAAGGTGGCGTCGGCGAAGGGCAGGTCGTGGAGGTCGCAGACATGGTCGGCCCCTTGGCCCAGGATCACGTCGGTATAGACGTACCGGACGTTGGGCAGGTCGGGGTAGCGCTTGTCGCCGGCCCCGGTCACCAGGATGCGCGCCTCGGGCAGCGCCCGGGCCACGTAGTCGATCGACTTCTCCGAACTCCAGTCCGACGCGTTGACCGAGAAATAGATCGCCCGTTCCGCCGCGCGCCGCAGGGCGGCCTTGAGGCCCCGGGCCGGCGCCTCGTCGCGGAGCTTGATCGTCTCGGGCCCCCCGCCGGCCCCGCCGCGCCGCGCCGTGAAGTCGGCGACGGCGAAGACGCTGTTCTCGTCGTGGATCAGGAT
Organism: Skermanella rosea; assembly: GCF_016806835.2. Taxonomy (NCBI): domain Bacteria; kingdom Pseudomonadati; phylum Pseudomonadota; class Alphaproteobacteria; order Rhodospirillales; family Azospirillaceae; genus Skermanella; species Skermanella rosea. Next base: position 4,781,783 of record NZ_CP086111.1, on the reverse strand, counting down.
GGGGGTGCCGTCCACGACCGGATAGACCCTGCCGCACTCGGGAGCCGTGCAGGCCAGCCCGGTTTCCCGGCCGATCAGCGGAGCCCGGCAGCGCGGGCACACCAGCGAGTCGGAAAGCGCGCGCGACGGGGCGGCGGGGGAGACCCGGAGCTGCATGGTCCCTATCGCCTGATCGAGGCCAGCAGCTCCGCCGCATCGTCGCGAGCCTGGAACGCCTGGTCGCCCTGGGTCAGCTTCTCCAGGATCGCCGTGGCCTCGTCCTTGGCGCCCGAGGCGTTCAGCGCATAGGCCAGGTGGTACTGGATGTCCCGGTTGTCCGGAGCGACGGCGGCGGCGCGGCGCAGCAGGTTCAGGCCCTCGCCGGTCTCGCCCGCCTGGACCAGGATCCAGCCCAGCGTGTCGGCGATCTCCGGCGAGTTGGGAGCGGCGGCGTAGGCTTGGCGCGCCAGTTCCAGCGCTTCCGGCCGGTCCAGTTCATGCTTCAGCCAGGCGGCGTTGTTCAGCAGCATCGGGTCGTTCGGCCGGTTCCGAACCAGCACGTCGTAGTGGGTCTCGGCCTGCTTCAGGTTCTGCAGGGTCAGGTAGGTATCGGCCAGCACGGTGCGCACCGACGTGTCGTCGGGGTTCTCCCGGACCCAGTCTTCCAGCCCGGCGATGGACCGGTCGACCTGTCCCTGGTTGCGGCGAACCTCGAACAGCGCCATGGCGAGCCGGCGGTCCGGCGTGCGCTGCATCGCCTGCTCCAGCGACGTCAGCGCGTCGGCCGGGCGGTTCGTCCTGATGAGGACGTTGCTCCGGAGCTGGGCGGAAGCCACCGGGTCGGCCTGGGCGAGGCCGTCGGCCAGCCCCAGCGCGCCCTCCGCGTCGTTGGCGGCCAGCGCCAGGTCGATCAGCCCGAGGGTCGCCACAGGGTTGGCGGGGTCCTTCGCCTTGATCCCCTCCAGGACCGGCTTCGCCTCGGCCTGCCTGCCGGCCGCCATCAGGTTCTGGGCCAGGGCGACCTGGGCCTCGGTGTCGTCGGGCTTTGCCCTGACATAGTCGCGCAGCGCGTCCGCCGCCTTGCCCGGTTCGTTCGCGGCGCGGTAGACCGCCGCGGCGGCGGCCAGGCCTTCCGGCCGGCCGGCGCCGATCTGGCGGAGCTGGGCCGCGACCGCCTGCAACTTGGCCTTGTCGGAGCGGCGAGCGTACAGGTCGGCGAGCGCCCGGCGCACCGGGATCGAATCCTGCTGGGCGGCCGCGGCGCCCTCCAGCACGGCGATCGCCTCGTCCGGGCGCTGGCCGCGCGCCAGGAACTGCGCCAGCCGCAATGCCGGCTGCTCGTCCCGCGGGTTCGCGGCGGCGTCGTCGCGCAGGCGCTTCTCCACGGCCTCCAGGTTGCCCATGCGGACATCCACGGCGTTCAGGTTGCCGATCAGCTCGGCCATCTCCGGGTCCATCCGCCGGGCGTCCTCGAGCTTCGACCGGGCGGCGCCCAGGTCGCCCTCGGCCATGTAGACGGCGGCGTCCAGGCTGGCCAGCATCGGGTTGTCCGGTTCGCCCTGCCGCATCGCCGCGACCGCCTCGTGGGCCCGCCGGAACTCGCCGTTGCGGATATAGTCCAGCACCAGCGCCGCCTGTTGCCGCTTCTCCGGCGGCAGGTCCTGCGACTGGTCGCCGGCGGCCTGGAGCAGGCCCAGGGTGGAGCGGGCGCGGAGCGCCGTCTGGCGGTCGCGCACCGTGGCGAGGTCGCGGTAGATCGCGGTCGCCTGATCGAACTCGCCCAGCCGCAGATAGGCGCCGGCCAGCATCTGGCGGGCGGTCAGGTCTTCCGGATGGGCCGCGACCAGGGGCTTCAGCACCTCGACCGCGCTCAAGGGGTTCTCGGTGCGCAGATGGGTCGCGGCGAGCATCCGGCGGGCGCCGGTATGGTCGGGCATCACCGCGCTGAAGCGGTTCAGGGCGGCTTCGGCCTGGGCATACTGGCCGGTATTGAACTTGATCAGCGCGTTCAGCAGGAGGGCGGGCGTGTAGTCGGCCAGGGCGTCCTCGATCGGCAGGAAGGTCTCCCGCGCGCCGTCGGCGTCGCCCCGGATCATCTGGATCGACGCCTTCAGGTAGCGGGCCGTGACGTCCCTGGGCGACCGCTGGAGGACGCGGGCCACGTCCTTCTCCGCCTCGTCGACCAGCCCGGTCTGGAGCCGGACGCGGGCGCGCGGCAGCAGCACCCTGGGGTCGTCGGGGGCGATCGAGCCGGCGCGGTTGAGGGCGGCCAGGGCGTTGTCGGTGCGCTGCCGGACCAGGTCGATCTCGCTCGACAGCAGCAGCCCTTCCAGGCTGTCGGGATCGGCCCGGAGAACCTCCTCCACCAGCGCCGAGGCGGAGTCCAGGTCGTTGCGCAGGGCCTCGACGCGGGCTAGGCCGAGCTTGGCGTCCACCGCGTCCGGGGCTCCGTCCAGCGCGGTCCGGAACATGGTCTCGGCGTCGTCGATCTGGCCGGTGCCGATATAGGCCTGCCCGGTCAGGACCAGCTTGGCCCGGGTCGCTTCCGGCGTGGCGCCCTGGGGCGACAGGACCTCGAAGACGTCGCCGAAGCGGCGCTGCAGCATCAGCGACTGCGCCAGCAGCAGTTCAACCGCGTCGCCGCGCCTGGCGTCGAAGACGCGGCGCAGCTCCTTCTCGGCCGAGACGGGGTCGCCGGTGCGCAGGTACAGCTCGCCGAGCAACAGGCGGGCCTCCAGGTTGCCGGCGTCCTGCTGGAGCGCGTTGCGCAGCTGGATCACCGCGGCGCCGGCGTTGCCGGCCTCGTACTGGCGGACGGCGTCCTGGTAGAAGCCCTGGGAGCGCTGGGCGTCGGCATGCGCGGGGGTGAAGCCCGCGCCCAGGGCCGCGATCGACGCCGCGGCCATCAGGCGGCCCAGCTTGCGCCGCATGCCGTGCCGGGCTTTCGTCGGCGGATGCGTCTTCATGGAAGGTCCCTCCTCAGGACGGCGTATTCACGTTGTGCTGCTTCAGCAGGCTGTAGATCGTCGGGCGGCTGACGCCCAGGATCTTGGCGGCGGCCGACAGGTTGCCGGCGGACAGGGCGAGCGCGCTGGACAGCGCCTTCCGCTCCGCCTCGTCGCGCGCCTGCTGGAGCGTCGCCGAGGCTTGCCCGGCGTCATCGCCGGCCGGTGCCGCCAGTCCCATGTCGGCGGCCGTGATGCTCTGCCCGCCGGCCAGGATCACCGCCCGCTTGATGCGGTTCTCCAGCTCCCGGACATTGCCCATCCAGGGGTGGCGGCGCAGCGCCGCGAGCGCGTCCGGGGAGAGCTGGAGCCTGCGCCGGCCATGGTCGGCGGAGAATTTGTCGATCAGGTGGCGGGCCAGCAGGACGCAGTCGTCGCCCCGGTCGCGCAGCGGCGGTATGTTAAGCGCCATCTCGCCGATCCGGTAGAACAGGTCCTCGCGGAACGCGCCGTCGCGGATCCGGGCCTCCAGGTCCTGGTGCGTGGCGCAGACGATCCGGACATCCACCGGGATCGGCTCGCGCCCGCCGACCCGCTCGATCACCCGCTCCTGGATGAACCGCAGCAGCTTGACCTGGAGGCTCATCGGCATGTCGCCGATCTCGTCCAGGAACAGCGTTCCCTTCTGCGCCGTCTCGATCTTGCCCTTGACCTGCCGGACGGCGCCGGTGAAGGCACCGCGCTCGTGGCCGAACAGCTCGGATTCCAGCAGGTTCTCCGGGATTGCGGCGCAGTTGATGGCGACGAAGGGCGCCCGGCGGCGCGGACCGAGTTCGTGCAGCGCCCGGGCGAACAGCTCCTTGCCGGTGCCGCTCTCGCCCAGCAGCAGGACGCTGATGTCGGTCGGCGCCACCTTCTCCACCGTGCGGCACAGCGCCAGCATCCCGTCGTCGCCGGTAACGATGCCCTGGAAGCTGGGCTCCCGCGCCTGCTGGAGCCGGCGGTTCTCCGCCTCCAGCTCCCAGACCTTGCAGGCCCGATCGACGATCAGGCCCAGCACCTGGCCGTCGATCGGCTTCTGGTAGAAGTCGTAGGCGCCGAGCGCGATCGCGCGGACCGCGTGGGCCCGCTCCTCGTTGCCGGTCACCACGATCACCTTGGTCCCGGGCGCCGCCGCCAGGATCTCGGCCAGGGTCCGCAACCCCTCCACCGCGTCGTCGGGGGCAGGCGGCAGGCCCAGGTCGAGGGTCACGACCGCCGGCCGGTGGGCCTTGACCTGCCGGAGCGCGCTCTCGCGGTCGGAGGCGGTATGCACCTCCCAGTCCTCGAACGACCATTTCAGGCCGCGCAGGATGGCGGGGTCGTCGTCGACCAGCAGCAGGGTGCGTGCCGTCATGGTATGGCCTGCCGTTCCGTGTGCGATGGCGCCGCGGCGAGGGGCATCAGCACCCGGGCCGTGGTGCCGGCGCCGACCTCGCTCTCGATCTCCAGATGGCCGCCCCAGCGCTCGATCAGGTCGCGCGTCTGGTACATGCCGATGCCGTAGCCGGTGGTCTTGGTCGAGGCGAAGGGGCGGAACAGGTGGTCGCGGATGAAGGCGTCGGTCATGCCCGGCCCGTCGTCGGCCACCTCGACCACGGCATGGCCGCCCTCGGCGAAGCCGGAGACGCGGATCCGGCCGCGCGCGGCGTCGATCGCGTTCTGCACCAGGTTCTCGACCGCGGCGGTGAAGCCCAGCCGGTCCACGGCGACCGCGACGCCCTCGTCCAGCCGGCCGAACGCCAGGCCGGGCAGGGCATGGCGCCGCGGCTCGACCACGTCGAGCAGCATGGCGCGCAGGTCCGCCGCCCCGGCCACCGGGTCCGGGCCGGATTCGGCGCGCTCGCGCAGGCGACCCAGCAGCGCCCGCATCCGCTCCACCGAGTCGCCGATCGTCTCCAGCGTGTCGCGCTGGAACTCCGGCTTGTCGCCGTGCTTCTCGGCGTGCTGAAGGATCAGGGAGAGCTGGCTGACCATGTTCTTCAGGTCATGGGCCACGAAGCTGAAGGACTGGCCCAGCCGCTCGAACCGCTGGGCCTCGAACAGGGCCCGGCTCGCCTGCTCCTCCGCGATGTAGCTGCCGACCTGGACGCCCAGGATCTCCAGCAGGTCCTCGTCCTCCCAGGTCAGGTCGCGCGGCGCCCGCGGCTCGCTCAGCACGATGGCGCCGACGATCTCGTCGCGCAGGCGAAGCGGCACCAGCAGCCAGGGCGCGTTGAGCCGGCGCAGCCAGCCCAGCACCGCCTGCTCGGCCGGGTCGCCGGACAGGTCCAGCCCGTCGCGCAGGTTCAGAACCACGCGCCGCTCGCCCAGCCGCTCGGCCAGGGCGTTGGGCAGCGCCAGCATGCCGGCGCCGCCCGACCAGTTGTAGCGCCCGGCCATGGCGTAGATGTCGCCCCGCCCGCGCAGGAACAGGGCGCCGCTGCTGCATTCGAACAGGTCGGCCATGGCGCGGACGGCGCGCTCGTGCAGGCCGGTCTGCGACGCGCTGTCCGACAACGTGCGGATGAAGCGCAGCCATTCCCGCCGGTAATCGTAGGTGAGGCTGAAGAAGTTGCGCGCGATCGCCATCCGGGCGCGGGCGCGCAGTTCGCCGGACAGAAGCAGCACCGCCAGGACCATGACGGCGCCCATGAAGAACAGCATCTGGACCAGCGGCCCCAGGGTCATGCTGGTCTCGCGCAGCAGGTAACCGATCGCCGCGACGCCCAGCAGGTAGACGCCGCTGCCGACCAGCGCCGTGGTGTGCAGCACCGTCTCGCGCGAGATCGTGACGTCGAACGACAGGGTGCGGATACGCGCAGCCGACACCAGCAGGAACGGCACCGCCAGCACCTGGACCAGGGGCCGCGCGGCCAGCGCCATGGGATCGGTGCGGCCCAGCAGCAGCGCCCCGCTGTGCAGGAACAGGTCGAAGGCGAACAGCCCGCCCAGCCCGATCAGCAGATGCTTGAAGGTCCAGCGGGCGCTGTCGCGGGTGAACAGGAACAGGTTCTCCACCATCAGCAGCCCCAGAACCGCCATCGCCAGCCCGGCCACCAGCGAGACGTCGGCGAAACCGCCGACCGGCAGGGGAACCGCCGCGTCGGCAAGGGCCACCGCAGTCACCACGCCCACCACGGCGGCGAGGGGATTCCGCCAGAACCCGGCGGCAGGGCCGTGGGTCACCGCGCGCAGCACGACCAGGAGGAACAGCAGCCAGCCGGCCGAGCGGAGCACCAGCAGCGATTCCGGGACGGCCGGCGGCAGGGCGGCGATCCGCGCGAAGGCTTCGGCGCCCGCCCAGGCCGCGGTCAGCAGGACGGCGGCGATCAGCGCCACGCCGTGGGCCCCGCCGGGGCGGTTGCGCCGCCAGGTCCCGGCCAGCAGAGCCGTCAGGATCAGATATGTGAGCGCCGCGACCCCATGGGTCGCCGCACCGATCATCGTCTGGTCGAGCTGCATTCTCTGTCCGCACTGTGCGTGGGGACAGTAGCGCCGGGGAGAGCCCGCGTCTGCGGGGCCAATCGGCTAATCCCAATGTGTCAGCCCCTTTGACACCGCCGACACCGGACAAACCGGAATTGCGCGTTTCTGGTCAGGGGTTTGACGGCGGCATCGTCGGGATTCTTTACGGTCGCCGCCGGCGGGGAATCGGGAAGAGCGCCCGGAACAGGGCTTCGGGGTCGATCGGCTTGGCGATCATGCCGTAGCCGGCCAGTTCGATCTCGCGTTCCCGCACGGCGCCGTCGTCCCCGGACAGGATGAAGCCGCGCACCGGCGCCTTCAGGGAATGGCCCTGGCCGCCGATCAGCGTGTGCATGGTGAAGATGCCGCCGGCTACGCCGGCCCGTCCGCCCAGCCGGAAGTCGGCGACGATGGCGTCGGGCGGGACGGAGGCGCCGGCCAGGAGCCTCTCCGCCTCCGCCGCCGTGCGCGCGGTTTCGACCGTCCCACCCCATTCCTCCACGAGCAGCCGGATCGCGTTGGCGGCGGCCGTTTCCTCGGTCAGGACCAGCAGCCTCAGGCCGTCGAGCGGCCGTGTCGCGGCCGTGCCGCCGGCCGGTGCCGGCGCCGCCGAGCGATGACTCAGCGGCAGGGCGATGGTGAAGCAGGAGCCTCGGCCGGGGGTGGTCGAGACCTCCACCGTGTGCCCGAGCCGCTCCGCCAGGCGCTTCACCACCGGCAGGCCGAGTCCGAAGCCTCCGGGATAGGAGCGGACGCTCTGCGAGCTGCGGAAGAAGTCCTGCCAGATCAGCCCCAGCTCCTCCGCGGCGATGCCGCGGCCGGTGTCCAGCACCTGGATGCGGAGCCAGTCGCCCCGGCGGCGGCATCCGACCACGACGCGGCCCTCGGCCGTGTAGCGGAGCGCGTTGCAGACCAGGTTCTTCAGCATGGTGTCCAGCAGCGCCGGATCGGTCCGGACGGTGGCGGAACTGGGATGGAGCGTGAAGCCCAGTCCCTTGCGCTCCGCCATCGGGCTGAACTCGTTCGCCAGCGTCACCAGCGAGGCGTTGACGGGGTGGTCGGTGAGGTTGAGCTGGACCTGCCCCGAATCCACCTGGTCGAAATAGAGCTGGCCGTCGACCACCGTCTGCATGGACTGGATCGCCCGGCCCATGGCGGCCAGCAGATCCTGGGAGATCGGGTCGTGCAGGCGCTTGGTGAGGGAATTCGACAGGAAGGACAGCGCGCTCAGCGGTTGCCTCAGGTCGTGGTCGGCCGAGGCGATCATCCGGGTGCGGACGCGCGCCATGATCTCCGACGGCTTCTCGCTTCCGTGGAACAGGGCCGGGGAGTCCGCCGGGAAGACGGTGTTGATCCCGTGCCAGTTGAGGATCGCGCCGCCGCCGCCGGTCAGCGGCTGCGCCTGCACGACGAAGACGGGCGCCGAGCCGTCGGCGGCCAGCAGCCGGACCTCTGCCGTCATCGGGGTGCCGGACCGGCAGGCCTCCCGCCAGTCCGCCAGGAAGCCCGGCAGGTCGTCGGGATGGACGAGCCGCTGCCAGCCGTCGGCGAGCATGTCCGAAGCGGAGCGGCCAGCGAAGCGGCGCCAGCTGCCGTTGACATAATCCAGGCTGCCGTCCGGACGCGCGATCCAGAGATGCGTCGACTGCCGTCCGACCGCGGCGTCCCTGGGCAGATCCGGCTTGTCAACGTTCATGGCATCCAACCGCCGTCCTGTTTGGAACTATCCGGCCCGCGGCATCGTCTTCCGGGCGTTCAGCTCCTCCTCGTGCTCGATCATCCAGAGCGCGCCCTGGATGCGGTTCTTCACGTTCATCTTGCGGAACGCGTTGTTGATATGAAGACGGACCGTTATGTCCGCAATTCCCAGCGTCCGTGCGATCTGCTTGTTGCTGTAGCCCAGCTTGACGTACTGCATGACCTCGAACTCCTTCGCGGTCAGGGCGCGGCGGCGTTCGGCCAGGCCGGGGTCCAGGTCGTGCGGTGTCTTCTCGATCAAGAGATCGGCGAGTTGCGCGGGGAAGACCTTCTCGCCCAGGATCACCAGCATCAGGGATTCGAACAGCGCGTCATGGGAGATCGACTTGACCAGATAGCCCATCGCCCCGGCCTCGAAGCTGGCGCCCAGGCTGTCGAGGGAGAGGCGCTCGGCCAGGATGACGATCGGCTTGGTCGGCGCGGCGGCCTTGAGCGCCGCGATGCCCGTTCCCGCCTGATCCGCGGCGGCGCCGCTCAGGATGACCATGTCGCACCCGGACAGCCCCCGGTCGTCCCCGGTCGCTTCCGCGACGCCGGAATGGGATGCCGTGACAGCGAAGGCACCGGCCGGAGCCATGGCGGCCAGGAGCGACCGATAGGAATCGCTGGCGTCGATATGCAGGAGTTTGATCATCGCGATTCCATTCTTCTTGGCCGATCGTTTCGTGTCCGGCCCGCCCGATCCCTTCGGAGCGGGGCCCGATCCAGGTTCGCCGGCTGGTGCCCAGGCTATAACGGTTCGAAGTCCCGGTTAAGTCAGCCGATGCGCCTAAGCTGGACACGGGCGCGACCGCGCGGGACCACGTGCCACCATAGCGCGGAGTCCGGGCCGACAGTCCGATCGAATTGTTTTAATCCGCAAGACCAGGGAGCGTTCAGCCCAGCATGCCGTCGGCGGTGCCCGTGATGAAGACGGCCAGGACCATGTCGAGCAGGACCACGCCTGCCGCGGCGCCGCCGCTGATGTCCAGGGTCGTCCGGGCGATGAACCACTGGTAGATCAGCACCAGAAGCGTCACGATCAGTACCATTCCCTCGCCCAGGCTTTCGGGCACCAGGCCGGAATCCGCGACGGCCACGACCGGCAGGTAGACGCCCATCTGGATCACCGAGGACCAGTTGTAGGCGCTCAGGAAGTCGAAATACCGGCCTGAACGGTCGAGCAGCCCGCTGATGTGGAACATGGCGAGCGGGAAGGCGCTCCAGCTTATGACATAGGCCAGCCCTTCCACCGTGATGAAGCGCAGGGCCGATACCTGGGGCAGCACGTCCCACAGGCGCAGCACGACCAGCACGGCATAGGCCGGCAGGACGATCAGGGCGGCGTAGAAGGATCGCAGGGCGCCTTCCGGCGTGCGGTCGAAATAGCTGAGGCCGGTCTTGTCGAGCATGGCCAGCCGGTAGGCCCCGAAGATCGAATAGACCGCTTCCCGTGCCGTCAGCGTCATGCCGCGTCGCCTCCGGTGGATGGGGAAGGATCGGGAGCGAAGAACCCGTCGATCACGGCCTCGTAGATGGCGGTCAGCCGTTCCACGTCGGCCACGGCCACATGCTCGTCCACCTTGTGCATGGTCTGCCCGACGATGCCGAACTCGACCACCGGGCAGTGCGACCTGATGAACCGGGCGTCCGACGTGCCGCCGGTGGTGCTCAGCTCCGGCCGGCGGCCGGTCACCCGCTCGACCGCGTCGGCGACCAGATCGCTCAGGCGGCCGGGCGGCGTCAGGAAGCTCTCGCCGCTGACCCGGAACTTCAGGTCGTAAACCCCGCCGACGGTGTCGCAGGTCCGCCTGATCCAGTCCTTCAGCGTGTCCGACGTGTGCTCGTCGTTGAAGCGGATGTTGAAGCTGGCCGAGCCCCTGGCCGGAATCACATTGTCCGCCGGGTTGCCCACGTCGATGGTGGTGATCGCCAGGGTGGAGGGCTGGAAATGGGCGTTGCCCCGGTCCAGCGGCTCCGCCGTCAGCGCCGCCAGCATCCGCACCAGGCGGGGCAGGGGATTGTCGGCCAGGTGGGGATAGGCCACGTGGCCTTGGGTGCCGTACACGGTCAGGTAGCCGGTGATGCTGCCCCGGCGGCCGACCTTGATCATCTCGCCCAGGGTGTTGGGATTGGTCGGTTCGCCGACGATGCAGGCGTCCAGCACCTCGCCCTTTTCCGCCAGCCAGTCCAGCACCTTGCGCGTGCCGTTGACGGCGGGCCCTTCCTCGTCCCCGGTGATCAGCAGGCTGATCGAGCCGGGCGGCGGACCCGCGCGGCCGAGCCGCCGGGCGACCGCCGCCGCGAAGGCGGCGACGGCGGCCTTCATGTCGGAGGCGCCCCGGCCGTAGAGCCGGCCGTCGACGATCGTGCCGGCGAACGGGTCGGCGGCCCAGGCCGCGGGGTCGCCCGGCGGCACCACGTCGGTGTGGCCGGCGAAGCAGAGGTTCGGGCCGGCGGTGCCGAGGCGGGCGTACAGGTTGTCGACCGGGGCCGTCCCCTCCTCCTCGAAGCGGAGCCGGTGGCAGACGAAGCCCAGCGGCTCCAGCGCCCGCCGCAGCACGTCGAGCGCGCCGGCGTCGGCCGGCGTGACGCTGGGGCAGCGCACCAGCGCCTGGGTCAGGGCAACAGGGTCCAACGCTGCCGGGGCGGCGGTCATCAGGCGCGCAGCAGTTCGTTGATCGAGGTCTTGGAGCGGGTCCGCTCGTCCACCTGCTTCACGATGACGGCGCAGTAGAGGCTGGGGCCGGGGCTGCCGTCGGGCAGCGGCTTGCCCGGCATGGTGCCGGAGACCACGACCGAGTAGGCCGGAACGCGGCCGTACAGGATCTCGCCGGTCTCGCGGTTGACGATCCGGGTCGAGGCGCCGAGATAGACGCCCATCGACAGCACGGAGCCGGTCTCGACCCGCACGCCTTCCGCGACTTCCGAGCGGGCGCCGATGAAGCAGTTGTCCTCGATGATCACGGGGTCCGCCTGAAGGGGCTCCAGAACGCCGCCGATGCCGGCACCGCCGGAGATATGGCAGTTCTTGCCGATCTGGGCGCAGGAACCGACGGTCGCCCAGGTGTCCACCATGGTGCCGCTGTCCACATAGGCGCCGATGTTGACGAAGCTCGGCATCAGCACGACGCCCGGCGCGATGTAGGCGGACCGCCGCACCACGCAGTTGGGCACCGCGCGGAACCCGGCGGCGCGGAACCGCTGGTCGTCCCAGCCGGCGAACTTGGACGGCACCTTGTCGAACCAGGAGGACGCGCCCAGCGCCGCGTCTACCGGCCCGCCGGGGATCGGCGCCATGTCGTTGAGGCGGAACGACAGCAGGACCGCCTTCTTCAACCACTGGTTGACCTGCCAGCCGCCGTCGCCGGAACGCTCCGCCACCCGGAAGCGACCCTCGTCCAGGCCCGCCAGGGCGGTCTCGACCGCGTCGCGGACGGCGCCCCTGGTGCCGGTATTCAGCTGGTCGCGGTTTTCCCAGGCGGCCTCGATGGCGGTCTGAAGGTCGGTCGTGTCGGCGGAGGTCATGGCAGGGGTCGATCCGGCTCTATATCAGGGAAACCGGAACATGGTTCACCGGCAAAGCCGCTGTCAACTGCCGACCGCAGTCGCGTCCGGAGACCCGCCCGGCCGCGTCAGGCCGACCAGCCATTCGATCAGGTCGTCCACCGCATGATGGATGTGGTCGCCATGCCCGACGCCGCCGCGGTCGGGGCGGGCGAAGTCGGCTTCGGTCCGGACCCAGACGGTGGTCATGCCGAGTGCCGCGGCCGGGACCAGGTTGCGCGCGATGTCCTCGACCATGCAGGCGCGCCGGGGTTCGATGCCGTGCCGCTCGACCAGTTCGCCATAGGGGCGGGGATCGGGCTTCGGCACGTAGCCCGCCGCGACGATGTCGTAGATCACGTCGAAATGCCGCGCGATGCCGAGGCGGGCCAGCACGTTGTCGGCGTGGCGGCAGGACCCGTTGGTATAGACGATCTTGCGGCCGGGCAGCCGTTCCAGCGCCCGGTCCAGCTCGGGGCTGGGGATCACCGGCGTCACGTCGATGTCGTGGACGTAATCCATGAACTCGATCGGATCGACGTCGTGCTCCGTCATCAGGCCGCGCAGCGTCGTGCCGTAGTCGCGGAAGAACTGCTTCTGCCGGCGGCGCGCCTCGTCCCACGGCAGGTCGAAGCGCTCGCCGATGAACTCGGTCATGCGCTGGTCGATCTGGGCGAACAGGTTGCTGGAGGCCGGGTAGAGCGTGTTGTCCAGATCGAAGATCCAGACGTCGATGCCTGAAAGGGGCGAGGGGGAGCGGGTGTCGGTCGCGGTCATGGCGTGACAATGGGCCGGATGGGCCGGTACGGCAAGTGGCTGCACCGCGGGGGACGCCTTTGCGTCGCCGCATTCGCGCATTATGTGATGGACGCCCCGGGGGAAGGATCCCTCTTCGTGACGGATAGGATGGAATGAAGACTGTGGCTGCGGTGCGCAATGCGTTGCTGGGCGTGGCGATCCTCGCCGGCGCCGGCATCAGCGCGGGTTACCCGGAAGGCTCTCCGGCCCTGGCGCAGGTGGCGCCGGCCCACCAGGACGCCACCGCGGTCGGCGAGACCTTCGTCGCGGCCCGCCAAGCGCTTCTGGCGAAGGACGGCAGCGGCGTGCTGGAGCTGCTGTCGCGCGATAGCCTCGCCCGCGTCGAGCGGACCCGCAAGGCGGCTCTGGACGGCGAGATGGCGGGTCTCGGCCCGTCGGAGAAGTTCGGCGCGCTGGGATTGCAGCACTATCTGAAGCCGGCGGAGCTGAAGCGCATGACCCCGGCCCAGATCGTCGAGTTCGGCCTGCGCAAGAACTGGCTGGGACCCAACGTCATCACCCAGGCCGGCATGGAGAAAGTGTCGGTGCGCGGCGATCGCGCCAGCGGCACCCTGGTGGTCAACCAGCGCCCCGTCATGGTGCCCGCCGACTTCGTGCGCGAGAACGGGGAGTGGCGCGTCGACCTGACCCGGGCCATGGACCTGACCGACGCCATCGTCCGCGGCACCGCCATGGCGACCAAGCGCAGCGAGGACGCCGTCGTGCGGGAAATGCTCGACCGGGCCGTCCGGAACCAGCCGCCGGCGCGCTGAGGGGGGCGGGGCACCTAAAGGCGAAGGACGGGCATGCATCATGGACAGCGGCGAAGGAAGCCTCCGTCGCCCATTCCGCCGCCATTTCGCTCTCGCAGGTCGATTCGTTTCCGATGTAGTCTTTTCTGAAGACGCGACGAGAATCGGATGAGCAAGCTTAACTACACTTTGCGACCTCAACCATCGTTGAAGGCTGCCGCGGTGGAGCTGTCGGCACTGCAGACCGAGGAGTACTTCAGGAATCGGGCGGCCGCTGGAGAGCGCAGCGCCTTCCTGGATTTTTGAACGGGGCCGGGGACGAGGAATCTTGCGGCGGCGACGTCCTGCCTGATCCGGGCGAAGGAGCGTCGCGCTAGAGCTGTGCCCGATCAGGTCGATCCGTCCGGGACAGCCGATCCGATGCGTTGGGTCACGGGCCCTACCTACAATCGTCGGCTCGCATCACCTTTGCCCTGCATCGAACCGTAGGTTGGGCCCATGGCCCAACACAGTGCGGCGAGTGGAACGGCCAGGCAGCCGGGCCAGCATTTTGTCGGCATGCCGGCCGGATCCGTTGGTATAGACGTTCCTGCGCCCTCAGGAGCGCCTGGGCCAGTCCATCCGGCTCACGGCGATGCTGTTCCCACTCCCGCAGCGTCCAGCTGTTGATTCCGAAAGGGAGGCGAACTCTTCCTGGGTGATGCCGAGCCGCTTGCGAATTACCCTGGCGTCCAGGTCGGGGGAGCGGGCGACGAACTCGGAGGGGGACTGGCTGCCCAGATCGGGCGCGGTGTCGGAGTCCTCCGCGATGTGGCGCTCAATGTCGGCGTCGGTCGTCGCCTCTATCTTCCGGAAGTCCGCCGGATGAGCCTCGGCGACCTCCTCCAGGGAATACCGTTTCATGAATCCGCGACTCCCAACGGTTTGCTTTGCGCGCTGAAATCATCCAGCCACAGGGGCTTTCGTCGTCGGCGAGCCGCCACGTATAGACAACCGCGTAGCATGTCGCATCGACCTTGTCGGCGTCGGGGCTAACCCGGTGATGCCGCTGTGGTGGATGGATCAGGCATGGGAAGGGGGAACCGGGTCCCCCTTCGGCGGCCGGTCGGCGCCTCAGTCCCGCCCGATCATCGTTCCGGCGCCGCCTTCGGTGAAGATCTCCAGCAGCAGGGCGTGGGGTACCCGGCCGTCCAGGATGACCGAGGCGTCGACGCCCTGCTCGACCGCAGAGATGCAGGTTTCGATCTTCGGGATCATGCCGCCGGTGATCGTGCCGTCGGTCATGTAGCGGCGGGCGTCCTCCAGCATCATGTTGGGAATCAGGTTCTTCTGCTTGTCCAGCACGCCGACGACGTCGGTCAGCAGGAACAGGCGGGTGGCCCCCAGCGCGGCGGCGATGGCGCCGGCCGCCGTGTCGGCGTTGATGTTGTAGGTCTCGCCGTTGCGGCCCAGGCCGATCGGCGCGATCACCGGGATCACGTCCGACTTCTCGAAGGTCTCCAGGATCTGGGGGTTCACCTGGTACGGCTCCCCGACGAAGCCCAAATCCAGGATCTTCTCTATGTTGCTGTCGGTGTCCCGCTGGGTCCGGCGCAGCTTGCGGGCACTGATCAGGTGGCCGTCCTTGCCGGACAAGCCGACCGCCTTGCCGCCCTGGTTGTTGATCGCGGTGACGATCTGCTTGTTGATGGAGCCGGACAGGACCATCTCGACGATGTCCACCGTTTCCTTGTCGGTGACGCGCAGGCCGTCGACGAAGGAGCTCTTGATCTTCAGCCGCTCCAGCATGGCGCCGATCTGCGGCCCGCCGCCGTGGACCACCACGGGGTTGATGCCGACCTGCTTCAGCAGCACGACGTCCCGGGCGAACATCTCGCCCAGCGACTCGTCGCCCATCGCGTGGCCGCCGTACTTGATCACGAAGGTGCGGCCGGAATAGCGGCGCATATAGGGAAGGGCCTCGGACAGGGTCCTGGCCTTGTTCAGCCATTCCTCGCGGGACAGCTGCGGCGGGGCGGGGGGGACGGTCGGTTCGCTCATGGCGCGGGACTCTAAGCCAATGGGGTGGTGCCTGCTAGCGGCGGTTTTGCGACAGACCGCTTTCCCGTTGCAAGTGATTCGGCCGCAACACTGCCGTGACTTCGCGTCCCCCGGCCGGACTCGGTCAGGCCGGCAGCGCCAGGGTCGCCAGGCTGGCGCGCAGCTCGGGGATGCCGGTGCCTTCCTCGGAACTGGTCGAGGCCACCTCGGGATGGGCGGCGGGATGCTTCCTCAGGCCGGCGACGGTTTTCTCCACGACGGCGGCCTGCTCGGCCTTCTTGACCTTGTCCATCTTGGTCAGAACGACCTGGTAGGGCACCGCCGCCTTGTCGAGCATGTCCATGATCTCGACGTCGTTCGGCTTCAGCCCGTGGCGGCCGTCGATCAGCAGGCAGATCCGGCGGAGCGTGACCCGGCCCTTCAGGTAGTTCTTCACCAGCCCGGTCCAGGCGGCGACCTTGGTCTTGGACTCCTTGGCATAGCCGTAGCCCGGCAGGTCGACCAGGATCATCCTGCCGCCCAGGTCGAAGAAGTTGAGCTGCTGCGTGCGCCCCGGCGTGTTGGACGTGCGGGCCAGCGTCTTGCGGCCGGTCAGGGCGTTCACGAGGCTCGACTTGCCGACGTTGGACCGGCCGGCGAAGGCGATCTCCGGCAGGGTGGCCTCCGGCAGGTTGGCCTCGTCGGCCGCACCCCAGATGAAGTTGCACTCCTTGGCGAACAGCAGGCGGCCCTCCTCCAGGCCGGACTCGGTCTGCTCGGGCATCAGGGTCGGGATGATCGGGCCGGTCATGGCGGTCGCGTTCCTTCTTCTCTCTGGCTCTGGGCCCATGTCTCATAACGACGAACGCCGCCCGCGGTTGCCCGGGGCGGCGCTGTCGGAGCGGGGCTCCCGCGTCAGGTCACCTTGACGCCCATGCGGCGCATGATGATCCATTGCTGCAGGATCGACAGGCTGTTGTTCCACGCCCAGTAGATCACCAGTCCGGCCGGGAAGCTGGCGAGCATGAAGGTGAACACGAAGGGCAGCGCCATGAACACCTTCGCCTGCACCGGGTCCGGCGGTGCCGGGTTCAGCTTCTGCTGCAGGTACATCGTGATGCCCATGATGATCGGCCAGACGCCCAGGTGCAGCAGGCTCGGCGGGTCCCAGGGGAACAGGCCGAACAGGTTGAAGATGGTGGTCGGATCGGGGGCCGACAGGTCCTTGATCCAGCCGAAGAACGGCGCGTGCCGCATCTCGATGGTGACGAACAGCACCTTGTAGAGCGCGAAGAACACCGGGATCTGGATCAGGATCGGCAGGCAGCCGCTGACCGGGTTGGCCTTCTCGCGCTTGTACAGCGCCATCATCTCCTGGCTCATCCGCTGGCGGTCGTCGCCGAAGCGCTCGCGGATCTTGGTCATCTCCGGCTGCAGGGCCTTCATCTTGCTCATGGCCTTGTAGGACTTGTTGGCCAGGGGGAAGAAGACCGCCTTGACGCAGACGGTGAACACCAGGATCGCCACGCCGAAATTGCCGAACAGCGTGCCGAAGAAATCCAGCGCGTAGAAGAACGGCTTGGTCAGGAAGTAGAACCAGCCGAAGTCGATCGCGAGGTCGAAGTTCTTGATGCCGTACTGCTCCGCGTAGGCGTCCAGCAGCTTGACCTGCTTGGCGCCGGCGAACAGGCGGTTGGTCGTCTCGGTGCTCTCGCCCGGGGCGATCGTGACCGGCTGGCCGGTATAGTCGACCTGATAGCGGTCCTGGCCGTTCGCCGAGGTGTGGCGGACCTGCGACCGGAACTGGTCGTCCTGGTCCGGGATCAGCGATACCAGCCAGTACTTGTCGGTGATGCCCATCCAGCCGCCGGTGGTCTGGTGCTGGATGTTGCCGTCTTCCTTGATGTCGCCGTACTTGTACTCGCGCAGCGTGCCGTCGAAGACGCCCAGCGGGCCTTCGTGCAGGATGTAGTAGCCCAGGGTCGGCGGCGTGCCGTGGCGCGACACCAGCCCGTAGGGCACCAGCGACACCGGCGCTCCCGTGTTGTTGCGCACCCGCTGGGTCACCGTGAACATGTAGTTCTGGTCGACCGAGAAGGTCTTCTCGAACACCAGCCCCTGGCCGTTGTCCCAGGTCATGGTGACCGGATTGTCCGGCGTCAGCGGCTGGTCCGGCGCGGTCCACTGGGTCGAGGCGTTCGGCACCGGCTGGTCGGTCCCGGCGGCCGGAACCCAGCCGAACTCGGCGTAATAGGGCTGGGTGGTCCCGGCGGGGGAGAGCAGCACGATCTCCGGGCTGCTGCGGTCTGGCGTCACGTGGTAGTCGGCCAGCGTCAGGTCATCCACGCGCGCTCCGACGGTCGAGATCGTGCCGTGCAGGCGCGGCGTGTCGATCCGGACCCGCTGGCCGGCCGCCACCACCTGGGAGCGGTCCTGCGGAGCGCCCGCGGCCGGGGCCCCCGGGATCGGAACCGGCGATCCGTCGGCGGTGATGCCGTCCGGAGTGGTCGGAGCGGGCAGGCGGGCCTGCTCTTCCGCGCGCTGTTGCGCCAATTCCGCCTTGCGCTGTTCCATGCGCGGGATTTCGTAGAAGTACTGAAATCCGAGCAGGATGACGATCGACAGCAGGATCGCCACGAGGAGGTTGCGCTGGTCAGTCATGGATCCTGGTCAGTCCCTGCCGTGGTCGCATCTGTTATGAATCTTATGTTTGGTGGCCTGCCCGGCGTCGGCCTGACGGGCGCTGGCATCTCCAGCATCCGGCACCGGGTCCCAGCCTGCTCCGCCCCACGGATTGCACCGCAGGATGCGCCAGGCGGCCATCAAGCCGCCGCGGACCGCGCCATGCTTAGATAGCGCTTCCAGCGCGTAGTTGGAACAGCTTGGTTCGAAACGGCAGTTGTTGCCCAGAACCGGGGCCAGGGTCCACTGGTAAACCCTGACCAACGCGCGCAGCAGCCATGCCGCAGGGCTTGCGCCCGCAGGGGTGCCGTCCATCGTGCCGCCGCTCATAGTCCGGTCCCGCATCGGTCCGTCCCACGTTGTGCGCGCCACGCCTTCAGGCGCTTGAGGCAGGTCGTCAGGTCCTGGCGCAGATCTTCCCACGGGCGGACCAGCGTCTCGCCCCGGGCGATCAGCACGAAATCCGTCTCGGGCGCGCCGTGCTCGGCCAGGATCTCCGCCGCGAGCGCCCGGAGGCGCCGTTTCGCCCGGTTGCGGGCGACGGCGTTGCCGACCTTCTTGCTGGCCGTAAAGCCCACGCGCACGGACGCCTCGCCGGCACCGGGGTGCTGGCGGTCGTCATGGCGGCGGGCTTGCAAGATCAGGCCGGGAGCAACCCATTTACGGCGTGCGCCGGCTACAGCGAGAAATTCCGGCCGCCGCTTGAGGCGCCCGAGCCCGGGCGCGCTCCCCTCGGGCGGCATCGGGCTTAAGCGCTGAGGCGCTTGCGGCCCTTGGACCGGCGGGCGGACAGAACCCGGCGACCACCCACGGTGGCCATACGGGCGCGAAAACCGTGCCGGCGCTTGCGCACGATCTTACTCGGCTGGTACGTGCGTTTCACGACACACACTCCGTTGAAACTGGTGACTGGAAAAACGAAGGACGGTGTATAGGGGCAGGGGCCGCGCGAGTCAATCCAAGTTCGTCAACGCCACTTGCCCGTCAGGAGCGGCTCGATCGGGTGCCTGCCCTTTGCGAGGCGGAGTTGGGTGAAGATGTCGGCCGACCCTTCGGACTCATCCTCCGGGTCCAGCCCGATGCCGAGGTCCCCCTTCACGTCGCGACCGGCTCCGACCAGGATGAACTCGGCCCCGGCATAGTCGAGCAGCCGCGTGTCCTCGGCCGCGAAGCGGCGGCCGCGGAATTCCTCCCGGAGCTTCTCGGGATAGTCCGCCTCCCGATCCTCGTCCAGCCCGGCCTTGGCCGGCGAGCCCTTCTCGGGATTCTTGACCGAGAGCGCGAAGCTGCCTTCGGGAAGGATGTTCAGCTCCCCCTGGACCGGGCCGGGCTTCTCCGGAAGCTCCAGCGCATAGGCCAGATGCAGGGAATGGCCGGTCCTGGCCAGCACGTACACCCCTTCGCCGGCCGGGCGTGCGGCGGGACGTACGCGCTCGCCCCGGGTCTTCGTCCGGTAGTGCTGCTCGTCCAGCTCCGAGGTGATCTCCTTCGCGCTCTTCGCGACCAGATCGACGAAGCCCCAGTTGCGCTCGTGGTCCTCCACGTCCGGCAGCCGCTTGCGGCCGACGGTCATCAGCCGGAACCGCGCCGCCCCGTCGGGGCGGAGGACGATGTGGAAGCGCTCCACGTCCCCGATCCCGCCGGCGCTCTCCTCCGGCTCGCCCTCGGCGCGGACCCTGGGGCGGTACAGGAAGTAGATGTCGCCGCGCTCGACGATTTCGGCGTGCCGGCGGCTCTTTCTCTCGGCCATGGCGTTGGATCCCCGATGCCGTGTGTCATGACCCGATCAACCGTCCCCGCCAGCCAACCTCACGGCCGGCCTCACGGCAAGGTGACTGGCCGGTGAACATCGCCCGATGGTAACTCTCGAAAGCACCCCGCCGATGGAGAGGAAGACGCCCATGGCCGCTGCCGAACCGATGTCCGAGCCCTCCAACCTGAAACGCTTCCTGCCGCTGGCGGTGCTGGCCGCCGGGCTGGTCGCCTTCTTCGCGCTCGGGCTGCACCGCTACCTGAATTTCACCAGCCTCGGCGAGCACCGGGAAACCCTGCTCGACCTGGTCGCGCGCCATCCCGTGGCGGCGCCCCTGGCCTTCATCGGGGCGTACGCGGCGGCGGTGGCGTTCTCGATCCCGGGCGCCGCAGTGCTGACCATCGCGGGGGGCTTCCTGTTCGGAACCCTGGCGGGCGGCATCTACGTGGTCACGGGCGCCACGCTCGGCGCGGTCGGCGTGTTCCTGGCCGCGCGGACCGCCCTGGGAAGCGGGCTGCGCCGGCGGGCCGGGCCGTGGATGGCAAAGCTGGAGGCAGGGTTCCGCGAGAACGCGCTCAGCTACCTGCTGGTCCTCCGGCTGGTGCCGCTGTTCCCGTTCTGGCTGGTCAACCTGGTTCCGGCGTTCCTGGGCGTGCCGCTCGGCACCTACGCGCTCGGCACCTTCCTGGGGATCATCCCCGGCAGCTTCGTCTACGCCTCGGTCGGCAACGGCGTGGGCACCGTGTTCGACGCGGGCGGAACGCCGGACCTGTCGATCATTTTCAAGCCGGAGATCCTGCTGCCGATCGCCGGGCTGTCGCTGCTGGCGCTGGTGCCGGTCATCTACAAGAAGTTCAAGGGGAATAGCGCCAATGGCTGAGATCAGGACGGACATCTGCGTGATCGGTGCGGGTTCCGGGGGGCTTTCGGTGGCGGCCGGCGCGGTCCAGATGGGCGCCTCCACGGTCCTGATCGAGCGCGGCGCCATGGGCGGGGACTGCCTCAACTATGGCTGCGTGCCGTCGAAGTCGCTGCTGGCCGCCGCGCGGGCGGCCGACGCGGTCCGCCACGCCGGCCTCTTCGGCGTGAACGGCCACGAGCCGGAGATCGACTTCGCCCGCGTCCACGACCATGTCCACGGCGTGATCGCGGCCATAGCGCCCAATGATTCCGTGCAGCGGTTCGAGGGGCTGGGTGTCCGGGTGATCCAGGCCCAGGCCCGCTTCACCGGCCCGGACACGGTGGAAGCCGGCGGCACCACGGTCCGCGCCCGCCGCTTCGTGCTGGCGACGGGCTCGCGCGCGGCCACGCCGCCGATCCCCGGCCTCGACGCGGTGCCGTACCTGACCAACGAGACGATCTTCGAGCGCAAGGCTGCGCCCGATCACCTGATCGTGATCGGCGGCGGGCCGATCGGCATGGAGATGGCCCAGGCCCACCGCCGGCTGGGCGTCCGGATCACCGTGCTCCAGAAGGACACCATCCTGCCCAAGGACGATCCCGACCTGGTCGCGGTGGTGCGCGACCGCGTCCGGGCGGAGGGGGTGGACCTGCGCGAGCGGGCGGAGATCGCCCGCGTCGAGCGCCACGGCAACGGCATCGCCGTCGTGCTGGCCGACGGTGGCCGGGTCGAGGGTTCCGACCTGCTGGTGGCCGCCGGGCGGCAGGCCAACGTGGACGGCCTGGGGCTTGATCTCGCCGGGATCGAGTACTCCCCCCAGGGGGTGAAGACGGACGCCCGGCTGCGCACCACCAACCGGCGGGTCTATGCCGTGGGCGACGTGGCGGGCGGACCGCAGTTCACCCACATCGCCGGCTACCATGC
The DNA here is from genome assembly GCF_016806835.2 of Skermanella rosea. Taxonomy (NCBI): domain Bacteria; kingdom Pseudomonadati; phylum Pseudomonadota; class Alphaproteobacteria; order Rhodospirillales; family Azospirillaceae; genus Skermanella; species Skermanella rosea. Next base: position 4,760,261 of record NZ_CP086111.1, on the reverse strand, counting down.
CGGGATCGTGATCCGCAACGCGCTGTTCCGGCTGCCCGCCAAGGTGGATTACAGGGCGCTGCCCTGGGTCACCTATACCGAGCCGGAACTGGCCCATGTCGGCCTGACCGAGGCCCAGGCGCGCGAGGCCCACGGCGACGTGCGCGTGCTGACCTGGGGCTTCGAGGAGAACGACCGCGCCCAGGCCGAGCGGGACACCGAGGGCAAGGTCAAGGTCGTGACCCTGCCCAATGGCCGGGTCCTCGGCGCCTCGATCGTGGGAGCCCATGCCGGGGAACTGATCCAGGTCTGGTGCCTGGCGATCTCGCAGAAGCTCAAGATCGGCGCCGTCGCCTCGATGATCGCGCCGTACCCGACCCGGGGCGAGGCGGCGAAACGGGCGGCGGGAAGCTTCTACACGCCCAAGCTGTTCAGCGGCCGGACCCGCGGGCTGGTCCGCTTCCTCGGCCGGTTCGGCTGAAACTTTCCGCCGCACGGGTTCAATAAGCCGGCTTTTTAAGTATAAGGTGTCCGTCCCCAACGGAACGGATGCGCCGCCGGCCATGATCCTTCGCAAGTTCGCCACCAGCCTGTCGGCCAAGCTGCTGGTCATGACCATCCTGTTCGTCATGCTGGCGGAGGTTCTCATCTTCGCGCCGTCGGTCGCCCGTTTCCGCCAGGTCTGGCTGGAGCAGAGGATGGCGGCCGGCCATCTCGCGGCCCTGACGATCGAGGCGGCGCCCGACCAGATGGTCACCGAGGAACTGGAGACGAAGCTGCTCGCCCATGTCGGCGCCTATTCCGTCGATCTCGAGCTGCCGGACGAGCGCATCTACATGCTGAGCACGACGCCCGCTCCGCCGGTGGCGCAAGCCTACGACCTGAGGCGGGCCACATGGTTCGACATGATCATGGACGCCGTGGCCCTGCTGGTCCGCCGGGACGACCGGGTCATCCAGGTCGCCGGAGTCTCGCCGAAGGACGGCGGCGCCGAGGTCGAGCTGGTGCTGGACGAGGCGCCGCTCCGCGCGGAGATGATCGATTTCGCCGAGCGGATCCTGGCATTGTCGGTGCTGATCTCGCTGATCACCGCGGGTCTGGTGTTCCTCAGCCTGAACGGCCTGATGGTCCGGCCGATGCAGCGGATCACCGCCAGCATGATGGCCTTCCGCCGCGATCCCGAGGACCTGTCGGCGACCCTGCCGCCGACCGGCCGGGCCGACGAGATCGGCATGGCCCAGCGCGAGCTGATCGACATGCAGGCGGCGCTGCGCTCGGCGCTGCGCCAGAAGGAACGGCTGGCGGCCCTCGGCACGGCGGTCACGAAGATCAACCACGACCTCCGCAACATCCTGTCCACCGCGGCGCTGGTTTCCGAACGGCTGGCGGTCAGCGAGGATCCGGAGGTCCGCCGGGTCACGCCGCGCCTGATGCAGGCGATCGACCGGGCGGTCGAGCTGTGCAGCCAGACCCTGGCCTATTCGCGCGACGGCACGCTGCCGCTCAGGCGCGCGGCGGTGCCGCTGGCCGAGATGGTGGAGGAGGTCGGGGCCGAGCTGGCGCCGGCCGCCGGCACCGGCATCGCCTTGGTCAACCGGGTACCGCGGGGACTGAAGGTCCAGGCCGATCGCGAGCAGCTTTCCCGCGCGCTGGCCAACCTGGCGCGGAACGCGCTGGAGGCCGGCGCCACCGAGGTCACGGTCGCCGCGGCGGCGCCGGAGAGTGACGGCCGGCTCGCCCTGACGGTCAGCGACAACGGGCCGGGCCTGGCGCCCCGCGCCCGGGAGAACCTGTTCCAGCCCTTCGCCGGCTCCGCCCGCGCGGGCGGGACGGGGCTCGGCTTGGCGATCGCCCGCGAGGTCGCCCGCGCCCACGGCGGCGACATCCGCCTGGCCGGGAGCGATTCCCGCGGCACCTGCTTCGTGCTGGAACTCCCGCTGGCCGGCAGCCCGTCGTCTTAAGGCACCCGGGATCCTCCTCAAGGATCGATTGCGACGATCGCGCCGTTTCCCTATTAGAGATGCGGAATCATCGACGGTGGCGGCGAGCCGCCTTGCGGAACGGAGGAGAGTACGGTGGACAAGATCGGCACATGGGTGACCAACGGCATCGTCGGCGTGATCGGCCTGATCGGCCTGTTCGTGGCGTCGCGCGCAGCGGATCACACGTTCTATTACATGGGGCTGATCGTTTTCGCGGTGGCCGTCGGCGTGATCTTCTTCTCGATCCGCCGGGCCTTCGACCAGGCCGGCGCGCGCCCCCGGGGACCGGGCGATACCGCGGCCCACGAGAACTGAGAGCGGACGTCGAAAACGGAAAGGCGCGGCGCCCAGGGGGCACCGCGCCTTTTTCCTGACCCGAAGGTCCGTCAGCGATCAGGAGTTGATCGTGATGGAGCCGATCGAGGTGTTGTCGCTGACGTCGCCGCCCAGGGCGCCCGAGGCGGCCGAGCTGGAGCCGGCATCGCCGCCGAAGCCCGACGCGGTGCCCGAGGCCGAGCCATTGCCGTAGCCGCCGAAGGCCGAGGCGGAGCCCAGGCCCGCGCCGCCGACGCCCATGGAACCCGAGGTGGAGTGACCGAACGCGTCGCCGCCCGACTTGCCGCTCTGCTCAACGCCGACATTGGTGCTCATGATTTTCTCCGCTGATCGAAGGTTTGTTCCAGTTCGCCGTCGGCACCGTCGCCGTCCGCCGATGCTTCCTCTATCAGCAAGCCGCGTGCCACTTTTGAAAGTGGTGGGAAAGCCGCCGCCCCGATGGGTTTTTCCAGGGCTTGGACATCGCCGGCCCGGTCTGGGGCCGCTCAGTCCGTCGAGTTTGCTGGAACCTGTCCAGTAATTTTGGACTACCTCGATCGGGGAGTCTATTCCACCAGCGCTATGTAGCTGAGCAGCGGTTCCCAGTCGGTTCGGTAGTCGCCGACGCGCTTGCCCTTGAGGTCGAACAGGCTCAGGCCCGTGGCGGCGGTGTCGGGGTAGAGCTGAGTGTCGCGGATCCGGGTCACGACCCTGTGTCCGACGCCGTCCAGGAACTCGTCCAGCCGGTCCGCCGACCGGGTCCGGGCGCGCAGCCGGTTGCCGACCACCGCGACCGCCTTCTTGTTCTTCGCGATCGGCTTCAGCTCTTCCAGCTTGTCCAGGAAGCGCCGGGTCGCCTGCTCGTCGAAGGTGCTGGGCAGCACCGGCAGCACGATCACGTCGGCCAGCCTGACCAGTTCCTCGATCTGCTTGGTCTTGAGCGCGGCCGGCGCGTCGATCACCAGCCGGCCCGAGCCCTTGGGCGGCGTGGCCAGGTCCTTGCTCCAGTCCAGCCCGGTCAGGGGAGCCGCATCGGCCGGACGTCGGTCGACCCAGCCCAGGCTGGATTTCTGGCGGTCCACGTCCGCCAGCAGGGTGTTCTGCCCGGCCGTCGCGAAGGCGGCCGCCAGATGGGTTGCGATCGTGGTCTTGCCGCAACCGCCCTTGATGTTGGCGACGAGGACTGTGAGCATGGTGGCGGCGATCCTATCCTACCCGTTGGAAGCCTTCGACCAGAAAGGCTTCGCCGCGGCGAAATTCTCCCAGTCCTGGATCAGCCTCGGCTCGATCTGGGCGACGCCGCGGGCGTGCCAGCCGATCACCATGCCGCCGCCGATCCGCCACAGCTCGGGACCGCCGGCCTGCTCGGCCGCCAGCCGCCCCATCAGGGACTCCGCGGTGGCGACGTCGTTCAGGTGGCCCAGGTCGTCCTGCAGGGCGGCCAGCCGGCGGAGATACTTCGCCGTGGCCTTGTCGCCGTAGAGCGAGCGGAAGAACTCTGCGGCGTAGCGCAGTTTCTTCAGGGAGATGCGCAGTTCGTGCCGCTGTTCGGCGCGCAGGTGGGCGAAGCCGGCGCCGCGCCGGCGCGACTGCTTGTGCCGTTTCGCGAGCAGCCCGTCGGCGAGGTCGGTGACGGGGGCGAACAGCCGGGCCGCCTCCTCCGACAGCGGCTGCTGGCGCCAGGAGCGCGCCTCCAGCCAGCTTCCCAGCTTGAGCAGCAGGGTGGTGTAGCGAGCCGACAGGATGGCCGCCCGCGCGCGTTCATAGGCCCGCTCCCGGCTCGCCAGGGCCGCTTCCCGCAGCGCGCTCAGGGGGCCGCCCCGGGCGGATTCCTCGTCCAGCGCGCCTTCGACCGGGGCCAGCAGGTCCGCCAGGAAGACGTCCCAGTCCCGCGCGTTGCCGAGCTCGCCGGCCAGCCACTTCACCTCGGCGGCCAGCCAGCCGTACTGGTCCGCCGGCACCAGCTTGCGGAACAGTCCCAGGGCGGAGCGCAGGCGCCGCAGAGCCACCCGCATCTGGTGGACGCCCTCGGGGTCGGCGCCCTTGAGCGCCGACGCCTCGTTCAGCACCACGTGGCTCAGGCAGTTGCGCATGATCGAGGCCAGCGCCTGCTCGGCGGTATGGTCCGGCGTCAGCATCAGCTTCTGCGCCTTGACCGCCGATTCGGCCTCGCCCGCGGCCAGGGCGTAGCCGCGCTCCGCCTTGGTACGGGTCTCGATCCGCAGCGGCGCCACGCCCGACAGCTCCAGCGCCAGGTCGAACAGGGCCTGGGGGTCGCCGCCCTTGAGCTCCAGCTCCAGCTCCGCCAGGGGCATGACGTCGCCGCCGGACGTCCGGATCTCGCCCTGGTCGATGGCGACCTCGATCACGGTCTCGGGGCCGCGGCCCGCGGCGCCGTTCAGCATCCGGACCTGCCGCTTGACGTGGCTGGCGAAGACCGGCCGCAGGTCGGCCTGGGTGATCGGGCCGAGCCGGCGCAACGGCTCCTCGTCCGTCACGGCGGCGAGGTCGGGTTCCGCGGTCGGCACCGCGCATTCCCACTCGCCCCGGCTGAACACGCCGCCGGCATGCTCGTTGGCGGCCTTGATGGTCTGGACGAAGCTGCGTCCCTGCTTGCGGACCCGCAATGTCACGTCGCGGCTGCGCAGGCGCAGGTCCTCGGTGTCGTAATAGACGCTCTCGAGGTTCTTGGCGGCCGGACGGCCCGCCGATCCGGCCAGTGCCGGGGAATTGCGGAAGCGGGGCAGATGCTGCGGCTCGACCCGCAGCTTCAGCTCGATCTCCTGGCTTGCCATTCTTTCGTGTCTCTCAACCCGGGGACAATGTCAGCGCCCGAGATTTGTCATGAAACTGAAAACATTGGCAAACTTTATAGGAGACAGCCCATATACAAACAATATGTAATATTAGTTTCACAAAACTGTAATAATGATGCTTCCGCCGGAAAGACGACGGCGGCGCGATGCTGGTGTCGCCGGCCCGCCGCCGTCGCTTTCACCGCTTGCGCAATACCACCACCTTGGACATGAACGCCAGCGTCGTTTCGACGATTTCGAGCCCGGCCTGCGAGAACAGGGCGCCGATGTCCTGGCGGATATAGTCGTCGTAGTAGGGTTCGTAGAAGGCCAGCGGGAACAGGTCCAGCAGGCCGTCATAGTCGGGCCGGTCGCCCTTCTGCAGGGTCTCGACGAAGACCAGGATGCCGTCGCGCTTCAGCACCCGCGCCATCTCGGCCGCGGCGGCGGCCCGCACCTTGCGGGGCAGTTCGTGGAACAGGTAGATGCAGGTGACGGCGTCGAAGCTCTCGTCCGGGGCCGGTATGCTTTCCGCCGCGGCCTGGACGAACCGGGTCCGCGACCAGGGGCTGAGCAGCCGCCGGGACTGGCGCAGGTAGTTCGGGCTCAGGTCCAGGGCGGTGACGTCCAGCCGGGGGTAATTGTCCTTCACGAAGGTCAGGAAGCGCCCCGTGCCGCAGGCCACGTCCAGGAGCCTGCACTCGGAGACCCTGCGCTCCCGGAAGTGATGGTGGAGCGGCACCAGCGCCTGCCGGCGCATCGCGTCCGCGCCGCCGCCGAACAGCACCTCCACCTGATGGTCGTACAGTTCGGCCGAGTGGTCGCTGAGATAGCCGTCGGTCTGGTAATGGAAGTTCTGAAGATAGTAGCGCGGCAGCTTCGCGCCCTCAGCCCGCCGCTCCTCGAAGACCTCGGTGGCGATCCGGTCGCGCCGCCGGCGCCGCACCTCCGGCAGGTCCTGGAAGAAGCGCACCGCGTCGCGCAGCACCTTGCGCGGCGGCTCCACCATGTCGTGGGGCATGCGGTAGTAGCCGGCGTCGATGTTGGCGAAGTCGCGGCGCATCAGCTCCCTGATGTCGGCCAGGATGACCGCCCTGTCAGGCGTCTTCAGATCCTTGGGCAGCCGGTCCCTGGGCACGACCCGGCCGTTCAGCCTGGCCGCCAGGAGGTACTGCCCGAAGAACCACGAGATGCGGGCGGTCTGGCTGAGGGCATAGGCCGCGCGTCCTGCCGGTCCGATCATGGTCGAAGCTCCGTCACCGTTGGCGATCATACCAGAGCTATGCTGGTTTTCCGGGCCGCCAAGTCAAGCCGCCAAGTCAAGCCGGGAGCGGCCGGGGCGCAGGCGGCGCCCATTTCGATACGGGTAGCCTGACATAGTCGCCGCCCCTTGCGGAGGCCGGAGATTGATTTGCCGGGCCGGTTGTGGTTGGTTCCCCCCGCGGCGACAGGCATCATGAAAATGCCACGAAGTCATTCTGCGACACCTTTGGCGATCCACTGGGCGCGCACTATCCACGAGGAATGGGACGGAACCGATGAGCGGCTTCAAAACCCTTGATGACTACCAGTTCGATGGCAAGACCGTCCTGGTCCGGGCCGACCTGAACGTCCCGATGAAGGACGGCGCGGTGTCGGACACGACGCGCATCGACCGGCTGGCTCCGACCCTGACGGAGCTGTCGAAGGCCGGTGCCAAGGTGGTCGTGCTCTCCCACTTCGGCCGGCCCAAGGGCGGCCCCGATCCGAAATACTCCCTGCAGCCCGTGGTCGACGCGGTGTCCAAGGCGGTCGGCCAGAAGGTCGCCTTCGCGCCGGACTGCGTCGGGCCCCAGGCCAAGGAGGCCCTCGCCAAGCTCCATGGCGGCTCGATCATCGTGATGGAGAACCTCCGCTTCCACCCGGAGGAGGAGAAGAACGACCCCGGCTTCGCGAAGCAGCTCGCCGAGCTGGGCGACATCTACGTCAACGACGCCTTCTCCGCGGCCCACCGCGCCCACGCCTCGACCGAGGCGCTGGCCCGCCTGCTGCCCAACGCCGCCGGCCGCCTGATGGAGGCCGAGCTGAAGGCCCTGTCCCTGGCGCTGGAGAATCCCGAGCGCCCGGTCGCCGCCGTGGTCGGTGGCGCCAAGATCTCCACCAAGCTGGATCTGCTGGGCAACCTGGTGCGCCGGGTCAACCTGCTGGCGCTGGGCGGCGGCATGGCCAACACCTTCCTCTATGCCCGCGGCACCGCGGTCGGCGCCTCCCTGTGCGAGAAGGACATGGCCGAGCAGGCGCGCGAGATCATGGCGATCGCCGAGCAGGCCGGTTGCGAGATCCTGCTGCCGCGCGACGCCATCGTCGCGAAGGAGTTCAAGGCCGGGGCCGAGAGCCAGGTGGTGGCGATCGACCAGGTGCCCGCCGACTCCATGATCCTGGACGTCGGCCCGGCCACGGTCGAGTACGTGACCCTGAAGCTGCAGGGCTGCCGCACGGTGGTTTGGAACGGCCCGCTGGGCGCGTTCGAGACCCGTCCGTTCGACGCCGGGACCAACGCCGTGGCCGGCAGCGTCGCGGCGCTGACCAAGGCAGGCCGGGTGCTGAGCGTGGCCGGCGGCGGCGACACCGTGGCGGCCCTGGCCGCGGCCGGCGTCGAGGATGCCTTCACCTATGTCTCGGCCGCCGGCGGCGCTTTCCTGGAATGGCTGGAAGGCAAGGACCTGCCGGGCGTCGCGGCGCTCAAGGGCTGAGGCCGGGAAGATCGAAGTCCGGGAGCGTCAGCTCCCGTACCTCTTGGTCCATTGCTGCTCGATCCGCACCATCCACGAGGGGTGCGGTTCGAGCTGGGCCGTGCCCAGCTCCTCGTCCGACAGGGTCGCCACGCCCCGGGGCAGGGCCTCGAACCGCCGGCGGTCCTCCGGATCGAGCCGGTCCGGGTCCAGCACGGTGAAGTCGCCCCACACGGCGGGATCCTGCTTGCGGATCTGGGCTTCCGGCGACAGCAGGAAGTCGGCCACCACCATGGCGGCCTCCGGCGCGTTCGCATTGTAGGGGATCGCCACGAAGTGGGTGTTGCCGATCGTCCCGCGGTCCAGCACGAAGGTGCGGACCGACGGCGGCAGCAGGCCGCCGGCGATGTCGCGGGACGCCTCGCCGGGATGGAAGCTCAAGGCCATGGCGACCTCGCCGTCGGCCAGCATCTGCTTCAGCGCCGGGCCGGTCGCCGGGAAGCTCCGGCCGCCGCGCGCCAGGTTGGGATGCAGCCGGTCGAGGAACGACCAGAGCGGCGCCGTCACCCGGTCGAAATCGGCATCGTCGGCCGGCCGCTGAAGTCGCGCCGGGTCGGCCGTCACCTCCACCAGCATCTGCTTCAGGAAGGTGCTGCCGATGAAGTCCGGCGGGCTCGGATAGGTGAAGCGACCGGGGTTCCCGCTGGTCCAGTCCAGCAGGGCGGCGGCGCTGCGCGGCGGATCCGCGACCTCTTCGGAGTCATGGACGAAGACGAACTGGGCCATGCCCCAGGGCGCCTCCAGCCCGTCGGTCGGGATCGTGAAGTCGACGGTGGTGGTCGGCTTGCCTGTCGTGTCGATCCGGGCGGCGTTGGGCAGCCGGTCCACGAAGGGGCCGTACAGAAGCCCGTTCTCCTTCATGGCCGCGAAGTTCTCGCCGTTGATCCAGACCAGGTCGACCGAGCCGCCCCGGTCCTTGCCGGCCGCCTTCTCGGCCAGCACGCGGGACACGACGTCGGCGGTGTCGGTCACCTTGACGTGGCGCAGGTCGATGCCGAACCGGTCGCGCACCTGGCCGCCGACCCAGCCGATATAGTCGTTGATCCTGGGATCGCCCGCCCAGGCGTTCCAGTACACGGTCTTGCCGCGCGCGGCCGCCAGCGTCGCGTCCCAGCCGGGCGCCGGGGACGACGGCGCCTGGGCGTGTGCCGGCCCGGCCGGAACGAGGTGGAGCGCCGCCGCCAGGACGGCGGCGGCGATCGGGGAAAATCGGGACGGCGATGGCACTGTTCGGGAGTCTCCTGTTGGTGGCTCAGCCCGGGAGCGGCAGCAGGTCGGTCAGGGGATTGGCGGTCAGCCATTCCGACCGGACGGCGGCGATGGTGACCGGGTCCAGGTAATCGGCCACCCGGCCGGCGACATGGTCCACCAGGGCCGCGTCGCTGAGGTCGGCCGACCAGTCCTCTGCGCTCTCGGCCCGGTCCTTGCCGGCCTTGGCCGCGGCCCGCGATTCGACCCGCCACTTGGCGCACCAGGTCACCGACCACAGCCACATCACCCGCCGCAGCGGCAGCAGCCAGGGACGGCAGGAGTCCGCGAGGGGGGCCTCCACGGCATCCAGCCACAGCCCGTAGGCGGCGGCGATGTCGGCGGTGCCCAGCACGGCGTGGCAGGAGACGTCCCAGGTGGTCGAGGTGTAGAGCGTGGCATGCGCCAGGTCGAACCCGGCGGCGCCGTAGCGCGCCTTCTCCAGGTCGACCAGGACGGCCGTGCCGGGAGCCGGCCCGGAACCGGCGATCAGGAAGTTGCCGGGATGGGCGTCGAACGAGATCAGGGTGACCGGGGGCCGGCCGCTCCGGCGCGCGAAGGACTCGGCCCAGGCGAGCTCCTCCGCCACGGCGGCCCGGGCCTCGGGGTGGAGGCCGGCGGCGTCGAGATGCCGCGCCTGGGCCGTCACCTCCCGGAGCGTGGCGCCGACCGGGTCGTCCTGGTCCCGCAGGGGGCGGCGGGCCGGCGGGGGCGGCACCGGGAGCCCGTGGATCGACGCCAGGGCGCGGACGATCGCGGGAAGGTCGGCCGGCAGGACGGGGGGGCGGCCGACGATCTCGTCGACCACCAGCGCCCCCATCGGCACCGTCGCCTCCGGCAGCATCACGGCGTGCAGGCCCGGCACGTGGCCGCCCGCGCCCGCCCGTTCGAAGCAGGCCGCCTGGTAGGTCAGGTTGGACGCCGCGGACAGGCCGAGCTGGCTCTGCCTGGGCACCCTGAGGAGGACGCCGTGGCCGGCCACGCGCACATGGTCGTGCGCCAGCCCGGTGGTCGGCAGGGGCGTCAGGTCTTCGAGACGGACATCCCCGAATCCGGACAGGCGGATCAGCCGCCGGTGCAGGGCCTGGAGCAGGGGCGTCGAAATCATGTGAAACGATATGGCCGTTCCGGCCGCCCGGTCATAGGGCATGGGTCTTCACATCGGCGTGAACGCCCGGTTTTCCCGCCGCTCCGCCAGCGGCGCCAGGCCGCCGGATCGTCGACGTCCTCCAGCAGGTCCAGAGGCGGTCCCGCCTCGCGCGCGCGCAGGTTGGCGAGCGTGTCGGACAAGGCGTGCGCGCCGGACCAGCGGACGCCGGCGAAGATGTCGCGCGGCTCGGCCGGCCGGCGGCGCGCGCCGACCAGCCAGTAACCGCCGTCCGCCGCCGGCCCGAACACGAAGGCGTGGTTTCCCAGCGCCCGGAAGGCGGCCGCGACGTGGTCCGGCCGGACCGCCGGGATGTCGCTTCCGAGCACCACCACCGGACCGGGCGGCAGGCCGACCGGCGGCCGGCGCATCGGGCGGCGCATCCGCTCGCCCAGGCCGCCGCCGCCCTGCGCGAGCGGGCGCACCCGCTTCGGCAGTCCCGGCGGCGGTCGCGCGCGGTCGGGCGTCAGGGCCAGCCAGACGGTCCAGCGGGGATCCCGGGCGAGGCGGCGCAGCAGGGCGGGGAGGGCGGTGCGCTGGAAATGCACGGCCGCGACCGGGCCGACATGGGCCGCCAGGCGCCGCTTGCCGCGCCCGAGGCGGGCCTCCCGCGCGAACACCACGAGGTGCCGTGCCGTCGGGCCGGGGCCGAGGATCATCGCGGGTTCACCCGTAAAGCCGGCGGACGGCGTCGGGCGGCAGGCCGGCCAGATAGAGCGCCAGGCAGCCGAGGTTGCGCAGCGGCCGGCGGACATAGCCGCCGCGCCGGTAGCGCTCCGCCGAGGTGGTCACGGCGAAGGGAAGGGGGACCAGGCGGCGCCGGCCGATCCGGCGCACGAGGGCGACATCCTCCATCAGGGGGATGGCGGGAAAGCCGCCGGCCGCCCGGTACAGGTCGCGGTGGACCAGCAGGCCCTGGTCGCCGTAGGGCAGGCCGAGGCGGCGGCACCGCCACTCGACCAGCCGCTCCATCCGGCGGGCCGGGGCCGCGCCGTCGTCCAGCGCGAACCGCCCGTAGCCGGCGCGGGCGCGGTTCTCCGCCACCGCCATGAAGCGCGCGGCCTCGTCCGCCCAGGACGGGTCGGGCACGCTGTCGGCATGGAGGAAGAACAGCCATTCCGCCGTGCCGTCCGCCAGCAGGGCGGCCGCACCGGCGGCCAATTGGACGCCGCGTCCGCGCGGCGCCCTGACGACCCGGGCGCCGTGCCGCAAGGCCGTCCCGGGAGTGCCGTCGGTCGAGCCGCCGTCGGACACCAGGATCGGCCATCCCGCCGCCGCCGCGGCCGGGCCGATCGCTTCCAGCGTCCGGCTCAGGCCGCCGGGTCCTCCGGCGTTCAGCGTGGGAATGACGATGCCTAGGGCGGACAGGGATGTCTCCTGCGGGTCCGGGCTTGCGGGGAGGCGTCCGGCCCTAGTCTAGCACCGATCCGACCGGCATCAATCGATCCGCGGCAGCCGGATTTCGATCTCCGTGCCGCGCAACGGCCGGGGCGACGCGTCCGGCGTCGCGGCGGACGCGAAGCGTATCCGGGCGCCGACCTGCCGCGCCAGGGTCTGGACCAGCAGCAGGCCCAGGCCGCGGCGCGACGCGGTGCGGCTTTCGTCCAGGCCGATCCCGTCGTCGCGGACGCGGATGGTATTCACCCGGGGCTCGCCGGTGACGGTGATCTCGACGGTGCCGTTCCGGCCGTTCCCGGCGTCGCCGGGCGGGTAGGCGTGGGTCAGCGCGTTGGCGACCAGTTCGGCGACGATCAGGGCGAGCTGCCCGGCGGCCTTCAGGGGAACCAGTCCGGTGCCGCCGGTCACCTGCACCGCTATGCCGGGAGAGGGCTCCAGCTCCGCCGTCATCCTGTCGCACACCGTCGCGATCAGCGGCCCGATCGGCATGTCGGCGGTGCTGCTGTCGTCGAACACCAAGCCGTGGACCAGGCTCATGGTCTGGATACGCCCGAAGCTCTTCCGCACCTCGCGGGCGCTCGGCTCCTCCAGCCGGGATGCCTGCAGGTTGAGCAGGCTTGAGATGACCTGGAGATTGTTGCGGGTCTGGTGGTGGATCTCGTGGATCAGGGCATCGCGGTCGGCGAGCGCCGCCTTGAGGTCGGCGGTGCGCCGGTCGACCTGGCGTTCCAGCGTCTCGTTCAGGTCGAGCAGCCGGGCATTGCTTTCCGCCAGCTCCCGCGACGACTGGTCGAGTTCCTCCAGCGCGACGCGGAATTCCTCCTCGGCGGTCTCGGCCTCGACCCGGCTGGCCAGCAGCTGCCGCTCCAGCGAGCGACGGAAGATCCTCTCGTCGTCGAGCCGCTGCCGCACCTCCGCGAGCGTCCGCTCGGTCCGGCGCAGCTGTTCGGTCACGGCTTCGAGCCGCGCCTCCAGGCGGTCGCAGGCCTGCGCATACAGGTTCGACTGCTCGCGCAGATCATCGGATTCCATCTGCAGCTGCTCGCGCTCGAGCCCCGAGATCACCAGATCGCGCCGAAGGTCGTCGATCAGGCGGCGCATCGCCTCGGGCGACTCTTCCGGGTGCCGGGAGCGCGCTTCCTTCCTGGAGGAGTGGGACATGCTCAACTCCGGACGCAGGCGGGAAGGCACGCAGGAAGGCCGGCGCCCGGCGCTGCTGCCGGCCGCCTCAAAGGCTCGCCTGGACCTCCTTCTCCACCGCGGGTTCCGCCGTCGCGCCTTCCCGGCCGCGCCGCGACGTCCAGACCAGCGACGCCTTGGAGCCGGGCAGCTTCAACAGGACGGCCGCCAGCTTCTTGCGGCCCGAGACCTGCTCCGCCGCGTCGATCGCGTCGGCGGTCGCATCGTGCTGGCTGAGATAGGGACCGTGGCTTTCGGTCCCGTTGTCCACGTACCATTTGCCGACCCGGGTCGTTACGAAGAATTCGTTGGTCACCATGATCGTCCCCGTCGTGAATGCATCCATACGGGAGAAACATGCCGTGGGACTTGTCGTGACCGACGGCGCTTGGGATATGTCGCCCGAGAGGGAAGTCCTTTGCATTTCGAGACCCGGGCATCTGACCATTGGCGGAATCATAGGTCCAAGGGCCTGCAGTCATCGGGAGTCCTTTCTTCGCGGTCTCGCGGCTGGACCGCATGGTCATGACCTTCCCGGGATAAACACATCTGCGCGGAGATGATCGCGGCGAGAGAGCCGCCACCGATTGAAATCGCGGGCCGGGCAGGCCCGCCATCGGCGCGCGGGCTGCGCCGCGGCTGCCGCACCGCGGCGTTTAACAATTGATCCAGATCAGTCCCATCGCGCGAAGCTTCCGGTACGATCCCGCGACTAAAAGCAGAGCTTCATTTCTGACATGGCGCTCGGACAAATCGAGGGGACCCCGGATGCAGCGAGAATTAACAACAAAAATAAGGAACAACCCCAAATTCGAGGAGCTGACCCGGAAGCGTACAGCTTATGGTTGGCTCCTGTCGATCGTGATGCTGGTGATCTACTACGGCTTCATCCTCCTGGTGGCCTTCGCTCCCAAGGCCCTGGGCACGCCCGTCTTCGGCGTCATCACCATCGGCATTCCGCTCGGCGCGCTGATCATCGTCTCGGCCTTCGTGCTGACCGGTATCTACGTCCGTCGCGCCAACTCCGAGTTCGACGAACTGAACCGGCAGATCATCGAGGACCTGAAATAATGAAGCGCGTCATCGCAGCATTCGCGGCGGCATCGGCTGTCGCCGCGGCCGCCCTGGCCGTTCCGGGCTCGGCGTTCGCCGCCGACGCCATTTCCGGCGCCGTCCAGAAGTCGGCGACCAACTGGACCGCCATCGTCATGTTCCTGGCCTTCGTGGCGGGAACGCTGGGGATCACCTACTGGGCCGCGTCCAAGACCAAGTCGGCCAAGGACTTCTACGCCGCCGGCGGCGGCATCACCGGTTTCCAGAACGGCCTGGCGATCGCCGGCGACTACATGTCGGCCGCCTCGTTCCTCGGCATCTCGGCGCTGGTCTACACCTCGGGCTTCGACGGGCTGATCTACTCGATCGGCTTCCTGGTCGGCTGGCCGATCATCCTGTTCCTGATCGCGGAGCAGTTGCGCAACCTCGGCAAATACACCTTCGCCGACGTCGCCTCCTACCGCCTCCAGCAGACCCCGATCCGCACCCTGGCGGCCTCCGGCTCGCTGGTCGTCGTGGCGCTCTACCTGATCGCCCAGATGGTCGGCGCCGGCAAGCTCATCCAGCTCCTGTTCGGCCTGCAGTACAACTACGCCGTCATCCTGGTCGGCGTGCTGATGGTCATGTACGTCACCTTCGGCGGCATGCTCGCCACCACCTGGGTGCAGATCATCAAGGCGGTCCTGCTGCTGTCCGGCGCGTCCTTCATGGCGCTGATGGTGCTGGTGGCCTATAACTTCAATTTCGGCGCGCTGTTCCAGGCCGCGGTGGACATCCACCCCAAGGGCATCGCGATCATGGAGCCCGGCACCCTGGTCAAGGATCCGGTCTCGGCGATCTCGCTGGGCATCGCGCTGATGTTCGGCACCGCAGGATTGCCGCACATCCTGATGCGCTTCTTCACCGTCGCCGACGCCAAGGAGGCCCGCAAGTCGGTCTTCTACGCCACAGGCTTCATCGGCTACTTCTACATCCTGACCTTCATCATCGGCTTCGGCGCCATCGTCCTGCTGATGAAGGACCCGAGCTACTTCAAGCTGGGGGCCGACGGCGTCTCCTACGACAAGCTGAAGGACATGATCGGCGGCACCAACATGGGCGCCATCCATCTGTCCAAGGCGGTCGGCGGCGACCTGTTCATGGGCTTCATCTCGGCCGTCGCCTTCGCGACCATCCTGGCGGTGGTGTCGGGCCTGACGCTGGCCGGCGCGTCCGCCGTGTCGCACGACCTCTACGCCTCGGTGTTCCGCCGCGGCCGGGTCAACGAGGTGCAGGAGATCCGGGTGTCGAAGATCTCGACCGTGGTCCTCGGCATCCTCGCCATGGTGCTCGGCATCGCCTTCGAGCAGCAGAACATCGCCTTCATGGTGGGCCTCGCCTTCGCCATCGCGGCCTCGGCCAACTTCCCGATCATCGTGATGTCGATGTTCTGGAGCAAGCTGACCACCCGCGGCGCCCTGATCGGCGGCTTCCTGGGCCTGATCAGCGCCACCGTGATGGTGATCCTCGGGCCGACCGTGTGGGAAAGCGTGCTGGGCAACGCCAAGGGCAGCGCGCCGTTCGGCTACGACAACCCGGCGATCTTCTCGGTCACCCTGGCCTTCGTCGGGACCTGGTTCTTCTCGATCATCGACAAGAGCCAGAATGCCGCGGACGAGGCCGCCGCCTACGAGGCGCAGTACATCCGCTCCCAGACCGGTCTGGGCGCCGAGGGTGCTTCGTCCCACTGAGTGCCGGCGCCCTGCGCCCCGGCAGGCTGCGCCATGGTGTCGCGGGGGAGCGCTCCCCCGCGACTATGGCTCTCGCCAAGACGCCCCAAGGCTGCCAACCTTGGGGCGTTTTTCTTGGGCCCCGGTTTTTCCGAACTCCAACGCCGAAGGTGCGCCGACGTGTTCGAAGCCTTCAGTTTCACGATCGCGCCGTTCGACCGCCTGACACCCGCGGAGCGGGATCAGGTCATGGCGGCCTCGGACATCGCCGTCTGGTCCAAGGGCGCCACCGTCCTGCGCGGGGAGGAGGCGTCCGGCCACCTGCACATCGTGCTCAAGGGCCTCGTCCAGGAGCTGAGCGGGACCGAGGTGCTGGCCGCCTACGGTCCGGGCGAGAGCTTCGACATCAAGGCGCTGCTGGGATCGCCCGGCACCAGCACCTTCGTCGCGCGCGAGGACAGCGTCTGCCAGCTCCTGCCGCAGGAGAGCTTCCTCGACCTGACCCGGACCAATCCCCAGTTCGGCGTCTGGTTCCACCAGGAGATGATCGACCGGCTGCGCGACCTGGCCGTGCGCCAAGCCAACCGAGAGATGACCTCGTTCATGATGGCCCGCATCCGGCAGGCCTATATCCACCCCGCCGCCTATGTGGGTGCCGACTGCAGCGCCCGCGACGCGGTCGCGGCCATGAAGGCGACCCGCTCGACCTCGCTGCTGGTCAGGGGTGAACCGGGCGCCGACGGCACGCCGGGACGGGTGGGCATCCTCAGCGACCGCGACCTGCGCGACGCGGTGATCCTGGACGGGGCGCCCGTGACCTCGCCGGTCGGGCCGCTCGCCAGCTATTCGATGATCTCGCTCGACATAGACGACTTCCTGTTCAACGCCCTGGTGGTGATGACCAAGCACGGCATCCGCCGCGTCGTGGTGACCGAGGGGGAGGCGATCGCCGGCATCCTGGAGCAGGTCGACCTGCTGGGCTTCCTTTCCAACAATTCCCACATCGTGGCGATCCGGGTCGAGCGGGCCTCCGACCTGGCGGACCTTCGGGCCGCCTCGGCCGAGATCCCGACGCTGATCCAGGCCCTGCACGGCAACGGCGTCAAGGTCCAGTTCATCGCCGAGATGGTCACGGCGCTCAACCGCCGGATCTTCGCCAAGCTGTTCGAGCTGCTGGCCCCGCCCGACCTGCTGGAGAATTCCTGCCTGATCGTGATGGGCAGCGAAGGGCGCGGCGAGCAGATCCTGAAGACCGACCAGGACAACGGCCTGATCCTGCGCGACGGCTATACCTGCCCGGACCTGGAGTCGATCACCGCGGAATTCTCCCGCTCGCTGATCGAGTTCGGGTATCCCCAGTGCCCCGGCGGCATCATGGTCAATACGCCGGAATGGACCCGGCCGCTGGCCGGGTACCGGGCGGCGATCCATGGCTGGGTCTACCATCCGGACGAGGCGGCGCAGCTCAACCTGGCGATCTTCTACGACGCGGCGCCGGTGGCCGGCGACGCCACGCTGCTCGACCAGGCGCGCGACTACCTGATCGAGACGCTGTCCGCCAACGACATGTTCTTCTCCCATTTCGCGCGGCCGACGCTCAGCTTCGACACGCCGATCGGGTTGTTCTCGCACCTCAAGGGGGAACAGCTCGACATCAAGAAGGGCGGGATCTTCCCGCTGGTCCATGGCGTGCGCAGCCTGGCCCTGGAGAAGCGCCTGCAGGAGCGCAACACGATCGACCGCATCCGGGCGCTCCAGGCGTTGGGCGTGTTCGACGCGACCCTGGCGACCGAGCTGACCGAGTCCCTGCTGGCGATGCTGGAACTGCGCCTCAAGCTGCGGCTGGCGGCCGGCGACACCGGCACCCAGACCGACAATTTCATCCGGCCGGACCAGTTGAACCGCCTGGAGCGGGACCTGCTGAAGGACTCGCTGTCGATCGTCAAGCGCTTCAAGGAATTCATCACCTATCATTTCCACCTGAAGATGTTCTGATCATGCTGTCGGACCTGCGCAAGTCGCTCAACCGCCGCCATCTGGCCGACCCCGCCTACGCCTTCCTGTTCGACGAGGACGACAGCGGCGAGTCGGTCGCCCTGGCCGTGGCAGCCAGCTCGTTCGACGTGGGGCAGGCCGACCTGCTGGAGGTCGTGGCGATCCCGATCCGCGGCAACCGGCTGCTGACCAGCCGCCGGCTCCACCTCAGGACCGGCCCGTCCGCGCCGGACGCCGCCTCCCGGGACCAGGAGCAGGCGGCGCTCGACCTGTTGCGATTCGTCGGGGCGCGGCCGCTGGTGGGATACTACCTGACCTTCGCGGTGGCGCTGATCGACCGGCTGGTGAAGCCGCGGATCGGCGTCCAGGTCCCCAACCCGATGATCGAGGTGTCGAGCCTCTATTACGACCATCACCGGCCGTCCGCCGGCCGCCCGGCGGCCGATCTCCGGTTCGACGCGATCCTGCGCGACCTCGACCTGCCGGAGCGCGGAACCCCCGGCCCGCTGGCCGACGCCGTCTCCTCCGGCCTCATCTATCTGACTTTGCGCCCGCCTGCCGCGTGATGCCGCAGCCCGGCACACGGGCGTGCGGCGGACGTTGCCAAGCTTCGGCACTTGGGATTGAATGGGCCGCAAGGCCGTCAACCCGAGGGGCAGATGATCGCGCGGGCATTCCGGATACTGCGTCTCATGCTCCTGTCGTGCCTCCCCGCCGTGCTGCTGCCGGAGCCGGCGGTGGCGCTGGACCTGGTCAACGTCGTTCTGGCGCCGCTCCCTCCCTTCATCCTCGAAGGGGCGGCTCCCGACCGTCCGCAGGGGATCGTCACCGAGATCCTGTCCGAAGCCTTCCGGCGGGACGGCCGGACGCCGAGATACGCCTACATGCCGGCGGCCCGCGCCGAACACACCGTGCGCAACGGGCGGGCTTTCGCCACGGTCTTCCGGGGCGGCTCCGGCCCTGGCTCGGCGGACTTCGTGCTGTCCGACAGCCTGCTGGAGGCATCGGTCAGCGCCTTCGTCGGGACCGGCTATTCCGGCCCGCCGCTCGACAGCTTCCGGGCGGTCGCGATCCGCCAGTCCGGCGGTCCGGCGGATGATCCGGAAGCGGGAGAGGCCCCGGGGCAGCCGCGGCTGCGGGTCATCACCATCCACGGCGACCCGGTGCAGGGCAGCCTCGTCGCCGCCGGCGTTCATATCGAGGACGTCGCCAGCAGCGCCGCCGCCCTGACCCTGGTGCTCCGGGGACAGGGCAGGGTCGTCCTGGTGACTTTCACCGAGCCTCTCCTGCTGGCCGCCCAGGAAAGCGGCGCCGCCCGGTCCGCCTTCCTCGAGTTCCCGATCGAACGGGTCGAGTTCCGCCTCGCGATCGCCCGCAGCCGGTCGGGCGCCGCCGGTCTGGTCGAGCGCTTCAACGAGGCGCTGGCCTCGATGCGCGAGGACGGCTCGATCCGGGCGATCCACGCCCGCCATGTCAGCTTCCGGCCGGCCACCGACTGAGCCGCGCCTCGGCGCCGAATTACCCCTTCCGATTTCTCCACCATCGCAACTAATTGCGCCGTGGCGGGTTTTTGGCTCGACAAAGACACACCCCGGCGGGTGGCTTGCCGTGGCCGCCCGCGTTAACGTCGCGGTTTCCCGAAATCATGGATCAAGCGAACGGATGATGATCGACCGTATCTTCGGCCGGTCGGTGCTCGGCCTTCTGACGGTCCTGCCCCTGCTGGCCCTGCTGCTGTGCGGCACGCCCGCCTCCGCCCAGGTTCCCTCCGCGGCACTGCCGGGAGCGGCACCCGCGGCACCCGCCGCCGAGCCGGAGGACCCCACCAAGCAGATCCAGGATCTGCTGGCCACCCTGGAGGACCCCGCCGCCCGCGAACGGCTCACCGCCCAGCTCCGCACCCTGCTGCAGACGCAGCGGCAGACCGAGCAGGAGGAGATCGAGCCGCCGAGCACGCGGGTGCTGGAATTCCTGTCGGAGCGGGTCGGGCGCCTCAGCCGGCAGATGATCGCCATAGGGGCCGTCTTCGCCGACCTGCCGGACACGGTGGAATGGCTCCGGGGGCAGGCCACCGACGAGATGCGCCGCGACCGCTGGATCCAGGTCGGGCTCCAGCTCGTCCTGGCGGTCGGCGTCGGGTTCCTGGCCAGCGCCGCCATGTCGCGCCTGCTCCGCCGCGCCCGGCTGTCGATCGAGAAACGGCGGAGCGAGCGTATCCTGGCCCGCCTGCCGCTGGTGGTCCTGCGCACCGTCATCGAACTGTTGCCGATCGGCGTGTTCGCCGTCGCCGGCTACGGCACGCTGTCCGTCACCGATCCGCCGCTGATCGTGCGGCTGGTAGCGCTGATCGTGATCAACGCGACCATCCTGATCCAGCTCATCCTGGCGCTGACCCGCGGCGTGCTGGAGCCGACGGCCCCGAACCTGCGGATGCTCCCGATCGGGGACGAGTCGGCCCATTACGGCTATATCTGGGTGCGGCGCCTCGCCTATACTGCCGTGTACGGCTACTTCATCTCCGAGGCGGCCTATATGCTGGGCCTGCCCGGCGGCTCCTACGAAGCGCTGCTGAAGCTGGTCGGGCTGGTGGTCACCGGCATGCTGGTGATCCTGATCCTGCAGAACCGCCGCGACGTCGCCGAATGGCTGCGTGGGCGTCCCCTGGGCGGCGGGGGCAACGGCGCCGTCGAGGCCCAGGAGATCGCGGCCGGCAGCCGCAGCGGGGCCTTCCGCGCGGCCCGGCGCCGGCTGGCCGACATCTGGCACATCCTGGCGATCCTGTACCTGGTGGTGATCTACGGGATCTGGGCGCTCAGCGTCCAGGACGGGTTCGAGTTCATGCTGCGGGCCACCGGCCTGTCGATCCTGGTGCTGATCGCGGCGCGCATCGTCGTGAACCTGACCGACGCCCTGATCCGCCGTGGCTTCTCGATCTCGCCCGAGGTCAAGCTGCAGTTCCCGCACCTGGAGGAGCGTGCGAACCGTTACCTGCCGATCCTCCAGCGGGTGATCAAGGCGGTGGTCTGGTTCTTCGCCCTGCTGGCCCTGCTCAACGCCTGGGGCGTCGACAGCTTCGCCTGGCTGGAGTCGCCGATCGGGCAGCGCATCAGCTCGGCCGCCGTCTCGATCGGGGTCGTCCTGATCCTCGCCGCGATCACCTGGGAGGTCACCAGCAACCTGATCGAGCACTACCTGACCGGAACCGACCGCTACGGCACCCGGATCGAACGCAGCGCCCGGGTCCGCACCCTGCTGCCGTTGCTCCGCAACGCCGTCATGGTGGTCCTGATCACCGTGGTCGCCCTGGTCACCCTGTCGGAGATCGGCGTCAACATAGCGCCCTTGCTGGCCGGTGCCGGCGTCATCGGCCTGGCGATCGGCTTCGGTTCCCAGACGCTGGTCAAGGACGTGATCACCGGCCTGTTCATCCTGTTCGAGGATACCATCTCGGTCGGCGACGTGGTGGACGTGGGAGGCGGCCACAGCGGCCTGGTCGAGGCGATCACGATCCGCACGATCAAGCTGCGCGACCAGGCCGGCGGCGTCCACTCGATCCCGTTCAGCCAGGTCAACTCGGTGCTTAACCTGACCAAGGACTTCTCCTACTATGTCATGGACATCGGCATCGGCTACGGCGAGGACACGGACCGGGTGATCGGCGTGATCAAGGACCTGGGCGCCGAACTGCAGGCGACGCCGCAGTTCGGCCGGCTGATCCTGGAGCCGATCGAGATCCTGGGCGTGGACGCCTTCCGCGACAATGCCGTCATCATCAAGGCCCGGATCAAGACCCGCCCGATCCAGCAATGGACGGTCGGGCGCGAGTTCAACCGCCGCATGAAGCGCCGGTTCGACGAGCTGGGCATCGAGATCCCGTTCCCGCAGCGGACGATCCATATCCGGAGCGACGGCCAGGCATCCCCGGCGGCGGAGCTGCCCTCTCCGGCCGGATCTCCGCCGCAGGCGCTCCGGGCCGGGCGGGGCGGTTGAGGATTGTGCGTTCCGGAGCGGCATATCCCGTTGCGTAAAGGAGAAGTGGATAAACTCTCCGCATGCGGGTAATCCTTGTGGCCGTTGATCACCGCCGCCAGCATCCGTGCCCGCGGCCGTTCACCGGAGTTGCGGGATATGCGCGTCAGTCAGCTTGCCTGGACGCCGGGGCAGGGATGGGAGGACATGCGGCCTTCCGACGACCTGTCCCGGGCGGACTTCGTCCTCTACTTCTTCGGACCCGGCGTCCCCGACCTGGCGGCCCGGCTCGCCGAGATCCAGGACCGGTTCCCCGGAGCCCCCCTGGTCGGATGCTCGACCGGCGGCGAGATCATCGGGGAGGAGGTGTTCGACGGCTCCGTCGTCGCCTCCGCGGTCTCGTTCGACGCCACTCCGGTGCGGATCGCCAAGGTGGAGATCGGGGACGACGAATCGCGCGCCGTCGGCCGGCGCCTCGCCGCCGAACTGCCGGGGGACGGCTTGCGCGCCCTGTTCATCCTGTCCGACGGCACGCGGATCAACGGCAGCGACCTGATCCGGGGGCTGCAGGAGATCGTGGGCGCCGATGTCACGATCACCGGCGGCCTTGCCGGCGACGGCGCGGACTTCAAGGTCACCCATGTCGGCGCCGGGGACCAGCCGCGGCCCGGGCGGGTCGCCGCCATCGGCCTGTACGGCGACGCCGTCGCCGTCGGACACGGCAGCTATGGCGGCTGGCAGCCCTTCGGGCCGGAGCGCCGGATCACCGGCTCTGCCGGGAACGTGCTCCACACCCTGGATAACCAGCCGGCGCTCGACCTCTACAAGCGCTATCTCGGCGACCTGGTGCCGGAGCTTCCCGGTTCGGCGCTGCTGTTCCCGCTGCGCATCGTCAGGCCCGACGGCGGCGAGGTGGTCCGCACCGTGGTCGGGACCGACGACGCGACGAACACCATGGTCTTCGCGGGCGACGTGCCCGAGGGCAGCGTCGCCCAGCTGATGCGGGCCAGCTTCGAGAAGCTGATCGACGGCGCCGGCGAGGCCGCCGGCATGGCCGCAGCACCCGAGGGGACCCATCTCGCGATCCTGGTGTCCTGCATCGGCCGCAAGCTGGTGCTGGGCCAGCGTGTCGCCGAGGAGGTCGAGGGCGCCGCGGAGATCCTGGGCGGGGACGCCCGCACCCTCGGCTTCTACTCCTACGGCGAGATCTCGCCCCACGCCCGCACCGGCGCCTGCGAGCTGCACAACCAGACCATGACGATCACCACCATCGGCGAAAGATGAGCCTGCACCGGCTGCTGGAGCGCCAGCTCAGGCGGGCGGCACGCGGGCGTCCCGACGGCCAGCCCGACATGGCGGCCCTGCTGGAAATGGTCGATGCCGCCTACACGGAGGCGGACCAGGAGCGTGCCCGGATCGAGCGCAGCACCCGCCTGATGGAGGAGGAGCTGGAGGCCGTCAACCGCCGCATCCGGGCGGAGGGGGAGGCGGTCGCCCGCACCATCCTGGACAATGTCGGGGAGGGTATCGTCACCGCCGACGACCGGGGCGCGATCGAGAGCGTCAACCGCGCGATCGAGACCATGTTCGGCTATGCCGAGCACGAGCTGCGAGGCAGGAACCTGACCCTGCTGATGGCCCCGGCCGACGCGGCGCCCCACGACGGCCAGGTCGCGGCCTACCGCGAATCCGGTAAGGCCCGGATCATCGGCCGCCAGCGGGAGGCGGTGGCCCGGCGGCGGTCCGGCGAGATCTTCCCGATCGAACTGGCGGTGGCCGAGATCACGCTGGCCGAAGGCCGCAAGTTCATCGGCGTGATCCGGGACATCACGCTCCGCAAGGAGGCTGAGCGCGAGATCCGGGAGAGCGAGCGCAGCTTCCGCCATTTCGCCGCCTCGGCCTCGGACTGGTTCTGGGAGATGGGCGCCGACCTTCGCTTCACCCGCTTCCTCGGCAACTTCGAGGCGGTGCTGGGTCCCGACGCCGGACTGTCGGTCGGCCGCACCCTGGGAGAGCTGATGGCGGTGGACGCCGGCCGGCTCGCCGACCTGGAGGCGCGCCGGGCGTTCCGCGGGCTGACCGGCACGTTCCGCGACGCCGGCGGCACGTCCCGGACGATCAGCATCAGCGGGACGCCGCTGTTCGACGACGGCGGGAGTTTCGCCGGATACCGCGGCACCGCGACCGACATCACCGCCTCGGTCGAGGCGGAGCAGCGGGTGACCGAGGCCGAGGCCAAGCTGGCCGCCGCCATCGCCAGCATCTCGGAGGGGCTGGTGCTGTTCGATGCCGACGACCGGCTGGTGTTGTGCAACCAGGAATATCGAAGGATGTTCGCGCCGGTCGCCGACCTCCTGCGGCCCGGGCTGCCCTTCGCCGAGGCGCTGGAGGCCGCGGCGGCCAGCGGCCACTATGCCGGCCTTCCGCCGGAGCGGACCGCGGAATGGCTGGAGAGCCGGATGCGCGCCCATCGCCGGGCCGACGGCATGCCGTTCCTGCATCACTTCGCCAACGGCGTCTCGATCGAGAGCACCGAGCGGCGCACGCCGGACGGCGGCACCGTCGGCATCTATGTGGACGTGACCGAGCGCCGCCGCATCGCGCGCGAACTGGTCGAGGCCAAGGACAGGGCGGAAGCCGCCGACCATGCCAAGTCGGAGTTCCTGGCCGCCATGAGCCACGAGATCCGGACCCCGATGAACGGGGTCATCGGCATGACCGGCCTGCTGCTGGACACCGCGCTGACCGGCGACCAGCGCTACTACGCGGAGACCATCCGCGAGAGCGGCGAGGCGCTGCTCGCCATCATCAACGACATCCTGGATTTCTCCAAGATCGAGGCCGGCCACCTGGAACTGGAGGAGGCCGAATTCTCCATCCTCGACGAGGCGGAGGCGGTGATCGAGCTGCTGGCCCCTCGGGCCCTGTCGAAGGGCATCGAGATCGTCAGCTTCGTGCCGCCCCGGCTGCACAAGCTGGTGCGCGGCGATCCCGGCCGGCTGCGCCAGATCCTGCTGAACCTGGTCGGCAACGCGGTCAAGTTCACCGAGAAGGGTGTCGTCTCGCTGCAGGTCATCGACCTCGCGGGACCCGGCCCCGAATCCGGCGACCACGGTGCCGGCGAGGTCGCCGGGGTGCGCTTCGTGGTGGACGACACCGGAATCGGCATCCCGCCGGAGGCCATGGGGCGGCTGTTCCGCCATTTCTCGCAGGTCGATTCGACCACGTCCCGGCGCTATGGCGGCACCGGCCTGGGGCTGGTGATCTCGAAGCGGCTTGTCGACCTGATGGGCGGCACCATCGGCGTGGAGAGCACGGTCGGCCGGGGATCCACCTTCTGGTTCGAACTGCCGCTGCCCCGCACCGGGCTGGTTCCCGCCGCCCGGCAGGCCGACTGGTCGGTGCTGGCCGGGCGGCAGGTGCTGATCGTGGACGACACCGCGGTCAATCGGGACATCATGGCGCGCCAGCTGGCCCCCTGGGGCGTGGAGACCCGCACCGCGGTCTCGGCCGCCGACGGGCTGATGATCCTGCGCCAGGCCAGCCGCGCCGGACAGCCGCTCGACGCCGTCCTGCTCGACCACAACATGCCGGAGATGTCCGGCATCGACCTGCTGGCGATCCTGCGCGCCGATCCCAGGCTGCGCGACCTCAAGGTCATCCTGTGCTCCTCGTCGGGAGTCGGCAGCCTGAAGGACGAACTGGTCGGCGTCTCGGTGGACGGCCTGCTGCACAAGCCGCTGCGCCACGCCACCCTGCTGACCCGGCTCGCAGAGCTGCTGGGCGGCGCGGCGCCGGACGGGCCCGACCCGGCGGCGGCCCCGGCCGAAACGGCGGTGCCGGCCCGGCGGCTGCGCATCCTGGTGGCCGAGGACAACCAGGTGAACCAGCAGGTCGCGACCGGGCTGATCACCCGGCTGGGGCACCGCGTCGACATCGCCGCCAACGGCCGCGAGGCGGTCGAGGCGATCTGCAACCTGCCCTACGATCTGGTCCTGATGGACGTCCAGATGCCGGAGATGGACGGGTACGAGGCGACGGCGGCGATCCGCAGGCTGAAGGGCGGCCGTGCCGAGGTGCCGATCATCGCCATGACCGCCAACGCGATGGAGGGCGACCCGCAGAAATGCCTCGCGGCCGGCATGGACGACTATCTGCCCAAGCCGGTGGACCGCCGCAAGCTGGCCAACGCCATCGGCTACTGGGGGCACCGGCGCGGCGGAAGCGGCGCGGAGCCGCCGCCGGCACCGCCGGCCCGGGTTCCGGTTCCGCCCCCGGTGCGCGCCGGGGCCGGGTCGGAGACCGCGATCCTGGTGGTCGAGGACGACCCGATCAGCCGGCGCATCCTGGCCGGCCTGCTGAAGGAGGAGGGGCGGCGGATCGAC
This sequence comes from Skermanella rosea, assembly GCF_016806835.2. Taxonomy (NCBI): domain Bacteria; kingdom Pseudomonadati; phylum Pseudomonadota; class Alphaproteobacteria; order Rhodospirillales; family Azospirillaceae; genus Skermanella; species Skermanella rosea. The sequence goes on along the minus strand of NZ_CP086111.1, from coordinate 4,734,336 downwards.
GTGGCGGTCAACGGGCGGGAGGCCGTGGAAGCGGCATTGCGCCGGCCCTACCACGCGATCCTGATGGACATCCAGATGCCGGAGATGGACGGCTTCGCCGCGACCCGGGCGATCCGCGCCCTGCCGCCGCCGGCGGGCTCCACCCCGGTGATCGCCATGACGGCGGATGCCGACCTGCTCCAGGGGGAGGAGTGGCGCGCCTGCGGCATGGTCGATTTCGTGGCCAAGCCGATCAATCGCAAGCTGGTCAACGAGAAGCTGGAGCGCTGGACGGCGCGCGCCGTCCCTGCGGAACCCCGGCGCGATCCCGACCCCGTCGCGGACCCCGCGGCGGACCGGGCTGACGACCTGGTGGATTCGGAACGCCTGGCCGACCTGGCCGACGCGATGGGCTGGGACACGGTTGCCGACCTGATCGACCTGTTCCTGGAAGCGGGGCGGGAGGCCGCGTCCGGCATCCGGGCGGCACTGGCGAGGGGCGACCTCGCCGCCGCGGGAAAGGAGGCGCATACCCTCAAGGGATCGTCGAGCAATGTCGGCGCGGTCACCGTGCAGGCGATCGCCCACCACCTGCTCGACGTTTGCCACGCGGGCGACGGGGCGACGGCTTCCGTCCTGGCGGAACGCATCGACGGGGCGCTCGCCGCCGCCGAAGAGCCCCTCCGACGGGCCGTCCGCGTCGCCTGCAATCCGCACCCCTGACGGTTTCCTCCAAGGATCAGTTGACACCAAAGCGTCCCCGGTCTTCAAGGAAAGGAGTTGAAGACGGGAGGAAACCAAATGAAGTCAACGAACAAGACCCTGTCCAGGGTGCTCGCCGGAGCGCTGGCGACGGGCGCGCTGGCGTTGTCGGCCGGGCAGGCCGGCGCGCAGGTCTCGGGAGACACGGTCAGGATCGGCGTGCTGAACGACCAGTCCGGCCTCTACGCCGATTTCGGCGGGCGCGGCTCGGTGATCGCGGCCCAGATGGCGGTCGAGGATTTCGGCGGCAAGGTGCTGGGCAAGCCGATCGAAGTCCTGTCCGCCGATCACCAGAACAAGCCCGACATCGGCTCCAACATCGCGCGCCAGTGGTTCGACCGCGAGAACGTCGACGCCATCGCCGACCTGACGACCTCGTCGGTGGCGCTGGCGGTCCAGGAGATCGGCAAGCAGACCGGCCGGATCACGCTGACCTCGGGAGCGGCGACCTCGCGCCTGACCGGCGACGCCTGCTCGCCGACCGGCTTCCACTGGGCCTACGACACCGTGGCGCTGGCCAACGGCACCGGCAAGGCGGTGGTCCAGGAGGGCGGCAAGACCTGGTACTTCCTGACCGCGGACTATGCCTTCGGCTACGCGCTGGAGAAGGATGTCGGGGAGGTCGTCAAGGCGGCCGGCGGCGAGGTGCTGGGCGCCGTCCGCCACCCGCTCAACACGGCCGACTTCTCCTCCTTCCTGCTCCAGGCGCAGGGCTCGGGCGCGCAGGTGGTCGGGCTCGCCAACGCCGGCACCGACACCACGACCGCGATCAAGCAGGCGGCGGAGTTCGGCATCGTCCAGGGCGGCCAGCAGCTCGCCGGCCTGCTGCTGGTGCTCAGCGACGTCCACTCCCTCGGGCTGGAGACGGCCCAGGGCCTCGTGCTGACGACGGGCTTCTACTGGGACATGGACGACGAGGCGCGGGCCTGGTCGCAGCGCTATTTCGAGCGCATGGACCGCATGCCCAACATGGTCCAGGCGGGCGTCTATTCCTCGGTCATGCATTACCTCAAGGCGATCGACGCGGCCGGCACCGACGAGGGCAAGGTGGTCGCGGCCAAGATGAAGGAACTGCCGATCAAGGACATGTTCGCCCGCAACGGGGATGTGCGCGAGGACGGCCGGATGGTCCACGACATGTACCTGGCGCGGGTCAAGGCCCCGTCGGACAGCAAGAAGCCGTGGGACTATTACGAAATCGTTCGAACCATCCCCGGCACCGAGGCCTATCTGCCGCTGGCCCAGAGCCAGTGCCCGCTGGTCAAGAAGTAGGGCCGGACGCTTCCGACAGCGCTCACCGGGGTCGTCCGCCCGCCAGCAGCCACAGCAGGACGAGCGCCGCCCCGGCGATGAACAGCAGGACATAGAGCCTGACGGGGGCGCGGACCCGCTCCGCGCCCCCGGACTTCGCGCCCCCGGACTTCGCGCCCCCGGATTTCGCGGACCCGGTCTTCCGGACCGGCGGCGGCGCGTGGCGGCGGGGGTCGTGCAGGCTGACCAGGGTCCAGTCGTACACCTCGCCGCGCGCCTCCGGATCGGCGCGCAGGCGGATCAGCCGAAGGAACGACCGGGGCCCCGCCTGTACCGCCGAGGCGAACGCCGCCGAACCGTCGGCCTGGCTGCCGTGGACCGTCACCGTCTCCCATTTCTTCCCGGCGGCGCGCTGCACCACGAAGCGTTCGCTTTCGGCCTCCCTATCGGTCATAGGGCGATCCTGCGACAAGTTGACGCGGCCATGAGCCCGACATGGAAAACATGGGCGTTCGGGCGCCTACTTAAGGGGTAGGACGGCATCGGCCAGCAGGGCCGGACAAATGAACCAAGAACATGGAGCCGCCCGATCTCTGGGGAATAGCAACACGGGACCGCCTGCGGTTGACCGTAACCGGCATCAGCTGCCGCCGACCAATCGCCTCTCCCGCCGATCCATGGGAGGCACCAGTGCTGACGCTCAACGACTGTATCGCATTCAGCGACCTGTTACCCGAAGAGATCGAGGAGATCTCCCGCCACGAGCGGCTGGGGTTCGTGGTCGCCCTTGCCAAGGGCCATAGCCTTCTCGACCGCCCCTGGGGGGCGCCGGCGATCCGCCAGATGATGCGCGACAACCTCGTCCGCGCGATGCGCCGGGGCGACGCCGCCCGGTGCGCGCCGACGATGGAGGTCTATCACCGGTTCCAGGTCCGCCATCCCGGCGGAATCGACCGGCGCCGCACCGCCTGATCCGTTCCCGCACCCTCATGCCCGCAGCGGCGGGAACAGCTTGGCGACCGCCGCTTCCAGTTCGGCCACCGTCGTCTCCGCGAGGCGGCGGTCCGGCTGGCCGGCCAGGTCCAGCAGGCGCTCGATCGTGTGGGCATGCAGGTGAAGGATGTCGAGGGAGCGGGAATCCGCCGGATCGATCCGGTCGCGGATCGCCGCCAGGGACGACCACACCCGCTGAACGAGCGGATGGCTCAGCCCGACGCTCTGGCGGATCTGGTCCATGGTGTCGATCAGGACGGCGGCCAGGCGCTCCGGGTCGCCGCCCTTGAGCAGGCCGTCCCGGACGATCTCCAACCGGCTCCGGTCGGCCGCCACCAGGTCGATCCGCTTGGCGCGCACGCGGGTGAACAGGGACCGGGACAGCGGCGACGGCCGCACCAGCCCCGGCGGCATGCCGCAGGCCGCGGCCAGCGGCGCCGGGTCGATCAGGAAGGCGTCCCCCGCCGTGTCCAGGTCGGCGCTGGGCGGCTGGCTCCGTCCCTCGGGCGGCTTGCCGGCCGCGGGGGATTTCGCCGCCCCGTCGGTGCCGGCTTGGGCGCGTCGGCGGTCGGGACCGAAGAACCGGCGGGTCAGCACGTAGCAGCGCGACCGGTGGACCGCCGCCTCCAATCGGGCGGCCAGGGCCTTGCGCGACACCGGCTTCGCCAGGAAGGCCGTGACCCCGGCGTCGCGCGCCCGCTCGACCAGCTGGTGGTTGCTGTGGCTTGTCAGCATGATCACCGGCATCAGCGGGTTGGGGCTGTCGGGATGGTTGCGCACCAGTCGGGTCAGGGCGATGCCCGAGACCTCCGGCATCTCCCAGTCGGAGATCAGGATGTCGGGAGCGGAGCGCTGGATCTGCACGAAGGCCTCCGCCCCGTTGGCGCATTCCGCGAAGTCCCGGACGCCGAGCGACCGCAGCAACCCCCGCAGGACCAGGCGGGTGCCGCGGTCGTCCTCCGCCACGACCACGCGAATGTCGGTCGGTATGTCGGTGGCGGCGGCACCATCGAGGGTCATGGATCCCCCGCGGGCTATAGACATCGTCCCGGCAGCTCCGTCATCAATCCGTCGTCGGTCGACCGCCGGGCCGGGCCCGGCACGGACGCCGGGAACTCCGGTCGCCGCGCTCCTCACGATAGAACTTATCGGTTGCAACGCAATAATAAAATCATTCCAAAAATATATTATTCCTTAATCTTCCGTCTGAATAGCATCGGGATCCTCCGCATCCACCACCTTCCGGGCGATCTGGTAACCGAAACCCGCACGGCCCAGCGCCGCCATGTCCTTCTCCCGGTGCTCCTCGCGGCCGGTGCGGCGGAACGGGCCGAGCCGCCGCCGGCGGGCCAGCGCCACCGCCGCCGCAAGCTCGGTATCGCCGGGGGTCTCCTCGTCGACGCTTTCCAGCGCGGCCGCGATCTCGTCGCCGCCGACGCCTTTCAGCGACAGCTTCTCGCGGATCGCCCGCGTCGAGGTGCCGCGCCGGTGCAGGCTGGACGCCTTCATCTCGGCATAGGCCTTGTCGTCCAGCAGCCCGCTGCGCTGGTAACGCTCGATCAGCGCCTCGACCAGGGCGGCGCCCTCGGACCGGTCGGTCCCATGGGCACGCGCCGACCGTTCCACCTTGCCCATCAGGACCCGGCGAAGGTTGGCCGACGAACTGGCGAAACGCTGGAGATAGTAGAGCGCCGCGTTCTCCAGGTACTGGGCGGTGACCGGCTTCTGCTGCCGCCGGCCCGGCGGGGTGGAACCCGGGGTGGAAGACATGATTGATGCTCCTGTCGCGCTGGGTCGTCCAAGTGGTGGATCCGGATCGGTCAAGAGGCATATGCCTAAAATGCAATACGAATCCGGACGAATTACCCTAAATTAGAAAGTCGGTATTTTAGATTTCCACTCCTTTAATTCGGATGGATGTGGCCATGGGTCGTCGGATGGCGGAACTACTTCCGGCTTGCGCCCTCTTGGCGGGCGGCTTGGCCGTCAGCGGCGTCCTGACCCTGTCGCCCAGGCCCGGCCATGCCGTGATGGTCGTGTTCGATCCCCGAACCGCCGTCACGGACGCCATCTCCCGGGTGTCCGAAGCCGGCTGGCTGCCGGTCGCGGCGCCCCGGTCCTTCATCATCGTCGCGCGCCCGGATGCCCGGGATGATCCCCGGCATCCGATTGATGCTTATCTGCTCCTGGACGCGCGCGCAATGTCCGGGTGCCTGCCAGCGGATACCCCTTCGAAATGACCGGTTTGATGAACCAGCGCCGGAACATGGCGCTGTTCTCCGTCGCCCTGCTGTGGCTGCATGTCCCCCTGATCCTCGCCCTGGCGTGGTTTTACCCGGAGAGCGACACGGCGGGAGCCGTCTCCCTGGCGGGCCTCGCCGCGCTGGCGGCCAGCCTTGCCGTCTGGCGCGACCCGACCGGCCTGTCCGCGCGGAGCGTCGTCGCGGTCGCGTTCGTGATGACGGTCTCCGCCCTCGTCTACGACATGCGCGGGTCCGTCTGGCAGATCGACATGCATATGTATTATTTCGCCGCCCTGGCGATGCTGGCCGGATTCGCCTGCCCGGTGACGATCCTGCTGGGGGCCGGCGCCACGGCCGTCCACCACCTGGTCCTCAACTTCGCCCTGCCGGCGGCGGTGTTTCCCGGCGGCGGCGATCTCGGGCGCGTCGTCCTGCACGCCGTGATCGTCGTGCTGGAGACCGGCGTCCTGGTCTGGATGGTCACCCGGCTGGGGCAGGCGCTTCGGACCTCCGAGACCGCGCTCCATGAGGTCCGGCTCGCCCAGGCGGAGAACGAGCGGCTGGCCGCAGGCCGCGAGGAGGAACGGCAGGCCGCCGAGCGCCGCCGGCGCGACGAGATGATGGCGCTGGCCGCCGCCTTCCAGCAGGGCGTCGGCAGCGTTTCGGCGAGCCTCCGCCAAGTTTCCGAGCAGGTCCGGCACGAGGCCGAGGCGCTGGCCCGGACCGCGGAGGAGACCCGCACCGATGCGGGAGCGTCCGCGTCCTCGGCGGAGGAGGTCTCGGCGGGCGTGCAGAGCGTCGCCACCGCGAGCGACGAGCTGACCGCCTCGATCGGCGAGATCAGCCGCCAGATCGCCGGCGCCTCGCGCATGACCGACGACGCCAACCAGCAGGCCAAGGCGGTCGCCGTCGCGGTCGAGGCGCTGTCCCGGGGCGCCGCCCAGGTCGGCGACGTGGTCCAACTGATCCAGGCGATCGCCTCGCAGACCAACCTGCTGGCGCTGAACGCCACCATCGAGGCGGCACGCGCCGGCGAGGCCGGCCGGGGCTTCGCCATCGTCGCGGCGGAGGTCAAGGGCTTGGCCGGCCAGACCGAGAACGCCACCGTGGAGATCACCGCCCGGATCGGCGAGATCCAGGAGGCCACCCGGTCGGCGGTGGATGCCATCGGCCGGATCACCGGGGCCGTGTCCTCGATCGACCAGGTGACCTCGACGATCGCCTCCGCCGTGGAGGAACAGAGCGCCGCCACCCGCGAGATCGCCGCCACGGCGCAGCTGGTCGCCACCGGCGTCGCCGCCGCCGCCCAGGGCATCCAGGGCGTTGGCCGGGCGGCGGACCATACCGGCGACGGAGCGGGCCGGGTCCGCGTCTTCGCCAACGAGCTGATGACGGAAGTTCGAAGCCTGGACGGCCAGGTCCACGACTTCGTCCGCCAACTGCGGGCGTAAGCCCGGCCGGGGGTGCGGCGTTGCCGCCCACCAGCCATTCGCTCTCGGCAATTGTGCCATGCGCCGGCTTCACATTAGGGTGCGCGCACTTAGCTGAAGGGCATCATGAGCACCCATCTCCCGCCATTGCCGCGCGATATCGGCACCGTCAACTGGATCGGCCTCTGGACCCTGTACCAGAGGGAGGTGCATCGGTTCATCAAGGTCTATACCCAGACCATCGCGGCGCCGGTCGTCACCACGCTGCTGTTCTACGCCGTCTTCGCGCTGGCGCTGGGCGGCGTCGTGCGCATGGCCGGAAGCGTGCCGTTCCTGGTCTTCCTGGGGCCGGGCCTGATCGTCATGGCGATGGCGCAGAACGCCTTCGCCAACACGTCGTCCTCGGTCGTGATATCAAAGGTCCAGGGCAACATCGTGGACGTGCTGATGCCGCCGCTGTCCCCGATGGAGATGGCGGTGGCCTTCGTCGGCGGCGGGGTGACCCGCGGGCTGCTGGTCGGCGTCGTGACCGGGGCGGCGATCTGGTCCTTCGTGCCGCTGGGCTTCCATTCCCCGGCCTTCATCCTGTTCCACGGTTTCATGGCGTCCATGATGCTGGCCCAGCTCGGCATGATCGGCGGCATCTGGTCCGAGAAGTTCGACCATATCGCGGCCTTCACCAATTTCGTCGTGACGCCGCTGACCTTCCTGTCCGGTACCTTCTATTCGGTGGACCGGCTGCCCCCGGCCTTCTGGTGGCTGGCGCACTTCAACCCGTTCTTCTACATGATCGACGGGTTCCGCTACGGCTTCATCGGCCAGTCCGACGGCACCCTGGCGATCGGCGTCGCGGTGATGCTGGGCATCAACGCGGCGCTTGCGGTCCTGCTGCTGCGCATGCTGTCCACCGGCTACAAGCTGAAGGCGTGACGGTGCCATGTCGGGTTTCCAGGGGCCGCGGCCCCGCGCGATCGGACGCATCCACTGGATGGGTGCGCGGACCCTGTTCCGCCGCGAACTGAGCCGCTACCTGAAGGAGGCGCTGGAGACCGTCCTGGCGCCCGCCTTCCAGACCCTGGTCTATTTCATCGTCCTGGTCTTCGCCCTGGGACCGGAGCGCGGCACGGCCGAAGGCGACGCGCTGCTGTCCTTCGCGGTGCCGGGCCTCGTGCTGATGGCGGCGCTGTTCCGCTCGGCCGAGACCACGGCGTTCAGCCTGCTGTTCGACCGGATGGAAGGCATCATCAGCGACATCCTGATGGCCCCGCTGGGTGCCGCGGAGATGACGGCGGCCTACGCCCTGGCCGGCGCGCTGAGCGGCCTCGTCACCGGGACGGTGGTGCTGGCCGGCACCCTGCTGGTCTGGCCGATGCCCATGGCCGCCCCCTGGGCGGTGGTCGCCTTCGCGGCACTGGGTGCCCTGATGATGTCCCTGGCCGGCGTGCTGATCGGATTGTGGTGCGAGAAGTGGGACCATCTGGCGGCGGCCTTCGTCTTCGTCCTGGTGCCGCTGACCTTCCTGTCCGGCGTCTTCGTCCCGGCCGACGCCCTGCCGGAGCCGTTCCCGGCCCTCATCCAGCTCAACCCGATCTTCCACGCCATCTCCGGCTTCCGCTACGGCTTCCTGGGCGGGGCGGAGGCGTCGCCCCTGGCGTCGCTGGCGGTGGTCGCCGGGACGGCGGCGGCGCTGTGGGCCGCGTGCGGCGTGCTGATCAGCCGGGGGTGGAAGCTGCGGCCGTGAGGCGGTCATGCCGCCCCGCGCTCCGATGCCCAGGCTTCAATAGTCCTTGCCGAACTGCGGGTCGTAGGGACCGGAGGGAATTCCGCGGCCCGCCGTGTAGAAGGCGACGCCGTTGGCCTGGCTGGCCAGGGGCAGGTAGCTCGGAGCCGCCCTCTCCATCGCGGCGACGATGAACTGGGTGACCAGGAAGGCCAGGGGATGACCGCCCGAGTTCTGCGCCTGCGGAGAATAGGCGGTGTGGACCGTCTCCTCCCAAAGCGTTTCTCCCGTCCTGCCGCTTTTCAAGGTGTAGTCGATGTCGACCGTCGTGGTGGTCGACAGCAGGATGTATTGGCTGTCCCAGCGTCGGATGTTGGCGAACAGGACGGCATCGGCTCCGAACAGGGCCGCGACCTTCCGGGCGTCCGCCGAGTGGACCAGGTCGGCGTCGGCCAGGCCCTCGTCCTCCATGACCCGCTTCACCATGTGCACGGGGAAGACGTAGTAGCCTTTCTCGGCCAGCGGTACCGGCAGGGTCGCCAGGAAATTGTCCGGCGCATCGACCTGCGTGCTGGAGTTCGTCACGGGCACGATCAGGATGGATCGCGGGTGGTTCGCGCGGATCGTGCTGAAGTCCTTCTTCTGTGGCGGCACCGCGCACGCGGACAATCCCGCCAGGCACAGGCAGGCCAGGGCGGCCTTGAAGAGAATTCGCATGGGGACGTCGCCTTAGCTGGTGGGTAACGAAGCCGGCGTGACGCCGGTTGCCGCGGGGGACTTGTTCTTGCCTTCACGCGCATTCAGGATGGCTTTCTCCATCATGAGCGCCGACTCCGGCCAAGCGGATTTCTCCTTCTCGAACAGCGCCACGGCGCCTTCGCTGTCGCCCGACGAGAGCTTCAGGTAGCCAAGCTCGGCATAGATGCCGGGGGGAACCTTCCGGGTCTGGTCGCCCGACGCGATGATGCTCTCCAGCGCGGCTTGGTAGGTGACCTGGTTGGTAGGGTTCTGCTGGTAGTCATAAAGCGACCTGGAGTAGTTTCCCCAATAATACTTGGTCGTTGGGCCGCATCCGGCGCAAATCGCGGCCGCAGCCAAAACGAAAATACGGCTGGTTCTCATCATCTGGCTCACTTGGGCAGGGAGATAATTTTGGTCAGATCCGATCCCAGATAGATCTTGTCGCTATAGATGACCCTGTCGTTTTCCCGGACTTCGACGGTGTGGGTGCCCGTTCCTACCTGAAGCGTGCTCTTCTTTCCGTCGTAATCGGCGGCCGGGCCGACCAGGACGCCGTTGACGAACAGCATGGCCGTGGGGGAAGCGTTGGCGAAGGCCAGCTGCGGCTCTTCCTCCAGTGTCCGGACCGTCGTGCTCGGATAGGCGCAGGCGGTCAGCAGCAGGGCGCCGGCCAAGGTCAGTGGACGAATGATCATTTCCTGGCCCCTCACTTCACTTCGGCGACGAACAGGCCGCTGGTGTTCCCGCCGGGAATGGTGCCGGCCGCGATGCGTGCGACCGATCCCTCGCTGGTGACGCTGTCGCCGAACGTGCTCTCCACCACCAGTTCGGCGACGGGGGAGGGCGGCAGTTCCAGGTCGAAACCGCTCTGCGCGCTTTTCACCCGCTCGCCGCTCCGCATGACGGCGAGCCTGTCTCCCGGTTTCAGGCCCTGCCTGGTGCCGCCGCTGATATAGACGCGTGGTCCGTCGACCTTCAGGATGTCGCTGCGCCAGGGGCGCTCTTCGAGTTTCGCGACGAGGCTGCTGAGCAGGTCTGAAATCGCGGCGCCGATCGCCCGGTCGTTCAGGGTAGCGTCGTAATCGGCGCGGGAGCCGAACCCCATGACGGTGCCCTGCTCGACCGCCGCCTCCCCGGCGCCGGTCGCCGAGAAATAGGCGTGTCCCGTCCTGACGTCGACAAGCCGCACCTCGACCTTGGCCCGGGCGACCTGGCGCTTGGTATTGCTGAGGAATCCCGCTTGGCCTTCGGCGCCGCGGCCGAACTCCGTCAGCGACCCGACGATCAGGGTGTCGGCCCCGACGGTGTTGCCTCCGCCGGACAGCGCCTGCTCGGCTTTCACCGCCGCGAGGTCCGGCCGTTCGAGCACGATGAATCGGCCGGACTCGACCAGCCGCGAACTCAGCATGTCGCCGGTCTGGCGCCCGAGCGGATCCAGGTCGCCGCCCAGCAGCGCCTTGCCGTAGCGGGTCTCGTTGGTGAAACGCCCCAACGCCACCTTCCGCTTGAAGCTCTTCGCGGCGGGCGGCGCCAGCGCCGCCTGCTTCTGGGCCTCCGCGACGGCGGCGGGGGCCTGGACCGCGACGGGCGGCGGCGGCGGCGTGGCGCATCCGCTCAATGCCACCGTTCCGGCAAGGGCAAGGCGAAGGAGCCTGCCGAGGGGGATCCTGTCGCTTCCAGGACGAAATGCAGCGGCGATCATTGCTGAGGCGTTTTCCCGAACACGTGGATGCATTCCTTTGAATGCAAATCGGGCGCAAGATTGTCACAATGCATTTAAGGATTTATTACCGCGAATTTTATCCTGTTTCGCTGCGCCGGCCCATGAAATCACGCCCCGCCCGCCCGATTCGCGCCCGCAATCGTTGACATCCCGTCCCCGGCTTTGGATAGTCTGCGGTCTCCCGGACGGCTGCGCCTTCCGGGAGTTCGTGCTTTCCGTACTACGCCGTTTTCCGGATGGCGGCGCTGGTGGACCGTTGCCGGAATTGAACCCGTTGGGGGCTTACCCGTGATCCCTGTTGTCATGCCCACCTATGCCCGTGCGGATGTCGTGTTCGAGCGGGGCGAAGGACCCTATGTCTTCGACACGACCGGCCGACGCTATCTGGATTTCGCCAGCGGCGTCGCCGTCACCGCGCTGGGCCATGCCCATCCGCACCTGATCAAGGCCCTGACCGATCAGGCGCACAAGATCTGGCATACCTCCAACCTGTACCGCGTGGCGGGGCAGGAGAGCCTGGCGCGACGACTTGTCGATCACACCTTCGCCGATACGGTGTTCTTCACCAACTCCGGCGTCGAAGCCTGGGAATGCGCGATCAAGGTGGTGCGCAAGTACCAGTACGAGACGGGGCATCCCGAGCGCTGGCGGATCATCACCGCCGGCGGCGCCTTCCACGGGCGGACCACGACCGCCATCGCCGCGACCAAGCAGGAGAAGATGGTCAAGGGCTTCGGCCCCATGCAGGACGGCTTCGACCAGGTCGCCTTCGGCAACATGAACGAGCTGCGCGCCGCCATCACGAACGAGACGGCGGGCATCTCGATCGAGCCGGTGCAGGGCGAGGGCGGCATCCGTGCGGGCTCGCTCGACTATCTGCGCCAGCTCCGCGAGGTCTGCGACGAGTACGGCCTGCTGCTGCTGTTCGACGAGATCCAGACCGGCATGGGCCGCACCGGCAAGCTGTTCGCCCATGAATGGGCCGGCATCACCCCCGACGTGATGTCGGTCGCCAAGGGCATCGGCGGCGGCTTCCCGCTGGGCGCCTGCCTCGCGACGGAGAAGGCCGCGGTCGGCATGACCCCCGGTACCCACGGCTCGACCTATGGCGGCAATCCGCTGGCCACCGCGGTCGGCAACGCGGTGCTCGACGTCATGCTGGAGCCGGGCTTCCTGGAAGGCGTGGACCGCATCGCCCGCATGCTGTGGGGCCGCCTGACCGAGGCGGTCGCGCGCCACCCCAAGGCGCTGGCCGAGGTGCGGGGCGCCGGCCTGCTGCTGGGCCTGCGGTTCGTTCCGGAGATCGTCAACGGCACCGTGGTGGACAAGCTGCGCGCCCACGGCATGCTGACGGTCGCCGCCGGCGACAACGTCGTGCGCCTGCTGCCGCCGCTGATCATCACCGAGACCCAGGTGGACGAGGCGATCGATATCCTCGACAAGGCCTGCGCGGAGCTGGCGCAATGACCGCGCCGGCCTCCGGCGGTCCCGGCCCCCGCCACTTCCTCGACCTCGACGATTTCGACGCCGCGACGCTGCGCTCCATCCTGGAGCGCGGCAAGGCGCTGAAGGCCGGCGGCAGGAGCGACAAGCCGCTGGCCGGCAAGACGCTCGCCATGATCTTCGAGAAGCCGTCCACCCGGACCCGCGTCTCCTTCGAGGTCGGCATGCGCCAGCTCGGCGGCGACGTGGTGATGCTCAGCTCCAAGGAGATGCAGCTCGGCCGCGGGGAGACGGTGGCCGACACCGCCAAGGTATTGTCCCGCTTCGTCGACGTGATCATGCTGCGCACCGATTCCGAGGCGAAGCTGCTGGAACTGGCGGAGCACGCGACCGTCCCGGTGATCAATGGGCTGACCGACCGGTCGCACCCCTGCCAGATCATGGCCGACGTGCTTACCTTCGAGGAGCACCGCGGCCCGATCGCGGGCAAGGTGGTGGCCTGGAGCGGTGACGGCAACAATGTCGCCGCCAGCTGGATCCACGCCGCGGTCCGTTTCGGCTTCGAGCTGCGGCTCGCCTGTCCGGAACAGCTCCGGCCCGACCCGGACCTGGTCGGCTGGGCGGCCGGGCAGGGCGGAAATGTCACCGTCGGTGGCGACCCGGAAGCCGCCGTGGCCGGGGCCGATTGCGTGGTCACCGACACCTGGGTCTCCATGAACCAGCAGGACGCCGAAACCCGCCATAACATGCTGGCCCCCTACCGGGTTGACCGGCGCCTGATGGCAAACGCGAAACCGGACGCCATATTCATGCACTGTCTGCCAGCCCATCGCGGCGACGAGGTCACCGCCGACGTGATCGACGGACCGAACTCCGTGGTATGGGACGAGGCGGAAAACCGCCTGCACGCCCAGAAGGGCATTTTAACCTGGTGTCTGAGTTCATGAGTCATTTCGGTCACGCCGAGAATCCCCTCACCGACGACATCGTGCAGCCTTTCCAGATCGACGCCTCGCACCTGCGGGGCCGTCTGGTCAAGGTCGGCCCGATGCTCGACGAGGTCCTGTCCAAGCATGCCTATCCCGAGCCGGTCGCCCATCTGCTCGGCGAAACCATCACGCTCGCCATCACCCTGGCGGGCGCCCTCAAATACGAGGGCATCTTCACGCTCCAGACCAAGGGCGACGGCCCGATCTCGCTGATGGTGGCCGACGTCACCAGCACCGGCGACGTGCGCGGCTACGCCCAGTTCGACGCCGAGCGGCTGGCCGGGGCCGACGCGGGTGTTGCGGCGCCGGTGCCTGCGTTGCTGGGCACCGGCTATCTCGCCTTCACGGTCGACCAGGGCGAGCACACCGAACGCTACCAGGGCATCGTCGAGCTGAACGGCGATACCCTGTCGGATTGCGTTCAGCATTACTTCCGCCAGTCCGAGCAGCTCGATACCGGCATCAAGGTCGCGGTCGGCCATGCCGGCACCGACTCGGACCGGATCTGGCGCGGCGGCGCCCTGATGCTCCAGCGACTGCCGGAGGACCAGATCCAGCAGGTGCTGGGAAGCGACGTGGCCGACGACTGGCGCCGGGCCATGGTGCTGATCGGCACCTGCACCGACGCCGAGCTGCTGGACCCGGGGCTGCCGCCCAACGACCTGCTGTTCCGCCTGTTCCACGAGGACGGCGTGCGGGTCTATACTCCGACGGAGCTCCGGGCCACCTGCCGCTGCTCGCGCGACCGCGTGGCGACGGTGCTGCGGTCGCTGCCGCGGGAGGAGATCTCGGAACTGAAGGTCAACGGCCGGGTCGAGGTCACGTGCGAGTTCTGTAACTCGACGTATACTTTTGATGATGCACAATTGGAGAATGTCTACGGCTGATCCATAGGGGTTCATCGTGCTGCGGGTATGCGTTCGTGTGTCGTCGGCGGGCGCGCTCGCGGCCCTGATCCTCTCCGGAGCCCTGTTCTCCAGCCTTCTCTTCCCGAGACCTGCCGCCGCGTACCGGGCCAGCCTGGTCGTCGATGCCGACAGCGGGGTCGTGCTCCATGCCGAGCAGCCCAACCTGCGCAGCTTCCCGGCCTCGACCACCAAGATGATGACGGTCTACATGGCGTTCGACGCGCTGCGGGCCGGCCGGCTGAAGCTGGACGAGGAACTGCCCGTGTCGGTCCGGGCGGCCAGCCAGACCGGCCAGTCCCTGCGGCTTCGCCAGGGCTCGACCATCCGGGCGCGAGACGCCATCCTGGGCGCCATCATCGAATCCGCCAACGACGCCGCCGTCGTCCTGGCCGAGCGGCTGGGCGGCACCGAGTCCGATTTCGCCGAAGCCATGACCGCCAAGGCCCGGTCGCTCGGCATGAACCGGACCGAGTTCCGCAACGCCTCCGGGCTCAACCACCCGGAGCAGGTCGTCACGGCGCGCGACCTGACGATCCTGGCGCTGGCGCTGCTGCGGAACTTTCCCGACCAGTACAGCTATTTCAGCACCCGGAGCTTCGTCCACCGGGGCAGCACCTTCAACAGCGTCAACGGTTTCCTGGCCAACTACCGGGGCGCCGACGGCATCAAGACCGGCTTCACCTGCGCCGCCGGGTACAACCTGGTGGCGTCGGCGGTGCGCGACGGGCGCCGGCTGGTCGCCGTCGTCCTGGGCGAGCTGAGCCGCGGCGACCGCGCCGACAGCATCGCCCGGCTGATGGACGAGGCCTATGCCAAGCCGTCCCCCAAGATCCCGGTCACCCTGCGCGACATCGACCCGGTCCGGACCCGGGAGCCGGACGAGCCGGCCGCCGGCGTCATCTCCCCGACCTGCGCGTCGATCGTCTCGGTTCCCGGCATGCCGCGGGCGCAGGGCGGCTGGAGCGTCGAGATCGCCGGCACCTTCAACACCAAGGCGAAGGCGGCCGACGCCGGGCGCAAGCTGATGCGGAGCCATGCCGCCGTGCTCGGCGGGGCCATGCTGACGACGATCGAACGGCGCAGAAAGCACCGCCCGATCGTCGTCGGGCTGGAGGAGGCGCAGGCCACGGCCGCCTGCAAGCGCCTGCGCCAGGCCAAGGCCTATTGCCTGGTGGTCTCGCCGAAGAACCTCCGCGCCGCCGTGGCGCCGACCTCGGCGAAGGTCCGGAAATCCCAGCCGCCCAAATCCCAGCCGCCCAAATCCCAGCCGCCCAAATCCCAGCCGCCCAAGCCGCCGCCGGCCAAATCCAAGTGACCGGCACCGCAGCCCCGTGCTATCCGTGAACCCCCTCCTTTTCCGCGAAACCGCCATCATGCTCCGCAGCCTTCTCCGTCCGGCCGCCCTCGTCCTGGCAGCCACCCTCGCCCTGGCGGCCTGCCAGTCGACGCCACCGCGCCAGGCGGCCCGCCAGATCAGCTTCGCCGACGCGGCCCCGATCTCGTTCGACGTCGCCACGGTAGAGGTCGTCCAGCAATACCAGCCGCCCCAGGTGCAGCCAAACGTCGACCATCTGGCCCCGGTGCCCCCGTCCGACGCGATCCGCCGCTGGGCCAACGAGCGGCTGCGCGCCATGGGCGGCAGCGGCACGCTGCGGGTGATCATCAAGGACGCCAGCATCGTCGAGACCGGCCTGCCGCCGACCACCGGCCTGCGCGGCGCCTTCACCACCGACCAGTCCGAGCGCTACGACGGCAAGCTGGCGGTCGATCTGGTCGTGGACCAGCCGTCGCGCCGCTTCCACGGCTACACCGGCGCCGCCGTCGCCCGCACCATCAGCGTGCCCGAGAACATCTCCCTCCAGGGCAGGGACGACGCCCTGTTCGCCATGGTCGAGCGCATGATGACCGAGCTGAACGCCAAGCTGGAGGAAGGGGTCTACGGCAACCTGTCGGCGGTGACGCTGCGGTAGCGGGGTAGCTGCCGACCTACCGGGCCGTCGCCCTCGACGGTGCCAGCTGCGCCGTCAGCCCCATCGCCTCCAGCGCCACCGCCGCCGGGTTCTCGCCGGCCTCGCGCAGCCTGGCGACGGCGGCGTGCCACAGCAGGTCGTTCAACTCAGCCAGCACGGGTTCGCCGGCGCAGCGCCGGGCCAGGAAGTCGGGGTCGAACAGGCGACGGCGGTCGTCCCCGGTCCAGTGCCGGGCCGGGGCGGCGTTCAGCTCGATGCGGCGCGCCAAGCGCGCCAGCGTCTCGACGAAGCGGGTTTCGCGGGTCCCGTCGGTGAAGTTGCCCGCCGCCGCCAGGCGCAGGCATTCATCGAGGTCCAGGCGTTCGTTCAGGCGCGGCCCGAGGGCCAGGACCATCAGGGCGATCCGGTCCGCGTCCCGTGCCGCCATCAGGCCGGCGGCCACCTCGGCAAGCGGCGGCTCCGCGACGGGGCGGCGCCGGAAGAGTCTTATCGGCATGGCTCATCCCTCCAGGAGAGGGCAAACTTACCGCCGCACCCCCGCCCGGGCCGACGTATAAATCATACGACCGGTTCTTCGGCTCCGGGCGGCAGGGAGACGATGCGCGCCTCGGGCACGCCGCGCCGCAGGTCCTCCAGCGGCAGCGTGGTGACCATCCGGGCGAAGCGGCCGTCGCTCAGCCGGACCCGCTCCCACAGCCACATGCCCGGACCCATGCGGATCACGCCCGAATGCTTCAAGTCGGTCCAGCCGGCGACGGGACGGGCGACCGGTTCGTACCAGCCCAGGTCCCCCAGGCGCGCCTCGCCGTCGCGGATGCCGTCGGACGCGAAGGGCCACAGGGTCTCGCCGTAGAGGTCATGGGCGTCGTTCTCCCACTCCCGCCGGCGCCCCTGGGACACGGCCAGCAGCCGGTGGCTGACGTCGCAGACCAGGTGGACCCGCAGGGCGGAGGTTTCCACCAGCCGCTTCAGCATGGCGTCGCCCGCCGGGTTCAGGCGCGCCTCCAGCAGGGGCAGCAGCTGCGCCGCCTGCTCCGGCGTCGGCCGGTGCCGCCCGGATTCCCAGCGCGACACGGTCGCCTGGGTCACGCCGGCCAGTTCGGCCAGGTGTTCCTGCTTGATGCCGTTCAGCCGGCGGAGCCGGCGCAGGGAGCGTCCGAATTCCAGCATTTCCTTGATCCTGCCAGGGACGGGGGCCAGGAAGGGGGGAACTGTATCCCCATTCCCTCACTGGCGCCAGAAGGCCGGGGTCAGCAGGACCAGCACGGTGAACAGCTCCAGCCGTCCCATCAGCATCCCGGCCGACAGGACCCATTTGGCGGCGTCGGGCAGAGGCGCGAAGGTGCCGCTCGGCCCGATCACCGGCCCCAGGCCGGGGCCGACATTGCTGATCGCGGTGGCGGCGCCGCTCATCGCCGTCATGTAGTCCAGCCCCAGCAGTTGGAGCGACAGGGACAGCGCCACGAAGCACAGGGCGTAGAGGAAAAAGAAGCTCATCACCGACACCGAGACCGCCTCCGGGATCGGCTTGCCGTTGTAATAGGCGATGAAGACGCCGTGCGGCTGGATCAGCCGCCGCATCTGGGCGTCGGCGGTGGCGTAGAGCACCTGGAACCGGAAGATCTTGATCCCGCACGAGGTGGACCCGGCGCAGCCGCCGACGAACATCAGGAAGAACATCAGCCCCGCGGCGAACGGTCCCCAGGTCCCGAAGTCCGACGTCGCGTAGCCCGTCCCGGTGATCACCGACACGACGTTGAACGACGCCAGCCGCAGCGCGGCAAGCGGTTCGTAGTCGCGCTCGATCCACAGGTGCGCGGCCATGATGCCGATCGCTGCGGCGACCACGGCGGCGAACCACTGGACCTGCCGGTCCGCCAGCAGGGGCCGCGGGTCGCCGCGCAGGGCCCGGAGGTACAGCACGAAGGGCAGCGCCCCCGCCAGCATGAAGACGATCCCCACCAGCTCGATCAGCGGATCGTCGAAGAAGGCGACCGACGCGTCGGCGGTGGAGAAGCCGCCGGTCGCGATGGTGGTCATGGCATGGGCGAAGGCATCGAACCAGCCCATGCCGGCCAGCCGGTAGCCGACCGCGCACAGCGCCGTGAAGCCCAGGTAGATCAGGCCGATCCAGCTCGCCAGCTGGGCGGCTCGCGGCAGTACCTTGTCCGATTTCTCCGACGATTCCGTTCGGAACAGCTGCATGCCGCCGACCTGGAGCATGGGCAGCACCGACAGCGCCAGCACGATGATGCCGATCCCGCCCATCCACTGAAGCAGAGCCCGCCACAGCAGGATGCCCGGCGGGGCCGAGTCCAGCCCGACGATCACGGTTGCGCCGGTCGTCGTGATGCCGGACATCGCCTCGAAGAAGGCGTCGGTGTAGCTGAGCCCCATCTCCGCCAGCATCAGGGGTACCGCGGCGAAGGCGGCGGTCACCACCCAGGAGAGCGTGGTCAGCAGGAAGGCCTGGCGGATCGACAGCGTGAATTCGGGCATCCGGTTGGTCAGCAGCAGGGACACGCCGACGAACAGGGTAAAGGCCGCCGAGATCGCGAAGGTCTGCCAGTCCGGGTGCCCGACCGACAGGTCGGCCAGCATCGGGACCAGCATGCTGAAGGCCAGCGTCGACAGCAGGATGCCGAGAACGAAGAAGACGGGGCGATAATCCAAAGGAAAAGGCCAGGGTCCGGAATGGGAAAAGGGCGCCGCGTCGCCGCGGCGCCCTCATCATACTGCCTTATGCCTCTGGGATCAGCCGCCGATGCCGTTGCCGGACGGGCTGCCGATCATGGCCAGGAATTCCCGGCGGGTCGACGGGTCCGTCCGGAAGGCGCCCAGCATCCGGCTGGTCACCATGTTGACGCCGGGCTTGTGGATGCCGCGGGTGGTCATGCACTGGTGCTCGCCTTCCAGCACGACCGCGACGCCGAGCGGCTGGAGGACCTCCTCGATCGTGTTGGCGATCTGGGAGGTCATCTTCTCCTGGATCTGGAGGCGCTTGGCATAGGCCTCGACCACGCGGGCCAGCTTGCTGATGCCGACGACGCGGTGATTGGGCAGATAGGCCACGTGCGCCTTGCCGATGATCGGCACCATGTGGTGTTCGCAGTAGGATTCGAACCGGATGCCCTTCAGGACGACCATTTCGTCATAGCCGTCGGTCTCCTCGAAGGTGCGCTGGAGCAGTTCCACCGGATCGACGCCGTAGCCGGCGAAGAACTCCTCGTAGGACCGCACCACGCGGTCGGGCGTGCCCAGCAGGCCCTCGCGGTCGGGATCGTCTCCCGCCCAGAGCAGAAGGGTGCGGACGGCTTGTTCGGCTTCGGCACGGCTTGGGCGCGCAATCCCGGGGGCGCTGCGGCGATGGTGGGAAGGACCGCGGACGATGTTGTCCGTAGCCAGGGGCTTCGATGCACTCACGACGGGTACCTTTCGATGGTCGGCTCTGTCCCGGTTCG
Organism: Skermanella rosea; assembly: GCF_016806835.2. Taxonomy (NCBI): domain Bacteria; kingdom Pseudomonadati; phylum Pseudomonadota; class Alphaproteobacteria; order Rhodospirillales; family Azospirillaceae; genus Skermanella; species Skermanella rosea. The sequence continues at coordinate 4,714,723 of NZ_CP086111.1, read as the reverse complement.
CTGTGTCGCGCACTGTCGTCCCCCGACCGTCGTGCGTGGGCGGGAACCGGTTCCGCTTGAACAGCGAAGTGGCGTGCCGTTCGCCCGATTCAAGATCGGCCGGTCGGCAGTCGCGCCGCTGTCCGGCGCAGGAGGGGTGGCTGCTAGTTGAGTTGGACAGTCTCGTGGGGGCTGTCCAGCGAGAAGGCCGGTATCGTCACGTCGAACTTCTCGCCGCGCGCGGTTTCCATCTGATAGCTGCCCGACATGATGCCCGAGGGAGCGGTCAACGGCGTGCCGCTGGTGTATTCGAAGCTCTCTCCCGGTTCCAGGACGGGCTGTTCCCCGACGACGCCGGCTCCCTGCACCTCCTGGACCCGGCCGAACCTGTCGGTGATCCGCCAGTGGCGGTTGCGCAGCTGAACCGTCTCGCCCCCGGTGTTCTCGATCCGGACATGATAGGCCCATACGAAATGGTGTTCCGCCGGCGAGGACTGTTCCTCCAGGAACGTCGGCTTGACGGAAACCCTGATCGAGCGGGTTGTCTGACTGTACATGGCGGGCTCGCGACCGGGCGTCGGTTGTATCGAAATGGCAGCGAAACAAAAATTACTCCGTGCTTTCCTCCTTGTCCAGGAGCGTATCCATCCCGTTTCTACGCTCCTTTGCGTTTACGCCCGCTTAATAACGTACCCCCATATGCGGTCGTCGGCGTATCGGGCTCCGCCGCGCCGAGATCGACGACCGGCCCGTCGGCCTCCTCCGCGTCGGCCGGGTCGTGGGTGACCAGCAGGGTCGGCAGGCCGCGCCGCCGCGCATGATCGAACACCCAGGCGCGGAACCGGCCGCGCAGGGCGGCGTCCAGCTTGCCGAAAGGTTCGTCCAGCAGCAGGGCCGACGGCTCCGCCAACAGGGTTCGCAGCAGGGCCACGCGGGCGCGCTGTCCGCCCGACAGGGTCGCCGGGTCGCGCCCGCCGAAGCCGGCGAGGTCGGCCTCGTCCAGCGCCCGATCGACCACGGCCCGCCTCCCGGCGCGTCCCCGGACGGCCGGCGGCAGGCCGAACGCCAGGTTCTCCGCCACGCTCATGTGGGGGAACAGCAGGTCGTCCTGGAACAGGATGCCGACCCGGCGCCGTTCCGGCGGCAGCCCGGCCAGGTCGGCGCCGTCCAGCACCACCCGTCCGGCGGCGTCGAAGGCGGGGTCCAGGGTCCCGCACAGATGGGCCAGCAGGCTGGACTTGCCGCTTCCGCTCGGCCCCATCAGCACGGCGACCCGGCCGCCCCGGATGGTCAGCGACAGCGGCGCGAACAGGTCCCGTCCGCCGAGCTTGAGCGTCACCCGGTCGAGTTCCAGCCAGTGTTCCTCATCCGCTCCCAGGGGCGGTCCCAGGCCCGCCCTCATGCCCGTCCTCCCGTTCCGCTTCCGAACCGGCGCGCCCGCCCGACCAGTCCCGGCGCCAGCAGCGCCAGGGCGAAGGCGGCCAGGGGCAGGGCGGCCTGGGCGAAGCCGTAGACGCCGATCAGCCGGCGGTCCGCCCCGGCCGCCAGCCCGACCGCCTCGGTGGTCAGCGTCGGCAGCCGGCCGGCCCCGGCGAACTGGGTCGGCAGGTACTGGGCGACGCTGACCGAGAAGCCGATCGCCGCCGCCGCCAGCACCGGGCGCAGCAGCAGCGGCAGCTTGACCCGCAGGAAGACCCGAGCCGGCGAGGCGCCGAGGCACGCCGCCGCCCGCGCGTAGCGCTCGTCCAGCGCCCGGTAGGGATCGGCCAGGGTCAGGAACACGTAGGGCAGCACGAACAGCAGGTGGCTCCACACCAGGGCCGGCCAGGTGCCGTCCAGCCCGGCCGCCACCAGCAGCACCTGGGTCCCGAACAGGAAGCCGATCTGCGGCACCAGCAGCGGCAGGTAGAGCAGCCACAGCCCGCGGGCCGAGGGCCGAAGGCCGGACCTCTGCTCGTTCTCCAGGCAGCCCAGCACCAGCACCAGGGCGATCCCGGCGGCGGCTAGCCCGGCCGTCAGCGTCGTCCAGGCGGGACCCGCCAGGGCGGGCAGCGCCCGTTCCCAGGTCTCCAGCGTCCAGCCGCCGGGCAGGGCGTCGGGAAAGCGCCAGCGCGACGCCACCGACCACAGGCCGAGCCCGACCGAGGAGCCGACCGCGACCGCCACCACCCCGGCGGCCAGCCCGGCCGAGACCGCCCGCGCCGCCCGCCCGGAACCGCCGCGCCGGCCGGACACCAGCCAGCCCCGGCTGGCCCGCCCGGCCGCGACCTCGGCCAGGCGCCACAGGGCGATCATCGCCGCCACCAGGACCAATTGCAGGCAGGCGCCCGCCGCCGCCTGGTACCGCAGCGCCAGGTCGGGATCGGAGAACCAGCGCAGCACCAGCACCGCCAGCGGCGGCGGCGTGCCCGGCCCCAGGATCAGCGCCACGTCCACGACCGACAGGGAGAAGGCCAGCACCGCGTAAACCGGCAGCCGGACCTGCGCATAGACCAGCGGCAGCACCACTTTCAGCCAGGCCGTGACCGGGCCGTACCCCATGCTGCGGGCGACCGTCAGCGCCTTGTCCGCCGGCGTCTGGCCGAGCGCCGCGACGACCATCAGCATCAGGAACGGCACCTCCTTGACCATCAGCCCCAGCACCAGCGCCAGTCCCCAGGGATCGTTGACCAGCGCCAGGTCGGGCGGAAAGGTCCAGCCGGTCGCCCAGGGCGACAGCAGCCGCGCGACCCAGCCGCTGGGCGCCATCAGGAAGGCCAGCCCGATCGCGAAGGCGGCGTGGGGCAGGGCCAGCAGGGGGGCGAGCAGCCGCCGGAAGGCGGAGAAGGTGCGGGTGCCGTGCCACGCGGCGCAGAACCACAGGGCGATGGCGAAGGACAGCAGCGTCGCCGCCAGCCCCGTCCCCGCGGACAGCAGCACGGCCCCGCCCAGCCCCGGCGCCGCCAGCAGCCCGCGCCACGGGTCCAGCGTCGGCTCGGTCCCGCCCAGCGCGGGCAGGATTCCGAAGGCCGGCGCCCAGGTGCCGGCCAGCCCGGCGGCGATCGGCCCGAGGAACAGGACGAGCGTCACCGCCGGCACGGCTTCCAGCCGGCTGCGCCGCCGCCGGCCCGCTGCGGGGGCAGGGGCGTCGGATGCGGCGGGAGCGGTCGCGATGTCGATCCGTTCGCCTGTCGTCATGCCTTGGTTCGGGTCCTTTCAGCCGTGCCGGACGGTATCCCAGGACAACCCGCGAGTCAGTCGGAAGTCATGGATGTTGCGTACCGATCACGCCGGTTTGATCGATGTAGGGCCATGATGTCCCATGACGAATTTCCTGCTTTAACCGGAAGGGGGGTGGTGTTATATCCAGCGTCCCTTGAAACTGTATGGGTAACCCCAGCCCCATGTCGCCCCAGCACGCCCTACGACGACGAAGGATGCCGACTTGCGCTCTCGCAAGCGACGCAGTCCTCACGCCGCGTGCTGATGCCCATGGGACGGCAGGCTGACCCCCTGAGTTTCCCTCCCCGGCATCGGCGGCACGGCGTTACAGCCTCTCTGCCCACTTCCTGCCGCCGGGATCACAAGCCTCAATGAACATTGCGATCGAGCAGCCGCATCACGCCGCCGCCATCGACACCCTGCTGGACCTCTCCTTCGGCCCCGAACGGGCCGGCAAGACCGTTTACCGCCTGCGCGAAGGCGTCGATCCCGTCCCCGGCCTGTCGCTGGTGGCGCTGGAGGACGATGCCGTCGTGGGCACCATCCGCTACTGGCCCGTCCTGATTGGCGGCGTCACGCCGACCATCCTGCTCGGCCCCATCGCGATCGCGCCGCACATGCGGAGCGGCGGCCTGGGCGCCCAGATGATCCGGCAGAGCCTGAACCGGGCCTCGGCCGCCGGCTGGCGCAGCGTCGTCCTGGTCGGCGACGCGCCCTACTATGGCCGCTTCGGCTTCACCCGGGACCTGACCCTCTCCATGAGCCTGCCCGGCCCGGTGGACCTGGACCGCTTCCTGGCGCTGGAACTGGTGGAAGGCTCGCTCGCCGGCGTCTCCGGCCTGCTGACCCGCTGGCCCGCCGAACCCGAGCCGATGCTGGCCCCGGAAATCGCCGCCCGCCAGGGCGTGGGCGCGCCGGCCTATGCCCGGGAGTGGCGGCTGCTGAACGCGCCGGCGTGAGAGCGCGGGGCTGCGTGAGGGTCTGTACGAGGGAGTGAATCGCCGCCTTGAATCGGGGGCGGCGATGCCCTATAAACAGGGGCGTCGCGGGTGTAGCTCAATGGTAGAGCAGAAGCTTCCCAAGCTTACGACGAGGGTTCGATTCCCTTCACCCGCTCCAAGCCCAGACTCCTCAAAATCGATATTTTGCAGATTTGGCTCATCCTGTGTTCCGGGGTGACGATCTGCAATGAAGCGATCGGAGCGCCCAGGAGCGCCTTCCCCTTCTTCGGACATTATGGGTGAAGTGGAAGAGGCCAGGTTGGATCGGGAAGGCGAATTTCACGCCGAACCCCTACACGCCGATTTCCAGCACCAACCTGTCGAACGTCAGCCGTGGGCTGATCCGGCCCCGCTCACCGCGATCAAGTTCGATCAGTCCGTAGCCGGCCATGGTTTTGAGGGTGCGGGACAGGTTTGACTTCTTCCGACCGCTCTCCTTTGCCAATTCGTCCAGCGAGGCCGGGCGCGTCGCTGCGATCTGGCGCAGAAGCGTCCGGTTGTCTTCCGACAGCACCTTGGCGAGGGAATCCATGGAGGTGAACCAGACCTTGGGCTCGTCGGGGCCGGGACGAAGCTCGCCCCGCGCAATAGCCATGGTGCGGGCCTTCATCTGCTCATAGCTGGCGATACCGATGCGAAGCGTGGTCATCACAGCACTCCTCGTTCCTTCAATATCGCATCCACCTCCGACCAGAAGTCCTTCAGGAGGTCGGCGGCGCTGGTGTAGTCGTAGGGACGTACCGTGTCGTGTCGATGCCGATGATCGTTCGCTGATCCGGCCCCTCCCTTGCCTCGCCGATGCGCGCGGGACACCGGATGGGCGTTCCGGGCTTGGCGGCACCCGATGGACGACGAACTTGACCCAATGCCCGCCCTCGGGATCGACCACCAGGATTTGGCCGTCGAGCAACAGTAGATCGTCAAGGCCGACATCCTCCTCAGCCATCACCCGCTCCATTATGGTTATGAGAGACTGATAACACAAGAATTCCATCACCAGCCGGTCAAACCAGTATGTCGATAGGACCATCCAACCCTGAGCGTGGCGCTCCTTCCGGGATGGTTCAAGCTGTGCAGGTCTGGATGAGATACCCCGATGACGCTTGGCCATCCGAGTATCATTGAGGAGTTGATCAAAGATACATAGGTATTGATTTCCCCCGCCTACCTCAGGGACTCTGAAGCGCAAGGTAAAGCTTGAAAGGTAAAATGAAAAAGAATGAATTTTGAAGTTGCAGGCGTTGGCACGATTTGATGCCCGCCTCCCTCACACCGTAATCCCGGGGAGTCCCCGCGGCCCAACGCCGCGCTCCTCCCCAGGACTACCGCTTCCGCCCCGCCCCGACCGCTACACGATCCGCCGCACCTCCACCGGGAAGGCCACCACCCGCGACGTGTCCGCGAAGTTGGCGACATCGTCGAGCGCGGCCTTGCCCTCCGGGGAGGCGAAGCCGGCCTGTTGGGCGTCGGCGCTGTCGAAGGTCAATTCGGCGATGCCGTCCACCGGCACGTTGCCTTCGGCGTCGGGCTGGACGTGCTTCTGGACATAGCCGCGCAGCCCGGGGATCTTCGCCGCGATCGGGCCGTGAACGTCGTGCCAGTAGGTCTGGTACTGCTCGGTGGTGGTGCCGGGCTTCCGGTAGAGCAGCAGGGCCAGCGTGAACATGGGTCGATTCCTCCCGATTCGTGATTGGTTGTTATTGTCGTGTCCGCACGGTGGCGGCGACCGCGATTCCTGTCAATCGGGACTAAAGCAGCATCGCCGTAGGCACCTACCAGACCTCCGTCTTCAGGGCGCCCGGCATCAGGGCGTTGCCGCTGGCCTCGAACCGGGGCCGGCCCCGCTCTTCCGACGCCTCGTAGTCGGCCAGGGTCGCGAAGGCCCATTTGGACAGCATCAGGATGGCTCCCAGGTTGACCAGCGCCATCAGGCCCATGGCGACGTCGGCCAGCGCCCAGACGGTCGGCAGTTCGCCGATCGAGCCGCCCAGCACCGCCAGCACCGCGACGATCCGGAAGATGTTGAAGGTGCTGATCCGGGCGCCCAGGAAGGTCATGTTGCCGTCGGCATAGGCGTAGTTGCCGATGATCGAGGAAAAGGCGAACAGGAAGATCACGAAGGTCATGAACAGGCCGCCGGCCGTGCCGAACTCCTCCGCGATCACCGACTGGGTCAGGCTGGCGCCCGCCATCTCGGTGGCGCCGGTCACGTCGTACTGGTTCGACAGCAGGATGATGAAGGCGGTGGCCGAGCAGATCACGATGGTGTCCACGAAGACTCCCAGCGCCTGGATGAAGCCCTGGGTCGCGGGATGGTGCGTCGTCGCGGTGGCCGCCATGTTGGGGGCGCTGCCCATGCCCGCCTCGTTGGAGAACAGGCCGCGCTTCGCGCCGTTCATCAGCGCCACCGTCAGCCCGCCGAAGGCCCCGGCCGCCGCTTGGTCCAGCCCGAAGGCGGAGCGGACGATCAGCATGAACATGTCGGGCACCCGGTCGATGTGGATCGCCAGGATCAGCAGCGCCAGCGCCACGTAGGCCAGCGCCATGACCGGCAGCATCCATTCCGCCACGCGGGCGACCGAGCGGATGCCGCCGAAGAAGATCGGCGCGCAGATCAGGGCCAGCGCCACGCCGGTCACCCAGGTCGGCACCCCGAAGCTCTCGCCCAGCACGTCGGCGATGGTGTTCGCCTGGACCGCGTTGAAGGCCAGCCCGAAGGTGAAGATCAGCAGGATCGCGAACACGATGCCCCAGGCCCGGGAGCCCAGGCCGCGCTGGATGTAATAGGCCGGGCCGCCGCGGAACGTGCCGTCCGGCTGCGGCACCTTGTAGAGCTGGGCCAGGGTCGCCTCGACGAAGGCGGTCGCCATGCCCACCAGGGCGACGCACCACATCCAGAACACGGCGCCCGGCCCGCCCAGGGTCAGCGCGATCGCGACGCCGGCGATGTTGCCGGTGCCGACGCGGCTCGCCATGCTGACGCAGAAGGCCTGGAACGGCGATATCCCACCGCCCTCGCAGTGGCGGGAGCCGGACATGACGCCGAACAGGTGGCCGAACCGGCGGAACTGCACGAACCTGGTCTTCACGGTGAAGTAGATCCCGGCGCCGATCAGCACATAGATCAGCAGGTAGCCCCAGATCACGGTGTTGAGTGCGCCGAGCACGGCATCGACACTTTCCATGGCAGGCCTTTCAGGTTTGGGCTCGAATCAGCGTTGCGGTCGAAACCCGCAGGGCAGTCGGGGAGGGTTCTTCTTGAAGACTGAACGCACGATCGTGCAAAAGGTTGGAGGCCGGCTTCGGGGCCGGGATCTTCCAGAGGAATATGCGACGATGGCGAGGGCGACGATGGCGACGAAAACCGCTCTGCTTGGAGCAGGGCTCCTGACCCTGCTCGGAACCGGCCTCTGGCCCGCGGCGGCCGGAGCGGCCGAGTTCCAGCTGCGCATCCTGCACGTCAACGACGTGCATGCCCGCTACGACCAGGTGACCTCCTCCGGCGGGTTCTGCACGCCGAAGGACGAGTCGGCCGCCAAGTGCGTCGGCGGCGCCGCCCGCCTGCAGACCAAGCTCCGGGAGCTGCGCGGCGACAATGCCCTGTTCCTCGATGCCGGCGACCAGTTCCAGGGAACCCTTTTCTATACCCATTTCAAGCACGGCGCGGTCCAGACGGTGCTGGGCATGCTGAACCCCGACGCCCAGACGCTCGGCAACCACGAGTTCGACGACGGCCCGGCGGGATTGCGCCCCTATCTGGACGCGGTGTCCTGGCCGGTGCTGAGCGCCAACCTGGACAGCTCGCGCGAACCCGGCCTGGAGGGCCGCTACAAGCCGTCCACCGTAGTCGAGAAGGGCGGGCAGCGGATCGGAATCATCGGCCTTACCACGTCCGATACCCCGATCACTTCCAGCCCCGGCCCCACCGTGGCTTTCCGCGACGAGGCCGCCGCCCTGGCGCGGGCGGTCGCCGACCTGAAGGCGCAAGGCGTCGACAAGATCATCGCGCTGACCCATGTCGGCTATGCCGAGGACCAGGCGCTGGCCGCGGCGGTGGACGGCGTGGACGTTTATGTCGGCGGGCACAGCCACAGCTTCCTGGAAACCGGCAACGACAAGGCCGCCGGTCCCTATCCGACCGTCGTAACGACCCCGTCGGGCGCCCCGGCGCTGGTGGTGCAGGCGGGCTCCTACGGGACCCATCTCGGCCGGCTGGACGTCACCTTCGACGCTTCCGGCGTGCCCACGGCCTGGACCGGCGGTCCGGTGGCCTTGGGAGCCGAGGTAGCCCAGGACCCCGCCGTGCGGGACAAGATCGTCCAGCTCAACGTGCCGCTGGCCCAGCTCCGCGGCCAGCCCGTCGGCGAGGCCGGGGTGGAACTGGTCGGCACCAGCGACGCCTGCCGGTTCGGCGAATGCAACCTGGGCAACCTGATCGCCGACGCGATGCTGTGGGCGACCCGCGACCAGGGGACCCGCATCGCGGTCCAGAACGGCGGCGGCATCCGGTCCGGCATCCCGGCCGGCCGGGTGACCATGGGCCAGGTGATCGAGGTGCTGCCCTTCTCCAACACCCTGGCGACGTTCGAGATCAGCGGCGCCGACCTGCGCGCCAGCCTGGAGGGCGGGGTGTCCAAGGCGCACGACAAGACCACGTCGGGCACCGGGCGTTTCCCGCAGGTCGCCGGGCTGCGCTACGCGTTCGATCCCGCCAAGCCCGAGGGGGAGCGCATCCGGTCGGTGGAGGTCCGCGAGCCGGACGGCAGCTTCCGCCCGCTCGACCCCGCGGCGACCTACAAGGTCGCGACCAACAATTTCGTGCGGGCGGGCGGCGACGGCTACGGCCTGTTCGCCAAGGCCGCCGACGCCTATGATTTCGGCCCCAACCTGGAGATGGTGGTCGCCGAATACATCAAGGCGAACGGCCCGGTGGCACCGCAGGTGGAGGGGCGCATCACCCGCGCGCCGTGACCCCCGGACTCAGTCCGCCGCGTCGCTGAGCAGCTTCTCCATCGCGAGGCTGAGCTGGTGCGACGTGATCGGCTTGTGGGCGACGCTGAAGCCGTGGGCGGCGGCGTCCCGCGCGCATTCCGGCCCGGTCTCCCCGGTCAGGATCACGCCCGGGATGTCGCTGCCGAACAGCTCGCGGATCTTCAGGATCGCCTCGGTGCCGACGCGGCCGCCGCGCAGCCGGTAGTCGGCCACGACGATGTCCGGCCTGCGGTCCGAGGTCCCGAGCCGGTCCAGCGCCTGCTCCGTCGATCCGGCGGCCAGGACGTCGTAGCCCCAGTCCCGCAGGATGCTCTGGAGCCCGAGCAGGACGATCGCGTCGTCGTCCACCAGCACCGCGTAGCGCCGCTCGCCCGCCGGGGACGCGGGGGCGGGCGGCGGGGGTGCCGATGCCGGACCGCCGGCAGCGGCGGCCGGGGCGACCGCCGGGGTCTCCACGGCGGCGCCGGCCGGCAGTTCGATGCTGAAGACCGACCCCCGGCCGAGGGCCGACAGGGCCTCCACCCGGTGGCCCAGCAGGCGGGCGAGCCGGTCGACGATCGCCAGCCCGAGGCCGAGCCCCTGGTTCCGGTCGCGCTCCGGGTTGCCGACCTGGTGGAACTCCGTCCAGATGTCTTCCAGGTGGTCGGGAGGAATGCCGATGCCGGTGTCCTGGACCTCGATCCGGACCGTGTCGCCGGTCCGGCGGCAGTCGATCCTGATCCGGCCCGTTTCGGTGTAATGGACGGCATTCTCCAGCAGGTTGTTCAGGATGCGGCCCAGCAAGGTACGGTCGGTCCGCACGGTGCCGCCGCAGGCGCGGATCTCGAACGACAGCCCCTTGGCGGCGGCCACCTTGGCATAGGCGCCTCCGATCCGGTCAAGCAACGGGTCCAGCGGCACGTCCTCGACGGTCGGCTGGACCGCGTCGGCGTCCAGTCGCGACACGTCCAGCAGACCGTCCAGCAGGACCTTCAGGGCGTCCAGGCCGCGCCGCAGGTGCAGGAGCTTGTCGGCCCCCTCCCGATCGGCGATGTGCGCCTTCAGGCTGTCGGCGAACAGGAACAGCGACTGCATCGGCTGCCGCAGGTCGTGGCTGGCGGCGGCCAGGAACCTGCTCTTGGCCAGGTCGGCCTGCTCGGCCACGCCGCGGGCCCGTTCGGCCTCGTCGCGCGCGGCCTGGAGCGCTTCCTGCTGCAACTTCTGGTCATGGATGTCGGTCGAGGTGCCGAACCACCTCACGACCTGCCCGGTCTCGTCCAGCATCGGCAGGGCGCGGGCCAGATGCCACCGGAACATGCCGTCGTGACGGCGGAAGCGGTGCTCGTGCTCATAGACGCTGGAGGTGGTCTGGGCGCTCTTCCAGGCCTGCCGGGTGCTTTCGACGTCGTCCGGGTGCAGGTTCTCGAGCCATCTCCAGCCGTCGGAGAAGCTCTCCTCCTTGGCGCCCAGGTAGGTCTTGAGCCGGCCGTTGACATAGTCGACGCCGCCGTCCGGGGTCGCCGTCCAGACGATCTGGGGAATGCTCTCGGCCAGGAAGCGGTAGCGGCGCTCGCTGTCGGCCAGCGCGTCGCGGGCGCGGCGGCCCTCGGTCACGTCCTGGAAATAGACGGCGATGCCGCCGTCGGGCAGGGGGAACGCCCGGACATAGAACCAGGCCCCCAGGGCCGGATAGAACTCCTCGAACTCCGCCGGGACCCGTTCCGTGGCGACGCGATGGAATTCGTGCCAGAAGGCGGTGGTGTCGGCCTCGGGCAGGACGTCCCACAGCAGGCGGCCGGTGACGTCGACGCCTCCCGTGAGCAGGGAGCGGGCGCGGCTGTTGATGAAGATGATGCGCCAGCCGGGATTGACCTCGAAGACTCCGTCGGACGTGCTTTCCAGGATGGCCGCGGTGCGCTCGTTCGAGGCCTGGGCCAGTTCCAGCTGAAGCAGGCGGCGCTCGGCGGCGCTGCGCTTCATCAGGGAGCGCGCCAGCAGCCAGCCGATCCCGAGGGCCAGCGCGACCGCCAGGATGCCGCCGCCGACCACCGCCGCCAGGGTCCGCTTGGCCGGCAGGTCGATCAGGGACGCCGGCATGCCGAGGGCTACCGTCCACCCGGTCAGGCCCGAGACGGAGGAGGCGACGTACAGGTCCTCGTTCAGCGCGTTGGTCGCGTGGAACATCGGCAGCCCGCGCCGCAGCCCGTCCAGCAGGGTCGCGTCCGGCGGGCCGCCGATGCCGGGATCTCGCGAATCCTCCGACAGGGTGCGGGCGACCAGGCTGCCGTCCCTGTCCAGGACGGCGATCCGCCATCCCGGCGAAATCCCCTGGTCCCGCAAGGCCTGGTTGATCGTCCATGCCCGCACATGGGCCGTGACCACGCGCTCGACCCCGTCGTCGCCGAACAGGGGAACGCTGACCGCGAACACCGGCTCGTCGGCCCGTGCCGGATCGGCCAACACGCCGCTGACGCGCGGCTCGCCGTAGCGGAAGACCGCCGCGATATCCGCCTCCACCCCGGCCGCCCCGGCGTTCCGGGGCACTTCCAGGCCGTCGCGGCGAACGTCCGCCTCGGCGCTGCCGTCGCGCAGGGTGAGCCGGAGAGCCATCCAGTCCGGGCGCATGGCCAGCACGCGCTCCGCCTGCACGGGAAAATCGGCGCGCCGGCGGTCCGCGGACCGGCCCGATATGGCCAGCGTCTCGAGGGTGATCCGGATCGTCATCACGCGCTCGTCGACGGTGGCGCGCGCCGCCGCGGTGGCCTGATGCATGACCGCTTCCCAGGACCGCGTCTGCTGCCGGTCGAACAGGACCGTCATGGCTGCCGCGAAGAGCACGATGGGCAGCGCGGCCGCCAGCAGCATCGTCGGAAGTCGGGCGCGCTTCATGGGTTGCGGCTGGTTCCTATCCTTTGTTGGTTAACTTGGGTAATGGCGGCGCTATCAATGATGGCACTATGATGCGCAAGTCAACCACCCTTGAATTGTATAAGTCGTGGGAACGATGATTGTGACCCGTTGCCGGCCCGGCGGGCTGACCGCGGCATTCCTGCTGATCCTTCTCGGCGCGATGCTGCCGATGGCCTCGTCCCGGGCCGGGGAGACCCTGGACCGGATCCTGGAAACGCGGGCGGTCCGGATCGGCTACGCGCCGATGCCGCCCTTCTCGTACCGCCTGCCGGACGGGCGCGTCACGGGCGAGGCCCCGGAGGTCGCCCGCCGGGTCTTCGCGCGGATGGGAGTGCGGGAGATCCGGGCGGTGGAGGTGGAGTTCGGCGCGCTGATCCGCGGCCTGAAGGCCGGACGCTTCGACGTCATCGCATCCGGCATGTATATCGTGCCGGAGCGCTGCCGGCAGATCGCGTTCTCCTCACCGACCTACCGCGCCGTCAATGATCTGGGCAGGGGGCTGGCGGTGCGTGCCGGCAACCCCCGCGACATCCACGGCTACGACGACATCGCCAGGGACCCTTCGGTCCGGCTGGGCGTCGTGGCCGGGACGGTCGAGCGGACCCTGGTCCGGGCGGCGGGCATCCGCGACAGCCAGCTCGTAATCTTCCCCGACGTGGCCGCCGCCGCGCGCGGGGTGGTGACCGGCAGGGTCGACGCCCTGGCGGCCGCGGCGCCCGCCGTCAGGGCCGTGGTGGAGCGCGATCCGAAGATCCTGGAGGTGGCGCAGCCGTTCCGGCCGACGGCCCGGCAGGCCGCCGGACCCGCCGAGCACGGCGCCTTCGGCTTCCGCAGGGAGGACGCCGATCTGGTCGAGGCGTTCGACCGGGAGCTGCGATCGTTCCTGGGCACGCCGGAGCATCTGGACGTGGTGGCGCGGTTCGGCATTTCCGCGGCCGAGTTGCCCACGGCGACCACGGCCGAACTATGCGCCCGCTGACCCGCGCCGCCCTGTGGCTTTTCTCGGTTCCCGGGAACAAATCGGCGTCCACCTCCTTCGTTCAGATTAACCGGACGAAACGGAAGGCGCCCGGCTCACGGCCTGCCGGCCCGAGCCCGGACGGAGTGCAATGACGGCGGTTACCAGGCAGGACAGGTCCCGGGACGACGACCGGGGCAACGCGGTGGAATTGCGCCCCGGCGATGCCGGGCGGCTGACGCTCGTGCTGTCCGGGGACTGGCGTATCGCGAACGGCCTTGCCGGGACGTCCGACGTCGAGGCGCTGCTCGACGGGGACCGGGTCCGCATGCTGGCCTGCGAGGACGGCGGCCTGCGGGGCTGGGACAGCGCCCTGGTCAGCTATCTGCTGAAGGTGCGCGACCTGTGCGCCGCCCGCGACGTCGGGTTCGACGCCGGAGGTCTGCCGCCGGGCATAGTGCGGCTGATCGCCCTGGCCCGCGCGGTGCCGGTCAAGGCGGACGCGGCGCGCGGCGGCGGCGCCGCGCCGCTGACGGTCAGGGTCGGGCGCGCCGTGCTGGACAACCTGCGCGGCGCCGACCAGGCGGTCAGCTTCCTGGGCGAGATCATGCTGGGGCTCGGCCGGATGCTGGTCGGGCGCGCCCGCTTCCGCCGGGTCGATTTCCTGCAGGCGATCGAGGATGCCGGGGCGCAGGCGCTGCCGATCGTCACCATCGTCTCGCTGCTGGTCGGGCTGACCGTCGCCTTCGTCGGCGCGATCCAGCTCCAGCAGTTCGGCGCGGACATCTATGTCGCCAACCTGGTCGGCCTCGCCATGACCCGCGAGATGGCCGCCCTGATGACGGCGATCGTGTTGGCCGGCCGGACCGGCGCCGCCTATGCCGCCCAGCTCGGCACCATGCAGGGCAACGAGGAGATCGACGCGCTGTCGACCATCGGCATCTCGCCGATCGACTTCCTGGTTCTGCCCCGGGTGCTGGCGCTGGCGCTGATGATGCCGCTGCTGTTCATCTATTCCTGTTTCCTGGGCCTGCTGGGCGGCTACATCGTCGGCGTCGCCATGCTGGGCCTGTCCGGCAACGCCTACATCATCCAGACCGTCGGCGCGCTGAGCATGACCGACTTCTGGGTGGGTTTCGTCAAGAGCATCGTGTTCGGCATGCTGGTCGCCTATGCCGGGGCTCTCCGCGGCATGCAGGCCGGACGCAGCGCCCAGGCCGTCGGCGTCGCCGCCACCTCGGCGGTGGTGACCTCGATCGTGTTCATCATCGTGGTCGACGCGGTCTTCGCCGTCATGACCAACCTGCTGGGGATCTGACATGAGCGATCCCGGGGCCGATCGGCCCAGTGAATCCCGGCCGGGGAAAGCCGCGCCCAGGATCACCGTGGAGGGGCTGACCATGGCCTTCGACGGTTTCGTCGTCCAGCGCGACGTCAGCTTCCAGGTGCCGACCGGCGACATCTTCGTGATCATGGGCGCCAGCGGCTGCGGCAAGAGCACCCTGCTGAAGCACATGATCGGCCTGGTCGAGCCGGCGGCCGGCGACATCCGCTACGACGGCGAGAGCTTCACCGCCGCGGACCTGGAGCGGCGGGCGGTGATGAGCCGGCGCTTCGGCGTGCTGTTCCAGAGCGGCGCGCTGTGGAGCTCGATGACGCTGGCCGAGAACGTGTCGGTGCCGCTGTCCCAGTACACCAAACTCAAGCCCGCCGAGATCGCCGAGCTGGTGTCGCTCAAGCTGGCCCTGGTCGGGCTCGCCGGGTTCGAGGACTTCTATCCTTCGGAGATCAGCGGCGGCATGCGCAAGCGCGCCGGCCTCGCGCGGGCGATCGCGCTCGACCCCGACATCCTGTTCTTCGACGAGCCGTCGGCCGGGCTCGACCCGCTCAGCTCGCGCCGGCTGGACGACCTGATCCTGGAGCTGCGCGACAGCCTGGGCGCCACCGTCGTGATCGTCAGCCACGAGCTGGCCAGCATCTTCGCCATCGCGAACAATTCCGTCTTCCTGGACGCCGAGAGCCGCACCGCGATCGACGGGGGCGATCCCCGGCGCCTGCGGGAGCACAGCCGCCACCGCTCGGTTCGGGATTTCCTGAGCCGCGGCGAGCTCGAGGAGGCCCAGCCATGAGGACGAAGCCGTTTTCCGCCGGGAGATTTCCATGAAGAGAAAGGCGAATCCACGCCTGATCGGCCTGTTCGTGCTCGGCGCCATCGCCCTGTTCGTCACCGCCCTGGTGGCGCTGGGCAGCGGCATCCTGAACCAACGCCTGGCGCCGGCGGTGATCTATTTCGACGGATCGGTCAACGGGCTGTATGTCGGGGCGCCGGTCAATTTCCGCGGCGTCCGGGTCGGCTCGGTGACCCGGGTGGACCTGGTGATCGACAGCCAGGACCTGACCGCCCGCATCCCGACCTATATCGAGTTCGACCGGGACCGGATGAAATGGGCGGGGCTGCCCGATGGCGAGCAGCCGGACATCAGCTACGAAACCATGGTCGAGCGGGGGTTGCGCGCCCAGCTCGTCTTCCAGAGCTACGTGACCCAGCAGCTGATGGTCGAGCTGGACCTGCTGCCCGACACCCCGGCCACGCTGGTCGGCGGCGATACCGACGTGGCGGAGATCCCGGCGATCCCGTCCACCCTGGACGTGGTCCGGCGCAACATCGAGCAGCTGCCGATCCAGGACATGGTCGCGACGGCGATGAACACCCTGACCAACGTGGACAAGCTGCTGTCCTCGCCCGAGATCGGCGAGGCCCTGGCGGCCATGGCCGGCGGCATGCGCGAGTTCGAGACCACCATGGCCGCGGCCCGCAGCACCTTCACCACGGGGTCGGACACACTGGCCCAGGTGCAGCAGGATCTCCAGGCCACCATGGCCGAGCTCCAGGGGCTGGTCGGCACCGCCAACCGGGAGTTCGGGCCGCTGGTGACGTCCCTGCGCACCACGTCGGAGAGCGTCGAGCAGGCGGTATCCCAGGCCCAGACGATGCTGGGCAACACCAACGAGCTGGTTGCCCGCAACTCGCCCGTCCGCTCCGACCTGGAGACGTCGATGCGCAACCTGTCGCTGGCCTCGCGCTCGCTGCGCAGCTTCGCCGAGACGCTGGAGCGCAATCCCAACGCCCTGCTGCTGGGGAGATAGACCATGAGACGCTTTCGACTGGGATTGCTGGCGCTGCTGGTCCCGCTGGTGGCCGCCTGCGCCGCGACGCTGCCGCCCCCCGACCTGCATGTCCTGAGTTCCCTGCCGCGCGAAGCCGCGACCGGGCCGGGATCGCCGGCCGCCGCGCGTGGCCCGGCGGTCGGGGTCGAGCAGGCCAACATTCCCGAATACCTGGACCGGCCGGAGATCGTGACCCGGTCCGGCGCCAACACGATCCAGGTCAGCCAGGGCGACCGCTGGGGCCAGCGGCTCCAGGGCGACGTCACCCGCGTGGTGGCTGACAACCTGCGGGGCCTGCTGCCCAGCGACAATGTCTTCGTGCTGCCGCTGCGCCGGCGCGAACAGCTGACCTACACCGTCACCCTCGACGTCACCTCGTTCGAGCGGGACGCGTCCGGCGACGCCGTGCTGAACGCCTACTGGAGCGTGCTCGACGCGCAGACCGAGGCGGAGCGGGCGGGCGCCCGGGCGCGGTACGTCGAACCGGTCGAGGGCGAGGGCATCGAGGCAACCGTCGCCGCCATGAACCGGGCGCTGAACGCGCTGAGCCGGGACATCGCCGCCGGGATCAGACGGGCGTCGGCCCGGAAGTGAGCGGGCGGGGCCGGCGTCATTCGGCGAAGCGGATCCGGATCGCGAGGCCGGGGTCGTGCTCGACCGAGACGCCGGCGCCGATCTGGGCGGCGAGGGCGCGGATCAGGATCATGCCGATGCCTCCCTGGTCCTCGCCCCCGGCGGCCCGCGGCATGCCGACGCCGTCGTCGGCGAGCAGCAGTTCCGTCAGCCCGTCGGGGTGTGCGGCATCGGACAGGCGGCGCAGCCTCACCCGCACCGTGCCGTCCCGCTCCCCCGGAAAGGCGTGCTTCAGGCTGTTGGAGATCACCTCGTTCGCGATCAGGCCCAGGGGGATCGCGGTATCGAGGGTGCATTCCAGGGGATCCGCCTCGATCAGGATCCTGACGCGGTCGTGCCGGCCGTGCAGGTCCATGAGGCCGCGGCACAGCTCCTCGATATGGGCGGCGAGGTCGATCCGGGAGAGGTCGGGCGAGGTATAGAGCTGCTGGTGGATGCTGCCCATCACGCTGATCCGCTGGCTGACCGCGTCCATCCGCTCCCTGGCATGGCCGTCGGCCAGCTTCGACTTCTCGATCTGGAGCAGGCCCCACAGGCTCTGGAGGTTGTTCTTGACCCGGTGGTGGATCTCGCGCAGCAGGGTCTCCTTCTCCTCCAGCGCCGCGGCGAGCGCGCGCTCCGCCTTGCGGCGTTCCTCGATCTCCCGGGCCGCGACGTCGGCCGCGTGGCGGGCCTCGATCTCGTGCATCACCATGGCGGCCAGATCCCGCAGGATCGCCTTCTCCTCGTCCCCGAAATCGTGCCGGGGAACGTTGTCGATGACGCACAGGGACCCGAATGCCAGGTCGCCGGAGGTCCGGAGGGGCACGCCCGCGTAGAACCGTATGCCGGGATCGTCCGTCACCAGCGCGTTCCGGGCGAACCGCTCGTCCTGGAGCGCGTCGGCGACCACCATGACGTCGTCCTGGAGGATGGTGTAGGAGCAGAAAGCCAGGTCGCGCCCGGTCCACGGCGTGTCGAAGCCGTGGCGCGACTTGAACCACTGCCGGCTTTCGTCGAGCAGGCTGATCAGCGAGACCGGGGTGCCGAGCATCCGGGCGGCCAGACGTGTCATCCGGTCATAGGCGGCCTCCGGCGGCGTGTCGAGCAACGCGTAGCGCCGCAGGGTTTCAAGCCGTTTCGGCTCGTTCAACGGCAGCGGAGGAACGATGGCGGGAAAGCCTTCGGTTTCGGAGCGCTTCCGGCCGGTGCATGGCGGATGGATCATTCAGACACAGGGATGACTGTTTGGACCCCGACTTTCTCGAGCCTTTCAGGGGCCTTATGATCATCATCAGGTAACATGAAACCAAAAAGCAACCTAGAGAAAGGTTGGCGCTCCTATGTTAACACCCTATGGTTATAGTATGAAAGTTCGGCGCGTTCTTTTGCCGCTCCGGGACGATCCGCTCCCGGCTTTCCAGAAAAGCTTCCAATTCCCCTTAACCGGCGTTTAACGGCATCATGCTACGAGGGTAGCGCCGTCGGCGGTCCGCGCCGCGGCTGTTCCATGCCGCATTCAGGACGATGTTTGGGAGATGAGCGAAGCCTCGGCGACCGGTAAGCCCTGGAAGAAGCGTCTGCTTGCCTGGTGGGAAGGCTATGACCTGCCCGAGGGCAAGGCGGACGCAGCGCCGGAACCGGCGGCAGCCGCGCCGGCCGCTCCCGCGGCGCCCAGGCCGGCGATGCCCGGCGTCAATTCCCGCTTCGGCAAGCCGCTCTGGTCCGCGACCCGGGTCGGCGTGGTCGAGAAGCTGTGGGGCGAAGGCTTCACCTCGCCGGGGGGCGAGGACTACATACCGGACCTGGTCAAGCCGCTGGGGCTGAACCCGGCGATGAGCGTGCTCGACCTGGCGGCCGGCCTGGGGGGTGCTGCGCGCAAGATGGCGGCCCAGTACGGCTGCTGGGTCACCGGGCTGGAGCCGTCCCCCGTCCTCGCGAAGGAGGGGATGGAGCGCTCGGTCAAGGCCGGCATGGCCAAGCAGGCGACGGTCACCCATTACGACCCCGAGAATTTCCGGCATCCGAAGCGGTTCGACTGCATCTTCGCCAAGGAGGCGTTCTTCTGCATCAAGGACCGGGAGAACCTGTGCGACGGCATCGAGATGAGCCTGAAGCCGCGCGGGCAGCTCCTTTTCACCGACTATGTCTTCGAGAAGGACGAGCCGCGCTCGCCGGCCGTGAAGGAATGGCTGGCGAAGGAACCGCTGGAGCCGTTCCCGCTGACGGTCGCCAAGACGGTCAATTCGCTCCAGCAGCGCAACCTGGACATCCGCATCACCGAGGACGTCACCGACGCCCACCGGGTGCTGATCCTGGCCGCCATCCAGTCGCTGACCGAGTTCCTGGAGAAGCACAGCATGGACCAAGAGACCAAGCTGGCGGTGGTCGAGGAGGTCGAGCTCTGGGCGCGGCGCGTCGCCGCACTGCAGGGCGGGCTGCGCATGTACCGCTTCTTCGCCCTGAAACTGGCCGACGGGTCAGAAGGCTGACCCGGGGGTCGGAAGGCTGACCCGAAAACGGCGCGCAAACACAGGCGCTTGTTGACATCGGGCCTTGCGCTCCATATTTTCCGCCGCTCTTGTGACTTACCCTCCTGGGACTGTGAACCATGAAGATCGTGAACTCGCTGAAATCCATGAAGACCCGGCACAAGGCCTGCCGCGTGATCCGCCGCAAGGGCCGCGTCTATGTCATCAACAAGCAGAACCCCCGCTTCAAGGCGCGCCAGGGCTGAGCGTGCTGAAGGGGAGAGCCCGTATCTCCGGGGGGTGACCGCGCCGCAGTTTCGGCGCGGTTTTGCTTTTCAGGGGTGGTGAAAACCCGCAGGATCCTTTCTTCAGGGCCTCTTGTTCGGCCAAGTGGTGATACCACTTTACATCAACGCGACGATTTTCCAATGTGCGCGCGATGAAATGCCGCCGCCGACGAGGCGCGGCCGAGGGACAAGAGACCGGCATCGGCTGTTGCCGCTGTACGGCCCCGTCCGCTGGAGGAGGAAACACGGCATGATCAAGATGCCCACGCCTGACGCTTCGGTGCTCGCCCGCCGGGCGGAGATCGTCAATGCTCTGAGGGCCATCGTGCCGGGCGAAGGCGTCATCGTCGAACGTGACGAGATGCGGGTTTACGAGACCGACGCCCTGACGGCCTATCGCCAGCTGCCCATGGTGGTCGTCCTGCCGACCACGACCGAGCAGGTCTCCCAGGTCCTGAAATACTGCAACGAGCTTGGGATCAAGGTCGTTCCCCGGGGAGCCGGCACGTCCCTGTCCGGCGGCGCGCTGCCTCTGGCCGACGGGATCATCCTGGGCCTGGGCAAATTCAACAAGATCCTGGACATCGACTACGCCAACCGGACCGTGACCGCCCAGCCCGGCGTCACCAACCTGGGCATCACCACCGCGGTGGCGCACGAGGGGTTCTATTACGCCCCGGACCCGTCGAGCCAGATCGCGTGCACGATCGGCGGCAACATCGCGGAGAATTCCGGCGGGGTCCACTGCCTGAAATACGGCCTGACCACAAACAACGTGCTCGGCATCGAGATGGTGCTGATGAACGGCGACATCGTCCGGCTCGGCGGCAAGCACCTGGATGCCGAAGGCTACGACCTGCTCGGCATCATGACCGGGTCGGAGGGGCTGCTGGGCGTCGTGACCGAGGTCACCGTCCGCATCCTGCGCAAGCCGGAGACGCTGCGCGCCGTCCTGATCGGATTCCCGAGCAGCGAGACCGGCGGCAACTGCGTGGCCGCCATCATCGCGGCCGGCATCATTCCCGGGGGCATGGAGATGATGGACAAGCCGGCGATCCACGCGGCGGAGGAGTTC
Organism: Skermanella rosea; assembly: GCF_016806835.2. Classification (NCBI taxonomy): domain Bacteria; kingdom Pseudomonadati; phylum Pseudomonadota; class Alphaproteobacteria; order Rhodospirillales; family Azospirillaceae; genus Skermanella; species Skermanella rosea. The sequence continues at coordinate 4,694,090 of NZ_CP086111.1, read as the reverse complement.
GTCCACGCGGGATATCCGCTGGACGTGGAGGCGCTGCTGATCGTCGAGCTGGACGGGCCGGAGGCGGAGGTCAACCACCTGATCGGCGAGGTGGAGAAGATCGCCCGCGACTGCGGCGCCGTCTCGGTCCGGGTCAGCGAGTCGGAGGACGAGCGGATGGTTTTCTGGGCCGGGCGCAAGGCGGCTTTCCCCGCCGTGGGCCGGATCAGCCCGGACTATCTGTGCATGGACGGGACGATCCCGCGCAAGCAGCTGCCGCTGGTCCTCAACCGCATGACCGAGATGTCGGAGAAGCACGGGCTTCGGGTCGCCAACGTGTTCCACGCCGGCGACGGCAACCTGCACCCGCTGATCCTCTACGATGCCAACAAGCCCGGCGAGTTGCAGGCGGCGGAGGATTTCGGCGCCGACATCCTGAAGCTGTGCGTCGAGGTCGGCGGCGTGCTGACCGGCGAGCACGGCGTCGGGGTCGAGAAACGCGACCTGATGACCCACCAGTTCACCGAGATCGACCTGAACCAGCAGCAGCGGCTGAAATGCGCCTTCGACCCCGAAGGGCTGCTGAACCCCGGCAAGGTCTTCCCGCAGCTCCACCGCTGCGCCGAGCTGGGCCGCATGCATATACACCGCGGGCAGATCCCGTTTCCCGACCTCCCGCGCTTCTAGGCCCGGCATGAAGACACATCTGAAGCCCACGGACGCGGACCAGGCCCTGGAGGCCGTCCGCTGGGCCATTTCCGAGGAAACCCCGCTGGAGCTGGTGGGGAACGGCAGCAAGCGGGCGCTGGGGCGCCCGTTCCAGGCGACCCACACGCTCGACCTGTCGGGCCTGACCGGCGTGACCCTGTACGAACCGGAAGAGCTGGTGCTGTCCGCCCGCGCCGGGACCCCGCTGGCCGAGCTGGAAGCCCTGCTGGCCGAGAACCGCCAGCAGTTCGCCTTCGAGCCGACCGACTTCGGCCCGCTGCTGGGCGGCGAGGCCGGCCGCCAGACGATCGGCGGCGTGGTGTCCTGCAATCTGGCGGGGCCGCGCCGGGTCAAGGCGGGCGCCGTGCGCGACCATTTCCTGGGGTGCCAGGCGGTCAGCGGCCGCGGCGAGGCCTTCAAGGCCGGCGGCAGGGTGGTCAAGAACGTCACCGGCTACGACCTGCCCAAGCTGGTGGCCGGCGCCTACGGCACGCTGACGGTGCTGACCGAGGTCACGCTGAAGGTGCTTCCGGCGCCGGAGGTCACCCGCACCGTGCTGGTCCGCGGGCTGGACGACACGGACGCCATCCGGGTGATGGCGCTGGCCCTGCAGAGCCCCTACGAAGTCGCCGGCGCCGCCCATGTGCCGGCGTCGCTGGCGGGCGGGCTGGGCGTCGAGGAGTTGGGCACCGGGGGATCGGACGCCGCGGCGACCGCGATCCGGCTGGAGGGTTTCGGCCGGTCGATCGAGTACCGCGCCGGCAAGCTGCGCGATCTGCTCGGCGGCTTCGGGACGGTGGACTTCCTGGACCGCGAGCCGTCGCTGGCCTTCTGGGCCGCCCTCCGGGACGTCAAGCCGTTCGTTGCCCAACCGGAACGGCTGGTCTGGCGCCTGTCGGTGCCGCCCGCCGACGGTGCCCGGGTGGTGGCCGACATCAAGCGGCGGCTGCCCGGCTCCGACGCTTATTTCGACTGGGGCGGCGGCCTGATCTGGCTCGCCGTCGATCCCGGCGCCGAGGCGGCCGGGCAGCACGCCGTGCGCGGCGCGGTCGGCCTGGGCGGAGGATCGGGCGGCGGCCACGCCACGCTGATCCGGGCGCCCGACACCGTCCGCGCGTCTTCCGACGTGTTCCATCCCCAGCCGGCACCGCTGGCGGCCCTGTCCGCCCGCGTCAAGGAAACCCTGGACCCCAAGCGCATCTTCAATCCCGGCCGCATGTACGCCGGGGTCTGACGCAGAGAACCGCCATGCAGACCAATTTCTCCCTCGCCCAGCTCGCCGACGCCGATGTCCGCGAGTCCGAAAAGATCCTGCGCGCCTGCGTCCATTGCGGCTTCTGCACGGCGACCTGCCCGACCTATGCCCTGCTGGGCGACGAGCTGGACAGCCCGCGCGGCCGCATCTACCTGATGAAGGACATGCTGGAGAACGACAAGCCGGCGACCGAGCAGGTGGTCAAGCATATCGACCGCTGCCTGTCCTGCCTGTCCTGCATGACCACCTGTCCGTCCGGCGTGCATTACATGCACCTGGTCGACCATGGCCGCGCCCATATCGAGAAGACCTACCGCCGTCCGGCGGCGGACCGGCTGATGCGCAGGATGCTGGCGACGGTCCTGCCGCGTCCGGGCCTGTTCCGCATGGCGCTGATGGCCGCGCGGGCGGGAAGCCCGGTCGCGGGCGTCCTGCCCGCCAAGCTGAAGGGCATGCTGGCCTTGGCCCCGAAGCGGATTCCCGGCCCCAGCGCCGTGGACAAGCCGCAGGTGATCCCGGCCGAGGGCGCGCGGCGCAAGCGCGTCGCGATCCTGAACGGATGCGCCCAGCAGGTGCTGAACACCGCTATCAACGAATCCACCGTCCGCCTGCTGACCCGCCACGGCGTCGAGGTGGTGGTGGCCAAGGGGGCGGGCTGCTGCGGCGCCCTGAACCACCATCTGGGCCAGACCGACAGCAGCCACGGCTTCGCCCGCGCCAACATCCTGGCCTGGACGCGGGAGATCGAGCGGGGCGGCCTGGACGCCATCGTGATCAACACGTCCGGCTGCGGAACGACCGTCAAGGACTACGGCTTCATGTTCCGGGAGGACAAGGAGCTGGCCGACAAGGCGGCGCGCATCTCGGCCCTGGCGAAGGACGTCACCGAGTTCATGGCCGAACTGGGCCTGGGCGAGCCGGTGGTCGAGACGGGGCAGGTGGTTGCCTACCATTCCGCCTGCTCGATGCAGCACGGACAAAAGATCAAGACGCCGCCGCGCGCCTTGCTGGGAGCCGCCGGGTTCCAGATCCGCGAGGTGCCGGAGGGGCACCTGTGCTGCGGCTCGGCCGGCACCTACAACCTGCTTCAGCCCGAGATCGCGACGAAGCTGCGGGACCGCAAGGTCCACAACATCGAGAGCACCAAGCCCCAGGTGATCGCCGCCGGCAATATCGGCTGCATGACCCAGATCGGGTCCGGCACCGGCATCCCGATCGTCCATACGGTCGAGCTGCTGGACTGGGCGACCGGCGGCCCGCTGCCGGAGGCCCTGAAGGGCAACCCGGCCTTCGTCACGCGGCCGAAGGCGGCCCCGCAGGTCCAGGCGGCGGAGTAGCCGGGAATGCCGGCCTCACGGCTGGCTGTTGCCCTCGACCCAGGCGATGCGCAGGACGTTGGTGTTGCCGGGGGTGCCGAAGGGGATGCCGGCGGTGATCACCAGCCGCTGGCCCTCGGTGGCGAGGCCGTCCTGGTAGGCGATGCGCGAGGCCTTCTGGACCATCTCGGCGAAGGTGCTGACGTCGCCGGTGTTGACGCTGTGGACGCCGTAGGACAGCACCAGCCGGCGCGCGGTCTCCAGGCGTGAGGTCAGGCACAGGATCGGCACGTCCGGCCGCTCGCGGACCGCGCGGAGCGCCGTGGAGCCGGAGGTCGTGTAGGTCACGATGCAGGCGGCCGACACGGTATGCGCGACCTGGCGGGCCGCCGCGGTGATCGCGTCCGCCGAGGTCCGCTGGGGGTCGGGGTGCTGGGCGTCCATGATGGCGCGGTAGAGCGGGTCGTGCTCGACCCGGCGGGCGATGCGGTCCATGATCGACACGGCCTCGATCGGGTAGGCGCCGGTCGCGGTCTCCGCCGACAGCATCACGGCGTCGGCACCGTCATAGACGGCGGTCGCGACGTCGGACGCTTCGGCGCGGGTCGGGGCCGGCGAGCCGATCATGGATTCCAGCATCTGGGTCGCGACGATCACCGGCTTGCCGGCCATGCGCGACTCGCGGACGATCCGCTTCTGGATGCTGGGCACGTCCTCGGCCGGCATCTCCACGCCAAGGTCGCCGCGCGCGACCATGATGCCGTCGGCCATCTCGATCAGCTCGTCGAGGTGGGCGATGGCGGACGGCTTCTCCAGCTTGACCAGCAGCGCCGCGCGGTTGGCGATCAGCCGCCGCGCCTCGGCCACGTCCTCCGGCCGCTGGACGAAGCTGAGTGCCACCCAGTCCACGCCGATGTCGAGCGCGTAGCGCAGGTCGTCGCGGTCCTTGGCGGTCAGCGGCGACAGCGGCAGCAGCACGTTCGGGACGTTGACGCCCTTGCGGTCGGACAGCTGGGTGCCGGTGACCACTTCCGTCTCGGCATGGTCGGGACCGCAGCTCAGCACGCGCAGCCGGACCCGGCCGTCGTCGAGCAGCAGGTCGGTGTCGGGGGTCAGCGCCTCGAAGATCTCGGGGTGGGGCAGCTTGACCCTGGTCTCGTCGCCCGGCTCGTCGGACAGGTCGAGGCGGAACCTCATGCCGGGGCTCAGCTTGATCGGTCCGTCGGCGAAACGGCCCACGCGGAGCTTCGGCCCCTGCAGGTCGGCCATGACGCAGATCGGGCGGCCCGCCTGCTTTTCCAGCCCCCGCAGGATCTCCAGTCGGGTGCCGTGGTCCTCCTGGACGCCATGGCTGAAGTTGAGCCGGAACACGTCGACGCCGGCCTCGAACAGGGCGCGGATCTGTTCCGGCGAGGACGTGCCCGGCCCGAGCGTCGCGACGATCTTGGTCGAGCGGGAACGCCGGATCGAACTGGCCTTGCGTTTCATGTGAATCCCTTCTCGCGCGGGTCTTGGTTCAGGAGGCTTCGCCCCGGCTGGAGGCGTCGGATGGTCAACAATGCCGGTGTGCGGTCATTCCGAGACGGGCGGGCCGAAACGGGCGGGTGCCGCGGGCGGGTCACCGCCGAGCCAAAACTTGCCGTCCGGTGCCGGAATGTCAATGCCGGTCGGGTCGGGGCCGCCTGTTCGACTGACCGGGCGGAGCGGCCGACGTTTCGCCCGGTTGCGCCGCTCCGCGACAGCCCTTACACAGGGGGTGGGTTTTCCAGACTGGCGGAGAGGCTTTGGACGGGGATCACGGGCAACAGGGGACCAGGGCGGAGGCGGCCGGCCCGGTCCAGGCGCTGAGCCGGTCGCTCGACCTGCTGGAATGCATCGCGGCGGCCGGGGACGGCGTCGGCTCGGCCGAGCTGGCGGCCCTGACGGGCCAGCCGCCCAGCACCGCGCACCGCCTGCTCAAGAACCTGGAGCAGCGGGGCTACGTGGCGTTCGACGAGGACCGGGGGCGCTGGTTCATCGGCGTGCAGGCCTTCACCGTCGGCGGCGCCTTCCTGCGCCGGCGGAACCATGCCGTGATCGCGCGCCCGGTCATGCGGCGCCTGATGGAGGACTCGGGCGAGACCGTCAACCTCGCGGTCGAGGACAAGGGCGAGGCGGTCATCCTGACCCAGGTCGAATGCCGGGAGATGATGCGCGCCCTGTCCCAGCCGGGCACGCGCGCGCCGCTCTACTGCTCGGGCGTCGGCAAGGCCCTGCTGGCGGCCCTGCCGGAGGAGGAGGCGCTGGCGGTGTTGAAGGGGCTGCCGCTGAAGCGGATCACCGGGCGGACGCTGACCGGTCCGGACGACCTCGCGAGGGACCTGGCGGAGACCCGGAGGCGCGGCTACGCCGTCGACGACGAGGAGCACTCGGTCGGGCTGCGCTGCGTGGCGGCCGCGGTCCATGACGAGCACGGCAGGCCGCTCTGCGCCCTGTCGATCTCCGGCCCCGCCGTCCGGATCCCCGACGGGCGGATCGCCGAACTGGGAGTGCTGGTCGTCGGCGCCGCCGGGGAGATCACCCGGGCGCTGGGCGGCGTGGCCCCGCAGCGGCGGGGCTGAGGCGGCCTATCCGGCGGGAGCGTCCGCCACCGGCGGCTTTTCCGCGCCGGCCTCGTCGCGGCGGCGCCGGGCGGCATGGTAGTGGTCGAGCACCCAGGTCAGGTGGGCCGTCATGGCGGTCGCGGCGGCGTCGGGATCGTGCCGGTCGATGGCGCGGTGGATCGCCCGGTGCTGGGCCAGCACGACCTTGTCCTCGGACCGCTCGAACAGCTCGTGCCGGTGGAACTCCAGCATCTGGGTCAGCGTGTCGCGGATGACGGACAGGATGTGCATGTAGACCGGACTGCCCGCCGCCTTGCCGATCGCGATGTGGAAGTCCACGTCGTCGGTCGCCCGCAGCTTGCCGCGCGACGGCTGCGCCATGGCGACGACGGTCCGGCCGATCTCGGCCACCTGCTCGGGCGTGGCGTTGATCGCGGCGCGGCGGGCCGCCCAGGATTCCAGGATCACGCGGATCTCGGCCAGGTCATACAGATTGTCGAACTTGACCCGGATCATCTCGGTCAGCGCCGGGTCCATGTCGCCGGCGGTCGAGAGCACCCGCGTGCCGCCGCCCTGGACGGCGGCCAGGAAGCCTTGGGTCTTGAGCTGCTGCAAGGCCGCCCGGACCGACACCCGGCTGACCTGCATCTGCTCGGCAAGCTGCCGCTCCCCCGGGAGCCGCTGGCCGGGCGTCAGCTCGCCGTGGGCGATCATGTCCAGGAGCTTGGTCGCGACCCTGTCGGAAACCCGGTCCGCGCCGGCCTTGGCGACGGGTTCGGCCGCTTCGCTCGTCTCGGTCACTTTGCGCCTTCCTCCGGGCCGGGTCTTCGTTCGATAGGGGTTGCCATGGTAATACCAGACGGCGTCTGACGCCAGAGGGTCCTGACCGGACCGTTCCGCAAGGCTTGGAAGGGCGTTCTACCGGCTGCCCCGCCGGGCGATGAAGATGCCGGCCAGGACGATGGCGGCGCCGGCGGCCTGCCAGGCGCTCAGCGGTTCGCCGAGCAGGATCCAGGCGAACACGCCGGCGGCGGCGGGTTGCAGGAGCAGGCTGACCGAGGAGAAGGCCGGCGGCAGGTGGGCCAGGGCGTAGGCGATCAGGCTCTGGCCGCCGGCGTGGCTGATCACGCCCAGGCCCGCCAGCACCAGCCAGCCGTACAGGCTGGGGGCGATCAGGCTTTCGCCCGACAGCAGGGCCAGGGGCATCAGCGTCAGGCCGGTCACCAGCCCGGTCCAGGTCATGATGGTGGCGGTCGAGAACTCGGCCCGGAGCCGGCCGACCGATAGGATGTAGCCGGCGTAGAACATGGCCGTGACGATGCCCAGCGCGTCGCCGAACAGGTGGCTGAGGCTGAGGTTCAGGCTTTCGCCCATCAGCACGACGGCGCCGCCGATCGCCAGGGCCAGCCCGGCGATGAAGGTCCGCGAGAAGCGCTGCTTGAACACCGCCCAGGACACCAGCGTGACGAAGATCGGCGCGAAGTTGGCGAGCAGGGTCGAGTTCGCGACCGACGTGAACTGGATCGACCAGTGCCAGACCGCGAGGTCCCCCGCGAAGAACAGGCCGGCCCAGGTCAGCCGCAGATAGTCCCGCCGGGTCGAGGGACGGCGGGGGGCCGCCGTGCCGCGCCCCTCCAGCGCCAGCCACGCCAGCAGCACCGGCATGGCGAAGCCGATGCGCCAGAACGCCGTGGCGGTCGGCCCGATCTCGCTCAGCCGGACGAAGATCGGCGACAGCGCGATGCCGAGCGCACCCACCAGCAGGGCGATCAGGGCGATCCGCGCCGCGCGGTCGGCCGCGATGGCCGCGGGGGACAGGCCCGGAGCGATGATCTTGGGCGAGGGGACCGGAGGGGTGCTGGGCATCGGGAAGGTTCCGAAGGAGACGGGGCCGAAAGAGACGCGCGGGATGTGCATGGACACCCGGCGGGGGTGCCGTGGCAAGGGAGGATTTCGTCAGGGCGGCCATGCTCCCGGATTTCGGTGTCGCGGGGCATTTCGCCGTGCGGCGTTTCGGGTATAGTGGCGTTCATGTCTGCTTCCTCCACGGCTCCCAAGCCCTCGGCGATGCCGCCGCTGCTCGGTCCCGGCGATCCGCCGCCGGTGACGGTCCTGAACCGCGAGGGCCGCGCGCCGGTCCTGCTGCTGTGCGACCACGCCTCCAACGCCATGCCCGCGTCGCTGGGGACGCTGGGGCTGGACGACGCGGCGCTGTCCCGGCACATCGCCTACGACATCGGCGCCGCCGACGTGACCCGGGCGCTGGTGGAACGCTGGGACGCGGCGGCCGTGCTGTCCGGCTATTCCCGCCTGATCATCGACCTCAACCGCGACCTGGACGACCCGACCTCGATCCCGGTGATCAGCGACGGCGTGGTGGTGCCGGGCAACCGGGCGCTGGACCCGGCGGAGGCGGCGCAGCGGGTGGACGGGCTGTTCTGGCCCTATCATTCGACCGCGGCCGCCGAGATCGACCGGCTGCGCGGGCGCGGGCAGGTTCCGGCGGTCGTGTCGATCCACAGCTTCACCCCCGTGATGAACGGTATCGAGCGGCCCTGGCATATCGGCATCCTGTGGGACCGCGATCCCCGCATGCCGGTGCCGGTGATGGAACGGCTCCGGGCCGACGCCCGCCTGGTGGTGGGCGACAACGAGCCCTATACCGGCAAGGGCACGGAGGGATCGACCATCGACCGCCACGCGGTGGTGCCGGGGCTGCCCCATCTGCTGGTGGAGATCCGCCAGGACCTGATCGACACCCGCCACGGGGCGGCCGAATGGGCCGGCATCCTGGGCGAGGCCCTGGACGAGGTCCTGGACGACCCTACCTTGTATCGCATCCAGCACTTCTGAGGATCATGGCTGCACCGGCCCCCAGCTTCACGCTCGGCATCGAAGAGGAATACCTGCTGGTAGACCGGCAGACCCGCGATATCGTGCCCGACCCGCCCGAGGACATGCTGGAGGCTTGCGCCGCCGTGGCGCCCGAGCAGGTCCATCCCGAGTTCCTGCGCTGCCAGATCGAGATCGGCACCCGCGTCTGCGCCGACCTGTCGGAGGCGCGGACCGAACTGACCTGGCTGCGCCGCTCGGTCGCCGACGTGGCGGACCGTTACGGGTTGGCACCGATCGCGGCCTCGACCCACCCGTTCGCGGTGTGGCTGCCGCAGAAGCACACCAACCGGGACCGCTACAACATGCTGGCCCGCGACATCGGGGCGCCGGCCAGGCGGCTGATGATCTGCGGCATGCATGTCCATGTCGGGATCGAGGACGAGAACCTGCGCATCGACCTGATGAACCAGGTCCGCTACTTCCTGCCCCATCTGCTGGCGCTGTCCACTTCCTCCCCGTTCTGGCAGGGGCAGGACAGCGGGCTGAAGAGCTACCGGCTGGCGGTCTGGAACGAGCTGCCCCGCACGGGCATGCCGGAGGAATACCAGAGCTTCGGCGAGTTCCAGCAGCAGGTCGGCGCGCTGGTCGATGCCGGGGTGATCGAGGACGCGACCAAGCTGTGGTGGGACATCCGCCCGTCGGGCCGGTTCCCGACGCTGGAGATGCGGATCAGCGACATCTGCACCCGGCTGGACGACACGCTGACCGTCGCCGCCTTCTATGTCTGCCTGCTGCGCATGCTGTGGCGGCTGCGGCGCGGCAACGTCGCGTGGCGGCGCTACCGCAACCTGCTGCTGGAGGAGAACCGCTGGCGGGCGCAGCGCTACGGCTTCGACGCCGGCCTGATCGATTTCGGCCGGGGCGGCATCGTCCCCTATGGCGAGTTGCTGGAGGAGCTGATCGGCCTGCTGCGCGAGGACGCCGAGGCGCTGGGCTGCGTCGAGGCGATCGAGAACGCCCGGGGCATCGTGGCCCGGGGCACCAGCGCCCACCGGCAGGTCGCCGTCTACCAGGAGGCGCTGGCGGCCGGCGCAACGGCCGAGGACGCGCTGAAGCTGGTGGTGGACTGGCTGATCGGCGAGACCCTGCACGGGCTGGAGCCGGCGGCGGGAGGCTGAGGGCGGCGGGCGCATCGGCGTGGTCCGTCCGGCCGCGTCCCTCCCGACGAAGCGGTTGCGCCCGGCGGTGGGTGACGCCATGTCAAGCCGACTGCTTCCGCCTGATCGGAAGCGCTTTGGGGAGTGGACGACGATGACCGAACTGGACGAACGCACGCGCACCGAGCTTGAGGCCGCGGCCTTCCGGCAGCTGGTCGAGCACCTGCGCAACCGCACCGACGTGCAGAACATCGACATGATGAACCTGGCGGGGTTCTGTCGGAACTGCCTGTCGAAATGGTACCGGGCGGCCGCCGAGGGCAAGGGACTGGAGATGAGCTACGACGAGGCGCGGGAGATCATCTACGGCATGCCTTACGAGGAGTGGAAGAACAAGCACCAGTCCGAGGCTTCCGCCGAGAAGCAGCAGGCCTTCGCCGCCGCACAGGCCCGATCGGACCACTGAGGGGCGGCTCCTTGGAGTTGAGGGACTTTTGAGGAACCGCTTCCCTTTATCCTGGAGCGGTTTCCGAACAGGGTGCCCCGGTCCGGATTGCGGAACAGTGCTTTTGATCGGTATTCCGTAGGTCGGCCTCGGCCGAAGGCCGACGCCGACAGGCGGGCCGGAGCGTCGATGCAGTGCGTCGGAGTTCGCCCTGGCGGGCGAAGTCCGACCTACGGCACCGAAGGGGGGCGGCGGGGTGACGAGACTTCCGGGGCTATCGAAAAGTTGGGGCGGAGCGTCGGCGGGGGTGCCCTTGGCGGTCGGATTGGCTATGGTGCCTCCGACAAGTCGTTTCTGGTGACGAGGAATTCATGACGGACACTTCAGTTGCGGCGCGGGCCGATGCCGGGCCGGCGAACGATGTCGGCGGTATCGCCGCCGATCGCCTGCGCTCGTTCGTGGAGCGCATCGAGCGACTCGAGGAAGAGAAGAAGGGCATTTCGGACGACATCAAGGATGTCTATCTCGAGGCCAAGGGCACCGGCTTCGACGTGAAGATCATCCGGACGATCATCCGGCTTCGCAAGAAGGCCAAGGAGGAGCGTCAGGAGGAAGAAGAGCTGATCGAGCTTTACAAGATGGCGCTCGGCATGGAGTGAGCCGACGCCATGCGGGCCACCGCGCTCGCCCGGTGAAGCGCCAGGTCGGCGACGAGGCGGGCGAGCCATGGATCGATCCGGGGATCGGCCCGGGTAATGCGCCCGAAGGCCGCCCGGCGGCGGGCGATGCCGAGTCGGGCATCGGCGGCGAGGCGGGAGGCCAAGCGCCCGGCCGCCGCGATCCGCCCGGCGTCACGAGGGGCGCGGCCGCCCAATAGTGTCGCCGACAGGGCCGCGCGCGGCGGCGGACCGGAAAAATCCAGATACAGGTCGGCCAGGAGAGTCGCCGGATCGGCGGCGTTGGGGTGCGAATCGTCCGTCATGGGGCGATGTGACCACAAACCCACGCTGCGGTCAAAGGAATTTATTCCAATCCTAGTCGGCCGTCCCGCGGCCTACTGGCTTGCCCAGACGATCCGCGCCATCCAGGTGATCTCGGTCGGGCTGAGCGTGCGCAACGGGTGGGCCGGGTTGATCGACTGGAGCTCGATCCTGTTGGCGGTCGAGCGCAGCAGCTGCTTGGCCATCACCTCGCCGCCGGTGGTCTTGACCACGACGCGGTCGCCGCGCCGCAGGCTGGCCGAGGGCGAGACGATGATGATGTCGCCGTCGCGGTAGACCGGCTCCATGCTGTCGCCGGTGATCTCCAGCGCATAGGCCTGCGGATCGCCGACGTGCGGGAATTGCAGCTCGTCCCAGCCGCTGCCGACGGGATAGCCGGCATCGTCGAAAAAGCCCTGGGCGCCCGCCTGCGCATAGCCGATCACCGGGATGCGCTGGGTGGCGCCGGTGATCTGCTCGTTGTCGACCAGGCTGACGAAATCGCTGAACGAGCTGGCGGTCGCCTCCAGCACCTTCGAGATGCTCTCGGTCGACGGCCAGCGCAGCTTCCCCTCGGTCGTGGTCCGCTTGCTCTTGTTGAACGTCGTCGGGTCCAGCCCGGCCCGCCGCGCGAGGCCGGAGGCCGACAGCCCGTTCTGGGCTGCGAGGCGATCAATCGCCTGCCAAATGTCTGCGTGTTTAAGCATGGGAACAATTTCACATATTCTGGTCCTCATGTCCCTAGGAACGTTTTCACAAAAAGCTTGACGTAGGAATTAAAGCGGAACATAAGGGGAACATCAAGGGGGTTCTTCCCGCAGGAAGATGCCCTTCCCCGAAATCCAGTCCGCACAGGAGGTGCCGCCTTGTCCGGCCACCCGTCCCCGTCTCCCCTTCGGCATCGCCCGCCTTCTCCTGCCGGAAGTCCCGGTTCTCCGCGACCCGACACGGATCCCGACGCTTTCGCGGTGCCTTTCGACAGCGCCGAGGAAGCTTGGTTCTGGTTCGTCCAGGCGCAGGAGGCCCGCGCGTCCGGAGCCCGCATCGTCGCCGGCCGCGGCATGGTGCCGCGCCCCTGCGAACCGCTCGACATGATCCGCGTGGTCGACCGGCTGTACCGCCAGCGCAAGCTGATCCGCGACCACCTCCACGTGCTGGTCCATTACGGCCGCCGCCTGATGGCGCCCGATCCGGAGCGCCGGCTGGAGGTGCGGGCGTCCGGCCTGTGGCGGGAGGCGTTGGACTTCCTGGATCCCATCCTGCGCGAGAAGGGCATCGTCGCCGACGCCCGGCTCGCGGGATGAGCGGCACCCTGGCGCCCGCCGCCCCGCCCCGCGCCGAGCCGCGGGCCTGGGTGGTGTTCTGCGGCGATGCCGACCTGTGGTGGCTCCGGCTGCTGCGGCCGGGCTTCCGCCACTGCTTCGTGGCGCTGAACGACGGGACCCACTGGATCACGGTGGACCCGCTGTCGCCGCACCTGGAGATCGCGGTCCAGCCGGTCGCCGCCGGCTTCGACCTCGTCGGCTGGTTCGCCGAGCGCGGCCATGCCGTGGTGGCGGCCCCGGTCCGGCGCGACCTGGACCGCCCGGCACCCTGGGGGCCGTTCACCTGCGTGGAAGCGGCCAAGCGGGTGCTGGGGCTGCATGACCGCTGGGTGCTGACCCCCTGGCAGCTTTACCGCCGGCTGCTCGACCCGGCGTCGCCGGTCGGGTGCGCGTCCGCCGGCCGTGCGTCCACCCGGGCCGGTTCGCCGGCCTTTTCCTGAACCTTCCGAAGGAGCCCGATCCCCATGGCCAAGATGTTCTCGCCGCCCAAGGTGCCGTCCGTCGTGACCACGACGTCCCCGGCCGCCACGTCCCCGACGGCGTCCGTCACCCCGGCGCCGGCCGTGCCGGAACCGACCGTTCCCGCGCCGGTCGTGTCCAGGCCCGACCCCACCCCGGCGGTGCCGGTCGAGGAGGAACCCGCCACAAAGCCGGCGCCGGCCGAGCCCGTGGCGCCGGCTCCCGCGCCGGTCACGCCCGCGAAGACCGCCACGCAGGAGCAGGCCGATGCGCTGGCCGCCGCGGAGAAGGCGCTGGCCCGGCGCGACCGCAGCCTGACCGGCACGGTGCTGACCTCGTGGCGCGGCGTTCTCCAGCAGGCCGGAACCGGTGCCGCGCCGGCGCGCAAGCGCCTGCTGGGGGAGTAGGGCGATGGACGCACCGGCGCTGCTCCAGCGCTTCGACGCGGCCAAATCCAGGCGGAGCGTCTGGGAAGCCCACTGGCAGGAATGCTACGACCACGCGCTGCCCCACGGCGGCGGGTTCGGCTCCGGGGGAAGCCCGGGGGAACGCAAGGCCGACCGGCTGTTCGACGGCACCGCGGCCGACGCGGTCGAACAGCTCGCCGCCAGCCTGTTGGCCCAGCTGACGCCGCCCTGGTCCCGCTGGTTCGGCCTGGCGCCCGGGCCGGACCTGGACGATGCCGAGCGGGACGCCGCCGCCCCCGTGCTGGAGAAGGCGGCGATCACGCTCCAGTCGCATTTCGACCGGTCGAACTTCGCGGTCGAGATGCACCAATGCTACCTTGACCTGGTGACCGCCGGGACCGCCTGCCTGCTGTTCGAGGAGGCGGCGCCGGGCGATTACTCCGGCTTCCGCTTCACCGCGGTGCCGCTGGCCGAGGTCGTGCTGGAGGAGGGCGCCGACGGGCGGCTGGATGGGACCTTCCGGCGCAGCGAGCTGACCCTGGCGCAGCTCCGGCTGCGGTTCCCCGACGCCGCCGTTCCGGACGCGCTGGAGCGGGAGGCCGCCCGCGATCCCCAGGCCCGCTTCGCGGTGGTCGAGGCGGTCCTGAAGGACGGTTCGGCCTACCGCTACAGCGTGATCCTGGACAGCGGGCTGGCGGAGGCGGCCGTCCTGGCGGAGGGGCGGTTCGCCCGCTCCCCCTTCATCAATTTCCGCTGGCTGAAGGCGCCGGGCGAGACCTATGGCCGGTCGCCGGTGATGAAGGCGCTGCCCGACATCAAGACGGCCAACAAGGTGGTCGAACTGGTGCTGAAGAACGCCTCGATCGCGGTCACCGGCATCTGGCAGGCCGACGACGACGGGGTGCTGAACCCCGGCACGATCCGGCTGGTGCCCGGCACCATCATCCCCAAGGCGGTGGGGTCGGCGGGGCTGACGCCCCTGGCGGCGCCCGGCCGGTTCGACGTGTCGCAGCTGGTGCTCGACGACCTGCGGCGGCGCATCCGGCACGCCCTGCTGGTGGACCGGCTGGGGCAGGTGTCGGACGGCCGGATGACCGCGACCGAGGTGCTGGAACGGTCGGCCGAGATGTCGCGCCTGCTGGGCGCCACCTATGGCCGGCTCCAGTCCGAGCTGCTGACGCCGCTGATGATGCGGGCCGTCGCGATCCTGCGCCGGCGCGGCGAGATCCCCGACGTCGCCGTGGACGGCAGGACGGTCGAGCTCCAGTACCGCTCGCCCCTGGCCCAGGCGCAGGCCCAGCGCGACGTCCAGGCGACGCTGCGCTGGCTGGAGGTGGCCGGCGGCCTCGGCAAGGACGCCGAGGCGGCGGTCGACCATGCCGCCGCGGCCCGCTGGCTCGGCCGCTCGTTCGGCGTGCCGGGCGAGCTGGTCCGGACGGCGCCCGCGGCGGCGGAGTGAGTTCCCTTCTTCCTTCCTTTCGTTTCATCCTGAGGAGTGTGACCTATGAGCGAATCCCTGCTGATCGACCCCGCGGCCTCGGACCCGGTTACCCCCGGCGCCGGCGTTCCCGACCGCGCCGCGCTGATGCGGATGCTGGGCGTGCCGGACGCGCCGGACGGCTATTGCATCCGGTGCGACCATGGGCTGTTCGAGGCCGACCCGGACCTGAACCGGCGGCTCCACGCCGCCGGCTTCACGCCCGAGCAGGCGCAGCTGCTGTACGATCTGGCGGCCGAGCGGCTGGTGCCGATGATCCGGCAGATCGCCTTCGAGTTCGAGGCGGAGCGCGAGGTGATGCGGCTGGTCAGCCATTTCGGCGGCGAGGATGCCTGGCGCGAGATCTCCCGCCAGCTCCTGGCCTGGGCGAAGAAGAACCTGCCGGCATCGGCGCTGGACGGCCTGACCACCAGCTATGACGGGGTGATCGCCCTTCACCGCATGATGACCGCGTCGGAGCCGGCGGCGCTCCGCGCGGTTGCGGGGAGCGGGGCGGCCGAGACCCAGCCGGCGGGGAGCGAGGCCGACCTGCACAAGATGATGCGCGACCCGCGCTATTGGCGCGACCGCGACCCTGCCCTGCTCGCCAAGGTGACGGAGGGCTTCCGCCGGATGTATCCCGACCGCGAGTAGAGCGGAACCCGATCAGGTTGAACCGCTCCGATCCTCGCGGCTGTGTTGCGCCCATGGCGCAACGCATCGGATCGGCCGTCTCGGGCGGATCGACCTGATCGGGTACAGCTCCGGTTGCCGAGGTCGGGAGCGTCGATTACCCTCGAACCGGAGAGTGACGGGAGGAACGCATGGCCATCGCACGTGAGGATATCGACGCGGGGAGCATCGACTTTGCCGACGTGGCAACCGGCGAGATGCTTCCTCCCGTTCATCCCGGCGAGATCCTTTCCGAGGAGTTTCTCGGGCCGCTCCGCATTTCGGCTTACAGGCTGGCGAAGGACGTGGGGGTGCCGGCGACGCGGATCCACGCCATCGTCACGGGCTGGCGCGGCATCACCGGCGATACCGCGCTCAGGCTCGGCCGGTATTTCGGCACGTCGGCGCAGATATGGATCAATCTTCAGGCGCGGTATGATCTGGAGACGGCCCGCCGGGAAGCCGGCGCCAGGATCGCGGCGGAGGTCATGCCGTTCCGGCCCGCCTGAGCCGGACCTTCGGGGAAAATTCGCGGAGCGATGAAAAAGGGCTTGACCGAAAAGGAATAAAAACCTAATACTTTCCCTGTCAACACCACAACTCCGTCCACCGGGCCGGACCGCACCTCGCGGTCTGGCCTTTTTCTTTGCCCGCGTCACGGCGGGCCTTCCAGAAAGGATCGCGCATCCATGTCCACCACCATCGACAGGGCCTTCGTCAAGCAGTTCGAGCGCGAGGTCCACGAGAGCTTCCAGCGGATGGGCTCCAAGCTGCGCAACACGGTGCGCAGCAAGGGCGACGTCCGCGGCGCCTCGACCATCTTCCAGAAGGTCGGCAAGGGGGTCGCCTCGCCCAAGGCGCGCCACGGCGCGGTCCCGGTGATGAACATCGACCACGCGCCGGTCGAATGCATCCTGACCGACTACTACGCCGGCGACTGGGTCGACAAGCTGGACGAGCTGAAGACCAACATCGACGAACGCTCGGTCATCACCAACGCCGGTGCCTATGCGCTGGGCCGCAAGACCGACGACTTGATCATCGCCCAGCTGGACACCTCCGTCAGCTATGCCGGCCTCGCCACCGACGGGCTGACCAAGGCCAAGGTGCTGGCCGCCTTCGAGACGCTGGGCCAAGCCGACGTTCCCGACGACGGGCAGCGCTACGCGGTGGTCGGCTGGAAGCAGTGGAGCCAGCTGCTGGGGATCGAGGAGTTCGCCAAGTCCGACTATGTCGGGCCGGACGAGCTGCCGTGGCGCGGCACCCAGGCCAAGCGCTGGCTGGGCACCCTGTGGATCCCCCATTCCGGCCTGACGCTGAACGGCAACGTGCGGCTCTGCCACTGGTACCACAAGACGGCGGTCGGGCACGCGGCCGGCGCCGACGTCACCACCGACGTGACCTGGCACGGCGACCGCGCCTCGCACTTCGTCAACAACATGATGAGCCAGGGCGCCTGCCTGATCGACACATCAGGCGTCGTCACCCTGCGCTGCCTCGAGAACTGACCGATCCCCCATCCCCAGGAGTTCCGAAGATGGCCTTCAAGACCAAGGACCTGAGCGTCCTGGCATATGCCAACGGCTTCACGCTCTGGCACTACGTCACCGGCGACCTCGCGGCGGACGCCGACACCGCCGGCTATTTCAACGCCGCCTCCGACATGCTGCGGGTCGGCGACATGATCATGGCCAACCTCGACGCCGACGGGACGCCCCAGGCCGGCATCCTGCTGGTCGCCTCCAACAGCGGCGGCACCGTGGACGTCGCCAACCTGACCCAGGTCGGCGCCACCAACGGCGACTGATCCAGCCCCCCTGCCAGAGGAGAACCACCCCATGGCGCTGACCCCGATCGGTCTGTGCAGCAGGGCCCTGATCAAGATCGGGGCAGCTTCCATCACCGGCTTTACCGACGGCACCGCCGAGGCGGAGGTCGCGGACGCGCTCTACGGGCCGACCCGCGACGCGCTGCTCTCGGCCAACGCCTGGAGCTTCGCGACGGTCCAGGCGACGCTGGCCCGGCTGGCCGAGGCGCCGCTCGGCGACCACGGCTTCGCCCATGCCCTGCCGGTCGATTTCCTGCGGGCGCTGTCCGCCGGGACGCCCGGCCGGGGCCGGGGCATCGGCTACAGGATCGTCGGCACCACGCTCCAGTCGGACAGCGACCAGGTCACGCTGACCTATGTCAGCCGCCCGGCGGAGGCGGCGTTCCCGCCGTTCTTCGACCAGGCGCTGATCGCCCGGCTGGCGGCGGAGTTCTGCCTGCCGCTGACCGAGAACACCAGCCGGGCCGAGGCGCTGGCCCGGCTGGCGGAGGCGGAGTTCCGGCGCGCCCGGCTGATCGACGTCCAACAGGACAGCCAGCCGGGCTTCGAGGACTTCACCCTGGTCGAGGCGCGCGGCCGATGACCCGGGTCCGGATCCTGAAGACCAACTTCACCAGCGGCGAGATTTCCCGCCTGCTGCTGGGGCGCGGCGACCTCCGGGCCTACGACAACGGGGCGCTGACCCTGCGCAACCTGCTGATCCACCCGACCGGCGGGATCACCCGGCGGCCGGGCATGGCGTTCTCGGCCGCGGCGCGGGGGCCGGGGCGGTTGGTCGCGTTCGAGTTCAGCACCGAGCAGACCTACCTGCTGGCCTTCTCGGAATACCGCATCGACGTGCTGCGCGGCGACGCCGTCGTGGCGACCGTCGAGGCGCCCTGGACGGCGTCGCAGCTGGGCCAGATCACCTGGACCCAGAGCGGCGACACCCTGCTGGTCTGCCATCCCGACGTCGCCCCGCGCAAGCTGAAGCGTACGGGAGAGTCCGCGTGGTCGCTGGAGGAGTGGCAATTCCTGGTGGAAGGGAGCGCGATCCGCCAGCCCTGGTACCGCTTCGCGCCGGCCGGGGTGACCCTGACGCCGGACGGAACCACCGGGACGGTCGTCCTGACCGCCTCGGCCGCCGTGTTCCAGCCGGGGCACGCGGGCGTCAGGCTGCGGGTGGCGGGCCGCCAGGTCACCGTCCTGGACGTGCTGTCGGGGACGCAGGTGCGGGTCGTGACGGCCGAGGCGCTGACCGGGACCGCCGCCACGGCGGTGTGGGACGAGCAGGCCTTCTCGCCCTTGCGGGGCTATCCGGTCTCGGCCGCGTTCCACCAGGACCGGCTGGTGATCGGCGGCTCGCGCGAGCTGCCGAACCGGCTGTGGCTGTCCCGCTCCGCCGATATCTGGAACTTCGACTTAGGGACGGGGCTCGACGACGAGGCGATCGAGTTCGGCATCCTGTCCGACCAGATCAACGCGATCCGGGCGGTGTTCTCGGGCCGGCACCTGCAGGTCTTCACCTCGGGGGCGGAATGGATGGTCACGGGAGAGCCGCTGACGCCCCAGACCATCCAGCTCAACCGCCAGACCCGCATCGGCTCGCCGACCGACCGGTCGGTGCCGCCGCGCGACGTGGACGGGGCGACCCTGTTCGTGTCGCGCAACGGCCGGGAGATCCGGGAGTTCCTGTTCGCCGACAGCGAACAGGCGTACCAGGCGACAGACCTGGCGCTGCTGGCCCGGCATCTGGTGGTCCGCCCGGTGGACCAGGACTACGACCAGGGACGCCGGCTGATGCTGATCGTCATGGCCGACGGCACGCTGGGAGCCTTGACCCTGTTCCGCGCCGAGCAGGTCACCGCCTGGACCCGGATCGACACCGGCGGGACGATCCATTCCGTCGCCGTGGTCGGCGACGACGTCCATCTGCTGGTCCAGCGGCCGGAAGGCTTCTCGACCCGCTGGAACATCGAGCGGCTGGACGACGCGCTCCACCTGGATGCCGGCCTGTACGGGGAGAGCGACGAACCGGCCGCCGTGTGGTCGGGGCTCGACCACCTGGAGGGGCGGGCCGTCGGGGTGGTGGCCGACGGCGTGCTTCGGCCGGACGCGACGGTGTCCGGCGGCGCCATAACCCTGGACCCGCCGGCCCGCACGGTGGAGGCGGGACTGCCCTTCACCCATGTGGTCGAGCCGCTGCCGCCCAGCCCGCTGTCCACCGGCGGCGGCCGGGGACCGGCGCTCCGGCTGGTCCAGGCGGTCTTCCAGCTGGAGGACACCGCGGCGCTGCGGGCCGACGTCGGTGCCGGCCTGACCGATTTCCCGCTGCGCCGGCTGGGCGACGCGGCGCTCGGCGACGCGGCCCCGCAACGGGTCAGCGGCGACCGCCGGCTGCGCTCGCTCGGCTGGGCGCGGGACCAGACCGCACCGCTGTGGCGGATCGAGCAGGACGCTCCCCTGCCGTTCACGCTGCTCTCCGTAACCATGGAATTGAAGGTGAACGACTGATGGGTGGCATTGCCAACGTGGCCTTGCAGGCCCTGCCGGTGATCTCCAGCGCGCAGCGGGTGGTCAACGGCTTTTCCAGCGCGTCGGACGCCCGCAAGGCGGCGGAGGCCGAAGCCCGGCAAAGGGCCGAGGAGCTGGAGTTCGAGAAGCAGAAGGAGGCGAACCGCCAGCGGGAGCTGGCCGACCAGAAACGCCACGCCGAGGAGGTGCTGCGCGAGACCCACGCCCTCCAGACCCGGCAGCTCCTACAGGGCCAGGAGGCAGCGGCCGAGGCGCAGCGGGCCGATATCGAGACCCGCCGCGCCCAGATCCAGGCCAGCGCCGAAGCCGACGAGGCGGCCCGCCGCGATGCCCTCCGCCGGGCGGTCGGGCGCAGCCGGGCCAGCCTGGGGACGTGGGGCGGCGGCACCGCCGACGGGTCCGGCGAGGCGGTGCTGCTGGGACTGGTCAACCGGACCGACGCCGACAGCCGGAACGCCCAGGCGGTCGAGCGGCTGCGCGGGCAGGCGCTGTCCCAGGAGGTCGAGGATTCCCGCCGGCGCAACCTGCTGGACCAGTCGCAGCTGGCCGAGCGCCAGCGGCTCGAACTGTTCGGCAACGCCTATTAGGGGCGACACGGGAAGTGGACACATCATGACCGGACATATCAAGATCGGCGCGGTTCCCCCGCGCCGGCACTATATCGCGGACGGGACACAGCGGGCCTTCGCCTATCCGTTCCCGATCTTCGCGTCGGAGGACATCGAGGTCCATCTCGACGCCGCCCTCCAGACCGGCGGCTTCACGGTGACCGGAAGCGGCGCCACGGCGGGCGGTACCGTCACCTTCGACGTGGCCCCGCCCGAGGGCGTCCAGGTCACGCTGCTGCGCCGGCTGCCCTACGAGCGGGTGACCGACTTCCTGGAGAGCGGCGCGCTGCCGGCCCGGTCGCTCAACGACGAGTTCGACTACCTGACCGCCTGCGTCCAGCAGCTCGCCGACGACGCGTTGCTGACGCTGCGCTACGCCGCGACCGACCTGCCGGCCTCGTCGCTGCTGCCCGGCCGGGCGGCGCGGGCGAACCGGCTTCTGGCGTTCGACGGCGGCGGCAACCCGACCGTGACGCCGGCGGTGGACGCCGACGCGCTGAGCAGCTTCGTGGCCCCGGGAGCCGGCGCGGTCCGGCGCTCGATCCGGGACAAGCTGGCCGACGTGGCGTCGGTGCGGGACTATGGCGCGGTGGGCGACGGCATCGCCGACGACACCCTGGCGATCCAGGCCGCGCTGACGGCCGCCACGTCCGTCTTCGTGCCGCCGGGCACCTACCGAGTGACCGGGACGCTGCCGGTGGGGTACGGGCAGACGCTGCACGGGTCGGGCGCCGGGTCGATCCTGCGCGCCGACGGAGAGGGCTTTCCGGTCGTCCTGCTGCCCGACAGCTACGCCAGCCTGCACCATCTGCGGATCGAGCAGGGCAGCGTCGGCATCAAGCTGACCGGGCGGGACGGGCCGTGCGTGCAGAACGCGGTGCATGACGTGACGGTGTGGGACACCGGGACCGGCATCGTGCTGGACGGCGGCGACAGCCCGGACCGGCCCTGCTACTGGAACAACTTGGCGCGGGTGCTGGTGGTCCGCCATCTGCTGCACGGCGTCCACCTTGTCCGCACGGGGGAGGGCGACACGCCGAACGCCAACAAGTTCCACTGCGTCCGCGTCTATTCGCTGGCGGTGCCCAGCGCCGGGTCGGGCTTCTACGTCCAGCACGGGCGCTACAACAACGCCTTCGTCGATTGCGAGGCGAACCTGTCCACCACGGCCCATTCCTGCTTCCGGATCGGGCCGGACACCGACAAGAACCTGCTGGTCAACCTCTACACCGAGTCGGTCGGCGGCGTGCCCAACGTGTACCTGGAGGCGGGCTCGAAGGAGACCTCGATCACCAACCTGTTCTCGGCGAGCGGCGGGCCGGCGATCTGGGACCAGTCCGGCGGCGAGTTCACGGCCTACAACGCGGGCTATCCCGCCAAGAACCGGTTCAAGAGAAGCCAGGTCACCGACCTGACGGTGGAGGCGATGCGGTACGAGACCCGCTTCGTCGACCCGGTCGCGGGCGGGCTGGTGCTGCCGGACATGACGCGCTCGGTCCATCTGGTCAGCGCCTTCAACGGCGCCGTCGAGTTCCGCCTGCCGGCGCCCCCGGATGCCGAGGGGCGGTCGCTGACGGTCAAGAAGATGGACCTGAGCGGCAACGCCGTGACGGTCACCGACGCCACCGGATCGGGGCCGGACGGCAGGCCGTTCCCGCTCGGCAGCCGGTACGATTTCGTCACCGTCGTCTCCAACGGGGCGGCGTGGTGGATCACGGCGGCCCACGCGGTGCCGGGCAACGCCGGCTTCTTCGAGGGCGGCAGCCTGTTCGAGCCGGACCTGGCGCGGGGCTTCTACCTGGTCAGCGCCTATGGCGGTCCGACGGAGGTCCGGCTGCCGGCCCCGTCCGCCACCCTGGCGGTCGGCCGCACCGTCACGATCAAGAAATCCGACGTCAGCGGCAACGCCGTGACCGTCACCCAGGCGGGCGGCGGCGGACCCGACGGCGAGGCCATCGCGCTGGTCGAGAAGGGGCATGCGGTGACCGCGATGTCCAACGGCGCCGCCTGGCACATCCTGGCGCGCAACCCATGAAAGGACCTGGAACCCGATGCTCGATGAAGGACAAGATATGCGAACCACCCTGCTGGCGGTGGTCCTGCCGCCGGCGGTGAAACGGGCCGCCGAAGCCTACGGGAAGATCTGCGAAGTCTCCCTGCCGGACGATCCGAAGGAGTTCACCGCCCTCCAGGGCGCCTGCAAGGCGGCGATCGGCCACCTGACGGCGCTCTTCCAACTCCACCGGCTGGTCACGGCGACGCTGCCGAAGGCGGGGCCGGACGGTGCCGCCCCGGACGATGGCGCTCCGGGCGATCCGTTCGCCGAGGTCTATGCCCGGGCGGCGCGCACGATCGCCGAACTGGACGGGACGGACGCCCCGGACGGGGACTGAACGGCGGTGGAAAGGTTCGAGAGTTTCAGGGATTTCCTGATCGTGTGGAACACGTTCCAGGACCTGCCGTCGCCCGACCACCACATGCGCATCGCCGAATGGCTGACCACGGGCTGGTACGGGGGAGACCGCCGGCTCCTCCTGATGGCGTTCCGCAACAGCGGGAAATCGACCGTGGTCGGGCTGTTCGCGGCCTGGCTGCTGAAGACCGACCCGTCCCTGCGGATCATGGTGCTGGCGGCCGACCTGGCGCTGGCCAAGAAGATGGTCCGCACCGTCAAGCGGATCGTCGAGCGCCACCCCCAGACCCAGGGCCTCAAGCCCGAGCGGGCCGACCAGTGGGCCAGCGACCAGTTCACCGTCCGGCGGCCGATGGAACTGCGCGATCCCAGCATGCTGGCCCGCGGGATCGGGGCGAACCTGACCGGCAGCCGGGCGGACGTCGTGATCTGCGACGACGTGGAGGTCCCGCGCACCTGCGACACCGCGCCGAAACGGGAGGACCTGCGCGAGCGGCTGAGCGAGATCGACTATATCCTGGTGCCCGGCGGCATGCAGCTCTATGTCGGCACGCCGCACAGCTACTACACCATCTATGCCGACGAGCCGCGCGCCGAGATCGGCGAGGCCGTTCCCTTCCTCGACGGGTTCCAGCGGCTTCTCATCCCGATCCGGGACGCCGACGAGAAAAGCGCCTGGCCCACGCGCTTCCCGGACGAGGCGATCGAGCGCATCCGCCGGGCGACCGGGCCGAACAAGTTCGAAAGCCAGATGATGCTGAAGCCGGTCAGCATCGCCGACGGCCGGCTCGACCCGGACCGCCTGCTGCCCTACGAGGCCGAGCTGGACTACCGCGAAGCCCGCGGCGTTCCGGTGCTGATGCTGGGCGACCGGCGCATGGTGTCGGCCAGCTGCTGGTGGGACCCGGCCTACGGGGCGGCGGCGCCGGACGGTGCCGCGCGGGAGGGCAGGGCGGGGGACGGCAGCGTCCTGGCCGCCGTCTTCTCCGACGCCGACGGAGGCTACTGGCTGCATCGGATCCGCTACCTGACGGCGGTTCCGGACGGCGACGACCACGAGGCGGCGCAGCAGTGCCGGCAGGTGGCGGAGTTCCTGCGCGACCTCCACCTGCCGTCGGTCATCCTGGAGACCAACGGCGTGGGAAAGTTCCTGCCCGGCATCCTGCGGCGGGAGTTGGCGCGGTGCGGGGTCGGGGCCTCGGTGGTGGAGAAGAGCTCCAGCGTGCCGAAGGACCGCCGCATCCTGGAGGCGTTCGACGCCGTGCTGGCCGCCGGCGCGCTGCATGCCCACCGCAGCGTCTGGGACACGCCCTTCGTGCGGGAAATGCGCGAGTGGCGCCCCGGCGGCCGGCACAAGGGCCACGACGACGGCCTGGACGCCGTCGCCGGCTGCCTGTCGACCGAGCCGGTCCGTTTCGGCGCGGTCGCGAGGCCCGGCCGGAACGCCGACTGGCGCGGTGGCCCGCCGGGTCGGGCCGTGACCGACTTCAAAGTGTGACCTTCCCGCCAGCGGGAATGACCGGGCCGCCCATTCGGGGCGGCCTTTCTTCGTCCTGATCAGGAGAAAAGCAAATGCCTGAAGCTTCCGGGATCAATCTCTCCTGGTGGATCACCGTCGTCGAGCTGCCGATGCTGGCCGCCCTGTTCTGGCTGATCTGGCATGTCCGCCAGGAGTCGGAGGAGGCGCTCGACCGTGTCCACCGCCTGTCCGAGACGGCGCTGTCCCAGATGCGGGAGAGCCTGTCGGCCTACAAGCTGGAGGTCGCCAAGACCTACGTGTCCGTCGGCTACCTGAAGGACGTCGAGCGCCGGCTGACCGACCATCTGCTGCGCATCGACGCGAAGCTGGACGGAGCGGCCCTGATCCAGGCCGAGCGGTCGGGAGAGCGGCGATGACCCGGCGGAGGCTGGTGCCCGTTCCATCGCCCGCTGCCTCGCCCGCCGCCCGGCCCGCCGCGGGCGGGCCGGGCGACGGCACCATCGACATCTTTGCCCGCACCCTGTGGGGCGAGGCGCGGACCGAGACGCTGCGGGGCATGGAGGCGGTGGCCGCGGTCGTCATGAACCGGGCGGCCCTGGAGCCCGGCGCAGCCATCGCCGACATCTGCCGGCGGTTTCCCTGCTGGAGCGCCGACAACCCGGCCCTGTTCCGGCTTTCCGTCGTCCAGCCCTCCGGTCCAACGGGGAGCGGCCGGGCATCGTCCGACGCCCTGCTGTTCGCGACCTGCCTGCGGATCGCCCGGCGGGCGGCGGCCGGCCTGCTGGACGATCCGACCGGGGGCGCCACCCTGTACCATGACGGCGGAATCCTGCCGGACTGGGCGGCTCGGCTGGCGCCGACCGCGGAGATCGGCGACCGCCTGTTCTACGCGGCCGGCGGCGGGGTGCCGTCATGATCCCGCTGGCGCTCGCCCAACTCGGGCTCCCGTTGCTCCTGAAGGCGGTCGGGGCCGGGCTGGAGAAGATCGACGGTCCCGTCGCGGCCCAGGCCGCAAAGGCCGTCCGGGCGGTGGACGCCGCGGTGGGCGACGGCAGCATCCCGGCCGAATCGGTGGCCGAGGCGAACCGCCACGTGGAGCGGATGGCCGAGCTGGACTCCGCCGACCGGCGGGTCGCGCTGACCGAGGTGAACCGGAGCCTGCGGGCGGAAGTCGCGTCGGAGGACGCCTATGTCCGGCGGATGCGGCCGACCTTCGGCTACATCATGGCGCTGACCTGGCTCGCCCAGATGCTCGCCATCGCCTGGGTGATCGTGACCGACCCCGGACAGGCGAATCTGGTCATCACGGCGATGACCTCGCTCGGCACGATCTGGACCGTCGGCCTCAGCGTCCTGGGCATCTATGTCTACAAGAGGTCCGGCGACAAGCGGGTCGCGGCGGGCGACGGGCCGGAGTCCGGGCCGTTCGCTTTCCTGGCGCGCCGGGTTGGAAAGGGGGCGTCCTGAAGCTCGGCGGCCGCGGCGGCATCATGCCGCCGCGCCGTCGGGTTCCAGGTCGTCCAGCCCGCGCGGGCCGTCAGCCTTCCTCGTTGATCATCGCCTGGTAGATCTTCCAGGCGGTCTCGACGCTGACATGGCCCGAACGCGCGCCGGCGGTCAGCATCGCGGTGGTCGGCTTGATCGGGACGCTGACCAGGCCGGTGTCGCCCATGGTCTCGACCACGTTCAGCGCATAGTTCATCGCGTTGCTGGCAGGCCGCTTCTCGTCGATTTGATAATGCAGTCGCGTATCCATGTTTTCCTCCTGGTGGTGGACCTGTAAAGGCAAGATCGGTGCCACTCACCCGGGAGTCCGATCGTTGCCTCGGATACGAAACAAAAGGCATGACGGAACATGGGCTTAACGGACAGGCCGAGGTCGGAGGCGGTCGAATCCAATCCTTCCGCCATGGTTAGCGACAGATTAGCAACCGGTTCGGCTTTGCAAATTGCCGAAGGGACCGCACATCGCGTCTCGCATTCTGCAAAAAGAATAGGGTTATTCCACGGAGCCGCCCGGCCTTTGCACCGCGGCCCGTTTGGGCTAGTGTCCCGGCCATGACCAGCGACACCGTCATTTACCACATGTGCCGGGCCGAGGAATGGGCGGCAGCCGAGCGCGCCGGAAGCTATCCCGGCTCGTCCCAGGATGCCGCCGACGGCTTCATCCATTTCTCCACCGCCGCCCAGATCGTCGAGAGCGCCGCGAAGCACCGGAAAGGGCAGGCTGGCCTGGTCCTGCTGACAGTGCGCGCCGACCGGCTGGGACCCGCCCTGAAATGGGAGCCGTCGCGCGGCGGGCAACTCTTCCCCCATCTCTACGGTGCCCTGCCGGTCGAGGCGGTCGTCGCGGTCGATTCCCTGCCGCTGGGTCCCGACGGCCGGCACCGGTTCCCGCAGGGCGTCGCCGACGATACCCGGAGTAATGACGGAAATTGATCGACCTCTTTCCCGTCGCGGGGCCGCTGCTCCGCCGGCTCGACCCGGAAACCGCCCACGGCCTCACAATCTCGGCCCTGAAGACCGGCCTGGTGCCGGCCAGCCGCGCCGCCGCCGATCCGGCCCTGGCCTGCCGCGTGTGGGGACTGGACTTCGCCAATCCGGTCGGCCTCGCCGCCGGGTTCGACAAGAACGCGGAAGTCCCGGACGCCATGCTGGCCCAGGGTTTCGGCTTCGTCGAGGTGGGCAGCGTGACGCCCCGCCCGCAGCCCGGCAACCCGCGTCCGCGCGTGTTCCGCCTGCCGGAGCAGCGGGCGATGATCAACCGCTACGGCTTCAACAATGACGGGCTGGACGTCGTCGCCGCCCGCCTGGAGGGCCGGGCGGGCCGGCCGGGGCTGGTCGGGGCCAATGTCGGCAAGAACAAGGAGACGGCGGACGCCGCGGCCGACTACGTGATCGGCATTCGCCGGCTGGCCCGGCTCGCGGATTACCTGGTGATCAACGTCTCGTCGCCCAACACGCCCGGCCTCCGCACGCTCCAGGGCCGCGAACCGCTGGCCGAGCTGCTGGACCGGTCGCTGGCCGCGCGCGCCGAGGCTGCCGCCGGCAAGCCGCCGCCGCTGCTTCTGAAGATCGCGCCCGACCTGACCGACGAGGACAAGGCCGACATCGCGGAGGTGGCGCTGGCCAGCGGCATCGACGGGCTGATCGTCTCCAACACGACGGTCTCCCGCCCTCCCGGGCTGCCGCCGGCGATCGCGGCCGAGACCGGCGGGCTGAGCGGGGCTCCCCTGATGGCGGCGTCCACCGCCGTGCTGGCCGACTTGTACCGCCTGACCGGAGGCAGGCTCCCGCTGGTGGGATGCGGCGGCATCGAGTCCGGCCGCGACGCCTACGCCAAGGTCCGCGCCGGCGCCTCGCTGGTCCAGCTCTATACCGCCCTGGTCTACCGGGGGCCGCGCCTTGTGGGCGAGATCAACCGCGACCTTGCTGCCCTTTTGCGCGCCGACGGGTTTCCTTCCCTGAAGGACGCCGTCGGGGCCGACCACCGGCGGGCTTCACCCGTTTCTCCCGTAGCTTGAAGGGCGACATGCATTCCGAAGACACTCCCGCGGCGGTTCCCGTCCATTCCGGCATCGCCGCGCTGGCGGATCGTTACGATGGCTATATCCTCGATCTCTGGGGGGTCCTGCACAACGGGGTCGAGGCCTATCCGGGCGTCATCGACTGCCTGGACCGGCTGAGGGCCCGGGGCAAGCGGGTCTGCCTGCTGTCCAACGCGCCGCGCCGCTGCGCCGGCGTCGCGGAGAAGCTGGCCGGCATGGGTATCACGCCGGACCATTACGACCACCTGATGACTTCGGGGGAGGCCACGCACGACGCCCTGGCCGATCCGCCGGACGAGTGGCACGCGGGCCTCGGGCGCCGCTGCCTCCATATCGGGCCGCCGCGCGACGCCGATGTGTTCGAGGAGCTCCCGCTCGAGATGGTCGACGATCCGGCACGGGCGGATTTCGTCGTCAATACCGGGATCGACAGCTTCGACGAGACGATCGCCGACTACGAGGCGATCCTGAAATCCTGCGCCGCGCACGCGCTGCCGATGGTCTGCGCCAATCCCGACCTCGTCGTGGTGGTCGGCACCAAGATGGCGATCTGCGCAGGCATGCTGGCCCAGCGCTACGAGGAGCTGGGCGGTTCCGTGCGGTATCATGGAAAGCCGCACGCCCCGGTCTACCGGCGCTGCTTCGACCTGCTCGGCATCCATGACCGGGCGAGGATCGCGGCCGTCGGCGACAGTTTCCGGACCGACGTGGCGGGAGCGAACGCCGCCGGGATCGACGCCCTCCTGGTGACCAGCGGCATCCATCTCGAAGAGCTGGCGACCGCCTGGGGCGAGCATCCCGACCCGATCAGGCTGGCCGCCGCCGCCGCCGCGAGCGGCCATATTCCGCAAGGGGCCATTCCGCGGTTCCACTGGTAACCGGAACGCCGGACGTCGATCCGAAGCGCAGGCCGGCCCTTGCCCACGGGGCGATTGCCGGCCTGCGGGGCGTTGATCCCGGCGTTCAGTTGCCGTCGCTCGCCGCCGCGCGCCGCGGGCCGACGACGTCGAGCGCCGCACTCACCAGGGCGCCGCACCGGAGCCCCTCGTCCGGCGCGGGATCCGCATTCACGTCGAAGTCCGATTCCTCCGCCATGCCGGCGAAGCGCATGCTCTGGAAGGCCGAGGCATCCCTGAAATAGCAGATCAGGAAAACCCGGATCGCGGCCGTGAGGTTGGTGTCGGCCCGCTTCTCGTCGATCATCGAGATGATCTCGTTGATGGACCGCTCCTCGCGCCGGCAAATATCGGTAAGCGAGGTCCACATCACCTGCTCCATCCGAATGCTGGTCCGGCGTCCTGAGACCGTCACGTTACGGCAGATCAATGCCGTGTCCATATTCGTCGCTTGCATCGACACCACCACCACTCTGTTAGCCACATATGCATTGGGCGAAAGATGATATGGCTTTGGTACTATGCAGACGATCGTATGACAACGCAGAAAGTTATATGGAGAAGCAAATTACCCAAAAATGACACAGATGGGCTACCCCAAGCGTTCATGGCTCGATGATCGGATCGGCGAAGGAGGCCGGCGGATTGGGGTGGATGAAGCCGTTGGTGGGGTACGTCTTGCCGAAGCTTCCCGTCGGCCGGTACATGACCCGGACCGCCGTCCAGTCATTGCCGGGGGAGACGTCCCGGACCAGATCCCGCGAGATCCTGCCCTTGGCGCCGTCGCGCGGCGCCCAGTTGGCGTGTTCGATCACGATCGTGCGCGAATCCAGGACATGCCTCACCAGGGCCACGTGGCCGGACGGCATCGCCTTGGTCCGCTGGAAGACCATCACGGCGTCGCGGTGGGGGCGCTGCCCCGTTTCGTAGCGCCCCTTGGCGTGGGGCCACCACATCCAGGCATTGCCCGAAAGTTCGATCGCGCCCGCTTGCCGGACGAACTGGACGCAGTTCACGTAGCCGGCCAGGGCAGGTCCGGACAGGGACAGGGCCGCCAGAGAGAAAAGAACCGCGGCAACTCCCGACTTCGCTAACCGGAGAAAAGGCATCGTCCACTCCCTGGCCTGTTTTCTCCTTCTACAGCGGCAACTGCTCCGCCAGCAAGCAAAGATGTTGTAGCGATAGCACACATTATAAAAATAATTCTCATCCGAAGGGATAAGGAACTGATTTCGCCCCATAAAAGGTACAAACAAGTCGGTCTGCCGGAAGTGGAACCGAAGTATTTGGTGCAGCCATCGTGCCGTTCCGGATGCTTTTCGCTGTCCGCACTGCTCCGGTTTCCCGTTTTGTCTGCAATTCCCGAGCCTGCCTGCGGCAAATTGTCTGTCGGCGTGGTTTGGTGCTCCGGGTGTGCGATTCCGTGTTGGCAAAGCATCGAAAGGGCATTTATAAAAACCTTATCAGTTTGCTGCGGTGCAACAAGAGTGAAACTATTGGAGTTCCAACAGATGTCCCAGAACAATTTCGACTTCGGCAAGCTGTTCAGTGGCCAGGTTCCGAACCTCGACGTCAAAGCGTTGATCGACGCGCAGAACCGCAATTTCGAAGCCATGGTCAAGGTCGGCAGGATTTTCGCCGATACGGCCCAGACCCTGATCAAGCGCCAGGTCGAGATCGCCGAGGCGAACCTGAAGGACTCCGCGGAGAGCGCCAAGGCCGTCCTGGCGGTCAAGGATCTCCCGGCCACCCTGAACATGCAGGCGGAACTCGCGAAGACCACGGCCGACAAGGTCAGCGCCCAAGTCCGCGAATTGTCGGAGATCGCCGCCAAGGGCAGCCGGGAGGCCTATTCGGTCATCAGCTCCCGCACGCAGGAAAGCGTCGCCGAGCTGAAGGCGCTGACGGTCTCCAAGGCCGCCTGAGATCGCGGGCGCGGCGGCGGGGCCGCCGCCGCGCCGGATCGACGCCATCGGGTCGTACAAGGCCGCGCCGGCACCGGCGCGGCCTTTCCTGTTTCCGGCGTGTCCCATCGGCGCCGGGCGGGTGGGAACCTTTGGTCGGTCGTTGCGTTGATGCCGCGCCCGTGCCCCTCGGGTGCCGGCAAAGGTGACGACGATGACCATCCTGAACGTAAGGCACGTGACCGTGTACCGCTACTCGACGCCGGTGAGCTTCGGGGAGCACCGCCTGATGTTCAGGCCGCGCGACAGTCACGACATGCGGTTGCTCGAAACCAGGATGACGATCAGCCCGCCGCCGACAAACGTCCGCTGGATGCACGACGTCTTCGGCAACTCGATCGCGATCGCCTCGTTCGACCAGACCGCGGCCGAACTGCGGTTCGAGAGCTCCATCCGGCTGGATCATTTCGGCCTGTCCAATCCCGACTTCCCGATCGAGGACTACGCGAAGACCTATCCGTTCTCCTACTCGGCCGAGGAGATCCCGGATCTCGGGCGCACGACGGAGCGCCATTTCCCCGATCCCGACCATCTGGTCGACGAGTGGGCCAAGCAGTTCATCCGGACCGACGGTCCGACCGAGACCCAGGAGATGCTGGTCGCGATGACCGGCACCATCAAGGAAAGCTTCACCTACAAGGCGCGAGTCGCCGTCGGGACCCAGAGCCCGGCGGAGACCCTGGAAACCCGGACCGGCACCTGCCGTGACTTCGCCCTCCTGATGATGGAGGCGGCACGCACGCTGGGTTTCGCCGCCCGCTTCGTTTCGGGGTATCTCTACGACCCGGCGGTCGACGGCGATCCCGAGAGCCGGGTCGGCGGCGGCGCCACCCATGCCTGGGTCCAGATCTACCTGCCGGGTGCCGGATGGGTCGAGTTCGACCCGACCAACGGCATCGTCGGCGGCGCCGGCCTCATCCGGGTCGCGGTCACCCGGGACCCGGCGCAGGCCGTTCCCCTCACCGGCGACTGGTTCGGCGAGGCGGAGGACTTCCTGGGCATGGAGGTCGAGGTGACCGTCACCTCCGAATAGCGGGCCGGCCGAGCATCGAGCCGGCCGAGCATCCAGCCGGGGAGAACCGCCGGCCACGAAATCTTTTGCGGGTAGTGAAACCGGAGCGTCAAAAATCCGTCACGCATGTCCGCTATATTGGGGGTAGCCGCTCCCTGAAATTTCGAGGCAAGACGTCATGTCTGCATGTGCGCCCGTGCCGCGCAGCTACCGCTTGCCAGGACCGAACAGGACGGCGCCCGGGGAAGGCGGCTTCAGGGCCGGGGATCTGATCATCCCGCTGCCGTCCATCGACCCGCTGGTGCATTGCACGCGGGTCTACGACATCTTCGCCGACCATCCGGAATGGCCGGCGCTGGCGGTGGTGAACCGCGGCGCCGTGGTCGGGATGATCGCCCGGCCGGACCTGTACGCGACTTTCGCCAAGCCCCTGCTGCGCGACCTGTACGAGCGCCGGCCGATTTCCCTCCTCATGGACCGCCTGCCGCTGGTCGTCGACGCGGACCTCAGCCTGGACGAGGTCAGCCAGCGCATCGCCCACGACAAGCCGGAGGCGCTGGTCAGCGGCTTCATCATCACGGAGCGGGACGAGTATCGCGGGATCGCCACGGCGCTGGCGCTGATGGGCAGGTCGGTCGAGCAGGCCCGGGCCAAGAACCGCGAACTGGACGAGGCCCGCAGGGCGGCAGAGGCGGCCAACTCCGCCAAGAGCAGCTTCCTGGCCAACATGAGCCACGAGCTGCGCACGCCGCTCAACGCGGTGATCGGGTTCGCCGAGCTGATCGAGTCGGAGGTGTTCGGTCCCCTGGGCAACAAGCGCTACGGGGAATATGCGGCGGATATCCGCGTCAGCGGCCACCATCTGCTCGACCTGATCAACGACCTGCTCGACCTGTCCAAGGCCGAGGCGAACCGGCTGGAGTTGAGCGAGGGAAAGATCGACGTGCGGTCCATCGTCGGCTCCAGCGTCAGGATCGTCGCCGAACTGGCGCAGCGCGGCGGCGTCACTCTCCGGGCGGCGGTCCCGGCACCCCTGCCGCCCCTGTGGGGGGACGAGCGCAAGCTGCGCCAGATGGTCCTGAACCTGGTCTCCAACGCGGTCAAGTTCACGCCGGCCGGCGGCGGCGTGACGGTTTCCGCCGCCCTGACGGGGGAGGGCGGGCTGGCGGTCGCCGTCTCGGATACCGGCATCGGGATGAGCCCCGACGAGCAGGTCAGGGCGATGGAGCCGTTCAGCCAGATCGACAATGCCATGAACCGCCGCCAGAAGGGGACGGGGTTGGGGCTTCCCCTTACCCGGCGGCTGGTCGAGCTGCATGGCGGCAGGCTGCGCATCGACAGCGTCTCCGGCCACGGCACCACGATCACCCTGTACTTCCCGGCCGAACGCCTGGAATCGCGCGTGGTCAGCCCGGTGGAGGCGTGAGCAGGCTCCGGAACTCCGCCACCACCGCCTCGTAGATCGGCCGCTTGAACGGGACGATCAGGTCGGCGAGCCGGTCCGGCTCGACCCACTGCCAGGCGTCGAACTCCGGATGGTCGGTGACGAGGTCGATGTCGCCGTCGGTTCCGGTGAAGCGGGCCAGGATCCATTTCTGCTCCTGCCCGCGGTACTTGCCTTTCCAGACTTTGCCGATCAGGTGGGGCGGCAGGTCGTAGCGCAGCCAGTCCTCCGTCTCGGCGACGACCTCGGCGGCTCCGGTGCCGATCTCCTCGACCAGTTCGCGGAGCGCGGCCTCGCGCGGGGTCTCGCCGGCATCGATGCCGCCCTGGGGCATCTGCCAGGCGTCGGGCGTGTCGATCCGCCGGCCGACGAAGACCTTGCCGCCGGGGTTGACCAGCATGATTCCGACGCAGGGCCGGTAGGGCAGTTTGTCCGCTTTGCTCATGGGGCTTCTTCCTGCCGGACGGTTTACCGGTCGGCCTGCTTGTTGACGAGCGCCGTGATGGGGGCCAGCACGATGCCTTTCCCTTCCAGCGTCTTGATCCAGTCGCTGAGCCGGTCCAGCGTCACCGGGTACGGCTGGGCGATTCCGACCGCGGCGCCGTCCAGCCGGGCCGCCTCCTCCAGCAGGCGCAGGCGCGCCTCGATGGCGGGCCCGGAGGGAACCTCGTCGACCAGGGTGTCGGCGATGGCCCGGGGCAGGCCGATCCTGGTTGCCTCCCGCGCGGCGATGCTTCGGGCGCCGGCGCGGGCGTCCAGGAACATCAGTCCGCGCCGGTTGACCTCCGCCAGCATCGGGCGGACGCTGTCGGGGGCTCCCGTGAAGCGGTTCCCCGACAGGGACAGGACTCCGACATACCCGGAGACCCGCCCGAGCGATCCCAGCAGCCTCTGCTGGTTGCGGTCGCCGTCGAGCGAGACCAGCAGCGCTCCGGGGCCGGGATCGTTGCGCGGGAAGTCGGCCGGTTCGGCCGGCAGATCGAGCATCACCTCGTGCCCCAGCCGGCGCGCCTGGTCCACCCAGGTGCCGAGCTGGCCGGCGCCGCTCGCGAAGGCCAGGGTGACGGCCCCCGGCAACCCCTCGATCGCCCGGAGCGTCGCGCCGGACGAGATCCCCAGAGGGCCGATCACCAGGGCGATGCGCGGGCGCTTGTCGTCGTGGAAGAAGGGGCGCGCATAGGTCTGCCACGGCGTCCTGCCGTCGGACGCGATCCGGGGCAGCGGGCCGCGCGGGGAATCCTCGATCAGGCCGGCCGCCGGGGCCGGCACCATCGGGACCGGGTCGTAGGGCGAATTGACGGCGGCCGGCGCCGCCTTGGCCGGTTCGGCCTGGATCACGCCGCCGCTGTCCGGGGCCAGGACGGGGACTACGATGCGGGGGACCGCCGCCGCCAGCTCGCGTTCCGTCTCCTCGGCCCCGCCCACCAGCCAAGCCGCGGTCCCGCCGACCAGCAGGACGGGAAGCAGGACCGCGAGCGCCCCCGCGGCCCGCCGGCCGTTGCGCGACCTGGCCGTCGCCTTCGCCGCCAAGGCCACTGTCCGGATGCGCCGGGTGACCAGGTTGCGCTCGACGCCGGTGTCGATCTCGGTCGACAGCGTCCGCTCGCCGTCGACCACCGGCCCGGCCGCCTTCCGCCGCCGCGGCTTCAGCTTGGCGAAGGCCTGGGCGACGGCGCGGCGGATGGCGGCGACGTCGATGGCGACCTTGACCTTGGGGGCTTTCGCCTTCGGAGCCTGTTTGGCGGCGGTTGCCATCGGGGGTGCGCGGGCCTCAGTTCACGGCGCGGGTGTTGAACAGCGACACGCCGCGGATCAGGTCGAGTGCCCGGGCGAGCTGGTAGTCGAACTGGTCGTTGGCCGCCGCCGCCGCGTCGGCGTCCTCGCCCTGCGGCGTCCCCTGGGGCGCCCCCTGCGCGCCGGGACTGGGTGCCGGAGCGGCGGGAGCAGGGGTGCCGGGGGCCGGGGTGGGCGGAGCCGCCTGGGGAGCGGGCTGCCCCTGCTGGCCGCCGGTCACGGTGTCGTTCCGGAGCGCGCCGCGCAGGTCGGCCTCGCGGCGGCGCAGGCCCTGCTGGATCTCCTCGACCCGCGCGGGCTGGACCTCGATGTCCGGGCTGATGCCGAGCGCCTGGATCGAGCGGCCCGACGGCGTGTAGTAGCGCGCGGTGGTCAGGCGCATGGCGCCGTGGCCTGGCAGGGGGATGATGGTCTGGACCGAACCCTTGCCGAAGGACTGGGTGCCCAGCACGATCGCCCGGCGGTGGTCCTGCAGCGCCCCGGCGACGATCTCCGACGCGGAGGCCGAGCCGCCGTTGATCAGCACCACGATGGGCTTGCCCTTGGCGAGGTCGCCCGCCTTGGAGTTGTAGCGCTGGCCGTCCTCCGGCTTGCGGCCCCGGGTCGAGACGATCTCGCCCTTGTCCAGGAAGCTGTCGGACACCGAGATCGCCTGGTCGAGCAGCCCGCCCGGGTTGTTCCGCAGGTCGATCACGTAGCCGGTCAGCTTGTTGCCCAGGTCCTTCTCCAGGCGTTCGACCGCCCGCTCCAGGCCCATCTGGGTCTGCTCGTTGAAGGTGGTGATGCGGATATAGCCGACGTCCCCCTCCTCGCGATAGCGGACGGACTGGATCTTGATGGTGTCGCGGGTGATGCTGACGTCGAACGGCTCGGAGCCCTCGCCGCGCCGGATCGTCACCTTGATGTCGCTGCCCACGGGGCCGCGCATCTTCTCGACCGCGTCGGCCAGGCTCATGCCGGAGATCGCCTCGCCGTCCAGGTGGGTGATCAGGTCGCCGGGCTGGATGCCGGCGCGGAAGGCCGGCGTCTCGTCGATCGGCGAGACGACCTTGATCAGGCCGTTCTCCATCGTGACCTCGATGCCAAGACCGCCGAACTCGCCCCGGGTCTGGACCTGCATGTCCTGGAAGCTCTTGCGGTTCAGGTAGCTGGAATGCGGGTCCAGCGAGGTCAGCATGCCGTTGATGGCCGTTTCGATCAGTTGCTCGTCGGTGACCGGCTCGACATACTCGGACCGGACGCGCTCGAACACGTCGCCGAAGAGGTTGAGCTGCCTGTAGGTTTCCGAGGTGTTGGTCTCGGCGATCGCGCAAGCCGGCGCCAGGAATAATACGCCCGCTAGGGCGGCAGCACTGATCGTTTTCATCATCTAACCTTGTCCTTTCCCATCGGAAGCGGGGAGGCCGCGCTGCGGGTTGATGGGCTGACCGTTCCGTCGCAGCTCGAAGTAGAGATCGGGATCGCCGTCCGCCGGGCTACCCATCACGCCCAAGGGTTCGCCCGCCAGGACGCGCTGGCCGACCTTGGTGTCGATACGGCCCAGTCCTGCGATAAGACTATGGTATCCATTCGGATGTTCAACGATCAAGATGAGGCCGTAGCCCCGGAACGGCCCGGCGAACATGATCGACCCGGACGACGGCGCCACCACCTGGGCGCCCGGCCGGGCCGAGACCGTCAGCCCGCGGCTGGTCACGCCGAACTTGTCCGCCTCGCCGTAGCGGGTGGTGACCTGGCCCGCCACCGGCAGGCGCGACGCCCCGTCTCCTGAACCGCCGCCCGACCCGCCGTCCGGGCGATCGGGCGGGGTCGGCGGCGTGATGGAGGCGGCGATCTCGCGCTCCCGCTCCGCGGCGGCCGCCGCCGCGCGGGCGGCCTGCTCGCGCTCCGCCTTCTCCCGTTCGGCCTTGGCCCGGGCGAGGGCCTCGGCCTTGCGGCGCTGCTCCTCGCGGCGGCGCTGCTCGGCCTCGCGTTCCAGCCGCTCGATCAAGCCGCGCAGGTCCTGCGCCTCGTTGCCCAGCCGGGCCATCCGGTCCGCGACCTGCCGGCGTTCCGCCTCGGTCTGCTGCTGAAGCTCCTGCCGGCGCTCGACCAGCTTGGCGATCTCGTCCTGGCGGGCCGCCAGCGCCGTGCGGGCGTCCTGCGCCTGGGCGCGGCGGGTCGCCAGGTCCGCGCGCAGGTCGGCCAGCCGTTGCAGGGACAGGGCCAGGGCCTCCGCCCGTTCGCGCAGGATCGGTACCGCGGAGCGCAGCAGCAGCGCGCCGCGCAGGGTGTCGACCGGCGAATCCGGCCGGGCGATCATGGCTTCGGGCGGGATGCGCGACAGCCGCTGCAACCCGCCGAGCAGTTCGGCGATGCTGGCCCTGTCGGCGTCGAGCTTGCCGGCCTGGGCCGACTCTTCCGCCTCCAGGGCGCGGAGCGTCTCCTCCAGCCCGGTCAGCTCGGTTTCGAGTTTGGCGGCCTCATCGGCGGTCTGGACCAGCCGGGTGCGGAGACCTTCCAGTTCCCGCTCCAGCGCCTCGCCGGAACGGGCGAGCGCCGCGTCCCGCTGGCGGCCGGCCTCGATCTGGCGCTCGATCTCCGTCAGGGCGCGCTGGGACGCGCGGGGGTCGGCCTGGGCCCAGGCCGGTTTTCCGGAAAACCCGCCCGCGGCGCCGAGGAGGGCAGCCGCCGCCAATGCCGCCCTCCGCATGCGTTTACTCCGCCGCGCCGCTTGAGGCGCGGCCCGCCGCGCCGCTTGAGGCGCGGCCCGCCGCGCCGCTTGCGGCGTGGCGAATCAGCGACCGGCCGGTCATCTCGGCCGGCTGCGGCAGCTTCATCAGGTCGAGCATGGTCGGCGCGATGTCGGCCAGCTTGCCGTCGCCCAGGCCTACCGCGTCGGCCGGCCCGTTGACCAGCATCAGCGGCACTAGGTTGAGCGTGTGGGCGGTGTGCGGGCCGCCGGTCACCGGGTCGCGCATCATCTCGCAGTTGCCGTGGTCGGCGGTGACCAGCAGGGTTCCGCCCTGCGCCGCGACGGCGTCGACCAAGCGGCCCAGGCAGGCGTCCACCGCCTCGACCGCCTTGACCGCGGCCTCCAGGATGCCGGAATGGCCGACCATGTCGGGGTTGGCGAAGTTGATCACCAGCATGTCGAACTTGCCGGAACCGACCGCCTCGACCGCCTTGTCCGCCAGTTCGGGCGCCGACATCTCGGGCTGGAGGTCGTACGTCGCGACCTTGGGGGAGGGCACCATGATGCGCTCCTCGCCCGGATAGACCCTCTCCTCCCCGCCGTTGAAGAAGAAGGTCACGTGCGGGTACTTCTCGGTCTCGGCCATGCGGAGCTGGGTCAGCCCGGCGTCGGACACGACCTTGCCCAGCACGTTGGTCAGTTCCTTCGGCGGGAATATCGCGCTCAGGTGCTCGTTCAGCTCGGCCGAATACTCGACCATGCCGGCGGCGGCGGCGAACCGGATCGGGTTGCGCCGGTCGAAGCCCTTGAAGCCGGGGTCCAGCAGGGCGGTCAGGATCTCCCGCGCGCGGTCGGCGCGAAAATTGACCATCAGGACGCCGTCGCCGTCCTTCATGCCGGTATAGCCGTCGATCACCGTGGGCAGGACGAACTCGTCGCCGGTGTCCGCCGCATAGGCGGCGTCGATGGCGGCCAGCGGGTCCGGCG
Organism: Skermanella rosea; assembly: GCF_016806835.2. Taxonomy (NCBI): domain Bacteria; kingdom Pseudomonadati; phylum Pseudomonadota; class Alphaproteobacteria; order Rhodospirillales; family Azospirillaceae; genus Skermanella; species Skermanella rosea. Next base: position 4,655,331 of record NZ_CP086111.1, on the reverse strand, counting down.
CCTCCAGGCCCTGGGCGGCGACCATCGCGTTGTAGGCCCGCTCCACGCGTTCCCAGCGCTTGTCGCGGTCCATGGCGTAGTAGCGGCCGTCGATGGTGCCGAAGCGGATGCCGGGCACGCCCTCGATCGACTTCAGGAACTCGCCGACCTGCTCGCGGGCGCTGCGCGGCGGCACGTCGCGGCCGTCCAGGAAGCCGTGGATCACGACCGGCACGCCGGCGGCGCTGAGCGCCTTGCACAGGGCGGTGAAGTGGGACTGGTGGCTGTGGACGCCGCCGGGGGACAGCAGGCCCATCAGGTGGCAGGAGCCGCCCGAGGCCTTCAGCGCGTCGATCAGGCCGTTCAGCGCGGGGTTGCGCTCCAGCTCGCCTTCGGCGATCGCCTTGTCGATCATCGGCAGGTCCTGGAACACGACCCGCCCGGCGCCGAGATTCATGTGGCCGACCTCGGAGTTGCCGATCTGGCCCCTGGGCAATCCGACATCCTCCTCCGACGCGTGGAGGAACGCGCGGGGACAGGACTGCCAAAGCCGGTCGAACACGGGAGTATGGGCCTGCGCCACGGCGTTGTCCGCCGGATCCTCGCGATAGCCCCAGCCATCGAGAACGCAAAGGACGACGGGGCGGGGGCGTTTGGTATCGGTCATGGCGGACATAGCACTATCCCAGTTTGGTAAAGGATCCGTTTCGGCAGCCGTGGAACAGGCCGGACCCAACGGACAGTTTATGCACGATGATAAGGGTGTCCCGCCAGAATCTGTTGCGCCCTGTACAATTGCTCCGCCAGCATGGCGCGCACCATCAGGTGGGGCCAGGTCATGGGACCCAGCGCCAGCATCAGGTCCGCCCGCTTCGCCACCGCCTCGCCGTGGCCGTCCGCCCCGCCGATCAGGAAGGCGACGTCGCCGACGCCCGTGTCCCGCCAGCCGCCCAGCTTTTCGGCGAAGCGCTCGCTCGACAGGGCCGCGCCGCGTTCATCAAGCGCCACGATCGTGGCGGCATTGGGGACGGCCGACAGCAGCAGGTCGGCTTCCAGGCGTTTCAGCTCGTCGGGCGGCACGCGCTTCTTCGACTCGACCTCCTTCAGGACGAGCGGCCAAGTCATCCGCCGGGCGTACTCCTCGTACAGGTCGCGCGCCGCCCCGGCCCGCGCCCGCCCGACGGCGGCGAGCCAGATCTTCATGGGACTACCTTTTCAGTGCCGTACCGTTCCGTTCCGTACCGGACCGATCCGTCCAAGCCGGCCGGTCAGGCGTACAGCATGTCCTGCCGAGCCGCCGGCGGCTCGATGCCCCACATCTTCTCGATGTTGTAGAAGCTGCGGACCTCGGGCCGGAACAGGTGGACGATGACGTCGCCGGCATCGATCAGGACCCAGTCCGCCTGCGGCAGGCCCTCGATCTCGACGGCGGCGGCCCCGGCAACCTTCAGCTTCTCGCGCAGATGCTCGGCCATGGCGCCGACCTGCCGCGTCGAGCGGCCCGATGCCACGACCATGTAGTCCGCGATGGTGGTTTTGCCGGCGAGGTCGATCACGACGATGTCCTCGGCCTTGTCGTCGTCCAGAGACTTGACGACCAGCTCGCTGAGCTGCCTGGGCAGGTCCATATGGGAGAGTTCCATATGGGGGAGCTGTTGCGAGTTCGACCCGTTTTCAGGGGTCTGTTGCATGAACGTAGCTATGGCTTTCACCTCTATTGAACCGGTTGACCGCCGGAAGCCGCCGCCGCTGCCTGCGCGCGACGCTTCCGGATTTCCGTCGCCGATGCCGGATGCAACGGGTTCTGGAAAAACACCCAGGCCGGCGGCTGCATTTCCGCGAGCCCCCGGGCCCGGGCCTGGCCGACCCGGCGACACCTGTAGCGTTGCGCGGCTTGGCCGTGCAACGCACTTAAAGAATATGGAGGACGACTGAAGACTGCAACGGGTGTCCCGTTAAAGATTCGCGTCCAGTTCTGCCAGCGCGGGATCTGGGTCAGGTTGTCGGCCCCCATCAGCCAGACGAACCGGGTCCGCGGGAAGTACCGGTGCAGTCTGGCCAGGGTCTCCGCCGTGAAACGGGTTTCCAGCGCGCACTCCACGTCGGTGACGACGATCCGCGGGTGCCGGGCGACCAGCCGGCCGCCGGCCAGCCGCTCTTCCAGCGACGCCATGTCGCGGGTCGATTTCAACGGGTTCTGCGGGCTGACCAGCCACCAGACATAGTCCAGGTCTAGCAGCTTGAGCGCCAGCAGGCTGATGTGGCGGTGCCCTTCGTGGGCCGGGTTGAACGACCCGCCGAGCAGCCCGACCCGCCGGCCGGCCCAGGTCCGGCCGCCGTAGAGAGTCACCCTCCTCACGCCGGGTCCCGGCTCCCCTCGGCCGGAATACCGGTCATGGACGGGTCTGCCCGGTGCCGCGGACCTGATACTTGTAGCTGGTCAGCTGCTCGGCGCCGACCGGGCCGCGGGCGTGGAGCTTGCCGGTGGAGATGCCGATCTCCGCCCCCATGCCGAACTCGCCGCCGTCGGCGAACTGGGTCGAGGCGTTCAGCAGCACGATGGCGCTGTCCACCTGGGTGAGGAACTTCTCGGCCGCCGCCGCGTCCTCGGTCACGATGCTGTCGGTATGGTGGGAGCCGTGCCGGTTGACATGTTCGATCGCGGCATCGACGCCGTCCACCACCCGGACCGAGATGATCGCGTCCAGATACTCCGTGTCCCAGTCGGCGACCGTCGCCGGGACCGCGCGGCCGTCGATCCTGCGGGTCGCCTCGTCGCCGCGCACCTCGCAGCCGGCGGCGATCAGGGCGTCCAGGACGGCGGGCAGGACGGTTCCGGAAACGGAACGGTCCACCAGCAGCGTCTCGGCGGCACCGCAGACGGAGGTGCGGCGCATCTTGGCGTTCAGCACGATATCGCGCGCCTTCGCCGGATCGGCGGCGGCGTCCACATAGACGTGGCAGATGCCGTCGAGATGCTTGATCACGGGGATCCGGCTCTCCGCCGCGACCCGCTGGATCAGCGACTTGCCGCCGCGCGGGATGATCACGTCGATGTCGTCCACCATGGTCAGCAGGATGCCGACGGCGGCGCGGTCGGTGGTCGGCACCAGCTGGACCGCGTCCTCGGGCAGGCCGGCGGCACGCAGGCCCTCCCGCATGCAGGCGATGATGGCGCGGGACGATTCGAAGCTGTCGGAGCCGCCGCGCAGGATGCAGGCGTTGCCCGATTTCAGGCACAGCCCGCCGGCGTCGGCGGTGACGTTGGGGCGGCTCTCGTAGACGATGCCGATGACGCCCAGCGGCACCCGGACGCGGGCGATCCTCAGCCCGTTGGGCCGGTCCCACTCCGCCATGACGGTGCCGATCGGGTCGGGCAGGGCGGCCACGTCCTCCAGACCCTTGGCGATGCCTTCCACCCGGGCCCCGTCCAGTTTCAGCCGGTCGATCAGGGAGGCGGCCATGTCGCGCGCCCTGGCGTTGGCGACATCGCGGGCGTTGGCCTCCAGGATCGCGGCGGACCGTTCCCGGATCGCGGCGGCGGCCGCGCGCAGCGCCGCATCCTTCCGCTCGGTCGGGGCCTGGGCAAGCACCGCCGCCGCGGCGCGCGCGGCGCGCCCCAACTGCTGCATTTCCCCCTGCAAGGGATCGACGGTGTGCTTGACGGCGGTCACGGCGGCTTACTCCCGGTCTCGGTTCTTTGGGGGCGGGACTTTAGGTGATTTTCCGGTCCCGGAGAAGGGCTGTCCAGTCGATCTCGTCCAGTTGCCCGACGATACGGTCGACCGCGTCGAATTCCAGCGTCCGGTGCTGCGGCCAGGCGATGGTGATCATGCCGGCCGCCTTGGCGGCGCGGGCACCGATCGGGCTGTCCTCCACCGCGACGCAGGCGTCCGGCGGCACGCCCAGGCGTTCGGCGGCGCGCAGGTACGGTTCCGGGTCGGGCTTGCCGCGGGTCACGTCGTCGCGCGACAGGGCGAAGCCCAGCGCCTCGGGCATGGCGATGACGGCCATGTTCGCCTCGACGACGCGCCGGGCGCTGTTCGACACGCAGGCCTGGGCGATGCCCGAGCCCGCGAGGTCGGCGACCTTCTCCAGCGCGCCGGGGCGCGGCGGCACGTCGGCCACATGGGTGACGTAGTGGTCGGAGCAGGCGGCGGCGAACTCCGGCAGGTCCAGCGGCAGCGGTTGGACGGCGTTCAGCAGGGCGTACACCTCCGCCATGGAGCGGCCCAGCAGGCGGTCGTAGTCTGCTTTCGCCAAGGTCTGGCCATGGCTCTCGCAGACCGCCACGAAGGACTTGAAGTGATGGGGCTCGCTGTCCAGCAACGTGCCGTCGATGTCCCAGAGGACGGCTCTTATCATTGGGGGTTCCGGATTGTGCGCGGGAAAGCGTGTCAGGAAAGGACCAGGTCGTCGCGGTGGATCATTTCCGTCCGGCCCTGGTAGCCCAGGATCTCGACGGTGTCCTGGCTGTGGTGGCCCATGATCAGGCGGGCGTCGTCGGCCGCGTAGGCGGTCAGCCCGCGCGCCAGCTCGCGCCCGTCCGCGGCCCGGACGACCACGGCGTCGCCGCGCTGGAAATCGCCGTCGACCGAGACCACGCCGGCCGGCAGCAGGCTGCTGCCGCGGGCGAGCGCGGCGGCGGCGCCGGCATCCACCACCAGCGTGCCGCGGGCGTTGAGGTGGCCGGCGATCCAGCGCTTGCGGGCGGTCCTTGGCTCGGCCCCGGGCAGGAACCAGGTGCAGGGGGCGCCGCCCCTGGCGACCGGCGCGTCCAGGGCGGACAGCGCGTTCATCCGCTTGCCCTTGGCGATCACCATGCGGCAGCCCGCCGCCAGCGCGATCCGGGCGGCGGCGATCTTGGTGACCATGCCGCCGGAGCTGTATCCGGGCGGCGGCTCGCCGGCCATGCCCTCGATCTCGGGCGTCAGTTCCCGGACCTCGGGGATCAGGGTGGCCGTGGGGTCGCGGCGCGGGTCGGCGGTGTAGAGCCCGTCGATGTCGGACAGCAGCACCAGCGTGTCGGCGCTGACCATCTGGGCGACGCGGGCGGCCAGCCGGTCGTTGTCGCCGAACCGGATCTCCGACGTGGCGACCGTGTCGTTCTCGTTGATCACCGGCACGGCGCCCAGCTTCAGAAGGGTGTCGATGGTGCTGCGGGCGTTGAGGTGGCGGCGCCGCTCCTCGGTGTCGTCCAGGGTCAGCAAGATCTGCGCGACGGTCACCTCGTGGCGGGCCAGCGTCTCCTGGTAGGCATGGGCCAGCCGGATCTGCCCGGTCGCCGCGGCAGCCTGCTTCTCCTCCAGCCGCAGGGGCCGGCCGATCAGGCCAAGATGCTCGCGCCCGACGGCAATGGCACCAGACGAGACGATGATGACTTCCTGGCCGCGCGCCCTGCACGCCGCGACGTCGTCGGCCATGGCGTCCAGCCAGTCGCGCCGGACCTTGCCGGTGGTCTCGTCCACCAGCAGGGCGGACCCGATCTTGACGATCAGCCGCCGCGCGTCGCGCAGGGTGGGGACGCTGCTGGCGGAGGTCTCTTCGGCGGCGGCGGCAGCCAGGTCAGTCGGCATGATCGTCTTCGTCGTCCAGGTCGTGGTCGTCTTCCCCGCGCGCCTCGCCGCCCAGCTCCCGGCCGGGCTCCGCCAGAGTGCGCTCGCCGTGGTGGAGCGGGACCGGATGGCGGCGGCCGGGGGCTGCCTCCTCGGCCTCCTCCTCGCGCGCGTCCTTGATCCGGCGGAGCAGTTCGAACAGGACGGGCTGCACGCCGATGCCGGTGGCGCCGGACAGCACCATGACCGGGGCTCCGGCGGCCTCCTCGAGGATCGCCTTCTTCTCCGCGATCTCCTCGTCGTCGAGGCTGTCGCACTTGTTGAGGCCGACGATCTCCTGCTTCTCGGCGAGGCCGTGACCATAGGCCTCCAGCTCGCTGCGGATCACCGCGTAGGCTTCCGCCACGTCCTCCTGGGTGCCGTCGATCAGGTGGAGCAGCACGCGGGTGCGCTCCACATGGCCGAGGAAGCGATCGCCCAGGCCGGAGCCCTCGTGGGCGCCCTCGATCAGGCCGGGGATGTCGGCCAGCACGAATTCCTCCTCGCCGACATAGACGACGCCGAGGTTGGGCTGGAGCGTGGTGAAGGGATAGTCGGCGATCTTGGGCCTGGCGCGCGACGAGGCGGCCAGGAAGGTCGACTTGCCGGCGTTGGGCAGCCCCACGAGGCCGGCGTCGGCGATCAGCTTCAGCCGCAGCCAGACCCAGCGCTCCTCGCCCGGCCAGCCGGGATGGCTCTGGCGCGGCGCGCGGTTGGTCGAGGACTTGTAGTGGGCGTTGCCGAACCCGCCGTCGCCGCCGCGCAGCAGCACGACGCGCTGCCCGACCTCGACCATGTCGGCCAGGACGGTCTCCTGGTCGTCGTCGAGCACCTGGGTCCCGACGGGGACGCGCAGCACGATGTCCTCGCCCTTGGCGCCGGACCGGTCGCGGCCCATGCCGTGGCCGCCGCGCGGCGCCTTGAAATGCTGCTGGTAGCGGTAGTCGATCAGGGTGTTGAGTCCTTCGACCGCCTCGATGACCACGTCGCCGCCCTTGCCGCCGTCGCCGCCGTCCGGCCCGCCGAACTCGATGAACTTCTCGCGCCGGAAGGCGACGATGCCGGGCCCGCCGTCACCGCTCTTCAGGTATACCTTGGCTTGGTCGAGGAATTTCATGGCTCTGGGTTCAACGCTCGGATGTCAACGAATGTCGGCGGAAGTGGTCGTCTGCGGCAGGTGGGGAGCGGAGGCCGGCGAGGGTAGGGGGAGCCCAAACGAAAATCGGGGGGACGGCTGAACCGACCCCCCGATTATCCAGTTCCTGACCTCAGGATGCTGGGGCGCCGTTATTCGGCGGCCGCCGGCACTTCCTCGGCCTTCGCGCCGGCCTGGAGGTTCTCGTTCACCGAGACGAAGGTCCGGCCGGCGATCGACTTGCGGAAGCTGACCTGCCCCTCGACCAGGGCGAACAGGGTATGGTCCTTGCCGACGCCGACGTTGGCACCGGGGTGGAACTGGGTGCCGCGCTGGCGCACGATGATGTTGCCGGCGAGGACGCTTTCCCCGCCGTACTTCTTCACGCCGAGACGACGGCCGGCGCTGTCGCGACCGTTGCGGGAGCTGCCGCCTGCCTTTTTATGTGCCATTGCTCTGAACTCCTATGGGCCAGGATCGTACCGATCGGGGGTGTCGAGCGCGAGGTTACGCGCTGATCCCGGTGATGCGCAGCACGGTCAGGTCCTGACGGTGCCCGTTCTTGCGCCGGTAGTTCTGGCGACGCTTCTTCTTGAAGACGATGATCTTCGGACCACGATCCTGGGCGATGACTTCGGCGGTGACCGCAGCCCCTGCGACCAGGGGGGTGCCGACCGTCGTGCTGCCGGCATCGCTGACCATCAGGACTTCGTCGAAGTTGATGGAAGCGCCAGCCTCGCCGGCCAGTTTCTCGACCTTGATCACGTCGCCGTTGGCGACTTTGTACTGCTTGCCGCCGGTGCGGATCACTGCGAACATGTTTGCCACTGCCGTATCTGAATACAAACTACGGGCACGACAAACCTCGTCCGAGATTTGAGCCCGCTGGTAAGGAGCGGCGAATATACTCATCGGCGGCGGAGAGTCAACAGGGGGATTGCGGATTCCGGAGCGGGCGGCACCGGCGAACGCGGCGTCGGGCGGTCTGGTCGTTCGTAAGGAACCCGAGCGTCCGGACCCCATCCGGTCGGAGCTGCATAATCTGCTATGCGTCAGGGTTCAAGGGAACGGCGGGATCGTGATGCCCTCGCCCGGAAGATGGGGTATGATGCTATCGCTGATGTCGGAAGACCGAGCTGCCGCTGACCTCGCCGTGACGTTGGGTCACCAGAGGCCGTCTGATCTCCACATGAGGAGCCCGGCGCAGGAATTTGATGACGTCGTCGTGATCAGGTTCATCGATGAGAGCTGGAAAGCCTTGGTGTTGGTGAAGTATGGCGTCGAACACATCAGGCGCCCATCCCGCCGGGACGGTTTGTCGGAAAACCACGAGGGGTAGAGTGGCCGACGGACCTGCGCCGCGACGCGAAAATCCGCGTTGAACTCGTCAGGATCCGGATGCAAAAGTTGGCCTTGCGGACGCCGGCTACATACGCTAGTTTCCGCGCCGCTTCGCCACCGCGCGGTGGGCGAGGCTGATGCGTCGGACGGGTGGTCGAGTGGTTGAAGGCACCGCACTCGAAATGCGGCGTACCTGCAAGGGTACCGTGGGTTCGAATCCCACCCCGTCCGCCACTATTTTAGAATTAGACGTGCCCTCCTGCGCGTCGCTTCCTGAAGAACTCCGAGTTATTAAAAGCTTTAGCGTACAGGAACGGAACCGGCAATTTGGCTGGCTAGGCGGTTCTGAGGCATTTTCTCTATCTACGGGCTGGTTTTCTCCGCCAAAATTCTACCGACGTCGAAGTTGGTACAGGAGTTACTTTCCCGCAGAACAATGGTTGGCTTATCGCTAGGTTTCGATTGCCGAACGTTGGGCGGAGAGGGTCGGGGTGAATCCGTGATCCAATCTGGCCGCCCTCCGACCGTGCTTATAAAGGTGTGGTGTAGACGGCGGGACTCGAGCCCGCATGACAGTGGTGAGGAATTCGAATTCACGTGAGTCTACCAATTCCACGACACCCGCCCATTGCGTGAGATTCGCAACTCGCACATTCTAGGAGGGTGTTTCAATTAGGCCCCAGCGGTTTTCCTCCGGGCGCTCATCTGGTCGAGTCGGTTGTTCAGCTCGATCAGAAAAAGGTCTATCTTCTTGCGTTGTTCTAACAGGTGCATTCTCTTGCACAGTGCCAATTCCATCTGCTCGGTCAACGGCGCATCCAAGTCGTCGCAAATAACTTTGAAAATCGAATTCGCCTGATCGACGATTTTGGCGGAGAGTTCGGCGAGCTCTCCAATGAGTTCGTCACGCCGCCGCTTTCGCTCAGCAGCCTCCTGCGCGGTCATGAGATCTGCGACGAGATCCATACCCAAGCCGGCGAGTTGGGCGGCGATCGGCCCCAAGACGGCCGCCAGTTCGCTCCACCTGACGTACTTGCTGGCCTCTTCCATCCTTTCCGTGGTTCTGAACAGCTTTTTGATGGCGGCAGTCAATGCATCCCCTTCTAAGCCTTCCAGCTTCTGCAGCCTATCGGATGCGGTCTTCACCGACATGCCTATGCTGGCGCCAACGTAGGCATGGAAGGACTCCTTCAGCACTGGACCAAACCCGAACACGCAGCTGCGGAGTTTGTTGAGGCCGTCCTTCTGCCACATGGATGGTGAGGTGCCTATGCGGCCATCTGATACATCGCCGATCGCTGATAGATCGATCTCAAGAGGATGCTCGTGCAACTCCAATTCGAACTCCTGCGCAAGACCCGTGAGTTCCGCCACACTGAATGCCGACCACTGGTCGATGCCCTGTTTCATCGCCTTTTCGAGACGATCGATGGCCTTTCCGGTGTCCTCGGATCCAATACGGGTTATGGAAAGCAGTGCTTCCTCGACACGACGCTGAAGATCCTTCTCCGCTTGCGCTATCAAGACCGACAGCCGTTTGCGAAACAGGCGGTAACGTTCCTCCTCACGGACGAAGCGCTCAGCTTGAAGATCCATCGCCGACCTATGCTCAGCGAGTTCACCAGCGAGTTCCTTTGCGACCGCAGCAACGAACCGCAGTCCGGCCCACGCTCTCAACCTTAGGAAATCGCCACCCAGCCGGCCCAGCGCTGTCTGCAATGCATCGATGCCATCCCATTCCCTGCCAGGATCGTAGAGCCCCAGCTCGGGATCCGGCAGGTTGCCAACACTCTGATAGGGGTCGGCGGCGACGCAGAGAGGGCCGACGAGACCGCCCTCGATACCCGCCTTGCGCAGCATCGCTTCGAACTCGGCCGTCTTGGTTGCGACGATGCTGCGGTATCCTTCAGGACTATCGGGCGGGTCCACACCGGCCTCGTCCATCCGGCCGATGACCGCGATGGTCGCGCCGACGACCGCCTCGTGGGGAAGTTTACAATGGAAGAAGTCTCCTTTGAGGAAGCCCAGGATTTCCGCCTGTCCGGATGTCACCAGTTGAGGCGGCATTACCCATAAGTATGCGTCCGCAAGCTGCAGGGCCTTGCGGCTGATGTCGTCATGCCTATCGTTGCCCCCTTTCAGGCCCGGCGAGTCGACGAAGATCAGGTTGCCTGCCTCGATCTCCAACGCCTCGAAGGTTTCGCGGCGCGCGCTGACCGTGAGCCAGGACGGCACTGGGACACCTGCTTCCACCAGCAGACGCTTGAGCAGGCTGCTCTTGCCAGCGTCGTAAACGCCAAAAATGATGACCCGCAGTACGTCAGTGGCAGCGAATGCGTTCCATCGGTTTAGATGCTCTAACACCGCTTCCCTTGTGGCCGGGAATGTCGCCAAGTGAGCCCAGAGCGATTCTGTGATGTGCGAAGTTTCAGACATGTGACCGTCCCCGCTTTTGAAGCCGCTCGAGTGCTTGTGCTGTCAGTGCCCTATAGGTTTCGATCCACTCTTCCTCGCAGGAGATCTCGTCAGCCAGCGCGTCGTAGGCTTCGGTCAGTTCGCGCGCATGCCGCTCAAATATTGCCAACGCGTCCCCAAGCTGGGGCAGCAGGCCTGGCTGATCCTCGTCTCCAAAGGCTGCGGTGTGTACGACCCTGTGCGATGATGCTCGCAAGAAGTCAGTTAACTCGTGCCGGTGCCGTTCGCGTTCCGCCTGCCGCTTTTCGTCCACGAACACGAATGCAATGTCAACCACGACTCCGATAACGGCGATCACCGCACCGGCCTTGGCGAGGCTCCGAGCCAATTTGACTGCTCCCCAGGGCTTGAACTTCACGCCCAGCGCCTTGCCGATGCTGTAAACAACATCCCGGGTCGCACCGCCTAAGGACCGTCCGATCTTATCAATTACTTCAAGTGCCGGTCCCTTACCTTGCGCATCATCAAGAATCCTGTCATAGCGCTCTACAGGCATTCGAAGTGATTGCCGGAATTCGACCGATTCCATACGTCGCGAGAGCGCCTCGATGCTTTGTACGTACCACGATTCCAACGCTTCGGCGCACCGCATTTGCCATTGTGTCATCTCGACCTGCAACGCTGGGTCGGTCCACCACTGCGAAAGCGCCTCGGCCTTGATCCGCAGGCGCACAGGGTCGCGTTCGCCGAGGACCTCATCCTTTCGAGCAGATACATAGTCTTCGACGAGGCATTGCAGGTCATGGAAGAACCGTTCGCCGAGTTGTTGTCCGTTCCCGATCGTTTCACGTACGGCCTCGATGACGCGTTTGATCTCCCGAAGCGCTTGCGTTCCCATCACGACCCTGATCAGCCGGTCGCCCTTCAGCCTCGTCAGCCGCGCGACGCCGCCTTCCAGTACTGACCGCGCCACACCAGACGCCAAGAGCGAAGGACGAGCCCGGTTCAGGGCCGCGTTGAAGTGGTCGAACCCATCCCAAGCGCGATGGGCATCGAAGGCCGACGCGTCCACGTCGACATTGTTGCCGACAAGACCATAGGGATCACTGGCCATAAAGACGATGCGATCTTCGTCGGCCTCAATCCCACGAGACTTCAGAGCCTGCACCAACTCCAGCCGCTTGCGCTCCGTCAGTTGCGCGTACACCGTTGGCGACCATTCAGGATCGACGCCTAGCTCATCGGCTCGGTTTACGATGAAGCACACTCGATCGCGTTTGGCCAGCAGACCACGCTCAGCATCCCCCAGCAGCACCGCTCGTAGCGCTTGATCGTCGCCCAGGACCAGATTGGGCTGGAAAAGGAAAATCACGGCGGATGCGTCCGGAAAGGCGTTCGAGGCTATCTCCGCATGCGCCGCGTCACCGCTTTGGAAGCCTGGGGCGTCAACCAGCACCAGACCATTGCAGTCGTATTCGAGCAACGCAGCGGTCGTTGGTCTGGCCGCGACTTCCAGTGACGCTGGCGCTGGCAGCCCGGCTTCGATGAGAAGGCGCTTAATGAAGCTGGATTTGCCTGAGTTATAGTCGCCCACAAGATGGATCCGCGGCCGCCCGTCTTCGCCGATGGTCTTCAACTCGGACAGTGTATTCTGCGCCAACGGGTCATCCCTACACCGCTCAGCCATCTCATGCAGCCAAGTGTCGGCATCCTGGCCATTGATGCCGCAATCAGCGCGCTCGAAGATGCGACCCATTCTGGCAAACAGGCTGTCGAAGAGCTTGGAATTGTAGCAATCTGTCCGCCCCGACCCTATGGAGGCCTTCTGTTGGCTGAGCCCACGCGGATCCTCGATCCAGTCCTCGCCCAGCCAATACAGCGCCGAAGCGTTGGCCATGCCCGGAAACGCCGCTTGCTCTTGACGACGCGCAACTTCCCAAAGCAACGCCTGAGGGTAAACCCTAATCGGAAGTTCGTCGATCTGCTGGGCTAGGCGAGTTGTCAACTCACCGCAAATTTCCGCAATGCGCCGCAGTTCTAACGCCTGCCGAACCGGCCCAAGCAGCAGTTTGGCGCTGGCCGATACTGCCGTTTGCCGCACCTGTGCCATCAGATCTTCAGTGACCCTGTCGTAGGTCGCGTGAACTGTCTTCCGGATACTGGCCATAGCAGTACGGCGTGCCGCAAGGCGGTTCGACTCCGCCTCCTTGCGAGCGGAGTCTCCTAACAGGCCGAATAGGGTCGCGCCTGCACTGCCGAGAAGTGCAACAAGGGCAGCGGGGCCAGCTGCCCAGCCCAGCGGATTCCAGAAATTGGCGATCGCGAATCCACCTAAGGCGCCGAAAGCGCCGGCTAGAATGCCGCCGGTCTTTAGAGCCCAGGCGCTGTGTTTCCATCCATCCCCACTGGCCCCGGCGATGGCGTTGGCACGGATCTGGAGGTTTAGCGCAAAGCGGGTGTCCGTCTCAGCGAGGGCGGCCCTGTCGCGGAGATAGGCAAAACCTTCCGCAAGGGCAGTCTCAGCAATCCGTCGCATGGTCAGCTCATCGAAGCAGGCGAGCCGAACACTCTCGCCGTCAATCTCTTTGCCGCACTCGAACGCATCGAAAATACACATTTCCGCGTTTCTCAGGGACGTCAGTCGCAACGGAGTGATCCCAGCCTCGATCAGGCTCCGTGTCAGCCGTGTGTACTCGCCCTCGGCCGGTGCCTGGAACGCACCACGGCGGTGCTGCTCAAGCTCGTCAAGCAAATCGTGTCCATCGACGACAAGGGCGGCACGGCACTCCGCATCGTCCTTGCGCGGATAGCCGACCAGCCGCAGCAGCGGCGCAAGCATCTCTTTTTCAAGGGTCTCCGCACCGAGCCGGGAGTTGCTGCCGAGCTTGTCGAACTGGCAGTGCAGGTCTTGGAACACACTACGAAGCTGGTCATTCAGCGCGCCAAGCCGAAAGGCGACGGCGTGCTCGCCGACGGCCTGCACCAGCAATTGCTCCAGGCGGCGATAGTTGGACCAAGCCTCAAGGGTTTCGCAACCGTAGACGTCCCTCTGTTTCGTCAAGCCCTCCAGGTCCGGTCCCTCGAACGGCGAGGCGGCACGGGCAGCGACCGCACGCTTGGAGTTGACCGCGATGAGTGGCACGTTTCCCAATCCCAGGCGGCCCAGTTCGTCTCGGATGTTGCCCGCATGCTCTGCAATCGCCCGCGATAGGTTTGCGCGGGCTGTACCGCTCGGCACCCGGTCAGGCACCCGCCACACGGGATTGCGTTGGTTGAGCACAGCGATGAGGGGTTTACGGTAATGAATTACCCAGGCTGCAAGCTTGGCGAACTCCTCAATCTGTTGGCTCTGGGTATCGAAGCAGACCAATACGACGTCTGCTACCTCGACCGCTTCGCGCGCACGTGCCTCCAGCTTATCGCGACTTTGCCCTCGTCCCCACCCGTTGATGCCGGGGGTGTCATAGATCAGACATGAATTCCATGGGAGCGGCTTGACGTCGGTCGTCCAGTCACTCTCCCCATGCGATACCGCCTTGCCATCGGTGCGCGCCATGGCCGTGATCATGGAGCTCTTCCCTGCACCCGTGCGGCCAAATAGAACAGTGTTGAACGTCTTCAGCGCTGAGCGCTGCCGCTGTAGCAGATCTTCGCTATTGTGTCGCAACTGATCCAGGAACTCTGTGAGCTGCCGTGCCGAATCGCTTTCTTTTCCACCGATCTGGTTCATCAGCGTTTTATCGGCGACGGCCCGCATCCCGGCCAAGAATACGTCCAGGCGGCCGGCCAGCCGCTCAATTTCTGCCTGGCTCCGAGCCACGGCTTCGCTGGTTGCCAGAGCTAGCTCATCGGTTGCGATGCAGGTTGTATACGTTTGGGGTCCGGTCGCCGACTGCGCCTGAAGTTGGCTCAAGTCAGGATAATTTTGGATAATCTCCTGAGTTACATGGACCACCATATCTACTCGCCAAAACGAAGCCTGCACGTTGAGGCTGAGGGTACACGAGCATCATACGATCTGTCGCGCGGGCACATGCGTCTTCGCTCGGCCGAAGTGGATAGCAGTTTGCTACTGTGCTCATCTCAAGGACGACGCCCTTGTCAATGCTACACTGAATTGAACCGCGCCGGGTTTATCGGAGGCCCCTTGCATTGGGCCGAGCCGCTGCAGTGATGTCATCGATTTGGGCGCGTGACGCGCTCCAGCTTCGATCGGCGGAAGCCCCCCCCGATTCGTTCGTGCAGGCGAGGGTCGATGAGCCCGTCCACTCACTTCAGAGTGGCGGAATTGACGGACTCCGCCTGGCGTCCGGGAGCGGGATTCCGGATCGCGCAATCCTTCGTACCTAAAAACCCGTTGACCGTTGCACGCTTAGCGCGCACCAACTGCCCCGTCAGGCACTCAGGTGCTTCCCTATGCTGGGACCGCCGCAAGGGGCCACGCGGACCTGCGGATCGGCAGATGGACAAGCGCGCTGAAGGCGCCGATGCCGATGCCGATCCACCACAAGCCATCGTAGCTGCCATAGGAGTCGTAGAGCCGGCCGCCGAGCCAGACGCCCATGGCAGCTACGATGCCGTAGAGCGTGCCCCTTTAGCGCAACCCGTAGAAATGGACGACCAAGCCCGAGGTGAGCGGCACGGTGGCTAGCCACGGGCTGCCCATCACGGCCGAGAACACGAGCAGCGTGGTGGGCGTCCTTCGGCGTCAAGATGAACCAAGCCGAGGCCAGGGTGCGGCCCGTTTAGATCCCGGCCAACAGGTATTTCTTGGTGAGGCACTTCCCGGCCGAGCCAGCCGCCAGCGTGCCCGCGATGTTACCGAGTTCGATGTTCGGCATCGCGACGGCGCCGAGCGCGCCGGTCCCCGGGGCGAGACCCTGTTCAATTGCGGAACCGTGCGGCTTGACATGCACTGGATAACGTAGAAGCGCGGTAAAACCCCTCAATGCCCGAACTCCCCCCGCGCCATCGCGAGGTGGTGCGCTTGGTGGTGGCTGCCCCGGGCCATGATGCCGATGAAGCCGAGTGCGCGGATTTTCGCGGCCTGACCGGGGGCGGCGGCGGTCGCCGTCAGCGCGACGCCGGTCGGCGTCGGGTCCGCCCGTACCGTCCAGCCGTCCATGCCGTCGATCTCGCGGGCGTGGGCGGGGACCATGCGGCGGATCGCTTCCAGGGTGCGGCCCTCGCCGGAAACCTCGAAGCGCGCTCCGCCCTCCACCGGCGTCGCCACGGCAGTCGCGTTGAGCGTGACCTCGTTCATGTCGATCAGGTGCCGGCGCAAGGCCTCGATGTCCACCTTGGACCAGTCGGTGGCCGGATCGGCGTTGAGGATTTGGACGATCTCCTGGATCGCGCCGAAGGCGTCCTGCCCCGGCATTGCCGGAGCCGTGCCCGCCGGCGGCGCGGCCGGGGAGCCATGGTGGCCTTGGTGATGGCTGCCATGGCCCATCGGGGGCGCGGTCGGCGGCGCGGTCTGGGCCGACGCTCCGCCGGTGGCGAGGATGGAAGCAACGACCATCGCGGCGGTTCTGGCGGCGGTGCGGATCGGCATGACGTCCTCCCGGGAGTTTCCGTCCCACAATAGCGTGACGCCGTCCGGCCGCCTATGTTCCTGATCGTGCGGGAGGCTCTCCCGGCGCCACGGAACATTCGCAAGCCTGGGTACGACCGACATGAAGCTTTTCCTGGACCTCGACGGCGTGCTGGCCGATTTCGACCGCGGGGTCGAGGCCGTGACCGGCCGGCGGCCCGACCAGCTGCCGCTGAAGCGCATGTGGCAGGCGCTCGCCAAGGCGCCGGACTTCTACGGCACGCTGGAGATGATGCACGACGCCCAGGTCCTGTGGGAGTTCTGCAAGCCCCACGGGCCGACCATCCTGACCGGCCTGCCCCTGGGCGACTGGGCACCGGAGCAGAAACGCCGCTGGGTCGCGGCCATGCTGGGCGCCGACGTTCCGGTCATCACCTGCATGACGCGCGACAAGGCGCGCCATGCCGGTCCGGGGCATGTGCTGGTGGACGACCGCGCCGGCACCCGTGCCCCGTGGGAAGCGGCCGGCGGCGTCTTCATCCTTCACACCGGCGCCGCCAGCTCGATCGCCGACCTGAAGCGGCTGGGTTTCTGAAACCGGTTCCCGGACGGCCGGCTGACCTCACGCGATGGGGGCCGGCGGCTCCGCGTCGTCGGTGACGGCCCAGAGTTCGCCCTTCTCCAGGTTGAACCACCAGGCGTGGAGCTGAAGCTCGCCGGACTCGACGCGGTCGCGCACCCAGGGAAAAGTCATCAGGTTGGCCAGCGAGACCTTGAGGGCAGCCTGTTCCACCAGCCGTGCCCCGTCCGGGCCGGCCAGGGTCTCGGCATCGGCGCAGTGGCAGGCCTCCTCCGCGATGGAGACCCAGGGCGCTATGAACTCGCGGTCGGACCGTTCGCCAAGCGCCGAGTTGCGGAGCGCCGCCATGCCGCCGCAGCGGGAATGGCCCAGCACCACGATATGCGAGACCTTCAGGTCGCGGACGGCGAACTCCAGCGCCGCGCTGGTGCCGTGGTGCCGGCCGTCGGGCTCGTAGGGCGGGACCAGGTTGGCGACGTTGCGCACCACGAACAGCTCGCCCGGCTGGGCGTTGAGCAGCAGGGCCGGATCGACCCGCGAGTCCGAGCAGGCGATCATCAGCACCTCGGGCGCTTGGCCGCGGCTGACAAGCTGCTCGAACAGTTCGGGGCGGTGCTCGAAATTCGAGACACGGAACGCCCTGAACCCGGCGATAAGCCGATCGATGGAAGACATGGTGGCTCTCTCCACGAAAGTTCAAGCAGTGGTCCCGACGCGCGCTGCCGGAAACCCGCGGCCCGGCAGGGTCTGACCCGAAGCAAGCCGCGCGCCGGTTCCGGCGAGCAGGAAATGCCTCGTCTCCTATGTATCTGGCAAGCTGAATTTCCGCGCCGATCCGCGCCCCGTTGTCGCAAACGCGCGCATTCCGCCGCACCGGCGCCGCGGCAAGCTCCCCCGGCTCCGCGTGCCGTTCGCCTGTATGCAGTTCCGCACGCCCATCGCGCCGGAGCGGGAGTAATTCCGCCGAACGCTGTTGTAGAGGGTGAAACCTCGCGGCGGATCGATGCCGCGGTGCAAACAACCCGAAGACAGGGAGCGCTGGGGATGAAGCACTACGCAAGGATCGGATTGCTGTTCACGGGTGTGCTCTTGTCATCCGCCGCTTTCGCGCCAGCCAGCTTCGCCCAGACTTCCTCCGACGGCTCGCGGTCGCTCAGCTACACCCAGCCGCTGTCGCCCCAGGGGCAAAAGGAGATCCAGCGCCGCCTGAAGGAGCTGGGCGCCTATACGGGCGCGGTGGACGGCATCTGGGGCCGCGACAGCCAGGAGGCCCTGGAGGACTTCCAGCGCAGCCGCGGGCTCCAGGTGACCGACGGCCTCAACCAGGCGACGCTCGCGACCATGGGCATACGGCCGACCGACCTGCTGGGGCTCGACGCCGATGCCGGCACGGCGGCGCTCCCGGCGGAGGTCCAGGGCAAGGCGCTCTCCACCGACGCGGTCCGCACCATCCAGGGCCGGCTGAAGCAGCTCGGCCTCTATGCCGGGGAGACCGACGGCATCTGGGGCGAGAGCACGCAGGCCGCGCTGGAGCGGTTCCAGCGCGACCGCGGGCTGCAGGTGACGGGCACGGTCACGCCCAACACGCTGACGACCATGGGCCTGGACTCCCAGGTCGTGCTGGCCGGGGTCGACTGACCCCCGCCCGGATGCCCGGTTCCGGCCTCGGCCTCGGCCTGAGCCTCAGCCCCGGCCGACGAACGGCATCTTGGTCGCCATCACGGTCATGAACAGCACGTTGGCCTCCAGCGGCAGGCTGGCCATGTGGACCACGGCGTTCGCGACGTGCCGCGGGTCCATCCGCGGCTCGGGCGCGAACGAGCCGTCGGCCTGCTGCACGCCTTCCTTCATCCGCTCGGTCATGTCGGTCGCGGCATTGCCGATGTCGATCTGGCCGCAGGCGATGTCGTATTTCCGGCCGTCCAGCGAGGTGGACTTGGTCAGGCCGGTGATCGCGTGCTTGGTCGCGGTATAGGGCGCCGAGTTGGGCCGGGGCGTCGTGGCCGAGATCGAGCCGTTGTTGATGATCCTGCCGCCGCGGGGCTGCTGGTCCTTCATCAGCCGGAAGGCGCCCTGGGTGCACAGGAACGCGCCGGTCAGGTTGGCGTCCACCACCTTCTTCCACTGGTCGAAGGTCAGTTCCTCCAGCGGGATCGCCGGGGCGCCGCTGCCGGCATTGTTGAAAAGCAGGTCGAGTCGGCCGAACTCCTCCTTCGTCTTCGCGAAAAGCGCCTCGACCGAGGCCGGGTCGCCGATGTCGGTCGGCACCACCAGCGTGCGCCCGCCGAACCGGGCGCCTTGCGCCGCGGTCTCCTCCAGCGGTTCCCGGCGGCGGCCGGCCAGGACGACGGAGTACCCCGCCTCCAGCAACGCAAGGGCCACGGCCCTGCCGACTCCCGTCCCGGCGCCGGTGATCAGCGCGACCTTCTCCGTGGAAGCCATGTTCTTTTCCCCCCTCATGCTTCGGGCTTCATGATGCCCCTTCATCAAGCATGCCACGGGAGGGATGGCAACCTTGACAGCAGCGGCAGCCGGAGCTAGGGAGTCGCCGAAACCGGATCCGGGCCCCTCTGGTAGGTGGGTCGCCACCTATGATGTCGGATCCCTTCCTCTGCTCTTGCGCCGACGGGCGTGACCGCATCTGGAGGGGCCGATGGAAACATCACCCTTGATTTGGATAGGCTTCAATGCCTTCATCCTCGTACTGCTTGCACTCGACCTCGGCGTCTTCAACCGCCGCCCCCATCAGATCACCGTCCGCGAGGCGCTGATCGCCAGCTCCTGCTACATCTCCCTCGCCTTCGCCTTCAACGGCGGCATCTACTGGTTCATGGGGATGGAGAAGGGGCTGGAATTCACGACCGGCTACCTGATCGAGTGGAGCCTGTCGGTCGACAACATCTTCGTCATGGCGATGATCTTCGGCCATTTCGCCGTGCCGCCCCAATACCAGCACCGCGTCCTGTTCTGGGGCATCCTGGGCGCGCTGGTCATGCGCGCGGCCCTGATCTTCGCCGGCACCGCGCTGATCCACCAGTTCCACTGGACGATCTACCTGTTCGGCGCGTTCCTGCTGTTCACCGGCTTCAAGATGCTGTTCTCGTCGGACGAGGAAAAGAACCTCGAGGACAACCGCATCCTCCGCTTCGTCCGCGCCCGCGTCCGCATGACCGACAACTACGAGGGCACCGCCTTCTTCGTGCGGCGCAACGGGCTGCTGCTGGCGACCCCGATGCTGCTCGTGCTGGTGATGATCGAGGCGACCGACCTGATGTTTGCGCTCGACAGCGTGCCGGCGATCTTCGCGGTGACCGACGACCCGTTCATCGTCTACACCTCCAACGTCTTCGCGATCCTTGGCCTGCGGTCGCTGTATTTCGCGCTGGCCGGCATCATCCACCGGTTCAGTTACCTGAAATACGGGCTGTCGCTGGTGCTGGTGTTCATCGGCACGAAGATGATTCTGATCGACATCTGGAAGGTCCCGACCGCCCTGGCGCTCGGCGTCACCGCGACCCTGATCGGCGGCTCCGTCGTGCTGTCCCTGATCAAGACCCGGAACGAACCGGTGCCGGCGGAACTCGCCAACGTCGAGAACCAGGTCGGGGAGTACCAGGATCGGGCGGAAGCGGCGCGCCAGTCCTGACGGCGGCTTTTCGCCTCTTGATCGGTTGTGCGGGAGGGGGGCTTGGGCCTATGGTCGCCTTCACCCAGACCATGCGTGCGGCCATGACCCTCCCGACCCCGATCCGACCCGACCCCATCCGGAGCCCCATGGCCGCGTCCGGTCGGGACGCCGGATGAGGGACTCCTCCGGGGAGGATCGCCCGCCCTTCCTGTCGGGCGGCGGAGAGATGGGCGCGCGGTTGCGTGCCCACGACTGGACGTCCTCGCCCCTCGGGGCGCCGGCGGGCTGGCCGGCGGCTCTGCGCACGGCGGTCGGCATCATGCTCAACTCGCGCCATCCCATGTATGTGGCGTGGGGGGCGGACCTCCTCTTCTTCCATAACGACAGCTACATCCCGCTGCTCGGCGCCAAGCACCCGGCCGAGCCGGGGCAGCCCTTCTCCCGCCTGTGGGCGGAGATCTGGGACGACCTGCGCCAGCTCACCGAACGCGCGCTGGCGGGCGAGGCGATCTGGTTCGAGGATTTCCACCTCTCCATGACACGCAACGGCGTCCTGGAGGACACCTGGTTCACCTTCTCGTTCTCGCCGCTGCGCGACGAGGCGGGGGACGTCGCCGGCTTCCTGTGCGCCTGCATGGAGACGACGGGCGAGGTCATGACGAGGCGGCGCCTGACCCTCCAGCTCGACCTGGCCGAGCGGCTGCGCACCCTTGACACCTCCGGGGACATCGCGACCGTAGCGGCGGAGATGCTCGGCCGGCATTTCAAGGCGTCGCGCGCGGGCTATGCCGAGATCGACCGGGACGGGCTCGGCTTCACGGTGGAGAACGACTGGACCGACGGCCGGATGCCGAGCCTGGCCGGCCGCTCTTTCCCGCTCGACCTGCTCGGCGGCGGGGTGGTCGGCCATCTCCGGACCGGGCTGACGCTCCGGATCGACGATCTGGCCGCCGATCCGCGGACGGCCGGGGCGGTCTCCGCCGGGATCGGCGCGCGGGCGCTGCTGGCCGTCCCGCTGCTCAAGGGCGGCCGTCTCGCAGCCATCCTCTATCTTCACGAACCCGTTCCCCGCGCCTGGACCGAAGCCGACGCGGAGCTGGCGGCCGGCGTGGTCGAGCGGACCTGGGAGGCGATCGAGCGGGCGCGGGCGGTCGGCGCGCTGAACCGCCAAAGGGCGGAGGAAGGGGACCGCCTGCGCCGCCTTTTCGAGCAGGCGCCCAGCTTCATGGCCGTGCTGCGCGAGCCGGGCCACGTCTACGAGCTGGCCAACGCCAGCTACCGGCGCCTGGTCGGCGACCGCGAGATCATCGGCAAGCCGGTCCGCCAGGCCATCCCGGAACTGGAGGAGCAGGGCATCGTGCGGCTGCTCGACCAAGTCTATGCCAGCGGGGTGCCCCATGTCGGGCGGGCGGTCCGTCTGCTGCTCCTGCGGAATCCCGGTGACCCGACGACGAACGCCCGCGGGGAGGAGCGCTTCGTCGATTTCGTCCTGCAGCCGATCACCCGGGCCGACGGCACGGTCTCGGGCATCTTCGTCGACGGCAACGACGTCACCGACCTTGTCCGCGCGCGCGAGCGCGCCGCGTGCCTGGTCGAGCTGGGCGACCGCCTGCGCGACCTCAACGATACCGGCGCCATCGCCCAGGCGGCGGCGGAAGTCCTGGGCAAGGCCCTCGGGGTCTCCCGGGCGGGGTACGGCAGGGTCGATGCCGGGGGCCTGAAGGTCTCGGTCGAGCGGGACTGGACCGACGGGCGCGTCGCGAGCATCGCCGGCACGCACGAGTTCCGCCACTACGGCAGTTTCATCGACACCCTGCACCGGGGCGAACTGCTGGTCATGCCGGACATCGCGGCCGATCCCCGGACCAGCGGCCACGCCGACGCGTTGCGCGCGATCGACGTGGCGGCGATGGTCAACGTGCCGGTGATGGAGGAGGGGCGCTTTTCGGCGGTGCTTTACATCCACGACCGGGCGCCGCGCGCCTGGACGGGCGAGGAGCTGGCCCTGATCCGCGACGTCGCCGACCGGACCTGGTCCGCGGCCGAGCGCGCCCGGTCGGAAGCCTCGCTGCGCCTGCTGAACCGCACGCTCGAACAGCAGGTCGCCGAGCGGACCCGCGACCGCGACCGCATGTGGCGCCTCTCGACCGACATCATGCTGGTCGCCGGCTTCGACGGGCGGATCGTCGCGGTCAACCCGGCCTGGTCGACCCTGCTGGGCTGGTCCGAAGCCGAACTGCTGAGCCTGTCGTTCCTCGACCTGATCCATCCCGACGACCGCGCCGCGACCGAGGGGGAGGCCGCACGCCTCGCCAAGGGGCTGGTGACGCTGCGGTTCGAGAACCGCTACCGCCACAAGGACGGCTCCTACCGCCTGATCTCGTGGACGGCGGTGCCGGACGAGGCCCGTATCCACGCGGTCGGCCGCGACATGACGGCCGAGCGCGACGCCCTGGACGCGCTCCGCTCCACCGAGGAGGCGCTCCGCCAGTCCCAGAAGATGGAGGCCGTGGGCCAGCTTACCGGCGGCGTCGCCCACGACTTCAACAATCTGCTCCAGGTGATCCTCGGCAACCTGGACATGCTGCAGGACAGGCTTTCGGACCGCGAGGACCTGCTGCGCCCCGTCCGCTTCGCGATGCAGGCCGGCGACAAGGCGGCGACGCTGACCCAGCGGCTGCTGGCCTTCGCCCGGCGCCAGCCCCTCGCTCCCGTCAGCCTGGACCTCAACGCGCTGGTCGGCGACATGCAGGAGCTGATCCGGCGCTCGGTCGGCGAAACGATCCGGGTCGAGACGGTGGCTGCCGGCGGGCTGTGGCGGACCTGGGCCGACGCCAACCAGGTGGAGAACGCCCTGCTGAACCTGGTGATCAACGCCCGGGACGCCATGCCGGACGGCGGCCGGCTGGTCATCGAGACGGCGAACGCGAACCTGGACGGGAGCTATATCGCGACCGAGTTCGGGTTGGAGCCCGGGGAGTATGTCTGCCTGTCGGTGACCGACACCGGCACCGGCATGCCGCGCGACGTGGTCGCCCGGGCGTTCGAGCCGTTCTTCACCACAAAGGCGTTCGGGCAGGGCACCGGGCTGGGGCTGAGCCAGCTCTACGGCTTCGCCCGCCAGTCCGGCGGCCACGCCGCGATCTATTCCGAGGAGGGCGGGGGCACCACGGTCAAGCTCTACCTGCCGCGCCACCGCGGCGGCGCCCAGTCCGAGGCCCAGTCCGTGGCGCCTGCGGCCCCGGTCCTGCCGGAGCCCAAGCGCGCCAGGGACGGCGAGACGATCCTCGTCCTGGAGGACGAGGGCCTCGTGCGCATGCTGCTGGTCCAGTCGCTGGAACGGCAGGGCTACCGCGTGATCGAGGCGCACGAGCCCCCGGCGGCCCTGGCCGTCCTGGAGGCGGACGGGAAGATCGACCTGCTGGCGACCGACGTGGGGCTTCCCGGCATGAACGGCCGCCAGGTGGCCGAGATCGCCCGCCGGCGCCGGCCGGACCTGCCGGTCCTGTTCCTGACCGGCTACGCCCACGACGCCGATCTGGACGAGAGCATCCTCGGCCCGCGCACCCAGGTTCTGGGCAAGCCCTTCAATGCCCGCGTCCTGCTGGCGAGGATCCGCGCCATGCTGGAGGGCGCGGGCTGACACGGGGCGGCCGGAGTCGATGCGGCTGATGTCGGCGTTCGCCCTTTGGGCGAAGGCCGACCTACGGGCACAACCTAACTGGAAGACGCGAGTTGAGGCCCGGCGGCTGGCATCGGTGCGGCGTAGGTCGGCCTCGGCCCGCAGGGCCGACGCCGACGGCATACCGTAAACCCCGGCTACGCCCGCCGGCGGCGCGGCTTGCGGTTCGACACGAAGTCGATCCAGGCGGCGTACATCTCCTTGGCGTTGCGCGGCCCGACCTCGCCCTTGAGCTGGTCATAGGCGGCCTGGGCGGCGGCGGCGTCCGGGAAGGCTCCCTGGTCGACCCCCCAGGAGACGGCTTCGGTCGGGCTGTAGAAGGTCAGCACGTTGTCGGCCGCCTGGCCGGTCGCCGCCGGGGCCGCCGGATGCGCGGCCGCCTTGGCGGCGGCCCTGGGTGCCTCCTCCAGGATCGGGCCGGAACCGGCGCCCTGCGAAGCCGCGGGCTTGGGGGGCGTGGGCTTGGTGCCGCCGCCGCGTCCGTAGATCGCGGCCTCGATGCGCTCCGGCACGCCTTTCCACAGGCCTTCCTCGTCCCAGATCACCATGCCCGCCGGGCCTTCGCGCGACCACTCCACCAGGACGCCGCGCCGGTCCTTCTCCCGGACGATGCGGAGCGACGCGTTCAGCGAGCGGAACAGCCGCTCGCGCTCGGTCTCCGGCAGGGTCTCGCGGATCTGGGCGACGCCGTTCAGCTGGGCATCCTCCAGGTGCCAGATCCACAGGACGTGGGAGCCGTGGGCGGTGACGGCGTCCTGGAGCAGGCGCATCCGCTCCGCCTTGTCGACCCAGGCCTGGTTCTTGTTCTTGTTGCGGTCGGCCGCGTTGTCCAGCATCGCGCGCGCGATGGAGGTGCCGATCAGCGAGGTGACGCTGTCGATCGCGATGGTCCGGATGCCGGACCCCGGCATGTTCTTGTCGAGGATGTCCTGGATGCGCTCGACCGAGCGGTGGTCCGAAGGCTCCTCGCTCAATTCGTAAAGCTCGCTCCCCTTCAGCTCATGCCGGCGGCCGTCGGCGTCGATCATGAGCGTCGGCTGGTGCATGGCCAGGATGAAGGTCGACTTGCCGTCACCGTAATAGCCTTTGAGCGCCCAGCGCCGCGGCGGGAGCGTATCCTTGTCAACTCGCTTGAAAGCCATGGCAAAGTCTCTGAAACTTGTCCCGGTAGCCTTGCTTCGTGGCCGTACGCCAGGAAAGCGAGGCGTGCATGATCGGACCATAGCACGCAGTTCGCGTTTTGTTCACGAAAATCTGTCGTCCGGGCCGAAAAACGACTCGGGAGCGCGGATGGGCGCCGGCGCTCCGGACCCACCCGCGCCCATCCCCGGGAAGGGCCGGTCAGTCCTTGCCGCCCGCCTGGTCGGATTTCATCCTTTCCTTCGCGGCGGCAGTGGCCTTGATCTCGCTTTCCTTGACGTTCTGGCCGGGCTCCCGCAGGACCGGCTTGGAGCTTCCGCTTCCCGTGCCGGACCCCTGCGATGCCTGGACCTGGGTGCGGTCGGTCTTTTCCGGAACGACCGTCTTTTCCTTATCGTCGGCAGCCATGGTTCTGTCCCCTCGCGGATGTTGGCGATGATCGCATGCTATAGACGGCGGCCTCAACAGGACGGCCCGGCGGGACGTTCCGGCAAGACGTTCCGGTCTGGGCGGCGAGGAGTCGAAGCACCCGGGACCCGGCGCTTTCTTTAGTATGCATCCACGCACCGCACCGCATTTTCGGGGCAAACCTACTGATGGCAAGGCGCAGGGGGCGTGCAGCCGGTTATCACCCCTGGGTCGAACCATCGTGATCTGAGGACAGTGTGCATGCAGAGCAGAAGCGAGACGGCCGAGGGCGCGATGGGCGCGCACGGGGGGAGATCGTCCGTCGCCGCCCTCTTTTTCGGCGCGATCGGCGTCGTGTTCGGCGACATAGGCACGAGCCCGCTCTACACCATGAAGGAGACCTTCGCCGGCCCGCACCCCCTGGCCCTCGACGAGTTGCATGTCCTGGGCGTCCTGTCGCTGATCTTCTGGGCGGTCATGTGCATCGTGTCGCTCAAGTACGTGATCATCATCATGCGGGCCGACAACAGGGGGGAGGGTGGCAGCCTCGCCCTCCTGGCCCTGCTGCGCCGGGCGGCCGAGGGACGCACCGGCGTCGTGAAGCTGGTCAGCGTGCTCGGAGTCTTCGCGGCGGCGCTGTTCTACGGCGACAGCATGATCACGCCCGCGATCTCGGTGCTCTCGGCGGTCGAAGGGCTGGAGGTCGCGGCACCCCAGCTCCATTACGCGGTCGTGCCCCTGACGATCGCGATCCTGGTCGGGCTGTTCATGGTCCAGCGCCACGGCTCGGCCAGCATCGGCGTGCTGTTCGGTCCCGTGATGACCCTGTGGTTCACCACGCTGGCTGTGCTCGGCATCCAGAACCTGGGCCAAGCCCCCGGCGTCCTCTGGGCGCTCAGCCCGCACTATGCCGTCGCCTTCATCCTGGAGGACGGCGTCGCCGCCTTCCTGGCGCTGGGGTCGGTGGTGCTGGCGGTCACCGGGGCCGAGGCGCTCTATACCGACATGGGCCATTTCGGCCGGCTGCCGATCCGGCTGGCCTGGTACCTGCTGGTGCTGCCGGCGCTGATGCTCAATTATTTCGGCCAGGGCGCGCTTCTGCTCGCCCATCCCGAGGCGGTCGGAAACCCGTTCTTCCATCTCGGACCCGACTGGGCGGGGGTGCCGCTGGTGATCCTCGCCACGGTCGCCTCGGTGATCGCCTCGCAGGCCGTCATCTCCGGCGCCTTCTCCGTGACGCGGCAGGCGATCCAGCTGGGATACCTGCCGCGCATGAACATCGTCCACACGTCGGAGCGGGAGATCGGGCAGATCTACATCCCGGTGCTGAACTGGACCCTGGGGCTGTTCGTCATGGCGCTGGTCCTGGGCTTCCAGACCTCCAGCAACCTGGCGTCCGCCTACGGCATCGCCGTGACCGGCACCATGATCATCGACACCGTGCTGATCGCGCTGGTGATGTTCCTGCTGTGGAAATGGCCCGCCAAGCCGGCGCTCGTCCTGATCGCCTTCTTCCTGTTCGTCGACCTCGCGTTCTTCCTGGCCAACTCGACCAAGATCCTTCACGGCGGCTGGTTCCCGCTTGCCGTCGGCATCGCGATCTTCGTGCTGCTGACCACCTGGAACCATGGCCGGGCGCTGCTGAGGGCCCGGCTGGAGAGCGACGCTCCCCCGGCGGAGGACTTCTTCGCCAGGATCTCCGACAGGATCGTGCGGGTTCCGGGAACGGCGGTGTTCCTGGCCGGCGTGACGGGAGGCGTGCCGTCGTCCCTCCTGCACAACCTCAAGCACAACCAGGTCCTGCACGAGCGCGTCGTGCTGCTGAGCGTGATCATCGAGGAGGTGCCCTTCGTGCCGCCGGAGCGGTGCGTCGAGTCCCGCCGGATCGGCGACAACTGCTTCCGCGTGATCCTGCATTACGGCTACATGCAGTCCACCAATATTCCCAAGACGCTGGCCAACGCCCGCTACGACCAGCTCGGGTTCTTCTACGAGCCGATGAGGCTCTCCTATTTCCTGAGCCGCAAGACCGTGATCCCCAGCTCGAGGCCGGGGATGTCCCAGTGGCGGGAGCGGCTGTTCGCCTGGATGGTGCGCAGCTCGGCGACGCCGATGGAGTTCTTCTGCCTGCCCGTCAACCGCGTCGTGGAACTGGGCGGGCAGGTGGAGATCTGATCCGGCCCGGACGGCCCTCGGATCAGCCGCGATGCAGGCTGGCGCCGCCGTCCAGGTCGATGACGGCGCCGGTCAGGAACGGGTTCGCGAGCATGGTCTCGGCCATCGCGGCGATATCGTCGGCGGCACCGATCCGCCCGGCCGGCAGCTTCGCCGCCGTGTCGGCGAAGAAGGCCGACCGGGCGTCCGTCGGCATCCACCCATAGGCATCGGTATCCACCAGCCCCGGGGACAGGACATTGACGCGGCGGGGCGCCAGCTCGACCGCCAGCGTCCTGGCGAAACCGGCGATGGCGGCGTTGACGGCGGCCAAGCCGCTGGTTCCCGGCATGGCGGCCCGCCCGGCGGCGCCGGTCACCATCAGGATCGAGCCCCGCTCCGCCAGATGGGGCAGCGCCAGGCGGGTCGCCATCCAGTATCCCCAAAACTTGTTGTCGAAGGCGGTGCGCACCGCGGCGGTCTCCAGCGTCGCGAAGGGACCCCAGGCGGCTCCGCTGGAGGCGCAGAGCATCAGGTGGTCGATCGCGCCGACCCGTTCGAACAGGGCGGCGATGCTGGCCTCGTCGGCGAAATCCACCGTTTCCGCCGAGGCGCCGGCCGGCAGGGTGGCGAGCGCGTCGCCGAGCCTCGCGGCGTTGCGGCCCGCGATGATGGGCCGGGCGCCGGCGGCGCCGAGGCGCCGGGCGGTGGCGAGCCCCATTCCGGAACTGCCGCCGATGATCAGGATGCGATCGGTCGCAAGGGACATGTCGATTCTCCGAAGGGGGCCGGTCAGCGGCGAAGGATGCCGAAGGCCCAGTCGCGGCCCAGGCCGCGGTGGATCGCCTGATCGATCCAGACCATGGCGAACGGCTCCAGAAGCCGAGCTTGCCGGAGCGGGCCGGCGTCCAGGGCTTCGAATCCCAGTTGCTCCACCAGGGATCGCACCGCGGCCTTGGCTTCCCCGTCGTCGCCGGCGACGAACATCACCGGACGGGACGGGAAACCGGACGCATCCGCCATCGCTTCGGCCCCGACTTGGTTCATGGCCTTCACCACCCGGGCGCCCGGCAGCCACCCGGCCAGCGTTTCGGCGCCCGAACCCGTGTATCCCCGGTCCAGATCCAGCCTCCCGTCCTTCATGGTCAGCGGGTTCATGCAGTCGATGACGATCTTGCCCGACAGGTCGCCCAGACCCTTGACCGCCTCTTCCGCCGTCGCCCAGGGGAGGGCGAGCACGACGATGTCGGCGCCCGGCACCGCTTCGGCGGAAGCGAGGGCGACGGCGCCGGTGGCGTCCAGCAGGGGCTTCAGCTTCACGGCGGATGGGTCGCGGGCGCCGAAGGCGACGCTGTGCCCGGCCCGGGTCCAGCCTGTCCCAAGTGCGGCTCCGACGTTTCCGGCGCCGATGATCGCGATACGCATGACACTGTCCCCGGGGCTGGTGATTTCGGTGCATCCGTGATATCGCCGGACCGTCATCGATTGAACTGAAATCGCTTCATGATCGATATAGACAGGATCAAACTCAGGCGCCTGGACTTCACCGTGCTGCTGGTCTTCCTCGGGCTGCTCCGCCATCGCAAGGCCACCGCGGTGGCCGCCGAGATGGGGTTGACGCAATCCTCGATCAGCCACGCGCTGCGCCGGCTGCGCGACGTCTTCGGCGACGAGCTGTTCCTGCGCCGCCCGCATGGGTTCGAGCCGACCGCCGTGGCCCTGGCGCTGGAACCGACCGTGAGGCGCGTGGTCGAGGACCTGTCCGATGCGCTGGCCGGACCGCCGTCCTTCGTGCCGGCCAGCTTCGACGGCATGGTCCGGATCGGCGCGTTCGACAACGAATTGACGACCCTGCTGCCGCCCTTGATAAGCCTCGCCGGCGCCGAGGCGCCGGGCATGCGGATCAGCGCCCGGTCGGTCGTCCGCAAGGCGGCGCTCGATGCCCTGGCGGGCGGCGACCTGGAGCTTGCGCTGGGATACTTCCGGCACCTCGGGCCGGACGATTTCGCCGAGACGCTGTATGAGGAGACTTTCCTGGTCGTCGGGCGCGGGGACGATCCGGCGATGCTCCGCGGCCTGACGCTGGAGAGCTATGCAGCCGCCCGCCACGTCATCATGTCGCCGGTCGGCGACCTGTCCGGGGCGGTGGACACGGCCCTGGCCGCGCTGGGCGCAAGAAGGACGGTCGTCGCGGCCCTGCCGCTGTTCTTCCCGGTCTTCGCCGCCGTGGCCGAGACGGGCTGCCTGGCGACCGTGCCCCGTCTGCTGGCCGCCCGCTACGCCCCCACCTTCGGCCTCGTCACCGCCGAACCGCCGGTTTCCGTGCCCGGGTTCGCCATATCGGCCGTCCGCCATCGCCGCGACGCGAGGAACCCGCTGCACGACTGGCTGGTCGGCCATCTCCGCGCCGTCGTGGCGCGATACCAGCGGTGATTGCGCGTTTCTTCCGTCCGGTCTATCTTGCCAAAATGTCCATCTTGATTGGACCAACCAACAAAAAGAACAAATTATTACATGGAATTGGGGTTCCGCCTCCGAAACTTACCCGGGGCGGCCGGCACAGGAGGAAGCACGTGGTCCAGCTTACCATCAACGGCACGGCGCACGATATCGAGGTCGAACCCGATACGCCGCTTCTCTGGGCGATCCGGGAGCAGGTCGGCCTGACGGGCACCAAGTTCGGCTGCGGCATCGCGCAGTGCGGCGCCTGCACGGTCCTTCTGGACGGCGTCGCCGTCCGCTCCTGCGTGACGCCGGTCAGCGCCGTCGGTGCCGACCAGCAGATCGTCACCATCGAAGGGCTGTCGCCCGACAACGACCATCCGCTCCAGAGGGCCTGGGCGGAGCTGGACGTGCCGCAATGCGGCTACTGCCAGTCCGGCCAGATCATGGCCGCCGCGGCCCTGCTGCAATCCAACCCGAACCCGAGCGACGACGACATCAACGCCGAGATGACGAACATCTGCCGCTGCGGGACCTACAACCGCATCCGCGCGGCCATCAGGCTCGCCGCCGGCAGCGGCGACGTCGGGCGCGGTTGAAGCCGCCTGTCGGGCCATTCTTCGGGGAGAGAAAGATGACGATCGCGCTCAAGACATCGCGCCGCGGCTTCCTGGTCGGCTCCGCCGCCACGGCCGGCGGATTCATGCTGGGCTTCCACATCCCGTTCGGGGCGGAGGCGGCGACACCCGCCGCCGATGCCGCGGCCGGGACGCCCGAACTCAACGCCTGGGTGGTGGTGCGGCCGGACGAGACCGTGGTGGTCCGGATCGCCCGCGTCGAGATGGGGCAGGGTACGCTGACCGGCCTGGCCCAGCTCGTCGCCGAGGAGCTGGACTGCGACTGGTCCCGGGTCACCACCGAATATCCGACGCCCGGCCAGAACGTCGCGCGCAACCGCGTCTGGGGCAATTTCCAGACGGCGGGCAGCCGCGGCATCCGCGATTCCCACGACTATGTCCGGAAGGGTGGTGCCGCCGCCCGCATGATGCTGGTCCAGGCCGCCGCGAACGAATGGAAGGTCCCGGCGGCCGACTGCACGGTGGACAAGGGCGTCATCACCCACGCCGCGTCCGGCAGGACCACGACCTACGGCAAGGTGGCAGCATCCGCCGCCCGGCTCGATCCGCCCGCCGACGTTCCGCTCAAGGACCCCAAGGACTGGAAGATCGCGGGCAAGCCGGTCAAGCGCCTCGACACGGCCGAGAAGCTGAACGGCGCCCAGGTCTACTCGATCGACGTCAAGCTGCCCGGCATGCTGAACGCCGCGATCCGCGAGTGTCCCGTGTTCGGCGGCAAGGTGAGAAGCTTCGACGCCGCCGCGGTCGAAGGGATGCCCGGCGTCAAGCGGGTGGTCGCCGTGGGCGACACCGGCGTGGCGGTCGTCGCCGATACCTGGTGGCGCGCCAAGACGGCCTTGGAGGCCCTGCCGGTCGAGTGGGACGAGGGACCGAACGCCGCCCTGTCCAGCGAGGCGATCGCCGAAACCTTGCGCGAAGGGCTCGACGCGCCGGAAGCCTTCGTCGGCAACCAGGCCGGCGACATCAAGGCGTCGCTCGCCAAGCCCGGCAACAAGCTGGTCGAGGCGGTCTACAGCTATCCCTACCAGCACCACGTCACCATGGAGCCGATGAACGCAACCGCGCTGTTCACGGCCGACAAGTGCGAAGTCTGGACCGCGACCCAGAACGCGGAGGCGGCGCTGGCCACCGCGTCCACCGCCGCCGGGCTGCCGATCCCGCAATGCGAGGTCTACCGGCTCCATCTCGGCGGCGGCTTCGGCCGGCGCTCGTCCAGCCACGACTATGTCCGGCAGGCGGTGCTGATCGCGAAGCAGATGCCCGGGACGCCGGTCAAGCTGATCTGGTCGCGCGAGGAGGACATGCTCCATGGCCGCTACCATCCGGTCACCCAGTGCAAGCTGACCGGCGCGCTGGACGCGGACGGCAACCTGGACGGCCTGCACATGCGGATCTCCGGCCAGTCGATCCTGGCGGCGATCAACCCGCAGGCGCTCCAGGGCGGTCGCGACCCGGCGACGTTCCAGGGGCTGAACCCGGGCGGCACGGAAGGGGTGCTGGGATACACCGTCCCGAACCTGCTGGTCGACCACGCCATGCGCAACCCGCCGGTGCCGCCGGGGTTCTGGCGCGGCGTGAACAACAACCAGAACGCGATCTACCTGGAATGCTTCATGGACGAGCTGGCCCATGCCGCCGGCGCCGATCCGCTGGAGTTCCGCCGCAAGCTTCTGGTCAATCATCCCAAGCACCTGGCCGTGCTGAACGCGGTCGCGGAGAAGGCGGGCTGGGGCACGCCGGCACCGGAGGGCGTGTATCGCGGGCTGTCCCAGCACATGGGCTACGGCAGCTACGTGGCGGCCTGCGCCGAGGTGTCGGTCAGCGACGACGGGGCCTTGAAGATCCACCGGATCGTCGCGGCCACCGACAGCGGACACGCGGTCAACCCGCAGCAGATCGAGGCCCAGGTCGAGGGATCGTTCGTCTACGGCCTCTCGGCCCTGCTCTACGGCGAGATCACGCTGAAGGACGGCCGGGTCCAGCAGGAGAATTTCGACACCTACCCGATGATGCGCATGGAGGAGATGCCCAAGGTCGAGACCATCGTCATGCCGTCGGGCGGCTTCTGGGGCGGCGTCGGCGAGCCGACGATCTTCGTGGCCGCGCCCGCCGTGCTCAACGCGATCTTCGCGGCGACCGGCAAGCGCATCCGCTCGGTGCCCCTGGCGAACGCGGACCTGCGGAAGGCATGATCCGCGCCGCCGTCCTGTCCGGCGTGCTCTGCCTCGCCGCCGCGAGCCCGGCGGCGGCGGAACCGCCCGGAGCCTCCTCCTGCTCCGGCTGCCACGCCCTGCGCGGCGAGGCGGCGCCGGGCATCCCGCCGATCCTGTCGAAGTCGGCCGACGAGATCGCGGCGGCGATGCTGGCATACCGGGCGGGGGAGGGCGGTCCGACGGTGATGGACCGGATATCCAAGGGCTTCACCGAGGAGGAGATCCGGGCGATAGCCGCCTGGATCGCCTCCCGCCGCTGACGGAGACGCCATGGATCGGCATCATGCCAGCCGCCGCGCGGTCCTGAAGGCGCTGGCCGCCGGGGCGTCGGTGGCCCTGGCG
The DNA here is from genome assembly GCF_016806835.2 of Skermanella rosea. Classification (NCBI taxonomy): domain Bacteria; kingdom Pseudomonadati; phylum Pseudomonadota; class Alphaproteobacteria; order Rhodospirillales; family Azospirillaceae; genus Skermanella; species Skermanella rosea. The sequence goes on along the minus strand of NZ_CP086111.1, from coordinate 4,622,107 downwards.
CGTCCGGTGCGCGCCCAGGCGCCGCCGCGCGTCGTCGTGATCGGGGGCGGTTTCGGCGGCGGCACCTGCGCCCGCTTCCTCAAGCGCCATGGTCTCGACGTGACCCTGGTCGAACCCGGACCGACCTTCACCGCGTGCCCGCTCAGCAACCCGGTGGTCGTGGGACTGCGGCCCATGGAGCGGCAGCGGTTCGGCTATGACGGCATCCGGCGCGCCGGCGTCGCCGTGGTCCACCAGCGGGCCGTCGGCGTCGATCCCCAGGCCCGCCGCGTCACGCTCGGCGACGGCGCCACCCTCGACTACGACCGCCTCGTCATGTCTCCCGGCATCGACATCCGGTACGGCGCCCTGCCCGGATACGACGAGAAGGCCGCCCAGGTGATGCCGCATGCCTGGAAGGCGGGCGAGCAGACGGTCCTGCTGGCGCGCCGTCTGGAAGCCCTGGAGGATGGCGGCGTGGTCGTCATGTCGGTCCCGGCCAATCCCTACCGCTGCCCGCCGGGGCCGTACGAGCGCGCCAGCCTGATCGCGCACTACCTCAAGACCCGCAAGCCGCGCTCAAAGCTGATCGTGCTCGACGCCAAGGACGGCTTCTCCAAGCAGCGGCTGTTCCAGGCGGCCTGGGCCGAGCTCTATCCCGGCCTGCTGGAACTCGTGCCGCTGTCCGGCGGCGGGCAGGTCACCGCGGTGGAGCCCGACGGCCTGACCTTCGTCACCGACTTCGACCGGGTGAAGGCCGACGTCGCCAACGTCATCCCGCCGCAGAAGGCGGCCGCGATCGCGGACGCCGCCGGGGTGGCGGACCGTTCCGGCTGGTGCCCGATCGACCCCGTCAGTTTCGAATCCCGGCTCCAGCCCGGCATCCACGTGATCGGCGACGCCGCCATCGCGGGCGCCATGCCGAAGTCGGCCTTCTCCGCCAACGCCCAGGCCAAGGCCTGCGCCGAAGCCGTCGCCGCCCTGCTGCGCGGCGACCGGCCCGTCCCGCCCAAGCTGATCAACACCTGCTACAGCCTGGTGGCGCCCGACTACGGCATCTCCGTCGCCGGCGTCTATGCGCCGTCCTCCGGCACGCTGGCCGACGTGGAGGGCGCCGGCGGCACCAGTCCGCTCGATGCCGATCCCTCGTTCCGGGCCAGGGAGGCGGCCTATGCCCATTCCTGGTTCGACATCGTCACGGCGGAGGTGTTCGGATGATGTGGGCGGTCGCCCTCGCGCTGGCGCTGGCACCCGCCCCGGTCCCGGCCTACACGGTCGTCGGCGATTCCATCCCGGAGCCCCTGGCCGGGGCCGTCGGCGACCCGGCCCGCGGGCGCGAGATCGTGACCAGCCGCCAGACCGGCCTGTGCCTGCTGTGCCATTCCGGCCCGTTCCCGGAGGAGCGCTTCCAGGGCGACTTGGCGCCGTCGCTGGCCGGCGTGGGCGCCCGCCTGTCCGAGGGCCGGATCCGGCTGCGGATCGTGGACCCGGGCAGCCTTGATCCGGACACCATCATGCCCTCCTATTACAGGACCGACGGGCTCGACCGCGTGGCGGCGGCATGGCGCGGCAAGCCGATCCTGTCCGCCGGGCAGATCGAGGACGTCGTGGCGTTCCTGGCGACACTGAAGGATTGAGGAGACCCTGCCCATGGCGAATGGCGATCCGATGGGAACCACGCGGCGGGACGTCCTGCGCGCCGGCGCCGCGCTCGGCGTGCTCCTGCTGGTGCGGCCGGCCGGGGCCACGCCGGCCGCCATGGCGGACGCGATAAAGGACTTCACGAAGGGCGCGCCGGTCAACCCGGGAAAGGTCGATCTTGTCCTGCCGGCGCTGGTCGAGAACGGCAACTCCGTCCCCCTCAGCGTCAACGTCGCCCACTGGATGCAGCCCGGCGACTTCGTCCGGACCATCGCCGTGTTCAACGAGAAGAACCCCCAGCCCAACGTCGCGACCTTCCACCTGACCCCGCGGTCCGGCCGGGCGAGCGTTTCCACCCGCATCCGCCTCGGCGATTCCCAGAAGATCGTCGCCATCGCCCAGCTCAGCGACGGCACTTTCTGGTCCGACGAGGCCGAGGTGATCGTGACCCTTCCCGCCTGCGCGGAGAGCTGAGCCATGGCCCGCACCCTGATCAACGTCCCGCCCACCGCCAAGCGCGGCGAGGTCATCGAGATCAAGGCCCTGATCTCGCATCCCATGGAGACCGGCTTCCGCCCCGGCTCCGACGGCGCCCTGATCCCGCGCGACATCATCCACCGCTTCGCCTGCACCTATAACGGGGAGGAGGTGTTCAGCGCCGACCTGTTCCCCGCGATCACCGCCAACCCCTTCCTCACCTTCACGACGGTGGCCGATGAGAGCGGCGAGATCGCGCTGAGCTGGACCGACGACCAGGGCAAGACCCAGACGGAAACCGTCAAGATCACGGTGGAATGACCGGGCGGCACCTCGCGGCCGCCCTGGCCCTGGCCCTGCTGGGCGGTGCGGCCCTTGGCGCCGACGGCCGGCTTTCCGGCTTCGACTTCCTGGGGCCGCAGACCCGGGCGATGCAGCAGGACGACATGTCCAATCCCGGAATGCTCGCCGTCCTGGACGGCGAGGCCCTGTGGAACCGCGCCGCCGGCGCGTCCGGCCGCTCCTGCGCCGATTGCCACGGCGACGCCGCCGCGTCCATGCGCGGCGTCGCGGCGCGGTATCCGGCCTACGACGAGGGGAGCGGGCGCCCGGTCACGCTGGACGGCCGCATCCTCCAATGCCGAGAAACCCGCCAGCAGGCGGAACCGCTGGAGTGGGAAAGCCCCGACCTCCTGGCCCTCTCGGCCTATGTCGCCCACCAGTCCCGGGGCCTGCCGGTCGAGACCGGCGCCGATCCCCGGCTCGCCCCCTTCGTCGAGAGCGGGCGCGCGCTGTTCACCGGCCCCAAGGGACAGCTCGATTTCTCCTGCGCCGACTGCCACGACGACAACTGGGGCCGGCACCTCGGCGGCGCCGTGATCCCCCAGGCGCACCCGACCGGCTACCCGATCTATCGCCTGGAATGGCAGTCCATGGGCTCCCTCCAGCGTCGCCTGCGCAACTGCATGACCGGCGTCCGCGCCGAACCCTACGCCTACGGCTCCCCGGAGCACGCGGAGCTGGAACTGTTCCTGATGGCACGGGCGCGCGGGCTGCCGATGGAGACGCCCGGCGTGCGGCCATGAGGCGGGTGTTTCCCGGTCGGAATTCAGGAAGAGCCTTCTGCGCTATGCCCAGCGAGCGACCTCGCCTACTGCGTCTGCAAACTCCCTGGGTGCTTCTTGAGGCAGATTGTGGCCGATGCCGCCCTCGACCGTCCGGTGCGAATAGCGACCGGAGAATTTGCCCGCGTATGCTGACGGCTCGGGATGCGGCGCACCGTTGGCATCGCCCTCCAGGGTGATGGTCGGGACCGTGATGATCGGAGCCGCCGCAAGCCGCTGCTCGATCGCTTCGAGCATCGGCTCGCCCGCAGCGAGGCCGAGCCTCCAGCGGTAATTGTTGATGACGATCGCTACATGGTCAGAGTTGGTGAGGGCTTCGGCGGAGCGGTTGAACGTGGCGTCGTCAAAAGCCCAAGTCGGCGAGGCGGTCTGCCAGATGAGCTTCGCGAACGCGTTCCGGTTCGCCTCGTAACCGAGCCGGCCACGTTCTGTCGCGAAGTAGAACTGATACCACCAGGCGAGTTCCGCCCTGGGCGGCAAGGGCATGCTGTTGGCGTGCTGACTGCCGATCAGATAGCCGCTCACCGAGACGAGAGCCTTGCAGCGCTCCGGCCAGAGCGCCGCGATGACGCACGCTGTCCGAGCGCCCCAGTCACAACCGGCGATCACCGCCTCTCGTATGCCAAGCGCATCCATCAAGGCGATCGTGTCGGCGCCGAAGACGGATTGCTGACCGTTGCGGGGCGTGTCATTCGAGACGAAGCGGGTCGTGCCATAGCCGCGCAGGTAGGGAACGATGACACGGTGGCCGGCAGCGGTAAGTAGAGGAGCGACCTCCACGTAGGTGTGGATGTCGTAGGGCCAGCCGTGCAGCAGGATGACCGGCGGGCCGCTCGACGGGCCGGCCTCGGCATAGCCGATGTCGAGAACGCCCGCCCGGATCTGCTTGAGCGCGCCAAAGCCGGGCGGCGGCATGCGACTGAGGTCGTTCTGCGGCGCATCCTGAGCCCCCGCCGGAACGGGCACATTTGCAAAGCCGACAGCGGCAATGCCCATTGCGGCACCGAGCAAGCGTCGTCGGTCGTGATTCAGCGGCGTGGTCATCGGTCCATCTCCGGCAGGGTTCGGGAAAACCGGCTCGCCGGCCGTGCGGCCGGCCAGTCGCAGCGGGGTCTATCAGGCCAGATCGATGGTCACGTCGATGTTGCCCCGCGTGGCCTTGGAGTAGGGACAGGTTTGGTGTGCCCGGTCGACAATCGCCTGAGCCACCTCCCGCTCAAGCCCCGGCAGGCTGACGTTGAGGCGCGCTTGCAGGAGGTAAGCATCCCCCGTCATGCCGAGATCCACCTCCGCATCGATCGCGGCGTCTGTTGGCAGCGCGATTCTCATGCTACGCGCCGCGAGCCCCATCGCGCCCTCGAAACAGGCAGACCATCCAGCCGCGAACAGCTGCTCGGGGTTCGTACCCACACCGGCGATGCCGGGCGTAGAGAGCTTGACCTCAAGCCGCCCGTCCGAACTGCGCGAGGTGCCGTCCCGTCCGCCAGTCGTGTGGGTCTTGGCAGTGTAGACGACCTTTTCAAGCTTGCTCATGATCGTGGTCCTTCTCCTGTTGATCGGCGCGGTGTCGGGCCTGACTATGTTCGTTACGGGAGTGTGGGCGGCTGCGCCGGGAGTCATCGAGAGGGCGAGCGGTGACACCGACCATGATGGCCACCGGTTCCGCGACAGCGTTACGCGCGAGATATTGCTGCTCCTGCTCCTGGGAGTGGACCCGTTGGGGGGAGGCGCCGGCGGCATGTCGCTGCCCTTCGGATCCCGGAGGCGGCTACCCGTCACGACGGGGGAAGACAATCCCCCCTGAGATCACGCCGGAGTTCGATTCCGCTGTCGGCCACAAGGGCCTTGGCGAGGAGCGGATGGGTGATGCCGGCGGTCATCGCTCGACCGCCTTGAACGTATCGGCTTGGTCGGACGGCTGCGATGAGCGAAGGGGTCTGAAGGCCGCCCTGATCTCACCGGCGAAGAGCTCCGGCTGCTCCCAGGCGGCGAAGTGCCCGCCCTTGTCGACCTCGTTCCAGTAGATGAGCTTCTTGAAGCTCTGCTCGCCCCAGCTCCGCGGCGCCCGGTAGATCTCGCCCGGGAAGACCGTGACTGCGACCGGCACCTTGGTGATCTCGATGGCGTTGAACGGCCCGCCTTCACCCTGTGCCGCATCCCAGTAGGACCGGGATGACGAGGTGCCTGTGTTCGTGAGCCAGTAGAGCGTGATGTTGTCGAGGATCTCGTCTCGCGTCAGCACACGTTCCGGATCACCGCCGCTGTGCGTCCAGATCGCGATCTTCTCGTACAGGAAGGCGGCAAGCGCGACCGGCGAATCCGCGAGACCGTAGCCGAGCGTCTGCGGCCGGGTGTTCATCATCTCGGCATAACCGAACCCCTTCCTGTAAAAGGTCTCGAGCCCGGCGAACGCCACCTTTTCGGCGTCCGTAAACCCGGCCGGCGCGGACTCGCGGTTGCGGATCAGCCTCAGCACGGCTGGAGGTGTGGTGCCGGGCATGTTGGTATGGATTCCAAGCAGCCCCGGCGGCCCCTGCACCGCCATCACCTGCGAGATGATCGCCCCCCAGTCGCCGCCCTGCGACACGTAGCGCTCGTAGCCCACGCGCTTCATGAGAACATCCCAGGCGCGGCCGACCCGGTCGGGGCCCCACGCCTCGGTCGGTTTTCCGGAGAAGCCGTATCCCGGATAAGTCGGCAGGACGAGGTGGAAGGCGTCTTCCGCCTGTCCGCCGTGAGCGGTGGGATCGGTCAGCGGGCCCACGACCTTCAGCAGCTCGAGCGCGGACCCCGGCCAGCCGTGGGTCATGACCAGCGGCATGGCGTCAGGGTGCTTCGAGCGGACGTGGGTGAACTGGACGTCGACGCCGTCGATCGTGGTGATGAACTGCGGCAAGGCGTTCAGCTTCGCCTCGGCCTTGCGCCAGTCGTAGTCCGTGCCCCAGGTGCGGACGAGGTCTTGCAGCTTCGCCAACTGGACACCTTGCGACTGATCCGGGACGGTTTCCCGGTCCGGCCAACGGGTCGCGGCGATGCGGCGGCGAAGATCGACGAGTGCCGCTTCCGGCACGTTCACACGAAATGGGCGGATGGTTGCGTCTTGCGCGGCGACGCTGACCGAGGCGGGAGCGGCGACAGTTTGAGCAAAGCCGGCGCCGGTCTGCAGGGCGAGGCCGAATGCCGCGACGGAGACCGTGGTCGTCAGCAGCAGTTGGCGGCGAGAGACGAGCGAGAGGGCAGGCATGATCGTTCTCCTCGATGAAGCGGGATACGGTGGCGCTGCAGATTTGCGCTGTGACCGGCGCCGATCTCAGGCAGCCGCGGGGGTCGGGCGATAGCGCTCGGCCGGCGCCGCCCGCGAGAGGTTGGGCACCATCGCGGCGCGCGCGCCTTCGAAAGCGTCCCAAGTCGCGGTATCGGGCAGCGCCGGGATGGTGACGATCTCGCCAAGGTCGAGGCCGGCGAGCGCCGCGTCGACCATGGCCGGGGCCGGCATCACGATCTCAGTCGGTACGCCGGCGAGCGGCACGCCCGAGATGTCCCAGAAGTCGGTCGCGGTAGCGCCGGGAAGCACGACCTGGACCCGGACGCCCTTGTCGGCGAGCTCGTTGTGCAGCGAGGCCGAGAGGGCCACCACGAAGGCCTTGGTGCCGCCGTAGACGCCGTTGAGCAGGAACTCGGGCGCCAGTGCCACGGTGGAAGCGATGTTGATGACCGTGCCCTTGCCGCGAGCGACGAAGCCGGGCACCGCGGCGTAGGTGAGCCGCATGAGAGCGGTGACGTTGACGTCGACCATCTGCTCCATCAGATCGACGTCGGCCTGCCAAGTCGGCACTGGCGCACCGATTCCGGCGTTGTTGACGAGGAGCGTGATGCTGGCGTCCGACTTGAGGATGGTTTCAACCCGCGCGAGGTCCGCCTTCAACGCGAGATCGGCCGCGATCACCTCGACGGAGCGTCCGGTGCGGTCAGTAATTCCTGCCGCCAACATGTCCAGTCGAACCCGGCTCCGGGCAACAAGGATTAGATTATAGCCTCGTGCGGCGAGGCGATCGGCGTAGATTGCTCCGATGCCCGCAGATGCGCCCGTGACGAGAGCAGTGCCTTTATTGTGGCCAAGCATGATGTTGCCTTTTGTTTGTCAGTCAGCACCCTGCTGGCTGCTGGGCACACTTTAGGCTCGCTGGCGCTCGGCCCCTAAGTCGTTTACACTGCCTTTTCGGACATGTGACCGGAGTCGCCTCATGCAGCGCGTCGGGTTTATCCTCATCCCGCGGTTCCAGATGATGACGCTGGCGGCGGCCTCGGTGTTCGAGTTCGCGAACATGCTCGCCGGCGAGACGCTCTATGAGATCAGCGTCCTCTCCGAGACCGGTGGTCCGGTCGCCTCCTCGCTCGGCATGATCGTCGAGACAGTACCCTTCGAGCCCGGCGAGATCGACACGCTGATCGTCGGGGCCGGGCTCGGCCCACCACGGCCGACGGCAGGCCTGCTCGACCTTCTCCGTTCAGCGCAGGATGGCACGCGCCGCATCGCGGCGATCTGCAACGGCACCTTCATCCTGGCTGAGGCCGGTTTGCTCGACGGACGGAGGGCGACGACACACTGGCGCAATGCGATTGAGCTTCAGGCGCGCTTCCCCGCGATCAAAGTCGAGGAAGACCGCATATTCATCATTGACGGCGCGATCTGGACATCAGCCGGAGCAACCGCCGGCATCGATCTGGCACTGGCCATGGTCGAGAAGGACTTCGGTTCGGATGTGGCGCGGCATGCCGCCAAGTCCCTTGTCGTTTATCACCGGCGCGCGGGCGGGCAGTCGCAGCACTCCGCGCTTCTCGACATGTCACCGAAGTCCGATCGCGTTCAGAATGCGCTTGCCTACGCCAAGGAGCATCTGGCCGATACAATCTCCGTGGAACAGCTTGCCGACGCCGCTCACCTGAGTCCGCGGCAGTTCAGCCGCACGTTCCTGGCGGAAACGGGTCGTTCTCCCGCCAAGGCCGTGGAGCAGCTGCGGGTCGAGGCAGCACGGCTGATGATGGAACAAGGTCGGCATTCGATGGACGAGGTCGCGCGGGAGACGGGCTTTGCCGACCGAGACCGAATGCGTCGAGCGTTCGTGCGAGCCTTCGGGCAGCCGCCGCAGACGATCCGGCGAAACGATAGGTTAAGCCAAATGGCGTAATGACGCGGAGATCCCGGGGGGCGCGACTTCCTTGCTCCGCTCCGAAGGCAAGGCTCACACCTTCCATCGGACCTTCAACGAAGTCATCGATTTCAGCGCCGAGAGGCTGTTTATTCGGTCCACGTCCGCCTGACGGCCGGCCGCCATGAGCACGGGACTGTGTGCCATGGCCGTAACGAATACGCCCGGAACGGGGATGGCGACGGCATCAAGCGAGCTTCATGTGAACCGCTACCACCCTCGATTCCAGGAAGAGCGTCCCCTTACTTCGCCTGGGCCTTCTGCACGAAGGTCGGGTCGAAGGTCTTGTCCAGGTCGATGTCAGCGTTGGCGAAGTCGGGCTCCAGGGTCTTCAGCATCGCCAGCATGCTCTCCATGCCCTGCTTCTTGATGATGCCGTCGAGCGAATAGCTCTCCTTGGAGCTTTCGACCGCCTTCATGTAGAGGCCCTTGTCGCCCAGGTGGTATTCCGGCGGGACCACCGCGGCGATCTCCTCGGCCGTCGCCTTGCCGATCCAGTTCAGCGACTTCACGAAGGCGTTGGTCAGGCGCTGCATGGTCTCGGGATTGCTCTCGATGAAGTCGGCCTTGGCGTAGAGCACGGCGGCCGGGTTCGATCCGCCGAACAGCGCCCGCGCGCCGTCCTCGGTGCGGGTGTCGATCAGCGTCGCGATGTCGCCGTCGGATTCCAGCTTGGCGATGACCGGGTCCAGGTGAGAGATCACGTCGATCTGGCCCTGCTTCATCGCGGCCACCGCGCTGGCTCCGCCGCCGACGCCGATCAGGCTGCCGTCGGTCGCGGCGAGGCCGTTCTTGACCATGGCGTACTGCACGGTCAGCGCGGTGGACGACCCGGGCGCCGTGACGCCGATCTTGCGGCCCTTGAAGTCGGCCGGCGACTTGATCTCGCCCGCCAAGTCCTTGCGCACCGCCAGCACGATGCCGGGGAAGCGCCCCAGTTCGACCACGGCCCGGATGTCCTGGCCCTTCTGCTGCATGCGGATCGTGTGCTCGTAGGCGCCGGTCACCACGTCGACCGACCCGCCCATCAGCGCCTGGAGCGACTTGGCGCCGCCGCCCAGGTCGTTGATCTCCACGTTCAGGCCCTCTTCCTTGAAGAAGCCCTTCCGCTCGGCGACGGTCAGCGGGAGATAGTACAGCAGCGGCTTGCCGCCGACCGCCAGCGACACGTCCTTCTTTTCCGGCTCGGCCGCGGCGGCGGCGCCCGCCAGGGCCAGCGCCAGGCCGGCGACCGCGAGCGCGCCGGACAGGCCCTTCATCAGGATCTTCATGGATGCTTCCCCTCTTGCATTGTGCCCATCTTGCATTCTGATTATCGATGATTGGCGGCCTCAGGCCGCCGCCGGCTGCGGGCGCCAGACCAGCAGGCGGTTCTCCACCTTGGTCACCAGCCAGTCGATCAGGATCACGAAGGCCATCAGCACGAACATGCCGGCGAACACCCCCGTCACGTCGAACACGCCCTCGGCCTGCTGGATCAGGTAGCCGAGCCCGGCCGACGATCCGAGATACTCGCCGACGACGGCGCCGACCATGGCGAACCCGACCGACGTGTGGAGCGACGAGAACATCCAGCTCAGCGCCGACGGCAGGTAGACGTGGCGCAGCAACTGCCGCTCGTTCATGCCCAGCATGCGCGCGTTGGCCAGCACGGTCGGGCTGACCTCCTTGACGCCCTGGTAGACGTTGAAGAAGACGATGAAGAAGACCAGCGTGACGCCCAGCGCCACCTTGGACCAGATGCCCAGCCCCAGCCACAGCGCGAAGATCGGCGCCAGCACGACGCGCGGCAGCGCGTTCGCGGCCTTGACGTAGGGGTCGAACACGCCGGCCACCAGCGGCTTCCGGGCGAACCAGAACCCGATCAGCACGCCGCTGACGGACCCGATCACGAAGGCCAGCGCCGCCTCCAGCAGCGTGATGCCCAGGTGGTACCAGATCGTCCCGCCGATCATCCACTCGCCGATCCGCTCGGCCACGTCCAGCGGGGTCGAGAAGAAGAACCGCATGGTCTTCGGGTCGCCGAACAGCGCCGTCTCCGACACCAGGTACCACAGCAGGATCGCGGCGGCCGCCACCAGGATCTGGAGCGGCAGCAGTTTCGCGCGGCTCATGGTCATGCCCCCTCGCTCTGGCGATAGCCTTTCAGGACTTCCTCCTTCAGCGCGTGCCAGATCTCCCGGTGGGTCTCCAGGAAGCGCGGGTCCAGCTTGATCTCGCCGATGTCGCGCGGCCGGTCGAGCGGGATCGGATAGTCGCCGATGATCCGCGCGGCCGGTCCCGCCGACATGATCACGACCCGGTCGGCCAGGGCGATCGCCTCCTCCAGGTCGTGGGTCACGAACATCACGGCCTTGCGGTCGGCCGACCACAGCTCCAGCAGCAGGTCGCCCATGATCAGCCGGGTCTGCGCGTCCAGCGGGCCGAACGGCTCGTCCATCAGGATGATCCTGGGATCGCGGATCAGAACCTGGGCCAGGCCGACGCGCTTGCGCTGGCCGCCCGACAGCATGTGGGGATAGCGGTCGCCGAACGCCTTCAGCCCGACCCGGCCCAGCCAGTCGCGGGCGCGGTCGCTCGCCTCGGTCCGGGGAATGCCGGCGACCTCCAGCCCGATCGCGACGTTCTCGGCCGCGGTCTTCCACGGCATCAGGCTGTCCTGCTGGAACAGGTAGCCGGCATGGCGGTTCAGGCCCGTCAGCGGCTCGCCGAGGATGCTGACCGTGCCGGAGGCCGGCTTCAGCAGTCCGGCGGCGGCGTTCAGCAGCGTGGACTTGCCGCAGCCGGTCGGCCCGACGATCGCGACGAACTCGCTCTCCGCCACCGCCAGGCGGGTCGGTGCGACCGCCTGGTAGGTCCCGCCGTCCGGCAGGTCGAAGCTGATCCCGACCCCGTCCAGCGCCACCGCGGCGGCCCGGCCGGCCGGTTCACGGCCATTCTGCCCGGATACCGGCTCCCCGGATACCGACTCCCCGGAAACTGCGGCTGCTCGCGCCATCCGCGCCACCTCCCCTCCGTCACGTCGTCCTGTCGGATATACGCCGTCCCGCGCACATCCCGAAAATTGTCCGCATCGGCATATCTATTTCCCAGGCGCGCCACAAGAAAAACTTTAGATCGGATAATGATCTTTCCCGGCACGGATAGTGCGGCCGCCGCCGTCCAGGAAGGATCGGTAGGCCGGGTTGTCGGTCTCGTCCCAGCACGGGTACCCCAGCTCGGCCAGCCGCTGCCGGAAGATCGGCCGGTCGGCCTCCGGGACCTGGATGCCGGCCAGCACGCGGCCGTAGTCGGCGCCGTGGTTGCGGTAATGGAACAGCGAGATGTTCCAGTCCGTCGCCAGCCCGTCCAGGAACTTCAGCAGCGCGCCCGGCCGCTCCGGGAACTGGAAGCGATAGATCAGCTCGTCGCGCAGGCCGGGCACGCGTCCGCCGACCATGTGGCGGACATGGAGCTTCGCCATCTCGTTGTCGCTCATGTCCTGGACCGGCAAGCCCTCGGCACGCAGCAGGTCGATGATCTCCCGCTTCTCGCGCTCGCCCCCGGTCAGCTGGACGCCGACGAAGATGTGCGCCTCGGGATCGTCCACATAGCGGTAGTTGAACTCGGTGATCGACCGGCGGCCCAGGATCTGGATGAAGCGGCGGTAGCTGCCCGGCCGCTCCGGGATGGTGACGGCCAGCAGCGCCTCCCGGTGCTCGCCGATCTCGGCGCGCTCGGCGATGTGGCGAAGCCGGTCGAAGTTCAGGTTGGCACCGCTGTTGACGGTGACCAGCGCCCGGCCGGAGATGCCCTCCCGCTCCGCGTAGAGCTTCAGCCCGGCCAGCGCCACGGCGCCCGACGGCTCGGCGATCGCCCGCGTGTCGTCGAAGATGTCCTTGACCGCGGCGCAGATGGAATCCGCGTCCACGGTGACGATGCCGTCCAGCAGCTCGCGGCACAGCCGGAACGTCTCGGCCCCGGCCTGGCGGACCGCGACGCCGTCGGCGAACAGCCCGACCTGGTCCAGCACCACCCGCTCGCCGGCATCCAGCGCCGCCTTCATGCTGGCGGCGTCGTCCGGCTCCACCCCGATCACCTTGACGTCGGGCCGCAGGAACTTGACGAAGGCCGCGACCCCGGCGGCCAGCCCGCCGCCGCCGATCGGCACGAAGATCGCCTCGATCGGGTCGGGGTGCTGGCGCAGGATCTCCATCCCCACCGTTCCCTGGCCGGCGATGACGTCGGGGTCGTCGTAGGGGTGGATGAAGGTCAGCCCGTGCTCCGCCTCCAGCAGGCGGGCATGGGCGTAGGCCTCGTCGAAGCCGTCGCCGTGCAGCACCACCTGGCCGCCCCGCCGCTCGACCGCCTGGACCTTGATGGCCGGCGTCGTGCAGGGCATCACGATCATGGCCCGGACGTCCAGGCGCGCCGCCGCCATGGCGACGCCCTGGGCGTGATTGCCGGCCGAGGCGCAGATCACGCCGCGCTCCAGGTCGGCCCGCGCCATGCCGCTCATCTTGTTGTAGGCGCCGCGGATCTTGAAGGAGAAGACCGGCTGGAGATCCTCGCGCTTCAGGAAGACCCGGTTGCCGATCCGCTGCGACAGGCGGGGCATCGCGTCCAGCGGGCTCTCGACGGCGACGTCGTAGACGCGGGCGGTGAGGATCTTCTTGGCGTAATCATGCACGAGGGCGGACTCCCGGAGCCCCGGCGGAATGTCGGGGCGCAGCTGCTGCGTGCCGCGGGATGCTATACATCCCCCGGCCCGTTTCAAGCGCCGTCTGGGCAGCGCGGGCCGGCTCCGGCGGAACCCGTCAGAAAGGGTGCGCCGAGGCGCGGCCGTTCCGGCGGCCGGCGGAGGATTTCCGGGACGGCCCGGACCCGCCGAGCCGAGGCGGGTTCGCCTCCAGCCCGAGCAGCAGTGCCGCGAGCGATCCCTCGTCGACCGCCAGGGCGGCCTGGGCCGGGGTCATCCAGCGGCGCTCGCGCTCCTCCATTTCCGGCCACTCATCCAGCAGATCCTCGACCTCGAACGGGTAGACCGCGACGTCCAGGGTCTTCGACCGGCCGTTCTTCAGGCGTTTCTCGTAACGGTAGGAGCCGATCGGCTTGGCGCCTACCTGGCCGATGGCGCCCGCTTCCTCGTAGGCCTCGCGCGCCGCCTGCTCGGGGTCCGGAACCTTCTTTTCCTGCCATCCCTTGGGAACGACCCAGCGCCGCGTCTCGCGCGAGGTCACCATCAGCACCATCAACTGATCCTGGCGGACTTCGAACGGAATGACGGCAAGTTGAGATCGTGGCATTTTATTTAGTTCCAAAGAAGCGCCCTAGGAAGACGGCATTATGCTGGCAGGTGATGTACCGGATTCTTACCGGCGGCGACTCTCCCTGTGAGATATTTGCGACAAGGTACACTGACATATAGTTCCTGGATACGTGCAAATTAAACGTTTTCTCGGCAGCGGGTTCCGTTCAGCGGAAAATTGCTTCCTTGTTCAACACTCAGGGACACGGTTTTGTGCATTTTCCGCCGGAACTCGCCGTGCGGGCGGCATGTTGGCGGGGTCATGCGCACGCTTCTTCTACATAGCCCGTCGGCCGGCGATGACGGACCATCGCAGGACGACCTTCTGGAAATCTTCCGCCAGGCGGGGTGCGAGCCCTTCTCCTGCGCGGTGAACGGAACCGATTTCTCGGACGTGCTGTGCCGCCCCGCCGACCTGGTCGTGGCGGTGGGCGGCGACGGCACGGTCACCCGGGTGCTGACGCACCTGCCGGACCGGAGCATACCGGTCGCGATCGTCCCGCAGGGAACCGCCAACAACATCGCCGACGCGCTCGGGATCGCCGGCGATCCGGCGGAGATCGCCGCCGCCCTGGGCAACATGGTGCCGCGGCCCTTCGACATCGGGTTCGCGAAGGGGCCGTGGGGCCACCATCGCTTCATCGAGGCCGTCGGGATGGGGCTGCTGGCCCGCGCCATGGCCGAGGTGGACGAGGCGGGCGTTGCGGGCGAGGAGCAGATCCGGACCAGCCGGGAGACGTTCCGGCAAAAGGTGGCCGAAGGCGCGTCCGAACATCTCAAGGCCATCGTCGACGGCCGCACGCTGGAAGGCGACTTCCTGGTCTTCGAGGTCATGAATATCGGCCAGACCGGCCCCGACCTGACGCTGGCGCCCGACGCCGATCCCGGCGACGGCCTCCTCGACGTCGTGCATATGCCGGCCGATCGCCGGGCCGAGATGCTGGAATGGCTGGACGGCGGCCCCGACGTCGCCATGCCCCCGCTCGACGTCATCCGGGGCCGTGAGGTCGAGATCGTCTGGGCGGGCAAGTCGCTCCGCCTCGGCGACAACTTTTCCCCGGCGCCGGGCGTGGTCGGCCGGGTCTCCATCGGTCTCGAACCCGAACAGGTCCGCATCCTGGTGCCGGCGTCCGCCGCGCGGGGTGCCGCCGCGGACAAGCCAGGGAGGACGCCATGAGTGGCGAACCGGCCAGGGGCGGCCCCGACGGGGTCCCTCCGCAGGAGTTGCTGCGCGACATCGAGCGCGTGGCGGTGGAACTGGCCAGGCTGGCCGGCACCGAGATCGTCGCCGCCCTCGGCCGCACCCTCGAAGTCCGCTACAAGGGTAATGCCGAGGGTGCCCCGGCGGCCGGGGAGTCCCTCAAGGACCCCGTCTCCGAGGTCGATTCCCAGGTCGAGGTGCTGATCCGCGCCCGGCTCGGCGACCGGTTCCCGGAGCACGACATCCTGGGCGAGGAGATGGACGAGCGGCCGGGCCGCGACCACGACTTCGTCTGGGCGGTCGATCCGATCGACGGCACGACCAATTTCGTCAACGGGTTCCCGCTGTTCGCCGGGTCGGTCGGCGTGCTTCACCGGGGGAGGCCCGTGGTGGGCGCGGTCTGGTGCAGCACCAGCCATGCGCTCCGTCCCGGCGTCTACCATGCCAGGGCGGGCGGCCCCCTCTGCTTCGACGAGGAGGCGCTCGACCCGAGGCCCAATCCCGCCGTCCGCCGCCGCCTCGCCGGCGAGCCCGAGGCGACGCCGGACGCGGCGCTGGAATGGGACATCCGCAAGACCGGCTCCGCCGCGGTCGAATGCGCCTTCGTGGCGGCAGGGCTGCTGCGGGTGGCCCGGTTCGAGCGCCCCAACGTCTGGGACGTCGCCGGCGGTATCCCGCTGGTCCTGGCCGCCGGCGGCGAGGTCCGGTACCGGGACGAGCGGGGGTGGGTCCCGCTGGAGCGGCTGGAGCCCGTCGCGGGGGCTTCGGGCGGCGCCCCCGACCTGCGCAATTGGCGCCGGCCCCTGATCCTGGGCGAGCCCGGCGCGGTCGAGCGGATGGCGCGGGTCCGCCCGACCTGAGCCGTGCCGGGTCGTCAGTCGCCCGCGACCAGGGACTTCTTCAATTCCGCGATGGTCGCCGTGGCGCCGCCCGGCCCCGGGATCATCGTCGCGGCCTGCCGGGCGATCTCCTGTCCGAGCCGGACGCCCTCGATCGCGTCGATCCGCCAGTGGACGCCCAGATAGACCCGGCTGACGGCGTTCTCATGGATCGCCTGCGCCAGCGTCATCTTCCGCATGTGCCTCGGCCGGACCGAACCGTCCGGGTCCCCGTTGACGCCGTTGAACTCGTCCGACGTGAAGGCGAAGGCGAGGGTGTCCGGATCGGTCCCGCCGCCGCAGTCCATGCGGGCCTTGAGGAAGTGGTAGACCGTCATGAAGCAGGCGGCGCCGAACGTCGCGTGTCCGGAAGGATAGGCCGGGAAGTTCGGCGTGCGGTGGAATTTGCCCGGATCGTTGGTCTGGGGAGCGCCCAGGGGACGCCACGTCGGGTCGCCGTCGAAATGCATCTCCGGCGTCATCGCCGCGGGATCGGCCGCCCGGGTGTGGTAGCGGGTCGAGATGCCGACGGGCTCGACCGCCAGCCATGCCTTGATGGCGTCAGCCGTGTCCGGAACCGGCATGGCGAGGCTGCCGCCGGCGAAGGTGGCCGGGGACGAGTTGCCGTATTTGCCGTATCCCCGTGCGGCTTCGCGCACCCCGATGACGGGGCGGCACAGGTTGATCTCGTATTTCAGTTTCCAGGCGGCGATGCCGGCGTCCGCCATGGTCATGTTGACCAGCGCGAACAGCCTGGCGTTCTCGGTCGGGGAAAGGCCGGCCTGCTTCGAGATGGTCCGGACGCACTGGTTGTATAGCCGGGGC
Source organism: Skermanella rosea (assembly GCF_016806835.2). Taxonomy (NCBI): domain Bacteria; kingdom Pseudomonadati; phylum Pseudomonadota; class Alphaproteobacteria; order Rhodospirillales; family Azospirillaceae; genus Skermanella; species Skermanella rosea. The sequence continues at coordinate 4,605,485 of NZ_CP086111.1, read as the reverse complement.
GGCGTCCCGAGATGGCGGACGCCGTCGTACCCCCAGAAAATCCCGACGATGGTTTCCTCGGCGGTCCGGGTCAGGCCGGGCGTGCCCGGGGCGCCGCCCTTGGTCCGGGTCTCCTCGACCTCCCGGTGCCAGTCCGCGTGCTTCAGCACGTCGGACAGTTCCGTCAGGCCGAACGGCCCGATACCGGGGACGGGCCCGCCGCCGATGAACGGCCTGACCTCGCCCCATGCCGGGGTCAGGAAACCCTGGTCGGGAGCGTAAGGGTCGGGCTGGTGGGCACCGGGAGTTCCCGCGACCATGTAGTCGCCAGCCTTCTCCGAGCCGTCGTTCCTACGGTCCTCCAGGTGGAGCTTGCCCACCGCCGCGCCGAAGATGGCGCCCCTGTCGGACTGGGCCGGGTCGATGTCCGCGATCAGCGCCGTCCATTCCTGGCACTTGCTCCGGATGAAGGCGGCCTGCCTGGGATAGAGCGCGGTGAGCGTCATGGCCGCGGCCTCGCCCACGGCGGCATAGCCGCCGTCGGTATCCACCTCCGACAGGGGCAGGACGGGATCGACGTGATAGCGGGTGCCCTGGTCGCGGTAGGCGATCCAGGCGTCGTGCATCGCGAGATGGACGATCGCCAGCGCGCGGGACGTTCTCGTGGGCCCGCCTTGCTCGGGAACCGATACCTGCTGATCCATGTAGGCCTTGGATCCATGGCCTTTCGACGGCGCTTCCTCGAAGCTGAAATCACGCCGATGTACCTCAAGAGAGACATCGTTCCAGAACAGAATCGGATCTGCGATCATCGGTTTCTCCTGACCCTAGTTGGAAAGCGAGATTAAGTCTGCGCCGTGCTGAAGTTACTTTGAGCCGGGTGAAAAATATCTCTCTCCGTGGTCTATAATTCATTATAGAACTCCAGAACGATTACATATGTTACTTGGATGGGCATCTTCACGAGGATGCACCTGCCATCCCGTTCGGGCCTGACGGCCGCGGCATGGTGACCGCAGCCCCGATCGGCGGTAAGCTGGCCGGACGATGCACGCAAAGCCGGACCACAACGGCGGAAGACCTGGGGGGAAGACATGACGACGGGACGCGGCCTGCGCCTGGGCGAGGCGGTACTGGGCGGGGCGGTGGTGGCGCTCGGCCTGTTCATCGGGATCGAGACCTGGATGCTCGGCGGTGCCGGCGGCAACGCGCCGGTCGGCCCCCGGCTGTTCCCCTTCCTGATCGCGGTGGGGCTGCTGGCCATCGGCGCCACCCTGCTGCGCGAGGCCTTGGCCGGCCGCATCGCCCACGAGCGCGGGATCGAGCTGGACTGGCGCGCCGTGGCGCTGGTCTCGGCCGGCCTGATCGTCGAGATGCTGCTGATCGAATATGCGGGCTGGATCGTCGCCGCGACGCTGCTGTTCGTCCTGGTGGCCCGGGCCTTCCTCAGCCGCCGGATCCTCGTGGACGCGGGGCTCGGCCTGGGGCTGGCGGTCCTGGCCTTCGTCGTCTTCAACTACGGCCTCGACCTCGGCCTGCCCGGCGGCATCCCCGGCGAGATGGTCGAGGACTTCCTTGCCCCGGCCGAGCCGGCGGCGGAATAGGCGGACACCGATGGAAACCCTCGCGGCCCTCGGCCACGGCTTCGCCGTGGCGCTGACACCCTACAATCTGCTCTGGTCGGTCCTGGGCGTGACGGTCGGCACGGCGATCGGCGTGCTGCCCGGCATCGGTCCGGCGCTGACCGTGGCCCTGCTGCTGCCGATCACCTACAACCTGGAACCGACATCCGCCTTCATCATGTTCGCCGGTATCTATTACGGCGCCATGTATGGCGGCTCGACCACCGCGATCCTGCTGAACACCCCGGGCGAGTCCGGCAGCATCGTGACCGCGATCGACGGACACGAGATGGCGCGCCAGGGGCGCGGCGCCACGGCACTCGCCACCGCGGCGATCGGCTCGTTCGTCGCCGGGACCATCGCCACGATCGCGCTGACCTTCGTGGCGCCGCTGATGGTGCAGATGGCGTTGCTGTTCGGGCCGGCGGAGTATTTCGCGCTGATGGTGCTGGCGCTGGTCACAGTCACCGCCGTGCTGGGCGACAGCCTGCCGCGCGGCCTCGCCAGCCTGTTCTTCGGCCTGTCCCTCGGGCTGGTCGGCATCGACCTCCAGACCGGCCAGGCGCGCTTCACCCTGGGCATTCCCGAGCTGCTCGACGGGATCGACACCGTCGTGGTCGCGGTCGGGCTGTTCGCGGTCGGGGAAACGCTCTACGTCGCGTCCCGCTACCGCTTCGAGACGGAGGAGATCTACGCCCTCAAGGGCTCGAAGTGGTTGAGCCGCGAGGACGTGAAGCGGTCGTGGAAGCCGTGGCTTCGCGGCACTTTCCTGGGGTTCCCGATCGGCGCGCTGCCGGCCGGCGGCAGCGAGATCCCGACCTTCCTGTCGTACCTTGTGGAAAAGCGCCTGTCCAAGCACCCGGAGGAGTTCGGCAAGGGCGCCATCGAGGCGGTCGCCGGCCCGGAGGCCGCCAACAACGCCTCGGCGGCCGGGACGCTCGCCCCGCTGCTGGCGCTGGGCCTGCCGACCTCGGCCACCGCCGCCATCATGCTGGCCGCCTTCCAGCAGTACGGGCTCCAGCCGGGGCCGCTGCTGTTCGACACCAATCCCGAGCTGGTCTGGGGCATGATCGCCAGCCTCTATATCGGCAACGTGCTGCTGCTGATGCTGAACCTGCCCATGGTCGGGATCTGGGTCAAGCTGCTGACCATCCCGCGCCCGTGGCTCTACGGCGGCATCCTGGTGTTCGCCACCCTGGGCGCCTACACGCTCAACAACAACGTGGTCGACCTCGTCATCCTGTGGGTGATCGGGCTGATCGGCTTCGGCATGCGCGTGCTCGACGTGCCGGTGGCGCCCTGCGTCGTGGGCCTGATCCTGGGGCCGCTGGTCGAGCAGCAGTTCCGCCGGGCGCTGGCGATCAGCCAGGGCGACGTGTCGGTGTTCTTCACCCAGCCGATCTCGCTGGGGCTCCTGGTGACGGCGCTGCTGCTCGTCCTGGTGCCGTTCCTGCTGCGCCGGCGTCGGAGGAGGGCCGGGGAGGCGGGCCGGGCCTGACCTGACCCCGCGCGGGCGGCTGGAACCTATCGGCGCCGCCGGCCTTTCCATGGGGACGTCCGCGCCCTGGGCGTCCACCAAGGATAAGAGGACCATCATGGCGATCACCCGGACCAGCGACACCTGGTGGAAGAACTCCGTCTTCTACTGCCTCGACGTGGAAACCTTCCAGGACAGCGACGGCGACGGGATCGGAGACTTCGCCGGGCTGATCCAGCGGATCGATTACTTGGCCGGGATCGGGGTCACGTGCCTGTGGCTGATGCCGTTCTACCCGACGCCCAACAGCGACGACGGTTACGACATCACCGATTATTACGGCGTCGATCCTCGCCTGGGCTCGCTCGGCGACTTCGTCGAGTTCATCCGGACCGCGCGAGACCGCGGCATCCGGGTCATCGCGGACCTGGTGGTCAACCACACCTCGAAGGAGCATCCCTGGTTCCAGTCGGCCCGGTCCGACCCCAAGTCGCCCTACCGGGACTGGTATGTCTGGAGCGACAAGATTCCCGCCGGCGACCAGGGCGGCCTGGTCTTCCCCGACAAGGAGGACAGCAACTGGGAGTGGGACGAGCAGGCCGGCCAGTATTTCCTGCACCGCTTCTACAAGCACCAGCCCGACCTCAACATCGCCAACCCGGCCGTGCGCGACGAGATCCGCAAGATCATCGGCTTCTGGCTCCAACTCGGCCTCGCCGGCTTCCGGGTCGACGCGGTGCCGTTCCTGCTGGAGACGATCGGCATCAAGGGGCAGATGGACATAGCGCCCCACGACTGGCTGCGCGAACTGCGCGCCTTCCTGGGCCGGCGCCGGGGCGACGCGATCCTGATGGGAGAGGTCAACCTGGAGCCGGAAGACGTCCGCCGTTTCTTCGGCGACGACGGCGACGAACTCCACATGTGCATCAACTTCAACCTCAACCAGACATTCGCGATGGCGCTGGCGCGGGGCGACGCCAGCGGATTGATCCACGGGCTCAAGGCCCTGCCGTCGCTGCCGGCGGATGCCCAGTGGGGCAACTTCATCCGGAACCATGACGAATGGTCGCTCGACAAGCTGACCGAGGCGGAGCGGCAGGAGGTCTTCCGGGCGTTCGGCCCCAAGCCGGAGATGCAGCTGTTCGGGCGGGGCCTGCGACGCCGGCTGCCGACCATGCTGGACGGCGACCAGGCCCGGATCCACATGGCCTACAGCCTGATGTTCGCGCTCCCGGGCGCCCCGGTCCTGTTCTACGGCGAGGAGATCGGCATGTCCGAGAACCTCGACATCCCGGGCCGGCTGAGCGTGCGGTCGCCCATGCAGTGGTCGGACGAGATCAACGGCGGCTTCTCGACCGCGAAGCCCGGAGACCTCCGCCGCCCGGTCGTCTCGGGCAAGCGCTGGGGGCCGGCCGGCGTGAACGTCGCGGCCCAGCGGCGCGACGACGCCTCCCTGCTGAACTGGATGGAGCGCCTGATCCGCCGCCGCAACGAGACGCCCGAGATCGCCTACGGCACCTGGAGCGTCGTCCCGGTGACCGATCCCGCGGTCTTCGCCTTGCGCTACGATTGGGAAGGCCGGACCGTCCTGACCATCCACAACCTGGGAGGCAAGGAATGCGGCGCCAGCTTCAAGGTGGAGAATGCGTTGGGATGGGACAGCCTGGTCGATCTGTTCGGCCATGGCGACTTCACCCTGGGAAAGGACGGCGAGGTCAGTATAGACCTCGGCCGCTACGGCTGCCGCTGGTTCCGGGTCCGCCGAAAGGGCGAGACGATTCTGCTCTAGGGGGCCGGCCGAGGCATCCGGTTCCCTGCGTCGGGCCCGAAGCGAAGGAGAAGCCCCTGTCCGGGCGAAGCCGACTCTTCGGCCGTCCGTCATATGAACTTGGAAACAGAAGGTGCCGATGCCCTATCACAAAGGTCCGCGGGGGATATCTGAAACCATGCCGCGGGGATTTTTCATCGGATCTTAAGTAATGAATGACCAAATTTGATAACAGATGCACCGCTACCGGTGCATATAGTATTTCAACTCGTCCCCCCGGACATGGGCAGTCTCGCCGTGGCGCAGCATTTCGCTTTATCATCATCATTGCCGAATCCCCGTGTCCTCAAGCTCGTGCTTGCCGGGATGTTCGCCTGCCTCGTGGCCGTCGGCCTTGCGGCGGCTCCCCGGCAGGCGGCGGCGCAGGCCTCCTCGCCCGTCTACGAGCGGGTCACCGAGCCGACGCTGAAAGCGGGCATGGACTTCCCGGAGCCGAAGGGCCCGGTCATCCTGACGATCGGTGGCAAGATCGCCGCCGACGGCCCGATCCGCTTCGACCTGCCGACCCTGGAATCCCTGGGGCTGGTCCGCTTCACCACCCTGACGAGCTGGACCGTCGAACCCTCCGTGTTCGAAGGGGTCCTGCTCTCGGCCCTGCTCGAAGCGGTCGGCGCCGACCCGGCCGCCACCACGCTGAGACTGATCGCGCTCAACGAGTTCGAGAGCACGACCCCGGCCGCCGACGCCCGCACCTGGCCCGTCATGCTGGCCCTCAAGCGGGATGGCGAATACATGTCGCGGCGCGACCGCGGCCCGATCTGGGTGATCTATCCGCAACACGCCTTTCCGGAACTGGGCCAGCGCGATTACCTGTCGCGCTGGGTCTGGCAACTGAAATCGATCATGGTGGAATGACGGACCGCGTGAAACTGCGTCGCGGTCCCGTCCCCAAGCTACCGCGACCTCGTACCCGCTGATGGCTGCCAGGGAGCGTTTCATGGACCTGGGCAAGATCGTCTGGACGGTATCCTTCGTACTGTTGCTGTGCAGTTCGCCGATGCTCGTCTTCGATCTGATCGCCATCCAGCGGTCGGTGGAGATCGCCAGCGGCGCCGACATCTGGTACGACGGGCAGCTTGCCGGCGATCTTCTGCGCCTCCAGGTCGCCATCCGCGGGCTGCATCCCGACGTGACGCCGGAATCGGCCGACCCCGCGCAGGTCGACGAGATCAATCTCCGGCTGGACAACGTCTTCAACCGGATCAACTCGCTGCCGGAGACCGGCAGCTCCGAATGGCACACCCGGGGCATCAGGTCCGAGGAAGGCGTCGCCGACGTCCGCCGCGCCGTCGACCTGATCGACCGGGTACTGCCGCTGCTGGCGTCGGACCCGGCCGCGTTCCGCCGGGTCGCCGACGAAGGGGTCCAGCAGGCCATCATCGTCCACCGGCGGATGTCGCTCGCCGTGGTCGAACGGCAGAACGCGCTGATCGGGCGGATGCAGTCCCAGGTGAGCGCCTTCCAGGTCAAGCTGCTGGGCTACGGCGTGGGTTTCGTCCTCCTGCTGCTGGCCCTCGGATGGCTGATGCGCCGCCACATGCGTTCGGAGACGACGCTGCGCGCCACCAACCGCCAGCTCCTGGACCTGACCGGCAACCTGGTGGCCGCGCGCGACGCCGCCGTGCGCTCCAGCGAGGCCAAGTCCAACTTCCTGGCCAATGTCAGCCACGAGCTGCGCACGCCGCTGAACGCGATCCTGGGGTTCTCCGAAGCCCTCATGACCGGCATCTTCGGCCGGCTGGGCGAGCGTCAGGCCGAGTATATCGGCGACATCCACCATGCCGGCCAGAGGCTGCTGTCGCTGATCAACGACATCCTGGACCTCGCCAAGCTGGAGGCCGGCAAGCTGGAGCTTCGGGAGGAGGCCGTCGACCTGGTCGCCGTCGCCGCGGAAGCGATCCGCGACCTGCGGGAAGCCGCCCGCGCCGCGGGCGTCAGGGTGGAACTGGAGCCGGCCTTGGGCCATATCGGCGTTTTCGGCGACCGCCTGAGGCTGCGGCAGGTGCTGGACAACCTGCTGTCCAACGCCATCAAGTTCACGCCCGCCGACGGGCTGATCGGAGTCTCGCTGGAGCGGCCCGCCGACGGCCGCACGGTCATCGTCGTGACGGATACCGGCATCGGGATCCCGCCCGACGACCTCGCGCGCGTCTTCCAGCCGTTCGAGCAGTCCGACAGCCGGCATGCCCGCCAGGCCCAGGGCACCGGGCTGGGCCTTCCGCTGGTGCGCCAACTCGTGGAGCGCCACGGCGGCACGGTCCGGATGTCGAGCGAGCCCGGCAGCGGCACCGAGGTGCTGGTCGAGCTGCCGCCCGAGCGGGCGCTCCTCGGCGCGGCCGTCCCGGTATCCCGGTCGCTTCCCTGAGCGGTTCAGCCGGGCAGCGACGGCTCATGGACCTCCGCCGCGAGCAGCGCCTGGACCACCGGTGAGTCCGCCGTCCGGAATGCGACGTGCAACTCGGCCGACAGCGACACCAGTTCCAGTCCCACGACCGCCAGGCAGTGTTCCAGGCTGACCGTGCTGTGCAGGCGGACATGTCCGTTGCGGGGGCGTGCGTACCACCAGCCGAGTCCCATCCGGTGGATGTCGTCCGGCTGCACAAGGGTGCTCAGCAGCAGGGCTCCCCGCGGGGCGACCAGGCGGGCCAGTTCGGCGAACAGCGATTGCTGGTCCGGGACGTGCTCGACCACCTCGAAGCAGGTCACCAGGTCGAAGCGCCGCCCCGGGGCCGGCTTGCCGTCGCCGTAGAAGGGGTCGCAGGAGACCGCATGACGGAAGCCGCGCTCGGCGAGCAGGCGCACCATGAGGCCGTTGCCGCCGCCCCAGTCCAGGATATCGACCGTTTCCTTCATGGGACCGACCATCCGGTCGATCAGTGCCGCGTTGCGCGCGGGACGGTCGTACGTGAAGGGGGGATCGGCGAGCACATAATCGTCATTGTAGATGTGCCGTTGAAAGTCAGCCGAAGTCCAATGGTCGAGGCAGGTAGTCCAAATGTGGTCGCAGGCCAGGCAGGCCGAGTATCGGATCATCTTGCCTGTGTCGGGGAACATCCGACGCCCTTCGAAAGCATCGTTGCAACTTTCCCCGAGATCGATTTGACCAATCGGATATCCGGAGTTCCGGCAGCAGGGACAAAGAGGCGAGAGCAAGAAGACACCTTGGGGAGCAGAAATACTATCTTCGGCGGGACGTCGATGCCGTTATACTGTATACCCCTATATGTTTAAAAGTTTCATACGCATGCAAAATGAGCGGCGTGCGGGGGAGGGGGCAGCGGAGCGGCAAGCCTCTGGGGGCGTTCTGCACGGTTCATGCTGCGTAGTCGAAGTGATCCGGCAAGAATTCTGCCTGTTGCCCGACAGTGTATCAGGCACGCAGAAGAACCCCATCCGCCATGAGCGGACTTGATCCGCGGCTGTCCGACACGGTTGTTGCCGATTCAATCAGAGAGCGTTTTTCTGGTGGAGCGTTCCTTTGTTCATCGTCATGACCGGGCTTGACCCGGTCATCGCTTGCAGACTCCATCAGCGCCGCCGTGCAGGGGGATACCCGGATCAAGTCCACGGCTGTCCGGCACGGTACTTGCCTATCAACCATTGAGAACACTTCTAGCGACTGTTTTCTCCTTCGGTTCATCATCCGCGGGCTTGACCCGCGGATCTCAAGGCACGGAGGCTTCGATGCTTCCCGCGAAAGATGGCCGGATCAAGTCCGGCCATGACGAAAAAGGAGTGTTTCTGCCCGCTATCAACCCTTCCGCAGAATGAGCAATCATCGTGCCGGACAGCTGCGGGTCAAGCCCGGCCATGACGACAGAAGGGTGAACGCTCTGCCGGAAAAGCGTCCTTTGTCCGGGGAAAGTTCGTTCTGCCGACCGGCGCCTGCCGTTTCCTGGCCTTCGGCAGGAAACGGCCCATATCGCCTGTCAGGCGGACAGCCGGACCAGGACGGGTTCCTCAGCGGCCGGCTCGAAGGCCTGCCCGGCGGAGGCCAGCGCCGCGAGCTTCGCCTGGTACGCGGCCCACAGCGGGCGGATGGCGTCCAGGCACTCGCTCACATGGGTCGAGTTGGTCTGCCGCAGGATCTGGTCGCGGGCAGCCGCATACTCGGCGTGGAGCTTATCGACCGGCGAGGCGGCGGGGTAGGGAGTGGCTGAGGATGATTGTGAGGCTGGGGAGGGCATGGCTTTCGGGCTCTTTGTCTTGCGATAGCTTCAATTTATAAGGAATGGATTGACGAGCAGTTAATGACTTCAAGTTTTCGAAAGAATCGCACCGACATGCCAGAGCATAACCGGGTCATATCCCAACAAATTGATATATACTGTTATCTTGCCGAAGGAATAGGCATTGCCCGCCATGGTATTGCCTTGGGCGAATTCATGGGACGAGTCACCGCGGCCGTTTCGCCGGGGAGGATGCCATGACGGCGCCGGGCGGACCGGCGCCCCTGATCCTGACGCTCGGGATGGACGGCGACTCCTTCGCCCGGCTGGACGCCTTGCGACGGGCGCATTTCCCGCCGGAGAGGAACTTCCTGCCGGCGCATCTCACCCTGTTCCACCACCTTCCCGGCGACGACCCGGCCGGCATCGCCGCCGGACTCCGGGAGGCGCTGGCCGGCCGCTCCCGGCCGCTCCTCCGGGCGACGGGGCTGCGCTTCCTGGGGAAGGGCGTCGCCTATGGCTTCGACGCTCCCGCCCTGGCGGAGGTCCGGGCGGCGCTGGCGGCCCGCTGGGCAGCCCATCTGACCCCGCAGGACCGGCAGCCGTTCCGGCCCCACGTCACCGTCCAGAACAAGGCGGCCCCGGCCGAGGCGCGCGCCCTGCTGGAACGGCTCGCAGCCGGCTTCGAGCCGTTCGGGGTGGTCGGCGAAAGCCTGCTGCTGTGGCGCTATCTCGGCGGGCCGTGGCAGCCGCTGGGGGAGTTCCCCTTCGCAGAGTGACCGCCGCTTCCCCGGTCAGCCGCGCAGCGGCCGGAAGAAGGCGCGGATCTCGGCGGCCAGGGCGTCGGGCTGCTCCATCGCGGCGAAGTGGCCGCCGCGCTCCATCACGCTCCAGCGCCGGATATCGGTGAAGGTACGTTCCGCCATCGACCGCGGCGGGCGCAGGATCTCGGTCGGGAACTGGCAATAGCCGGTCGGGACGTCGACCGTGCCGCCTTCCGGGATCGGCCAGGGGCCGTGCAGGCGGGCGTAATAGGGCCAGAAGGAGGATCCGATCGCCCCGGTGAACCAGTACAGGCCGATATTGGCGAGCAGGCGGTCCCGGTCGATCACCGACAGCACGTCGCCCCCGCAGTCCGACCAGGCCCGGAACTTCTCGGCGATCCAGGCGGCCAGCCCGGCCGGGCTGTCGGTCAGCCCGAAGGCCAGGGTCTGCGGCCGGGTCCCCTGGATCCACTGGTAGCCCGTCTCCTCCTTCAGGAAGACCTTCAGCTCCTCCAGGTAGCGCCGCTCCTCCGGGGTGGGGGACCCGACCATCGCCGGGTCGCGCCGCAGCGGCATCAGGTTCAGGTGGATGCCCGCCACATGGTCCCGGTGGGCATGGCCGATCCGGGACGATATGAAGGATCCCCAGTCGCCGCCCTGGGCGCCGTACCGGTCGTATCCCAGCACCCCGGTCATCAGCGCGGCGAAGCAGTCGGCGATCTCCTCGGCGCCGAAACGCTTCTGCCCGGGCGCGAACGACAGCCCGAAGCCGGGCAGGGACGGCGCCACCACGGTGAAGGCGTCGGCCGGATCGCCGCCGAAGGCCGCGGGGTCGGTCAGGCGCGGGATCAGGTCGAGGAACTCGAACACCGATCCGGGCCAGCCGTGCGACAGCAGCAGCGGCATCGCGTCGGCGGATTTTCCCGGGACGTGGAGGAAATGCAGGTCGATCCCGTGGAGCGGCACCCTGTACTGGGGAAACCCGTTGAGCAGCGCCTCCTGCGCCCGCCAGTCGAATCGGTCCCGCCAATAGGCCGTGAAGCTCCGCATCCAGTCCACGTCGGTGCCGAAGGCCCAGGGTTCGCCGGGCGCCTGGTCGGGAAAGCGGGTCCGGCCGAGCCGCTCGCGCAGGTCCTCGATCGCATCGTCGGGCACATGGAGCCGGTATGGTTCCGGTGTCGCCGGCATGGCTTTCCTCCCTTCGTCCTTTTCATATTCCTTGCCGGATCTTAACCCCGAGGCGTTGCGCGAGGGAACCGCGCACCCGCGCTCCCCGTCGAGCATGCCCGGATCATGCCGGGCCGCCGACCGGTGTCCGGTGGTGAATGCACATTTCAAGAAATTGACAGAAAAGAGTCGCTTCGGCTCCGCTTCGGGGCATGGCTGCATTTGGTCCAGAACGGAATCCGCCATGCTCACCATCTTCCGCCGAAGCCTCCGATCACGACTATGTCTACAGCCGGCTGACCGCCACGACCGGGGAAGTGTTCTCCGAGCATGGCGACGTCAAGGCGGCGACCGCCGACCTGATCGTGGAGCGGGCCCCGTGGTCTACGGCGCCGGCGGCAAGAGCAAGCCCGTCGGCACCCTTGAACTGGCGGTGAGCCTGAAGGGAGTCTACGCCAAGATCGAGGAGACGACCCGGCGCATCGTCCTGGTCGGCGCGATCGCGCTGGTCTGCCTGCTGCTGGCCCTGACCCTGATCCTGCGCCGGATCACCCGCCCGATCGAGATCATGACCGCCCTGGCCGGCGGCGACGTCCACGCGCCGATCCCCGCGACCCACCGGCGCGACGAGATCGGGCGGATGGCTTCCGCCGTCGTCACCTTCCGCGACAACGCGATCTGTCCCTGCTGGAGACCACCTCGTCCGCCATGGCCTCCTCGGCGACGGTGGTCCACGGGACCGCCGACAGCAACAGCCACATGTCGGGAGCCGCGTCGGTCGCGGCCGACCGGGTCAGCGCCAACGTCCAGACCGTCGCCGCGGCGGTGGAACAGCTCGCCGCCTCGATCCGGGAGATCGCCGCCCGCTCGCTGAACTCGCACACCGTCTCGATGGAAGCCTCGCGGCGCGCCCAGGAGGCGGTGGAGAAGGTCAGGAACCTGGTGGGCGCCGCCGGCAGGATCGGCGACGTGGTCAGCCTGATCAACTCCATCGCGGCCCAGACCAACCTTCTGGCGCTGAACGCCACGATCGAGGCGGCGGCGCGCCGGAGAGGCCGGCAAGGGCTTCGTCGTGGTCGCCAACGAAGTCAAGCAACTCGCGGCCCAGACCGCCCGCGCCACCGTCGACATGACCCAGCATATCGGGGCGATCCAGGCCTCGACCGACGGCACCGCCGCCGACATCACGGAGGTCGCCAACATCGTCGACAACGTCTCCCGCATCAGCTCGGTGATCGCCGCGGCGGTCGAGGAACAGAACGCCGCCACGTCGGAGATCAGCCGGGCCGTCACCAGCGCCGCCCAGGGCACCCAGGAACTGGAGGTCATCGACGACGGGCGCGGCATCCCGGCCGCCGACCTGCCGCGGATCTTCGACCCCTTCTTCACCACCCGGCTGGGCTTCGGCGGCAGCGGCCTCGGCCTGCACATCACCTATGCCCTGGTCACCCGCGTGCTGGGCGGCCGGATCGCCGTGGACAGCGAGCCCGGCCGGGGCACCCGCTTCACCCTGGTCCTCGACCGGACCGCCCCGCTTCAGGGCGGACCGGAAACCCGGACGGTCGCGGGAACATAGGTGTAGGGCACCTGGAGATAGTTGAAGACCGGGACGTCCAGGTGGGGCTCCAGCAGCTTCGACAGGTTCAGGCCGATGCCGACATAGGCGAACTGCTTGCGCAGGTCGATGTCGGGCCGGTCGCTGTAGTCGTCGTAGTTCCGGGCCCGGAACCCGACATGCAGTTCCAGGTATTTAAGGTACTCGTTCTCGATGAAGTCGAACCCGTCGGCCTTGATCGCCATCACGTAGCCCAGGCGGTCGTAGTCCGTGGTCACGTCGAATTGGTAGTCGCCGTCCAGGAACGGGTTGTACTCCACCCGCAGGTCGATCTTCCGCGACAGTTCCGGATAGGACCAGAGCAGATAGCCCGCGGCCGCCCCCAGCGTGTTGAACACCATGTCCTGGTAGGAGAACCCGTAGCGGTCGCTGAAGGCGTCCCCCACCTCGATCAGGGTGCTCACCCCCAGGCCGGACAGGGTGCCCCACCGGATCGCCTCGTCTTTTTCGAAGTCCCAGCGCTCGTACTGGCCGGCGAACAGGTGGGTGAACAGATAGGTCGTGTAGAGATGGCCCAGCTTGTCGGCCCCGCCCTCGTCGGTTTCCCGGCCGAACCAGCCCTCGTCCTGGAACCGCGGGCCGCCGGTGCCGTAGTCCCAGTTGGCGAAGCCCCACCCGAGGACCGCGGCGCCGATGCCCAGGTTGAGGGCCAGCGCCTTGTCCTCCTTCTGCCATCCGGCGAACAGGCCCGCGCCGTCGCCCGTCTGCGCAGATCCCCCGCTGCTCGCCAAGCTCAGCAGCCCGGCGCACAGGACCGGGCACAAGTAACGTTTCATCCGCATCTTCCGGTCTGGAAGGCAGTATTCTTGCTTTGAAGCCCAAATAAATCAGACAATCCACCTGCCGGTAAAGAGATTCCGTTCCGCGCCTTACGGATTATTCCTTGTGGGTATGAATCGCTGATTCGCCGTGATCTTCATCAAGGCGCATGCTGCCCGATTCGATGCATGACTTCCGGTAACCGGAGCCGGGAAAACCCGGGGCCACCGAAAATGCGAGGAACAGGATCCGATGGAGCACGACCACGACCCCGAGGCGATCCGGCGGCGCCTGTCCGTCCGCCCCGAGCAGAATTATCTGCGCGACTGGGTCTATGGCGGCATCGACGGAGCCGTGACGACCTTCGCCGTGGTGGCGGGCGTGGTCGGCGCCGGCCTGTCGGCCCGGACCGTCCTGATCCTTGGTGCCGCGAACCTGCTGGCGGACGGCTTCTCCATGGCCGCCAGCAACTACAGCGGCACCAAGACGGAGCGGGACGACAAGGACCGGCTCCGCGCGGTGGAGGAGCGGCACATCGACCTGGCCCCGGAAGGCGAGCTGGAAGAGATCAGGGAGATTTTCCGGGCCAAGGGCTTCCAGGGCCGCGGCCTGGAGACCGCGGTCCAGGTCATCACCTCCGACCGCGGCCGCTGGGTCGATACCATGCTGGCGGAGGAATACGGGTTGCCCGCGACCCTGCGCTCGCCGGTCAAGGCGGCGGCCAGCACCTTCCTGGCCTTCCTGATCTGCGGGTTGATCCCGCTGCTGCCTTTCGTCTTCGGCCTGCCGGTGCCGGTCGCGCTGGCCACCGGCTCGACCGCCGCCGTCTTTTTCGCCATCGGGTCGGTCAAGAGCCTGTGGTCGCTGACGGCGTGGTGGCGGTCCGGGCTGGAGACCCTGGCGATCGGCATGGCCGCGGCGGCCCTGGCCTTCGCCGCCGGCGCCGCGGTGGAGACCTTCACCGCCTGATCGCCGCCCCGTCACGGCCCCGGCCGGTTCTCCAGCCAGGATTCCAGCTCCGCGGCGGGCAGGGACTTGGCGTAGAGGAAACCCTGCACCTCGTCGCAGCCCAGCTCGCGCAGCGCCGCTTCCTCCGACCGGTCCGCGACCCCCTCGGCCAGCACGTCCAGCCCCAACTCGTGGCCCATCTTGACGATCATGGACGCGATCGACCGGCTGTCCGGCCTGCGGTCCATGCCGCGCAGGGCCTCGGCGGTGTGGAGCACCCGGGCGTCCTCCATCGCGTGGCTCTCGGTGATCTCCAGCTCGATGTCGGGCGCGGCGGCGCCGCTCTCGCGCAGCACCCGCTCGGCGACCGCGGTGAAGTCGCCGTCGCGGCTCTGGCGCACCGACACGTTCACCGCCATGCGCAGCCGGGCCCGCCCCTCGGCGCGCCACGCCACCTGCCGCAGGCAGGCCTGGCGCAGCACCCATTCGCCCAGCGGCACGATCTGGCCGGCATCCTCCGCCGCGGAAATGAGGGCGTCGGGTCGGATCCAGGACCCGCCCGGCCTTCTTGGCGCGCTTCAGCGCCATGCCGGCGTGGCGCATCAGCCGGGGAACGTCGGCGTCCTCCCGTCCGGCGACCGTGTAGCCTCCCGAGACCTTCGCCATCAGGAGGGAGCCGCCCAGTTCCAGGGCGACCTCGAAGCCGTCGTTGATCGCGGCCAGGGCCGCCGCCGCCTCGTCGGCGTCGCCCCGGACCGGGACCAGCAGGCCGAACATGTCGCCCGACAGCCGGCCGACCGTCCCTTCCGCGGTATGTTCCATGATGTTTTCCTGACGCGTCGCCGTCACGCGTTGGTGCCGCCGTCCACCGCGGGTAGCTCGCCGCCTGGGACGCGCCGGCCGGCGGAGCGGGGAGGCAGGGCCACAGATGACGGCGATGGCCACAGATGGGTCCGGATAATCAACCCATCCGAGCCCATCTGCGTCCATCTGTGGCAGAACCCGAAAAACCCCCTCAGCCCTTCGCGCTGTAGGGCAGCCAGGTCGCGATCCCCGGCACGAAGATGATCAGCACCACCACCGCGATCAGCGCCAGGATGAAGGGTGCGGCCGCCCGGCTGCCCTCGATCAGGTTGGCCTTCGCGATGCCACAGGTGACGAACAGGCTCGCGCCCACCGGCGGGGTCACCAGCCCGATCGCCAGGCCGATCACCGTCACGATGCCGAACTGGACCGGGTCGATCCCCAGCTTCTGGGTCACCGGCCACAGCACCGGCACCAGGATGATGATGTTGGCGCCCAGGTCCAGCAGCATGCCGGCCAGCAGATAGACCGCCAGGAACAGGATCAGCACCAAGTAGGGATCGGTCGTCAGCCCCAGGATCAGCTGGGCCGCCGCCTGCGGCAATTGCTCCCGCGTCACGATCAGGCCGTAGAGCGAGGCGGTGGCGATCATCAGCATCACCATGCCGGTCGTCACCATCGACTCCAGCACGATCTTCGGCAGGTCCCTGACCCCGATCGTGCGGTACACCAGCATGCCCACGACGAGGCCGTAGATCACCGCCACCACCGAGGCCTCGGTCGGCGTCGCGATGCCGTAGCGGATGCTGCCGATGATCACCAGCGGCATCAGCAACCCCCACACGCTCGCCCGCGTCGCCTTCGCGATGCTGCCCAGCGACGGCACCGGCCCCTTCTGGTAGCCGCGCCGGACCGCCAGCACCCACGACGTCACCATCAGGGCCAGCGCCATCAGGATTCCCGGCACGATCCCGCCGATGAACAGGTCCGACACCGACACGCCGGTCACCACGCCGAAGATGATCATGGGGATCGACGGCGGGATCACCACCGACAGGGTGGAGGCGCTGGCCGTCACCGCCGCGGTGAAGGGCCGGTCGTAGCCCCGGTCCAGCATCGGCGGGATCAGCGCGCCGCCGGTCGAGGCGGCTTCCGCCACCGCCGACCCTGTCATGCCGCCCATCAGCGTTCCGGCGGCGATGTTGGCCTGGGCCAGCCCGCCGCGCAGCCATCCCACGACGGAGTCCGCGAACTCGACGATGTCGCGGGCGATGCCGCTGCGCGCCATCAGGTGGCCCGACAGCAGGAAGAACGGCACCGCCAGCAGCACGAAGCTGTCTATCGCCGCCGTCATCTTCTGAACGATCACGCCCGGCGGCATCCCGCCGAACAGGATCGCCGCGGTGGACGCGATGGCGAGGCTGAACGAGACCGGCACATTGGCCAGCAGCAGCACGAAGAAGCTGACCAGCAGGATGGTCGCCATGGATGCAATACCTCCTCAGGGCCTCCTCAGGCCGGCCGGCTCAGGGCCTGGACGCGGCCGGACCGGACGGCCAGGGCGCCCATCAGCCAGTTCACCAGGATGTCGCCGCAGATCATGAAGGTCATGACGTTGTAGGCGGAGTAGACCCACACCATCGGGATCTCCAGCACGGCCGACGGCTGGTCCACCGTCAGCCCCAGCAGCCGGAAATTGGCGTAGAAGGTATAGGCGCAGAAGCCCAGCACCAGCACCTCCACCAGCCGGGCCGACCACCGCTCCAGCACCGGCGAGCGCAGGTAGGTGACGGCGTCCAGCGCGATGTGGGCGCGGTGCCGCCAGGTCAGCCAGGCCGACAGGTACGCGATCCAGACGAACAGGTAGCGGGCCAGCTCCTCCGACCAGGTCAGCGGGTCGTTGAAGACATAGCGCCAGAACACCTGGGCCAGGCTGGTCGCGACCATCACGGTGACCAGCCCGATCAGCAGGGCCTTCACCGCCTGCTCGATCCCGTACCACAGCTTCATGACGAGCATCCGCGCCCCCCTTCCTTCACGGCACCGGAAAGCCGGTCACTCCCCGGCCGAGCGGATCGCCGCCAGCATCGCGGGATCGATGTTCTTCGAGCTCTCGGCGATCCCGGCCGTGGCGGTGCGGAACGGCGCCGTGTCCACCGTCTCGATCACCATGCCCTTCTCCCGCAGCTTGACCAGCTGCTCGGCCTCCAGCCGGTGGGACTGCTCGCGCTGGTACGCGGTCGCCTCGGTCACCGCCTCGCGCAGCATGGCCTGGACGTCGTCGGGCAGGGTGCTCCACTTGGCCTCGCTGACCATGACGGCGTGCGGCCCGTACACGTGGCCGGTCAGGGTCACGTATTTCTGAACCTCCCACAGCGAGTTGGAATAGATGATCGTGATCGGGTTCTCCTGGGCGTCGATCACGCCCTGGCCCAGGCTGGTGAAGACCTCTCCCCAGGCCATCGGGATGGGCGACGCGCCGATCTCCTTGAAGGCCGCGATATGCACCGGGTTCTGCATGGTGCGCAGCTTCATGCCCTTCATGTCGGCGGGCTGGGCGACCGGCTTCTTGGTGGTCAGGTGGCGCCAGCCGTTCTCCCACCAGGCGAGCCCGACGATGCCCTTGGCCTCCATCTTCTTCAGCAGGGACTGGCCGACCTCGCCGTCCAGCACCTTGTAGGCGTGCGCCGAATCCTTGAAGACGAAGGGCAGGTCGATCACGCCGATCTGCGGCACGAAGGCCAGCAGCGGCCCGGTGGAGACCACCGCCATGTCGACCGAGCCGAGCTGAAGCCCCTCGACCATCTCCCGCTCCTCGCCGAGCTGGCGGTCCGGGTAGATCTCCACCTTGACCGCCCCGCCGGTCTTCCGGTCCGCCAGCTCGGCGAACTTGACCAGCGCCAGGTGCGTCGGATGGGTGGTCTGCGTGCCGTGCCCCGCCTTGATGACGTAGTCGGCCGCCAGGGCCTGGCCGCCCAGCGCCGCCAGCAGCGCCAGGCCGGAGAGCATCGATATCGCGCCTTTCATGATCCCGTTCCTCCCTTTATCGCGTTCTTGTTGGTTTTACTTGCAGATGTCCCGGACCGACCGCAGCACCGCGTCCCGGTCGAACACCCGGTCCAGCCAGCCCTCCTTGAAGATCACCGGCTTGGCCTGCTCGATCGCGTGCAGCGCCCCGTCGGAGAAACGCCCCTGCGGGAACACGCCGAAGGCGATCGCCAGCTCGATGTTCAGGTGGCCCAGCATGAAGTCCACCGCGGCCTCGCGCGGGACGCCCCGGCGCTCCGCCTCGTCTACCGCGTCGCGCATGGCGAGCGACAGGGTGGCGCCGACCGTCTCGGACAGGGCGGGCTCCAAGATCGCCAGCTGTTCCACCGTGACCCGGTGCGACCGCATCACCGGCTTGTAGATCACCCGGGCGATCCGCTCGCACAGGGCGTAATGCTCCTCCGGCCCCTGCATCAGGGCGCAGACGATGTGCTGCTTGGCCGCGATGCCGCCGAAGAAGTCGTTCTTCGCCGCCGGCTCGACCTCGTCGTTGAAGATCGGCGGGTGGCACGGATGCGTCACGAAATAGGTCACGTCCTCCCGCACCGGCAGCTCGCCGGCATGGGGAGCCGCCGCGTCCAGCATGATGATCGCGGTCCCCGGCTTCACCTTCGAGATGAAGCCGTGGGCGATCTTGCCGATCAGCCGGTCGGGCACCGCCATCAGCACCACGTCGGCTTCCGCCAGCGCCCGGTCCTGGTCCACGCAGGCGGCGCCAATCGCGTCCTTCAGCCGCTGCCGCCCCTCGTCGGAAATCTCCACATGGTCCACCTGGAACTCCGAACCGTGCAGGTTCGTGGCCAGCCGGACCCCCATCTTGCCCCCGGCCCCCAGCAGCGCGATCTTCGTCATGCCTTCACTCCCTCCCATCGCCTTTGTCCCATCGTCCTTATCCCTGGGCCGAACCGCGCTTCGCGGCCCGGAAATAGTCCGGCTTGCCCATCTGCCCGCCCTTCAGGGCGATCTCCAGCCCGGCATGGGCCGGGTCGTCGGAATGGGCGCGGCACAGCGGAGCCCCCGGCGCCACCGGGGCCAGCGCCGTCAGCGCATAGACCCCCAGCGTCATGGCCGCATGGCCGGAGGTATCGCCCCCGGCGATCACCCCGCGCTTCAGCCCGGCCGTCCGGACCACCCGGTCCAGCAGCCGCCCCAGCCCCGCGCCGATCCTGTCGTTCACGGCTTCCATGGGAACACCGCTGGCCTCCACCGCCATCCGCATCGAAGCGACGGCCGGGTCGTCCGGCCCCAGCGCCGAGAACACCAGCGGATCCCGCCCGGCGCCCAGCGCCGCCAGCGCCGCCTCCGCCGCCCGGCCCAGTTCGCGCTCCCACGCGGCGCCGTCCACCGCCAGCGCCGCATCGACCCGTATGCCCTCGAACCCGGCCTCCAGCGCCGCCGCGATCTGCCCCGCCGTCACCGCCGAGCAGGAACCGGAGACGCAGGCGATCCGCTCCGCCGCCCCGGCCCGCGCCAACGAAACCTCGCCCGCTTCCGGGATCAGCCCG
Source organism: Skermanella rosea (assembly GCF_016806835.2). Lineage (NCBI taxonomy): Bacteria > Pseudomonadati > Pseudomonadota > Alphaproteobacteria > Rhodospirillales > Azospirillaceae > Skermanella > Skermanella rosea. The sequence goes on along the minus strand of NZ_CP086111.1, from coordinate 4,585,800 downwards.
GCCTTCCGCCACCACGCCACCAGCGCGTATTCCAGCCCCTGGGAGCCGATCGCGAAAACCCGTTCCCCGCCGTGCTCCCAGACCAGCCGCCCGGCCTCCGCCAGGGTCTCGGCGTCGATCACGTCCAGCGCCACGATCGCGGCTCCCCGCGCGATCTCCCTCTCCAGGGCGGCGTCGGCCTCGCCCCGCTTCATGGAAACGCAGTCCACCAGCCCGACCGGCAGGCTCGTCTGCCGGCCCAGATGGACCCGCACGTCCGCCTCGTCCATCGGCGTCACCGGGTGCCGCGCCATGCCGGGATGCCGGTCGAGCCGGTAGCGCCCGCCGTCCGCCCCCGCCGCGAACAGGTTGCCGAACGCCTGGTACCGCGCGATCTCCGGCGCTCCGACCACCAGCGGGTGCCACTTGCCTCCCAGCAGCGGCACCGCCAGCTCCGCCGCGCGCCCGATCGAGCCGACATGCGGCGCGGAATCGAAGGTCGAGCACACCTTGTAATGCGCCACCGGCGCCCCGAGCCCGGCCAGCGTCCGGAACACCGCCGGCAGGTGCCGGTCCATCCAGTCCAAGCCCTGCGACCGCGCCACCCCGGCGAAGCCGATCCCCCGGTACCCCTCGAACCGCGCCAGCCGCTCCGGCGTCGGCACGCCCAGGAACAGCACCGTCGGCAGCCCGGCGAAGCTCATCACCTCCATCACCGCCGACGACCCGGTATAGTCGTCGCCGTAGAAACTCAGCAGCAGCCCCTCGGGCAGGCCCCGGGCGGAACGCCGGCGATCCGGCAAGGTTGTTGCCCCGTCAACCGGCAGAGGCTTTCCCGGCAGAACTCGCCCATTTTCACCGTCATGACCGGACTTGATCCGGTCATCTCCTGCGGGCGTCATCGACGTCGCCGTGCCGGGAGATATCCGGATCACGTCCACGGCTGACCGGCACAATGATTTCTGATCAACCAAAAGGGGCTCTCCGAGCGACTTCATCTTCATTTTTCGTCATGCCCGGACTTGATCCGGGCATCTCCGGCCACGGAGCCCCGGTGAGACCTGGGAGAAGATGGCCGGATCAACTCCGGCCATGACGAAAAGGGAGTGTATCTATCCGTAACCATTACATTCTCGCCACGAGCGACCATCGTGCCGCCATGCCATGCAGCCTCCGGTCGGAACCGCTCATGACGCCGGGGCCGCCAGCGCCGCTTCCCAGGCGTCGCGCAGGGCGCCGACGCCGGCCGCCGGCCCGTTCGGATGCCCCATGATGCCGCCGCCCGCCGCGAAGATCAGGTCGGCCGACCCCAGCGCCGCATAGGTCCCCGCCGCCTGTCTGGCCGACTGCCCGGACGAGAACACCGGCATCACCGTGCAGGGCTTGCCCTCGAACATCGGCGTCAGGCACGCCCGGGCCGAGGCGATCACGCTCTCGTCGGGTTCGCAGAACTTGTTCTGGAGCCCGTTCACATGCATGTGGTCGGCGCCGGCCAGCCGCCAGATCTTCTGCCAGGCGACATAGGACCAGCCCAGCTCCGGCGCCCGCGACAGGTAGCCCCAGCCGTTGCGGTGGGCGTGGATCGGAAGCTGGCTGAACCGTCCCAGCTCCACCATGCCGACCACCCCGACCGAATTGAGGCTCGCCATCACGCAGGTGCCGCCGAGATTCATCACCAGGTCGTGCCGCCGCCGCATCTCGTCCAGGTCGCCGGTGATGTTGAAGGCGAACATCACCTTCCGGCCGGTCCGCTCCGCGCAGGCGTCGATCACCCGCATCACCGCGCGCGCCCGCGCCTCGAACGGGCAGTGCGGCCCGTCGGCCTGGAGCTCGTCGTCCTTGATGAAGTCGATCCCGGCGTCGCACAGCACGCGGACCAGGTCGGCCGTCGCCTCCGGCCCCATGCCGACGCTCGGCTTGACGATCGTCCCGATCAGCGGGCGCCGCTCCACCCCGGCCAGCCGCCGGGTCCCCGCCACCCCGAACCTCGGCCCCGGATACTTCTCCGCGAACGCCTCCGGCAGCCCGATGTCGAGCAGCCGCAGCCCGCTGAAGGGCCGCAGCTCGAACAGGTTGCCCGCCACCGTCGCGACCAGGTTGGGCAGCGAGACGCCGAAATTGTCCGGCGACCAGGACAGCACCACCTCCGCCCGCCGCCAGACCGGCTTGCCCTCAAGCCCCTTGGGAACGCCCGCCCCCGGAAGCGACGGCGCCGCGACCGTCTCCAGTTCGGTCAGCCGCTCCACATGGGCGCCGTACAGCTCCCGCATTTCGTCGGTCTCGCCCGGAAGCCGAACGAAGGTGCCGGTGGACTGCTCCCCCGCCATGGTCTCGACCGCCTCTTCGAGCGGGTAGGCCGTCTCTATCCGATATGTCGCGGTGATGCGTTGCGCTGGCATTGCCATGAGGCGTCCGACCTCCCCAGGTCCGTGTTCGTGCTTTCTTATATACTCATCATACCAGTATGCAGGAACACCGCAAGGCCCTTGTCACTGGAACAGGCGGAGCAGGATCTGGGGAGCCTGATTCGCGATCGACAGCGCCTGGTTGGACAGCTGGATCTTCAGGTCGGTGGCCTGCTGCCGCGCGCTCTCCTTCGCCAGGTCGGCATCCACCATCGCCCCCAGGCCGGCGGCATGGGCGTTGGACTGGTTCATCAGGGAGGCCTGCCGGTTCTCCAGCGATTTCTGGGTGGCCCCCAGCTTGTTCGCGGCCGATGCGAACACCGTCCACTGCTCCTCCCAGACGCCCAGGGCCTGTTGCGCCGCTTCCGGCGACCCGATGCCCTCCTGGTTCAGCCTGCTCCAGTTCATGTCCAGCCGGAACGCCTGTATCCGGGTGGTGTCGCCGTCGGTCGAGACGATCACGTCCTGCGAATTGACGACCCCCGGCGTCGTGTTGAACGGGATCGACGTCCCGTTGTCGAGCGTCAGGTCGATCAGGATGTTCACGTCCCTGTAGGACGCATCGGCCAGGATCGCCTTCGCGTCGCCCAGGATCTGCCGGTATTCCTGGTCATAGCTCGCCCGCTCGGTCTCGCTGGTCGCCGTGTCGGCCGCCTTGAGAATCACCTCCTTCAGGTGCCCCATCTGGTCCAGCAGCCGTTCGCTCGCCACGCGGGCGACGGTGACGAGGCCCTGCGCCATGGAAAGCCGCTCCGACACGGCGGCGGTGGCGCCGATCTGGGATTGGATGCGCATCGCGACCGCCTTGGTCGCCCCGTCGTCATAGACGTCGGTAACGCCCAGGCCGGTCGCGATCGCCTTCTGGCTGGCCTTGGAATCCGCGTCGAGCCGGCTGCGGTTGTTCAGAAGAAGAGTCACCGTGGCGTTTGTATTCAGAGACAGCATACCGACCAATCCAGCGCATCCGGTTCCATGATGCGGATTGATGCAAGTCATATGCCAAGTAGTGTTCGAACCAAAAACAAGTGGAACCCCGTCATTCCGCGCGGATCGACAGGCATCTGTGGGCAAATCATTCCCTGAAGGACAAGATACGCGGCATATTTTTCCTACCCGGATACCGTTTTACTGCATTTTATCCAACTTCATTAGGTCCGCGGCGCCGCGTCCGACTGCGCTCCCGCCGGGGCAGAACGCAGAACGACAGCCCGACGCCGACCAGGATCAGCGCCCCGACGACGATGGTCTCATAGGCGACCGTCACCGGCCCGATCCGCGCATCCATGTGCCACAGCGAAATCTTCAGCAGCGGGATGATGCCGTACAGTCCGGCCGCCGTGGAGGGCAGGGTGATCAGCGGCAGCAGCACGCCCCAGATGACCAGCAGCTTGCCGAGCGTGCGCACGGCCAAGCCCCCGCTCACGCCGGCCCGCCGCCGGCCAAGGCGCCGCCCCGGCCCTCGCGCAGTCCATCGGCCCGGCCGCGCGCGTATTCGGCGGCGTTGGCCGCGATCAGGTCCCGGATCTGCCCTTCCAGGTCGGCGAGGCAGCCCTGGATCGTGCAGAGCAGGATATGAAACCCCTGCAACTTGTTCCCCTCGATCCTGGGTCGCTCGTCGCCCTCGAACGGGATGGACAGGAAGGCGACCAGCTCGCGGAGATGGCGGGCGACTTCGGCCGGCGATTCCTCGCCGTTGGGAAGCATCAGCCGGTACCGGCCGCGGTGGACCGGCGAGTCGGGCGGCGGGTGATCGGACAGGTGCGGGAGATGGTCGAACGGGTGTTGATCGGGCATGGTCATGGGTCCGCGTCTCCGAGGGAGCGACACGACGAGGGGTCGGGCGCGCACGGGCCGGCGATCGCCCGGAACGGACGCGGTTCACCCCAGGGGGAGGGCAGAGCCGGGAAGCGGGCCGCCGCTCAGGCGGGGCGCCGCCGGGACCGGGCCGGCAAGCTTGGCTTGGAGCCGGAACGGGATCTCAGGACGGGACGGGGGTGGGCAGAGACGCCCCGACCGTGGCGCCGCGGAACCCCGCGGCGCGATACGGTCCACCCGCCGCCGCGAAGGCCGAAGCCCCCGCGGCGACGGTCACCAAAAAACGGCGCGAAAACGCACCGGGCGGTGTGCTATTGGTTGCCTTAGCCATTGATACTGTTCCTTAAGCCGGACTATCGATGGTTAGGCCGGGCCGGGAGGTTGGCGCCTCCCGCTCGGCCGCCCTGCGGGTGCGGAGGTGTGGGGACTCTGAAGGGGTTACCCCGGAATGTCAAGGCGGGGGAGGGGCGGCGTATGCCTCCTTGGCCGCTATCAGAAAACCCTGTTGGTTAGGTCAGTGAGATACCCTTGATCCATCCCTTTCGCAGGGAAATCTGATTACACTGTTATGTTGAAGCATCGCCTTTGGTCCCGAAGACGACATGGTAACATGATGGTAATGCCATGGTACTTCCGAATTGTCGAACGGGTTTTGATCAGTGATTGATCTGTTTCGAATGTTCCGCGGCAAAACATCACATTGAGGTGCATCCCGAAGAGTATGCTTGATTTGACTCGACCTTTATGTTGGTTCATTGAGCAAAGAACTACCAAAGATGAATAGCAGTACGTAAAGTTGTGAGGGCGAACGTGTATACTCATAAATATGTCACCAAAGCTATTCTCAAAGAAGTAAATAACGCAGCCATAAGGGAGAAAAGAAATAGATTCATAGACACAAAAATCATTGAATCTATCCCAGACGATTACAAATTTATAATTCATAGATTCATTCATACAATAAAAGATGAGTTAAGGATAATTATAAAAGATAGCGAGGTAGGTTCTCAGTGTGTTGACATTAGCAGGGAGCGATATGAAATGCTTCCAGGCGTTGTTTTTTTAGAAGATGGCAACACGGAATTTGAGGATATTTCAGTCGTAAATTCAAGAAGTCCTTACCCGAATGGTCGTGAATGGAAAAGATCTATTACCAAGGCTCCGGTAAGAAAGCAAAAATCATTTCGAAAGAAAATTCTTGAAGCATACAATAGTGAATGTGCCTTGTGTGGTTTGCAAGAGGTAAATTTACTTAGAGCTTCTCATATATTGCCAGTTGCAGAAGGTGGAAGTGATGAAATAAATAACGGTATTTGTTTATGTCTAAACCATGAAGTTGCTTTCGATAAGGGTATCATATTGATAAAATCAGATTACAGTGTTGAATACCTTACTAATGCGCGAGTTTTGTTGGCATCTTCCTGGCTTAATTTGCCAGCTAACATTGAGAACTGGCCCGATAAGCAATCTCTTGGTGAGAAATTGAGTATCACAAAAAAAACTGATAATGGTAGTTGTTCTTTGTGTGCTGGAGAAGGTGCGTAGAAACATGAAGCATGTGTGCCTTTCTCGAAAGTATGAGGTTATGAAGTTTAATGGCGCTCTCCAAGCACATGGCGCAGAACACAATAATTTTGATAGAATTATCAGTAATATGATCATCAAGGTCTATGAGTTCGGCAGTTAATGGGGTACTATACCAGTCTTCCATTAGCATAATTGCCTCAGGGCAGGTGTTCTCTTGAGTAATGAGTTTTCTTTTTTTGTTGGCTCGGCGAGTATTGTGTAGCATTCAGACGTTATGGCAAAGTACCGTGACGTCAAGATTCCGAACCGCACCATTTGTTCGTTGATCCTTTGAAGCAATTTTCGGAGTATCAAATCTAAACGATGGCAATTGTAAAATTAGCTCAAGAAAGGTGCGGCATTTTTTGTTATTTCAACACAAACATACAAATTAAGGTTCACGATCTCGCTCCGGAAATACGAGCTCCAATGCGCGCGTTCATCTTCATCTTAGCGGTTTCTATGGTATCACAATCAGGTTCGGCCCAGATAAGTTTATATGTCGCACTCTCTGGCAGATTATACCGCCTCCAGTAATCTCGGATGTCTGCCATCAAACTATTATCTGAAATATTTTTCTGATTGTCTACAAACACAGTAAAATCGGGTGTGCGATCGAGTTCTGACAGAATCTCAAGTACAAATATGCCTTCAACGATCAACGGTTTTGTGGCGCATCGGGTCTCCAAAAGGCGAGCGAGGTCTTCGATGCGCCAATGCAATCCTTTCCCAGTTAAGAACAAATCAAGATTTACAGACGGCATGTTTAATTGCCATGATAGCCAAGAGGCTAATGAGGATTTTCCTGCGCCATCTCGGCCATCTATAGCGATGAGCAGAGGCCGACGCTCATCGGGAAACCCTAAGGCAGCGAGGAGTTCATCAAGTAGGGTTTCGTAGCTCGGCGGGTGAACCCGATGTACACTAGACATTTCTTCAACCATTTTAAGTCCCTCCAGCGTAACCGCTTTCTATGATGCTTGAGTGGGAAAACTATAGTATAATAATCCTATAATAAATTTAATAGCAAAGTTTCTTAAAATGTAAAAAAATAATGATGTTATTCGTCTGTTCTCAGCTTTTTACTGACCTCCAGCCTCTCCATCATCGCTTCGAAGGCTTTGGCCGGAATGCAGTAGAAAGCCGGCTTATTGCGACTCAGGATCGCAACCGGAAAGTCTTCACCGGCTGCTACCGTGCCCAGCGGATTCTTCTTCAATTCCGAAACGCTGGCGGTCATCTCTGCCAGGACTCGATGTGCCATGTGTCCGTCCTCTTCCTTAATACGATACAGAAGACAGCACCTCCAAAAGCACTGACAAAGGTGCTCTCTGATTGACCGCGCTTGCCTGGGAAAAGCAGCCTGATACCCATCCTCTACATAGTCACCTTCGGAGGACGGCCACCCTTCCGGCCATTCAGCCGCGCTGCTACAGCTTTGGCCGGTGAAGTCGCCGCCCCGGCACGTGCGGCGCGTTGCTTGTCCATGAAGGCCTTGGTGCCGAACAACCCCGCCAGCAGGCCGGGGACGCTGAGATCGGCATCAAGGCTCTCCCAATGTAATCCGATGCCTCGTCCCAGCACCTCCACTTCGGCCAACTGTTCGGCGGTGGCGTCCTGAAGCCCTTGGGCCAGTTCCGGTGGAAAGGCGAAACTGCACCCATTGACAAGATCCACGATGATCCGTCCGGTGGAGACGTCGAAGCGCGCGGATTTGGCCCGCGGTTCAGTCATCAGCAGTTCGGTGCCGCGGCGTTCCGCATCCGCGATCTGGAGGGAAAGATCATCCATCACATCTCGTCTCCCATGCCTCGATCAAGAGTGGCCGCTTACGCTCTACCTCTGCCATGATCCGACGGAGATCGGCTTGGCTGATCCCTGTGGACCAATCGACCTTCGCGCGGAATGGCTCCGCCAAAGTGATCTTCGCCTCGCCTCCATGACCGACGACATGGACATGGGCTGGAGAATGATCGTTGCTGAACATCACGAAGCGAAACCCAAACGCCCTATGGACCGTTACCGTCAACAATAACCCATCTTGGTTGGGTTTTCCAGACAAGTGTTCATCGGCCAACGAGCCCATTCCCAGGGTGAAGCCATGCCTGTTTGAGAGAACGACGCCATGCCATTTGACCTTCCGATAGGCAGCACTCCGATAAAGGATTAGCATGAGTTGCGTTCTCCGCCACCCTGTTGCGCATTCATCGGTAACCAGGAAGGCGTTGGCTCGACGCGGCATTCCGCCGCTGATCACGCTTCATTACGCAGCCAAGCGGAACAGCGGAGTACCGGTTGTATTCTCGGAAGGTCCCACAGGATAACCGATCCCGTTCCGTCGAGCTTGCCGTCTTTGGGCACCAGGGCCGAGTGCGGCATTCCCGAACGATCTTTCCCGCTTGAAGAGCTCTTCACGCCTATGTTCGTTTCAGCATTCGATGAGAACCCAGGACTTGGAGATGCCTGGAGGGATTTCACTGAATCCGGCATTTTCAACGGCTGATGAAACCGACTGATCTGATGAAGGATCTTGAACTCCCGGCAGCGCAAACCTTCACCAGTCAATGCGATCCCTGTTTCCCACAACAGCGGCGCACTGCACATCGGTAGGATTGATGTCCTTGATCCGCTTGTGCTACGATCCGATAGCCTTAAGGCGAAGGGCAGGGCGCGGCCCTTGCCGGATCTTTGACATGAGAATAGATCCCAACCACCCCGCCTCCGGCGGCCATCATGATGACCCGTGATGACCCGCGATGACCCCAGGGCGTCAATGGCAGTGATATCCGCCATTCTTCCGGTCATGGTGACAGCCCTTGCGGTCCAGCCCGCCGGAATGGGCGAAAGCGATCGACGGCAGAAGGAGGGCGAGGGCGGACAGTACGGCGACAAGCTTCAGGCGCATCGGATCACTCCCGAGTTGATTATCGGGATATTTTGCCGAAAGCGAGAACGGAATAGGAGTCAATACAACCTGAAGAATGCGGGCGTATGCCTTGGACGGACCGCCCGCCCGCCTCAAGGCCTGGATAGTGACTTCCAGTGACTTTCAGGCCGGTTCCAGGCGGTCATAGTGACCCGGCACCTGATCGCTGAAGCAGCGACTCGCCGTGATCCGTGCCCATCCTTTTTCATCCGTGTCCATCCGTGATCCCTTCGGCCTCGCCGGGCCTCCGCTGTTCCGGCCGGCTCCATGATGACACCCGACAGAGGCACCGGCCCCGATCCGGCCCCGCCGTAGTGACCGAAGATGACCTTTGCGGCCTTTCCAGCGCCCACGTCATCACGACCGCGCCGGCAATGATGACATCGGCTGACATTCTTCCACGGGAGAGGGGGTGTCAGCCCTGTAAGCCGGGTAGAGCGAAGCGGCACCCGACAAAAGCCGGCGCGTTGCCGTCGGGTTCCGCTTCGCTCTACCCGACCTAAATTTCTCCAACGACTCAACCAGTCATCGTGCCGGGCAGTCGCGGGCTTGATCCGGGAATCATGACATCCGCTGACATTCTCCCACAGGGGAGGGGGTGTCAGCCGAACGCCACCGCCTCGCCGGTCTCCGCCGACCGGTAGGCCCCGAAGGTCAGCTCCAGGGTGCGCAGGTTGTCCGCCCCCGAGGTGTCCGGCTCGCGGCCTTCGCGCAGGCAATCGACCCAGTGGCGCTGGATCGCCAGCACGCTGTCCTGCACCACGTGCCACGGCCGGGCGGCCCAGGGCAGAAGCTCCGCATCGACCGGCCGCACCTCCCGGTGGCCCGGCCGGCTCAGCACCAGCCGATAGCCCTGCTCCAGCTCGATCGTGCCGTCGGTCCCCTCGATCCGCACCAGGCATTCGGGGAAGGGCTCCGGCTCGGTCCGGGTCGCGGTGGACAGGTCCACCACCCCCGTCACGCCGGCGTGGAAATCCACCAGCATGGTCGCGGTGTCCTCCCCCCGCACGCGCGGGTCGATCCGCGCCGTCCGGCAATAGAGCCGCCCGGCCTCGCCGAACAGGAAGCGGGCCACGTCCAGCAGGTGAAGCCCCACGTCCATGATGATGTAGCGCTCGTCCTCCGCCAGGTAGGGCTGGTTGGCGATGATGTCGAAGCCGTGGCGGAACTGGACCCGGCCGAAGAACGGCCGGCCCGCCCAGCCCTCGTCCAGCGCCTGCTTCACCGCCAGCAGCGGGTGCTGCCAGCGGAAATTCTCGTGGACCATCAGCTGCACGCCGGCCTCGGCGCAGGCCCGCACCATGGCCTCCGCGTCCTCCAGGCTGGCGGCGAAGGGCTTCTGGCAGATCGCGGGCACGCCGTGCCGGGCCGCCAGCTCCACCAGCGCCCGGTGGGAGGGCAGGGTGGTCGCGATGTCCACGAAGTCGGGCTTCTGCTCCGCCAGCATCGCCTCGGCGTCGGCATAGACGTTCGGCACGCCGAAGCGCCGGGCGGCGGCCTCCGCCTTGCCCACGTCCTTGTCGCAGACCGCGACCAGCTCGACTCCCTCCAGCGGGGTGTCCCGCATCAGGGACCAGGCGTTCAGGTGGTTCTCGGCGAAGAAGCCGCAGCCGACCAGGGTGCCGCGCAGCTTGCCGGGGCGCGGCGCATAGATCGAAGAAGCCGGGGCCGAAGAAGCCGGGGAAGTCATACGGGTCTCTCCTCGATGCGGATCCTGCGCCGGCCCAGCCGGTGCAGGATGCGGGAGCGCTGGCTGTCCACGAAGACCGCCAGGAAGATGATGGAGCTGGTGACCAGCGGGTAGATGTAGGGGTCGGCGTTGACGATCACCAAGCCGTTCTGCACGGTCTGGATCAGCACCGCGCCGAACACGGTCCCGGCCACGCCGCCGCGCCCGCCGAACAGGCTGACGCCGCCCAGCACCGCGGCGGCGACGGCGGCGAACTCCTTCTCCACCGCGAAGGAGGACGCGGCGGCGCCCACCTGGGTGATCGACACGAAGCCGGCGATGCCGGCGCAGGCGCCCGACACCGCGTAGACGGCGGTCAGCACCAGCGGCACGTTGATCCCGGCCTTGGCGGCGGCCTCCGGGTTCTCGCCCACCGCGTGGACCTGCCGGCCGAACGGGGTGTGATTCAGCACCGCCCAGGCCGTCGCGAAGACGATCGCGAAGACCCAGATCGCCCAGGGCACGCCCAGCCATTCCGCCTGGGCCAGCGACAGGATGTGGTTCTGGTAGAACACCATGCGGGTCTCGGTCACCCACAGCGCCAGCCCGCGCCCGATGAACAGCGTCGCCAGCGTCACGATGAAGGCCGCCACCCGCAGCCGCACCACGAAGAAGGCGTTGACCAGCCCGAACAGGACGCCCACCGCCATCATGGCCGGCACCGCCAGCACCACCGGCAGCTCCGCCATGTAGATCCCCAGCAGCGCCACCGACAGGTACATGACGGCGCCCACCGACAGGTCGATGCCGGCGGTCAGCAGCACGAAGGTCATGCCGATGCCCAGGATCGCGATGTGGGAGGACTGGATCAGGATGTTGGTGAAGTTCTGCACGTCCAGGAACCGGTCGGACAGGCTGCCGAACACCGCCAGCACCACCAGGAACAAGCCGACCGGCGCGTTGCGCAGCAGGGCCAGCCGAAGTCTCGTCGCGTCCATCACGCCGCCCCCTCCAGCCCCACCGGCTCCGCCGGGCCGCGCCGCCTCATCGCCGCCTCCAGGATGCGCCCGCCGTCGAAACCGCCGCGCCGGAACTCCGCCTGGATCTCGCCGTGGTTCATCACCAGGATGCGGTCGCACATCCCCATCAGCTCCTCCATCTCGGAGGAGATCATCAGCACCCCGGCGCCCTCGGCCACCAGCGTGTCGATGATCTTGTAGATCTCGAACTTGGCGCCCACGTCGATCCCGCGGGTCGGCTCGTCCAGGATGAAGACCCGGGGGGTCCGCAGCAGCCACTTCGCCAGCACCACCTTCTGCTGATTGCCGCCGCTCAGGTGGCGAACCAGCGTCCCCATGGGGTCGGCGGCGCGCATCCGGACCTTCTGGCCGATCCGCCCGACCTCGTCGCCCAGCCGGGTCCGGTCGATGAACCGCGTCCACGGCGACACATAGTCCTCCAGCGAGGGCAGCGCGATGTTGTCGGCGATGGTGGCGTGCATCATCAGGCCCTCGCCGCGCCGGTCCTCCGTCAGGAAGGCCATGCCGCGCTCCATGCAGGCGCCGGGGCTGGGCTCCCCGATCACGGCGCCGTCCACCGCGATGGTCCCGGACTTGAAGCCGTCCAGGCCGAACAGGATGCGGGCCAGCTCGCTGCGCCCGGCCCCCATCAGGCCGGCGATGCCCAGCACCTCTCCCGCGTGCAGCGTCAGGTCGATCCCGTGGACGACGCCCGGCTGGGTGACGCCCCGCACCTCCAGCACCGGCCGGTCGGTCGGCCGGCCGGTCCGCTCGGGGAAGAGCTGGTCCAGCGTCCGCCCGACCATCAGGGCGATCATCCGCTCGGTCGGCATCCCCGACGCCGGCCCGCCGCCGACCACGGCGCCGTCGCGCAGCACCGTGATGTCGTCGCAGATCCGCGTCACGTCGGACAGCACGTGGCTGATATAGATCATCGCGATGCCGCGGCCGCGCAGCCGCTCGATGATGCCGAACAGCCGGTCGGCCTCCCGCCGGGTCAGGGAGGTGGTCGGCTCGTCGAAGATGATCACCTTGGCATCGACGCTCAGCGCCTTGGCGATCTCGACCAGCTGCCGCTCGCCCTGGCTCAGGGCGCCCACCGGCGTGCCGGGCGGGTGGCGGATGTCCACCTGCTCCAGCAGCTCGCGCGCCCGGCGGCGCATCCGGCCCCGGCTGATGAAGGGGATGGCCCGGCCGATCCGGGGAAAGCCCGAGATGAAAAGGTTCTCCTCGATCGACAGGTTCTCGAACAGGTTCAGTTCCTGGTGGATGAAGGAGATGCCGCAGGCCAGCGCGTCCCGGGGGCCGCGCGGCTCGTAGTCGGCGCCGTCCACCCGGATGCGCCCGCCGTCGCGCTTCAGCACGCCGCCCAGGATGTTCATGGTGGTCGATTTGCCGGAGCCGTTCTCCCCCACCAGCCCCAGCACCCGGCCGCGGTCCAGCGAGAACGAGACGCCGTGCAGCACCTCGACGCCGAAGAAGCTCTTGCGAAGGGTCTCGCACTCGAGCAGGGCCATGGGATCAGCCTCCTAGAGCCGGGCGGCGAAACGGGTGCGGACGGCGTCGATCACGGCGGCCAGCAGGATCACCGCCCCCTTGATCGCGAAGACCGAGAACAGCGACATCCCCAGCATCTTCAGGCTGGTGTCCAGCAGCACCAGGAACAGCACGCCGAATACCGTCCACAGCACCTTGCCCTTGCCGCCGAACAGGCTGGTGCCGCCGATCACCACCGCGCCGATGACGTCCAGCAGGATCGTCTGCCCCAGGATCGGCGTCCCGGTCTGGAGCCGCCCGGTGTACAGGATCGACGCCACCGCCGCGCACGCGCCGGAGATCAGGAAGGCCGCCGCGACCACCCGCGCCACCGGCACGCCCGACACCGCCGCCGCGTTGCGGTTCTGCCCGCAGGCATAGAGCCGCCGGCCCAGCGCCGTCCGCGCCAGCACCAGGTGCGCCGCGATGCCGACCGCCGCCACGACCCACAGCGCGTTCGGCACGCCGCCCAGGTTCCCCTGGCCCAGCACGACGAAGCCGTGGGGCAGGTTGGCGATGCTGCTGGTCTCGGTATGGAAGGTGGTGAACCAGATCGCCGCGCCGGAGAAGAACATCATCGTCGTCAGCGTCACGATGAAGGGCGGCATGCCCAGCCGGGTGACGCAGAACCCGTTGAACGCCCCGATCGCCAGCCCGACCGCCACCATGGCCAGCATCGCGCCCGGCACCGCCAGCGCCGAGCCCGCCAGGTAGCCGCCGTCGCCGGTCATGACGCTGGCCCCGGCCACGCTCGCCATCGCGATGATCGAGGTCACCGACAGGTCGATGCCGGCGACGATCAGCACGAAGGTCTGGCCGATCGCCACCACCAGCAGCGGCAGCATGTCGGACAGGATGTTCCGCATCACCTCGGCCGAGGCCATCTGCGGCACGAAGGGCACCACCGCCGCGAAATAGGCGACGCTGAGATAGAGCACCAGATATTCGGAGAACAGCAGGTGCCGCAGCAGGCGGCGCGGCCCGGCCGACCGCGTCCCCGCCATCAGCAGCCCGCTCAACCGTTCTTCTGCTTGTAGATGGTGTAGCCCCACATGCGGTCGCGGACCTGCTCCAGGTTGGCCTGGTGGATCGCGAAGCCGGGGTCCAGCAGCACCCGCTCCACCGTCTTGCCCTCCTGCAGGTCCACGATCGCGTTGACCGCCAGCTCGGCCTCCTTGAACAGGTCCTGCACCCCGTCGGCATCCAGGTACTTGTCCTTCAGCAGCTCGTAGGCCATCGCGTCGCCGTCGAACCCGCCGAAGATGACATGGTCCTTATGTCCTATCGGATGGAAATTGTTCCTAACCCTCATTGCCTGTACGATCTGGGGGAACAGGAAATCGGACGACGTGAAGAGGAAGTTGATGTCGGGGTTCGCCTGGAACGCGTTGGTCAGTCCCGCGAACGCCACGTCGGCGTTCCACTCCGTCGGGATGCGGGCGACGACGTCGATGATGTCCTTGTTCTTGTCCACCACGTCGAAGAAGCCGTCGCGCCGGCCGATCGCGTTCGGGTCGCCCAGGTTGCCGATCAGGATCGCCGCCTTGAACTTGCCGCCCTGCTTGCGGGCGACCTCGACCATGTGCTCGACCGTGGCGTTGGTGATCTTGCGGTTGTCGGCCACCACCGCGACCGAGAAGGCCTCCGTCTTGGCCGGCGGGCGGTTGAAATGGACCATCGGCACGCCGGCCTCGTTGGCCGCCTTGATCGCCGGGATGACCGCGTTGCTGTCGGTCTGGACGATGATGATGCCGTCCACCTTGCGCGCCAGCATGGCCCGCACCTGCTCGAACTGGCGGTTGTCGTCCTTGTCGGAGATCGCCTGGACCATCTCGTACCCGCGCCGGGTCAGGTCCTGCTTGATGACATCCAACCCCGCCACCCAGAAGGGCGAATACAGCCCGTCGAACAGCACGGCGATGGTCTTCTTGCCCTGCGCCTTGACGTACAGGGGCATCCCGGCGGTGCCGGCCGCGATGAGGGTGCCAATCGTGAATTGCCGACGCGTCAGCCTCATTGGTTCTTCCTCCCTGCCGCGGCTTCAGCCGCTTGGTTCGCTCATACAGTCATCATACCAGTCGCCCGTGGGCCGACAACTGGAATTTAGGGGGTGGCACGCACCGCCGCGCAGGCCGGCACCTCCACCACGCCTCCGCCCGCCACCCGGACCCGCACCGGCTCCGCCGACCCGTTCGCCAGCCACAGCACCGGCCCGTCCGCCCCGTCCCAGGCGATCCCGGCCACGGCCCGGCTTCCCGTCACCGCCACCTCCCGCAGCCGCGCTCCCCGGGCCTCCGCCAGCGCCCGCAGCACCGCCCCGGCCGGCGTGCCGACCATCCCGAAATCGCCGTCCAGCGCGCCCAGGGCGATCGACGCCGCCCCTTCGTAGGCGAGCGCCGCCGCGTAGCCCAGGTACCACGCGGCGCCGAAACTCCCGCGCTGGCGCGGGTCCCGCCGGGCCATGGCGACCCGGCCGTTCTCGGGATTGTCCACCGGCCCCTTGCCATAGGGATTGTCGCGCATCCCGATGGCGGACGGCCCGACCCGGATCGGCGTATCGCCGCAGAAGGACCGGGCCGTCTCCATCACGAAGGGCAGGGACTCCAGCGATTCCCAGATCGACCGCTCGTCCGCCGCATGCACGATGGGCGAGGTGGTGAAGCCGACATAGTCCAGCCCCTCCGCCGGGGGCCGCGCCCGGTTCAGCTCCGTGAAGAAGGAATGCATGCCGCCGCCGACCAGCAGCCCGGGAAAGACCGCCCGCGCCGCCCGGTAGACCTCCGCGAAGCCCGGCACGTCCGGCCACGGCCCGGAGGGCTGGTAGCTCTTCAGGTAGGCCGCCGGCGCCACCGTCACCCCCGCGACCTCGGCCCCCGCCGCCTCGATCCGCCGCGCGATCTCCGCCAGCTCCGCCTCCGGCGGCTCCCTGCATTCCAGCGGCAATTCCAGGAACAGCTCGGCGCCCGCTTGGCCGGCCAGCGCGCCATAGGCCCGCAAAGCCTCGACGTCGCCCAGCCGGGCGACGAGGAAGCCGAGCCCCGGCTCCGCCCGCTCCGGGATGCACTGCCAGTCGATCCCGGCGCCCACCGGCGGCAGGGTCCGGTCCAGCGCCCGCCCGACCGTCACGGCGATGCCGTCGGCCGCCTGCGCCGGCACCGTCGCCGGCCGCCCGTCCACCTCCAGCCGGACCGCCTGGGTCAGCCGGGTTCCCGCCGCGATGGTGTAGGGCGTCGGCAGCGCCAGCGGCCGGACATAGGTCTTGAACGAGGCGTCGGTCCAGTTCCGCTGGTCCTCCATCTCGAACACGTCGCCCTCGAAGGTGCAGACCGCCCGCACGCCCGGGACCGGCGCGTGCGCCAGGCTCCGGATCGAGAAGATCGGCTGGCCGGGGCTGACCAGCCGGGGAAAGCGCGCCGTCTCCCGGCTGCCGTCGGCATGCTCCACCTCCACCGGCTCCCCGGCGACGCCCTCGATCGGGTGGAGCACCACGAACCCGGTGCGGCAGGTCTCCAGGTCGGCCGAGGCGTCCCCGGTCACCTCGAAGCTCAGCCGGCCCGCCGCATCGCCCCGGATCTCCGCCCGGTACGCGAAGCCTCCCGCCACGGCGCCCTCGAAGGAAACCGCGAAACCCTCGCCGCTCTCCTCGATGAACAGGTTGGACAGGGTGGCGGGCAGGGTGCCCCAGCCGGTGTCGCGCACCAGGTAACCGATGCCGCGCAGGATCTCGACGCCGTGCCAGCGCACGGCCCGCACCGCGCCGTCCTCCAACTCCGCGCTCAAGCCTCCGGCCCGCAGGACGCGGGGCACGGCCGGGGGTCTCTCCGTCCCGTACGACGTGACGCAGTTCATGGCTCGTTCCTCCCTTGCGGCCGCTTGCGCGCGGCCTTATGCTCTTCCGGTCAACTCTCGAACTGTCGGTACAGCTGGCTCGCCCGCTTCAGGTGGTCGGACATGGCCGCCGCCGCCTCGTCCGGGTCGCGGTCGGCGACGGCGTCGAAGATCCTCTCGTGCTCCTCGATCGTGATCAGCTCGGCGCCCGGCGCCCGCAGCAGCTTGACGTGATAGACCGCCAGCCACGCGAACATGGCCTGGCTGACCGCCACATAGATCGGATTGCCGGAGATGGTCGCGATCTCGCGGTGGAAGGCCATGTCGCAGGGCAGGAAGTTCGGCAGATCGGTCAGCGCGTCCCGGTGGTCCTCCAGCCGGCGGGCCAGCCGGCCGATATCCTCCTCGGTCGCCCGCTCCGCCGCCAGCCGGACCATGCCGACCTCGAAGAAGACGCGGGCCTCCTTCAGGTGCTCCAGGTTCTCCGGAGCCCCGGCGATGAAATGCTTGGCCGTCTCGCCGACCTGCTCGATCACTCGGTCGGCGGTGATCGGCGTGACCCGCGCCCGCTCGCCGTGGGTGATCGACACCAGCCCCATGTGGGACAGGGTCTGCATCGCCTCCCGGATCGCGGGGCGGCCGACCTTGTACATCTCCATCAGCTGGCGCTCGCTGGGAAGCTGGTCGCCGACCGCGTACTCGCCGCTGGAGATGCGGGCGAGCAGGCGGTCCAGAACCTCCTGGTAGAGCTTGCGCCGGGGGATCGGGTCGATGGAGGTCATGGGGGCGGCTCTGGCGGATGGGGTTCTTCAAACTGGTATCATGATCGCGCCAGTGCCGCCAAAGCTCAAGCCAGATTGATGACGTACCGCACGAAACCGTCCGCCGGGGCGAACCGGTCGTACAGCCGCCGCGCCACCGCGTTGTCCTGCCTGGTGTGCCAATAGACCCGGCGCCACCCCTTGGCCCGCCCCTGGTCGATCAGGTCCTGGATCAGCGCGCGGCCGGCCCCGGTGCCGCGCGCATCGAGCGACACGAACAGGTCTTCCAGATAGCAGGAGGATAACGTCGACCATGTGCTGGGATGCACGACGCAGTTGGCGAAGCCGACGACGGCGCCGTCCCGGACCGCCAGCCGGCAGAAGATCGCCGACCCGGGGTCCAGGATCCGCGCCCAGGTGCCGGCGGTCGCCTCCTCCGGCACGTTCGCTTCATAGAAGCGGTTGTACCCCGCCCACAGCTCCCGCCAGACGCCCTCGTCCTCCGGCTTCGGATTCCTGATCTCGACCATGCAGCCCTCCCGTATTAGCAGGAGGGCAGGCTATCACTTCCGGTCGAGGATCTTCCACACGCCGCTGGCCGACGCCACGACCCGGTCGCCGTCCAGGATCGTCCCGCGCAGGAACACCAGGGTCCGGGTCTTGCGGATCACCTCCGGCGCGATCTCGACGAAATCGCCGATATCCGCCGCCCCGATGAACTGCATGTCGAACTGGATCGTGACGCAGGCCTTGTTGACCGCCGCCTCCCACGCGCAGATCCCCAGCGCGCGGTCGGCGAAGGTCATCAGCATGCCGCCCTGGACGACGTTGATGTAATTGGCGTGCCGGGGTTCCGCCAGGAACCCGAACGCGTCGCCCCGCCGCCATATCGGGCCGACCAGGCCCAGGAAGCCGGAATCGGGCAGCTGCTCCCAGCCGGCCGCCGAGAGCTCCTCGAAACCCACGGGACGCTCAACCAAGGTTCTCGACCACCAGGGCGATGCCCTGGCCCCCGCCGATGCACATGGTCATCAGCCCGTACCGCCCGCCGGTCCGCTTCAGCTCGTACAGCGCCTTGACCGTGATGATGCAGCCTGTGGCCCCCACCGGATGGCCCAGCGCCACGGCGCCGCCGTTGGGGTTGGTCCGGTCCGCCGGCAGTCCCAGCTCCTTCGCCACCGCGCAGGCCTGGGCCGCGAAGGCCTCGTTGCTCTCGATCACGTCCAGGTCGGCGACCGACAGGCCGGCGCGCTCCAGCGCCTTCGGAACCGCCGGGATCGGCCCCAGGCCCATGACCTCGGGCGCCACGCCGGCATGGCCCCACGACAGGATGCGCGCCATCGGCCGGATGCCGCGCCGCTCGGCCTCCGCGGCGGACATCAGCACCACGGCCGCCGCCCCGTCGTTGATGCCGGAGGCGTTGGCGGCGGTCACGCTGCCGTCCGGCTTGAACACCGGCCGCAGCTTGCCCACGTCCTCGACCGCCAGCCCGCGCCGGACATGCTCGTCGGTGTCGAACACCTGCACGCCCTTGCGGGTCTTGACCTCGACCGGAACGATCTGCTCCTTGAAGTATCCCGCGTCGATCGCCTGGGCGGCGCGGCGGTGGCTCTCCACCGCGAATTCGTCCTGGGTGCGCCGGTCGATGCCGAAGCGCTCTGCCACGTTCTCCGCCGTGACGCCCATGTGGCCGTGGCCGAACGGGTCGTGCAGCGCGGCGGTCATGGCGTCCACCAGGGCGCTGTCGCCCATCTTGACGCCCCAGCGCGCGCCGGTCGTGACATAGGGCGCCCGGCTCATGCTCTCGGCGCCGCCGGCCACCGCGACCGAGCACTCGCCCAGCAGGATCATCTGGGCCGCCGACACGATCGCCTGGACGCCCGACCCGCACAGCCGGTTCAGCGTCAGGGCGGGGACCTCCGGCGGGATGCCGGCGCCGATGGCGGCGGTGCGCGACAGGTACATGTCGCGCGGCTCGCTCTGGATCACCTGGCCCATGACCACGTGCTGCACGTCCGCCGCCGGCAGGCCCGCCCGGCCCAGCGCTTGCCCTATCACCAGGGCGCCCAGCTCCGACGGCGGAACGTCCTTCAGCCCGCCGCCGAAGTCGCCGATGGCGGTCCGCACGCCGCTGACGATGACCACGTCCCGGCCCGTCCCTAGAGTTTCGCTCACGGTTTCCTCCTTCGATCTCTGGCCGCAATCTACCCGCCGCGCCGCGCCCGCGCCACCGTCACCCCGACTATCGTCATACGGGTGTATTTAACGATTTTTCACCAGTTGCGACTATTGATTGATGAACATGATTAACGGATCCATCTCCGGAGGGTTTTGCGCAAAACATGAAGGGAACCGCCTCAGATCTTCCGGACGCCGCGATCTGCCCGGGCCGCGGATCTCCATGACTTCCCGCGAACCGGCCGATATCGCCCGGCTGAAACGGCGCCTGTCCAGGCAGAAGCGGCAGATCGCCCTGCTGGAGACGATCGCCACCGAGGCCGACGGCGAGCGGCGCCGGGCCGAGGAGCGCCTGATCCACGACGCCTTCCACGACCCCCTGACCGGGCTGCCGAACCGGGCAAGGTTCCTCGACCTCCTGACCCGGGCGATGGCCCGCCAAGCGGAGGATCGCCGGCTCGGCTTCGCGGTCCTGTTCATCGATCTCGACCGGTTCAAGGTGGTCAACGACAGCCTGGGCCATCCTGCCGGCAACCGCATGATCGTCGAGGTCTCGGCCCGGCTGGCCGGACTGACGGAACCCTGCGCCGGGTCGCTGGCCCGCATCGGCGGCGACGAGTTCGCCGTCCTGCTGACGGATATCGCCGATCCCGCCGACGCCGTGCGCTTCGCCGACCGTGTCCTGGGAGCCTTGAAGCAACCCTTCGTCATTGACGGGCAGGAGGTCTATTCCAGCGCCAGCATCGGCATCTCCCTGGGCACGACGGCCTACGCCTATGCCGAGGATGTCCTGCGCGACGCCGACCTGGCAATGTACCGGGCGAAGACGCTGGGCAAGTCCCGGGTCCAGCTGTTCCACCGCGAGATGCGCCGCTCGGCGATCACGCGGCTGACCCTGGAGGCCGACCTCCGGCGCGCCTTCGCCAACGGCGAGTTCGTCCTGCACTACCAGCCCATCGTGTCGCTGGCGAGCCACGAGGTCGTCGGATTCGAGGCCCTGGTGCGCTGGAGGCGTCCCGATGGCGTCCTGGTCTATCCCGGCGACTTCATCCCGGTGGTCGAGGATACCGGCCTGATCGTTTCCCTGGGCTTCTGGATCCTGCGCGAGGCCTGCGTCACGGCGCGGGCCTGGCAGGAGGCGTACCCGCGCGAGACGCCGCTCACCGTCAGCGTGAACATCTCGCCCCGGCAGTTCGCGGAACCCGACCTGGTGTCCCAGGTCCGCCGCATCGTCGAGGAGACCGGGATCGATCCGCACACCCTCCGGCTGGAGATCACCGAGAGCATCACCATCGGCGACGCCGACCGGGAGGTGAGCATGCTGTCCCAGCTGAAGGCGCTGGGCATACGGCTGAGCATCGACGATTTCGGCACCGGCTACTCGTCGCTCAGCTACCTGCACCGGCTGCCGCTGGACGTGCTCAAGATCGACCGCTCCTTCGTGTCGGCCATGGACCAGAGCGCCGAGAGCTTCCAGATCGTCAACACGATCATGAACCTGGCCCGCAGCCTGGGCATGGACGTGGTCGCCGAGGGGGCGGAGGTCGAAGGCCAGATCGCGCAGCTCAGGTCCATGGGCTGCGACTTCGGCCAGGGCTACTACTTCTCCCGCCCGGTCGACCGGGCGGGCGCCGCCCGCCTGCTGGAAGGCGCCCAGCACTGGAAGCCGCTGGCGTGACGCCGGCGGCCCGATGATCTCTCCCGGAGGCCCGCTACTCCCGCAGGTCCTTCACCACCGCCAGCGTCACCCCGAAGCGCTGGACCTCCGCGACCACCTGTCCGAACATGGTGAAGTTGCAGCCCGCCTGGGTCCAGGACACCAGGAAGTCGGCCTGCTCCGGCTCGCCCACCAGCCTGAACTGGGGCGGCAGGAAATACATCGCGGAAGTCGGATGGCCGCAGACGAAGACGCGGACCCGCTCGGCGGTGCCGATCCTGCCGCCGCGCTCGTTCGCCACGTACTCGTCCAGGGCGAGGGCGGCCTCGCGCAGGGCGGCGCCCCAGTAGTCCAGCTCGTAGCGCCACTCGGCCCCGGCGATGCCGCCGGCGATGCGGTTGTAATAGACGTACTCGTACGGATGCAGCGCCGCCATGGTCCAGACCTGCGCCACCACGGCGGCCGTGAAGGGCAGGGCCAGCAGGCGGGCGCGCAGCCGGGACCGGTTGTCCGCCACCGCCGCCCACAGCCGGTCGAACCCCAGCGCCGCCACGATCGCCAGAGGCGGCAGCACGAACAGGAAATGGCGGAACCCGTTGTACAGGACGGGATGGCTGGCCAGCGCATAGGCCACGGGAAAGACGGCGGCCAGCGCCACCAGCCCCACCTGGAGGCGCCGGGTCCCGTCCACCGCGAGGGGAGGCCGCACCAGGGCGCGGAACCCGTACCAGGCCGCGGCCACTAGTCCCGCCAGCAGCAGCTCGGGCAGCTGCAACCCCAGCATGGTCGGCAGGTACGTCGCCGGCAGCTCGTCCGCAGGGATCCAGCGGCCGCCGTACAGCACCTCGTTGGGCCAGGGGAAAGCGGAGAATTTCAGGAACGCCCGGACCGGGTTCAGGAAATCCAGGTGCGCCCAGGGCCAGACCAGGACCATGACCAGCCAGGCGACCGGCAGGGCCGGCAGCAGGCGCAGCGCGATCGTCACGGCCTGCCGGCCAGCCGGCGCGATGCCGCGACGCAGCGCCGCGACCCGGCCCAGATGGCCCAGCACCGCGGCGCCCAGGAAGAACACCGCCAGCACGCCGCCGATGCGGGTGCCCAGCGTCAGGCCCAGCACGATCCCGAAACCCAGGACCAGGCCCCAGCGCGGACGCGGCAGCTCGCGCAGGATCAGCGCCGACAGGTGAAGGCACCAGACCATGCCGCAGGCGAACGGGATGTCCTTGGGGTTGGAGAACATATGGCCGTAGTAGGCCGGCAGCAGCGCCAGCAGAAGCAGCGCCAGGAAACCCGTCCTCTCGCCCCCGACCAGCCGCGCCAGCCGCCAGGTGCCGGCCATGCCGAGTAGCCCGACCATCCCGCCGAGCAGGTGCCGGGTCTCGTACGCGCCCACCGGGGACACCCGCTCCAGCAGCGCCGCGGCCATGTCGAAGCCGCCGCCGTACAGGTACAGATTGTCATAGCCGAAGGCGGAGAGGTCCCGCAGTCCCGAGCCATAGTAGTCCAGCAGCAGCAGACCATAGGTCCGCTGCACCTCCTCGTCCCAGATGATGCCGTAGTTGGAGAAGGTCAGGACGATCAGGACGCCCAGGGAGAGCAGCAGCCCCAGGGCCAGGTCGTCGAACAGGCTTCTCGGCAGGGCTCCCGCAGCAACCCGGTCGAAGGCGGATTGCGGGAGCCGCGGATCGATGACGGTCATCGGCGGCTAACCGGTCAGGAATCGTGGCGCCGGTAGGCATGCTCCGCGCCGCGCGCCGCTTCCATCCCGCGCGAGACCGCCGACGGCGCCGCCCTGCCGCGGATCGAGCGCACGATGTAGAGCGGCCGTCCCTTCACCTCGTCGAATACCCGGCCGAGATAATCGCCGATGATTCCGAGGGTCAGCAACTGGACACCGCCGAGGAACAGCACGGTGACGATGATGGACTCATAGCCGGGCACGTCGATGCCGAACAGCGCCGTGCGCAGCAGCCGCATCACGATGTAGCAGAAGGCCAGCCCGGAGACGACGGCCCCGACAAGCCCCCAGACCCTCAGCGGAAAGGTGGAAAAGGCGGTCAGCCCGACCATGGAGAAGCGCAGCAGCTTCAGGAAACCCCATTTGGTCTCGCCGGCGGCGCGCTCCCCCTGGACATAGGGGATCGTCGTCTGGCGGAAGCCGACCCAGGCGAAGATGCCCTTCATGAACCGCGTGCGCTCCGGCATGCGGTTGATCACGTCGACCACGACCCGGTCGAGCAGCCGGAAATCCCCGGCCTCGCGCGGCAGCGGCACCTCCGACATGCGGTCGAACAGCCAGTAGAAGACCCGCGCGCCCAGCCGGTTGCCCGCGGACTGCCCGGTCCTCGCCTGGCGGATCGCGATCACGACGTCGAAACCCTCGCGCCACCGGGCGACCAGGTCGGGCAGCAGTTCCGGCGGATGCTGCAGGTCGGCGTCCATCGGAACGACGGCATCGCCGTCGGCCACCGCCAGCCCGGCGGACAGGGCCGCCTCCTTCCCGAAATTGCGCGACAGGTCGACCACGCGCACCCGCGGCTCCCGCTCATGGACGGCGTTGAGCCTGTCCAGGGTGTCGTCGCGGCTGCCGTCGTTGACGCAGACCACCTCCCAGTCGATGGGCAAGGTGTCCAGCACGGGGAACAGCCGGGCGAACAGCGGTTCGATGTTGGCGGATTCGTTGTAGCAGGGGATCACCAGGGACAGCAGCATGCGTCCCTCCCGGTCGTGCTCGTTGGGGCGGGGCTCGAACGGCGCGACGACCGGCGACACTGCGTCCAGGGAAGACATGGTTTCGAATGCCTATAACGGTAGCGCCGCCCCGGCAAGGCTGACGCCAGCTCCCAAGGTTGTTCCGGTAATGCCGGCGGGCTCTATAACACGACCGAACGCACCGGGCTATATGCCTGATTATGATTAACTATCGAAAACGATAAGATTTAGTTACCCCCATCATGCCATGATTCTGCCCTTTTCTTCGTCCCCGAAGCTAGCCTCGACGGTGCCGATGACCCGTGCCGGATTGCCGCCGACGATCTGGCCGGAGGGCACCGGCCTTGTCACCACGGCGCCCGCCGCCACCACGCAGCCGTCGCCGACATCGGCCATGACGACGGCGCCCTCGCCGATCCACGTGTTCCGCCCGATGCCGATGAAGGCGGCGCGGTCGCGGCTGAACGGGATCAGCCGGCCCTCCGCGTCGAACCCGTGCTGGTTCTTGCCGCTCAGGATGCTGACCCGCGTTGCCACCAGCGATCCGTCGCCGATCGCGGCGTCGGCGATCACGCACATCGGGCCGATATAGACCCCCCGTCCCACCCGGGCGTGACGGCTGGAGAACCAGGTCAGGAAGCCGATCTCGCAGTCCCGCGCGCAGCCATCGAGGGTCAGCCTCGCGAAGGCCCTCCGCAGGAAGTTGCCCGGCAGCCCGGGGACGATCGAGAAGCCTTGCCCGAACAGCGTGAACAGGTCGCCCCGCTCGCCGAACCGCGCCTCCAGCCGGCACAGGCCCGCCGGCAGCGCCGCGACCGCGATGCACGCGCCGTCCACCAGCGCCTTGACCATCGCCCTGAAACTGAAATCACCCGCCATGTCGCTCTTGGAGCATGCCTCCGGGCCGCCGGGCAATGGGCTATAACGGGTAGGCGGGGGCCGGTCCGGATAAACGTTGCAGGAATGAATCACGCCTCGGCTTTCCGACCGATCCCGGGCTTACAGCTTGTGGCTTCTCCGAAAAAGAGGTAGGGGTGAGAAATCGGCGGTTGATCCGGCGTTACCTTTCTGACGCCGAGCGATACGCAACTTCCCAGCGGAACACGGCATCATGGCAGAGCGTGATAAGGACGGGAACCAGCCCTTGCCGGCTCTTGGCGCCCTCGAAAAGCTGACCCTGAAGAATACCAGCCCGCCTTTCGATGATGCTGCGGCCCGCCGTCATCTTCATGATCTGGAACCTGAATTGGCGGAGGCTGACGAAGCCCTGGTCTTGAAGCTGCTCGCCTGACTGGTCTCCGTCATGCTCAAGGCGATATTCGAGATGCATGGCGGCCGGCATACGGGCTGACCGATTGATACCCTTTCCGGGCGATCAGCGTGATCGTCCGGAAGGCGGAGACCCCGACGGAGCGATTCCCGGCGTATCAAGTGAAAGGGCCACACTGGATCCGCACATGCGGCTCCGGCAGGAGCGGTCCAACTCCCGGAATGCTCCCGCAGAAAAAACCATTGGCCGAACCGTGCCCGTTGTCGGATTGTCCCGTCCGCGGCCGTGCCCCCGGGCAGCGGCGCTCGGATAGAGCGGGATCCAGGCGGGAGGGATCGAGTGACGCATTACGATCTGGCGGTCATCGGCGGCGGCATCGTCGGGCTGGCCCATGCGCTGGCCGCCGCGAGGCGCCGCCTGAAGGTCTGCGTGATCGACCGGGACCGGCGGTCCAACGGCGCCTCGGTCCGCAATTTCGGATTCGTGACGGTCACCGGGCAGCGCGCCGGCGTCACCTGGAACCGGGCGCGCCGCAGCCGCGACGTCTGGGCGGAGGTGGCTCCCCTGGCGGGCATTCCCGTCCTGCACCGGGGTACGGCGGTCGTCGCCCACCGGCCCGAGGCCATGGCCGTCCTCGAACAGTTCGCCGCCGGAACCATGGGCGAGGGGTGCCGCCTGCTCGATCCCGGCGAGGCGGCGCAGACCCTGCCGATGGTCCGTCCGGGCATCCAGGGCGCCCTGTGGAGCCCGCATGAGTTGCGCGTCGAGCCGCGCGAAGCCCTGCCGAAGCTGGCTGCCTTCCTGGCCGCCGTGCACGGCGTCGATTTCCTGTGGGGAGTCCAGGCGCGCGGCGTCGAGACCGGCGCGGCCGATGCCGCCGTCGTGGACACCACCGCCGGGCGCATCACGGCGTCGCGCGTCGCGGTCTGCCCCGGCGGCGACCTGCTGTCCCTCTTCCCCGAGACGCTGGCAAGGCGCGGCCTCACCCAGAGCAAGCTCCACATGCTGCGCCTCGCGCCCCAGCCGGCGGGTTGGCGCCTGCCGGGATCGGTGATGCAGGATCTCAGCCTGGTGCGCTACGAAGGCTACACCGACCTGCCCGGCGTGCCGGCCCTTCGCGCGCGGCTGGAGGCGGAGGCGGGGGAGGCGCTCGCCGACGGCATCCACCTGATCGTCGTCCAGGGCGCCGACGGCTCGCTGGTGGTCGGCGACAGCCACCATTACGACCCGACGCCCGACCCCTTCGCCCCCGCCGGGGTGGACGCGATCATCCTCCGGCACGCGGCTGAGACTCTGGACATTCCCGACATGACCGTGACCGAGCGCTGGCTCGGCTGCTATCCGTCGTCCCCCACGGAAACCGCCTTCATCGACGCTCCCGACCCGGCGGTGCGCCTGTCCGTCGTCTCCAGCGGAACCGGCATGAGCACCGCCTTCGCCATCGGCGAGGAGGCAATGGCCGACCTGTTCGGGGAGGAACCGGTGGCCTGACGCCCCGCCCGGCGCCGGCGGTCCGGGATACGGCGTTACTCCCCGCCCGGGCCGTCCGCCTTGCCGGAACCGCCCCGCTCCTGCATCGCTTCCATCCGCTGCTCGAATCGGCTCACCATCTTCAGCAGCAGGGCGATCTCCTGCTCGCGCAGCAGGTCGATCTTCTGGTGCAGCAGCTCGATCTCCAGCTCGGCCTTGGTGTTGACCTCGTAATCGTGCTGCGCGTTCATCCGGTCGATGTCGCCCTGGCGGTTCTGGCTCATCATGATCACCGGCGCTGTGAAGGCCGCCTGGAACGACAGCACCAGGTTCAGCAGGATGAAGGGGTAGGGGTCCCAGGCGCTCCACCAGGCGAACAGGTTGGCGACGATCCAGAAGATCAGGAGCGCCGCCTGGATGATGATGAAGCGCCAGGACCCGACGGTGGCGGCGACCCGGTCGGCCAGCCTGTCCCCCAGCCCCGGCCCGCCCGCTTCGGCGGGAGGGTTGCGCGCCGGCTTGCGGTGCCGCAGCCGGGACAGCAGCCGGTGCTCCTCCTCGGTCAGGTGCGCCCTGACGCCGTTCGCCTTGGATGTGCCGGCCTTATCGCCCTGAACCGCCATGCCGCCTCTCCGGATCACGCTTTTTCCGATCTGGTGCCGGATGATGGTTCGCCAGCCGTATGCAGATCACGCCGGCGATGCGCCGGTCTGGTCTTTTTCCCTGCCGGCCATGACAATCCACACACCTTCGCATCTGATATCCCGGCCGGAACACCAGCCATATCGGATTTCGCGTGAACTGAGAACAGCGGTTCTGGTCAACCTGACCCTTTGTTTCTGGAATATATTCTTAACGCTCCTGTGCCATCATGACGGCGCGCCTCGCGCTGGATCTTTGAAAAGTGAATCAGTATCCGCCGCGCGGGGATGGCGAATGACGGCATGTCCCCCGGCGTGGCGATGTCGGGCTGCGCGGCCTGGATCCGTGCGGGCGATCAACCACCCTGGCTCCTGCGCACGAATGATGACATTCGCGTCCATAACCGAGGGGGGAGGGCGGGATGGCCGCACCATCCCACCCCCGCCGTCCGAGCCTACGCCTCTCCCGCGCCCATCACCTTGTCGATCGTGATCGGCAGGTGCCGGATGCGGCGGCCGGTGGCATGGTACACGGCGTTGGCGATCGCCGCCGCCGTGCCGACGATGCCGATCTCGCCCAGGCCCTTCACGCCGATCGGGCTCGCCTTGTCGTCGTGCTCGTCCACGAAGATCACGTCGATATCCCGGACGTCGGCATGGGCGGGGATGTGGTACTCGGCGATGTTGTGGTTCATGAAGCGGCCGAGCTCCTTGTCCATCAGGCTCTCCTCGTGGAGCGCCATGCCGATGCCGAACACGACGCCGCCCAGGATCTGGCTGCGGGCGGTCTTGGTGTTCAGGATCTTGCCGGCGGCCACCGCGTTGACGACGCGCGTCAGGCGGATCACGCCAAGCTCCTCGTCGATCCGCACCTCGGCGAAGATGGCGGAGTGGGTGTAGCCCGAGTACTTCTTCTTGGTCTCCGGATCGGGCTTGGTCGTCTCCTCGGCCGAGATCTCGGACTGCCCGCTGGCGGCCAGGGCGTCGGCCAGGGTGACGAAACGCGACGGGTCGCCGTCCACGGAGATCCGCCCGCCCCCGAAAACCACGCGGTCGATGCTGAAGTTGGCGAGCGGCGAGCCCTCGACGGTGCGGGCCGCGTTGAACAGCTTCTCGCGCACGGCGTAGCAAGCGGCCTGGACGGCGGTGCCGGCCGACGCCGCGGCCCAGGACCCGCCCTCGACCGGCGAGGTCGGCAGGGAGCTGTCGCCGATCTTGACCGTCACGGCCTCGATCGGCACGCCCAGGGCGTCGGCGCCGAGCTGGGCCAGGATGGTATAGGTGCCGGTGCCGATATCGGCGGTGGCGGTCGCGACCTCCAGCGTGCCGTCGGCCTTCACGACGGCCCGCGCGCTGGTCTGCATCATCATGGCTTCCCAGACGCCGCTCGCCATGCCCCAGCCGATCAGTTCCCGGCCCTCCCGCATGGAGCGGGGCTCCGGGTTCCGCTTCGACCAGCCGAACCGCTCGGCGGCCTTGGCGTAGCAGGCCCGCAGCTCCTTGCTGCTGAACGGCTTGCCCTCGTTCTCGTCCTTCTCGGCATAGTTCTTGAGCCGGAGATCGACGGGATCGACGCCGGTCGCGTAGGCCAGCTCGTCCATCGCCGATTCCAGCGCATAGACGCCCAGCGTGGCGCCGGGGGCGCGCATGTCCCCGGGCGTGTAGGTGTTCATCTTCGCAAGCTCGTAGGTGAGCTTGGTGTTGGGGCAGTCGTACAGCAGGCCCGACCAGTTGACGACCACCTCCTGGTAGTCCTCGAAGGTCGAGGTCTCGGCCAGCGCGTCGTGCCGGATGCCCTGGAGCTTGCCGTCCCTGTCGGCCGCCATCGCCAGCGTCTGGATCGTGTCCGGCCGATGGACGAAGGTGAACATCTGGTCGCGGGTCAGCACCACCCGGACCGACCGCTTCAGGTCCAGCGCCGCCATCACCGCCAGGTAGAGCTGGTATTGCGGCCGCAGGCCGGAGCCGAAGGCGCCGCCGACGAAGGGCGAGATGACCCGGACGTCCTCCTTCTTCAGACCGAACACGCCGGTGACGTAGTTCTGGGAGTTCTGGACGCCCTGGGTCTTGTCGTAGATGGTCAGCTTGCCGCCGTCGCCCCAGATCACCGTGGAGGCGTGGGGCTCCATCGGATTGTGGTGCTCCACCGCGACCCGGTACTCGTTCTCGAACCGGACCGGCGCCTTGGCGAAGGCGGCATCCACGTCGCCGCGCGGCGGCGGGGCCGGGGAGATGCCGTTCCGCTTCTCCTTGGGCTCATAGGCGGCGGCGCGCTCGGCCTTCAGGTCCGACTTGTGCGGCCAGCTCTCGTACTCGATCTCCACCAGGGTGGCGGCGTAGCGGGCCAGTTCGAACGTCTCCGCCACGACCAGCCCGATCGGCTGGCCGCTGTAGGCGATCTTGTCGTCGCCCAGCGCCCGCATGGGCGAGCCCGGCGGGGCGGTCTGGTCCTGGTATTTCTTGTCCTCGTCGGCGATCTTGGGCCGGTTCAGGTGGGTGAGCACCTTGATGACGCCGGGGACCGCCTCGGCGGCCGAGGTGTCGATGCGGGTGATCCGGCCGTGGGCGATCTCGGAGCAGATCACGAAGCCGAAGGTCAGGCCGGGAGTCGGGAACTCGCCGGCGTACCTGGCTCCGCCGGTCACCTTCAGCCGGCCGTCGATCCGGCGCTGGGCCGAGCCGACATAACGCCCGCCCTCGGGGCGGCGGAAATCCTGGATGTTGCTGGTCATGCCGTCTCGCCTCACTGGATCCGCTTGTCGATCTGGGTCTGCGGCGTTCCCGCCGCGGCCTGGGCCAGCGCCCGCACGATGGCGCGGCGTCCCAGGTCGATCTTGAAGTCGTTGTGGCCGAAGCCCTTGGCGTCGCGCAGGATATGGTCCGCCGCCTGCCTGAAGACGGCCTCCTCCGGCGCCTTGCCGCGCAGCAGGTCCTCCGCCGAGGTGTCGCGCCACGGCTTGTGGGCGACGCCGCCCAGGGCGATCCTGGCTTCCGCGATCCGGCCGCCGTCGAGGCGCAACGCCGCCGCGACCGAGACCAGGGCGAAGGCGTAGGACAGCCGGTCGCGCAGCTTCAGGTACGAATAGTTGCTGGAGAAATCCTCGTCCGGCAGCTCGACCGCGACGATCAGCTCGCGCGGGCCGAGGTTGGTGTCGCGCTCCGGCTCATCGCCCGGCAGCCGGTGGAAATCGGCCATCGGGATCACCCGCTCGCCGTCCGGCCCGGCCACGTGGACCTTCGCCGCCAGCGCCGCCAGCCCGACGCACATGTCGGACGGGTGGGTCGCGATGCACTTGTCGCTGGTGCCCAGGATCGCGTTGATCCGGTTGACCCCGTTCATCGCGGAGCAGCCGCTGCCCGGCTCGCGCTTGTTGCAGGGCGTGCCGGTGTCGTAGAAATACAGGCAACGGGTGCGCTGGAGCAGGTTGCCGCCGGTCGATGCCATGTTGCGGAGCTGGGGCGACGCGCCGGCCAGGATCGAATCCGTCAGCAGCGGGTAGCGCTTCGAGACCTGCGGGTCGTAGGCGAGGTCGGCGTTCGGCACCAGGGCGCCGATCCTCAGCCCGCCGCCGGGGGATTTCTCGATCCGGTCCAGGGGCAGCCGGGTGATGTCGACCAGCCGGGTCGGCCGCTCGACATTGTACTTCATCAGGTCGACCAGGTTGGTGCCGCCGGCGATGAAGCGGGCATGGGGATCGGACGCCACCTCGCGGACGGCCCCGGCCACGTCGCTCGGGCGGGCATAGGAGAAGCGGTTCATTCCGCGGCCTCCTTCATCCGGTCGCCCTGGCCGACCACCTCTTCGATCGCCGCCACGATGTTCGTGTAGCAGCCGCAGCGGCACAGGTTGCCGCTCATCAGCTCGCGGATCTCGTCGGCGGTGTGGGCCCTGCCTTCCTTGATCAGGCCCACGGCGGAACAGATCTGCCCGGGCGTACAGTAGCCGCATTGGAAGGCGTCGTGCTCGATGAAGGCGTCCTGGATCGGGTGAAGGTCCTGGCCGCCAGCGATGCCCTCGATCGTGGTGACGCTGGCGCCGTCCTGCATGACCGCCAGGGTCAGGCAGGAATTGACCCGGCGGTCGTCGATCAGCACGGTGCAGGCGCCGCACTGTCCGTGGTCGCATCCCTTCTTCGTGCCGGTCAGGTCGAGACCGTCGCGCAGCAGGTCGAGGAGGCTGGTCCAGGGTTCGACCGTCAGGTGCCGGACCTCGCCGTTGATGGTCAGGGTGATCGGGATGGCTTGCGCGGAGCCGCTTGCCGGCCCGATGTTCGGCATGGAGTTCAAGGCGAACCTCCTCTGGAAGCGTCGATGGTATGGAAATCGTCCGAACGGCGTGACCGATGGGCGGAGATCACTCGGCCGTTCGGACATTAACCTTTAGCCCCGGCCCCGGGTTCCCGGCAGGCCTGGTTCCCGTCGGATTCGGTGGAAACCGGGCAACCGGAGCGGCATATGGGTGTTGTCCGGATCGGCATCGGGCCACCCAGACGAACCCTTCAGGACGAACTTCCCTCGGAGCCGGTAGACCCCATGCGGACCAACGTTCTTCACGCCGCGACACGCAAGGAGCGGTCGCTGGACCAGATGCTGGCGAGCCAGGCCCTTTCCAGGGTGACCGGCGCCACGGCCGTGCCCGGCAACGGCCTCCGCCTGCTCCGGAACGGGGCCGAGAACTACCCGGCCTGGATCGAGGCGATCGTGTCGGCCCGCGACTGGATCCAGTTCGAGAACTACATCATCTACGACGACGCGACCGGGCGCACCTTCGTGGACCTGCTGGCGGAGCGCGCCCGCGCGGGCGTCCGTATATATTTCCTGTACGACTGGCTCGGCTGCTTCCGCAAGCTGTCGCGCCCCATGCTCCGGACCCTGGCCCAGGCCGGCGTCCAGATCCGGACCTTCAACCCGCCGCGCCTGGACAGCCCCCTCGGCTGGCTCAGCCGTAACCACCGCAAGACGCTGACCGTGGATGGGCGGATCGGCTTCGTCTCCGGCCTGTGCGTGGGCGATGCCTGGGCCGGCGATCCGACCGGCAGGCGCAAGCCCTGGCGCGATACCGGCGTCGCGATCGAGGGTCCCGTGCTGGACGACCTGGAGGCGGCGTTCCGCCACAGCTGGAACGCCGCGGGGCCGGCGCTGGAACGGCTGGAGCCGCGGGAGCCGCGCGGTCTCCCCGTATCGGCCGGCGACGTCTCGATCCGGCTGATCGAGGGCCAGCCCTCGGAGATGGGAGTCTACCGCCTTGACCTGCTGATCGCCGCCGGGGTACAGGACCGGCTGTGGCTGACCGACGCCTATTTCGTCGGCACCACCGCCTATATCCAGGCGCTGGGCGAGGCGGCGCGCGACGGCGTGGACGTCAGGCTGCTGGTGCCCGGCATCAGCGACATCCCGATCACCCAGGCGCTGTCGCGGGCGAGCTACCGGCCGCTGCTGGAGGCGGGCGTCCGCATCTTCGAATGGAACGGCCCGATGCTCCATGCCAAGACCGCGGTGGCCGACGGCCACTGGGCGCGGGTTGGCTCGACCAATCTCAACATCGCCAGCTGGATCGGCAACTGGGAACTGGACCTCGCGATCGAGGACAGCGGCTTCGCCGAGGCGATGGAGACCATGTACCTGGAGGACCTGGCGCAGTCGACCGAGGTGGTGCTCGACGTCAAGCACCGGCCCAAGGCCATAGCACCCCGCAGCCCCCGGGGGCACCGCCAGAAGAAACCCAGCACCGCCCGCGTCGCGGCGGGCAGCCTCGGCATCGGCAACACGGTGGGGGCGGCCCTGACCAACCGCCGCGCCGTCGGCCGGGCGGAGGCCGGCGTCCTGGCGGGGGCCGGGGCGATCCTGCTGGTGGTGGCGGTCCTGGCCGCCTTCTTCCCGCGCCTGATCGCCGTCCCGATCATGCTGGCGGCGCTGCTGGTCGGCGGCGGGCTGCTGATGCGCGCCTGGAAGCTCAGGCATCCCGCCAAGGTGCGCCTGGATTTATCGTAGGTCGGCCTCGGCCGAAGGCCGACGCCGACAGATTGGCCGGAGCGTTGACGCAGGGTGTCGGCGTTCGCCCTGGCGGGCGAAGGCCGACCTACCGCTCAGGATCATTGTGCAGCACCAATAGCGGTGGGGAAGCATTACGCGACCTTGTCCAGTACGGCCTTCAGCCCCAGGAAGGCCGGCAGCTCGTGGGTCACGACATATGTCGGTATCGGCCCGAGAAAGTCGCGCAGCCGGCCCTTCTCGACGAAGCGCTCGCGGAACCGGGAATGGGTGAAGAAGCTGCCCAGCCGGGGCACGATGCCGCCCGCGATATAGACGCCGCCGCGCGAGCCCAGGGTCAGCGCGAGATTGCCGGCGACGGTGCCGAGCATGGCGCAGAACATCTCAAGCGCCTCGACGCAGGTCGCGTCGCTGCCGTCCAGTCCGCGGCCGGCGACGTCGGCGGGGGTGAGGCCCTCGGGCTCGCGGTGTTCGAGCAGGGACAGGGCCTCGTACAGGTTGACGAGCCCCTGGCCGGAGATCACCCGCTCCGCCGAGACATGGGCGAACTTCTTGCGGAGCCGGTCGAGCACGGCGCTCTCCCGGTCCGAGATCGGCGCCATGGTCACGTGCCCGCCTTCGCCCGCAAGCGCCGTCCAGCCGCCGGGACCATGGACCAGGCCCGAGACGCCCAGACCCGTGCCGGGACCGATCACGCCGATCACGTCGCCCGGGACGGGTGACCCGTCGCCGACCTGGAGCCGGTCGGCCTCGGTCAGCAGCGGGATCGACATGGCGACGGCGGTGAAGTCGTTGACCACCTCCAGCCGGCCGAGGCCGAGCGCCTTGCAGGTCTCCAGCACCGAGAAGGTCCAGGGATGGTTGGTCATGGTCAGAACGTCGCCGGTCACCGGCCCGGCGATCGCGAACGCGCCTTCCGCCGGGTGGGCGTCGGGCTGGGCGGAGGCCAGGTAGGCCTGGCCCGCGGCCTCCAGCGTGGGATAGCCGGTGCAGGGCAGGGTGCGGGTGTGGAGCAGGCGGCCGGCCGCGTCGAGCAACCCGAATCGGGCGTTGGTCGCGCCGATGTCGGCGACGAGATAGCGTGTTCCGGTCATGGGTCCGTCTCCTTCTGCTTCCCCCCGTGGTCAGCTATCGTAGGGCGCCCGCGTCAGCGCCGTGACGAAATTTTCGCGCCAGACGGAGATATCGTTCCGCCGGAGCACGCCCATCATGTCGGCATGGCGCTGCTTTCGCTCCTCCAGCGGCATGGTCAGCGCCCGCTGGAGCGCGTCGGCGACGGATTCGATGTCGTAGGGATTGACGATCAGCGCCGAATCCAGCTCCTCCGCGGCGCCGGCGAAGCGGGACAGGACCAGCACGCCGGGGTCCTCCGGGTCCTGGCAGGCGACGTACTCCTTGGCGACCAGGTTCATGCCGTCGCGGAGCGGAGTCACCAGCCCGACCTTGCTGACCCGGAAGAACCCGGCCAGCGAGCGGCGGGTGAAGCTCTTGTTCAGGTAGCGGATCGGCACCCAGTCGAACTCGGCGAAGCGGCCGTTGATGTGGCCGCTCAGCGTCTCCAGCTCCTTGCGGATCGCGATGTATTCCGGCACGTCGGAGCGGGACGGCGGGGCGATCTGGAGGAACGAGACGTGGCCCCGGTTGGCCGGGTAGTTCTCCAGCAGGCAGTGGAAGGACTCGAAGCGCTGCGGCAGTCCCTTGGAATAGTCCAGCCGGTCGACGCCGATGATCAGGTCGCGCCCGACCAGGCTGTCCCGCAGGCGCTCGGTCTGGCGGGTGTTGGCCGCCTGCGCCGCCAGCGCCACCAGTGGCTCGGTGTCGATGCTGATCGGGAACGAGCGGGCCACCAGGGTGCGGCCGAACGCCTTGATGTAATAGCCCTCGCCGGGACCTCGGTCGGTCACCGTGCCGCGGGCCTCGAACCGGATGTAGTTGATGAAGCAGCGCAGGTCGCACAGCGTGTGGAACCCGACCACGTCATAGGCGCACAGCGCCCGCACCAGGTCCTCGTGGTTGGGCAGCGCCACCAGGATCTCGGGCGCGGGGAAGGGGGTGTGCAGGAAGAAGCCCATGCGGTGCTTCATCCCGATCATGCGAAGTTGCTCGGCGAACGGGATCAGGTGGTAGTCGTGGACCCAGACCATGTCGTCCGGTTCCAGCAGCGGCGCCAGCTTGGAGGCGAACAGGCTGTTGACCCGCTGGTAGCCCGCGTAGTTGCGCCGGCTGAAATTGGTCAGCCCGAGCCGGAAGTGGAACAGCGGCCACAGCGTGGAGTTGGCGTAGCCGTTGTAATATTCCTCGTAGTCCCGCTTCGCCAGGTCCAGGGTCGCATAGGTCAGGCGACCGACCGGTGTCAGGCTGGGGGCGGACGGCGGCGCCGCGACGACGTCGCCGCTCCAGCCGAACCAGATGCCGCCGGTCTTCTTGAGGGCGGCCAGCACGGCGACGGCGAGTCCGCCGGCCGACTGCTTGCCCTCGTCGATCGGGGCGACCCGGTTCGACACCACGACCAGTCTGCTCAAAACGCTTCCTCCCACGGTTTGCTCAGCCGCATGGCCGAGTTTATCAGGCCGACCATCGAATAGGTCTGGGGATAGTTGCCCCAGAGCTCGCCGGTGGCCGGGTCGATGTCCTCCGACAGCAATCCCACATGGTTGCGGTGGGACAGCATCTGCTCGAACAGAGTCCGAGCCTCTTCCTTCCGGCCGATCGCCGCGAGGGCGTCGATATACCAGAAGGTGCAGATGGTGAAAGCCGTCTCAGGATAACCGAAATCATCCGCGGCCACGTACCGGTAGAGCATGCTACCCCGCTTGAGCGTGTTCTCGATCGCCGCCAGCGTGCCGAGGAAGCGGGGATCGCGCGCCTCGATGAAGCGGAGTTCATGCATCAGCAGCAGGCTGGCGTCGATCTTGCCGATTCCCTCGCGGTCGTCATGGTCGAACCCGTCGCCGCCGCGGTAGGCGTCCACGAAGCTGTTCAGCCGGGGATTCCAGGCCCGCTCCAGCACGGTCTCCCGGATCCCGTCGGCCTGCTCCCGCCAGTAGGCCGCGCGCTCGTCCAGGCGGAGCTGGCAGGCGATCCGGGCCAGCCGGTCGCAGGCGGCCCAGCACATCACCGAGGAGAAGGTATGGACGTGCTCGGTGGTGCGCAGCTCCCACAGGCCGGCGTCCGGCTTGTCGTAGAGCATGACCGCCTGCTCGCCCAGCAGTTCCAGCCGCCGGAACAGGTCGATACCCCCCGGCCTGGCCAGCCGCTGGTCGAAGAAGGCCTGGGCGGAGGCCAGGATCACGGCGCCGTAGCTGTCGTTCTGGATCTGCGCATAGGCCTCGTTGCCGACGCGGACCGGCCCCATGCCGCGGTATCCTGCGAGGCTCGACGCCGTGCGCTCGACCAGCCGCATCTCCTGCGCGATGCCGTAGACCGGCTGGAGCGTGCCCTTGGAAGCGCCGGCCACGATGTTGGTGATGTAGTGGAGATAATTCTCCATCGTGATGGTCACGCCCAGGCTGTTGAGCGCCTGGATGACGAAATAGGCGTCCCGGACCCAACAATACCGGTAGTCCCAGTTGCGTATCGTGCCCGGCGCCTCCGGGATCGAGGTGGTGACCGCCGCGATGACCGCGCCGGTCTCCTCGAAGGTGCACATTTTCAGGGTAATGGCGGCGCGGATCACCGCGTCCTGCCACTCGAACGGCAGCGCCAGCGACCGGGCGTACTGCTGCCAATAGTCGCGCGTCAACTCGAGCAGCCGGCGCCCGCTCTCGTCGATCGGCGCGCGCAGGGGCTCGTCCGGGCCGAGGATCAGGGTGACCGGGTCGTCCAGCACGAACGGAGTCTCGTCCAGGATGTAAGCGATCGGCGCCGCGGTGGTCAGGCGGAGCACCTTGTCCGCCGAGACGTAGCGGATATGGTTGCTGCCGCGGGTAATCTCGGGCGCCACCTCGCCATAGTCGAACCGCGGACGGACCCGGATCACGATGCGCGGCGTTCCGCGCAACGCCCGGACCAGGCGGACGATCGTGGCCGGCCGGTACGACCTGCCGTGGTGCTGGTGGCGCGGCGCGAAGTCGGTGATCTCGATCGCGGATCCGTTGCCATCGTGGAGGACGGTTTCCACCACGGCCGTGTTGGGCAGGTAGCGCTGTTCCGAGCCGGTGCAGCCCAGCAGCTCGATCTCGTAGAAGCCCCAGTCGGGGACTGTGCGCCCGTCATCACCCGGTGCGCCGTTCAGAAGGCTGCAGAAGACCGGATCGCCGTCCGGACGCGGCAGGCAGGACCAGACGATGCGGGCCCTGGTATCGAGCAGGGCGGTGAAGCTGCAATTGCCGATCAGGGCCAGGTTGAGGTTGTCCATCGCTCGGCCGGCGCGTTCAGCGGAGAAGGTCGGCCATGTCGGCCAGCCACCGGTGAAGGTCGGGGACGGACGGGATGCGGGACCGCGCGTCGGTCGGCAGGCGGGTACCGATCTGGATCGACAGGCCGCCATGGGCGTTTGCCACGCGGAAGCCGTCCTCGTCGGTCACGTCGTCGCCGATGAACACCGGGGTGCGCCCGGCGAAGGGCGGTTCGGCCAGAAGCTGTTCGACCACCGTTCCCTTGGTGGACCCCTTCGGCTTCACCTCCAGGACCATCTTGCCTTCCTGCACGTGGAAGCCGTCGCCGAAACGTTCCATCAGGGCGGCCGTCACCGCCCGGGCGTCGGCTTCCGCTTCCGGCGCGTTGCGGAAATGGAGCGCCACGGTCATGCCCTTCGGCTCCAGCCGCGTGCCCGGATGGGCGGCCACGAATTCTTCCAGGCCTCTCGTGATCTCGGCCAGCGCCGGGCGATCGATCGACGCGGTCACGCGCCGCCCCTCCGCGTCGCGCCGTTCCAGCCCGTGCTGGCCGGCCGCGGCGAGCGGCAGGCGCCCGAGCAGGCGGTCGATGTCGTCGAGGCCACGGCCGCTGACCAGGGCCACGGCGCCGCCGAGCGCCTCGTGCAGGCGGGTCAGGAGTTCCGGAAGTCCGGGCGCCACCTGGACGCCGTCGGGTTGGGCGGCGATCTCCACCAGTGTGCCGTCGAAGTCCAGGAAGAGCGCCCAGTCGGAGGATGGAGCGGGCAATTCGGTCATGGGATGCGTCGTTTTGTCGTCCATGCTTGCTGCCTGCTTCGTTGACGGATCGAGGACGCCCGAAGCCATCGCTAAGCGCGTCCACCCCTGGTTTAACGCATGAAACCGTGTCGCGGGTCGATGCGGTGCCGAAGAAAACGGCGGGCAGGACCGCATTGCTCCGGCGGAAGCCCTCCGCGCCCGAAAATTCTTGCCCATGCGACCTTGTGATACGGTGAAGTGGTCATACCTTTCATGCAGTCTGGCACCCGATCCCGGAGCGCTGCCTCCGGAGACAGTCCGGGTGTATGAAATTCCCCGGACCACCCTTGAAAACCCCGTTGAAGCCATACCGCAGTGCAGCAATGACTGTTCGCGGTATTGATTGTTTTGATTCCAACCAGCTCGCTAAGCGGTTGTTGCCATACATCTTTCTTTTTTCGCTTGATTTCGAAACCGTGTGCGATCATATTGTGCAGTGCGGGATTGATGGTGTCTGCGATGCGGTCGATCCTGTAACGCACTTCTTGGGCGTTTCCTCCCTAGACTCGGGCCGTGGGCAACCACGGCCCCTTTTTTTTGTTCAGTCGGGGGAGGTGACGAACGGGAGACGGACTCCATGCTTTTCCGGAAAGACGGCGACGGCGTGATCGCGATCGGGCAGCCGAGCCATTCCTGGCTGGCCGGCCAGTTCGTGCGGGCCTGGGGCAGCGATGGCTTCGCGCGGCCTTCGCCGTATGAGGAAGTCTGTCTCGGCGCCGAGTTGCACGACATCGGCTGGCTGTCCTGGGAGACCGCGCCGACGCTGAACCGTGGGACCGGCAGGCCTCACGATTTCCGGGAACTCGGACCCCCGGTCCATGCTCCGCTGTGGACGGAGGGGGTCGAGCGCGCCAGGGTTTTCGGACTTTACCCGGCGCTGCTGGTCTCGCTGCACGCCGACACGATCTATTCCTCGTACTTCGATATCGACAAGGCTCCGCCCGAGGATGCCCGGCTGGTCCGTGATTTCCTGGAGGATCAGCATGCCTTCCAGCGCGCGGCCCTGGAGGCGCTGGGCGCCGACCCGAGGCTCGCCGCCGATGTCGCGCCCGAGGCGGTGGAGCGGAACCGTCGGCTGGTCGCGGCGACGGACCGCATGTCGCTGGAAGTCTGCTGGGGAATCGGGGAGGGCGGAGCCGTCATCCCCGACGTGCCTACGGTCGGAAAGGACCGGACGAGTTTGATCATCCGGGCGCGGAACGGCGATCCGGGCGTCCTGACGGTCGATCCCTGGCCGTTCGCGGCTGACCGGGTCGAGGCGGTGTGCGAGGGCAAGCGCCTGCGGGGAAACCATTCCGACGAGACCCGACTGCGCATCGCCCTGCGCGACGCGGAACGCGTCGGGATTCACACCGTCCTACTCCCACGCTGAGGTTGTCCGTGCAAGAGCATCACGACACTAGGGAAAGACACGACGACAAGCCTCATGACGAGGGGCACGCAGGGCGGCTGATTTCCACCGACAGCCTGAAGAGCCTGTATCTGGCCGAACGGTCCCGGCGGTCGAACGTCCAGTCGCTCCTGAGCGTGCCGGTGTCGATCATTTCCTTCTCGATCTTCGGCTTCGTCTCGTTCGCACAATATCTGGACGTGTCCCGGTGGCGCGAGCCGGTGACGATGGCCATGATCATCCTCTGCCTGGCGTCGCTCACCTCGATGTTCATGGCCATGGCGCGCCTGGTCAAGCTGGACCGGCGCCTCGTCCTGGACGACTTCGACCGGATCGAGGCTGTCAGGGAAGCGCAATCCGAGATCGATTACTTCCACCGGGCCTACGACGAGGCATTGGCCAGCAACGTCGACGCCGAGCGGGACCGCAGCAGGGCGTTCGTCCTGCTGATCGTCGCCCTGGTGCTGTTCCTCCTGGCGGTCTTCCTGATGCCGGTTCACCTGATCGGAACCGGCGTGAACGGCCGGTGAGACGTTCCCCGGGGAGGGACGGTCCGATCCTCCCCAGGGGGCTTGCGCCTAGCGGGAGGCCGTCTGGGCGATGACGCCGCAGGCGACCCGGTCTCCGGAACTGCCGGCCGGATTGGTCGTATAGTCGTCGGGCGTCGCATGGATGAGGATCGAGGTACCGCCCGGCTTGACCAGGCTGTTGGATCCCTCGCGGAACGTCACCGCGTCGGTCACGATATCGGCCTGGGCAGCACCGTCCGACGCGACCCAGATGTTGGGCAGGTCGCCGGCGTGGATGCCGCGCGGGGACAGGACACCGTGCTCGTGGTTGGTCGGGTTGAAGTGGCCGCCGGCCGACTGGAAGTTCGGCGGTTCGCAGGCCCCGTTCTGGTGGATGTGGAATCCGTGCATGCCCGGGGCAAGGCCGCTGCCGGGATCGATCCGCGCCTGGATCAGCACGCCATTCGGGGTCTCGACGAAGGCGACGGTGCCGATCGCCTTGTCCTGGGCGTTCTTGAGCGTCGCGGTGCCGAGGGCGGGAGTGGTCGGGTTCGGAGGCGTCGTCTGCTGTTGGGCCGCTGCGGGAAGGGCCAGTGCCGATGCAGCCAGCGCGGTGGCGAAGACGGCGGATTTGCGGAAGCTGCTGATCATCTCTACCTCGTTTCGTGATCCGAAGGTGTCCCAAGGCCAACCTCCGGGCGCGGCGGATGTTCCCAATTTCGTGGGCCGGAAGGGGCGGGAGACCGGATCGGATTCGGCGTCGTTACATTCCGTTACAAGCCTGTTCCGTCCGGGACATACTGCGGTTACGCTGCAGCGCTACACCTGAGTGGATTTGAATGATCGTCCACCGAGGTGGTTTCCCCCATGTTCCCAAAAGCTGGAATCCCGATCCGGGATGTCGTCACCCCCGTCACGTTCGTTGCTTTCATCGTCTCGACGATCACGGGGATCATGCTTCTGCTCCACTGGAAAGCCGGTCTCGTCAGATTCTCTCATGAATGGTTGAGCCTCGCATTCTCTGCCGTGGCGATATGGCACCTCGCGAGAAACTGGAGGCCCTTCACCGCGTACCTGAGGCGCAATACGGCTCTCGCCGTTCTATCCACAAGCCTCGTCGCAAGCATCGTCTTTACCGGGATTACGGGCGATACCTCGAATGCGAGTCCCGGTGCCGTATTCCGTGCCCTGTCCGGTGCCACGCTGGAGTCCGCCGCTCCGGCATTCGGAATGACTCCGAGCGATGCCGTCGCCAGACTGAAGTCTGCGAATATCGAAGTCTCGGGCAGCGAAACCTTGGGCGAGATCGGTGCCCGCACGGGCATCGGTCCGGCAGCGGTCGCCACGATTCTCGCGACGCAAGCACGTCGTTGAATGGCTCAGCCCCAGGACATGAGGTGATCTCCGCTGCGGCATCACCGTGCAAACCGCCTGCATCCATCCCTCCCGCCCGCGTGTTTCCTGAGGCGACGGCTTGACTCGGGAAAGGTCAGACATGACGGGATCCGCTTTCAGCAATGGGAATGCCGATGACTAGGCTTGGTACATCGTTCCTCGTCCTCGTTTCATGGCTGCTGACGCTTCCGGCGGGGATGGCGGTGCTCGCGGCGGACGATCCGCCACGGCACGGTCTGGCAATGTACGGTGAGCCGAAATATCCTCCGGGTTTCGATCATTTCGACTATGTCAACCCGGATGCTCCGAACGGCGGTTCCGTGGTGCTGTCGGCGCTCGGCGGGTTCGACACGCTCAATCCCTTCACGATCCGGGGCGTGGCGGCGGCCGGCATCGCCAACACCTTCGACACGCTGATGGTGGAGTCGCTGGACGAGCCGTTCACCCAGTATCCGCTCGTCGCCGAAAGCATCGAGCTGCCGGAAGACCGCGCTTGGGTCGCCTTCACCCTGCGGCCCGAAGCCCGGTTCCACGACGGCCAGCCGATCGGGGTGGAGGACGTCATCTTCACCTTCGACACGTTGCGCGAGGCCCACCCGTTCTACCGGGCCTACTATGCCAATGTCGCGAAGGTCGAGCGGACGGGGGAGCGGACGGTCAGGTTCACCTTCGCGCCGGGCGACAACCGGGAACTGCCCCTGATCCTGGGGCAGCTTCCGGTCCTGCCGAAGCACTATTGGGAGGGCCGGACCTTCGACCAAACGACGCTGGATCCGCCGCTCGGCAGCGGCCCCTACAGGATAGCGCGCGTCGACCCCGGCCGCTCGATCACCTACGAGCGGGTGCCGGACTACTGGGGCAAGGACCTGGCGGTCAATGTCGGCCGGTTCAACTTCGGCACCATGCGCTACGACTATTATCTCGACCCGACCGTGGCGCTCCAGGCCTTCAACGGCGGGCTGGTGGATTTCCGGGTCGAGAACGTCGCCAAGAACTGGGCGACCGCTTATGACAGGCAGGCGGTCGAGGCCGGCAGGATCAGAAAGGAGGAGATCGACGTCGAGACGCCGGCGGGCATGCAGGGCTTCGTGTTCAACACGCGCCGGCCGGTCTTCGCCGATCCCCGGGTGCGCTACGCGATCGCCCACGCCTTCGATTTCGAATGGGCGAACTCGGTGCTGTTCTACGGCGCCTATCAGCGCGCCGACAGCTACTTCGAGAACTCCGACCTGGAGGCGGAGGGCCTGCCCGGCGAGGCGGAGATGAAGCTCCTGGAACCGCTGCGCGGCAACATCCCGGACGAGGTCTTCACGGAACGATACAGCCCGCCGTCCGCCGGAAGCCGGACCGCCGTGCGCGAGAACCTGCTGAAGGCCCGCGAGCTTCTGGAGGAGGCCGGTTGGGTGATCCGGGACGGTCGCCGGGTCAATGCGGAGACCGGACAGCCGCTGGAGTTCACGATCCTCCTCAACAGCCCCTCGATGGAGCGGGTGGCGCTGCCGTTCGTCGCGAACCTGCGCCGGCTGGGGATCGACGCCCGCGTGCGGACCGTGGACACCGCCCAATACCAGAACCGGATCAGCGACTTCGATTTCGACATGACCACCGCCGTCTGGGGGCAGTCGCTGTCGCCGGGCAACGAGCAGCGCGACTTCTGGACTTCGGCCGCGGCCGACCGGCCGGGCAGCCGCAACTATGCCGGCATCCGGAGCGAGGCGGTGGATCAACTCGTCGATCTGCTGATCGCGGCGGATACCCGCGAGGACCTGCGCGCCCGCGCCGCGGCGCTGGACCGGGTGCTGCTGTGGGGGCACTACGTCATCCCGCACTGGTATGCCGGCGCGGTGCGCGTCGCCTACTGGGACAAGCTGGAGCATCCCCGCGACCTGCCGCCCTACGGTATCGCGTTCGACGCCTGGTGGGTCGAGGGCGCTTCCGCGGGCAGGTGACGGGCCAGAGCTCGCCGGACTTACCGGAACAGGAGCACGGGGATCCGGCAGTCGCGGATCATCTCGGTGGTCGTGCTGCCGATGATCAGGTTGCGGATGCGGGAGTGGCCGTAGGCGCCCATGACCAGCAGGCCGATGCCGTCGGACGCCACCGTGCCGGTGATGACCGCTTCCGGCTCGCCCTGGACGATTCGGCACGCGGCCTTGAGCCCGGCGGATGACAGTTC
Organism: Skermanella rosea; assembly: GCF_016806835.2. Lineage (NCBI taxonomy): Bacteria > Pseudomonadati > Pseudomonadota > Alphaproteobacteria > Rhodospirillales > Azospirillaceae > Skermanella > Skermanella rosea. The sequence goes on along the minus strand of NZ_CP086111.1, from coordinate 4,541,772 downwards.
CTCCTCGGCCCAGGCGAGCGCCTTGGTCACCTCGGCGTCGCCGGGCCGGTCGGAGGCGAGTACCAGGTGGATGTCCAGATCCTTGAAGCCGGGAGAGTTCGCCAGGAAGCTGACGGCGCGACGGGCGTTTCTGCCGCCGTCATAGGCGATCAGGACGCGTTCGATCGGCTTGAAGGCGCGGGCGGCCACCAGACAGGGGCGATCGATCGCGCGGACGACCCGCTCCAGGTTCGACCCCAGGTGGCCTGATGCGAAATCGACGCCTTCGCCGCGCTTGCCCATGACGATCAGGTCGGCCTTGGCCGACAGGTCCTGGACCGCGTCGACCACGGCGCCGTTGCGCAGGCTTGCCGTCGTGTTCGCGACGCCGGCCTCCTTCAGGATCGAGCGGCCCTCGTCGAGGAGGTGGCGGCCGATCCGCTGGGCTGTCCGGGAACGCGCATGGTCCTGGTCGACCATCTCGCTCATCAGGTGGTCCAGTGTCTCTATGCCGATGTTGCCGCTGAGGTCCTGGCGCCCGGCCGGGGCGCGCTCCCGGATATCCACCACGTGCAGGAGATCGACCGACGCTTCCAGGCGGCTGGCGAACCAGGCGGCGTGCTCGCAGACGCTGCGGGCATAGACCGATCCGTCCAGGCAGAGCAGGATGCGTTTCATGGCTGGTTTCCTCCGGTTCTTCTCAGTGACCGCCGACCTGCTGCGCTGCTTCCGGCTTGTCGTGGGCGCCCAGGCGGTCGAGCAGCGTGCTGCTGGGCTGGTTCAGCCCGATCAGCTCTACGTCGGCGCCTTCCCGGCGGAACCGCAGCACGACCTTGTCGACGGCGCCGACCGCGGTGTAGTCCCACAGGTGGGCGCCGGTCAGGTCGATTTCGACGCGTTCGAGGCTTTCCTGGAAATCGAACCGGGCGATGAAATCGTCGGCCGAGGCGAAGAAGAGTTGGCCGTAGACCTTGTAGGTCCGGGAGCGGCCATCCTGCGCCAGGGTGCTTTCGACCGCGACGAAGTGGGCGACCTTGCGGGCGAAGAACAGGGCGCTGAGCAGGACCCCGGCCAGGACTCCCTTCGACAGGTCGTGGGTGAAGACGGTGGTGAGGGTCGTGGCGATCATCACGATCGAGGAACTGACCGGCATGGTGCGCAGCTGACGGAGCGAGCCCCAGTTGAAGGTGCCGATCGACACCATGATCATGACGGCCGCCAGGGCCGCCATGGGGATCCGGACGACCCAGTCCTGGAGCACCAGGATCAGGAACAGCAGGACGGTACCGGCAATGAAGCTCGACAGCCTGCCGCGCCCGCCGGACTTCACGTTGATGACGGACTGGCCGATCATGGCGCAGCCCGCCATGCCACCGAACAGGCCCGACGCGATGTTGGCGATACCTTGCCCGCGGGTCTCGGTGTTCTTGTCACTTTGAGTGTCGGTCAGGTCGTCGACGATCGACGCGGTCAGCAGCGACTCCAGCAAACCCACGACGGTAAGGGTGACGGCGACCGGGAGGATGATGCCGAAGGTCTCGAGGTTCAGCGGAACGTTCGGGATCAGGAAGGCGGGGAATGCGCTGGGCAGCTCCCCCATGTCGCCGACCGTCCGCACGTCGGCGCCGGTCAGGATCGCGACTGCGGTCAGGGCCACGATCGCGACCAGGGGCGATGGCACCGCGGTGGTGACCAGCGGCAGCAGGTAGATGATGCCCAGCCCGGCCGCGACGATGGCGTACATCTGCCAGTTGGCGCCGGCGAATTCCGGTAATTGGGCCATGAAGATCAGGATCGCCAGGGCGTTGACGAAGCCGGTCATGACCGAGCGCGAGACGAACCGCATGTAGCGGCCCAGCTTGAGCAGACCGACGGCGATCTGAAGGACGCCGGTCAGCAGGGTGGTGGCGAACAGGTAATCGAGCCCATGATCCTTGACCAGGTCGATCATCAGGAGGGCCATGGCGCCGGTGGCGGCGGAGATCATGCCCGGCCGTCCGCCGACGATGGAAATGGTGACCGCGATGACGAAGGAGGCGTAGAGGCCGACCTTAGGGTCGACGCCCGCGATGATCGAGAAGGCAATCGCTTCGGGAATAAGGGCAAGTGCGACGACGATGCCGGCGAGCACGTCGCCTCGCACGTTGCCGAACCACTCCGAACGGAGTCTGGCAGTATCGAGGGTCATTGAAACCTGAAAGGAAATGGGGCCGCATCTCCGACGAAGTCAGGGCGACCTATGAATGGAAGGCACGATGAAAGCTGCGGCTGCCTGTCCAGGCAGGCGCCGGGCAAAACGGCTGAAGATCCCGGGGATCAGGGCGGCGTATTGCGATGCAGCATGGTCGTTGTGTACCACCGACGCGTCCGCAACGCAATGGCCGCCCTCCCGAGGGCTGTATTGCGCTATCCGGTCCGGGCCTGTCAGCTCTGGGGAGCGTCGGCCGGCGGCCATTTGCCGGCGGCGTCGCCCCACAGATCCGCCAAGCGGGCATCGCGGCCGCAGCGGTACCGGTAGAAGCTGTATTTCAGATTGTTGGTGTTGTGGAAGTCCTGATGATAGTCCTCGGCCGGGGTGAAGGATTTCGGGTCGAGCGGGATCACCGGCGTCACCACCGGCCTGCCGAGCAGCTTTTCGATCCCGGCCTTGCTATCCTCCGCCAGCTTCCGCTGTTCCGGAGAGGAAACGAAGATCGCGGTCCGGTAGCTGTCTCCCCGGTCGCAGAACTGGCCGCCGGCATCGGTCGGATTGACGGTCCGCCAGAAATAGGCGATGAGCTGGCCGAAGCTGACCTTGGCCGGGTCGTAGGTGATGCGGACCACCTCCAGATGCCCGGTGCCGCCGGCGGAAACCGCCTTGTAGGTCGGGTTCGGCGTGTGGCCGCCGGCGTATCCGGAGACTGTCTCGACGACGCCGGGAACCTTGTCGAAGTCGGATTCGACGCACCAGAAGCAGCCGCCAGCGAGGATGACGCTCTCGATCGCCGCCGGGGGCGTATCCTGGGCGGCGCTCGCGGCGGTCGCTCCCAGCAGGAGCCCGAGGGCCAGCGCCAGCCGGCGCCCGATGGGCGGCATGGTGAACTTGGTCTTCATGGCGCTTCCTCCGCATGGGTGGTTCGTACGACCTTGATCTGGCTCGCCGTGCCGGCCGGCGCCAGTCACGGTCGGGTGCCGCCCGGTCACATGCCCGTGAGGGAGCCGCCGGACCGCCCCGTTCGGATCACTCCCGTTCAGATCACCTTGGCGGCGCGCAGCCGGTCGATCCGGTCGGCGGTATAGCCGAGCGCCGCCAGGATGGCGTCGGTGTGCTGGCCGAGCGCCGGGACGGGGTCCATGCGGGCGTCGCCGTCGCCGGGAAATCCCGGCGGCAGCAGCGCCGGTATAGTCCCCTGTTCCGACCCGACTTCCCGCCAGCGGTTGCGGGCGGCCAGCTGCGGGTGGTTCCAGACCTCGGCCATGTCGTTGACGCGGCCGTTGGCGATGCGGGCCTCCTCCAGCCGGGCGATCACCTGCTCGGCGGTCAGGGTGGAAAAGGTTTCGGCGATGATGCGGCCGAGGTCGTCGCGCGCCGCGTGGCGCCGGGAGTTGCTGGAGAAGCGCTCGTCGGCCGCCAACTCGGGCCGCCGCAGCACCACGTCGCAGAAGGCTGTCCATTCCCGCTCGTTCTGCAATCCCAGCAGGACCGTGCGGCCGTCGCCCGCCGGGAACGGGCCGTAGGGGTAGATGGTGGCGTGGCTGGCGCCGGCCCGCGCCGGCGGGGGCGCGCCGTCATGGGCGTAATAGAGCGGGTAGCCCATCCACTCCACCAGCGACTCCAGCATGGAGATGTCGATGTGCCGGCCCTGGCCCGTGTTCGCCCGGTGGAACAGGGCCGCCAGGATGCTGGAATAGGCGTACATCCCGGCGGCGATGTCCGCCACCGAGGCGCCCGCCTTGGACGGCGTGTCGGGGGTGCCGGTGACCGAGAGGAAACCCGCCTCGCCTTGGATCAGCAGGTCGTAGGCCTTGCGGTCGCGGTAGGGGCCGTCGTTGCCGTAGCCGGAGATGTCGCACACGATGATGCCGGGCTTCTCCGCCGCCAAGGCATCGTAGGAGAGGCCGAGGCGGGACGCCGCCCCGGGGGCCAGGTTCTGGACCACGACGTCGGCCTGCTCCCGGATCAGGCGCTTCAGGATCCCTTGCGCCTCCGCGTCCTTGAGGTCGAGGGTCAGGCTTTCCTTGGAGCGGTTGGTCCAGACGAAATGGGACGCCAGACCCTTGACCCGCTCGTCGTAGCCGCGGGCGAAATCCCCGACGCCCGGCCGCTCCACCTTGATCACCCGGGCGCCGAGGTCGGCGAGCTGGCGGGTCGCGAAGGGGGCGGCGATGGCGTGCTCCAGGGTGACGACCGTGATCCCGGCGAGGGGGCGGAGGAGGGAACCGGTGCTCATCGGATCACCGCCGTCGCTTCCATGGTGAGCCAGCCTTCGTGGTCCCTGGCCCAGAGATGGAACGTCCTGCCGTCCGGTTCCGGCCTGCCGCACACGAAGAAGGGATTGATGTCGAAGGTCGGGCGGACCGCGCGGAACTCGTACCGGGCGACTTCCGCGTCGGGGAGGCGGTGGCGCAACTGGTCGAGCAGCAGGGTGGCGATCAGCGGCCCGTGGACGACCAGGCCGGGATAGCCCTCGGCCTCGGTGACGTAGCGGCGGTCGTAATGGATGCGGTGGCCGTTGAAGGTCAGCGCGGAGTAGCGGAACAGCAGGACGTCGTCGGGCCGCCACTCCCGCTCCCAGGCGGCATCGGACGGCGCCTCCCGGGGGGGAGGGGCGGAGTCGCCGGGTTTCGGCGCCTCGCGGTAGACGATGTCGTGGAATTCGGTGATCGCCGGATCGGAAGGAGCATCGGCGGAGCCGGCCGTGCCGATCTCGTGCCGCACCTTCACGAAGACCAGGGGACCGGTGCGGCCGGATTTCTCCGTCACGTCCTGGATGGTGGAGACCCGGGTCACGTGGTCGCCGATGCGGACCGGCCGGTGGAACTCGAACCGGCTGCCGGCCCACATGCGCCGCGGCAGCGGCACCGGGGGGAGGAAGCCGCCCCGCCTGGCGTGCCCGTCGGGGCCGATCTCGGACTGGCGGTGCAGCGGCAGGAAATAGAGCCAGTGCCACAGGGCGGGCAGGGGAGTGCCGTCGGGCGGCCGGTCGGCCGGCCGGTCGAGCGTGGCGGACAGGGCGGCGTAGGGAGTCGCGGTCACGGTGTCGGACACCGTCTCGCTCCGGCCGATCCAGTCGCTGAAATCCATGTCGAAGTCCCCTTGGTGCTGTCCGAAGTCCCTTCCGGCCGGTGCCCGGATCAGAACTCGTCCAGGTTCTCGTGCATTTCCTCGATGGAGGACAAGCGTTTTCGGCCTTCGGCGCCGGTCCTGGCGATCACCTGGTTCGCCAGGATATGGCAGAGCGCCAGCACCGAGACGTGGTTGTCCAGCGGCCCGTGGGAGCGGGTGTCGCAGCGCAGGAGCCAGGTCGCTCCCGGATCGGCGGTCATCCCGTGGTCGGCGACATAGGCGACGCGGGCGCCGATGCGGTGGGCGGCCGTGACGATGCGGCCGATTTCCGGCACGCGGCGGCGCAGGCCGAAGACGATAACGATGTCGTCGGGCGCGAAGCCGGCCAGATACTCGCCCAGCGTCTCGCCGGCCGCCGGCAGCAGCCGCACGCCGTCGCGTACCTGGATGAACTGCCAGCGCAGGTATCCAGCGAGGAAATAGCTGTTGCGGAACCCGACCAGCCAGACCTGCCGGGCCGATGCGACGGCGCCGGCGAGGTCGTCGATCACGGCCGGGTCGATCTGCTGGAAGGTGCCGGCGATATTGTCCGCGCAGGTCTTCAGGTGCGCCTGGACGAAATCGGGCCCGGAGCCCGGCTGCTCCTGGTTCAGCAGGTAGAGCGGCGAGCCCCAGGATTTCGCCTCCCGCGCCAGTACCCGCAATTCCTCGTAATTGCGGAAGCCCAGGCGCTGGACGAAGCGGCTGACCGCCGCGTTGGACGAGTTGGCAAGGCGCGCCAGTTCGGACGCGGAATAGCTGGCGATGTCGCCGGGATATTCGAGCATCAGGTCGGCCAGCCGCCGGTCGGTCGGAGACAGGTCGCCGTAGCAGGAGCGGATCCGTGCGGACAGCGACTGGGGGACGCTTTGGGCTTCCATCCCCCGAAGGTACCGGTATGAAAATCCATTTTCACTAGGAAGGCATTCGTTGACCTGAATTTCAAGGGCGCCGAGGATGCGCGTCGAACGGAACCAGTTGCAACCGACCCTGGAGGCCCGCCATGCGGATCAAGGTGATCAATCCCAACACGACGGCCGGCATGACGGCGAAGATCGGCGAGGCGGCGCGCGCGATCGCCGCGCCGGGAACGGAGATCGTCGCGGTCAACCCCGCCGCCGGCCCGGTATCGATCGAGGGCCATTACGACGAGGCCGTCAGCGTCCTGGGCGTCCTGGAGGAGGTCAGGAAGGGCGAGGCCGAGGGGTGCGACGGCTATGTCATCGCCTGCTTCGGGGACCCCGGCCTGCTCGCCGCCCGCGAGGTCGCGACCGGGCCGGTGGTCGGCATCGCGGAGGCCGCGATGCATGCGGCGAGCTTCATCTCGACCGGGTTCTCCATCGTGACGACGCTGACCCGGACCTGCGTCATCGCCGAGCATCTGGTCGAGCGCTACGGCATGCACCATGCCTGCCGCAAGGTGCGCGGCACCGACATTCCCGTGCTCGACCTGGAAGGCACCGGGGAGGAAGCCGGGGAGGGCGGCGGCCCGGTGTTCCGGGCGATCGTCGCGGAGTGCAGGCGGGCCGCGGCCGAGGACCGCTGCGGCGCCATCGTCCTGGGCTGCGCCGGCATGGCCGACCTGGTGGCCAGGGTCCAGCGCGAGGTCGGCCTGCCGGTGATCGACGGCGTGGCCGCGGCGGTCGTCCAGGTCGAGGGCCTGGTCAGGCTCGGCCTGGGAACCAGCAAGCACGGCGATCTCGCCTGGCCGCTGCCCAAGACCTATACGGGGGACCTCGCCCGCTTCGCCCCGGCGGCGAGGTAGGCGGGCGGCCGGGCCGCGGTCCCGTCGGTCAGTCGGCCCTCGGGATGCGGACCTTGGCGAGGATGTCGACCAGCCGCTCCATATGGTCGGACAAGGTCGCGATGTAGGGTTTCCGCGTGATCGTGCGCTCGTCCATGTAGAGCGACCGGTTGATCTCGACCTGGAGCGCATGGATCCCCATGCGCGGCCGCCCGTAATGCCGGGTGGTGAAGCCGCCGGCATAGGGAGTGTTGCGGTTGACGACGTAGCCATGGGCGCGGAGCGCGCGTTCGGCGGTCTCGATCAGCAGCGGCGTGCAGGAACTGCCGTAGCAGTCGCCCAGGACGAAATCCACCTTGGACCGGCCCGACGGAGCGTCGGTCGGCACGCCGGTGGAAGGCATGGAATGGCAGTCGACCAGCACGCAATAGCCGAAGCGCTGGCGGGTCTGGTCGATCAGGCGTTTCAGCGCCGCGTGGTAGGGATGATAGAACCGGTTGACCCGGCCCAGCGCTTCGGCGAAGCGCAGCTTGCCGCGATAGATCTCCTCCCCGTTCGCGACCACCTTCGCGATGGTTCCCAGGCCGGCGGCGACGCGGGGCGAGCGGGTGTTGACGTAGGCCGGAAGGGCGTCGGCGAACATCTCAGGGTCCAGTTCGAACGCCTCCCGGTTGGCATCCAGGAAGGCACGGGGGAACAGCGCCCGGATCAGCGGCGCCCCGAGCAGCGGGGCGGCGAGGAAGATCTCGTCGACGAAGCTGTCCTCCGACTTGCGGAGCGCGAAACCGTCAAGCCGGGAGGCCGCCAGGAATTCGGGCAGGTACAAGGCACCGCTGTGCGGCGAAGCCAGCACCAGCGGGAGCGTCTGGACCGGTGGTTCCAGGATTTCGAAAACCTGGGCCCGGTCCGCATCGGCGTCGAAGTGGCGATCCATGGTCAATCTTGTGTAGCCGAATCAGACGGTTCTGTCATCTGGTGATGGTGAGGGCCGGGGCGGGGCAGGCCGGACTGTCCGCGGGATGAAGCTTTTTGCGTTTTGATGAACGAGAGGGCTTGCGGGGCCGTCCGCGGTTTGCTAATCACCGCTTCACCGCAGCGGGGCACTGCCTCGCAGGCAAAAAGATGGGCGCGTAGCTCAGCGGGAGAGCACTACGTTGACATCGTAGGGGTCACAGGTTCAATCCCTGTCGCGCCCACCATCTTTTCAATTGATTTAGCGGATCTTTCCGGATTGGATCGGGTCGGGTGGCAAGCAAAAGCTTCCGCTCGCCCGCGTTGTTGGGTCTGGGTACATCATTTCAAGCGTGCCAAAGTTGCGTCGAAAGAGTAATTGGCGGTTCGCATGGGCTCTTTGGCTGAGTCGTAAGCGGCTTCAGCCGGACGTGCTGCTCGCCATGCCGCACCAGCCATCCGGTGAAGGGTGCCGAGCGACAGGGCCAGATCATGCTGCCGGAAGGCGGCTTGGGAGTACCCGGTGCATTTCGGCCTGGTCGGCCTGGTGATGGTGGTGAACCTGACGATCGGCGGCGTGACGCCGCCGATCGGAACCTCGATGTACACGATCTGCTCGATACCCAATGTCCGCTTGCAGCGTTTCACCGTCGAGGGGATGCCTTTCATCCTCGCGCTGGTCGCCGAGCCGATGCTGATCAGCTTCTTCCCCCGGATCGTCCTGGTCCCGCCCGACGCACCGATGGGATGGAATCCCGTATCGGGCAACCATGGCCTGCTACCCCATCGTGGCGCCGTCGGAAGCGTCAGGCAAGATCCGGAGGGCGGCGAACATGCCAGTCGGTCACCGACTGGTACGCGTGACCGGCCCGGACCAGCAGGTCCTCGCGGACATGCCTGCCGACGAGTTGCATGCTCAGGGGCATCCCCATGCGGTCGATCCCGTTGGGCAGCGTGATCGTCGGGCTGCCGGAGAAATCGAACGGTGCGGTGAAGCGGAGGATCCCGTTCAGGACGCCGGGATCTTCGCCGTACTCGCTCATCCTTTCCAGGCTCGGGACGGGCATGGGCATGGTGGGCACCAGGAGCAGGTCGATATCCCGGAACATCGCCGCGAGGCCGCCCGAGAACTTGAGCCGCTCGTGGTTGATCTCCCCCACCTCGACTCCGGTGAGCGAGCGCCCCTGGTCGATCAGGGCGGCGAGATCCGGCCCGTATTCCGAGGCGCGCGCCGGATACGTATGATCGTGGGCGATCGCCGTCTCGACCGAGCACAGGGGGATCCACATGCCGACCAGTTTCTCGAAGGGGGGAAACCCGACGTCGCGGATCCGGGCGCCCAGCGAGACAAGGACGCGCTCGGCTTCTTCCAGGGCGCCGACCACTTCCGGGTCTATGCCGTCGCCGGCATAGGAACGGTCGATGCCGATCGTGACGCCGCGGATGCCGTCGCCGAGCCCCGCCAGGTAGTTCGGTACCGGGTCCTGAAGCGCCGTGGGATCGTTCGGGTCGGCTCCCGCGATGACGCCGAGGATCGCCGCCGCGTCCGCGGCCGACCGGGCCATGGGACCGACATGATCCAATGAATCGGCGAGCGGGAAGACCCCGTGCCGGCTGACGCGCCCCCAGGTCGGCTTGATGCCCGTCAGGCCGCACGTCGCGGAGGGAAAGCGGATCGACCCTCCGGTGTCGGAGCCGAGCGATCCGTAGCACATCCCCGCGGCCGTCGCGACGCCGGAGCCGGTCGAGGACGAGCCCACCCAGTGCTCCGTGTTCCAGGGATTGAGCGGGGCCTGATCGTCAGGGTGATGGCTCGTATAGGCGCCCTCGGTCATCTTGAGCTTGCCGAGCAGCACCGCGCCGCCCTGTTCCAGCCGCTCGACGACCGTCGCGTCGTGGTCGGGCATGAACGCCTTGTGCAGGGTCGTGCCGCCGGCGGTCGCGCCGAACGTCGTGTAGCACAGATCCTTGATGGCGACCGGCACGCCGTGCAGCGGGCCGCGCCAGATGCCCTTGGCGATCTCGGCCTCGGCGGTCCTCGCCCTGTCCAACGCGCGGTCGGCGAGAACGGTCGCGTAGCTGTGATAGCGGCCGTCGAGATCGCCGATACGATCCAGCATCGCCCCGGTGATCTCGACCGGCGAGACCTCGCGGCGCCGGATCAGCTCCGATACCCTCGTCAGGGACTCATAGTGCAGGCTGGCGGATGTCAACGCTGTCTCCCGGCGCTCTTGTCTTCTGTTTTCCCCGGTGGCAACAGCCGGCTGGGGCGACCGTCTCCCCGCTCCTCAGAAGCACCACCGTGGCTGCACCGTCCGCTCCACCACGGCCGCGGCCCTGATCACGCTCGCCTCGTCGAATGCGGCCCCCGCGATCTGGAAGCCGATGGGAAGGCCGTTGCGGTCATAGCCGCAGGGCAGGCTGATGGCCGGCAGGCCGAGCAGGTTCCACGGGTAGGTGAACCTCCAGGAGGTTTCGAGCACGCTTTCCCGCTTGCCGTCGAGCTCGACTTCCCGCTGGCCCGAGCGCCAGGCCGTGATCGGCATCGTCGGGCCGACGACGACATCGACCTCGGCGAACACCTGGAGAAACCTCTCCGCCAGCATCGTGCGGTACCGCTCCGCCTGGAGATAATCCGGTGCGGTGACGAGCCGTCCCATCTCCACCAGCAGGCGGACGTCGTCCCGGTAGGCGGAAGTCCTGCCGGCCGCGAGGTGATGGACATGGTAGGCGGTCGAGGACGCCAGTTCGATCGCGAAGATGGCGCCCAGGCCATAGGCCAGCTCCGGAACCTGGAACTCGACCACCTCGGCGCCGTCGGAGGCGAGCCGGGAGATCGTCGCTTCGACGGCGGCGCCGACCTCGTCGTCAAGCGCCTCGAAGAAGTGGTTGCGGCAGACGCCGACGCGCAGTCCGGCGGCGCCGGCCTCGCGTGCCGGGCGGACGGCAGCATGAAGGGCGGTCGGCGGTTCGTCGGCGGAGCCGGCATCGGCGGGATCGTGTCCGGACAGGACATCGACCAGCAATGCCGCGTCGGCGACGCTGCGCGTCAGCGGACCGGCATGGTCCAGGGACCAGCTGTGGGGAACGATGCCGGACCGCCCGATCCGCCCGAAGGTCGGCTTGATGCCGACGGTGCCGCAGAGGCTTGCCGGGATGCGGATCGACCCGCCGGTGTCGGACCCGAGCGCCGCCATGGCTAATCCCGCCGTGACGGCGATCCCCGAGCCGCCGCTGGAGCCGCCGGGAACCCGGTCGGTGTCGAACGGATTGCGGGCCGGCGGTGTCTCCATGCCCCAGGCGAACTCGTGCATCCGGGTCTTGCCGAGCAGGATGGCGCCGGCCTCGCGCAGCTTGCGGACCGCCGCCCCTTCGGTGCCTGGAAACTCGATGGCGGCTTCGGTGCCCGCCCGCGTCGGCATGCCGGCGGTCAGGTAATTGTCCTTGATCGCGAGGGGAATGCCGTGGAGCGGCCCCAGGATCCTCCCCTCCTTGGCCGCGACCGCCAGGGTCCCGGCCTGGTCGAGGGCATCGGCCGCGACATGGACGAAGGCGTTCAGAACGCCGTCCTTATCCGCGATCCGGTCGAGATAGGCGGCCGTAAGCTCGACGGGGGAAAGTTCCCCGGTCCGGATCGCCCCGGCGACCTCCTCGATCGGCCGGTGCATTGCCTCTTCGATACGCATCAGGAGGCATCCTTTCTCCGCAATGGGCGGAATACGACGGCGGGGGGGTGATCGCCCAGGTCGAGGCCGCGCAGTTTGCCGATCTCGGCGGCGATCACCTTGAAGGCCTCGCGAACAGCGGCGACCCGCTCCGCCGCGACCAGGGTTTCGGGGTCAGATGCGTGTTCCTGCATGACGCTTTCTCCTCTTCCGTCGCTCATGGCTCGGCGCTCCCCCCGCCTGCCGGCCGGTCCGGCGGCGACAGCAGGAGCAGGTCCATGACCTCGGGCGGGAACGCGCTGCCGCCCTCCCGCTTCGGCATCCCGGCGATGAAGGGAAGCAGCTGCGCCTTGGCGATCTCGAAGGTCCGGCGCAGGCGGGGGATCGGGTCGGGGTCCTCGTCGACCCGCACGTCGAGCTTCGCATAGGCTTCGGCGCCGAACACGACCAGGGCGGCGGACTGGCGGCCGCGCTTGTCGCCGCCCGCCGCCTGCGCCGCCTCCAGGCAAGCCATCAAACGGTTTTCCAAGGGTTGCCCCCCGGTCTCCCGGAACGACTCGGCCATGGCGGAAAGCACCTCGCCCCCCGTCAGCATGTTGCCCTGCACCGCGAAATCCCGGCCGTTGACCTCGCCGTGCCAGGGCGTGCAATCGCCCCCTGTCCAGGACGCCGAGCCGCCGGACGCGTCCACGACCCCGACCTGGCGCAGGTTCGCCTCCGCATCCTGGGCCAGCGCTCCGTCCAGCGCGGACCGGGCGTCGCTTCCGGCCTGCATGGCGTCGAGTATGCGGACGGCCAGATAGGGGTTGACCCAGGACTGGGTGCTGACGGCCCCGACGCCGGCGCGGACGAACGGGCAGATCGAGCCGACGGCGGGAACCGCAGACGCGACCGCCACCCCGAACTCGCCCGTCGAAGCGCAGCGGGCGACGATGGAGAAGGTATTCGCCTCGATACTCATGCTTGGTTCCTCCGCATCAGATGCGCAAATGCTGCTCCAGGGCCGCGGCGGTGTCGGCGTGCGCCACGTCGCCTTCCTCCACGATCTCGCCGATCTTCAGGATCGCGTAGCGGTCGGCGACGGACAGGGCGAAGGGCAGGTTCTGCTCGACCAGCAGGACGGTCACCCCGTTCCGCTCCTTGGTCGAGCGCAGGACCTGCGCCATCCTGTTCACCATCGAAGGCTGGAGGCCCTCGGAGATCTCGTCAATCAGCATGATCTTGGGCCGGGAGACGAGGCTGCGCGACAGCAGCAGCATCTTCTGCTCGCCGCCGCTCAGCGTTCCCGCCCGCTGCTTGAACCGCTTGGCGATGACCGGGAAGGCAGCCTCGACCTCGTCCATCCGTTCGCCGAGGAGGCGATCCTCGGTCACCCCCAGCCGAAGGTTCTCCTCGACGGTGAGATCCTGGAAGATCGCATATTCCTGCGGCGTGTAGGCCAGCGCCTCGCGGGCGTTGAGGTGCGGCGCGCGGTTCGTGATCTCGTTCCCGTCCAGGCGGATCGTGCCGGTCCTGGCCCGGACGAAGCCCATGATGGTCTTCAGCAGCGTCGACTTGCCCATCCCGTTCTTGCCCAGGACGACCAGGATCTCGCCCGGTGCGATCGAGAACGAGACGTCGCGGATGACCGTCGCGGCGCCGTATCCGCTGCTCAGGCCGGCGATCTCCAGCCGGCTTCTGCCGGCGGCTTCCATATTCGTTCCGCTCACGGTGCGGTCTCCAGTTCCTGACCGGCATAGACGGCCTTGACGAGATCGGACGAGACGACCTCCTCGACCGTGCCGTCGAGCAGCAGCTTGCCCTGGTGCAGGACGACGATGCGGTTGGAAATTTCCCGGACGAAATCGAGGTCGTGCTCGATCAGGAAGATGCAGAGGCGGTATTCCTCGACCAGCCGGGTCAGGACATGCCCGATCGCGACTCGCTCGGGCCGGGTAAGGCCGGCCGTCGGTTCGTCCAGCAGCAGGACGCGCGGCTCGGTGGCGAGGACCATCGCCAGTTCGAGCCCGCGCTTCATGCCGTGCGACAGGTATCTCGTTTCAACGCCCAGTTTGTGGTCCAGGCCGGTGGCCGCCAGGATTTCCAGCGCCGGATCGGGCAGCGCCACCGTCTCGCTCCGATGGAGGCCGCTGGCTCCGTCGATGCGGTAGCGGGCCAGCTTGAGGCACTCGCCGACGGTCAGGCTGTCGAACAAGCTGGTGTTCTGGAAGCTGCGACCGACGCCGAGCCCGACGATCCGCTGCGGCGAGCTCCGCCCGATCTCGGTCCCGGCGATCGCGACGGTGCCGCCGGTGCGCTCCGTGCCGTTGCTGATGCAGCGCATCAGGGTCGTCTTGCCGGCGCCGTTCGGCCCGACGATGCTGAGCAGTTGCCCCGCGATGCCCTCGACCTGGATGCCGTCCAGCACGGTCAGGCTGCCGTACCGGCACGTCAGGCCGTCGATCCGGATCGGGGCGGTAGAGCCGCTCGTGGCGGCCGGGCTCCCCTTGGCGGAGGAGACGAGCCTGATGCCGGTTCCCCGTGCCGTCTCCCCGTCGGCGGCATCGCGCCTGCGGTACCGGCGCCATGCGCCCGTCACAAGGGACGCCACGCCGTTCGGCAGCAGGATGATGACGACCACGAAGGTGACGCCGACGATGAAGTTCCAGAGGAACGGCAGGTTGCCCGACAGATATGATGACGTGACGTCGATGCCGATTGCGCCCAGGATCGGGCCGATGAGCGTGCCCCGCCCGCCGAGAGCCACCCAGATCAGGGACTCGGTGCCCAGGAGAAAGCCGGCCAGTTCCGGCGCCACCACGTTGGAAAAGGCCGCGTAGCCGAAACCGGCGACGGCCGCGATGCCGGCGCAGGCCACGAAGAGGCCGGTCTTGATCCGGGAAACCGGGATGCCGAGATAGGCGCAGCGGTCCTCGTTTTCCCGGATCGCCACCAGGATGCGGCCGTAGTCGCTGCGGACGAAGAGCCACGCGAGGGAGCCGACCACCACCAGGAAGACGCCGGCGATCCAGAACCAGGTGTCGATCGACCAGTAATAGGTCGGGAACCCGGACAGGCCGCTGCTCGACCCGGTGAAGCGCCCGCCGGAGAAGATGACCTGCACCAGCACGATCGGCAGGGCCAGCGTGACGATCGAGGAATAGAGGGGCGAGGCGCCGTGGTAGAACGAGAGCAGGCCCGTCAGCCAGGCCGTGACCATCGCCACGGCGATGCCGGCGGCCAGCGCGCCGATCGCCCACCCCGGGCCGAAGCCCCAGTGGGTGAAGACCAGCGCGCAGGCATAGGCTCCGATGCCGAAGAAGGCCGACTGCCCGAAGGTCAGGACGCCCGCATAGCCCCAGACAAGGTCCACCGTCAGCGCCAGGGCCGCGAGGAACAGCGCGCGGGTGAGGATGTTCGTCATGTAGGTGCCGAGATAGAGCGGCGCCGTACCGATGATGATCAGGGCGATGGCCGCGCCCACGGCCGTGCGCCCGATCTGGCGTCTCGACCGCCCGGTTGTATCCGGAATCGCTTCAGCCACGGGAGAGTCCTTGAGGTTTGATGCGCAGGATGACCGCCGCGAGCACGACGATCGTGATGCCGCCGAGGATGGGGCTGACGAAGGTGCTGACGAGCACCTGGGCGCCGCCGAGGACCAGGGAGGCGAGGGCCAGGCCGGGCACCGCGACCCCGGAAACAAGCACCAGCATGAACGAGTTGACCAGCCAGGGCAGGCCCATGTTGGGATCCACCGACAGTAGCGGCGTGATCAGGGCGCCCGCCGCGCAGGCTAGCGCCGCGCCGAGCCCGAACGTCACGGCGCGCACCTTGACGCTGTCGATGCCGAGCCCCCGCGCGAGGTTCTCGTTCATGATCACCGCGCGGGCATTGAGGCCGAAGCGGGTGAGATAGAGCAGCGCCGTCAGCAATAGGCCCAGGACGACCGCGACCCCGATCAGGATGAGCCTCCAAGAGGAGTAGGCGGTCCCGAGCAGGTCGACGGTCCCCGAGATCGGGCTTTGGGCGAACTGCACCTCCCGCCCGAAGGCGAAGACGATGACCTGCGCTATGATGATCCCCAGTCCCCAGGTCGCCAGGATCGCGTCGAGGGGCCTGGAATAGAGCGGCCGGACCACCAGCCGTTCGACCACGATCCCGAGGACGAAGCCGAAGGCCGCGGCGGCCGGTATGGTCAGCCAGGGGCTGTAACCGTGGGCGGTGACGACATGGGCGGTGTAGCCGCCCACGGTCAGGAAGGCGCCATGGGCGAAGTTGATCAGCTTCATGACGCCGAGGATGATCATCAGTCCGGTGGCCACGATGAAGAGCATCGAGGCCGTCGTCGCGATGTCGAGCAGAAGGACTGCCATCCGGTTTCCGTTCTTGGCCGTGCTGGAAGCGGGGCGGGCGGCTTATCGGCGGCCTTCCGCCCTACGGAACGAAGGATCAGAGGTTTGGGCACTGCTGGCCGGGATCGACGTTCTCGAAGGTCTTGATGACCTCGACGCTGCCGCCGTCCTTGACCTGGCCCAGATACATCGTCAGCGCGGTGTGGTGCTGCTTGTCCATCCGGATGGTGCCGCGCGGCCCGGTGAACGACACTTCGGGCAGGGCCTCGACGACTTCCTCCGGATCAGTGGAACCGGCCTTCTCGACGGCGGCCTTGTAGAGGTAGATCGCCTCGTACTGCGGGACGGAGAGATCGTTCGGGGTCTTGAGCTCGCCGCCGAACTTCTTCTGCATCGCATCCAGGAACTTCTTGTTCTCGGCACTATCGATGCCGGTCATGTAGGACTGCGAGATGAACATGCCGGTGGCATCGGCACCCATCGTCTTGGCGGTGCCCTCGTCGACGGCGAGGTTGCCGTAGGGGATCGTGACGCCCGCGTTGCGCAGCTGCTTGGTCAGGGTGACGTTGGGCGCACCGCCGGCCGTGGAGGTGATCAGGGCGTCGGGGTTCTTGGAGCGCAGGTCGCTGATGATCGGAGTCCAGTCGGAACCGTCCATCGGCAGGTATTCCTCACCCAGGACCCGGCCGCCCTTTTCTTCGATGTATTGCCGCGTGAACTCGAGCATGCCGCGCCCGAAATTGTAGTCGCTGCCGATCAGGTAGAAGGTCTTCGCGTTCAGCGTATCGCTGAAATGGTCGACGATCGGCTTGACCTGCTGGTCCGGAACCCAGGCGGGGACGAACATCCAGGGGCTGCACGAGCGGCCCTCGTAGAAGGATGTGTAGATGTACGGCTTTCCCGCCCGGTTGACGATCGGCAGGCCGGCATTGCGGGCGGCGCTCGTCTCCATCGAGATCAGGACGTCCACGTCGTCCTGGAAGACCAGGGAGTTGAAGGCGCGTTGCGCACCCTGCGCGCCGCTGCCGTCGTCGGCGACGACCAATTCGACCTGCCGTCCGAGAATGCCGCCCGCCGCGTTGATCTCTTCCACGGCCAGTTGGCTCGACTGCACGACCGAGGGCGCCACCACGCTGTTGGCGCCGCTCAGTCCGACCGGGATGCCGATCTTGACCGTCTCCTGCGCGGCGGCGCCGTTCATCAGCGCGCCCAGCAGCGCGAGGCCTCCGATCCATTGAAGCGTCTTCATGGTTCTTTCCCTGTCCTGAGTGATGTTTATTGGGCGAGGTTCTTGTCAGTACCAGTTGGGCCGCGCCGACGTGCCGAGCATTTCCGGATAGAGGTCGGTCCGCCGATCCCGCATGACCTGGTTGAAATTGTTCCAGGTGCGCTGGCGGCGCGCTGCCGAAAGATTGCAGATGCCGGTCACCATCGCGGGCTCGGAGACGCTTGCGGGGCCGGCGATCGGCCAGCCGTTGGGATTGATGATCAGGCTCTGCCCGATGAACGGCTGGCCGCGCTCGGTTCCGATCCTGTCGCAGGCGGCGACGAACATCGAGTTGCTGTGGGCGGCCGCCATGCAAAGGATGTTGGCCATCGCCGGCGCGTTGGCCGGCTGCTCCGCCATGGGCACCCAGTTGGTCGGAACACAAACCAGATCCGCACCCTGAAGGGCCAGGAGCCGCCACGCCTCGGGGAACCAGCCGTCATAGCAGATCAGGACGCCGATCCTGCCGAACGGCGTGTGGAAGACCGGGAATCCCAGGTCTCCGCGCTCGAAGTAGAGCGCTTCCGCGTTCCACAGATGGTTCTTGCGATAGGTGCCGATCACACCCTTGGGCCCGATGACGGCCGCGCTGTTGTAGAGGCGATCATCCTGCCGCTCGAGGAAACCGGCGACGACATGGAGGTCGTGGTCGGCCGCCGCCTTTGCCCAGGCGGCGATGGAGCTTCCGGTTTCGACGGTTTCCGAAAGCTCGTAGGCCTCCTTCCGGGAGCCGAGCACATAGCCCGAACTGCAGAGTTCCGGAAGAACCACAAGCTTCGAGCCCTGTCCCGCCGCGTCGCGGATCAGGGAAATGCTGGTCTCGACGTTGCGCTCCAGTTCGCCGATCCGCGGCTCGAACTGCAAGCATGAAATCTGGATCTCCGCTTCACCTGTCATGTGCACACCGCCCTACCGATCAAAGCGCCCGGCGGCAGGCTCCCGCCCACCCGCGACGCTGGTTGCCCACGGTCGTTTCGCTGGACAGCTGGTATTACCAGCGCGTTAACTATGTTGCATTCCCAATACAGAATACGGAAGCACGATCAAGAAAATTGGCGCTGAAACGCGCACAAATTTCGTACACGCCTATTGGACAGACACTATGCGCAAAGTTTGACCGCGCTATGCCGCGAAACACGGCGTTCTTGGCCTCCGATCGCCTGACCGATCATCGGTCAAGGGTTTCGGCACCGGCGACGACATTTCCAAGCGGACGCGGGATAAGGCTAGCCATTCGCTTGGTGAAAAAAAGCCTTGCATAAAAGTGTTGTTTCGAAAAAAAATGTTTCATCAATCGGGCGCATGGTGCGATGGAAAGCCGAAGTTCCCTCATCTCCCTTATCCTGGACCACCGCGGTTCGATGTCCGCGTCCCATGGCCGGCTGGCGGACCATATCCTGGCGAACCCGCTGCAATCGGCCACCATGGGGATCGAGCAGCTCGCCGGTGCCGCGGGTGTTTCGGTGGCGACCGTCAACCGCTTCGTCCGCGCGCTCGGGCTTGCCGGCTACGCGGAATTCCGCGCGCGCTCGGTCGAGGCGTTCCAGCAGACCATCGGCCCCATCGAGAAGCTTCGCGACCAGGAGGGCGCTCCGCGCGAACCCGCGGCGATCTTCGCGGCCGCCCTCCGCGCCGCCGCCGCCAATGTGGAGGAAAGCGAGCGCCTGCTGAACGGCGACGCCTGCGGCAGGGCCGCGGACATGATCCTGTCGGCCGGCACGGTCGTTCTCGTCGGGGCCGGCATCGGCGCCGCCCTGGCGGATTTCACGGCCGAGATCATGGCGCCCTTCTGCAGGGGCCAGCTCCTGCTGACCGGCTGGGGCGGGCCGGAGCGGATGATGCGGCACGCCATGCGGATCGGCGGCGGTGACGTGGTGATCGGGCTGACCGTCCCCCGCTACTCCCGGTCGACCATCGACCTGGTCCGGTCGCTACGCGGGCAGGGCGCCGGCGTGATCGGCCTGACCGACGCGCCGACCTCGCCGATCGTCCCCTACTGCGACGTGGCGCTGTTCGGCAGCGCCCAGCATCCGGTCCTGCACGCCTCCGTCACCGGGATCGTCGCGATGGCGGAGGGGCTGGCCGCCGTGCTGACCCGCCGGCGCCAGACGGTCGCCGACGCCACCGAACTCACCGAACGCATCTATCCCTATCTCGTCGACGACGATGCCGGGCCGGCGGATCCCGCCCAGCCGCCCGCCCCGCCGGAGGATCCCATTTGACGCTCGCTTACTGGAACGGACAGTACATGCCCCTGGACGCGGTGAAGGTCTCGCCGCTGGACCGGGGCTTCGTCTTCGGCGACGGCGTGTACGAGGTCGTGGCCTTCTATGGCACCGAGGCCTTCGAGCTCGACGCCCATCTCGCCCGGCTGGCGCGCAGCCTCGCCGAAATCAGGATCGCCCTCGACCCGATCGCCTGCGGCTTCGCGGGGATCTTCCGCCGCCTGCGCGCGGAGTGCGGCGCGGGCGACGCCACCGTCTATCTCCAGGTGACGCGGGGCGCGCCCGAGACCCGGGGCCATGCCTTTCCCGCCGACGCGACCCCTTCGGTGTTCGGCTTCGCCACGCCGCTCGCCCGCCTGCGGCCCGATGCGCTGGCGGCGGGCTTCCCGGCGGTGACCGCTCCGGATATCCGCTGGCAGCGGTGCGACATCAAGGCGATCTCCCTGCTTCCCGCCGTCCTGTCGGCCCAGGCCGCCAAGGAGCGGAACGCGCTGGAGACGATCCTGCACCGCGACGGGCTGGTGACGGAATGCTCGTCGAGCAACGTGCTGATCGTCAAGGAGGGCCGGATCGCCACTCCCGTCGCCGATCACCGCATCCTCGACGGCATCGACCGGCAGGTCGTCATCAGGCTCGCCCGCCACCACGGCATCCCGGTGCAGGAGCGGAACGTCATGCTGGAGGAGCTTCGGACGGCCGACGAGATCTGGATCACCAGCACCACCAAGGAAGTGGCGCCGGTCGTGACCCTCGATGGCGCCGCGGTCGGGTCCGGGAAGCCCGGTCCCGTCTGGCGCGAGATCCGCGCCGCCTTCGACGCCCTGATCGGCCGCCAGGCCAGCCAAGGATGACCCGGATACCCATGACAGCCACCATCGACGTCACCACCGGCCCCGTCTCCAGGACGCAGGGCGGCCCGCTGATCGAGGTCCGGGGCCTGACCGTGGAGTTCCCGACCGAGGACGGCGCCTTCCGCGCCGTCGACGACCTGAGCTTCACCATCCACCGCGGCGAGACGCTGGCCATCGTCGGGGAGTCCGGTTCGGGCAAGTCGGTGACCTCGCTCAGCCTGATGCGCCTCGTCGAGTTCGGCGGCGGCCGCATCGCTTCGGGCTCCCTGTGGCTGGAGGGGCGCGACGGCGCGCGCCGCGACCTGGCGCGGCAGACCCTGCCGGCCATGAACGCGGTCCGCGGCGACGAGATCGCCATGATCTTCCAGGAACCGATGACCTCGCTCAACCCGGTCTTCACCATCGGCGACCAGATCGCCGAGGCGGTCATGCTGCACCAGGGGCTGAGCCGGCGCGAGGCCCGCGCCGAGGCGCTGGCGATGCTGGAGAAGGTGCGCATCCCGGAGGCCCGCCGCCTGCTCGACCGCCATCCCCACCAGCTGTCCGGCGGGATGCGCCAGCGGGTGATGATCGCGATGGCCCTGTCGTGCCGGCCGAGCCTGCTGATCGCCGACGAGCCGACGACCGCGCTCGACGTCACCATCCAGGCCCAGATCCTGCGCCTGATCCGCACGCTCCAGGAAGAGATGGGCATGGCCGTCATGTTCATCACCCACGACATGGGCGTGGTGGCCGAGGTCGCCGACCGGGTGCTCGTCATGTATGGCGGCCGGAAGGTCGAGGAGGGCCCGGTGGAGGACGTCTTCGCGCGGCCCCGGCAGGCCTATACCAGGGCGTTGCTGGCCGCGGTCCCGAAGCTCGGCAGCCTCTCGGGGGAACCGCTGCCGCGCCGCTTCCCGGTGCTGTCCGACAGGGCGGAAGGCGCTCCCGCCGTCGCGGCGGATGCCGGGCAGGTCCAGGACACCGTCAGGCGGGACGAGAAGCCGCTGCTAGAGGTCAGCGACCTCGTCACGCGGTTCGAGGTCCGCCGCGGGCTGTTCGGCCGTCTGGTCGGCCGCGTCCATGCGGTCGAGCGGGTCAGCTTCGACGTCCGGCCGGGCGAGACGCTCGCCATCGTCGGCGAGTCCGGCTGCGGCAAGTCCACCACCGGCCGCACGATCATGCAGTTGCAGCAGGCGGAGTCCGGGTCGATCCGGTTCCGGGGCGAGGACATCTTCGCCATGAAGGCCGAGGAGCGGCGCCGCATGCGCCGCAAGATCCAGTACATCTTCCAGGACCCCTACGCCTCGCTGAACCCGCGCCTGACGGTCGGCTTCAGCATCGCGGAACCGCTCGTCACCCACGGGCTGGCGGCCGGGCGGGAAGTGGAGGAGCGCGTCGCCCGTCTCCTGACCGACGTCGGCCTTTCTCCCGACCACGCCAAGCGCTACCCGCACGAGTTCTCCGGCGGGCAGCGGCAGCGCATCTGCATCGCGCGGGCGCTCGCCTCCGAGCCCGAACTGATCATCGCCGACGAGGCGGTGGCGGCGCTGGACGTGTCGGTCCAGGCGCAGATCGTCAACCTGTTCATGGACCTCCAGGAGAAGCGGCGGCTCAGCTACCTGTTCATCTCCCACGACATGGCCGTGGTGGAGCGGGTCAGCCATCGCGTCGCCGTCATGTACCTGGGGCAGATCGTCGAGCTGGGGCCGCGCCAGTCCGTCTTCGAGAACCCGCGGCATCCCTATACCCGCCGGCTGATGGCGGCGGTCCCGGTCGCCGATCCGGCCCGGCGCGACCGCAACCGCCCGCTCCTGGAAGGCGAGATCCCGAGCCCGATGCGGCTGGTCGGCGACGAGCCGGCCTGGGACCGGCTGGTCGAGGTCGGTCCGGGACACTGGGTCGCCCGGCATCCGGTGGGCGACTTCCGCTGAAAACACGACAACGAAGGGATAGAGCACAGTGGCATTCAAGGAACTGATGACGGCCTGCGCGCTCGCGGCCCTGGCCGCGATGCCGGCCACGGCATCCGCGAGGACCCTGGTGGTCGGCGTGCAGGACAACCTCACCGGCCTCGACCCCACCAACATCAACGACACGCTGTCGCAGACCTCGCTGCGCACCGTCTACCAGGGCCTGTTCGGCTTCGACCGCGACATGAAGCTGGTTCCGCTGCTGGCCGAACGGTTCGAGGCCAGCGACGACGCGACCGAGTACACGTTCCATCTCCGCCGGGGCGTCAAGTTCCACGACGGCACCGACTTCGACGCGGAGGCCGTGAAGGTCAACATCGAGCGGCTCGCCAACCCCGAGAACCGACTGTCCCGCCGCAGCCTGGTGTCGATGGTGGATCGGGTCGAGGTGGTGGACCCCGCCACGGTCAAGGTCGTGCTGAAGGAGCCGTTCGGCGCCTTCCCCAACAATCTCGCCCATCCCGGCGCGATGATGATCAGCCCGGCGGCGATCGCGAAGCACGGCAAGGACATCGGCCGCAACCCGGTCGGCACCGGCGCCTTCAAGTTCAAGCGTTGGGCCGCCGACACCTTCGAGGTCGTACGCAACGAGGATTACTGGAAGCCGGACCTGCCGAAGGTGGACGGCGTCACGATCCGCTCGGTGCCGGAGAACGGCAGCCGCGTCGCGATGCTCCAGGCCGGGGAGGCGCAGTTCATCACCCCGCTGCCGCCCGAGATGGTGACGGTCGCGGAGCGCAACGCCGACCTCGAGGTCGTCAAGCGCCCATCCATCGTCGGCTGGTACGTGGCGATGAACACCTTGAAGAAGCCGTTCGACGACGTCCGCGTCCGGCGGGCGCTGAACTACGCCGTCAACAAGCAGGCCTATTGCAAGGTCGTCGAGAACGGCTTCTGCGACCCGCTCGACTCGCCGTTGCCGTCGCTGCTCCGGTTCCACCAGGCGCAGGAGCCCTATGCCTTCGACCTGGCGAAGGCCAAGGCGCTGCTGGCGGAGGCCGGCTATCCGAACGGGTTCGAGACCGAGATGTTCGGCAAGAACAACACCACGGCCATGCGGGCCATGCAGTTCCTCCAGCAGCAGTTCGCCCAGGTCGGGGTCAAGGTCGCGGTGACCCCGCTGGAGGCGGGCGTCGAGGCCCAGCGCATCTGGAGCGTCGCGAAGCCGGAGGACGCCACGGTCAAGATGCAGTTCGCCGGCTGGTCGTCCTCGACCGGCGACGCCGACTGGGCGCTGCGTCCGCTCCTGGCGAGCACCAGCTTCCCGCCGGCCATGTTCAACGTCGCCTACTACCGCAACGAGGCCGTCGACAAGGCCATCCAGTCGGCGATCGGGACGGCCGACGCCGACAAGCGGGCGGGGTTCTACGCCGAGGCCCAGAAGCTGATCTGGCAGGACGCGCCCTGGGTGTTCCTGGGCACCAACCAGCTCCTGACCGCCCAGAGCAAGAACCTCAGCGGCGTCTACATGCTTCCCGACCGCGGCTTCTCGCTCGAGGAAGCGGCCTTCACGAACTGAGCGCCGTCCCCCCGCGCGGCACCGGTGCCGCGCGGGGGCTTCGCCAGCAGGACGTTGGGATCCATCTATGTCCAGTTATCTGATCAGGCGGCTGATCGGCACGGTGCCGGTCATCCTGGTGATCTCGCTGCTCGTCTTCGCCTTCGTCCACCTCCTGCCGGGCGATCCGGCCCGGCTGGTGGCGGGACCCGACGCCACGCCCCAGGACGTCGCCAACGTCCGGCAGTCGCTCGGCCTCGACCGGCCGCTGTGGGAGCAGTACGCGGTCTTCCTCGGCAATGCGGTCCAGGGCGATTTCGGCATCTCCCTGAAGACCCGCCGCCCGGTCATCGAGGAGATCGGCGAGCGGCTGATGCCGACGTTCTGGCTGACGGTCGTGAGCATGGTCTGGGCCACCGTCGCCGGCCTGCTGATCGGCGTGCTTTCCGCCGTCAGGCGCGGCCGGTGGCAGGACTATACCGGCATGCTGGTGGCGGTTTCCGGCATATCGTTCCCGTCGTTCTGGCTGGGTCTGCTGCTGATCGACGCCTTCTCGGTCCAACTCGGCTGGCTGCCGACCGGCGGATACGGAACTTGGCAGCATTTCGTCATGCCGGCCTTCACGCTGGGGCTGGGGGTCGCCGCCGTGATGGCGCGCTTCACCCGATCGGCCTTCGCGGACATCGCGCGCGAGGACTATGTCCGCACCGCCCGGGCCAAGGGCGTGCCGGAGCGGTTCGTCGTCTGGAAGCACACGCTGCGGAACGCCCTGGTGCCGGTGATCACGATGGTCGGCCTCCAGTTCGGCTTCCTGCTCGGCGGCTCGATCGTGGTCGAGACCGTGTTCTCCTGGCCGGGGCTCGGGCGGCTTCTCGTCGATTCCGTGTCGTACCGGGACTATCCGGTGATCCAGGCCGAGATCCTGCTCTTCTCGATCGAGTTCATCCTCATCAACCTCGCCGTCGACGTGCTCTACGCGCTGGCGAACCCGGAGATCCGCTACAAATGACAGCCGTCGCAAACCCGGCGACCCTGGCGGCGCGGCCGGTCCGCAGCCCCTGGCGCGAGTTCGTCCGCCGGTTCCGCCGCGAGAAGCTGGCCATAGCCGCCGGGATCTTCCTGCTCCTCCTGCTGATCGTGGCGGTCGGCGCTCCCTATCTGGCGCCTTACGACCCGGCCGAGCCCGACTACATGCGGATACTGGAGGGTCCCTCGGCCGTCCACTGGGCGGGGACCGACGCCTATGGGCGGGACATCCTCAGCCGGATCATCCACGGGGCCCGTATCTCGCTCGCGGTCGGTTTCCTCTCGGTGACGCTCGGCGGCCTGATCGGCGTGGTCCTGGGGCTGGTCAGCGGCTTCCACGGCCGCTGGGTGGACTCCGCGATCATGCGGGTCTGCGACGTGCTGCTGGCGTTTCCCGGAATCCTGCTGGCGATCGCCGTCATCGCGATCCTGGGGCCGGGCATCGACAACGTCATCTACGCGGTCGCGGTCTTCAGCGTGCCGGTCTTCGCCCGGCTGGTCCGGGGCTCGACGCTGGCGCTCAAGCAGGCCGTCTACGTGGACGCGGCGCGCGCCATCGGCGTACGCGACAGCGTGCTCATGCTGCGCCACCTGCTGCCGGGGACCTTGCCGAGCGTGATCGTCTATTTCTCGATGCGGATCGGGACCGCGATCCTGACGGCGGCCAGCCTCAGCTTCATCGGCCTCGGCGCGCAGCCGCCCAGCCCGGAATGGGGCGCCATGCTCGCCGACGGGCGCAGCTATATCGGCGTCGCCAGCCACGTGACGGTCTTTCCGGGGCTGGCGATCTTCATCACCGTGCTGGCCTTCAACATGCTGGGCGACGGCCTGCGCGACGCGCTCGACCCGAAGCTGAGGACGCCGTGACCGGCACCGTCCGGCTTGCCCGGGACTACGGCCTGGCCTGCGGCACCCTGCCGGCCGGGGCGCTCAACGCGATCACCGACGTGCCCGGCGTACGGGTGGGGCACCTGACCCGCACGGACGGCGACCTGCGAACCGGCGTCACCGCGGTGCTGCCCCATGGCGGCAACCTGTACCGCGACAAGGTCCCGGCCGCGGCCGACGTCATCAACGGGTTCGGCAAGAGCGCCGGCCTGATCCAGGTCGAGGAGCTGGGCTCGGTCGAGACGCCGATCCTGCTGACCAACACCTTCGCGGTCGGCACCGGTTTCAACGCGCTGGTCCGCCACGCGATCCGGGGGAACCCCGACATCGGCCGCGAAACGGCGACCGTCAATCCGGTCGTCTGCGAATGCAACGACGGCTATCTCAGCGACATACAGGCGATGGCCCTGACTGAGGCCGATACCCTGGAGGCGGTCGCCGCCGCGCTGGAAGGGCCGGTGGCCCAGGGCTCGGTCGGTGCCGGGACCGGCATGAGCGCCTTCGGCTTCAAGGGCGGGATCGGCACCGCGTCGCGCCGCCTCGCCCTGGACGGGGAGGGCTTCCATCTCGGCGTCCTGGCGCTCGCCAATTTCGGCAGGGCAGGGGACCTCGTGCTGCCCGACGGACGCCGGCCGGTGCCTCCCGACGTCCGGGGGCCGCGCGGCGAGCGCGGCTCCGTGATCCTGCTGATGGCCACGGACATCCCGCTGGAGAGCCGGCAGCTCCGGCGCGTGGCAAGGCGCGGCGGTGCCGGCCTCGCCCGCCTGGGTGCCTACTGGGGCCACGGCAGCGGCGACATCGCGCTGGCTTTCACCACCGCGCGCCGCATCCGCCACGACCAGGCGCGCGACATCGTGGAAACGGCCTGCCTGAACGAGAACCGGATCGACCGCCTGTTCCGGGCGGCCGCCGAGGCAACCCAGGAAGCCGTCCTCAACGCGCTGTGCGCCTCCCCCGCCATGACGGGCCGCGACGGGCACGGGAGGCCATCGCTGGCCGACTGGCTGTCGGAAAGGGAACCCTCGTGAACGTCTATATCTGCGCCGACATCGAGGGCGTCGCCGGCGTCGTCTCGCCCGAGCAGTGCCGGCCCGGCAACGCAGAGTACGAGCGCGCCCGCCGCCTGATGACGGAGGAGGTCAACGCCGCGGTCGAAGGAGCGCTGGAGGCCGGCGCCTCCGCCGTCCTGGTCAACGACGCGCACGGTCCGATGACCAACCTCCTGCCGGAACTCCTGCATCCGGCGGCCGGGCTGATCCTGGGCAAGCCGAAGCCGCTCAACATGTTCGCGGGGCTCGATGGCGGTTTCGACGCCGTCTTCTGCGTGGGGCACCATGCCCGGGCCGGCGGCTTCGGCGTGCTGGCACACACCACCAATGGCTTCGCGTTCCGCGCCGTTCGCGTCAACGGCGAGGACCTGGGCGAGCCGGGTCTCTACGGCGCCTATGCGGGAAGCCTGGGCGCGCCGGTGGCGATGGTCACCGGCGACGACCGCTGCGCCGCCGAGAACCGGCGTTTCTTCCCGGGCGCCGAACTTGTCGAGGTCAAGCGGGCGCTGGGCAACCGCGCCGCCCGGAACCTTCCGGTCGAGGCCGCGCGGCGGGCGATCCGCGACGGTGCCGGGCGCGCGCTGGCCCGGCTCGGGGAAATCAAACCCTTCGTCATCGAACCGCCCCTGACGCTGGAATTCGAGATGACCCATCCGTCGCTCGGCGATCTGGTGGCGGTCCTGCCGCCCGCCGAACGACTCGACGCCCTCCGCATCCGGCTTCCGGCCGCGTCGATCGCCGACGCGATCGGCTGGATGAACTCCATTTCGGCCATGGCCGCTTTTCTACGCTGAGGTTCCACAGTGACCAGACCTGATCCCGTGCTGGCGATCCACGGCGGTGCCGGTACGATCCGGCGCCAATCCATGACGCCGGAGGCGGAAGCCCGCTACCATGCCGGACTGCGCGACGCGCTGTCCGCCGGCTACGCCGTCCTGGCCCGCGGCGGCCCGGCGCTCGACGCGGTGGTCGAGGCCGTCAAGTCGCTGGAGGACAATTCCCTGTTCAATGCGGGCCGCGGCGCCGTCTTCAACGCCGACGGGACCCAGGAGATGGACGCGGCGCTGATGGATGGGAGGGACCGGCGCGCCGGGGCGGTGGCCGGGATCTGCGGGCCGCGCCACCCGATCCTTGCGGCCCGCGCCGTGATGGAGCGCTCCGAGCATGTCCTGCTCTGCGGGGACGGGGCCCGGCGGTTCTGCGCCGAGGCCGGGCTGGAGCACCGCGACCCCGCCTGGTTCCGCACGGAGCAGAGGTGGCAGGCGTTGCAGGAGGAGCTGGAGCGGCGCCGCGCCGGGGCCGCCGACGACGGCGACGAGGCGCGCAAGCACGGCACCGTGGGGGCCGTGGCCCTCGATGGCGACGGGCACCTGGCCGCCGCCACCTCGACCGGCGGCATGACGGCCAAGGCGGCCGGCCGGGTCGGCGACAGCCCGGTGTTCGGCGCCGGCACCTGGGCCGACGACCGGACCTGCGCCGTGTCAGCCACGGGCCACGGCGAGCTGTTCATCCGCCATGCGGTCGCGCACGAGATCGACGCGCGCATGCGCTGGGGCGGCCAGCCGCTGGCCACGGCGGCGGAATCCATCATCGCCGAGATAGCGCCGCTCGGCGGGTCCGGCGGGCTCATCGCGGTCGATGCCCGGGGAAACGTGGCGCTTCCGTTCAACAGTTCCGGGATGTACCGCGGCGTGGCATCCGGCGCCGGTGTGCTGACCGGCATCTATGGCGATCCGCTGGTCGGGAGATGAGTTTCCCGTCCGGCCTGCCTACTGGAACGGTCAGGTGAAGACCAGCACGATCGAGCAGGCGTAGAGGGCGAGCACCAGCGCGCTCTCGAAGCCGATGTTGGCGATCCCCTGCTGCTGGCGCCGCAGCATGCCGAGCAGCAGGATGCCGGTCATCAGGATGGCCAGGACGGTGGTGAAGACGTTCTCGTCCGTGAACCGGTGGTAGATCGAGCCGGAGCGGTAGAAGATGTCGGCCGCGGCCAGGAACAGCACCTCGAAGGCATTGCCGCCGATGATGTCGCCGACGGCCAGGCTCACGGCGCCGATCCGGACCGCGGCGATGGCGGTCACCAGTTCCGGCAGGGAGTTCGACACCGCCGTGAACACGGTGCCGACCGCCGTCTCCGACAGGCCGGTCAGGCCGACCAGGGCGATGCTCGCCTCGCCGATGAGGTATCCCGCGACCGCCGTGATCGCGGCATAGGCCCCGAACAGCGTCCACAGCCTCAATGTCGGTCGGCGGTCCCCGTCTTCTTCGGCCTCTTGGGCCTCGTCCTGGGTATCGTCCGTCATCACCGGCGACCACATCGGCATCTCCTTCACGCGCGACAGCAGCTTCAGGCCGAAGCCGTACATGACGAACAGCAGGATGGAGGCGGGGTGGACGCCGAGGATCGTGATCTCGGGCGACGCCATCGCCAGCAGCGGGATGGTCAGCATGGTGACGAGCAGCGTGCCCTGGACCAAGCCGGTCAGGGTGGCGGCGGCGTGCTCCAGGTTGGCTCGCCGGTATACCAGGTCGGCGACCGCCAGGAACGTCGTCTGGGCGGTCAGGCCGCCCACCGCGTTGCCGATTGCCAGCCCCGCGTAGCCTTCGCCGGCGGTCGTCATGGAGGTGATGATGCCGGGCAGCGAGGTGCTGCCGCCGACGAACAGGGCGCCCGCGATGATCTCGCCCATGCCGGTCCGGTCCGCCAGCGTGTCCGCGACGCCGGCCAGCCTGGTGCCGGCGAACGCGATGGCCAGGGCGCAGACCACGAAGATGCCGATCACGCCGGCGAGAGGGAAACCCGACAGGTCGAGCAGCACCTCAGCCGCTCCGGTGGGAGCTGCGGGCCTGCCGGCGGTGCGGTCCCCGGGCTGCTTCGGCGAGGCGATGCGGCATCGATTGAATCCTTCAGAGAAGAACCAGCCCGACCGTAAGGACGCTCCGGAATGCGGATCGGTTCCGCCGGATTGCGCCCTGATGCCCGTTCGGACGCGGTCCATCCGGCCGGACCGGGCCGCCGTGGGACTAGAAGATGCCGGCCTCCAGTCCCGCCGCCATCAGGGTGCCGAGCTCTTCGCACTGTCCGGCGAACTCGCTGCTGAAGTTGCCCCGAAGCACCAGCGGTTCCCGGACCGCGCTCCATCGGAGTCCCGTGACGATGGTGGTCACGGCCCGGCAGGTTCCGGTCCCGTCATGACCGGCGCGAACGTAGAGGGCGTAGGGAAGCCCCTGCGTTCGGTCGAGGCAGGGATAATAGATGCGGTCGAAGAAATCCTTGAGCGCCCCGCTCATGTAGCCGAGATTCTCGGTCGTCCCGAGAATGATGCCCCGTGCCGCCAGGACATCCTCCGGCCCGGCCCGCAGGGGCTCCAAGGCCCGCACCTCGACATCCTCGACGTCGGGAGAGCGCGCGCCGCGGATCACGGCATCGCGGAGGAGCCGCGTGTTCTCGGACGGCGTATTGGCGACGATCAGCAGATGCTTTCCGATCATGATGTTTCTTCCGCCCGCGGGTCCGGGGCACGATACCCTGCCCGGATCCGCCCCGCCACCCTTGCCCGACACGGCCCGCCTGCGCCGGACCCGCGGTCCCGGGGCGGCATTGACGGTCCGACGGCTTTGTGCAAACATTCAATAAACTGCATATGTTGGGGGGAGTGATGGACTGGACGGGAAAGGGCTGCCGGGCGGGGGCGTCGCGGCGTGATTTCAATCGCTTGGCGATCCGGACGCTGCTTGCCGCGGGAGCCGCGGTCACGCTGGGGCCGCGCCGTGCGATGGCCGGCGGCGACGGCACGGTCCGGACGGTCAGCGACGGGCACCTCCAACTGCCGCTCGACTTCGTGCTGCCGGGCATCCCGCAAGCGGAACTGGCGGACTTCCGCCGGGAATTCGGCCTGCCGCAGGATGGACTGAGGCCGGAGTGCAACGTCACGCTCCTGCGCCTGCCCGGCCGGCTGGTGCTGTTCGATGCGGGGGCCGGGCCGAACTTCATGCCGACCGCCGGCAAGCTGCCGGACAATCTCGCCAAGGCCGGGATCGATCCGGCCGAAATCACCGACGTGGTGTTCACCCACGCCCATCCCGACCACATCTGGGGCGTCACCGACGACTTCGACGAGATCGTCTTCCCCAACGCGACCTTCCGCATTTCCCGGACCGAATGGGACTACTGGCGGGCCGAGGAGACGCTGGCGTCGATGCCGGACGAGCGCAAGGCGTTCGTGGTCGGCGCCCGCGGCCGGCTCGACGCGATCGAGCCCCGGATGGCGTTGTTCGACGCCGGCGAGGAGGTCCTGCCGCGGGTCGAAGCCTTCGACGCGGCCGGGCACACGCCCGGGCACATGGCGTTCGTCGTCCATGGCCTCGACGACCCGATCATGGTGGTGGGCGACGCTGTTTCGAACGACCCGATCTCCTTCGCCCGGCCGGACTGGCCTTGGGGAGCCGACCATGATCCCGCCCGGGGAGCGGCCACCCGCCGCCGCCTGCTCGATCGCCTTGCCGGCGACCGGGCGCGGCTGGTCGGTTTCCACCTGCCCGGCGGAGGCATCGGCCGGGCGGAGCGGCAGGGCGGCGGCTACCGCTTCGTCCGGGAGGGCTGACCCCGCGCCCGCCGGGGGCCTCAGCCGAGCCGCGCGCGGTGGAGCGGCCAGAAGGCATGGCGGACGGACCCCTCCAGGAGGAGCGCCAGCCCGAGCCGCGCCCCGACGGCGATGGAGACGAGGACGACCGGCGCCGAGACGCTGAGCAGCGAGGCGGCAGAGACGCCCTGGCCGATGGTGCATCCCAGCGCGAACACGCCGCCGGTACCCATCAGGAAGGCACCGGCGAGGTGGCGGGAGAGTTCGCGGGCGTCGTCGCAGGCTTCCCACCGGACTTCTTGCCGGCGCCACGCGGCGGCGGCGGCGCCGACGATCACGCCGGCGACCAGACCGACGCCGTAATCCGGGATCGTGCCCGTGAAGGTGATGAGGTGCAGGATCAGGTCGCCCGGCGGGACGACGAAGGAGGCGGACTCGATCTGCACCGGCACGAAGGCGTGGCCGGCGGTGTAGGAGGTGATCGCCCAGCCGGCCGCGACCGCGAAGCCGATGGCGGTGCCGGCGATGATTTTGCCCCGGTCCCTCCGGAATTCGGCGCTTCGGAACACCCAGAACGCCAGGAGTCCGGCCACCGTCACGGCGGTGGCGAGCCGCAGGTCCGCTCCCGTCAGGACCGACAGGATCGAGCCCAGGGACTGGTCGGAAGCGCCGATCCGCGTGATGTCGAACGCCAGTCCATCGACCACCGCGACACGGCCGTAGCCGATCAGCCCGCGCTGCGCCGCCAGCGCCGACAGGCCGAGCACCAGCATCACCACCACGCTGCGCAGCGAGCCGCCGCCGACCCGCACCAGTGCGCCGAAGCCGCAGGTGCCGACCAGGGCCATGCCGAAGCCGAAGGCCAGTCCCCCCGCGATCGCCCCGGTCCACCCGAAGGACGGCGACAGGTAGAAGCTCTCCCGCGGATCGAACAGGCCGGTCGCGGCGAGGCCCTGGGTCAGCGCGATCGCCACCGCGATCGCCAGCGCCCAGGCCCGCAGGCCGTTGCTGTCACCGGCATACCAGTGGCGCTCGAGCGCCGCCATCGTGCAGAAATGATGCCGCCGGGCGATGAAGCCCATGAGGCAGCCGACCAGGAAACCGCCCAGCGGCAGAAGCAGGCCGTTCGAGACGAGCATGCTGCATCCTCCCCCGTGCCCTTCGAAGGGCTTATCGTTCGCAGGGTGAACGTTAAGGGCGACTTCGGCCGGGTTCAAGCCCGCGCATGGCGACCGCTCTTCAGGAACGGTCCTGCCCGTCGCGCCCGGGCGCGCAGAACAGCTCGTGCAGCATGCCGATGACGGCGGTCACCTCCTCGTTGGCGAGGCTGTAATAGATCATCCGGCCGTCGCGCCGGGTATTGACCAGACGGTCGTAGCGGAGGCGGGCAAGCTGCTGCGACACCGCGGCCTGCGGCATCGACAGGATCTCCTCCAGGTCGGAAACCGAGCGTTCGCCCTCGACGAGCAGGCAGAGGATCAGCAGGCGGGTTTCATGCGCCAGCGCCTTGAGAAGCTCGCTCGCTTTCCTCGCCTGTTCCAAATAGACCTCGATGTCCTTCCTGGAGGTGGCCTTGTCGATCCGCGGAAAAGCGGGTGCAGCGGGTCGTTCCATTCGCGAAGCCACTCCGTCTACCGTTCGGGGGTCGATGAAGTATCGACGTGCCCCGGTACCTTCTCCAACATCCGGCCGAGGAGTTCCCAGAAGAATTCGTCTCCCGGATAGCCGCGCAGCCGGTCGAGCTCCCGCCCGTCGTGGACGAGCACGAAGGTCGGCGTCAGCCGCTCGGGGGCGACCTCCGCCAGATCCTCGGGCCAGGGCTTCGTGATGTCCACGCGGCGCAGCGGTGCCAGCCGCCCCTCCGATGTCCGGCCGTACTGCGGTGCCACCTCCTCGTTGAAGCGCTTGCACCAGACGCAGCCCGGCTGCTCCATCATGACCAGTTCGGCCGCCCGCAGCTCGGCGGCCCCGGCCGATACGGCCGCCAGCAACGCCAGCCCATAAATTCGATTTGCAATATATCTAGATTTCCGCATACTTCAGCTTAGTCCGGTTTCCTGAAGGCGTGAAGCGCGGTCACGCTCCGGAGTCGATAATAAGACCGCCCTGGGGAACGTTCAAATGCTCGATGTCGGTTTCGGTGCCGCATTGCTGGCCGGCGTTCTGTCGTTCGTGTCGCCCTGCGTCCTGCCGATCGTCCCGCCTTATCTGGCATATCTGGCCGGCCTCAGCTTCGATCAGGTCCAGTCGGGCGGGGGAGAACCCGGCGAAGCCCGGCGCATCGTCCTGTCGTCGCTGGCCTTCGTCGCCGGTTTCACCACCGTGTTCGTGGCCCTCGGCGCTACGGCGAGCGTGGTCGGAAAGATGATCGCGCAGTGGTTCGACGTGCTGTCGATCGTCGCCGGCATCATCATCATTCTCATGGGCTTCCATTTCCTCGGGGTATTCCGGCTGGCGCTGCTCTACCGCGACGCCCGGATCACGGTGGAACGGAAGCCGGCCGGCCTGGGCGGCGCCTATGTCCTGGGCCTGGCCTTCGCCTTCGGCTGGACCCCGTGCGTCGGCCCGGTCCTGGCGGCGATCCTGTTCGTGGCGGGATCCCAGGGCGACGCGGTGCGCGGTGCCGGACTGCTGGCGGTCTATGCGATGGGGATCGGCGTGCCGTTCGTCCTGGCCGCCGCCTTCGCCACGCGTTTCCTGGGCTTCGCCGCGCGTTTCCGCCGGCACATGCACAAGGTCGAGATGGCGATGGGCGGCTTCCTCGTGCTCACCGGCATCCTGTTCATCACCGGGCAGATGGCGGCGATCTCCTATTGGCTGCTGGAGACGTTCCCGGGATTCGCATCGATCGGTTAGGAAATCCTTGATCCACGGAGTCGACCATGGCGAAGGCATTGCTGGCTGCGGCCGTCCTGCTCTCGGGCGCCACCCTCGTGAACGCGGCGGAGATCGGGGACGACGGATTGCACAAACAGGACTGGTTCTCCCTGACCTTCCGCGACGTCGGGGAGGACATGGAGGCGGCCCGGTCCGAGGGGAAGGGGCTGGTCCTGGTGTTCGAGCAGCGCGGCTGCGTCTACTGCGCCAGGATGCACGAGCAGATCCTCGGCGATCCGCAGGTCCGGGACTTCATCCGGTCCAACTTCAAGGTCGTCCAGTACAATCTCTTCGGGAGCGAGGAGGTGACCGACCTCGACGGCGAGGTGCTGACCGAGAAGACGGCCGCCCGCCGCTGGAACGTGGTGTTCACGCCGACGCTGATCTTCCTGCCCGACACGGCCCCGGAAGACGCGTCCGGCAAGGGGACGGTGGCGCAGGCGGCGGTCGCCACGATGCCGGGGGCCTTCGGCAAGCAGACCTTCCTGCACATGTTCTAGTGGGTGCGCGAGAAGGGCTACGCGACCGACGAGCACTTCCAGAAGTACCATGCCAGGAAGCTGGAGGAGCTCCAGGCCCGGGGGATGGCGCCCGGCGAATGACGCCGCCGGAGCGCTCCGGACGACATATTCAAACATAGCAATTTTTGCATTGATTGACGCTGCGAACAGCGGTACGCTCGAACAATCAAGAGAGATCGCCCGGACAGGGCGGCGTTCCGGGGGAGATGAACCCATGAGGTGGCCCGTGAAGTGGTTCCCGTTCCACGCGGCACTGTGCCTGACGTCCCTGATTTCCTTATCCGCCGCGGCTGCCGCCATGGCTGCTGATATCGCTCCCGGGGACGTCCGGTTCGACGACGCGGCCGTTGCCGGACGGGTATCCGACCATGTCGGGAACGCCGAGGCCGGGAAGAAGGCCTTCGTCAACCGCGGCTTGGGCAACTGCCTCGCCTGCCACGCCGTCTCGACCCTCTCCGACGAGCTTTTCCATGGCGACGTTGGCCCGTCGCTGGACGGCGCCGCCGGCCGCTGGTCGGCCGCCCAGTTGCGGGCGATCGTCGTGAACGCCAAGCAGGTGTTCGGACCCGACACGGTCATGCCGGGCTTCTACACCCTCGATGTCGGTACCGGCGTCGCCAAGGCCTTCAAAGGCAAGACCATCCTGACCGCCGAGCAGGTCGAGGACGTGGTCGCCTTCCTCGGAACCCTGAAATGACCAGAAAGCCCTGACATGTTCAGAAAGCAAGGAGGTGACGGCATGAGGCTCACCCGACGCAGGTTCTTCGCGCTATCGACCGGAACGGCCGTCGTGGCCCTCGGCGGATTGCGATCGGTCCCGGCATTCGCCAGCGTCGACGAGACGCGGAAGATGCTGTCCTCCTTCACCGGCGGAAAGGAGCCGCAGGCCGGCCGGATCGTGCTGACCGCGCCCGAGATCGCCGAGAACGGCAATACCGTCCCGATCACGGTGCAGGTCGAAAGCCCGATGACGGACGACGATCATGTCGAATCCGTGATCATCCTGGCGGAGGGCAACCCGAACCCGGGCGTCGCCACCTTCCACTTCACGCCGATGAGCGGCGATGCGACGGCGACCACGCGGATCCGGCTGGCGCAGACGCAGAACGTCGTCGCCGTCGCGAAGATGAAGGACGGGTCCGTCTATTCCGACCGCAAGGAAGTCAAGGTGACCATCGGCGGCTGCGGCGGCTGACCTAACGAAGAGGAGCAACCCATGGCGACGCCCAAACCCCGCGTGAAGCTGCCGAAGACCGCCTCCAAAGGCGAAGTCGTGACGATCAAGACCCTGATCAGCCACGAGATGGAATCCGGTCAGCGCAAGGACAGCAGCGGCAAGACGATCCCGCGCCAGATCATCAATAAGTTCACCTGCGAGTTCAACGGCAGGACGGTGTTCGGCTGCGACCTCGACCCGGCGGTCTCGGCCAATCCGTACCTGGAGTTCACCGCCAAGGTTCCGGAGAGCGGCACCTTCAAGTTCACCTGGGTCGATGACGACGGTTCGGTCTACACCGACGAGCAGCAGATCAAGGTCCAATAAGGAAAAAACCACCGGTCCGCCGGGATGGGAGGCGCGCGTGAAGAAACTGTCTGTCCTGTTGGCGGGGGCGGCCTCGCTGCTGGTTGTCTCGACCGTATCCCACGGGGTCGCCGATCCGGTCGAGGACGAGCTCGAGATCGACGGCGTGACGGTCGCCACCGTCGCCAAGGCTCCGTCGCAGCCGCCCGGGCATCCGTTTCCCGAGGTCAAGTCGGGCTGGCTGTACCGCGAGGCGGAAACCCGGGCCTTGCAGGAGGATAGCTTCGAGAACCCCGGAATGCTCAGCGTCGAGCGGGGAGCCGATCTCTGGGAGACCGCCGAGGGCACCGCGGGCAAGTCCTGCTCCTCCTGCCATGGCGATGCCGCGGAATCCATGAAGGGCGTCGGCGCCAACTATCCGAAATGGAACGCGGAGGCCGGCAAGCCCTTCAACCTGGAACTCCAGATCAACGCCTGCCGGTCCCGGAACATGCAGGCCGAACCCTACCCCTACGACGACCAGCGGCAAAGGGACCTGACGACCTTCATCAGGCACCAGTCGCTGGGGCAACCGGTCGAGATCGACCTGGCGCAGGGCGGGATGATGTCCTGGTGGGAGAAGGGTAGGGACCGGTACTATCAGCGCACCGGCCAGCTCAACTTTTCCTGCGCCTCCTGCCACGAGCAGAATTCCGGCAAATACATCCGTGCCGACCATCTGAGCCAGGGGCAGACCAACGGTTTCCCGACCTACCGGTTCAACACCGCCGGCATGGTCTCGCTGCACAACCGTTTCCGCGGCTGCATCAGGGACACCCGGGCGGAGCAGCCGGAGGCCTTCTCCGACGAACTGATGGCGCTCGAGGTCTATACCGCCTGGCGCGGCACGGGCCTGTCGGTCGAGACGCCGGCCGTCCGGCAATAGCTCCGGCCGACCGCCGACCGACCCTAGACTTCGCCGAACATCGATGCGGCGGCGCGATGCCGTCGGCAAGGGAGATCGTGCATGTTTTCCAGACGTGAATTCCTGTCGGCGACCACGGCCCTCTCCGCGGCGATGGGCCTGGGCATGGCTGGCCGCTGGTCGCGCGCCGCGGCCCAGCAGCGCCTGACCGAGGACGACCTGCTGGGCGCCGGGGATTTCGGAAACCTCACCGTCCTGCACATCACCGACATCCATGCTCAGTTGAAGCCGCTCTATTTCCGCGAACCCTCGATCAACCTGGGGGTGGGCGAGGTCGCCGGCCTGCCGCCGCACGTGACCGGGGCGGATTTCCTCAAGCTCTACGGGATCAAGCCGGGCTCGCCCGACGCCTATGCGCTGACCTCCGAGGACTTCGCCGCCCTGGCCGGGACCTACGGCAGGATGGGCGGGCTCGACCGCATCGCCACCATCGTCGGGCGGGCACGCGCCGAGCGGGGGGAGGAGAACGTCATCCTGCTCGACGGCGGCGACACGTGGCAGGGTAGCTATACGGCGAACAAGACCGCCGGGGCCGACATGATCGAGGCGATGGACCTTCTGCGGCCCGACGCCATGACCGGGCATTGGGAATTCACTTACGGCACCGACCGGGTGAAGGAAGTGGTGGAGAGCCTGTCCTTCCCCTTCCTGGGCTGCAACATCTTCGATGCCGAGTGGGACGAACCGGCCTTCGAGGCCCACCACATGGTGGAACGGGGCGGAGTCAAGGTCGCGGTCATCGGCCAAGCCTTTCCCTATACCCCGATCGCCAACCCGCGCTGGATGATCCCGGGATGGTCGTTCG
Organism: Skermanella rosea; assembly: GCF_016806835.2. Lineage (NCBI taxonomy): Bacteria > Pseudomonadati > Pseudomonadota > Alphaproteobacteria > Rhodospirillales > Azospirillaceae > Skermanella > Skermanella rosea. The sequence continues at coordinate 4,503,769 of NZ_CP086111.1, read as the reverse complement.
GCATCCGGGAGGAGCAGGTCGCCAGGACGGTCGAGGCGGTGCGCGCCGACGGGGCGGACTTGGTTATCCTGCTGTCGCACAACGGCTTCGACGTGGATCGCAAGCTGGCGAGCCGCGTCCAGGGCATCGACATCGTCCTGACCGGCCATACCCACGACGCGCTTCCTGAACCGTTCAGGGTCGGGCGGACGCTGCTGATCGCCTCGGGCTCGAACGGGAAGTTCCTCAGCCGGCTCGATCTCGACGTGCGCGACGGCGTGCTGAAGGACTTCCGGTACCGGCTGATCCCGGTGTTCTCCGACGTGATCTCCGCCGACCGGGACATGGCGGCGCTGATCGACAGGGTGCGGGCACCCTACGAGAGCGACCTGAAGCGCGAGATCGGGCGGACCGAGACGCTGCTCTACCGTCGCGGCAACTTCAACGGCAGCTGGGACGACCTGATCTGCGAGGCGCTGCTGGAAGAGCGCGACGCCGAGATCGCCCTGTCCCCCGGTTTCCGGTGGGGAACCACGCTGCCGGCCGGAAGCGCCATCACCGTGGAGGACCTCCACAACAATTGCGCGATGACCTATCCGGCGGCCTACCGCGGCACCATGACCGGGCAGACGCTGAAGACCATCCTGGAGGATGTCGCGGACAATCTTTTCAACACCGACCCCTATTACCAGCAGGGCGGCGACATGGTGCGGGTGGGTGGGCTCGGCTTCGCCATCGACCCGACCCGGACGATCGGCTCCCGCATCTCGGACATGACCATCCTGGCGACCCATGAGCCCGTCGAGGCCGGCAGGGACTATGCCGTCGCCGGGTGGGCGTCGATCAACGAGGACACCGAAGGGCCGGCGATCTGGGACGTGGTGGAGAGCTACCTGGCGAAGCACCCGGTCGTCCGCCTGAAGGAAAACCGCTCCGTCCTGCTCAAGGGCGTCTAGTCGCCCGGCATAGTGGTTTTGATCGATCAGCCGTAGGTCGGGCTCGGCCGAAGGCCGACGCCGACGGCATGGCCGAAGCATTGATGCAGGGTGTCGGCGTTCCCCCTGACGGGCGAAGGACGACCTACAGCACTCCGCTCTGCAAAGACACTAGTGACCACTGGCCTTCGTCCGGCGACTGGAGAAAGACGATGACCGAGAAGATGAACAAGCCCTCGCGACCGCAGGCATCCCGCCGCGCCTTTCTCGGCGGTGCCGCCGCGCTGGGCGCCGGGCTCGCCGTGCGGCCCGCCCTGGCGGCCGGCGACCCGCTGATCACCGAGGTGCAGGATTGGAACCGCTACCTGGGCGATGGGGTGGACGCCCGTCCCTACGGGGTACCGTCCAGGTTCGAAGCCGACGTCGTGCGCCGTGACGTTCCCTGGCTGACCGCGGATTCCAAAAGCTCGGTCAATTTCACGCCGCTGCACAGGCTGGACGGCATCATCACGCCCAACGGCCTCTGCTTCGAGCGGCACCATGGCGGCATCGCCGAGATCGCGCCGGCCGACCACCGGCTGATGGTCCACGGCCTGGTCGAGCGGTCCCTGGTCTTCACCCTGGACGACCTGAAGCGGTTTCCGCGCGAGAACCGGGTCTATTTCCTGGAATGCGCCGCCAACTCGGGCATGGAATGGCGGGGCGCCCAGCTGAACGGCTGCCAATTCACCCACGGCATGGTCCATTGCGTGATGTATACCGGCGTCCGGCTGCGCACCCTTCTCGAAGAGGCGGGATTGAAGACGTCGGGAACCTGGCTGCTGGCCGAAGGGGCCGACGCGTCCGCCATGACCCGTTCGATCCCCCTGGACAAGGCGCTGGACGACTGCCTCGTCGCCTGGGGCATGAACGGCGAGGCCCTGCGGCCGGAACAGGGCTACCCGGTGCGCCTCGTCGTTCCCGGCTGGGAAGGAAACATGTGGGTCAAGTGGCTGCGCCGCCTGGAAGTCGGCGACGCGCCCTGGGAGCACCGCGAGGAAACGTCGAAATACACGGACTTGCTGGCCAACGGCAAAGCCCGGAAGTTCACCTGGCAGATGGAGGTCAAGTCCGTCATCACCAGCCCGAGCCCGCAGGCGCCCATCGCCCACGGGCGGGGGCGGACCGTGGTCTCCGGCCTGGCGTGGTCGGGCAACGGCACGATCCGCCGGGTCGATGTCTCCCTGGACGGCGGGCGCAACTGGCACACGGCCCGGATCGACGGGCCCAGCCTGCCGAAGGCGCTGCACCGGTTCTATCACGAGTTCGACTGGGACGGCTCGGAGCTGTTCCTCCAGTCGCGCGCGATGGACGAAAAAGGCTTCGTCCAGCCGACCAAGGACGATCTGCGCGCCGCGCGCGGCACCAACTCGATCTACCACAACAACGGCATCCAGACCTGGTACCTGAAACCCGACGGAGCGCTCGAGAATGTCGAAGTTTCCTAAGGCATCGCTGCTGGCCGCCTGCCTGCTCGCCATGTCGGCCGGCTCCGTCCATGCCGAGGCGGCTTCCCCGTCCGGCCCGCTCAAGCTGGGCCGCATCGCGACCGAAGCCGAGATCGCGGCGTGGGACCATGACATCCGGCCCGATGGCAAGGGGCTGCCGGAAGGACGGGGCACGGTCGCCGACGGCGAGGTCCTTTTCACCGACAACTGCGCCGCCTGCCACGGCGATTTCGGCGAGGGCGTCGGCCGCTGGCCGGTGCTGGCCGGCGGCGAGGGGACCCTGGACCGGGAGCGGCCGGAAAAGACCATCGGGTCCTATTGGCCCTACCTGTCCACGGTCTACGATTACGTCAACCGCGCGATGCCGTTCGGCAACGCCCGGTCGCTCGGTCCCGACGACGTCTATGCCCTGACCGCCTACCTCTTGTACCTGAACGACATCGTGACGGACGAGGACTTCGAGCTTTCCCGGGAGAACTTCACGGACATCCGGATGCCGAACGTCGATAACTTCGTCCCCGACGACCGCGAGCGGGAAAAGCACTATGTCGCCGATACCGAGCCCTGCATGAAGGACTGCAAGCCGGGACCCGTTGCGATCACCATGCGGGCGCGCGTGCTCGACGTGACGCCGGAGGGCGGCAACGAAGAGGGGCCGGCGGCCGGCAACGTCGACTGACCCGAAACCGTAGCGAAGACCGGAGCAACCAGGATGGCGGGCTTGAAACTCCAGGCGACTGTCCGGGCGCTGGCCCTGGCCGCCGGCTGCATCGTGTCCCTGGCCGCCGCTCCCCGCGCGATCCTTGCGCAGTCCGAGGCCGCCGAGGAGATCGTCTTCCACAAACTGGCCCTGCAGGTCGGCGACGGTGATGCGGAGACCATGCGCTCCGCGCTCGACATCGCCTCCAACGTCTCGCGGAGCTACGGCGCCAAGGCCCACGAGGTCGAGATCCGGATCGTCGTCTACGGCCCGGGCCTCGACATGCTGCGCCCGGACCGTTCGCCGGTTCTGGACCGGCTGAAGGCCTTCGAACAGAGCATGCCGAACGTGACGTTCGTGGCCTGCGGCAACACGCTGGACACCCTGGAGCGCAAGGAGGGCGGGCGGCCCGAACTGGTCTCCCATGCGGAGATCGTCGAGGCGGGAGTGGCGGAGCTGATCGCCCTCCACGAGCAGGGCTACACCATCATCAAGCCTTGAGACGGCATCACACAATGGCGGCATGGGGCCGTCGGACGGATCGGGAGGAGGTCATGTCTTTCGCTATCAGGTTCGGTACGCTCGCTGCGGTCCTGTCGGGGCTGGCACTCAACCCCACCCTGGCCGGCGACATGCAGGGCATTGTCCTCTACGAGGCAAAGGGGAGCTTCGACCAAGCCCGGCACGACCTCGAGGATTCGATCGTCAACCGGGGTTACGTCATCGACTACAATGCGAAGATCGGTGCGATGCTGCAGCGTACCGCCAGCGATGTCGGGAGTACGCGTGCGATCTACGCCGACGCCGAGACGATGCAGTTCTGCTCCGCCCTGCTGTCGCGGAAGGCCATGGAGGCCGACCCCGGCAATATCGCCTACTGCCCCTATGTCCTCTTCGTCTATGCGCCCGCCGACGCGCCGGGCACCAGCGTGGTGGGATTCCGGCGCCTGGGCGAGACCGGATCGGAAAGCTCCCGGGCCGCGTTGAAGGAGATCAATTCCGTTCTGGACGGTATCGCGCGGGAGGCTGCGGGGATCGAATAGGCCTCCTCGCCCCGAAGGGACGCGAGTAGTGGGCGGTCCCGGGTCACCCGGATTTGCCGTGACCACCGGCGGGCGCTTTGACATGTGTCACGGCGGATCGCCCGATACCGTCGCCTAATGCCCCTCGACACGCTGCGAACCGAGGGGGATCCCCGACGTGGAACCGTCCGCCATTCTCGTCGAGACCATGCAGAGCGGGTTCGGGAGTCTCGCGGCCTATCTGGCCGCGCATGTGCTGCTGTGCCTAGTGCCGGCCTTCTTCATCGCGGGCGGCCTCTCCGCGCTGATGCCGAAGCCGGTGATCACCCGTTTCCTGGGACCCGGCGCGCCGAAGGCCATAGCCTATCCGGCGGCCACCGCCGCCGGGAGCCTGCTGGCCGTCTGCTCCTGCACCATCGTCCCGCTGTTCGCGGGCATCTACAGGAAGGGCGCCGGGCTGGGGCCGGCCATCACCTTCCTGTTCTTCGCGCCCGCGGCCAACATCCTGGCGCTGACCTACACGGGCGCCGCGCTGGGGGCCGAGTTCGCGGCGGCGCGTCTCGTGCTGTCGCTGGTCTTCGGCATCGGCATCGGGATGATCATGGCGCTGGTCTTCAGCGGGGACGACCGCGTCCACGCCGGCGAGCCCGACGGCGCCTTTGCCGGGGCTGAGCGCCTCCACCCCCCGGCCGTCGTCCTGATGCTTCTCCTGGTGGCGCTGCTCGTCGCCGGAACGCTTAAGGTCGGCCTCCTGCTCGACAGCTATGCCAGCGTCACCCTGCCGATCCACGGCATGGACGGGGTCGAGGCGACGCTGCACCGGCTGGTGCCCTTCGATCCCGCGAGGGGCGAGGAGGGGATCGGCGCGCAAGGGGCGGTCCTCGTCCTGCTGCTGGGCATCATCGCGGCGGTGGCACCGATCGGGCTGGGCCGGGTGGACGAGGGGTTCAACCGCTGGACCTGGGCGACGCTGGCGCTGGTCTTGCTGACCCTGGCGGTCGCGGCCGTCGGCGTGCAGCCCCGGGCCGGCGGCGTCACGCTCCACCTGACCGGGAGACTGGTCGGCGTGGTGGCCATCATGGCGGCGATCGCCTGGGTCGCCTGCCGCCACATCGACCGGTTCGAGGTTCGGCAGTGGCTGTGGGAGAGCTGGCGGTTCGTCCGCCAGATCTTCCCGCTGCTGGTCGTCGGCGTCTTCGCGGTAGGGGTCCTGCGCGTGTTCATCCGGCCGGAATGGGTGGAGACGATGGCCGGCAGCAACACCGTTCCCGCCAATCTGGTGGGCGTCGTCTTCGGTGTGTTCATGTACTTCCCGACCCTGGTCGAGGTGCCGGTCGCGCAGATGTTCCTGTCGCTCGGCATGCATCCGGGGCCGCTGCTGGCCTACCTGATGGCGGACCCCGAGCTGAGCCTGCAAAGCATCCTGATCACCGCCGGCATCGTCGGCCGGACCAAGGCGTGGGCCTATGTCGGCCTGGTCGCGCTGTTCAGCACGGCGGCGGGCCTGACCTTCGGGGCATGGCGGGACGGAACAAGCCTATGGCTGCTCGGCGGAGGATTCGTGGTTTGCCTGCTGGTCCTTGCCGCGGTCCTGCATGCCTTCCATCGCCGGGCCGGCACCATGACGAAGGCCGCTTGAGCCTCGAACGCTAACGTGAGCAACCACTGCTTCGAAGGAGGATGGAATCATGCGCGTCAAGGTCCTTGGGCCGGGTTGCGCCCGCTGCAAGCGCCTGGAGGAACTGACCCGGGAGGCGGCGCAGGAAGCCGGCGTCGCCGTCGAGATCGAGCATGTCACGGACATGGCCCGGATCCTCGATTACTCCGTCATCAGCACGCCGGGCCTCGTCGTCGGGGAGGAGGTCAAGATGTCCGGCCGATTGCCGCGCCGGGAGGAGATCGTGGCTTGGCTGAGGCAGGCAGCCGCATAGGCCGGAGCGGCGAACGATCGGCGCGGCCTTCATCCTGACCGACCCGATCTTCCGGGGGGCTGGCGGCCTCCCTGCTGTTCGGCCCGCTGACTTCGACCCTGCAGACCGTCCTGGTCATCCCACACCTGCCCGGCACGCTGATTATTGATCAACCTGAAATGGAATTTCCGGGAGCGCTCTCGTTTCTTTGTCCGTCATGACCGGGCTTGACCCGGTCATCGCTTGCAGACTCCATCAGCGCCGCCGTGCGGGAGATACCCGGATCAAGTCCGGGTATGACGAAAAGGAGGTATTTCTCGCCGTATCAGGCGCTTTTTCGCGATTAGCAAAAAATGTGCCGGACAGCTGTGTGATTATCCCGGCCATCCACGTCGTCCTGCGGGTCGACGGCTGACCGGGCGTCCGCCGGGTTCCGGGAAAAGTCCCTCACGCACCCGGTGCCGGATCGACCATCGCCGGTTCTGACAGGCAGTCCAGATAGCCGCGATAACCGACCTTGAGCCTCTGCCCGACCTCGAAGATCATGTTGGCCTCCCGGTGCCTTACGCCGTCGCGGCCTTCGGCTGGCTCTCCGGCATCAGGTGAGACGGTGATCCGGATCGGAGGCGCGGCCAGGGAGAAATCTGCGCCCTGTCCGACGTCGCCGTCGATCGGCGCCGGTTCCAAGACGACCAGGTTCCCGTTCAGCCTGACGATCCCGACCACCGTTTCTCCAGCGGCTCCCATGCTCACCGCCAGAGCCGGCTTGCCTGCGGCCGTGTACCGGAATTCGCAGCCGGGACCCGCACCGACTGCCTTGCGGATCTGCGCGCCGTTCATCGTGGCGGGATCCAGGGTCGGTATATGCGCGCCCGCGAGCGCCTCCTCCGCCGGGACGATCCTCGCGATCTCGGGTGCGTGGATGGCCCCCGTGTCGTCGTCCGGCGCGTCGTCCTGGCCACACCCGGCGAGCAGCCCAAGGACGAATATCAGTCCCGGGAGAAAAGGGACCCGTCCATTCTGCGGAAACACGGCATCCATCAGTCCCGCGCCTCCAGGTCGGCGGCGAGGTACTTCATCTCCGCGATCTCGCGCTCCTGGGCTTCGACGATCTCCTCCGCGAGCTTGCGGACCCGCGGATCGGTGATCTGGGCACGCTCGCTCGTCAGGATCGCGATAGAGTGGTGCGGGATCATCGCCTTCATGTACTCGACGTCGTCCACCGTCGCCTGGCTGCGCACGACCCAGAGCGAAAAGGCGAAGACCGCGATGGAGCCCCCGAATATGGCGAGGTTGACCGCCCGCTTCCTGTACATGTTCAGCATGTAGCCAAGCATGATGATGGACATGGTGGAACCCATGACCAGCGCCATCCAGGCGCGCGTCTCGCTCCAGAAGACATGCTCAAACGAGTAGGTATTCAGGTACATCAGACCGTACATGACGACCGTCGAGGTCGCTATCATCGCGGCGAAGCGCCAGTACGACATCTGCATCAGGCTCGTCCTCCCTGGTCAGTACGCATGATCGCCGCCCTTGTCGTTCGCACCACCGGAAATCGCGTACTCCTCGGGCGTCATGGCCGGCAGTTCCTTGACGAAGGCGACGATCCCCCAGAGCGCCCGGTCGTCGTGGGTCGGCCCGAACGCCGGCATTCCGCTCATCTTCACCCCGTGCTTGACGATCCAGAACAATTCCTGCGCCTCCCACTCGGCCGACGCTTCGGCGAGGTGGGGCGGCCTCGGCCGCATGCCGCTCGCCCAAGGGGACCGTTCGACACCCGGTCCGGCGTGGCAGTGCTGGCACATCGACTTGTACGAGCGTGCGCCGGTTTCGATCATGTCCGGAGCGATGTCTTCGGGCACCTCGGTGTCCGCGGCGCGGCTCTCGACGGAATTATGAAAGGTAGTGTCGAACGCCCACCGAGTGAACGAGGCATGCTCTTCCGTCGCGGCAACGTTGAACGCACCCGTATAGACGATGAGCAATCCGACGATGCCGAGCAGTGCCAGAGTGCCCACCATGCCCGCGGCGGCTGCCAGGCCTATGGATTTCTTCCGACTGTCCATCTCTTTCCGCCGTTCCCTTCACCAGGGCTTGCCCGCATTGCTTTTTCCGTATTTTTGCAACAAGGCATCCCGGACCCGGTTCCAAAAACGGTGGAGCCGTTGGTTGAACCGCGTCCACTTCGGGGCACCCTCCGAAAACGCCGATCCTGTTTAGGTCGGCATTCCATGCCCTGTAGGCTGGAGCGGAATAACGGCTGCGACGCGCGCCGACTTGATCCAGTTTAATTCCATGACTTGAATGCGCGACGACACTGAAGCGAGGCTCAATCCTTTTCAGGAAGAAGGCGCGACCATGCGTATTCCCACAGTATTTATGGTTGCCTTGGCGTTGTCCCTGCCGGCCTCCCGAGGAGTCCTCGCGCAGTCGCCCCCGGCGGACGATACGCCGATCTATGGGAGCCAGATGATGACCCAGCAGGAGCGGGCGGATCATCGCAACCGCATGCATCAGGCCAAGTCCGCGGAGGAACGGGAGCAGTTGCGCCAGGAACATCATCGCCAGATGCAGGCCCGCGCCAAGGAGCGTGGCGTCACCTTGCCCGATGAACCTCCCCCGATGCCCGGCCATGGCGGCATGGGCATGGGGCAGGGAATGGGCATGGGACCTGGCGGCGGAGGTGGCTCGGGCGGCGGCGGTCCCGGCGGCGGCGGTCCCGGCGGCGGCTCCCAGTAAGGGGTCTCCTTTCCGGGCGGTCAGAGCAGCCCGAAGGCGCCCGCGTTCCGGTACAGCATGTAGGCCGCGACGGCGAACATCACGCCGGCGAAGATCCGGGTCAGCGCCCCCTTCCTGGTGGACAGCCGGACCGCGGCCTTCAGCCCGGCGAAGCCGCCCGCCAGCCCGCCCGCGATGAACAGGCCCGCGATCGTCCAATCGACCAGACCGGAAACGGCGTAGTTGGCTGCGGTGGTCAGGCCGAAGGCGCCGACCGAGAACAGGGAGGAACCGACGGCGCTGAGCACCGTCATGCCGCTGCCGAACAGGATGCCGGGCACGACCAGGAAGCCGCCGCCGATCCCGAACAGGCCCGACACGGTCCCGACCATGAACCCGATGGCCAGCAGCCGGACCGCGATCCGCCGGTCGATGCGGACCGCGGGATCGCCCTCGCCACCCCGCCGGCGCAGCATGGAAACCCCGACCGCGACCATCGCCAGCGCGAACAGGAACAGCAGCTTCTCGCCCTCCACCGCCTTTCCGATGGTCGAGCCGACCAGGGCCCCGAAAACGCCGGCGGCGGCGAAGGTGGCGGCGCACGGCCACTTCACCGTCCCGGCGCGGGCGTGCTGGGCGAGGTTGGCGAAGGCGCTCACGGCGACCGCCACCGCGCTGGTGCCGATCGCGACGTGGGGGTCCGGCACGCCGACCACGTAGAGCAGAAGCGGCACGGCGAGGATCGACCCGCCGCCGCCGATCAGGCCGAGGGTGAAGCCGACCAGCGAGCCGGACAGGATCGTGAGGAGTTCTTGCATCGGGGCACGCTCGGGCTGTGGGGAACGGGAAAGGGCGTCAGCCGGTTCGGCGGTCGGCGCAGAAAAGGCGGTGCAACTCGGCCAGGATCGGGCGGACCCGCTCGGAGGCGATGCGGTAATGGATTCCGACGCCCTCGCGCCGGGTCGCCAGGAGACCCTCTTCGCGCAGCTTGGCGAGGTGCTGGGACACGTTGGACTGCGATTGGCCCAGCCGCCGGACCAGCTCGCCTGCCTGCATCTCGCCCTCGACGAGCGAGCACAGGATCATCAGGCGATGACGGTTCGACAGCGACCGCAGGAACGCTTCGGCCTCAGCGGCCCGCGCTTCCAACTCGGCCGGGTTCAGCGGATCGTCGCTCGGCTCTCCCATGTCAATGCTCATTGTCTAATTTAGCATTGACTAATATAACGGCTGGACCCACCTGTTCAAGCAGCAACGCGAGTAGCCCTCGAAAGGGCCGATACAGGAGGTCATGATGAAACCGGACGTCATCCCCTTTTTCGACGAGGCAACCAACACCGTCAGCTACGTGGTCGTCGATCCCGCCACCAAGGCCGCGGCCCTGGTCGACAGCGTGCTCGATTTCGACCCGAAGTCGGGGCGCACCTCGACCGCCTCGGCGGACCGCCTGGTCGCGGCGGTGCATGAGCGCGGCCTCGCGGCCGAGTGGATACTGGAGACGCACATCCACGCCGACCACCTGTCCGCCGCCCCCTACCTGAAGGAGAAGCTGGGCGGCCGTATCGGCATCGGAGAGCACATACGCGAAGTCCAGAAGGTCTTCCGGACCCTGTTCAACATGGAGCCCGCCTTCGTCACCGACGGGCGCCAGTTCGACCACCTGTTTACCGACGGCGAGCGGTTCCGGATCGGCGGACTGGAGGCCAGGGCCATCCACACGCCCGGCCACACGCCGGCCGACATGACCTATGTGGTCGGCGACGCGGCTTTCGTCGGCGACACGCTGTTCCAGCCCGACTACGGCACGGCGCGATGCGACTTCCCCGGCGGCGACGCCCACGCCCTGTACCGCTCGATCCGGCGCATCCTGGACCTGCCGCCTGAGACCCGGCTGTTCACCGGCCACGACTACAAGGCTCCGGGACGGGATCAATTCGCCTGGGAAAGCACGGTAGCCCAGCAGAGGGCGCGCAACATCCATGTCCACGACGGCGTGGGCGAGGAAGAGTTCGTCGCCCTGCGCCAAGCCCGCGACAAGACGCTGGATATGCCCAAGCTGATCATCCCCTCGATCCAGGTGAATGTCCGGGCCGGGCGGCTGCCGCCGCCGGAGGACGACGGCAAGCGTTACCTGAAGATCCCCATCGACGCCCTCTGAGTGGGGGGCTCGGGCGGATCCCGGTCCACGGGTCGCCTTCCGCCGGCCCGCCGGATTGCGCAAGCGGCTCTTGGGTGAGCAGATTCCTGAAACGGTCTGGAACGGCGGGGTCTGGGAAACGTTCAACGGATCGGGATTCCCACCGGGAGCCGCTCCATGCCGATCCGCAAGCAGATCACAGGCACCGACCAGGCAGACGACATACAGGGCAGCGACGGTGGCGACCTCATCTACGGATACGATCCTGCGACGGTCACCGTCGACGGCATCGACGCGACGCGCGTGGCGGCGGGGTTCGACCAGCCATTGTTCGTGACCGCGGCTCCAGGCGGTCCCTCGACCCTGTATGTCGTCGAGAAGACCGGCGCGGTGCGCGTTCTCGACGGGACCACCGGCACCGTGGCGGCAAGACCGTTCCTGGACGTGTCCTCCGAGATCCTCAGCGACGGCGAGCGCGGCCTCCTGGGCCTGGCCTTCGCGCCGGACTTCACGCAGAGCGGCCGGTTCTACGTCAACCTGATCAATACCCGGGGAGACACCGAGATCCGGGAGTACCGAACCTTGCCGGGCGACCCGTCGACGGCGGATCCCGCGAGCGCACGCCCGGTGCTGACCGTGGACCAGCCCGACCAGTTCGCCAATCACAAGGCGGGCTGGCTGGCCTTCGGCCCGGACGGTGATCTCTACGCGGCGCTCGGGGACGGCGGCGGCGGCGGAGATCCCCTGAACGCCGCGCAGAACCCGGAAAGCCTGCTCGGCAAGATGCTTCGCCTGGATGTCGACGGGGACGCCTTTCCCGACGACCCGGCGCGGAACTACGCGATCCCCTCCGACAACCCCTTCGTGGCCGGCCCCGGTGCCGACGAGGTCTGGGCGATGGGGTTGCGCAATCCGTGGCGGTCAGGCTTCGACAGCGGGCTGGGAGATCTGTGGATCGCCGATGTCGGGCAGGGCCGCTGGGAGGAGGTCAATCTCGGCGTTGCCGGAGGAAACTATGGCTGGAGCTTTTCCGAGGGCCCGGAGGCATTCAAGCCCGGCTCCCCCTCGGTTGGCGTGACGGTAGCTCCTCTCCATGTCTACGGGCGCGACGCCGGACAGTCGATAGTGGGCGGAACCGTCTACCGCGGCGGGGCCGAGGCGTTGCAGGGCGAGTATCTCTTCGCCGATTTCGTGAGTGGGCGTCTGTGGTCGCTCCGGCCCACCGAGGGAGGGGCGGCCGTCGCCGAGCGTACGGGACAGTTGGCCGTTGATGCCGGCACCATCGACAGTCCCTCCTCGTTCGGCAGCGACGGCGAGGGAAACCCGTATCTCGTCGACATCGACGGCGAGGTGTTTCGCCTGGAGCCCCGAGGCACCTCCAGGGATCAGGGCGATGTGCTGAGGGGCGGCGCCGGGAACGACATGATGTTCGGCGGAGCGGGAAGCGACCTCCTGGAGGGCGGTCCGGGAGACGACCGGCTCCTGGGCGGCACGGGAACGGATACGGCCCTTTACGATGCCGAGCGGGCAGTCTACGCGGTATCGGCGCAGGCGGCCCGGCTCGACATCGCCGGCCCGGAGGGCGCCGACACGCTTCAGGGCATCGAGCGTCTCCGGTTCCCGGACGGCACCCTGGCCCTGGAAAATGGCGATACGGCGGTCCAGGCATTCAGGCTTTACCGGCTCGCGCTCGACCGCGAGCCCGACGCTGCCGGGCTGGGCTCCCATGTGGACCGCCTCGATGGCGGCGCTCCTCTGACCGACGTGGCGCTGGACTTTCTGGGTTCCGCGGAATTCCTGCAGAAGTACGGGACGCTGTCGGATGCTGATTTCGTCGATCAACTCTACGACAATCTCCGCGGCACGCAGGGCGATCCCGACGGCTTCGCCTTCCATCTCGGTCGATTGGAAGCCGGGGTTGGCCGGGAGAGCGTTCTGGTCGATTTCTCTGAATCGGCGGAAAGCCAACTCGGCACCGCGCCGCTGGTTGCCGACGGCGTCTGGTTCACCTGAGGCTCCGTGCCGCTCCAGGAGCGGAGGGGCGGCACGGAGGCCGGCGGGCAAAGGGCGGTCGGTCAATCCACCTCACCGTCCGCTTACCGTTTCGACATCCGCAAGGGTCATCTGGTCGTCGTAGATCCCCGCTCCCACCGTGAACGGCGTATCCGGAACAGGTTCGATGTAAGTCAGCTTGCGGGCCGGCTGCTTCTGGCCTGCCCTGGGCCAGTGATACTCGACCCAGTAGCCCCCGGTTGTGCCGCTCGGGCAGAACATCGGGCCGATCACCTTGCCGGTCGGATCCTTGAGGTCGGACAGCGGCATGCCGACGAAACCGAACAGCGGGTTTGCCGCCACCTTCCTGTGTTCGCAGTCGATCACGAAGACATAGCTGTTGGCCCATACGTAGTCGGATCGCCGATTCTTGAAAGTCGCGAGGCCGGCCTCTTTCTTTTGGCTCAGATAACCGGCGGCTTGCCGGACCTTCTGCACCACCTGCTGCGGCGTCGCCTTTTCCTGACCCCAGGCCGGACCGCCGGAAAGGGGCAGGGCTACGGCAACAACGAGTACCTTCCTCCACATGGCAGCCTCCTGCTCGCCCCGTATCACACCCGTCATGGCCGGCACGCCGGCTGTCACGCCGCCGGAGGCGTGAAGATCATCAGCCCGTTGCTGGTCCGGGCAAGCCGTCCGATCCGCTTGGCGACGGCCTTGATCCAAAATGGATCACGGCTCAGACGGGCAGTCTCCCAGGCCTCGATCGCGTCGGCGATCCGGCTCGCCCAGTACGCCTCGTCCGCGGTCAGAACGACCAGGACAGCTTTGGCATGGCTCCGCGGCGGACTGATGTCGCGACTGCGGAGCCGGATCGGGCATTCTCCCACGATGTAGATGACCTCCAGACCCGCGGACCGGAGAGATGAGGCTGTATCGCCCGGAGGGAATCCAGCCGTAGGCGAGGATAGATGGATCATTGGACTTTCCATATCGCAAGCCAAGCATCGCTGTGTCGCCGTATGGTCGGGATGCCCTTGACGAAGCTGTCAAAGGGCACCGGTTCGTTGGGTAAGCCCTGGCTGAGCTGTCCGGCCCCGCGAATGATCAGCGCTTCGGATCAAGGTAGGATCAGCCGAAAAACCCGGTCAGGACTTGGCGGCGTTCTCCGCCGAAGAGAAAAGCGGAACATCGACGGCCGATGTGACCGACATTTTCGAGACGACGTCGCACCGCTTAGTCTACGGACTCAGGAACACGGCGGCATTGTACGCTGTCGCAAGCGGTCCCTCGGGTGGTTCATCTCTCCTGTCGTGCCGATCGATTTCATCCCCTTGATCGTCATCGTCGTCCCACTCCACGGGAGTCGCCCCTGGGCGAGCCGGTAAGCTCCCGGTAGCCTCCAGGCGGGATCTCCAGGCCAGGTCGAGGGGAAGGGGCCGCCGGACCGTGCTTTCGGCGGGGTGATGGAGCGGCTGGGATCGAGCTTCCATGCCGCCGGACGGATGATGGACGTCAAACACCGAAAGTCCGCCCAATGCCGTGGCTCCGGTCGTTACGGCCACGACCCAGGCTGCCAAGACTTCACTCGGGATCATCTTGCTGCCTCCTCGTGCAGCGTTCCCGTCACGTCACCAGGGCGCATCCGATCTCATTCGTCTCAGGTGAAACGATAGAGTAGTTTGGCAACTGGCGGTGGAGAGATCATCGCACCGCCGAGGACGGAGCGCAACGTCTATGCTTGTATTCTTGCCTCTACCAGGAGAGTAGATCCCTGTTTACTTTATGGATACCTGATGAATCGGTTCGGCGTACCGCGGTGTCAAAGCGGCCAGACCAGCAGGATCGCCGGGACTCCGACGGCGGTGACGATGATCTCCAGCGGAAGGCCCATCCGCCAGTAGTCGCCGAACCGGTATCCGCCGGGACCCAGGATCAAGGTATTGTTCTGGTGCCCGATCGGCGTCAGGAACGCGCAGGACGCCCCGATGGCCACAGCCATCAGGAAGGAGTCCGGATTGGCATCCATCTGCCCGGCCGCCACGATGGCTATCGGCGCCATCACGGCGGCGGTCGCCGCGTTGTTCATGAGGTCGGACAGGGTCATCGTCACGACCAGTATGAGAATGAGCGCCACTACCGCGGATCCGCCGGCCAGATATCCGACGATCGTCTGCGCCAGCAACGCCGCGGCACCCGTCGTCTCCATCGCCACTGCCAGCGGGATGAGGGCGCCAAGAAGGACGATGACCGACCAGTCGATGGCCTCGTAAAGGTTCCTGAGCCTGACCAGGCCCGCCAGGACGAACAGCACGGCGGCCGCGACGAAGGCGATCTCCGCTGGGACTCCGGCAACCGTGATGGTGGCTATGGCGGTGCCCATGATGGAAACGGCCAGGATGGTCTGGCCACGCCTTGGAAATTTCAACGTCCGCTGGACGAGGGGAACGCAGTTGGTATCCGCGATGAAGTCGCCAAGGCGGCCGGCAGGACCCTGCAGCATCAGGACATCGCCTGCGGAGAACTTCTGGTCCCGCAGGCGGCTCCACGTCTGGCGGCCCTGGCGCGACAGGCCCAGCAGGTTGATGCCGAACCGGGAGCGCAGGCGGATGCCCGCCGCGGTGCGGCCCGCCAGCAGGCTGCCCGGACGAACGGCGACCTCCATCAACTCCATCTCGTCGGACTGCAGGTCTTCCTGGCTGATGCGGCGGTCGTCCACAAGTTCCAGCCCGTAGGCGGTCACGATATCGGTCAGGGCGGCGGGCTCGGCCTCGACCACCAGGATGTCTCCAGGCCGGATACGGCGCCAAGCCCGGGGCGCCAGGATATGCTCGTCATCGCGCACCAGCCCGACGATCTGACCACCCACCTCGACCAACTCAGGCTCGAACTGGGCCAGCGATCGACCGGCGAGCTTCCCGTCGGGCACCAGGATCTCCGTGAGGTACTTGCCCACGTCGAAAAGCTGCCCGCCGGTCCGGCTGCGTCGCGCGGATACGGGAAGAAGTCGCCACCCGACCAGGGACAGGAAAGCTATGCCGGCCAGAGCCACGGCCGCCCCGACTGGCGTGAAGTCGAACAAGCCGAACGGGCTGCCGCCGGCCTGGTCGCGAAACCCAGCGATGATGATGTTGGGCGGCGTTCCGATCAGCGTCGTCATGCCGCCCAGTATCGACCCGAAGGAGACCGGCATCAGCAGGTATCCGACGGGGATCTCGTTCTTCCGGGCCGCCTGGATCACCACCGGCATCATCAGGGCCAGGGCACCGACATTGTTCATGAAGGCCGAGAGGAACGCAGTCAGTCCGGACATGGCCAGGATCAGCATCGTCGCTCCCGCCCTGGCCGGCAGGACATGGCGCGCCAGGATGTCGATCGCGCCCGAGTTCGACAGGCCCTTGCTCAGCACCAGAACGGCCGCGACGGTGACGACCGCAGGATGCCCAAAACCGGAGAATGCCTCGCCGACGGGGACTACAAGGGCGGTCACTCCCGCCATCAAGGCTACCATCGCCACAAGGTCGTGCCGCCAGCGCCCCCAGATGAACAGCGCCATCGTCCCGAACAGGATGGCAAGCGTCAGCGTCTGATCAAGGGTCATCAACAGGCATCGCTTGAAGATCGCTCACAGGCACGAAACCAGCCTGCCTCGCGATTAGATATCCCTGTGGATCCTCGGTACAACGGCAATACGGTTGCTGCCCTCTCCTTCAGGGGGCAGGCCCCGACCGTCACCGGCGCCCACACATGCCGCAGTTTCGGAATGGGCAGAGGCTGCCTGGTTCCGCTTTGGCCAAACGTCCCCAATCGAACTTCCATCAAATCCGAAGATTTCGTCATCGGACCGACAACCGTTTTCGCGATGCGGAATAAAACCGTGGATGAGACCGGCAGGCTTTGTATATTGCATTTAGTATACCAGCAAGGGCAACAATCCTTCGGCAGCACTGGCCCCTGCGCACAAAAATAATCTTTGGGAGGAAAAATGACCGTCAGAGCGCTTCCAGGAGATCCAGACAAGGGTCTGAGGCCGGCCGCCGTCGTGGCCAAGGAAAACCCGACGGACGATCTGAAAACCGTTACCCTGAAAGCTCCGGGAACGGGCGTCCGCGACACGTGGCGGGCCATGGGACCGGGCATCGCCGCGGCGATGACAGGTATCGGCGCCAGCCATATCATGCACGCGCCGACCGCCGGCGCTCGTTTCGGCTATGATCTTCTCTGGGTGATCCTGGCCGCCTATATCATCAAGTACTGCGCCTTCGAGTTCGCCCACCGCTACACGATGGTGAAGGGCGAAACCATCATCAACGCCTACCACCGGGTGGGCAATTGGCCGCTCTGGTTCATGATCTTCCAGGGTTTCGCCAACACCGTCGGCATCGCCGGGCGCGCGCTCGGCTGCGCGGCCCTGATGTGGGCGGCCTTTCCCTTCATTCCGCTCGAAATGTGGGCAGTCGCCATCCTGGTCGGCACCGTCGCCATCCTGTGGCTCGGCAGCTACAAGTCGGTCGAGGGCATCTGCAAGGTCCTGATCATCGTCTTCGCCGTATCCTGCTTCGTGGCGTTCGCCCTGCAGGCGACGCCTCCGGCCGAGTATCTGTCGCGCCTGCTGCCGACCCTGCCGCCGATCGGCGCCATGCTGCTGTTCGGCGCCATGTTCGGCTACTTCCCGACGACGCTGGAAGTAGCGCCCATGCAGTCGAACTGGGCCGTGGACAAGAAAGCCGGCATGGTGAAGGTGAACGAGATGCGGGCCCAGGGGCACACGGTGCATATGGACCCGAACTACATGAAGAACAGCCTGATCCTGTTCAAGCGCGACATGAACATCAGCTATATCATCTCGATGCTGTCGGGCATGGTCTTCCTGATCGTGGGCGCGGCCGTGCTGAACCCGCTGGGGCTAGTTCCCAGGGGCAGCGAGATGGGCGTGACGATCGCCCGAATCTACACCGATACCTTCGGCGCCTGGATCTTCCCGGTCATCATCGCCGGCGGCGTGGCCGCCCTGTTCTCGACCGTCTTCACCTACTTCGATGGTCAAGCCCGCATCTTCGAGGAATGCGCCGTCCGCCTGAAGCGGGATTGGGACAACCCGCGCATGCGCAAGCTGCTGTACCGAGGCATGCAGGTCACTTGGCTGGTGGCCGGCATCGCCGTGGTCTTCGGCCTGCCCGAGCCCATCTTCGTCGTCCAGGTCGCCTCGGTAATGGCCCTGCTTTTCTCGCCGATCCTGTATTGGCTGACCATCAAGGCGATCAAAGACAACTTCACCTCGGATTTCGAGCGTGAACATCTGCCGAGCAAGCTCCAGTTTGCCTGGGCATGGGCTGGCACGATCAGCCTGGTGCTGCTGACACTCTACGTCCTCTACTACCAGTTCCTGGGCTGATCACCAGGCCGTCTCGTGAAGAACGGAAAGCCAGCCGGACCAATGCCATGGGCATGGATCGAGGGGACCATAACGAGGCGGTCCCTTCGGTTTCCGTATCAGAAATACGAAATGTCAGGGAGGCAGGATTGCGCGCAAGAGACATCATGACGACCCACCTCAAGACGGTGGCAGCCGACAGCCTGATCCACGAGATCACGGAGTGCCTGCTGACCAAGCACATCAGCGCCGTGCCGGTGACCGACGCGGACGGGCGGGTGTTGGGCATCATCAGCGAAGGGGACATCATCCACCGGGTCGCCGCGGTCAGCGACGGGCACCGCTCCTGGTGGACCAGGCTGTTCGACGGCTCGGGAAAGGACGCGGCCGAGTTCATCAAGACCCGCGCCATCCACGCCAGGGACATAATGACCCGCGAGGTCACCACGGTCACGGAGGACACGCCGGCCGAGGAGATCGTCCGCATCCTGGAGAAGCGGCGGATCAAGCGCGTGCCGGTACTGCGCGGCGACCGGCTGGTCGGCATCGTCTCGCGCTCCGACCTGCTCCGCGTGGTCCTCGCCTCCTCGCCGAGGACAGGGGCCTCCATCAGCGCCAACGACCGCGAGCTTCGCGAAAGGATCATGGCCAACCTGGACGGGCAGGATTGGGCGCGGGTGTCGCAGCTGAGCATCGTCGTGTCCGACGGAGTCGCACAACTCTGGGGCTTCGTCGGTTCGGACACCGAGCGCAAGGCCCTGAGGGTTGCCGCCGAGACGGTGCCGGGCGTCCAGAAGGTCGAGGATCACCTGAACTTCTCGCCGATCCCCTGGGCCGGGAGCCGTGGGCGTGGCTTCGGCGGGGCCGGCGGCATCGTGTAGCCCGTGCACGGAAGGGCGGACCGACCCGGGCACCGGTGCGCGGGGGCGGAAGGAGAGGAAAGGGGCAGGGGGAAGCCGGTCCCGTGGAGCGGCTTCCCCTTCCGGCTCACCGTCCGGCAGGCGGGATCACATTCCCTAACGAAAGCACGGGCGAACCCTGCCGAATCACGCCTCTTGCGGAAAGCTCACATCTGGTCGTGGTCGTGCAGGGTGTCCGGATTGGTCTTTCCGGTCGGCATCCTCGGGTCGCTCTCGGCTTCCAGGGTCCGCGTGCTGCCGTAGTACAGGGCTCCGCTGAAAGCCAGGAAAGATCCGACGACGAGCATCAGATAAGCGATATTACCACCGGTCATTGACTCCTCCCACATGTGGTTCGGGTTGCCTCAGATAGCCTGATGTCAACCATACGCCAGGGGATTTGATCCCCGAAGAGGCTGATGAACCGCAGGATGCCTAATCCGCGGAAAAACGCATTCCGGCCCGATCGACCAACCGGTCCGGTAAGTCCAGGCATGTCCGGCGCCGGTCATCACGGCCCGCGGTTCCGATGATCCGGACTGCCTCTGCGGGCTTCGCTCCGGAACGTCGCGTCCAGTCCTGCCGTCACCTCCCGGTTCGCAGGAGTCCGCTCGCCAGATGGCGAAAGGCCTCGACGGCCTTCTCGTAGACGCTGTGCGGGTCGTCGGCCGCGGCGATCCAGAGCGCGGCATTGAGCGCCGCCCCGTTGATGAGCCGGGCGGCAGCTTCAGGGTCGACCGGTTTGACGGTTCCCTGCGCGATCAGCGCCTGAAGGGTTCGCGTCGTTGTCTGCAGGCAGCTGTTCTGGGTGGGCCAGGCGGAGGGGTCGCCCAGGACGGCCGGTCCGTCCAGCAGCACGATGCGCTGGACCTCGGGCTCCAATGCCATCTCGATATAGGCGACGCCTTCCGCCAGGAGCCCGTCCCAGTCGTTTCCGGCCCGGCTTCCGACGGCGCGCGCGCGCTCGGCCATTTCCGCGTCGATCTGGTCGACCACCGCCTGGAGCAGACCCTTCTTGTCGCCGAAGTTATGGTAGAGCGCGCCGCGCGTCAGGCCCGCCTCGGCGGTGAGGTCGTCCATCGACGCCGCCGCATAGCCTTTGACCGCGAAAGCCTGCCGGGCCGCCCTGATGAGCTTGGCCCGGGTCTCCTCCATCATCTCGGCGCGCCGTCCTGTTGCCACCCTCACCTCCGACCGATCGAACTGCGAGCAGCATGCTAGTTGACATACGGGGCGCATGTATGCTCTCTTTTCACATACGAAGCGTATATGAATGCGATGCGCCGTTCGTGAACCCCGGAGGAGCTTGCGGACCCGTGAGCCCCGGGCACGTGCCCCGCCCCTGGTGGGCAACACCGCCGCGCCAGCCGGCCCGGCCTGTCCCCTTTGAAAAAGGAATGAAACGATGACACGACGCGAAGCGATCTTCCCGCCCGGCCGGCATGCGCTTTACGAGAAGCACCGCTACTCCGCGGCGATCCGCTCGGGCGACCTCCTGTTCGTCTCGGGCCAGGTCGGCAGCCGGGCGGACGGATCGCCCGAGCCCGATTTCGAACGTCAGGTTCGGCTGGCCTTCGACAACCTCGCGGCGGTCCTGAAGGCGGCTGGCTGCACTTTCCAGGATGTTGTGGACGTGACCACCTTCCACACCGACCCGCAGGCGCAGATCGAGACCGTCATGGCCGTGCGGCAGGAGGTGATCGGCGAACCGCCCTATCCGAACTGGACCGCGGTCGGCGTGAACTGGCTGGCGGGCTTCGACTTCGAGATCAAGGTCATCGCGCGCCTGCCTGCGGTCGCCTGACCCAGGGGCGGCGTGGCTCGAAGGAGGGGCTGCCGCCCAGCCGACCGCCTGGCGGGAGGGAGCGCCGCCGTCCGCGCCGACCTCCGCGCGGCTTCAACGATCTCCCTCCCGCTCCTGGGAATTCAGAACTTCAGGCCGAGGGCGAAGCCGCCCAGGACGTAGCAGAAAGCGGTGATCAGTATGATCCCGATAAGGTTCAGGACGAAGCCGCCCCGCGCCATCTGCCCTATGGTCACGGCGCCGGTGCCGAAGACGATCGCGTTCGGCGGCGTGCCGACCGGCAGCATGAAGGCGCAGGTCGCGGCCAGGGCGGCAGGGATCAGCAGCGTGAGCGGATCCGCTCCGATGCCGACCGAAACGCCCCCGAGCACGGGGATGAAGGTCGCGGCGGTCGCGGTGTTGCTGGTGACCTCGGTCAGGAAGAGGACGATCGCGGTGACCGCCGCGACCAGCAGGATGATGGGAAGCGCTCCAAGGCCGACCACCTGCTGGCCGAACCAGTTGTCGAGACCCGAAGCCCCGACGGCGCTGGCAAGGCTGAGGCCGCCGCCGAACAGGAGAAGCACGCCCCATGGCAGCCCGTTCTCGGCATCCTTCCAGTTCAGGGTCATCTCCGTCCGGCCCCGGCCGGGAATAATGAACAGGGCTATGCCGGCGGCAATGGCGATCGCGGTATCGTTGAGTTCGCCGAGTGGCCCGAGCCGGCCCTCCAGGCCGGGAATGGCCGCAAGGACGCCCGGCACGACCCATAGGAATGCCGCCGCGCCGAAGACGGTCATCACGACCTTCTCGCCCTGGCTGAGCGGACCGAGATCGCGGATCTCCTTGTCGATCATCTCGCGGCCTCCCGGAATCTGCTCCAGGCTGAACGGATAGAGCACCCGGGTCATCAGGACCCAGCCGATGAGGATGAAGGCGAGGGCCAGCGGCAGGCCGACCATCATCCACTCCAGGAAACCGATGTTGCGGCCGAGCTCGTCGGCGGCGTAGCCGGCCACGATGGCGTTGGGCGGGCTGCCGAGCAGGGTTCCGAGCCCGCCCATGGTCGCCGACCACGCGATGGCGAGGATCAGGCAGACGCCGAACCGTCTGATGTTGTCGTCCTCGATGACGTCGGAGATGCGGGCTCCCCTCTGCAGCGCCTCGACATCGGAGGCGTTCTGCCGCGTCGGGCTGTGTTCCACGACCAGGGTGAGCACCGACAGTCCGATCGGCAGCATCATCAGCGTCGTCGCCGTGTTGGACACCCACAGGGACAGGAAGCCCGTCGAGAGCATCATCCCCAGCACGATCCGACGGGGTTCGACCCCGACACGGGCCAGGGTCAGCAGTGCCACGCGGCGGTGCAGGTTCCATTTCTCCATGGCGATGGCGATCAGGAAGCCGCCGAGGAACAGGAAGACGATGGAGCTGGCGTAGGGCGCCGTCGCCTCGCTGACGGTCCGCTCGGTCAACATCGGGATCAGCACGATCGGCAGCAGTGACGTGGCCGAGAGCGGGATGGCCTCGCTCATCCACCAGATCGCCATGAGCGTGCCGATCGCCGCGACCCATCGCGCGTCGGGCGACAGCCCTTCCGAGCGCCCCATGGCGAGCCAGACCGCGAAGGCCGCGATCAGCCCGAAAGCCCGCATGCCCCAGAGGAGTCTCGCCTGCCGCGAATTGGGTGCGGCGGCTTCGGCATACTCGTCATACTCGCCTTGCTGGTACGGCTCGGTTCCCATCTGCGGTCCTCCCATGTCGGGCCCCTCTTGTTTTGGTTCGATTATGCGCGAGCTCTCCCTCGCCCCAGGGGGCGATCCGCGTAACGCAGCCGGCACCGGTGGCCGGCAGGCCGATGTTCCCCCATTGCGGCGCCAAGCGATCATTTGGACGATCGTTTCAAGGACTGAACGGAAACAGGGTTTTTTTGTTCAGTCCAGAGCATCCATACCGCACGGCGGCGGTTCCATTCCGGTCGGCATCGGCGTCCGCCCCGTGACTGCCGCCGGGAGATGCGCCGTCGATCGCGACACGGAGGCGATCGGCTTTCCTGTTGGTGTCGGGTCCAGGACCGGGCGGCCGACAAGGGTGTCCGCCGCCCTGGGAGGAGTCGATGGCTCTTTATACTGAGGGTCTAATTAATCATTGACGCGAGGCAGCCTTGCATCGTGAAATTGGCGGCCAAGGAGGAACAAGCTCCGGATCGACGCGGCAAACGCGCATGTCGGAGTTTGGCGAAGCGTTAGGTTAGTGAAATTAAAATAAAATAACAAGCAACCTAGAGGAAACGCCATGTTCAAGATGAAGAGCGCCCTGGCCGGTATGGCTGTCGCCGTTCTGGCCGGCGTCATGACGACCCAGCCATCTTTCGCCCAGGAAAAGAAGACCCTGGCCTTCGTGGTCAATGTCCCCGCGGATTTCTGGCAGATCGCCCGTCGTGGCACCGAGAAGGCCCAGAACGAACTTCCGAACTACAATATCGAGTTCTACATCCCCGGTGAGATGTCCGCCGCGGCGCAGAAGCGCATCCTGGAAGACCTTCTCGCCAAAGGCGTGGCCGGGGTCTCGATCAGCCCCGTCAATCCCGACAACTCGACGGAAATCCTGAACCAGGTCGCTGCGAAGGCCGCCCTGTTCACCCAGGACGCGGACGCCCCCCAGTCGAACCGCGCGCTGTATATCGGGACGGACAACGTGGCCGCCGGCCGGCAGGCCGGCGAGCAGATGATGAAGGCAC
Source organism: Skermanella rosea (assembly GCF_016806835.2). Taxonomy (NCBI): domain Bacteria; kingdom Pseudomonadati; phylum Pseudomonadota; class Alphaproteobacteria; order Rhodospirillales; family Azospirillaceae; genus Skermanella; species Skermanella rosea. The sequence goes on along the minus strand of NZ_CP086111.1, from coordinate 4,480,090 downwards.
TTCCGGACGGCGGCAAGGCGATGGTCTTCGTCGGCACCCTCGATGCAGCCAATGCGCGCGAGCGGCTGCAGGGCATCAAGGAGGCGATAGCCGGGTCGAAGATCGAGATCATCGACGTCCGGACGGATGGCGGCGACCAGGCAAAGGCGAAGGCCAACGTCGAGGACACGCTGACGAAGTACCCTGACATCGACCTCCTGGTCGGTCTGTGGGCCTACAACACGCCGCAGATCTACAACGCGGTGAAGGCGGCCGGAAAGGAAGGCTCGCTCAAGATCGTCGGCTTCGACGAGGACCAGCAGACCCTCAAGGGCATTTCCGAGGGCGTGATCGATGCGACCGTCGTCCAGCAGCCCTACGAGTTCGGCTACCAATCCATGATCTATCTCGCCAAATACATCGAGGGCGATCGGTCCTTCATCCCCGAGAACAAGCAGAAGATCATTCCCACCCAGGTGATCGACAAGTCCAACGTCAAGGATTTCGCGGCCAAGATCAGGGAACTTCTGAAAAAGTAGTTCCTGAAGGGTCCGGCATCGGGATGCCGGGCCCTTTGCCGTCCTTCGGATAGTGGCCATCGCAGGGAATGCCGTTCCTTGCGTGCGAACGAGGTTCGCGCATGTCGAATACCCTACTGGAACTCCGTTCGATCACGAAGACGTACCCCGGCGTCAAGGCGCTGGCCGGTGTCGATTTCTCGGTCGGGCACGGTGAGGTCGTGGGCCTCATCGGCGAGAATGGCGCCGGCAAGTCCACATTGATGAAGATCCTGGGGGGCGTCGTCTCGCCCTCGTCGGGCTCGATCGTCATCGACGGCGTTCCAAGGTCCACGCTGACCGTCAAGGATGCGGCCCGCGCCGGCATCGCGTTCGTCCATCAGGAACTGCACCTGTTCGAGAACCTCGATGTCGCGGCGAACATCTTCATCGGGCGGGAACCCCGGAGGGGAGGCATCCTCAACCTCATCGACAATACCGCCCTGCACCAGCGCGTGAAGCCGCTGTTGAAGCGGCTCCGCGTCGATTTCCGTCCTGACGACCCCGTGGATGCCCTGTCCATCGCGCAGCGCCAAATGGTGGAGATCGCCAAGGCGCTGTCCATGGACGCACGCCTCATCATCATGGACGAACCCACCTCCAGCCTGACGCTGACCGAAACCGACAACCTGCTGAACGTCATCGCCGACCTCAAGGCTTCGGGGGTCAGCATCATCTACATCTCCCATCGGCTCGGCGAGGTGGAGCAGTGCGCCGACAGGGTCGTGGTACTGCGCGACGGCCGCCGGGTCGGCGAACTGCCGAAGTCGCAGATCAAGAGCGGAGCGATGGTCCGCCTCATGATCGGGCGGGAGTTGAAGTCCCTCTATATCCCGCCCAAGGCGGGGGGAAGGAACGGCGGGCTCGAACTCCAGAACCTCGTCACGTCGGCCTTCCCGGAGCGGGAGGTCTCGCTGACCGTGCATCGCGGCGAGATCCTCGGTTTGGCCGGTCTGGTCGGGGCGGGGCGGACATCGCTCGCCCAGACCATTTTCGGCATCCATGCGGCCAAGGGGGGGCGCATTCTTCTGGATGGGCAGCCTCTCTCGATCACGGTGCCGGGGGACGCGATCGCCTGCGGCATCTACCTCGTCCCGGAGGACAGGAAGAAATCGGGCCTGCTGCTCAACATGACCATTGCCGAGAACATCTCGCTTCCCGACCTCCGGAGCATTGCCAAGGCCATGCTGGTCGACGTGTCGCGCGAGGCGAGCCTGGCCAGGGAACAGTGCCGCGCCCTCGCGATCAAGGCGCCGTCCATCGACACCGACGCCATCACCCTGTCCGGCGGAAACCAGCAGAAGGTCGTCCTGGCCAAATGGATCTCGATGCGCCCGCAGTTCATCATCTTCGACGAGCCGACGCGGGGCATCGACGTCGGAGCCAAGAGCGAGATCTACGCCCTGATGCGCGGCCTCGCCGATGCCGGCGTGGCGATCCTGATGATCTCCAGCGACATGGAGGAGGTCATCGGCGTCAGCGACCGCATCGCGGTGATGCACGAGGGCCGAATCAGCGGGCTGCTCGACAGGTCCCAGTTTTCGGAACACAACGTCCTGACGCTCGCCGTGGGGAACATGGGCAGGGAGGAGCTGGTCACCCATGCTTAAGAAGGAACTCGGCCTGCTGATCCTGATACTGGTGATCGGCTCCATCACGGCTGCGATCAACCCGCAGTTCATCTCCCAGATCAACCTCATGAACCTCGCCAATCAGATCGGCCTGTTCGGCCTGATCTCGATCGGTGCCGGCCTGGTCATCATCTCCGGCGGGGTGGATCTGTCCGTCGGTTCGATGTTCGCGCTGCTGGGGATCGTCTTTCTCGATCTGCTCGTCAATTACGAGCTTGCGTGGCCCGTGGCGCTGCTCCTGACGGTCGCCGGCGGATCGGTGCTCGGGCTTATCCACGGGCTTCTGGTGACCCGGCTCAAGATGCAGCCTTTCGTCGTGACCTTGTGCGGACTGTTGCTGTACCGGGGTATCGCGCGCTGGTACACGGCCGACTCCACCCGGGGCTTCGGTTACGGCTATGGCTACGAGACCCTGGAATGGCTGATGTCCGGCCGGACCTACAACATTCCCCATACCTTCATCTTCCTGCTGATCGTCGCGGCCGTGATGGGCGTGGTGCTGCACCGTTCCGTCTATGGCCGCTACCTGTTCGCCGTCGGCAAGAGCGAGGAGGCGGCCCGGTTCTCCGGCATTCCCACGAACATGGTGATCACCGCGGCCTATGTGATCGGCGGAACGCTGGCCGGCATTTCATCCGTCTTCTTCGTCTTCTACACGCAGTCGGTTTCGCCATCCGCGCATGGCAACTTCTATGAACTCTATGCGATCGCCGCCGCCGTCCTGGGCGGATGCTCTCTCCGCGGCGGCGAGGGCTCGATCCTGGGCATCGTGCTCGGCACCGTTCTCCTCCAGGTCCTGCAGAATCTCGTGAACATCCTGGGCATCCCGAGTTCGCTGAACTTCGCCGTCATGGGAGCCGTGATCCTGCTCGGCGTCCTGGCCGACCAGCAACTCCAGATCCGGCGCCAGCGCCGGCTTGCGATGGCAAGCGCCGAGGCGCGCGAACTGGCGAAGAAAGGCGCCGCCGGAGCGGCGGTCTAGGCGGCGTCGCGGCCGGGGGCCTTGCGAAGGTGAAGGAGGGGGCGGGACGCGACGCTGCTTTCCCTCCGTCGCTTCCGGTCCCCCTCATGCCATGTTGCGGGGACGGTGATCTGCCACGGAATTCCCCAAGGCCAACGGCCCTGGGCTGGCCTCCGCCCGGAGCGCGCGTTCGGGCGGCAACTCGACCAGCACCTCGGTGCCGATGCCGGGTTGGCTCGACATCCTGACCGTGCCGCCATGGCGCTCCACCAGCTGGCGGACCAGCGGCAATCCCAATCCGGTCCCCTGGACCTGGCGCGCCCGCCGGCTGTCGATCTGCTCGAACGGCAGGAAGACGCGCGCCAGATCCTCGGCCGGAATGCCGACCCCGGTATCGGATATCGTGACGACCGTGCGGCCATCGGCGAGCCGCTCCAGGGCGACCTCGATCCGACCACCCCGGGGCGTGAACTTGATCGCGTTGGAGAGCAGGTTGTCCAGGACCTGCCGAAGCCGCAGCGGGTCGCCCAATACCCTGGCATCGACGCCGGCCGACGTGAGATCGACCGTGACCCCGGCGGCATGGGAAGCGACCCGCATATCCCGGATCGCCTCGGCCACCAGCTTGTCCAGGGCGACCGCCTCCTCCCGGAGTTCCAGCTTGCCGGCGTCGAGTTTGGCCAGGTCGAGAATGTCGCTGATCAGCGCCAGCAGGCGCTGGCCGGACTGGTGTATGTCTCCGACATATTCCGCTTGGCGGCCGGCCAGCCGGCCGAAGATGCCGCTCGTCAGCGCTTCGGAGAACCCCAGGATCGCGTTCAGCGGCGTGCGCAGCTCGTGGCTGACATTGGCCAGGAAGTTGGTCTTGGCCTCGTTGGACCGTACGGCCGCGTCACGCGCGACGACGAGGCGGTCCGTCAGGTCCCGGAGATGCCGGTTGGTCGCCCTGAGCTCCTTCTCGGCCCCGACGTGGCGCCGCATCAACCAGACCAGCGCCAGCACCACCACGATGAAGCCGGCGCCATAGCCCAGCAGCTTCATCTGGAAAACGCTGACTTGGCGTTGTATCTGCCCGACCAGAACATTCTGGTGGTCCGACCCGGCGAACAGCAATCGCCGATGGATGACCACCGCCTCTTCGACATTGCGATCCGCCAGCGCCCGGAAAGCGGCCGGATCGGTCCGGAGCAGGGGCAGGTCACCGTCGATCCGGTCGACGATCCGCCGGACCTCCGCCACCCCGGCCTCGCGCCCGGCAGCCCAGGTATGCCACTCGGCGCTGCCCGCTTCCGGGAATGCGTTGAGCCGGTTGAACAAGTTGTCCAGGCGGAGCATCACCTCCTCGCCCACTTCCGGCCGGCTACCCGGATCGAGGGCACGGATGGCAACCTGGAGACGCAACAGGTCGGCGGAAAGCTCCCCTTCGTACCAGAGGTCCGCCCCGCTGGCGATCTCGACCGACCGCTGGATCCCGATCAGGTCGGGGATCAGCATCGGCGTGCTGAACAACACCAGCACGAATGACACCGTCCAAACGATCTTGCCCAGATCCATGAGATACTTCCCATGCCTGCGGATCAGCACAGGATGCATCATGCCCATCAGAAATGCGCGAACCCAGGGGATTATGCTTCACGGCCCTTTAAAACTGTATGAAGCCGGGTCCGTGCTCGTTCGCGAGGGTATCCGGCGCGGCCCGTGCCTGTCAGGCGGAAGCCGCCTGGAAGCCGCGGGTCGGCGTGCCGGCGCCTTCCGCCGAGAAGCCGTTGTTCATGGCCCAGATCGCCGCCTGGGTGCGGTTGTTGACGTCGATCTTGCGCAGCAGCGTCTTCAGGTGGACCTTGACGGTCGCCTCGGTGATGCCGAGCCGGATCGCGATCATCTTGTTGCTGGCCCCGGTGACCAGGGACTGCAGGATCTCCTGCTCGCGGGGCGACAGGCCACGGATCGAGTTCTGGGGCGAGGGCGCGTTGATGTCGAGCAGCATCGCCGCGAGATTGGTCGGGAACACCTTCTCGCCCAGCATGACCAGCTGGAGCGACTGGATCAGCGCCTCCGGCGAGACGTTCTTGCTCAGGAAGCCGTCCGCACCGGCCCCCATGGCGGCGCGCAGCACATCGACCGACATGTCGTCGGCCAGCACGACGATCCGGGCGCTCGGGAACACTTCCCGAAGGGTGCGCAGATCAGCCTCGTCCCCCACCGGCTGGCCACTGATGATGAGATCGGGCGTGAAACCGGCGTCGCCGGCTTCCAGGGCCAGCTTGATCGTATCGAACTCCGCACCCGCCTCGAAGCGGGTGCCGGACAGCAGATGCCTCAGGCCCTGGCGAAAAAGGCGGTTGGGTTCGATCAGGAAGGTGCGGGACGTGGTCATGACGGGATCTCTCCAAAAGCATCGGCGATCGAACGGCTGCATGATCCGGGGCGGTAGGCGATGGCGCGTTCGATACTGCGTTGGATAGAAACTGCCCGAAAATTCGTGTGCAATAAAGGAAAAATTAACCCTTTATCGCGGAAAAATCGTCCTATGCTTGTCGTCGGATCCCTCGAGCCGGCCATGCCTTCCGGCGTAACCGGCCTTCCCAGCCCGAAGAGACGCCGTGGCGGTCGGCAGGCGCCCAAGGCTCAAGGCTACGGCGTGCCTGAGCGCCGCACGTCGACGCTGTCCTCCAGTCGGGCGACCACCGCTCCGTTCCTCAGCAGGGTATAGGTGCCCCGGTACTTCCCGGATTGCCAGCCTTCCGGTGGGCGTTTCCGGCCGGAAAAGGCAAACCATGACACGTTGCTGGATTTCAGCGTGGATGCGTACTCATGGATCACGTTGCCGTCCGGAGCGGTTATGCGGATCTGCTGCTCGTCGCCGGCCTGAGCGCCGAAAACGTCGGCCCAGAAGACCAGGGCCGGCGGATCCTTCAGCGTTTCCCGGGCGTAGCTTCCCTTCCTGGCCTCCGCCGATGCGGCCGGCCCTTCGGCGAACCCGGAGACCAGCCCGCCGGTAGGCTGGTATCGAAGTACCGCCAGCGTATCGGCACGCCACAGGGTCCGCGTGATGTCACCGCAGGCCGGCAGGTCCGCCGAGCCGGTGAAAGGATCGATCTCCCGACCCTCGTGACGCACGGAGAAATCCACGTGGGGGAACTCCGCCATTCCCGACATTCCGATCCGGCCCAGCGGCGTCCCCGATTCGACCTTCTGTCCCGCCTTCACGACGGTACTGTCCTTCGACAGGTGGCTGTACTGGGTTTCCCAGCCGTCGCCATGATCGATCACGACGCCGTTGCCGGCCTCCCGTCCTTCGAGCGCCTCACGGCCGGTCCCGGCGAGCCCGACATCGGGCATGCCGTCGCGGACGGCTTTCACGGTGCCGCCGGCAGCCGCAACGACCGTCACGCCGCGCAGCATCGAGGGTATGTCGGCCACCCGGAAATCCGTTCCGGAATGGCCGTCGTAGCTCAGCCGTCCGCAGGAATAATCGCGCCGGTCGGGGCTGGGGTCGTGATCGAAGAAGTTTTGCACGAAGCAGTTCCGGCCGATCTCGCAGGCGACCGGCAGGGCCAGTTCCGGAGCGCCGGCCGCCGCGGGAGCCGCCGACGAAACCAGCGCCATCGCACAGGGCGCCAGCAGCGCTTTCAGTGACGCATGCAGGAAATCGGACATCACGAAACCTCCGAAGCGAGCCGCCGAGCCTCACTGTTCGCGGAATGCCCTGCGGAAAGTGTCCCGGATCGGCTGGATCAGATACTCCAGCATGGTGCGTTCCCCGATCATGATCAGCGTCTCCGCCGGCATGCCGGCTTGCAACTGTACATCGGCAAGCTTGCCGAGCTGAGCCGGATCGGCGGCGACGCGTGCGACATAGTAGAATTCTCCGGTGCGCTCGTCCTTGAGGGCATCGGCCGTTACGCGGGTCACCTTGCCGTCGATCTGAGGCGTAGTCCGGCTCTTGAAGGCGCTGAAGACGATCTTCGCGGACAATCCGACGTGAACGACATCGATGTCGGACGGCTTGACCCGCGCTTCGACCACCAGGGAGTCGTCCCGCGGCACCAGATCGAGGATCGGCCCGCCCGGCGGCACGACGGCGCCGGGCGCGAAATACCGGAGGTTAAGCACGGTCCCCGCTTCCGGAGCCAGGACATCGCGGCGTCCCTGGCGTATCTGAGCCGCCGCCAGCTTCTCCGTCACTTCGGCCAGCCGAACCTGGACATCCCGCAGTTCGGTCGCGACCTCGCTCTGATGGTCGGCCTCGGCACTCAGGATCTCCATCTCGGCTTCGGCGATGGCCTCCTTCGCCTGCGCGATGCTGTTCAGGAATTCCCCCTGGTCACCGTCCAGGCTGGCAGCCTGACGCTTGAGTGCCAGGAGGCGCGGCTTACGTTCCAGCCCTTTGGCCGTCAGCTCCGAGACGTCGACAAGCTCTTCGCGGATCAGGTCGAGCTGCTGTCGGCCGGCTTCGAACTGGGCCTCGAATGCCTTGGCCTGGGCCTGATACTGCGCGATGCGCTGGCGCGTCACGTCGATCCTGCCCTCGAGCGAGGCGCGTCGGCTCTGGAAGATCCGCTCCTGCCCGGACAGGATCTCGGCCATCTCCGGAACGCTCCGGAGATCAGCTAGGTCCTTCGGAAAGACCAGCCGATCCTTCTTGTCGCGTTCCGCCACCAGGCGGGCTTCCTGGGCGGCATAGGCCCGCCGCTGGCCTTCGAGAAGCGTCACGACGGACCTGGTCTCCAGATCGTCCAGCCGCATCAGGACCTGCCGGGCCTCGACGCGGTCGCCGTCGCGGGCCGCGATCTCCGCAATCACGCCGCCATCGAGGTGCTGCACGGTCTTGCGGTTGGTATCCGCCGTCACGATGCCCGGCGCTATCGCGGCGCTCGCCAGCGGTGCCAGCGCCGCCCAGGTGGTGAACCCGCCGAATCCGACCAGCGTCAGCATCACGCCTGCCATGACGGCGCGGCCCACGGGCGGATGCTGGTTCCTGGCTGACGGGCCCTGGGAAGGCGGATATGCCGGGGAATGACGAAGAATGGCTGGGGGCATCTCGGTCATGAATGGTTACTCACTCGACCGTTTCGGGCTGGGCGATGCGGGCGGGCGGCGATTGCGACGGCATCTGCTGAGGCGCCGCGGGTTGAGGGGGAATGGGATGCATGCGCTGCCGCTTGAGCCTGTCGATCACCTCCGTCCGTGGTCCGAACAGGCTGACCCGCCCGTCACGCAGGACCAGGATGCGATCGACCTGGGACAAGGTGCTGGGCCGGTGTCCGATCACCACCACGGTCGTGCCGTTCTTCTTCATGGTCGCGATCGCCTGGTTGAGGGCATCGTCCCCCTCGATGTCCAGGCTCGCGTTCGGTTCGTCGAGGACCACCAGCCTGGGATTGCCGTACAGGGCGCGGGCGAGGCCGACGCGCTGCCGCTGTCCCCCGGAGAGCATGGCTCCGCCTTCGCCGATCTCGGTGTCGTAGCCTCTGGGCAATTGCAGGATCATGTCGTGGCAATCGGCGAGCTGCGCCGCCGTGACGACGGCGGAGGCATCCGGTTCGCGAAGTCGGGCGATGTTCTCGGCGATGGTGCCGGAGAAGAGCTCGACGTCCTGCGGCAGGTAACCCAGGTACCCGCCGATCTCGTCGCGACGCCACGTGAAGATTTCCGCGCCGTCCAGCCGTACCGTTCCCGATGTCGGCGGATGCAGGCCGACAAGAAGCCGGGCCAGGGTCGATTTCCCGGCGGCCGACGGGCCGATCACGGCGATAGCTTCACCCGGACGGGCATCGAAGCTGACGCCTTTCAGAATGGGTTTCTGGCCGGCGGGAAGCCTGAAGAACAGGTTGTCGACGACAAGGCGTCCGGTCGGCGCCGGTAAGGGAAGCCCAGCCGGACGCCGTTGCGGGCGATCGAAGAATTCCTTCAGGCGTCGATGGGCAGCGCGCGCGTTGGAGACCTGCTTCCAGCCGCCGATCGCCTGCTCGACGGGCTGGAGAGCCCGGCTGAGGATGATCGAGCCGGCGATCATGGCCCCCCCGGTCAGCTCTTGCCTGACGACCAGCCAGGCACCCAATCCCAGGATGGCGATCTGGACCATCTGGCGGAGAAACTTTGTCACGTCGAGGATCAGGGCGCCCCTGCGCGACACCGACGCCTGGTTTTCCAGCATCGTCGCCTGGTCTTCTTCCCAGCGGCGGACGATGCCCGGCATCAGGTCCATGGCCTCCACGGCCTCCGCGTTCCTGAGGGCTGCGTCGGCAGTACGCATGGCGCGACGGCTGGCGGTATTGGCGGCGGCGAGAGGTTTGCTGGTCAGCGCATTGTTGGCAAGGGCGAGGGAGAACAGCGCCACCGCTGCCCCCAGGGCCGTATGCCCCAGGACCGGATGCAGGAGGTAGATCACCGCTATGTAGATGGGAACCCACGGTGCATCGAACAGGAACGTCAGGCCGCCGGAGAAGAAACTGCGCAGCATTTCAAGGTCGCGCAGAGCATCCGTCCGCTCGTTCCGGCCGGACAGGGTGCTCTCGAGGGATCTTTCCAGGGCGGCCGCACCGAGACGCCGCTCGATCCACTCCCCCAGCCCCGAGAGAATGCGCGATCGAACGAAATCCAGCATGGCCATAAGCGCCAGGGCACCCGCGGCGGCCAAGGTCAGGAATAGAAGCGTCGAAAGACTGCCGGACGCCAGGACGCGATCGAAGACCTGCATCATGTAGAGTGACGAGGTCAGCGTCAGGATGTTGAGCACCAGGCTGAAAGCCGAAATCCAGAGCAGAGGGCCGCGGCAACGTGAAAGGGCAACGGTTAGCAGGCGATCGTAAGGCATGCTTGAGCATCCCAAACCGGTTCTGTCGCCGGTTCTTCCTGAAAGGCGCACCGGGTAGGCCACTCCGGTGACGGGGAGCGGGCCCGGAAGCAATCCGGGCCCGCCTGCTTGCAGTCTTATGTCTCGGATCTGCGGATCTGAGCGTCAGGCGATGTAATGATCGTACACCTTCTCGTCTTCGTTCTCGTTGAAGTCCTTGATGATGTCGTATTTATCCACGTAGAACGTGTCCCGGCCCTCGCCCCCGACTAGATAGTCCCTGCCTTTGCCGCCATAGAGCTTGTCGTCGCCCTTGCCGCCTTCGAGGTAGTCGTCGCCGTTTCCGCCATGGAGATGGTCATGGCCATGGTCGCCGTAGAGCCTGTCGTCGCCGTTGCCGCCATGGAGATGGTCGTCGCCGTTTCCGCCATGGAGCTTGTCGCGACCGTTGTCACCGTAGAGCTTGTCGTCGGCATTTCCGCCGTCGAGGTAGTCGTCACCGTTTCCGCCGTAAAGCCTGTCGCGGCCATTGCCGCCGGAGAGCTTGTCGTCGTCGTTTCCGCCGTCGAGATGGTCGTCGCCGTTCCCGCCGTAGAGCCTGTCGCGACCGTTGTCGCCATAGAGCATGTCGTCGCGGTTTCCGCCGTCGAGGTAGTCGTCGCCCCTGCCGCCACGGAGTTCGTCGTAACCTTCGTCCCCGAAGAGCTTGTCGTCGCCGTTTCCACCGTCGAGGTAGTCGTCGCCCTTGCCGCCAAAGAGCTTGTCGTCGCCATTGTCGCCGTAGAGCCGGTCGTCGCCCTTCTGGCCGTAGATGACGTCGTCACCGTTATTACCCCAGACCTTGTCGTTGCCTTTTCCGGCCAGGATTAGGTCGTTTTTTCTGGTTCCCGGAATTTCATCGGCATACTTCGTGCCGAAAATCACATTATACTTTTTCCAATGATGATAATCGTTGTGGCCGTCATAATCGTTGGTGTCGCCATCGTTGTGGTTGTGATCGTTGTAATCGGACATTGGTGGCTTCCTCCGTTTTGTTTGCGCACGGAATTGACGGCCTGAGTATTTCTCCGCCGGGGCGCTCAGATAATGTGCGCCTTGTGCTTGTGCAAATTGGTACTTTCACTTGATGCGGCGTCTCAGGCGCAAAAAGTTCCGTACGAGAATTACATTACATCTTTGGAAAGAAGTTGGGATGACTAATAAAGTACATAAACGAATGGGGAAGCTCTATTTGAAAACACCCTTTCCAGCCACCTGACGAAAGATATCCGGCGTCTATCGTATGCGTTACTGCGACTTTAACGTTAATTCCAATGGATCATGGCGCTACGATATCGGAAGAGGTGGTCGGCCGACAGCTTCGGGATCAGCCGCTATCCTTCTGGATCCGGCCCTCCTGGATCCCGCGGTCGGCCTGATGATCCGCCGGCCGGGTCGATATCAACGGGAGGCGGCCGCGATTATGGGCGTCAGCGCGTGGATCGCGAAAATCGCCATCCCCAGCAGCGTCAGCATGACCCGGAACAGCATCCGCCAGCCGGAACCGGCGCTCCGGAGGCCAAGAAAGTGCGTCAGGATCCGGTCCGCCTTGAAATTGGCGGCCATCAGAACGAGGCCGCTCCCAAGCGGGCCCAGGGTCCCCGCGTCGCCGGGCCTGCCCGCGAGGAGGGAAACCGCGGCAAGCGCCATCAGAAGACCCCAGGTGCGTGTCAGGACGGTCATGTCTTACCGAAGCAGATATACGATGGGGTAAAGCAGCACCCAGATCAAGTCGACCATGTGCCAGAACGCGGCACCGGTTTCCATGTTCTCCAGGCTGTCATGCCAGGTGACGATGCCGAGGATGATCAGGCCCATGACGACGTGCAGCGCGTGGAAGCCGGTCATCAGGTAATAGAGCTGGAAGAACAGGTCGGTTTCGAGCGTGAAGCCTTGGCCGATCTTGTCGGCGTACTCCACGGCCTTGATCGCGAGGAACGCCCCGCCGAGCGCCATGGCGCCGAGCATCGAGGTACGGTGGGCGCCGTCCGTCGACCTCCGCTGGACGGCGACCGCGACAAGCCAGCCGCTGGTCACCAGGACCATGGTGTTCACCCCGCCGACAAGACCGTCGAGGTGGGCCTGGGAGGCGCTGAAGGTCACGGGATCAAGGGCGCGCGCCACCGCGAACCCGACGAACAAGGCGCCGAAAACCGCCAGCTCGCCCAGGATCAGGATCCACATCATGGGATTGCCGGGCAGGCTGGACAGCGGACCCCAGTCCGCGCCGTCGGCTGGTCCGCTCCCGCCGGGTGAACCGGCCTCTTCGCCGGCCTCTTCGAAGGATGCGGGCTGCTCCCGCGGCCGGGTATCCGGGTCGTCCTCAGGCGACATCGAGCACACGTCCATGATGGTCCATGGTCAGGACGGCTTGGCGTGCCCTGTGCCGAAACGTCACCCTGCTCTTGCCCAGATCTCCCCCCGTTCCCCGCTCGAACATCTGGAAGACGATCCCCCTCCTGAGATCCTCCATGAACACTTCGGGCGCCAGTCCCAGGAGAGGGGCGACAACCACCGCGTCAAAGACGAAATCTCCAGCCGCGTCTACCTCGGCCACCTTGGTGCCGATGATATCGATCGGGTGTTTTCTCAAGCCTGCCATGATTTCTCTTCATTCTCGCTAGATACGGGATGGAACGGGCACGGTTCCTCCAACTACTCTTCCCCGGATAAGAGTTGAAGCCCGTCGGCTCTTCATGCCCGGGACGCATACTGTACCCGGATTTATCCGAGCGATTTGACCGTGGTCAATTCGTGGGCGCCAGTATCTGCTATCAACAGGCCTCGGAAGCTCGCCGACAAAACTTTTCATGAAGGACAGGAGCCTGGATATGCCGAAGGTACTCGAAGGGAAAGTAGCCGTCATCACCGGCGCCAGTTCCGGGATCGGCCGGGCGGTTTCCGAGCGTTACCTGGATGCTGGCGCGCGCCTGGCTGTCTTTGCCCGGGACCGGGAAGGGTTGGAGGCGATCCGCAGGTCCGCCCCGGATGCCGTACTCGCCGTCGCCGGTGACGTCACGAAAGCAGCCGACCTGCACAGGCTTGTGCACGATACCTGCGAGCGGTTCGGCAAGGTCGATATCGTCGTCCCGAACGCCGGCATGGCCAAGGTGGTGTCCTTCGCGGACAGCACCGAGGAGGAGATCGACAAGCAGTTCAGTGTCAACTTCGTGGGGGCCGTGCAGACCGTCCGGCTCTTCCTGCCGCATATCAACAGGGGCGGTTCGATCCTGTTCAACACCAGCTTCCTGACCCAGGTCGGCTTTCCAGGTCTTGCCATCTACAGCGCCAGCAAGGCGGCCTTGAAATCGGTCACCCAGACCCTGGCGGCCGAACTGGGGCCGCAGGGTATCCGCGTCAACGCGATCGCGCCCGGGCCGATCGCCACGCCGCTATGGGGCAAGGTCGGCCTGCAGCCGGAGACGCTGCAGGCGGTGGCCGGACAAATCAACGCCAGGCTGATGCCCGGCCAGTTCGGCAAACCCGAAGATATCGCCGAGATGGCGGTCTTCCTGGCTTCCGACGCCGCCCGCAACATCTACGGCCAGGAGATCGTGATCGACGGCGGCTACACGGTCGGCTGACCGGGGGTGACGGCCGGGACCCGGAACATTCGGACCTCCCGGCGGCGGCCCGCCCCGGCCCATGGGAAATACCTTGTCTTGCCTGAAGGAAGTGACGCCATGGACACGCGCGTCCGTACGAAGTCGATCAGATACCGGGTGAAGGACGCCGAGGGACGGTCCGGTCGCGAGCCCGAGGCCCGCCGCGGCGCCCGGCGGATCGGCGCCTTCCTCGGGTCGAGCTTCGCTTGCGAAAGCAGCCCCGAATCCGCCGAAGGGGGCCGGTGAGATGCCGGACGGCTCGCTGCCACCGAAATCCGGATCCAAGCCCCAGCTCTACGCGAGCCATGTCAAGATAGTCCCGAAGTCCGTTTCCGGTTTCTACCGGCGGCTCAAATGGCGGCTTCTGTGGCTTCTCCTGGCCATCTACTACGTGGCGCCGTGGCTTCGATGGGATCGCGGCCCCGGGGCGCCGGACCAAGCCATCCTGGTCGATGCCGGGCAGGGCCGGCTGTACTTCTTCATGATTGAGATCTGGCCGCAGGAAGTCTATTACCTGACCGGATTGCTGATCATGGCCGCCATCGGGCTGTTCCTCGCGACCTCGCTGGCAGGTCGTGTCTGGTGTGGGTATGCCTGCCCGCAGACGGTGTGGACCGACCTCTTCATCTGGGTCGAGCGCCGGATCGAGGGCGACCGGGCCGAGCGGATCCGTCTCGACAGGGCGCCGTGGACCCTGGCCAAGCTGGCCCGCCGGACCGCCAAGCACACCGCCTGGGTTCTGATCAGCCTCGTGACCGGAGGGGCCTGGGTCATGTACTTCACGGACGCGCCGACGCTCCTGTCCGACGCGCTCAGGCTCGACGTGTCGGTCACGGTCCTGACATTCGTCGGCCTGTTCACGGCGACGACGTATCTGCTTGCCGGCTGGGCCCGCGAGCAGGTGTGCGCCTATATGTGTCCCTGGCCGCGTATCCAGGCGGCCATGCTCGACGAGCACAGCCTGGTGGTGACCTACCAGGCATGGCGGGGCGACCGGCGCGCAGCCAGACGCAAGTCCGAGAGCTGGGATGAACGGGAGGCCAGGGGGCTTGGCGATTGCGTCGATTGCGCCCAGTGCGTCCAGGTCTGCCCCATGGGACTCGACATCCGCGACGGCATCAACGGCGACTGCATCAATTGCGGCCTGTGCGTGGATGCCTGCGGCTCGATCATGGACACCGTCGGGCGTCCGCGTGGGCTGATCTCCTACGACACGCTCGCCAACTCGGCGGCCCGCGCCCAGGGCAGGCCCGTGCACTGGACGCCTTTCCGCCCGCGGACGATCGTCTACGCGCTGATCCTGCTGGTGGTGGGGGCGATCATGACGGGCACGCTGCTCCTCCGGCCCCGGCTCGACGTCTCGGTCCAGCGCGACCGCGCACCGCTCTATGTCGAGCTTTCCGACGGCGCGATCCGCAACGGCTACACGGTCAAGATCAGCAACATGACCCGCCAAGCCCACAGCTACGCCTTGAGCGTCACGGGGGTTCCGGAGGCCGTCGTGCATGTGGTCGGCCGGGACCAACAGGCGGGACCGGTCGATCTCGAGGTCCGCCCCGACTCCATCGCCAGCTTCCGCGTCACCGTCAAGGCTCCGCGTGACTCATTGAAGGCCGCCTCCACCGACATCAGGTTCGGCCTGGTGGAGCGCGCCGCGGATGAGAGGGCGGTCTACGACAGCGTCTTCCTGGCGCCTGAGCCGATCCGGTGAGCCGCGGCATGGCCGGCAGATGGCGGGGGATTCCTGAGCGACGCCCCGGACCGCGTCGAGCCGGCTTCGGCATCGACCTGAACCAGAATCGACGCGGCGGGTCCCGGTGAAAAGGACGGTGGCCCGTTGTCCTCCTAAAGGGATGAATGCAATGGTTGATTCCTCGGTCCTCAAAGGCGCGGACCTGTTCCGCGGCATTGATCCGACCGCGCTCGACGCGATCTTCCAGGCAGGACAGATCCGGCGGGTGCCTAAGAGAACGCGTATATTCAGCCAAGGCGCACCCTCCAAGGCCTGCCATCTCCTGATAGCGGGGCGGACCAAGATCGTTCAGACCGGACCCGATGGCGAGCAGGTGCTGATCCATTTCGTCGGGCCGGGCGAGATGTATGGCATCGCGGCACTTTTTCTCGGTGCCGGACACCCGGCCGACGCGTTCGCGATCACCGAGTGCATGGACCTGCGCTGGTCGGCCGAGACCATGACCGGGCTGATGATGAGGTATCCGTGCATCGCCCTGAACGCCATCAACATAATCGCCAACCGCTATCACGAGGCCCAGCACCGGCTGCGGGAAATGGCCCACCAGCCGGTCGAGCGCCGCATCGCCCACGCGGTGCTGCGGCTGGTGAGGAACGCCGGGCGCCGTGTCGGTCACCATGTCGAAATCGAGATCCCGTTGCTGCGCCAGGACGTGGCCGAACTGACCGGCACGTCCATGTTCACGGTCAGCCGGGTCCTCAAGGACTGGGAGGCCCGGGGCATCGTCGATGCCAGCCGCCGCCGGATCGTCGTCCGGCAGCTGCAAGCGCTCACCGCCATCGCGGAGAAAGCATCGGATCTGAAATCACGCCCGAGGCCGCGCATCGACGAGCCGGTCGGCCGGCTTCAATGACTGTTTCCGGCGAACGGCCTGGCCATTCCCCCGCACGGCATGCCGCCCTTAAGAGGCCCAGGCGTTCGCCCTGACCGACCCGGTTTCGATGTCCTCGACCATCAGCGCCGTCACCCTTTCGTCGGCGCCCACGGCTCCGGTATAGCGCACCCGCTCTCCCGGCCGGGCTCCGGTCCGCTCTTCCCATGCCTCGATCCAGCCGGGGACGTCGAGGGAGGAATGCAGCCCGTCGGCCGCGAAGAAGCCGGCCAGCACGACGGGCGGCCCTTCGGCGGGAAGATCGTGCAGCCAGTCCTCGACCTTCGGAGCCTCGTCGATGAAGGCGCACTCGACCGCAAGGAACTCCGACCGGCGCCTGATCTCGCCCGCGTGACGATGGGTGACCTCGGCGGATGCCGGACTCTTCGGTGAGCCGTGGCCGATCACAACCAGCCGCGTACGGGATGGCGTCCATCCGGCCGCACTGCAGGTTTCCAGGGTTCTGAGCCTCAGGATCTCCGCCATGCCGGGATGCATGCCGATCGGCGTCCCGTAGATCAGGAGACTGCCGTCGCGAGAGGTCCGGGGTCCCTGGAGCCCCAGCGTCTTCGGGATGACGGTGCGCGTGTAGTAGCCGTCGCACATGAACAGGGGAACGACGTGGATCGTCCGCGCACGCATCGCCTCCAGCTGGTCGCGGGGATCCTCTCCCGCCATCAGGAAGGCGACGCGGGCCTCCGCGAAACGCCCGCTTCCCATCAGGCGTTCCGCGTGGCCGCAGGCGGAGGCGAGAGGGCCGGGACTCTGCTCCGATCCGTGGCCGATGATCAGGATACCGGGTTGCTGTTCCATGACGCCTGCTTTCCCCATGCGAAACGCATACTCTGACCCGATTAACTTGGATCGATCGCGCTCAAACCAAGGCCGCTTTCCTTTTCCGCGGGCTGCGCCGCCCTCGCGAGGCTGACCATCTTCCCGATGACGAACAGCGCCCGCCCGGTCCGGCGCAGCGCGGCCGCAAGCTCGCCGATCGTCGCCACGAAGGTGGAGGCCGGCAATCCCGCCTCGATCATCCGGTCCGCGAGCGCCCTGTCGGTCAGCGGGATCCGGATGAACGGACGGCGTCACTGCCGCCCCGACTACCGTTCCTCCTCTCCGCCGTACGGGATGTTTCCAGGCAAGAACTCAGCGGGCCCTGGTCGGATCGCCGTACTGGATCGCCTGGCCTCCGGGAGAGGTCTCGATCCCGAACCGGCCGGCCGCCTGCCGAAGCGCATCCCGGTCCTTCTGGATCCCGACCAGGCTGGTGATCGCGAAGGTGGCGAGTTCGCGGTCCGGCGTGTGCGAGGCCTGGGTCTGGTACAGATCGACGAGGCGGTCATGGAGACGCAGCTGGGCCTCGACATAAGCCTTGCCGAATGCGTCGCCGCCGACACCCGACAGCGACCGGACGGCTTCCTGCGCCATGCCTTCGCGCGCGTTCTCCGGATTGCTGACGGCGCCTGCGGCACCCAAGGCATCGGTGCGCTCGGGCTGCAGCTGTTCGGCGGGGGGCAGGTCGCGGGCATCGGCCAGGCGCTTCAGGTCGCCGGCCAGCCTCACATGGGTTTCCGTGATCCGCCCGGCGAGGGACCGGAGCTGGTCGTCCGGCGCCTTCTCCGCGGCGAGCCGCCCCAGCTCGGCCTGGCCTTGGCTGGCCAGTGCCGCCTCCTTGAGGAACAGGGCGTCCTCGCGCGGGAGTGACTGGCCCTGCTGCGGCGGAACCCGCGGGTCGGGGTCGGGCCTGATGTTGGCCTGGGACCAGGCCGGCCCGGAGAGCGTGGCGAGACCGATCAGGATCAGGGCGGCGGTCTTGTTCATGATGACTCCTCCGGGGGCTCTCACCCCGTCAATTGGCGGTAGATTGCGGGCAGCGCCGCGGGAAGACGGGCGACATGCGGGAAGATGGCGTAGGATCCCGGCCCGAAGATGTAGGGCAGGTAATCACGGCCCTGGGCATCCACGGTGACGCCGAACAGCCGGAGACCGGCGCGCCGTGCCTCCTGGACGGCCACGCGGGTGTCCTCGATGGCGTAGCGGCCCTCGTAGTGGTCGATGTCGTTCGGCTTGCCGTCGGTCAGGACCAGCAGCAGCCGGTGCGAGTGCGGCCGCCTGTCCAGCAATGCCGTGGCGTGGCGGATCGCGGTCCCCATGCGGGTGTAGCTGCCGGGCTTCAGCGCCTGGATGCGGCGGACCACACGCGGGTCGAGGCGTTCCTCGAAATCCTTGACGGTCCTGATATCGACGCGCTGGCGCCGGTGGGACGTGAAGGTCAGGATCGCGTGCTCGTCACCGCAGGCGGAAAGACCGTGCGTCAGCGCCAGCAGCGCCTCTTTCTCGACGTCGAGGACCCGGCGTTCCTCGACGTAGCTGTCGGTGGACAGGGAGACGTCCACCAGGACACAGACCGAGAGGTCGCGGGCGACGTTGCGCACGGCGGTATAGACCCGCTCCGAGCCGATGCCGCCGGCCCGCCGGTCGGCGACCGAGCGGACAAGGGCCGAAAGATCCAGATCGTCGCCATCGGGTTGGCCGGTCATCACCTGCCGGCGCGGGCGCATCGCCTCGAACTGGCGGCGCACCAGGCGGATACGGCGCAGCGCGTCCTCGTCGGGACGCCACTCGTCGCCCGTCGTCTCCGCCGGGCCGGCGATCACGCGGCAATGGTCGGGATGATGCCGCCGCTTCCTCCAGTCCCACTCGGGATAGGTGGTCTCGGCCCTGATCGGTTCGGCTTCCACATCGCCGGGCGCCAGATCCAGGTCGAGCTTGAGCCGGGTCGAAACCTTGCGCTCGTGCTGCCCGAGCGCGATCTCGTCCAGGTCCTCGGCCGCCCTCCTGGCATCCTCCTCGTCGTCCTCCTCGGTCTTGCGGTTCAGGTTCACCATCTCCGCCAAGCCCAGGATCTTCTCGAAGCGGTTCAGCATCAGCGGGTCGTCCCGCCGGGTCTGGTCGGTTTCCCGGCGCGACGCCTTGCGGCGCTTGCCGTCACCCTCGGAGCCGGCGCCGCCATCCTCGTCGCCATCGGCCGGCGGCGTTCCCGCCCGCAGGTCGATCATTTCACCCCACAGCGGTACCGGCAGGAAGGGACGGTAGCCCGCCGTCGCGCGGAAGCGATCCAGCGGGGCCGTCGCGTCGGCGACCGTGGCCAGCATGTCGGGATCCGCATCGGCGTCACCCCCGATCAGCGTCATGACCAGCGCCTCGACCGCGGCCTCCTGTCCGGACAGCCTCCGCCTGGGTCTGGCATGACGGAGCGCTCGGCAGAGTCGCCCGTGCAGCGACCGCAGGCCCGGCCATTCCGCAACGGCGCGTCGCGTCGTCAGGGCGGCGGCACGCAGGTGGGCCAGGTCGGCCTGGAGAGGGTCGGCGGGAAGGACCGGCGGGGCGTCGGCATGCACGAAGAAGGCACCCAGCCACTCGTAGAGGGCCGCGTTGTCCGTGCGGTCGGGAAAGACGTCGATGCGGTCCGGCAACTGCAGGGTGATGCCGTCATAGCGGGCGCTTTCCAGCTTCTCGATGCCCAGACCGAGCCTCTGGACCAGCCCCAGGCGATGCCCGGAGGTCTCGGCGGCACCCCCGGCGAGCCGGACGGCGCCGGGGCCGCCCAGGGCCCGGAACAGCACGCCGAGGCGGGTGCGCATCTCTTCCAGGCGCACGGCGGCCTGGGGGTGATGGGGATAAGAGGAGGCGCTGCCCACCAGGCGGTGCCAGATGCCGCCGACGAATTCCTCCGGCTCCCAGATCGAGGCCATGCACGTCCCTCAGCCCAGCGTCAGTTCGACGACCCTCAGCAGGGCCTTCTTGACTTCCGGATCGTCGGTCAGCGGCTCGATCATGGCGGCCAGGACGGCTTCTTCGGGCTTCATCCCGGATTGGATCAGCGTCGCGCAGTAGACGAGCAGGCGGGTCGAGACTCCCTCCTCGAGATCCTGGCCCTTGAGACCCCGCAACGCGTTGCCGAGGCGCACCAGGGGCGCCACCCGGCCCCGCGGCAAGCCGCTCTCCTGGGCGACGATGGCGGTCTCGGCCTCGGGAGGCGGGAAACCGAACTCGATGGCGACGAAGCGCTGGCGGGTCGAGGGCTTCAGCGACTTCAGGATGTTCTGGTAGCCCGGATTGTAGGAGACGATCAGCATGAACTCGGGCGGGGCCTCCAGGAGTTCGCCGGTACGTTCCAGTGGCAGCAGACGGCGGTCGTCGGTCAGCGGATGCAGCACGACGGTGACGTCCTTCCGCGCCTCGACAACCTCGTCCAGGTAGCAGACGGCACCCTCGCGCACCGCGCGGGTCAGCGGGCCGTCGACCCAGACCGTGTCGCCGCCCTTCAGCAGGTAACGCCCGGTCAGGTCGGCGGCGGTCAGGTCGTCATGGCAGGAGACGGTGTTGAGCGGACGCCCGAGCCGGGCCGCCATGTGAGCCACGAACCGCGTCTTGCCGCACCCGGTCGGCCCCTTGAGCAGCAGCGGCAGCCGGTTCCGGTAGGCATGCTCGAACAGCGCCACCTCGTTGCCGGTCGGCGCGTAGAAGGGAACGGCGGCGGATGCCGCCGTTCCCCCGATCGGGTCGCCCATCGCCGCGGCCATCATTCGGCCGGGGCGACGGAGGCCTGGATGCGGGCCGGTGCCTGCTCGCGGGCCGGGCCGAACATCGCATAGACGAACATGAGTACCGAGATCACGACGAAGATTCCGGACCCGAGGCGCATCCAGTAGAACAGCGCCAGCTGTTCCTGGACCTCCATGTAGTTCATCCCCATGACGCGCTGGAGATGGATCTGCACGACGCCGCCGAAGGTGAGCACGAAGGTCATGAAGGCCATGGCGGAGGTCATGATCCAGAAGCTCCACATGTTGAGCACCTGGTTGTAGGGCGCGTAGCCCCGCAGATGCGGCATGGCGTAGCTGATGATCGCGAGGTTCAGCATCACGTAGGCGCCGAAGAAGGCGAGGTGGCCGTGTGCCGCGGTGACCTGGGTGCCGTGACTGTAGTAGTTGACGAAGGACAGGGTGTGCATGAAGCCCCACACGCCGGCGCCGAAGAAGGCGAAGACGGGCGTGCCCAGCGTCCACAGGAAGGCCGCCTTGTTCGGGTGGTCGCGCCGTCCTTTCCAGGCCATGGTGAAGGCGAACAGCACCATGGCGAAGAACGGGGCGACTTCCAGCGTCGAGAAGATCGATCCGATCCACTGCCAGTAGGCCGGAGCGCCGATCCAGTAGTAGTGATGGCCGGTGCCGAGCAGGCCGGAGAACAGCGCCAGGCCGACGATGGCGTAAAGCCACTTCTCCACCACCTCGCGATCGACGCCGGTCATCTTGATGACCAGGAAGGCGAGAACCGAGGCCATGACCAGTTCCCAGACCCCCTCGACCCAGAGATGGACGATGTACCACCAGTACAGCTTGTCGACCCCCAGGTTGACGGGATTGTAGAAGGCGAACAGGAAGAAGACCGCGATTCCCCACAAGCCCAGAAGCAGGACGTTGGAGACCGCGGTCCTGCGGCCTTTCAGGACGGTCATGGAAATGTTGTAGAGGAAGATCAGGGCCGCCACGACGATGCCGATCTTGACCCAGAGCGGTTGCTCGAGGAATTCGCGGCCCTCGTGGATGCCGAAGGTGTAGCCGATCACCGCGCCCAGGGCGCCGACCATCAGGATCGCCAGCTGGATATAGGCCAGCATGGGGCTCTCGATGTCGCGCTCGGTCTCTTCGGGAACCAGATAGTAGGCCGAGCCGAAGAAGCCCAGCAGGAGCCACACGATCAGCGCGTTGGTGTGGATCATCCGCAGGATGTTGAAAGGCAGGATCTCGGCCAGGAAGTTCGGCACGGCGTAGACCGTCGCCGCGAGCGCCCCGACCAGTACCTGGACGACGAACAGCGTCATCGCGCAGACGAAGTACCAGTAGGCGATCCGTTGGGTATCGTATTTCATTCGTTGGCTCCCCCTGCAGCCACCGTCGTGATCATCGCAAGTCCGATCGGCAGTCCAGGCCCCGTCAACCTGCGTCGTTCGGCGGCCATCCCTGGGTATCGATCCGGCTGGTCCACTCCAGGAAATCCGCGAGATCGTTCAGTTCCTGGTCGGTCAGGTTGAACTGCGGCATCTGACGGCGCCCCTCGATGCCGCTGGGCTGGGACTGCATCCATGCGACCAGGGCCGCGCGGGCACCCTCCGGATCGTCGCGGCCGCCGTAACGGACCCAGACGTTGCCCAACTCCGGCGCGAAATAGGCACCCTCGCCGAGTATGGAGTGGCAGTTGATGCAGGCGTTCCTTTCCCAGACATGCTTGCCGCGCGCGACACCCTCGGTCAGCGTCGACTCGTCGGTGCTGACCGTCCGTATGTAATAGTGACTGTGGATCGTGAGTGCCACGAAGGTGACCAGGAAGAATGCGGAGCCGCCGTAGAAGATATTACGGGCAGCTGATTTCGTGAATCTTTCGGCCATCAACTAACCTCAATTGAACGCTGCCGGGTTTTTGATCTGGATTCGCGTCCGTGGTGATCAGTGGCTTTTCCAGGTTGGCAAATGCCATTCCAGCGCTCTCAAGGGTGGGTTGGTTGCGTATGGAGCTATCACCATGCCCGCATTCAAGAAAAGGGGCCTGGGGTGGGCGGCAACCATGATCCATTCTCCGAGAGTGGCGAACGCCGGATACGTAAGCACCAACGAGGATGCGAAACCTTGCTCCAAAGCAAAGTTTTCAACTTTTTCCAGCATTGTCAGTCGAATGGACCGTCGTGCATCGGTCCATGGCATTGGCGTCAAATCGGATGACAGGGTGATTCCAATTTTTATACGGTTTCACTCGACGTCGCTTCTTCGCTCTCGCGCTTGGGGAGGGATGGATCGGGTTCCGGTTCGTGTATTCTGATCCAAATTCTTTCCATGGAGAGGTTCCTGACCCGCGCTGGAACGCGCTTGGCGGCGGATCGCGGCCTTGACCATGATCAAGGTCCGCAGCCCTGCGACGGTGGATGATGCGTCCTGATGTCCGCCACCATCCGGAAGAGCGTATCATGACCAACACCGCCCTCACCCAAGCCGGTCAGGATCGGCTCCGCCGGCGCCATGTCCTGTTTGCCCTGGGCTTCCGGCCTTTCTACCTGCTCGCCGCCGGCCTCGCCGCGTCCTGGATCCCGCTATGGGTCATGGTCTGGCATGGGCATTTCACCATCCCGAGCGGGTTCGGTCCGGTCGGCTGGCACACCCACGAAATGCTGTTCGGGTTCACCTCGGCCGTCCTGGTCGGCTTCCTGCTGACCGCGATTCCGAACTGGACCGGCCGGCCGACGGCCACCGGCTTGAAGCTCGCCGGGCTGGCCGCGCTCTGGGTGGCGGGCCGCGTGGTCATGCTGGCGGGCGACGCCGTGCCATGGCAGATGGCCGCCGCAGTGGATGTAGCCTTCCTGCCGGTCGCTGCCGTCACTATGCTGCCGCCTTTGGTGGCGGCACGGAACCGGCGCAACATCGCTTTTCCTTTCGTCCTGCTCGGCCTGGCCCTGGCGAACCTCGTCCTTCACCTGGACGCGGGCGGCGTCCTTCTGCTGGGGACCGAAGCCACCCGCGCGGTGCTCGGAGCCCTGCTGGTGATCCTGGTGATCATGGGCGGGCGGGTGATCCCGTTCTTCACGAAGAACCGCCTGCCCGCGGCAGGCGCCGACCGCAGCGAGCGGCTGGATACCCTTGCCACGGCGGCGACCGTGCTGGCCGCTGTGCTTTCCGTCCTGGCACCGCTGACACCGGCGAGCGGCATCACGGCCCTCGCCTCGGCGCTGCTGCTGGTGGCCCGGGCGTTGCCCTGGAAACCTTGGGAAACGCGTGACGTGCCGATGCTCTGGGTGCTGCACGCCGGCCATGCCTGGATCGCCGTGGCCCTGTTCCTGCGCGCGGCGCTGGATCTCGGGCTCGACCTGCCGGCCAGCGCGCCCGACCATGCGTTCACCATCGGCGGCATCGGCGTCCTGACCCTTGGCATGATGGCCCGCACCGCCCGCGGCCATACCGGTCGGGCGATCGAAGCGACCCGCCTGATGACCGCGGCCTTCGCCATCATGAACCTCGCCGCCCTCGTCCGGGTCTTCGGCCCGATTATGGCACCGGGTCTTCCGGTTCCCGTGATCGCCCTGTCCGGTATGCTGTGGGCGGTCGCCTTCGCCTTCTACCTGGTCGAGTATGTTCCCATCCTGACCGGCGCGCGAGTGGACGGTCGGCCGGGATGATCCCGGCTTTTCGAGGAGGCGTGGGGGCTGGCGCAGGGATTCCGGCGGGTCACCCTGGACTGCCCAACTGGCGGCGGCCCTCTGCGGTGATCCGGTCCGGAGTCCAGGGCGGGTCGAAGGTGAGTTCGAGCCGCGTCGGGTAATCGGGATGGGAAACCCCGGCCAGCGCGGCTTCGGCCTGCTCCACGATCAGCCCGCCCATCGGGCAGCTCGGATGCGTCAGGCTCAGCATGACGCGCAGGCCGTCCGCCGATTCCTCGATGCCGTAGACAAGCCCCATATCGAGCACGCTGAGCTCCGTTTCGGGGTCGATGACCTGGGCCAGCGCCTCGCGGGCGGCGGAAATGGCTTCTTCGGATTTCATGGGATGGTTCCTTCTTTCGCCGCGACGGGGCGGGCCCGGGGCAGGGCCCTGATCCGCAGGTAAAGATCGAGCGCGTAGATGATGAAGGCCGCGGCACCCGCCGCCCCGGCCAAGGCGCCTCCGCGTATCAGCACCTCCAGGTCGAGCGCCATGCCTCCCCCGACCGCGGCCAGCGCACCGACATGGCACGCCGCCTGGATCCGCAGCATCAGGTCGTCGCCAAGCTCCGATACCTTGGGAATTCGCCGGCCGGCCCTGGCTGCGTGGATCGCGCTCAGGAACGGCAGGATCCGTTGGAGCATGCCGAGCACGAGGCTGAGCAGCCAGCCGACGACAATCGCCAACACGAACAGGCCGCCACCGCGGGCGGGCAGGAGATCGAGCGCCAGGAGCAGCCCCAGCACGAGGCTGACGGGCAGCATGGCCCAGGAAAGCCGGATCAGGAGGAAGGAGGTGCCGAGATCGCGGCGGTTTCGCCGGCGCATCAGGCCGGCCATTCCATGGACATGCAGGCATGTCCCTCCCAGGCCGACACAGGCCGCCGGCACGAAGGCCCCGACGCCGGCCAGGGCAAGTGCCGCGACGGCGAGGACGAGCACGATGGTGACCGGGCGTTCTGGTTGCGGTGCCACCAGGGCGAACATGGGGACCAGCACCTGCACGAACCCGGCGGCCAGCAGCCCCAGGAAGCCGTAGCAGGCGACCGCCAGATGGACTACGGACACGGTCCGGTGATCGTCCAGGTAGCCGTGCGCGAAATCGCCGAGCAGGGCAAGGCCGAGTACGGCCAGTGCCACCAGGCAGGCCAAGGATGCCCACAGGTAACGACCGACGAGCCGGACCTGCGGCTTGGCGGTGTCCGCGCGCCACAGCGCGAGGCCGACGATCCCGGCGAACAGCAGCAGGGCCAGCGCGACGGCGCTTCCGCCGATGCCAAGCAACCAGAGGTCGGCCGTCATCATGCCCCACGCCAGCACCGGGATGCCCGGCAGCAGCGACCAGCTGGCCAGCCGGCACGGCCACACGGCGGGCAGATCCGCCTGGATCGCCACGGGCAGCAACTGGAACCCGGCTCCCATGGCCGTGGCGGTCAGCACGCCGAGCGTCATCAGGTGGAGCGCCGCGACCGGCAGGCCCAGCCCGCCCTCCGAGGCGGCGAGGATCGGGGCTCCGGCCGCCAGCGCCGTCCAGCCCAGGAGGTGGAACAGCAGGGCGGCCGTCAGGAAGCGGAACGGGATCGTTGCCGGCAGCAGCCTGGATCCTGGGGCGATCATCAAGCCTCCCGGGCCAGCCTGATCCGGACCTCGCCCTCCAGATGATCGACCGACAGGCACGACCAGCCCCGCTCGGCCAGCATGGGATAGAGGAAGACGGGTTCGCGGTCGTGATGAACCACCAGCCGATCGATTCCGCCCTGGTCGATCAGGTCGAGCACCCGTGTCAGCGGTTCCGGCGGCTGCAGGCCGCGTACGTCCAGGTGGGTGCCGTCGGCCGCGTTCCAGGGTTCGGCGCCCTGGCGCGCCATGGGTTCCTCGGCCGCAGGCTCCGTTTCCTGGGGCTCCTCGCGGCGCCAGCAGATGCGCCAGTGGCCGGGGCCGAGCTGGCGGCCGATCGAGGTGAAACCCTTTCCGGCGAGCACCCGGCGCAGCGGAGCCGGATCGAAGGGCGCGTCCACCACCATGAAGCTGCCTCCGGGCACCCGGGCCGCCAGGGACATCACCTGGGCGAACGGATCCTGTCCCGATGCGAGCAGCGGCCGCACATCCAGATGGGGTGCCGACAGGCGCTCGGCCTGATCGAACCAGTCGCCGCTCGTTCCGCGCCCCGCATCGGCGGGCTGGTCGACAACGCCGCCGCGGGAAACGTCCGATGGGGACAATTCGCCCTGCAGCACTCCGCGCAGGGTCTCGAACCGGACGCCGGCGACCCGGGCTGCCTCGTCCAAACGGATCTGTCCGGCCATGGGCTTCCCGTGGTCCGGATCCAACAGCCCGGCGAATGCCGGATCGAGGGCGGTCAGCCTGGCGATCGTTTCAGGCCGTCCGGCTATCGCGTCGACCAGCAGCATGTCGGGGGTGAGGGAATGTGTCCGCAAGCTCATCATCAACTCCGGTGATCTGGTTGCCATGGTGCCGCATGGTGACGGCCGGGCGTGTCAGAGCAGGTACGCGAGGGGATCGGGGCCGATCACGACGGGATGGAGCAGAAGCAGTGCCGCCCAGACAGCGAGGGCCAGGAGAAGCCGGCCCCAGCCGATCTCGTTCCAGACCAACTTCTCGCGGCCCCGGATCATGCCTGAAAACGGCAGGATGCCGGCCCGGCGGCGAGCCGGCGAGGCGGCCTGCCAGTTCCTGACGAGGGAGAACAGGGCGATGGCGGCCATGCCGGCGAAGACGATCACCTGCCGCGTTCCTCCCAGCACCGCGAGGTGCAGCAGGGTCCAGAGCAGGACCGACAGGCTGCCGGGCACGGCGGTGATCCGATAGATGCCGACGGGTTCCGGCGATCCGGCCGGCGTGGTGAGCCTGCCGACCAGCAGGAAAAGGGCGACCGGCATCGCGAGCACCGCCAGGGTCCGCGCCTCGACCGACGGAAGATAGAGCCACGTCCCGGCATCGGCCGTCCGGTAGCTCCAGACCAACAGGACAAGGGCCGCCAGCGAGACTATCGAATAGACCGCGAGGAACATCCGGCGCCCGAGTGCCTCGATCAGCGAGGAACGCATCCCCGGCAGCCCGGGAACGACGTGGCTTCCGACCAGGAAGAGCGTGGCGAGGATCAGGGTTTCCATGGTGAACAAATCGGTGGTGCTGACGGAAAGGTGCCTCAGGCAATCTCCCTCCATAAGACATCGGAACGGGAGAGGCCTTGTTGACCTCGGTCAAGCGCGTTCACAAAACCGGTCCGGGCGACGCTGCCGTCCCCGGCGAACCGACCACCGCCGGCCCTCGCCCTATAGAGAGCCCGGACTCCGCCATCAGTCCTTGCGCGCTTCACCGCGCAGCGTCGGCAACCCGATGCCTGTGGCGCCGAAACCCCCGTCCACGCCGAGCGTCTGCCCGGTGATGTAGCTGGCGCTATCGCTGCACAGGAAGAAGATCGCTTCGGCAAGCTCCTCCTCGAGTCCGTAGCGGCCAAGCGGGATGGCGTCGCGATAGTCCGCCCGGATCGCGGGGCTGTGCACCGCCTTGGCCATGGCCGTGTCGACCGGGCCGGGCGCGATGGCGTTGACGCGGATGCCGAGACCAGCCAGTTCGACCGCCTGCTGCTTCGTCAGGTGAGCGAGCCCGGCTTTGCTCGTGCCGTAGGCGACCCGGAGTGTGGAGGCCCGCATACCGGAGATCGACGTGATGTTCACAACAGCGCCTCCGCCGGTCTCGGCCATCAGCGGCGCGGCCTTCTGGGTGCACAGGAACGGACCGCTCAGATTCACCGCCAGGACGCGCGACCACTCCTCGAACGACGTCTCCAGGATCGGCTTGAAGACGGCGATGCCGGCATTGTTCACCAGGGCGTCGAGCCGACCGAACCGGCTGCCGAGATCCTCCACGGCGCCATTCACGGCGTCGGGGTCGGCGACGTCACAGACGAGCGCCATCGTCGCCTCCGGCGCGCCGGTCCCGGCGACCGCTTCCCGGAGCGTCCCGCCGTCGATGTCGAGGAGCGCGACGCGCCAGCCGCCGGCCAGAAAGCGTCTCGCCGCGGCGAGACCGATGCCCCGGGCAGCACCTGTCACCAATGCCACCCTCTGCGCTTCGTCAGCCATATCCGCATCCAACTCCCGAGATGACGCAGGTCGCGGCTTTGACTTCCAAAGCCGATCCGTTTCCCACTGCCATAGTCCGTCCGGGAGAGGATAGCAACCGAAGCGGGGAGGTTCGAAGCGATCGCGGTCGATCGGCGATGGCACCGGCCATTTCCAAAGGTGTCCTGTTGCGTCCGTCCGACTTTCGCTGCAATCCTCCGGCCCGCAGGGCGGCAGATTGGGGAGACGTGCGTGAGATCACCGAGGCGTGTGCAGGGCGACCATCCGTTCCTGCTTTCGACATCGCCGCCGTCCCGGAACCAGGAGCGGCTGGCCGTCTGCGTGCTCGTCGTCCTGGTCGTCGAACTGCTGGTCACGATGCCGTTCGCGCGCATTCCCCTGACCGGTACGGAAGTCCTGCTGCCGGCATACGGGGCGGCGATCCTGCTGATCGAGCTGATCACCTCGGCCCTGCTGCTGGCGCTGTTCTCCGTCCAGCAGTCACGGGCCGTCCTCGTCCTGGCGATAGGCTACCTCTTCTCGGGCCTGATGGTGGTGCCGTGGATGCTCACCTTTCCCGACGTGTTCGACGCGCTGGGCCTGGACGCGGGACTGCAGGCCACCGCGTCGATCGCCGCACTGCGCCGCCTGGGGTTCCCCCTGTTCGTGCTCGCCTACGCGCTGTCGAAGGATGGAGCGACTTCGGCGCCGAGGTTCCAGGGTTCGGTCCGGAAGGCGATCGTCGGGAGCGTCGCCGGCACGCTCGCCGCCGCCGGCGGGCTGACCTGGTTCATC
This sequence comes from Skermanella rosea, assembly GCF_016806835.2. Taxonomy (NCBI): domain Bacteria; kingdom Pseudomonadati; phylum Pseudomonadota; class Alphaproteobacteria; order Rhodospirillales; family Azospirillaceae; genus Skermanella; species Skermanella rosea. The sequence goes on along the minus strand of NZ_CP086111.1, from coordinate 4,450,764 downwards.
CTGGCCAACGACGATTCGCTGCCGAACTTCATGAGGAACGCGAGGAACGTCACCGATTTGTGGCTGTATGTCCCGACCATGGCGGTGTTCCTCTACCTGACGGCGCTCGCCGTCCTGTTCGTCCGCCGACGGTCGGTCCTCGATCTCTGGCTGATGGTCGTGCTCTGCACGCTGCTGATCGAGATCATCCTGCTCTCCTACATCAGTGCCGGCATCCGCCTGAGCGTGGGGTGGTGGGGAGGAAGGTCCTACGGGCTGGCCTCCGCCAGCATCGTCCTGCTCGTCCTGCTGTCGGAATCGACGACCCTCTATGCCCGGGTCGCCCGGTCGGTTTCCGCCGAGCGCCGCGCCCGCGAGACGAGGCTTACCGCGATGGAGGCCCTGTCTGCCCTGATCGCCCACGAGATCAACCAGCCCCTGGCGAGCATGGTGACCAATGCGGCCGCGGGGCTCCGCTGGCTCGAAAAGAAGGACCCCGACCTCGGCGAGGTGCAGGCGGCCTTGAAACGGATCGTCAATGACGGCCACCGCGCCGGGACGGTGATCGAGAGCATCAGGACGATGTTCAAGAAGGACACCCGGGATCGCGTTCCGCTGGACGTCAACCAGCTGATCGAGGAGGTCCTGGGCCGCTGCCGGGACGATGCCCGCCTGGGCCGCGTGACCGTCGAAACGGCGCTGGAGCCGGGGCTGCCGACCGTCACCGGCAACCCGATCCAGCTCCAGCAGGTCCTGTCCAACCTGGTCTCGAACGCGATCGACGCCATGTGCCCGGTGACGGGCAGGGCGCGCGTGCTGCGGGTCACGTCCCGATCGCAGGTTCCCGGCGAGGTCATGGTCTCCGTCGAGGACTCCGGATCCGGCGTCGATCCGGAGCTGAGGGGCAGGATCTTCGAGCCGTTCTTCACGACGAAACCCGACGGAATGGGCATGGGACTGATGTTTTGCAGGTTGATCATCGAGTCCGGCGGCGGACGGCTCTGGGCGGACGACAATGTCCCGCACGGCGCGGTCTTCCGGTTCACGCTGCCGGGCAGCGACGACGGCGTCTGGCCGGTCGGGGAGCAGGCCCGATGAGTCAGCCGCCCTCCGTCGTCTTCGTCGTCGATGACGATCCCTCCGTCCGGGAGTCGATCCGGAGCCTGCTGCGCTCCGTCGGCCACTCGGTCCAGGCGTTCGAGACGGCGCAAGCCTTCATGCTCGGAGAGAGGATCGACGCGCCCGGCTGCCTCATCCTGGATGTCAGGCTGCCCGGCTCCAGCGGGCTGGAGTTCCAGCGCGTCCTGGCCGGATCGGGCATCAGCATTCCGATCGTCTTCATAACCGGGCACGGCGACATCCCGATGTCGGTGGCCGCGATGAAGGCGGGCGCGCTCGAATTCCTGACCAAGCCCTTCCGGGACCAGGATCTGCTCGACGCGGTCCACCGGGGTATCGAGCTGGACCGCAGCCGCCGGGCGGAACTGGCCTTGCTCGCGGAACTGCGGGAGCGTTTCGCGACGCTGACGCCGCGCGAACAGGAGATCATGGCGATGGTCGCCGCCGGCCAGATGAACAAACAGATCGCCGGCGAGCTTCAGCTCAGCGAGGTCACGGTGAAGGTCCACCGTGCCCAGGTGATGCGCAAGATGCAGGCGAAATCGCTGCCGGACCTGGTGCGCATCGCGGACAGGCTGGGTGCCGGTACCGCCAGGCATTAGGCCTTCGATACTACAGTATGATTGTTCCCATCCCACGACTTTCCCCATGGTTCGCCCCGACGCAGGAACGCTTGCGTCGGGGAAGAACGGGGAAAGCGACGGGATGTCCGCGAACCTGCTGATTGCGGTCGTCGACGATGACGATTCGGCTCGGGAGGCCGCGGTCAGCCTCGTCAGGGCAATGGGGTTCGCGGCGTCGGGATTTCGGAGCGCCGCCGAATTCCTGGATTCCGGCGAGATGGCGCGGACGGTCTGCCTGATCACGGACGTGAGGATGCCCGGCATGGGCGGGCTCGACCTGCACCGCCATCTGGTCGCGTCGGGCACGCCGATCCCGACCATCCTGGTCACCGCCTTTCCCGATGAGACGACCCGTGCCCGCGCCTTGAAGGCGGGGGTCGGGAGCTATCTGGCCAAGCCGTTCGAACCCGACGAACTGCTCGGCTGCATCCGCTCGGCCTTCGCCCAGGGAACCGGGAGGCCGAGCTGATCCGGACCGCGGGCACCCCCTCAAGAACATGATCCGACAAGGGAGACTAGAGAGATGACCGACACGAAGCTCCACCTGCTGACGCCGTCCAATTGCCAGCTGATCTTCATCGACCACCAGCCGCAGATGGCGTTCGGGGTGCAGTCGATCGACCGCCAGGTCCTGAAGAACAACACCGTGGCGCTGGCCAAGGCCGCGAAGATCTTCAATATCCCGACCACGATCACCACCGTCGAGACCGAAAGCTTCTCCGGCTTCACCTATCCCGAACTGCTGGACGTGTTCCCCGGCAAGAAGCTGCTGGAGCGGACCTCCATGAACTCCTGGGATGACCAGAAGGTGCGCGACGCCCTGGCATCGAACGGACAGAAGAAGGTCGTCGTCTCCGGTCTCTGGACGGAGGTGTGCAACAATTCCTTCGCCCTGTCGGCCATGCTGGAGGGCGGGTACGAGATCTACATGGTGGCCGACGCGTCCGGCGGCACCTCGAAGGAGGCGCACGACTATTCCATGCAGCGCATGATCCAGGTCGGCGTCGTCCCGGTGACCTGGCAGCAGGTGCTGCTCGAGTGGCAGCGCGACTGGGCGCGCCGGGATACCTATGACGCCGTCATGGCCCTGGTGCGCGAGCATTCCGGCGCCTACGGCATGGGCGTCGATTATGCCTACACCATGGTCCACAAGGCGCCGCAGCGCACCAGGGAGCCGAACGAGGCCCTGGCGCCGATCGCCGCCGAGTAGCCGGTCTTCCGAACGAGACCGGGCTTGCCGGGCTGCGCGCGTCACCGTGCGCGGCCCGGACCGGGACATGACTGACAGGAGGCCGGAGCTTATGACCCCGACCCGCCGCACCTTGCTGAAATCCGTTGGCGCCGCCGCCCTTCTGGGCACGGGCATCCGTCACGCCGAGGGAGCCATGACGACCGCACCCGACCTGATCCTGACCAACGGCCGTATCACGACGCTCGACCGCACCAAGCCCGAGGTGGAGGCCATCGCGATCAGCGACGGCCGCATCCTCGCCGCCGGACGCGCCGACGAGATCATGCCCCTGGCCGGGGCCGGGACGGAAGTGATCGACCTGAAAGGGCGCCGCGCGATCCCGGGGCTCAACGACAGCCATACCCACCTGATCCGCGGCGGGCTTTACTATAACCTGGAGCTTCGCTGGGAAGGGGTGCCGAGCCTGGCCGATGCCCTGCGCATGCTTCGGGAGCAGGCCCGGCGCACGCCGTCGCCGCAATGGGTTCGGGTGGTCGGCGGCTGGTCGGAGTTCCAGTTCGCCGAGCGGCGCATGCCGACGCTGGACGAGATCAACGCCGCCGCCCCCGACACGCCGGTGTTCATCCTGCATCTCTACGGGCGGGCGCTGCTCAACCGCGCGGCCCTGCGCGCGATCGGCTTCACCCGCGACACGCCGAACCCGCCGGGCGGCGTGATCGAGCACGACGCGGCCGGGGAGCCGACCGGGCTGCTCGTGGCGAAGCCGTCGGCGCTGATCCTCTATTCCACGCTGGCCAAAGGACCGAAGCTCGATCCCGAGGACCAGGCCAATTCCACCCGGCACTTCATGCGCGAGCTGAACCGCCTCGGCATCACGTCCGTGATCGACGCCGGTGGGGGCGGGCAGAACTATCCCGACGACTACGAGATCATCCGGGCGCTCCATCGTGACGGGCAGATGACGGTTCGGGTCGCCTACAACCTGTTCGCCCAGAAGGCCGGCGAGGAGCTGGCGGACTATCGGCGCTGGACCGGGATGGTCAAGCCGGGCGAGGGCGACGCGTTCCTGCGCATGAACGGCGGCGGCGAGAACCTCGCCTGGTCGGCCGCCGACTTCGAGAATTTCCTGGAGCCGCGCCCGGACCTGGCGCCCGTGATGGAGGCGGAGCTGGAGAGCGTCGTCCGGCTGCTGGCCGAGAACCGCTGGCCGTTCCGCATCCACGCGACCTACGACGAGTCGATCGACCGTTTCCTCACCGTCTTCGAGCGGGTGGACCGGGACGTCCCCTTCGACGGTCTGCGCTTCATCATCGACCATGCCGAGACGATCACGCAGAAGAACATCGACCGTATCGCGGCACTCGGCGGCGGCATCGCGGTGCAGCACCGCATGGCCTTCCAGGGCGAATATTATGTCGACCGGTACGGCGCCGATGCCGCCGAGGCGACGCCGCCGATCACCCGCATGCTGGAAGCGGGCGTTCCGGTCGGCGCCGGCACCGACGCGACCCGCGTTTCCTCCTACAATCCGTGGGTGGCCCTCTATTGGCTGACCCAGGGCAAGACGCTGGGCGGGTTGACGCTGACTCCCGAACGCAACCGGCTGGACCGGGAAGCGGCGCTGCGGCTGTGGACCAAGGGGAGCGCCTGGTTCTCCGGCGAGGCCGGCGTGAAGGGTGCGTTGGCGCCCGGCGAATACGCCGACATCACCGTGCTGTCCGACGACTATTTCTCGGTCCCGGGCGAGGCCATCAAGGACATCGAGTCCGTGATGACCGTGCTCGGCGGCAGGATCGTCTACGCCGCGGCGGAGTTCCGCGGCCGCGACCCGGCGCCCCCGCCGCCGTCGCCGGACTGGTCGCCGGCCCGGACCTTCGGCGGGCACTGGCGCCGGGCGGAGGGGAGGCCGGCGAGCGCCACCAACGCCATGGCGCTGTCCTCGGCGTGCGGCTGCGCCGACCAGTGCGGCGTCCACGGCCATGCCCACCACATCGCCTGGTCCACCCCGCTGCCGGTCTCCGACAAGAGCCGGTTCTGGGGCGCCCTGGGCTGCAACTGCTTCGCTTTCTGACGGAGGATATCCCATGACGGCCGCCGTCGAACGAACCCCGGCGCCTGCCTCCGGCGCCGGGGCCTGGAGCCCGTTCAGGCACGGGACCTTCCGGGCGCTGTGGATCGCGACCGTCGCGTCCAACATCGGCACCTGGATGCACGATGTCGGCGCGGGCTGGTTCATGACCTCGCTGTCGCCCAGCCCCTTCATGGTGGCGCTGGTCCAGGCCGCGACCACGCTGCCGATGTTCCTGTTCGCGCTGCCGTCGGGAGTGCTCGCCGACATCGTGGATCGGCGCAGGTTCCTGATCGCCGCCCAGCTCTGGGGGCTCGCCGTCGCGACGACCCTCGGCACGCTTGCGCTTCTCGGGCTGGTCGGCCCCGGCATCCTGCTCGCCGCGACCTTCGCGCTCGGCGCCGGCGCCGCCATGAACGCGCCCGCCTTCCAGGCGATCGTGCCCGAACTGGTGCCTAAGGAGGAGCTGTCCTCGGCGGTGGCGCTGAACAGCATGGGCATCAATGTCAGCCGGGCGATCGGCCCGGCGCTGGCCGGCGCGATCCTGTCCTTCGCCGGCCCGGCCGCCGTGTTCCTGATGAACGCGCTTTCCTTCCTCGGCGTGCTGGCCGTGCTGCTGGCCTGGAAGCGCGAGCCGACGCCGAACCGTCTGCCGCCCGAGCATTTCGTGCCGGCGATGCGGGCGGGCCTGCGTTATGTCCGCGAAGCGCCCGCCCTGCGTACGGTCCTGGTCCGGGCGGTCTCCTTCTTCGCCTTCGGCAGCGCCGCCTGGGCCCTGCTGCCCATCGTCACCCGAAACGAGCTGGGGGAGGGACCGGGAGGCTACGGGATCCTGCTCGCCTGCATCGGAGTCGGCGCCGTGGCCGGCGCGCTGCTGCTGCCCCGTTTCCGCGCCAGGCTTTCGGCGGACCGGCTGACGGTGCTGGCCACCTGGGCGTTCGCGGCGGCGACGCTGGCGCTGGCCTTCGTCAGGACCTACGAGCTGGTGGCCGTCGCCATGCTGGCCGCCGGGTTCTCCTGGATCGCGATGCTGTCCACCCTGAATGTCGGGGCGCAGCAGGCGACCGCCGGCTGGGTCAAGGCGCGGGCGCTGTCGGTCTTCCTCGTGGTCTTCTTCGGGTCCATGGCGGGGGGCAGCGCCGTCTGGGGGCAGGTCGCGACCCTGGCCGGCACGCCGACGGCCCTGGCGCTGGCGGCGGCGGGCCTCGTGCTGGGATCGGCGGCGGCGCTGCGTTTCCCGCTCGGCGGCGGCGCGGGCCTCGACCTCGCGCCCTCGATGCACTGGCCCGCGCCGATGGTCGACCATGACCCCGAGCCGGACCGCGGGCCGGTCATGGTCACCGTGGAGTACCGGATCGATCCGGCCGACGCGGCCGCCTTCGCCGCCGCCATGGCGGAGCTGAGGCGGGCGCGGCGGCGGTCCGGCGCCCTGTCCTGGGGGGTGTTCGAGGACGCCGCCGCGCAGGGGCGGTACCTGGAATACTTCATCCTGCAATCCTGGCTCGACCATCTGCGCCAGCACGAGCGGGTCAGCCGGACCGACCAGGCCCTCCAGGATCGGGCGCGCGCGTTCCACCGCGGCGCCGAGCCGCCGCTAGTCTCCCATCTGCTGGCGCCGACGGTGGGCGCGGGGTCATGAGGGAGCGGCGACCACCCGGCCCGGGTTGAGGATGCCGGACGGGTCGAGCGCCGCCTTCAGCCGCTCCATGGTCGCGATCTCCGCCTCCGACCGGGTGAAGCCGAGCCACTGGCGCTTCAGGACGCCGATCCCGTGCTCGGCCGACACCGAGCCGGAGAAGTCCCGCACCGTGCCGTAGAGCAGGTCGTCGACGCGCCCGTAGACGGCCTTCTCCACCGGGGCGTCGAAGCCTATGACCACATGGATGTTGGCGTCGCCGAGGTGACCGTAGATCAGGACGGCGGCCTCGGACACCGCTCCGGACAGGGCGGTTTCCAGGACCCGGACCGCGTCGATCATGCGGCCGATCGGGATCGACACGTCATAGCCCTTGGAACTCCGGAAGAGGGTCGAGTATTCGGCCGGGGCCTCGTCGCGGATCGCCCACAGGCGGCGGGACTGGTCAATGCTTTCGGCGATCACCGCGTCGTTCAGCCAGCCCTGCTGCAGGGCGTCGGCCAGGAAGCCCTCCAGGCGCTCGCGCAGGTCGGCATCGGTGGCGGAGGGGTCGTCGCCGAAGACGTCGATCAGGACGGCGGGCGTGGCGATGTCGGCAAGGGGCGTGCGGTAGTGCGCCCCGCGCGCGGTGATCGCCGACAGGTAGCCGGGCCACATCGCCTCGAAGGCGGCGAGGTTCGAACCGAGCTTTTGGCGCGCCGCCGACAGGAGCGTGATCAGGGATGAGTCGTCGGCGACCGCCAGCCACGCCGTCGCGCGGGCCCTGGGTGCCGGCTGCAGGCGGAGAACGGCCCGCGTGACGACGCCCAGCGCCCCTTCGGCGCCGATGAAAAGCTGCTTCAGGTCGAAGCCGGTGTTGTTCTTCAGCATTCCGCCCATGTCGCTGAGCACCGTCCCGTCGGCCAGGACGGCTTCGAGGCCCAGCACCTGCATCCGGGTCATGCCGTAGCGCACGACCCGGATGCCGCCGGCATTGGTCGCGATGGTGCCGCCGATCGTGCAGGAGCCGCGGGCGCCGATATCGACGGCGTAGAACAGGCCGGCTTCCTCGGCGGCGGCCTGTACCGCGGCGAGCGTGGTTCCCGCCTTCACCGTCATGGTCATGGCGGCCCGGTCGATCGCCTCGACGCCGGCCATCCGGTCCAGCGACAGCGCCACCTCGCCTTCCTGGGCTGACGCGCCTCCGGCCAGGCCGGTCAGCCCGCCCTGGACGACCACCGGCTGCCCGGCGGCGGAGCAGAGCCGGAGTGCGGCCGAGACCTGTTCGGTGGTGCGGGGACGGAGGACGGCGCGGGGCCGGCTTCCCTGGAGGCCGCTCCAGTCGCTGGCATGCCGCTCCCGGTCCGCAGGGTCGGTCGAGACCACGGCGGGGCCGAGGGCGTCCGCGAGGGCATCTGCAAGGGGGACGAAGGCGGCGTCGGACGGCGTCGGCATGTTTCCTCCGGTTTTCTCCAGGATGTTCAAGCCGCGGGGCGGGGCCGTGTCAAGCGGCCGGTTTTCGGGACATAACAGCGTATCGGACTGTTGTTCCCCGTCGAGCATCCCGTACCGGTGGAGAGACTGACGATGACCAGCGAAAGCGAAGCCGCGGCCAAGGACCAGCAGCGCCTGAAGGGCGACACCGCCATCCCGCAGGGCGGCGGCGAGTCCGGCAAGCAGGACACGACGACGGAGACCGGGAAGGGCGCGGCGCAGGCCCCGAAGGGCAAGGCCGATCCCAACCTCAAGCCGGCCAAGCCGGGCGACAGCTGACCCGTCGGCTCATGCGTCAGTTCGATCCCGCCGGGGCTTCCCGGTAGGTGACGACGGCGTTCTCCTCCAGCGACAGCTGGACCATGTCGCCGCTTTCGGGGTGGCTCCAGTAGCGCTCGGGCATGTCGAGGCTGCGCCGGAGCCTGGGGGCGCCGTAAGCCTGCTGAAGGGTTCTCTCGATGGCCGCATAGGCGCTCGCATCGGCGACCAGTTCCACCCGCCTCAGCAGCGTGTCGTCGTCGAAGCAGAACAGTACCTTGTCGAAGCGGCTGCCCTGGAACCGGATGGGGCCGGGCATCTCCAGCAGGCAGCCGAACCCCTGGCCGTTGAGGATGGCGTCGTAGCGGGACGCCCGCTGAACCTCGTCCACGGTCATTCCCCACCGGGTGAACTCCCAGTTGGCAAGACCCGTGGCCGGCCCCAACAGCAGTGCCGCCAAGAAGGCAAAGGACCCGCGCATCACCCGTCTCCGCCGGACAGTGTCGATGGATTCCCTCGGTATGCCTTACCTGATGAGTATCGCCGACCTGGGCGGTGGATTCCAGCGTCATGTCCATTGCCGCGCCGGGCTTTTCGGCATGGTCACCGTCAGGCGGCGGCCGGCACCCGGAAGGGCGGCACCGGCGCGGACGGCTCGGACAGTGAGGTCGAGCCGAGCAGGGCGGGGGCGGGCCTGGCGGGGCGGGTCACTATCGAAACGGTCGAAAGGTCACTATCCGGCATGGCGGCGGGCACCGCGGCCGTCGTCGCTGCGGGCTTTGCGGCCGGCGCGGGTTCGGGCGCGGCGGCGGCTTCGGCCGGCGGGGGAGCCTGCCGCGTGCCGGGGGACTGGTCCGGACCCGGTTCGGGCGCCCCGCCGACGGTGGCGTGGTCGGCTTCCTCCTCCGGGTCGCAGTACATGATCTCGAGGTCGGCGTCGGGGTGCGGCCTGTCGCCGAGGTAGTGGTGCGGAATGCGCTTGTCCTGGACCACGCCGCGGAGCTTGAGGCCCAGCTCGACCGCGCGCAGCGCCAGCCCGAGGCTCTTGCGCTCCAGCGCCTCGGTCCCGATCGTCTCGACCAGGGCGGCGGCGCGGTCCAGGGCGTCCTGGTGGCAGGCTTGCCGGTCGGTCCGGAGCTGGTCGATGCGGACGCGGATCTCCGGCCGGGCTGTCAGGACCGCGCCGCGCTGCTTCGCCCCGTAAGGCGAATACCCCGCCCGCCGCGCCGCCTCCGCCGCGCCGACGCCGCAGGCCATGGCCTTGCAGAACGCCTCGTGGCGCGGCGACAGGAGGATCACGGGCGCGGTCGCGGGGTGGATCGCGGGCGGGGAGGGTGCGTCGGGTGCCGGGGAGCTGTGGTCGAGCATGGCTGGAGCGCCTTGGCCGGATGAGAACAATTAGGGAACATTACCCAGCGTTAAGCGCGAATGCAACGTTTTTGGCTGGGGGCGTCGGGTTGGGCGGGCATGATGATTAACGAGGAGCACGCGATCCTCGGCGGGTTTCAATAAGGCTCGAGCATTTCTGCCCGGGAAGACACGCTCAGGACACCCAAGACCAAAGCCGAGAACTATGCTGTGCCGGGTAGTCGGGGAACAACTGTATTGATCCGGGGTGCTCGGAAGCAGGTTGATGTGGCGCTCCGATGCCGATTGCCTCGGAGCCAGCGCTCCCACACCGCGCCGTGGGGCAAATTCATCGGGTCAGAAGGTCGCAGCAACCGGCCGGGCCTTGCCGATGGTTGCGGGAGTGTGCTGCTGATCGCGCGAGCACTTCCTTCCGGGCACACGCGACGATGCAAGCCTCCGACTCCCTGTACCACCGCCTGTTCTCCGACCCGGTGATGATCGAGCAGCTCGTGCGCGGCTTCCTGCCCGCCGGGATCGCCGCCATACTGGACTTCACCCGGCTCGAACGGGTCAACGCCAAGTTCCATGCCGCCCGCGGCGACCGGCGCGAGGGCGACGTGATCTGGCGCGTGCCGACGCTGGCCGGCGAGATGGTCCACATCTACCTGCTGCTGGAGTTCCAATCGACCCCGGAGCGGTTCATGCCGGTGCGGGTGCAGGTCTATTCCGGCCTGCTCTGGCAGCAGATCATCGCCGGGCGCGCCCTCGCCCCGGGCGGCCGGCTGCCGCCGCTGCTGCCGATCGTGCTCTACGCCGGCGAGGCCCGCTGGGACTGCCCCGCCGACACCGCCGACCTGGTGGCCCTGCCCGAGGACTCGCCGCTCTGGCCTTGGCAGCCGCAGGTCCGCTATCATCTGATCGACGAGGGACGGCTGCGCGCCGAGGACTTGGCCCGGCACGACAGCCTGGTGGCGCTGCTGTTCCGGATCGAGATCTGCGACCGGCCGGAGGACCTGCCCGGCCTGGTCACCCAGGCGGTGGCCTGGTTCAAGGACCATCCGGGCCACGCGACGCTGCGGCTGGCGTTCGGCGATGTGGTGGCGCACGCGGTCGCGGGGCTGGTCGGCGGCCCGCAGGCCGCAACGGTGCCGATGGATATCGAGGAGGTTCAGGGCATGCTGGCGGAACGCATCAAGAAGTGGGAACAGGAGCTGGTCGCAAAGGGCGAAGCCAGAGGCGAGGCCAGGGGCGAGGCCAAGGGCAGGGCCGCCCTGCTCAAGCGCCAGTTCACCCGACGCTTCGGGGCTCTGCCGGAGGATGTGGAACGGTTGATCGATACCGCGACGCCGGACCAGCACGACGCCTACATGGATCGACTGATGGACGCCCAGGCGCCGAGCGACGTCTTCCCCGGCCTCCTCCGCCCCGGCGAGTGACCCGGTTCTCCGGCCGAATCGGACGACTCCCCACTTCATGTCCTGCGATGCGTTGGGCCAAGGCCCAACGCCTGGAACCAAATGTCAAGGCGGGAACAGGAACGGTTTGCCGACCATCCCGGGCACGCCACGTTACGGCTGGCGTTCGGCGAGGTGGTGGCGCACGCGGTCATGGGTCTGTTCGGCGGCCCGCAGGCCGCAACGGTGCCGATGGATATGGAGGGGATTCAGGGCATGCTGGCGGAACGCATCAAGAAGTGGGAAAAGGAACTGCTCGCCAAAGGCTTCGCCGAAGGCTTCGCGGAGGGAAGAGCCGAGGTCATGAGGGCCGGGCCGCGATGCTCCGGCGCCAGCTCACCCGCCGCTTCGGCGCCCTGCCGGCCGGCGCGGAGAGCCTGATCGAGGACGCGACGGCGGAACAGTTCGACGACTACATGTACCGCCTGATGGATGCCCGCGCGCCGGGCGACGTCTTCCTTGAACTCCACCCGGAATCCGGCGGTCAACCGTAGGTCAGCTAGGGCGAAACGGCAGCCGACACCCGTGCGTCGGGCTTTGTCGGGTGCCGCTTCGCTCTGCCCGACCTACGTGGAGCTTGATCCGTACATCCATGTGCAAGACGGCGCGATGTAATTCGCGCGTGGATGACCGGGTCAAGCCCGGTCATGAAGAAAAGGGGTGTTGCTACCATGTTTTGTACTTCCAAGTCCGCCCTGTCGAAAGGGGAGTTTTCTTAGCTCAATCCCCCTGGTCGCGGGCGAATACGAGGAAGGCGTTGGCCGGGACCGTGATGGCGGCCGACCAGGGCAGGCCGTTCAGGCCGGGGCCGTCGGCCAGGACCGATCCGCCGTTGCCGGCCGCGTTCGGGTTCACCCAGGTTTCGTAGAGGTCGCTGTTGAAGACCTCGAACCACCGGCCGGGGGCCGGCATCGGGATCCGGTAGCCGTACAGGGTCGCCTCGTTCAGGCTCGCCACCACCATCACGTCGCGGCCGACGCCCTCCACCCATCGCTGGAAGACCAGCACGCGGGGGCCGTTCTCCATGGAGACGGTGCGGACCCCTTCGCCCCTCAGGGCGGGATGCTTGCGGCGCAGCCAGGCCAGTTCGCGGGTGAACCGGTGGAAGTCGATCATGGTCCTGTCGGTGCCCAGGCCGTCCCAGAAGAGAAGCGCGTCGCGGTGGTTCGGCGGGTCGTCGGCCCAGCGCTTGTCCTCGTAGAACTCCTGGCCCATGAAGAGCATGGGGATGCCGGGGGCGGTCAGGACGAGGCCGGTCGCCACCCGTGACCGGCTGGTCGCATACCAGGTGCGGGTCTGCCGGCTGCCGCCGACGGCGAGGGAAGGGATTCGGGCGTTGCGGTCGCGGTAAACCTCGTCGTGGCTCTCGATGTACTGGACGGCGCGCCAGGCGTCCCGGAAACCGGGGGCGCGGAGCTGGTCCACGACCGGCTGCCAGTCCACGAAGGCATCCCGGCCGCCTGCCGCCTGCTGGATGACGCCGCGGATCGCGGTGCGCAGCCCGTCGTGCCAGTTGGCATGGAATCCGGCGCCGCCCTGGTCCTGCGGGCGGACGACCGAGGGGTCCGGCCCCCAATATTCCGCGATGTTGATGGCGGAAGGGTCCTGATGGGTGAGCGTTTCGTTCAGGTGCTGGCAGAACAGCCAGCCGGAGCCGGCGTTCTGGCGGTCGATCACGGTCACCTGGTCGTAGCGGAAGCCGTCCACATGGTATTCGTCCAGGAAGAACCGGGCATTGTCGATCAGGAACTGGCGCACGTCGCCTTTCCAGAAGGCGAAGACCGGGCCGGTATGGTCCTGCTCCGTGAAGTAGAGGCTGTCGTTGGGGTCCGTGCCGGCGGCGCGGTCGAAGAAATAGATCGATTCCGGCTGGGACCTGACGTCGCCCGAGGCATGGTTGTAGACCACGTCGAGCAGGACCGCGATGCCGTAATGGTGGCAGATATCGACCAGCGCCTTGAACTGGTTGATTCCGACCGCGAGCACGGCGCGGGTCAGCGGCGCCTTGCCCTTCTGGGCGAGAAGCCGGTTCGCCAAGGCGAGATACCGGTCCAGCTCGGCATCCCCGACCTGATAGTCCATCTCGGGCGAGAACAGGTCTGAGCCGTTGTAGCCCATGCTGCGCGAGGTGCTGTATTCGACGATCGGCAGCGGCTCGATCGCGTTGATGCCCAGGTCGGCCAGATATTCGATCCGGTCCAGGACGTCGAGGAACTTCGCGACCCGGTTCGGTCGGTCGGGGCCGTACCAGGTCCCGACATGGAGCTGGTAGATGATCAGGTCGCGGAAATCCGGCGTGCGCCAGCTCCAGTCCTGCCAGGGGAAGCTGCCGGCCGAGCGGAGGATGCAGTCGGGGTTGGGCCAGGCGACCGTCAGCTCCCGGGCGTAGGGATCCCGCTTGAAACCTTCGGTGCCGTCGCCGGTGACGTAGAATTTGTACTTGTCGCCGTCCCGCGCGTTCGGCACGAACCCGGTCCAGCGGCCGTCGCCCTGCCTGACCAGGAGGGAGGAGTCGTCCCGGACCCAGCCGTTGAAGTCGCCGCAGACATGGACCATCCTCGCGCGCGGCGCCCAGACGCGGAACGTGGCGCCGTCCTGGACCAGGTTCGCCCCCATGGGCGTCGCCGGCGTGATGTGTTGCTGGGATGCGGGCATCGGATCAGTCGTACCCCCCGAACATGAACAGCTTGATCTGCTCGTCCGTATGGTTGTACAGGGCGTGCAGTTGGCCGGTCTTGCAGACGGCAAGGTCGCCCGCCTCCATCTGGCGCAGCTCGAACGCGCGCTCCCGGTCGGGGAACTTGCACCAGTCGCCCACCAGCATCAGAGCGCTGCCTTCCATCAGCAGGAACACCTCCTGATTGTCGCGGTGACGGTGGATGCCGATGCCGCAGCGGCTGTTGAGCAGGTGCAGGTCCATGTAATCGACGGCCATGAAGCGCTCCAGCTTCGGGCCGGCGGGCTTGGGTCCCGCGGCCTGCTGGCCGTTCCAGGCCTCGGCGCCGAAGTTCCAGGAGTTCAGCTCGCGGCCCAACTCGGGCTCCCAGCGGTTGCCCAGCACCGATCTGCGCCTGTCCTCCAGCGAGAAATAGTTCGACAGCAGGTTGCGGTATTCCAGGAAGCCGACGCCGCCGTGGGGATGCCGGCTCTGCCCGACCTGCAGGTAGTTCCGCCACCCGCGAAACAGCATGTTGAACTTGTAGGTATAGTTGCCGCCGCCATTGTTGTCCCAGACCTGGAGGGAGTCGTTCGCCCAGGCGACCTCCACCGTCACCGGGAGCACCGGATGCAGGGTGTGGTCGGTGGCGCGCTGTATCATGTCGACCGGGGCGGGATCGTTGGTTTGGGCGATCGCCCGGTTCGCCTGGTCGCGCTCCCCGCTGACGGCAGGCCCGTGGAAGGCCGAGCGCTCGCCGCGGACGAGGGAGGCGTCGGCGACGATCGCCCCGGTCTCGAGGGCCGCGCGGCCCTTGTCGCCCAGCCGGCCGGACAGGTCGCGGCCCGGATAGGCCCAGATCTCGATCTCGTAGCGGTCGGTGCGCGGATTGTAGGGCACCAGGATGGGGAAGGAGGTGGCGTTGCCGCCGACCTTGATCCAGGCGCGGATGGTCGATTTCAGCGGCGAACCCGCCTCTGCCGCCTTGGTGGCGAGCCGGGTGAAGGGGCTGGCCGAATAGGAGAGCTTGAGGAAGCTGCCCTCCCAGGGATCGGCGCTGGCATAGCCCCGGGCGAGCCAGCAATCCTCCAGATTGAAGTCGGCGACGTTCTGCTTCTGGAAATCCTGCTTCTCGTCTTGGCTCCGCGGGTCGAGCACGCCCGAGTTCGGCGGCCTGGGGCCGTAGAGCGCCAGATCCTTGAAGGGGAACAGGAAGTCGAGGCTGCCGGCGTCGTAATGCTCGCGGTCGGCCGCCAGTTCCGCCTTCGCCCAGACCTCCATCATCCTCAGGATCGGGTTCCGCTCCTGGTAGTCGGGACCCTGTCCCGGGGAAACCGCGATGTTGTTCCGGATTTCGGCTTCGAAGATCTGCATGGACGTCATCCTGTGCCGGGTCGGGGGCTCTTGTTCAGGCGCTCTGGTAGAGGAATGCGACGAACCGCAGGGTCTGGGTCGCGTGGGTATTCCGGATGCCGTGGACGCCGCCGCTCTTGGTGAAAATGACGGAGCCCGCCTTCACGTCGAGCGGCCGCACCTGCTTGGGATCGAGCCCGAACACGTGGCGGTCCTCGACCGGGTGGGTGTCCGGCAGATCGGGATGGTCGGCGGCGCCCATGTAGGCGATGCCTTCGCCTTCGTACACGAAGTAGAGCTCCTCGCTGCCGATATGCTGGTGCGTGCCTTCCACCACCCCGGGCGGCACCGCCACCTCGTGGAAGAAGACCATGGAGGAGGAGAACTCGTCCTGGAGCAGCCAGCGCATCTCCAGGATGTTGTCATCCCTGGCGTCCGGGTTGCCGGGAAGCATCATGGCGTTGCGGTAGCGGACCGGCGCCACCTTCTTGACGTCCGGGATGAAGAAGCCCCGGCGGAAGTTCAGGGTGTAGGTCCCTTTCTGAATCGTGTTGCCGTCGCTGCTGGGGTCGTTCGTGTTCGGGACCTGGAGATTGCGGAAATAGAAATTGTCCTTCGCCACCTCGGTGTCGGGCAGGAAATAGCCGGAGGTCTCGGTGACGTCGTCCTCCAGGAACTCCAGGTCCACCTCGCGGATCAGCTTCATGTCCGCCATCCTGGCCGACAGCTTGGGGATCTTGGTGATGGCGCCGTTGCGGCCCATCTGGGTCAGCACCTCGATGTCGTGATGGTCGCCCTCGCCGGGTTCCAGCGTGTTCCAAAGCTCGACCTGGTAGGCGTCGACCCAGGGGCAGTAATAGAGCCGGATGACCGGATCGTCCTGGTTCAGGAACTGGGCCTGGCTCAGGTCGCGCTGCTCATCGTCGAGCCACAGGCGGATGCGCGCCCGGACCGCCGATCCGCCCAGGCGGTTCTTCACCCGCATCGCCTCGACCAGCCGGGCCGAGCGGTACTCGACCCGCAGGAAGTTGGTGTACAGGACCGAGTCCTTGTAGACCTCGCCCTTCAGGACGGTGATGTCCGCCTTGGTGCGGACCTCCTGCACATTGTAGCGGTAGCGTTCGGACCGCGTCGCGTTGAGGTACTGGTCGTGGTAGATGCGGTCGGGGAAGAACACGACCTGGAAGACGCTTGCGCTCGGGTCGTTGAAGATTTTCTGGAACCGGAAATCCATGGCCGTTCCTCGATCCGTCCTGGTTAGATCACCTGCTTGAGAATGTCGGCGACGCGGAACGAATTCGCCTGGATCGTCAGCGTCGGGTTGCCGCCGCCCGACGTCGGCATGAAGCAGCCGTCGGTGACGTAGAGATTGTCGATGTCCCAGACGCGGCAGTCGGGATCCAGAACCGACGTCGCGCGGTCGGTGCCGAAGCGCGCCCCGCCCAGGATGTGGTTCGCGATGCGGACGCCCTGGCCGTAGACGCTGCCTTCGCCGATGACGCCTCTGTTCCACGGGATATTCTGGCCCTCCCGCATGGTTCCGGGAATGCCCGCCAAGAGGATGTCCTCGCACACGCGGGCCAGGGTGTCCATGACGTGGCCGTCATGGGGGTGCCAGTCCTTGACGACCCAGGCGCTCTTGCGGTTCCACTTGTCGCGCACGTCGCTCAGCCGGATGCGGTTCTTCCGCCAGGGGACCTGGTTGGCCATGAAGCTGACGCTCAGCCGGGTGCCGAAATCGGCGTTCATCCAGTCGAGGATGCCCTCGCCGGTCTTGGCGGGGTCGTTGTCGAAGCCCTGCCACCAGGTATCCAGGTCGTTGGCTCCGTCCGTCCGCGCCAGGGTGACGGGCAGGGACTGGTCGGACGTGTTGTTGTAGATGGCGGCGCCGGCCCACAGGTTCTTGTCGCGCAGGAAGTCGAGCCGGCTCGTCCAGTCCGTGGCGTAGTCGCTGTCCAGGGACTGCGTCTTGTCGAACCGCCTGCCGTCCGGGATGCTGACCTCCGCGCCGCCGAAGCAGTGGGTCAGGAAATACCGGCCGAGGGGAGTGCCGTCCTCGTCGTGGCGCAGGAGCTTGCCCAGTCCGGTGGGGTCTTCTTCCGCCGACAGCATCAGCAGCCGCACGGACTCGATCGCAGAGCAGGCGACCACAACGATCTTCCCCTCGACGCTTTTCGGGAACCCGCTGGCGTCGCGGTAATGGACCTTGGAGATGCGCTTGCCGCTCGCCTCCAGGTGGGTGACGGTGCAGTTGGCCCGCAGGTCGATCCGGCCGGGATGCGTCCGCATGGCGGGGCGAAGCAGGGAGACCCAGGTGTTCGACTTGTAGCCCAAGGGGTCGCCGTAGCGGTTGACATAGCCCGTCTTGACCCAGCCCGGCGTCGGCCGTCCGCTGGGGGCGTGGGCCTCGGTGATGACGGCCAGCGGCGTGCGGTAGACCTGGGCGCCGATGCTCTTCATCCCGCTCAGGGCCAAGTCGCTGATCGGGTTCGGAGCGACCGGCGTCTGGTAGCAGTTCTTCGGAAACTTCTTCTCCTGGGCTTGCGCGCCGGTCTGCACGTCGGTGACAGTTCCGTTGATGCCGACCAGCGTCTCCGCCTTCTCGTAATAGGGCAGCAGGTCGTCGTAGCCGATGGGCCAGTCCCGGATGTCCACGTCGGGATCGGCGTAGGGATCGTTCGGCAGCCCGGCGGGACGGTCGGCCGAGGCCAGCTTGAAGTCCCGCTCCGGGAAACGAAGGGAAACGGCGCCGTAGAGCTGGGTCCCGCCGCCGACGACCTGGGCGGTATAGCCCTCGACCGTGACGCGGGGGTCCTGCTCGTCATGCCCGGACCACAGGTGCGGCTCGTCGTTCAGGTCGGGCTCGATGTGGCTGGAATAGAAAGGACGGTTCGTGTTGCCGACGCCGCCCCAGTTGATGCGCTTCTCCGGCCCGGCGTTGAGCAGTTCGTCCCGCTTGAAGTCGCTGAAGCCGCCGGCCGGATTGTCCTCCTGCGTCCGGAGCTTCGGGCCCTTCTCGAGGACCAGGATGCGCAGGGCCCGGCCTTGCAGGGCCGCCAGTTCCGCCGCGATCGGCGCGCCGCCGGCGCCGCTGCCGATGATGACGATGTCGTATGTCTCAGCCACGCGCCCGGCCCTCCTAGCCCACATACTCGTTGTTGGTCCCGAGCGGCTTCTCGATGGCCTTGCGCCAGTCGAAGACGCTGTTGCCGGCCTGATCGCGGAAGCGCTCCTCCAGGAAGCGCCAGCCCAGGGCCATCGCGTTGCCGCCGTATTTCGGATGGGAGAAGGCGCCGAGGAAGACGTGCCTGCGGACCATGCGGAGGAAGTGCGAGGGGTTCTCGTAGGCCGACGCGTTCCAGCCCGGCACCTGGCCCCACATTTCGCCGTAGAGCCTGGTGAAGGCATCCTTGCTCACCTTCTCCGGCTCCGAATAGGGCTCCCGCTGGCGCAGGATCTTCTCGATCTCCCGCAGGCAGATCGCATAGTCGATCCGGTTGTGCCGCTCCTCCCGGGCCAGCACCTTGTCGATGAAGTTGACGACCCCCACGGCCTGGTCCAGTTCGTAGACATCCTTGGGCAAGGGATTGCCCGGCGACCGGAGGAACTCCTCCGCGGCATCGGTCCGGAACGGCAGGATATGCTGCACGAACCGGCCCAGGAGCCGGCGCTCATGGATCTGCAGGACCAGCGGCGTGGTCGTTTCCTCCGTGAAGAAACGCGACCAGACCCGACCGTCGCCGTCCGTCTCGGTCTGCGGGTTGATGCGGTCCTGATGGTAGGCGCCACCGACCTGGAACAGGTATCTGTGGCAGGTCCGCTTCGGGATCCGGAGCGTCACATGCCAGTACAGGGAATCCGGGATCTCGCGCAGCGGGATCCGGTCGTACAGGGCTCGGAAGGTCCCGATCAGGCCGACGGCGTCGGGGCGAGGCTCGTCCATTTCCCGGCGCCAGACGAAGGTGACCTGGTTGAACTCCGGCTGCCGGTCGGACTCGATGGCCGGAAAGCGCCAGCCTTCGCTGAAGCGTCCCCGCGGATCCCCGGCCAGGTGCCCGTTGTAGGAATGCCGGAGGTCGGAGTTCAGCCGCGCCAAGTGCTTCGCGCACAGATCAAGGACATGATCGTCGTCAGTCGTTTCGACAATGGTGGCAAACGTCATGATCCCTCCGGGATGGAAAGACTGTACTGCGTCAAGTCGAGCGCTCATGGGGATCCTTGGGTTCCGCGGGTCGGGTGCGGTTTCGCTTTGCCCGACGGACGGTTTCTCAAGGCTGCACGGTTACTGTCTGAGGCATATGTATTCGAGATTGTTACTATCAAACCGGCCCAAGATATTCATGGAATTGGTTGTATGTACCGAAGTGGAGAGGCCTATTTTCAAGGAGACCATCGGTCCCGCCGGATCGTCCTGACCAGCCACCTGCTCTTTGGTGACACGCCGAAAGCGGAATAGGATGCCGGTCGAAGCGTGCGGTACGCTGCCGACGACCATGGCGCGACGCTTTCTTCCAGAGTCAGGTGTATCCTAGTCCAGTGTAGCGAGAGAGATTCCCCGATGAAATGCCCTGCCTGCGGCCATCAAGACCAGCGCGGGGATTTCTATTGTCGCCATTGCGGGACGGCCTTGAGGACCCGGAGCCGGGACGGGGAGGCACTGCGGCCGGAAGGGCAGCGCCGGCAGATCACGGCCCTGTTCTGCGACATCGTCGGATCGACCGCCCTGTCGGAGCAGCTGGACCCGGAGGACATGGTCAATGTCATCCGGGCATACCGTGACGCCTGCACCGGTGTCGTCGAGCGGTTCGACGGCTGGATCGCCCGGCATCTGGGTGACGGCATCCTGATCTATTTCGGCTATCCCGCGGCCCAGGAGGACGACGCCGAGCGGGCGGTCCGCACCGGCCTGGGCCTGGTCCGGGCCGTCGCCGGACTGGTGCTGCCGTCGAGGACCGGCCTGCGCGTCCGCGTCGGAATCGCGACTGGCCTGGTGGTCGTGGACGATCCGGCCGACCGGTCCGCCCTGGAGGAGCGGATGGTCATCGGAGGTCCGCTCAACCTGGCGGCCCGCCTGCAGACGCTGGCCGAGCCGAATTCGGTGGTCATCGCGGAGACGACGCGCCGGCTGATCGGCAGGCTGTTCGACTGCGCCGACCTGGGCGACCGGGAGTTGAGGGGCTTCGCGAAACCCGTGCGGGTCTGGCGGGTGGACGGCGAAAGGAACGTGGCAAACCGTTTCGCCGCCCTTCACGAAACGGGAGCGACTCCGCTGATCGGCCGTGAGGAGGAGTTCGCGCTGCTGGCGGACCGCTGGCGCCGGTCGGAGAGGGGCGAAGGCCAGGTGGTGCTGCTCGGCGGAGAACCCGGCATCGGCAAGTCGCGCATGCTCCATGAACTCTCGCGCAACCTCGACATCCCTCCGGACGGCCGGCTCGAGTTCTCCTGCAGTCCGCAGTTCCGGCATACCGCCTTCTTTCCCGTGATCGAGACGCTTGAGCGGGAGGCCGGGTTCGCGGCCGACGACAGGCCGGATCGCCGGCTCGACAAGCTGAGGGCCATGCTCGCCCGGTCGGGTTGCCTTGGCGACGGAGCGCTGCAGCCGATCGCGTCCCTGCTGTCGATCCCGGTCGACGATCGGGGCCGGCCGGTCGTCCAGGAGGCGAGCCAGCGCAGGGAACTGATGCTCGAAGCCCTGGCGGCCCATTTCGCGGGGCTGGCTTCCCGCCGGCCCCTGCTGCTGCAGTTCGAGGACGTGCATGCCGCCGACCCGAGCACCCTGGACCTGCTGACGCTGATCATGGATCGCGCCCGGTCGTCGCGGCTGATGGTGATCGTCACGTTCCGGCTGGACTTCGACCCGCCCTGGACGGAGGACGCCCGGCCCAACGTCACCGGCGTCGTGCTGAAACGGTTCACTCCCGCGCAGTCGGCGATGCTGGTGAACAGCGTCGCGCATTGCGGAACGCTGCCCGACGGGGTGGTCGGCAGGATCATCGGCCGGGCCGACGGCGTCCCCCTGTTCATCGAGGAACTGACGAAGGCGGTGATCGAAGCCAGCGTTCCCGGCGACGGGAGCGGGCATCCCGGCCTTGCGGCGACGACGATTCCCGCCACCCTGCAGGATCTGCTGATGGCCCGCCTCGACCGGCTGGCCCCGGGCAAGGAGGTGGCGCAGATCGGCGCCGTGATCGGGCGGGAGTTCTCCTACGATATGCTGGCCGCGGTCTCCGACCTGGACGACCGCGCCCTGCGCGATGCCCTGGACCAGCTCACCGGAGGAGGACTCCTGCTGTCCCACGGGACTCCGCCCGGGGCGACCTACAGTTTCAAGCACGCGCTGATCCAGGAGACCGCCTACCAAGCGCTGCTGCGCGGCAAGCGGCAGCAGCTGCATGGCCGCATCGTCCGGACCCTCGTCGAGCAGTTTCCGGATACCGTCCGGAGCCGGCCCGAACTGGTCGCCCGCCATTACGAGGAATCCAGCCAGTTCCGGGAAGCCGCCCGGTATCGGCTGATCGCCGGGCAAAGGGCGCTGGCCCAGGCGGGCAGCCTCGAAGCCGTCGAGCAGGTGAACGAGGGATTGCGCCTCCTCGCCGGACTGCCCGAGGGGACCGGGCGGGATCGCCTGGAGATCCCGCTTCAGATCACGCTCGGGGCGGCCCTCGCCGCCACCAAGGGTCTGGCGGCCCCGGAGGTGGGCGGAGCCTATGCCCGGGCGCGGCAGCTGTGCGAACAGATCGGCGAAAGGGCGCAGCTCCTGACCGTCCTCTACGGCCAGACCGAATTCCATCTCGGCCGCGCCGAACTGAGGCATGCGCTCGCCATCGCCAAGGAGCTGCTGGCCGAGGCCGAGCAGCAGCGGGAAACGCCGGCCCGGCTGACGGGCCACAGCGCGGTCGGCGTCATCTCCTTCTACCTCGGACAGCTCGAAGCCGCGGGCAGGCACCTGGAACAGGCGATAGCGCTCCACGACCTGCCGCAGAACCGGTACCTTCCCCTGGTGCAGCCCTACAACCACCGCATCAAATGCCTCGGGTTCCTGTCCTGGAACCTGTTCAGCCAGGGCTATCCCGACAGGGCCGTCGAGCGGCAGCGGGAGGCGCTCACCCGGGCCAGGCTTCTGTCGCACCCGGCCACCCTTGCCTTCGCGCTCGAACAGGCCAGCGACTTCTCCGCCTATGCGGGGGCTCCGGAGCAGGTGGCCGACCTGACCGGGGAACTGATCGGGCTGGCGTCGGACTGCGGCTTCGCCTCGGCGCTGGCCGCGGGTCGGATTCTCCGGGGATGGGCGCTGGTCCATCTGGGCCGGATCGCCGAAGGCATGCCGATCATGCAGGAGGGAATGACGGCCTATCGGGCGACCCGCGGCGAACTCGGCATTCCCTTCCATCTCGCCCTGTTCGCCGAAGCCCTGAGCAAGGCGGGGCGGGCGTCCGAAGGACTGGTGCTCATCGACGAGGCGATCGAGCGGGCGGAGCGCTGGGAGCTCGGGTCGCAGGCGGAACTGCAGTGGCGCCGGGGCGAGCTGCTGATCGCGGTCGACCAGGTCGCCGCGGCCGAAGCGGCCCTGCGCCGGGGGCTGGACATCGCCCGCCGGCAGAACGCCCGGATGCGCGAACTGCGCGCCGCGACCAGCCTCGCCCGCCTGTGGCGCCGCCGGGGCCGACGCCGGGAAGCGCGGGAGCTCCTGGAGCCGATCTATTCATGGTTCCGGGAAGGTCTGGATACCCGCGACCTGAGGAACGCCCGGGCGGTCCTGTCCTGGACGTGACGACGGCCGGTTCCGGTCCGGTCGGAGCGAAATCGATCAGGGGTCGCGGCAAACGGGGTATGACGTCACCTCGGGCGAGACCGGACGGCCCGGATGCGGTTATGCTAGGCGGATTACCGGTCGTTCCGGCTCATTGAAGAGGTGTCATCATGGGATTGCTGTTCGCGCTCGTCCTTATTGGTGTTCCCACCGTGGTCGCGTTTCTGGATATGATGAGATCGGAGAAGACTGGGGCGGCTCACCACTGAGTCCGCGCCGACCGGACCGGCCTTCGCCGCCCTGGCGGACGCCGGCCCGCGTCGCGGCCGTCGAGATCCCTGTTCCGCTCGCGCAGATCCTCCGTCATGACGCCGCCGAACAGGCTCCAGGCGGCGAAGGGCACGCCCAGGGCGGCGGCGACGCCGTCCACCTTCGACGCCCGCTCCACATAGCCGGCGGCTCCGGCGACCAGCACGGCGCTGTCGATGGCGGCGCCCGTGATGTTGCGCTCGCCGAAGAAGACCTTTGCCCATCCGCTCATGACGGCGATGTCGAGCGCCGCTAATGCCAGCGCGGCGTCGCGCTCGGGGCTGGGGGACGACCTCATCAGCCGGTAAGCGCCGATGCCCAGCAGGGTGCTCAGCACGGGCCAGGCCGCCCCGAAAACCGGATCGGGCGGCTTGTAGGAGGGTTTTTCCAGGCTGTCGTACCAGTCCCGGATGTCGGGATGGGTCGGGTCGGGGCTGTAGCGCCGGCTGAAAAGCCCGCTCAGCGCCAGCGCGCCGCCCACGGCGAGGGCCGCCATGCCGGGAGAGAATGTGCGTCGCGTGCCCATGCCGGAACTCCGAAAGTCGTGGTCTGGCGAGGGCAACAGGACCCGTCCGGGTTTGGTTCCGGCCGGCGCTATGCCTGCCCCGCGACCTTCTGGGGCAGCGCCGGATCGGGACCGCCGGGTCCGGCGGAGGGCGACGGGCTTCCGGAGGGCTGGGCCGCCAGGAAGATGCGGCGCAGGTCGATGCTCGACCGCTGGCCGATATGGCCCCAGTTCTCGGTCAGCCAGGCGTCGGCCGCGTTCTGGCCGAGCGACTTGAGATGGAGCAGGAAATCCAGTTCGGCGTTCATCTTGCTGGTGGCGCCGAGCGCGCGCATGCGTTCCTCGTCGCCGATCATGTGGATGTTCATCCGCTTCAGCCGGCTGCTCGACCCGCCTTCCACGTCCTCCTCGATCAGCCGCTGGACGAAGGCGATGGCCCGCATCTCCGCCATGAGCGACGCGTTGAAGCTGATCTCGTTGACCCGGTTCATGATCTCGATGGACGTGCGGGGGGTGCCCTTGCGGACCAGGGGATTGATCTGCACGACCGCGACGTCGCGGCTGTCGCAGTGGTAGATCAGCGGCCAGATCACGGGATTGCCCATGTAGCCGCCGTCCCAGTAGGGCACGCCGTCGATCTCGATCGCCTGGAACGTGAAGGGCAGGCAGGCCGAGGCGAGCAGCACGTCCAGCGTGACCTCGTGCCGCCAGAAGACGCGGGCCCGGCCGGTCTCCACGTTGGTCGCGGCGATGAACAGCCTGATGCCCGAGCAGCCCTGGATGTCCGGCTCGTCGATCAGCTCGCTCAGCACGGTGCGCAGCGGATTGAGGCCTAGCGGATTGCTCTGGTACGGGGACAGCAGGTGCTGGAACCATGTCAGCACCCTGGTGGCCGGCGCATGGTCCAGGTTCCACCGGCCGAGCAGGCGGTCGGCGAGGCTGCGCCGGATCGGGTTGAAGTGCGACAGCTCGGAGGTCCTGCGCCAGAACTGGTCCAGGGTCGCCTTCGCTCCCGCGCGTCCGCCCCGCGTCCAGCCCTGGGCAAGCGCCGCCGCGTTCATGGCGCCGGCGCTGGTCCCGCTGATTCCGTCGATGACCAGGCGCTTTTCGTCCAGCAGGCGGTCCAGCACGCCCCAGGTGAAGGCGCCGTGGCTGCCTCCGCCCTGAAGCGCCAGATTGATGGTCTTGGTGGCGTATGCCTCGGGCTTCATGCGGATCTCCCCTTGTGCCGGGATATTCCTATGCTGCGCCGCCAAAAGGCAAGCCCCCGGAGGCGGTCCGATGTCACCTCCGCGTGCCGAAGCCGGCGAGGACGACGTCGCCCTCGATCGCCGCGATGGTGTCCGCGTGGACGTCCCACGGGAAGTCGCCCGGCAGGTCCGGCCCGAGGGAGCGGGCGACAGCTTGCGCCTCCCTGACCAGCCGCAGGATCGCGAGCCGCGACAGGGCGCCGTCGGTGCCGGGCGCATAGCCCATGCTCAGCGCGTCGAAGGGCAGGGCGGTACCCCGGGCGCCCAGGGTCCGGGCGATCGGCAGCATGGCGCCGACCATGTGCGCCCTGGCGCGCTCGACAGCCCAGTCGCCGCCTTCGCGGTAGTGGTCGTCGAGCAGGCACAGGACCGTCCAGTACTCCAGGTTCCCGAGCCAGGCGATGCGCAGCGCGGTCCCGTCCATGATCTGCCCGGGATGCCCGATGAACGCGGTCGGATCGATCGCGATATCGAAGGCCGGATAGCGCGGATCGCTCCTGGGCAGGTCCCAGGCATTCCCCGCCCCGCCCATGGCCGCGGCCAAGCCTTCGTGCCGGCCGGTGAAGAGCCTGCGGAAGAATAGATAATGGTCGATCTCGCCCTCGTCCTTGATCGCCTCGAAGGCGGCGGCCCATCCGTCGAAATCGACATGCTTCGGGGCGGAGCCGGATTGCCTCAGCTCTCCGACCAGGGCGATGATCTGCTCGTAGAGGCTGCCGACATGGTTGGGCCGCCGCTCCGTGCCCAGTGCCGCGAACACCTCGTCGATGAACCGGGCATCCTCCGGGCCGGCACCGGTCCTGTCGAGCGCATCGGGAGGCGCCTCGGTATAGACGTATTTCGCCAGGCTGTGCCGGCTGAGCGGTTCCAGATGGAAGGCGAAGGGATAGATCGCCGGCTCGTAGGGGAAATCCTGCCGCTCCAGGTGGGGACAGGAGCCGATCGCGACCAGGAAGCGGTTGACCGCTCCCAGGTGCTGCATCTCCTGGACGGCGACCCCGAGCAGGTCGTCGGCGTTGGGAGCACCGTATCCGGCGATGGCGGCATAGGCCGGCTTCAGCGAGAAGGCGGCGTACAGGTACTGGACCATCAGGGCATGCTCGACCTCGGCCGCTTCGCGCAGGAGCCGGACGAGTTCCAGCCAGGGATCGGCGAATTCCCGGACGATCGGACGCACGGTGCCGTCCCCGGAGCCCGGCACCGACGGGGCTGTGCCGGGACCCAAGGTGGCGGCGGCGAGAGAGCCGCCGTGGGCGGCCAGGACGGAGGCCGCCGGAAGGGCGACCGCCTGGACCGCGACCGTTCGCAGGAACGTGCGTCTGGTAGCGTCGGGCAATCCGTCGACGGATCGGACCGCGCCTGACTTCAGGCGCGCGCGCTTGCCGTGTTCGAGCATGGTCGGCTCCTATCGAGAGGTGTCCGGGCTATGGAAGATCCCGGCTATCCGGTGCGATGGCCGAGGCTACGAAGATGAGACCTGGCTCACAGTGATCCGGTTCACATATTTTCCCTGGAGACCCAACGTATCGGTGCAGCACCTAAAGAGAAGACTTCAGTATTGGTGTATCAAAAAGGCGCCTTTACTCGTCGGGATTTTGTGAGCTCGCGATTTTCATTCATGTGAAACCGCCCCGCGATCTCTCCGGTGCCGGAGTGTTGATGGACCCGCGCGCACTGCCCTAAAGTGCGGGAACCGCCCGCAAGGCCCCGCCGTCGGGCCTGAAGTTCCATGGAGGGAGTCGAGCGATGGACGGCGAGCCGATCGGGGCCGAACGGCAGGCCCGGGCATGCGATGTCGTGGTGATCGGCGGTGGGCAGTCCGGCTTGGCCGTCGGGTATTTTCTGCGCCGGACGGGATTGTCCTTCGTCATCCTCGACGGGGAGGATGGAGCGGGCGGTGCGTGGCGGCATGGCTGGGAGTCGCTGCGCCTGTTCTCTCCGGCGCAGTGGAGTTCGCTTCCCGGGTGGCCGATGCCCCCGGCCGGGGAGGAGTATCCGCGCCGCGACCATGTGATCGATTACCTGGCGCGCTATGAGGCCCGCTACGGCTTTCCCGTCGTCCGTCCCGCAAGGGTGGAGACGGTGGTCCGGGCCGGCGACGGCCTGCTGGTCCGCACCGACCGCGGCGACTGGCGGGGCCGGGCGGTGGTGAGCGCCACCGGGACCTGGCGCCGGCCGTTCGTTCCGGATTATCCCGGGCGGCACGAGTACGGGGGCCGGCAGGTGCATTCGGCGGACTATCGCCGCCCGGACGATTACGCCGGCCTCACCGTCCTGATCGTCGGCGGCGGCAATTCCGGCGCGCAGATCCTGGCGGAAGTCTCGAAGGTGGCGCGGACGCTCTGGGTGACGATCGACCCGCCGTCGTTCCTGCCCAACGATGTGGACGGGCGGGTCCTGTTCGAGCGCGCCACCGACCGCTGGCGGGCTTTGCAGGAAGGGCGGACGGTGGAGACGCCGAAGGGAGGGCTGGGCGACATCGTCATGGTGCCGCCGGTCCGCGAGGCGCGGGACCGCGGCGTGCTGACATCGGTGCGGCCGTTCGTGCGGTTCACCGAGTCGGGCGTGGTGTGGCGCGACGGTACCGAAACGCAGGCGGATGCCGTGATCTGGTGCACCGGGTTCCGGCCGGCCCTGGACCCGCTGAAAGGGCTCGGCGTCGTCGAGGCGGACGGCAGGGTCCGGGTCGACGGCACGCGGTCCACGGGGGAGCCGCGCCTTTGGCTGGTCGGCTACGGCGAGTGGACCGGGATCGCTTCGGCGACGCTGATCGGCGTCATGCGGACCGCCCGTGAGACGGCGAAGCAGATCGAGGCCGTGCTCGGACGGCACCCGATCGGGGAATTTTGCGATTCCAAGCAAAATCGTTAGAAATTCATAACAATATATGTTCATGTTGCCGTGACTTCGTTTACTTGTCCGGGACAGGGTCCGCGGCCCGGCAGGCGCCGCGTTATCAAATCTTCAAGACCTAGGCAGCACACTCGCCGAAGATCTTTTCGCGAGTAGTTTCATGTCCTTTTTTGGTGTCCTGTTTTCCCTCGCCGAGAGCGCCGGCCTGCTCGGATTGATACTCGCTGCCTACACCAACGCCTTGAGGCGGGTCGATAAGCGGCCGCGTTTGCGGACCCTGGCCTGCGGTATTCTTTTCGGCGGCGGCGCCGTGCTTTCGATGCTGGCGCCGATCCAGATCATTCCCGGAGTGCTCATCGATGCGCGGAGCATCATGCTCGGCCTTGCCGCTCCATTCGGCGGGATCCCCGCCGCGGTCCTCGCCGGGGCCGTCGCCGGAGCGTACCGCTATTTCTGGAGCGGCGGCATCGGGGCGCTCGCCGGGACGGCCGGCGTCATGCTGTGCTCGCTCGCCGGCATCGTCTTCGTCCTGATGTTCCGGAGGTCCCTCGGCCGGCTCCGGACAGGGCATTTCCTGGTTCTCGGCATCATGGCGTCATCCCAGGTGCTGAGCGTCTTCCTGCTGCCGTCCTGGGCCGACGCGATCCACACGTTCTCGACCGCCGCGCTGCCGCTGGCGATCATGACGACCGGCGGGATCCTGCTGTTCGGCACCATGCTCTCCCGCGAGCGGGAACGGATCGACAGCATCCACGCCCTCCGGACAAGCGAGGCCCGGCACCGGGCCATCTTCGATACCGCGGTCGACGCGATCACGATCATCGACCACCAGGGCAGGCTCGTCGCGTTCAATCCGGCCGCGGAGCGCATGTTCGGCTACGCCGCGGCCGACGTGATCGGGCAGAATGTCGGCATCCTGATGCCCGAGCCGGGCCGCTCGGCCCATGACGGCCATCTCGCCCGCTACCTGGCGACGGGGGAGCAGCGAATCATCGGTGTCGGGCGCGAGGTGCAGGGGCGGCGCCGGGACGGCAGCGTCTTTCCGCTCGACCTGTCGATCGCGGAATGGGAGAGCGGCGACGGGCAGCGGCACTTCACCGGGATCATG
This sequence comes from Skermanella rosea, assembly GCF_016806835.2. Taxonomy (NCBI): domain Bacteria; kingdom Pseudomonadati; phylum Pseudomonadota; class Alphaproteobacteria; order Rhodospirillales; family Azospirillaceae; genus Skermanella; species Skermanella rosea. The sequence goes on along the minus strand of NZ_CP086111.1, from coordinate 4,421,828 downwards.
CGGGATATCTCGGAGCGCAAGCGCACGGCTGCGGAACTGCAGCGGGCCAAGGACGCCGCCGAGGCCGCAAGCCAGGCCAAGAGCGAGTTCCTCGCCGGGTTGAGCCACGAGTTGCGCAGCCCGCTCAACGCCATCATCGGTTTCGCCGACATGACCCGGAACGAGGTTTCGGGACCGCTCGGCGATCCGAGCTACCGGGAATGGGCTAACGATATCTGCGACAGCGGCCAGCACCTGCTCGAACTGATCAACGAGATCCTTGACCATGCCAAGGCCGAGGCCGGCAAGCTGGCCCTTCAGGAGGAAGACGTCGATTTGCTGAAGGCGGTCGATTTCTGCACCCGGATGCTGGAGCCCCGGGCCAAACGGGCCGGCCTGTCCCTGTCGGCCGCGGTCGAGGCCGAGGCGCGCTTCATCCGCGGGGATGAGAAGCGGCTGCGCCAGATCCTGCTCAACCTGATTTCCAACGCGGTCAAATATACTCCGAGCGGCGGGAAGGTGGATATCATGGTCGACCTGGACGCCTTCGGAGGGTTGGTCCTGTCGGTCGTGGACACCGGAATCGGCGTCGCCGAGGACAACCTGAGCCGCATGTTCGAATCCTTCTGGCGCGCCGACGACGCCGGAGCCCGCGATGTCGAGGGAACCGGGTTGGGCCTGCCGCTGACCCGCCGGCTCGTCGAGTTGCACGGCGGCACCATCCAGCTCAGCAGCGTCGTGGGCAGCGGGACCACCGCGACGGTCCGCTTTCCGCGGGACCGGGTCGTACGCCGGCCGTCAAGGCAGTCGGCCCATCCGGGCGCCGTCCGCCCGCTGGACATATTGCTGGTCGAGGACGATGCCCTGATCCGCGTGGCCGCCATGTCCACCCTGGAGGATCAGGGACACCGGGTGACCGGCGCCGCCAACGCCAACGAGGCGCTGGTGGTCTTGCGGGGAGAACAGCCCATCGACCTGCTGTTCAGCGACATCGTCATGCCTCCCGGCATGAACGGGGCGGAACTCGCCCGCCTGGCGCAACGCCTGCGCCCCGGCCTCGCGATCCTCCTCACCTCCGGATTCGCCGGCCATGCGGTCGCCAACGAGGACGGCACCGACCGGGGCTACGCGATGATCGCCAAACCCTACTCCGGCGCCGAGCTGAACCGGAAGATCCAGGCCGCGATACAGGAGGGGGCGGGGGAGAGCCGTCCGGAGCGGTCTTCCCGATCCGCCGCCGATGCCACGGAATTCAGGCCCGGGCAGCCGATGCCGGCGACTTACGGAGCGATCCTGTAGCGGACGCCTCGCAGCGTCGGCCCGGTGTCCCGTCGCGAGGAACGCAACTCGGGATGAGCCTGTTCTCCGGCTGAAAGGTGAGCCCATGTCTCAAACCACTGCCGGAGCAACCGCCGTATCGATGTCGCCGATCCAGGAGCTGGTTCATGCATTGAAGGACCGCCGTGCGATCCTGTTCGCGGGGGCGGGCGTATCGATCAACGCGGGCCTGCCGCCATGGCGGGAACTGATCGCCCGCATGGGCAGGGAGTTCGGGTTCGACGAGGGGCTGCGCTACGGCCTGGGCGTCGACTATCCAGTCCTGGCCGAGTATTACCGCCTGCGCCAGGGCAGCATCGGCCCGCTGAGGAGCTGGATGGATCGCAATTGGTGCGTGTCGGAGCAGAGGATCCGGGAGTCCAAGGTCCATGAGCTGATCGTGCAGCTCGATTTCCCGATCATCTACACGACCAACTACGACCGCAACCTGGAAGTCGCCTATGCGCTGTACGACCGGGATTTCATCAAGGTCATCAACGCCCGCGACATGGCCAAGACCGTGGAGGGCGTCACGCAGATCATCAAGTTCCACGGCGATTTCGACGACGACCAGTCGCTGGTCATAACCGAGAGCGACTATTTCAGGCGTCTGTCGTTCGACTCGCCCCTCGATATCAAGTTCCGGTCCGATGCGTTCGGAAAGACGATCCTGTTCATCGGATACAGCATGCACGACATGAACATCAGGCTGCTGCTGCACCGCCTTTGGCAGACATGGAGGCAGTCCGGCTACGAAGTGGATCGGCCGCAATCCTTCGTCTTCATGATCGAACGCAACCCGGTCGAGGAGGCGGTCCTGAACCAGTGGGGCATCCGCGTCCTGAGCGAGGAGGCGGAGACGCCTGACCGGGCGCTGGTATCGTTCCTCACCAAGCTGAGGGAAGGCCTCGAAGAGGCCCGGGCCGGCCAGTTTCCGTAGCAGTGCAAAAGGTACCCGATGACAGCATCGATCCCATCCGGGACCGGCAAGCCGGTCGAAACGGCGCTCGTGCTGAGCGGCGGCAACGCGCTGGGCGCCTATCACGGCGGCGTCCACGAGGAACTGGAGGCGCGCGGCATCCGGCCCGGCTGGGTGGCCGGAACCTCCGTGGGCGCCCTGACGGCCGCGATCCTGGCGGGCAACCGTCCCGAGCACCGCCAGGAACGGCTTCGCCAGTATTGGGAAGAGGCGGCGCAGGCCAGTTTCTGGCCGATCCCGACGGACGACGCGCGGCTGCGCGAGTTCTACAGCGCCGCCCATATCGTCAACGCGCTGGCTTTCGGGCGGCCCGGCATCTACCGGCACCGCTTCCCCGGAGCGCTTTCGGCACTGCCCTGGCTGCCCAACGACGTCGCGCTCTACGACCAGGCTCCGCTGCGCAGGACCCTGGAGCGGCTGATCGACTTCGATCTGCTGAACCGGGCCGAGACGCGGCTCTCCTTCGTCTGCATCGACGTGGAAACAGGGGAGGAAGTGCTGTTCGACAATACCCAGGACCGGATCGACGCCCGGCACCTGCTGGCGGCCGTGGCGTTGATGCCGATATTCCAGCCCGTGGAAGTCGACGGGCGCCTGCTGTGCGACGCGGGGCTGGGCAACAACCTGCCGGTGGACCGCGTGCTGGAGGATCCGCCCGAACGGGACATGGTCTGTTTCGCGTCCGACCTGCACAGCATGCGCGGCGATCGCCCGAAGCGCCTGAACGCCGCGTTCCAGCGGACGGAGGACCTCGTGTTCTCCAGCCAGGGGAGGCGGAACATCGCCGGGCTCCGGCGGGAATACGCGTTGCGCGATCGGTACGAACCCCGGGGGTCGCGGGTGACGCTGGTCCACGTCATCTATGATGCGCCGGAACTGGAGCTCGCCGGGAAACTGTTCGATTTCTCGCCGGGATCGATCCGGGACCGCTGGGCGGCGGGGCGCCGCCAGATGGCAAAGGCCCTGGACATGCTGCCCAAGCGGCCGGAGCCCGAAGGGCGGTTCGACTATTTCGCGGTGGCGCCCGAACCGGCGGAGACGGCCCGGAAGCACCGCGGATCCTGATCCCCTCCGGTTCAGGGAGGTTTCAGAACATGTCCGCCAGCCACGGCCGCGGTCCTGCGAACAAGGCCGTCGCGGTGGCGAGCGCCTCGGGAGAAGCGCGGAGGCGGCCGAGGCCGGCCAGGGTGCCGGGGCCGAGATGGCCGCTGTAGAGCGTCGCCAGGGCGTCGATGCCGAATTCGATGTCGGCGGGTCCGGAGCCGGCGTCGCCGGTCCGCTCGACCGAAGCCTCGCCGTCGGCGACCTCCATCCTATAGCGGCCGGCATTGTCGGGCAGCAGGGGGTCGGCCACGGCGAGCGTCAGTTCGGCCCGGATCCCGTTGGGCCAGCCGCGGGCGGCCAGGGCGCCGGCCACGTCGGTGACGCGCAGCATCCACTGCTCCCACGAGGCGATGGAGCCGCCGACGTCGGGCAGCAGGTGGAGAAGAAGATCCTCCGGGCCGCCGCCCCAGGTGACGGTGTTGGCCTGGGAATGCCAGCCCGCCAGGAAGCCCAGGATCGCCCGCCCGGCACGGGGGGTCAGCGCGACCCAGTCCTCCACGTGGAGAGTCCGGTCCGGCGCCCGCGGGCCGACCGTCAGGTATCCCTCGGGGCCGTCGTCGCCCGGGATCAGGAAGGTGTCGAGCGGCTTGTCGGCGGTGCCGCGCACCCGTTGCCACATCAGTTCGCAACGCTCCAGCAGCCCGTTGGTCCGTTGCGCCCGCTCCCGCTGAAGCCCGGCCAGGACGGCGCGGTCCGGCGGCGAGGCCAGCCGGGGCGCCGGGTCGGGACGGAGGCCGCGCAGGATTCCGAACGGGATGCGGTAGGTGAAGCGGTCGCCGGCCATGCCGTAGCCGGCCTTGGAATAGAGCGGCAGGGTCGCGGGATAGAGGGTCGAGATCGGCATGCCGTCGGCGCGCGCCTCCTCCAGCATGGCGGCCATCATACGGCCGCCGGTGCCGCGCCCGCGCTCGCCCGGCTCGACCGCGACCGCCGCGATCCCCCGGCAGGGAACGGCGCGCCCGCCGAAATACTGGGCCATGTCGAGCAGCGCCAGGGTGCCCACGGCGGCGCCCGACCGGCGCATCACCCGGAAATTGTCGTCCCCGATGATCGACATGTAGAAGCGGACACCGTCCGCCGTCGAGGCGAAGGCGTGCCGGAACAGCATCGTCATCCGGTCGAGATCGGCCGGCTCGAAGGAGGCGTAGACGGGAGGGATGGACATGGGGTCATGGTGTACCCCAGCGCCGCTCCCCCGGGCAAGCCGGCCGTTCGATCGGTCAGCCGGTCTCGCGTGCGCTGAACGCCGCCAGGAAGCGGTCGCGGAACTGCTCCATGGGTACGGGCGGCCGTTCCGGTTCCGGAATCATGCCGGGTTTGAAGCCCCACTCCTCGAACGGGGCCAGCAGTTCGGGATCCCGGCTGATGACATGGATGGGGACCGAGCGCGACGCGCCGTCGCCGGTGATCAGCGGTGCCGGCTGGTGGTCTCCCAGGACGATGATCAGCGCATCGTCTGCGATGTATCGGGTTATGTAGTCGCGCAGGACCTTCAGGGTGTAGTCGACCGAGTCGGCATAGTTGCGGGTCATGCCGCTCCAGCCTTGCCGGTCGGCCGGGACCGGCGCCGCCATGCCCTCGAAAGCCGAGCCGTCGCCGATGCCGTCCCAGTCGTCCAGCAGCGGGGGCAGCGGCTCCCAGGGGCCGTGGCTGCTGATCAGGGCGTATTCGATGAACAGGGGCCGGTCGCGCTGGCGAAGCTTCTGCCTGTGGATGAAATCGAGCGTGTACTGGTCGGGGATCGCGGCCCAGCCGAAGGGCGGCCCGGCATAGCCCATGTCGTCGGTGCTCCAGATCCGGTCGAAGCCCCAGAAGCCGCCCTCCGGCCAGGCCCGGGACAGGGCCGGCATGACGGCCATGGTCTCATAGCCGGCGCGCCTGAAATAATGGGTCAGCGACTGCCGGCCGCTCTCCAGCATCAGGTTGTAGAGCCCCTGGTCGCCGAGCCGGGCGCCGCTGAGGAAGGTGCCGTGGGCCAGCCAGGACTGCCCGCCCCGTATCGGCGACTCGATCAGCCCGGAGCGCACGCCGAATCCCTCCTCCGAGAGGGCGCGGTCGAAATCCGCCAGGGTCGGTTCGATCACGGAACGGTAGCGCGGATCGACCAGCACCGTTTCGCCGTAGGACTCGAAGAACATGACATGGACATCCCGCCGCCCCAGGTGCGCCAGCACGGCGTCGTCGGACAGGCCGGCGAACGGATCGGTCCGGAAGCCGGCGAGATGCTCCGCCCGCAGCGCCGACGCGCTCGCGGCCTGGGCGACCTGCCAGCGGAGCAGCGCCACCGATCCCTGGTCGAGCGGCGCATAGGGGTGCAGGCCGAACAGGGTCGGTACCGCCAGGGCGGACAAGGCCCCGGCGAACAGCAGCCGGTTCGGCCGACGTTCCAGGAACCTCGCGGCCGTCCGGATCGCCAGAAGGTTCAGGAGGAACAGCGCGGCCAGGAGTGCCGGCACCGCCGCCGCGGCGGCGACCAGTTCCGGGACGCTGGCGGCCCCGGCCAGCACTTCCAGGATCGCCGGCAGCAGCATGAGGTCGAGCGACAGGTTGACGGGCCGGCCGATCAGCATGTGGCTGGTGATGTCGGCGAGGCGCAGCGCCCCCAGGAGCAGCGCCGCCCAGGCCAGCGCCACGCTGAGGCCCCGGCCGGCCCGGCCCCCGGCGGCCGATGCCAGCGCCAACAGGCCGAAGATCGCGGCGACCTCCAGCGACGGGCTGACATGGTTGGGGCCCAGCAGATCGCCGGTCCAGTTGGGCATGTTCAGCACCAGGCTGAGATAGGCCCAGGCGAGCAGGAACCCGAAGGTTGAGACAAATGTTACCGGGGAGGGTGCTCTGGATACAGGGGCCATCAGCGCTTTCACCGAACCTTCATCAAGGAGTGTAGATGACCGCCCCATTGAGTCAAATCCACGGCAAACGCGAAGGGTGATCGATGGACTTCGCGGCGGAGTTCCGGACCATCACGCCGCTGTCGGAAATGGCGTTCCGGCTCGCGGTGGCATCGTTCTGCGGCATGGTGCTGGGCATCGACCGGGAGATCCGGGGCAAGTCGGCCGGATTGCGCACCCACATGCTGGTGGCGCTCAGCTCGGCCGGCACGACGCTGGTCACCCTGGAGATCTTCGAGATGCTGAAGGCGGCGGGCCATACCGACATGGACCCGCTGCGCATCGTCCAGGGACTGGCCCAGGCCATCGGCTTCATCAGCGCCGGCGTCATCATCCAGGCCCGGCGGGACGTCCATGGCCTCACCACCGCCGTCAACATCTGGCTGTGCAGCGCCGTTGGGGTCGGAGCGGGAGCGGGGCTCCACGCCCTGGCGTTGATGATCACGATCTTCGCGGCGGTGATCCTGACCGGGTTGCATTTCGTGGAGAAATGGGTGTTCCACCAGGACCGGAGCGATTGACGGAGATCAAGGCGCCGGCCCGATCCTGCCGTCAGGATGGCGGCATGCCGAATACTCCATTCCTCATCAAGGTGGCGCTTGCGCTGATCCTTAAGGTCGCGGTCGTCGTGGCGGCGCTGTACGTCCTCTGGCCGGCTCCCAAGCCATCGCCCATGGTCCCGCGTACGGGTTGGGAGCGTCCGGCCGTCCCCGTTCCGGCCGCATGATAGGGGGCGGCTTGCAAGCCGGCCATCGGGAACCAATTGCCTCCGCAAGCGTCCTACGGGACCGAAACGGAGGATCTGGAATGACATACGCCAACGGCACCGCGTCCGGCGGTACGGACCTGCCCTCGGTGCGCGAAGCCATAGCCGTTTTCGGCAGCACCGAATCGCTTGAAGCCGCGGTCGACGAACTGACCCTGTCCGGGGTCGACGGCGCCGCCATCAGCTTGATGTCCAGCGACGCGGCCGTGACCGAAAAGCTCGGGCGTACCTACCGGACCGTCGACGAGGCGAAGGACGACCCGAACGCGCCGCGCCAGTCCTATGTCGCCCCGGAGGAGGTCGGCAATGGGGTGGGCGCCGCCATGGCCGCCCCCGCCTATATCGGCGCGCTGGTCGCCGCCGGGGCCATCGTCGCGACCGGAGGCACCGCCCTGGTGGCGGGACTGGGAGCCGCGGCGGCCGGTGTCGGCGGCGGCGCGTTGGGATCGGTGATGTCCCAATGGATCGGCGACAAGCGCAACGATTGGCTTCAGGAACACCTGGACAAGGGCGGTATCCTGATGTGGGTGACGCTGGACAGTCCCGGGAAGCCGGGAACCGCCGACGAGGCCAAGGTGACCGGCATCCTGCGCAAGCACGCCAGCCGCCCGGTCGAGGTCCACGAGGTCGCCAAGGCCGACCCGGCGCCCGCCGCGACCGGCACGGTCGCGTGATCCGGCACCACCCCCGATAAGCGCATACCTTTCGGCCGCGGGCTCGGGTAAAAGCGGGTGCCGATACGGTACCAGCCCGAGCCCGCGGAGGAACACAGTGGAACACAGCACCACCGGCGACTATCACATCCAGACCGCCCTGCCGCGCCTGAACGCCATGGCGCCCGCCTTCGAGGCCGAGACCACCCAGGGGCGGCTGGCCCTGGAGGACTATCGCGGGACCTGGGTCGTCCTGTTCTCCCATCCGGCCGACTTCACGCCGGTCTGCACCACCGAGTTCATCGAGTTCGCCCGCATGGCCCCGGCCCTGAAGGAGCGGAACACCGAGCTGCTGGGCCTGTCGATCGACAGCATCTACAGCCATCTCGCCTGGGTCCAGGCGATCCGCGACAAGTTCGGCGTCGAGATCCCGTTCCCGGTGATCGCCGACGGCAACCGGGAGGTCGCATCGCTCTATGGGATGATCAACCCCGAGGAAAGTTCCACCGAGACCAGCCGCTGCCTGTTCGTCATCGACGACAAGGGCGTCCTGCGCGCCATGATCTATTATCCGCTGACCACCGGCCGCAACACGGACGAGATCCTGCGGCTGATCGATGCGCTCCAGACCACCGACCGGCACAGGGTCGCCACCCCGGCCAACTGGCGGCCCGGAGAGTCCGTGATCGTCCCGCCTCCGCGCACCGTCGAGGACGCCGAGGCGCGCAAGGGTCTGGGCTACGAGTGCACGGACTGGTGGTTCTGCAAGACCACCGTGCCGGCTCCCGGCTCGAAGGGCTGAGCGGGCGCCGGGCGCATGGCCTGCATCAACCCCGACGGCACCCTGACGGAGGTGGCGCGCCGCGTGCTGGCCGACATGGCCCGCCGCGGCGCGGCGTTCGCGGCGCCGGAGGAGATCGCGGCGGCGGCCGGGCTGCCGCTGCACCGGGTCCGCGCCACCGTGCGGGAGACCGGCAGGGCGAAGCTGATCGAGGGCGACGGGGCGGGATGGCGGCTGACCGATCTGGGGCGGGAGGCGCTGGACCTCGACGAGGGGAGCGGGCCGGCGTGAGGCCGCCCTATGCGACGGTCACGATCGTCGCCCTGTGCGTCCTTGCCTTCCTGGTCCAGGAGGCCCTGTCCGGACCCGCGGCATGGAACTTCGTGCTCGGCTTCTCGATGGTTCCGGCCGTGGTCACCGGCGCCCGCCTGCTGCCGCCCGACGTTCCGTCGCTGGGCTGGGCCTTCAGCCTGCTGTCTTCCATGTTCCTGCACGCCGACGTCTGGCACCTGGCCGGCAACATGCTGTTCCTGTGGCTGTTCGGGGACAGCGTCGAGATGGCCCTGGGCCATGTCCGCTACGGCCTGTTCTACCTGCTGTGCGGGCTGGGCGGGGCGGGCGCGGAGATCCTGCATGACCCCGCCTCGATCGATCCGGTGGTCGGGGCGAGCGGCGCGATCTCCGGCCTGCTGGCCGCCGCCGTCATGCTCCATCCCAAGGCGTGGCTGATCCTGGTCCTGCCGGGAAGGCGGATTTCCCTGCCCGTGCCTGTTTACGTGGCGCTCGGCGGCTGGCTCGGCATCCAGGGCCTGGAAGCGGTGGCCGGAGACCTGGAGGCCATGGTCGCCTGGTGGTCGCATCTCGGCGGTTTCATAACCGGAACGATCCTGGTCCTGCCTTTCCGGCATTTTCGCGGGCGGTTCGGTCTCCGGCCTTGACGTACGTCATTGTTCCCGGCGCCCCGATACGCTGATGTGGGGCGGGTATCCCGCAGCGAGACGAACCGGCACGATGGACCAGCATACCGTACTGACCCTGATCGACGCGGGCCTGCAGCAATGCGGGGTGGATTTCGGCCGCGACGGCGGGCTGTTCGCCAGCCTGTTCATGGCCGGCCTGGTCGGCGGCTGGTCCCACTGCGCCGGGATGTGCGGCCCCTTCGTCCTGGCCCAGGTCGCGACGCGGCTCGAAGGGGTCCCCGCCAGCCGGATGACCGAGTTCCACCGGCTGACCGGCGCCGCGGTCCTGCCGTACCATTTCGGGCGCGCAACGACATATGCGGGGATCGGCGCGGCGGCGGCGCTGCTGGCCGGCGGCATCGGCGCCGTGCCGGGCCTGCGCTGGGTCACCGGGGCGCTGCTGGTCTTCGCCGCGCTGTTCTTCCTGGTCCAGGCCCTGGGCGGCCTCCTCGGCCGGGCTCCCCGCTCGGGCAAGAGCTCCGGCGGCAGGGTCCGGCGCCGGTGGGCCGACCATGTGAGCGGTCTGGCCAAGCCGCTGTTCGGCCGGCCGACCGGCTGGCGCGGCTACGGCCTCGGGCTGGCGCTGGGCTTCATCCCCTGCGGGCTGCTCTATGGCGCGGTCGCGGTCGCAGCGGCCAGCGGCAGCCCGGTGGCCGGCGCCTTCGGCATGGTGGCCTTCGCCGCCGGCACGGTGCCGAGCCTGCTGGCGGTCGGGCTGGCCGGGCACGTGGCCGGGCGGAATTTCCGCGGCGTGGTCGCCCGGGTCGCCCCGCTGATCATGGCGGCCAATGCCGGCGTGCTCGGCTACATGGCCTGGCGTATGGTCGCCTGACACTGGCAGATCCCGTAACCCGATCCAAAGCATACGGCAAAAGGGTGTGAACTGCTTCGCACCCGCGACATATCCGTTGGTGCTACGGTTGTTGGGGTCGGCATGACCATGCGGCATTAAGACCGATCAAATGCCGAACTTTTTTGTTGCGGGATATGCCGGCAGCGCGCAACTTTCCTGCTCTGCGGCACATTTAAGCTGCGCTGCGGCTATCAATGGTTCGATAGTTCATATTTACGACTATGAAACAATTGCTACATCAAGCTGTTCGCAAGGGTAAGCGGCAACAAGTCGCAGGATCGCAGCGCAGCAAAAAACGAACGCCGCGGCGTCACTCAAACGGTGTATGTGAGGGGAATCTTGCTCTACCAGCTCTATGATCTCCAGCACGCGGCCTGGTATCCCGTACGCCTGATGGCGGAGGCCACCCAGACCGCTTTCCAGAATCCGTTCATGCCGGCCTCCTACACCCGGATCGGGCGCACGATCGCCGCCGGGGCCGAGCTGTTCGAGCGGACGACGCGGCGGTTCGGCAAACCGGAATTCGGCCTTCCGACCACCAAAGTCGATGGCGTCGAGGTGGCTGTCCGGGAAGTCCCCGTGCTTCGCAAGCCGTTCTGCGACCTGATCCATTTCGAGCGGGACACCGACAAGGTGCATCCCCCCGTGCTGGTCGTGGCGCCGATGTCCGGCCACCACGCCACCCTGCTGCGCGGCACGGTCCAGGCCCTGCTGCCGGAGCACGACGTCTACATCACGGACTGGCTCGACGCCCGCAAGATCCCGCTGTCACGCGGCAAGTTCGACCTGGACGACTATATCAGCTACCTGATCGAGTTCATGGGGCACCTGGGTCCGCACACCCATGTGATGGCTGTCTGCCAGCCGACCGTGCCGGTGCTGTGCGCGGTGTCGCTGATGGCCCAGAACGACGATCCGAACCAGCCCGCCAGCATGATCCTGATGGGCGGCCCGATCGACACCACGGCGGCGCCGACGGTCGTGACCGAGCTGGCCGAGAACAAGCCGCTGAGCTGGTTCGAGCGCAACGTCATCCAGACCGTCCCGGCCTATTACCCCGGCGGCCTGCGCCAAGTCTATCCCGGCTTCATCCAGCTCACCGGCTTCATGTCGATGAACCTGGACCGCCATGTGGGCGAGCACGTCAAGCTGTACCAGCACCTGATCCAGGGCGACGGCGACAGCGCCGAGCAGCACCGCAAGTTCTACGACGAGTACCTGTCGGTGATGGATCTCCCGGCGGAATTCTACCTCCAGACCGTCGAGAACGTGTTCCAGAAGCACTCTCTGCCCAAGGGCACCATGCAGTGGCAGGGCCAGCGCGTCGATCCCTCGGCGATCCGGCACACCGCGATGATGACGGTCGAAGGCGAACTGGACGACATCTCGGCCCCCGGCCAGACCCGCGCCGCCCACCAGATCGTCTCCAGCCTGCCGGCCGAGAAGCGCGGCGACCATCTGCAGAAGGGCGTCGGCCATTACGGCATCTTCAACGGCCGCCGGTGGCGCGAGCAGATCCTGCCGAAGGTCCGCGACTTCATGCTGACCCACGACACCTCCGGCCGCTTCGCGCCTCCGGCGTCGCAGCAGGTCGCGGCGGAGTAGGAAGAAGGAGGGGCGACGCCACGCCGCCCCTCCGGCAGCAATGCCTCAGAGCCTGCGGCCGCCCTGGCGGTCGAACAGGTGGACCTCCCCCGGCGTGATCGCGAAGTGCAGCGTGTCACCCGTCGCGACGCGGGCGCTGCCGGGCAGGCGGGCGAGCAGCGGATCGCCGCTCGATGCAAGGCGGGCATGGACCACGGTGTCGGCTCCCAGGGCCTCGACCAGTTCGACCCGTACGGCGATGTCGCCGATTCCCCGACCGCTCTCCAGCGTCAGATGCTCGGGCCTGATGCCCAGGGTGACCTCCCGGCCCGCGGCGCCGGCTATTCCCGTTTCCCCCGGCAGCGGCACGGCATGGCCGCCGTTCAGCTCGACCCCCGCGGCCGTCAGCCTGGCCGGCAGGAAATTCATCGCGGGCGACCCGATGAACCCGGCGACGAAGGTGCTGGCCGGCCGGTGATACACCTCCATCGGCGTGCCGATCTGCTCGGCGACGCCGCCGTTCATCACCATCATGCGGTCGGCGAGCGTCATCGCCTCCACCTGGTCATGGGTGACGTAGAGGCTGGTGATGCCGAGCCGGTCCTGGAGGCGGTTTATCTCCACCCGCATCTGGGTGCGCAGCTTGGCGTCCAGGTTGGACAGCGGCTCGTCGAACAGGAACACTTTGGGCTCGCGCACGATGGCGCGGCCCATGGCGACGCGCTGGCGCTGTCCGCCGGAGAGCTGGCGGGGGCGGCGGTCCAGGAAGGGCCGAAGCTCCAGGATATCCGCCGCCTTGTGGACCCGCTCCTCGATCTCCGGCTTGGACATGCCGCGGATCTTCAGCCCATAGGCCATGTTGTCGTAGACGGTCATGTGCGGGTAGAGCGCGTAGTTCTGGAACACCATGGCGATGTCCCGGTCCTTGGGCTCCAGGTCGTTGACCACCCGGCCGCCGATCGAGACCTCGCCCGCGCTGATCGTCTCCAGCCCGGCGACCATGCGCAGCAGGGTGGACTTGCCGCAGCCCGACGGCCCGAGCATGACCAGGAACTCGCCGTCGCCGACCGCGCAGTCGATCCCCTTGATCGCCTCGAAACCGCCCGCATAGGTCTTCCGCACGCCGCGGATACCGACTTCAGCCATTTTTCTTCACTTCTCCGAATCGACCAGGCCCTTGACGAACCAGCGCTGCATGAAGACCACGACGGCGATCGGCGGGATCATGGCGAGGATCGTGATCGCCATGATCAGGTTCCACTGCGTGTCCGCGTCCACGAACGAGATCATCTTCCGCAAGCCGATGATGATCGTGTTCATCTCGTTGTCGTTGGTGATGAGCAGCGGCCACAGGTACTGGGTCCAGCCATAGATGAACAGGATGACGAACAGCGCCGCGATGTTGGTGTAGGAGAGCGGCAGCAGGATATCCTTGAAGAACCGCATCGGCCCGGCGCCGTCGATCCGCGCGGCCTCGATCAGCTCGTCCGGGATGGTCATGAAGAACTGCCGGAACAGGAAGGTCGCGGTCGCCGACGCCATCAGCGGCAGCGTCAGGCCGGTGTAGGTGTCGATCAGCCCCAGGTCGACGATCACCTGGTATGTCGGCAGGATCCGCACCTCGACCGGCAGCATCAGCGTGATGAAGATCATCCAGAAGAACAGCATCCGGCCGGGAAAGCTGAAGAACACGATCGCGTAGGCCGACAGGATCGAGATGATGATCTTGCCGACCGCGATGGCGAGCGCCACGACCAGCGTGTTCAGCAACAGCCGGCCGACGCCGACGCCGCCGATGGTCCCGATGCCTCCGAAGGCGCCGCCGTAGTTCTCCAGGAAGTGCGGCCCCGGCACCAGCGGCATGGGCGGTGCCATGATCTCCGGCGTGGTCAGGGTCGAGGCGACGAAGGTGTAGTAGATCGGGAAGGCGACGATCAGGATGCCGAGGATCAGGATGAAGTGGGCGAGCAGAACGCCCAGGGGACGCCTTTCAATCATTGTGGGGCTCGATCATGCGTAATGCACCCTGCGCTCGACATATTTGAACTGGACGACGGTCAGCGCGATGACGATCACCATCAGGATCACCGACTGGGCGGAGGAGGCCCCGAGGTTCAGGTTCACGAAGCCGTCGTTGTAGACCTTGTAGACCAGGGTCTCGGTCGCCCGCGCCGGTCCGCCGCCGGTCACCGCGTGGATGATGCCGAAGGTGTCGAAGAAGGCGTAGACGGTGTTGACCACCAGCAGGAAGAAGGATGTGGGCGACAGCAGCGGGAAGACGATGGTCCAGAACCGCCGTCCGGGCCCGGCGCCGTCGATCGCGGCGGCCTCGATCAGGGATTTCGGGATCGCCTGGAGCCCGGCCAGGAAGAACAGGAAGTTGTAGCTGATCTGCTTCCAGGCGGCGGCGCCCACGACCATGGCCATGGCCTGGTTGCCGTTCAGCAGCGGGTTCCAGTCGAACCCGGCGCGCTGGAGCATCACCGCCAGCGTGCCCATGGCCGGGCTGAACAGGAACAGCCACAGCATGCCGGCGATCGCGGGGGCGACGGCGTAGGGCCAGATCAGCAGGGTCTGGTAGACGCCCTTGCCCTTGACCACCCGGTCGGCCATGACCGCCAGCAGCAGCGCCACCACCAGCGCCACGACGGCGACCGACAGGCTGAAGACGACCGTCACCTTCAGCGAGTTGATGTAGTTGGGATCGGACAGCACCAGCTCGAAATTGTCCAACCCCACGAAGCGGCTGCTGAAGCCGAAAGGATCGTCCCGGTAGAGCGATTGGCGGACCGCCTGGAAGGCGGGCCAGAAGAAGAACACCAGCGTGATGGCGATCTGGGGGGCCAGCAGCAGGTACGGCAGCAGCCGGTTGGGAAAGACGACGCGTCTTGACATGAAGATCCGTGAAAAGGGCGAGCGGAGCCGCGCCGTAGGTCGGCCTCGACCCGGAGGGGCGACGCCGACGCCATGCCGGAATGCCGGGGCATGGCGTCGGCGTTCGCCTTCGGCGAAGGCCGACCTACGGTGCGGGGATGGCCGCCGGGTTTACTGGTAGGCCTTGGCCGCTTCCTTGATCGCCTCGTTGGAGCGCCGGACGGCGTTGTCCAGCGCGGTCTTGGCATCCTGCCTGCCGTTCAGGAGGGCCTCGATCTCCTCGTTCTGGATGTCGCGGACCTGCGGCATGTTGACGAGGCGGATGCCCTTCGAGTTCTCGGTCGGCTCCTTGCCCATCATCTGCTGGATCGGGATCTCCCGGCCGGGGTTCTTCTCGTAGAACCCTTCCTTCTTGGTCGCCTCATAGGCGGCCATGGTGGCCGGCAGGTAGCCCGACACCTGGTGCAGCCTGGACTGGACTTCCGTCTTCGACAGGTAGGTGAAGAACTGGGCGACGCCCTTGTAGTCGGCGGCCGGCTTGCCGGCGAAGACCCACAGGGACGCGCCCCCGGGAACGGTGTTCTGCGGGGCTCCCGCCGCTTCCGGATAATAGGGCAGGTTGCCGGTGCCGAAATCCAGGCCGGCCTTGACCATGTCGCCGATGCCGCCCGACGATTCCGGCAGCATGGCGCATTCGCCGTTCAGGAACTTGGCCTTTGCCTCCGACGTGCGGCCGCCGTACTGGAAGGTGCCGTCCTTCTGAAGCTCCGCCAGGGTCGAGAAGTGCCGGATGTTGAGCGGGCCGTTGATCTTCAGTTCCGGCGTCAGGCTGGTCAGGCCGTTCTGGTCGGTGGCGTAGGGCAGGTTGTTCCAGGCGCTGAAGTTCTCCAGGTGGATCCAGGTCGGCCAGGTCGTGGTCATGCCGCAGGACTGGCCCGAAGCCTTGATCTTCTTGGCCGCCTCGAAAACTTCCGGCCAGGTCTTGGGCGGCGCCTCGGGGTCGAGGCCGGCCTTCCGGAAGCTCGCCTTGTTGTAGTACAGGATCGGCGACGAGCTGTTGAACGGGAAGGACAGCATGGTGCCGTCGGCGGCGCTATAGTACGAGACGATGCCCGCCAGGTATTTGGACTTGTCGAAGCTCTCGCCGCCTTCCTTCATCACCTCGGCGACCGGCTTGATCGCGCTGCGCGCACCCATCATCACGCCGGTGCCGACGTCGAACACCTGGATGATGTGGGGCGGCTGCCGGGCGCGGAAGGCCGCGATGCCGGCGTTCAGGGTCTCCGGATAGGTCCCCTTGTAGACGGGGACGACCTTGTACTCGCTCTGCGTGGCGTTGAATTCCTTCGCGAGGTTCTCGACCGTCTCGTTGTTGGCGCCCGACATGGCGTGCCACCACTGGATCTCGGTCTGGGCGTGCGCGGGGGCCGTGCCGGCGACCGTCATGGCAAGAAGGGCGAACGCCGAAACGGCGATCGTCGCGTGGATGCGCTGCATTTGTCTCGTCTCCCGATTTTCACGATGGGCCAAATGGTTAGCCCTCCGCTATGTCTCCGCCGTGACGGTTCGATTAAGCTTCGATGACCATCCGCCGGTTGAGACGCATTCTAAACTTCTTTTCAGGGTTACGCCAGATCGCTGCGCACGCGGCGGACCGCCCGCCGCCATCCGTCGTACAGGCGCGTGCGGTCGGCCGGCGGCATGGCGGGCTCGAACAGCCTTTCCCGCTGCCAGGCGGCGGCGACGCTGTCGAGGGAGGCGTACACTCCCGTACGCAGGCCCGCGAGGTATGCCGCTCCCAGCGCCGTCGTCTCGGTCACGATCGGGCGTTCCACCGGCAGTTCCAGGATGTCGGCCAGGAACTGCATCAGCCAGTCGTTCCGCACCATGCCGCCGTCCACGCGGAGCGCGCTGGGCCGGGTGCCGCCGTCGGCCGCCATGCATTCCATCAGGTCGCGGGTCTGGTAGCAGACCGCCTCCAGCGCCGCCCGGACGATATGGCTGATGCCGGTGTCCCGCGTCAGCCCGATCAGGGCGCCGCGGGCGTCGGGGTCCCAGTAGGGCGCTCCCAGCCCGGTGAAGGCCGGCACCATGTAAACGCCCTGGGTATCGGGCAGGTCGTTGGCGTGCCGTTCCGAGGCCGCGGCGTCGGCGATCACCCTGATGCCGTCGCGAAGCCACTGCACCGCGGCCCCGGCCACGAAGATCGAGCCCTCCACCGCGTAGGCGGGCTTGCCCTCCAACCGGTAGGCCGTCGTGGTCAGCAGCCGGTTGGTCGAGCGCACCGGCTTGTCGCCCACGTTCAGCAGGGCGAAGCAGCCGGTGCCGTAGGTGCTCTTGATCATGCCCGGCTCGAAGCAGGCCTGCCCGACGGTGGCCGCCTGCTGGTCGCCGGCCATCCCGGTGATCGGCACGGGAGCCCCGATGAAGTCGGCTTCCGCCATGCCGAAGTCGGCGCTGTTGTCGAGCACGCGCGGCAGCAACGCCCGAGGAACGCCGAACAGGCGCAGCAACTCGTCGTCCCAGTCCTGGGTGTGGATGTCGAACAGCAAGGTGCGCGAGGCGTTGCTGGCGTCGGTCGCGTGGACGGCTCCGCCGGTCAGGCGGAACAGCAGGAAACTGTCGATGGTGCCGAAGCACAGCTCGCCGCGTTCTGCCCGCGCGCGGGCGCCGGGCACGTGGTCGAGCAGCCAGCCCAGCTTGGTCGCGGAGAAATAGGGATCGATCAGCAGGCCCGTGCGCTCCGCCACCAGCGCCTCGACGCCGTCGGCGTGGAGCCGGCGGCAGGTCTCCGCCGTGCGGCGGTCCTGCCAGACGATCGCGTTGTGCAGGCCCTCGCCGGTCGCCCGGTCCCACAGGGCCGTCGTCTCGCGCTGGTTGGTGATGCCGATCGCCGAGATGCCGTCCGCGGTCAGGCCCGCCTCCTCCAGCGCAGCGCGGCAGACCACCGTGGTGTCGCGCCAGATATCCTCCAGGTCGTGCTCGACCCAGCCGTCATAGGGATAGAACTGGCGAAGCTCGCGCTGCGCCGTGGCGACCGGCAGCCCTGCGCTGTCGAACACGATCGCCCGGGTCGAAGTGGTGCCCTGGTCGATGGCGAGCACATGCACCGCCTTTTGCGCCATTATATCCCCCCGTCGATTGTTGTTATTGGTGGTCCATTCTCCACCTTCGCTGAAGCCGACTGTGGATGACCGCGCTCCGAAGTGTCAATGGCGCGTGAACGCCGGCTGGTTTTGCGGACGCAAGCCGATTTGGCCATTGGAAACCCTTGCGCTAGTATCCGCGCCCCTGCCACCGCCGAGGCCATGATGGTTGACGAGAAGCCCTCGAACCCTGAACTGGAAGACCTGATCCATCACCTGCAGGAGATGCGCCAGGTCGACTTCCGCGGATACAAGCGGACCAGCCTTCAACGGCGGATCCAGCAGCGGATGGCCGAGGTCGAGTGTCCGGACTACGCGACCTACCGCGCGCTGATCGACAGCGACCCCAAGGAAGTCTCGAACCTCCTCAGCACCGTGCTGATCAACGTGACGTCCTTCTTCCGCGATCCGGACTCCTGGAGGGTGCTGCAGGAGGAGGTCGTTCCGCAGATCATCGAGCGCAGGAAGGACAAGCACCCGATCCGGATCTGGAGCGTCGGTTGCGCCTCCGGACAAGAGCCCTATTCGGCGGCCATGCTGTTCGCCGAAGCGCTGGGCATCGAGAATTTCTGCCGGTCCGTGAAGATCTATGCCAACGACCTGGATGAGGATGCGCTGCGGACGGCGCGGCTCGCCACATATGTCCCGCGCGATGTCGAGGGCGTGCCGCCTGCTCTGCTCGACAAGTATTTCGAACGCTCCAGCAACCACTATGTCTTCCATCGCGAGTTGCGGAAGTGCGTCATCTTCGGGCGCCACAACATCGTGCATGATGCCCCGATTTCCCGCGTGGACCTGCTGATCTGCCGCAACCTGCTGATTTATCTGGATACCAAGACCCAGGCCGCCGTCCTGCCCAGGCTGCATTACGCGCTGAACACCGGCGGCTTCCTGTTCCTCGGCAAGGCCGAAACCCAGCTCGCCCGGTCCAAGCTGTTCGAATCGGTCAATCTAAAGAGCCGGATCTTCAAGAAGGTCGGCCAGGAATGGCAGCGCAGCCTCGGCGGAAGCCTGGCCGTCACGACGGAGAACAACCCGGTGCGCAAGGTCAACCAGAACCGCCTGCTGGAAGCGATCGTGGACTGCAGCGCCACGGCCTACCTGGCGGTCAGCCCCCAGGGCCACGTCCTGCTCGCCAACACCATGGCCCGGCGCCTGCTCGATATCGGGCCGGGGGATATCGGCAAACCCTTCCAGGATCTCGCCATATCCTATCGCCCGACCGAACTGCGCAGCCGCATCGACGAGGTACAGATCACGAACCGCTCCTTGCGGCTGGACAATCAGAATTATCACCGCCCGCCGGCGGATCCGATCTGGCTGACGATCGACATTTCTCCGATCCATGGCGAGGACGGGCAGCTCATGGCGACCCTGCTCGGGTTCAATGACACCACGCGGGCCCGCCTGCTCCAGCGGGAGCTGGAGGTGACCCAGGAAACGCTGGAGACCACGGTCGAGGAGCTGCAATCGTCCAACGAGGAACTGGAGACCACCAACGAGGAGCTTCAGTCGACCAACGAGGAGCTGGAGACCACCAACGAGGAGCTCCAGTCGACCAACGAGGAGCTGGAGACCACCAACGAGGAACTGCGCTCGACCAACGAGGAGTTGGAGACCACCAACGAGGAGATGCGCCGCCAGTCCGAGGAGACGGCCGAATACCGGCTCTATTCCGAAGCGGTCCTGCGCAGCATGGACAACGGGATCATCGTCCTCGACTGCGACCTGAGGGTGAAATCCTGGAACCGCTGGAACGAGAACACCTGGGGCCTGCGGAGCGAGGAGGTCATCGGCCAGCGCCTGGGCAGCCTCGACATCGGGCTGCCCCTGTTCAAGCTGAACGCCGAGATGCGGCAGGTCCTGGACCAGCGCGAGGCAGTGGAGTCGATCGAGTTCAAGGCGATCGATCGGCGTGGCCGCACGCTGGATTGCCGTTTCCGGATACTGCCCCTGGCGTATGGCACCAATGATCTTCGCGGCCTCGTCCTGCTGATCGACGACGTCACCGATCTCCGCCGCACGCAGGATTTCAACCTGTATCTCGGCCGCATCATCGGCGAATCGCTGAACGAGGTCTATATCCTGTCGCCCGATACCCTCCACTTCCAGCTGGTGAACAGAGGCGCCGAGCGGAAGCTGGGCTATCCGCTGGACCAGCTCAAGCAGATGGCCCTGACGGAACTGATGCCCGAGGTTTCCAGCAAGAGGCTGCGCGAGCTGCTGGCGCCGCTGATCTCCAAGGAGAGCGAGGAGGTCGTCTTCGAGACCGTTCTCGATGCGCGGCACCGCGGCCCCTATCCGGCCGAGATCTGCATGCAGTACCTGCACGACGAGGATCCGCCCATCCTGATCGCCATCGTCCACGACACGACGGAGCGCCAGCAGCTCGAACTGGCCGACGGTGCCCGGGAGCAGGGCGGAATGCCCTGAGCGGATCAGCCGGCCGGAGCGTCAGTCCGCTTCAGGCGTGACTGCGCCGGCGGGCGACTGGTTGGACAGGACGGTCCGCAGCACGTCGACATGGCCCCGGGCCTCCTCCGCCGCCGTCGTCCATTTCGCGGCCGCGTGATGCTGGCCCTGCGCCGTGGCGTTCTCCGCCATCCGCTCGAACAGCTTGATGCGTTCGTGGTGGGTGCGGAGCGCCATCCCGAGGGCCTGCTCGAACGCTTCGCCCTGCGCCTCGGCCAGCGTCGCAGGGCTGTATGCGTGGCCGATATGGCAGCGGAACCGGAGCAGGGGGCCGTCCATCACTTCCATCATCGCCCCGCCGCAGTCCGGGCAGGTGATCAGGGCGGGGCGGCCCGATATGGAGTTGTCACTCGTCTCTTCGATCATGGCGATCATTTCCTGCTCGGCGATGCGGGCTTCCAGCTCGATGTCGGCCGGTATCGGCGGCTGCGGTCCGGCGGGTTCCAGGGACAGCCGGCGAATGAGATCCGCCAGCCGCTCCAGGGGAAGGCAGTGGTCGACCGCGACCTTCTGCATGGCATGGCGCGGCATGTCGGGCCAGGCGGCATCGTCCGGATCCTGGACCGCGGCGATGCCGCCGCAGCGCTTCACCGCCAGCAGCCCGGCCGTTCCGTCGTCAAGGGTGCCGGTCAGCACCAGTCCCACGACCCGCGAGCCGTAGGCCGCCGCCGCCGAGCGGAACAGCGGGTCCGCGGCCGGCCGCGTCCTGTTCTCCTTCGGTCCCCTCCTGACCAGCAGATAGCCTTGCCTGACCAGGAGATGCCGGTCGGGCGGCGCGACGTAGATGTGGCCGGACCGGATCGCGTCTCCTTCCGCCGGATGGAGCACCGGCAGGGACGCGGTACGGCCCAGGATCGCGGGCAGCATGCTCTTGGCGCCGGGGCTGACATGCTGGACGATGAAGATGGCGCTCCCGAGATCCTTCGGCAGACCTGCGCACAGGATCTGCAAGGCGCTCACGCCGCCGGCCGACGCCGCGATGACGACGATGTCCCGCCTGTGGGCCTGTTCCATGCGATATCACCTCGATGCGTGCATGTCTCGGCACGCCCTTGCGGGTTTGGACTGTCGGGCCACGACGCCCATACTCCCATATTCCTCACGCCGCGTCGCCATGGATGGCGTCCTCGCCTGTTGTCGAATGTCATGAAGTGTCGAGACATCATCGTCGTGGGGGCCTCGGCCGGCGGCCTCAGGGCGCTCCAGATTTTCGTCGGTGGCTTGCCGCAGGACCTTGCCGCAGCCGTGTTCATCGTCCTGCATATCGGCGCGCGGCGCAGCGCCGCGTCGCGGATCCTGAATTCGTCGAGTCCGCTGCCGGTCGCCGAAGCCATCGACGGCGGAGAGATCCGCAACGGGCACATCCATGTGGCGCCTCCGGATCACCATCTCCTCCTCGAACCCGGACACATGCGGCTGACGCGTGGCCCGCGGGAAAACCGGACCCGCCCGGCGGTCGATCCGCTGTTCCGATCGGCCGCCGAAGCCTATGGCCCGCGGGTCGTCGGGATCATCCTGTCCGGAACCTTGAGCGACGGCACCGCCGGCTTCAGCGCGATCAAGCGGTGCGGCGGCGTCACCGTGGTGCAGGACCCGGATGAGGCTGAATATCCTGGCATGCCGAGCAATGCGTTGCGCTATGTTGGGGCCGACCATTGCATGCCGGTCGGGGATATCCCCGAACTCGTCGTCCGCCTGTCGGGCACAGGCCAGGCCAAGGCTCCGGAAGGTATGCAGGAGCACGGCGAGAGCATGCAAGCACCAGAAAAGGATGACGAGGTGACAGGCAGATACGAAATAGGGCAGCCGGTTTCACTGACCTGCCCGGGTTGCGGCGGCTCGTTGAAGGAAACAATGGTCGGGCAGTTGCCTTACTATACCTGCCACATCGGTCATCGTTTCGCGATCGCCGACATGGATGCCGGCCAGGTCGAGAAGCTTGAGCAGTCGTTCGAGATCGCATTGCGAACCTTGAACGAGCGTGCCGCGCTGTGTCGGCGGATGGCCGAAATGGCACTGGACAATGGGCATAACCTTTCCTCGCGACGCTGGGACGAGGCAAGGGCGGAAGCAGAGGAAAAAGCGAAAGCGCTGCAGCGCTTTCTCGAGCAGGGCTGGATCAGGGCGCCCAGTGCCGAAGAGGCTGGCATCTGAAGATCCTGGCGGGGAAATTCGGTATGTTCTAATAAATTTCATCTCATCCGGCAGAAAATTCAGCTTCTGCGGCAATCGTGCCCGACTTGATTGCCATGGATGTAAATATTTCTTAGGCTAGATTGCTAAATTGAATTCGGTGACGGATCATGAATGGACCTCGGCAGCAGTCCGACGAGCTGGTGGAACTACGCCATCGCCAAGCGGCGACCGGTCAGGAAAACGAACAGCTCCAGACCGCGCTCGAAGACATGACGAGGCGTCTCGATGCCCTGGCCGAAGAGAATTCCTCGCTGCAGGCTGAGCGGAGGGAATTGATCAACGACAATGCCCATCTGCGCCATCTGTTGGCACAGAGCCACGCGCGTTATCTGGAAGCCCAGGTGTCGGTCGGCCGGAACGCTCGGCGCCCCCAGACAGGGCTGGAGGGCGAGATATCGATCCTGAACGAGGAACTGCAGGTTTCCCTGGAGGAGCTTCAGGTCACCGCGGAAGAGCTGGAAAACGCCAATGCCGCCTTGCGGCTGGCCAACGAGACGCTGGAAAAGCAGGTGGCGGAGCGGACCGCCAGCCTGAACCTCGCCGTGGCCGAGCGTGACGCCCTGATCGGCCGCAAGGACCTGCTGATCCGCGAGGTGGACCATCGGGTCAAGAACAGCCTGCAGATGGTCATGAGCCTGCTTCGGATCCAGGCGCGCAGTGCCGCCGATGCCGCCACCCGGCAGGCCCTGCAGACCGCGGTGATGCGCATCCAGGCGATCGCCCAGGTCCACAGCATGCTCTATGCCCGCAACAGTGCCGAAGGCGTCGCCTTCCACGAGTACCTGGACGAGATCTGCACCTTCCTCGGCGAGACCCTGGGCGTGGATGGCCGCCGGCGGAGGCTGGAGGTCGAGGCCGATGCCATCGAGGTTCCGACGGACCTCGCGGTTCCGCTGGCGCTGATAACCGCCGAACTGGTCACCAACGCCTTCCGCCATGCCTTCGCCGACGAGGCCGGCAGCGTCCGGGTATGTTTCCGCCGCTCCGCCGGAGGCGGAGTGGAACTCACGGTCGCCGACGACGGCTGCGGCCTGCCCCCGGATTTCGACTGGTATCGTGGCAGTGGCCTGGGCTTGCAGGTGGTGAAGGCGATGGCCGAACAGGTCGGGGGCCGCCTGGACGTCGCCCGGCAGGACGGCACCCGCTTCACCCTGAAGCTGCCCCTGCCCATGACGCCATGATCCGGCATCTGGTTGGCGTAAAATGGTTGTCGCCTACAGGCGGCCCGCGCCCACGGCTATTCGGCACGGTGATTGCCGCCTCAATCAGAGGGTGCTTTTTTGGTGGAGCGTTCCTCCGTTCATCGTCATGACCGGGCTTGGCCCGGTCATCGCTTGCAGGCTTCATCAGCGTCGCCGTGCAGGGAGATACCCGGATCAAGTCCGGGCATGACGATAAAGGGAAGACAAAATATCTTTAACATCACATTCAGGTTGATTGGCAAGTACCGTGCCGGACAGCCGTGGCCTCCGTCAGGAAATCGTGCGGATATCGAGAGAGGTGGGATGCTGACTCTTGAAGAAATGGTGGCAAGTGGGCAGCGGATTACCACGCTGTTTCAGAACCACCCCAATCCTGCCGGCGAACGCCCGGCCAACGCCAAGCTCCTCGAACGTCTCGATGAACTGAAGGGCATGCAGTCGCTGCAGAGTCGTAAACTTGAGCGGAGGGTTGCGCTTGGATAGTTCCTGGCGAACCGCCGGACCATAGCAAGGCCTCGGATCTTCCGAGGCCTTTGCTTTTGGTGCCGCGGGTTCCCCAGGCTATGCGTCGGCGCCGGCCCACAGCATGTAGTTGGTGTCCAGATCGCGCCGGCTGATCGAGAACTCGTCCCGCAGCGGGTTATAGACCACGCCGGTGATGTCGCGCACCTTGACCCCATGGGGGCGCAGTCCCGCCGCCAGTTCCGAGGGCTTCAGGAACTTGCGCCAGTCATGCGTGCCGCGGGGGAGCCAGCGGAGCACGTATTCGGCCCCGACGATCGCCAGCGCGAAGGACTTCGGCGTGCGGTTGATGGTCGCAAGGAACAGCATGCTTCCCGGATCCCCGCCCGGCTTCATCAGGGTGCAGAGGGAACGCAGGAACAGCGGCACGTCGGCCACGTGCTCGACCACCTCCAGCGCCAGCACCACGTCGAACCGTTCCCCGGACTCGGCCAGGTCCTCCGCCGTCGTGTGGCGGTAATCGACGCTCACGCCGGATTCCTCGGCGTGGAGCGCCGCCACCTTCACGTTCCGCTCGGCCGCGTCGATGCCGACCACCTCGGCGCCCAGCCGGGCGAGCGGTTCGGCCAGCAGGCCGCCGCCGCACCCGATATCGACGAAGCGCAGTCCTTCGAGGGGCCGTGGAGCGGCGGGGTCGCGGCCGAACCGGGCGCATACCGCGTCGCGGATATAGCCGATTCGGATGGGGTTGTACTTGTGCAGCGGCTTGAACTTGCCGCGCGGGTCCCACCACTGCGCCGCGATGGCGCTGAAACGGGCGATCTCCCCGGCATCGACCGTGCCGCCGGAAGGCGCTGCTGCGGAGGCGGAGACGCGGGAAGTTGCTGAGGCGGTGCTTGTGGCAGACATGGGTATGTTCCTGGGTGCCGGTTGCTGCCGGATGCGACTGGAAGTCAGTCGGGGCAAGCTTGCTTCGCTTCCCCCGAGATAGTATGGATACCCCGCCTTGCTGCGGCAATGGAACCGCCTGTTCGCCGGTACCCGATCAAACCGGTCCCCGATCGATCCCGGCGGATCGGTCCGGATGCGTGATCATCAGATCCGTTTTGAACTGGGGCAGGGCCGCCGGGCAGCGGGCAGACTGGTCAGGTGGTGGGGCTTCAAGGCAATGGCGCGGATCGTTTTGAAATTCGGCGGCACATCGGTCGGCGACATCGACCGCATCAAGAATGTGGCGCGCAAGGTTAAGGCGGAAGTCGACGCCGGCCATCAGGTCGCGGTCGTCGTCTCGGCCATGTCGGGCGTCACCAACAAGCTGGTGGAATACTGCGCCGGCATCAGCCCGCTGCACGACGCGCGGGAGTACGACGCCGTCGTCGCCTCGGGCGAGCAGGTGACCAGCGGCCTGACCGCCCTGGCATTGCAGGAACTGGGCATTCCCGCGCGATCCTGGCAGGGCTGGCAGATCCCGATCCGGACCGACGACGTGCATGCCAAGGCGCGCATCTGCTCGATCGAGACCGGGGAGCTGGAGCGCCGGCTGTCGACCGGCGAGGTCGCCGTGGTCGCGGGCTTCCAGGGCGTGTCGCCGAACGGCCGGATCGCCACCCTGGGCCGCGGCGGCTCCGACACCTCGGCGGTGGCGCTGGCCGCGGCGCTGAAGGCCGACCGCTGCGACATCTACACGGACGTGGACGGCGTCTACACGACCGACCCGCGCATCGTGTCGAAGGCGCGCAAGCTGTCCAAGATCACCTACGAGGAAATGCTGGAAATGGCGTCGCTGGGCGCCAAGGTGCTCCAGACCCGCTCGGTCGAGATGGCCATGAAGCACGGCGTGCGGGTGCAGGTGCTTTCCAGCTTCGAAAAGGCGGCGGGCAGCGAGCTGCCCGGTACTCTGGTTGTGGACGAGGACGAAATCGTGGAACAGGAACTGGTCAGCGGCATCGCCTACAGCCGCGACGAAGCGAAGATCACCCTGATCGGCGTGGCCGACCGCCCCGGCGTCGCCGCCGGCCTGTTCGGCCCGCTGGCCGACTCGTCGGTCAACGTCGACATGATCGTGCAGAACGTGTCGGAGGACGGCGCCAGCACCGACATCACCTTCACGGTGTCGAAGGGCGACCTGGAGCGGGCCCGCAACGTGCTGGAGGCCGCCAAGGGCGAGCTGCAGTACCGCCGCCTGCTGGCCGACAGCAACGTCGTCAAGGTGTCGGTGATCGGCGTCGGGATGCGCAGCCATGCCGGCGTCGCCCAGCGCATGTTCAAGTCGCTGGCCGAGAAGGGCATCAACATCCAGGTGATCTCGACGTCGGAGATCAAGGTCAGCGTCCTGATCGCGGAGGAATACACCGAGCTGGCGCTCCGCGCGCTCCATACCGCCTACGGGCTGGACGCCGCCTGACCCGCGCGCCCGACCTTGGCCCCCGATCTGGTCCCGCCGACCCGAGCTGCCAACCTGTGCCGCCGACCGTGAGAGGGTGAGCCCGATGAAGGCCCTGCCATGACCCAAGCTCCAGCCCCGATGCCGGCCGAAGACCCGACGCGCGCCGCGCGCGCCCGACTCGACCGCCTGTGGAGCCGGGGACGGGCCTTCCTGGGCACCGATCTCGCGGTGCTGGGCGGCGCCATGACCTGGGTCTCGGAACGGCACCTGGTGGCCGCGATCTCCAACGGCGGGGCCTTCGGCGTGATCGCGTCCGGCTCCATGGGGCCGGAGCAGCTCGATGCCGAGATCCAGGGGACCAGGGCGCTGACCGGCCGGCCCTTCGGCGTCAACCTGATCACCCTGCACCCGCGCCTGGACGAGCTGATCGATGTCTGCGCCGACCACCGGGTCGGGCACGTGGTGCTGGCCGGCGGGCTGCCGTCGTCTGCCTCGATCCGGCGGATCAAGGAGCGCGGAGCCAAGGTGGTGTGCTTCGCGCCCGCCGCCTCGATCGCCCGCAAGCTGGTCAAGAGCGGCGCCGACGCCATCATGATCGAGGGGATGGAGGCGGGCGGCCATATCGGGCCGGTGTCCACGTCGGTGCTGGCGCAGGAGGTCCTGCCGGTGGTCAGCGACGTGCCGGTCTTCGTCGCCGGCGGCATCGGCCGGGGCGAGGCCATCCTGTCCTACCTGGAAATGGGAGCGGCCGGGGTCCAGCTCGGCACGCGCTTCGTCTGCGCCACGGAGTCGGTCGCCCATCCGCGCTACAAGCAGGCCTTCATCAACGCCGCGGCGCGCGACGCCGTGCCGTCCGTGCAGATCGACCCGCGTTTCCCGGTGATCCCCGTCCGCGCCCTGACCAACGAGGGGACCCGCCGGTTCCAGGCCTTCCAGGCGGAGGTGATCGAGCGGTTCAACCGGGGCGAGGTGAGCCAGAAGGAAGCCCAGCTCGAGATCGAGCATTTCTGGGCCGGCGCGCTCCGGCGCGCGGTGATCGAGGGCGACGTGGAGAACGGCTCCCTGATGGCGGGCCAGAGCGTCGGCATGGTCACCCGCGAGCAGCCGGCCGCGGAGATCCTGCGGGAGCTGGTCGAGCAGGCCCTCCGCGCGCTGGAGGCGCGCTCCGGTGCCTTCGGGAAACCGGAGAGGCGAGACGTCATACCCGGGGCGGCGGAATAGATGACTGACGCTCCGGGGCAGGGAACCCCGGCGCGGGATGCACCGGGATCGGGCCGGTCCATGGGCGACGCCATGGACAGTGGAACTCAGGGCGACAGGACCCGGGACCACGGAACTTACGGGACGGAACAGGGAGCGACCATGCCCGGTATAACGTCTCGGCGCCTGTTGGCGCGGCTGCGCGACGTGATGGCCGGTTCCGGCTCGGCGCAGCACAGGCTGGACAAGATCGTCACGCTGATCGGGGCGGAGATGGGAGCGGATGTCTGCTCCTGCTACGTCATGCGCGCCGGCGACATCCTGGAACTGTTCGCCACGGTCGGCCTGAACCAGTCGGCCGTCCATAAGACCCGGCTGCGGGTCGGGGAGGGGCTGGTGGGCGACATCGCCGCCCATGCCCGGCCGGTGGCGCTGGCCAACGCGCCGTCCCATCCCAATTTCGCCTACCGTCCCGAAACCGGGGAGGAGGCTTTCCTGTCGCTGATGGGCGTGCCGATCCTGCGCGGCGGGCGGGTGCGCGGCGTGCTGGTGATCCAGCACAAGGACAAGCGCGTCTATTTCGAGGAGGAGGTCGAGACCCTCCAGACCATCGCGATGGTGGTGGCGGAACTGACCGCCGGCGGCGAACTGGTCAGCCAGCAGGAGATTTCGGCGGTCGCCGACGCGGCCCTGCTGCCGACCCGGTTCGACGGCGTCAGCCTGAACCGCGGGCTCGCAATGGGGCTGGCGGTGCTGCACCGTCCGCAGCTGACCATCCGGCAGATGGTGGCCGAGGATCCCGACGTGGAGATCGAGCGGTTCCGCAAGGCGCTGGAGGGGATGCATACCGCGCTCGACGACCTGCTGCGCGTCTCCAGCGTCGAGGGCGGCGAGCACCACGACATCCTGGAGACCTACCGGATGTTCGCCGAGGACCGCGGCTGGCTGTCGCGCATCCGCGAGGCGATCCGGAACGGCCTGACCGCCGAGGCGGCGGTCCAGCGGGTGCAGAACGACACCCGCGCGCGCATGAGCCAGATGCACGACCCCTATTTCCGGGAGCGGCTGCTCGACCTGGACGACCTGACCAACCGGCTGCTCCAGCACCTGGCGGGAAAGGAGTCGCTGGCGTCGGCCAACCTGCCGGACGACGTCGTGCTGGTGGCCCGCTCGATGGGGCCGGCCGAGCTGCTCGACTACGACCGGCGCCGGCTCAGGGCGCTGGTGCTGGAGGAGGGATCGGCGTCCAGCCACGTGGCGATCGTCGCCCGGGCGCTCGACATCCCGGTGGTCGGGCAATGCACCGACGTTCTGACCCGGATCGAGCCGCTGGACCAGCTGATCGTGGACGGCGACAACGCCCAGGTGCTGGTCCGCCCGGCCGAGGACATCCAGGACGCCTTCCACAACAGCATGACGGTGCGCGCTCAGCGCAAGCGCCTCTATGCCGAGACGATCAACCAGCCTGCGGTATCGCTGGACGGCGTGGAGGTCTCGGTCAACCTGAATTGCGGGCTGCTGATCGACCTGCAGCACCTGGACGATACCGGCGCCGACGGGGTCGGGCTCTACCGGACCGAGATCCCCTTCATGATCCGGTCGGAATATCCCGGTGTGGAAGCCCAGACCGAATTGTATGGGCGGGTCCTGGAACTGACCGGCGACCGGCCGATCGTGTTCCGCACGCTCGACGTCGGCGGCGACAAGAGCCTGCCCTATTTCGCCGACCAGGAGCAGGAGAACCCGGCCCTGGGCTGGCGCGCCATCCGCATCGGGCTGGACCGTCCCGCCATGCTGCGCCAGCAGCTTCGGGCGCTGCTGCGCGCCTCGGGCGGCCGGGACCTGCGGGTCATGTTCCCGATGATCAGCGAATGCGCCGAGTTCGAGGACGCCCGCGCCGTGCTGGATCTGGAACTGGACCGGCTGGTCAGGCGCGGCGGCGTTCCGCCGGCCCGCGTGCTGGTCGGGGCGATGCTGGAGGTTCCCGCCCTGGTCTGGCACCTGCCGGCGCTGCTGCCCCGGCTGGACTTCATCTCGGTCGGGTCGAACGACCTGATGCAGTACATGTTCGCGGCCGACCGGGGCAATCCGCGGATCAATACCCGGTACGACCCGCTGTCGCCGCCGATGCTGACCATGTTCCGCCATCTCGTCTGCCTGTGCGAAGGCGCCGGCGTTCCGATCAGCGTGTGCGGCGAAATGGCCGGCCGGCCGCTCGACGCCATGGCCCTGCTCGGCGTCGGATTCCGCAGCCTGTCCATGTCGCCGCCGGCGGTCGGCCCGGTCAAGACGATGCTGCGCAGCCTGAACGTATCGCAATTACGCGAGTATATAGAAACCCTCTATCCTGTGCGCGATCACAGCCTGCGGGAAAAGCTTCGTTCATTTGCGATAGATCATGGTGTCATGATCTAATTCATTGCATTCCGCTCGGAAAGTTTGTTACAACTTCGGCGACAGTGACGGGGCGGTTTGCGTGACTTCGCCTGCCGCCTGATCATGGACCCAGTGCGGGAAGACGGCTGACGGTATGGGCGACACCAGACCTAGGAAACTCCACATCGTCGAGGAAGGCCGGAGCGGGCAGGGATCCGCGCCCCGCGTGTTCCAGGGTTCCGACGAACCCCGGGTCGGCGACGTGCTGCGCAGCCGCCGCCTCTCGCTCGGCTACGACCTCCAGGAGGTCGCAGTGGCCCTGCGCATCCGCTTCGCCTATCTGGAGGCGATCGAGGAGGGGCGGTTCAACGATCTGCCCGGCGCAACCTATGTGTCCGGTTTCCTGCGCACCTATGCGGAGCATCTCGGGCTCGATCCCCAGATGGTGCTGCGCCGTTTCAAGGAGGAAAGTTCGGGCGCGCTGACCGCCAAGCCCGAGCTCTACCTGCCCAAGCCGGTCCCGGAAGGCCGCATCCCCGGCGGAGCGCTGCTGCTGGTCGCGGTGCTGCTGGCCGGCGCCGCCTATGGCGGCTGGTATTATGTCAATTCCACCGGACGCGACCTGGTCGACCTGGTGCCCGAACTGCCGGATCGGATCGCCAGCGCGCTGAACGTCGCGCCGGCCGCACCGCCTCCCGGGCTGGTCGTTCCGGTCACCCCGTCGGAGCCCGGCCCGGCCGCGCCCGACAGCCGGACGGCCGAAGCGCCGCCCGCGGCGGCCATCCCGGCTCCCGCGCCGGCGGCCCCCCCGCCGACGCCTCCCGACGCGGCTCCCCAGACCGCTCCGCCATCCATGGCGGTGGCGCCGGCTCCTGCTCCCGCCCCGTCGTCCGCGCCCGCCGCCACCGTGGCTGCCGCGGAGGAGGCCGAGGAGGAGGAGGAGAGCCCAATCGTCGAGTCGACCCCGATCACGCCGCCGAACGGCGATCCCCGCGCCGCGCAGGCGTCGGAGACGGGCGCCCGGCCCTCCGCCGCTTCGCCCGCGATCCCCGCTCCCCCGGCCGCGCCCGGCCAGGTCGCCGCCCTGCCGATGCCGCCGGCGCCTCCGGCCGCTCCGGAAGCGGGGCAGGGGGATGCCCGGATCTACGGGGCGATCAACGGGCAGTCGCGCATCCAGATCCGGGCGACCCAGGACAGTTGGATCCAGGTACGGGACGGAACCGGCGACCTGCTGATGACCCGCGTGCTCCGCCCCGGCGATGTCTACCGCGTGCCCGACCAGCCCGGCCTGCGGATGGTCACCGGCAATGCCGGCGGCCTGATGGTCTCGGTCGACGGCGGGCAGGGCAGCGCCCTGGGCGCCCAGGGGCAGGTGATGCGCGACGTCCAGCTCGACCCGCAGCGGTTCGCCGCCGGGGTGCGCTGACCCGAGGGACTTGCCCCGGACTTGCACTTGACCGGGGGCATGCGCGTCCGCACTTTAGCGTGAGGCGTCCCTGCGTCTGCCCATATGTCCGCGCCCGTCCGGGGCGCCTGTAACCATTGTCGAAAGCCAGTCCATGACCGTCCGACCCTACCGCCACATCGAGCGCCGCAAGAGCCGCCTGATCCATGTCGGCAAGGTTCCCGTGGGCGGGGATGCGCCGATCTCGGTGCAGACGATGACCAACACGCTGACCACCGACGTCAAGGCCACGGTCGAGCAGATCCAGCGGATCGAGCAGGCCGGCGCCGACATCGTCCGCGTCTCGTGCCCCGACCAGGAATCGGCCCTGGCGCTGAAGCAGATCACGCGGGAAATCACGATCCCGGTCGTCGCCGACATCCATTTCCACTACAAGCGCGCGATCGAGGCCGCGGAGAACGGTGCCGCCTGCCTGCGCATCAACCCGGGCAACATCGGCTCGGCCGACCGGGTGCGCGACGTGGTGAAGGCGGCCAAGGACCATGGCTGCTCGATCCGCATCGGCGTCAATGCCGGTTCGCTGGAGAAGGACCTGCTGGAGAAGTACGGCGAGCCCTGCCCGGAGGCGATGGTCGAGAGCGCCCTGGACCATGCCCGCATCCTGGAAGACCACGACTTCTTCGACTTCAAGATCAGCGTCAAGGCGTCCGACGTGTTCCTGGCGGTCGCGGCCTACCAGGGGCTGGCGGAGGCCTGCGACTATCCCTTGCATATCGGCATCACCGAGGCCGGCGGCCTGCGGGCCGGCACGGTCAAGTCCTCGATCGGCCTGGGGATGCTGCTGTGGTCCGGCATAGGCGACACCATCCGCGTCTCCCTGTCGGCCGACCCGGTCGAGGAGGTGCAGGTCGCCTACGAGATGCTGAAGTCGCTGAACCTGAGGCGGCGTGGCGTCACGGTGATCTCCTGCCCCAGCTGCGCCCGCCAGCAGTTCAACGTGATCAAGACCGTCGAGGTGCTGGAGCAGCGGCTGGCCCACATCACCACGCCGATGACCGTGTCGGTGATCGGCTGCGTGGTCAACGGGCCGGGCGAGGCGCGGGAAACCGACATCGGGTTCACCGGCGGCGGCAGCAACACGCATCAGGTCTACATCGCCGGCCAGCCGGACCACCGGCTGAAGGACGAGGACATCGTCGGCCATCTCGTCGGCCTGGTCGAGAAGAAGGCGGCTCAGATCGAGGCCGAGAAGGCCGAGGCCGCCCGCATCGAGGCTGGGAAGGCCGAAGCCGCCGCCGCGGAGGCGGCCGAGTGACGGCGGGCCGGCGCCGCCCAGATCTACCCTGACGCCCCCGCCATGCCCGCATCCGGGGGCCATGCGTCGTCCGAACTGGTGCTGGTCGGCGCCAATCACCGCTCCAGCTCTGGAGCGGTGCGCGACCTGATCTGCACCGAGGGGACCGAGGTTCCCGGCGTGCTGGCCCGCCTCCGGGCGGCCGGGCTGACCGAGATGCTCTGGCTGTCCACCTGCGACCGGGTCGAGGTTCTGGCGGCGTCCTGCGATCCCGCCGCCGCCGCCGCGGCCGCCGCGTCGGCGCTGGCCGAGCGTGCCGGCATGACCGCCGAGGCCCTGGCGCCGGAGCTTTATACCCTGACCGGCGGCGACGCGGTCCGCCACCTGTTCGCCGTCGCCTGCTCGCTCGACAGCCAGGTCGTCGGGGAGCCGCACGTGCTGGGGCAGGTCAAGGCCGCCCACCGGGCTTCGGTCGCCGCCCATGCGACCGGGCCGGAGCTGGAGGCGGTGCTCCAGGCGGCCTACGCCGCGGCCAAGCGGGTCCGCACCGAGACCGCCATCGCGGAACGTCCCGTATCGATCGCCGCCGCCGCGGTCCAGACCGCGCGCGACATCCACGGCGACCTGGACCGCTCCGCCGCCCTGCTGATCGGGCTGGGCGACATGGGCGAGCTGATGGTGGATGCGCTCCGCGAGGCGGGGCTGCCCCGCCTGACCGTCGCGGCCCGGGTCGATCGGCGGGCGGAAGCGGCGGCCCGGCGGCTGGGCTGCCACCATGTGCCGATCGACGATCTCGACACGGCGCTGGTCTCCGCCGATATCGTCGTGACGGCGGCGGGGCTCGGGCGCTATATCCTGTCTGCCGACCGGATGGAGGCGGTGTTGAAGAAGCGCCGCCGCCGCCCGGTCTTCGTGATCGACACGGCGATCCCCGGGGACGTCGATCCGGCCGTCGGCGGTTTGGAAGGCGTCTTCGTCTATGACCTTGCCGACCTGGAGCGGGTCGCCCTGGAGGGCCGCGCCACCCGCGAGGCCGCGGCCGCGGCCGCCTGGGCGATCGTCGACCAGGCGGTCGCCGCCTTCGCCCGGGGCCGGGCGGAGCGGGCGGCGGTTCCGGCCGTGGCGGCCCTGCGCGGTCATTTCGAGGCCGTAAGGAGCCGCCTGCTGGCCGAGCATGCCGGCGCCGATCCGGCCGAGGCGACCCGCCTGCTGGTCAACCGGCTGCTTCACGACCCGTCGCAGGTGCTGCGGGCCATGGCGGCGTCGCACGACATGGAGCAGGTGGAGGCCGAACGGCTGCTGCGCCGGCTCTTCCGCCTGGACGGGGCGGAGAACGCCGCCGCCGGCGCTGGATTTTCGACTGCGGGCCCCGTTCCGGGGCCCAGTGAGGGTGAGGTACGGTGAGTTTCGAGGATATGTTCAACCGCGTCGCCGCGCGCCATGACGAGCTGCGCGACGCCCTGGCCGGCGGTCAGGTTGATGCCCAGGCCTTCGCCCGGATGTCGAAGGAATACGCCGAGCTGACCCCGATCGCGGAAGCGATCGCCGACCTGCGCAAGGCCCGGGCCGAGCGCCAGGACCTGGCGGCCATGCTGTCCGATCCCGAGATGAAGGATCTCGCCGAGGCCGAGATCCAGGCGCTCGACCGCCGCCTGCCCGAGCTGGAGCGGGGCATCCAGGTCCTGCTGCTGCCCAAGGACGAGGCCGACGCCAAGAACGCGATCCTGGAGGTGCGCGCAGGCACCGGTGGCGAGGAGGCGGCCCTGTTCGCCGCCGAGCTGTTCCAGATGTACCAGCGCTACGCGGCGCTGCGCGGCTGGCGGTTCGAGACCATGGACGTGTCCGAGACGGGGATCGGCGGCTACAAGGAGGCGACCGCCTCGATCAGCGGGCGCAGCGTGTTCGCCCGGCTGAAATACGAGAGCGGCGTCCACCGGGTCCAGCGGGTTCCCGCGACCGAGGCCGGCGGCCGCATCCATACCTCCGCCGCCACCGTGGCCGTCCTGCCGGAAGCGGAGGAGGTGGATATCCAGATCGACGAAAAGGACCTGCGCATCGACGTGTTCCGCTCCAGCGGGCCGGGTGGCCAGTCGGTCAACACCACCGACAGCGCCGTGCGGATCACCCATCTGCCGACCGGCATCGTCGTTTCCCAGCAGGACGAGAAGTCGCAGCACAAGAACAAGGCCAAGGCCATGCGGGTGCTCCGCTCCCGCCTTTACGACGCCCAGCGCAGCGCCCTGGACGCCGAGCGCGCCGCCAACCGCAAGAGCCAGGTCGGCAGCGGCGACCGGTCGGAACGCATCCGGACCTACAACTTTCCCCAGGGCCGCGTGACCGACCACCGGATCAACCTGACGCTCTACAAGATCGACAAGGTCATGGGCGGCGAGGCCCTGGACGAGGTAATCGATCCCCTGATCGCGGCGGACGAGGCGGAGCGCCTCGCCGAACTGCAATGACCGCTCCGGCCGCGCCGGGGCTGTCCGGGACGCCGATGCTCCGCGAGGTGATGCGCCACGCCGAGGGCCTGCTCCGCGAGGCCGGTATCGACACGCCGGAACTGGACGCCCGCCTGCTGACGGGGGCCGCGCTGGGCATGACGCGCGAGCACATGCTGATCCATGCCACGGCGCGGCTGAACCAGCCCCAGGTCGCCCGCGTCCTCGGCTTCGTCGCCCGGCGGGTGGCGCGCGAGCCGGTCTCCCGCATCCTGGGCCGGCGCGAGTTCTGGAGCCTGGACTTCACCCTCTCCCCCGCGACCCTGGACCCGAGGCCCGATTCCGAGACGGTGGTCGAGGAGGCCCTGGCCGGCGTCCAGGACCGGCAGGCACCCCTGTCGATCCTGGACCTCGGGACCGGCACCGGCTGCCTGTTGCTGGCCGTCCTCAGCGAACTGCCGAGGGCGACGGGGCTCGGCGTCGACCGCTCGGAGGAGGCGGTGGAGACGGCCTCGGCCAACGCCCGGCGGCTCGGACTGGGGCAGCGCGCGCGCTTCTCCACAGGGGACTGGGCTTCGGGAATCGAGGATCGTTTCGACCTCGTGATCTCCAATCCGCCCTACATCCCCGATGCCGACATCGAAACCCTGGCCCCGGAAGTCACCCGGTTCGACCCGCCGGGGGCATTGGCCGGCGGCCCCGACGGGCTGGACGCCTACCGCACCATCGTCGCGCAACTTCCCGGGGTGCTGAAACCGGGCGGGCGAATCATCTTCGAAGTTGGATTCGGCCAATCAGCCGACGTGTCGGCCCTGCTCGGGGCGGCCGGATTCGGGCGGATCGGCGCGCGCAAGGATCTCGGAGGCGTGGAACGCGCGGTTTTTGGCCATTTGGACGCGTGATTCCGCGTTTGCACACAAGAAAGGGGTTGGATTGCAGTCGTTTCCCCGCTAGGGTCTTTTACTACGAAGGACCGCAGCATGTTTGGCGCGGCCTGCGTGATAAGAACCCCCGATATTCCACCGCGCAGCATCGCTCCGCGGGTGCTTGGTAGCCCGTGTGATCGCCGCCAAGCTGGATCGGGGCGCGCAAATCTCAAAGTGGGGCTCGTAATAGCCGAATGAGACAAGGACCAAACACCAGGCGTTCTCGCGGCCGGGGCAGCAACAATGGTGGCCGTCGTCAGAACAATGTTCCTTTGCGCCATCAGACTTTCGACAGCAACGGTCCCGATGTTCGCATCCGAGGCAACGCTTTCCAGGTATATGAAAAGTATCTGGCGCTAGCTCGGGATGCACAGACTGCCGGTGACCGTATTGCGGCAGAAAGTTATTTTCAGCATGCCGAGCATTACTTCCGCATCATCGGCCTCATCAACGAACAGAGCGGCGAAAACCAGCGCGGCCGCGAGGGCCGCAACGGCAATGGCGCGCCGAATGGGCACGGCGGCGCCAATGGCAACGGCCAGGACCAGTTCGGCGATGACCAGGACGACGATGAAGACGCCGATGCGGAGGACGAACGCGCTCAAATGAACGCGTAACGCTGCTTGCTCCCATGGATCGGGGTCGGCCGCGGCCTCAATCGATCAGGCGGACCGGATCGCCGGACGCGATCCGTCCACCCTGGATGACCCGAGCATAGACACCGCAGTTGCGGTGCGAATAGCCCCGTTGGAGCTGAAGCGGAATATTGATGTCCCGCGTTGCCGTGGCGGGGTTCACCTCGGTCGCGGCACAGCGGCCGATCTGTTCTTCCACTTCCAGCACCGCATCGCCGATCGCGACGGAGCGGCCGACCCACTTAGCCTCGGCCCAGGGCTCCAACCCGTCGAGCAGCAGGTTCGCCCGGAACCGGACGGGATCGACGGGGGCCTGGACGACGCGTTCTATGTCCTGGACGCTGGCCAGGTTCAGGATCGAGACGTACTTCTCCGGCGTATCGCTGAACATGACTCCGGGCGCCTCGACCAGGCTCGGCGTTCCAGGCGCCTCTCCCTTCATGTAGGCCGCGAAGAACTGGTTGATCAGCAGCCGTCCCATGCCGCTGGTGATCTGTCCGCGGGCCACCTGCCTGCCCTTGCGGCGCACCGTCAGGATGCCGGTCGCGGAGTCGTAGTCGGTCTCCAGCGCCGCCAGCCTTTCGTTCTTGGCCAGCATCAGGAAATCCCTCTTGGGGCGCCACTCCGGCGCCGTCGGGTCGAAGCTGGAAGCTCCGTGGCTGATGGCGAACCGCCGGTCGTCCGGAAGTCCTTCGCCGGGCGCGAGGGCGACCTCGTCCAGAGCCTGGGCGCTCAGTCCCTTGACCGGATAACGATATATCTTCGCAACTGCGGTATTCATGCCTGATGTTATGCAGATGGGACAGGGGTGCGTCAATCCCACGATGGGATGCGGCCGGCCTGAGAGGGCGCGTGTTTCGGATCCGGAAATTTTCAGGTCTGCATGAGAATGCGAACGATTTGCATTTGCAGGAGGCTCCGGATCGGCTATAAACGCTTCCAGCCGGTCACACACTCTCTCCTGTTCCGTGATCCGAAACCTCGCAGACTGGTCCGGCCGCCCCCGCCATCCCTCGGCGGGGGTATTTTTTTGGCCGCCTCACCACAAATCGGAGGGCTCGGCGTCCCCGACCAGTTCGGCGAGCCGCCGGCGCGTCGCCGGAGTCGTGTCGCGGGGCAGGGCGTCCAGCGCGAAGAAGCGGCATTCCACGATCTCCAGCCCGTCGACCTCGGGGCCGCCACGCCACTCGTCGACCACGAAGACGCTGACATGATCGCTCGATCGGTGCCGGAACCGGGCATAGAGCCCGAGCATGCGCGCGGTCCCGACCACCTCGACCCCGACCTCTTCCCGGACCTCCCGCGTCATCGCCTGGCGGACCGTCTCGTTCCGGTCGACGCCTCCGCCTGGGAGGTGCCAGCCGTCGACATAGCTGTGGCGGATCATCAGGACCGCGCCGTCCGCGTCGCGGATGATGGCGCGTACACCCATGGTCAGCGGCCTCGCGACGGTCAGCCAGCCGACGCGCGCCAGATGGGCGGTACGGAGCAGGCCGGACTGGGCCAGAAGCTTCTTCACGCGGCTGATCTCCTGGATGGACGGGGGCCATGGGGCTGCTGGTGACGCTTCGGCAACATAGGCATCGGATGGCGAAATGCCCACTCCTGCCCGCTTGTGCGCCGAATAACCCCTCGCCATATAGGGTTCAGCATCCTCCTGGATCGCACATCAGTGGGTCGGAATTCGGTCGTGCTGCCTGGCGGGCGACCGGTAGACTAGGAGCGTATTCATGGACTTCGAGAAATACACGGAACGGTCCCGCGGCTTCGTGCAGGCCGCCCAGGGTCTGGCGCTGCGGCGCGGACACCAGCGGCTGACCGCCGAACACCTGCTCTGCACCCTGCTGGAAGACAAGGAAGGCTTGGCGGCCAACCTGATCCGCTCGGCGGGCGGCGACCCGGCGCGGGCACTTTCCGCGGTCGAGGCGGAACTGAACAAGCAGCCCAAGGTCGAAGGGGCCGGCGCCGGCCAGATCTATCTGGCACCCGAGCTGGCACGCCTCTTCCAGACCGCGGAGGAACTGGCGACAAAGGCCGGCGACAGCTTCGTCACCGCCGAGCGCCTGCTGCTGGCATTGACCATGGCCGAGGGCAGCCCGTCCGCCAGGATCCTGAAGGATGCCGGCGTCACGGCGCAGTCGCTCAACCAGGCGATCAACGCGATCCGCAAGGGCCGCACCGCCGACAGCGCGTCGGCCGAACAGGGTTACGACGCGCTCAAGAAATACGCCCGCGACCTGACGGAGGCTGCGCGCGAGGGGAAGCTCGACCCGGTCATCGGCCGTGACGAGGAGATCCGCCGCACCATCCAGGTCCTGGCCCGGCGCACCAAGAACAACCCGGTCCTGATCGGCGAACCCGGCGTCGGCAAGACCGCCATCGTCGAAGGGCTGGCGCAGCGCATCGTCAAGGGCGACGTGCCGGAAGGCCTGCGCGACAAGCGCCTGATGGCGCTCGACCTGGGTGCCATGGTGGCGGGTGCCAAGTACCGCGGCGAATTCGAGGAACGGCTGAAGGCCGTCCTGCAGGAGATCACCGCCGCGGCCGGCGAGATCATCGTGTTCATCGACGAGATGCATACCCTGGTCGGGGCCGGCAAGGCCGACGGCGCGATGGACGCCTCCAACATGCTGAAGCCGGCGCTGGCGCGCGGCGAGCTGCACTGCGTGGGTGCCACGACGCTGGACGAGTACCGCAAGCATGTGGAGAAGGACCCCGCGCTGGCGCGGCGGTTCCAGCCGGTCTTCGTCTCGGAGCCGACGGTCGAGGACACCATCTCGATCCTGCGCGGCCTGAAGGAGAAGTACGAGCTTCACCACGGCGTGCGGATCACCGACAGCGCGATCGTCTCCGCGGCCACCCTGTCGCACCGCTACATCACCGACCGGTTCCTGCCGGACAAGGCGATCGACCTGATCGATGAGGCCGCGTCGCGGCTCCGGATGGAGGTCGATTCGAAGCCGGAAGAGATCGACGAGCTCGATCGCCGGATCATCCAGCTCAAGATCGAGCGAGAGGCCCTGAAGCGGGAGAGCGACCAGGCGTCGCGCGACCGGCTGGAGAAGCTGGGCACCGAACTGGACGAGCTGGAGCGCAAGTCGGCCGACATGACGTCGCGCTGGATGGCGGAGAAGGAGCAGCTGACCGGCGCCCAGAAGCTGAAGGAACAGCTGGACCACGCCCGCGTCGAACTGGAGCAGGCCCAGCGCAACGCCGACTGGACCAAGGCCGGCGAGCTCGCCTACGGCGTCATTCCGGAGCTGGAACGAAAGCTGAAGGCTGCCGAGGAAGTGGCGGGCAACCGGATGCTGAACGAGGAGGTGCGCGACGGCGACGTCGCCGGTATCGTCAGCCGCTGGACCGGTATCCCGGTGGACAAGATGCTGACGGGCGAGCGCGAGAAGCTGCTGGCGATGGAGGACCGCCTGGGTACCCGGGTGATCGGCCAGGACGAGGCGATCGTCGCGGTCTCCAACGCGGTCCGGCGCGCGCGTGCCGGCCTTCAGGACCCGAACCGGCCGATCGGCTCGTTCCTGTTCCTGGGTCCGACCGGCGTCGGCAAGACCGAGCTGACCAAGGCGCTGGCCGAGTTCCTGTTCGACGACGAGACCGCCATGATCCGGCTCGACATGTCGGAATACATGGAGAAGCACGCCGTCGCCCGCATGATCGGCGCGCCTCCGGGCTATGTCGGCTATGAGGAGGGCGGGGCCCTGACGGAGGCGGTCCGGCGCCGGCCCTATCAGGTCATCCTGTTCGACGAGGTCGAGAAGGCGCATCCCGACGTCTTCAACGTGCTGCTCCAAGTGCTGGACGACGGTCGCCTGACCGACGGGCAGGGGCGTACGGTGGACTTCCGCAACACCCTGATCGTCATGACTTCAAACCTCGGGTCGGAGATCCTGGCGAACCAGCCGGAGGGGCAAGACAGCTCCGCCGTGCGCGACGAGGTGATGGAGATCGTCCGGGCGTCGTTCCGGCCGGAGTTCCTGAACCGGCTTGACGAGATCCTGCTGTTCCATCGGCTGAGCCGCAGCCACATGGGCGGCATCGTCAAGATCCAGTTGGGCCGCCTGCGGCGCATGCTGGCCGATCGCGACATCGAACTGGCGATCGACGACAAGGCGCTCGCTTGGCTGGCCGATGCCGGCTACGACCCGGTCTACGGCGCCCGGCCGCTGAAGCGGGTGATCCAGCGGGCGCTGCAGAACCCGCTCGCCACGATGCTGCTGGAAGGCCGTATCGCCGACGGGCAGACGGTCGAGGTCAGCGCCGGCGAGCACGGCCTGATGATCGACGGCGTTCCGGCCGATACCCAGGCGACCGCCGGAGCCGCGGCGGCGGGCGCCCCCGGACGCTCCGGCTGGAGCAACAGGCCGACCGTCCACTGACCTACCCTGTGCAAGCCCCCTCCCGCCGGCGCGGGAGGGGGCTTTACTTGAGGACCGGCGCCATGACGGGCCGGCCCTTCGTCCAGGTCAGGTCTTTGCCGCAGGGACTCTTCAGCAGCTCCGCTCGCCGCGGCAGGACTGCGGATGATCGTCGCCGCTCGCCCCGGCCGTCTGGGCGACCTGCGCCGCGCTTTGCAGGTTTGCGACGAACTGCCGGTCGGACTCTTCCACATGGCGCCTGAAGGCGGCCAGTTCGGCGCCCTGCAGGGCGATGCCTGTCGGCAGATCGACGCTCATGGGATTGACCTGCCGGCCGTTGCGCAGGACCTCGTAATGGAGGTGGGGGCCGGTGGAGCGGCCGGTGTTGCCGACATAACCGATGATGTCGCCCTGTTTCACCCGTCCTCCGCGGCGCATGTCCGGGCCGAACTTCGAGAGATGCGCGTAGGCGGTCGCCATCTGCTGGTTATGCTTGATGCGGACGTAGTTGCCGTAGGATCCCTTGCCGCCGATCTCCTCCACCACGCCGTCGCCGGCCGCGTAGATCGGGGTACCGCTCGGGGCCGCGAAGTCCATGCCCGCGTGCATCTTGCTGAAGCCCAGGACCGGGTGCTTGCGCATGCCGAACTTGGAGGAGACCCGCGCACCGTCGATCGGCGTGCGCAGCAGCGCCTTGCGGATGCTTTCGCCCTTCCGGTTGAAGTAGTCGACCACTCCGTCGCGGGTCTTGTAGCGGTACAGTTCCATGCGCCTGCCGCCGAGCGTCAGGGCCGCGTACAGGATGTCGCCGTCACGGGCGGCGGCTCCGCTGTCGGTGAAGTAGCGTTCGTACATCACCTGGAAATCGTCGCCGGGCTGGATATCGCGCTGGAAGTCGACGTCGTAGGAATAGGCCCGGATCATCGCCGCCATGACCGGGATCGGCACGCCGACGCTGGCTCCCGCTTCGAACAGGCTGGAATCGATCACCGCCGAAGCGGCGGCCTTGCGTCGCTGGAGTTCCTTGTCGATGGAGACCGCTTCATAGGCGTCGCCGTCGAGGCGCGCGACCGAAACGGCCCGGTCCACGCCCGGCTCCAGTTCCAGCCCGACGAACCGACGGTCCGATCCCGCTTCCTGCTGGAACAGCAGCGCTATTTCCTGACCGACCTGCAGCCGTCGCGGGTCGAAGACGCTGCGGAGAGCCTCGATGGCGTCATGGGCGTCCAGGCGGGGAACGGCGGCATTGACCAGCAGCTCCAGGAGCGTGTCGCCCCGGCCGACCTCGACCACTTTCCGGTCAATATCGGCAAGCAGTTCCGTCTGCCCGTCGTCCGGCAGCGGCTCGCCCAGTGCCTGTGCCACGGTCTGCCCGGCATCCTTGGAAGGGCTGTCCTCCCGGTCCGAGGCGCCCGGTGCGTCCGGCTCGTCGGCGGTCGTCGCGGTGACGAGGTTCAGCCGGGCGATTTCCCGGTCGAGATCGACCGGATGGGCCGCCGAAGTCCCCGACGGCGGCCGTTCAGCGGCGCCTGAGCGGGCAGGGTGATTGTAAGGATACTCCCAATCCGCGGAAGCGAGGGAGGGAATGCCTGCCAGACAGACGGCGAGGGCGGGTATGGCGGCAACCCTTAGACGCACCGGGTGTCCTCCTTGCTGCTACCGAGCGCCCGGGGTTCGGCTCTCGAAAATGGGGAAAGCTCAGGTTTGACGAAGCTGTCGACCGACCATGCGCGAGAGGAGTATCCCTGTCAACGGCGCAGGAATACCGAATCGCCCTTGGCGAGCTTTTCTTTTTAGTCAAGCGGAAAAGCCTCCGGAGGCACCTTAAAGTCGGAACGCAAGGGGCTGATATCGTACGACTTTCTTGCGATCTGTTGCGTCGCGAACCGATCAACGAAGCGACTCCAGCCCACTGGTGGCAAGGCGGTCCATTGGGGCCTTGGCCGCTGTTCCTGACCGATGCGTCAGAAAAGTTTCATGGCCGTGAATTTTTCTGTTGCGGGGCCGAATTCGCCGGTCTATATACCGCCTCACCGAAGCGCTGGTGGCTGACGCCGCCGACATGCAGAGGGACCAGCCCACCGAGGACCGATCGAACGACGCGCTGTAGCGCGTCGAAAATCTGTCTCCGGGTTTAGGGTTGAGGCAAGAACTTCGGCCTGTTTTTCAAACGGGCCTGCGGCTCCGGCTCTCGGACCCGCCCGGATCTTTGACAAGTTGATCGTATGAGAGAAGGGATGCGCAGGCGGCGGCGCGGTTTGGCCCGGTTCGGGGCACAAATCGGAACTGTCAGTCTGACATCCTGGAAGCTACGCAGAGAATCACATGGTTCAAGGCTTAGGTTCTCGGGACTGTCTTGGGTGACGGTTCCCGTTGAGCGGTTCGGATGTTCC
Organism: Skermanella rosea; assembly: GCF_016806835.2. Lineage (NCBI taxonomy): Bacteria > Pseudomonadati > Pseudomonadota > Alphaproteobacteria > Rhodospirillales > Azospirillaceae > Skermanella > Skermanella rosea. The sequence goes on along the minus strand of NZ_CP086111.1, from coordinate 4,378,184 downwards.
GGCTTCGGCCGGGGCGGCTGGATCGTCTTCAACCTGAGAGTTTGATCCTGGCTCAGAACGAACGCTGGCGGCATGCCTAACACATGCAAGTCGAACGAGGGCTTCGGCCCTAGTGGCGCACGGGTGAGTAACGCGTGGGAACCTGCCCTGTGGTACGGAATAACTCCGGGAAACTGGAGCTAATACCGTATGTGTCCCCTGGGACAAAGATTTATCGCCACGGGATGGGCCCGCGTAGGATTAGCTTGTTGGTGGGGTAACGGCCTACCAAGGCTACGATCCTTAGCTGGTCTGAGAGGATGATCAGCCACACTGGGACTGAGACACGGCCCAGACTCCTACGGGAGGCAGCAGTGGGGAATATTGGACAATGGGCGCAAGCCTGATCCAGCAATGCCGCGTGAGTGATGAAGGCCTTCGGGTTGTAAAGCTCTTTCGCACGCGACGATGATGACGGTAGCGTGAGAAGAAGCCCCGGCTAACTTCGTGCCAGCAGCCGCGGTAATACGAAGGGGGCTAGCGTTGTTCGGAATTACTGGGCGTAAAGGGCGCGTAGGCGGTGTGTCAAGTCAGGCGTGAAAGCCCCGGGCTCAACCTGGGAACAGCGCTTGAGACTGGCACGCTCGAGTTCGGGAGAGGATGGTGGAATTCCCAGTGTAGAGGTGAAATTCGTAGATATTGGGAAGAACACCGATGGCGAAGGCAGCCATCTGGACCGACACTGACGCTGAGGCGCGAAAGCGTGGGGAGCAAACAGGATTAGATACCCTGGTAGTCCACGCCGTAAACGATGAGTGCTAGACGTCGGGGCCCTTAGGGCTTCGGTGTCGCAGCTAACGCATTAAGCACTCCGCCTGGGGAGTACGGCCGCAAGGTTAAAACTCAAAGGAATTGACGGGGGCCCGCACAAGCGGTGGAGCATGTGGTTTAATTCGAAGCAACGCGCAGAACCTTACCAGCCCTTGACATGGGCGTCGCGGGTGGGGAGACCCATCCTTCGGTTCGGCCGGACGCCGCACAGGTGCTGCATGGCTGTCGTCAGCTCGTGTCGTGAGATGTTGGGTTAAGTCCCGCAACGAGCGCAACCCCCATCTTCAGTTGCCAGCACATAACGGTGGGCACTCTGGAGAAACCGCCGGTGACAAGCCGGAGGAAGGCGGGGATGACGTCAAGTCCTCATGGCCCTTATGGGCTGGGCTACACACGTGCTACAATGGTGGTGACAGTGGGCAGCGAGACCGCGAGGTCGAGCCAATCTCCAAAAGCCATCTCAGTTCGGATTGCACTCTGCAACTCGGGTGCATGAAGTTGGAATCGCTAGTAATCGCGGATCAGCACGCCGCGGTGAATACGTTCCCGGGCCTTGTACACACCGCCCGTCACACCATGGGAGTTGGCTTTACCCGAAGCCGGTGCGCTAACCGCAAGGAGGCAGCCGACCACGGTCAGGTCAGCGACTGGGGTGAAGTCGTAACAAGGTAGCCGTAGGGGAACCTGCGGCTGGATCACCTCCTTTCTAAGGAAGCCTCCGGGCCGGGCCTGGATCGCAAGATCCGCCGCGCCGCCGCCTCCGCATCCCTTCTCATCAGATCGCACCGCCTCCCGGGCAACCGGGGGGAGGGGTTTCTGCTGGGAAGCGGTTTGTGTCCGCGCGCCACGGGTGTGCGGATACGGGATCTATTTACATCGTGAAGAGGATAAGTGACCAAGGATGACCCGACAGGGCCTTCTTCCGGCAACGGGAGAGCGTCGGTTGGGTCGTGATGCATCTTCTCGAAGATCGTCCGCGTGCGGGTTTGCCCCTGCGCGTGGCGTTCGGAGAAATCGAGTCGAGATCAAGCGTCTGAAGGGCATCTGGTGGATGCCTTGGCACTGAGAGGCGATGAAGGACGCAGCACGTTGCGATAAGCCACGGGGAGCCGCGAGCAGGCTTTGATCCGTGGATTTCCGAATGGGGCAACCCACCGCTTCGGCGGTATCTTTCTCTGAATACATAGGAGGAAGAGGCGAACCCGGGGAACTGAAACATCTAAGTACCCGGAGGAAAGGACATCAACCGAGACTCCGCAAGTAGTGGCGAGCGAACGCGGACCAGGCCAGTGGTCGCAGAGGGACAACCGGAACCGTCTGGAAAGTCGGGCCGGAGCGGGTGACAGCCCCGTACGGGTAATGACCTCCGCGATCCTCGAGTAGGGCGGGACACGTGAAATCCTGCCTGAACATGGGGGGACCACCCTCCAAGCCTAAGTACTCCTCAGTGACCGATAGTGCACCAGTACCGTGAGGGAAAGGTGAAAAGCACCCCGACGAGGGGAGTGAAACAGACCTGAAACCGGATGCCTACAAGCAGTCGGAGCGGCCCTGTGCCGTGACGGCGTACCTTTTGTATAATGGGTCAGCGACTTAGAGTATGCAGCGAGCTTAAGCCGGTAGGTGGAGGCGCAGCGAAAGCGAGTCTGAACAGGGCGTTTCAGTTGCATGCTCTAGACCCGAAACCTGATGATCTAGCCATGGGCAGGTTGAAGGTGCGGTAACACGCACTGGAGGACCGAACTCACGCCTGTTGAAAAAGTCGGAGATGACCTGTGGCTAGGGGTGAAAGGCCAATCAAATCAGGAAATAGCTGGTTCTCCGCGAAAGCTATTTAGGTAGCGCGTCGGATGATTGCCCACGGGGGTAGAGCACTGGATGGGCTAGGGGGCCTCACCGCTTACCAAACCTAACCAAACTCCGAATACCGTGGAGCACAGTCCGGCAGACAGACGGTCGGTGCTAAGGTCGATCGTCAAGAGGGAAACAGCCCAGACCGCCAGCTAAGGTCCCCAAGTGGTGGCTAAGTGGGAAAGGATGTGGGAAGGCCATGACAACCAGGAGGTTGGCTTAGAAGCAGCCATCCTTTAAAGAAAGCGTAATAGCTCACTGGTCTAGACAAGCCGGCCTGCGCCGAAAATGTACCGGGGCTCAAGCCACCCACCGAAGCTGCGGATGTCGATCATCTCACGATGACGACGTGGTAGCGGAGCGTTGCCTAGGCCGATGAAGGGCACCCGTGAGGTTGCCTGGAGGTATGGCAAGTGAGAATGCTGACATGAGTAGCGACAAAGAGTGTGAGAAACACTCTCGCCGGAAGTCCAAGGGTTCCTGCGCACGGTTAATCCGCGCAGGGTGAGCCGGCCCCTAAGGCGAGGCCGAAAGGCGTAGTCGATGGGAACCTGGTTAATATTCCAGGGCCTGGCAGAGGTGACGAATCCCGAAGTGCGTGCGGCCTTATCGGATTGGCCGTGCGCTGGAGGGGTTCCTGGAAACAGCCCTGCCATACAGACCGTACCCGAAACCGACACAGGTGGACAGGTAGAGCATACCCAGGCGCTTGAGAGAATGGTGTTGAAGGAACTCGGCAAATTACCCTCGTAACTTCGGGAGAAGAGGGCCCCGTTCCTGCGCAAGCAGGGGCGGGGGGCACAGACCAGGGGGTGGCGACTGTTTACTAAAAACACAGGGCTCTGCGAAGTCTGGCATGACGACGTATAGGGTCTGACGCCTGCCCGGTGCCGGAAGGTTAAAGGGAGGGGTGCAAGCTCCGAACTGAAGCCCCGGTAAACGGCGGCCGTAACTATAACGGTCCTAAGGTAGCGAAATTCCTTGTCGGGTAAGTTCCGACCTGCACGAATGGCGTAACGACTTCCCCGCTGTCTCCAACACCAACTCAGCGAAATTGAATTCTCCGTGAAGATGCGGAGTACCCGCGGTCAGACGGAAAGACCCCGTGCACCTTTACTCCAGCTTTGCAGTGGTGCCAGGGTTCCCATGTGTAGGATAGGTGGGAGGCTATGAAACGCAGGCGCCAGCTTGCGCGGAGCCATCCTTGAAATACCACCCTTGGGATCTCTGGCATCTAACCGCGCTCCCTGAACCGGGAGCCGGGACCCTGCATGGCGGGGAGTTTGACTGGGGCGGTCGCCTCCCAAAGAGTAACGGAGGCGCGCGAAGGTTGGCTCAGAGCGGTCGGAAATCGCTCGACGAGTGCAATGGCATAAGCCAGCCTGACTGCGAGACCGACAAGTCGAGCAGAGACGAAAGTCGGCCATAGTGATCCGGTGGTCCCGCGTGGAAGGGCCATCGCTCAACGGATAAAAGGTACGCCGGGGATAACAGGCTGATCTCCCCCAAGAGTCCACATCGACGGGGAGGTTTGGCACCTCGATGTCGGCTCATCACATCCTGGGGCTGGAGCAGGTCCCAAGGGTTCGGCTGTTCGCCGATTAAAGTGGTACGTGAGCTGGGTTTAGAACGTCGTGAGACAGTTCGGTCCCTATCTGCCGTGGGTGTCGGAGTGCTGAGAGGCGCTGTCCCTAGTACGAGAGGACCGGGATGGACGCACCTCTGGTGTACCGGTTGTGGCGCCAGCCGCATCGCCGGGTAGCTAAGTGCGGACGGGATAACCGCTGAAAGCATCTAAGCGGGAAACCCCCCTCAAAACAAGCACTCCCCTTAGAGCCGGGATAGACCATCCCGTCGATAGGAGGCGTGTGGAAGCGCGGCAACGCGTGAAGCTAAGCCTTACTAATCGCTCGAGCGGCTTGATCCCGACCGAGCCCTCCGGACGCCATACGCAGCGGCAAGGCCGCACGGCGGCGATCCATCGAGGACATGCATCACTTCCGTCCAAGGTCACTTGAACTCATCCTCGACAGCCCGGCGCCCCTGCGCCTGGCCGACCTGGTGGTCATAGCGAGGGGCCCGCACCCGATCCCATCCCGAACTCGGCCGTGAAAACCCTCCGCGCCAATGGTACTGCGTCTCAAGACGTGGGAGAGTAGGTCGCCGCCAGGTCCGCCAGACGCAGTGTTCAGCCGGCCTGTTGAGCAAAACGGTTGAAAAGTTTACCTTTTGAAACAGGTAATCAAGTAAGATGATGTCGGCACCTCCGATCAAGGGCGCCGGCGTCAGGATACCCGGATCCACAGTTGCCCATATCAGGAACTGGAAGCGCGGGGACCCCGGGAGGGAACGAAGCTCCGGCCCATCGGCTCGAGTGGAACCGATCGGGGGCCGGGAACAGGAATGCCCGGTAGGAAAGGCGCCCGTTCGGGCGCGCCGGCAAGCCGGCAGGCAGAGCCTCTTCCGAACACATCATTTCCATCACCGTTCCCCGGGGGAGGGTGATCCGAACACAGGTTTGCGGGCGTAGCTCAGGGGTAGAGCACAACCTTGCCAAGGTTGGGGTCGAGGGTTCGAATCCCTTCGCCCGCTCCATCGTTCTTCCGTCCGGTACAGGAACCGGCCGCCACGCAAGTCGGCGCCGGCGTAGGGCAGGGGAGCGAGACGGCGGAACGACACGATACATACCAGAGACATGGGGCCATAGCTCAGCTGGGAGAGCGCTACAATGGCATTGTAGAGGTCAGCGGTTCGATCCCGCTTGGCTCCACCATCACACTACCCCCTCGCGGGTTCAGGCAAGTTCCATCCGGAGGGGTGGCCGAGTGGTTAAAGGCAGCAGACTGTAAATCTGCCCGCGACAGCGTACGCTGGTTCGAATCCAGCCCCCTCCACCATGACAGATCAGAGCACCCGGTTCCTCGGATCGCATCGCTTGGCGGTGCCGGTCAGAGTAGCCGGGTTTTTCGTTTTTCCGATTTGCTTTCCGCCGATAACGGCTGCGCCGGCGTAATGCCGGGCGCGCCGCCGCGTTTCGACCGCCGCAGGCCATTTCAGAATTCCAGTGGGCGCACCGAGCCGGTGCGTCGTTTCAAACCGGTCCGGACCAATCCGAAGGGTTTTCCATCCCATTCCGGACGCAAGCAAGAAAGAACAAGCTGTATGAGAAGTTCAAGGGATCGCCGCAGGTCGCGGACATCCACCCTATCCGTCAGAAGTGCCCAGGACCTCGGCGTCGGGGAACCGCTGGTCCCCACGGCCCCCGTCGCCCCGGCAAGAGCTTCCAGGAAGTCCCGCGCTTCGGCTTCCGCTCCCGTCCGCGGCCCCGTGCCGCGTGCCGATGAAATCATCTTCCTTCCGCTCGGCGGCTGCAACCGCATCGGCATGAACATGACCCTCTATGGTCATGCCGGCAAATGGCTGATCGTCGATGCCGGCGTGGCCTTCGCGGGCGACGACATGCCCGAAGTCCAGTCCTTCATGGCCGATCCGGCCTTCATCGAAGAGCGGATGGACGATGTCGTCGGCCTCGTGGTCACCCATGCCCACGAGGACCATGTCGGCGCCATCCATCATCTCTGGCCGCGCCTGAGCTGCCCCATCTACGCGACGCCCTTCGCCACCCACCTGATCCGGGAGCGGCTGAAGGAAACGGGAGCCGCGCGGGCCGTACAGGTCAACACGATCCCGATCGGCGGCCGTCTCAAGATCGGTCCTTTCGACATCGAGACGATCGCGGTGACCCATTCGGTTCCGGAACCCGTCTCGCTGGCGATCCGGACCAAGGCGGGCAACCTGCTTCACACCGGCGACTGGAAGTTCGATCCGGAACCCCTGGTCGGGGCTTCCACCGATTTCGCGGCGCTCAAGCGCTTCGGCGACGAAGGCGTGCTCGCCATGGTGTGCGACAGCACCAACGCCCAGGTCGAAGGCACCACCGGCTCCGAGGGGCAGGCCCGCGCCGGGCTGGTCGAGGCGTTCCGCGGCCGCAAGGGCGCCATCGCGGTGACCTGCTTCGCAAGCAACGTCGCGCGCATGAAGGCCGTCGCGGAGGCCGCCGCCGCCAACGACCGCAAGGTGGTGCTGGCCGGACGCTCCCTGCTCCGGATGGAGAAGGCGGCGCGCGCCTGCGGCTACCTGGACGGTCTCGCCCCCTTCCTGAGCCTGTCGGAGGCGGCATCCGTGCCGCGCCGCAACCTCGTCCTGATCTGCACCGGCAGCCAGGGGGAGGAGCGCTCCGCCCTCAGCAAGATCGCCCGGGCGGAGCACCGCTCGCTGGCCCTGCACCGCGGCGACACGGTGATGTTCTCCGCCCGCACCATCCCCGGCAACGAGGATGCGATCGAGGCGATCTACAAGCTGCTCGCCAACATGGGCGTCAAGGTCGTGACCCCGTCCGACGCGCCGATCCACGTGTCCGGCCATCCGGCGCGCGGCGATCTCACCCGCATGTACGAGCTGATCCGGCCGCGCTTCGCGGTCCCGGTCCATGGCGAGATCCAGCACCTGGAGGCCCATGCCCGGCTGGCCCGGAGCTGCGGCGTCGAGCGGGCGCTGGTGCCGGAAGACGGCGACGTCATCCGCCTCGCCGATAGCGGCACCGCGGTGGTGGGCCATATCGAGCCGCACCGGCTGGTCAACGACGGCCAGTTCCTGCTCCCCTGGGCCGGATCGGTCGAGGCGACCTTCGGCATCCGGGCGGAACAGCGCGCCGACCGCAACGGCGCGAAATCCGCCTTCGCGGCCTGACCCGGGCAGGCGACTTAAAAAGAAGAAGGCCCCGACCACATCCGTGGTCGGGGCCTTCTTCTTTTTGGTGGAGCCAAGCGGGATCGAACCGCTGACCTCTACAATGCCATTGTAGCGCTCTCCCAGCTGAGCTATGGCCCCGATCTCTTGAAGTCCGGTGCGTGGCCTTCGGTGGGGGCTGGGTGCCCCCGGCTTTGCGGTGCCGGGGACTATCCTCAAACCGACCCCGTCATTCAAGTGAAAAATTCGCCTCCACTCGAAATTCTTCGCCGGGGCCCCTCAGCGCTCCTCGTCCTCGCCCTCGACATCGACGACCTCGCCCATGTCGTCCTCGTCGCCCAGCTCGGAGGCGTCCTCGAGCAGGACGTCGTCCTCCTCCTGGACGGGCTCGTCGGCTTCCTCGTCCAGGTCGTCGACGGCGACCTCGTCATCGGCTTCCTCCAGCTCGCCGTCGCCGGCGTCCACCGTCTCCTCCTCGTCCTCCGTGTCGGCGGGGGCCTTCTTGACCACCTCCTCGACGGGAGCGGGGCGGGCGCGGCGCGACTTCAGCAGCGCCTCGGGGTCGAAGGTCGTGCCGCAGCTCGGGCAAACCGGCGGGTCTTTGCGGAGGTCGTAATAGCGCGCCCCGCAATTGGGGCAGATGCGTTTGGTTCCCCACTCAGGTTTCGCCACGCCTTATCCTCCGGTCTCATCACGGTATCTATTGGTCAAAGCACGCCCCTCTGCCATGCCGCCACGCTGAAGTCAAAATCTAATTGACGATGCCACCGGCACGCTCGTTCCGGCCGCCCCTTACCCCTGGCGCGCATCTATGCTAGGAACCGGCCGACCCCATCCGCCGTCAGCCAGAGGGAAGCAACAGGCATGGCGCCCAGGCCGCTCCAGTCCGTCCAAACCGGCCCCTTGTCCGGCACCGTCCGGGTTCCGGGCGACAAGTCGATCTCGCACCGGGCGCTGATGTTCGGGGCGCTTGCCGTCGGGGAGACCACCGTCCACGGCCTGCTGACCGGGGAGGACGTGCTGCATACCGCCGCCGCCATGCGGGCGCTCGGCGCCGACATCGTCCGGGACGACCAGGGCGTCTGGCGGGTGCGCGGCGTCGGAGTCGGCGGCCTGGTCGAGTCGTCCCGGGTGCTCGACATGGGCAACAGCGGAACCGCCGCGCGCCTGATGATGGGGCTGGTGTCCACCCACCCGATCACGACCTTCTTCACCGGCGACGCCAGCCTGACCAAGCGCCCCATGGCGCGGGTCAGCACCCCGCTGGAGCAGATGGGCGCCAGCTTCGTCTGCCGGTCCGGCGGCCGCCTGCCGCTCGCCGTCGTCGGGACGGAGAACCCCGTGCCGATCACCTACCGCCTGCCGGTCGCCTCCGCCCAGGTCAAGTCGGCGATCCTGCTGGCCGGCCTCAACACCCCGGGCGTCACCACGGTGATCGAGGCGGAGCCGACCCGCGACCATTCCGAGCTGATGCTGGCCCACTTCGGAGCCACGGTCACCACCGAGCGGATCGAGGGCGGGGCTCTCGCGGTCTCCATCACGGGAGAGCCGGAGATCACGGGCAAGACCGTGAACGTCCCGGCCGATCCCAGCTCGGCCGCCTTCCTGGCCGTGGCCGCGCTGATCCGCCCGGGCTCCGACGTCACCCTGACCGACGTCGGCATGAACCCGCGCCGCACCGGCCTGTACGACACCCTGATCGAGATGGGCGCCGACATCACCTTCCTGAACCGCCGCGACCAGGCGGGCGAGCCGGTCGCCGACCTGCGGGTCCGGTCCAGCGCCCTGACCGGCATCGCGGTCCCGCCCGACCGCGCGCCGTCGATGATCGACGAATACCCGATCCTGGCCATGGCGGCCGCCTGCGCCGAGGGGACGACGACCATGCACGGCGTCGCCGAGCTGCGCGTGAAGGAGAGCGACCGGCTCGCCATGGTGGCCGACGGGCTGCATGCCTGCGGCGTGCGCGTGGAAGCCGGCCCGGACAGCCTGACGGTCCACGGCGGCGGCGTCCCGCCCGGCGGCGCGACGGTGGCGACCGCCATGGACCACCGCATCGCCATGAGCTTCCTGGTGCTCGGCATGGCGTCCGACCAGCCGGTCGCGGTGGACGATTCCGGTTTCATCGACACCAGCTTTCCGGGCTTCGTGGACTTGATGAACGGCCTCGGAGCGCGCATTTCCGCTCCCGAAGCCCGCTGACCAGACAAACTGACCAGACAGACAGCATAGAGGGTATTCCATGCCTGAAGCCGCGCACGGGGCCCTGGTGGTCGCGATCGACGGGCCGGCGGCCAGCGGCAAGGGCACGCTGGCCCGCCGGCTGGCCGACCGGCTGCACTTCGCCCACCTGGACACCGGCTCGCTGTACCGCGCCGTCGGCCTCGCGGTGATCCGCGGCGGCGGAGACCCCGGGGACCCCGCCGCCGCGACCGCGGCCGCCCGCGCGCTCCACCCCGAGACCACGCCGCGGGTGCTGGCCGACCCGGCGCTGCGCGGCGACGAGATCGCCGCCGCCGCGTCGAAGGTGGCGGTCGTGCCGGAGGTGCGGGCGGCCCTGCTGGCGTTCCAGCGCGGCTTCGCCTCCACCCCGCCCGGCGGGGCGCGGGGCGCCGTGCTGGACGGCCGCGACATCGGGACCGTCGTATGCCCCTTCGCAGACGCCAAGCTGTTCGTTACCGCCTCGGTCGAGGCACGGGCCGAACGGCGTTTGAAAGAGTTGCGGGATCGCGGCGTCGCCGTTATATATGCAGCCGTCCTGGAGGACATGAAGGAACGAGATGCGCGCGACAGCCAGCGAGCGGTAGCCCCGCTCAAACCGGCTGCCGACGCATTTTTGCTTGACACCTCGTCGATGGATGCCAATGAGGCGCTCGACGCGGCGATGACCTTCATCTGCTCCAAAACCGGCCTCTCCGATCATTGTGCGTAGGCCTGCTGCCGAGCCAGCCGTCCAGGATGGAATTAAAAGTCGCCGGGCATGAGGTCCGGCGCGGCGGTCCCCTTACCGTTTCAACCATCGGATGCCGACGGTTCGGGGGGCGCTATATGATCAACCCAAGGAGTTTCAATGGCACAAGCAGCAGCTAGATCCGAGAGCATGGGCGGCATGGAAAGCTTCGCCGCGCTGCTCGAGGAGTCGCTCGGCACCAGCGACAGCCTGGAAGGTACCGTCGTCAAAGGCCGTATCATCACGATCGAGAACGATAACGTGCTGATCGACGTCGGTCTGAAGTCGGAAGGCCGCGTTGCCCTCAAGGAATTCGGCGGACCCGGCGGCAATGCCGAGTTGAAGCCTGGCGACACCGTCGAGGTCTATCTCGAGCGGATGGAAGACAAGAACGGCGAAGCCGTCCTGTCCCGCGAGAAGGCCAAGCGCGAAGAAGCCTGGACGCTGCTGGAGAAGTCGTTCAACGATCAGTCCCGCGTCACCGGCGTGATCTTCGGGCGGGTCAAGGGCGGCTTCACCGTGGATCTCTCCGGCGCCGTGGCGTTCCTGCCGGGCAGCCAGGTGGACATCCGTCCGGTCCGCGACATTTCCCCGCTGCTGGGCACCCCCCAGCCGTTCCAGATCCTGAAGATGGACCGCTCGCGCGGCAACATCGTGGTGTCCCGCCGCGCCGTGCTCGAAGAGAGCCGCGCCGAGGCCCGGTCGGAGCTGGTCGCCAACCTCAAGGAAGGCCAGGTCCTCCAGGGCGTCGTCAAGAACATCACCGATTACGGCGCGTTCGTCGATCTCGGCGGCGTCGATGGCCTGCTGCACGTCACCGACATCGCGTGGCGCCGCATCAACCATCCGTCGGAAGCCCTCCAGATCGGCCAGACGGTCACCGTCCAGGTCATCCGCTTCAACCCGGAGACCCAGCGCATCAGCCTCGGCATGAAGCAGCTGGAAGCCGATCCGTGGGAAGGCGTCGAGGCGAAGTACCCGGTCGGGGCCAAGTTCAAGGGCCGCGTCACCAACATCACCGACTACGGCGCCTTCGTGGAGCTGGAGCCGGGGATCGAGGGTCTGGTGCACGTCTCCGAGATGTCCTGGACCAAGAAGAACGTCCACCCCGGCAAGATCGTCTCGACTTCCCAGGAAGTCGAGGTCATGGTGCTTGACGTGGATCCGCAGAAGCGCCGCATCAGCCTGGGCCTCAAGCAGTGCCTGGACAACCCCTGGGAGTCGTTCGTCGACAAGTTCCCGGCGGGCACCGAGCTGGAAGGCGAGGTCAAGAACATCACCGAATTCGGGCTGTTCGTCGGTTTGCCCGGCGATATCGACGGCATGGTCCACATGTCCGATATCGACTGGAACAAGTCCGGCGAGGAAGCCATCGCCGAGTTCAAGAAGGGTGATCAGGTCAAGGTCAAGGTTCTCGACGTCGACGTCGAGAAGGAACGGATCAGCCTGGGCATCAAGCAGCTCTCCTCGGATCCGTTCGAGAGCGCCGCTGCCGGCCTGAAGAAGGGCGACGTCGTCACCTGCACCGTCACCGCCATCACCGACGGCGGCATCGAGGTCGCGGTGGCCGACGGCTTCCAGGGCTTCATCCGCAAGTCCGACCTGTCGCGCGAGCGCTCCGAGCAGCGCCCGGACCGCTTCGCGGTCGGCGAGAAGGTCGACGCCAAGGTCACCCAGGTCGATCGCGGCGGCCGCCGCATCAGCCTGTCGATCAAGGCGAAGGAAGTGGAAGAAGAGAAGCAGGCCATGCAGGAGTTCGGGTCGTCCGACTCCGGCGCGAGCCTGGGCGACATCCTGGGTGCGGCGCTGCGCCGCGCCCAGAGCAAGGAGCAGAGCGACGAGTAATCTCCGTCGCGCTGATCCGGGCTTCCGGTCGAAAGGGCCGCCGCGGGCAACCGCGGCGGCCCTTCTCTTTGGGGAACCCGGCTGGGGGGAACCCCGCAGGTCGAAGGTCTGTTGGGAGCGGCACGAACCGTTCAACAGACCGGAGGCCCGAGCCATGGCAGACGAGAAGAACACCGCGACCACCGGCCGCGACGCCCCGATGGAAGATCCCGGCCGCGAGGTCAAGGTCAGCAAGGAGGACCGTGCGCAGGGCGTCGTCTCCCAGCGCGAGACCAGCATCCTGGGCAATGCCGGGGTGTCGGAAGAAGCCGGCCTCGCGGGGACCGGCGCCGGCCGGTCGCGCCTGGAAGGCGCGCAGGGCTCCGGCTCCAGCACCACTGCGACTCCCGGAACGCCCGGCCCGGAGAACAACGAGGGCACCGTGTCGGGAACTACCGGCCTGGGCGTGGGCGGAACGACACCGGGCACCTCGCCGGAGGTCGCCGTCGGCGCGGGCGGTGCCGGCGCCCGGCCGGACGCGGACGACAAGGTCGAGCGCTGAACGGGCCACAGATGAACGGCGATGGATAAAGATGCTGCCGGCGGTATCTTTGCCCATCGCCGTTCATCCGTGACCCAATCGATCGCCGCCCCGTAGCCTCGGTTGCCGGGCCGGCAATGCGGTCCCGGCATCTTCATATAGGAAAACAGGCCGAAAATTCCAGGATTTTGGTCTTATATGCTCGCCTCAGCGGTATCCTTCCTCCCGGAGGACGCGGTGGACAGCGGGGCGGGCGCGCATTCGGTGATAATGGGCGCGGCAGTTGGGCCGCAGGTCGATGGCGGTCTTGTCGGCCCAGAACTCCACATAGAACAGGGCGGCGTCGGCGATGGAGAAGGCGCCGGCGACATAGTCCTTGCCCTCCAGCACCTTGTCCATCAGGCCGAGGCCCTTGGCCGCGATCTCCCGCCCGCGGGCCTGGACGGCATCGTGCGCGGACGGGTCGGGGGTGAAGCTCGATGTCGTGAAGATACGGGCGAAGCCCTGCATGTGGATGGTGCCGACCACATAATCCATCACCTCCATCACCAGCGCGTCGCCGTCGGGATCGCCCGGCATCAGCCGGGCGCGCGGGTTGATGCGGGCCAGCCAGTAGGCGATGGCCTGGAACTCGGTCAGGGCGGTGCCGTCGTCGCGCAGCAGCGTCGGGATGGTGGATTTGGGATTGATCGCGACATAGTCGGGCTTGAACTGGTCGCCGGCCGGCAGGTTGACGATCGCCGCCTCGAACGGGTTGTCGATTTCCTCCAGCAGGATGTGGATGCCGGTCGAGCACGAACCCGGCGTCATGTAGAGCCTCATCGGACACTCCCGCGGAAGAAGGGAAGACGGCGGCGGAAACGGTAGCACGCCGCCGGCCGCTACAGCCGTCGCACAGTGTCGCGGGGACTGTCGCGGAAGGGGACGGCGGCTGCGCGGGGGCTCCGGGGCAAGTCGCTGCCGGGACAGGGCTTTTCCGGAAGCCGGGATCTGGTGCGGGGTTTGCTTGTATGGTCCGGGCAAAGGAGGAACGCCATGCCAACGAACATCCAAGACAAGAGCATCATCGTCACCGGCGCCGGCCGCGGGATCGGCGCGGAGATCGCGCGGGGTCTCGCCGCCGACGGCGCCCGGCTCACAGTCGCCGACCTGTCGGAGGAGAACGCCCACGCGGTGGCCGGAGCGATCCGGGAGGCCGGCGGCACGGCCGTCGCTGTCGCCGTGGACGTGCGGGACCGGGGCAGCGTGCGCGCCATGATCGGGGAGACGGTGCGCGCCCATGGCCGGCTCGACGTGATCTTCAACAATGCCGGCGTCGCCCAGACCAAGCCGTTCCTGGACATCACCGAGGAGGACTGGCGCTTCGTCAACGACGTCAACGCGCTGGGCGTGCTGATCGGCATGCAGGAGGCGATCCGCCAGATGCAGGCCCAGGCCCGGGACGGTACCGGGACCGGCAAGGCCGGCGGCAAGATCGTCAATACCGCGTCGATCGCGGGCAAGCAGGGCTACGAGCCGCTGGCCCACTACTCCGCCAGCAAGTTCGCCGTGGTGGCGCTGACCCAGGCCGCCGCGCGGGCGTTCGGCAAGGAGGGCATCACCGCCAACGCGATCTGCCCCGGCGTGGTGGCGACCGACATGTGGAAGGTGATCGACGGCGGCTTCCGCGAGCACGGGCTGACCAGCCGCGACAACGAGGCGTTCGAGACCTTCGCCGGCATCGCGGTGCTCGGCCGGCCCTCGGCGCCCCAGGATCTGGTCGGCGTCGCCCGCTTCTTGGCGTCATCCGACAGCGACTTCATGACGGGGCAGTCGCTGCTGGTGGATGGCGGCATGGTCTTCGTCTAAGGTGGTTTCCGACCGGGTTGACGCGAAGCGGAGGTGATGCGGGGCGTCGGCGTTCGCCCTATGGGCGAAGGCGGACCTACGTCGGAGGCCGTCATGGCTGCGGCCAATCCCGCCGGCGCGCCGGCATGCGCAGCGGCTTGCCACCGAATTCCCGGTAGTGTCCCAGCGCCCGCAGGGCGAAGACGGCGCGGAGGTCCGGCGTGATGATCATGAGGCCGCGATCCAGCAGGGCGCGGCCGAGGGCCTGGCGGAAGCGGCGGCGCGCCTCGTCGAAAGCTCGGACCCACAGGATGCCGTTCGCAATATCCGCAGGGAGCGGCCGCATCGCCCGCAAGGATCTTCCAGTAGAAAGAATTCACGCTGAATTCAGGGGATGTTCGGCCCGCCGCGGCGGCGGGTTGACGTGTCGCAGGGTGTTTCTTTCGCGAAAGTGGTATTCACGGCCGTCCGAAAGCCGGAGAGGATGTGCCGCGACGCCGGAAGAGATTCATCAGTACATCATGGACACGTGCGCGGAGGTGCGGGTGATCCCCAGGCCGGGGCAGGACGAGTATTTCTACAATCCGGAAGACTGCTTGGAACAGGGGACGCACATGGCGACCCTGAAGCGGAAGGATGGGAAGAGCGACAAGGGCAGCCGGCTCGACCGCAAGGGGCTGTTCCGCCTGGACCTGGGGGTGCCGAGGGAAACCTATGTGGAGCTGTTCGGCCGGCTGCGGAAGATCCCCTCCAAGGGCGGCGTGATCGCGGGACCGTGGGACTTCACGATGATAGACACGCTGATGCCTCATCCGAGCTATGGCTGGGACGGCTGGGTGAGCGTCATCATTCCCTCCGCAAAGACTTTCCAGGAGGAGTGCCGGCCGCTGATCGGGCTGGCCCATGGCAGGGCGGTCGCGCGGTTCGACGAGCGCGCAGGCAAAAACGTATCGGGCTAAACTGTTGTATCATAAGAACTTACCTTGACGGTGCCGGTCCCGGCATGGCACCGTTGGGGCTGCGTGCGGAGAGAGATCCCCAGCTCAAGGGAACGCCCGCGCAACCAGGGAGAGTCGGGACCAATGACAAAGTCTGAACTGATTCTTCGTCTGTCCGAACAGAATCCGCACCTGTACCAGCGCGACATCGAGAAGATCGTTACCACCATCTTCGACGAGATATCGGAGGCGCTGGCGCGCGGCGACCGGGTGGAGCTGCGCGGGTTCGGCGCGTTCTCGGTGAAGAAGCGCGACGCCCGGGTCGGGCGCAATCCGCGCACCGGCGCCAGCGTCCACGTGACGCAGAAGTTTATTCCCTTCTTCAAGACCGGCAAGCAGTTGCGCGAACGTCTGAACACGGAGTAAGGGTCACTGTCCGCCGAGGCCGCGTTCCCGCGACCCTCGGCCGAGCCGCTCCGTGATTGAAGCTTCAAGAGGCGAGGAAGCCCGTGCGTTACCTGTCCTGGATCATCACCATCCCGATCGCCCTGGTCATCGTGTCGTTCGCCGTGTCCAACCGCGATCCCGTCGAGCTGGCCCTGTGGCCGCTGCCGTTCTCGATCACGGTGCCGATCTATGTCGCGGCGCTCACGGCGCTGGTCCTGGGCTTCCTGGCCGGCGGCTTCGTCGCCTGGAGCGCCGACCGCAAGCACCGCGTCGCCGCCCGCGTGCGCGGTCGCAAGGCCGCCCAGCTGGAGCGCGAGCTGTCCCGCGAGCGGGAGGAGCGCACCGCCGCCGAGAAGCGCGTCGCCGAGGCGGCCCAGCGGCTGGCCGCGAGCAACGCGCCGATGCTGACGTCCGACGCCGCGGCGCGCCGGGTGCCGATGTCCCAGATCGAGACGGCCAGGGCGCAGTGACGCCGGCCGTGAGGCTGCAAGCAGTACGGAAGGGCTGATGAGGACTATCAGTGCCGCCGAGGTGGAGGCGGCCCTAGAGTTCGGGCCGCTGATCGAGAGGTTGCGGAAGATGTTCCGCTCGGGGTGCGAGGCGCCGGTCCGGCACCACCACACCATCCCGACCTTCGACCAGCACGCCGCCACGCTGCTGGTGATGCCGGCCTGGCAGGTCGGCCGCTATATCGGGGTCAAGCTGGTCACCGTGTTCCCCGACAACGGGACGCGCAGCCTGCCCTCGATCATGGGTTCCTACCTGCTGCTGAGCGGCAAGACCGGCGCGCCGCTGGCCATGATCGACGGGCCGGCGCTGACCGTCAAGCGGACGGCGGCGGCCTCGGCCCTGGCGGCCTCCTACCTGGCGCGGAACGACGCCAGCCGGCTGCTGATGGTCGGCACCGGCGCGCTGGCGCCCCATCTGGTGCTGGCCCACGCGACCGTGCGGCCGATTCGCGAGGTGCTGATCTGGGGCCGCGATCCGGCCAAGGCCGACCGGCTGGCGAAGCAGCTCAACCGGCGCGGGATGAAGGTCTCCGCGACCCAGGACCTGGAGGGGGCTGTGCGCGGGGCCGACATCGTGTCCTGCGCTACCCTGTCGCGCGAGCCGCTGATCCGGGGGGAGTGGCTGGCCGAGGGCGTCCACGTGGACCTGGTCGGCGGCTTCACCCCCGAGATGCGGGAGGCCGACGACGCGGCGATCGCCCGCGCCCGCATCTTCGTCGATACCCGCGAAGGCGCCACGAAGGAGGCCGGGGACATCACCCAGCCGCTGGCGGCCGGGCTGATGACGGTGGACGACATCGCCGGCGACCTGTTCGACCTGACCCGGGGCGACCGCGCCGGCCGGCGCTTCTACAGCCAGATCACCCTGTTCAAGTCGGTCGGGACCGCGCTGGAAGACCTCGCCGCCGCCCAGTACGCCGTCGAAGTCACCTGAGGCGCGAAGGGATTCAAGGCACCATGGGAATGCATGTCGCGGTGGTCGGGGCCGGAATCATGGGCCTCTCGACCGCCTGGGCGCTCGCGCGCCGGGGACACAGGGTCAGCGTCTACGACCAGTACGCGGTGCCGAACCCGCTGGGCTCCTCGGTGGACCAGCACCGGCTGATCCGCCACGCCTACGGGGCGGAGGGCGGCTACACCGACATGGTGGACGAGGCCTATCGCGCGTGGGAGCGGCTGTGGGCCGACCTGGGGCAGCGATTGTACGAGCCGACCGGGACGCTGTGCCTCGGTTCGGTCGAGGACACATCCTGGCTGCACGAGAGTGCGGCGACCCTGGCCACGCGCGGACGGGCGGTGCGCTGGCTGTCGGGTGCGGCGCTGGCGGCGGAGTTCCCGCTGATCGAGGCTGGCGGGGTGCGGGAGGCGTTCCACCTGGAGACCGGCGGCGTGCTGCTGGCCGGGCGCATCGTCGAGCTGATGGCGCACCATCTGCCGGGCCGGAACGTCACCATCCATCCCCATGCCGCCGTGCTCGATGTCGATCCGGCGACGGCGACGATCCGGCTGGCCGACAGGACGGTGGTGCGGGCCGACGCCCTGGTGGTCGCGGCGGGGCCGTGGGTGCCGCGGCTGGTGCCGGAACTGGCCGGGCGGGCGGTGCCGTCGCGGCAGGTGCTGACCTACCTGGCGATGCCGGAGGGGCTGCGCGACGCCTGGGCGAGGCATCCCATGGTGCTGGACATCGACCCGGAGTGCGGCTTCTACCTGGTGCCGTCGGTGGCCGGGACGGGGATGAAGATCGGCGACCACCGTTTCACCCTGACCGGCGACCCGGACCGGGACCGCGAGGCCGGGCTGGAGGAGGCGGAGCGGATCTGGGCGTTCGGCCGCGCGCGGCTGGCCGATCCGGACCGCTATTCGATCGCCAGCGCCGCCACATGCTTCTATACCTGCGAGAAGGACGAGCGCTTCGTCGTCGAGCCGC
The DNA here is from genome assembly GCF_016806835.2 of Skermanella rosea. Taxonomy (NCBI): domain Bacteria; kingdom Pseudomonadati; phylum Pseudomonadota; class Alphaproteobacteria; order Rhodospirillales; family Azospirillaceae; genus Skermanella; species Skermanella rosea. Next base: position 4,359,811 of record NZ_CP086111.1, on the reverse strand, counting down.
TGGACGGGACGGGAGCGTCGGGGGGACGGGCCTGGGTGATGACCGGATTTTCCGGCCACGGCTTCAAATTCGGCCCCGTGCTCGGCGAACGCATGGCCGCGGCCTTGGAAAACCCGGACCTGGGACCGACATTGACGTCGTGGGCCGCCGGCCGCCAACCCGTCCCGCGGGACACCCCGCGGGACACAGTGACGGATACGCCATCATCATGACTTCGCCGGCATCCCGGATCTTCGTTTCCATCGACACGCCCGAAATCGACGCCGCGCGCGGCTTGGCCGAGACGCTGGCCGGCCTTGTGGGCGGGGTCAAGCTGGGGCTGGAATTCTTCTGCGGGCAGGGGCCGGCGGGCATCCGGGCCGTCATGGGCGGCGTGCGGCTGCCGCTGTTCCTGGACCTGAAGCTCCACGACATCCCGAACACGGTGGCGGCGTCGGTGCGGGCGGTGCTGCCGCTCCAGCCCGCCTTCCTGACCATCCATACCGGCGGCGGGCCGGCGATGATGCGGGCGGCGGCGGAGGCGGCTTCCATGACCGACCTGCCGCGGCCCCGGCTGCTGGGCGTCACGGTGCTGACCAGCCTGGACGACGACGACCTGGTGGCGGTCGGGCAGGGCGTGCCGGTGCTGGACCAGGCCCGGCGGCTGGCGGCGCTGGCGCAGTCCTCCGGGCTGGATGGGATCATCTGCTCGCCGGCCGAGGTGGCGGCGCTGCGGGCCGAGTGCGGGCCGGATTTCGTGCTGATGGTGCCGGGCATCCGGCCGGCCGGTTCCGCCGTGGGCGACCAGAAGCGCGTGATGACCCCGCGCGACGCCGTGGAGCAGGGGGCGGACTTCCTCGTCATCGGGCGCCCGATCACCCAGGCGCCGGACCCGGCAGAGGCCGCGCGCGCCATCGTCGGCGAACTTTAGGAATCGCACATGTCTGTTCAGGTGAAGATCTGCGGCGTCAGCCATCCGGGCGCGGTCACGGCCGCGGTCCAGGGCGGGGCGCGCTATATCGGGCTGGTGTTCTACGAGCGCTCGCCCCGGCACGTGGCGCCGCCGCTGGCGGCGGAGTTGGCGCGGATGGTGCCGACGGGAGTGAGGACGGTCGGGCTGTTCGTCGATCCCACGAACGAGTACCTGGAGCATGTGGTGAGCCAGGTGCCGCTCGACCTGATCCAACTCCACGGCGACGAGACGCCGGAGCGGGTCGCGGAGATCCGCGCCGCCTTCTCCATGCCGGTGATGAAAGCGATCAAGGTGTCCTCCGCGGCCGACCTGGACGCCGTCGACGCCTATGCCGCGGTGGCCGACCGGCTGCTGTTCGACGCCAAGCCGCCGGCCAAGGTCGCCGCACTTCCGGGCGGCAACGGCATCGCCTTCGACTGGACCATCCTGACCGGGCGGACCTGGTCGAAGCCCTGGATGCTGTCGGGCGGCCTGACCGCAGGCAACGTCGCGGAGGCCATCGCGGTCAGCGGCGCCGCGTCGATCGACGTCAGTTCGGGGGTCGAGGACCGGCCGGGCCACAAGGACCCGGACCTGATCCGCGACTTCCTGAAGGCCGCCGGCCGCTGATCCGGGCTAGGGCCATGGAAGAGCTGCCGTCCGAAGGCGAGGTGGAGGAACGGGACGAGGCCGGCCCGGCGAAGCGCCGGCTGCGCGGCTTCCTGAACCACCTGATCATCTATTTCTCGGCCATGATCCTGCTGGTGCCGATCAATTTCCTGCTGACGCCGGGCAGGGTCTGGTTCGTCTTCCCCCTGGTCGCGTGGGGAGCGCCGCTGGCGATCCACGCCGCCTTCGCCATGGGGCTGTTCGACCGTTTCAAGCGGTGAAACATGATGGATCGTAGGTCGGCCTCGGCCGCAGGCCGACGCCGACAGCGTGGCCGGAGCGTTGACGCAGGGTGTCGGCGTTCGCCCTGACGGGCGAATGCCGACCTACACCACTGTTCGACCGCTTCAGGCGGTGAGTGGGAAAAAGGAAGCGCGAGGGTACCCATGAGTGACACCAAGGCAGTCAACGTCACGGTTTCGGGCAAGGTCCAGGGCGTGTGGTACCGCGCCTGGACGGTCGAGGAGGCGCGCTCCCGCGGGCTGGTCGGCTGGGTGCGCAACCGGAGCGACGGGACGGTCGAGGCGGTCTTCGCCGGGCCGGCCGGGCAGGTGGACGACATGGTCGAGGCCTGCCGGCGGGGGCCGACGCACGCCCGGGTCGCCGGCGTGGCGGTCGCGCCGGCGGGGTTCCCGAGCGTGGACGGGTTCGAGCAGCGGGCGACCTATTGACCCCTACTGCGAGGCCACGAGGTCCAGCCACTCCTGCTCGGTCAGGGTGGTGAGGCCGAGGTCGCGGGCCTTGGTCGCCTTGCTGCCGGCATCGGCGCCGACCACGACATAGTCGGTCTTGGACGAGACGGAGCCGGCCACCTTGGCGCCGAGGGATTCTGCCCTGGCCTTGGCCTCGCTGCGGGTCACGGTTTCGAGGGTGCCGGTGAACACGACCGTCTTGCCGGCGATGGGCGAGGACTGGGTCCGGGGCGGCACGAAGTCGGTGACGGTGACCCCGGCGGCCAGCAGGTCTTCCAGAACTTCCAGATTGTGCGGCTCGGCGAAGAAGCCCAGCAGGTCGTCGGCGACCGAGGGGCCGATCTGCTCGATCCCGATCAGTTCGCCATAGGCTTCGGAGCCGTGGACCTGCGCCGCGGCCATCTGCTCCCGCCAATGGTCGAAGCTGCGGTAGCTGCGGGCCAGCAGGCGGGCGGTGGTCTGGCCGACCTGGGGAATGCCGAGCGCGAAGATGAAGCGGTCGAGCGGGATGTCGCGGCGGGCGTCGATGCTGTCGAACAGCTTGGCCGCCGACTTCTCGCCCCAGCCGTGGCGGTTCTTCAGCCGGGTCAGGCTGGCGGCGTCCTTCTCGCGCAAGCGGAAGATGTCGCCGGGGCGGCGGACCATGCCCTCGTCCCAGAATTCCCGGATGATCTTCTCGCCCAGGCCCTCGATGTCGAAGGCGTCGCGGCTGACGAAATGGCGCAGGCGCTCGACGGCCTGGGCCTCGCAGATCAGGCCGCCGGTGCAGCGGCGGATCACCTCGCCCTCGGGCCGGACGGCGGCGCTGCCGCACACCGGGCAATGGTCGGGGAAGACGTAGGGCTCGGCTTCGGCCGGGCGCTTGTCCAGGACGGCCTGGACGATCTGCGGGATCACGTCGCCGGCGCGCTGGACGACGACCAGGTCGCCCTTGCGCACGTCCTTGCGCCGGATCTCGTCCTCGTTGTGCAGGGTGGCGCGGCTGACCACGACGCCGCCGACGGTCACCGGCTCCAGCTCGGCCACGGGGGTCATGGCGCCGGTCCGGCCGACCTGGATGGTGATGTCCTTGAGGCGGGTCTGGGCCTGCTCGGCCGGGAACTTGTGGGCGATGGCCCAGCGCGGCGCCCGGCTGACGAAGCCCAGCCGGTCCTGCCAATCCAGCCGGTTGACCTTGTATACGACGCCGTCGATGTCGAAGGCGAGGCTGGAGCGCCGCTCCTGGATCCCGTCGTAATAGCGCAGCAGCGCGTCGGCGCCGCAGCACAGCGCCGCCGGCTGGTTCGGGCGGAAGCCCCAGTCCTCCAGGCGCCGGCGCACCTCCCATTGGGTGGCGCCCAGCGGCTCGGACACCTCGCCCCAGGAATAGCCGAAGAAGCCCAGGGGCCGCGACGCGGTGATCCTGGAGTCGAGCTGGCGCAGGCTGCCGGCGGCGGCGTTGCGCGGGTTGGCGAAGATCGGCTTGCCGGCGGCGGCCTGGCGCTCGTTCAGGGCCATGAACTCGGCCCGGTCCATGTAGACCTCGCCGCGCACCTCCAGGACGTCGGGAACCGGGCCGGGGAGTTGCTTCGGCACGTCGCCGATGGTCCGGACGTTGGCGGTGACGTCCTCCCCCTCCTGGCCGTCGCCGCGGGTGGCGGCGAGGACGAGCCGGCCCCTCTCGTAGCGCAGCGAGCAGGACAGGCCGTCGATCTTGGGCTCGGCGACGAACTCGACCTGGTCGGCTTCCTTGATGTTGAGGAAGCGGCAGATGCGCTGGACGAACTCGTGGACGTCCTCGCCCGCGAAGGCGTTGCCCAGCGACAGCATCGGCACGGCGTGGCGGACCTTGGCGAAGCCCGCGGCGGGGGCGGCCCCGACCTTCTGGGAGGGGCTGTCGCCGCGCTTCAGCTCGGGGAAGCGCAGCTCGATCGAGTCGTTGCGGCGGCGGAGCGCGTCGTAGGCGGCGTCGGAGATCTCCGGCCGGTCCTGCTGGTGGTAGAGGGTGTCGTGGTGGGCGATCTCCGACGCCAGGGCCGCCAGTTCCTCGGCGGCCTGTTCGGGGGAGAGTTCGTCGGCGGGGATGTCGCGGACGGCTTCGCGGGCACCCGCCGTCATCAGCCGTGCCCCGCGATCAGGCTTTCCGCCGCGGCGCGGGCCTCTTCGGTGACCTTGGCGCCGGAGAGCATGCGCGCGATCTCCTCGCGCCGCTGCCTGTCGCCCAATTCCACCACTTCCGTCGTCACCCGTTCCTCCGAATCCTGTTTCTGGACCTGCTTCTGCACCTTCAGGTGATGGGCGCCGCGCGCCGCCACCTGGGGACTGTGGGTCACCACCAGCACCTGGCGGTCGCGACCCAGCTTGGCCAGCCGCTCGCCGACCGCCGCCGCGACGGCGCCGCCGATGCCGGTGTCCACCTCGTCGAACACCAGGGTGGGCACGGTGCCGACCTGGGCCAGCACCACCTTGAGCGCAAGCATGAAGCGCGCCAGCTCGCCACCGGACGCGATCTTGTTGATCTGGCCGGGCGGGGAGCCCGGGTTGGTCGCCACCAGGAAGGCGACGCGGTCGATGCCGTCGGGACCCCACGAGGACTCGTCCAGCGGCTCCAGCGTGGTGGTGAACCGGGCGCGGTCCAGCTTGAGCGGCGGCAGCTCGCGGGCGACCGCGGCGTCCAGCTTGGCCGCCGCCTTGCGGCGGAAGTCGGACAGGCGTTTCGCCGCCTCCAGATAGGCGTCGCGGGCCTGGGCCGCCTCGCGGGCGAGGCGTTCCAGCGCGTCGCCCTGGTCCTCGATCAGGTTGAGGCGGCGCGACATGTCCTCGCGCAGCGCCGCCAGCCTGTCGACGTCCACATTGTGCTTGCGGCCGGCCGCGCGGAGCGCGAACAGACGCTCCTCCAGCTTCTCCAGCGCGTTGGCGTCCATGTCCTCGTCGCTGGAGAGCGCCTGGAGGGTGGCGACGGCGTCGGCGACCTCCGCCAGGGCGCGGTCCAGGGCGCCGATCACCGGCTCCAGCCGGCCGCCGGCCTTGTCGATGATCCGCATCAGCGCCCGGTGGGCGCCGTTGAGGCCCCGCTCGACCCCGCGCTCGCCGGCCAGCTCGCCGAAGGCGGCGTTCAGCGCCTCGACCACCTTCTCCCGGTGCATCATGACCGTGCGGGTCTCGGCCAACTCCTCCTCCTCGCCGGGACGGGGCCGGAGCTCGTCCAACTCGGCGACGGCGTGGCGGAGATAGTCCTCCTCCGCCCGGGCGCGGGCGATCTCCTCCGCCGCCTCCTCGCGCGCGGCCTCGACCTGGCGCCAGGCGCGGTACGCGGCCGAGACCTGCGCGCCCATGGTGGCGAGGCCGGCATAGGCGTCCAGCACGGACCGGTGGGTCTGCGGGTTGAGCAGGCCGTGGGTGTCGAACTGGCCGTGGACCTCGACCAGCGTCTCCCCCAGCCGGCGGAGCAGGGTCACGCCGATCGCCTGGTCGTTGACATAGGCGCGCGAGCGCCCGTCGGCCGTGACGACCCGGCGCAGGACGAGGGTGTCCTCGATCTCCAGCCCCTGCTCGCGCACCAGGGCCACGGCCGGGTGGTCCTCCGGCAGGTCGAACTCCGCGGTGACGGAAGCCTGGTCGCTGCCGTGGCGCACCAGGGTGCTGTCGCCCCGGCCGCCGAGCGCCAGGCCCAGCGCGTCGAGCAGGATCGACTTGCCCGCACCCGTCTCGCCGGTCAGGACGCAAAGCCCCGCGTTCAGCGACAGGGACAGACGCTCGATCAGGACGACGTCGCGGATCGACAGCGCGACCAGCATGGGCTGCCTTAGAACACCGAGGCCCAGGCCCGGCTGATCCATGAGTTGCTGCTGCTCTCCGGCCGCACGTTCGCGTCCACCAGCAGGGCGTAGCTGTCTACGTACCATTCGCTGCCCGGAAAGTTGTGACCCAGCACGGCCGCCGCCGCCTGCGCCTCGTCCACCACGCCGAGGGCGAGGTAGGCTTCGGTCAGGCGATGCAGAGCTTCCGGCACGTGGCTGGTGGTCTGGTATTTCTCGATGACGGTGCGGAAACGGCCGATCGCGGCGTTCTGATGGCCTTGGCGCAGGTAGTAGCGCCCGATCTCCATCTCCTTGCCTGCCAGATGGTCATTGGTCAGGTCGATTTTAAGCGCCGCATCGCGGGAATAGGGCGATTCCGGGAAGCGCCGCGTGACCTCGCCCAGCGCGTCGAGCGCCTGTTGGGTGATTCGCTGGTCGCGGCCCACGTCGGTGATCTGCTCGTAATAGGAGAGCCCCTTCATGTAATAGGCGTAGGCGATGTCGTCGCTGCCGGGATGGAGCTGGATGAACCGGTCCAGCGCGATGATCGCATCGTCATATTCCAGCGCCTGGTAGTGGGCGTAAGCCGCCATCAGCTGCGCCCGGGTCGCCCACTGCGAGTAGGGGTGCTGGCGCTCGACCTCGTCGAACAGGCGCGCCGCCTCCTTGTACCGTTCCTCGTCCATGGCGGTGGCCGCCTCGGAATAGATCGTTTCGACCGGGCGCTCGACATAGGGCGCCTCCTCGGTCGACGCACAGGCGGCGAGGCCGAGGCCGAGCAGGGGAGCGGCGACCAGGCGGATCAGGGCGGGAGACAGACGGGTCATCATCGACATTTCACACGGGGTACGGAGTTGGCGCCTGTATAGCACGCTCCAACCCGGACGCGACACCGTTTGGAGCGCCGGGTCGGGAGGGAGTGCCTGCGACGGTGCCGCCGGTTCGGTTAATTTGTCGAAAACCCTGAAGCATTCCAAGATGACAAAGTTGAGGAGTTCGGCTGGAACGTTACCAGAACACCTGCGGCATATCAACCGGCTCCCCGAATTATCGGCCGGACCGCCCCGACCGGTTTCCCGCGAGCCTTCGGCGGGCAAACCCGCTAATCTGCCGCACCCGAAGCCATTGCAGTGTCCGCCTCCATGACCGCCACGCTGACCACGCCCCTGCGCCCGCTGAAGGACCATGCCCTGCGCGAGACGCTGGCCAACGAGGTCCACGCCCGACCGGCGGAGAGCCTGAGGGCGCCGCTCCGGGCTACCCATCTCGCGATGCTGTCGGGCGAGGGGGCCGGCGAGCGGGACCGCGCCCATCTGGCCCGCCTGTGCGAGCGCGCCGGCGTGGCGCCGCCGCCGGCGGGAGCCACCCATTACAGCGCCGACCTGGGCACCTGCCGGATCAAGTGGGAGCGCCACACCGAGTTCAGCAGCTATACGGTCTTCCGGCCGTGGGGGAACCCCAGGGGCGGCGACGGCTTCTCCGACACCGCGCTGATGGCCCTGCCGCCGGAATGGCTGGCCGGCATCGCGGGCGAGATGCTGGCCGGCGTCCACCTGTCGCTGGTCCAGTCCGATTCGCCGCTGGCGACGCCCGAGGGGCTCCAGGGCGTATTCGGGTCCGACGGGTTCGTCGGCGCGCGGATGGCCGGCGGCGGCGCCACCGGCTGGACCGACTTCCGCATCCATGCCGACGGGTTCGGGCGCTACGTGGTCGCCGACCACGGAATGAAGCCGCGCCAGGCCGGGCGGCTGGTCCAGCGGCTGTTCGAGATCGACACCTACCGGATGATGGCCCTGCTGGCCCTGCCGCTGGCCCGCGGCGTGCTGCCGCGGATCCGCGGGATCGAGGCGGAGCTTGCCAAGCTGACCGAGCAGACCACCCACATCGCCCGCATGGAGGACGAGCAGGCGCTGCTCCAGCAGCTGTCGAAGCTGGCCGCCGAGGCGGAGCAGACCTCGGCCGAGACGACCTACCGCTTCGCCGCGGCCCGGGCCTATAGCGACCTGGTCGCCCGGCGGATCGTCGAGCTGCGCGAGGACCGCATCGAAGGCATGCAGACCATCGCGGAATTCATGGCCCGCCGCTTGACCCCGGCGGTCGATACCTGCGAGGCGGTCGCCAAGCGGCAGGAGTCGCTGTCGGCCCGCATCGGCCGCGCCAGCAACCTGCTGCGCACCCGCGTGGATCTGGCGCTGGAGGAGCAGAACCGCGACCTTCTCCTCTCCATGGACCGCCGCGCCAGCCTTCAGCTGAGATTGCAGGAGACGGTCGAGGGATTGTCGGTGGTCGCGATCAGCTATTACCTGATCGGCATCGTCTCGTACCTGTCGAAAGCCCTGAAGGGCGTCGGCCTGCCGATCGACCCCGACCTGGCGGTCGGCATCGCGGTGCCGGTGGTGCTGGTGCTGGTGTGGCAGGGAGTGCGGCGGATCCGCAAGGTGGTGACCGGGCGGGAGGGGCACGGGTGAGGGGCGGCCCCCATCCGGCCTGCCTTGTTCGCGGCCGGCATGGAATGAAGGGAATCGGCCACAGATTACGGCGATATCCCCAGATGATCCGGTCGGTATCTTCGTCCATCGCCGTAATCTGTGGCAAGAGCCTGAATCACGCTTGCGCCGCCCCCGCCGGGGCGGTGCCCGATCAGGTCGATCCGCCCCGGGGCAGCCGGGCCGCGGCTGATGTGGCGGCGGGTGAGGCGATTGCCGTCGGTCGGCCTCGGCCGTAGGCCGACCGACGGTTGCTCTCGGCGAGCCGGGAGGTCTACAGGCTCTTCAGGTACTCCAGCAGGGCCATGCGCTCGGCCTCGGTGAGCGCGCGGCCGATGACGCCGTTGCCCTTTGGGCCGTCCTTGAATTCGTGGCCGGTGTTCCGGCTGCCGGCGACGGTCGTGTCGACCAGGGTCGTGCCCTTGGCGCAGGACGCCTCGTAGCCGAGCTTCTTCGGGTCGTATTCGCGGCCGCCCAGGCAGAAGCTTTTCGGGCGCTGCGCCGCGGGGAGCAGCAGGTCGTGGAGGGTCGGCACGGAGCCGTTGTGCAGGAACGGCGGGACCGCCCAGATGCCGTCGAGCGGGCGGGCCTTGTAGATCGCCTTGGCCTGGAGGCAGTTGGCCCGGTTGCCGTTCATCTCCTCCTGCCGCTCGGGCGGCACCTTGTTGGTCAGGTACCAGGTCTCGGTCGCCCGCTGCACGGTGTAGCCCAGCGCCGCGGCGAAGCTGGTGGTGGTCACGGGCTGCGCCGCGTCGGCCGATGGCGGCGCGCAGGGGTCCTTGTAGTCGATCGCGACATAGGGCGGTACCGTCGTCACGGTGCGGTTCTGGAGGATGTCGGCCTGCCCCGGATCGGTGCCGACCACGGAAATGGGGACCTGGGTGACCTTCAGGTACTTGCCGGTCGCCTGGGGCAGTTCGGTCCAGTACTTGTCGGACCAGAACTCCTTGTCCGGATCGTTGACCGGGGGCAGGTGGCAGCCCTGGCACAGGTCGCGGTAGAGCTTGCGGCCCTCGTCCCGCTTGGCCGGGTCGATCGCGCCGAACTCCTTCTCGGGCCATGTCGGCGCCAGGAGGCCGTTGAAGCCCTGGGGCACTTCCCGCCCGTCGGGGCCGGGGACCTTCTTGAGGGGATCGGAGCCGGCCAGCATCTCCTCCATGTCGTAAATGTTCTCGACCTGGACGGAGGAGGCGTAGAGTTCGCGGGCGGGGTTGGTCAGGTTGATCTTCGCCGCCACGCCCAGCGCCTCGCCGGCATTGCGGACCATCGGCTGCATGATCGAGGCGTCGTACTGGACCCAGTCGAACCAGGAGGTGTTCCAGGTGTGCGGGAACTTCACCGGCGCGGAGATGCGCGCGAAGTTCTGCCAGGGGTCGAAGCCCGGCGCGTCCTTGGCGCCGATCAGGGCGTTGACGAAGACGGCGTTGCCGATCCGGGTCAGGGCGTCCAGGCGGGCGAAGCCTTCGGCCGCGTCGGTGCCCGGCAGCTCCTTCATCTTCTTGGACAGTACCTCGCCGGCGACGATCAGCGCGTCGAGCTGGGCCTTCAGCTCCGCCTTCTGGTCGGCGGTGTGGTTCGGCCCCAGCACGCGGTCGGCGAAGCGGCCGAAACGGAACGGCAGGTACTTGGTATAGGCCAGCGACAGGCCAAGCACGGTCTGGAGCTTGCCGAAATCGACCGGGGCCGTGCCGCCGTCGAAGCGCAAGCTGACGCCCTTGTATTCCAGGTGGCCGGTATGGCAGGCGGCGCAGGTCAGGCCGATCTGGTCGGGCAGCTTGCGGCCGGTCGCGGGGTCGTCATAGCCGGGCGTGCGGGCGAAACCGACCGGCAGCATGTCGGGGTTGACCTCGCCCGCCTTCTGGCCCCAGCGGTTGGATTCCGCCGCGGAGAGGCCCGGCGTCGCCTTGGGGCTGGGAATGAAGCCGAAGCGCGACAGGTAGGTCTCGTCCCGGAGCAGCGGGGCGGCGCTGAAGATGGTGATCTCCGGCTGCTCCAGCGCCACGAACCAGGAATAGGGAATCGGGAAGGTCGAGGTGCCCTGGGTGGCGTGGTGGAACCAGTGCCGGTCGGCCTGGCTCCAATTCTGGTTCAACCACTTCGCCTCCTTGACGACGGGGGCCGGCGGCAGGTCGGGTGGCAGGAACTCCTTGATCTTGTCGCAACCCGACGCGAGCAGCGTGGCCGTGACCAGCAATGCCATATGGGTGTATTTCATTAACGTATCTCTTCCACCGGAATAGAATTTGCCTGTTCCAGATACACTAAAGTGGTATTACTTTGGAAGAGGGTCTATTCCAGAGGGCAGCGATCCCGGAGGTTCACGGCGGCAGGACATCGACGCGGACGGCGCCGACCAGCGTCGCGATGTAGCGGTCGAGCATTCCGACAGCGATGTCCTTCTCGATCTCCGACGGATGCCTGCCGGCGGCCTGGACGGTACCCATGCCCGGCACCTCCACCGTTCCGTCGTCCCCGACCGTCAGGACCCGTCCTTCCGGCTCCCCGGGCAGCAGGACGGTGATGCGCCGGCCCGGCGTCAGCGGCCCGGAAGGGGCCGGATTGCCCGCAGGGGCCTGCGCCTGAACCGGCTTCGCCTCCCGTTCGGGCTCCGGCTTCGGCTCCGGCCAGTCCGCCATGATCGCCGGGCCGTCCGGCAGGCCGTTGTCGGCGCGATAGCGGGCGAGCGCCTGGCGGGTCCGGGGGCCGAGTTGCCCGTCGGCGGTCCCCGGATCGTAGCCGCGGGCGGCAAGCTGCCGCTGGGCGGTGCGGACGCGTTCGGCCACGGCCGACTCAAGCGCGCGGGCGAAGCGGAGGTCGGGTTCCTCCGGCACCGGGATGCGGAGGTCGGCGGCGGCCCGCGCCATGGCCGACCTGGTCGCCGGGCCGGCGATGCCGTCCGCGCCTCCGGGATCATGGCCGAGCAGGGCGAGGAGATCCTGCACGCGCATGACGAGCCGCGCCTTCTCGTCGGTCTGGGGTTGCTCGTGCGCCGGCGGACTTGCCGCCCCGTCGCTCCCGGAAGCGCGCCGGGCAGGGCCGCCATCCGGAGCGGTTCCGGTGACGCAGCCTGCGAGCAGAACCGTGAGGGGCAGGATGAACGCACGCATCGACGCCAGCCATATCGAAAATTCCACCGTCCCTGAAGAATGCCCCGGTGCCGATCCGGGTACAGCGCACAAATGGGGGAACTGTAGGGGTAGTCTTCATGGAGGTGGCTGTTCCGCCCACGGTCAGCGTTATCGAATTCCGGGGTGAAAAGGTGCTACGCTCCACAAGGCTTTGACTTTCCGGTGGGCAAAAATGAAACACCTTTTCACGAATGCGGGAGCGCTCGTCAGCATTCTACTCGGCGCGCTGGTCCTGACCGGTTGCGCGGAAACGCCCGATCCTGTCTTGGAAACGGCGCAGACTCCGCTGATGCTGGGCGACAGTTCGGCCGACCGGATCGTCTCGCTCCAGACGCGGACGATGCTGGCGGGCCTCGCCTGCGGCCATGTCTGGGGCGATCCCACGGCTTTCGCCCGATATGCCAGCTTCACCAACCGCAACGCGGCGATCCTGCGCCGGTCCCAGCACGAGTTGGCGGACCGGATGGGCGGCATGGCGGAGTTCGACAAGATGCACACCCGCATCTCCAACGGCGAATCCCTGCGCCTGCTGGCCATGGGCGACCAGTATTACTGCTCGGAGATGCGCGGGCCGTTCTACACCGCCGTGGCGATGGGGCCCGACGAGCTGGCCCGGCAGAGCCAGGTGGCCCAGGCCAGCCTGCGATAACGGGGCGGAACCACCCCGCCGCCGAAGCCTGCCCGTCCGTTTATTACACTGATGTGTCACTTTCATGTACGTTGGGTGGGGTTGTTGAGCCCCGCCCACCGTGCTCCAATCCCGTTTCCATCTGATCCGGATGGATTCGCGCGAAGACTCGTGTCGTCTTCGTCAAGGATAAGAGCATGGTGGGAGGCCAACCGGTATGAACCGGATATGCATGGCTTTGCTGGTTGTTCCGGCAATGTTGATCGTTTCGATGCAGAATGCTTACGCTTATCTTGATCCGGGCACCGGCAGCATGATCCTGCAAGGCCTGATCGGCGGTATCGCCGGGGGTCTGTTTGCCATCCGCCTGTATTGGGGCAAGCTGAAGAGCCGGTTCGGCCGCGTGCCCGCGTCGCCGAGGGATGGGAAAGATCCCCGCGACGGCAAGGCCGGCTGACGCATGACCGCTGCCGAGCCCGGTTCCTTCCGCGATCCGTCCGGCCACGTGTTCGAAGCCGATGGCCGGATCTTCCGCACCGTCGCCGCCCGGGCGCTCGCCGACTATACCTTCGTCCGCGACAGCGGGGTGCTCCGCCGCCTTGCCGCCGACGGCCGCCTGGTGGCGTCGGAGGAGGTCGATCCCGCCCTGCTGCCGGCATCCCTGGGCGCGGAGGTCCGGGGAGCGCCGATCGTCGTCGAGCATCCGCGCATCCCCTTCGTGTCGTATCCCTACGAATGGCCGTTCCCGGCGCTGAAGGCGGCGGCGCTGCTGCATCTCGACCTCCAGATCGAGCTGCTGGCCGACAATGTCATGCTGAGCGACGCCAGCGCCTACAATGTTCAGTTCATCGGCCCCCGCCCGGTGCTGATCGACCTGCTGTCGCTCCGGCGCTACCGGGAAGGCGAATACTGGACCGGCTTGCGGCAGTTCTGCGAGCAGTTCCTGAACCCGCTGCTGCTGCGCGCGGTGCTGGGCGTGCCCCATAACCAGTGGTACCGCGGCAGCCTGGAAGGCATCCCGACCGCCGACCTCAACCGGCTGCTGCCGTTCCACAAGAAAATGTCCTGGCAGGTGATGACCTATGTCGTGCTCCAGGCGCGGCTGGAGGCGTCGGCCAACGACAAGGGTGCCGCCGGCATCCGGCGCAAAGGCCTGTCGAAGCCGGCGCTGCTCGGCATCCTGACCCAGCTCCGCGGCTGGATCGAGAAGCTGAAGCCGGCCGACACCGGCAGGACGGTCTGGGGCGACTACGCCCGCAACAACACCTATACGGACGCGGCGGAGGAGGCCAAGTGCCGCTTCATCGCCGAGTTCGCCGAGGCGACCCGGCCGACCCTGCTGTGGGACCTGGGCTGCAACAGCGGCAACTATTCGGCGGTGGCGCTGGGGGCGGGGGCCGGGATGGCGATCGGCTTCGATTTCGACCAGAAGGCGCTGGAACTGGCCTTCGACCGGGCGGTCTCCGAGCGGCTGAACCTGCTGCCGCTGTTCCAGGACGCCGCGAACCCGAGCCCCGACCAGGGCTGGAAGCAGAGCGAGCGGCGCGGCATCCAGGGACGGGGCCAGGCCGACGGGCTGCTGGCGCTCGCCTTCGAGCATCACCTGGTGATCGGCCGGAACGTGCCGCTGGACCAGACCATCGGCTGGCTGACCGGGCTGGCCCCGCGCGGGGTGATCGAGTTCGTGCCGAAGGACGATCCCACGGTCCGGCGCATGCTGGCGCTGCGCGAGGACATCTTCGACGGCTATTGCGTCGAGGCCTTCACCGCGGCGCTCCTCGGCCGCGCCCGGATCGTGCGGGAGATGCCGGTCGCCGACAGCGGCCGCCGGCTGTTCTGGTATGACCGGGGCTGAGGGAACCGGGAGGTCGGCCGGCGTCGGCAAGCCGGCTGGCTTTCCCCTGTACCCGCTGCTGATCGCGGCCTATTTCCCGCTCTACCTGATGTCGGCCGACCTGGGCATGACCAACTTGTCCGACGTCGTCCGCCCGCTGGCCGTGTGCGTGCTCGTCGCGCTGGCAGCCACCGCCGGGCTCGGCCGGATCCTGGGCGACCGGCACCGGGCGGCGCTCTGGGTCGCGCTGGCCCTGGTGATCACCTTCGACTTCCGGCTGATCCAGCGCATGATCGACGGCGTCTTCAGCCCCTGGATCGAGGAGCTTCCCGGCATCTACGCCCTGGCCGGCATGGTCGCCGCGGCGGTCCTGATCGGGTGGCGAGCGCGTCCAGGGGGGAACTTCTCCCGGATCGCTACCGTCGTCGCGGCCGTGATGGTAGCCTTTCCCGCCGTCACGCTGGCCCATCGCGGGCTGATGGTCAACACGGCGGCAGCAGGCGGCGGAGAGCAGGAGCGGGGCGATGCCGCGTTCGACGCTGTCCGGACCGGGGGGGACCGGCCGGACATCGTGCATATCGTGCTCGACGGCTATTCCCGCGCCGACATGCTGGAACGCTATTACGGCTTCGACAATTCGAGCTTCCTGGACGGGCTGCGGTCGATGGGGTTCGCCGTGGCGGACGGCGCCACCTCGCCCTACAGCCAGACGCTCCAGACCATGACCAGCGTCTTCACCGCCTCGGATCTCGACGGCGTCGGCGGGGAGAGGACGGGCGCCGACCTGCGCGACGCCCTGCGCGCCCGCCTCCGGCACAATCCGGTGATGGCAACCCTGGAGCGGCTGGGGTACGAGACCGCGGCGCTGGACATCCGCTACGATCCCGTCCGGATGGACCAGCTCGACCGGCTGCTGGACAGGCACGTGCTGAGCAATTTCGAGATCACCGGGCTGCGGCAGACCGTCTTCTACCCGATCGCCCTGAAGGCGGGGCTTCGCGAGGCCAGCGTTCCGCCGGAGACCTTCGCCAAAGCTTACGAGCGGGAGCTGACGGGGCCGTATTTCCTGTACCTTCACCTGCTGACGCCGCATCCCCCCTTCGACGTGACGCGGGCCGGCGAGGTGCTGCCGCCGGAAGGCGGGTTCTGGAGCATGAACGACGGCGCCCACTATACCGAGCATAAGCCGGAGAAGCGGGAATCGTACCGGCGCGGCTATGTCGAGAAGCTGCTCTATACCAACGACGGCATCCTGGCGCTCGTCGGGAGGATCATCGGAGAGGCGAAGCGCCCCACCGTCGTGATCGTCCACGGCGACCACGGCGGCGGCCAGCGGTTCGACCATGACAGCGCGGAGCGGAGTTGCATGCAGGAGCGGTTCTCGCCGCTGCTCGCGGTCTATGCCAGCGACGGAAGGCTACAGCGGGACCTGCCCCGCGACATCGGCCTGGCCAACCTGTACCGGGTGGTCTTCAACACCTATTTCGGCACGGCGATGCCCCTGCTGCCGGCGCGCAGCGTGTTCGTCGGCTGGAAGCAGCCGGAAATCCGGCGCATCGTCGCGCCGGCCGAACTGGCCCGGACCTGCGGGCCGGAGTGACCCGGGGAGCCGGCGCGTTGGTGTCGGCTGCCGCTTCGCCATAGCCGCCCTACGGATCCCGGCCGGGTGGATCTTCGATCAGCATAATGACGTATGCACCGATTCGGTGCATTTGCCGCATATCCGGGCGTTCGGGCCGCGGTCGGCGCCTGAAATTCCGGCGCTTCACGGGGCGTGGGGCGGAATCCGGAACTGGCACGGCGGTTGCGTATGGGAATCCATCAGCGCAGAGCGATCGACGCTCTTTCGGGTTGGCGTGCCCATTGTATGGACTCCGTGCAATGGCAGGCGCAGTGAAGGACTTTCAGTTCAGGCGCCGCTCCGGTCCCCTCGTCGGGTGGAGACATGACCTTGTGCGGGCTCCATGCGGTCTTTCAACCGGCTGGAGTGGACCATGTGCGATCGTGACGGCACCTTCTTCCGCAAATTCTCGTCGGCCGAAATATCCCGGCGCGGCTTCCTGAAGACCTCGGCCGCCGGTGCCGCGACGGTGGCGATCCCCGCCCATCTGGCGGCCCTGCTGACCCCGAAAGCCGCGCATGCCGCGACCACGGTCAAGGCGACCCACGGCTCGGGCTTCTGCAACATGGGCATCTTCCTTGCCAAGGAGCGGGAGCTGACCAAGGCCGACGGCGTCGACCTGGAATTCGTCGTGACGCCGTCCAACACCGAGATCACGACCATGTTCGGGGCCGGGCTGGTCGATATCTCGATGATCCCGTACTCCAACTTCATGACCCTCTACGATGCCGGCGCGCCGGTCCGCATCGTGGCCGGCGGCGGCGTCCAGGGCTGCATCATCGTGGCGAAGGAAGGCATCAAGTCGGCCGCCGACCTGAAGGGCAAGAGCTTCGGCACCTTCCAGGCCGACACGCTGGAGGTGCTGCCCTACGACTACCTGAAGCAGGCCGGCATGAGCTTCCAGGACGTCGATGTCCGTTACCTGAACACCTCGCCCGAACTGGCCCAGGCCTTCATCGCCGGCGCCGTGGACGCGATCTGCCATATCGAGCCCTATGCCTCCCAGTGCGTGATGGGGCGCCCCGGCGCCACCGTGCTGTCGGACGGCACCGACCTTTACGGCAAGGGCTATTCCGACTGCGTGCTGGCCGCCCGCATCCCTCTGCTGGAGAGCGATCCGGGCGCGGTCAAGGCGGTGATCAAGGCCTTGATGGTAGCCCAGTCGCAGGCCGAGTCCGACAAGCAGGCCGCCCTCAACGACACCGTCGGCAGCTATTACAAGACGACCATGGAGGCGGCGCTGGACGCGTCCAACAAGCAGCCGATCGTCGTGGACCAGCGCAACCAGCAGCAATTCATCATCGACCGGGGCCGGTCGATGCAGGAGCTGGGCTATATCCGCAACATGCCCGACGCCGGCGCCTTCGACTGGAGCCTGCTGGACCAGGTCATCGCCGAGAACGGCGAGCTTTACGGCTCCCTCAACCTGAAGTCCGCAGCCTGATCCCGCCTTTTGACCCGAAGCAAGAGAGGCCGCGCCCCGCAGGCGCGGCCATCCCGCTACCGGAAGCAACCTGCATGAGCATGACCACCAAAACGGAGATCGGCGCCCTGGGACGGGGGAGCGGCCAGAGCGCCGCCGTCCGTCCGCCGGTATCGCCGAAGCTCCGCCGCCATGTCGTCTCCCTCGGCTGGGGATTGGCGTCCATCGGCCTGTTCACCGCGATCTGGGAGATCCTGTGGGCGGTCGGCTGGGCCAACCCGCTGCTGCTGCCGCCGCCGCACCTGTTCCTCCAGGACATACCCGGCACGCTGGCCTATTTCGACCAGACCAACAGGGTTGGCAGCCGGGGGACGGGCAGCGGGCTGACCGGGCTCCTCCTGACGATCCTGTGGACGACCAGCCGCGTCGTGCTGGGCCTGACGCTTGGCTTCGTGCTGGGCGTCGCGGTCGGCGCCATGGTCCATTACGTCAGGTTGGTCCGCAACCTGCTGCTGCCGACGATCCTGCTGCTGGCGCCGATCTCGCCGGTGGCTTGGCTGCCGGTCGCGATCTTCGTGTTCGGCATCGGCGACGTGCCGGCGATCTTCCTGGTGTTCATCACCGTGTTCTTCGCGATCGTGCTGTCCACCGTCGCCCAGTTCGAGAGCGTGCCGAAGAACTACCTGCATGTCGCCCGGATCATGGGGGCGACCGAGGCGCAGACCTTCTGGCGCGTGATCCTGCCCGCCATCCTGCCGAGCCTGTTCATGACGCTGCGGCTGAACCTGTTCGCCGCCTGGATGGTCGTGCTGATCGCCGAGGCGGTCGGGGTCGGCACCGGCCTGGGCCAGATCACCAGCATGGCGCGGGCCACCTTCAACGCCAAGTTGGTCTTCTTCACCATGGCGATCATCGGCGTGCTGGGCTTCCTGTTCGACTGGGGGCTCCGCACCATCCAGGGCCGCATGCTGTGGTGGGTAGCCCCCGGCCAGGGAGGTTCGCGATGACAGCGGCAAACGAACCGGTCCATCCCGCCGTCTCGATCCGGGACGTCGCCAAGACCTGGATGCCGGAGGGCCGTCCGCCGGTCCACGCGCTTCGGAACCTGAGCCTGGACATCATGCCGGGCGAGTTCGTGGTGCTGCTGGGGCCTTCGGGCTGCGGGAAATCCACGCTGCTCTACATGATCGCCGGGCTCGAGGGCGCCTCCGGCGGCAGCATCGAGCAGGACGGCATCCCGGTGACCCAGCCGTCCGCCGAGCGCGGCCTGATCTTCCAGGATGCCTCGCTGTTCCCCTGGCTGACCATCGCCGACAACGTCGCCTTCGGGCTGTCGGTGAGGGGCGTCCCGGTGACGGAGCGGCGCGCGGTCGCCGCCGACATGCTGCGGTCGGTGGGCCTGGGCGACATGCTGGACAAGAAGCCGGACGAACTGTCGGGCGGCATGCGCCAGCGCGCCGCCTGCGCGCGGGCGCTGGCGATGCGGCCCAAGGTGCTGATGATGGACGAGCCGTTCGCGGCGCTCGACGTCCAGACCCGGTCGAAGATGCAGGACTTCCTGCTCCAGATCTGGCGGGACAGTGGCGCCTCGGTGATCCTGGTCACCCACTCCATCGACGAGGCGATCTCGCTCGCCGACCGGGTGGTCGTCTTCACCGCGCGTCCCGGCCAGGTCAAGACCATCGTCCCGATCGACCTGCCGCGCCCCAGGCCCAGCCGCGACCCGCGCTACCACGAATATCGCGACCTCTTCACCGAGCTGCTGGCCGACGAGGTGGACCGCGCCTTCGCCGAACAGGAAGCGTAGGGGCCGATCCTTCATGGAAAGATTCTTTCGAGTCGGCGCGGCCTCGACGGGGCCGGCCGGCGGCGGGGAAGGCTGCGCCCTCGCCGGGGCGGAGCGGGCCGCCGAGGCGCTCGCCGGGGCCGGCGCCGATCTGGTGATCCTGCCGGAGCTGTTCGCCGTGCCCTATGCCGCGGCGGAGGACCCCGGCCGCTTCGGTCATCCCGCCGAACCGCTGGACGGTCCGACCGCGGCATGGGCGGTTGGGGTGGCGTCCCGCCTGGGCGTCCCGATCCTGTTCGGCATGGCGCTGTCGCCGGACGGGCCGGGCAGGCCGCTCAACGCGGCGGTCCTCGCCCGGCCGGAAGGTATCGCCGAAACGATCGCGCTGAAGATCCACCTGCCGCCCGCCGCTCCCGGCCAGCCGTTCGGCGAGGCCGATCATTTCGATGCCGGTCCGGCCAGGATCGGGACCGTCCGGGTCGGGCCGATCCGGCTGGCGGCGCTGGTCTGCTACGACCGCCGGTTCCCCGAATGCTGGCGCGCGGCGGCCGCGGCGGGGGCCGACATCGTCGCGGTGCTGGTGGCGGGCCCGGCGCCCGACGATCCCGACGGCATCTTCCTGGCCGAACTGCGCACCCATGCCCGGGCCAACGCGGTCTATGCCGTCTCGGCAGCCCGATCCGGTATCGAAACGATCAACGGCCGCAGCGTCCGCCACGATGGCGACACGGTCGCGGTCGGTCCGGACGGCGCGGTCGTCTCCGGTCCGGGAGCCGCCGTGCTCGCCGACATCGATCCCGCCCGCCTCTCGCTCGCCGCGGAACGCAACCCGACCGCCCGCCGGCTCCGCACCCTCATTCCCCAACGATCATGAACACCAAGGAGTCCCCCATGGGAGACCTCATCGTCCAGGCCCGCTGGGTCGTCACCGGCATCCAGGACCGCCACACCCCCGTCGTCATCGAGGACGGCGCGGTGCTGTCGCGCGGTGGCGTCGTCGCCGCCGCCGGAACCCTCGACGAGATGAAGCGACTTGCCCCGCTGGCGTCGGTGCGCAGCTATCCGGACCATGTCATGCTGCCGGGCTTCGTCAACAGCCACCACCATGTGGGCCTGACGCCGCTCCAGCTCGGCTCGCCGGACCACGCGCTGGAGCTGTGGTTCGCCAGCCGGATGCCGGCCCGCCGGATCGACCTCTACCTCGACACGCTGTATTCCGCTTTCGAGATGATCTCGTCCGGAATCACCACCGTGCAGCATATCCATGGCTGGATGCAGGGCGGCTACGACGCGGTCCACGGCGCCGCCTCGAAGGTGCTGGGGGCCTACCGCGACCTCGGCATGCGCGCGTCCTACTGCTATGCCGTGCGCGAGCAGAACCGGCTGGTCTACGAGGCCGACGAGGCCTTCTGCGAGCGCCTGCCGGGGCCGCTCGGCGCCGACCTGCTGAAGTATCTGAAGTCGCAGGCCCTGCCGTTCGAGGATTTCCTGACCCTGTTCGACCAGCTGACGCGCGAGAACGAGGGCCAGCGCCTGACCCGCATCCAGCTGGCGCCGGCCAACCTGCACTGGTGCACCGACGAGGGGCTATTGGCGCTGAACGAGAAGTCGAAGGCCGCCGGCGTGCCGATGCACATGCACCTGCTGGAGACCGCGTACCAGAAGGAGTACGCGATGCGCCGCACCGGCAAGACCGCCGTGCGCCACCTACACGACCTGGGCCTGCTCGGCCCGCGCATGACGCTCGGCCACGGCGTCTGGCTGAACGAGGAGGAGATCGACATCGCCGCCGACACCGGCACCTGCATCTGCCATAACTGCTCGTCCAATTTCCGCCTGCGCTCCGGCATCGCGCCATTGAACTTCTTCGAGAAGAAGGGGATCACCGTCGGCATGGGCCTGGACGAGGCCGGGATCAACGACGACCGCGACATGCTCCAGGAGATGCGGTTGGCGCTGCGGGTCCACCGCACGCCGGGGATGGAGGACGACGTGCCGACCTGCCCGCAGGTGCTGAAGATGGCGACCGAGTCGGGCGCCCGCACCACCGCCTTCGGCGAGCAGATCGGCCGCCTGGACCCCGGCCGCTTCTTCGACGCTGTGCTGATCAACTGGAAGACGGCGACGTACCCGTTCCAGGACCCCGATATCCCGATGCTGGACGCCGTCATCCAGCGGGCCAAGACCAACGCGGTCGACGCGGTCTATATCGACGGCGACCTGGTCTACGCCGAGGGCCGCTTCACCCGCATCGACCGCGACCAGGTGCTGGCGGAGATCGCCGAGACCCTCTCCAGGCCGCGCACGCCCGACGAGGTGGCCCGCCGGGAACTCGGCAACGCCGTGTTCCCGCACGTCAAGTCCTTCTACGACGGCTACATCCGGGAGGGGGAGGCGAAGCCGTTCTACGGCCAGTCCGCGATGTTCTGAGGATTTCAGGCCCGGACCTTGCGGGACGACGGCGCGACAGACGACAGGGCCACGTGGGCCTCGAAGACGGTGCGGGCGCTGGGCAGCGCCGACAGGTCCACGTGTTTCTCCGGGTTCCACAGGTCGGCGACGGCGATGGCGCGCGGGCAGTGGATGAAGGCTTCGGTCACGGTGATGACGATGGCGGAGCGGGGCTGCTTGCCACCCTCCGCGAGGCGGGAGAGCAGGCCGGGATGGGCGGACAGCCTCGCCCGGCCGTTGACCCGGAACACCTCGCCCATGCCCGGCAGCAGGAAGACCAGCCCGACCGCCGGGTTCTGGACGATGTTGCGCAGGCTGTCGAGCCGGTTGTTGCCCGGCCAGTCCGCCAGCAGCAGCGTGTGGTCGTCGTGGACCTGGACGAAACCGGGCTTGCCGCCGCGCGGCGAGCAATCCAGGCCGGAAGCGCCGGCCGTCGCCATCACCAGGAAGGGGGATGCCGCGATCAGCGTGCGGGAATGGTCGTCCATCCGGTCGATCTGCTTGCCGACGACCTTCTCGTGCGGCGTCGGATAGCGGGCGGCCAGGGCTTCGACGCCGTGGATGCCATGGGCGTCGTCGAACCAGTCGGTCGTGTCATGGTCCATGGGGCGGGAGTCCTTTCGGGTCAGTGTTCGCGGCGGCTCGCCCGGAGCGCCAGGGGGCAGTAGGGGCACAGGTCACGGCCGGGGACGCGGTACAGCAGGCAGCAGACCTTGCGCCAGGCCTGCCGGCCGTCCGGTCCGTCGGTATAGCGCATCGGCTCGTCCAGCGCATTGGGCCGGCCGTCCGGCCAGGCGCCCGCGTGGATCAGGGCATGGGCTTCGGCGAGCGCCGGGGAGGCCGGGTCCTCGCCGGCGAGCAGTTCGACCACCCAGTGCAGGTAGCCGGCGGCGTTGGCCCAGAGCACGCGCGGCGAGACGGCGGCCTGGGCGGCGAGGCCGTCGATCAGCGGTTCCAGATGGTCGCGGGCGAGCGCCCGAAGCATGTCGGCCGCGGCGACCGGGTCGCCGTCGGTCCCCGCGTGCGGCAGGACGATCGCGGCGGGGAGGCCGTCGTCGTTCAACTGGACCGCCGTTTCGGACAGGTCGAGCGGGAGCGTCCGGCCGGCCAGCAGCGCGCCCAGCACCACCGGGGGGATCAGGGTGTAGAAGTAATGGCGCGACCAGAGGGAGAGCAAGGCCCGCGCTTCCCCGTCGGGATGGCGGGACCGCAGGGTTCCGAGCGCCAGGTCCAGGCCGCCCACGGCGACCAGGGCCGCGGCCGGGATGGCGCCCGGGGCGGACGAGGGCGGCACCAGACGGGCGCCGAACCGGCCGGCCGGGCCGGTCAGGAACTCGAAGGGGGCGGGAACGGGAGTTTCCATCGCGTCAACCTCGGCCGGAGCCCGCGGGGCGGGCCAGCAGCCACATCAGGTAGGGGCCGCCGACCAGCGTCGCGAACAGGCCGACCGGAAGCTGGTAGGGAAACGCCAGCGTCCGCGACAGCCAGTCCGACAGACCCATCAGGAGGGCGCCCAGCAGGACGGCGCCCGCCAGGTGGGTCAGCGGCCGGCGCAGCCCGGCCAAGCGGGCGAGGTGCGGCGCCATCAGCCCGATGAAGCTGAGCGGGCCGACCACCAGCGTCGCCGCCGCGCTGAGCAGGGCCGCCAGCACGATCAGGTACAGCCGGCTGCCGCCCAGCGGAAGCCCGAGGCCGCGGGCGGCGGTCTCGCCCAGCGGCAGGACCTCCAGCCAGCGGGCGGTCGGCGGCACCGCCAGCAGCAGGACCAGGGCGGCGGCGCCGGCCAGGAGGGCGTCCTGCGCTTCCGTGCCGTAGGTCGATCCGGTGATCCAGCCCAGCAGCTGGAACGCCCGGATGTCGCCGCTCGCCATGATGGCGGCCAGCACCGCGCCGCAGAACGACGCCAGCGCCACGCCGGCCAGCAGCAGCCGTTCCGGCGCGAAGGAGGAGCGGCGGGCCAGCAGGAGCATGACGCCCAGCGCCGCCGCCGCTCCGGCCGAGGTGGCGCCGAGCTGTTCCATCCGGCCCGGGGCGGCGGCGGTCAGCATCAGCACGGCGAGGCCGAGCCCGGCGCCGGAGCTGATGCCGAGCACTTCCGGGCTCGCCATGGGGTTGCCGGTCAGGCGCTGGAGGATGGTCCCCGCCGCCCCCAGCATCGCGCCGGCCGCGACGGATGCCGCGAGGCGCGGACCCCGCCAGGGCAGCAGCCGGTCGAACTGGTCGCCGGTCGCCAGGGTCCAGCCGTCCGGCCCGGTTCCGAGCGCCAGCGCCGCCCAGCACAGCAGCGGCAGCGCCAGGGCCAGCCCGGCGACCAGCCGCCAGGGATGCGGGACGGTGCGCCCGATCCCGGTCGAGGCGGTCCCGGCGTCGGTCGGCCCGGCCAGCGCGTGCAGCCGGGGCAGCATCCAGAGCAGCAGCGGCCCGCCCAGCATGGCGGTCATGGCGCCGGTCGGGACCAGGCTGGCCTGACCGCCGGCGAGGGTCTGGGTGGCGGCGTCGGCCAGCCACAGCAGCAGGGCGCCGATGACGGGAGCCCACACCATCACCTGCCGCGGGTTCCGGGCGCCGGCGAGACGGGCGAAGGTCGGCGCCGCGAGGCCGACGAAGCCGATGATTCCGACCAGCGCCACCACGGAGGCGGCCAGCCAGACCGCCACCAGCAGGACGCCGAGCCGTGTCGCGTGGAGCGCCACGCCGAGATTGCGGGCCGCCGCGTCGTCCAGTCCCAGCAGGACCAGCGGGCGCATCAGCAGGGTCGCGGCGATGCCGGCGGCCGCCAGGCGGGGCAGCAGTGTCAGGGCGTCGCCCCAGCCCTGCTGGCTGAGCGAGCCGCCGCCCCAGATGAACAGCGACATCAGGTACTCGCCGTTCAGCAGGATCAGGGTGCCGCCGAGGGCGGCGCAGGTCAGGCCGACCACCAGGCCGGACAGCACGACGGAGACCGGGCGGAGGCCCTGGCGCCACGACAGCGCCAGGACCAGCAGCATGGATGCCACCGCGCCGGCCAGCGCCACCGCCTCGCGCGAGGCTTCCATCAGGGCGGGGGCGTGCAGCGTCGCCGCGCCGAGGGCGAGCTGGGCGCCGGTCGAGATGCCGAGCGTCGAGGGTTCCGCGATCGGGTTGCGCAGCACCCGCTGGAGCAGCGCGCCGGACAGCCCGAGCGCCGCCCCGCACAGCAGCGCCATCGCGAGGCGGGGCAGGGCGCTGTAGTGGAACAGCACCTGGTCCATGTCCGTCAGGTCCGGCGCCAGCAGCGCGCCGGGCCAGCGGGCCACAGGGAGCAGGAGATGGAGTTCCCGGAACGCCAGGACGGCGGCCGTCAGGCCCAGCGCCAGGGCCAGCAGGGCCGGGCCGCGCGGCATTGCCGGCGTGTGGCGGCGGGGGGCGGCGAGGTCAGCCATCGGCGGGCTCCCCGGTCAGGCGCGGCACCAGCAGATCCGCGAAGCGGGTGGCGGCGGGCAGCGCGCCGAAGGAATTGACGGCAGGCAGGCGGACCAGGGAACCGGCGCGCACGCCGGGCAGCGCGTGCCACAGCGGGCTGGAGTGCAGCACCGGCTCGACCCCGGGAGGCGTCGGCTCGACCACGACCAGGACGGCGTCCGGCATCTCCGCCAGCCGCTCGATGCCGACGGTGGCCGAGGCCCGGTACTGCGTCCGGTCGGTCCAGGCGTTGGGCAGGCCCAGCCGTTCCAGCACCGAGCCGAGCAGGCTGTCGGCGCCGAAGGTGCGGATATGGCGGCTGTCGCCGAAATTCATCACCAGGACGGGGCGCCGGTCGGTTCCTGCCAGGAGGCGGCGGTGGGCGTCCATGGCCGCTTCTGTCGTTTCGACCAAGTCGCGGGCGGCGTCGGCCCGGCCCAGCAAGGCGCCCAGCTCGGCGGTTTCGGCCAGCGCGCGGGCATAGGGGCGGCCGTTCGGGGCGTTGATCGAGGATTCCCGCACCGGCGCGATCCGGCCGAGGCGGTGGCGGATGCCGGCGTAGAAGTGGGAGCTGAGGATCAGGTCGGGGGCGGTCCGCAGCAGCAGCTCCAGGTTGGGCGCGCCGCGCAGGCCCAGGTCGGCGACGGGGGCCGGGACTGGGGGCGTCACGACCCAGCGAGCGTAGTGGGCCAGTTCGGTCCCGGCGACCGGCACGAGGCCGAGCGCCAGCACCGTCTCCAGCATGGCCCAGTCCACCGCGGCGACGCGCGACGGTGCGGGCGCCGCGGCGAGGTCGGACGGCAGCAGGCCGAGCAGGGCGGCGGCCCCGCAGAAGGCCCGCCGGGACAGGGCGGCGCTACCTCTCATTGGACGTAGCCGATCGGCTGGCCGGTCGCCGGGTGGGGAAGCACGCCCATGGGCAGGCCGTAGATCCGCGCCAGCATCTCCGGCCGCATGATCTCCGCCGGCGAGCCGCGCGCGACCAGCCGGCCGCCGCCGAGTGCCAGGATCTCGTCGCAATAGCGCGCCGCCATGTTGACGTCGTGCAGGACGACGACGACGCCCAGCGACCGTTCCAGGCTGAGCCGGCGCACGAGGGCCAGCACCTCGACCTGGTGCGCCACGTCGAGGGCGGAGGTCGGCTCGTCCAGCAGCAGGCATTCGGTGTCCTGGGCCAGCATCATGGCGAGCCAGGCGCGCTGCCGCTCGCCGCCGGACAGGGTATCGACCAGCCGCCCGGCCAGGCCCGCCATGCCGGTGCGCGCGATCGCCTCCTCCACGGCCGCCCGGTCCGCCGCCGTGACCCGGCCCAGCGCGCCGTGCCAGGGGAAGCGGCCGAGCGCCACCAACTCGCGCACGGTCATGCCGTCGGCGGCCGGGGTGAACTGGGGCAGGTAGGCCACCTTGCGGGCGAAGGCGCGCCCGGCCCAGTCGCCGACCGGCCGGCCGGCGAACCGGACGGTGCCCCGGGTGGGCTTCTGCTGCCCGGCCAGCAGCTTGACCAGCGTGCTCTTGCCCGACCCGTTGGGGCCGATCAGCCCGTGGATGCGGCGTCCGGCCAGGGTCAGGTCGAGCGGATGGAGCAGGTCGCGGCCGGGCACGCCGAAGGCGGCGCCCTGGAGTTCGTAGAGGTTTCCGTCCAAGGCGGGTTACCAGCGGTATGTCAGGGTGGAGATCACCGCGAGGCGGTTGCCGTAGTAGCAGCCGCCGACGCTGCCGCACGACGTCACGTATTCCTTGTCGAACAGGTTGTTGGCGTTGAGGGCGAGGCGGAAACGGTCGAAATCGTACCGGATCGCGGCGTCGAACAGGGTGACGCCGGGCACCTTGATGTCGTTGGCCTCGTTGCCGAAGCGGGAGCCGACATGGCGCACGCCGGCGCCCAGGCCGAAGCCTTCCAGCACGCTGCCCTCGGGGAAGCTGTAGTCGCCCCACAGGCTGGCGAGGTGCTCGGGCACGGCGGCGAGCCGGTTCCCCTCGGTCCCGGTGTTGCTCTCGGTCACTTCCGAGTCGAGGTAGGTATAGGCGGCGGTGACGTCCAGGCCCTGCATCAGGCTGGCGGTCGCCTCCAGCTCGATGCCGCGGACCCGCGCCTCGCCGGTCTGGACCTGGAAGGTCGGGAAGTCGGGGTCGGTGGTGGTGACGTTGGTCCGGGTCAGGTCGAACAGGGCCGCGGTGAAGAAGCTGTTGCTGCCGGGCGGCTGGTACTTGACGCCGACCTCGTACTGCTCGCCCTCGGTCGGCTCGAAACTGCCGCCGCCGCGCTGGGGCGCCTGGGTCCCGATCACCGGGTCGAACGAGGTGGTGTAGCTGACATAGGGGGCGAAGCCGCTGTCGAACAGGTACATCAGGGCGGCGCGGCCGGTGAAGGCGCTGTCGTCCTGCGTGGTCTCCGCGCCGGTGATGCGGCTGCGCTGCTCGGTCTCGACCCAGTCGTGGCGCCCGCCCAGGGTCAGCAGCCACTTGTCGAGCCTGACCTGGTCCTGGACATAGACGCCGAGCTGGCTGAGGTCGTCGTCGCGGTCGGTCCCGATCGGGGGCAGGGCGATCGCCTGCCCGTAGACCGGATTCAGCAGGTCGAGCGACGGGGCGGCGCCGAATCCCGTCTGGGTGTCGCCCCAGAAGCGGCGGTAATCCACGCCCAGCAACGCCGTGTGGCCCAGCGGGCCGGTGACGAACTTCGCCTGTCCCGAGGTGTCGACATTGACGGTGTCGGAGCTTTCCCGCTGGACCAGGCTGCCGCGCTGGAGCGTGCGCTGGTCGGCGGCCAAGCCCGACGTGAACAGCGTGTCGTAGTCGAAACTGAGATGCAGGTACCGGGCGTTCTGCCGGATCGTGAAGGTGTCGTCGATGCGGTGCTCGAAGTCGTAGCCGATGCTGGACAGCTCCAGCTCGCTGTCGCGGAAGGTCGGCTCGCCCGGGTAGAAGCTGGTGGAGATGTCGCCGAACGGGCTGCCGAAGAGGGTGCCGACGGCGGGCAGGCCCGGCGGCGACTGCGCCTCGTCGTGCTGGAACCGGCCGAGCAGGGTCAGCCTGGTGTCGGCGTCGGGCTTCCAGGTCAGCGCCGGGGCGACGAACCAGCGGTCGTCCTCCACATGGTCCATCTGGGTGTCGCTCTTGCGGCCCAGCGCCGTCAGCCGGTAGAGGAATTGCCCCTCCTGGTCGAGCGGTCCGCCCAGGTCGAAGGAGCCCTGGTAGCGGTCGTGGCTGCCGGCCTGGAGGTTGACCTCGCCGAAGCTCTGTTCGGTCGGGCGCTTGCTGACCATGTTGACCAGCCCGCCCGGCACCGACTGGCCGTACAGCACGGAGGAGGGGCCGCGCAGCACCTCGACCCGCTCCAGGCCGTAGGGCTCGATCGCCGGCGCGCCGAAGGTGCGCAGGATGCGCAGCCCGTCCAGGAACTGGTTGGGGCCGGCGCTGAACCCGCGGATATTGGGATCGTCGAATCGCGGGTCGGCGATGGTGCCGGAGAAGGTGCCGGCGGTGTAGCCCAGCGCCTCGCTGATGGACTGCACGGCGCGGTCGTCGAGCTGGTCGCGGGTGATGACGGAGATCGACTGCGGCGTCTCGATCAGCGGCGTGTCGGTCTTGGTAGCGGTGGACGTCACCGGCGCCACGTAGCCCTGCACCGGGCTGGTGCCGGTCGGGGCCGTGGTTTCGACCGAGATGGGCGGCAGGACGATCTGGCCGCCGTCCGTCTCCTGGGCGGAAGCCCCGGCGGGAAGGGTCGCGGGAAGGGCCACGGGAAGAATTGTGATCGCCGCGGTTCCCAGCAGCCTTGCCAGGAGGGGAATTGGGCGAGTTTCGGAAGGCATGGGGATTTTCCCGCAGAAGACAGAACAGGGCGGCCGGTCGGGGAGGCGCCGGGACGGTGCTGCGGGACGCTAATGATAATGCGAGTGACTTGCAATAGTTTTGGTTGGGGTAGTCAATCGAGGGGATTGCGGACGATATGCCTGGGCGGGCGTGAAGTCGGCGCCACCTGAAGCTCAAAACCGCAGCGGCGATTGCCCCTTCGGAGCATTCTGTGCCATTATATTTCTCTTTTGAGTTACATTGTATTCACGAGGTTCAATCATGTTCATGGACCCGGCGCAGGTGCCGGAACTGGCCGCCCTCTCCGACGCCTGGATGGATATCCGGGCCGAATTGCTCGCCCTCTCCAAGGAGTATTTCATCGCCTGGCCCGAGAAGAGCATCTATGACGGGAACTGGACGGTGTTCCCGCTCTACAAGTTCGGCCAGAAGGTGGAGGAGCATTGCGCGCTCTGCCCGCGCACCACCGAGGCGATCGAGGGGATTCCCGGACTGCTGACCGCCGGTTTCTCCTCCCTGGCGCCCGGGACCTATATCGGGCCGCATTTCGGCTACACCAGCGAGGTCCTACGCGCCCATCTGGGGCTGCTGACGCCCCCCGACTGCGCGATCCGGGTCGGGCCGGAGACCAAGTCATGGACCCCCGGCGGCCTGATGCTGTTCGACGACACGACCGAGCACGAGGCCTGGAATCGCAGCGGCGAGACGCGCGTCGTCCTACTGCTCGACTTCAAGCGCGATCCCGCCGCCGACGTCCATTATCCCGACCACGTGCTGGCCTACGGGCAGTGACGGCAGCGGGGCGCCGGATCGGTGGAATTATGGCGTAATTGTTGCAATCCTCTGCGCCTCAGGATGCATTCTTGGCGCAGAGGACCCTTATGGCGACCACCACCCACCCCGTGGACCAACGACTGCCGCTGCCGCGGCTGATACCCCTGGCCTTGCAGCACGTGCTGGTGATGTATGCCGGTGCGGTTGCGGTGCCGCTGATCATCGGGCGGGCGCTGAGCCTGCCGCCGGAGGACGTCGCCTTCCTGATCAGCGCCGACCTGTTCGCCTGCGGGTTGGCGACGCTGGTGCAGTGCCTGGGTTTCCCCGGAGTCGGCATCCGGTTGCCGGTCATGATGGGCGTGACCTTCGCCTCCGTCGGGCCGATGCTGTCCATGGCCGCGGCGCCTGATATCGGGCTCTTGGGGATCTACGGCTCGGTCATCGCGGCGGGTGTGTTCGGGATCGTGGTTGCCCCTTTCATCAGCAGATTACTGCCTCTTTTTCCGCCGGTCGTGACCGGCACCATCATCCTGGTGATCGGCATCTCGCTGATGCGGGTCGGGATCAATTGGGCGGGCGGCGGGCTGCCGATGCTGACCAAGATGGTGGACGGCGTGCCGGCGGCCTTCCCCAATCCCAATTACGGGCAGGTGGCCGGGCTGGGCATCGCGCTGTTCGTGCTGCTGGTGATCCTGGCGCTGATTAAGTGGGGCAAGGGGTTCGTCGCCAACATCGCGGTGCTGCTGGGCATCGTCGCCGGGTCGGTCCTCGCGGCGTCGCTGGGCCTGATGCACTTCGGCAAGGTCGCGACCGCGGCGTGGTTCGACCTGGTGCTGCCCTTCCATTTCGGCATGCCCCAGTTCCACCTGATCCCGATCCTGACCATGTGCATCGTGATGCTGGTCGTCATGATCGAGTCGCTCGGCATGTTCCTGGCGCTGGGCGACATCACCGGCCGCGAGGTGAACCAAGCCTCGCTGACCCGAGGCCTGCGCGCCGACGGCGTCGGCACGCTGCTGGGCGGCATCTTCAACACCTTCCCCTACACCTCGTTCTCGCAGAATGTCGGTCTGGTCGGCATCACCGGCGTCCGCTCGCGCTGGGTCACGGTGGCGGGCGGCGTGATCATGCTGATCCTGGGCCTGCTTCCCAAGATGGCGGCGCTGGTCGAGGCGGTGCCGGTGGTGGTGCTCGGCGGGGCGGGTCTGGTGATGTTCGGCATGGTCGCGGCGACCGGCGCCCGGATCCTGACCGCCGTCGATTTCCGCAACAACCCGAACAACCTGTTCATCGTCGCGATCTCCATCGGCTTCGGCATGATCCCGCTGGTGGCGCCGAACTTCTTCAAGAATCTGCCCCACGCCCTGCACCCGCTGCTGGAGTCCGGCATCCTGCTGGCCGCCATCGTCGCGGTCGCGCTGAACGCCTTCTTCAACGGCATGAAGAGCGCGGAGCATGCCCGCGGCGAGGCCTCCGCGGCGGCAGCGGCGGCCGAGCACGTGTGAGGGAGGCGGGACCCAACCTATTGTGGGTCTGGTAGAGCGAAGCGGCACCCGGCAAGTGGACGGGGTGGTGTCGGGTGCCGCAATCTAAACTTGGCTCCGGCTCCCCGCCTCACCGCACCAGCCGTTGGACGTGGTCGGCGCCGAGGCCGATCGCCTCGAAGTGGCGGCGGGCGTTGGCGAGCTTGGTGAAGACGTCCTCGTAGCCCAGCGCCTCGCCCTGGGGATCGACATAGGTGTAGCCGCCGGTCACGTGGAACAGGGTCACCATCTCCTCCACGCCCTCCGGCACGACCAGCGTGTGGGTCTCGCCCGGCGGTTCGAAGGCGTAGTCGCCCTCGCGGGCGACCCAGTCATGCTCCAGATAGTGCCACGAGCCACGCAGGGTGAAGGCGTGGACCGGACCGGAATGGCGGTGGCGGGACAGTACGCCGGACTGGCGGACCTTCAGCAGGTTGACATAGTAGCCCTGGCTGACGTTGAGGATCAGCGGCTTGAACCAGACGCCGTCGGCCTGGGGCACCCAGGAACTGTCGTCGTCGCCAAGGTCGAGGGCGCCGCCGAAGAAGATGTCCGGCATCATGCCGAAAGGCTGCGGCTTCTGGTAGGCGACCCGGCTGGGGTCCTGGCGTGCGGTGGCGGTATCGTTCGCTGTGGCGGTCATGATGTCCCTTTCAGCCCTTCGGGTCGAACTTCTCGAACTCTTCCTTGTACAGCGGATGCCAGCGGGACAGGGGGGGACGATTGCGGATGATGTCCTCGGCCGCCCAGCGGATGCGCTTCTCGTCCATCTCCCGGGTCACGTCGTTGTCCGGGCAGAGGATATAGAAGTCGCCTGCGGCCATGGCGGGCAGCATGAAATCGATGACCTGCTCGGGCGTCCAGGCTCCCGGCGGTTTCTCCGAAACGCGGACGCGGGTGAAGCCGGTGAAGGTGAAGCCGGGGATCAGCAGGTGGGCGGTTACCTGGCAGCCCTCGGTATTGCGCAGCTCGTGGGCGAGCGCTTCGGTCACGACCTTCACGCCGGCCTTGGTCACGTTGTAGGCGGTGTCGCCGGGCGGGCAGGTGATGCCCTGCTTGGAGCCGGTGTTGACGATGGCCGCCGCTGTGTTCTGGGCGATCATGGCCGGGCCGAAGACCTGCACGCCGTGGACGACGCCCCACAGGTTGGTGTCCAGGATGGCCCGCCAGCGCGCAGGATCGCCGAACAGCCCGCCGCCGCCCTCGCGGCCGGCATTGTTCATCAGGACGGCGACTTCGCCGAAGCGGTCCAGGACCTTGTCCCGGAGGCGCTCGACCTGGGCGCGATCGGAGACGTCGGTCGGGACCGCCAGGGTCTCGGTGGTGCCGCCAAGCTGGGATGCGGCTGTTTCCAGGGTGTCCGCATCGATGTCGGCCATGCAGACCTTCATGCCGAGCGCCGCGAAGCGACGTGCCGCGGCAAGGCCGATGCCGCTGGCCGCCCCGGTGACGACGGCGACGCGGCCGGGTGCCAGGGCAGGGTGGTTCGACATATCCATTTCCTCTTCCCGTGGGGCCTATTCCCCGGGAAGGAAACACGTCGGCGGCGGGAAGTTTCAAGCCCTCGCGCGCAGGGCGTCCGGTCAGCGCTTCGAAGCGGGAGGACGGCGGGGCAGGTCGAACAGGGAGGTGTAGGAGGAGGCGTGCGCGGCGTCCCGCGGGGCGGGTTGGGCGGGCTTGGCGGGGGCGGCGGGCCGGTCCAGCTCGGTGTCCACCTCGACGTCCTCGAACCGGCCGCCCATGCGGGCGAAACGGCGCGCCAGTTCGGCTTCGCTGATCAGCCATCCGCGCGGGCAGCCGGAGCGGGAGATCAGGCCGTTCGAGTTCAGGTCGTCGGAATCGTCGTCGTCCAGTTCGAAGTCGTTGTCGGCCTGCATGGCGGACGCGGCGGCCGAGATCCGCTCGGCGGCGGTGCGATCGGGAACGCCGACGGTGCGGTCCGTCACCGTCGGGCGGTCGCCCAAGCCGCGCGGGTCGATGCGCCGGTTGGGCCGGCGGGGCAGGGGGCGGGGACCCCGCAGGTAGGTGTCGCCGTCGGGCCGCTTCGCGCCGCCAGTGTCGATGCCGCTCGAAGGACCGGGAGAATCCAGCAGGTGCCGACCCGTGAGGGCCTGTCCGAGCAGGTAGGAACCGTTGTCCTTACCGGAATTCTGATCGTCCTTCATGGTCGACGTGCTCCATACGCAGCGTGATCTTGCTGGGATCTGAAATACGGCTCGTTAAGTTAATGAATGATTACCCAATTCGCAGGAGTTAGATGCGAAACCAATTTTGCCATCCCTTTGCAATACAAGGAAAATCCATGGAATTTTGCAGCGAAGCCGCGTCTGTGAGATAGGTCATATGTTCAAAGTCGTTAACGACCCTGAACTATCTAACTTTGTTCGGAACTTCGTTCCTGGCGTATGCGGAAAGGCTCGGTAACGAAATCTTAAAGCCGGCGGACAGACGGCGAATGCACCCGGACTCCGGCGGCCGGCCTGTCCCAGCCGGCCTGGGGACCGCCGGCGAGTCGGCTCTTCCTCCCGGCCGCTCCATTCGGAATGGTGTCATCCGATAATGCGGGTGTGTCCGGCATGTGACAAGTGCGCTATCGAGGGCACAGTTTCCGCATGGCTCACCAGCGAACATCGCACGACAGCCCGATCATCGGTCGAGGTATATACAATACGGTCTTTTCCCCTCCCTCCCATGCAGTGCTGTCCAGAGCCATGCTCGCCGAAATTTTTGGCATCACCGGCGTCGTTGCCGGTTCGTCCTGGGGTTTCCTCAAGGACCGCCGCGCCATTCTCGCGGTCCAGGCCTTCGCCACCGTCATGTTCGGCATCCATTACGGACTGCTCGGCGCCTGGAGCGGCTCGGCCATGTGCGCCGTGACCCTGGTCCAGGCGGTGGCCTCGCTGCCCGAGCGCCGCAACCGCGCGACCACGATCCTGTTCTGGTCCACGGTCCCGATGATCGCCCTGCTGACCGTCCTGACCTGGAACGGGCTCGCTTCGGCCGGCGCCGCGTTCGGCATGGCGATGGCGACGCTGGGCCGCTGGCAGACCGACACCTTCAAGCTGCGCGGCTTCTTCATCCTTTGCTCCATGGGTTGGGCGACGCACAACATGGTGGTGGGCTCGCCGTTCGGGCTGGCATCGGACACCATGTGCTTCGTCAGCAATCTCTGGCGCCTCCGGACAGAACTGGGGCTTCGTCGCCCGCGCAGGACGCCGCCGGCTCCCGCGCTTCCGGGGCTCGCCGCTTCAACGTGACGCAGGCTGCGGCGCCGCAGCCTCCTGCCGGTCGGTCGATGAACGTCCCGTGGTGCCGTTTCGCACTGCGGGATGTTGAGTCTTCACGCACCCACGACAGGAGGCTTCCGTGCAGAACCTTTATACCGCCAAGAACCCCTTCATGAGCGTCTGGCTCTCGGCCTTCAACTCCTCGGCCGGTATGATGCGCGGCGCCTGGAACGCCGAAATCCAGCGTCAGCAGCAGGAGTTCATCCAGAACTGGATCCGTATGTCCATGCAGTTCTGGATGCCCATGCTGACGCCGCCGCGAGATCGCAAGTAACAGGGACTTCCAGGACAGGTTGATCGGCATCTTCCGCAGGTGCTGTCAACCTGATCCGGCAATCGGCGCGAGTATGTCCATCCCGAATGCGCCGCACCGCGTCCCGATCGGGCCAATACGATGGATGCAAACCACCTATAGCTTTTTTGCAGTGCAAAAATTCATGTTTTCCTAACCAAGGTCTATTATATATCCTCGCAGTTTGTTGCACTGCGAAAGGACTTCACAATGCGTCGCATCATCGCCGCTGCCGCCCTGGCCCTCCTGGTTCCCTCGGTCGCTTCGGCCGCCGACGTCGTGAGCGCCGATCAGGCCCGTACCGTCTCCCTGCGCGACGGTTCCGCCGTGGTCTATTTCACCAATTCCTCGGACAAGTTCGAAGTCGTCACCACCGTCGTCGCGGACGACCGGTCGCCGGCCCTGCGTTTCACCCACGACCTGGCCGCCGGCCAGTCGGCCGTGATCGAGCTGGCCGGTGACGAGGGTACGCCCGCCGCCCGCCTCGTGCTGACCCGCGACGGCGACAAGCTGCGCGTCGACTCCGCGACCCGGACCGCCGCGACCGGTCTCTGACCGCGACCATCCGGGCAGGGAGCGGCATCCCGGCCGCTTCCTCCGCCCGGGTCGGAATAACCCCCCGGTGCGGCTGTTGATCCTTGCACACGAACCTGCAAGGTGACCCCCATGGGTATCCGTACCCTGCTCGCATCAGCGTCCCTGCTCCTATTGTCCGCTCTCCCGGCGCAGGCCGATTGGGACCGGCATGGGGACCGTTGGGGCAGGCAACTGCATTCCAATCCGTACCAGTCCCACAGCCTGAAACGGGCCTGCGATTTCGGCAACCGCCGCGCCTGCGTCGAGTTGGGCGAGATCATCGGGGAGCGCCGGGCGGCGCGCCGCGAGCGCGTCTGGCGCCAGGACGACTTCGGCCGGCGCCACTGGCAGGCCCCGCCGCACTATCATCGCCCGCCGCCGCCCAGCGTATGGTGGCGGTTCGACGTCAGGTGATGCCTAGGACCTGACGGCCGCCCGGCCTTTGGGCATACATCCCTTCTATCCGGAACAGGGAAGGGCCGAAAGGTCAGGTGCGGGCGGGCCTGGACCGTCGTATAAGCCTCCTCGCAACCTAAGGGAGGCTGTAAATTGACGGGACGACCATGGGAATGAGCGGGCATTACAGCACCGCGCTCGTGCTGCTGTCCTACGCCATCGCCGTCTTCGCCTCGTTCACCGCCCTCGACTTGGCCACCCGCGTCCGCACCACCGATGGAACGGGCGCCAGGGCCTGGATCGCCGCCGCCGCCGTCGCGATGGGCGGCGGCATCTGGGCGATGCATTTCGTCGGCATGCTGGCCTGGATGATGCCGATGCCGGTCGCTTATGACTCCGGCATCACCGTCGCATCGCTGCTGCTTCCCATCGTCGTCACCGGCATCGGCCTGTTCGTCGTCAATGCCGACGCATCCTCCACCGGACGGACCCTGGCCGCCGGCACCCTGATGGGAGCCGGCATCGTCTCCATGCATTATCTCGGCATGTCCGGCATGAGGATGCAGGCCCGGCTGGACTATGATCCCGTGCTGGTCGCGGTGTCGGTGCTGATCGCCATCGTCGCCTCTGTCGCGGCGTTGCGGCTGGCGTTCCGCACCGGTTCGGGGCTCCAGCGGTTCGCCGCCGCGGGCGTCATGGGGCTCGCCGTCGTCGGCATGCACTATACCGGCATGGCGGCCGCGACCTTGGTGATGGATGCGGACCTGCCGGCCCCGAGCGGCGACGGGCTGGACCAGACCGTGGTCGGCACCCTGGTGACGGTGGTCAGCTTCGTGCTGCTTTCCATGGCCCTGGCCTCGGCGATGATCGACCGTCGGCTGGCCCGGCGGGAAGCCGGCATGCTGCGTTCCAGCGAACTGCGTTTCCGGGCGCTGGTGCAGAATGCGTCGGATGCCATGCTGCTGACCGACCATGCCGGGACCATCGGCTTCGCCAGCGGCCCCGTCGATCGGATTTTCGGCCGGTCCGAAACCGCGCTGCTGGGACGCCTCGCCGCGGAGGTCGTCGAGGGAGACGGCGGGAACATCGCCGAACTGGTCTCCGACTCGGCGGCCAAGCCGGGCGAAAGCGTCAGCCGGACGGTAAGGACGGAACTGCCCGAAGGCGGCTACCGGACCCTGGAGGTGATCGCGACCAACCTGCTGCACCAGCCCGCGGTGGCCGGGATCGTCCTGACTTTCCGCGACCTGACCGAACGCCTGCGGCTGGAGGAGGAACTGGACCAGACGTCGCGCCTCGCCACGCTGGGAACCATGGCCGCCGGCATAGCCCATGAAATGAGCCAGCCGCTCAACGCGATCTCGCTGTGGAGCGAGGACGCGCTGCTGGCCATGGAGGACGGCGAGTTCGACAGGGACCACATGAAGCAGGTCATGAAGGTGGCGGTCGAGCAGGCGCAGCGCCTGCGCGCGATCGTCGACCACATGCGCGTCTTCAGCCGCCGCGACACCGGCACGACCGAGGTCTTCGACGTGCGGGACAGCCTGAAGGTCGCGGTCCAGCTGGTCGAACGGCAGTTCGCGGCGGAGGGCGTCACCGTGGCGCTCGCTCTGCCCGAGGAGCCGGCCCAGGCACGGGGCCGCCCGCTCCAACTCGAACAAGTCGTGCTGAACCTGCTGACGAATGCCCGCGACGCCGTCCAGGACAGGGTCGCGGTCGCGCCCGACCGGGACAGCCGGATCGACGTCGCGGTCCGGACCGACCCGGCGGCCGGCACCCTGGTGATCTGCGTTTCCGATACCGGCACCGGCATCAAGCCGCGCGACATGGCCCGCATCTTCGATCCCTTCTTCACGGTCAAGGAGGCCGGGCGCGGGACCGGCCTGGGCCTCGCCATCAGCTTCCGGATCGTCGAGGCGCTGGCGGGCCGCATCACCGCCGCCAATGTCGTGGCGGACGGCACGGTGACCGGCGCCCGTTTCGAGGTCCGGCTGCCGCTTGTGGAATAAGCACAAATTCGGAAGTGCTAAATGCCCGGTTCCGGTGTTCAATGGGTCTATACGGTTGAGGGGGAGCAGACAATGTCGGACCAGCGCCACATCCTTGTCGTCGATGACGAGGTGCTCGCCGCGATGGCGATGGAGCATGTGCTTCAGCGGCGGGGGTTCCGGGTCAGTCGGGCGGGTGACGGACAGGAAGCCTGGGACATCTGGCAGCGCGACGGGGCAGACGCGGTCGTGACCGATCTGAAGATGCCGCGCATGACAGGTGACGAACTGGCCGCCCGCCTGAGGGTGGCGGCGCCGCGCCTGCCGGTGATCGTGGCCAGCGGCTACCTGTCGGAGGCGGTCGAACACCGGCTGCGGGTCGAGATCGACGGCCCGATCGAGATCTTCACCAAGCCGCTCGACCTTGCCGGCATGCTGCGCACGCTGAAGGCGATGCTGGGCCCCGAAACGGGAAGCAGTCCCGCCGTGTGAAAGGGGGGGGCCGCCCCTTCGGGCGGCCCCGGCCGCCGGTCAGGTGATGACCGACGGCGCTTCCCGGCCGGTCCGGGACCGTATCCCGGCGATCCCGTCGGCGATGGCGATCAGGCCCGACAGGGCTTCCTGCGCGTCCCTGTCCTGGCCGGCCGGATCGGCCTCGTAGCGTTCCATGTAGACGCGGAGCGTGGCCCCCCCGGTACCGGTGCCGCTCAGCCGGTAGACCACGCGGGAGCCGTCCTTCAGGGTGACGCGAACGCCTTGGCGGCTGGCGACGGAGCCGTCCACCGGATCGCGGTATTCGAAATCGTCGGCCGCCTCGACCGAGGTTTCCCCGAAGATCTTGCCGGGGAGGGCCGGCAAAGAGGCCCGCAAATCGGCCATCAGCGAGTCGGCCGTCGCGGTGTCGATGTCCTCGTAGTCGTGCCGGGTATAGTAATCGCGGCCGTACTCGCGCCAGTGCCCCGTCATGATGCGGCCGATCGGCTCGCCCCGGACCGCCAGGATGTCGAGCCAGAGCAGCACGGCCCACAGCCCGTCCTTCTCGCGGACATGGTCCGAACCGGTGCCGGCGCTTTCCTCGCCGCACAGTGTCGCCATGCCTGCGTCCAGCAGGTTGCCGAAGAACTTCCAGCCGGTGGGTGTCTCGAAGCCGGGAATGCCCAGCTTGGCCGCGACCCGGTCGGCGGCGCGGCTGGTCGGCATGGAGCGGGCGATGCCCTTGAGGCCGGCGGCATAGCCCGGGGCCAGATGGGCGTTGGCCGCCAGGACCGCCAGGCTGTCGCTGGGCGTGACGAAGAGGTTCGGCCCCATGATCATGTTGCGGTCGCCGTCGCCGTCGGAGGCGGCGCCGAAGTCGGGCGGGTTCGGCCCGGTCATGGCGGCGACGAGGTCATGGGCATGGACCGGGTTGGGATCGGGGTGGTGCCCGCCGAAGTCGGGCAGGGGAGTCCCGTTCAGCACTGTCCCGGCGGGGGCGCCCAGCCGGTTCTCCAGGATCTCCGTGGCATAGGGGCCGGTCACCGCGCTGAGCGCGTCGAAGGTCATCCGAAAGCCGCCCTGGAACATCGCGCGGATGCGGGCGAAGTCGAACAGGCTCTCCATCAGTTCGGCATAGTCGGCGACGGGGTCGATGATCTGGACCGCCATGCCGTCGAGCCGGGTTTCGCCGAGCCGGTCGAGGTCGAGGTCCGGCGCCTCCACCGTGCGGTATTCCGTGATTTCGCCGGTGCGGCGGTGGATCGCGTCGGTGATCCGCTCCGGCGCGGGGCCGCCGTTGCCGGTATTGTACTTGATGCCGAAGTCCCCGTCGGGGCCGCCGGGATTGTGGCTGGCCGACAGGATGATCCCGCCGAACGCCTTGTGCTTGC
This sequence comes from Skermanella rosea, assembly GCF_016806835.2. Taxonomy (NCBI): domain Bacteria; kingdom Pseudomonadati; phylum Pseudomonadota; class Alphaproteobacteria; order Rhodospirillales; family Azospirillaceae; genus Skermanella; species Skermanella rosea. The sequence continues at coordinate 4,320,446 of NZ_CP086111.1, read as the reverse complement.
GGATGACGTTGGACGCGGCCGGCGTGGAGAGGATGCCGCCGCGGCCGACCAGCAGGCGCCCGATGCCGTTTGCCGCCGCCATCCTGATGATGATCTGGATGGCTTCGGCATTGTAGAAGCGCCCGTCGCCGCCGACCACGACGGTCTGGCCCCGGATGCCGTCCATCACGTCGAAGATGGACTGGACGAAGTTGGCCACGTAGTGCGGCTGGCTGTAGACGGCCACCTTCTTGCGCAGGCCCGACGTGCCGGGCTTCTGGTCGTTGAAGGGGGTGGTTTGGACGATCACCGGGGCCATTCCTGTTCCTGTTCGCTTGGTCGGTGGGACGGCCGGTCGTCGGCCGGCCGGGGTGGTGGGTACCGGATCAGACGGTGATGTGGCCCAGCGGAACCGGCGACCGGGTGCCGTCGATGACCACGATCCCGCTTTCGGTCACGTGGTATTTCTTGCGGTCCTCCTCGAGATCGTATCCGATCACGGCATCCGGCGGGATGCGGGCGTTCTTCTCGATGATCGCGCGGCGGATCCTGGCCCGGCGGCCGATGTCTACGTTGTCGAAGATCACGCTGTCCTCGACCAGGGCGCCGGAATGGACGCGCACCCAGCGGCCGAGCACCGAGCGCTTGACGACGCCGCCCGAAACGATGCAGCCGCCGGACAGCATGCTGTCGATCGCCTGGCCCCGGCGATCGTCCTCGTCGAAGGCGAACTTGGCCGGCGGGTCGGAATAGCCCGAGGTGCGCAGCGGCCACTGGCGGTTATAGAGGTTGAGCGGCGGATCGATCGCCCGGACGTCCATGCTGGCCTCGTAATAGGCATCCAGCGTGCCGACGTCGCGCCAGTAGGGGACCCGGTCCGGCGGGTCGCCGGCGATGCGGTTGGTCTGGAAGTCGTAGGCGAACATCTCGACCTTGCCGACCAGGTTCGGCAGGATGTCCTTGCCGAAGTCGTGGGAGCTGTTCGGGTTCTTGACGTCGTCGTAGACCATCTTCAGCAGCAGGTCGGTGGAGAAGATGTAGTTGCCCATGGACGCAAGGACCTTGGTCGGGTCCCCCGGCATGGTCGGGGCATCCTCGCGCTTCTCGACGAAACCGATGATCCGCCCTTCCTCGTCCACCTCGATCACGCCGAATTCCTTGGCGTACTTCTTGTCGACCGGGATCACCGCGACCGTGACGCCGGCGTTCTTGCGGGAGTGGAACTCGATCATCTGCCGGATGTCCATCCGGTAGATGTGATCGGCGCCGAACAGGACCACGAGGTCGGGCCGGGACTGTTCGATCAGGTTGCAGTTCTGGGCCACGGCGTCGGCCGTGCCGCTATACCAGGTCTCCCCCGGGGAGCGCATCTGGGCCGGCACCGGGATGATGAACTGTTCCTGCAGCAGTCCGCCAAACTGCCAGCCGTCGCGCAGATGCTGGAGCAGGGACTGGCTGCGGAACTGTATCAGGACATAGATCGAGAAAATTCCCGAGTTTATGAAATTGCTCAAGACGAAATCGACGATGCGGTACTTGCCGCCGAAGGGTACGGCCGGCTTCGCCCGCTCCTTCGTCAACGGAAACAGCCGCGTGCCTTTGCCGCCGGCGAGGATCAGGCCCATGATCTTGAGTTGCATCAAGCTGTTCCTTCTATTGGCGTCTGTTGGGGATTGACGCTCTTGGATATGGCTTTCGCACTTCGGTATCAGAGTAACAGCCGATGCGGGAAAAGGTAGCCTTGTTGCACTGCGGTGATGCTTTTGTCCAGAGGATTAATCCCTCCTCGTTTACTATGTTTTTCAGACTGAATTAAGAACAGTTCCAGGTAGTCACTTGAACTGCCGTGAACGGCGAACGGCCGCGCCCCATACCTGGGACGCGGCCGTTCGGGCCTTCTCGGTTTCGGCTTCGGGCGGGTGTCTCAGCCCCGCTTGCGGCGGTTGTCCCACTTGGCGGAGTCGGGATTGTCGGCGGGCAGACGGCTGAGGATCTGGTTGCAGATCGCCTCCGCGCTGCGATCGTAGACGTTCCACTGCTGCGGGGTGAGCCTCTCCCTGAGCATCAGCATGCGGCCCACGAGATAGTGTTCGCTGAGGCCCAGCTTGACCGGAATGGTGTGAAGTTTGGAATGATCGTTCATGGGAAGCCCCGTCTGCAGCCTGTTGTCGCCGTCCTGGTTCCTGTCGTGACCCCGGATGCCCGGCCTCAGGCGGAAACCGCCTGGAGGCCGCGGGTCGGCGTGCCGGCGCCTTCCGCCGAGAAGCCGTTGTTCATGGCCCAGATCGCCGCCTGGGTGCGGTTGTTGACGTCGATCTTGCGCAGCAGCGTCTTCAGGTGGACCTTGACGGTCGCCTCGGTGATGCCGAGCCGGATCGCGATCATCTTGTTGCTGGCCCCGGTGACCAGGGACTGCAGGATCTCCTGCTCGCGGGGCGACAGGCCGCGGATCGAGTTCTGGGGCGAGGGCGCGTTGATGTCGAGCAGCATCGCCGCGAGATTGGTCGGGAACACCTTCTCGCCCAGCATGATGAGCTGAAGCGACTGGATCAGCGCCTCCGGCGAGACGTTCTTGATCAGGAACCCGTCGGCGCCGCCGCCCATCGCCTCGCGCAGCATGTCCACCGACATGTCGTCGGCCAGCACGACGATCCGGGCCGCGGGATAGGTATCCCGGAGCTGCTGCAGGTCGGCGGCGGCCTTGACGGCCTGTCCGGTGATCACCAGGCCCGGCTCGGCGTCCTGGCCCGAACCTTCCCGGGCGCCGGCATGGGCGATCGCCTGCTCCATGGTGTTGAACTCCGCACCGACTTCGAAGCGGGTGCCCGCCAGCAGATGCTTCAGCCCTTCACGAAAAAGACGATTGGATTCAACGAGGATCGTGCGACCGTTGGCGTTCATGACTATGGGTTCCTATGAATTGCTGTTGCGCAGCTAGACGAGGGGGCCGGTTGGTAAGTCGTTTTCGGGTTGTGATCTTCTTGAGACTAAGAATGGTCTAAAAAATGCCCAATATAAAGGGGAAATTAATAGAATTTTAGGGATAGACCGGTGTATCCGCCCGGCGTTCATCGTGCGAACGGCATAGGCGGGCAGAGAACCGCTGGTCTGACGATGGTTCGGCGCATGCCGGGCGGGGGAGGGCGCGACCCGAAGGAGGGGCGGTTCGGGGTGACCCGCACCGAGGTCGTGTTTTCCACAAGGGGGAGGGCGCTGGCCGGGGCGTCTTCCGCGCGGCCGGGAAATGGCGCATGGCCATGCAAATGGCGAAGGGCAGATCTGACGACCTGCCTTTCCCATTGATCGAAATCCGGATTCGGATAACTTCGATATCGCAGCAGTGATGCTGCATACGCCTCTTTGGGCGTTTCCTCCCTAGACTCAGGCCGCCTTTCGGGGCGGCCTTTTTTTTGCACAAAACGAAGCGCTTGCCAACTGCTTAATGCGCAAACTTTCTTATATCCTTTTTTTGTAACTGTGCCGAAAAATTAGGCAATCGCTGTTGCCGCAAATCCAGGCACGTCCGGTTCCCCGTGATCATATCGCACCCGCGAAGGAACGAGTCGCTTCGGTGGCGGGTTCATTCCCGGTGGCGGCCGGCCGATGGCAGGCTTTCCCCGGCGTTTCCAATCGTTTCGACAGGCAGGACTATGGCCCGAGCGACAGGCAGGGCTGCGACGGCATTCCGCAATCCGCGTTCGGTCGATGCCGCACCGTCATGGCGGCCCGACATCTTGGAGGTGGAGGAGTTCGGCTCCAATCCCGGGAATCTCCGGATGTACAAGTTCGTGCCGCCGCGGTTGTCCAGGAACGCTCCGCTGGTGGTGGCCCTGCATGGCTGCGGGCAGACGGCGGCCAGTCTCGACCACGGCATAGCCTGGTCGAGACTGGCCGCCCGCCTGGGCTTCGCGCTGCTTCTGCCGGAGCAGAAGCGGGCGAACAACTTCAACCGGTGTTTCGGTTGGTTCTCGCCGGGCGACATGGAGCGGGACCAGGGCGAGCCCCTGTCGATTCGCCAGATGGTCGACCGGATGGTCGCCGAACATCGGATCGACCCCGGGCGCATCTATGTGACCGGCCTGTCGGCCGGCGGCGCGATGACATCGACTCTGCTCGCCACCTATCCGGATGTCTTCGCAGGTGGGGCCGTCATCGCCGGCATGCCTTACAAGGCGGCCTATGGCAGGATGGACGCGCTCAATGCCATGGTCCATGGCCGGGCCAGGCCGTCCATCGTCTGGGCGGGGCTCGTCCGTGCCGCCTCGGCCCACCGGGGCCGGTGGCCGCGGGTTTCGGTCTGGCATGGCGACTCGGACCGCACCGTCAATCCCGCCAATGGCGCGGAGATCGTCAAGCAATGGGTCGGCGTCCACCGGCTGCCCCGCGGCCCCGGCACGGTGGACAAGGTCAACGGGCACATGCGGCGCGCCTGGCTGAACCGGGCCGGCGAGGCGGTCGTCGAGGAATATGTCGTCAAGGGCATGGCGCACGGCACCCCGGTGCGGGCCGGCAGCGGCGCGCGGTCGGTCCTGACCGCCCCCTATGTCTTCGACATGGGCATAGCCTGCGTGGACCATATCGCGTGGTTCTGGGGCCTGTCGAAGCGGCGCCCCGGACGCTGGACCCGGCAGCACTCTTCCAGCGGGTAACGAAACCATGTCAATCGATACCCCCGGGCAAGGAAATGGCTGTCTTATGCTGCGGTGCGTCACATTGTTTCAAGAGGCGAATGAGTAACAGAAGAAGCCCGTGAAAGGTGCGAAGGGTGCTCAGCGGGTATCCGCGATCAGGCTCAGATGATAGTTTGCGCCGGGTTATCCTTACCTATCCGCGAAACGCAAGGCTGCCTCGCGGTGCTGGTATACAAAATACGGCATGCCGCATTTGACATGCGGGGTGTTCAGGGACCATATTTGGTGCACCGCACAAACGGACATCCAAGACAGGAACTATCCAATGCTCACCGAAGCCACCGCCAACATCGTGACCCTGCTCGCCCTGATCGCCATCGTCCATTTCGCCGTGACCGCCGTGATCGCGCGCAAGCTGACCCGCGACGAACTGGCCGAGGGCGGCGTCAAGGGTGTCGGCAGCGCGAACTTCAACGGCCAGCCCGCCAACGACAGCGTCCGCAAGGCCGCCTGACGCAGGGCGACATGCCGCATTGCCGGTTGGATGCGGGCGCCCTCAATTGGCGCCGTCATTCCACCGCATGCGGACGGTCGCCTTCCGATGGGCCAGCAGCACGACCTTCTGTTCCGGGCCCTGCTGGACGATCCGGTCCGGGCCGGCATCCTGATCCGCGACTACCTGCCGGCCGACATCGCCGCCCGCCTGGGCGACGAGCCGCCGGTGCCGCTGGACGGGAGCTTCGTCGACTGGACGCTGACCCCCAGCTGGGTCGACCGCCTGTTCTCGGTCCGCCTGCGCGACGGCGGCACGCTGCTGATCTACGTGCTGCTGGAGCACAAGAGCCACCCCGATCCCCGGACCCCGCTCCAGGTGCTGGGCTATCTGGTCGACATCTGGGAGAGCTTCGTCGGCGACGACGCTTCCCGGATGCGCCGGCTGCCGCCGATCGTCCCTCTGGTGTTCTATCACGGGAGGGGACCGTGGACGGTGCCGACCTCCGTCATCGACGCCATCGGTGCCGACGAGGGCCTGCGCGACTTCCGCTACGTCGTCTGCAACATCGTCCCCATTCCCGACGACCAGCTCTCCTCCGACCCGGAGGTCCGGGCGGCGCTGCTGCCGCTGAAATACGTCTACCGCCAGCCCGATCCGGAAATGCTGCTGGAGGCGGTGCTGTCGGGCCTGCGCGAGGGCTCGCCCCTGGCACAGAAAGTGCTGTATTATATGCTCGATATGTACCCGCGGATCTCCGTCGACATGATGCGGACGGTGAACGGCAGGGTCAGGCCGGACCGGGAGCAGGACATGGTATCGCTCGCTGCGCAGCAATGGCTGGACGAGGGTCGCGCCGAGGGATGGGTCGGCGGCAAAGCGGAGGGGAAGCTGGAAAGCATCCGCATGACGCTCGAAACCCGTTTCGGGCCGATTCCGGCGGCGGTGGAGAACAGTCTTCGGCGCACACCCCACGATCAGCTTGATCAGGTGCTGAGGCGTTCCCTGACGGCCGAGTCGCTCGATGCCGTCTTCCCGGAAGATCATCTCCACTGATCGTCATCAAGGCCGCGCCGGAAGCGCCAGCGCCGCCAGGGCGCAGCAGATGCCCATGGCCCCGATCACCAGGACCATGGGCCCGGGCGTTCCGTCCGACAGCCAGCCGACCAGGGCGCTCGCCGCCGCTCCCACGCCGAACTGTATCGTTCCGGCAAGGCCCGACGCCGCGCCGGCCATGCCGGGCACGACCGACATGGCGCCCGCCATGGAGTTGGCGCCGACCAGACCCAGCATGGCGAGATAGAAGAACAGCGGCACGGCGATACCGGCCAGCCCGAAGCTTCCGGTGGCGCCCAGCGCCGCCAGGACGATGCCAGACGCGGCGCAGCCCAGGGCTCCGTAGAGCAGCGCGCGGTCCGACCCGACCGCCAGGACCAGCCGGCGGTTCACCAGGTTGAAGATCATCATGCCGACGACATTGACGCCGAACAACAGGCCATAGGACTGCGGCGATATCCCGAAATACTCGATATAGACGTACGGCGTCCCGGCGATGTAGCTGAACATCCCGCCGGTGAAGAAGGCGCCGGCCAGCGAATAGGCCAGGTATGACCGGTTGCCCAGCAGGCGCAGGTAACCCGACAGCATGGCGCCGATGCCGACCTGCCGGCGCGCCGCCGGCGCCAAGCTTTCCGGTATCGAGAAAAGCGCCAGCAGCACCACGAGCCCGAAGGCGGCCAGCCCCCAGAAGATCGCGCGCCAGCCAAGGAGCACGAGAACCTGGCCGCCCAGCAGCGGCGCCACCATCGGCGCCACGCCCATGATCAGCATCATCAGCGACAGCATGCGCGCCGCCTGGTCCTGGGGGAACAGGTCGCGCACCATGGCGCGGGCCAGGACGGGAGCGGCGCAGGCGCCGAACGCCTGGGCGAACCGCCACAGTACCAGATGGTCGGCGTCGGTGGTCAGCGCACAGCCGAAGCTGGCGGCGATGTAGATCAGGATGCCGACGGTGATCGGCCCGCGCCGGCCGAACCGGTCGCCCAGCGGTCCCCATACCAGCTGCCCGGAGCCGAAGCCCAGGAAGAAGCTGGACAGCGAAAGCTGGACCGATGCCGGGGAGGCGGCGAGGCTACGGCCGATCTCCGGCAGTGCCGGGAGATACATGTCGATGGCCAGCGGGGCGAACGCCATCAAGGAGCTGAGGACGATTGCGAGCCAATGGGGATTGACGGGCCTGGCCCGTCCTGCGGACAGCGATGTCATTGAGTCTTCTGCGTCGCGGGGATATGTCCGCCCAGCTTCGCACCCTTGGGCGTGCCTGTATAGAAGGTGGAGCCCCAACCATCGGCATGGGAGACTCGCGTTGGATCAATGGATCGCCTGGCTCGACCTCTGCGGCGTCGCCGTCTTCGCGGCCAGCGGCGCGCTGACGGCGTCGCGCAAGCAGATGGATGTCGTCGGGTTCTGCCTGATCGCCACCGTGACAGGCATCGGCGGCGGCACCATGCGCGACCTTCTGCTGGGGCAGGGGGCGGTCTACTGGATCTCGGCGCCGGAATACGTGATGACCTGCATCGGCGTCGGCGTGCTGCTGTTCTTCACGGCGCCCTATCTCGAATCGCGCTACAAGGCCCTGCTCTGGGCCGATGCCGCCGGGCTGGCGCTGTTCTGCGTGACCGGGGCGGAAAAGGCGCTGGGTGCCGGAGCGCCGCTGCCGGTCGCCGTGATCCTGGGCGTCATGACGGCCACCTTCGGCGGCATCATCCGCGACGTGCTGTGCGCCGAGGTGCCGCTGATCCTGCGCAAGGAGATCTACGCGACTGCCGCGGCGGCTGGCGCCCTGGTCTATCTTCTGCTGGTCCTGGCGGGGGTCGGTGCCCTGTGGTCCCAGGGAGCGGGCTTCCTCGCCGCCTTCGGAATCCGCGCCATCGGCATCGCCTTCGGGGTCTCGCTGCCGGTCTACCGGGCGCGCCCCGGCCGGGATTACTGATACCGCTCCAGCCCGTACTGCTCCATCTTGCGGTACAGGGTCGTCCGGGAAATGCCCAGCTCGCGGGCGGCGCTGGTCAGGTTGCCGGTGTGGGCGGCGATGGTGGCCTCGATCGCCTGGCGTTCCAGCTGGTCGAGCCGGTGGGGGATCGTGGGTTCGGCCGGGGCCGGCACGATGTCGGGCGGCAGATCGGCCAGGGTGACGGTCTCCTCGTCGCTCATCAGCAGGAGGCTTTCGACCACGTTCCGCAGCTCGCGCACGTTGCCCGGCCAGGAGTGGCGGCGCAGCGCGTCCATCACGGCCGGCTCGAACCGCTTGGGCGCCAAGTCGTGGCGGCGGGCGAGCAGGTCGTTGAAATGGGGCACCAGAAGGTCGGTGTCGCCGGCGCGGTCGCGGAGCGGCGGGATCCGGACCGTCGTCACGCTGATCCGGTAATAGAGATCCTGCCGGAACCGCCCCGCGGCGACCTCGTCGCGCAGGTTCCGGTTGGTCATCGCGATCAGGCGGACATCGACGTGCCGCGGCTCGCTGTCGCCGACGCGGTAGACGATGCCTTCCTCCAGGACGCGCAGCAGGTAGGGCTGGAGGTCGAGCGGCAACTCGCCGATCTCGTCCAGGCACAGGGTCCCGCCGTTCGCCAGTTCGAACCGGCCGAGGCGCCCTTCGTTGGCCGCCCCGGTGAAGGCGCCGCGGACATAGCCGAACAGCTCGCTGGCGACCAGTTCCTTGGAAACGGCGCCGCAGTTGAACGCGACGAAGGGATCCGACGGGGACGCGGCGCCCTCGCCGTGGATGGCGCGGGCGAACAGTTCCTTGCCGGTGCCGGTCTCGCCTTCGATCAGCACCGGCGCCCGCCGGCCCGCCAGCCTGCGGGCCCGGTCGATGGCGCCGCGGACGGAGGGACTGGAGCCGACGATGGCGGCGAAGCTGCCGCGCCGGGCGTCGCCCTCGTGGCGCGGCCCCGCCGATCTGGCGGTGCGCCGGGGCTTCGCCGGGATGACCAGGAGGGCGCCCAGGGTTTCGCCGTCGACCGTAAGCGGCTTGGTCCACTCGGCCGGCCAGCACGACGGGTCGAGGCTGGCGACCCTGGACTCCTTGTCGAGCACCACCCGGGCGGGGCCGGTGCCGTGTTCCAGCAAGCCGCGGGCGCGTTCGCTCATGTGCAGGACGCGGCCCTTTCGGTCCACCGCGATGATGCCGTCCTCGACCCAGGTCGGCAGCTTGGCGACGCAGGCCTCCAGCAGCTTCACGCGCTCCTGCCGCGCCTGGTCGGCCATGGCCCATTCGACCTGGCGGGCGGCGACGACGGCCAGGGCGAGGTTGTGGCGCTGGAAGGTCTGGCGCGGCCCGGAAATATCGAGCAGTCCGACCAGCGAGCCGTCGATCGGGTCGCGGATGGGCGCCGCGGCGCAGGTCCAGGTCTTGACCCCGGCGCAGAAATGCTCGGTCGCATGGACCAGGACCGGCTGCCGGGTGACCAGCGCGGTTCCGATGCCGTTGGTCCCGGCCGCCGATTCGTGCCACGCCCCGCCGGGCTCCAGGTGGATCTCGCGGCCGGCCTCCAGGGTCGCGCGGTCGCCGACGGTGGTCAGGACGACGCCTTCGGGGTCGGTGACCAGCATGATCGACCCGGTGCCGATGAACAGGTCGATCGCCTCGGCAAGGGTACCGGCCGCCGCCGTCAGCAGGTCGCGGTTCCGGATGCGGAGATGGTGCAGCCCGTCGTCCCGGACCGCCAGGGGAGCGCTCGAGCCGTGGGCGTTGACGCCGCTTTCGAGGCTCCGCCGCCAGGAATTGATGACCACGTTCCGGACCGGTGGATGGTGATCGACGCCGGCCAGGAAATCCTCCCACGCGCGCATGATCGACGCTTCATCGGCATGGGCAGCGGCACGGGGCGGCATCGTCGCCCCGATTCCCGTCTTGGGCATGTATTCACACTCCCTCGCCCGGATCCTATTATTAGTGCTCAGACGGCGCGGTCCGGAACATGGAGTTTACACTGCGTACAGTCTTTGGGTAACGATAAAGTTCGGGTGATGTCTTCTTGCGTTCTCCTTCGGTTTTGCCGTCCAGGGCGAGATTGACGCACGGGACCGGCGGTCAGCCCCGTGCGTCGCACCCCCGGCCGGCAGGTAGCGGCGGATCTCACTGCCAACCAAGCCTATTCGCGTCCAAGCTTCTCCGCTCCGGCGCCGAGCGCCGGTCCGGCCGTGGGATCGGACATGTCGGGCTTGTCCGCGATCAGCGTGTGCGTGTTCAGGATCAGGCAAGCGGCGGAGGAGGCGTTGCGCACCGCCGTCGTGGTGACCTTGACCGGGTCGGTGATGCCGGCCTCGATCAGGTCGGTGAACTGGCCGGTCCGCGCGTCGAACCCGGTGCCCCTGGGCGCCTCCGCCGCACGGGCCGCGATGTCGTTCGCCGCGAGGCCGCAGTTCTCGGCGATGCAGCCGAGCGGTGCCGCAAGCGCGCGCTGGAACAGCCGGATCCCGTCGCGGACCCCGCCGGAGGTCTGGTCGGCCAGCGTGTCCAGGGCAGGGGCCGCCTGGATCAGCGCCGTGCCGCCGCCGGGCACGACGCCTTCCTCCATGGCGGCGCGGGCGGCGTTGAGGCTGTCGTCGAGCAGCTGGACCCGGCGCTTCTGCTCCGCCGGGGTGGCCCCGCCGGCCAGGATGGTGGCGGTGCCGCCGGTCAGCTTGGCGAGCCGTTCTGTATACTTGTCCCGCTCGATGTTGGGGGGAGCCGCGTCGAACTGGCGCTGCACCTGGGCGCGGCGGGCGCGGATCAGCTCGGGATCGCCGTGGCCGCGGATCAGGGACGTGAAGCTCTGGCCGACCCGGACCTGGTCGGCGCTTCCCAGGTCTTCCAGGGTGACCTGTTCCAGCCGGCCGCCGAGATCGCGGGCGATCACCCGTCCGCCGGTCAGGATCGCGATGTCCTCCAGCATGGCCTTCCGCCAGTGGCCGAATTCCGGCGGGTTGACCGCGACCGCCAGCCCCGCGCCGTTGCGGCGCATGCCCATCAGGGTCACGACGACCTCCGGGGCCAGTTCGTCGGCGATGATCAGCAAGGGATGGCCGGTAGCGGAGACCTCCGTCAGGATATGAGCGATCTGGTCGGGCGAGGCGATCCGCTGGTCGGTGATCAGGATGTGTGGATCGTCCAGGACGGCCCGCATGGTCTCCACGTCGGTGACCATGTGGTGGGAGATGTAGCCCCGGTCGAACGACATGCCTTCGACCACTTCCAGGGTCGTCTCGATGCCCGGGCCGAAGGTCACCTCGACGATTCCGTCGCTTCCGACCCTGCGGAGCGCCTCGGCGACCAGATGCCCCAGGGCCGGATCGGTCGCGGCGATGGTGGCGACCGCTTCCAGCTGCGTGTGGCCGGAGAGCGGCTTGGCGGACTTCCGCAGCGCTTCGATGACCGCTCCCGCTGCCCGGTCGATGCCGGCGACCAGGTCCACCGGGCTGCCCTGGTTCTCCAGGACTTTAAGCCCGCCCTGGATCAGCGCGTTGGCCAGCACGGTGGCGGTGGTGGTCCCGTCGCCGGCGATCTCGTTGGTCTGCTTGGACACCTCCCGCACCACCTGGGCGCCCATGTTCTCGAACCGGCATTCCAGCTCGACCTCATCGGCGATGCTGACCCCGTCCCGGGAGACGATCGGCGTGCCGATGGGCCGGTCGATGATCGCGTTCATGCCCTTGGGGCCGAGGGTGCCCTGGACCGCCAGGGTCAGCTTCTCGACGCCCCGGCCGAGGGCGGCGCGCGCCTCCGCGCGGTGGAGCATCATTTTCGGCATCCGTCATTCCCTCCCGTGTTGCTTTTTGCCACCTGGGTTGCCACCCGGCCGGCGATGAAGTCGGCCAGGGTGGGTTCCCCGTCTGGCGCGGGGTCGTCGTAGCGGGCCTGGAGCAGGCCCCGGCAGAGATGCCCGTTGAACTCCGTGTTGATCCGGACCCGGCGCAGCAGCGACAGGTATTCGGCGAAGTTGCGGGGATCGATCGGCTCGCCCTGCGCCGTCGTGAAGGCGGTGTCGCCGGGGCCGCCGAACTCCCGGCGGATTTCCAGGTAGCGGCCGCGCTGGCGGGCGGCCTCGGCATCGTCGATCGCCAGCGTCGCCAAGTGCGGGCAGTCGAGGTCGAGGATCGCCTGGACCGACCAGTCCCGGTCGAGCAGGTAACGGATCACCGCCTCCTGCCGGCGCTGGAACGCCTTGATCCGGAAGGTCCGGCGCAGGTCGTCCAGGTCCTCGTCCACCGCCTCATCGCTGAAGGTGGATTTGAACGATCGGCCCTGGGCCAGCCCCTCGTTGATCGTGTCGGAATACATATGGTCGCGCAGGTCGACCAGGACCTGCCGGACCCAGGGGAGGGAGGAAACGGCGACGCGCATGTCATCGGCCATGAGGAAGGCGAAGTTGGCGGCGCACCAGTATGTCGGCAATCGGAACCCGATATGGACGCGGTCCTCCGCGTCCACGTCGACCTCCGTGACGAAGCGGAGCTCCGTCACGGACTCGTCGAGTTCGGGGTCCGTCACCGCTGCCAGGCTCGCCCACACCTCCGCCACGCGGGGGTCGCCCGAGGTGACGTGGGGTGTCATGGGCGTCAGTCTCCCAGGACTTCGGCGACCTGCGCCATGGTCTGTTCCCCGGCATGGGCCGGTGCCGTTCCGCTCAACCTAGCCTTGTGGGCCGGCACGTCGATGTCGTAGAGCTTCGCGGCGTTGAGCCCCAGGATCTTGCGCTTGGCATCCAGGTTCAGATCGACGCCCTTGTCTTTCTTGATAGTGTCGGGAAGCTCGTGCGCCATGAACTTCTCGACCATCCACTTGGGCGACCAGATCGCGTAGTCGCTGCCGTAGAGCAGCCGGTCGGGGCCGAGCCAGAACAGCAGCTCGGAGATCACCTGGTTGAAGTAGTCGGGCCGGCTGTGGATGAAGGGCAGGGCCACCGCCAGCCCGCCATAGACGTTCGGCTCCTGCACCGCGATCCAGCAGAAATCGTCCAGGCGCGGCAGGCCGCAGTGCTCGACGATGAAGTTCAGCTCGGGGAAGCTGGTCGCCGCGTCGTCGATGTCGGCCACGTCGAAGGCGTCGCGGTTCAGGGGCAGGATGGTCGGGCCCTTGTGGACGTGGATGTTCTTCACGCCCAGCTTGACGCACTCGGCCATGTAGCGCTGGGCCCACTCGTCGGTCAGCTTCCAGCCCTTGCTGGCACCCTTCCACTCCGCGGTGTAGAGCTTGACGCCCTTGATCTTGTACTTCTCGACCAACTCGTGCAGCGCCTCGATTCCCGCTTCGCCGTCGCGCGGGTCCCAGGCGCCGTTGAGGATGAAGCGGTCGGGATGTTTTTCCTTCAGGACGGCGTTCTGCTCCGTCGTGTTGAAGCCGTTTACGTAGAAGTCCTTCAGGTATGTCGGCTGGAAGATCGCCATGTCGTCGTAGCCTTCGACGAACAGGTCGTTGTACATGGTCTCGGCGCCGTACTTGTCGAACTTCTCCTTGGGCCAGACATACTCCTTGGGGCTGAGCGCGGTATGATAGCCGTAGAAACAGTCGATGAACTGCGCGCCGTGGACGTTCTTCTGGTTCTCCTTGCTGCCGTCCCACAGGTGGGTGTGGCCGTCGATGATGAAGATTTCCTCGCCTTCCGCCGTCTTGAACATCGTTTCCTCCGCCGATCGATTCTTGATTGGATCTTGTCGGGTCAGGTGTATTCGAGTGCGTCGTCCATGTTGCCGAACAGCATGACCGTGTTGTCGTCGATCATGACCATGCGGCCGTAATGGGTGGAGGTGGAGATCTCGAACAGGTGCGGGGTCATCTCGCGACCCAGCGCCTCGCTGATCTCGTCCATCTTGAATTCCATCCTGCCTTCGCCGTCGATTCGGATCATGGCCGGCATGTAGGTCACCTTGATGCCCGGCTTGCTCTCCATCACCTCGGCGATGCAGCGCGCCTCGACGCTGTCGTTCATGGTGACGCCGCACTGGTGCGAGATCGTGTGCTCGAAGGTCAGGTCCTGCATGGGCTTGAAGATGTTGAAGTCATGGGCGACGCTCATGGCTCTTTCCTCCTCTCTCGATCCGGGGTTTTCAGGCGTCGGCGGCCGGCTGGGCCGGGGCGGCGGCCGGCGCGATCGCGACGGCGGCGGGCACTTCGATGCCGATCTCGGCGCAGATGGCCCTCAGGCGGTTGGACGAGGCCGCGAAGGCGTCGGTGAACTGGGCCGCCTTGACGCGCGGCTGCGACCAGACCGGCTGCAACTGGTTCGCCGCCTTGACGCATAGGGCGCCGTGCTTCTCCAGCCAGCCTTCCATGACCTTGCGGTTCGCCTCGCCATGCTCCGGATCCTGGGCCAGCAGGTGGAACAGCTCGACCGTGTTTGCGAGGTTCTGCTCGTAGTCGGCCTCGGCCGCCGACACCACGGCCGGGGTGGCGAAGTCGTTCTGGGCGGCGGCAAGCTGCATGACGAAGCCGCTGCGGAACAGCTCGGCGACCAGCGGCTCGAACACGACGTTGGTCGCGAAATACTGCTCCAGGTAATCCTCGGCGCCCATGACGGCCTCGGTCGCCTCGCGCACGCCCTGCCAGACCGGGTCCTCGAGCCAGTGGGTCTTGCCGGCCGTCGCGTCGAACACGGGCAGGTCCATGCCGATCTCGCTCAGGTACAGCGTCAGGTCCTGGGCGAAGCGCAGCTTGTAGGACGAGTTGGTCAGGATGGCATTGTTGACCATCTGCGTGTAGCCGTAGCGCTGGGCATGCATGGTCGCCTTGCCCAATCCGTACTCCGCATGCTTGTAGGCGCCGACATGGTCCTGGAGGATCTTGACCCAGCGGGGATCGAAGCGCGACGGAGCGCCCGACTTGCGGGCATTGTCCACGACGTTCTTGATCATGCCTTCGATGGTGGACTGGCGCTGGTAATGGGTCCGCTCCCATTCCTGGTCGGGCGCGCGGAACTTGTGCCAGTCCGACGACTGGAGCTTGGTCCAGCCCTTGTAGTAGGTCGGCGTCCCGTCGGCGAAGGAGATGATCCAGTTCTGGAGCAGGTAGCGTTCCGGATCGGGCTGGACGTCTACCGTCATGTCCTCGTAATGGGTCGCCTTGCGGCCCTTCGGTTCGTAGTAATTGTACTTGCGGCTATCCCATCCCGGGAATTTCTTCGCGCCGGCGGCGCCGGACTTGACTTCCGTTTCCTGAACCTGTGCCGTCATTTTTGTTTTCCTCCCCGTTTGCAAAGGTTGGCGGTCGGTCCTTACCGAAGGGCCGGCGTGAACTTGTCGAAATAGATGCGGTCCGGTTCGACGCCGCCGATCTGGAGCACCGGCAGCAGGGCGTCGATCATCGGCGGCGGGCCGCAGGAGTAGACGTCGATGTCGGAGGCGTCGCCGAGGGTGCCGAGATGCCGGCGCACCACCTCGTGGATGAAGCCGGTCTCGCCCGTCCAGCCGTCGTCGGGCGCCGCGTCGGACAGCGCCGGGATGAAGCGGAAGTCGGGCAGGCGTTCGGTCAGCTCGACGAAACGGTCCAGGTAGAAGAGGTCGCGGGCCTGCCGGGCGCCGTAGAAGAAGCGGATCGGCCGGGCGGGCTCGCCGCAGCCGATCTGGTCCTGGAGGATCGACCACAGCGGCGACATGCC
Source organism: Skermanella rosea (assembly GCF_016806835.2). Taxonomy (NCBI): domain Bacteria; kingdom Pseudomonadati; phylum Pseudomonadota; class Alphaproteobacteria; order Rhodospirillales; family Azospirillaceae; genus Skermanella; species Skermanella rosea. The sequence goes on along the minus strand of NZ_CP086111.1, from coordinate 4,304,706 downwards.
CGAGCCGCCGCCCACCAGCACCATCGGGCCGGAGCGGTTCTCGCGCCGCAGGCAGGTGCCGAAGGGGCCGCGCAGCATCAGGCTGTCTCCCGCCTTCAGGCTGCCGTCGAGCTGGGCCGAGAAGGCGCCCTGGGGGTATTTCCTGATGATGAAATGGGGGCGGTGCGGGTCGCTCGGCGGGTTCGCCATGGAAAAGGAGCGCGTGATGCCCTTGCCCGGGATGGTGATGTCCACGTACTGGCCGGCCCAGAACTTCAGCGGCTGCTCGATCTCCAGTTCCAGGCGGAAGATGTCGTGGGTCAGCGGGACGATGGCGGTCAGCCGGGCCGCGAAGTCCTTCACCGCGATCGAGCGGGACAGCAGGTCCTCGTCATAGTTCAGTAGCTCGACTTCTATGTCGCTGTAGGCCAGCGTGCGGCAGAGCAGGATGTGGTTGGTGTCGCGGTCCATCTCGGACAGCGCGAAGGTGGAGTATTTCAGCAGTTCGACGTCACCGTCGATCAGCACCGATTTGCAGCTGGAGCATTGTCCTTCCTTGCAGCCGTGCATCAGCGAGATGCCTTGGCGGAACGCCGCATCGAGAACGGTTTCCCCTTCCTCGACTTCCATTTCGATGCCGGCGGGCTGCAACAGGACCGTGTGGACCGCGCGGGCGGCCAACGGGTTCTGGGTCATGTGGAATTCCCCTGGACGAAGATCTGGCGGCTTGCGGCGGAAGTCGGGGAGCGCCTCGGCGGCGCTCCCCTGTTTCCGGCCGGGCGTCAGATCCGATGGACCTTGAAGCCCTTCTTGTACTCGGCGACGTGCTTCTCGCGCTGTTCGGGGGTCATCTCGCGGAGCGTGATCAGGGGGCTCTTGATCTCGTAGCCGCGCACATGGTCCAGGGTCCACATGTCCTTCTCCTCGAACGACAGGTGGGGCTGGGCGATCAGGGTCTTACCGTCGGGACGGACGAAGCCCATGTCCTTGATCGCGTCGGCCAGGTCCCAGCCATGGTACATGCTTTCCCATTCGCGATGACCGCTGAAACGGCCCATGGCGGGGGTCGGCCGGCCCTCGTACTCGCCCTGGAAGGCGACCTTGTGGGTCCAGCGGTCCACCTCGTGGCCGTAGGTGTAGATCTGGCCGTCCACCTCGTCCACGACCATGTCCTCGCGGATCAGGCAGGGCACCAGGTTGGACCAGCAGCGGTGCGGATAGACATAGCCGGTGTCGACGAAGGTGATCGGCGGGTTGCCGGGCTTGCTGAGCTTGGCGTAGTTCTCCCACCAGGCGCCGAACTCGTCATACCAGCCGGGATACTTGTGCTCGAACCACTCGAAGTCCCGCTCGGTCATGGCCTCGATGCGCCAGAAGTTGGCCCACCAGCCGGCGGAGAAGAACTGGGCGACCTTGTGGACGTAGTTCTTCTTGACGATCCGGTCGAAGGCTTCGTGGACGTCGTCATGGTGGATCTTGATGCCGTACTTCTCCAGCGGCAGCATGTAGGTCCGGTAATAGTCCTCGAAGATCCAGCGGTGCCACAGCTCCGCGTAGCTCTCCTTGTTCTTGTCGCGGTTGGTCGTGCCGTACTCGATGATGGTGCCGATGGCGGCGTCGACGATCGCGTGGTTCTGCCAGAACGCATATTTCAGGTCGCGTTCCAGGAGCTGGTGGTTGTCCGGATTGTTGAGGATCGACATCAGCAGCGAGTGGCCGTTGCCGATGTGCCGGCTCTCGTCCGACTGGACCGACAGGAACACGGTCGGCAGGGCGTAGTCGCCGTTCCGCGCCGCTTCCGACGGCATCGCGACGAACAGGGTGTTGGTGAAGGCCGTCTCGGCGACGACGGTCAGGTAGATGTTGGCGGCGGTGATCGCGTCGCCGGTCACGAAGGCTTCGCCGAACTGCCGGCCGATGGTGGTGGCGTAGCACTTGCCGAACGCCGCTTCGGTGATGTCGAACCCGGCCGGGTCGATGTAGTTCTCCATGTACCACTTCTTCAGGTTCATCTGGATGGTCGAGTGCCGGAACTCGTCGACCATCTGCATGGTGAACCCGGTGCGCAGGTCATCGCCCGGCGCCAGCCGGCCGACCATCGCCATGGAGCGCGCGGCGGAAATCTCGGGGAAGGGGATGATCGCCAGGAACAGCTTCATCCATTCGACCCAGCGGGGCTCCACGTTGCGGAACATGTCGCCGCGCAACGCCGCGTCGAGCGCGCCGTAGACCCGGTTGTCCTTCTCTTCCTGCATGGGGAAGTAAGACCGCAGGACCTGCTTCATGGGGTCCTTGGGCGCCTTGGAGATCTTGTAGTCGGTCGGGAAGGTCATGGCTTCCTGGACATAGGAGGGCGTCCAGCCCAAGTCCGCGACCCGGCGCGCCGCCTCGCCGATGCTGATGCCCTTCTGAGCGATGATCTTGTTGAGCGTCAAACCGTCAGGCATGGTTTACTCCCTGGAATTCGTTGGCTGGAATCTCGTTGCCGACATTTCGTGTAACGACAGGTTTCCGCCTTGGCCGGCTCTTCGGGCCGGCTTGAGTTCAGTCCGGGATGGCGATCCATGATGTTCCGGAGCGCTGCTTGCGCTCAGGATGCAGAAACTTTCCGCCGTGCTGCTGTCATGGCCGTTTCCCCGCACTACTTCCTTGTTTATTGCACTGCGTCATGGGCGGTGCTTTGTTGTGCTTGCGATAGTCAGCAAACGCTGTGCCAACTCTTGAGTGGCCTGCAAAGTCTTGTAATCGCTGCCTTGCGAGGCTTTTTCCTGATCTGGTCTGTGGTCATTGTTTACTTGTGGAACGTCCAGGCTTGCAGGAGTGTTTCAAAACGGGCCGGTGTGGACGGTTGTGAAGATTGGTCCCACTCGCGTCATGCGACAGTATGACCTGCCCGGTGGTCCCGAGAGTTTTCTGGAGCGCTTCGGCACACCATGCTATTTTTCAGGTCGGCAGCAGTGCCGGGCTTGAGACGGACGGCGGGGTTGATGATGACTGGCGGAACCTTCGGCAAGATTCCCAGCAGCGAGCGTGAAGCAATCCTCGCCGCCATCCATGAACTCGGAGGGCGCATGGATCGCCGCTTCGAGCAGATGGATACGCGCATCTCGGCACTCGAGAAGGATGTCGGTGAGATCAAGTCCGAGATGAAGACCATGGGCAAGGGCGTCCTGGAGGTCCAGCTGTCGATGAAGCATCTGCCGAGCTACTGGCACATGTATGTCGCGCTGACGGGGCTGGTCGTGACCGTCTACAGCCTGATGCGCTTCGCCATGCCCAGCCACTGACCGCGGCGTTACTTCTTCGCCGTCTCCTCCGGCTTCGCCTTTTTCTCCGCGATATAGCGGGCGCCCAGGATCAGGGCGCCCATGGTGAAGTCTTCTCCATGGGCGGCGATCATCTCCTGTGATAGATCGGCGAGCCGCTTGAAGAACTCGTCCTTGGATGCATCCTCGGCCGATGCCGCTGAAGTGCTCATGGTGTCGGGCCTCCGGTTTTCGTTCGGTCCAGCGTTCAGTGCGGTTCGTTCAATCGATGGACGATGTCTTCCAGCTTGAGGATCAGCGCCTCGCGTTCGGCCTCGATCTTCTTCGTCTGCTCGATGGCGTCGCGGTGTTCCCGTTCCAGCTCGGCCAGCCGGGCCGACAGTTCGGGAGTGGGCGCCGCCGCCAGGTCCTGGCGGCAGCGGGACAGCTCGAACTCCACCCCGGCGCGCCGGCCCTCCCGCGTGAGCTGGGCCGAGTTCAGCTCGGTCAGCTTGGCGACGATGGCGTAGCGCTCGGCCATCAGGGTCTGGAACGCATCGTCAGAGGTCATTGTGATGGCCGTCGCAGAGCGGTGGGTTGGCGGTGCGCTTGCAGCCGCACAGGAAGACCGTCCCGGTGCCGGGCGCCCTCCACCCCATCGGGCTGATCCCCGTGCCGGCGTGGGAGCCGTCGCAGATCGGCTGGGTGGCGCTGCGCCCGCAGCGGCACCAGAAGACCAGATCGCCTTCCTCGACCTCCCACTCGTACGGGCCGGCCTGGGCGACCTCGGGTTCGAAACCCATGGCGATGTCCTTCCGGTATCCGGGCCTCAGGGTATTAGGACGGCACGGCCCTTGACCTTGCCGTGGTGCAGGTCGTGCAGCGCCTCGTTGGCCTGCTCCAGCCGGTACTCGCGGGTCGCCAGCTTGACCAGGCCGCGGTCGGCCAGGGCCATCAGTTCGACCAGTTCGGGATATGTCCCGACCAGGTTGCCGACGATGGTCTTCTCCGACGTGATCATCTCGATCGTCGGGATCTCCACCTTCCCGCCATAGCCGACGATGTAATAGAAGCCGGCGTTGCGGGTCATGGCGAGACCCTTCTCGACCGCGTCGCCCTCGCCGACGAAGTCGATCACCGCCTCGGCCCCTCGGCCACCGGTCAGGGCCAGGATCTGCTCGACCTCGGTGCCGTCGGACTTCACCAGATGATGCGCGCCGCACTCCTTCGCGAGGCCAAGCGCCATGTCCGAGCGGTCCACCGCGATGATCTCGGCGGCGCACAGGGCGGCCAGCACCTGGACGCCGATATGGCCCAGCCCGCCGACGCCGATCACGACGGCGTATTCGCCGGGCAGCAGGTGGCGCGACGCCTTCTTGGCGGCCCGGTAGGCGGTCAGGCCCGCGTCGGTATAGGGAGCGACGTCCTTGGGCGTCAGGCTGGACGGCAGCTTGATCAGGGATCGGACGCCGGTCAGCAGGTACTCGGCATAGCCGCCGTTGGCGTTGATGCCGGGGAACTTGCTGTCGGTCGCGTGCATGTCGTCGCCGCGCCGGCAGGCAAGGCAGTGGCCGCTGGTCACCAGCGGGTGGCAGATAACGGGGTCGCCGACCTTGATGCCCTCGACGCCCTTGCCGACCTCCTCGACCCATCCTGCGTTCTCATGGCCCATGATGTAGGGAAGCTGGACATCGACCTTGCTGCGCCAGATACCTTCCACGATGTGCAGGTCGGTCCGGCAGACGCCGGCGCCGCCGATGCGCACGATCACGTCGGTGGTCTTCTCGATCTTCGGATCGGGGACCTCCTCGTACCGGACGAACTGCGGGCTGGTGAGCGACGGGTCGAATTCGTAGAGCACGGCCGCCTTCATGGATGAGCCTCCCCGTTTGTGATTCGGTCGGTGTTCCGGTCCTCGTTGGAACCGGCACTCTGGACGCAATGGGCGTGCCAGGAACGGGAGCGGCGGGAATCCGCGGCATTCTCCGGAATTGACCCGAATGGCGTGTTTACATAATCAACGCCTGCTCACACCTTGGCTGTGCAAGACTTGAACATAACAGGTCGTCAGGGGAGGAACGGGACATGCTCTCGCCCGCGGAGCGCCTGAGGCAGGCGCGCATCGTGCTCCAGGACCGGGGCATCGCCTCGCCGGACCTGCTCGCCCCGGAGATCCGGCAATCCTGGGACCGCTGCCTGGAGGCCGGGCTTGAGCCCAACCGCTCGCCGGAGCTTCTATACGCCGCCGGCACCCTGCTGGAGGAGGCGCGGGAGCGGCACGAGCTGACCCGACGGCTGGCGTTGGCCGAGATGCACAACCTCTATCATCAGATCTCCGGCTCGAACTTCATGATCGCGTTGGGCGACCCCGGGGGCATGGTGCTGGACACGATCACGGACGACACCTTCCGCACCACGGCCGACGCCAAGAACATCCGGGCCGGCGGGTTGTGGGGCGAGCTGCACCAGGGCACCAACGCCCTCGGGCTGGCGGCGGCCATGCGGGCGCCGGTGACGGTCCATGGCCCGGAGCATTTCTTCACCACCTATGGCGGATTGACCTGCAACGCGGCGCCGATCTTCGGCCCGACCGGAGAGATCGCCGCCGTGCTGGACGCGTCGAGCGACTGCCGATCCCGCCAGCGGCACACCATGGCGCTGGTCAAGATGTCGGTCCGCCAGATCGAGAACGGGCTGTTCCGCGAAGCGTACCGGGACCATCTCGTCCTGATCTTCCACACGAGGGCCGAATATCTGCGCACGCTGAGCGCCGGCCTGCTGGCGGTGGACGGGGAGGGCAGGGTCCTGGCCGCCAACCGGCAGGCGCAGTTCTTCCTCCAGGGGCTGCCGGCCCGACCCGGACACCATTTCGCGGAGCTGTTCCGGACCGGCTTCCACCGGTTCCTGGACGAGGGGCATCGCCGGGACCGTGTGCGATTGGAGGACCACGAGGGCAGCAGCTACGTCGTGGCGATCGACAACCTGCGCCATGCCTGCCCGATCCACGCGCGCAAGGACCGGGGGACGCCCGGCGCCAAGCCCGGCTTCATCGCCGAGGACCCTGCCGTCAGGGCGGCGATGCGGCAGGTGTCCGGTGCCGCGGCGCGGGGGGTGCCGATCCTGATCCGGGGTGCCACCGGGACCGGCAAGGAACTGATGGCCCGCCACGCCCATGCCGCCAGCGGCCGTTCCGGCGCCTTCGTGCCGGTGAACTGCGCGGCGCTGCCGGAGAGCCTGGTGGAGGCCGAACTGTTCGGCCATGCAGAGGGCGCCTTCACGGGGGCCCGCCGGGGCGGCGCCCGGGGACTGGTCGTCGAGGCGGACGGCGGCACCCTGTTCCTGGACGAGATCGGGGACATGCCGCTGCCGGTGCAGGGAAGCCTGCTGCGGCTGCTCGACGACTGGACGGTCCGTCCGGTCGGCGGCGGGACGCGCAGGAAGGTGGATCTCCAGCTCGTCGCCGCGACCAACGTGGATCTGGCGGAGGCGGTGGGTGCCGGGCGCTTCCGGGCCGACCTGTTCTACCGGCTCGACATGGTGGCGGTGGAACTGCCGCCCCTGGCCGGCCGGTCCGATTTCGCGGCCATCGCCCGCCACCTGCTGCGGGCGATCGATCCCGGCTGCACCATCACGGACGCGGCGCTGGAGGCGCTGGCCGGGCGACCCTGGCCCGGCAACATCCGCGAACTGCGCGGGGCGCTGACCCGGCTCGCCATCGCGGTCGGAGAGCGGGGCCTGATCGATGCCGACCATGTCGGGGCGCCCCGGACCCGTCCCGCGCCGTCACCCTCGACGCTGGAGCGGGCGGTGATCGACCGTGTCGTCGCGACTTGGGAGCAGACCGGCGGCAACGTCGCCGAAACCGCCCGCCGCCTGGGCATCACCCGCAACACGGTCTACAAGAAGCTTCGGAATCGCTGAGCGGGCGGGTTCAGAACGAACCGAACATCGTGCCCAGGGCGATGATGATGATCAGCGACGTCACCGGGATGGCGACCGCGACCATCAGGATGTCCACGTAGGACTGCCGATGGGTCAGCTTGCAGATCGCCAGCAGCGTGATGACGGCGCCGTTATGGGGCAGGGCGTCGAACCCGCCCGACGATATGGCGGTGATACGGTGCAGCAGTTCCGGGCTGATGCCCGCCGCCTGTCCGAGTTGGGCATAGGTGCTGCCGAGCGTCTCCAGCGCGATGCTCATGCCGCCCGAGGCCGATCCGGTGACGCCGGCCAGCACGTTGACCGCGACCGCCAGCGAGATCAGCGGGTTGTCGGGCGACAGGTTGAGCACGAAGTCGCGCAGGATGGTGAAGGCGGCCAGGGAGGCGATGACGGCGCCGTAGCCCACTTCCGACGCCGTGTTGAAGATCGGCAGCAGGGAGCCCAGGCTGCCCTCGTTGATCGAGGCGACGACCCGGTCGCGCAGGACGCGCCAGTTGAGCGCGACGACGGCGACGCTGCTGACGATCAGGGCGATGATGATCGCCCAGGTGCCCTGGACCTTGGCGACGGTGGTCGAACCGTACTTGGGTTCGGCCAGGTAGCCGGTTTCCCAGGTCGGGATCAGGAAGTTCGTGAAGGCATAGTTCAGCGCGATGACTAGCACGATCGGCAGCACGGCGACCAGGATGCCGGGCGCCGCGACCTCGTCCCGGTCGAGCGCCATGGCGCCGACCGAGCGGGCGCGCGGTTCCGGGCGGGGATCGTCGGGATGGGTGCCGTACCCCTCGCCGGCGGCATGGGCGCGGTGGTGGCGCCAGGTCAGCCAAGCGGTGCCGCCGACCAGCATGATCGCGGCGGCCAGCAGGCCGAGGCCGGGGGCGGCGAAGGCGTCGGTGCCGAAATAGGGCATCGGGATCAGGTTTTGGATCGCCGGGGTGCCGGGCAGCGCCGTCATGGTGAAGGTGAAGGAACCCAGCGCGATGGCACCGGGGATCAGGCGCTTGGGGATCTGCGCCTCGCGGAACAGGGCCACGGCGATCGGATAGACGGCGAAGGCGACGACGAACAGCGAGACGCCGCCATAGGTCAGGATCCCGCAAGCCAGGACCACGGCCAGGATGGAGCGCTCGGCTCCCAGTTTCTCGACGATCCAGTGCGCGATGGTCCGGGCGGACCCGCTGTCGTCCATCAGCTTGCCGAACAGGGCGCCGAGCAGGAACAGCGGGAAATAGGTGGTGACGAAACGGCCCGCCGCGGTCATGAAGACCTGCGTATATGTGGCCAGAAGCGGCAGATCGCCGGCGAAAAGAACGGCCATGGCGGCAAGCAAAGGCGCAAGCACGAGAACCGTGATGCCTCTGTATGCCAGATACATAAGCAATACAAGAGATAGTATGATGCCGAAAAGGCCTACCATGGCGGTTTCCTCACATGAAGATTTTTGGCGTTTCTAACCGGTGCGGTGCAGCAAAGCAAACAACACCGAAGCCCGGCTTTTGATCATTTGGCGAGCGCTTATCCAAAGGGATTGTTTTTCATACCGCCGCAAGAGGGCGGACCAGGCGGGCCGGAGTAACGATTCGCCGGACGGAATGTTGGACCATAGCGCAATAACGTTGGTGGAGGGCCGGCTGTGGCTACTGTCGATCATAGCTTTCCTGTCTTGCGGCTGCTGGATATCGGAAACCGGCACGGCAACGTTACGATCGCGGAACTGGACAGGCTGCTCCCGATAGACGGCGTCGATACCAGGGACGCCGACCGGATCCTGGATGTGCTCCGCAGCCGGGGGGTCAGCATCGTCCTGGCACGGTCGACCGCGGCGAACGGGGACTTCAACCTGCTGGAAGACGACCGGATCATCTATCCGCGCTAGGATCCGACCTTCCGGGCGGCCGACCGGGGACGGCGGGAACATGGGCCTTACCCCGGCCGGAAGCATGGGGAGCGGAGCGGTCTCCGGCTAACCTTCGGCGGAGCAACCGGAGCCGCCGCCATGCCCTTCCCCCTGCGCCATGCCGTTCCCTGGGCGATCCTGCTGCTGGCCCCGGGCATCGCGCTGGCGCAGGGCGTGGTGCCTTACGATACCTATCGCGACGCCTACGGTTCGCCGAACCATTCCGGCAATCTGACGCCCCTGCCGGACGACCGGCAGCTCCTGGGATCGTCGCTGCCGCCGTCCGATCCTTTCTCCGAGCGGGTCCGCCCCGCGCGAGGATATGGCGAGATCGCCGACGTCGGCGCAAACTACTGGGAATGGCGGTCCGACCGGCTGCGCCAGATGCGCGATCCCCTGGGCCGGGCCGATACCGCCGGCCCCGCTTCCGAGAGTCGCTGAAATTCCGGTCATGACCTCCCATATGGAGGAAAGCAAAAGAAACAGGCCCAAAGAAGCAGGTCATGACCCAGAACAGAAAGCCCAGGCGAACCCAGGCGCTCATCGCCCTTGCCGCCGTCCTGACGCTCGTCGCGACATCGGTCGACGCCCGCCCTGGGCGGAGTAGCAACCTAGGCAGCCGGGGTGCCCGCACCTACGAAGCTCCCGCACCGACCAACACGGCCCCGCGCACCGCCGCCCCGCTGGAGCGCTCGGCGACCGAACGCCCGACCGCGGGGCAGCCCGGCGCGGCCGCCGGGCTTCAGCGTCCGGCAACGCCCGCCAACCGCGGCTTCTTCGGCGGCCTCGCCGGCGGTCTGCTCGGGGCCGGCCTGATCGGCATGCTCCTCGGGGGCGGCTTCTTCGGCGGTTTGGGCGGCTTCGCGTCGATCCTCGGATTCCTGCTCCAGGTGGCGCTGATCGGCGGACTGATCTGGCTGGCGATCCGCTTTTTCAGGAGCCGCAACCAGCCGGCCTATGCCGGGGCCGGCAATTCCGGCGGCCGCGGCCCGCTGGGCCAGGGGCCGTTGAACCGGAACGCGGCGCCGGGCGGATATGCCCGGACCGGCGCGGGCCTCGGCGGTGGAGCCCGGACGGCCAAGACGCCCAAGACGCCCAAGGGAGTCGACGGCATCGGAATCGGACCGGCCGACTACGAGGCGTTCGAGCGGTTGCTGCGCGATATCCAGACCGGTTACGGACGTGAGGACCGGGCGGCCCTGCGCTCGCTGACCACGCCGGAGATGGCCTCCTACTTCGCCGAGGAACTGGACGCCAACGCGGCGCGCGGCGTCGTCAACCGGATCGAGGATGTCCGCCTGCTCCAGGGTGACCTGTCCGAGGCCTGGCGCGAGGGAGCCGTGGACTACGCCACGGTCGCGATGCGCTATTCGCTGGTGGACTACACGGTCGATCGGGTCGGCGATTCCGTGGTGGACGGCGACCGCACCAAGCCGACCGAGGCCGTCGAGGTCTGGACCTTCCGGCGCCCGGCCGGCGGCGGCTGGGTTCTCTCGGCGATACAGCAGGCCTAAGGTTCGGCTTTCATTCGCCTTTGGGCCGCCGGTCGAGACGCCGGCGGCCTAAACCGCGTGACCCCGGGGGCAAAGCACCTTACGGTACTCCACGCCGGTCCCATGGGTACACCGGACGGTCCCCGTGTATTGTGGGTCGAACCAGGAGGGAAGTCGTGAGCAAATACGAGGAGCAAGCCTACCGTGTCGGCGGTGGGAAGCCCAATCCCAACGCCAAGCCCAACGTGCCGCTTTTGAAGAGCCAGCTCGCCAGATTGAAGCACGATCTCGCACAGTTCATCGCCCGCAAACCGGACGGCTCGGTGATCGCCCCCCTGAAGGAGCGCATCAGGGAAATGGAGGCGACCATCGCCAGCGCGGAGGCCGAGAACAAGCGGGAAAGGCAGTCCGCGCGCAATCCCGACGATGACGAGGACGGCGGCGCCCGGCAGGAAATCCGGTCGACGTCGAGCCGCTTCCCGCCCCGTGGCCGGCCCGGACGCTCCGGCTACTGAGACCCGCCTGCCGAAACCTTGCATATCGAACAAGAACGCCCGCGCTTGAAGCCACGCGCGGGCGTTCTTTTTTAGGATATCCGGCAGGACGTCAGAAGGTGACGACCGAACGGATCGACTTGCCTTCGTGCATCAGGTCGAAGGTGTCGTTGATCTGCTCCAGCGGCACGACATGGGTGATCAGGTCGTCGATGTTGATCTTGCCGTCCATGTACCAATCGACGATCTTCGGCACGTCGGTCCGCCCGCGCGCACCGCCGAAGGCGCTGCCCTTCCACACGCGGCCGGTCACCAGCTGGAACGGCCGGGTCGAGATCTCGGCACCGGACGGGGCGACGCCGATGATGGTCGAGATGCCCCAGCCCTTGTGGCAGCATTCCAATGCCTGGCGCATCGTATTGATGTTGCCGATGCATTCGAAGCTGTAGTCGGCCCCGCCCTTGGTCAGGTTGACCAGGTAGGGGACGAGGTCCCCTTCGACTTCCTTCGGGTTGACGAAATGGGTCATCCCGAACTTCTCGGCCATCTCGCGGCGCGACGGGTTGATGTCGACGCCGACGATCATGTTGGCCCCGACCATCCGGGCACCCTGGATCACGTTCAACCCGATGCCGCCCAGGCCGAACACGACCACGTTGGCGCCGGGATGGACCTTGGCGGTCCAGATCACGGCGCCGAGGCCGGTCGTGACGCCGCAGCCGATGTAGCAGACCTTGTCGAACGGGGCGTCCTCGCGGATCTTGGCCAGCGCGATCTCGGGCGCCACGGTGTAGTTGGCGAAGGTCGAGGTGCCCATGTAGTGCCAGATCGGCTTGCCGTTCAGCGAGAACCGGCTGGTTCCGTCCGGCATCACGCCGCGGCCCTGGGTTTCGCGGATCGCCTGGCACAGGTTGGTCCGCTGGCTCAGGCAGTATTCGCACTGGCGGCATTCCGGCGTGTAGAGCGGAATGACGTGGTCGCCCTTCTTCAGGCTGGTGACCCCCGGCCCCACGTCGACCACGACGCCGGCACCTTCGTGGCCCAGGATGCAGGGAAACTTGCCCTCGCTGTCGGCGCCCGAGAGCGTGTAGGCGTCGGTGTGACAGACGCCGGTGGCCTTGATCTCGACCAGCACTTCGCCGGCCCGGGGGCCTTCCAACTGTACTGTCTCAATGCTGAGTGGTTTGCCGGCCTCGAAGGCTACGGCAGCACGTACGTCCATTACAAAATCCCTCCCAACCGAGACATTTCTTCCCTTGTGCCGCGATCGTTGACCATTCGTCCGGTGAGGTCAATCGTCCAACCGTCTAATGCCTTGATTTAGCACGTTGGTGGTAACGAATGTGATCGGCGAAGGAGGCCAGGAAGCCCTTGAGGAAGTCGATTGTGCCCTGATCGGTCAGCCGTCCCTCCGGATCGAACTTGGAATTGGCCTGCCCGATCATCACCTCGGGGCGATTCAGCACGAATCCGTTCAGGTACGTGAAGAACTGGCGCAGGTGGGTCTGCGCGCGCACGGTGCCGAGAACGCCGGGACTGGCGCCCATCATCGCGATCGGCTTCGCGTCGAACGGCTGTTCCGGCGGCCGCGAGGCCCAGTCGATCGCGTTCTTCAGCACCCCGGGCACCGAGTAATTATACTCCGGAGTCGAGAACAGGATGCCGTCCGCGCCCTTCAGGGCATCTCGCAGGGCCTGGACCGGTGCCGGGTATCCGTTCTCGGTCCTGATATCGTCGTTGTAGAGCGGGATGTCCGCGATGTCGAAGATCTCGATCGTCACGCCGGGCGGGGCGAGATCGCGCGCGGCGCGCAGGGCGGCGGAGTTGAGGGAAGCCTTGCGCAGACTGCCGGAAATCCCGACGATACGCAGCGGCGTCTGTTGTTCGGTCATGGACAAGCTCCTTGGGGTCTCGCAGGGGCAGGGTTCCGGAGGTCCGGCTGCCGTCCGGAAAGCATGGAGGGGAACGCGGGCCGCCGCGGAACGATCCACGGCCGCGGAGAACAAGATTGCTCCGGGCCGCGCGTCTTGCCAGGGGCGTCCGTTTGTAATCCGGCTCACAGCGCCGCGCGGCCCGGCCGGCTAACGTCCCGTCGACAAGTCCGGAACGACGCTCGACGGGGAGGCCTCAATGTCCGTGATGGAAGCCGGGGATCGGGATGCGGCGATGCCCGCGACGGTGCCGATTGCCGCCCGGCGGTCGGCGGGATGCGGTCCGGCGAAGCGCCTGCTGGACATCGCGGTCGCGGCGATGCTGCTGGGCCTGCTGGCGCCGTTGCTGCTGCTGATCGGGCTGGCGGTGAGGCTGGAGACGCGGGGCCCGGCCCTGTTCCGGCAGCGGCGCTGCGGTGCCGGGACGGGAATCTTCAGCGCGCTGAAGTTCCGCACCATGCATGTCGATGCGGAAGCCCGCCTGGACAGGCTGCTGGCGGCGGATCCGGTCCTGAGGAGCGAGTACCTGCGGCATCACAAGCTGCATCACGATCCTCGGGTGACCCGGGTCGGCCGCCTGCTCCGCCGGACCAGCCTGGACGAGCTGCCGCAGCTCTGGAACGTGCTGGCAGGCGACATGAGCCTGGTCGGCCCGCGCCCCTATATGCCCAGCGAACTGGCGGCTCATCCGGGAGCCCGCGCCGCGATCGCCCGCGTCAAACCCGGGATCACCGGGCTGTGGCAGGTATCCGGGCGTCACCGCACGACTTTCGAGGACCGCATCCGGCTCGATCTCGCCTATGTGGAGGGAAGGTCGTTCCGGCAGGACATGGCGATACTCCGGCGCACCATCGCGGTGATCGTGCGGGCGGACGGCATCTGAGGCGGAGGGGCGTAGCCGCCTGATCTTTTCGACCATCGAGATGTTTCTCGCGGGGCCGGGATCCACTATCCTGTTTGTCATGAAGGTATCGAAGGCGGCCATCCTGCTGCTATGCCTGTCCGGCACCGGACCCGCGGTCGCCGATCCCTTGCGCGTGGAGGAGGTGGCCGCCGGGATCTTCGTCCATGCCGGACTGCCGGAATATGCCGGCCGGTCGAACGGCGGCGACGTGGCCAACATGGCGTTCGTCGTCGGGACGCAGGCGGTCGCGGTGATCGATACCGGCAATACGCCCGCCCTGGGCCGGGACCTGCGCGAGGCGATCCGGCAGCGGACGGACCTGCCGATCCGGTACGTGATCAACACCCACATGCATCCGGACCACGTGTTCGGCAACGGCGCCTTCCTCGACGACCGCCCGGACTTCGTCGCCCATGCCGATTTCCAGGGCGCCCTGATGGCCCGTGCCGACACCTACCAGCGGCGCCTGGAGGAGGAATTCGGCGCGGAGGAGGCGGTCCGTGCCGTCCTGGTCCCTCCGACCGTCACGGTCGAATCCACTCACCGGATCGACCTGGGAGGCCGCACCCTGGAGCTGACGGCCCACCCGACCGCCCATACCAACAACGACCTGACGGTGTTCGATGGCGCGACCGGCACGCTGTTCGCGGGCGACCTGGTGTTCCAGGAGAGGCTGCCCACGGTCGACGGCAGCGGGCTCGGATGGCTCCGGGTGATCGACGCCCTGGTCCAGGTGCCGGCCCGGCGGGTCGTGCCGGGCCACGGGCCGGCGTCTGCCTCCTGGCCGGAGGGTGCGGAAGACACCCGCCGCTACCTGACCACGCTGGTCGGGGACATCCGCGCCATCCAGAAGGACGGCGGCACCATCGACCGGGCGTCGGCCGATGCCGCCGCGTCGGAACGCGGGCGCTGGAGCCTGTTCGACGAGGACAACCCCCGGAATGCGGTGACCGTGTTCGCCGAGCTGGAGTGGGAATAGGAAACCTGATCGGAGGATCGCATCATGTCCGCACGAGCTTCGCGTCTGGCAACCCTGCTGGGGTCGTCCCTGGCCGCCCTGCTGATCACCGTCGGCCCGGTGCCGGCGCAAACCCGGCCGAGCGACGCCAAGCCCGACGATTACGCCCGCTGGGAGAGCGTGAGGGAAGTCTATTTTCCCGACCGTAAGATCGAGGACGGCAGCGCGTTCCTGTCGCTGGAGGCGCCGTACCGGGCGCAGGACGCGGCGCTCGTCCCGATCACCATGAAGGCTTCGATCCCGGAGGATGCCGGCTGGTCGATCCGGACGCTGACCCTGCTGATCGACGGCAACCCCGTGCCGCTGGCCGGCAAGTTCCACCTGTACGACGACCGCAAGGCGCTGGAGATCAGCACGCGGGTCCGGGTCAACGAATACACCCTGATCCATGCCGTGGCCGAGACCAGCGACGGCCGCCTGCTGAGCGCGGAACGCTACGTCAAGGCGGCGGGGGGCTGCTCGGCTCCGGCCATGAAGGACCCCCAGCAGGCGCTGGCCCGGCTGGGCAGGATGAAGCTGAACCTGCCGCAGTCGGTCCCGGCGGACTCGCCGGTGACGGCTCAGCTCCTGGTCAGCCATCCGAACCACAGCGGCATGCAGTTCGACCAGATCTCGCGCACCTACGTGCCGCCCTATTTCGTCCGGTCGATCAAGGTCAGCTATGACGGCAAGCCCGTGATGGACGTGGAGACCGACATCTCGCTGAGCGAGGACCCGAGCCTGCACTTCACGTTCCAGCCGAAGGGGCCCGGGGAACTGGACGTCAGGGTGACCGACAGCAAGGACCAGGTCTATACCGGGGATTGGCAGGTCACGCCGCAGCCGGCGAGCTGAGCGTCCGGTCCGCCGGCCGGCTCACTGCGGGAAGCATTCCAGGTCGGCTTCCACCTGGGTCAGCCGGAAGCGTTCCTGCAGGTCCTTGACCCATCCGACGCCGCGGAACAGCATCGCCCGCTCGCCCGGCTGGTCCTGCATCCTGCGGATGGTCTCCAGCTGGACGAAGCTGTTGTAGGGGATCGTCCGGGCGATGTGGTCGATGCTGCACGAGCAGCGCTCCATGACCTCCTGGGTCTGCCCGTTGGTCGCCATGCACCCGATCACGTAATCGACCCGCGCGGAGGTCGGGTAGTCATGGGGATCGGTGGTGGCGCCGGCGGCGGAATCGGCCGTCTGGGCGTTGGCGCCGCCGATGGAAAGTGCCGTCGCCAGCACGATGATCGCAGCCTTCATCTGATGGTCCTCCCTCTTTATCTGCCGCGGTTATACCAGTACCGGCACCGTCGGCGCAGTCGTCCGTTCGTGATGAAACGATCCGTCCAGTGTTGATGGTTTTCGACGGTGGTGGACCCATCGTGAATCAACAATAAGACTGGAGGATGTTCATGGAAGTGACGAAGGTTTCCACGGTCGCCGCCGTTCTGGCGCTGGCCCTGGGGAGCGCATCCGTAGCGGTCGCTCAGCAGACCAATCCCAACGGAACCCTGATGCAGGAACGGCAGGGCGCCATGGGCAACCAGCAGCAGCCCGCGAAGCCCGCCGACCAGTCCGGCAACCTGTCGGGCAGCGGAGCCGAGAGCGAGGCCAAGGCGGCGACCGGGGGCGGCACCGAAGGCAGCCTCCAGTTCGGTCCGAAGGATGCCGATTCCAACTCGCTCGCGGCCCAGCGCCAGGGTGCCATCGGATCCCAGGAGCGTCCGCCGGAAGCGACCCCCCAGGGGGGAGCCAAGCAGTAGTCCGAGGATCCGGCTGCGCCCCGACCTCATCGGGGCGCACGCTCCTCCCCGACGGCCCCTTGGGGGGCGATCCTGTGCTCCACCAGCCATTGCATGCCGCGCAGCCAAGCGCGGTCGTTGTCACCCCGGATGTCCGCGGTGCCGCGGGCGATCACCTTGCCGTCCGCGAGGTCGCGCACGACGATGTCCATGCTGAGGATCAGCGTGCTGATCTTGTTGACCTTGCCGATGACCGCCACTTGGCCGCCCATGTCCCGCGCGATATCCAGCAGGCACTGTTCGCAGGACAGGTGATCGTCGATCCGGCCGGCCGCGGGAGCGAGGTCCAGCGGAGCATAGAGGCCGGTCTCGGCAAGTTCGCGGCGCAGCGCCTCGGTCGTGGCAACGATCCGCTGCTCCTGGGCCGGCGATCGTCCTTCGCCGCTGGTATCGACCAGCTCGAACTCGAAGACCGCGGCGGGCAAGGGTGCCGCGACGGCCGGCATGGCCGCCGTCAGGAGTGCGATCAGCAGCGGAATCAGCCGTGACATCGGTGTATGCTTCCTTTGAAAACGATCAAGAACGAAGAGCGACCAGAGGGAGAGACATGCGTTTCCGGAATTCCGTACAGATGAGCCTGAAAGCCGCGCTGCTCGGGGCGGGTCTCGCCGCGATGTCCGCGGCCTCGGCGCACGCCCAGCCGCGGGTCGATACCCCTCCCGACTGGCCGTGCGTCCAGGTCTTCGTGCCGACCCTCTCCGCCGCGACGATCTGGGCCGGTCCGCCGGTCGAGGATTACCTGAAGGCATGGCCGGACAACCGCGAGATCGCCTCGCTCGCGACCCGGGTCGTCTCCCGCGCGGTTCCCGACGACGAAGCCAACGCGGCGATCGACCGGTTCGCCGGGAGCATCCAGGGCGACCGGAACGAGACGCTGACGCTCCTGTTCGCGGGCGTCTTCGACGAAGCGAACCGCATGCGGAGCAGGGCGGTCGATGCCATCCGCAAGTTCGACCGGGCACAGAAGGGCATGCTCGCCAACATGACGAAGACGGTCGGCGAGCTCGACAAGGCTCGTGCGGCGGAGCCTCGCGACGAGGCGCGCATCCGCGAGCTCGGCGAGCAACTGGCGTGGCAACGCCGGATCATCGAGGAGCGGCACCGCTCGCTGGGCGCCCTGTGCGAGCAGCCCGCCATCGTCGAGCGGCGGGTGGGCCAGCTGGCCCGGACCATCGCCAACCATATGGAGTGATGCCACCCTACGGGGAGCCGCCGGACCCTGCCGGGGCAGGTCCGGGCTCGGGCTGGACCGGTTCCAGCGGCAATCCCGCCAAGGCCCAGCCGCCGGCCCCCTCGGGGTAGTAATGCACGGCTCCGTAGCCGTACCCGACGGCGCGGAGCGCCGCGTTCCAGGACATCCAGCAGTCCGGCTCGCAGAAGAACACGATCGGCCGGCCGGGGTCCCCTCCGGTCAGGCGTTCCAGGCTGTCCCGGAAATGGCGGTCCATGTCGTCGGCCAGGGCGCCGTACCCGACATTGGGCAGCCAGACCGCGCCGGGGACGGTGCGCCTGGCCTTGGGCATCCAGACCGCGTCGGCGGGGAGAGTGGCCGGGCGGGGCGGGGCGGGGTAGACGTCGATCAGCACGGCCTCGCCGGATTTCGCCATCTCCTGGACCCGTCCGGTGCCGACCGTGGCGGCGCCGGGAACGGAGTCGGGCGTCGGTGCCCGGTAGTCGGACATCCTGAAATCCGCCGCCTTGGGATCCGCCGCGGCGACCGGCGGAGAAAGCATCGCCGCCGCGACCAGCGCGGCGGCGACGGTCCGCCTGATCACCGGGCGACGGCGGCGGACTGGAGCTGACCGTTCGAGGTCAGCAGCGGAACGTGGTACTGGGCCAGCACGGCGTCGATGTCGCGCTGGCGGCGCTGGATGAAGTCGTTCAGCCAGTGCTTCCATTCCGGTTCTTCCACGCGGATGCCCATGGTGATCGGAAACTCGACGCGGGTTCCCTGATCGCCGACCAGCGGCACGACCGTCAGCTTGGTCGGCTGCTGGGCGGCGAAGTAGCCCGCGATCGGCCCCCAGAGCACCGTCGCGTCGATCTTGCCGGACGCGACGTCCTCCACCGCGCGGCGCGCCGGGTTGTCGACCCGGGTATCGACGTCGAGCTGGTAGGGCTCCAGGTTGTTGATCCGGTTCATGGTGGCGAGCGTGGCGCCCGGCGTCTGGGCGACGACGCCCATGCGCATGTCGCGCAGGGCCGGATCGTTCATGGCCGTGATCTTCGACCCGGAATTTTCGCGGTACACCAGGGAGTAGACCGAGCGGTAATAGGGGTTGGTGTTCTGCATCAGCCCCTCGCCCGATGCCGCTCCCATGACGATGTCGCATTTGCGGGCGCGGAGCGTGTTGCGGACGAAGCCGATGGTCTGGGGCCACCACGTATAGACTACGGGGACGCCCAGTTCCTCGCCGATCATGGCGGCGATCTTGTTCTCGAACCCTTCCAGCTTGTCGTTGGAGAAGGGCAGGAGGTTCGGGTCGGCGCAGACCCGAAGCGCGTCGCGCTTCGGCAGTTCGACCGCCGAGGCCGTGCCGGCCGCCAGCAGGGCGGCGGCGACCAGCATCGAGATTCGTGCCAGCATGTCAGATCTCCGTGACGGCAGCGTCACTTCCCGGTGCGTTGTTTGCCGATCCGTTACTTCTTGATACGTTCGGGGCGGCCGCGGTCGATCTTCCCGTCGGACCGGGCCTTCAGGTACCCGTAGATGTCGGCGACGTAGAGCATGACGTTCTGATCGGTCCCGAACGACGGCATGACCCGCTGCCCCGAGGCGCCGGACTCCTGCTTGCCGTTCGCGATGATCTCGGCGAACTGGTCGTAGTCCAGCCTCTTGACCGAGTCCACCAGGGCCGGCGCGAAGGAGCCGCCCAGGCCGTCGGGGCCGTGGCAGACGTGGCAGGAGGAGTGATAGCGCCGAAACCCGTTGTAGGTTCCCTGATCGACCTTGCCGTCCTCGACGATATAGGGCTTCTCGTAGGGATCCGTTTCGGCGTCCTGGGCGTGTGGAGTTCCGGCTGCGAGGAAAAAGAAAGCGGCGCCGGCAGTCGCGACCCGCGTCAGGAAAGACAGATTCATGGCGTTCGATTTCCAGTGAAACGAGCCGGTGTTTCCGCCCCTCGCGGAGCGGAAACACCGGGAGTATTTATCGGTACTTAGTTCTCAGTGCCTGGGGACCGATCAGTCCGGCAGCGTGAAGACGGTCAGCACGCCGCCCAGGTTGGTGTACTGGCCGAGGGAGGCGTGCGCGCCGACGGCGCCCAGACCGGCGTGCGGGTCGTTCAAGCCCGCCGCCAGACCGATGCCGGCCCAGCCGCCGATGCCCGACAGCACCGCGATGTGCTGCTTGCCGTTCGCCACGAAGGTGTTGACGTTGCCGATGATGCCGGACGGGGTCTTGAAGCGGTACAGCTCCTTGCCGTCCTTCATGTCGACCGCCACCAGGAAGCCTTCGAGCGTGCCGTAGAAGGCGACGCCGCCCTTGGTGGTCAGCGCGCCGCTCCACACCGCGAACGCCTCGGGCTTCGACCAGACGATCTTGCCCTGGGCCGCGTCATAGGCGATGAAGTTGCCCATGCCGCCGTGCGAGTTCGGGGCCGGGTACATCGACAGCGTGGCACCCACGTAGGGCTGGCCGGCGCTGTAGGCGACCTCGAACGGCTCGTAGTCCATGCAGATGTGGTTGGTCGGCACGTAGAACAGGCCGGTGTCCGGCGAGAACGACGCCGGCTGCTGGTCCTTGGTCCCCAGCGCCGCCGGGCAGATGCCTTCGGAGTTGGTGTCCGGACCGTTGGCGAAGGTGCTGTACTTCTCGTTCACGGCCGGGCGGCCGGTCTTCATGTCGACGTGGGTCGCCCAGTTGACGGTCGGGTCGTACTTCTCGGCGACGAGCAGTTCGCCGGTCACGCGGTCGAGCGTGTAGACGAAGCCGTTGCGGTCGAAGTTGACCAGGGCCTTGACGGGCTTGCCCTTGACGGTGATGTCCGCGAGGATGTTCTCGTTGACGCCGTCATAGTCCCACTCGTCGAACGGGGTCTTCTGGAACACCCACTTGACTTCGCCGGTGTCCGCGTCGCGGGCGAAGATCGACATCGACCACTTGTTGTCGCTGCCTTCCCGCTTGCCGTCCTTGGCGCGCTGGGCCGGATTCCAGGTGCCCGGGTTGCCGGTGCCGTAATATATGAGGTTCAGCTCGGGATCGTAGGTGTACCAGCCCCAGGTGGTGCCGCCGCCGATCTTCCACTCGTCGCCGTTCCAGGTCGACACGCCCAGGTCGCGGTCGCCGATCGGCTTGCCGAGCATGGTGGTCTTCTGGGGGTCGATCTTGACGTCGGCGTCGGGACCGGTCGAGTAGGCCCGCCAGATCTGCTTGCCGTCCTTGATGTTGTAGGCGGTCAGGTGGCCGCGGACGCCGAACTCGCCGCCGGAGATGCCGACGAAGATCTTGTCCTTGACGACCACGGGGTTGGCGGTGAGGGTCTCGCCCTTGGTGTGGTCACCGTTCTTGACCTTCCAGACTTCCTCGCCGGTCTTGGCATCGAGTGCCACCAGCGTGTTGTCGGCCTGGGCCAGGAAGATCTTGCCGTCGGCATAGGTCACGCCGCGGTTGACCGTGTCGCAGCACATCACCGGAATCACGTTGGGATCCTGGCGCGGCTCGTACTTCCACAGGATCTTGCCTTTCTCGGGAATGGAGAGGGCATAGACGATGTTGGGGAAGGGGGTGTGGACGTACATGACGTCGCCGATGACCAGCGGGCCGCCCTCGTGGCCGCGCAGGACGCCGGTGGAGAAGCTCCAGTCGACCCGCAGGTTCTTGACGTTCTGGGTATTGATCTGGTCGAGCGGGCTGTAGCGCTTGCCAGAGTAGTCGCCGAGCTGCATTGCCCAGTTGTTCGGGTCCTTCTGCAGCTTCATCACTTCGTCGTTGGCGTATGCCGTTCCCGCGGTGATAAGGGCAACCGTGGTCAGCAGGATTCTCATCCGCCGCATATCTGTCTCCTCCCGAGTTCGTTTTCTCTGACGCAACCGACTTTGTGATCGATCGGCGTTCCCTTGCCGACCGTTTTTCCGCCTCCGTGGTAATGGGCAGATTTTTAGAAGATCACCGTAACGCCTCTCCCGGAGGCGGACAATAAGACTTTAGAAGGCACCAGTCGGAATGACCCTAAAGCGTTGAAACTGCGTGCACCTATCGCTCTGGCGTAAGATCTTTTGATGGGTTGCCGACACATTAGTTCGTACTAAAAGGCGAATGAAACTAAGTTTTAGCAAATTTACTGAAACGTTTCCGCGGCGGTGCAGCATTATTCTTCGGCGACGCAACATGAAAACTGTTGCGAGAAACAAAATGTCCAGGGCGAATCGGCAGAGGAAGTCGATCGAATCGGGTGGCACTGGCAATCCGCGAAACCGTTGACAGTTTCATCAGGCTGCCCCGCCGATGATCCCCAGCACGGGATCAAGGTCCGGCTATCGCGTAAAGAGCCAAGTGGAGAGAGATTCAAATGATTGAGTTGGTTCTGCTCGTCTGCCTCGCGTCCGACCCGACCAAGTGCCACAAGGAATGGCCTCCCTTCGAATCGAGCCAGATGAGCATGCACGCCTGCATGTTCGAGGGCCAGCGGCTCGCCGTGCAGTGGGCCGAAGCCCATCCCAAGTACCGTGTCCGCAAATGGAGCTGCGGCCTGACCGGGTCCTGAGCAAGACGCCCCTCGAAGAATCCGGAAATTTTCGCTAATGTCACCGGCGCGGATCGATCGCCGCCACGCCGGAGGACGCGATGACCTTGATCGACATCGGCAGGGATTTTTCCCTGGTCACGGGCGGCCGCCATCGCAGCGGCGGCCCCCATAGCGCCGAGGCGTTCCGCGACGACCTGCTGGTCCCGGCCCTGCGGCGGGGGGACACGGTGGTGGTGAGAATAGGTGGTCCGTCCTATTCCATGGCGTGGCTCCAGGAGGTTTTCGCTACTCTCGACACCGCAGGTTTTTCGCGCGAAGACCTCGCCCGCCGTATCGTCATAGAAGCGGACGGGGAGTATCGCCGCACGAAGCTGGCGATCGAATCCTACATCCTCGGGCTGCCGCTGCCCTCCGACTCCCTGGAATAAAGTCCTCCGACCGTCGAGCCGCCCCTTGGCTCCGGACCAACTCGCGGTTATAGTGAACAAACATAGAACATCCGTTTGCAAACTATGGCTCGGGGGCGAATCCATGTGGGAGGACAAGGCGTTCCTGGGCAGCCTCCTCGGCGGCGCGCTGGGCGGCGCGATGCTGACGGCGCTGACCAATACCGCATTGAACCGCATGGGCCTGCGCAGCGGCGACCTGTCGGCGCGGATCGACGATCTCTGCCGCGACATCGAGCGCTTCGCCGAGGCCGGCGTACGCACCTGGAGCCTGCCGGCCGCCGAACTGGGCGTCGAGGGGGTCCGCCTGCGCGCCGAGATCCTCGGCCTGCAGCGCCGGATCGAGCTGTGGCTCGACCTGCTCGACCGCGAGAGCTGGGTGTTCCGGTTCGACGCGGACGCCGACCTGATCGGCCTGTTCGAGGCGGTCAGCGGCGGCGACTTCGCCGAATCGGGTCGCCGCGCCGATCCTTTCCGTTGCCAGGACATCCAGCGTCGGGCCGCCGGACTGGTTGTGACGGTCCGGCGTTCCCGCCGGACCCTGCTGCATGGGCTTTTCTGAGAAGCCGTTCGTCCTAAGTCACTGTTTCTGCGACAGGAGGTTGCCGATGACCGGGAAGCTGGACGATCTGACCGCGAAGGTGCTGGAGATCCACCACAGGCTCTGCGTCGCCTACGACTGTCCGGTGGCCTATTTCCACAGCCTGGACCCGCTCAGCGAGCTGGTGTCGTCCCTGCTGTCCCATCGGACCCGCAATGCCGATTCGGGCCGGGCCTTCAAGGCGCTGCGGGCGGCCTATCCGGACTGGACGGCGGTGCGCGATGCGCCGACGGACGAGATCCAGCAGGTGATCTCCGGAGTGACCTGGCCGGAACAGAAGGCTCCGCGCCTGCAGCAGATCCTGCGCGGAATCACCGAGCGGCGAGGGGGCGAGCTGTCGCTCGACTTCCTGGCGGACCTGCCGGTCACCGAGGCGAGAGCCTGGCTGGAGGCCCTGTCCGGCGTCGGTCCCAAGACCAGCGCCGCCGTGCTTAGCTTCAGCACGCTGCGGCGGCCGGCCCTGCCGGTGGACAGCCATCATCATCGGGTCGCCGTCCGCACCGGCATGATCCCGGCCACCCTCGCCGTCGGTCCCGCCCATGCCGTCCTGTCTGCCCAACTGCCGGAGGAATGGACCGCGCAGCAGATCTACGATAACCACGAAGTCATGATGCTGCACGGCCAGCGCTGCTGCTATTTCCGGAATCCGGCCTGCGGCCGCTGCGTCCTGCTCGACCTCTGTCCGACCGGGCAGCGGAAGCAGGCGCCGCGCGCGGACGCCGAGGCGGAGCGGCCGACCGCGTGACGGGGCATCGGGGCCGGCTCACCCCGCGGCGGCGAGCAGCTTGGCCTTCAGCTCCTTCACTCGATCGTAGCCTTCGACGATGTCGCACAGCCGCAGCCGATCCACGATGATCTGGTTGATATCGGCGCGGGGCAGTCCGCACCTGACCGCGGACCGGATCTGCTCGATCGCCTCCGCCTCCATCGATCTGGTGATGGAGTCGAACTTGGCCTTGGTCTGGTGCTCGATCTTGAGCGAGCGCGACAGGTCCCTGAACTGGCGGAGCGCCGAGGCGCGGTCCTCGGCCTCCGCCACCTCGGCGTCGCTGGAGGTGCCGGGATTGGTCGCGACCGCCGCGCGGGAGGCCGCCGCTTTTCCGGCGGTGCGGTCCAGGTTGTCCATCACGAAGTCTCCGATCGCCCGGCGCGTCCGGTCGAGCGTGCGGTTGTCGATGTTGGCCGTTCCCCACTGGCGCTTGCGGCCCAGGCTGTCCAGACTGCTGACCAGCCGGCTGGCGACCTTGGCCGCCACCTGGATGTCGGTCTCCGGGATGTCGATCAGCCGTTCCGCATCGTCGCCCAGCCGGTCGATCACCGACTGGGTCAGGTCGCCGACCAGCATGTCGCGCTGCCGCTGGGTCGCCTGGAGCTTCACCCGCTCCAGAAGCTCCAGGATCTTCGCCGGCTCTCCCGACAGGGACAGCAGGATGCGGGTCAGCAGCGAGACGTCCTCGGGGGTCGGCAGGGTGACGAAGGCTTCCTCGATCAGCTGGACATGGTGTGCCTGGAGGTCGTCGAACGGCTTGGGCGGCAGATCGGCCTTCATGCGCTCGATCTGCGCGCCGAGCTGCAGGAAGCCGCTCATCTCGGCGATCTGCACCAGCACGTCGTCGTCGCGCCCGATCCGTTCGATCCGGAGGCGCCCGTCGAGCTGGGCCCGCTTGACGAAATCCGCCAGGATCCCGGCCGCCACCGGCCACAGGCGCTCCCCCAGGGCCAGCATGAAGGTCGTGTCCAGGGTCGTCTTGCCCGTCAGCTCGGCCCTGATCGCGGCGGCCTTCTGGGCGCCCAGGCCGCCTTCGACCAGGTCGACCACCGGGCGGATGATGGCGCGGTTGAACCGCCGGGTGCCGCGCCGGTAGCGGAGCGGCGTGTCCAGCAGGTCCTCCACCGGGGAGAACAGGATCCGGGCCATGGACAGCGGGCGCGGGGGCTTCAGCCAGAAGAGCCGGTGGCGGACCTTGGCGATCGCGTCGTCCAGCTGCGTCCGTTCCGGCAGCGTGTCCACCATCCTGACGATCTGGACCAGCTTCTCGTCCGACGCCTGGGCGATCGCGACGCTCAGTTGCTGCAGTTCGGCCCAGTTCAGCGTCATCGCATGGCTCCCTTCAGCAACTCGTTCCGGACGACCTGGTCACGGAGGTTCCTGCCGGTGCGCCAATCCTGGTTCAGCCGCACCCACTTGCGCTGGATCGTCCGGGCTTCCTGCTCGAGCCCGCTTTCGCTCCATTCCGAAACCTCCTTGGGCATCACCGGGATGAGCCTCGCGAGGTCCAGGATAACGTCGCGCTGCCGCTCGTGCGGCTCGTTCGCGACCGAACTCCACAATGATACGATGTAGGACCACCCGTCCAGCAGCCACGCGAGGCGCGACATCTGGCCGCTGACTATCTTGGAATCGCGGTCCCAGTTGCGCATGATGCTCAGCACGTTGCGGAGCATCGCGTCCGTTTCCACCAGGGCGAGTCGCGCCATCGTGGTGGTGTGGATCGCGACCTGGACGGCGAACCGGCCCACCTCGGCGGCGCCGGAGATGTCCCGGCTCTGCCATTGGGACACGGTCTCCTGGAACGAGTCCAGGTCGAGCAGCAGGCGCCGAAGCCGGCCGGGCGCCGGCGCCCAGGGCAGCCCGACCGAGAAGGTCGACCGGGTCAGGCTCTCGATCCGCTGGTAGAGGATCTCCGGCGAGATGTTGAGCGCCCCCGAGACCTGGAAGATCGCCCGCTTCATGCGGGCTTCGGTATCCTCGCCGGGACGGCCCGTCATGAGTTCCTGGGCCGAGATGCCGGCCAGCTTGAGCAGGTCGACGACCAGCAGGAAGTTGGTCAGCAGCGCCTCCTCCTTCTCCTGGCCGAGAAGGGCCTGGGCGCGGCGCATGGCGTCACGGCCGGCCAGCCCTTCCGCCGCGACTCCGAGCGTCGCGGTGCGCACGGTGGCGGGATCGATCCGCTCGACGCGCAGCACGGACTCGTAGAGCGCGTGGTCGTGCATGGTGATCGTGGCGAACTGCACCAGGGAGCGCCAAGCCAATATATAAGAGCCCCGGCCCCCGGCGAGATTCGGCAGGATAAGTTCCACGGCGTCGCCGTTCGCCTGCCTGATGCGCGCCTGGACGAGCAACGGCGTGGTGAAGTCGACCGCCACCCCCCGCTGGGCGAAGGTGGACGGAGCGAACTCCGCCGGTTTTTCCATGATCTGTCCGATTAGATCGGCCGAACTCATTCAGAAGCTCTCCAGGTGGGCGACGCTCGACGCCTTTCCGAATATCACATCGGCGTTAATGCAATATATCACTGGAATGGATTGGATTTTATTACTTGTCCGCGGAACCGGCGTATCGTGATGGTTATCCGTGGCGCATGTTGGCCTTGGTACAGGTGCCGGTGCCGTATCGTTGCGGCACCTTGGCGAAACCATTCTGATCGGGGATCACCCATGGCCGAACCGGACCCAGCCGGATTTCTTCCCGCCCGTCACCACGAGGAGTTGGGGGACGCCTTCTTCGACGCGGTGGAGCCCGCGGATTTCCCCAAGCATGTCCTGCGCTGGCGCAACGACCGCTGGGCCGACCGGGTCGGACTGGGAAATCTGACCGAGACCGAGTGGATCGCGCATTTCGGCCGCTTCGAACCGCTGCCCGGCAGCCTGGAACGGCCGCTGGCGCTGCGCTACCACGGCCATCAGTTCCGCAACTACAATCCGCAGCTCGGCGACGGCCGGGGCTTCCTGTTCGCCCAGCTCCGCGACCCGGTGGACGGACGCCTGCTCGACCTCGGCACCAAGGGCAGCGGCGAGACGCCGTGGTCGCGCGGGGCGGACGGCCGCCTGACGCTGAAGGGCGGCATCCGGGAGGTCCTGGCGACCGAGCTGCTGGAGGCCCGCGGCGTCAACACCTCCAAAAGCTTCAGCCTGATCGAGACCGGCGAGAACCTGTTCCGGGGCGACGAGCCGTCACCGACCCGCTCGTCCGTGCTAGTCCGGCTCAGCCATTCCCACCTCCGGATCGGCACCTTCCAGCGCCTGGCCTATCTGGGCGACCAGACCAGCCTGCGGCGGCTGGTGGACCATGGCATCCGTCATTACATGCCGGACGCCTGGAGCGAGGACGAGGGCGCGCGGACCCTGGCCTTCTTCGAGCGCGCCTGCGCGAACGTCGCCCGCATGGGCGCGGAATGGACCGCCGCCGGTTTCGTCCACGGTGTCATCAACACCGACAACGTGACCATGACGGGCGAGAGCTTCGACTATGGTCCCTACCGTTTCCTGCCGGTGTACGATCCCAAATTCGTCGCGGCCTATTTCGATCAGGCCGGGCTGTACGCCTTCGGCCGCCAGCCCAACGCGCTGCGCTGGAACCTGTGCCGGCTGGCCGAATGCCTGCTTCCCTTCACGTCGCCGGCCAAGCTGGAACTCGCGGTCAACGGATTCGACGCCCTGTTCGCCGGGGCGCTGGCCCGGGCGACCCTGGACCGGCTGGCGCTGGAGCACGGCGAGCCTGCCGCGGACCTTGATTTCGTCAGTGCGCTGTACGGCTTCATGGCGTCGAGCCGGGTGCCGTTCGAACGCTTCTTCTTCGACTGGCGCGGCGGCCCGGAGAGCGAGCGGCGCGCCGGGGAAAGCCCGGTCGCCGAACTCTATGCCGGGGACGATTTCGCCCCGGTCCGCGCCGGCCTGGTGGAACGGCGGCCGACGCCGGCCGCCAACCTGTCGCATCCCTACTTCAGGGGCGAGCCCTGCACGCTTCTGATCGAGGAGATCGAAGCCCTATGGGCGCCGATCGCCGAGGCGGACGACTGGTCCGCATGGCACGCCAAGCTGCGGGAGATCGCGACCGCGGCGGATGCCTTCGGCACCCTCATT
The DNA here is from genome assembly GCF_016806835.2 of Skermanella rosea. Taxonomy (NCBI): domain Bacteria; kingdom Pseudomonadati; phylum Pseudomonadota; class Alphaproteobacteria; order Rhodospirillales; family Azospirillaceae; genus Skermanella; species Skermanella rosea. The sequence continues at coordinate 4,276,434 of NZ_CP086111.1, read as the reverse complement.
CCCGGGCGCAGCTGACCCGGCCCACCGCCGTGTAGCGGCAGACCATGCCGGTGCTGAAGCGGAACTTCTCCGTCCCTTCGCGCCGCACCGCGGTTCCGTTGGAGAACTGGACCCAGCCGAGCGAGTCCATGTGGGCCTGGATCCCGTTGGAGAACAGAAGCTCGCCCTTGGGCGACTTCGCCACCTTGACGCCGTCGGACATGATGATGTCGTTGGCGCCGTCGCGGAAGGCGGCGATCCCGTGCGAGCACCGGACGCCGCCGATCGAGACTTCGCAGGTGAAGGGCTGCTGGTGTGGACCCAGGGCGACCATCGCGAAAACCGCGACTTCCAGCACGTTCATGATCACAGCGAAGTTCCCAGGCACCCCATAACCGATGAGCGGGGTATATCCCGGTAACGGTAAAGATACCTTTTAGCGCCATGCCGCCCGCTGTTCCGCGGCAGCGGTAATGTGTCCCATCCTCCCGTCAGTCGATTCGGTTGTAATACTGTTGACATGATTGGAACCAGCCACCGGGTGGATGCGGCCATGGGCGACGTGAAGACGGGCGGGAAGAAAAAGAAGAAGGCGGTCCTGGAACTGGCGGGGGAGGTGCTGCGCGACGCCCGGGAGGTCGCCGCGGTCGAGGCCCACTGGCACGACATGGCGACCGGTCACGTGCCGGGCAAACCGGTGAAGAAGTACAAGTACGTCGACGAGCTGGCGAAGCTGCAGTTCGAGCTGATCAAGCTCCAGGAATGGGTGCGGGTCGAGGGGCTGAAGGTCTGCATCATCTTCGAGGGACGCGACGCGGCCGGCAAGGGCGGCGTGATCAAGCGCATCGCCGAGAGTCTGAACCCGCGCGTCTGCCGAATCGTGGCGCTGGGCACCCCGACCGAGAAGGAGCGGGGGCAATGGTACTTCCAGCGCTACGCCGCCCAGCTGCCCGCCAAGGGAGAGATCGTCCTGTTCGACCGCAGCTGGTACAACCGCGCCGGCGTCGAGAAGGTGATGGGCTTCTGCACCGACGACGAATACAAGGAGTTCCTGCGCTCCTGCCCGCTGTTCGAGGAGATGCTGGTGGAGTCCGGCATCATCCTGATCAAGTACTGGTTCTCGGTCAGCGACGAGGAGCAGGAGCGCCGCTTCATCGAGCGCACCACCAACCCGATCAAGCGCTGGAAGCTGAGCCCGATGGACCTGGAGTCGCGCAAGCACTGGGTCGAGTACTCCCAGGCCAAGGACGTCATGCTGAAGCACACCGACCTGAAGCGCACGCCCTGGTACATCGTCGACGCCGACAACAAGAAGCGCGCCCGCCTGAACTGCATCGCCCACCTGCTCCGCCAGATCCCCTACAAGGACCTGCTGCCCGAAGCGCTGGAACTGCCGCCGCGGCAGGAGGACACGGGATACAAGCGCCCGGCGAAGTCGGATCAGCGGTGGGTGCCGGGGATTTATTGAAGGGGCGTTCCGATCCGCCTCAATCCTCCGCGTGGCCGGGCCGCGAGCGGGTGATGGCGATGCTCAGCAGGATCACCGGCAGGATGCCGACGGCGACGATCGCCAGCGCCGGGGCCGACGCTTCGGCCAGGCGCTCGTCGGCGGCCAACTGGTATGTGCGCACCGCCAGCGTGTCGAAGTTGAAGGGGCGGACGATCAGGGTCGCGGGCAGCTCCTTCATCACGTCGACGAACACCAGCAGGCCCGCCGTCAGCAGGCTGCCCAGCATCAGCGGCGCGTGGACCTTGACCAGCGTGCGCGACGGGGTCTGGCCCAGCACGCGGGAGGCCTGGTCCATGTTGGGCCGGATCTTGCCCAGGCTGGCCTCGATCGTGTTGAACGACACGGCCAGGAAGCGGACCAGATAGGCGAACACCAGCGCCGCGATCGTGCCGCTCAGCAGCAGGCCGGTGGAGATGCCGAAATGCTCCACCATGAAGGCGTCGAGCGCGTTGTCCAGCCGGGCGAACGGGATCAGCACGCCGATGGCGATCACCGAGCCCGGCACCGCGTAGCCCATCGAGGCGACCCGCACGGCGCCTTTCAGGACGGGGGAGGGGCGGAGCCGCAGCCCGTAGGCGAGGACGACGGCCAGGGTGACCGCCAGGACGGAGGTCAGCGCCGCCAGCACGATGCTGTTGGTCGCCAGGGTCCAGAACATCCGCCCCAGCAGCGCGTCGCCTTCCTCGAAGGTGAAGTCCAGCAGCGCCGCCGCGGGCACGAAGAAGCCCAGCAGCAGCGGCAGCGTGCAGGCCGCCAGCGCCGCGGCGCCACGCAGGCCGCGCAGGCGATAGCTGGGCAGGCGGCGGTACCGGCTGGTGGTGTGGTGGAACTTGGCGGCCCCCCGCGACCAGCGCTCCATCAGCATCAGCACCAGCACGAACAGCATCAGCACGGAGGCGAGCTGCGCCGCCGCGACCGGCTGGCCCATGGCGAACCAGGTCCGGTAGATGCCGGTGGTGAAGGTGTCCACGGCGAAGTACTGTACCGTGCCGAAGTCGGCCAGCACTTCCATCAGGACCAGCGCCAGCCCCGCGACGATGGCCGGCCGCGCCAGGGGCAGCGCCACGCCGAAGAAGCTGCGGTAGGGGCCTCGCCCCAGGGTCCGGCTGACCTCCAGCACGCAGACCGACTGTTCCAGGAAGGCGGCGCGCGACAGCAGATAGACGTAGGGGTACAGCACCAGCGTCAGCATCGCGACGGCGCCACCCAGCGATCGGATGTTGGGGAACCAGTAGTCGTGGCGGGTCCAGCCGGTCAGCTCGCGCAGCGTCGTCTGCACCGGTCCTACGAACTGCAGCAGGTCGGTATAGACATAGGCCATGACATAGGCCGGAACCGCCATGGGCAGCAGGAGCGCCCATTCCAGCACGCGGCTGCCGGGAAACCGGCACATGGTTACCAGCCAGGCCGTTCCGACGCCGATCACCAGCGTGCCGGCCCCGACGCCCAGGACCAGCTTCACCGTGTTGCCCAGGTAATAGGGCAGCACCGTTGAGGCGAGGTGGGACCATACGCCGTCGGTCGGGATGAAGATACGACTCACCACCACCACCACCGGAAGGGCCACAAGGCAGGCGATCAGCAGGGTGGCGGCCGTCCAGCCGCTCGGCAGCAGGCGATGGCGGACTCGGTCGGCGGCGGTGCTCAGGGCGTTGAGGGTCAAGGATTCGACTTCGCTGGAACGGGGTTCACCGGGAAACCGCTATCGTTCCATATGCTGCTAATAAGTCGCAATGACAAGATCGACGCACCCGCCCCGGTTCGGGGCAGGTCCGCGCCGGGAGCGGGGCTACTTGGTGCCGAACATCCGGTCGCCGGCGTCGCCCAGGCCAGGGACGATATAGGCGTTCTCGTCCAGGTGGCTGTCGAGCGCCGCGGTGAAGACCGCCACGTCGGGGTGCGACTTCTGGAACACGCGCACGCCTTCCGGCGCCGCGACCAGGGCCATGAAGCGGATGTTGCGGTCCTCGACGCCGTGGCGGTTCAGCACGTCGCAGGCATAGGCGGCGGAGTTGCCGGTCGCCAGCATGGGGTCGACCAGGACGAAGATGCGGCCCTCGGGCTCCGGCAGCTTGACCAGATACTCCACCGGCTGCTTCGTCTCGTGGTCGCGGTAAAGGCCGATATGGCCCTCGCGCGCGGACGGCACCAACTCGTGCAGGCCCTGGGCCATGCCCAGGCCGGCGCGCAGGATCGGCACGATGGCGAGCTTCTTGCCGGCCAGCACCGGGGCATCCATCGGCGCCAGCGGAGTCTCGATCCGCTCCGTCGTCATGGGCAGGTCGCGGGTGATCTCATAACCCATCAGCAGCGCGATCTCCTTCAGGAGGGCACGGAACCCCATGGTCGAGCGGTTCCGGTCGCGCATATGGCTGAGTTTATGCTGGATCAGCGGATGGCTCAGGATGAACAGGTTCGGAAAGTCGGGATGTGTCTGCATGGGGCGGGCTTTTCCGAAGCTGTTGGAACGAATCGGTCAAATGGACTGCGGCAGAATAGCGCGCGGAAACGGAGCGAGAAAGGGCGGTTATGGGCTGGGTCGCGGCCGGCGAAGTCCCGGACGCCACGGGCCGGAAAAGACTGGAGCCGGCACGCTTGCGCGGCCGGCTCCAATCCAACGAACTCAATGCTGCCGATCCCGGTGCCGGCTCCCTCGCCGGGGAACCGTCCGGCCGGTCAGGCGGCGGTCTGCTGCTGCTCGACCTTGGCAGCGATGCGGCGCTTGATGCGGCGCGCTTCGAGGCTCAGGGTCGCGTCCTTGGTGTCGAGCAGGAAGGCGTCGAGGCCGCCCTTGTGCTCGATCGTGCGGATCGCGTTGGTCGACAGGCGCAGGCGGACCATGCTGCCCAGAGCGTCGCTCAGCAGCGAGGTTTCCTGCAGGTTCGGATGAAAGCGGCGGCGATTCTTGTTGTTGGCGTGGCTGACGTTGTTGCCAAACATCACGCCCTTGCCGGTCACGGCGCAACGTCGTGCCATCGGACAGGTCCTTAACTCTGTGAACACAAAAACCAGGTCCGGACGGCACCTCCGCCCGGCGGAAGCGGGTTTATAGGCAGGCCATCCGGAGAAGTCAAGCCGAGGGGACCCCGAAATCAAACTTCCAGCGGCCGGGACGGCAGGGCAGGTCCGGTCATTGGGGAAGCCTGCTGCAGGTCGACCAGCTCCACCATGGCCGGCGTGATCGGGAAGGGCAGGAAGTTCGCGGCGACGCGGGCGAAGCGGTCGGGAGCGTCGGTCGCCAGCAGGCGGATCTCCGCCGGGAAATGCAAGCTGCGGGAGGCGACCCCTGCGCGCTCCAGCATCAGGGCGACCCTGTCGGCGGTTGTGCGGGCGCTGTCCACCAGGGCCACGCCGGGGCCGACCACCGTCTCCAGCACGGGACTCAGAAGCGGGAAATGGGTGCAGCCCAGCACCAGGGTATCCGGCCTGGAGCCGGCGTCCTTGTCCGCGAACAGGGGCGCCAGATAGCGCCGCGCGGCGGCTTCGGCCACCGGCCCGTCGAGCCAGCCTTCCTCCGCGAGCGCCACGAACACCGAGCAGGCCTGGGTGGCGACGTCGGCGTCGCCCCGGATCCGGCGGATCGCCGCCTCGTAGGCGCCGGCCCGCGCCGTGCTCTCGGTCGCGATCACCGCGATCCGCCCGCTGGCCGATGCGGCGCAGGCCGCCTCGGCGCCCGGCTCGATCACGCCGGTCACCTCGATCTGGGGATAGGCGTCGCGGAGCGCGTCGAGCGCGTGGGCCGACGCGGTGTTGCAGGCGATTACCAGCAGCTTGACGCCGCGCCCGACCAGCAGCCCCGCCGCCTGGACCGCGTAGCGGGCGATCGTCTCGGGGCTCTTGGTGCCGTAGGGCAGGCGGGCGGTGTCGCCCAGGTAGAGCAGCTGCTCGGTCGGCAGCCGCTCGCGGAGCGCCCGCAGCACGGTCAGGCCGCCGACACCGCTGTCGAAGATGCCGATCGGCCGGTCATGGAAGGTCATGGAGACTCACCGGAGGGAGGGCCAGGGGAAAGGATGCCCCGACCCTGGCCCAATATGGTGAAGACGCGGTTAATCAAGATTGCCGCCAACTGCGGCACGCTCAGGGCAGCAGCTTCAGGCCCATCTCCCAGAATCCGGCCTCCAGCCGGCTCGCGGTCGTGAAGGTGCGGGCCAGATCGGGGAACCGCGCCTCCCCGCCGCGCCGCCCGTACAGGCCGTCGAGCTGGGCGACCTCGGCGGCCGCGACCGACCGGTATTCCTCGCCGGCATACATCTCGATCCAGGCGCGGTAGGGGTTTCCCTCCAGGCGCGTCGCCGGATCGGCCGTCAGTTCCGCCGCGATCTCCGCGTAGCCGACGATGCAGGGCGCCAGCGCCACGTGCAGGTCGAGCAGGTCGCCGGCCGTGCCGCGTTCCAGCACGTAGCGGGTATAGGCCAAGGTGCCGGTCGCCTCGGGAGAGGCCGCCATGGCCGCTTCGTCCAGGCCCCATCCGGCGCAGAACCGGACGTGCAGCCCCATTTCCAGGTCCAGGATCGCCGAGAGCGACGCGCCCGCCTGCCGCATGTCGGCCAGGGTGTCGCTCTTGTAGACCGCCAGCGCGTAGGCGCGGGCGAAATGGATCAGGAACAGGTAATCCTGGATCAGGTAATGGCGGAACGAGGCTTCGGGCAGGCTGCCGTCGCCCAGCCGGCGGACGAACTCGTGGCGGGTATAGCCCGTCCATTCCGGTCCCGCCGCCTCCTTCAGGCGGTCGAACAGGCGTGCGGCCATCGGGCGTCAGCCCATCATGTTGCGCGTGCCGGACGGCAGCCGGACGGTCAGGCCGTCAAGCTCCTCGGACATGATGATCTGGCAGCCCAGGCGGGAGGTCTTGGTCAGGCCGAAGGCGAGGTCCAGCATATCCTCCTCGTCCTCGGACGCGTCGGTCAGCAGGTCGTACCATTCGGGTTCGACGATCACGTGGCAGGTCGAGCAGGCCAACGAGCCCTCGCACGCCCCTTCCAGGTCGATGTCGTTGCGATGGGCGATTTCCAGCACCGACAGGCCCAGGGGCGCATCCACGTCGCGCTTGTTGCCCTCGGTGTCGATGAATGTGATCTTCGGCATGATGCCACAACTCCGTCGTTCTTCTCTTACCGGTCGAAAACCCGAGACGCGGGACTAAAGGTTCGACCTATCGCCCCGTCAAGCGAATCCTTCATTATTTCCACCGAATTCCCCCGCGTGTCCTTCCGGCGTGTCTCCCCGCGGACCGTCTCAGGGAGCGTCGCCGCGCAGGCCGGGACGCCGCTGCCGCGCCGCGCCAGCGAGCGCTTCGAGCCGTTCCAGCCGGTGGACGATGCGTGCAGCGGCGTCCAGGTCCTCGGCGCGGAACGCGGACGACAGGTCGTGGATGCATTGCTCCGTGCCGCGCGCGGCTTGGTTGGCCACCCTGTCCAGTTCCGCCGTGTCGCCGGCATCCGCCAGGGCCGCCTCCATCCCGTCAATCTCCGGATCGGCGGGGGGCGGCTGCGCGGCGCCGGCGCCATGGGCGATGTCGAGCAGGAACCGGGCGCGGCGGATCGGATCGCGCAGCGTGTCGTAGGCGTGCCTGAAGGTGTCGAATTGCGCCCGCGCGTTGGATTTCTCCCGCGGGCCCTTGCTCTCGAACCGTTCCGGCGCGAGGGTCCGGCGGAAGCCGGCGAACTGCCGCTCCAGCGCCGCGGGGTCGAGGTCGAAGCGGACCGGCAGCCCCAGCCGCGTGAACGGATCGATCGAGCGCGGCGGCTGCACCGTGCCGCAGTTGTGGCAGAACAGCGCGCGCGGCGAGACCGAATGCGAGCAGAGCCAGCACGGGACCAGGTCTCCCGCCACCGTTCCAGGCCCGCCGCCGATCCTGCCTTTTCCCGAGCCGCCGCGTGGCCCGCCGCCCTTGCGTTCAATCATGCCGCATCGCTTTTGAATGTCATGGAGCCTGTGCCCGCGGTGACGGAACCCGTACCCCGCGGGCTGGCCTGCGTCTTTACAGATCCTGCGTCTTTACAGATAAGGTGCCTTCCGGGCAACGCCATACGTCGCGGCCAGACCGTTTGGCAAACCGTCAGGGCCCGGCCAGGGCGCGCGCCCGGCGGCGGCACAGCGCGCTCCAGGCATCCACGAAACGGTCGACGTCCTCCGGCTTCGTCGCCCAACCCAGGCTGACCCGGATGGCGGAGGACGCCCCGCCGGCATCCACGCCCATCGCGGTCAGCACGTGCGACGGCTTGACCTTGCCGCTGGAGCAGGCCGAGCCGGCGCTGACCGCCACGCCGGCCAGGTCCAGCGCCATGATCTGCGTTTCGCTGGGGATGCCCGGCATCGACACGCAGGTGGTGTTCGCCACCCGCGGTGCTGCCCTGCCATGGATCATCATCGGCACGCCGGCAGCCTCCGCCGCTCCGGCGATGCTTCGCTCCAGCCCGTCGCGCAGCCGACCCAGCCGGTCCGTCCCGTCCGCGGCGTTCCGGGCGATCCTGGCGGCGACGCCGAACCCGGCGATCCCGGCGACATTCTCGGTGCCGGCCCGGCGGCGCTGTTCCTGCCCGCCGCCGCGGAGCACGGGGGTGATCGGAATGCCGTCCCGCACCACCAGGGCGCCCACGCCGTGGGGACCGCCCAGCTTGTGGGCCGACAGGGTCATCAGGTCGATTCCCAGCGGGTCGGCGTCGATGGCGACGCGGCCGGCCCCCTGCACCGCGTCGCAATGGAACAGCGCGCCGTGGGCGCGGGCGAGGCGCGACGCCTCGGCAACCGGCTGGATCACGCCGGTCTCGTTGTTGACCAGCATGACCGAGACCAGGGCCGTACCGCCGCCCCGCGCCAGCATCCGGTCGAGCGCCGCGAGGTCGACCGTGCCGTCCGGCGTGACCGGGATCCGCTCCGCATCGGGAACGGTCTCCAGCACCGAGTCATGCTCGATCGCCGACACCAGCACGCGGCGGCCGCTCCCCCTCGCGGATGCCGTGGCCAACGCCGCCGTGTTCGCCTCGGTCCCGCCCGACGTGAACACGACTCGCGCCGGGGCGACGCCGGCCAGCGCCGCCACCTCGGCCCGCGCATCCTCCACCAGCCGGCGCGCGCGCCGGCCGAAACCATGGACGGAGGAAGGGTTGCCGGCGACTTCCAGCGCCGCCATCACGGCTTCGCGCACGGCGGGCAGGATGGGTGCGGTCGCGTTGTAGTCGAGATAGGCGGTGTCGGGCATCTGGGTCGGACTCTTCAGCTGCCGGGTTCCTATTCGGCCGCCGCCGCCCGGGGCTCGCTGACCGCTTCCGGCAGCATGACGTGGGACGAGCCGAGGATGCGGCGCTGGCAGACGTCGGCGACGGTGACGCTGCTGAGATAAAGATGGATCTGGTTGCCCAACTCCTCCCACAGGTCGTGGGTCAGGCAGCGGCTGCGGTTGGTCCTGCAGCCGGCCGGGGACCCGGCGGCGCAGCGGGTGGCGCGGATCGGCTCGTCGACCGCCAGGATGATGTCGGAGATCCGCATCGCGTCGGCCGGATGGGCCAGGAGATAACCGCCGCCGGGACCGCGGACGCTCTTGACGAGGCCGCCCTTGCGCAGCTTGGCGAACAGCTGCTCCAGGTATGAGAGCGAGATCTCCTGGCGCTCGGCGATGTCCGCAAGCGCGATCGGGCCGCCGCGGCTGCTGCTTGCAAGATCGACCATCGCCATCACGGCATACCGCCCCTTGGTGCTCAGTCTCACGTCGGCCTCCCTGTTCCTGTTCCCGGGCGGTGCATCGGCACTACCCCCGCGATGTCCCGGTGATCCCGCCATGGATTTGCTTGCGAAGATGCTTGATCACTCGGTTACTCGCTGTGATATAGTCGGCGGTCTTGTCGGACTGGTATGACCAACGTCTAGGCGATACCCGCTTGATGACGTTGGAAGTATCTTCCGATATATGATGACCCAGTGGAGTGGTCAAGTATTGCAACGGCGGGATCTTCTCATGCTCTGGTGAATATCCTACCCTCCGCCTCGGTCTTTCCCTGGCCGGGATTTTTCTCGAGCCCCGCCGCCCATGCCGCCAGGTATGGGACAACCTGTTTTCGCCGGGACCCACACCGCAATGCCCGAAGTAATGATCAATGGACCGGCCGGACGGATCGAAGGCCGGTATGTTCACGGCAAGCAGCCCAACGCTCCCGTCGCGCTGTTCCTGCACCCCCATCCCCATCACGGCGGAACCATGAACAACCGGGTGGTCTACACCCTGTTCCATGCGTTCGGCCGGCGCGGCTTCTCGACGCTGCGGTTCAATTTCCGGGGTGTCGGGCGAAGCCAGGGCAGCTACGACCGGGGCGAGGGGGAACTGAGCGACGCGGCCTCGGCGCTCGACTGGCTCCAGACCTTCAATCCCAACGCGTCGGCCTGCTGGATCGCCGGGCATTCGTTCGGCGCCTGGATCGGCATGCAGCTCCTGATGCGCCGCCCGGAAATCGACGGCTTCATCTCGGTCGCTCCGCCGGCCAATTCGTTCGACTTCAGCTTCCTCGCGCCGTGCCCGTCCTCGGGGCTGATCGTCCACGGCAACAAGGACGAGCTGGTGCCGGAGAACTCGGTCCACAAGCTGGTCAACAAGCTGTCGCACCAGCGCGACATCCGGATCGAGTACAAGGTCGTGGACGGCGCCACCCACCTGTTCTCCAACCATGTGGAAGCGCTCGACAAGCACGTGGACGACTACCTGGACGGCGCCCTGGGAAGCCGCATGGCGGCGGTCGCCGAATAGGCGGCCGTCAGCTTTCCGGGTCCTCTCCGCCCGGGCCGGCCTCCGCCAGCCCCAGCACGCCGAGCACGCGCCAGGCATTGACCAGGCGCAGGGTGCCTTCGCCCTTCTCCAGCGCGACGACGGTGGCGTGGTGGACGCCGGCCAGTTCGGCAAGCTCCTTCTGCGACAGCCGCTCCGCGACCCGTCGTTCCCGGGCCATCCGGCCGATGCGGCGCAGCGAGGGAAGCTTATCCATAGAGCCTCCTCCAGGCTTCGCGCACCGTCCCCCGATAGGCCGCGGCCTGCTCCTCGGGCAGGCCGAGCGGCTGGTCCAGTTCGACCGATGTCGCGGCGCGATCCAGAGACGCCGCCGCCACCTTGGGAGCGTTGCTTGCGGGATGTCCGGCAGGGTCTTCTATCCCGACCGCGCCGACGCAGTCGCGGACGTAGGCCAGGAGGATGCCGAAATCGTCCGCACCGTCGATTTCCGCATAGGCGCTCTGGCGCTGCCTCAGCCATCCTTCCGGACCGAGATGGGCGAAGAACGGGATGAGACCGTGGGGATCATCGTGGCTCGGCCGAGCGGCCGGGAGGGCGAAGCCGATGGTTTCGCGGAACCCGTCGGCATACTCGAAACGCGTTCCGCCCGCCGGTTCCTCGGTAAGGGTTCCGGCATGCAGGCCCTTGTAGGTGACGATCCCGTACCGGAGTGTAGCCATGGTATGGTTTTACGTACTCAGCCGCCCTCGGGGGGTGGCATTGGTACATCAAGCCATACCAGCACGTGGGTTGGTACGGAAAACCGTCCCGCTTAGGGCTCGTTGAAGCGCCCGCCGGTGAGGGGGCGGGGAACGCCGGTGGTGCCCGGCACGCTGAGCGACAGGCCGGCGCGGCTTCGGACCGCCAGATAGGCGAAGGCTTGCGCCTCCAACGCGTCGCCCTGCCAGCCGACGCTGTCCACCGGCTCGACCGGCACGCCCAGCATGTCCCGCAGCAGGTCCATCAGGAAGCCGTTCAGGCGACCGCCGCCGGTCACCAGCCAGCGCAGCGGCGGCTGGGGCAGCAGGGCCGCCGAGCGGGCGACCGCGCCCGCGGTGAAGGCGGTCAGGGTGGCGGCGCCGTCGGCGGCGTTCAGCGCCTCGACCGGCGAAACGTCGAAACCGTCGCGGTCGAGCGATTTCGGCGGCTGCTTCTTGAAATAGGGTGCTGCCAGAAGGCGGGCCAGGACGCCCTGGTCGATGGTGCCGGATGCCGCCAGGGCACCGTCGGCGTCGAACGGCCGGCCGGTGCGGGACAGGACCCAGTCGTCGATCAGGGCGTTGCCGGGGCCGGTGTCGAAAGCCAGCACGTCCTTGCCGCCACGCCGGCCCAGCCACGTCACGTTGGCCACGCCGCCGATGTTCAGCACCGCCAGGGGCCGGTCCAGATCCGCCGAGAGCGCCTGGTGGTACAGCGGGACCAGGGGAGCCCCCTGGCCGCCGGCGGCCACGTCGGCGCTGCGGAAGTCGTGGACCACGGGAATGCCGGTCAGCGAGGCCAGCAGCGCGCCGTCGCCGATCTGCCATGTACGGCGGCGCTCGGGGGCGTGCAGGATGGTGTGGCCGTGGAACCCGATCAGATCGATCGGACCGGTCCGTTCCGCCAGCCGGCGGACCACGCCGGCATGCAGTTCCGTCAGTTCGCGCTCGACCTCCCCGACGGGACCCCGGCCGCCGAGGCAGGCGCGCAGCCGCTCGCGGAAACCGTCCTCGTAGGGAACGGTGATGAAATCGCCGGTTTCGACATGGGTGAGGCCGTCGGTGCGGATCACCGCGGCGTCGATGCCGTCGAGCGACGTGCCGCTCATCAGGCCCAGGGCGGTCCGAACGGGGTTAAGCGTCATGATGGCTGCTATGGTGCTGGAAAAGAAGGGCGGGTGCCGCCCTGTTTCCCATGGGAAGGCTAAGGCGCGCAAGCCCCGCTGGCCCGGTCCGGCGGTTTGTGCTAACAGACGCCGCCCTCGGAACCATCCTTCAAGACCTGGACCCTAGAGATGAGCGATCTCCGTTCGGAATTCCTGCGCATCCTGACCACGCGCGGATTCATCCATCAGTGCACCGATCTGGAAGGCCTGGACGCGCTGGCCTCCGAGGGGATCGTGACCGCCTATATCGGCTTCGACTGCACGGCGGACAGCCTGCATGTCGGTCATCTGGTGTCGATCATGATGCTGCGCTGGCTGCAGCGCTGCGGGCACAAGCCGATCGTCCTGATGGGCGGCGGGACCACCAAGATCGGCGATCCGACGGGCCGCGACGAGAGCCGCAAGATGCTGACCGACGAGCAGATCTCGGCCAACATGGACGGCATCAAGCGGGTGTTCGGGCAGTTCCTGACCTTCGGCGACGGGCCGACCCACGCCGTCATGGTCAACAACGCCGACTGGCTGGAGAAGCTCGGCTACATCACGTTCCTGCGCGACATGGGCGTGCATTTCACGGTCAACCGCATGCTGACCTTCGACAGCGTCAAGCTGCGGCTGGAGCGTGAGCAGCCCATGACCTTCCTGGAATTCAACTACATGATCCTCCAGGCCTACGACTTCCTGGAACTGCACCGCCGCGTCGGCTGCCGGCTCCAGATGGGCGGCTCCGACCAGTGGGGCAACATCGTCAACGGCGTCGAGCTGGGCCGCCGGGTCGACCAGGCCGGCCTGTTCGGCCTGACCACCCCGCTGATGACGACCGCGTCGGGCACCAAGATGGGCAAGAGCCTGGGCGGGGCCGTCTGGCTCAACGCCGACCGGCTGTCGCCGTACGACTACTGGCAGTTCTGGCGCAATACCGAGGACGCCGACGTCGGCCGGTTCCTGCGCCTCTTCACCGAACTGCCGCTGGAAGAGATCGCCGACCTGGAGCGGCTGGAGGGGGCCGGGATCAACGAGGCCAAGAAGCGCCTGGCGTTCGAGACGACCCGGATGTGTCATGGCGAGGCCGCGGCGCAGGAAGCGGCCGAGACCGCCCGGCGCACCTTCGAGCAGGGCGGGCTGGCCGAGGGACTGCCGACGGTCGGGATCGCCCGCGCCGAGCTCGATGCCGGCATCCCGGTGATCGACCTGCTGGTCCGCGCCGACCTCGCGGCGTCGAAGGGCGAGGCCAAGCGCCTGATCAAGGGCGGCGGCGCCCGCCTGAACGACGCCGTCGTGGTCGAGGAGACGCAGGTGACCGGCACGGGCGACCTCAACGCCGAAGGCGTGCTGAAGCTGTCGGCTGGCAAGAAGCGCCACGCCCTGGTCAAGGCGGTGTGAGCCGGCGGTCCGCTCCTCCCCTCCGGTTCAGTCGCTCTCGGGATACTCGTAGACCCACGGGCTCTTCTTGTCCGAGCCGGCATCGTGGTCCAGGAAGAACAAGTTGCGCAGGAACCCCGGTGCCAGCACGGCCAGCGGATTGACGCGGACCGATGGGTCGTTCAGCGGCCCCTGGATCTGGTAAGTGGCGGCGAAGATCCCCTGGCCCTCGCCGCCGGTCAGGATATCGCCCAGCACGGGGATGGAGCCCAACAGGCGGTTCAGGCCATAGATCGGCACGATGGTGCCCTGAAGGTCCGCCTGCTCGGCTCCGACATCGACGGTTCCCTCCATGGTCAGGCCCAGCGCCGATCCGGAGGTGCGCACGTCGTCGAAGCGCACCTTCTCCTGCCGCTCCTCCCAGCTGAACTCGCCGTTCAGCTTGGCGAAGTTCAGGCCGCGGCCCTCCACGAGCTCGGCGAAGCCGCTGGGCGACACCGCGTTGAGCAGCCGGGCCAGCACCGGCGCGTTGACCATGGAATAATCGTTCATCTCGATCCGTCCGGCCAGCGGGCTGCCCGGTTTGGACGGGTCTGTGTGTCCGACGATGGTCAGGCTGCCGCCGCGGATATTGTCGAACAGGTCCAGGGCGTACAGCATCGCGCCGGCGTCGCCGGTCTCCAGCACCAGCCGGCGGCCAGCCGCCTCGGGCGCGTACTGGAGAACCAGATGGGAACCGGACTGGCCGACCCGGGCATTGACCTGGGCCGCGGTCCATCCCTCTTGGCCGCGCCGGAGATTCGCCGAGACTTCGCGCAGGCTCCGCCCTTCGCCCAGGACGACCTGGCCCAGTGCCGCCGTCACTTCGAGCGGAACCTTGTCCTCTCCGTCCCCGGGCTTGCCCTTCTCCCCGCCGTGGAGCGGGCGCAGGTCCAGGCTCTGCCCGGAAAGGTTCACCTTCCAGCCGCCCCCCGCCATCGGCGCCGCGTCGCCCGCAAGGCGCGTCGCCCCAAGCGACAGGCCGGCCATGGTCACGCCCCGGACCGCGCCGTCCGGCGCCAGGTCCACGGCACCGGTCGCCTTGAGCCCCGACGTGTCCACGGCGATGTCGGAAAGGCGGACGGCGTCGCCCTTGGCCAGTTCCAGCGTCGCGCGGGCGGTGCCTGGCGTTCCCGGCCGCTTGGCCCAGTCCAGGAGTTCGACCGCCATGCCGGCATCCCGCAGGTCCAGGTTGGCCGCGAGCCTGCCCTGACCCGGCTTCGCGACGGTATAGACGGCGTCCAGGCCGACCGGCCCGGTCAGGTAGGGCCGGGTGGGAAAGCCCAGCCGCTCGCGGTCGGCGTCGCCCACCTCGCCGCGCGCGGTGATCCGGGTCAGGACGTCGGCCTTGGACGAGAAGCTTTCCATCCAGCTGAAATCGGCCGGAATGCCGTTGACCCTCGCCTTGCCGGTGATCACGAGCTTCTGCGGGTCGAGCGCCAGCTCGCCGTCCGCCCTCGTCACCGGCAGGCGGGGCAGCAGGCCGCTGACCGACACGTCCGACAGCTTGCCCTTCGCGCCGAACACGATGTCGTCCACCGTCAGGCGGTTGAACAACGGGAACTTGAAGGTCAGCCGCGCGCTGGCCGATCCGCCGACCGACGACGGCTTCAGCCCCAGCTTGTCGGGGAAGCCGAGCGGCTTGTGGTTGAGCACCTCCAGCGCGGTCCGCAGCGGGCCGGAGACCGGGGTCGCGATGTCGATCGCCTGGTCCTTGCGGTCCAGCCCGGTGATCACGACCTTCGATGCTCCCACGGCCATGTCGCGGAGCTGCCCGCCCTCGGCGTCCACGGTCAGGGTGCTCGGGGAGATCCGGACCACCCCGTCCACCCCGGTGACCGGCGGCAGCTCCTTGAAATAGCGGACCTGCACGCCCTTGACCCGAATCTCGCTGTCCAGGGATTCCAGCTTGGACATGTCGGGCGCGTCCAGGTCGATCACCGCATGGGCGGTCGCTCGGGCCTGCTCGGCGCGCCCGGCCGACAGGTTCTCGGTGATCCAGGTGCGCGGGTTGACGGCGACGCCCCGGGGCCACAGCCGGCGCAGTTCGTCGATCGGCACGCCCGCGGCTTGGACGGTTCCGGTCACGTCGAGCCTGCGGTTGCCGAGATCGACCGCGACGGCGTTCAGCGAGATGGTCGGCCCGCTCCGATCCGGGCCGAGGGCCGCGGTGAATTCGTCCACCACGACGCGGCGCTTCAGGCTGTCGAACGAGGCTCGCAGCCGCGCGTCCGCCAGTTTCAGCGGTTCGGCATAAAAGTCGGGCAGGGTGAGGGTACCGTCGCGGCCGGAGACGTCGACCTGCGCCTCCATCGGGATGAAGGCGCGGTCGAGGCGAAGCTCTGCCTTGCCGTCCAGCACCATGGCGACGCCCGACAGTGCCGCCAGCGCGGGCGCCCGGTCGGCCAGGTCGGCCGGCGACAGGTTGCCGAACCGTCCCGTCACCTCGGTGATCCCGTCGGCGCTGCGGAACCGGAGCCGGGCATCCAGCCGGACGACGCGGTTGCCCATCTCCACGTCGAGCCGGGCGTCGCCGCCCAGGCCCGCCTCGTCGCGCCGAAGGATGACGTCGCCCCGCGGCGCCTGCCAGACCTGGCCGAGCAGCCGGTCGTCCAGGGTCAGGCGCGCACCGGAAATCCGCACCTCGGACAGGCGCGACAGCGGGCCGGGCCTGGTGCCGGGCGGCTGCTGCAGCGCGTCCAGCACCTCCTCGACCACGTCGACCTCGCCATGCTCGACCGGCAGGTCGCCGGTGCGGACGTCGACGTCGACCGTCCCGTCCGCCGCGCGTTGGAGCTGGATGTCCGGCTGGAAAACCCGGAGCACGGTCGGCTGGACATGGCCCTGCACCAGTTCGCGCATGTCGAAGCTGATGCCCAGCGCCGGCACCGCCGCGATCAGCGCGCCGGTCGGGCCGTAGATCCGGACATCGCGGGCGCGGATGTCGAATGCCTGGAAGTCGAACGCGTGTTCCCCGTCCTCGGTCCCCGTGCCGCCCCAGTTCAGCACGGTCTCGCCGATGTCGACCCGGACGCCCATCCGGGAGTCGTTCAGCGTCTGCTCGATCACCGGAGTCAGGAAATCGACCTGGATCGGACCGCCGGACAGACGCCACAGGAACAGCGCCACCACGACCGTCAGCCCGATCAGGACGGCGCTGACGGCCTCGATCAGCACGAGGCCGGTAAATCGTCCCGCCTTCCGGATCACCTCGACGCGTCCATCCCGATGACTGTCCCCCTGGCGAAAATACAGGCACCGTTCCCGGCGCCACGGTTGACCCGCACGCTTCCGGCGCGCAGTCTCGACCCCATCCCCGGCCCGCGCCGGACCTCCGCAGCGAACAGTTCAGCCGCCATGACAGCCGCCGACGCCCTTTTCGACCCAGCATCCCTGCCGAAGCCGGCCGACCCCAACGCGACCTCCCTCGGGATGGAACGCTGGGCTGAGCAGGCCGCCCGCTGCCCCGACGCCGAGGCCGCCGCGTTCGCCCGCGCATATGCCGAGGACCCGGCCGGCCGCCGGCTGCTGGAGGCGGTGTTCGGAAACTCCCCCTTCCTGACCCAGGCCATGGTGATGGACCTGCCCTTCGCCCGGCGCATGCTGACGGAGGGATGGGATGCCAGTTTCGAGGCCGAACTGGAAGCCGTCGGCGCCGAACTGGCCGGCGAACGCGACATGGCGCGCCTGATGGCGAGGCTGCGGGTCGCCAAGCGCCGGGTATCGCTGGTCACCGCGCTGGCCGACATGGCCGGAGGTTGGGACCTTGCCCGCGTGACCGGGGCGCTCAGCAGCTTCGCGGAGGACGCGCTCCGGCTGGCCTGCGACCATCTGCTGTCGAAAGCGGCGGCGGGCGGGGCGCTGATCCTTCCCGAACCGGAGCGGCCGTCGGTCGGGAGCGGTTTGATCGTTCTGGCCATGGGCAAGTTCGGGGCGCGAGAGCTCAATTATTCCAGTGATATCGATCTGATCGTCCTCTATGACGATCATGTCGTCCAGACTACCCAGCCGGACAACATGGCCCGGACCTTCGTACGTCTCGCCCGCGATCTTGTCCGCATTATGGAGGAACGTACGCGGGACGGCTACGTCTTCCGCACGGATCTCCGTTTGCGCCCGGATCCGGGCGCCACGCCTCTGGCGGTTTCGGTCTCGGCGGCGGAATCCTACTACGGCAGCCTGGGCCAGAACTGGGAGCGCGCGGCCATGATCAAGGCCCGCGCGGTCGCCGGCGACCTGGAGGCGGGGGCGCATTTCCTGCGCTTCCTGGTCCCCTTCATCTGGCGCCGCAGCCTGGATTTCGCGGCGATCCAGGACATCCACTCGATCAAGCGCCAGATCAACGCCCACCGGGGCTACCGGACGACCGCGGTCAACGGCCACAACGTCAAGCTGGGCCGCGGCGGCATCCGGGAGATCGAGTTCTTCGCCCAGACCCAGCAGCTGATCTTCGGCGGCCGCGACCCGACCCTTCGGACATCGGGCACGGTGGAGAGCCTGCTGGCGCTGGTCGCGGCCGGACGGATCGATCGTTCGGTCGCCGACGACCTGATCCGGTCCTATGCCTTCCTGCGCAAGGTCGAGCATCGAGTCCAGATGAGGGACGACCGCCAGACCCATACGCTTCCGGCGGACGACGGCGGGATCGCGGCGCTGGCCGCCTTCATGGGCTACGATGGGCCGGAGCCGTTCCGCGCCGACCTGCTCGGCACGCTGGACCTGGTGGAGGACCATTACGCGGCCCTGTTCGAGGAGGCGCCGCCCCTGGCCGGCGCGGGCAACCTCGTGTTCACCGGGACCGAGGACGATCCGGACACCCTGGCGACGCTCCGCGCCATGGGCTTCGGCAACCCGTCCGCCGTCGCCGCCGCGGTTCGGGCCTGGCACCATGGCCGTTACCGCGCGACGCGAAGCACCCGGTCGCGGGAACTGCTGACCGAACTGGCGCCGACCCTGCTGCGGGCGCTGGGCGACACGGCGAACCCGGACGACGCGTTCAACCGCTTCGACGAGTTCCTGGCAAGACTGCCGGCCGGCGTGCAGCTCTTCTCGATGTTCTACAGCAACCCCAACCTGCTGAACCTGGTGGCCGAGATCATGGGCAGCGCCCCGCGCCTCGCGGGAGTGCTCAGCCGCAACCCCAACCGGCTCGACGCGGTCCTGACGCCGGGCTTCTTCGACGGGCTGCCGGCCCGCGATGCGCTGGCCGAGCAGCTCGGCCTGCTGCTGCGCCAGGCGCGCGATTTCGAGGATGTGCTGAACATCACCCGGCGCTGGACCAACGACCAGATCGTCTGGGCCGGCATCCATATCCTGCGCAACATCACCGACGGCGAGCGCTGCGGACCCTTCCTGTCCGACGTCGCCGACCTCGGGCTGGCGGCCCTGGAGCCGCGCGTGACGGAGGAGTTCGCCCGCCGCCACGGCCGGTTCGACGGGCATGGGGTGGCGATCCTGGCGCTGGGCAAGCTGGGCAGCCGCCAGATGACCCTGCGCTCCGACCTGGACCTGATCATGGTGTACGACGTGCCGCCGGACCTGGGCACGTCCGACGGCGAGAAGCCGCTGGCGCCGAACGAGTATTTCATCCGGCTGACCCAGCGCATGATCAACGCCGTGACGGCGCCGACCGGCGAGGGCCGCCTCTACGAGGTTGACATGCGGCTTCGCCCCAGCGGCAATGCCGGACCCCTGGCGATCAGCCTGGAGAGCTTCTCCCGCTACCAGGCGAACGACGCCTGGACCTGGGAGCATATGGCGCTGACCCGCGCCCGGGTGATCCATGGGCCGCCCGGCCTCGTCGAGCGCCTGGAGGCCGCCGTGCGCGCGGTGCTGACGCGCCCGCGTGATCCCGACAAGCTGCTGCGCGACGTGTCGGAGATGCGCGCCCGGATCGACAAGGAGTTCGGCACGACGGACATATGGGACATCAAGTATGTCCGCGGCGGCACCATCGACGTGGAGTTCGTCGCCCAGTACCTGATGCTCCGCCACGCCTCGGAGCACCCGGAAATCCTCAGCGGCGACGCCGCGGCGTCCCTGCGCGCCGCGGCCCGCGCCGGAGTGCTGGATGGCAGGGTCGCGGACGATTTGTGCGCGGCGCTGTCCCTGTGGCGCCGCGTCCAGGGCTTCCTGCGCCTGACCACCGAGGGCCGGTTCGTCGCCGAGAAAGCCCCCGCCGGCCTGCGCCAGGCCCTGATCCGCGCCGCCTTCCCGGAAAGCGCGGATGACGCCGGCTTCGGCTTCGACGCGCTCGAAGCCAAGGCCCGCGGCATCGCCGCCCGGGCGCACCGCCATTTCGTCGATCTGGTGGACGAGCCGGCGGCGCGGCTGGCCGACCGGGGGTGACGCGACGCCGCTTGGCGAGGTCGTCTTTCCGGCAGTATCCCGCCAGTGTTCCGGCACAGTGGTCGTGAGTGGGTCGCCGTAGGTCGGCCTCGGCCGAAGGCCGACGCCGACAGCATGGCCGGAGCGTTGATGCAGGGCGTCGGCGTTCGCCCTGGCGGGCGAAGGCCGACCTACGGCGAATTGTTCTAAATCATTGTGCGACAACACTGATTCCAGTCAGGCGAACCAGATCCCGTCGTCGATGTACGGAGCCCGCTGCATCTTGTGCTCGACCGATTCGGAGAAACCGACCAGCGCCTCGGTCCGGGTCATGCCGGCGTCCAGGGCGCCGGTCCAGTTCCGCAGGCCGTCCGGATCGCCCTGGCGGTCCAGCACGTTGCGGTACAGGAGGTCGACGAACCCCGCGTTGTCCACCGCGCCGTAGCGTTGCTGGAACTCGTTCGAGCCGATGAACCCTCCGGCGGCCTCGTGCAGCGTCATGCCGGCCTTGACCGCCGCCGTCCAGGCGACCAGCCCTCCGGCGTCGGGAAGGCGGTCGAACGCGCTGTCGTAGAGACGGGCCACCGCCGCGGCGTGATCGTCGCGCAGCCAGAGTCCCTGCTCGATGACGGGAGCGGTCCGCTGGACGTTCTCCCCCGATTCCGAGAAGCCGACCAGTGCTTCGGCCCGGGTGAGGCCGGCGCCCAGCGCGCCGGCCCAGTTGGACACGCCCGTTTCCTCGCCCTCGCGATGGAGGACGTTGCGGTAGAGCTGTTCCACGAAGCCCCGGTCGTCCAGCGGACCATAGTGGAACCGGAACTCCTCGGACCCGATGAAACCGTCGGCCGCCCGGGCGAGCGTCAGCGCTCCGGCGTCCAGGGCCGCCTTCCAGGCGAGCAGGCCGTCGGGGTCCGGCCTGCGGTCCAGGGCCGCGCCGTAGAGCCGGTGGACCTGCGCCGCGGTGTCCCCGGTATCGGTCACGTAGCGGCCGTCGGCGAAGACCAGATGCTCAACCCCGCGCACGGTGTCCGCACCGTCCGGCCCGGACACCGCTCCGCCGCCCGTGTCGAAGGTCACGGCGTATTGTCGGCGGGGACCCGTCCATACGGCGGTGTCGATGCCCGGACCGCCGTCGATCAGGTCGCTTCCGGCACCGCCTTCCAGCCGGTCGTTGCCGGTACCGCCGTAGAGGCGGTCGTCGCCGTCACCGCCGAAGATCCGGTCGTGGCCGCCCTCGCCCTGGATCAGGTCGCTTCCGGCACCGCCGCGCAGCAGGTCGGCCCCGGCGCCTCCGGCAAGTGTCAGCCCGACCGGGCCGTCGCCGAAGGAGCCACCGTCGTCGGCGGCGAAGGCGGTGCCGCGGAGGGCGGCGATGGCCGCCAGCTTCTCCGGGAGGACGGTGCGCCAGTCGGCGTCCAGGATGCCGCCGGTATCGGTGGAGTTCGGGTTCCAAGACCACCAGGCCCAGGACAGCCCGGACGTGGGCTGGCCGGCGTCGGTCGCGCCGTCGCCGTCCAGATCGCCGTTCAGTGTCGCCGTGAGCTTCGACAGCCAGACCAGGTCCTTCGGGTCGTTCAGCTTGGTGCCGAACTCGCCCAGCAGCACGGGGGCGATGTTCTGCCGCGCGATGAAGCCCCATTGGGTGTCGAACAGGTCCTGCAGATCCGCGGCGTAGCCGTCGCCCTGGAACCACGGCTGCGGATGGACGGAGTTGGGATAGTCGTGGGGGGAGTAGACGAGCTTGCCGGCGACGGGCAGTTCGACCGGGTCGTCGGCGACGCCCTGCAGGTTGCCGCCCCACCAGTACCAGCTTCCCTTGTAGCTCTCGATCCCCTCGACCAGGATCAGCCAGTCGGGATTGACCGCCTGGATCGCCGCGCCGGCCCGCTCGGCCGCCGCTTCCCAGTCGGTGGCGGAATTGCCGTCGCCCCAGGTCGCCGGGCCGTGCGGCTCGTTGTGCAGGTCGGCGGCGACCACGGTGCTGTTGCCCTTGTAGCGCTGGGCCAGCATCACCCAGTCGTCGATCCATTCCTGGTCGGTATGGGCGCCCTCGTACCACAGGCCGTTCTTGTTCGGACCGTCGCCGGCGGCGCTGCGGTGATGGTCGAGGATGATGCGCAGC
The DNA here is from genome assembly GCF_016806835.2 of Skermanella rosea. Classification (NCBI taxonomy): domain Bacteria; kingdom Pseudomonadati; phylum Pseudomonadota; class Alphaproteobacteria; order Rhodospirillales; family Azospirillaceae; genus Skermanella; species Skermanella rosea. Next base: position 4,254,476 of record NZ_CP086111.1, on the reverse strand, counting down.
CCGATCCGCCCGGCATGCTCGACGATCTTGTCGATGATTCCGAGGCCGTCGAGCCCGATCAGGTCCGGGTTGAGGGTGCCGCTGATGTTTTCCGGAGGCTTGCCGTCCAGCAGTTCGGACGAGAAGGGAAGGCGGATCGCGTTGAAGCCCGCGTCGGCCATCTGCTTCATCATGTCCTGCCAGTTCCGAACATCCAGCCCGTCCGGCGAGGCGCGCAGGGACTCCAGGCCGAACCAATTGACGGCGGCCAGGCGGACCGGCGTGCCGGCGGCATCGACGATCTCGTTGCCGCGGGTGGACAGGAAGCCGTCGGCGACCACGCCCGGCGCCGCGGGCGACGGGCCGTCGTCGTCATGGATCGTTCCGGTCGCCTGCCAGCGGACCGGAACGGCCCCCTCGGCCGACTTGACCACCAGCCGCAGCGTCTCGTTCAGCTCGGCCGCGGTGTCGCCGGTGAGATCGATCCGGACGGCAGCCTTCGTCTCGCCCGGGGCGAAGGTCACGGTGCCGCCGGCGGTCCGGTAATCGGCCCCGGCGGTGGCGCCGCCGGCGGCCGTCTCCCAACGCACCGTGACCGGCGTCGCCGACGCCTGCGACAGGCTGAGGTCGAACGTCAGCGGCGCGGTGCCGGCATCCCCCTCGACCGCGAAGCCGTCGGTCACCGTCAGGTATGGCATCGCGTCGGCCTGTCCGGGAGCGGACGGCAGGAACACCGGCTCCGCCGGGGTGCCCTGCGCCGTGAAGCCGATATTGGCGCTCTGGCCGGGCGCCAGGGTCCCGTTCATGCCGACATTGCCGAAGGTGGTCACCCCCGTCGGCGAGGGCAGCGCGGTGACGTTCCACCAGGACTGGATGACCCAGGGCGCTGCGAACGACAGACGCCAGTCGGTCACGGTCTCCGGGCCGTCGTTGATCACCAGGATCTCGGCCGCGAAACCCTGGTCCCAGACATTGCCGAGCTTGAAGACTGTACGGATACCCATGGAAATCGCCCTTGATCGTCTGCCGGACCAGGGAAGATTGATAGTGGGATTCGAGACGAATTTAGCCCTTTATAAAGGATTGCAGCGGGCCGCATGTGCGCCACCCCGATGGCTGCGCCAATTTTTCTAGCGCGTTCGATAGAGGTAATATGCGACACTCGCCGCATGGATTGCCGCGGGTAAGGGTGGAAAATCGGCATGGACGTCGCCGGGTTCAGGTTCGCGGTCGAGACGCTGAAGAAAGGCAGGTGGTCGGTCCTGTGCCTGATGGCCGACGACATCGCCGCCGCGCGCATGGCCTATTCGCTGATGACGCTGTACCCGTACGACGGCGTGCGGCTCGCGCTGTTCGACCCGGGGCTGGACGACAGGCCCGAGCGGGTGATCTGGGAGCATCTGAAAGCGCCGGAGGAGGAAGGGCAGGAAGCGATCGATGCCGACGATGTCCTCGACCTGACCCCGATGCCGGAAGGGCATTCCCCGGAGGACGCCGCCGAGGATGGCCCGCGCTCCTTCCGCCTGGGTTCGGAACCGGAGATCGACGATCCGGGAGCGGTCGCCAGGCGCAAGCTTTCCCGCGGCAGGTCCGCGGCCGCCCCGAAAGCGGCGCCCCGCCTCTGGCCGCCCGGCCGGCGGCTTGCCGGCAGGGCGATCGGCGCAGGGCTCGTGATTTCCGGCATCTTCGGGGCCGCCTTGCTGAACCTGCCCGAACGGCCGCCGCCGCGCCCGCCGGAACAGCCTTCGCGTCTCGCGAACCTGGCGCCGGCGCTGCCCCAGGCCGCCGCGCCCCCGGCTCTGGCCCCGGCTCCGGCGGAGACTGCGGCCGCCGAACCGGCTCCTGCCGAACCGGCTTCCGGCACGTCCCCGATCCTGGGCAAATGGGCGAAGGACACGCCGGCCTGCGCCAACGACTACCTGATCTTCCAGCCGGACAGCAGCGTCCTGGTCGATGCGCGGCTGGCGCTCGCCTCGGGCGGGCCGGTCTTCTACGGCACGGAGGGTGGGGACATCACGGTCTTCGACGGGACCTCCGAATCGCGCTACCGCGCGCTGGCCCCGGACCGGCTCCGGCAGGTCTCCTATTTCAGCAGCCGCACCGGACCGCACGAAGGCGGGCCGACCCTGGTCCGCTGCCCCGACGCCGAGCCGCCGCCAGGGGTGGAATGGGCGCCGGACCCGATCGACCGCGCGACCGCGCTGTCACGGCTCGACGAGGCCCGCTCCCGCTTCGAGGCCGCCCGCGCGGTGGCGGGCTCGCCGTCCGTCCCGGCCCCGTTGCGCGGGCGCTGGGGCGCGCGGTGCGACATCGGCTACCTGCAATGGGAAGACGGCGTCCAGACCTCGTGGAGTACGTTCGGCGGCGACGAGAAACGCGCGATATCGGCCTACAAGGAACTGGGAACCCGCTTCACCATCGTGTTCGAGGGCGGCTATACCCAGTTCTACGACCTCGTCGCCGAAGACCAGATCGTGCTGGCCGGCATCGGCGCCCAGGGGGTCATGACCGACCCGGCGCCGCCGCCCTGGACCGGACGGCGCTGCCCGGTCCCGGCGCAGTCCTGACTCACGCCCCGCCGATCCGGCGGTAGACGAAGGGCGGGGGTACCGCGCCCGCTTCCCGTTCCGCAAGGGCGAAGATCTCTTCGTGGAACGGCGACAGTCCGCAGGCCGGATCGACCGCGTCTGCCTTTCCGGTCAGCGCGAAGGCCTGGCACCGGCAGCCGCCCCAGTCGATCTCCCGGCGGTCGCAGGTCCGGCAGGTCTCCGGCATCCAGTCGGTGCCGCGATAGGCCTGGAACGCGGCCGAGTTTCGCCAGATATCCCCCAGCGGACGGTCCTGGACGCGGTCGAATTCCAGCCCGGTGATGCTCTCGGCCGCGTGGCAGGGCAGCACCTTGCCGGCCGGCGAGACGTTGAGGAACTGGCGGCCCCAGCCGCCCATGCAGGATTTCGGGCGCTTGGCGTAATAGTCCGGGATGACATAGTCGATCATCAGCCGGCCCTTCAGCCGCTCCCGCGCCTCGGTCACCACCTCGGTCGCCCGGTCGAGCTGCTCGCGGGTCGGCAGCAGCGCCGCCCGGTTCTTCAGCGCCCAGCCGTAATACTGGACGTGGGCGACCTCCAGCCGCTCCGCCCCCAGGTCCAGGGCGAGTTGGATCATCTCCTCCAGCCGGCCGAGGTTGTGCCGGTGGACGACGGCGTTGACGGTCAGCGGCAGGTCCGCCTCGCGGATCAGGCGCGCGACTTCCAGCTTGCGGGCCTGGGCGCCCGCGAAATTGCCGATCCGCTCGGCGCTGCCGACGTCGGTGTCCTGGAAGCTGAGCTGCACATGGTCCAGCCCGGCGTCGTACAGTTCCTTCAGCCGGGCCGCGTCGAGCAGCACGCCCGAGGTGATCAGGTTGGTGTAGCAGCCGAGTTTGGCCGCGTGCCGGATCAGTTCCGCAAGGTCCTTGCGCACTGTCGGCTCGCCGCCGGAGAAATGGACTTGAAGGATGCCCAGCTCGGCCGCCTCCGTCAGCACCCGCTTCCAGGTCGCAGTGTCCAGCTCCGCGCCGGAGCGTTCCAGCTCCACCGGGTTGGAGCAGTAGGGGCATTGCAGCGGGCAGCGGTGGGTCAGCTCGGCCAGAAGCGCCAGCGGCGGCGCCGGAGAAGCCTTGCCGGCGCTGTCCTTCGCGGGAGACGGCGAGAGGGCGTTCATGTCGTGATGATCCCCTTGTCGGACAGGTCCTGGAGCATGGCGACCACGTCGGCGGCGACCACGTCGCGTTCCGCCTCGAAGGTCCTCGCCAGATCGTCGATGATGTCCTTCAAGGTGGTATCGCCGTCACAGCGTTTCAGGACCTCGACCGCGATTTCGTCGGGCATGAAGACTTTTTCCGGGGCCAGGACGACCCAGGCCTCGCGGGCCTGGTCGAACCGGAACTTCACGTGCCGCGGCAGGCGCGGCACGTTTTCCTCGGTGATCGTCGCCATGGCTCAGCGCCGCTCGGGCACGAAGGCGCCCGGGGGGATGTGGCCGGGGGAGACATAGGCGTGGTACAGCGCGTCCAGCTGCGCCCACAGCACGTCGCACTTGAACTCCAGCGCCGCCAGCACCGCCTGCTGCTGGTCGGGGCGGCGGGCCTCCCGCTTGACGTAGGCCAGCGCGAAGTCGGCGTCACGCGGCGCCTCGGTCAGGCGGTTGTTGAAATAGGCCAGCGTTTCCTTGCTGACGAAATCGTAGTTCGCCAGCATGCCGGAGACCCGGTTCTGGATGATGCCGGGCGAAAACAGCTCGGTCAGCGACGAGGCGACCGCTTCCAGCACGGTCCGATCGCGCACGAAATGGACATAGGCTTCCACCGCGAACTTGGTCGCGGGCAGGATGCCGACGCAGCTCTCCACATAGGCGGTGTCGAGCTTCAGCCCTTCCGTCAGCTTCAGCCAGCGGGCGATGCCGCCTTCCCCAGGCTGGGTGCCGTCATGGTCGATGATGCGCTGGCGCCAGGCCCGCCGGTCCTCGACGCTGGTCAGGCGGGACAGCACGACCGAATCCTTGATCGGGATATTGCACTGGTAATAGTAGCGGTTCAGCGCCCAGGCCTGCACCTGGCCGAAATCCAGCTTGCCGGTGTGCAGCAGCTGGTGGAACGGGTGGAGGCTGTGATAGCGCGCGGCGCCGATGGCGCGCAGGCGTTCTTCGAGCTGGTCCTGGCTCAGCAGTTCGGTCATGGCGAAACTTCCCGTCCGTCTTCCCCCACTTCCCAGCCGGCCTCTTCGACGGCGGCGCGTTCCGGGCTGTCATCCAGCAGGATGGGGTTGGTGTTGTTGATGTGGATGAAGATCTTGCGCCGGATGCCTAGATCGGCGAAGGCGGCCAGCGACCCGTCGGGGCCGGACACGCTCATGTGGCCCATGCGGCGGCCGGTCTTGCTGCCGACGCCGTTCAGGACCATCTCGTCGTCCCGCCAAAGGGTGCCGTCGAACAGCAGCAGGTCGGCCCCGCGCAGGCGGTCGGCCAATGCCGGGGTCAGCTTCGCGCAGCCGGGAACGTAGAAGAAGCTCCTGCCGCCGCCGCTGATGCGGAGGCCCACGGTGTCCTCGGTCTCGCCGTCCAGCACGGGGGCGGCGTCCTCCAGGTAGAGCGCCACTTTGCCCGGCACGGCGAACATCTCGACACGGATGCCGCTGGGGCCGTCGGGGCCCACCAGTTCGACCGGATCGTTCAGCGCCAGGGTGCGGCGCTCGACGAGGTCCGGGTTGAGAACCTGGAAGATGCTGTTGGCGGCCAGCACCGCTTGGATGCGTGAGGTCGCGTAGAGCGACAGCGGCTGGCTTTCTCGGAGGTTTATCAGTCCCGCGATATGGTCCACGTCGCCGTTGGTCAGGACGACGCCGGCGATAGGGCTGTGCCGCTTGCCGTGGCGCGGGTGAAGCAGGGGTGTGTTCAGGATCTGCTGGCGCAGGTCGGGCGACGCGTTCAGCAGGAACCAGCGCTCGCCGTCGGCGCTGATCGCGAGCGACGACTGCGTCCGGGGCTTGGCCGCCGGATCACCGGTGCGGGCGCGCCGGCAGGTGTCGCAATTGCAGTTCCATTGAGGGTAGCCACCGCCGGCGGCCGAGCCCAGCACAACTATCTTCACGGCCGTATCCAGTCTTCAACCGCAGGCGGGGGCGGATAGCTTAGATCTCAGCGCAGGCGTAGCAGTTGATTTCCATGCCGACGGCGATCTCGACGATGCGCGGGGTCTTCCACTTCATAGCGTGATCCTCTCCAGGTTGATGTTACGAGCAGCACTCGCCTCACCTTTTCGCGGTAAGGAACGCTATAATAGCGTCCCCGACGAGACTGTAACGCTGTACTTTGGTCTAAGTCCCGATCAGGTCAAGGGGCGGCCCCCGATCGGATCCCCGATCGGCGCCATGACCATTCGGAGTTCGCCTGCCGTCGCGCCGGGCCGTACGCCACTCCGTCACCGTCACGGCGACCGCCAGCCAGAAGCCGCCAACCAGATATCCGCTGGCGACGTCGCTGACGAAATGGACGCTCAGATAGATCCGGCTGAAGCCGATCAGCATGATCGCCACGGCCCCCCAGAACACCACCTCGAAGCGGGCGCGCGGCTGGGTCTGGATGGTGCGCCAGACACTGTACGCGATGAACCCGTAGACGGAGATGGCGGCGGTGGCGTGGCCGCTGGGGAAGGCCGGGCTGTGCTCGTCCAGCAGGTCCCAGGCGCCGGGCCGCTCGCGCGCGATCACGTATTTGGCGGTCCAGGTCGTCACCTGGGCCCCGACCAGGCAGATCCAGAACGGGACGACCAGATGGCCGCGGCTGCTGCTCCACCACAGCAGCGACGCAACCAGCCCGACGATGGTGATGGTCGGCCCCTGGCCCCACAGGGTCAGCCAGACCATGGCCCCGATGAAGGGCTCGACCCGGTGGGCGTCGAACCAGCGGTCCACGGCGTTGTCCATCGCCACCAGCTCCTCGGCCTCGTGCAGTTCCTGCACCAGGCCGCCGAACAGGGCCACCAGATAGATCGCGAAGATCACCAGCAGGGTCAGCGGCAGTCCCGTGAACGGGCGGGTGCTCAGCCGCGCCTTGACGAAGCGGAACGCGCGCGGGAAGCGGCTTTCGAGCAGCGTCACCACGGGGCGTTCGCGCACCCAGTGCCGCGACACCCTCACCGGTCCCTGGAGCCGCTGGGCGCCCCGGCGGACAAGCCACAGCAGCCCGCGCGCCAGCGCGTAGAGAGCCGTGAGCCCGGCGGCCAGGAGCACCAGGGCGAGCAGTAGATTCGAGGTGGAAATGGCGGACCTCCCGACGCTGACCAGATCCCGCATCAACGCCGGGCGGACTGGGAAGTTGCCGACCGCACCCCCCCCGGCGGAAGCCCCCTCAGCCGAAGAAGCCGATGCGGTGGACGACGCCGACGCTGACCCGGCGCATCAGCTCGTACAGGCCGGTCATCGGCTTGAAGATGTTCTCGTTCTCCCGCTGGTAGTTCTGACTCTCGTCGCTCGCATAGGTTGCTCGTTCCCCGAAATCGCCGGTCACCGCGGCGTCGGTCGTCGCGGGGAATATGCGTTCCAGCTGGCTGACGGCGGTCGGGATGTCCAGGTGGAGCACCCGCGTCATCAGCCGGGCGTGGGTCGTGTTGTGCTGGCTGCTGAACTGCGGGATATGGGTCGCCAGCAGGAAGATCTCGTGGATCAACGCGATCCGGACCGCGTGCAGGATGGCCAGCTGCTCCCGCGCCGCCGGGGTCACCAGCGCCCCGCAGCCGCCGCCCTCGATCTGCCCCAGCCCGTCGCGCAGCAGGCAATAGTCGGCGAACAGCCTTCGGCCGACCTTGGTCTGGCGGGCGTGGAGCTGGGTGTCCTCCAGGTAGCGCGCCAGCCGCCGCATCTCCTCCGCCCGGGCCTTGTCCGGCGTCTTGGCCGCGCGCAGCAGCCACAGCCCGGGATCGAGCGTGTCCACATAGGCCCGCAGCGCGTCGGGCGACGCGATCGCGGCGCCGTACTCGACCATGCCGATCAGCTGGCGGAACCGGCTGGACCGGGCATAGAGCTGCCGGAACCGCTCCGGATCCTTGCCGATCGCCTCGCCGACGCCGCTGATCGTGTTGGCCGGCAGGCCCAGCTGCTGAAGGATCGCGTTGTGCGGGATCGCGCGGATCTGGCTGACCGAGGCCTGCTCGCTGTCGTCGGCGCTGTCGTGCTGGCGCTTGATCGCCCGGCTGCCCGACGGGAACAGCAGGTTGGTGCCGAAGGCGCCCAGCAGCGTCGCGTAGTCCGGGTTCCTCACCAGCGAGACCTGGAATTCCTTCACGGTGGTGAAGAACTCGGTGATGTAGTCCGGGTCCTCGTAGAACGGGTCGCTCCGGGCGTCGCCCCGGTCGCCGAACATGTGCTCCAGGATCCGGGTGACCACGGCGAAGGCGCCGGCGGGCGTGACGAAATAGAGGAAGCCGTCGCCGCCCTGGAAGCTGACCTCCTGTTTGAAGTCCACCTTGCTGTCGGCCAGGAACTCCAGCGAATAGGGGGTCGCGGTGTAGCTCAGCCGCTCCTCGAACCCGGCGGGATGGGCGCCGCGGCCGATCGACTCGCCGTGGGTGTCGAAGATCACCAGCTGCACTCCGGTCAGGCCGTGCTTCGGGAACAGCCGCGCGATGCGCAGCCGCAGCCGCTCGATCGAGGCGGAGGCCGGCGTCTGCCCGAGGTAGCGCCCGGCGTCGGAGAAGCCGGTCTGGATGCACAGCCGCCCGCGCGCCTGGACATAGGCCCGGTAGTGCGGGTTCTCCAGCAGCTGGTCGATCACCCGGCTGCCCAGTTCCAGCGCCTTCTCGGTCTCGAACAGCGGGCTGATGTCGATCTTGTCCGCGACCCCGAACAGGCGGGCGTAGTAGAGCGCGGTCAGAGGCGTGAAGGCGGATTCGCACTCGGCGATCAGGAACCGGACGGGAGTGGTGGCGTCGGCGTATTTCAGCATCTGCGCCACGATCATGAACAGCCGCTTGGCCGAGGTCCGCTCCGACATGATCGAGCCGAAATTGATCGTCTGCGGCCTGACCTTGTCCAGCAACTCGTTCAGCGCCGCCAGGTAGGACTGGCGGTAGCGCGGGTCGTCGGGCGCCGTCTCCATCCCGACGGTCTTGCGGATCGCGTTGTGCAGCTGGGTCGCGTTGATCCGGACATGGGTGTGCGCCATGCCCAGGCCGTAGTTCGCCAGCTCCGCCCGCAGGGTGCACAGCCGGCGGATCGCCGGGTCGCGGTCGGTGCCGCCCGAGGTAGCCAGCCGGATGATGCGGTCGATCAGGCCGATCGCCTGGGAATTGTCGATCAGCCGCAGCGAGATGCCGTCATGCATGCGCTGGGCGATGCGCTGGATGTGGGGCAGGGCGCCGGCCTCGCCGGGGTCCTGGCCGAACACGCCGATCTCGTCGGTCACCTCGTTGATCGCCAGCGCCAGCCGCGATTCCAGCAGGTCCAGGGTGTGGCGGATCTCCTCCCCGGCCGAGGCGAGGCTGCGGACCGCGCGGACCTCCTCCCGGTAGTGGCGGAGCTGGCCGACCTGGACGATCAGGCGCTTGCGCAGCGTGTCGGTCCAGCGGATGTCCGACCGCCCGTCCAGGTCGTAGCCGACCCAGCTGGCGACCGTGATCATCTTGGGCGTCAGCTCGGTCCAGCGCTCGGGATAGACCTCCTCCGCGACGGCGTAGACGATCCCGTAGAGCCGGCGCAGCGCCGCCTGGACGTTGCCGATCGCGATCAGCGACAGGGTGTGTTCCCGGGTCAGGCTCAGGTCGTCGTCGGGACGGTGGGCCAGTCCGGCCATATGCTCGACCAGCTCGGCGCGGGTCGAGTCCGACAGCGGCGTGCCGTCGCCGGCCCGGCCCGACGCCAGGGTGGTCAGCAGCTCCATCAGCTCGCCCGACAGGTTGAAGGTCGGGTGCGCGGTCATGACGATGCCGAACAGCTCGCGCTCCACCTGGGTGCGGAACGCCTCGAACGGCACCGGCTTCCCGACGCCGGGCGGTACCGCCAGCGAGCGGATCCGGGCGGCCAGGGACGCGGCGTTGGCCTCGGGATCCATCTCCCCGACATAGCGCGACAGGCGGGCGGCGCGGCCGATGAAGCCGTCGGCCGACAGGTATTGGATCAGCTGCTCCAGCGTCGCGTAGGAGACCGAGCCGTCCTCGATCTTGCGCGACAGCTCCAGCGCCACCCGCTGCACCGGGTTGCTGAACGGATCGTCGTCGGTCGCGGCGGAGAACCGCCTCAAGGCCTCGCCCAGTTCCGCCGTCAGGGCGGCGAGGTCGGCAGGGGATGCGCTTCCCGCGGGAAAGCAGGCGTCGGCGGTCAGCAGAGGCCAGCGCAGGTCCGCCATGGGCGATCGGCCGGATCGCGATGTCGGGCCGGGTTCCGGCGCCGGGCCGGGCGCGGGCGGCACGGGGACGTCCGGAATGGGGGCGAGGGCGGAGACCGGGGCGTCCTGAGGCATCTTGCGGGCTTTCGTGGGGCGGTTGCGGCCCGGGACGGCACCGGCAACGGGTGCGAGGGGGCGCCGTGGCATGGCGTCGGTCTCTCCCATGTCGAGGCTTCCGGGGTCGGGGCTTCCGGGGAAGCTTGGTCCAGGCGGGACGGCGCGCCGAAGGTGCTGCGCCGCGGTACGGGAACGATGCGTCGGACCGATTCGCCTGTCAACGGTTAAGGGCCATGCTTTATGGAAACGCCCGCCGCGGTGCGGCAAGGGCCGGCGCCCCACCCCGCCTGCGCCTTCCATACCGGGCGAGGCGGCTGGTAGACTGGGGCATGACCCATGATCCCGCCCCTTCGGACCAGGCCGCCGTCGTGGAGTTCCTGTCCGCCCCGGGCACCCACGGGGGCGCCGCGGTCGAGCGAGTCGATACCCATGGAAGCATCGTCTTCCTGGCCGGTGATCGCGTCTACAAGCTGAAGCGCGCGGTCCGGTTTCCCTATATGGACTATGGCACGGTCGAGCGCCGGCGCGCCGCCTGCGAGGCGGAGGTGCGGCTGAACCGGCGCACGGCGCCCTCGGTCTATCTCGGGATCGCCCCGGTGCTGCGGCGGCCCGACGGCTCGCTCGCCCTGGGCGGGATCGGGGCGTCCGTATCGGAACCCGGCGTCCCGGCCGACTGGGTCGTGGCGATGGCTCGGCTGGACCAGGACACCCTGTTCGACCGCATGGCCGACCGCGGCGCGCTCACCGCCGGGCTGATGCGCGATCTCGCGGAAACGATCGCGGCCTTCCACGCCGGGGCCGAGGTGGTCACCGACCGCGGCGGGGCCGGTGCCATGCGCTGGGTGGTCGAGGACAATATCGCGGAACTGGCGGAACGGCCGGACGACTTCCCGCCCGACTGTGTCCGGGCACTCGGTACGGCCTCGACCGCCGCGCTCGACCGGCTCGGCGGGTTGCTGGACCGGCGGCGCGATGGCGGCTTCGTCCGGTTCTGCCACGGCGACCTGCATCTGCGGAACATCTGCCTTGTCGACGGCCGGCCGACGCTGTTCGACTGCGTGGAGTTCAACGACGACATCGCCGTCGTCGACGTGCTGTACGATCTGGCCTTCCTGCTGATGGACCTGGAGCATCGCGGGCTCCGCCCGCTGGCCAATACGCTGCTGAACCGGATGCTGGAACTGACGGGCGACTGCGACGGGCTGGCGCTGCTGCCGCTGTTCCTGTCCGCCCGCGCGGCCGTCCGGGCCAAGGTGCTGGCGAGCGGCGCCGCGGCGCAGCCCGATCCGGCGGCGGCCCATGCCGAGGCCGCGTCCTACCTGGACCATGCCGTGAGGGCGATCCAACCCCCGGAGCCCATGATGGTGGCGCTCGGCGGCCTGTCCGGGACCGGCAAGACGACGGTCGCACGCGCCCTGGCGCCAGGCATCGGCCCGGCGCCGGGAGCGGTGGTCCTGCGCAGCGACGTGCTGCGGAAGCAACTCTTCGGCGTGTCGGAAACCGAGCGGCTGCCGGCCGAGGCCTATTCCGGAGAGGTGACCCGCCGGGTCTATGCCGGACTGCTGGAGCGCGCCGGGCGCATCGTCCGGGCCGGGCACGCCGTTATCGTCGATGCCGTCAATGCCCGGCCGGAGGAGCGGACCGACCTGGAGGCGGCGGCGCGGGACGCCGGCGTGCCGTTCCGGGGCATCTGGCTGGAGGCGGACGCCGATACCCTGGCGGCCCGGGTGAGATTGCGGACCGGCGATGCGTCGGACGCGGACGAGGCCGTGGTGCGCCGCCAGCTTCTTTATGAAATTGAGCCGCTGACCTGGCATCGCATCTCGTCGGTCGGTGATACGGGATCGGTGATATCAAATATAGAGAAAATTATCGTATAATTACCACTGAATGGAGGGCGGCACGGATACATGCCCCGGGGGCAAGATTGTCTGCGCGAATTGATGTGCATCATTGTGGAGCGTGGCCGACGGTCTTAGTCTTGCGCTAACCATAAGGGTTCCCCGATCGAGGGAGAGACTGGAATGCTCCGAAAAATCCTGGTGCCACTGATCGGCCGCGACTGCGACCGCTCGGTCCTCGCGATGGGCTTCTCCGTCGCCAAGACGTTCGATGCCCATGTCGAGGCGCTGCATGTGGGCGGCGACCCGCGCGACATGGTTCCGATGCTGGGCGACGGGCTGTCCGGGGTCATGATCGAGGAGATCATGAAGGCGGCCGAGCAGGAATTCGCCGCCGACGCCGAGATCGCCCGGAAGCATTTCGAGGCGGCGCGCGCGGCCGCCCAGGCGGCCCTGGTGCAGTCCGCTCCCGGTCCGGGCATGGCATCGGGCCGGATGCGGACGGTGACCGGCGTGATGGAGGACGTGATCCCCCACGAGGCGCGGCTGGCCGATCTGGTCGTCTTTCCGCAGACGGCGGGGATCGGCGACAGCCGGCTTTCGGTGACGCTTGAAGCGACCCTGCTCGGTTCGGCCCGGCCGCTGCTGCTGGCCCCGGAACGGCCGCCGGCCAAGATCGGCGGGACGGTCGCGATCGCCTGGAACGGCGGGGCCGAATGCGCCCGCGCGGTCGCGGCGGCCATGCCTTTCCTGATCCGGGCCGCGTCGGTCCGCATCGTCACGGCCGATACCGCCGTCACCTCCGCCGAAGAGGCTGCCCGCCTGGCGGACTATCTCGCCTGGCACGGCATCCAGCCCATGGTCGACACGATCCGGCCGGCGAAGGAGTCGGTCGGCGCCGCCCTGATCGCCCGCGTCGGCGAACTGGAGGCCGACCTGCTGGTCATGGGCGGTTACGGCCACAGCCGGGTCCGCGAGATGATCCTCGGCGGCGTGACCCGGCACGTCCTGTCCCATCCCGGACTGCCGGTCCTGATGGCGCACTGAGGAGACCGGCGCGGAGGAACGGCGAGGCGGACGCGAATAATCCAAAAGCCCCGGACAACAGGGGCGACATACCGGAGGAGTTCCAAGACATGATCACGATAGAGGACTGCATCGCGCTCAGTGAACTGACCGAAAACGAAATCCTGGCCATTGCCGAGCACGAGCACGTGCCGGAGATGATCGCCCTGGAAATGGGAAACTATCTCCTGCACCGGCCCGACGGCGAGACCTGCATCAAGGGGATCATCCTCGACGACATCAGGCATGCGCAGGAACGGGGCGACATGCGGAACGTCGCCCGCCTGAAGCTGGTGCTCCGGCACTTCATGGATACCCACCAGGACGGCAGGCTCTGCTGAACGGGGTCCCGATGCGCGCTTCGCATGGCGGCCCGGAGCATCGTAAATCGGCCTTCGCCCGCAAGGACGAACGCGGACGCTCCAAATCGACGTTTCGGCCATGATGTCGGCGTCGGCCTTCGGCCGAGGCCGACCTACGGCAGACTATGTCGGTGCAACTGTAAAAACGAAACCGGCCCCCGCGCGAGCGGGGACCGAAGGGGTATCGTCGTTGCGCGCGGTCAGTTCAGGCCGTACTTGGCGAGCAGCCGGTCGAAGGTTCCGTCCTGCTGGATCACCTCGAAGGCCGACTGCCACTCCTCGATCTTGACCAGGTCGCCCTTGAGGCTGGTGCCGATGAAGGAGCCGGTGATTTCCACCGGGGTGCCGAACACCAACTGGTCCTTGCGGCCGATGCCGCGCCACTCGCTGACGGTCATCGGGTTGATGCCGTAGATCGACACGACCTTGCCGGCGGCCAGCCCTTCCACCAGGGCCTTGTTGGACGGGAACTCGACGGTGTTGGTCAGCCCGTATTCCTTCAGGAAGGTCTGGGAGGAGCTGCGCTCCAGCACGCCGATCGAGGCGACCTTCTTGGCCTCCTCCGGCGTGTTGATCGGCGCCGCGCCCGGCAGGGTGGTGAAGGACCGCTTCATGTCGAACATCTTGGTGATCCAGCGGAAGCTGTTCTCCCGCTGCGGCGTCCGGGTCAGCGGGAAGATCACGATGTTGGCTTCGTTCTGGGCGATCTTCGACGCGTCGGTCCAGAGCATCATCTCGATCGGGGCCGAAACCTTCACCAGCTTCTTGATCTCCTCGACGACGTCGTACAGGAAGCCCTTGTCGGTCCCCGAGTCGTCGGTCAGCGGGGGCAGGACGCCGGTGACGATCCGGATATCGGCCCGGGCGGTGCCAGCGGCGAACAACCCGGCGCACAGCACCAGGGCTGCGGCGGTTTGGACGGCCTTGCCGAAAAAGCTGCTCTTGTTGCCCGCACCATCGCGCTGGAACATGGGTGGTCCCTTTCGATCTGTTGTAAGTTCCCGGTTGGCTGCCCAGGATCCTCTATCGAAAGGGTTAGCTCAAAATTAATATGATGTCAGTGCGGCAAAATTACCAGTCATACGAAGTGTCGGGCGCATTCTAAGGAATGGCCTATGCCGAGGACGGATACGGGTGGCAGGTTCAGGACGATCCACCCTCCGGCGCCGTCCGAAGGACCCAGCGCGCCGCCGCGGCATCGTCGTCCTCCTTCGCCTCTACCCAGCGGCTGCCCTCGGAGTTTTCCTCCAGCTTCCAGAAGGGCGCGCGGGTCTTCAGCCAGTCGATCAGGAAGTGGCAGCTCTCGAAGGCGGCCTCGCGGTGGGCGCTGGCGGTGGCGACCAGCACGATCCTGTCGCCGGGCTCCAGGCGGCCGTAGCGATGGATGATCAGCACCGCCTGGAGCGGCCAGCGGCGCCTCGCCTCGTCCTCGATCCCGGCCAGCTGGCGTTCCGTCATGCCCGGATAGTGTTCCAGCGTCATGGCGCTCGGCCCGCCGCCCATCTCGCGCACGAGGCCGACGAAGCTGGTGACTCCGCCGATGCCGTGGTTGCCTTCGGTCAGGGCCGCCAGTTCGGCGCCGACGTCGAAATCCTCCCGCTGGACGCGGATCGCCATGCCTTCAGCCCCCCGTCACGGGCGGGAAGAGCGCCACCTCGTCCCCGGCGCGGAGCGGATGGTCGGGGCGGGCGTACTCCTGGTTGACCGCCACCCGGATGACGGCGGCGTTCGCGAAGGCGTCCGCGAACTGGGGGCCGCGGGTGCGCAGCCACTCGACCAGGGACGCCACGTCGCGCACATGCTCGGGCGGCGCCACCTCCTCCTGGGTGATCCCGGTCTTGGTCCGCAGCCAGGCGAAATAGAGCAGCTTCATGGCGATCGTTCCTGATGTGGCTTCAGCCGTCCGGTTCCGGTCTCAGCCCGCGCTGCGCGCCGTGTTGGCGCCGTGCGGCTGGGCCGGGCGGGGCACCGCTTCCGGCTCGGGTTCCCGTTCCTCGTTCATGTGCTTCCAGCCAGCCTGCATGTAGTCCCAGCCGGTGATCAGGGTCAGCAGCCCGGCGGCCCACAGGCCCATCTCGCCGATCGCCTGGACCGGCACGCCGGACGGGCCGTCGTTGCCGACGATCAGGATGCCGAGGGCCACCATCTGGATCGCGGTCTTCCATTTGGCGAGCTTGCTGACGGGCATGCCGACGCGGATCCCGGCCAGGAACTCGCGCAGGCCCGAGACCAGCACCTCCCGCAGCAGGATCAGGACGGCCGGCAGCACCGAGATTCCGCTCAGCTTGTCCACCGCCACCAGCATGAACAGCACGGCGGCGACCAGGAGCTTGTCGGCGATCGGGTCGAGGAACTTGCCGACGATCGACACCTGCGACCAGCTCCGCGCCAGGTAGCCGTCGAAATAGTCGGTGATCGCGGCCAGGGCGAACAGGGCGCACGCGGTCCAGGCCGCCCAGTGCTCACGGACGAAGAACAGCCCGATGATGATCGGGATGACGATGATCCGTGAGAGTGTCAGAAGATTGGGCAGGCTGGTCAGCATGACAAAAGGCTCTGATTGGCGGCGTTCCGGCGGACCTGGGTCGGCCCGGCGGCTGGAGCGGCATTCTAGCCGTCTGGATGGAAGTGGTCATAAATCTTTTTCGCCACCGTCCGGTTGATCCCCTCGACTGCCTCCAGATCGGCAAGGCCGGCCCGTTCGACGCCCCGGGCCGATCCGAAATGGTGCAGCAGGGCCTTCTTGCGCGACGGCCCGATTCCCGGAATCTCGTCGATCACCGACTGGCCGATCGCCTTCGTCCGGCGTGCCCGATGGGTGCCGATGGCGAAACGGTGGGCTTCGTCGCGCAGTCTCTGCAGGAAATAGAGCACCGGATCCTTCGGGTCCATCCCGAACGGCGGCCGGCCGGGCATGAAGAAACGTTCCCGCCCGGCGTTGCGGTCGGGACCCTTGGCGATCGACACGACCGCCAGGTCGGTGATGTCCAGGTCGTTGAACACCTCCATGGCGGCGCTCAGCTGTCCCTGGCCGCCGTCGATCAGCACCAGGTCGGGCCAGGTGCCGCGTTCGCGCTCCGGGTCCTCCTTCAGCGCGCGGGAGAAGCGGCGGGTCAGCACTTCCCGCATCATGCCGTAGTCGTCGCCCGGCGCTATGTCGGAGCGGATGTTGAACTTGCGGTAGCTGTTCTTCATCAGGCCGTCCGGCCCGGCGACGATCATGCCGCCGATCGCGTTGGTGCCCTGGATGTGGCTGTTGTCGTAGACCTCGATCCGCTCCGGCACCGAGTCCAGCCCGAAAGCCTCGGCGACGCCTTCCAGAAGGCGGGCCTGCGACGCGCTCTCCGACAGCCGGCGGCCCAGCGCCTCCCTGGCATTGACCAGCGCGTGGTCGACCAGGCGCTTCTTGTCGCCGCGCTTGGGCTCGACCAGGTCGATCCTGTGGCCGGCGCGCAGGCTCAGCGCCTCGGCGATCAGCTCCTGCTCCGCCGGCTCCTGGCTGACCAGGATCAGGCGGGGAGCGGGCTTGTTGTCGTAGAACTGGCTGATGAAGGAGCCCAGCACCTCCGACAGCTCCAGGTTCCGGTCGTGGCTGGGGAAATAGGCGCGGTTGCCGTAGTTGCTGCCGCCCCGGAAGAAGAACACCTGGATGCAGGTGGAACCGCCGTCCTGGTGGCAGGCGATCACGTCGGCGTCCTCGACCCCCTCGACATTGATGTCCTGGTGCGCCTGGGTGGCGGTCAGGGCCCGGATGCGGTCGCGGTAGCGGGCGGCGGTCTCGAAGTCGAGCGCTTCCGCCGCGGCCTGCATCTGCCGGGCGAACTCCGCCTGGATGTCGCGGCTCTTGCCCGACAGGAAGGCGCGCGCCTGGGCCACCTGGGCCTGGTACTCCTCGGGCGTCACCCGGCCGACGCAGGGCGCCGTGCAGCGCTTGATCTGGTATTGCAGGCAGGGCCTGGTCCGGGTCGCATAGACCGTGTCGGCGCAGTTGCGGAGCTGGAAGGCGCGCTGGAGGGCGGTCACCGTCCGGTTCACCGCGCTGCCCGACGCGAACGGGCCGAAATAGTCGGCCGCCTTGTCGCGGACCCCACGATGCTTGGTCAGCTGGGGATAGTCGTGGTCGCGGGTGATCTTGATGTAGGGGAAGGACTTGTCGTCCCGCAGCAGCACGTTGTAGCGCGGCATCAGCCGCTTGATCAGGTTCGACTCCAGCAGCAGCGCCTCGACCTCGGTGTGGGTCGTGACGAACTCCATGGTCGTCGTCTCCGCCACCATCCGCTGCAGACGGTTGGGCAGCTTCATCACGTGGGTATAGTTGACCACGCGCTTCTTCAGGTTCTTGGCCTTGCCGACATACAGCACGTCGCCGGCCTCGTTCATCATCCGGTAGACGCCGGGGCTGTTCGGCAGCGTCCGGAGATATCCCCGGATCACCTCGGCCCCCTGCGCCAGGTTGCCCGCGCTCGCGCGACGGCGGGCCGCCGGAGCGGGGGACGCTGCGGGTTCCACCGTCTTGGTGATATCGGGCTCGGTGATATCGGGCGTGGGCTGTACGGTCTGATCTGCTGCCATGATGGGCGGTATGTTGGCGGTTTTCCACGGTCGGTCAACCGCTGCCGTCAACCGGCGAGCGGAGGTGCCGGTTCCGACTCAATCGGTCCCGTGCAGGAGCCTGGAGTGCTTCGGGACTATCCACGGAAACTGTGGATAACTATGTCGATAACCTGCGGACGACTCACCGGGAAATCAGTATATCTCAGCGTTTCCAGTCTCTGCCTAAATATGAGGCAAAAAATACAAGATGTTGATTTCATTAGTAAATTTTCCTGTCAAGCGGCTGCGGCATGAGGCCGGGTCGCTTTTTCAG
Source organism: Skermanella rosea (assembly GCF_016806835.2). Taxonomy (NCBI): domain Bacteria; kingdom Pseudomonadati; phylum Pseudomonadota; class Alphaproteobacteria; order Rhodospirillales; family Azospirillaceae; genus Skermanella; species Skermanella rosea. The sequence goes on along the minus strand of NZ_CP086111.1, from coordinate 4,236,390 downwards.
GGTTGACAAGACACGGACCGCCGCGGGTGCGGTGGATGTGCAAAACTCGAAAGGAGTTGAGCCCCAGGTCTATCGCCATGACAGTTCCGTGTATTCGGATACTGTCGTCCGGACCTACTCGACTGCCACGAATCCGCGTCCCGGCTGTGCCCAGCCAAGATGCTCGCCGCCGTCCAGCGCGATCATCTGCCCGGTCATCGCGGGAGCGTCCAGGATGAAGCGGACCCCGTCGCAGATCTCCTGCGGCGAGGTCGGCCGCTGGAGCGGGATGTTCTCCCATTGCGCCGCGAAATGCTCTTCCGTCTGGCGGTCGTTCTTCAGGGTCGGCCCCGGTCCGATGCCGTTGACCCTGATTCGCGGCGCCAGCGCCAGGGCCAGGGTCTGGGTCAGCGTCCACAGGCCGGCCTTGCTCAGGGTGTAGGAGAGGAAATGCGGCGTCAGGTTCCAGACCCGCTGGTCCAGGATATTGACGATGCAGCCGCGCTCCTCCGCCGGGAGCTGCTTTGCGAAGGCCTGGGAGAGCACCAGGGGAGCCCGCAGGTTGGCTTCCATGTGCCGGTCCCAACTCTCCCGGTCGGCAGTGCCGATCTCGTCGCGTTCGAACACGCTGGCATTGTTGATCAGCGCGGTCAGCGGCCCCAGCCGCTCGGCCGCCGCCGGGACCAGCCCGACCGTGTCGGCCTCGCTGCCGAGGTTGGCCTGGACGGCCGCGGCCCGGCCGCCGGCGCGGGTGATCTCGGTCACCACGGCGTCGGCGTCGTCCTTGGACGTGAAATAATGGACGGCGACGCCCCAGCCATGGGAGGCAAGGTCCAGCGCCATGGCCCGGCCGATGCGTTTGCCGGCCCCCGTGATCAACACGGCTTTCTTCTTGATCGTTACCATGGCGCCAATCTAGCCTGCCCTGGTCCGCTGGCAAGCGGCTTCACGAGCCGACGGCCTGCAGATGGCTGACCAGCCCCTGTCCGGCCCGCCACAAATGAAGGGCCAGGGCCGGCGGCTCGTCCGACACCGTCGGCGGCGAACCCGGCTCCAGGGCGAGGGCGAACTGGAAAGCGGCGCTCGGCGCGGTGCTGACCACGGTGCCGTGCCACCGGACCAGGGTGGGACGATGAACATGGCCGCACAGGATCCGCTCGACCGCCGGGTGATTCTCCACCAGGCGGGCCAGGCGTTCCGTCCCGAAGCAGCGCAGCGAGTCCATGAAGCCGACCCCGACCTCGTGGGGCGGGTGGTGCATAAGCAGGACGGTCGGCCGCCCCGGCGCCTCCGCGAGCCTGTCGGCCAGCCAGTCGCTCCGCCGGTCGCACAGCAGTCCCGGGGTCTCGCCGGGCACCACCGTGTCCAGGGCGATCAGCCGCACCGGCAGGTGGTCGATCGCATAGTTGAAGAACGGCCCGGGGGCCGGCAGCCAAGGCTGGCCGGCGCACAGCGCGCGGAGCGCGTCCCGGTCGTCGTGGTTGCCCGGGATCGCGCACCAGGGCGGCTCCAACGGGGCCAGCAGCCGTGCCAACGCCTCGTACTCGGCCGGACGGGGGCCGTTGGCGAGGTCGCCGGTGATCACCACCAGGTCCGGCCGGGGACGCAGGCGGTTCAGGTGCGCCACGGTGGCGGCCAGGGCGGCGCCGGTGTCGATCCGGCCCGCGGCGAGCGCGCCTGGTTCGGTCACATGAAGATCCGTGATCTGGGCAATCAGCATCGCGGCCACTCATCGTAGGGAATGTCGTGTGGCATGCTACTTGAAGACGACCGGCCGGCAAAACCATCTCACACGGAGTTTCGATCGGGCCGTCCGCCCGATCAGGCGGGGAGGAAAACTGGATGCCGGTGCCGCACAGCCGATTCTGGCAGGAATTGACCACCAAGGAATTCGCGGCGCTGGATGCCGAGCGGACCATCGCCGTGCTGCCGGTCGGCGCGGTGGAGCAGCACGGGCCGCACCTCTCGGTCTGGGTGGACAGCGCGATCAATACCGGGATCATGGCGCGGGCGGTGCCGCAGATACCGGACCATCTGTCGGTGCTGATCCTGCCGATGCTTCCCGTCGGCAAGTCCGACGAGCACGAAGCCTACCCCGGAACCCTCTCGCTGTCGGCGGAAACCCTGATCCGTCTCTGGACCGAAGTGGGCGAGAGCGTCCATCGCGCGGGCATCCGCAAGCTGGTCCTGTACAACAGCCACGGCGGCCAGCCCCAGATCATGGATATCGTGGCGCGCGACCTGCGCGTCCGCCTGAAGATGTTCGTGGTGACCTGCAGCTGGTTCAGCCCGGGCCTTCCGGACGGGCTGTTCCCGCCGTCCGAAATCGTCCACGGCATCCATGGCGGCGGCATCGAAACGTCGATGATGCTCCATCTGCGCCCTGACATGGTGCGCCCGGCGGAGCGCCGGAAATTCGACTCCCTCAGCATCGAGATGGAGCAGGAATTCAAGTACTTGACCCCGGAAGGCAAGGTCGGCTTCGGGTGGCAGACCCAGGATCTCAACCTGTTCGGCGCCTGCGGCGACGCGACGGACGCCGACGCGGACCGGGGCGCCAAGCTGGTCGACCACGCCGCCCGGTGCCTCGTCGAGTTGCTGGGAGAGGTGGACCGCTTCCCGCTCGACGCGTTGCGCGACCGGGTGTGAGCGCGGCGCCTCCGTTGTTTGCCTGATTTTCATACAATTGCCGCTCCGGCGGCGCTTTTTCGGGCAACGAAGATGCCGCACCGGGCGGAGCTTCAACACTCCCATGCTGGTATGGATTTTGCTGAAAGCTCAACCTGTCAAATGGCGGTTTCGATCGGGCGCCGACGGCCGGCCGGATCGTCCGTCCACAGTTCACTCAAGGGGGGCGGGGTCATGGTCCCCTCCGCATTGGACCCCGCCCCCCTCTTTTCCCGAACCCCCCGGACGCCGCCGTGCCGGCGCCAACGGCAACGCCCGCCGCCGGGGGAAGAGCCGTTCGCGGCGCTGATTATGCGCTCCGCTCCGGATATCGTGTTATTCATTGTGCCGAGGGCGCTCCGGCGCTCCAGGCCGAGACGCTGGCACGAGAGCGCCGTCAGACGGGAAAACCGACCAATCCGAGAGAACCGCATCCGCAGCCGAAAGACCGGTTTCAGATCATGCCGATTCCGTTCCAGAAGTCCTTCGCCGGCGCGTCCCTGGGCGCGAAGTTCTGGCTGAAGAAAGCTACCGTTCCCCTGTCCCTGATCGAGGATCCGCCGCCCGAGGTGGCGATCCGCGCCGACGGCGACGGTCTCGCGGCGGTCGATCTGCGGATCGAGCACGGCAAGGTCGCGGCGGTCCTTCCCGGCGGCACGGCGCCCTGCTGCGGCCCCGGCGTCAACCTGGAGAACGGCATCGTCTGGCCGTGTCCGGTCGATCTGCATACCCATCTGGACAAGGGGCACATCTGGCCGCGCCGGGAGAACCCGGACGGCACCTTCATGGGCGCGCTCGGGGCTGTCGAACAGGACCGCGAGGCCCACTGGAGCGCCCGGGACGTGGCCGCCCGGATGGAGTTCGGGCTGAAATGCAGCTACGCCCACGGCACCGCCGCAGTCCGCACCCACCTGGATTCGCTGGGGAAACAGGCCGAGATCTCCTGGCCGGTGTTCGCCGAGGCGCGCGAGCGCTGGGCCGGCCGCATCACCCTTCAGGCGGTCTCGCTGATCATGATCGAGACCTACCTGACCGACGAGGGGGTCCGGATCGCCGACCTGGTGCAGCGCCATGGCGGCGTGCTGGGCTGCGTCAGTTACATGATCCCCGACCTGGACGCGGCGCTGGACCGGCTGTTTGCGCTGGCGGCGGAGCGCGGACTCGACGTGGATTTCCACGTGGACGAAACCGGCGACCCCGCCGCCGACAGCCTGCACCATATCGCCCGGGCCGTGCTGCGCGCGGGCTTCAAGGGCAGGGTGCTGTGCGGCCACTGCTGCAGCCTCGCCACCCAGGAGCCGGAGCGGGCGCTAGCCACCCTGGACCTGGTGGCCGAGGCGGGACTTTCCGTGGTGACGCTGCCCATGTGCAACCTCTATCTCCAGGACCGGACGCCGGGTCGGACCCCGCGCTGGCGCGGCGTCACCCTGCTGCACGAGATGCGGACCCGCGGCATCCCGGTGGCGGTCGCCTCCGACAATTGCCGCGACCCGTTCTATGGCTACGGCGACCACGACATGGTGGAGGTTTACCGCGAGGCGACCCGCATCCTGCACCTGGACCGCCCGGTCGGCGACTGGCCGCGCACGACGGCCCCGGTTCCCGCCCGGGTGATGCGGTTGGCCGACGCCGGCCTGATCGGCGCCGGCCGCACGGCCGACTTGCTGGTTTTCCGGTCGCGCACTTACAGCGAGTTGCTGTCGCGGCCCCAGTCTGACCGCACGGTCCTGCGCGCCGGCGTTCCGCTGGAGGCGAAGGTGCCGGATTACCGGGAGTTGGACGAGCTGTTCGCGTAAGTCGCCCTCGGCCGGACAGCCTTGCCCGCATGGCTTGCATGCGTGCCGCGCCGTTCGGCAGGCTCGACTTTGCGTGCCGACAAAGCCATGATCATTTTAGTAAAGGGGTGCGGATGGTTTCTTATGCACCTGTCGAAGCTCCTCCCTAGAGAGGCCGGGCCGGTCGCGGCCGGAACGATCCATGAAGCTGCTTGCTCGCCTGTTCATCCTTGTTGCCCTGCTGGGTCTCGGTGGCGGGGCCTGGTGGTACTTCACCGTCCACCAGGGCGCCGACATGCCGGCGGCCGCCCAGGCGCCGGCCGGCGGCGGTGGGCCGCCCGGCGGCATCCCGGTGGAGGCGGAGCAGGTCGAGGTCGGTGACGTGTCGCGCACCGTGACCTCGGTCGGAACGCTTTTTTCCGACGAGTCGGTCGTGATCCGGCCGGAGGTCGCGGGACGGATCACGGAGATCCGGTTCAACGAGGGGGAGCGGGTCCGCAAGGGCACCGTCCTGCTCAAGCTCGACGACGCCATCGCGCGGGCGACGCTGGAGCAGGCCATGGCCAGCCTCAATCTCAGCAGGACCGAGGCGGACCGCGCCGACGAGCTGTACCGCCAGGGGTCGGGCAGCGCCCGTGCCCGGGACCAGGCGCGCGCCAAGCTGCTGGCGGACGAGGCCTCCGTGTCGCTGGCGAAGGCCCAGCTCGCGAAGCTGGACCTGACGGCGCCGTTCGACGGCGTGCTCGGCCTGCGCCGGGTCAGCGTCGGCGACGTGGTCCAGGCCGGCAAGGACATCGTCAACCTGGAAGCCATCGACACGCTTAAGCTGGATTTCCGCGTGCCCGAGCTCTACCTGCCCTCGGTCCGGGTCGGCCAGACCCTGGCGGTCACGGTCGACGCGGTGCCGGGACGCAGCTTCGCCGGCAAAGTCTACGCGATCGACCCGCTGGTCGACGTCAATGGCCGGAGCATCAATGTCCGCGCCCGCGTCCCCAACGGCGACGACGCGCTGCGGCCCGGCCTGTTCGCCCGCGTCACCCTGACCCTGACGACCCGCAAGGATTCGATCCTCGTGCCGGAACAGTCCCTGGTCGCGGTCGGGGCCGACCAGTTCGTCTTCAAGGTGTCGGACGGCAAGGTCCAGCGGGTCAAGGTCCGAACCGGGGAGCGCCGCGCCGCCAAGGTCGAGATCCTGGACGGGCTCCTGCCGGGCGACCTGGTGGTGACCGCCGGGCATCTGAAGATCCGAGACGGCGCGCCGGTCACCGTGGTCCCCCCGGTCGGGAGCTGAGGCCATGCAGATCTCCGAACTCAGCGTCCGCCGCCCGGTGCTCGCCACGGTCATGAGCCTGACCGTGCTGCTGATCGGCATCGTCGCCTACCAGCGGCTTGCGGTGCGCGAATATCCCAAGATCGACGAGCCGGTGGTCACCGTGACCACCAAGTACCAAGGCGCCAGCGCGGAGATCGTCGAGAGCCAGGTCACCCAGCCGCTGGAGGAGAGCCTGTCCGGCATCGAGGGCATCGACGTGATGTCCTCCATCAGCCGGTCGGAAACCAGCCAGATCACCGTCCGCTTCCGGATCACCCGCGACCCCGACGTGGCGGCCAACGACGTGCGCGACCGGGTCGGCCGGGTGCGCGGCTCGCTGCCGGACGAGATCGACGAGCCGGTGATCGCCAAGGTCGAGGCGGACGCCCAGCCGATCATCTACCTGGCCTTCTCCAGCGACCGGAACACGCCGCTGGAGGTGACCGACTATGCCGACCGGTTCGTCAAGGACCGGCTTCAGAACCTGCCCGGCGTCGCCGACGTCCGGATCTTCGGCGAGCGCAAGTACGCCATGCGGATCTGGCTCGACCCGACCCGCATGGCCGCCTACAAGGTCACGCCCCAGGACGTCGAGACGGCGTTGCGGCGGCAGAACATCGAGATCCCGGCGGGCCGGGTGGAGAGCGTCCAGCGCGAATTCACCGTCGTGTCCGAGACCGACATGCGGACGCCGGCCGAGTTCGAGAACGTCATCCTGCGGGACGAGTCGGGCTATCTGGTCCGGTTGCGCGACGTCGGCCGGGCGGAGCTGGGCGCCCGGGACGAGCGGGTCAACGCCCGGTTCAACGGGCGCAACGCCGTCGCCATGGGCGTCGTCAAGCAGTCCACCGCGAACCCGCTCGAGGTCTCCGGGGCGGTGGAGCGGACGCTGCCGGTGATCCGCGCCGGCCTGCCGGAAGGTATGAGCGTCGATATCGGCTACGACAGCTCCGTTTTCATCGCGGAATCGATCGACGCCGTGTTCCACACGATCCTGGAGGCGATCGTGCTGGTCGTCCTGGTGATCTTCTTCTTCCTGCGCTCGCTGCGCGCGACCCTGATCCCGCTGGTCACGATCCCGGTGTCCCTGATCGGCGCCTTCGCGATCATGTACGTGTTCGATTTCAGCATCAACACGCTGACCCTGCTGGCCATGGTGCTGGCGATCGGGCTGGTGGTGGACGACGCGATCGTCATGCTGGAGAACATCTACCGCCACGTGGAAGAAGGGATGCCGCCGTTCCGCGCGGCGATCCAGGGCTCGCGGGAGATCGGGTTCGCCGTCGTCGCGATGACCGTCACGCTGGCGGCGGTGTACGCGCCGATCGGCTTCCAGACCGGGCGTACGGGACGGCTCTTCACCGAATTCGCGCTGACCCTGGCGGGTGCGGTGCTGGTCTCGGGCTTCGTGGCGCTGACCCTGTCGCCGATGATGTGCTCCAAGCTGCTGAAGCACCAGACGCGCCACGGCTTCTTCTACAACGCGATCGAGGCGCTGCTGAACGGCCTGACCAACGGCTACCGCTGGCTGCTCCGCGTCTCGCTGAAGGCCCGGCCGGTGATCCTGCTGGTCGGGATCGGCGTCGCCGCGGCCAGCTACGTCCTGTTCGGGCAGATAAAGTCGGAGCTGGCCCCGACCGAGGACCGCGGCACGATCGTCGGGATCATCATCGCCCCGGAAGGGTCGACCATCCAGTACACCGACCGCTATGCCCGCGCGATCGAGGGCTTCATCAAGCAGGTCCCGGTGGTCGAGAAATTCTTCATGGTCGTGGGTTTCCCGGTGGTCAACCAGGGCATCACCTTCGTCCGGCTGACCGACTGGGACGACCGCGAGATCAAGCAGCAGCAGGTCGTCCAGCAGCTCGCGCCGAAATTCTTCGGCGTTCCCGGCACCCTGGCGTTCCCGGCAAATCCGCCGTCGCTGGGGCAGAGCCCGACCGAGAAGCCGATCCAGTTCGTCATCCAGACCTCGCTTCCCTATTCCGAGCTCCAGGGCATGGTGGACAGGATGCTGGCGGAGGCGCGGACCAACCCGGGCCTGGTCAACGTCGATACCGATCTGAAGCTGAACAAGCCGGAACTCAAGATCTCGCTCGACCGCGACAAGGCGGCCGACCTGGGGCTGGAGATCGATACCATCGGCCGCACGCTGGAAACCCTGCTGGGCGGCCGGCAGGTCACCCGGTTCAAGCAGAACGGCAAGCAGTACGACGTGGTGGTCCAGGTCGCCGACGTGGACCGGACCAACCCGGACGACATCGCCCGCATCTATGTGCGCGGCAAGCAGGGGGAGATGGTCAGCCTCGCCAACCTGCTCAAGGTCGAGGAACGGGTCTCGCCGAAGGAGCTGAACCATTTCAACAAGCTGCGCTCGGCCACGATCACCGCGACCCTGGGGCCGAACTATACTCTGGGGGAGGGGCTGGCCTTCCTGACCGCGGCCGCCGAACGCTCGCTGCCGGCGGCGGCCCAGGTCGACTATGCCGGGCAGAGCCGGGAGTTTCGCGAGTCGAGCAGCAGCCTCTACGTCACCTTCGTGCTGGCGCTGGCCTTCATCTACCTCGTGCTGGCGGCCCAGTTCGAGAGCTTCGTCGATCCCTTCGTGATCATGCTGACGGTGCCGCTGTCCATGACCGGCGCCTTGCTGGCGCTGAAGCTGACCGGCGCCACCATGAACGTCTACAGCCAGATCGGGCTGGTGACCCTGGTCGGCCTGATCACCAAGCACGGCATCCTGATCGTGGAGTTCGCCAACCAGCTCCAGCGCCAGGGGGTGGAGGTGCGCGACGCCGTCGTCCGCTCCGCCGTGCTGCGCCTGCGCCCGATCCTGATGACGACGGGCGCCATGGTGCTGGGCGCGGTGCCGCTGGCCCTGGCCACCGGCGCCGGGGCGGAAAGCCGGCAGGCGATCGGCGCGGTGATCGTCGGCGGCATGCTGCTGGGAACCTTGCTGACGCTGTTCGTCGTGCCGACGGTCTATACCTACATCGCGCGCAAGAAGCCGTTCGAGGATTCGGTGCCGGCCGGCGCCCAGCCGCATCCGGCGGAGTAGCGGCCCTCAGGCCGATCCCCGGGTCAGCAGATCGGCCATGACGGTCAGCAGTTCCGCCGGGCGCACCGGCTTGCCGACGAAGGCATCCATCCCGGCGGACTGGCAGGCCTCCCGGTTGTCGCCGTCGGTATGGGCGGTGACCGCGACGATGGGGATCCGGCCGGTATCGCCCGGCATGGCCCGTATCAGGCGCGTCGCCTGGATGCCGTCCATCCGGGGCATCATCACGTCCATCAGGACCAGCTGGATGCCGCCGTCCTTCATCGCCTCGACCGCCGCTTCGCCGTCCGGGACGATGCGGGTCTGGTAGCCGGCTTTCCGGCAGATCAGGTCCACCAACTTCTGATTGATGATGTTGTCCTCGGCGATCAGGATCTGCATTGGGACACCGCTTGAACCGAGTGGACCGAAATTCGAATTTACTGGCCCTTTATGAAAATTTTCAATCCGAATGTGTCGAATTTGTCGGCCTCGTCCTGAGCGATAGATCAGAAGCCTGAAAAGGTCTTCTCCACCTTGCGCAGGAACCGGCCCCGGCTGTCCGGGGTCGATTTGTCCATCGACGGGTGGGCCATGTGGACGGTCCGGCAGCCGCGCGCCAGCAGCGGCTTCAGTCCGCGCATGAATACCGCCTTGCCCGGCTCCCGCATCCAGAGCTTCATGAACCACCACGGCGCTCCGTGGGTGGTCACCACCGCGAGCTTCCGGATATTGGTCAGACCGGGCTGGATCCGCCCGCCGTCCGCCGGCAGGTGGAAGGCCACGCCCGGAAGCCAGACGCGGTCCAGGTAGCCCTTCAGAATCGCCGGCACGCCGTACCACCAGGTCGGAAAGACGAAGACCAGCGCCTCGGCCCAGCGCAGGGCGTCGACATATTCCTGGACCGGCGCCTCGTTCTCGCCTTGAGCGTAGTGGGCTCCATGTTCGGCGGCGCTCAGCCGGGGCTCGAACCCGCGGGCATAGAGGTCGAAGTCGCGGACCTCGTGGCCGGCCCTGGCCAGGGTATCGACCACGGTGCGGTGGATCGCGGCGTTGAAGCTGCCGTCGGAAGGGTGGGCATAGATGACGTTGATTTTCATGCCGGCCTGATTAGCGGAACGAGCAGGCGGGTTCCAGCGGCATGGAAGGCCAGCGTGATCGTCCGGCAATCGACCAGCCGGGTTTCGGCCGGCTCCGCCCCGGTGCCGGGATTGACCGGAAACGCGGGGAAGCAGGCGCCGGCGAGGCTGAGGCGCAGCCGGCTGCCGGCCGGCACCGTGGCGCACAGCGCCCGCATGGGGATCCGCAGCGGCCGGGTCGGAGCACCTTCCTCGACCCGGGCATGGCCCTGCGTCAGGTTCAGCGCGCGCCCGTCGGGCTCCACCTCGGACAGCACGGCGGAAACGTCGAAGCTGGGCGCGTCGGCCTCCACCGTCAGTTCAAGGACGACCGTCCCGGCCAGCAGCACCGGCGCCGACAGCGGTTCGGAGGTATAGCAGGCGACGTCGGCCCGCTGGTCCACGTCGGCACGGTCGCGCATGCCGCCGAGGCCGGAGGCGTGGCCGCCGACGGTCTGCACCGGCCGCCAGGGATCGTGAACGATCCGGTCCGTCGCGGGAATGCCGGGCCGTTCGGCCAGGATGCCGTCCTCGGTCGTGGCGGCCGCCAGGCCCGTGCTGGAGATGTGGATCGGGGACGGCTCCGGATCCGGAACGGCGTCGAAGCTGCGCCAACACCCGGCGCACAGATCGAACAGCTCGACCGCGGGGGCTTCCGACGCAGCAGCCCCTTTGAGGAACCGGTCGAACCAGGTGAGCTGCTCCCGGTCGATCGAGCGCGCCGCCTCCGGACCGAAATCGACCGTGCCGGCCCGGCGCCCCCAGGGCAGATGGCACCAGGGGCCGACGATGAGGCGTTGCGGCGCCTCCGTCCGGGCGCTGATTTCCCGGAAGGCCGCCAGCGTGCCGGTCAGCATCTGGTCGAACCAGCCGCCGATATGGAGCATCGGCACGTCCACCTGCCTGCCCTCCAGCGCGGTGCGCGGCGAAATTGCGTCCCAGTAGGCGCAGGGCAGGGGATTGCCCAGCCAGTCGTCGTAGTGGGTGTAGCGGGCATAGCCCCGCAGCACCCGCGGATGGGTCGGCAACTCCTCGTCCAGCGGCAGATTGCGAGAGGCGGCATAGAGCGCCTGGTGGGCGATGAAGTCGTGGCGGCGCCGGGCGGCTTCGGCAGCCATCTGGATTCCCCAGGCCAGGTTGTCGGCCAACCGGAAGGCACCGCCCTCGTAGGCCCAGTCGCCATGCATGTCCCAGCCGACCATTGCCGGGCACAGCGCCTTCAGCGCCGGGGAGCCGCCGGCCAGGGCCAGCAGCTGCGCATTCCCCTGGTAGGAGAAGCCGTACATGCCGACGGCCCCGGTCGACCCCGGCAGTCCCGCGGCCCAGGCGACCGCGTCGGCGCCGTCCTCCGCCTCGTGCTCGAACAGCCGGAAGTCACCCTCCGATGTGCCACAGCCCCGGACATCCTGGATCACCACGATATAGCCGTGCGCCGCGTACCAGGCGGGATGCGCGTAGACGACCGTCGAGGCGATCGCCCTGCCGTAGGGCTGCCGCATCAACAACACGGGGAAGGGACCGGCGGCGTCGGGTTCGTGGATGTCGGCGTCGAGCCGGACCCCGTCGCGCGTGGTCATGGAAACGGTGCGGGGCCGCCGTACCGGCAGCGGCGGCGTCGTGAGGTCCTGGGCGGCCCGAGCCGAGGTCACGGCGACCGTTGCCCCGGCGGGTTGGCCCTGTCGTCGGCGACGGTCTTGACCATGGGGTTCATGTCGCTCGGTCCTTCAGGCCGTTCAGCAGGTGGTCGGAGTTCGTCACGAAGCCGAAGCACTGCTTGACATTGTACAGCGTTGCTTCGAGGCAATAGCTCGGCGACGTGGTGGCGCAGCAGTCGTTGACCAGGATGCAATCGTAGCCCAGGAAATTGGCGTCCTGCAGCGTGCACATCACGCACTGGTCCAGGTTGACGCCGGCGAACAGCAGCGTCGTGATGCGGAGATTGCGCAGGATGCTGTCCAGTTCGGTATCCCAGAAGCCGCTCATCCGGTATTTCGCCACATGGATGTCGGTCGGCGCCACCTGCAGCCCGTCGACGATCGCCGCGGGCCAGCTGTCGCGTTCCAGCACCTTCGCTCCGGCGGCGGGGCCGGCGGGACCGGGCAGGGGATGGCCCAGCCCCGGGCCTTCGCCGGTCGGGTCGCAGGCATGGAGCAGCGACGGGCTCAGGTTCATCCGGTCCGGCCGGTTGCCCCAGTTCACCCACAGCACCGGCACCCCCTCCGACCGCAGCCAGGGCAGCAGCGCGGCGAGCGGGGCGATCGGCGTGCGGGCGGGCGTGACGTCCACCCCGACTTGGGCGAGCCAGCCCTGGGGCGAGCAGAAGTCGTTCTGCATGTCGATCACGACGATGGCGGTCCGCGCCAGGTCGATCACCAGGTTCTGCGGCTCGGCCCTAGCGGCGAGCGGGCGCGGCGTCGCCGGTGGCCGAACCATGTCGACGGTTTCCCTGGATACGCGCCACCGGTTGGCCGGTGCGGAGCCGAGCGGAGTCATCGTCAAGTTCTTCCTCCCATGTCGCGGGTCGCCGTGGTAGCCCCGAGTCGCATATGCCGTGCCAAAGGGAGCGGAGCCGGACGTACCGGCGCAGGGCCATGGCTGCCGCGCCGGAGGGCGCTCTCCTGCACAGGATTTGTGCGGGCCCTTGCCCGTCTTATGGGCTTGATGCGCGGGTGAAGCGGGCTATCGTATGAAAGGTGTCATAGGCGGAAGATGGGTCGGGAAGAAATGGGATCTGCCGATTGGGGACGGCCAGCCTGGGAGAAGCTCGGAGCCTTCTGCCGCCATGTCGATCTGGACATCGCCGGCACCGCGGAGGGTCCCCTGGCCGGGCTGACTTTCGCGGCCAAGGATCTCTATGACGTCGCCGGCCACGCGACCTGCGCCGGCAATCCCACCTGGCTCGCTTCCCATCCCGTGCCGGCACGGACCGCGCCCGCGGTGCAGGCGGTGCTCGACGCCGGCGCACGGCTGGTGGGCAAGACCGTCACCGACGAGCTGGCCTTCAGCATCAACGGCGAGAACGCCCATTACGGCACGCCGCTGAACCCCAGGGCTCCGCAACGCATCCCCGGCGGCTCCTCCAGCGGATCGGCCTCCGCGGTCGCGGGCGGCGCCGTTCCGCTGGCGCTCGGCACCGACACGGGAGGGTCCGTCAGGGTTCCGGCCTCTTTCTGCGGCATCTACGGCTTCCGCCCGACCCATGGCCGCATCGCGCTGGACGGCGTGACGCCCCTGGCGCCCAGCTTCGACACGGTCGGCTGGTTCGCGCCGGATGCCGACCTGCTGGAACGGCTCGGGCAGGTGCTGCTGGGACTGCGCGAAGAAGGCGTCCGGTCGCGCAACATCCTGCTTGTCGAGGACGCCTTCGCGCTCACCGACGGCCCGGTGCGGCAGGCGCTCGGGCCCGCGATTGACGCGGTGACCGCGGCGCTGGGATCGCCGCGCGACGTCACCCTCAGCCGCAAGGGCCTGGCCGACGGCTGGCTGGACGCTTTCAGGACACTCCAGATGCACGAGGTCTGGAGCACCCACGGCGCCTGGATCACCGGGCACAGGCCGCATTTCGGGCCGGGAGTGGCGGAGCGGTTCAAGGCCGCGTCCACCGTCACCGGGGAGGCGGCGGCGAAGGCCGACAATTTCCGGCGCCGCGTGACCGAGCAGATGGACAGCCTGCTCGGCACCGGCGACCTGCTGCTGATGCCGACCTCGCCCACCGTGGCGCCGCTGAGGGACACACCGCAGGCCGACCTGGACCAGTTCCGTGCCCGCGTCATCAGCATGACCTGCATCGCCGGATTGGCGCGCCTTCCCCAGGTCAGCATCCCGGCGGCCGAGGTCGACGGCTGCCCGGTCGGCCTCTCCCTGGTCGCCCGCCGGGGCGAGGACGCAATGCTGCTGGCCGCGGCGAAACGGGCCGCGGCGGCGCTGTAGGGAACGGCCCGAGCCGGACGTCGGGGCGAGATGCCGCATTGCCGGAAATGGGGCGCCGGGTTCTTGTGCTCCCGTCATTCCACCGCATGCGGACGGTCGCCTCCCGATGGGCCAGCAGCACGACCTTCTGTTCCGGGCCCTGCTGGACGATCCGGTCCGGGCCGGCATCCTGATCCGCGACTACCTGCCGGCCGATATCGCCGCCCGCCTGGGCGACGAACCGCCGGTGCCGCTGGACGGCAGCTTCGTCGACCGGACGCTGACGCCCAGCTGGGTCGACCGGCTTTTCTCGGTCCGCCTGCGCGACGGCGGCACCCTGCTGATCTACGTGCTGCTGGAGCACAAGAGCCACCCCGATCCTCGGACCCCGCTCCAGGTGCTGGGCTACCTGGTCGACATCTGGGAGAGCTTCGTCGGCGACGACGCCTCCAGGATGCGCCGGCTGCCCCCGGTCATCCCGCTGGTGTTCTATCATGGGCGGGGACCGTGGACGGTGCCGACCTCCGTCATCGACCTCATCGGTGCCGACGAGGGCCTGCGCGACCTGCTGCGTGACTTCCGCTACGTCGTCTGCAACATCGTCCCCATTCCCGACGACCAGCTGTCCTCCGACCCGGAGGTCCGGGCGGCGCTCCTGCCGCTGAAATACGTCTACCGCCAGCCCGATCCGGAAATGCTGCTGGAGGCGGTGCTGTCGGGCCTGCGCGACGGCTCGCCCCTGGCGCAGAAAGTGCTGTACTATATGCTCGAGATGTACCCGCGGATCTCCGTCGACATGATGCGGACGGTGAACGGCAGGGTCAGGCCGAACCGGGAGAAGGACATGGTATCGCTCGCTGCACAGCAATGGCTGGACGAGGGTCGCGCCGAGGGATGGGTCGGCGGCAAGGCGGAAGGCCGGGCGGAAGGAAAGCTGGAGAGCATCCGGCTGGCCCTGGAGACTCGGTTCGGCCTTGTGCCGCCCGAGGTCGAGGCCCGCCTGCTCCAGGCCTCGCCCGATCGGCTCGACACGCTTCTGAGGCGTTCGCTGACCGCGGCGTCGCCCGAAGACGTCTTCGCGGACGAGGAACGGCGTCAGGACTCGTAGGTCACCAGCGACTGGGCCGGCACGTCGAGCTTCGCGGCGCCGTTCAGGAAGCCCAGTTCGATGATGAACTGCGCGGCGGCCACTTCGGCACCCATCCGGCGCAGCAGGCTGACCGCGGCCGCCATGGTCCCTCCCGTCGCCAGCAGGTCATCGAGCACGACCACGCGGGCGCCGGGCTTGATGGCGTCGGCCTGGATCTCGATGGTGTCGGTCCCGTATTCCAGGTCGTAGCTGTGGGTGATGATGTCGCCCGGCAGCTTGCCGCGCTTCCGGATCATCACGAATCCCAGCCCGAGCGAGAGCGCCAGCGGGGCTGCGACCAGGAAACCCCGGGACTCGATGCCGACCAGCAGGTCGGGCTTGTGCGGCCTCACCGCGTCGGAAAGCTGGCGGACGGTTTCCTGCCAGGCATCGGCATGGGCGAGCAGGGTCGAAATATCGTAGAACAGGATGCCCGGCTTGGGAAAATCCGGGATGCTTCGGATATGGTCCTTGATGCTCATCGCTGTCCTGCGCGTTCCCGTGACTTGCCCTGGGCCTGACGCCGTCGAAGGCTGAAGAGCCCGCATCCTAGTCGCCCCGCGCCCCACTTGCAAACGGGAGACCCCTCTTGACGGATCATCGGGCCGGGCTGGCGTGGGCCGGGGATGGTGAGGATGCGGGAGGCGTGCTCGCCGCGACGGGACCCTGGGTGATCGCGACCGCCAACCGCCTTGCCCCCGAAATCGAGGCGGTGCGCTCCCGGCCGGGCGCGCGCCTCAGCCTGGATCTCTCCGGCCTCGCCGCTGTGGACACGGTCGGAGCGCTCCTGCTGCTCCGGCTGGTGGATCGATTGGAGGGCGACGGGATCGAGGTCGAGATGACCGGCGCCCGGCCCGAGCACGCCGCCCTGATCGAAGCCGTCCACCGGGCCGACCGGAGCTGCGAGCCCTCGCGGCTGACGCGGGCCCATCCGATCGTGGCGATGGTCGAGCGGACCGGCCGCGCCACGGTGCAGGCGGCGCGGGAGCTGGCGAACCTGCTGAGCTTCCTCGGCATGATGGTGGCGGCGCTGGGCCGCGCCGCGGTAGATCCGCGCCGTCTGCGGCTGACCGCGCTCGTCCACCACATGGAGCAGACCGGCTTGAACGCCCTGCCGATCGTCGGGCTGCTGTCGTTCCTGATCGGCGTCGTGCTGGCCTACCAGGGGGCGGACCAGCTCCGACAGTTCGGCGCCGAGCTGTTCGTGGTCAACCTGCTGGGGATATCGATCCTGCGCGAGATCGGCATCCTGATAACGTCCATCATCATCGCCGGCCGGTCCGGGTCGGCCTTCACCGCCCAGATCGGCACCATGAAGGTCAACCTGGAGGTCGACGCCCTGCGCACGCTGGGGCTCGATCCGATGGAGCTGCTGGTCCTGCCGCGCGCCCTGGCGCTGATGGTCACCCTGCCGCTGCTCGCCTTCTACGCCGACGTCGTCGGCCTCGTGGGGGGCGCCGTTATGTGCTATTTCGTACTGGATATCAGTTTCGGCCAGTTCGTGCAGCAGCTCCACGGCGCGATCACCCTGTCCACCCTGATGGTGGGCCTGTCCAAGGCGCCGGTGTTCGCCTTCGTGATCGCGCTGGTCGGCTGCTACGAGGGGCTGAAGGTGAGCGGCAGCGCCGAAAGCGTCGGCCGCTTGACGACCCGGTCGGTGGTGGTGGGGATCTTCCTGGTGATCGTGCTCGATGCTCTCTTCTCGATCCTCTTCTCCTATCTCGGCGTCTGAGCCGGTGATCCCGGCGTCCCAGCCGGTGATCAGGGTGCGCGGCCTCGTCACCCGGTTCGGCAGCCAGACCGTCCATGACGGCCTGGACCTGGACGTGCGCCGGGGAGAGGTTCTGGGCGTCGTCGGCGGGTCCGGAACGGGGAAGTCGGTGCTGCTGAAGACGATCATCGGGCTGAACCGCCCGGCCGCCGGACGGATCGAGGTGCTGGGCGACGACACCGCCGGACTGGACGATGCCGGCCGAATCCGGCTTCAGGCACGCTGGGGCGTGCTGTTCCAGGACGGCGCGCTGTTCAGCTCCATGACCGTCGCCGAGAACATCATGGTGCCCCTGAAGGAGCACACCGGCCTCGACCCGCTCACCATCGCCGAGGTCGCCCGCATCAAGATCGCCATGACCGGCCTGCCGCCGTCGGCCGGGTCCAAGTACCCTTCGGAGCTGTCGGGCGGCATGCGGAAGCGCGCCGGCCTGGCGCGGGCGCTGGCGCTCGATCCCGAGATCCTGTTCCTGGACGAGCCGACCGCCGGCCTCGATCCGATCGGCGCCGCCGCGTTCGACGCGCTGATCGGCAACCTCCAGCGCAGCCTCGGCCTGACCGTCTTCATGGTGACCCACGACCTGGACAGCCTGCGGGCGATCTGCGACCGCATCGCCGTCCTGATCGACCGGCGGATCGTGGTCGATACGCTGGATGCCCTCCGGCTGCTGGATCACCCCTGGATCCGCGACTATTTCCATGGTCCTCGGGGCCGGGCGGCGCTGGATGCCGGGGCTGGACCTTCCGGGAACGGAGCCTGAGGATGGAGACGCGGGCGAGCTATCTTCTGGTCGGGGTGTTCACGCTGTTCCTGATGGGCTGCCTGTTCGCCTTCACCGTCTGGCTGGCCAAGTCCGGCTTCGAGGAGGCGGGCTCCTCGCGCTACCAGATCCTGTTCACCGGTTCGGTCGCGGGACTGCAGGAGGGCAGCCCGGTCCGCTACCGCGGCATCGCGCTGGGCACCGTCCGCGACATCCGCCTGGACCCGAAGAACATCGGCCGGGTCCGCGTCGTCATCGAGGTCGCGGCTAACACGCCCATCAAGGAGGACGCGGTCGCCTACCTGGCCCTGGAGGGGCTGTCCGGCGCCGTCTATGTGGAGATCTCCGGCGGCACCCAGGAGAGCGCGCTCCTGAAGGCGGAGGACGGCGATCTGCCGATCATCCAGAGCCGCCCCTCGTCCCTCGCGGCGCTGGTCGAGACGACCCCCGAGTTGCTGAACCGGCTGGTCGGCCTGTCCGGCCAGCTCACCGGATTCCTGACGGCGCAGAACCAGGCCGAGGTTTCCCGGATCCTCGTCAATGTGCGGACCATGACCGACCATCTGGCCAGGGCCGCCGCCGGGGCGGAGGGGACGGTAGCGGAACTGGGGGCCACCCTCGGCATGGTGAACGGCCTGGTCCTGGACCTGCGCGACCATGCCGGGCGTCTGACGGACGGCGCCGACGCGACGCTCGGCCAGGCGCGTGCCACTCTGGGGGGAGTCGGCAAGGACGCCGGCCGGGTGACGGCCGATGTCTCGCGGGTGACCGGCGAACTGAGGACGCTTGCGGCGTCGCTCAACCGGGCGACGCTGGAGGCCGAGGCGCTGGTCAAGGAGAACCGCGAGCCGATCGCCGACTTCACCGGCACCGGCCTTTACGAATTCACCCTGCTGATCGCCGAACTGAGGGGCCTGGTCAATAATCTGGGCCGGGTGACGACCCGGCTGGAGCGCGATCCCGGCGATTTCCTGTTCGGCGGAACCCGCCAGGGCGTGAGCGTGGAGTGAGCCCATGAGAATGCCCGTCCCGGTTCCGCTCCTCGCGCGGCTCCTGCCTGCCTGCTGCGTGGCCTTCGGGCTGCTCGCCGCCTGCTCCCTGCCGGGATTCTCGCCGCCGCCCAAGCTCTTCACCCTGACGCCCAAGAACACCTTCTCGGACGGGTTGCCGGTGGTCCGCTCCCAGATCCTGATCGAACCGCCGGTCGCTGCGGCCGGGATCGATACCGGGCGGATCGCGCTCAGTCGTGCCCCCACCAGCCTCGACTACTATGCCGGCGTCAGCTGGACCGACCGGGCGCCCGCCATGGTCCAGACCCTGATGGTCGAGAGCTTCGAGAACTCCGGCAAGGCGCTCTCCGTCGGGCGCGACACCATCGGCCTGCGCTCCGACGTCATCCTGAAGAGCGAATTGCGCGAGTTCCAGGCCGAGTACGACCCGGCGGTGGAAAATGCGCCTCCGCGCGTCCATGTTCGCATCAACGCCAAGCTGGTCGCGATGCCGCGCCGGAGCATCGAGGCCAGCAGGACCTTCGAGGCCTTCGAGCCCGCCCGCAGCGCGGGCTTCGAGGACATCATCACCGCCTATGACGAGGCGCTGGGAAAGGTGCTGCGGCGCCTGATCGAGTGGTCGCTGGCCGAGACGGCGAGGCTCGACCGTGACAGTACACGCCGGAATTCCTGAGGAGCGATGTTCAGAACCATCCTGGCCCTTTTCATGGCCGCCGTCACCGTGCCTGCCCTGTCCGTCCCGGCTCATGCCCAGGAGCCGCAATACCTGACCATCGGCACCGGCGCGGTCACCGGCCTCTACTATCCCGCCGGCGGTGCCGTCTGCCGTATGGTCAACCGGGCCCGCACCCAGCACAGCATCCGGTGCGCGGTGGAGGCCACCGAAGGATCGCTGTCCAACCTCGGCGCCCTGCGCACCGGCGAACTGGACATGGCCGTGACCCAGTCGGACTGGCTTTTCCACGCCCATAAGGGCAGCGGCCGCTTCCATGACCAGGGACCCCACAAGGAACTGCGCTCCGTCTTCGCGCTTCACGGCGAGCCCTTCACGGTGGTCGCGCGCGCCGGGGCCGGCATCGATGCGTTCGACGACCTGAAGGGCAAGCGGGTCAATGTCGGCGAACCCGGTTCGGGCAACCGGGCGATGATGGATACGGTCATGAAGGCCTGGGGCTGGACGGCGCGCGATTTCAGCCTGGCATCGGAACTGCCCGCGTCGGAACAGGCGGAGGCGCTGTGCGACAACCGCGTGGATGCCGTGGTCTATGCGGGCGGCCATCCCAACGGCCTGGTCCAGCAGGCCGCGTCGGCCTGTTCGGTCAAGCTGGTCGGCATAGACGGCCGGCCGGTCCGGAAGCTGCTCGGCGACGGTGCCTATTACGCGCGGGTGGTCATTCCGGGCGGCATGTATACCGGCAACCCGGACGATGTGGAAACCTTCGGCGTCAGGGCCGTCCTGGCCACCACCGCCGCGGTGGATGCCGGCCTGGTCTACGAAATCGTCAAGACGGTGTTCGACGATTTCGATGCCTTCAAGCGCCTGCATCCGGCGCTCCAGGCACTGGAAAAGCCCTCCGTCGCGACCGAAGGCCTGGCGGTTCCGCTGCATGACGGCGCCATGCGCTACTTCGAGGAAGCCGGCATAAGATAGCAGGCAGCGGCGGCCCGTCGTCTTTACCGGGACAGATGCTCCTCCAGGATCTCCCGCGCGAGGCTCAGCGCCTCGGCCCGTTCCATCCCGGCTGCCAGGCGGGGGTCGTAGAGGGTCCGCAGCAGCAGCCGGTCCATGGATCCCAGTTCCTGGTAGCCGACCTCGTCGTCCAGCAGCGATGTCGGATCGTCCGGAGTCTCCCCGAAGAAGCCCATGCTCTGGAAGATCTCCTCGAGCAGGCAGGCGCCGACCGCCCGGGGCGGCAGCGCACCGGCATTGATGTGGATCTTGGAACTGCGCATCTCTCCGCCGACTGCGGAGGGCAGGGCGATGCAGGTGAAGGGCTGGTCTCGCCTGCCGTCGATCGGATCGACGAAGAAGGGCCAGTAGCCGGCACGGTTGGTCAGATAGACGTCGATGTCGCCGGCCCAGAGGGGATTGTCATGGACCGTGACGCCCTCGCCGGTGAGTTCCGCCAGTTCGATGGCGATCTCCTCGATCCTCGGCAGCCAGTCGCCGCCCGCGTCGCCCCGCACCGCGATGTCGATCGGCCGGGTCCACTTGGTCAGGGGGCGTCTGACATTCATCTCGTTGGCGAGCGCCCCCCGGTCGAACAGCCCGACGGCCCGCGCCAGCCACTGCGGGCGCGATCCCGCCGGATCGGGCGGAGCCGCCATGGCAAGGGCCGGCAGGCCGGATGCCATGGCATGCGCCTCGCCCGCAGCCACGGCACCGTGGCTCCAGGCCGTCATCAGAAGCACGGCACAAGGTATCCCGTAGCAGCGCGCATGCATGGCTATGATCCTGTGGGCGGCCTTCAGCGGCGACGGTAATCGTAACCGATTTGCCGGCCGCGCTGTTCCAGGACGATGGTGCGCTCGTCCACGCCATGCGGGAATAGGCCGAAAATCTCGAATGCCCGTTCAAAGTTTGTGGGTTAAACTGATGACGTGACCCGGCGGGAGCCCGGGCTTCGGAGACGGGATTTTTCGGCGATGACCGATTTCGGATCGCTGTCGCGCGGCGAGCTGCAGGCAATGGCCGAGGCGGCGCGCGAGGTGATGAATTGTCAGCGCGTGCTGGCGAAGACCGGCGACAACATCGTCGGGGAGGTTCTGCGCGGGGCCGGCACCTTCTACGAATGGCGCCATTATCCTCCCGGCGACGTCTACGACGCGGAATTCCACGCCCAGTACTATTATCATGCCCACCCGGAGGACGAACGGGTCTCCGGCGAGCATGGCCATTTCCATACCTTCCTGCGGCCGCTCGGCATGCCGTCCGGCGTCACCGCGGCGCGGATCCCGGATTCCAGGGACCTGGGCGGCGAAAACGACGCGCTGTGCCATATCGTCGGCATTTCGATGGACCGCGCCGGCCTGCCCATCCGGCTGTTCACCACCAACCGGTGGGTCACCGGCGAAACCTGGTACGAGGCTCCGGACGTGGTGCGGATGCTGGACTGCTTCGTGATCGACCATGCCCGGCCGTCCTGGGCCGTGAACCGCTGGATCACCGCTTTGATCCGCCTGTTCAGGCCCCAGATCGTGGGGCTGCTGGAGGCCCGCGACGCCGAGATCGCCCGCTGGCAGGAAAGGCGACCCGGCTCCGACGTCTACGAGGACCGCGACCTGGAGGTCGTTTCGGAGCATTGGGTCTCCATCGAGGATCAGATCGCGCGGATCGAGCTTGCCCTGGCCAAGGCCCGCCGCCGGGAGAGCGCCGCCGCCCGGGAGTCGTGCTGAAGGGGGCGCGGCGTGGTCTGCGTCTCATGACTTCCGACATGGTTGTGGATGCCCGCATTACAGGTTGCCGGCAGCGAATCGAATGTTCAAGGTTGTGCGATGGGCTGGAGTGGCACCGCTTGGCTTGTCTGGTAATATCCACGTGACGTGGCTTTTTGCTCCAAATGACTGCTTTGATCCGTACCGAACTATTTTAAGCATCGGTTAAGCATTTTTCCGGATCATGGTTAGGCTAGAAAAGGTGGAGCCGGCTTTGCGCCGTCCTGTCCCGCGGCGCCTGAACGCGACTGGAAACATGACCGAACACCTGACCCAACGGGATGTCGAACGGCTGCTGGCGGATCCTTCTCCGCAGACCAGGGCCGAAATGGCTGCCAAAGTGGCCGCAAGCCTCGAAAGCGTGAGACTGACCGACGGCGAGCGGAAGCTGGCCGAGGGCATCGTCCGGGTGATGGCGCGCGATGCCGCCGAACGCGTGCGCCAAGCGCTCGCGGAGAACCTCAAATCGTCCACGAGCCTGCCGCGGGACGTGGCCTTGACGCTGGCGCGCGACGTGGAGGCGGTGGCGTTGCCGGTCCTGGGGGCTTCCTCCGTCCTGACCGACGACGACCTGATCGAGCTCGTCCGCACCGGCACGGCCGCCAAGCAGACCGCGATCGCCGGCCGGCCGGAAGTGAGCGCCGAAGTGGCCGACGTCCTTGTCGAGTCGGCCCCTGAGCAGGCCGTGGCTCGGCTGGTCGCCAACCCGGGTGCCACGATCCCCGAGGAGAGCCTGGGCCGGGTGCTGGACCGTTTCGGCGACAGCCCCGCCGTCCAGGAACCGCTGGTCCACCGCGACCAGTTGCCGGTGACCGTTGCCGAACGGCTGGTCGTCCTGGTCTCCGATACGCTCCGCGACTATCTCGTCACCCATCACGAACTCCCCGCCGGGATCGCCAGCGACCTCGTCCTGCAAAGCCGGGAGCGGGCGACGGTTTCGCTGTTCACCGACGGCAAGGACGATGCCGACGTCGAACGGCTGGTCGAGCAGCTTCACCTCAACGGGCGCCTGACCCCGTCGCTCATGCTTCGGGCGCTGTGCATGGGCGACGTCGCCTTCCTGGAGGCGAGCCTGTCCCTCCTGGGCAAGGTGCCGCTGACCAATGCCCGCCTGTTGATCCACGATGCCGGGCGGCTTGGCCTGAAGTCGCTCTACGAGCGGGCGGGGCTGCCCGCCCGGCTGCTGCCGGCCTTCCGCGTCGCGGTCGATGTCTCCCACGAGACCCTGTTCGACGGCGAGCCGGGGGACCTGGACCGCCATCGCCGCCGCATGATCGAACGCATCCTGACCCAGTACGAGGATCTTGCGTCGGACGATCTCGACTACCTGCTCAACAAGCTGGGCGACCTGGTCGAACCGGCGGCCTAGAAACTCGGCGGCGTGCAGGCGCTGACGACTTCGCAGACCTCGTCCCCGACCGTCCGGAAACGGTGCGGCAGCCTGCTGTTGAAGTAGTAGGCGTCGCCGGGACCCAGCACCCGGCGCTGGTCGCCGACGGTGACTTCCAGCTTGCCCCGCAGTACGACGCCTCCCTCCTCGGAGGCGTGGCGCAGCATGCTCTGCCCGGTATCGGCACCCGGCTCGTAACGCTCGTGGATGATCTGCAGCGCCCTTGAACCCAGGTCGCGCCCGACCTGGGCATAGCGGATCGGCCCGTCGCTGATCACCGCCAGTTCCTCGGCCCGGAAGAACACCTGCTCGCGCGGGGCCTGCTCCATCGAGAAGAAGTCCGCCAAGCTCATCGGGATGCCGTCGAGCACCTTCTTCAGCGACCCGACCGAGGGGCTCGACCGGTTCTGCTCGATCAGCGAGACCGATGCGTTGCTGACCCCGGCGCGTTTCGCCAGTTCCCGCTGCGACAGGCCGTGCATCTCGCGGATTGCCCGCAACCGGGCGCCCACATCGAAGTCCATCGCCGCCGTCCCTGTTAAACCTGTTGAGTATATTCAACAGGAACATTGCGGGCTGGCAAGGCCTCATAATGCCCCGACTTCGGGTTGGAAAGCGCTTGTCGATTTTCTTGAGCGTGGCTTACGCTGACTACCGGGGCGGATGGACCGTTTTGTCCAACCCTTCGCAGTTCCCTCATTCTTCAAGGAGAACCCGTCATGGACGGCATCACGACGCCCAGCCAGCCGAACAATCTCGAAGCTTTCTGGATGCCGTTCACCATGAACCGGCAATTCAAGAAAGCGCCGCGCATGCTGGTGTCGGCGGAGGGCATGTATTACACGTCCCAGGACGGCCGTCAGATCCTCGACGGCGCCGCCGGGCTGTGGTGCGTCAACGCGGGGCACCGCCG
This sequence comes from Skermanella rosea, assembly GCF_016806835.2. Taxonomy (NCBI): domain Bacteria; kingdom Pseudomonadati; phylum Pseudomonadota; class Alphaproteobacteria; order Rhodospirillales; family Azospirillaceae; genus Skermanella; species Skermanella rosea. The sequence continues at coordinate 4,212,188 of NZ_CP086111.1, read as the reverse complement.
CCCCAGGATCGTCGAGGCGGTCCAGCGCCAGATCTCGGAACTCGACTACGCGCCCGCGTTCCAGATGGGGCATCCGCTGGCGTTCGAGCTGGCGTCGCGGCTGACCACCCTGATGCCGGGCGACCTGGACCATGTCTTCTTCACCAACTCCGGCTCCGAATCGGTCGATACCGCGCTGAAGATCGCGCTGGCCTACCAGCGGGCCCGGGGCGAGGGCACCCGGCAGCGGCTGATCGGGCGCGAGCGCGGCTACCATGGCGTCGGCTTCGGCGGGATCTCGGTCGGCGGCATCGTCTCCAACCGAAAGTTCTTCGGCAGCCTGCTCAACGGCGTCGACCATATGCCGCACACCCACGACAAGTCGCACCAGGCGTTCAGCCGCGGGCAGCCGGAATGGGGCGGCCATCTGGCCGACGAGCTGGAGCGCATCGTCACCCTGCACGACGCGTCGAACATCGCCGCCGTCATCGTGGAGCCGGTCGCCGGCTCGACCGGCGTGCTGATCCCGCCGCAGGGCTATCTCCAGCGGCTCCGCGAGATCTGCGACAAGCACGGCATCCTGCTGATCTTCGACGAGGTCATCACCGGGTTCGGCCGCCTGGGGGCCAGCTTCGCCACCGAATATTTCGGCGTCATGCCCGACATCGTCTGCACCGCGAAGGGCATCACCAACGGCACCATCCCCATGGGGGCCGTGTTCGTGCGCAAGCACATCTACGACGCCTTCATGACCGGCCCGGAAGGCGCCATCGAGCTGTTCCACGGCTACACCTATTCGGGCCATCCCGTCGCCTGCGCCGCAGGTCTCGCGACCCTGGACACCTACCAGGAGGACGGGCTGTTCCAGCGCGCGGCCGACTTGGCGCCCTACTGGGAGGCGGCGGTCCACAGCCTGAAGGGGGCACGCCACGTCATCGACCTGCGCAACCTGGGCCTGATCGCCGGCATCGAGCTGGAACCGCTGCCCGGCCAGCCGACCAAGCGGGCCTTCGAAGCCTTCCTGAAGTGCTACGAGCGCGGCGTGATGATTCGGACCACCGGCGACATCATCGCCATGTCCCCGCCGCTGATCATCGAGAAGGCCGAGATCGACCGGCTGTTCACCACCGTGCGCGAGGTGCTGGAAACCATCGAGTAGGACTCCCGGCCTGCTTCACGGCTTCTCCAGGTTCGTGCAAAGGTGCGGCTCGGACGCGCACAGCACGGGCCGGGAGTTGCCGAGGTCGCCGCGGGAGCACATGGTCGAGGTGCGGGCGTATTCCTCGCGGGAGTCGAGGCGGTCGTGCAGGCTGTCGCGGTCGCTCTGCATGTCGCGCGAGACCCGGTCCACATGCTGGCGGACCGACCGCGCCATCCGCTCGCCGATGCGGGTGACATCGGCTTCCCGCCTGGCGACCTGACCGCCGGCCTGCTTCGCCGCGAACTCGACGGCGCGCTGCATGACCGGGGCGAAGCGCTGCAGCACGTCCTGGTCGATCCGGTAATGGACGATCTCGTGGCGCCAGACCGACTCGCGGGCGCACGCGTCCTCCGCCAGTTCGCGCCCGATATAGATCTTCGGCTCGGTCAGGGTCAGCGTCACCTCGATCGTGTCCAGGGATACGCAGATCTCCCTGCCGTCGTCGACCCAGCGGTACCGGGCCGACTGGCCGACTGCGATCGCTCCGGTGTACAGCCCGGCGGGGTGGGCGCCGGGCTTGCGGAACAGGCGGGTCAGTTCGCTGAAACCGAGATCCTCATTGGCGAGAACGTCGGTCTGGGCGGTCCTGACCGTCACCGTCGGGGGCGGCGGCCGGGCGGAGCAGGATTGCGCCGCGGCCTGGACCGGCCCCACGGCACAGAACAAGGGCAGGGCGAGCATCAGGATCAGGATTCTGAGGGGCACGGATCGACGCTTGGCTGTTGGCACGGAATCTCGGAACGGGAAGACCATTCGTCCCCAAGATTACGACTTTTTTGCAATCGATCAGAGCACTGTCCGCGCGCCGGCCATACCCCTTTCACAATAGGTCGCGCAGGCGGAACCAGGCCATGGCGAGCACCAGCAGGGGCATCCGGGCGGGGCCGCCGGGGAAACGCTGGTGCGGCAGGCGGGCGAAGACGTCGAACCGTTCCGCGGTCCCGCCGACCGCCTCGGCGATCAGCTTCCCGGCAAGGCCGGTGAGCGCCACGCCGTGGCCCGAATAGCCCTGGGCGAAAAAGGTGTTGGAGCCGATCCGCCCGAAATGGGGCGTGCGGTTCAGCGTGATCGCCACATGGCCGCCCCAGCAATGGTCGATCCCGGCATCGGCCAGCTGCGGGAAATAGCGCAGCATCGTGCGGCGCAGGATACGCTTCAGGTCCGGCCGGTCGAGCCCCGAATAGCTGACGCCGCCGCCGAACAGCAGCCGGTGGTCGGGCGAGCGCCGGTAGTAGTTCAGAACGAAATTGACGTCGGCGACCGCGTGTCCGCACGGGATCAGGGACGTCGCGCGTTCCTCGCCCAGCGGCTCCGTCGCGATCATGTATGTCGCGACCGGCATGATCTTCGCCGCCAGTTCCGGCACCAGCCCGCCCAGATAGGCGTTGCCCGCCAGGACAAGGTAGTCCGCCCGGACCGTGCCCGCTGCGGCGTGGGCGGCAGGCATCGTGCCGGTGTCGAGCCGTTCGACCCGGGAACCCTCGAAGATCCGGACGCCCGCCCCGGTCGCGGCGCGGCCCAGTCCGATCGCATAGTTCAGCGGATGGAGCTGCCCGCTGCCGCCGTCGAACAGCCCGCCGACATAGGCATCGGACGCGACCATCGAGCGTATCTCGTCCCGGTCCAGCAGGCGTGCCTCGTGGTAGCCGTAGTCGCCGCTCCATTCCGCTTCCATCTCGCGCAGCCCGGCAAGCTGCCGCTGCTTCAGCGCCGCCAGGACGTAGCCCCAGCGCAGGTCGCAGTCGATGGCGTGGCGCTCCACACGGTCCGCCAGGATCCGTTTCGATTCCTCGCCGAGTTCCCACAGCAGGCGCGAGTCGTCCTTGCCGACCCATCCCTCCATGGTCCCCATGGAGGGATTGTACGCCGTGACGATCTGCCCGCCGTTCCGTCCCGAGGCGCCCCAGCCGATCCGCTCCGCCTCCAGCAGCACGACGTCATAGCCCCGCTCCGCCAGGTGCAGGGCCGCGGAAAGCCCGGTATAGCCGCCGCCCACGACGCAGACGTCGCACCGCAGATCGCCCGCCAGCGGCGGATGATCGGGTTGGGGCAGGGCGGTCTCGGAATACCAGGAACGGGGATGGCCGCGGCCGGCCATCAGGACCGCCCTTCGCGCGACGGCCAGCGGCTGTCGCACCAGGGCGTCCAGCGGCGCCACAGGTCCAGGGTCTGCCTGGGCGAGAACATGGCGGCGTGCAGCCCGGCGATGGTCAAGGTCATGAAAACTCCGGCATAGATCACGTCACTGAAGAAATGGGCTCCCATGCCGATCCTGAGGAGCCCCGCGGCGAGCCCGGCTGCCATGCCCGCGACGAGCAACGGTCCGGCGAAGCGCCGCAACGCCACATAGGCGAAGATGTGCAGGTAGAACCCCATGGCCGCGTCGCCGGCGACGAACGAACAGTTCTTTTCGCACTGGTTGCTGATCACCATCGGGGGGCTGAAATACTGGTCGCCGCCGAACTCCGCCACCTGTACCGGCCGGGCGCGGTTCCACATGTCCTTCAGCACGACGTTGGCGACCAGCCCGGGTCCGAGCACCAGGCCCAGGAACAGGAAGGCCCAGCTTCGAGGCCCGAGCCCGAGGAGGACCGCCGGCGTGCCCTCGCAGGTCCGCAGCAGGTTCCACAGCGAGCGTCCGGCGGTATAGAGGAAGGCCAGGAGGGTCGCCGCGCCGATGATCCGCGCGAGGACCTGGATCGCGGCATGGATCGCCTCCGGCATCGGCCGGTTACGCCAGACGAAGCCCCCGGCAGTGTCATAGAACAGGCGGGAGATGCCGAGATCGATGGCCGGAACCAGAACCAGCAGGATCAGGACCGCGAGCCCCACCCGGGTGATCCAGCGCGTCCGGCGGGACCGGAGCACGGCCATGTCGCCGTCGATCCGCATCGGCTCGTCGAGGTCCATCGTCGCATTCCGCCTTGTGCCCAGGAACGAACGGGGAGACTTTATGGGTGGCGGGCGATCCCGTGTCTACCTCGACGGCGCGGTCGGGGGCCGCGCCCTAACAGCGCGGCCCCGGGCGAGGGACGGGACGGCTCAGGCGCCGAGCGCCTTCTCGCGCAGGTTCAGGTAGGCGAGGTCGCTCCACCGGCTCCAGGCGCGGGATTTCTCCAGGGCGGCGGAGAAGGAGGCATGGACCTTCCGGGTCATGTCGTTCGAGGCGGAAATCTCGGCCATGACCTCGCGGGTCGCCCGGCCCATCTCGACCGCCACCTCCTCCGGCCATTCCCGGAGCTGCACGCCGTGGTCGCGGACCAGCGGTTCCAGAGACTGGGCATTGTGATAGGTGAAGTCGGCCAGCGTGGTGGTCGCCGTCGCCTGGGCCGCGGCCGCGACGATCTGCTGGAGATCCTTCGGCAGGGCGTCGTATTTCTGCTTGTTGACGCTGATCTCGAGCGCCGGCCCGGCCTCGTGGAAGGCGGGCAGGTAGTAGAACTTGGCGATCTGGTACAGGCCGAACGCAAGGTCGTTCCAGGGGCCGACCCACTCCGCCGCGTCGACCGCGCCCGACTGAAGGGCGGCGAAGATCTCGCCCGGCGGCGTCAGCACGACGTTGACGCCCATCTTCTGCATCACGGCGCCGCCCAGGCCGGCGATCCGGAACTTCCGGCCGCGCAGGTCGGCCAGGCCGGTGACCTCGCGCACGAACCATCCGCCCGCCTGGACGCCGCTGTTGCCGGCGTAGAACGGCTTGACGCCGAAGGGCGCGTAGGCTTCGTCCCACAGCTGCTGGCCGCCGCCGTAATAGATCCAGCCGCTGAACTCGGCCGCCGTCAGGCCGAACGGCACGCCGGTGAACCAGTGGAACACCGGATTCTTGCCCTGCCAGTAATAGGGCGTGGCGTGCAGCATGTCGGCGGTGCCGCTGGCGACGGCGTCGAACGCCTCGAACGGCGGGACCAGCTCGCCGGCGGCATAGAGCTTGACCGTGAGCCGGCCGCCGCTCAGCGCCCCGATCATGTCGGCGGCCCGCTGGGCGTTGACGCCGACGCCGGGAGCGTTCTTGGGCCAGGACGTGACCATCGTCCACTGCTGGCGGCCCTGGGAAATGGCGGGAGCCGGAAAGCTTGCGGCGGCACCCAGCGCTGCGGCGCCACCGGCCGCGCCCGTGGTGAGGAATTGACGTCTTTTCATGTCGCCTCTCTTGGTGGAAGCCTGTTCGGCACCCTTGGGGGCCGCATAGTGCCTCCTTCGATCCTTCCGCACAACGGAGATACCCGCGGGCGGAGATACCCGCGGGCGGCGATACCCGGGCCGGCGATGCCCCGTCCAAAAGGGCTTCGTCAGTTCAGAGGGGTTCGCCGCGGGTCACCGGGGTCACCGGAGCGGCCAGCGGAGCCGGTGCTGCCGTCGCTCCGCCGGACTGGTACGACGGCCGGGTCTGGTCTGGATAAGGTTGGGCCGGGACCGCTTCCGGCGCAGTCAGGTCCTGGCCCCGCGCCGGGGCATAGCCCTGCTGGCGTCGGGTCTCCTGGACCTGTGGGTCGTTCTCGACCCGGTTGATGACGAACTTGGTGCCGTCGGCGACACCGCTGGCGACCATTTCGATGACTCCGCAGCCGGACAGCAGCAGCGGCAAGGCCAGGAAAGCAATGCGCATGGAGGATCCTTCACTTCGTACTCCCGATGCGCTAAGGCCACGGCGCTCCGGGTGCAAGCACCAAATCGGGGTTGGCCAAGCGAATTTTGCCCAGCCCGCAACGGCCCCTCTGGCGCGTGCCGCGGCATCGACCCATAATGACCGGTGTCAGGCGCAACAACGCGGAGCCGGCCGGGGTGCGCCCGAGCCGTCAGATGTATGAACCTCCTCAGCGATTTCATCCAGGGCCGCCAGATCACCGAGGTCGAGTGTCTCGTTCCGGACATGTCCGGGATCGCGCGCGGCAAGATCCTGCCGGCCGAGAAGTTCCTCCGCATCCTGCGCGAGCGCGGCTTGCGCATGCCGGAAGCGATCTTCATCCAGACGGTGACCGGCGAGTACCCGGATGACGAGGACGTCACCAGCCCGGCCAATTCGGACATCTACATGCGTCCCGACGAGAACACGATCCGCATGGTGCCCTGGTACACCGAGGCGACCGCCCAGGTGATCAGCGACTGCGACTATGCCGACGGCAGCCCGGTGGACATCTCGCCGCGCTGGGTGCTCAAGCGGGTGCTGGAACTGTACGACGAGCGCGGCTGGCAGCCGATCGTGGCTCCCGAGCTGGAGTTCTTCCTGGTCCAGATCAACAAGGACCCGGATTATCCGCTGGTTCCGCCGGTCGGCCGGTCGGGCCGGACCGAGAGCGGCCGGCAGGCCTACGGCATCGATGCGGTCAACGAGTTCGACCCGATCTTCGAGGACGTCTACGACTACTGCGAGGCGCAGCGAATCGACATCGACACCCTGACCCACGAGGCCGGTGCCGCGCAGATCGAGATCAACTTCAACCATGGCGACGCGCTGGAACTGGCCGACCAGGTCTTCCTGTTCAAGCGGACGGTTCGGGAAACCGCGATCCGGCACAACGTCTATGCCACGTTCATGGCGAAGCCGATGCAGGGCGAGCCGGGCAGCGCCATGCATGTCCACCAGAGCGTGGTCGACAAGAACACGGGGGAAAATCTATTCTCCAACGCCGACGGGGAGGACACCCCGTTGTTCCTCAGCCATATCGCCGGCCTCCAGAAATACCTGCCGTCGGCGATGCCGCTGCTCGCCCCCAACGTCAACTCGTACCGCCGCCTGATCGCCGGGTCCGATGCCCCGATCAATGTCCATTGGGGCCGGGACAACCGCACCACCGGCTTCCGCGTCCCGGTCTCCCCGCCGGAGTCGCGGCGGGTCGAGAACCGCGTCGCCGGAGCCGACGCCAACCCCTACCTGGCGCTGGCCGCCTCGCTCGCCTGCGGCTATATCGGAATGGTCCAGTCGCTGGAGCCGACCGACCCGGTCAAGGGCAGCGCCCATCGCCTGGCCTATACCCTGCCGCGCCACCAGTCCGACGCGATCACCAAGTTCAATGCCTGCAAGCCGCTCCGCGAGATCTTCGGCGAACGCTTCGTCGCCGCCGTGACCCATGTCAAGCAGGCGGAGTATGACGCCTATCAGCGGGTGATCAGCTCCTGGGAGCGGGAGAACCTGCTGCTGAACGTGTGAGGCTTTAGGAAGGGGCGGGGCGGTACTTCCGCAGGCGCGCCGCCCTTTACCGGTATCAGGCCGCCATGCTCGGCGCGATCGCGTCGAAAACGATGCCCAAGGTCTCCTGATTGGCGTGGCGTCTCGACATCTGATAGGCGGTTTCCAGGACTTTCCGGCCGGGAATGTCCGCACGAAGGAGCACGGACTGAACGGCGTAGATCGCCGCGAGATCCTGGATCAGGTGGATCAGGGCATGGCCCTGGCCCTGCTCGGCCACATGCACGATCTTGAACCGGCCAAGCCTGAAGGCGATGATTCCCGCGATCTTGCCGGGAGACAGGCCGTCGGCCGGTTGCCTGCGCCGGAACAACGCGGTCAAGTCGATATCGGCTTCATCGAGCGCGAGTCTCAGCTCCCGCTCGGAATAGGATACGAGGCTGAACTCGAGACGGACTGTCCTGCATGCATTGATCAAGGAGCGTGCGTAAGCCTCAAGCAGCTTTTCGCGTGTGCGATGAGAAAGTACCTCGCCTTCCAGAACGCCTTTGCCCATTCGTCATTCGATTCCTTCAAGAGGTCGGCGACGGCATCCAGGTTGGTCGGTACGAAAGGCGCCTGGCATACCAGATCCTCCAACTCCCGCGCGGTTCGAAGTCCGTGATTGAAGCTGACGGCGCTACGCTGATAGTCAGAGTTGTTCATACGCTCCATCGATTGCCGGAACTCTTCCGGATCGTCAGCTATGACGGCAAGGTTGGGCATGGGATGGCCTCTGACAGGATGGCGTGGTGCTCGCGTTGTGGGAAGCCGGCGGGGCACGCCTACCGTCCTCGGAAGAAATCCGAGCCGGGCTGCCGCGCGATTCTCCAAGGAGCTATGACGACGTGAATTTACCTCTTTTTCGCGCATATGCAATTTAATTCAGAAAATCGGTGATGGGCTGCGTCAAGCTGCCTCCGCCCCATCCTCGTCGTCTCCGGCCGACCCGCCAAAACTTCGATGCGAATGTCGCGTTGCGGCGTTGACAACCCCCCTGCCCATGAGTGCAATAGCCGCCGACGCGGCGATGCCCAAACCGGTCGGCGTAATGGGGACGCGTCCGCTTGGCCGGAGTGATGAAATTTCCAAGAATGTCGGGGTTCAGCGGGATGAAGCAGAGGATCGTAAGCAGCCTGATCGGCGCCGTTGCCGCCGTCGCCATCGCGGCGCCGGGCTTGGCGTCTGCACAGACGGTCAACATCTACAACTGGAACGATTATATCGGCGAGACGACCCTTGAGGACTTCAAGGCGGAAACCGGTATCTCCTACAACTACGACATCTACGACAACCTCGAGATCCTGGAGCAGAAGCTGCTGGTCGGCCGGTCCGGCTACGACATCGTGGTGCCCACCGCCGAGCCGACCATGAGCCGGCTGATCAAGGCCGGGGCGCTCCAGAAGCTCGACAAGTCGAAGATCCCGAACCTGAAGAACCTCGACCCCGTGCTGATGAAGCAGGTCGAGCGTTCCGATCCCGGCAACCAGTACGGCGTCATCTACCAGTGGGGCACTATCGGGATCGGCATCAACGCCGAGAAGATCAAGGCCCTGATGCCCGACGCGCCGCTCGACAGCTTCGACCTGATCTTCGATCCGGAAGTCGCCAAGAAGATCGCCCCGTGCGGCATCACGATCCTTGATTCGGCGACCGACACCTTCCCGACCGTGCTTCACTATCTCGGCCTCGATCCCAACTCGGACAAGGCGGACGACCTGAAGAAGGCCGAGGAGACGCTGATGAAGATCCGCCCCTACGTGAAGAACTTCGTCACGGGGCAGAACATCAACAACCTCGCGGCCGGCGACGCCTGCGTGGCGCTGGCCTATTCGGGCGACGTGATCCAGGCCCAGGCCCGTGCCGCCGAGGCGAATGCCGGCGTGACCGTCGACTACGTCGTTCCGAAGGAGGGCGTCCAGCTCTGGTTCGACATGATGACGGTTACCGCCGACTCGCCCAACGCCGACGCGGCCCACAAATTCATCAACTTCGTCCTGAAGCCCGAGGTGATGGCCGGCATCACCAACTTCACCAACTACGCCAACGCCGTCCCGGCGTCGCTGGAGCAGGTGGACGAGGCGGTCAAGACCAACCCGGCGGTCTTCCCGTCGGAGGAGGCGAAGCAGAACATGTTCACCGTCTCGGCCGTGTCGCCGGCGGCCGAACGGCTGCGTACCCGTTCCTGGACCCGGGTCAAGACCGGCCAGTAAGCGGGTATCGCCGTCCAAAGGAATCAAGCCCCGGCCGGTCGCGACGGCCGGGGCTTCTGTTTGCCGGATGCCGTGATCGCAGGGAGAACCCGGAAATGGCTCAGCCCAACCGCAAGATAAAGCTGGAACCCTGGCAGGATCCCAAGGAACAGCCCTATGTGAGGATCGAGAAGGTCACGAAGAAGTTCGGCGACTTCACGGCCGTGGACGACGTGTCCCTGTCGATCTACCGGGGGGAACTGTTCTCGCTGCTGGGCGGGTCGGGCAGCGGCAAGACCACGCTCCTGCGCATGCTGGCCGGCTTCGAGATGCCGACCTCGGGCAAGATCTTCATCGACGGCGTCGACATGTCGAACATTCCGCCGTACGACCGCCCGGTCAACATGATGTTCCAGAGCTACGCCCTGTTCCCGCACATGACGGTCGAGCAGAACATCGCCTTCGGCCTGAAGCAGGACCGCGTGCCCCGCGACCAGATCCGCCAGCGCGTCGCCGAGGTGCTGGACCTCGTCCAGCTCGGCCGCTTCGCCAAGCGCCGGCCGCACCAGCTTTCCGGCGGCCAGCGGCAGCGCGTGGCGCTGGCCCGAAGCCTCGTCAAGCGGCCCAAGCTGCTGCTGCTGGACGAACCGCTGGGCGCGCTCGACCGGCGCCTGCGCGAGCAGACCCAATTCGAGCTGGTCAATATCCAGGAGCAGGTCGGCATCACCTTCGTGATCGTGACCCACGACCAGGAGGAGGCCATGACCATGTCGTCCAGGATCGCCGTGATGAACAGTGGCTGGATCGCCCAGGTCGGCACGCCGGCGGAAGTCTACGAGTACCCGAACTCGAAACACGTGGCCGAGTTCGTCGGCTCGGTCAACATGTTCGCCGGCCGCATCCTGGAGGACGAGCCCGACCATGTGCTGATCCAGTCGGAGGAGGCGGGTTGCGACCTCTACATCAACCACGGCGTCCCCGTTCCGCTGGGCACTCCGGTGTCGGTCGCCGTCCGGCCGGAGAAGATGGCGCTCTCCAAGGAGCCCCCGGCGACGGGCGGCGGCCGCAACGCGACCCGCGGGACGGTGCGGGAGATCGCCTACCTGGGCAACCTGTCGATCTATCTGATCGAACTGGAGTCCGGTAAGATGGTCCGCGTCACCCAGCCGAACTTCAGCCGGCTGACCGAGATGCCGATCACCTGGGAGGACCGCGTGTACGTCACTTGGCAGCCCTTCGCGGGCGTCGTGCTGACCCAATGAGGGGGCTCCGATGAGCAGGCAGGGTTTCGTTCCGCTGGGAGACCGCATGAGCAAGGACGCGCCGTCGCCGGGCTTCGATCTCGGCCAGTTCCTTCCCGTCCGCCTGGTGCTGGACCTGCTGCGCCGGCTGGGCCTGATGGGGCGCGGGCTGGTCATCATGGTCCCGTATGTGTGGCTGCTGCTGTTCTTCCTGATCCCCTTCGCGATCGTGCTGAAGATCAGCTTCTCCGAAGCGGCGATCGCGATCCCGCCCTATACCGCCCTCATCGAATGGGCGGAGGAGACGTACCTGACCATCCGGCTGAATTTCGGCAGCTACCTGTTCCTGCTGACCGACAGCCTGTACGCGGTGGCCTATCTCAATTCGCTGAAGATCGCCTTCGTCTCCACCGTGCTGTGCCTGCTGCTGGGCTATCCCATGGCCTACGGCATCGCCAAGGCGCCCCAGGCCTGGCGCGGGCCGCTGCTGATGCTGATCATCCTGCCGTTCTGGACCTCGTTCCTGATCCGGGTCTATGCCTGGATCGGCATCCTGAAGCAGGAGGGGCTGCTCAACAATTTCCTGCTCTGGCTGGGCGTGATCGACGCGCCGCTCCAGATCCTCTACACCGACACGTCGATCTATATCGGCATCGTCTATTCCTACCTGCCGTTCATGATCCTGCCGCTCTACGCGACCCTGGAGAAGCTGGACGACACCCTGCTGGAGGCGGCGGCGGACCTCGGCGCCAAGCCTTTCACGGCGTTTCTCAGCGTCACGCTGCCGCTGTCGGTGCCCGGCATCGTCGCCGGCTCGCTGCTGGTCTTCATCCCCGCCGTCGGCGAGTTCGTGATTCCGTCCCTGCTGGGCGGGCCCAACACGCTGATGATCGGCGCCGTGCTGTGGAACGAGTTCTTCGCCAACCGCGATTGGCCGGTCGCCTCGGCCGTGGCGATAGCGCTTCTCCTGTTCCTCGTGGTCCCGATCATGCTGTTCCAGTATTACCAAGGCAGACAGCAGGAGGTGGCAAGACAATGATGCGACGTTCCAGCTTCGTGCTCACCATGATGGCGTTCGGCTACGCGTTCCTCTACGTGCCGATCATCCTGCTGATCATCTATTCCTTCAACGAGAGCCGCCTCGTCACCGTCTGGGGCGGTTGGTCCACCAAATGGTATGCGGGACTGCTGCACAACGACCAGATGCTGGCGGCGGCCTGGCTGTCGCTGCGCATCGCGGCGCTCAGCGCCACCTTCTCGGTCGTGCTGGGCACGCTGGCCGGGATGGCGATGGCCCGGTTCGGCCGGTTCCGCGGCAGGACCCTGTTCGGCGGCATGATCACGGCGCCGCTGGTCATGCCGGAGGTGATCACCGGCCTGTCGCTGCTGCTGCTGTTCGTCTCCCTGGAACAGTTCATCGGCTGGCCCGAGGGGCGCGGCATGACCACCATCACCATCGCCCACATCACTTTCACCATGGCCTTCGTCGCGGTCATCGTGCAGTCCAGGCTGGTCAGCCTGGATGAATCGATCGAGGAGGCGGCAATGGACCTGGGCGCCCGGCCGGCCAAGATCTTCTTCGTCATCACCCTGCCGATCATCTCGCCGGCCATCGTGTCGGGCTGGCTGCTGGCCTTCACGCTGTCGCTGGACGACCTCGTCATCGCCAGCTTCGTGTCCGGCCCGGCCTCGACCACGCTGCCCATGGTGATCTTCTCCAGCGTGCGCCTCGGCGTGACGCCGGAGATCAACGCGCTGGCGACGATCATCGTCGCCCTGGTGACGACCGGCATCATCGTGGCCGGAGTTTTCATGGCCCGCCAGGAAAGAATCAGGAAGCAGGACGAACAGATGGCGGCTGCGTCGAACGCCTGAGTTTTTCGGCTTTTCTTCGCCGGGGCGGGATTCGTCTTCATGCGCGGGGCTGCACTATCTCATGCGCGGCGCGCATGGCGGCCCCGGCGGAGCGGGGCGGGGGGTTGTCTTTCTCCGGGCAGGGGAATAACTTCTTCATCAGGTGAAACTGCTGAAGAGGCGTATCGTGAATTTCCTCGTGTTCCTTGGCCTGCTCCGTCTCGGCCCCGCCGCCCAGACCCGCTTCCAACGTCCGGCCACATCGTCCGAGTGGTTCCCGGCCCAGCATCCTCCGACCAGGCGCCGCGATTAGAGCGCTTCGGCCTCGTTTCTTTTTTCAAAGAAAATTTTCCGATTATCCCGGCCGGGTTCGCTCCCGTTCCGGGAGGTTGCCAAGATCGCGCCCCGGTGGTTAGTGTCACCGGGGCGTATTCATTGAGGGGGTATCAGACCATGTCCACTCCAGCCGCGGACGGTTTCCGCATGCCGGCGGAATGGGAGCGCCACAGCCGCTGCTGGATGGCGTGGCCCTGCCGCCCCGAGACTTTCGCCGGCGGCATCGATGCCGCCTGCGCCGCCTATGCCGAGGTCGCCCAGAGCATCGCCCAGTTCGAACCCGTCGCCATGGTGTGCAACCAGGCCGACGTGGCCGAGGTGTCCCTGGCCTGCGGCCCGGGGATCGAGGTGCTGCCCATGCCGATCAGCGACAGCTGGATCCGGGATACCGGGCCTTCCTTCGTCGTCAACGACGCGGGCCGGGTCGCCGGCGTGGATTGGGGCTTCAACGCCTGGGGCAACAACTATCCGGACCATCAGGTGGACGCCGAACTGGCGAAGCACATGCTGGGGCATCTGGGACTGCCGCGCTATCAGGCGCCGCTGATCCTGGAAGGCGGCTCGTTCCACGTGGACGGGGAGGGCACCCTGATCACGACCGAGGAATGCCTGCTCAACCCCAACCGCAATCCCAACCTGGGCAAGGCGGAGATCGAGCAGCACCTGAAGGATTATCTCGGCGTCCGCCAGGTGATCTGGCTGGGCCGCGGCTATGAGCAGGACGAGACCGACGGCCACATCGACGAGATCGCCTGCTTCGCCCGGCCGGGCGTGGTCCTGGCTCTGACCACCGACGACACCGGCGATCCCAACTTCAAGATCTTCCAGGACAACCTGGACCGACTGAAGGCCGCCCGCGACGCCCATGGCCGCGAGATCGAGGTGGTGCCGCTGCGCCAACCCCACCGCCGCGACCATAACGGCGTCCGCCTGACCCTGTCCTACACCAATTTCTACATCGCCAACGGCGGCATCGTGATGCCGGCCTACGAGGACACCGCCGACGACGAGGCCTTCCGCACGCTGCGCAAGGTATTTCCGGACCGGGAAGTGCTCCAGGTGCCGGCGCTGGACATCGTGAAGGGCGGAGGCGGCATCCACTGCATCACCCAGCAGCAGCCGGCCGGCTGAGTTGGATTATGGGAAGCTGCGTGACTCGGCGGAAAAGTTGTGTCATCATGAGGCTGGACGACCGTTAAGCACCCCTCAACCAGCCTTCAGGTGCGGGTCATGAACGTCAACATACCGCCGGTACAGCCGCCGATCGTCTCCAAGCCGTACAATGCGGCTTCGGCGGCCTATACGGTCAACCCGGCCATGGCGGCGGCCATGCAGACCGCGACCGTCACACGGACCCAGACGGTCCAGGCACCCGCTCCGGTCTACAAGGCCGAGGCGCCCCGGCGCGCGATGAGTTCGACCGAGACCGGCCAGTCCGTCGATACGACGGCCCAGGCCATCTCGTCGCGAACCTCCGGGGGCGGGGCGGCGAAGGGACGGGGCAGCCTGGTGGACATCCGGGCGTAGGTCCCGCTTTATCGGGAAGAGGGCGTCCCCGAATTCACCGCCTCGATTTCATCCAACACGGCCTCGGGAGCGACATCCCGGGTGATTTCGTCAAGCTCGGCATCGGCCTTCGTCCTGACGTCCAGGCGATCGGCGATCTGCGACACCAGGACTGTGAACTTGGTGACCTCATGCTCGGACAGGAGACTGATCTGAAGGTCGAGGTCGGCCCGCTTGTCAGCCGCCGCCGCCATACGGTTCTGACTGATCAGCACGAAGGTGGAAAGGAAGATGGCTTCCACCGATGCGATCATCGCCAGTACGACGAAGGAAGGGTCCCACTGGGGAATGCCGGGAACCCAGCCCAGGTTCGCGACGATCCAGAACCCGAAGAAGGTCAGGTGCAGATAGACGAACCGCATGCTGCCTGTGAAGTGGGTGATGCCTTCGGCGATCCGCTCCTCCAGGGTCGCTTCCACCTCTTCCTTCCGCCGCCGCCGCTGCAACGCCTGGATGTTCCGCTCCAGCGCTGAACTCATTCCGGGAGGCTGCGGCGGCGGATAGGTCGGGCCGCCTCCCGTATCTTCTTTGAAGTAGGCTTTTCCGTTCCGGCCCTGTCCGCTCATTCATTCCTTCCTCAAGCCGTTTCACCCGACCGGGGCTTGCCCCCGGGAGCACCGGCCTGAAAACCGACCATGTCGCGCGGCGTTCCCGACACATAGCTGCGATCGCATGCGCAGCGATTTGGCGCGGCCGGCGGTCAGTGATAGCATCGCCCGTCATCACCGTCTGGCGGGGACCGCCGTGAGCATCGACTTCCTGATAACGTCCCTCATCGTCGTCGCGTCACCCGGCACCGGGGTCCTGCTCACGCTTGCGGCGGGCCTTTCACGAGGGTTTCGGGCGAGCCTGATCGCAGCGTTCGGATGCACCCTGGGCATCATCCCGCACATGGCCGCGGCGATCATGGGCTTGGCGGCGCTGCTGCATACCAGCGCGCTGGCGTTCCAGATCCTCAAATATCTGGGCGTGGCCTACCTTCTCTATATGGCCTGGAACACGCTGAGGGAGCAGAGTGCGCTCCGCGTGGAGGAGGACGTCACTCCCCAGTCGGCGGTCCAGGTGATCGTCTCCGCTGTCCTGGTCAACATCCTCAACCCGAAGCTGTCAATATTCTTCCTCGCCTTCTTGCCGCAGTTCGTCAGCGCCACCGAACCGCATCCGCTCCCGCGCATGCTCGAACTGAGCGCCGTCTTCATGCTGCTGACCTTCGCCGTCTTCGTCGGCTACGGGATCTTCGCCGCGTCGATCCGGAGCCAAGTGATCTCGCGGCCCCGCGTGCTGGTCTGGATGCGGAGGACCTTCGCCGGTGCGTTCGCCGCATTGGGGGCCAAGCTTGCGCTGGCGGATCGGTGATTGCCAACCCGGGCGGCGGGGAGTCGCCCCTCCATCGAAACACAAAAAATGCGGGCCGAAGCCCGCATTTTCATCTCGCCATCTTGTTCGAAGCGCCAGCCCCGCCCCTCACTCGACTTCCTGGGCGCCCTGGACGATCCGGCTGACGATGCCGTAATCCTTCGCCTCTTCGGCGGACATCCAGTAGTTCCGGTCGGTGTCCTTCTCGACCCGCTCCAGCGGCTGGCCGGTTTCGCGGGCGATGATCTCGTTGATGCGGCGGCGCATCTTGATGATCTCCTTCGCCTCGATCGCGATGTCCGTCGCCCGACCGCCGGCGCCGCCCAGCGGCTGGTGGATCAGGAAGCGGGTGTTCGGCAGGCAGAGCCGGTTTTCCTTCTTCGCGGCCAGATAGATGTGGGCGCCGGCGCTGGCGACCCAGCCGGTGCCGATCATCTTCACCTGTGGGGTGATGAACCGGATCATGTCGTGGATGCTGTCGCCCGACTCCACGTGGCCGCCCGGCGAGTTGATGATGATCCGGATCGGATCGTCATTCTCCACCGCCAGGGCCAGAAGCTGGGCGCAGGTGCTTTCGGCGACCTTCTGGTTGATCTCGCCGAAGATCATGACCGTGCGCGACTTGAACAGGTTTTGAAGAACCGTGCTGAACGGTGCCGGGGTCGGCTTGGGCGTCTCTTCCTTCGGCTCTTCGTCCATGACCCAAAACATCAAATTCTCCTCGGACCTCACACCGCGCAGAGGCGCACGGCGAATTTCGTTCGCATGACTTGCATAGCCGGATTTGCCGGCGGGTTCAACCGGCACCGGTTGGCGGTTCGGCCTATCACGGCCCCTTGCGCCGCCGCCCCCTCGGCTTGCCCCGCCCGTCGGCGGCGCCGCGCGCGGGTGACGCCCGGCCGCTCCCGTCGGGAACGGCGCGGTTGGTGCCCAGGCCGATCGCGGGGGCGTCGCCGCCGTCGATCCCCAGGTCCATGGCCTCCAGCCGGCGCAGCTCGTCGCGCAGGCGGGCGGCCTCCTCGAACTCCAGGTCGGCGGCGGCGGTCTTCATGCGGCGTTCCAGGTCGGCCATGTAGGACTTGAGGTTGTGGCCGATCATGTTGTTGCGGTCGGCGTCTCCGGTCTTCACCGTCACCCGGTCGCCGCGCTCGTAGACGCTCTCCATGATGTCGGAGATCTGCTTTCGCACCGACTCCGGCGTGATGCCGTTGGCCTCGTTGTAGGCCTTCTGCTTCTCCCGGCGCCGGTTGGTCTCCTCGATCGCCGCCTGGAGGCTGTTGGTCATCCGGTCGGCGTACAGGATCGCCCGTCCGTCCACGTTCCGCGCCGCCCGGCCGATGGTCTGGATCAGCGAGGTGCGGGACCGCAGATAGCCTTCCTTGTCGGCGTCCAGGATCGCCACCAGCCCGCATTCCGGGATGTCCAGGCCCTCGCGCAGCAGGTTGATGCCGATCAGCACGTCGTAGGCGCCCAGCCGCAGGTCGCGGATGATCTCGATCCGCTCCAGAGTCTCCACGTCGGAGTGGATGTAGCGGACCTTGATGCCGGCTTCGTGCATGTATTCGGTCAACGCCTCGGCCATCTTCTTGGTCAGGGTGGTGACCAGCACCCGCTGGCCCTTGGCCGCGCACTCCTTGCACTCGGCGATCAGGTCGTCCACCTGGGTCTCGGTCGGGCGGATGATCACCGGCGGGTCGGTCAGGCCGGTCGGGCGGACGACCTGCTCGACGAAGACGCCGCCGGTCCGCTCCATCTCCCACGGGCCGGGAGTGGCCGAGACGAACACGCTCTGCGGCCGCATCTCGTCCCATTCCTCGAACTTCAGCGGCCGGTTGTCCTTGCAGGACGGCAGGCGGAAGCCGAAGTCGGACAGCGTCGATTTCCGCATGAAGTCGCCGCGGTACATGCCGCCGACCTGCGGCACCATCACGTGGCTCTCGTCCACGATCAGCAGCGCGTTCTTCGGCAGGTACTCGAACAGCGTCGGCGGCGGCTCGCCGGGCTGGCGGCCGGAGAGGTAGCGGGAATAGTTCTCGATGCCGGCGCAGCTTCCGGTCGCCAGCATCATCTCGATGTCGAATTGGGTCCGCTGCTCCAGCCGCTGGGCCTCCAGCAGCTTGCCTTCGGCCTCGAACTCGGCCAGCCGGACCTTCAGGTCGTGCTGGATCTGCTTGATCGCTTGGTGCAGCGTCGGCTTGGGCGTCACGTAGTGGCTGTTGGGGTAGATCTTGACCGCCTGGAGCGCCATCAGCTTCTCGCCGGTCAGCGGGTCGATCTCGAAGATCCCCTCCAACTCGTCGCCGAACAGCGAGAACCGCCAGGCGCGGTCCTCCATGTGGGCCGGGAACAGCTCGACGGTGTCGCCCCGCACCCGGAACGTTCCACGGCCGAAACCAAGGTCGTTGCGCTTGTATTGCAGGTCGATCAGGCGGGACAGCAGCTCCGACCGGTTGACCATCATCCCGGTCTGGAGGCCCAGCGTCATCTCGGAGTAGGTCTCGACCGAGCCGATACCATAGATGCACGACACCGACGCCACGATGATCACGTCGTCGCGCTCCAGCAGCGACCGGGTGGCCGAGTGGCGCATCCGCTCGATCTGCTCGTTGATCGAGCTTTCCTTCTCGATATAGGTGTCGGTGCGCGGGACGTAGGCTTCCGGCGTGTAGTAGTCGTAGTAGGAGACGAAATACTCCACCGCGTTGTTCGGGAAGAAGCTCTTCATCTCGCCGTAGAGCTGGGCGGCCAGGGTCTTGTTCGGCGCCAGCACCAGGGCGGGGCGCTGGATCTCCTGGATCACGTGGGCCATGGTGAAGGTCTTGCCCGACCCGGTGACGCCCAGCAGCACCTGCTCGCGCTCGCCCTGCTGGATACCGTTCAGCAGTTCCTCGATCGCGCGCGGCTGGTCGCCGGCCGGCTTGTAATCGGACACGATTTCAAGCCGCTTGCCCCCCTCCAGCTTCGGCAGGGCGGCGGCTTTCGGCATCAGCATGGGCATGGATGGGGGCATTGTCATGGCTGGTAAGATATTCAACGCGGACACCCGCTGCCAGTCCCCCCGGAGCGAATCCGTTCACGAAAGGATCGCGTCCTGCATCAGCGTCCGCGGGAAGCCGCCGCCGCGCGCACGGGCACCGGGCCGAGGGACTTCTTGCCGGGCTTCGCCTTGCCGCCGCCCGCGTCCTGCCCGCCCAGCAGGCCCTTGGCCCGTGCCTGCTCGATGCGGGCCTGGGCCGACGCCACCATGGCGGCGATCGCCGGCCAGGCCTGTTCGGTCGCGGAACTGACGGTGCCGTCCATCTTCAGGACCTCCCCGATCCACCGCTCGAAGTCGGAGGCGCAGACCGCTCCCTTGGGCGCACCGTTCGGAAAGCTGATCGTATCCGGAAAAACCACCAGGCCGCGGATCCGCAGCAGGGGGAAGCGGCGCTTGAAGGCGAGGTTCAGGGGTTGCAGTTCCAGCAGCGGGTTGACGCAGGTCGTCGTGCCGCCCCGGTTGGAGATCTTCCAGGTCCGGGAGAACTCGCTGCCGGTCACCTCCCCCTTGGCGGAGGCGGCCACCGTCCCGATCAGCACGATGCTGGATGGCAGGCGGATGATGTGCTCGATGCAGACGATGCGGCCCTGTTTGTCGATGATTCGGACGTCGTGCAGGGAGGGATGGTTCAGGTTGTCGATGGTCCTGCGCAGAGTGATCCGCTGGCCTTTGACCTTCGGCGGAGGTGGTGGCCTGAAAGCGTACAGCACAGCCATGCCCAGCACGATGAATGCGCTGTAGACCAGCAGTTGGGTGAGGCCTGGGGCGTGCACCGCCGTATGCTTCCATCTACTAAAGTGGAGAAGGGTAAGAACTTTAGCATAGGCGGCACGCGACAGTCGACTCTCGTGCGGATCCTGCGCGCGACGAGGGTGCCCGGACGCACCGTATCCATCGGCCGTGCCGCTTGCACGGGGGAGGCGGCGGGCGTAGGGTCTCCGCCGCGTAGATTCAACAGACTTCGCCCAGATCGAAATCCGCACCGGGTCCCATGCCATGCCGTTCATCGCCACCCGCTTGAGCAACATCAAGCCCTCGCCGACCATCGCCGTCACCCAGAAGGCCCGTGAGCTGAAGGCCGCCGGCCGCAACATCATCGGCCTCGGCGCCGGCGAGCCCGACTTCGACACCCCCGAGAACATCAAGGAAGCCGCGATCGCGGCGATCCGCTCGGGCGATACGAAGTACACCGCGGTGGACGGCACCCCGGCGCTGAAGAAGGCGATCTGCGCCAAGTTCAAGCGCGAGAACGGCCTGGACTACACGCCGGAGCAGGTGACGGTCGGCACCGGCGGCAAGCAGGTCCTGTACAACGCCCTGATGGCGACGCTGAACCCCGGCGACGAGGTGATCGTGCCGGCGCCCTACTGGGTCAGCTATCCGGACATGGTGCTGCTGGCCGACGGCGTGCCCGTCCCGGTCGAGTGCCCGGCCGACACCGGCTTCAAGCTCCAGCCCGCGGACCTGGAGAAGGCGATCACGCCGAAGACCAAGTGGCTGATCCTGAACAGCCCCAACAACCCGACCGGCGCCGCCTACACCCGGGCGGAGCTGAAGGCGCTGACCGACGTGCTGGTCCGCCATCCCCATGTCTGGGTGATGACCGACGACATGTACGAGCACCTGAACTATGACGGGTTCGAGTTCACGACCCCGGCCCAGGTCGAGCCGTCGCTGTACGACCGCACCCTGACGGTCAACGGCGTGTCCAAGGCCTATGCCATGACCGGCTGGCGGATCGGCTACGCGGCCGGTCCGAAGGAGCTGATCAAGGCGATGGGCGTGATCCAGAGCCAGAGCACCAGCAACCCGTCGTCGGTCAGCCAGGCGGCCGCCGTCGAGGCGCTGAACGGCCCGCAGGACTTCATCAAGGAGCGGGCGGAAGCCTTCAAGGAGCGCCGCGACCTGGTGGTCTCGATGCTGAACCAGGCGAGCGGCATCAAGTGCCACAAGCCGGAAGGCGCCTTCTACGTCTATCCCTCGTGCGAGGGCACGATCGGCAAGACGACCCCGGACGGCAAGGTGATCGAGACGGACGAGGACTTCGTCACCTACCTGCTGGAGTCCGAAGGCGTCGCGGTGGTCCAGGGCTCGGCCTTCGGCTTGGCGCCCTTCTTCCGCATCTCCTACGCGACCTCGACCGCGGAGCTGGAAGAGGCCTGCCAGCGCATCCAGCGGGCCTGTGCCGCGTTGCGCTGAGACTGATACGGCGGCAGGCTCAGCCTGCCGCCGCCCCGATTGCCGAGTTGAACGCCTTGACCCCGGCGCCCGGACCCTCCGGGTGGTTCCACACCGCCGTGACGACGCAGATGAAATCGGCGCCGGCCTTGACCAGCGGCGTGCAGTTCTCCGGCGTGATGCCGCCGATGGCGACGCAGGGGACTTCCATCATCTCCGACCACCATTGCAGCAGGTCGGGCTCCGGCCGGTAGTGGGACGGCTTGGTCGTGGTCGGATAGAACGCGCCGAACGCGACATAATCGGCGCCGGCCTCCGCCGCTTCCATCGCGAGGTGCCGGCTGTCGTGGCAGGTCACGCCGACGATGGCGTCTGCCCCCACGGCCTTCCGCGCCTTGGCATAGGGCCAGTCGCTCTGTCCGACATGGACGCCGTCGCATCCCGTCTCCGCCGCAAGGTCGGGCCGGTCGTTCAGGATGAAGGCGACGCCGCGCGACTGGGAGATCGGCCGCAGCGCGTCGACGGCGCGGCGCACCGTGTCGTCGTCCACGTCCTTCAGCCTGAGCTGGACGCAGGCGACGTCGCCGCCGTCCAGGGCTTGCGCCAGCTGGTCGGCGAACTCGGCCGGGTCGAGCGCCGGCGGCGTGCAGAGATAGAGGCGGCAGTCCGCCATGGGAGAAAACTCCGCCAGAAATGAAAACGCTCCCCCGGATCCGGGAGACGGGAGCCCGGCCCGGAGGAGCGGAAAGCCCGGGAGTTATTCCTTCCCGAGATAGATCTTCACCAGCCGGTCGAGCAGGGCCAGCGCGTCCTCGCGGGACCGCTGGAAGCTGTTGCGGCCGATGATCGAGCCGTTGCCGCCGCCGTCGCGGATCGCCCGCGCGTCGTCGAAGATGGCATTCTCGTCCTTGTGGGCGCCGCCCGAGAAGACGACGATGCGGCGGCCGTTGAAGCAGGACTGCATCACGTGGCGCACCCGCTCGGGCAGGGTGCCGATCGGGATCTCGCGCTGCTGGTAGACCTTCTTGGCGTCGGCGTTCTCAAGATAGTCGGTCGGCAGCTTGACCTTGATGACGTGGGCGCCGAGCAGGGCCGCCATGTGGGCGGCATAGGCGATCACGTCGACCGCCAGCTCGCCGTCCTTGGTCACGGGGCCGCCGCGGGGATAGGACCACAGGACCGTGGGGATGCCGTAGCTCTTGGCCTCGGCGCTCAGCTCCCGGATCTCCTCGTACTGCTGGTACATCGCGTCGGAGCCGGGATAGATGGTGAAGCCGATGGCCGTGCAGCCCAGCCGCAGCGCGTCCTTGACGCTGGCGGTCACGGCCTGGTCGGCGGCTTCCTTCTGGCGCGACAGGCTGTTGGCGCTGTTCATCTTCAGGATGGTCGGGATGGCGCCCGCGAAGGTGTCGGCACCGGCCTCGAGCGGGCCCAGGGGCGCCGCATAGGCGCTCAGGCCGGCGTCGATCGCCATCTGATAGTGATAGTGCGGGTCATAGCCGGCGGGATTGGGCGCGAAGCTGCGCGCCGGGCCATGCTCGAACCCCTGGTCCACCGGCAGGATGATCAGCTTGCCGGTACCGCCGAGACGGCCTTCCATCAGGATGCGGGCGAGGTTGCCCTTGGTTCCCGGATTGTCGCTCTCGTAATTGGCGAGGATCTCTTTGACGCGGCGCGTGATCTTCATGGTCCAGGTCCCGATTTGTTTTCTGTCGGAAAATGCGGCTTTGCATAGCCGTTCGGTGCGGCGTTTGCAACGCTGCGTCGGTTCGCCCTATGGGTTTACCGCGAGCCATTCGCGGCATCCCCTGACGGGGTCGCGGAAGAAGCGCGGATCGAAGACCGGACCGGCGGAACCATACAGCGTGCCTCCCGCCGTTTCCGCGATGGCCCTGACCCGCGGCCAAGCCGGCACCGAGTCGGCCAGAAGCAGATGGCGAACCCCGACCCGCAGCGCGGCCAGGGCGTGGCCGGGCTGTCCGGCGCAGTCCAGCACCGCCGTCACCGGCACGTCCGGATAGTCCGCCGAACCCGCCCGGACCAGGGCATGGAACCAGGATGCCCCGGCGGACCCGGCAGCCCCGGGAAAGCTCAGCACCGTCAGCGGACGCCCGAGGTCCGCCGCCGCGGCGAGGGCGGCGCGCAGGCCGTCGATGCCGTGGACGAGGACGGCCGGGGGAGCGGTGGGAGGTGGAAGGGAAGAAAGGATCAAGACGCTGCTCGCCGGTTCGGCCCGAAGCAAGGGACGGTTGGCACTTACCCTTCCTATATAGGAGGATGCCGGAGGCTTGAACGATCATGTCGGCGGATAGATGCACAGGATCAGGCGCGGATTCCTCATAACCACCTTCCTCCTGGCCTGCTCCATCCTCGCCCTGGGTCTGTTCCAGTATCTTTACGGGGTTCCCGCGGTCGCGACGGCGACGGTCGGCCGCGGGCCGGCGGTCGAGGCGGTCTATGCCAGCGGCACGGTGGAGCCTGTCTCCTGGGCCAAGGTCCAGCCGCTCGGCACCGGCCGGATCGCCTCGGTCGAGGCGTTCGAGGGCGACGCGGTCAAGACCGGCCAGATCCTGATGCGCTTGGACGACCGCGAGCACCGGGCCGCGGTCGCGCAGCTCGAAGCCGAACTGCGCTTCCTGCGGTCCGAACTCGACCGGGTGTCAGAACTGGCGCGGCGGGGTGTCACCACGACGCAGGTGGAGGAGCGCGCCCGCAGCCAGCTGGACCAGGCCGCCGCCACCCTCAACGCGGCCCGCCAGCGGGTCGAGGACCATCGGCTGAGGGCGCCCATGGACGGCATGGTCCTGCGCCGCGACGGCGAGATCGGGGAGATCGCCCGGCCCGAGGACGTCCTGTTCTGGATCGGCCAGCCCAGCCCCTTGCGAATCGAGGCGGAAGTGGACGAGGAGGACATTCCCCAGATATCCCCCGGCCAGCCGGCCCTGATCAAGGCCGACGCTTTCGCCGGCCGCGTCCTGGACGGCACGGTGGCCGACATCACGCCGAAGGGCGACCCGGTCAACAAGAGCTATCGGGTCCGGATCGCCCTGCCGCCGGACACGCCGCTGATGATCGGCATGACGGTGGAGACCAACATCGTGGTGCGCCGGGAGGATGCCGCCCTGCTGGTGCCCCAGTCCGCCCTGTCCGCCGGCCATGTCTTCGTGGTGCGGGACGGACGCGCGGAGCGGCGGCCCGTCGTCATGGGCGTGGTCGGGCAGGGCGTCGTGGAGATCCGGGAGGGCTTGGCGGAAGGGGAAACCGTGGTGCTGGACCCGCCGCCGGAGCTGGCCGACGGTTCATCGGTCCGGCCGAAGCAGCAGCGATCCTGAGGTGCCGCCATGCCGCGCCCGCTCCTTCTCGATCTCGCCCTGACCCATATCCTGGGCCGCAAGCGGCAGACGGTCGTGTCGGTCATGGGCGTGGCGCTGGGCGTGGGGTTCTTCATCGCCATGGCGGCGCTGATGCAGGGCTTCCAGAGCTACTTCGTCGATACCGTGATCAACGCCTCGCCCCACATCACCGTGCGCGACCAGTTCCGGGAGCCGGCGGTCCAGCCGGTCGCCGCGGCCTTCCCCGACGGCGCCGTGGTCCTGCACGGGCTGAAGCCGCGGAACGAGATCCGCGGCATCCGCAAGGCCGGCACCCTCGTCGCGGCCCTGTCGGAGTGGCCGGGCCTGTCGGTGGCCCCGTCGCTGACCGGGCAGGTGATCCTGCGCTACGGCAGCGCCGACCAGAGCGCCAGCCTGATCGGCATCGTGCCGGAGCGCGAGGTGCGCGTCACCCAGTTGGAACAGGACATGGTCGAGGGCCGGCTGGCCGACCTGTCCAGCGCCGCCAACGGCATCGTGATGGGCGTGGGGCTGGCGGACAAGCTGGGTGCCAAGATGGGCGACAGCCTGAACGCCATCTCGCCGGCCGGGGTGATCCTGCGGGTCAAGCTGGTCGGGCTGTTCCGTACCGGCATCGTCAACCTCGACGAGGGGCAGGCCTATATCCTGCTGAAGAAGTCCCAGATCCTGCAATCCAGGGCCAACGTGATCAACCAGATCCGGATCCGCCTGGACCGCGTGGACGACGCCCGCGAGGTGGCGGCCCGGATCGAGTCGCTCTACGGCTACCGTGCCGAAAGCTGGCAGGAGGCGAACGAGGGCGTCTTCGGCGTCTTCAGGATCCAGAACGCCATCATGTATTCCACCGTCGGCGCCATCATGGTGGTCGCCGCCTTCGGCATCTTCAACATCATCTCGACCGTGGTGTACGAGAAGTCGCGGGACATCGCGATCCTGAAGAGCATCGGCCTGACCGAGTCCGATATCCGCCGGACCTTCCTGATGCAGGGGCTGATGATCGGGATGATCGGCGCGGTGCTGGGCTGGCTGATCGGCTTCGGGCTGACATCTCTGCTCGCCAGCATCCGATTCGATGTCGGCGGCATGGTCCGGAACGACCGCTTCTTCCTGGAATGGTCGCTGACCCATTACTGGATCGGCGGGCTGTTCTCCCTGGCGGCTTCGGGAGTGGCCGCCTGGATACCGGCGCGCCGGGCGGCGGGGGCGAACCCGGTGGACATCATCCGCGGTGCCGCATGAAGCCGGTGGTCGAGGCGAGGGGCGTCGGGCGTGTGCTGCCCGGCACGGTCCCGGTGACGCTGGTCGACGGCATCGACCTCAGCATCGGGGAGGGGGAGTTCGTCGCGATCACCGGTCCCTCGGGCTCCGGCAAGTCGTCGCTGCTCTACCTGCTGGGCCTGCTCGACCGGCCGACCTCCGGCTCGATCCTCCTGGAAGGGCGCGACACGTCCGAGGCGGGCGCGGCCGAACTGGCCGCGCTGCGGCTGTCCAAGCTGGGCTTCGTGTTCCAGTTCCATTTCCTGCTGCCGGAATTCACGGTGCTGGGCAACGTGATGATCCCCATGCGGAAGCTCGGCGGCAGCCCGGAGGCGGAGTTGCGGAAGCGTGCCGAAGGTTTGCTGGAGGATCTGGGGCTGGGCGATCAGGCGGCAAAGCTGCCGTCGCAGTTGTCCGGCGGGCAGCGCCAGCGGGTCGCCATCGCCCGCGCTCTCGCCAACCGCCCGCGCGTGATCCTGGCCGACGAGCCGACCGGCAACCTGGACACGAAGAGCGCCCAGACGGTCTTCGACATCTTCGCCCGGCTGGCGCGGGAGACGGGGACGACGGTGATCACGGTAACCCACGACGAGGGACTGGCAGCGCAGACCAGCCGGCGGGTCAATCTGGTGGACGGGCGGCTGGTGGGCCGGGGTTAAGGGGGTTTGCCACAGATGAACCGCTATGGAGGAAGATACCCCCGGGATCATCTCCGGGCATCGCCGTAATCTGTGGCCCTAGATCAGTCCGCGCACCCGCTCCGCCAGCTCCGCCCGCGGCACGTCGTGCTGCTCGCCCTTGCCCAGGTCCTTCAGCGTCACCGTGCCGCGCGCCTGCTCGTCGGTACCCATCAGGACGGCGAAGCGGATGCCGGCACGGTCGGCGTATTTGAGCTGCTTGGCGATCTTGGAGGCCTCGAACTGCACCTCCGTGTTGATCCCGGCGTCGCGCAGCTCGGCGGCGATCGCGAGATAGTCGGCGGACAGCGCCGGGTCCAGCTGGGTCACCAGGACGGCGCTGGTGCTGCCGTCGCCCTTGATGACGCCGGCTTCCTTCAGCTGGTAGAACAGCCGGGTGGCGCCGATCGAGATGCCGACGCCCGGCAGCCTCGACTTGGTGTAGTGGCTGGCCAGATTGTCGTAGCGCCCGCCCGAGCAGACGCTGCCGATCCCGGGGAAGTCGTTCAGGAAGGTCTCGTAGACCGTGCCGGTGTAATAGTCCAGCCCGCGCGCGATGGCCGGGTTGATCCGGTAGAACTCCTCCGGCACCTTCAGCGCCTTCAGGCCGGCCAGCACGGCTTCCAGCTCCGCCAGCCCCTGGGCGAACAGCTCGCTCCTGCCCCCCATGGCGCCCAGGGCCGCCATGATCTCGGCATTGGTGCCGGTCAGGCCGATGGCGTCCAGCAGCCGCGTCGCAAGCTCTCGGTCCAGCCCGATCCCTTCGCCGGACAGGCTCTCGATCACCTTGTCCCGGCCGATCTTGTCCAGCTTGTCGATCTCGCGGAGCGCCAGCTTGCGCCGCTCGCCGTCCTCGATCGAGAAGGTCTCGAACAGACCGGCCAGCATCTTGCGATTGTTGAAGTTGATGGTGAAGCCGCCGACGTTCAGCTCGCGGAAGACGTGGTAGATCACCGCCGGCATCTCGGCGTCGTAGGCGACGGGCAAGCTGTCCTTGCCGATCACGTCGATGTCGCACTGGTAGAATTCGCGGAACCGCCCCTTCTGGGCCCGCTCTCCGCGATAGACCCGCTGCATCTGGTACCGGCGGAACGGGAAGGCCAGGTCGTGCTCGTGCTCGGCCACATAGCGGGCCAGCGGCACGGTCAGGTCGAAGCGCAGCGCCAGCTCGGCGTCCTTGCCCTGCTGGCGCGCGCCGGTGGACTGGACGAAATAGACCTGCTTCTCGGTCTCGCCACCGGTCTTGGTCAGCAGCACGTCCACCGTCTCGAACACCGGGGTTTCCACCGGCAGGAAGCCGAAGCGCTCGTATCCGCGCCGGATGGTGTCCAGGAATCGCTGGAAAGCGATCTGGTCCTTGGGCAGCAGTTCCATCACGCCCGGCGGGGTCTTGGCTTGGATCAGGCTCATGTCGGTTTTCTTCGGGGGCCGGTTTTTCGGGGAGCTTCAACAGGGCCGGCAATCTAGCGGCTTCCGTGCGCTCGCGCAAACCAGACCACCGCCCATGCCGGTTGAGCCAGGCGCGCAAAGCCTCTAAAACCCGCTGAGGCGAACGCCGGAAGATCCCCCCGTCAGCGGACCGCATGCGATGTCAGACACGCCGAACAGCCTCACCATACGCCGTCCCGACGACTGGCACCTGCATCTCCGCGACGGCGCCATGCTGAAGGCGGTGCTGCCCTTCACCGCCCGGCAGTTCGGCCGCGCCATCATCATGCCCAACCTGAAGCCGCCGGTCACCACGGTGGATCAGGCGAAGCGCTACGCCGCGGAGATCCGCGACGCCATTCCGGAGGGCTCGGACTTCCAGCCGCTGATGACCTGCTACCTGACCGACGGCGCCGATCCGGACGAGATCGCCCGCGGCCACGAGGAAGGCGTCTTCACCGCGGTCAAGCTCTACCCGGCGCACGCCACCACCAACTCGGCCCACGGCGTGACCGACCTGGACAAGGTCTCCGCCGTGCTGGAGCGGATGCAGCGCATCGGTATGCCGCTGCTGGTCCATGGCGAGGTGACCGACCAGGACGTGGACATCTTCGACCGCGAGGCCGTCTTCATCGACCGCGTGCTGGCGCCGCTGCTGAAGCGCTATCCGGAGCTGAAGGTGGTGTTCGAGCATATCACGACGGAGGAGGCGGCGGACTTCGTCTCCGCCGACGCCAGCGGCCGGCTGGGCGCCACCATCACCGCCCACCACCTGGTGATCAACCGAAGCCATATCTTTGCCGGCGGCATTCGCCCGCATCTCTATTGCCTGCCGATCGCCAAGCGCGAGCGCCACCGGCTGGCCCTGCGCCGCGCCGCCACCTCGGGGGCGGCGCCGTTCTTCCTCGGCACCGACAGCGCCCCGCATCCCGTCACCGCCAAGGAAAGCGCCTGCGGCTGCGCCGGCGTCTTCACGGCTCCGACCGCGGTCGAGGTCTATGCCCAGGTCTTCGCGGAGGAGGGGGCGCTCGACCGGTTCGAGGCGTTCGCCAGCCTCAACGGTCCCCGCTTCTACGGGCTGGATCCCAATCCGGACACGATCACGCTGGACCGGACCGGCCAGACCGTCCCGGACATCGTCCTGTCCGCCGACGGCGACGCCGTGCTGCCCTTCCAGAGCGGCGAGCGCCTGGACTGGCGCCTCGTCCCCGAATCCTGATCCCTGAACTCCTCATACGGACCCGCGCCCATGACCTCGCCTCACACCTCGCTCAGCACGTCATACGATCCGGACTTCATCGCCACGCTCACCGCCAAGATGCTGATCGAGATCAAGGCGGTGCATTTCAACGGCGACAAGCCGTTCATCTTCACCTCCGGCTGGGCCAGCCCCGTCTATATCGACTGCCGCAAGATCATCTCCTATCCGCGCGCCCGCAACGCGGTGGTCGATTTCGCGACGGCGACCCTGGCCCGGGAAGTCGGGTTCGAGTCGATCGACATCGTCGCCGGCGGCGAGACCGCGGGCATCCCGTTCGCCGCCTGGATCGCCGACCGGCTGGCCCTGCCGATGCAGTATATCCGGAAGAAGCCCAAGGGTTTCGGCCGCAACGCCCAGATCGAGGGTGACGTGGTGGAAGGGGCCCGCACCCTGCTGGTCGAGGACCTGACCACCGACGGCAAGAGCAAGATCAACTTCGTCCAGGCGCTGCGCGACGCCGGCGCCCGGGTATCCGACACCTTCGTGGTCTTCCACTACGGCATCTTCCCGCAGAGCCGCACCAACATGGCCAACATGGGCGTGCGGCTGCACGCGCTGGCGACTTGGTGGGACGTGCTGCGGGTCGCCAAGGACAACAATTATTTCGACACGCACACCCTGGGCGAGGTCGAGAAGTTCCTGAACAACCCGGTGGACTGGTCAGGCGCCCATGGCGGCATCGCCGAGTATCCCTCCTCGTAGGGCGGGCGCTTCCGGCAGCACCTCGGCCAGGAAGCCGTCGATATCGGCCCAGGCCCGCGCGCGCAGATCGTCGGTCTCCATCATGATCTCGTGCCGGGCCTCGGGGTAGCGCACCAGCCGGCACTTGTGATAGCGCCGGCACAGGTCCTGGTGCGCCTCGGGCGGGATCAGCGGGTCCTGCACCGGGCTCAGCACCAGCATGGGCAAATCGACGGCCGCCGACGTCTCCGGCCTGGCCAGCAGGTCCACCGAGCGGAAGGTCGCGCGCAGCCAGGCCCAGGTGACGCCGCCGACCCGCAGTTCCGGATGGGCGCGGAACCACTGGTGATGGATCGCCCAGCGCCTCGCGTCATGGGTGACGGGATTGGTCGCGAAATCCTGCCGGTCCGGATCATAGTCGCCCTGCCCCAGGGCATAGGCGGTGCCGAACCCGGCGAAGCTCATCAGCGCCGCCAGCGCGCGGACCAGAGGGCGGGGGATCCCCTGCGTGCCGATGTCCGCCATGGGCGCCGACAGCACGGCGGCGGCGAAATGGTGCCAGCCGGACGTAAGGTACCGCGCCGCGACATGCCCGCCCATGGAGTGGGCATAGAGCACCAGCGGCCCCGCCTGCCGCGGCACCACGACCCGTTCCAGGAAGACCTGCAGGTCTTCCTCCAAGGTCGCGAAGTCGGTCAGGTAGTGCCGTTGCTGGCGGGGCGGCGGCAGCGGCCGGGTTGAAAGACCCTGGCCGCGCCAGTCCAGGCTGAAGACGCGGAACCCGCGGGCGTTCCAGTCCCGTGCCAGCTCGTCATACTTCTCGATGAACTCCGACCGGCCGTTCAGCATCAGGAGCGTCGCCCGGGGGGCTCCATCGGGCTCCCAGCAGGCATGGCGGACCACCGCCCCGTCGGGCAACGTCAGCGAGCCGATAGCCGGCGGCGGCTCCGGGCGAGCGGGCGCAGCCGCCGCCAGTTCGGCAGGTGATGCGGCTGATGTGGCCAAGTCCGGCACGGGGGAACTCCGATGAAGACTAGACGCCTTGAATGCCATCATCGGCAGGTGCAGGCAACAGGCTAAAAAGACCGGCGCCGGGCGTCTTGGACACTTGCCCGTTAGCCTCCGCCGCTCCAGGATGCCGCCACCCTCGAAGACCGATACCCTGAACGGACAGGTGGAGAACGATGGAAGTCTCGATCCTGCTGGCGGCCGCGATGGCGGGAGCCATCGTCGTCCTGACGCCCGGCCCGGCCGTGCTGGCCCTGCTCGGGATCGGCGCTGCCCAGGGGCGGCGGGCCGGGGCGGGGTTCCTGGCCGGGCATCTGGTCGGCGATACCCTGTGGGCCATGCTGGCGCTGACCGCGCTGATCGGCGCCAAGGTCATAGCGCCGGTCGTGTTCCAGGTACTGGCGCTGGCCTGCGGGGCATACCTGCTCTACCTGGGAACTCGCGCCGTCCTGGTCCGGCGCGATGCCTCTGGGCAGGTCTCCACCTCCGTCCGGCGGCCCCTGGCCCGTGGCCTGATGTTCGGGGTCACTAATCCCAAGAGCTATCCGGTCACCCTGTCCGTCTTCACTGCGCTGCTGGCCCAGGACCTGGAGTCCCTGACCGCGGCCAACGCACCGCTCCTGCTAGGCGCGGTGTTCGCGGGATTCCTGGTCGCGGATGCCATTCTGATCTGGCTGGTGGGAACGCCGCCGCTGCGCCGCCTGTACCGGTCGGGCGAGATCTGGATCATCCGCGCGACCGGGGTGATGTTCATCGGCTTCGCCGTCAGCACCCTGTGGCAAGCCCTGCGCGCCGGATGATCCGGCGTCACATCTGGCGCGGCTTCAGCCGGTTGGCCTTGCCCAGGATGGACATGATCGCCCCGGCCCCGGTGGTGGCGATGCGCCGCGGGATCAGGAAAGGCGTCAGCGCCGCCCGCGTGCCCACGCCGACCACATGGACAGTGCGATGGCCCAGGTTCTCCAGCCCCTCGCGCGCGACCTTCATGGGGTCGTCGGCGCCGGGGATGCTCCCCAGGTCGAAGCCGGAGCGCTCGCTGAACTCGGTCCGGGTGGCACCGGGGCAGAGCACCAGTAGGTCCAGCGGGTCGCGCCGGGTCTCCTCCCTCAACCCCTCGCCATAGGCCAGCACGAAGGACTTGGTCGCCGAATAGGTCGTCAGCAGCGGGATCGGCTGGAAGGCGGTCGTGCTCGACACCAGGATCAGCCCGCACCGCCGGCGGTCGCGCCGGGCGCGCTCGATCATGCCCGGCAGCAGCGCGCGGGTCAGCACGGTGGGGGCGACGACGTTCAGTTCCACCGTCGCCAACTCGTCGTCCGGGTCGTTGTCCAGGACTCGGGCGAAGCGGCCGGCCCCGGCATTGTTGATCAGCAGGTCGATCTCGCATTCGGACGCCTTGTCCAGCAGCCTGTCGCGGCCTTCGCGCGTGGACAGGTCGGCGGCGACCGTTTCCACCGTGCGTCCCGGCCGCTCCAGTTCGGCACGCCGTTCGGAGAGCCTCTCCTCGTTGCGCGCGACGAGCAGCAGGTTGGTGCTTTCCGGAAGCAGCCTTGCGAAGGCGGCGCCGATGCCGGTGGTGCCGCCGGTGATGAGAGCGAAGCCGTGACTCATGCCGTACCATCCTTTGAAGTGCCGAAAACCCGTGCCGAGAATCCGTAGCGAGAATTCCGGCGGGTCCGATAGACGGTTGCTCGGGTGTCCGGAAAGTCAAACTCACGGGGACGATTCAACAGGCGTCGGGAACTAACCTCTCCTTCATAAGTCTTATGGGATGGTGGCATGGGCGCGGTTATGCCGCATTGCAGTAAAATAGCTTCCTGATGCACAATCCGTGTGCAATCGGAATTGGAAGAGGTCGGATTATGGATGACGTGCGCAGCGCCAACGATGGCCTGACCGGATTTTTTCTCGAGGACCTCTTCGTCGGCCAGTCCGCCGTATACGCGCGGACCGTGACCGACGCCGACATCGTGCTCTATGCCGGCGTTTCGGGCGACACCAATCCGGTGCATCTCAATCAGGAATTCGCCACCACCACCATGTTCCAGGGGCGCATCGCCCACGGCATGCTGACCGCCAGCCTGATCTCGACCGTGCTCGGGACCAAGCTGCCCGGTCCGGGCTGCATCTATCTGAGCCAGAACCTGAAGTTCAGGGCGCCGGTGCGGCCGGGCGACACCGTGCAGGCGCGCGTCACCGTGACCGAGGTCTTCCCCGAGAAGCGCCGCGTGGCGGTGAAGACGGTCTGCACCGTGGCCGGCAACGTGGTGATCGACGGCGACGCCCTGCTGATGGTCCCCTCCCGCATGTGACGGACGGGGTCCGTTTCCCCGGCACCTCGGGCCATCACGATCGGCGCGCTTACCACGCGCCGATCGCCGCCTATATACATCCTTGTTTTTTTGAGCTAATCGAGGTCCGGGCGGCAAGGGGGTGCCCGGTATGAGACTATTCAGACACTATACAGACCTGCCGGAAGACGCGCGCGGCGCCGTGGTGGCGCTGGGCAATTTCGATGGCGTCCATAGCGGTCACCGGATCGTCATCGGCACCGCCGCCGACATTGCCAGTGCCACCGGCAAGCCGCTCGCCGTGCTCACCTTCGAACCCCACCCCCGCAGTCTGTTCCGGCCGGCCGACGAGCCGTTCCGCCTCACGCCCTTCCGCATCAAGGCCCGCCACATCGAGGATCTCGGCGTCGACCTGCTGTTCGTGATCCATTTCGACCAGGCGTTCTCCCACAAGACGGCTCAGCAGTTCGTGGACGAGGTGCTGGTCGCCGGACTGGGCGCCAGCCACGTGGTGGCCGGCTATGATTTCGTGTTCGGCCACAAGCGCGGCGGGGACGTCGGCTTCCTCTATCAGGCGGCGCGGACCGCGGGCTTCGGCGTGACCGAAGTGAAGCCCGCCGCCGACGCAACCGGCGGGGTTTTTTCCTCCACCCGCGTGCGCGACCTCCTGGCCGCGGGCAATCCCCGGGATGCCGCCGCGGTCCTGGGCCGCCCGTGGGAACTGGAGGG
Organism: Skermanella rosea; assembly: GCF_016806835.2. Lineage (NCBI taxonomy): Bacteria > Pseudomonadati > Pseudomonadota > Alphaproteobacteria > Rhodospirillales > Azospirillaceae > Skermanella > Skermanella rosea. The sequence goes on along the minus strand of NZ_CP086111.1, from coordinate 4,178,397 downwards.
CCGAGTGGAGCATGGCGACCAGCGGGGCCGCACCATCGGCTTCCCGACCGCCAACCTGGAACTGGGGGAGTATCTGCGCCCCCGTTACGGCGTCTATGCCGTGCGCGCCGGCATCGACCAGGGCGCGCAGACGGTCTGGACGGACGGCGTCGCCAACCTGGGCCGGCGGCCGACGGTCGACGGACTGAAGGAACTGCTTGAGGTCCACCTGTTCGACTTCGCCGGCGATCTCTACGGAAGGCACCTGCGGGTGCAGATGATCGATTTCATCCGGCCGGAACGGAAGTTTGAGAACTTCGACGCGCTGAAGCAGCAGATCCTGGCCGACGCGGAAACCGCGCGCCGGCTGCTGGCTGCGGAAGCCTGACGACGCGCGTCACTCGGCGACGCCCAGTTGGCTCAGCACCAGCAGGCGCTCCGCCGCGAAGGCTTCGATACGCTCCGCGATCTCCGTCAGGTTCCCGGCCTCGCTCTCCAGCGTCCTGCCATCCTTGACGAGGCGCTGGCCCCGTCCGGCCAGCACGTTCCAGACGAATCGGGCCGGATCCCCGGCCCCGTCCCGCCATGCCGACAGGGTCAGGCCTTCCAGCAGGTTGACCTCGACGCCGGTCCCCAGCACCGGCGACGCCAGATGGACCGAGCTTTCCAGGCCGGCCCTCTGCCTGTCCAGCATCGCCGCGTTGAAGCGGCGCGTCGAGGCCAGCCGTCCGGGCAGGCCCGCCCGCGGCAGCGCGGGGCCGATCAGGTCCAGCCCCGCCAGCGTCATGACCGCGTCCAGCCGCATGCCATGTCCCCGTTCGGCCAGGGCCGGCAGGGCGAGCAGGCTCGAAAGCGGCTGCGGTTCCCCCGCGAGGGTGTCCAGCACGGTGCCATGGACCGCCCCGTCCATCCGGAAATCGCCGGCCGGGACCGCGACGCGGCCAGGGCAGGCCTCGCGCGGCGTGACCAGGGCCAGGATGGGGTCCGGGGCCGGCCGGGCTCCTGGCCGGACGAAGACGTCGCGCCGGAACGGCTGACCGGTGATGAAGTCCTTCGCCGTCTCGCGGAATATCGGGTCGTGGATACCGGCCAAGGCCGGCCGTGCCGCCGCCGGGATCGTCAGGGCTTCGACCCGGTCCATCAGGTGGGCCGATCCGGCGAAGCCCAGCCCGGCCTCCGCCATCTCCGCCGCGACGTCGGCGAAGTAGAACAGCGTCCAGTCCCGGTTAAAGTATTCGTGGGCCAGATAGGCCGGCGATTTCTCCGCGATCTGGTCGAGGCGGGACGCCGCGGCGGGATTGCGCTGGAAATAGCGGGCTCCGGCGTCGCGCAGGGCGTCGGCGAACCCGACCGCGTCGCGGATACGGCCTTCCAGCGGCCCGGTGCCGAGGGCGGCATGGTCGGCCATGAGCCGGCGGAGCGGCGCCGCCGCGGTCCAGCCGGGCAGGGCGTTGTAGCTCAGATAGACCAGGCCGTCCGGCTTGAGCCGCCGCCGGACCAGTTCGGCCACATGCCGGCGGTTTTCCGCGCTGATCCAGGAATAGACGCCTTGCAGCGTGATGAAGTCGAGATCCGGCAGATCCTCGTCCAGCAACTCGGCGAAGCTCCGTTCCAGCCAGGTTACGTTGGCGAGGCCGGCCGATTCGGAGAGCGCCCGGGCGTTCCGGATGTGCGCGGGGTTCAGGTCGGCGGCGAAGAACCGGCCGTGGGGCAGGGATGCGGCATGAAGCGCCGTCGAGCGTCCCTGGCCGCAGCCCAGTTCCAGATAGGTGAAGGGCAGTCCGGGATCGGGACCGCCGAGGCCGGCGGCCTGCGCCGCGAATCCGAGCCGCACCGGCCCCAGTTCGGGATAGAATCCGCCGGTATACTCGATCTCGGTCACGTAGCCCGACGCGCGATCCCCGGACATGGCCCGCCCCCTCCCGCTGAGGGCTCCATCAGAACGAAAAAGGCACCGGAAGGGAAGCCCTCCGGTGCCTTTCGGGATGGTCGGTCCGGTTTCGGACGCCGATCAGGCGACGGCCGCGATCTTCTCCCGGGCCCATTCCGCCGGCGTCGCACCGACGTCGTCGGCATCGACATAGCACCAGGCGGTCTGGTCTGCGAACATGGCATGCAGCAGCTGGTTGTTCAGCGCGTGGCCCGAGCGGCAGCCGTGGAAATGGCCGACGATCGGGGCGCCGGCCAGATACAGGTCGCCGATGCTGTCCAGGATCTTGTGGCGCACGAACTCGTCCGTGTAGCGCAGGCCACCCTCGTTCAGCACCTTGTCGCCGCTGATGACGATGGCGTTGTCCAGCGAACCGCCGCGCGCCAGACCCAGCTTTCGCATCTGGTCGACTTCGTGCAGGAAGCCGAAGGTGCGGGCTCGGGCCAGTTCGGCCTTGAAGGTGCCGCTGCCGAGCTTGACATAGGTCTCCTGGCGGGCGACCGCGGCGCTGGCGAAGTCGATCTCGAAGCTGAAGCCGGTCACCGGCGAGGGCGACAGGCTGGCGAAGCGGGTCTGGTCGCCGACCGTCACCTGCTTGAGGACCTTGATCAGGCGGCGCGGCTTTTCTTGCTGCCGGATGCCGGCGCATTCGATCAGGAACACGAAGGGAGCGGAGCTGCCGTCCATGATCGGCGCTTCCGGGCCGTTCAGCTCAATCACCGCATTGTCGATGCCGCAGCCGCGAAGTGCTGCCATCAGGTGCTCGATCGTGCCGACCGACACCCCGGCGTCGTTGGCGATCACGGTGCACAGCTTGGTATCGGTCACCCGGTCCCAGTCGGCCCGAATGGTCGCGCGATCGGCCGGCTGGTCGGTACGCACGAACACGATGCCGGTATTCGCATCCGACGGCATCAGGCGCATGGAGACCTTGGACCCGGAATGCAGACCGATGCCGGTGCAATTGATCGGGCTCTTCAGCGTCTGCTGAAACTTCGTCTCGTTACTCTGGCTTTGCTCGGACACTTGATTACCTGCTATGCGTCGTGTGGGCAATACTTCGATAAGCACTAGGCTGCCGTGGGCGTTACCCACGACTAATACCTAACAAGTCCCACGCCACAGCACAAATCACTCTTTGTTACGGATTGTTACGCAGGTGCGGGATAGTCATCGAGTGACGGTCATCACACCCACATCCTCTTCTTCAAAGCATTGGGCCAAGAAAAAAGCCCCCGGCCGCGCGGGCAGGGAGCTTTCTCCGATACTTGTTCCGCAGGCCGGCGGGCACCGCGACCGGCGCGGTGCCCGCGGCTTCAGGGTCAGTTGGCCTGGCGGCGCAGGAAGGCCGGAATGTCCAGCATTTCCTCTTCCGCGTGGCTCAGCTTGGCCGGACGGTCCATCGGCTCGGCTGCCGGGCGCGGCGCCTGCGGCGCACCGCCCGGAGCCTGCTTGACGCCCGCCGGCGGGGCCGGAGGCTGCGGTGCCTGGCGGGCCTGCTGCTCAGGCTCCGAGCCTTCCATGATCCGCCGGCCCAGGCCGGTGACCCGCTCGAACAGGGAACTGCCGCGCTTCTTTGGCGCCGCCTCGGGCAGGGCCGCCGTCGGGGCGAGATAGCGCTCGGTGTTCAGGTTCTGGCTCTGCGGGCGCGGACCGGAGTCGGCCGGACGCGGGGCGATGAACACGCCGTCCTGGTTCTGGCCGCGCAGCGGGCCGCTGACCCGCTCGGGCTCGCGGCCGCGCGGCGGGGCGGCCAGCTCCGACTGGTGATGCGCCGGCTGGGTTTCCGCATGCTGCTGCGGCTGGGGGGCCTGCTGCTCGGCCGGCGGCGCATAGGCGGCGGGCGCCGGCTCGGGGTGCTGGTACTGCTGCGGTTCGATGGGGAACGACCGGACGGTGTTGCCGACCGCGGCGTGGCCCTGCGGCGCATGCATTTGGGGCGCATAACCCTGGGGACCGCCCTGGCCCTGGCCGCCATGGCCCTGGGCCGCACCCGGATGGATCGGGGCGGCGACCAGCGTGTGGTGGTAGTCGGTCGGCTGGCGGGCCTGGTCGGCGCGCGCGACGAGGCCCGCCGGTCCCGGAGCCGGCGCGACGGTCTTGCGGCCGCCGCTGACCACGCTCAGGCCGTTGGTCGCCGTGGCCGGGCGGGGATGGGCGATCTTCTCGGCCTCGATGCCGGTGGCGACCACCGACACGCGCATGCGGCCGTCGAGGTCCTGGTCGAAGGTGGAGCCGAAGATGATGTTGGCGTCGGGATCGACCTCGTCGCGGATGCGGTTGGCCGCCTCGTCGACCTCGAACAGCGTCATGTCCATGCCGCCGGTGATGTTGATCAGCACGCCGCGCGCGCCCTTCATGGACACGTCGTCCAGCAGCGGGTTGCTGATCGCGGCCTCGGCCGCGTCGATCGCCCGGCGCTCGCCCGACGCCTCGCCGGTGCCCATCATGGCCTTGCCCATCTCGGTCATCACCGACCGGATGTCGGCGAAGTCTAGGTTGATCAGGCCGGGCATCACCATCAGGTCGGTCACGCCGCGCACGCCGGAATGCAGCACGTCGTCGGCCATCTTGAAGGCGTCGGCGAACGTGGTCTTCTCGTTGGCGATGCGGAACAGGTTCTGGTTCGGGATGATGATCAGGGTGTCGACGAACTGCTGGAGCTCGTTGATCCCGGTCTCGGCCAGGCGCATGCGGTGCGCGCCTTCGAAGTGGAACGGCTTGGTCACCACGCCGACGGTCAGGATGCCCTGCTCCCGGGCGGCCCGCGCGATCACGGGGGCGGCACCGGTGCCGGTGCCGCCGCCCATGCCGGCGGTGATGAAGACCATGTTGGCACCTTCCAGGTAGCCCATGATCTCGGCGAGCTGCTCTTCCGCCGCGGCGCGGCCGACGTCCGGCCGGGAACCGGCACCAAGGCCGCGCGTTATCGTGGTGCCGAGCTGGAGGCGCTTCTCCGCCAGGGCGCCCTTCAGCGCCTGCGCGTCGGTGTTGGCGACGACGAATTCGACGCCTTCCAGGTTGGACTTGATCATGTTGTTGACGGCGTTGCCGCCAGCCCCGCCGACGCCGAACACCGTGATGTGCGGCCGCAGATCCACTTCGATTTCCGGCATGCTGAGATTGATCATGACAGCCTCCAGTTCCCTTCGAATTCGCCCGAATTCAATTCCATGAATTCATGTTGGTTTTCACACCGCCGGTCAGTGCCGGCCTGCATATCGCCCGTCGTGTCCGATCGCTTTCACGGATGCGGGCATCTCTATCCCGGCATCCGCGCGGCGCGCTGTTCCGCTTTGTCGACTGTTCCTGGCCCCGGCTCATAGGTTCTCCTTCAGCCAGAGGCTCACGCGTCCCCAAAGATGTTTCGGCGGTTCCGCCTCGGCGCTGAAGCCCGGCAGCTCCGCGTGGCTCTGCACCGCGAATGCCAGCAGCCCCGCCGCCGTCGAGAAGGCGGGACCGCCGGTGGCTTCCGCCAGCCCGTCGATCCGCATCGGCCGGCCGAGCCGGACCTGCTTGTCCAGGATGAGCTGGGCCAGCTCGCGCGTGCCCGGCAGCTGGCTGGCGGCGCCCGTCAGCACGACCCGGCGGCCGGCCACCTTGCCCATGCCGCTGACTTCCAGGCGGGCGCGGACCAGCTCGAAGATCTCCTCCAGCCGGGGCTGGATGATGCCGACCAGCAGCGATTTGGGAACGTGGTTCGCCTGGGCCGGCTCGTCCTCGCCGACCTGGGGCACGTCGATGATCTCGCGCTCGTCGGCGACGTTGGCGATGGCGCTGCCGTACAGGGTCTTCATGCGCTCCGCGTGGGCCACGGGCGTGGTCAGGCCGCGCGCGATGTCGTTGGTCACGTGGCTGCCGCCGACCGGCACGCAGTCGGTATAGACGCACTTGCCGTCGAAGAAGACCGAGATGGTCGTGGTGCCGCCGCCCATGTCGATCAGGGTGCAGCCCAGCTCCATCTCGTCCTCGACCAGGGCCGCGAGGCCGCTGGCGAAGGGGGAGACGACGAAGCTCTCGATGTCCAGGTGGCAGCGGGCGACGCAGGTGGCGAGATTGCGGACCGCGCTCGATCCCGCCGTCACGGTGTGGAGCTGGACGCCCAGCTTCTCGCCGAACATGCCGCGGGGGTCGCGGATGCCGCGGTTGCCGTCCATCGAATAGCCGACCGCGATGGAGTGGATCAGCTCCTGGTCGGCGTTGCCCTGGAACTGGCGGGCCTGGGCGAGCGCCCGGCGCACGTCGGCGTCGCCGACCTCGTGCCCGCCGATCGGGATCTCGACGTTGGTCGTCTGGGAGACCGGCTGGCCGCCGGAGATGTTGACCAGCACTTCGCGGATCGTCTCGCCCGCCATCTGCTCCGCGGCATGGACGGTCGTGCCGATCGCCTGTTCCGCCGCGTCCATGTCGACGATGGTGCCGGCCCGCAGGCCGCGTGAAACCTGATGGCCGATCCCGATGATCCGCAACGCGCCGCCGTCCTCGACCCGCGCGATGAAGCAGCAGACCTTGGTTGTGCCGACGTCCAGCGCGGCGATTACCCCGCCGCGCACCGGTCGCTTCACTCTCTTGCTCCCGTTGAAGGCCATCGTTTCGCTCGCAGTCCCCTCAGGCCTCGGCCTAACGCAGTAATCACTTTATCATCCCAAGATACAGTATTTCAAACGGCGATTGCCTTACTGCATTTGGTATGTATTACCTATTTCGGATAGTCTGATACGGCTTTAGATCTTTTCCTCGGGCACACGGCGACGTTGTGCCGCAGCCGTCGAAGTCTGGATCACCAGCCGGTCCGGCAGGCGGAGGTCGACGGCGACTATGTCGCGGTCAAGCACCGGTTGTTTCAATTCCTGTTCGGCCAGATGCTTCAGGGCGCCGCCGATGTCGCTCTCCGGCAAACGGACCACGACGCCGTTGGCCAGATGCAGGTCCCAGCGCCGACCGCCGACGCGGCTGGCGGCATTGACCCGCTCGAACAGCGCCGGCACGGTCGCCAGGTGCCCCAGCAGTTCCGGCGCGTGTTTCGGCGCATCGGTGCCGATGATCTGGAGCAGGTCGTTGTAGCGGCCCAGCTCGCGCTCGGTCAGCACCTCGCCGTCCCGGTCGATAAGCGCCAGCTTCCCGTCGCGCTGCCACAGCGCCATCGGCCTGCGCTCGTCCAGCTTGACGAACACGGTGTTGGGCAGGCGGCGTTCGACCGTGGCGGTCGCGACCCAGCGCAGCCGTTCCAGGCCGGCGCGCGCCGCCTCCGGGTCGAACTGCAGGATCGGGTCGCCGCGCTTGACCTGGATCGCCGCCATCACCGCGTTCCGGTCGGTCTCGACCCGGCCTTCGACCAGCACCTCCTGGACCTCCAGCCCGGCATCGACGGTCAGGTCGATCAGGGCGGCGGTCGTCCGGTCGGCCATCGTGCCGAACCACCCGGTCTGATAGGCCCAGGCCCCGGCGCCGCCGGCCAGCAGGATCGGGAACGCGATCAGGCCCAGGCGCATCGCCTTCTCGGTCCAGCGCGGCCAGGACCGGCGGCGGTTCGCCTTCTCCGTGGCCTTCTGGGTGGCGTTCCGCGCGCGCTCCGCCGTGCGGGCGCGAAGGTCGCGGGGCGCGCAGAGGGTCGGCTTGTTCACACGTGACATGCGGCGTTCTCCACCATCCAGACGACCAGTTCGGCAAACGATATACCCAGATGTGCCGCCTGTTCGGGAACCAAGGACAGGGGGGTCATACCGGGCTGTGTGTTAATTTCTAGGAAATAAACTCCGCCGCTATCCTTAATTGCATCGTCCCAACGGAAGTCGCTGCGGCTCACTCCGGCACAGCCCAAAGTCCGGTGCGCGAGCAGGGCCATCCGCATGGCCTCGTCCAAAACGGCCTGCGGGGCGGGGGCCGGGACGAGGTGCGTAGCCCGACCGTCGGTATACTTCGCCGAATAGTCATAGAAGCCGGAATGGGGCCGGATCTCGGTCACGGTCAGGGCACGGTCGCCCATCACCGCGACGGTCAGGTCGCGGCCGGGGATGTACTGCTCGATCAGGACCGTCTCGCCATGGTTCCAGCTCTCGGCGTCCACCGGGTCGCGGTTGTCGCCCGGGCGGACGATCTGGATACCGACGCTCGATCCTTCGTTGTTGGGCTTCAGCACATAGGGGGCGGGCATGATGTCGCCGGCCAGCACCTGCTCCCGCGTCGCCACCATCCCCTTGGGCGAGCGGACGCCGACGCTCTCCAGCAGCCGCTTGGTCAGCGTCTTGTCCATGGCGATGGCGGAGGCGACCATGCCGGAATGGGTGTAGCGCAGGCCCAGGATGTCCAGCACGCCCTGGATCGTCCCGTCCTCGCCGCCGCGGCCGTGCAGCGCGTTGAACACCACGTCGGGGCGGGGCGTCAGGGCGGCCATGAGCGCGCCCAGGTCGCGGCTCACGTCGATCTCGGTGACCCGGTAGCCGCTCTCCCGCAGCGCCCTGGCCGCGGCGGCGCCGCTGACCAGCGACACCTCCCGCTCGGCCGACCAGCCGCCCAGCAGGACGGCGACATGCTGCGGCTTCGCGGTCATGGCGTGCTCCCCGGAATGGTCTTGCCCGGCGCGGGAACGCCGATGCGGCGGATTTCCCAGCGCAGCTCGATGCCCGACGTCTCGTAGACGCGGCGGCGGACCTCCTCGCCCAGGGACTCCAGGTCGTCCGCCGTGGCGGAGCCCAGGTTGAGCAGGAAGTTGCAGTGCTTCTCCGACACCTGCGCGCCGCCGATCATCAGGCCCCGGCAGCCGGCGCGGTCGATCAGCGCCCAGGCCTTCTCGCCCGGCGGGTTGGCGAAGGTCGAGCCGCCGGTCCGAGCCCGCACCGGCTGGCTGTCGGCCCGCGCCGACGAGATCTCGTGCATGCGGTGGCCGATCCCGGCAGGATCGCCGGGATGCCCGCGGAGCGTGGCGCCGGTGAAGATCCAGTCCTCCGGCACCGCGCAGTGCCGGTAGGTCAGGCCCAGCGCTCCGCGGTCCAGCGCGTGCTCCCGCCCCTCGCGGTCCAGGGCGGTGGCCGAGACCACCACGTCCGACAGTTCGCGGCCATAGGCGCCGCCGTTCATGCGGAGCGCGCCGCCGATCGTGCCCGGGATGCCCGACAGGAACTCCAGCCCGGCGATGCCGGCGTCGCGCGCCGCCACGGCCACGTTCAGGTCCAGCGCGGCGGCGCCGGCGCGGATCTGCATGCCATCCGCCGTCCCGGCGTCCACGGCTATCTCGGCGAAGGCGCGGCCCAGCCGGACCACGACGCCGGGCACGCCGCCGTCCCGCACCAGCAGGTTCGACGCGACGCCGATGACGGTCACCGGCACGTCGGCCGGGCAGCCCGCCAGGAACGCGGCCAGATCTTCAGCATCGGCCGGCTTGAACATCACCTCCGCCGGGCCGCCGACGCGGAACCATGTGACGTTCGCCAGCGGCGCGTTCGCGGTCAGCCGTCCGCGCACCGCCGGCAGGCGGTCGATCAGGTGGGGCTCGTGGTGGTGCATGGGGGCGGCCGCCGTCATCGCTTATTGCCTCCCTCGGTGCCGTAGAGCTTGTCCAGCTCGCCCGGCAGGGCGTTGGCCCAGGCGGTGATGTTGCCGGCGCCCAGGCAGACCACGAAGTCGCCGGGCTGGGCGAGGTCGCGGACCATCGAGGGCAGGGCATCCGCCGACGGCAGCGGCAGCACCTGGCGGTGGCCGCGCATGCGCAGCCCCTCGACCAGGCCGTCGCGGTCGGCGCCCTCGATCGGCTGCTCGCCGGCGGCATAGACGTCGGCGACCAGGACGGTGTCGGCGTCGTTGAAGCAGGCGCAGAAATCCTCGAACAGGCTGTGCAGCCGGCTGTAGCGGTGCGGCTGGACCACCGCGATGGTGCGTCCCGTCCCGGCGGTCCGGGCCGCCTTCAGCACGGCGGCGATCTCCACCGGATGGTGGCCGTAATCGTCGATCACGGTCACGCCGTTGCTCTCGCCGGTCTTGGTGAAGCGCCGCTTGACGCCGGAGAAGCGGGCGAAGCTGGACCGGATCTTGTCGCCGTCGATGCCCATCTCGTTGCCGACCGCGATGGCGGCCAGGCTGTTCTGCACGTTGTGCAGTCCGAACATCGGCAGGTGAATGTCCTCGATCACGCGCGGCTCCCCGGCGACGCGATCGCTGAGCGCCACGTCGAAGCGGGCGCCGTCGGTCCCGGTCACCACGTCCACCGCGCGCACGTCGGCCTGCGGGCTGAAGCCGTAGGTCACGATCCGGCGGTCGGCGACGCGCGGGATCATCGCCTGCACCTCGGGATGGTCGATGCACAGCGCCGCGAAGCCGTAGAACGGGATGTTCTGCACGAAGCTGTCGAAGGCGGAGCGCACGCCGTCGAAGGTGCCGTAATGGTCCAGGTGCTCCGGGTCGATATTGGTCACGACGGTGATCAGCGCCGGCAGCTTGGTGAAGGTGCCGTCGCTCTCGTCCGCCTCGACCACCATCCAGTCGCCGGCGCCCAGGCGGGTGTTGGTGCCGTAGGCGTTGATGATGCCGCCGTTGATCACGGTCGGGTCCAGCCCGGCGCCTTCCAGCAGGGTGCCGACCATGCTGGTGGTCGTGGTCTTGCCGTGCGTGCCGCCGATCGCGATCGACCATTTAAGCCGCATCAGCTCGCCCAGCATCTCGGCCCGGCGGACCACCGGGATCAGGGCGGTGCGGGCCGCGACGACCTCGGGATTGTCCTTCTTGACCGCGGAGGAGATCACCACGACCGAGGCGTCGGCCAGGTTCTCGCCGCGATGGCCGATCTCGACCGGGATCCCCAGGGCGCGCAGGCGCTTGACGTTGGCGCTGTCGGCGATGTCGGACCCGCGGACGGAATAGCCCAGGTTCCGCAGCACCTCGGCGATGCCGCTCATGCCGATCCCGCCGATACCGACGAAGTGGATCGTCCCGATGGACAGGGGCAGGGCTCTCATTATTCGGCGGCCTCGGTGGAGTAACGGTCCGCGCCGGCCTTCGGCCGGTCGCTTTGGGGTGATGCGGCGCCCTTGGCGGCGCCGGTGACGATGTCGGCCAGGAGCGAGGCCGCGTCGGCGGCACCGCGCGCGCGGGCCGCCTCGGCCGCCTTGGCCAGGGTGGCGGGCAGGTCGAGCAGGGCTTCCAGCCGATCGGCCAGCGCCTTCGGCGTGAAGGCCGGCTGGGGCATCAGCCAGGCGCCGCCGGCATCGGCGACGGCCTGCGCGTTGGCGGTCTGGTGGTCGTCCATGGCGAACGGGTAGGGCACCAGCACGGCCGGCCGGCCGGCCACGGCCAGCTCGGCGACGGTCGAGGCGCCCGAGCGGCAGATGGCCAGATGGCAGGCTGCCAGCCGGTCGGGCACGTCGCGGAAGAAGCTGGACAGCTCGGCATCGATCCCGGCCCTGGCGAATGCGGCCTTCGCCGCCTCCAGGTCCTCCGGCCGGCACTGCTGGGCGATGCGGATGCGCCCCCGCAGCATGCCGGGCAGCAGCGCCAGGGCTTCCGGCACGATCTCGCTGAAGATCCGAGCCCCCTGGCTGCCGCCGACCACCAGCAGCCGAAGCTCGCCGCCCGGCTCCAGCGCCGGATAGGGCAGGTCGCGCATCGCCGTGACGCCCGGGCGCACGGGGTTGCCGGTCACCACCAGCTTCGACCGGTCCGCCGGCTTGACCGCCGACACGGTGGCGAAGGAGGTGGCGATCCGGGCGGCGCCCGACGCCAGCATCCGGTTCGCCCGGCCGAGCACCGCGTTCTGTTCGTGAAGCACGGTCGGCACGCCCGCCCGCTGGGCCATCAGCACCGTCGGGACCGACGGGTATCCGCCGAAGCCCACCACGACGGACGGCCGCAGGGCCGCGATCAGGCGCCGCGCCTGGAGTGCCCCCAGGCACAGTTCGACGGCGCCGCGCAGCTTGCCCATCATGCCGCTGCCGAAGCTCGACGCGCGGATGCGGTGGACCTCGACCTCCGGCAGGGCATCGCCGAACGCCTTGCCGCGCCGGTCGGTGACCAGCACCACCCGGTGGCCGCGCGCCAGCAGCTCGCGGGCCAGCGCCTCCGCCGGGAACATGTGCCCGCCGGTGCCGCCCGCGGCCAGGACGACGGGGCCTTGGGTCTCGGTGGGCGTCATGTCCCGTCTCCTCCGCCGAAGCGCTTGCGGGTCAGCGCCAGCACCATGCCCATGCCGAAGCCCAGCGCCAGCAGGGACGACCCGCCGTAGCTGATGAAGGGCAGGGTCATGCCCTTGGTCGGCATCATGTGCAGGCTGGACGCCATGTTGATCCAGGCTTGGAGCCCGAACTGGGTCAGCAGCCCGGTGACCGCCAGGACGACGAACAGGTTGTCGTCGCGCATCACCCGCAGGAAGCCGCGGATCACGATGAAGGCGAACAGCGTGATCAGGACCAGGCACCAGAACAGGCCCAGCTCCTCGCCGGCGACCGCGAAGATGAAGTCGGCATGGGCGTCGGGCAGCATCATCTTGATGCTGCCCTGGCCGGGGCCGGTGCCGAAGGCGCCGCCGTTCTGGAACGCCTCCAGCGACCGGGTCACCTGGTAGTTGTCGCCCGCCGCCGGGTCGAGGAAGCGGTCGATGCGGCTCGACACGTGCGGGAACAGCATGTAGGCGCCGACCAGGCCGGTGATGCCGAGCACGCCCAGGATGGCGACCAGGACGATCGGCAGCCCCGCCAGGAAGAACTGGCAGAACCACACCACCGAGACGACGAAGGTCATGCCCAGGTCCGGCTGCATCATCAGCAACCCGACGATCATCAGGTACAGCATGATGGAGATGGTCGCCCCGGGGAACCGCTCGCTGGTCTTGCCGTGGGCGAACAGCCAGGCGGCGACCACGGCGAAGGCCGGCTTGACGAACTCCGACGGCTGGATCGACAGACCGGGGATATGGATCCAGCGGCGCGCACCCTTGATCTCGAAGCCGATGACCATGGTGAGCGCCAGCAGGATGGTGAAGAGGACGAAGGCGACCACGGCCGTCCGCCGGACCCCGCGCAGGCTCAGCAGCGACACGCCGACCATCACCATGCAGGCCGGCACCAGCATCAGGATATGGCGCTGGACGAAGTGGAAATTGTCCAGCCCGATGCGCTCGGCCACCGCGGGGCTGGCCGCCTGGACCAGCACGATGCCGAGTCCCATCAGGACCGCCACCACCGCCAGCGTCCAGCGATCCACCGTCCACCACCACTTGCCGAATATGGAATGGTCGGTCCGGGCGAAAGCGGTCATCCCGCGATTTCCTTCTTCACCAACGAATCGTTGACCAGGGCCGCGAAAACCTCGCCGCGGTGCTCGAAACTCCTGAACTGGTCCCACGAGGCGCAGGCCGGCGACAGCAGAACGGTGGCGCCGGGCAGGGCCTCCGCCCGCGCCGCCGCCGCCGCCGCCGGCGCGGCCGTTTCCAGGGTCCCGCACCGGGTATAGGCGACGCCCCGGGCGTCGAGCCACGCGGCGAATTGTTCCGCCGCCTGCCCGATCAGGAAGGCGCGGCGGATGCGCGGCATGAAGGGTTCAAGCCCGTCCAGGCCGCCTTCCTTGGGCTGGCCGCCGATGATCCAGTAGATCGGGTCGTAGCAGGCCAGGGCCTTGGCCGCCGCGTCGGCATTGGTCGCCTTGCTGTCGTTGACGAACCGGACGCCGTCCCGGTCGGCCACCAGCTGCTGGCGGTGTGCCAGCCCGGGGAAGCTGCGGAGTCCTTCGAGGATGGTGTCGAGCGGCACGCTGCAGGCCCGCGCCGCGGCGAAGGCCGCCGCCGCGTTCTGCCAGTTGTGCCGGCCGGGCAGGGCGGCGATCCCTGACAGGTCGATCACCGGCTCGGCGCCGCCGTCGAACAGCTTGCCGTCCAGGACATAGATCCCCTTGGTCGGCCGCTCCGCCGAGACGGGGACCACGGCGCACGGGACGGTATGCTCCATGTCGTCGAACACGGCCCGGCAATGCGCGTCGTCCACGCCGACGATGGCCGTGTGCGAGCGCTTCGGGTGCTGGAAGATGCGGCGCTTGGCGGCGACGTAGCCGTCCATGCCGCCGTGGCGGTCGAGATGGTCGGGCGTGACGTTCAGCAGGATCGCGACGTTGAACCCGACGGAGGGCACCAGCTCCAGCTGGTATGACGACATCTCCAGCACGTAGATGCCGTCCTCGCCCAGCGGTTCGAAGCTGAGGACCGGCGTGCCGAGATTGCCGCCGACCTGGATCCTCCGGCCGGCGAGCGCCAGGATGTGCCCGATCAGCGCCGTCGTGGTGGATTTGCCGTTGGTCCCGGTGATCCCGACATAGGCCGCCTTGGGCTGCGCCCGGTACAGCAGCTCGATGTCGCCGATGATGGGCAGGCCGGCTTCCCTGGCCCGTGCCGCGACCGCATTGGGCTTCGGGAAGCTGTGCGGGATGCCGGGCGACAGCACCAGCGCCTCGACCCCGGAGAGGTCGGCCGTATTCAGGTCGGTCAGCGCGATGCCGGCGGTGGCCGCGGCGGCGCGGCCGGCCTCGCCGTCGTCCCACGCCAGGATCTCCACGCCGGCATCGGCCAGCGCCCTGGCGGTGGCGAGCCCTGACTTGGCGAGGCCCATGACCGCGTAGCGTTTCCCCCGGAGGTGCTTGAGGTCGATCATGGCGTCACCGCAGCTTCAGGGTGGACAGGCCGACAAGGGCCAGCACCACGGCGATGATCCAGAACCGGATGACGACGGTCGGCTCGGCCCAGCCCTTCTTCTCGAAGTGATGGTGCAGCGGCGCCATGCGGAAGACCCGCTTGCCGGTCAGCTTGTAGGAGGTGACCTGGACGATCACCGACACGGTCTCCAGCACGAACAGGCCGCCGATGATCGCCAGCACCAGCTCGTGCTTGGTGATGACGCTGATGGCGCCCAGCGCGCCGCCGATCGACAGCGATCCCGTGTCGCCCATGAAGACCATGGCGGGCGGCGCGTTGAACCACAGGAAGCCGAGGCCGGCGCCGACCATCGCGCCGCAGAACACCGCCAGCTCGCCGGTTCCCGGCACGTGGTGGATCTGCAGGTAGTTGGCGAAGACCGTGTTGCCGACCAGATAGGCGATCAGGCCGAAGCAGCTCGCCGCGATCATCACCGGCACGATCGCCAGCCCGTCCAGCCCGTCGGTCAGGTTGACGGCGTTGCTGGCCCCCACCATGACGAACACCGCCACCGGCACGAAGAACCAGCCGAGGTCGATCAGCAGGTCCTTCATGAAGGGGACGGCCAAGCCGTGGGACACGGTGTCCTGGCCAAACACCGCGATGATCAGGGCCGCAACCCCGCCGGTGCCGATCTGGCCGGCCAGCTTCAGCTTGCCCGACAGGCCCTTGGTGTTGCGCTTGGTCAGCTTCAGGAAGTCGTCGCCGAAGCCGATCAGGCCGAAGCCCACGGTGACCAGCAGGACGACCCAGACGAACAGGTTGGTCAGGTCGGCCCACAGCAGCGTGCTGATCATCACCGCGATCAGGATCATCAGGCCGCCCATGGTGGGCGTGCCCTTCTTCTTCTGGTGGGTTTCCGGCCCGTCGCTGCGGATCGGCTGGCCCTCGCCCTGCTTGGACTTCAGCCAGCGGATCAGGGTCGGGAAGAAGACGAAGCTGATCACGGACGCGGTCAGGATCGCTCCGCCCGTCCGGAACGTGATGTACCGGAACAGATTGAAGATGATGAAATCATCCGCCAGGGGAAACAGCAGGTGATAAAGCATCGTGGAATCGCCTCAGCCCTGCCGTACGGCGCGTGGCGCCTTGTCGTCGGGAATTTCGTCGGGAGTCGTTCGGGAGTTTGAATCGGAAGTTCCGGCGGCGCCGGATTCGAGGGCCGCGACCGCGTCGACCACGGCGGCCATGCGGCTGCCGGCGGAGCCCTTGACCATCAGGACGTCGCCGGCGCGCACCGCCCCGGCCACCAGGGGAGCCAGCGCCGCGCTGTCCGGGGCCCAGCCGCCGCGCAGGGAGGCCGGCAGCTTGTCGAACAGGCGCCTCATGTTGGGGCCGGCACAGAACGCCAGGTCCACCGAGGCGGCCTTCAGCGGCTCGGCCAGGGCCGCGTGCAGCAGGGGCGACCGCTCGCCCAGCTCCAGCATGTCGCCCAGCACGGCGATGCGCCGCCCGCCGACGCCCGGATCGCCCTTGGCCAGCACCTGGAAGCTCGCCTCCATGGAGACCGGGCTGGCGTTGTAGCTCTCGTCGATCACGGTCAGGGCGCCCTGGGCCAGCCGCACGCGCCGGCGGGCACCCCGTCCCTTGATCGGCTTCAGCGTCGCCATGGCCCGCGCCGCCGCGGCGACGTCGCCGCCCAGCGCGCGGACCGCCAGCAGCACGGCCAGGCTGTTCATCACGTGGTGGCGGCCGGGAAGCGCCAGGCAGTATTGCAGCGCCTCGCCCTTGATCACCGCGTTGACCGCGCTGCAGGTCGCATGGATCGAGCAGTCGGTCAGGCGTGCCGCGGCGTCCTCGGCCTTGCCGAAGCCCAGGATGCGCGACAGCCCGCGGGTCCGGGCCGCGGCGACCAGCCGGGCATAGTGCGGGTTGTCGCGGTTCAGGACCACGGCGCCGT
The DNA here is from genome assembly GCF_016806835.2 of Skermanella rosea. NCBI lineage: Bacteria > Pseudomonadati > Pseudomonadota > Alphaproteobacteria > Rhodospirillales > Azospirillaceae > Skermanella > Skermanella rosea. The sequence goes on along the minus strand of NZ_CP086111.1, from coordinate 4,161,924 downwards.
TGGGCGCCATGCCTTCGAAGATCTCCGCCTTGGCGTCGGCGATCGCCTCGACCGAGGGGAAGTGCTCCAGGTGGACCGCCTCGACGGTGGTGATCACCGCGACGTCGGGGCGGACCTGGCGGGACAGCGGGCCGATCTCGCCGGCATGGTTCATGCCCAACTCGAACACGGCGTAGGTGCAGTCCGGCGGCATGCGCGCCAGGCTCAGCGGCACGCCCCAATGGTTGTTCAGGCTCCCTGCCGTGGCGAAGGTCGGCGCCAGCGCGGACAGGCAGGTGCCCAGCGCCTCCTTGGTGCTGGTCTTGCCGACCGACCCGGTCACCGCGACGATCTTCGCGCCGGTGCGCAGCCGCGCCACCGAGCCCAGGTCCTGGAGGGCGGCGAAGGTGTCCTCGACCATGACCAGCGGAGCATCCGGCCCGACGCCGTCCGGCCGGTGCGACACCAGGGCGGCGGTCGCGCCGGCCGCCAGGGCCTGCGCCACGTATCCGTGGCCGTCGAAGTTCGGGCCCTTCAGCGCGATGAACAGGTCGCCCGGCTGGATCGTGCGGCTGTCGATCGACACGCCGGTCGCCTGCCAGTCCAGGGCATCGGCGGAGCCGTGCAGGGTGCCGTTGGTCGCCGCCGCGACATCGTCGGCGGTCCAGAGAACGGTGGGGCGGGCCATCAGACCAGAGCCTCCCGCAGGGCGGCGCGCGCCTCGTCGGCATCGTCGAACGGCCGTACCACGGTGCCGACTGTCTGGCCCTGCTCGTGACCCTTGCCGGCGATCACCAGCACGTCGCCCTCGGCCAGGTCCCTGACAGCGGCGCGGATCGCCGCGGCGCGGTCGCCGATCTCCTCGGCGGCCGGGCAGCCCACCATGACCTCGCGCCGGATCGCCTCCGCCGCTTCGGTCCTGGGGTTGTCGTCGGTCACGATGACCCGGTCGGCCAGCCGGTCGGCCAACTCGCCCATGACCGGCCGCTTGCCCCGGTCGCGGTCGCCGCCGCAGCCGAACACCACCACCAGCCGCTTCGCCGCATGGGGGCGCAATGCCCGCAGCACCGTCTCCAGCGCGTCGGGCGTATGGGCATAGTCCACGTAGATCGGGGCGCCCGAGGGGTGGTGGGCGACCAGCTCCAGCCGGCCGCGGACGCCGCCAAGCCGTTCGAGCGCGGCCGCCGCCTCGTCCGGGTCGGCGCCGGTGCCGATCGCCATGCCCAGCGCGCACAGCGCGTTCATGCACTGGAAGCGCCCGGCCAGCGGAAGGTCGATGTCGTGGTCCCGGCCGAGCACGGTCAGCTTCAGCCGCTGTCCGTGGGGCAGGGGGATCAGGTCGTGCAAGACAAGCTCCTTCGCCTGTGTGCCATAGCCGATCAGGCGATGACCACGCCGCGAACACAGCTCTGACAGAGGGGTGAACTCGGGCGCGTCCGCGTTCAGCACCGTCGTCCCGCCGGGGGGCAGGACGCGGTCGAACAGCATCGACTTCGCCGCGAGGTAAGCCTCCATACTGCCGTGGTAATCCAGGTGGTCGCGTGACAAATTTGTGAAACCTGCGGTTTCGATGGTCACGCCGTCCAGGCGGTACTGGTCGAGTCCGTGGCTCGACGCCTCCATAGCGAGATGGTCGATCCCGGCGTCGGCAAGCTCGGCGAGCGCCTGGTGCAGGGAAACCGTGTCCGGCGTGGTCAGCGAACCGTAGCGCTCCAGCCCTGGCGCCGTGATGCCCAGGGTACCCAGGCTGGCCGCCCGGTGGCCGAGCAGGGACCAGAGCTGGCGGGCGAACTGCACGGTCGAGGTCTTGCCGTTGGTGCCGGTCACCGCCGCGACGTGGGCCGGCTGCCGCCCGTAGAAGCGGGCCGCCATCAGCGCCAGCCGGCGCCGGGGGTTCTCGTCCTCGATCACGGCGACGCCGTCGGGCGCCCCGTCCGGCAGCACCGTGCCGGCCGGGCCCAGGACCGCCACCGCGCCGCGCGCCACCGCGTCGGCCACGAAGGCTCGCCCGTCGGCCTTGCTTCCCGGCAGCGCCGCGAACAGGAAACCCGGCTTGACCGCGCGCGAATCGCTCGTCAGGCCCGCGATCAGGGGATCGCGGGCCTGGAGCGGCGCGGCCGGGGTGGTGTCGGAGGAGGCGAGGTCAGTAAGACGCAAGGGTGCTTCCCCGGGGGTTGAGATGGATTTCCGTTGCCGTGCGGATGTCGGGCCGGTTCTCGTCGATCGGGCTGATGCCCATCAGCGGACCCATTTGCTGGATGATCCTGCCGGCCAGCGGTGCCGCGACCCAGCCGCCGGTGGCGTAGCCGTAGGTGCGCTTGTTGCCCTTCGGCTCGTCGACCATGGCCATCACCAGATAGCGGGGATCCTGGATCGGGAAGGCGCCGATGAACGACGACAACAAGGCCTTCTTCGCATAGCCACGCCCACTGGTCTTCTCCGCGGTGCCCGTCTTGCCGCCGACCACGTAGCCGGGGGCGGCCGCTCCGGTCGCCGTGCCCTGGGTCACGACCAGGCGCATCAGCCGGCGGATTTGGTCCGAGGTTTGTGGCGAAATTACGCGTTCCGCGGGTATCGGGTCGCCGGGGTTCCGCTTCAGAAGGGTCGGCGGGTGCAGCAGGCCGCCGTTGACCGAGGCTGCGGTGGCCGAGGCCATCTGGATCGGGCTGACGGACAGGCCATGGCCGAAGGAGATCGTCATGGTGCTGGCTTCGCGCCAGGGATTGGGCACCATCGGCGCTCCGACCTCGGGAATCTCGATCGGCGACCGCTTGAGCAGGCCGAGCTTGTCCATCAGCGCGCGCTGGGCCGGCGTGCCGACCTCCATCGCCATCCGGACGGAGCCGATGTTGGACGAGTACATGAAGACTTCGGGGACGGTCAGCCAGCGGTTCTTGCCGTGGTAGTCGCTGATCGTGAACCGCCCGACCCGCACCGACTTGGTCGCATCGAAGCTGTCGCCCATGCGGATCTTGCCCGACTCCAGGGCGAGGGCCGAATTGAAGATCTTGAACGTCGAGCCCATCTCGTACACGCCGAGAGTGTTGCGGTTGAAACGCGCGTTCTCGTCGTTGGTCGGGGCGTGGGGGTCGAAGTCCGGCAGCGAGACCATCGCCAGGACCTCGCCGGTCTTGACGTCCATGATCATCCCGGCGCCGCCCAGGGCCTGGAACTCGTCCACGGCGCTCTGGAGCTCGCGCTTGACCAGGTGCTGAAGGCGGACATCGAGGGAGAGCTGGACCGGCTCGCTCGACGACCTCAGGCGGCTGTCGAACGACTGCTCGATCCCCATCAGGCCGTTGTTGTCGACGCCGGTGAAGCCCACGACATGGGCGGTCAGGTTGGCGTTCGGATAAACCCGTCGCTCCTCGCGCTGGAAGTAGAGGCCGGGGATGCCGAGCCGGTTGACCTCGTAGTGCTCGCGCGGCGACAGGTTCCGCCGGATCCAGACGAACCGCTTGTCGCTCTTCAGCTTGGCCAGGGTGTCCTGGTAGTCCAGGTCGGTCAGCACCGAGGTCAGCTTCTGCGTCGCCTCCAGCGGGTTGATCACCAGCTTGGGGTCGGCGTGCAGCGACGCGGTCGCCAGCGAGCTCGCCAGCAGCACGCCGTTGCGGTCCACGATGTCGGCGCGGCTGGCCGGGATGGCGTGGGCGGAAGCGGCCTGCGCCAGCCCCGTGTCACCCCCTTGGCTCATCACGGTGGCGTCGACCAGCTTGACGCCGACCGCGCCGAAGGCGAGCGCGAAGACCGCGACGGTCACCATCAGCCGGCTGCGCGCCTGGTCCAGCGCCTGAGCGGCTCGGCTCCCGGTGCGCCGCTCGGCGGCGCGGGGAGCCGGCGCCGCTTCCGGGCGGTCCGTGTGCCAGTGGCGTGACGCGTGGATGTCGGTCATTGCGTCACCTTGTAGGTGGCGAGCACCACGGAGCCGGCCGGCACGCCGCTGCCGCCCGGCTTGCGCGACGGCATCGGCACCGTCGTCCCGGCGACCAGGGCGGAACCCGCTGGCGCGTTGGGATCGGCCGGATGCAGCCGCGCCGGGATGCTCTCGACCGAAGCGATCATCTGCCCGGCGGCGGTCGGGCCGAGCACCAGGTGCCGGCGCGCCATTTCCTCGATCCGGGTCGGATCGTTCATGTAGCTCCACTCGGCCTTCAGGATCTGGATGGCTTCCTGCTCATGGATGATCGCGCGGTTCAACCCGGCCAGATCCTCGCCGAGCGCCTGCACCCGGTAGCTCGTGTGGAACAATGCCCCGCTCGCCAGGCCCGCCAGACCGAGCCAGATCACCGTGGACTTGCTGATCATGCTGCCTCCTCGAAGGCCGGTGCCTTCGTGCGTTCGGCCGCGCGCAGCCGGGCTGACCGGGCGCGGGGATTGTTGACGAGTTCCGTGTCGCCGGGGGTCACCGGCTTGCGGGAGATCAGGCGGAACGTCGGCGCCGCTTCGGCCGTCCGTTCCACCGGTGCGTGACGCGACGGGGCCGGGCTGTTGCCCGACCGGCGCCGCAGGAATTCCTTGACCTGACGGTCCTCCAGCGAGTGGAAGGAGACCACCGCCAGCCGCCCGCCGGGACGCAGCAGCCGCTCCGACGCGGCGAGGCCGCGGTCCAGCTCGCCCAGCTCGTCGTTGACGTAGAGCCGGAGCGCCTGGAAGGTCCGGGTCGCCGGATCGATGCCGTCGCGGCTCTTCGGGACCACCCGCCGGACGATGTCGGCCAGCCGGGCGGTCCGGTCGATCGGCTCCTCGGCGCGGGCGGCCACGATCGCGCGGGCGACCCGGCGCGACATCCGCTCCTCGCCCAGCCGGTAGATCACGTCGGCCAGTTCGGTCTCGCCCAGGGAGTTGACCGCGTCGGCGGCCGTCATCCCATGATTTCCCATGCGCATGTCGAGCGGCCCGTCGGCGCGGAACGAGAAGCCGCGCGCCGGGTCGTCGATCTGCGGCGACGAGACGCCCAGGTCCAGCGTGACCCCGTCGACTTCCTCGACCCCGGCCTCGCGCAGCAGCGCGTCCATCCGGCCGAACGGGCCTTCGATGACGTTCAACCGACGGGGGAACTCCTCCGCCAGGGCCGAGCCCGCGGCGACCGCCGCCGGGTCGCGGTCGATCCCCCAGACGGTGCAGTCCGCGGCGGCCAGGATCGCGCGGGCGTAGCCGCCGCGGCCGAAGGTGCCGTCCACGTAGACGCCGCCGTCCCGGGGGGCCAGGGCCGCCACCACCTCTTCCAGCAGGACCGGGACATGTTCGTAGGTCGTCGCCATGCCGCGCTCCTATTCCTTCGCCGGGGCGGCGGCGGGCCGGCGGCCCGCCAGGCTGATGCTGCTGAGCGACAGCCCGGCGGCGCGGCTGAGCTTGCGCGCTTCTTCCATGCGCGCGGCGTGGGCCGCCGGCTCCCAGATCTGGAAAGTCTTGTTGTTGGCCACGAACGAGGCCTGCTCGGTGATCCCGGCGAAATCGAGCATGTCCTGGGGGATCAGGATCCGGCCCTCGGCGTCGATCCCCAGCTGGATCGAGCCGGCGAAGATCGTCGCCTGGAAGAGGTCCTTCTCTTCCGGCGGGATGTCCATTTGATCCAGTGTTTCGGCCAGCCTGTCCATATGCTCCGGGCTACACGCTTCGAGTGCAGAAAACTGTAGGGAGCGGAACACGATCACGCTGGACGCAACGCCTTCAGGGGAGTCCTTGGCCAGCACGCCCCGAAAGGAAGCCGGCACCGACACGCGGCCCTTCTTGTCGACCTTATTCAAGAAAGAGGACAAGAAGATGGCCATTTAACCCTCAAGCCCTGCGGTCCGAGCCATCGGCCCCGCACCACCTTCGCCTTGGTTAGGTTTGCCCTCGGGGTTAGACCTTAAGGGTACCGCCCCAGCAGCTTGGGTGAGTATGGGATAACATGGGATTTCATGGGCCGTCAATGCCGTTGCCAGTAATTGGCCTTTGGAATCAAGAAATTTCGCGGCTGCGTTCGTCTTTCCTCAAGGTTGGATTGTGGATGCCACGCTTTTTAGCGAGAACCTAAACATCAAGTTAATCCTAAGAGCGTTTCTGAAGTTTGTTCCCTTTTCGTTCTTATAACGATCGGGCGAATTCAAATGACGAGTCTTTGAATCATTGAACGACTCGGATCGGGAAAACCGGCCTCGGAAACCGTGCGGAATAGTGATCAACAGCTTGTCCACAGGATTATCCCGATACGTCCCATCATTGTCTCAGGTTCCGGGCCATGAAAACCCACGAGCGGCAGGAACATCCTGAAAGTTGAATTAGGAAAAACTTAATTATTGGGTGCCAGGTGGCCTGTAAGCCGGGTTCTGTCCCCGCCCGCGATCCGGTTGCCCGGAAGGGGACGGTGGATGACCATTCATCTGGGACGCCCGTTACCGGACGCCTCACGCGACCAACCCGGGCGACGGCGCGGAAATGCGCTAGGCTCGTGGCCAAGCCGCCCCTATTCGGTCTTGCTCCCGGTGGGGTTTACCATGCCGTCTCCGTTGCCGGAGCCGCGGTGCGCTCTTACCGCACCCTTTCACCCTTGCCTGCCGACTCCGGAGGCGAACTCCGGGGGTGGGCAGGCGGTTTTCTTTCTGTGGCACTTTCCCTGGGGTCGCCCCCGCCGGGCGTTACCCGGCACCGTATTTCCGTGGAGCCCGGACTTTCCTCTCCCCATGGGATTCCATGGGAAGCGGCCATCCAGCCACCTGGCGGCCGGGAACTTAGGCACTGGGCGGGTGCGATGCAACAGAATTGCAATGCCGACGGTGCAAAGAGGGGAAATCAGCGGGAAGCGAGGGCTTCCGCCTGCCGCACCGCCGCCCGGAGCACGCGCATGAAGCTCCGGTCCAGGCCGAAGGCCACGCGGTCGGGGATGAAATGCCGCTGGAAGGCCGTCGCCGCGATCCGGGTCGGGGCGTCCAGCACGCCCGATGCCGCGACGTCGTAGCCGAACCGGCCCAACAAGTCCTGCGCTTCCGCCACCGCATGGCCCGGTCCGTCGTCGCGCGCGTCCGGTTCGGGCCACAGCCCGATGCCCCGCGCCGCCAGTCCCCGCCAGTCGAACAATTCGCCGGGATCTTCCTTGCGGGCCGGCGCCACGTCGGAGTGGGCGAGCACCCGGTGGGGCGAAATCCCATGCCGATCCAGGATGCCGCGCGCCAGGGCGGCGAAAGCCTCCATCTGGGCCGGCGGGAAGGGGCGGTAGCCCCATTCGTGCCCGGGGTTCACCAGCTCCACGCCGATCGAGCGGCTGTTGATGTCGCGCTCGCCGTGCCAGCAGCCGACGCCGGCATGCCAGGCCCGCCGCTCCTCCGGCACCAGGGGGGTCACCGTCCCGTCCTCGTCCACCAGATAGTGCGCGCTGACCTGGGAGGCCCGGTCGCACAGCCGCTCCAGGGCCTCGGCGCCCGTCGGCATGCCGGTATAGTGGACCAGCAGGATATCGACCGGCACGCCGTCTGGGCGGGGGCCATGGTTGGGGGAGAGCGTCATGTCGCCGACTGGTTCTGGTTCTGCTTGGGCGCCTTCCGGATCATGATCACCGCGACTCCCACCAGCGTCAACGACCCGCCGACCACCATCGGCGGCGTCAGCGGCTCGCCCAGCAGCAGGACGCCGGACAGCACGCCGAACACCGGCACCAGCAGCGTCCAGGGCATGGTCTGGTTGACCGGATAGCGGCGGACCAGAGGATACCAGAACGCGTAGGACACGATGGTGACCATGATCGCCATGTAGGCGATGCTGCCCCAGCCCAGCCAGGACGCCGCCCTGATCTGCTCGATTTGCCCGCTCTCCATCAGCAGCGAGACGGCGATCAGCTGGGGCGCCGCCATCACCGACATCCAGGCATTGAGCGAGAAGCCGTTGATCGAGCCGATCCGGCGGATCTGGATGTTGACGATGGAGAAGATCAGCGCGGCCACCACCACCAGCCCCAGGTACCAGCTGCCGTCCATGGCCCGGGGCTCGCCGGCGATCACGATCACGCCGCCGAACGAGATCGCCATGCCCAGGCCGCGCCGCCAGCCCAGCTTGTCCTTGTAGAGGATCGCCGCGAGGATGGAGGAGAACGGCACCTGGAGCTGGATCGCGATCGAGGCTGCCGCCGCGTCCACCCGGGTCAGCCCGGTGAACATCAGCGGGAAATGCAGGCCGCCCAGCAGCACCGACAGGACGAAGATCTCCTTCATGCGTCCCCACGGCACCGCCACGAACGGCAGCAGCATCACCGCCACCATGGCGAACCGCAGGCTCATCAGCAGCATGGGCGAGAATTCGCGCAGGCCGTACTTGGCCACGGCGAAGTTGAGGCCCCAGATCACCATGACGACCAGGGCGGCGGCGATATCGCGGGGGCTCAAGAGGAGGCTTCCAGTTCTTCCCGCAATGCCTCCAGTTCGAGCCAGCGTTCCTCCGCCGCCTCCAGCTCCGCCTGGAGCTTGCCCAGGCCTTCGCTGGTCTTCTGGAACCCGGCGGGGTCCCGGCTGAAGAAGTCGGCGTCGGCCAGCTTCGCCTCCGCCGCCTTGATCTTCCCGCCCAGATCCTCCATCCGCTTCGGCAGCTGGTCCAACTCGCGCTGCTGCTGGTAGCTCAGCTTGCGGCGCTGCTTGGCCTCGGCCGGCGGGCCCGCGTCCTTCTTCCGGGCCTTGGCCGCGTCCGGTGCGGCGCGGTCCGGGCGCTGGGTGACATAGTCCGAATAGCCGCCGACATATTCCTGGACCTCGCCGGCCCCCTCCACCGCGATGACCGAGGTCACCAGCCGGTCCAGGAAGTCGCGGTCGTGGCTGACCAGCAGCAGCGTGCCGTCATAGTCGCTCAGCACCTCTTCCAGCAGGTCCAGCGTGTCCATGTCCAGGTCGTTGGTCGGCTCGTCCAGGATCATCAGGTTCGACGGCCGGGCGAACAGCGTCGCCAGCAGCAGCCGGTTCCGCTCGCCGCCGGACAGCGCCCGGGTCGGCGTGTCCTTCAGCTTGGGATCGAACAGGAAATCCCGCATGTAGGACGCGACGTGCCGCGACTGCCCGCCGACCGAGACGCTGTCGCCGCCGAACGGGCAGAGCGTCTGGTGGATCGTGGCGTTGGGATCGAGCGAGGCGCGCCGCTGGTCGAAATAGACCGGCTGCAGGTTCACGCCCAGCCGCACCGTCCCCGAATCGGGCGGCATCTGGCCGGTCAGGATCTTCAGAAGCGTGGTCTTGCCTGCGCCGTTCGGACCGATCAGCCCGACCCGGTCGCCGCGCAGGATGCGGGTCGAGAAATCCTTCGCGACTTCCCGCCGGCCCTCCGGCGCATCGAAGCCCTTGGCGACGTGCTCCGCCTCGATCACCATGCGCCCGCTGGCCTCGCCCTCGGCGACCCCCAGCTTGACCTGCTGGCCGCCGCGCACCCGTTCGGCGCGGTCGGTGCGCAGCTGCTGCAAGGCCCGGACCCTGCCCATGTTGCGGGTCCGGCGGGCGCTGATGCCCTCCCGCATCCACTGGGTCTCGGCGGCGATCTTGCGGTCCAGCTTGTGGGCCGCGATCTCCTCGGACGCGAAGACCTCCTGCTGCCAGGTCTCGAACTCCGCGAACCCGCGCTCCGTCTCGCGGATGCCGCCGCGGTCGAGCCACAGGGTCCGCCGCGAGAGCTTCGACAGGAAGGCTCGGTCGTGGCTGATCAGCAGCAGCCCGCCGCGATAGGACTGGAGCTCGCCTTCCAGCCACTCGATCGTCGGCAGGTCCAGATGGTTGGTCGGCTCGTCCAGCAGCAGCACGTCGGGGGCGGAGACCAGCGCCCGTCCCAGCGCCGCGCGGCGCGCCTCGCCGCCGGACAGCTCCATGGGCGACCGGTCGACCGCCAGCGCTAGCCGGTCGAGCACCGCGTCGACCCGGTGGAGCGAGTCCTGGTCGTCCGGCGGCAGCCCTTCGGCGACGAAGTCGTGGACCGTCGCGTAACCCTCGAACGAGGGTTCCTGCGCCAGATAGGCGACGCGCGCGCCGGGCTGGAGGAAACGTTCACCGTCGTCCGGGGCGATCTGCCCCGCCAACAGCTTCATGAGGGTGGATTTGCCGCTGCCGTTGCGTCCCACCAGGCATACCTTGTCGCCCCGCGCGATGCCGAGATCGATCTTCTCGAACACCGGCAGACCGCCGAAGGTGACCGTGGCGCCCATCAGCGCGACCAAAGGAGGATTAGGTGCCATGATCCGAAGCTATAAAGGAGATCACCCCGGTCTCGGCAAGCGCTAACTCCGCAGGGCGGTCACGCGGTTTCCATCACGGCACCCCGCTCCTTGCGGATGCGGTCGTGAGCGGCGTTGATCGCCGCCAGCTTGTCGTTGGCGATGTCGACGAAATCCTGCGGCAGCCCCTGGGCGATCAGCCTGTCCGGGTGGTGGTCGCGGACGAGCCCGCGGTGTGCGGCCTTGATCTCCTCGTCGGAGGCGTCGGGCGTCAGGCCGAGCACGGCGTAGGGATCGTCCTTGGGCGCGCAGCCGTTGCTCGCCCGGATTCGCAGGAAGTCCCGGTCGGAAAAGCCGAACACCTTCGCGATGCCTTCCAGGTAGCCGATCTCGGCCTCGCGCAGTTCGCCGTCGGCCCGCGCGATGTGGAACAGCCCGTCCAGCAGGTCCTCCAGCACCGCGGGGCGGTCGGCCAGCAGCTTGGCGATCTGATTGGCGTATGGCTCCCAGCCCTGGCTGTCGCGGCGCGCCAGATCGAAGATGCGCCCGACGTTCTTCATCTCGTCGGGCGGGATCTTGAACACCTGCTTGAAGGCGTTGACCTCGTGGCGGGTCACCACGCCATCGACCTTGGCCATCTTGGCGCCCAGCGCGATCACGCCGATGGTGAAGGCGATCTGCTGCGTCGCATCGGTCTCGCCCTCCTCGTCCTCGCGGTACAGATCGACCGCATGGCCGGCGACCGCCCCGAGAAGACCCCCGATCGGGCCGCCGATGGCGAAGCCTGCGGCTCCGCCCAGAACTTTCCCCCAGATACTCATGATGCTCGCGACAGGTCCGGCAATGGAGAGGGGGCTGAGCATAGCCACCGATCGGGTCCGCGCCAACTGTGACATCGACGTCATCCGCTGCTGTTTTTTCGCAACGCGGCAACCATCCTCCTTCCAAACCGTTTGCTGCAGTGCAATATAGTGGCAGTGATCGTACCGATCGGCCGGCAACGGCCGCGACGTGCGACCGAGGGAAGGAAGCTCCAGGGATGAAGGCGTTAACCGCTATGATTCCACGGAAGTACCACGTCCATGACGGTCTATCGCAAGCTCCTTCCAACCGATCTGAACGCCTATCGCGACCACCTTCTCCGGCTCTCGGCCAATGACCGGTACGCCCGCTTCTGCGGGTTCAAGACCGACGAGGCGATCGCCGGCTACTGTCGCGGCATCGACTGGCGCTTCACCATCATGGTCGGCTGTTTCGTGCGCGGCGAGCTGCGCGCGGTCGCCGAGCTGCGGACCGAGCCCAAGGTCTGGCCGGGCGAGGGCGAGCTGGCGGTCAGCGTCGAGCCGGGCTTCCAGAACCAGGGGCTCGGGTCGGGCGTCATCCAGCGCATCCTCACCGTCGCGCGCAACCGGACAGTTCGCCGCCTCGTGCTGATCTGCCTGATCAGCAATCGCCGCATGCAGTCGATCGTCCGCAAGTTCCTCGGCAACCTGGAAAGCGAGTGCGGCGAAGTCACCGGCCGCATCGAGCTCCCCTGGCCCAACCAGATGAGCCTGCTCCAGGAGGCGCTGGACAGCGGCACGGCCATGGTCAACGGCATGCTCGACCAGTGGAACGGTGGTCCGGAGCCGGAGCCGGCGGCGGCGTGAGGGTCGGTACGATGATCGGGTGCCAATCCGCTGGATCGGTGCCACGCTGCACATGGATCTTGAAGCTTGAATAGGGCCATTCCCAAGCTTCATTCACGATGCCGCGCTTGACGGATTCCAGTGGATATAGTCGATGTGACGGCACCAGTCGGTCTCGTCACGAACCCGATGTTCCCAGAAGCGGTTCTGCCAGACGCGTGACCGAGCGCCGACAGCCGCCGAGAAGGTACGTTTGATCAGCCGCCACCGCATGGAATAATCGGCGTCGTCTTCCGGCAGCGTCCACAAGGTATGCAGGTGATCCGGCAGGACCGCGATCGCTTCTATCTTGAATGGGCGGTCGGTTCGAACCTTGCGAAAAGCCGACCGCAAGGCATTGACCGCCTCCGGACTGGCAAGAATCGGCAGCCGTTCGTGTGTGACCACGGTAAAGAAGTAGGTTCCGCCCGCAGTGCGGTCGCGTCGGTATCTCATGCGTCCACGATAGCATGCGGCCGAATGCTTGCTCCGCGACATTCTAGCTGACGGCCGTCAACCGTAGGTCGGCCTTCGCCGAAGGCGAACGCCGACGCCACACGCCAATGCTCCGGCCGTCATGTCGGCGTTGGCCCTTCGGGCCAAGGCCGACCTACGATAATCCGCCTCCGATACCGTTATCCCGGCGGCTGGCGATCCCGGCCGCGCTCCAGGATCTCCTCGTCCACTTCGGCGCCGGGACCCGGTCCCAGGCGCCCCAGGCCTGGCAGCTTGATCGCGAGGTCGAGCGGGTCGATGCCGACGGTCAGGCCCAGCACGTTGAACTCGATCCCTTCCTCCACCGCGACCAGCACGCCGGCCAAGCCGAAGATCGAAAGCTGCCAGCCGGTCCCGCTGGGCGCAGGCGCGAACAGGCTCCATGGCGCCAGGTAATCCTTGCCCAGGGCTGTGGGCGGCAGGTCGAGGCGCAGTTCCGGCACCGCCCGGCCGACGAACGCGGCGAAGGTGTTGCTGTTGGGGCCGGGCCAGATCCGGTAGGTATCGTTGTACGGGTAGGCCTTGGCGGCGGCATCCAGCTTGGCGATGGCCGCTTCCGCCGCCGGGCCGCGCAGTTCGGCCAGGATCGTCGGCTTCTGGCCGAACCAGTAGCCGTCGGGCGTGCGCCGGGCGATCGAGATAGCCGGCAGGCCCCGCATGACACGCCAGCCGATCTTCTCGTATACGACATAGTCCGAGGCTCCCGCCGGCTTCACGGCGAACCAGGGATGGGTGCCGAAGGCTCCCCGCCAGGAGAAGGCGCGCGCGGCATAGACCTGCACGACCGCCTCGGGTGTCGTCGCTGGATCGGGAGCCTGATTGGAGGATTGTCGGCTGGCGGTGGACCAGTGGCCCCCCAGCGTCACGGTCCCCATCGCCACCACCAGCATCGGACCGGTCAGCAGGAACAACAGGACCGCCATCGAAACGATCATGGCTTTCATGACATAGAAGATAATCCTGGGGGGTGGCACATTCCAAGCGGGTGTGCCTCAATATTGTTGCGATGCGAAACCAATTCGGAAATCAGGGGAGCGGGCAGGGCATGACCGGCAAATGGCAATTCTGGATCGATCGCGGCGGCACCTTCACCGACGTGGTGGCTCGGAGGCCGGACGGCGCGGTGGTGACGCACAAGCTGCTGTCCGACAATCCGGAGCGCTACGCCGACGCCGCCATACAGGGCATCCGCGACCTGCTCGGCGTTCCGGCCGGGGCGCCGATCCCGGCCGACCGAATCGACGCGGTCAAGATGGGGACGACGGTCGCCACCAACGCCCTGTTGGAGCGCAAGGGCGAACCCACCGTCCTGGTCACCACCCGGGGCTTCGCCGACGCGTTGCGCATCGGCTACCAAGCCCGGCCAAGGATCTTCGCCCGCCACATCGTCCTGCCGGAACAGCTCTACGCGCACACGGTAGAGGTTCCTGAACGCGTGGCCGCCGACGGGCAAGTGATCGTTCCGGTCGATCTCGCCGCCGCGCGGGCCGGGCTGACCCGCGCCTTCGAGGCCGGCATCCGATCCTGCGCCGTCGTCTTCATGCACGGCTACCGCTATCCGGAGCACGAGCGCGCCGTCGCCGAGGTCGCCCGCTCGGTCGGCTTCACCCAGGTGTCGGTCAGCCATGAGGTCAGCCCGCTGATGAAGCTGGTCGGCCGGGGCGACACCACCGTGGTCGACGCCTACCTGTCGCCGATCCTGCGCCGCTATGTCGACCGGGTGGCGGCCCAGCTCGGCGGCACCCGGCTGATGTTCATGCAGTCCAACGGCGGCCTGACCGACGCGCGCCTGTTCCACGGCAAGGACTCGATCCTGTCCGGCCCGGCCGGCGGGATCGTCGGCGCCGTGCGGACGTCCACCATGGCGGGCTTCGACCGCATCATCGGCTTCGACATGGGCGGCACCTCGACCGACGTGTCCCACTATGCCGGCGAGTTCGAGCGGACCTTCGAGACGCAGGTGGCCGGCGTCCGGATGCGGGCGCCGATGATGCGCATCCATACCGTCGCCGCCGGCGGAGGGTCGATCTGCGTGTTCGACGGCAGCCGCTACCGGGTCGGCCCGGAAAGCGCCGGTGCCAATCCCGGCCCCGCCTGCTACCGCCGGGGCGGGCCGCTGACGGTGACCGACTGCAACGTCATGCTCGGCAAGCTCCACCCGGATTTCTTCCCCCGGGTGTTCGGGCCGGACGCCGACCAGCCGCTGGACGCCGACGTGGTGCGGGAGAAGTTCGCGGCCCTTGCCGAAGAGATCCGCCGGGTCACCGGCGACGCCCGCACGCCGGAGGAGGTCGCCGAAGGCTTCCTGAAGATCGCGGTCGAGAACATGGCGAACGCCATCAAGCAGATCTCGGTCCAGCGCGGCTACGACGTCACCGGCTACACCCTGACCTGCTTCGGCGGGGCCGGTGGGCAGCATGCCTGCCTGGTGGCCGACGCGCTGGGCATGAGGCGGGTGTTCATCCATCCCCATGCCGGCGTGCTGTCGGCCTACGGCATGGGGCTCGCCGACACGGTGACGATCCGCGAGCGGGCGGTGGAGGCTCCGCTGGAACCCGGCCTGATGGAGGCCTTGTCCGCGGCCCTGGACGAGTTGGAGGCCGACGGCCGCCACGAGCTTTCGCTCCAGGACCTGGGCGGGGCGGATATCCGGGCGGTCAGGACGGTCCACCTGAAGTACCAGGGTACCGACACCGCCCTGGCGGTCGATTTCGGCGATGCCGAGACCATCCACTACGCCTTCGAGACGGCCCACCGGCAGCGCTACGGCTTCGCCATGGCCGGCAAGCCGCTGGTGGTCGAGGCGGTATCGGTCGAGGTGATCGGCTCCACCGCGACGGCGGACGATCCGGAACTGGCGTCCGAATCCCGCCAGGTTCCGCTCCGGCCGCTCGCCACGCTCAACGGCACGCCCGTGTTCGACCGGACCGCGCTCCGCCCCGGCGACCGGATCGACGGGCCGGCGATCCTGCGGGAGACCAACGCGACCACCGTGGTGGAAGCCGGCTGGAGGGCCGAGGTCACCAAGCGCGACCATCTCGTCATGACCCGCGTCCAGGCCCTGCCGTCGCGCGTCGCGATCGGCACGCGCGTCGATCCGGTCATGCTGGAGGTGTTCAACAACCTGTTCATGTCGATCGCGGAACAGATGGGCGTGACGCTGGAGAACACCGCCTATTCGGTCAACATCAAGGAACGGCTCGACTTCTCCTGCGCGCTGTTCGACGCGGAAGGCGGCCTGATCGCCAACGCGCCCCACATGCCGGTCCACCTGGGCTCCATGGGCGAGAGCGTGCGCGCGATCATCCGCCGCCGCGGCGCTCCGGGCAAGTCGGGCGAAGCCAGGGGCATGAAGCCGGGCGACGCCTTCATGCTGAACGATCCCTACAATGGCGGCACCCACCTGCCGGACATCACGGTGGTCACTCCCGTGTTCGACGATGCCGGCCGCGAGGTCCTGTTCTACGTCGCCTCGCGCGGCCACCATGCCGACGTCGGCGGCATCACCCCCGGCTCCATGCCGCCCGACAGCCGGACGATCGAGGAGGAGGGGGTGCTGATCGACAATTTCATGCTGGTCGACGGCGGCACCTTCCGGGAGGACGCCCTGCACGAACTCCTGACCTCGGGACGCTATCCAGTCCGCAACACGGTCCAGAATGTCGGCGACCTCAAGGCCCAGCTTGCCGCCAACGAGAAGGGCGTGCAGGAACTCCGCCGCATGGTGGATCATTTCGGCCTTGAGACGGTGACCGCCTATATGGGCCATGTCCAGGACAACGCGGAGGAGCAGGTCCGCCGTGTGCTCGGCGTGCTGAAGGACGGCAGCTTCGTGCAGCGCCTGGACAACGGCGCCGAGATCCATGTCCGGATCTCCATCGACCGGGAGGAACGCAGCGCCGTCATCGACTTCACCGGGACCAGCCCCCAGCTCGACGACAATTTCAACGCCCCCTCGGCCGTCTGCCGGGCGGCCGTGCTCTACGTCTTCCGGACGCTGGTGGACGACGACATCCCGATGAACGACGGCTGCCTGAAGCCGCTGCGCATCGTCATTCCCGAAGGCTCCATGCTGGCGCCGCGCTATCCCGCCGCCGTGGTCGCCGGCAACGTCGAGACCTCGCAATGCGTGACCGACGCGCTGTACGGGGCGCTCGGCGTGATGGCCGCGGCCCAGGGCACCATGAACAACTTCACCTTCGGCAACGACCGCTACCAGTATTACGAGACGATCTGCGGCGGGTCGGGCGCGGGGCCGGATTTCGACGGCACCGACGCCGTCCACACCCACATGACCAATTCCCGCCTGACCGACCCGGAGGTGCTGGAATGGCGTTTCCCGGTCCTGCTGGAGTCGTTCCAGATCCGGAAGGGATCCGGCGGCCGGGGGAGGCACCGGGGTGGCGACGGCACCGTGCGGCGGATGCGCTTCCTGGAACCCATGACCGCCGCGATCCTGTCCAACCACCGCGTGGTGCCGCCCTTCGGGCTGGAGGGCGGCGAGCCGGGCGAGCCGGGCAGCGCCCGGGTCGAGCGTGCCGACGGCGCCATCCAGGCCCTCGGACCGACCGAAAAGGTCGAGATGGGGGCCGGTGACGTCATGGTGATCGAAACGCCGAGCGGCGGAGGCTTCGGGCGGGCAGGGTGAATCCTGTCTTCTCCCTGGTACTACCACCTGCGCGCATACCCGGCCGGCCCTTGACCAAGTATTCTAGGAATTAAGTTCAAGCAAGCCATGGGACTCTCAAGAAGTTCCAGGTGAAACAATCGGGAGGAGACACTTATGCCTGGTCTAAGGACTTTCGTCGGCTGCCTTCTGCTTGGAACCTGCCTTGCCGGCGCGCCCGCGCTGGCCCAGGAGAATCTGAACCGCCTCCAGGATTTCCGGACCACCGGGACGGACCTGACGCTCAAGACGGTGCCCCAGGACCCGGCCAAAGTGGCTCAACTCCGCAAGAACCTGGAGAAGATCAAGCTTCCTCCCGGATTCAAGATCGACGTCTACGCGATCGTGCCCGACGCCCGGCATATGGCGGTCGGCCGCAATGTCGGCGCCGTCTATGTCGGGACACGAAAGACCGACGTCTGGGCGGTGACCGATCGCGACAAGGACCGCCACGCCGAGGAGGTCAAGCGCTTCGCGCCCAGCGTCAATTTCAAGATCCCCAACGGCATGTGCATGAGCCCCGACGGCATCCTCTATGTCGCCGAGCATAACCGCGTGCTGGCCTTCCCGGCGGTCGAATTCTTCTACGAGGGTCCCGACGTCGCGGTGCAGGTCGTCAAGGAGCAGTTCCTGCCCAAGGAGGAGGAGCACTTCAACCACGGCGCCCGGGTCTGCACGATCGGCCCCGACAACAAGCTCTACGTCTCGCTGGGGCAGCCCTACAACGTGTGGCCCAACGAGAAGGGGTCGAACATGGACCCCTACGGCACCATCCAGCGCATGAACCGGGACGGCACCGCGCAGGAGACCTATGCCCGCGGCATCCGAAACTCGGTCGGGATCGCCTTCAATCCCGCCGACAAGATCCTCTGGTTCACCGACAACCAGGTGGACGGCATGGGCGACGACATCCCGCCGGGCGAGATCAACCGGGTAACCCAGGCCGGCCAGAATTTCGGCCATCCCTGGTACGGCGGCGGCAAGGTCCGCACGGAGGACTGGTCGAAGGACGAGCCGCCGGCCGATCTCGTCTTCCCCGAAGTGGAGATGGATGCCCACGCGGCCGACCTGGGGCTGACCTTCTACAGCGGCAAGATGTTCCCGGCGCAGTACAGGGGCGGCATCTTCAGCGCCCAGCACGGCTCCTGGAACCGCACCACCCCGATCGGCGCCCGGATCATGTTCACCCGGATCGGCGCCGACGGCAAGGCGGCGGGCACGGAAGTGTTCGCGTCGGGCTGGCTGGACGAGGAAACCGGCGAGTATCTCGGCCGCCCGGTCGACGTCCAGCAATACCTGGACGGCTCGCTCCTGGTCTCGGACGACACGGCCGGCGCGATCTACCGCATCTCCTACGAAGGCCAGTAACGCCTGCCACCCCGGGGCGCGGCGGTCCGCGCCCCGGGATTTCCTGAAGCAGTTTCCGGGGTCGTCATGAAGTTGCCTGCCGCCGTGCTGGCCTCCACCATCGCGTTCACTCCCCTCGTCGCCGCCGCCCAGGCTCCGGCCCAGACATCAAACGTCCCGAAACTGGGCACCTGCGTCACCTGCCACGGCCGCGACGGCATCGGGACGTCGCCGGTGTTCCCCAACCTGGCCGGCCAGAAATCCCTCTACATGGTCCAGCAACTCGAGCTCTTCCGCAGCGGAGCGCGCAAGAGCGAGGTGATGAACGTCGTCGCCAAACCGCTGACCGATGCGGAGATCGAGGCGCTGGCGGCCTATTACGAGGGGCTGGATCCCGGCAAGTGAGGATCCGCTCCGGGAATTGGTATCACCACATGCCCTTGCGGCGGCAGGCCCGCTCCCTTAGGCTGCCGGAAAACGCCAGCTTGAGGAAATCGCCATGACCGCCCCCGCGCATGCCGTGGAGTCCCGCGCTCCCGCCGACGCAGCCCTGATCGAGGAGCTTCGAGCCCTGCTCGGCGAGCGGCTGAGCACTTCGGCCGCGGTCCGGGAGCACCATGGCAAGGACGAGTCCTACCATCCCGTCGTCCCGCCCGACGCGGTCGCCTTCGTCCGGAGCACGGAGGAGGTCGCGGCCGTCGTCGCGGCCTGCGCCCGGCACGATACCCCGGTCATCCCGTTCGGCACCGGCACCTCGCTGGAGGGCGGCGTCGCGGCCCTGCGCGGCGGCGTCTGCATCGACCTTTCCGGCATGAACGCCGTGCTGCGCGTCAGCCCGGAGGACCTGGACGTGACGGTCCAGGCCGGCGTGACCCGGAAGCAGCTCAACGAGCATCTGCGCGACACCGGCCTGTTCTTCCCGATCGATCCCGGCGCCGACGCCTCGCTGGGCGGCATGGCATCGACCCGGGCCAGCGGCACCAACGCGGTGCGCTACGGCACCATGCGGGAGAACGTGCTGGGGCTGACCGTGGTGATGGCCGACGGCCGCATCGTCAGGACCGGCGGGCGCGCCCGCAAGTCCGCCGCCGGCTACGACCTGACCCGCCTGTTCGTCGGCGCCGAGGGCACGCTGGGCGTCATCACCGAGGTGACCCTGCGCCTCTACGGCATCCCGGAGGCGGTCTCCGCCGCGGTCTGCCCGTTCCCGACGATCAAGGACGCCGTCGATACCGTCATCGCGACGATCCAGTCCGGCATTCCCGTGGCCCGCATCGAGTTGCTGGACGAGGTCCAGATGGGCGCGGTCGTCGCCTACAGCAAACTGGACTACAAGGTCGCCCCGACCCTGTTCTTCGAGTTCCACGGGACCGAGGCCGGCGTCAAGGAGCAGGCCGAGATGGTCTCCGCCATCGCGGAGGAGTTCGGCGGCACCGACTTCCAGTGGGCGGCGCGCCCGGAGGACCGCTCCCGCCTATGGCAGGCCCGGCACGAAGCCTACTACGCGGCGCTGGCGCTCCGTCCCGGCTCCAAGGGCTGGCCTACCGACGTCTGCGTGCCGATCTCCCGCCTCGCCGAGTGCATCGTCGACACCAAGGCGGACATCGCGGCGTCCAGCCTGACGGCGCCCCTGGTCGGCCATGTCGGCGACGGCAATTTCCACCTGGTCTACCTGGTCGATCCCGCCAACCCGGCCGAACTCGCGGAAGCCGCGGAGCTGAACGAGCGCATGGTGATGCGGGCGCTCGCCATGGGCGGCACCTGCACCGGAGAGCACGGCGTCGGCTACGGCAAGATGCACTTCCTGCCCGCCGAGCACGGCGAGGCGGTCAGCGTCATGCGCATGGTCAAGCAGTCGCTCGACCCGAAGAACATCATGAACCCGGGCAAGGTGATCCGGGTCTGAGTTCCCGCGATCCCGGTTGGATCCCGCGGGTCGGCCCCGGGCGAACCGCTATGAGGCCGCCCGCGAGGTCTCCCGCCATCCGGCGATCGTCGCCTCGCACTCGTCGATCGCCTCCGCGATCTGGTCGCCCGCGCCGTCCGCCGGCATCCGTCCGGACTCCACCGCCTCGGCCAGCCGGCGCAGCCGCTCCAGGCCGAAATTGGCGGCCAGCCCGTGCAGGCTGTGGGCGGCGCCCACGGCCTCGGCACGGTTGTCGCCCGCCCCGCGCAGGCGCGCCAGTTCGCGCCGGGCCGCGTCGGGAACCACCGCCAGCATCGTGTCCAGGTTCTCCCGGCCCACCGCCCGGGCGAGCTCGTTGAGCTTCGCCGCCATGCCGGCCGCCGCGCCGAGTTCCGCGGCCGGCGTTGCCGCCTCGCAGCGGTCGACCAGATCGACGATGACGGCGGACAGCCTCGCCCATTCGATGGGCTTGGTGAGGAACCCGTCCAGCCCGGCCGCGGCATAGGTTTCGCGGTTCTCCGGCATCGCGTCCGCCGTCAGCGCCACGATCGGCACCGACCGGAACGGCGGGTCCAGCTCGCGGATCGCCCGCGCCGCCGCCGGGCCGTCCATCACCGGCATCTGCATGTCCATCAGCACGATGTCGAACCGCTCGCGCGCCGCCGCCTCCAGGGCCAGCTGCCCGTTCGCCACCGCCTCGACCGAGTGCCCCATGCGCTGGAGCCCGGTCGAAATCATCATCCTGTTGATGTCGCTGTCCTCCGCGAGCAGCACCCGGCAGGTCCGCGACGCCTCCGGCACCGTCCGCGACGGCCGCGGGGACGCCGCCGGCAGCACCGCGGCTTCCGCCCGGATGGTGAACCGGAACGCGGAGCCGCTGCCGGGATTGCTCCGGACCCCGATCTCCCCGCCCATGGCCGTGACCAGGCGGCGGCAGATCGCGAGCCCCAGCCCGGTCCCGCCGAACCGCCGGGTGGTCGAGCTGTCGGCCTGGACGAAGGCCTCGAACAGGCGCGCCTGCTCCTCCTGCGTCATGCCGATGCCGGTATCGACGACCTCGAAGGACAGTTCCGGCCCGCCGCCGGGCTCCGGCGCGCCCTCCCGGTCGGCCAGCACGGTGATCCGCCCGCGCTCCGTGAACTTGATCGCGTTGCCCACCAGGTTGAACAGCACCTGGCGCAGCCGCGTCGGGTCGCCCCGGACGACGGCCGGCATCCTGCTGCCCACCGTGACATGGAGCCCGACGCCCTTCGCCGACGCCCGCGCCGCGAACAGCCGGACCACCTCGTCGATCACGTCCCGGGGCCGGTACTCGATCGTCTCCAGCCGGAGCTGCCCGGCCTCGATCTTCGAGAAGTCCAGGATGTCGTTCAGGATGTTCATCAGCGTGCCGGCCGACGTGCGCAGCACCTCGACGAAGCCCTGCTGCTCTTCCGGCAGGTCGCCGCCCAGCAGCAGGTCGATCATCCCCAGCACGCCGGTCATGGGAGTCCGAAGCTCGTGGCTCATCATCGCCAGGAACTGGGACTTCGCCCGGTTGGCCGCCTCCGCCCGCTCGCGCTGCTCGTCCGCGTCGCGCCGGGCGCGCTCCAGCTCGTCCTCGAACCGTTTGCGGTCGGTCACGTCGATCACGGTGACCTGGAGCGCCGGCTCGCCCATCCAGTCGACCACCCGGCCCTGGACATCGACCCAGATCAGCGCGCCGTCCTTGCGCAGGTGCGGCTCGCGCGCGCCCAGCGCGTCGGTATCGGAACCGTCCATCAGGCTGGCCAGGCCCGCGGCCGCCTCGGCGCGGCGCTCCTCCGTCAGCAGGGAGAGCAGCGAGGGCAGGGCCATGACCTCGTCGGCCGACCCGTAGCCGTGCATCCGCGCGAAGGCGCCGTTGACGAACAGGGGGCGGAAGCCGCGGTGGATCACGATGCCCTGGATCGATCCCTCGATCAGGTCGCGGAACCGGGCCTCGCTCTCCGCCAGGGCCTTCTCGGCCTCCCGCCGGTGCGTGATGTCCACCGACGAGCCGATCAGCAGGCGGCGTTCGCCCAGCAACTCGACATGCTTGTGGGCCAGCAGGGTGCGGGCCTTCCCGCCGATTTCCAGGTCGATGACCGAATTCAGCAGGGCGCCCTCCTGGAGCACCTGCCGGTCCTCCGCGTCGAGCCGCTCGGCGGTCTGCGCGTCGAATATGTCGTAGGCCGTCCGCCCGATCAGCGAGTCCTTGTCGCGCTGGATGTAGTTGGCGAAGTGGCGGTTGAACAGCACGAAGCGCCGGGCCTCGTCCTTGACGAAGACGTTCACCGGGATCGCGTCGAGGATCGCTTCGGTAAGCTGTGCCTGCTCGCGCAGCCTGCGTTCCTGGTCCTTCATCCAGGTGATGTCGCTCCGCGTCCCGACGATGCCGCCGTCGCGCGTGCGACGCTCCTCGATCCGCAGCCAGCGGCCGTCGTCCAGCCGGCGCTCGATCAGGGTGCCGGGGTTCTCGTGGACCTCCATGCGGTCGCGGATCCAGCCGTCGATCCCGCCGGGATGCCCGGTCGCCTCGTCCGGCCTGACCTCCTCGGCATAGAGCCTCAGGATCTCGGCGAAGCTCATGCCGGGCCGGAAGGCGTCCGGCGCCATGCCGTAGATGGTGCAGTAGCGCTCGTTGCAGATCACCAGCCGGTCGTCGGCGTCGAACAGGACGAAGCCGTCGGGGATCGCGTCGATCGCCTCGCGCAGGCGCTGCTCGGCCCGCCGCGCCGCCTCCTCCGAGGATTTCTGCTGGGTGATGTCGGTGTGCGCGCCGACCATGCGCACTGCCTTGCCGCCGGCATCGAGCACATGGATCGCCCGGCTGTAGATATAGACGATATGCCCGCGCTTGTGCCGGAACCGCTGGACCGTCTCGAAGCCGTCCACCCGGCCGGAATTGTAGTCCTCGACCAGCCGGAGCGCTTCCGCCTTGTCCTCGGGCAGGATCAGCTTGCCCCAGGCCTCCAGCGTGTTCGGAATCTCGTGGTCGGCATATCCCAGCTGCGCCTTCCACTGGGGGGAGAACCAGATCCGCCCGGTCCGCAGGTCCCAGTCCCAGATGCCGTCGCGCCCGGCCTGGAGGGCCAGGGTCAGAAGTTCCCGGCTGTCCAGCAGCTCGCGCTCGACCCGCTTGGCCTCCGTGATGTCGGCGAAGGTCACGGCGAAGCCGTCCTCCAGCCGCGCCGCCCGGATCGTGAACCAGCTCCGGATGCCGTCATGGTCGTACCAGCGCTCGCCTTCCCAGGGGTCGCCGCTCTCCACCACGCCGGCATAGGCGTCGAACAGGCCGTCGATGCGGTTGCCGGGCATTTCCTCGAGCAGCCGCTGGCCGATCAGGGTGAGCGCCGGCCGGCCGATCATCGCTTCCGCCGCGGCGTTGACCAGCACCCATTCGAAATCGATGATGCGCCCCTCCGGGTCCCGGACCGAGCGGAAGGCCATCAGCCCGATGAACGCGCTGTCGAGCATGCCCTGGAGCAGGCGCGCATAGTGCCTCTCGTCGGGAGCGATGCCGTTCTTCGGATCTTTCGACTCTAGCGTATGCATCTTCTGCAGGTTTGCCCCGGAACTGCTCGATGGTCGATTGCGGGATAATGAACCGCCGGAGAGTGGAAACCCAGTCAAGGAATCGCGGGACAGGCAGCCCCAACGCCGGCCTGTTCCGTTTGGCGCCCCCGTGCCGAGCGCGATGGTACCTCAAAAGGCCAAGGCCGAGATAGATCTACCAACATACTGTCAATATCAAACTGGCGACGGCCCAGCCGCCCGGGTGCGGCATAAGCTGACCCGCCGCCGCCACCGCTCCCTCGCCGCTTGTTCCGGGGCGAGGCTGTGGTAAAACCCCGGTCAATCGAAGACACCATCTCCCGGGGGAACCAGTCCATGGCCGACAAGCCAGCGTTTCGCACCGAATCCGACAGTTTCGGTCCCATCGAAGTACCGGCCGACCGCTACTGGGGCGCGCAGACCCAGCGGTCGCTGCAGAACTTCAAGATCGGCGGCGAGCGCATGCCGGCTCCCCTGGTCCGGGCCCTGGGCATCCAGAAGAAGGCCGCGGCGATGGCCAACATGTCGCTCGGCGTGCTCGACGCCAAGATCGGCCAGGCCATGCTCGACGCGGCGGAGGAGGTGATCGACGGCACGCTGATCGACCATTTCCCGCTGGTGGTCTGGCAGACCGGCTCCGGCACCCAGACCAACATGAACGCCAACGAGGTGATCTCGAACCGCGCGATCGAGATCCTGGGCGGCGAGATGGGCTCCAAGAAGCCGGTCCATCCCAACGACCACGTCAACATGGGCCAGTCGTCCAACGACAGCTTCCCGACCGCCATGCACATCGCCGCGGTCGAGCAGGTCCACCACGAGCTGGTGCCGTCGCTGGAGCACCTGCATTCGGCCCTGGACGCCAAGGCGAAGGAATTCGCCGAGATCGTCAAGATCGGCCGCACCCATCTCCAGGACGCGACGCCGCTGACCCTCGGCCAGGAGTTCTCGGGCTACGCGACCCAGGTCGCCTACGGCATCGAGCGGGTCAAGGCCATGCTGCCGCGCCTGTTGCAGCTGGCCCAGGGCGGCACCGCGGTCGGCACCGGCCTCAACGCCAAGAAGGGCTTCGCCGAGGATTTCGCGAAGAACGTCGAGCAGATCACCGGACTCCCCTTCGTCACCGCGCCGAACAAGTTCGAGGCGCTGGCCGCCCACGACGCGCTGGTCGAAGGCTCGGGCGCGCTCAACACCGTCGCGGTGTCGCTGTTCAAGATCGCCAACGACATCCGCCTGCTGGGGTCGGGCCCGCGCTGCGGCATCGGCGAGATCAGCCTGCCGGAGAACGAGCCCGGCTCGTCGATCATGCCGGGCAAGGTCAACCCGACCCAGTCGGAGGCCATGACCATGGTCTGCGCCCACGTCATGGGCAACCACACCGCGGTCACCTTCGCCGGCGCCAACGGCCATTTCGAGTTGAACGTCTTCAAGCCGGTCATCATCTACAACTTCCTGCAGTCGGTCCGGCTGCTGGCCGATGCCGCCCGCAGCTTCACCGACAACTGCGTGGTCGGGATCGAGGTCAACATCGACCGCGTGACCAAGCTGATGAACGAGTCGCTGATGCTGGTGACGGCGCTCAACCCGCATATCGGCTACGACAATGCCGCCAAGATCGCCAAGAAGGCGCACAAGGAAGGCACCACCCTGGTCGAGGCCGGCGTGGCGCTCGGCCTGCTGACGCCGGAGCAGTTCGACCAGTGGGTCCGCCCCCTGGACATGATCGGTCCGCGCTGACGGCACTCGCACCCGCCCGCCGGCACCTTCTCCCCGCGGGGAAGGGACCGGCGGGCGGCACCCTCCGGCCTCCCTGGACGGCAATCTCGGAAGGTTCATGGACAGCGCGATCAGGAAACGCTCGGTCACCATCGCCGGACACTCGACCAGCGTTTCGCTCGAGGCCGCCTTCTGGGACGCGCTCAAGGACATCGCGGCTTCCCGGGGCGTCTCGGTCAACGCCCTGATCGAGCAGATCGACGAGGGCCGCTCCGGCAACCTGTCCAGTGCCATCCGCGTCTTCGTCCTCGCCGAATTCTCCAGGCTCCGATCCCCCGAAGGGCCATGATGCCGCAGGACGTCTCGATGCCCGACTTGGCCGCGTTCGGCCTGTTCCTGGCCGCGTGGTGCAGCTACACGCTGGTCATGGACCATCTCGCCAGCGGCCTCTGGGGCGTCAACCAGCACCTCAAGCTGCTCCGGGGCGAATGGATGCGCCGGATGCTGGACCGCGAGAACCGGATCATGGATACCGCCCTGGTCGGGCACACCATCCATTCCGTGACCTTCTTCGCCTCCACCTCGATGCTGGTGCTGGCCGGCCTCGTCGGGCTTCTCGGCTCGGTCGACGCGGCGCACGGCATGCTCAGCCAGCTCAGCTTCGCCAGCCCGGTCAGCCGCGAGTTCTTCGAGATGAAGATCCTGCTGCTGTTCGGCATCTTCATCTTCGGCTTCATGAAGTTCACCTGGGCGATCCGCCAGTACAATTACTGCTGCGCCATGATGGGCAGCGCGCCGATGCCGCCGCTGACCCCGGCCGACCGCGACGCCTACGCGGAGGAGATCGGCACCGTGCTGAGCCTGGCCGGGGCCAGCTTCAACGGCGGGCTGCGGGCCTATTACTTCGCGCTGGCGGCGCTGACTTGGTTCATCGGTCCATACCTGTTCATGGCCGCCACCCTGTGGGTCGTCATGATCCTGCTGCGCCGCCAGTTTGTCTCCCGGACCTTCCGCGCGATGCACCGCCACGCCGAAAAGCTCCAGGACGGGGACGGGAAGGGCGGCCCTCCACAGGACCCCTGAAGGGGCACCGCATGACGGCCGCCCGCGTTCCTACTTCTTGAAGAAGGACTCGGCGCCGCTGCGGTGCGCCTGCTTGGCGGCGATGGCGCCTTCCGCCCGCTCGATCTCGCCCTGCAGGGTGGCGATGTAGTCCCTCAGCTCGTCGATCGACATCACCGTCAGGTCCTTCTTGGCGGCCGGCTTCTTCGCCGGTTCCAGGTCTTCCAGGTTCACGTCTCGTCCTCCCGCTTCGCTTGGTCCGGGGCCGCCCAGGGGGCGGTCCGGGGTAAATCAGGGTGCGTTCCCCCCGAGTCCGCTTGTATCGACCTTCCCCGAGGGGTACATGTGCAATCTATCCCGCAATCGATCGAAGCCTACAAGAGGAAGCCCATGGCCTCCGCCCTGCCGCACACCATGACCGCGATCGAGATCTCCGCCCCCGGCGGTCCCGACGTGCTGCGACCGACGACCCGACCGGTTCCCCAGCCCGGGCCGGGCGAGGTGCTGATCCGTGTCTCGGCGGCCGGCGTCAACCGGCCCGACGTGCTTCAGCGCCAGGGGGCCTATCCGCCGCCGCCCGGCGCCTCCGACCTTCCCGGCCTAGAGGTGGCCGGCGAGATCGCGGCAGTCGGCTCCGGTGTCGCGGACCTCCAGGTCGGCCAGCAGGTCTGCGCCCTGACGCCGGGCGGCGGCTATGCCGAGTTCTGCGTGACGCCCGCTCCCCAGGTGCTCCCGATCCCCCGGGGGCTGAGCCTGACCGAGGCCGGCGGCGTTCCGGAGACCTTCTTCACCGTCTGGACCAACGTTTTCGACCGTGGTCGCCTGGCGGAGGGCGAATCCCTGCTGATCCATGGCGGCTCCAGCGGCATCGGGACGACGGCCATCCAGTTGGGCAAGGCGTTCGGCGCGCGGGTCTTCACGACCGCCGGCAGCGCCGACAAGTGCCGGGCCTGCGAGCGGCTCGGCGCCGACCGGGCGATCGACTACAAGACCGAGGACTATGCCGCCGTCGTCAAGGAACTGACCGGTGGCAAGGGCGTGGACGTGGTGCTCGACATGGTCGGCGGCGACTATGTCCAGCGCGACATCGACTGCATGGCGCCCGACGGCCGGCATGTCAGCATCGCTTTCCTGGGCGGCTCCAAGGTCACGCTGAACATGACGCCCGTGATGGTCAAGCGGCTGACGCTGACCGGCTCGACCCTGCGGCCGCGCACCGTGGCCGACAAGGGCCGCATCGCCGCGTCCCTGCGGGAGAAGGTCTGGCCGCTGATCGAGGCGGGCCAGGTCAAGCCGCTGATCCACAAGACATACCCGTTCCGGGAGGCCGCCGCCGCCCACGCCCTGATGGAGACCAGCAGCCACATCGGCAAGATCGTCCTGACCTTCGACACCTGAGTTGAAGGCCCGGACGGGCCTCAAGTACATACACGCCATAGATACATACACGCCATAGACGACCAACCTGCTCGCCGACGCTGTCCCGACACCCTATATTGGATATCAAGGGTCGCGCTTGCGCAACGACGAGCCAGCCAGAGAGTTTCCGGAGGACCGATGCCCCTGCCATTGATGCCGAAAGCGACCGCCGTCTGGCTGGTCGAGAACACCGCGCTCACCTTCGAGCAGATCGCAGCCTTCTGTGGCCTTCACTCGCTGGAGATCAAGGCGATCGCCGACGGCGAAGTGGCGGTCGGCATGGTCGGGCTGGACCCGATCGCCAACGGCCAGCTCTCCAAGGAGGAGATCGAGCGGTGCGAGAAGGATCCCGACGCCAAGCTCCGGCTGCTCGTCCAGGACCTGCCGCAGCCGGTCGCCCGTTCCAAGGGGCCGCGCTACACCCCGGTGACCAAGCGCGGCGACAAGCCTGACGCCATCGCCTGGATCGTCAAGCAGTTCCCCGACCTCTCCGACGCCCAGGTCAGCCGCCTGATCGGCACGACCAAGCCGACCATCGCCGCCGTGCGCGACCGGACCCACTGGAACACGCCCAACATCAAGCCGCGCAGCCCCGTGCTGCTCGGCCTGTGCACCCAGCGCGAGCTGGAGGAGGCGATCGCCACGATCCGCCGCCCGGGCGGCGCCCCGGTCGTGATGGCGGACGAGCAGGGCGAGGACGAGGAGTACGAGGGCGAAGGCGGGACCGGCTCCGGCTCCGGCTTCGCCGACGAGCCCGGCGCGGCCGGCCACGACGACGACGATCACGACCGCGGCAAATATGCCGGCGGCTACGGCTCCGACCTGGACGAGACGGTAGACTGATCCGCCATGGATGACATCGCCGCCGGCCGCCCGCTCCGCCTCGTCGTCGGGATCAGCGGCGCGTCCGGCGTCATGTACGGCGTCCGCCTGCTGGAGGCGCTCAACCGGCTCGGCGTCGAATCCCATCTGGTGATGAGCCGGTCGGCGGAAGTGACCCTGGCGTGCGAGACGGACCTGAAGGTCGCCGACGTGCGCGCGCTGGCGACCGTGGCCTATCCGATCCAGGACATCGGCGCCGCCATCTCCAGCGGCAGTTTCCGCACCCTGGGCATGGTGGTGGCGCCGTGCTCGATCCGGACCATGAGCGAGATCGCCACCGGCGTCACCTCGACGCTGCTGACCCGGGCGGCCGACGTGGTCCTGAAGGAGCGCCGCCGCCTCGTCCTGATGGTCCGCGAAACCCCGCTCCATCTCGGCCATCTGCGCACGCTGGTGTCGCTCGCCGAGATGGGCGCCGTGATCGCCCCGCCGGTCCCGGCCCTCTATGCGCGCCCGGACTCGGTGGATGCCCTGATCGACCACACCGTCGGCCGGGTCCTGGACATGTTCGACCTGGACGCCGGCCTGGTCCGCCGCTGGGGCGAACCTGCGGAAGAGGGCGGCGTCAGGCGCGGGCGGGGTCCTATGCCATAGGCTCGTCTTGTACGGGGAGCGGGGACGTGGGTAAGCAGGTGATTACATCGGTTTTGCCGAAATCATTGCCTTTTGGACAGAAGAGGCTTGCCGGAAGCCTTTGACAGGGAATAGGCAATGCAATCGCCCAAATTCAGGCTGGTCGGGTGGCGGCCCTTGCCGTACCGGCGAAATGCCAGACGTGCGATCCGAGCTTGGACATGGTCGAACGGTACGATTTGAAACCTGGCCCGGACGAGAAACCTGTCCAATTCATCGGCACCCGCCGGGCCACGTCGGCTATCCGCCAGCATACCAGCCTCGACTACGGCAACTGCAGAGATCCAAGGGGTTTCGGCCTTCGCGATGAGACCCGCGAAGTCGGCAGCCTCGGGTTCAAGCTCGAGAATCGCGATGACCGCGGAGGTATCTACGATCATCGTCGCGGGAGGCCTTGCTGGTCGTAGCCAAGGATTTCCTCCTCGGGCCGGTCGTCCAGAATGGGAAGGCTGCTGTAGCGTTTGCCGATTTCGAGAAGTTCTCCAGCAGTGACGCTCGAATTGCTCTTCTCGTCTTCGCGCCTGATCTGCTCCCGAAGGGCCGCCAACACGGCTTCGGCGACGCTCACTCCGCGCCGCCGCGCGAGCTCGCTGGCCAGGCGGTCAGCTTCCGGGTCCTTGATATCAAGAGGCATGGCTGCCTTCCGCCGTCTCCTGCACGTTCCCCGATTATGCCCGAGCGTGCATTCCCCGTCTACCTTGGAGCCGGTTCACACCGCCCGTCCGGCATGGCGGAGCGCCACTGTGGCCAGGGCCTTCGGCTCCGGGCAGAACTCGCCATCGATCTGGAAACTGTGGATCCAGTCGGCCAGATGATCGACCGCATCGTGCGGCGGGATGCGCATCAGGTGCTGGGCGGTCTCGCCGGGGTCCACGTGGCACCGGGCGAACAGCGTCGCCACCGTCACCGTCGATCCGGCCTCTTCGTATCCCAGTTCGTACTTCAGCAGGCGCCGTGCGCGTTCTTCGACGGTCGGAGTGCAGCCTTTCAGGGTGAACATCAGTTCCATCATCGCGCCGGTGCTTTCCTCGAAGATTTCGCCCCGCCCGCATCCATTGCAGTCCCATGACAGAATAGACGCTGAAGCTTCGATATCTTCAGGAAACTCCTTGACGAGCCTAAAGTTCGATGGCGCCGCCGATTGAGTATGCCGTTTCGGCGACGGCGCGGAGCGCGTCCCGGCTTTCCCCCTCCAGGCCGGGGGCCGCGAGTTCCAGGTTGGCGAGCACCAACTCCGGCGAGGGCCGTCCCCGCGATGCAGCCGGGACGGGCAGGCAGCCGGCCAGCACCTCCAGCTCGATC
This sequence comes from Skermanella rosea, assembly GCF_016806835.2. NCBI lineage: Bacteria > Pseudomonadati > Pseudomonadota > Alphaproteobacteria > Rhodospirillales > Azospirillaceae > Skermanella > Skermanella rosea. Next base: position 4,131,139 of record NZ_CP086111.1, on the reverse strand, counting down.
CGCTCGGCCTCGATCTCGATCGTCTGGATCCTGGCGCGCAGTTCGCCGGTCCGCCCGGTCGGGGCGGGCGGCGGACCCTGCTTCAGCCGGCGCCTGACCGCGCGCAGCGGCCGGACCACCTCGCCGTGCCAGGCCTCTACCGCAGCGCGGGCCGCCCCCAGGTCCCGCGCCGACAGGCCGATGCCGCGCGCGGCCCCGGCCCAGGCCGCGAACAGAAGCACCGTCACGTCGCATCCGTGCCGATCCTGGAGCATCAGGCAGTGGCCCGACACCCCCGGCCGGCCGTAGAGCGCCAGGGCGAACCGCCACAGGTCACCGGCGGGGTCCGCCGCCGGCTCTCCTGCGCCGTCAGTCGCCAAGGCATATGCCCAGGCCGCGCGCGGTCTTGACCAGCGCGCCGTCCAGCTCGACCGCCTGGTAGCGGGCGATGGCGTCCTCGATCGAGACGTCGATCACCTCGCGGTTCGACCAAGCGACCATGCGGTCGAACTTGCCCTCGGCGATCAGGTCGACCGCATGGACGCCGAAGGCGGAGGCGATCAGCCGGTCGCGCGGGCTGGGCATGCTGCCGCGCTGGACATGGCCCAGCACCGTCACGCGGGTCTCGGCGCCGGTGGCCGCGGCGATCTGCTCGCCGATATAGTTGCCGATGCCGCCGAAACGCTTCTCGCCGCCCTGGTATTCCTTCTGGATCTCCTTGCCCTCGGTGGTCTTGACGGCTTCCGACACCACGACAAGCGCGAAGTTCCGGCCCTGGTTGCGGACCTGCCGGATCTTGTCGGCGATGCGGTCCATCTGGAACGGGATCTCGGGGATCAGGATCACGTCGGCGCCGCCGGCGATGCCGGCCGCCAGCGCGATGTGGCCCGCGTCGCGGCCCATCACCTCCAGCACCATGACGCGGGCATGGCTGGCCGCCGTCGGCTGGAGCCGGTCCAGCGCCTCGGTCGCGACCGCGACGGCGGTGTCGTAGCCGACCGACACCTCCGTCAGGCCGAGGTCGTTGTCGATCGTCTTGGGCACGCCGACCAGGTTCATGCCGCACTGCTGGGCCAGCTTCCGCAGGATCGCGAAGCTGCCGTCGCCGCCGATGCCGATCAGCGCGTCCAGCCCCATCTCCCGGTAGCCACCGGCGATCTCGGCGCTGCGGTCCTTCACGGTCCCGTCGGACATGGGGAAGGCGAACGGGTTTCCCCGGTTGGTGGTGCCCAGGATCGTCCCGCCCTGGCGCATCATGGAGCTTCCGACCATGTCCAGGTCGAGCACCTCGTACTGGACCGGCCGGGACAGCAGGCCCATGGTGCCTTCCTTGATACCTATCACCTGCCATCCATAGGTCAGCGTCGCCCGGTGGACCACCGCGCGGATCACCGCGTTGAGACCCGCGCAGTCGCCGCCGCTGGTCAGGATGCCGATGCGCTTTTCACCCTTCATGTCCGCCCGTCTTTCGCTGTGACCGGTGTCGAGGCCCCGTAGAGGGCCAGGGCAGTGTTACCAAACAGCGCCAATGCCGCAACCACCCATGCAAGGGTCTCACGGGTGGCGCCGAATTCTGTTATAACGCGCCCTCGACATCCCGGCCCCGATCGGTCCGGGCGGCCCCGGCTTTGCACGAAGATGCGTACCTACCGATGAATGAACAGGAAATATTGCAGCAGAAGCTGGCGTCGCTTCGCAGCGAGCACCGCGACCTCGACGATGTGATCGCCCGCATCGGCGAGCAGGCCCCCTTCGACCAGCTCCAGATCCAGCGGCTGAAGAAACGCAAGCTGTTGCTCAAGGACCAGATCGCCCGGCTGGAAAGCCGGCTGCTGCCCGACATCATCGCCTGACGGGCGGGGCGGGCTTGCCCCGCGTCCCCGCGTTCCTATAATCGCCGTTTTCCAAACTTCGAGCATCGGGCCGCCCACAGTGACCAGCGCCAACGCAACACCGATCCCCGATTCCGCCCCGGCGCCGCTGGTCGGCATCATCATGGGCAGCCAGTCCGACTGGCCGACCATGAAGCATGGCGCCGATGTCCTTGATGCGCTCGGCGTCCCGTTCGAGGCCCGCATCGTCTCGGCCCACCGCACGCCGCAACGCCTCTACGAATACGCCTCGGGCGCCCGCGACCGCGGCATCAAGGTGATCGTGGCCGGGGCCGGCGGCGCCGCCCACCTGCCGGGCATGGCCGCCGCGATGACCCCGCTGCCGGTGTTCGGCGTGCCGATCGAGAGCCATTCCCTGAAAGGCATGGACAGCCTGCTGTCGATCGTCCAGATGCCCGGCGGCATTCCCGTCGGGACGCTGGCGATCGGCAAGCCGGGCGCCATCAACGCAGCCCTGCTGGCGGCCGCCGTCCTGGCCCTGTCCGACGCGGGCATCGCCCGGGCGCTCGACGCATGGCGCGAACGGCAGACCGGCGCCGTGGCCGAGATCCCGGCGGAGGCCGCGCCATGACCGGCCCCGTGACGGGAGGTCCCGTGCGGACCGTCGCCCCGGGCGGCACCATCGGCATGCTCGGCGGCGGGCAGCTCGGCCGGATGACGGCGCTGGCGGCGGCCCGGCTGGGCTACAGGACCCATGTCTACTCGCCCGACTCCGACAGCCCGTGCGCCCAGGTCTCGGCGGCTGAGACCGTGGCCGGCTACGGCGACCACGAGGCGCTGGCCCGGTTCGCCCGCTCGGTCGACGTGGTCACGCTGGAGTGGGAGAACATTCCGGTCCAGACCGTCGCCTTCCTCGCCAAGTTCGTCCCGGTCCATCCCGGCCCCGGCGTGCTCGCCATCGCCCAGGACCGCCTGCTGGAGAAGGACTTCGTCAACCGCCTCGGCATCGCCACGGCGCCCTGGCGGCCGGCCCGCTGCCCCGGCCAGGCCGCGTCCGCCTTCCAGGAGATCGGGACGCCCTGCGTGATGAAGTCGGCCCGCATGGGCTACGACGGCAAGGGCCAGGTCAAGCTGACCGGCGACGTGGCGCCCGTGGACGCCTGGAAAAGCATCGGCGGCGTGGACGCCATCGTGGAAGGGTTCGTCGATTTCGCGCTGGAGGTCTCGGTGATCGTCGCCCGGGGGCAGGACGGCGCCATGGCGGCCTATCCGGCGGTCGAGAACCGCCACGCCAACCACATCCTGGACGAGACGATCGCGCCCGCCGCCGTGGCGCCGGAGATCGCGGACGAGGCTGGGCGGATCGCCTGCCGGATCGCCGAGGCGCTCCAGTTCGTCGGCGTGCTGGCGGTGGAGATGTTCGTCACCCGCGATCGCGCGGTGCTGGTCAACGAGCTGGCGCCCCGGCCGCACAATTCCGGCCACTGGACCATCGACGCCTGCGCCGCCAGCCAGTTCGAGCAGCTGGTCCGCGCCGTCTGCGGCCTGCCGCTCGGATCGGTCGAGCGGACGGCCGACGCCGTGATGAAGAACCTGATCGGCGCCGACGTGGACCGGTGGCAGGAACTCCTGGCCGAACCCGGCGCCCGGCTCCATCTCTACGGAAAGGCCGAGGCGCGCCCCGGCCGCAAGATGGGCCATGTGACGCGCCTCGTTCCCTTCGGATCCGCGGCCGGAACCTGACCGGCCCGTCCGCTCAGTCGCCGACGATGTCCTTGTAGGCGTGCCAGCTGGCGTGGGCGATCAGCGGCAGCGCCAGGGCGAGGCCGATGAAGGCGGTGGCGAGCCCGGCCGCGGTGAACAGGACGATCAGCCCGGCCCAGCCGGCCATGGTCTTCCAGTTCTTCATGACGCCGGCGATGCTGGTGGTGATCGCGGTGAACAGGTCGGTGTCGCGGTCCAGCAGCATCGGGATCGAGAGCGCGGTGACCGCGAACACGACCGAGGCGATCACGCCGCCGATGGCCGAGCCGACGATCAGGAACAGGATGCCCTGCTCGGTGAAGAAGACGGTGTTGACGAAGCCTTCGAGGGTCGGCGGCTGGTAGCTGAAGAACAGCGCGAACACCAGCAGGGCCACCCGGACCCAGAACAGCAGCATCAGCATCAAGGCCAGCCCGATTCCGGCGATCTGGCCGGCGTTGCGGGCATAGGCGCCGAAGGCGTCCATCAGCCCGGCGGGCCGCCCCTCGCCGTGCAGCCGGCTGACCTCGTAGAGGCCGACCGCGACGATCGGTCCCACCAGCATGAAGCCGGCCACCATCGGCAAGACCAGGTAGAAGAGGCCGACCGACGAGAGTCCGAGGACGAGCATATAGCTGATGGCCACCAGGCCGATGCCGTAGCTCAGGCTGACCATGGGGGCGCGGCTGAAGTCCTCCCATCCCGCGGAAAGCCATGCCCAGGGGCGGTCCAGGCTGACGGAGCGGATGTGCGGAACAGCGGATGCGTGAGACGAGCCGGCGTGCGAGCCGTTCGCATTGTTAGGAGCGTAAGTCATCGTGGCCTCCCCAAAAGCCCACACTGGGCAGCGATCTGCGACAATGTAGCGCATTTTACCTTTGGGGTAAGAGCGAATCTTTCACAACGCCGTGATTCTGCAAACTTAGCTTTCCGTTAACTAGACAGGATCGTCTATTTTCTTTCCCTCCAGCTCCTTCGTCCGCCGTGCCGCCTCGTCCTTCTCGCGGGCGCGCTGCTCGCGCGTGCGGCCGTGCTTCGCCCGGTTGGCCGCCGCCTGGGCTTCCCGTTCGCTCTTCTCCCGCGCCTTGCGGAAGCGGTTCAGATTGACGACGTCTCCCATGGGATGGTCCCGTCCTGTTGGTTGCCTGTGCCTACAAATCGCCTTGCGTAAGCCGAAATTGCGACTTGGAGCAATGGTGGTTTGCTTAAACACGCCTGCTTCTTTAGCTTAGCGCAGGTACCCGGTCCCGCATACTCGCCCAATCGGGCGGCAGCGGGATAGGACCGGCATCTATAGTACGGACGGCGCCCCCTCGGCGGTACCGGGACCCGGCCCCGGCGCTGCGAGCCACTGGAACGAATGGTATCGGCGGACCCCTCGTGAAGAAGCTTCTCATCGGATTCCTGGCCGTTCTGCTGCTGGTCGTCGGCGCCGTCCTCGTCATTCCCAGCCTGATCGACTGGAACAGCTACAAGCTGGACATCGCCGAGAGGATCAGCGCCGCCACCGGCCGCGCGGTCACCCTGGACGGCAATATCGACCTCGCCCTGCTGCCCCGGCCGACCCTGTCGGTGGCCGGCGCCCGGCTCGCCAGCCTGCCCGGCGCAGCGGAGCCGGACATGGCGCGGCTGCGCAAGCTGGATGTCCGAGTCGCCTTCATGCCGCTGCTGAGCGGACGCATCCAGGTGCAGAGCATCGCGTTGATCGAGCCCGTCATAGCGCTCGAGGTCATGCGCGACGGTCGCCGCAACTGGGACTTCACCCCGGCCGGCAATGCGGCGCTGTCGTCGAACCACCTCGCCGAGGCGGTGCAGCTCGACAAGGTCACGATCGAGAACGGCACGGTCATTTACCGCGACGCGACCGCCGCGATCCATGAGCGCATCGAGTCGGTCGATGCCCAGATCGTCGCCGGAAGCCTCGTCGGCCCGTTCCAGCTCCAGGGCTCGGTTCTGGCACGCGGGGTTCCGCTCGCGGTCGAGCTGACCGCCGGCAGGATGGGGGAGGGCGGCGCTCTGCCCGTCCGGATCGCCCTCCGCCAGCCGGACGCGGCCGGCACCCTGCGGTTCGCCGGTATCGTCATCACTGGCGCGGAGGCGCGGGTCCAGGGCGACCTCCGGGCGGAGGGGCCGGACCTGCGCCCGGCCACCGAGGCGGTGCTGAAGGCCGCCGGGGAGCCGCCGTCGGCCGAACTGCCGGGAGTGCTGCGCCAGCCCTTCGCCTTCCGCACCGCGGTCAACGCCTCGACACGGCTGGTCGAGCTGAACGGGATCGAACTCCAGGTCGGCGACACCCGAGGCACCGGCGCGCTCAAGTACCATCCCGCAGGCGCGTCCTCCCCGGGCGCGGCCCAGGGGCCGGCGAGCGGAGCCGCCGCCGGGCCAGCCCAGGGAGAGCTGGTGCTGACCTTCAACCGGTTCGACCTGGACAGCTGGGCGGCCCTGGGGGAAGACGGCGTGCCGGCCTTCCGGCTGCCCGCCGGCCTGACGGCCAAGCTGGCGCTCAACATCGACGCGCTCAATTACCGGGGCAACATCGTCCGGCAGGCGCGGCTGGATGCCGGCCTGGAGAACGGCTCCATGACGCTGCGCCGGCTTTCCGCCCTGCTGCCGGGTGGCGCCGACGTCGCGGTCACCGGCACGCTGGCGGCGGAACGCGGGTCGCCCGTGGCGGACGTCTCGGTCGATGCCAACGCCGACAATCTCAGGGCGCTGCTGGAGTGGCTGGGCTACTCGGTGGACCGCGTCCCGGCCGACCGGCTGCGCAAATTCTCCATGACCAGCCGCCTGACCGGGCGGCCCGGCAATTTCCAGTTCGCCGGGCTGGACCTCAGGGTCGATACCTCCCGGATGACCGGCGGCGTCGCCTATGTGGACCGCGGGCGCCCCGGCTTCGGCGCCCGGCTGGAGATCGACCGCCTCAACCTGGACGCCTACGCGCCGGACCTCACCGGGGTGACCGACACCGGGGAGGTCCATGTCCGGCCGGAAGGGGTCGCCCGGCCCGATCTCGCCGGGTGGCTCGAAGGCTTCGACGCCAACCTGAACGCCGAGATCGGCACCCTGACCGTCGCCGGCGTCCCGGTGCAGCAGGCCGGCTTCGACGGCACCCTGTCGAACGGGGCGCTGTCGGTCCGGCAGTTCCGCGCGGCCGATGCCGCCGGCGTGTCCGGCACGGTCCAGGGCGGCATCAGGAAGCTGAAGCCGCTCGACGACATCGACCTTTCGGTCGACCTTAAGGCCGGGTCCCTGGTTCCGCTCAGCCGCGCCTTCCCGGCATCCTGGCCGTCGGCGCTGCCGGCCGCCGACCGCCTGGGCGAGGCGGCCCTGAAGGGCAGGGTGGCGGGCGACCCGGAGCGGCTGGCGCTCGACCTGACCTTCGCGGGCGGCGGCGGGTCCGTCCAGGCGGGCGGCAGCCTCAGCCAGATCGCGACCGCGCCCAACTACGACCTGAAGGTCCGGGCCACCCATCCGGACGCGGCCCGGCTGGGGCAGCTGTTCGCCCCGGACTGGCGTCCGGCCGGCACTCTCGGCGGGTTCGACGTCTATGCGGAGGTGGCGGGCTCCGACTCGGCGCTCTCGCTCTCGGCGATTCAGGGGACGGCCGGACCGGTCAGCGTCCAGGGGGAAGCCACGATCGACCTCGCCGGCGAGCGCGCCGTCATCGACGCCCGCCTCCAGACCGGCGAGATCGTGATCGACCAGTTCCTCCAGGCATCCTCCCGGGCACTGGTCGTTCCCTCGCTGATCCAGCCCGCCCTGGCGGCGGAAGGGACCCTGTGGTCCGAGGCCCCGATCTCCCTCGACTGGCTGCGGGCCATCGACGGCAAGCTCGCGCTGACCTCCCGCGCGATCGTCCAGGGCGACCGGCGTCTGGCGGACCCCGCCGTCCGCGCCCGGCTGGAGGGCGGTACCCTCACCGTCGAACAGCTCGACGGCGGCGCTTTCGGGGGGCAGATCGGCCTGTCCGGCAGCCTGACGGCGGCCCCCGACGCACCCCCGCGGGTCACGGCCAAGCTGGCGCTCGTCGATGCCGACCTGGCCCGGCTCCGCACCGGACCGGCCGGAGTCGACCTCACGGACGGGGTCCTCAACCTCGACCTGGATATCGATACCGTCGGGAACAGCCCCGCGGCCATGGTCGCCGCCCTCGGCGGCACCGGCAGGGTCGTGGTCCGGGAAGGCACCCTCTCGGGGATGGACCTGGAAGGCGCCCTGGCCGCGGTGACCGCGGGCGACAAGCCGAAGCAGGCGCTCGACCAGCTCGCCAGGGCCATGGCCGGCGGGGAAAGCCCGTTCGACCGGCTTGCCGGGACCCTGAAGATCGACCAGGGCGTGGTCCGGTCGGACGATCTCGCCATGACGGCGCCGAACGCCGACATCACCGCCGGCGGCTCGGCCAGCCTGGCCGACTGGTCGCTCGACCTGGGCCTGGGCGTCAAGCTGCTCGCCGATCCCGAGCTGCCGGCTTTCGGCCTGACGCTCGCCGGTCCCCTGGACCGCCCGCGCCGTACGCTGGAGACCGGGGATTTGGCCGAAGTGCTGGAGAGCCGGGCCGCGGAGTCGAGCCGGCGCAAGGCGGCCGACGCCCGCCCGCTGCCGCCCGGCGCGGTGGTCGTCCCGGTGGAGCCGGCACCCGCCCGCTGATCCTTCGCCGCGGAGGTTTAGGCGGGGCGCACAGCGAAGTGCTTGGCCTGTTCCGCACCAGCGTCTATCACTCCTGTCGCAGCCTCGCCCTCGAAGGAGATCAAGAATGCTTAAAGGCAAGACCGCCGTCGTCACCGGCTCCACCAGCGGCATCGGCCTCGGCATCGCCGAGGCCCTGGCGGCCAAGGGAGCCGACGTGATGCTGAACGGCTTCGGCGATGCCGACGCCATCGCCTCGCTGACGAAGGGCATCGCCGACCGGTTCGGCGTCAAGGTCGGCTATGATGGCGCCGACATGAGCAAGCCCGACCAGATCAAGGGGCTGATCGACCATGCCACCGCCGAACTCGGCAAGGTCGACATCCTGGTCAACAATGCCGGCATCCAGTTCACCGCCCCGGTGGAGGAGTTTCCCGCCGAGCGCTGGGAGGCCGTCATCGCGATCAACCTGTCCGCCGTCTTCTACGGTGCCCACTACGCCCTGCCGCAGATGAAGCAACGCGGGTGGGGCCGCATCATCAACATCGCGTCGGCCCACGGTCTGGTCGCCAGCGTCAACAAGTCGGCCTATGTCGCCGCCAAGCACGGCGTCATCGGGCTCAGCAAGGTGATCGCGCTGGAGAACGCGGAGACCGGCATCACCTCCAACTCGATCTGCCCGGGCTGGGTCCTGACGCCGCTGGTCCAGAAACAGATCGACGCCCTGGCCGAGCGCAAGGGCCTGACCGGCGAGGAGGCGGCGCGCGACCTCCTGGGGGAGAAGCAGCCGTCGAAGCGGTTCGTGACCCCGGAGCAACTGGGCGAACTCGCGGTGTTCCTGTGTTCCGATGCCGCCGCCAACATGACGGGCACCTCCCTGTCGATGGACGGCGGGTGGACGGCGCAATAGCCTGTCCTGCCCGCGCTGGGGGAGGGGGCGCCCATGGCGCCTTCGCCCGGCCGCGGTGACGGAGGGAAATGATGCCGGGGGCGACTGCCCTCTCTGCGGCCGTCCGCTGGTTCCCGGACCCAGCGTGAACCTCCACCATCTCGTGCCGCGCACCTACAAGGGAACCGAGACGGTGGCCCTGCACAGGATCTGCCACGCCAAGATCCACATGGTGCTGAGCGAGAAGGAACTGCGCGACCACTACCATACGGTCGAACGGCTGCGGGAGCATCCGGAGATCGCCCGCTTCGTCCGATGGGTGGCCCGCAAGCCGCCGACCTTCATGACGAGACACCGGGCCGGGCGCCGCTGATCGCGGCCCCGGCCCGTTGCTCGCCGTGATCCCGATGGATCAGTCGTCGGGATTGGTCCGGGGGCGCAGGCACTCCGGCTGCTGGCTTCCGGGCGGGCATACCAGCTGGTCGGTGCCGAGGCCGTTGGTGGAGGTGCCGGCGGGAGAGGTGGCCGGCGGGTCGGACCGTCCCATCATGTTGTCGCTGCAGCCGGCCAAGGCGAGCAGCAGGACTGCGCCGGTTGCAAAACGCGAAATCGCATTCATTGGTTTTCTCCTGTTCGCTTTTGCTTTTTGACAAGGCTAACGGCGATCCCGGGGCCCCTGGTCGCTGGAAAAGCAACGCAGCGTGCCGCTACATGTTCCGGCAGGAGTTTCCCACCGGCAGAATCTGCCGTCCCGTAGCCCCATCCGGCCGGGTCCGTCTTCTTCCCGCCATGGGTCACAGTTTTGGAACAGGTGATTTAGCCTGAATTTTCCGGAGTGGCATACTTCCTGCTTATCTCCGGTGTGCCAGGAAGATCCCTGGCGCCCCTACCGGCGAGGCCCTCATGTCCATTGCGCAAACCGTCACGGCTCAGTGGGAACGGTTCTACAGCGAACCTTCCATCGCCAACCCTGTGGCGGCTGCCGGGATAGGCGACGGCTTCTCCTGGAACCTCAGCAGCTTCTATCCGGGCGACCAGCGACTCTGGTGCATGTACGAGCTTTGGCTGAGCCACCAGCGGGAGCCTGATTGTCCGCCGGTGTGGTCGATCGACATCGTGCCGGAGCTGGGCCCCTGGCTGCCGGACATGTTCGAGGTCAAGTTCACCGATGCCGGGACCCGCCTGACGCGGTTCGGCAGCGGCCTCGTCCGGACCCTCGGCGTCGACCTGTCCGGCCGCCATCTCGGCGCGGCCCTCCTGGGTCCGGGGAGCGAGCGCCTCGAAGCCGATTGCCAGAAGGTCCGTGCGACCGGTCAGGTCACCTGGTCCGACGACGAACTGCGTCGGCGGGGTGCGGCGCCGGTGACCTGCGAACGCCTGCTGCTTCCCTTCGCGGACGCCGAGGGCCGGGTATCGCGGGTGGTCGGCTGCCTGTTCCTGCGAGGTCTCGGCCTCGCTCCCGGCTGGCTCGGCACCATCACCCGCTTCATCACCGTCAGGAGCACCCTGCTGGACTGAAGCCGCGGTCTACTTCCCCTGGTCGACCTGGCCGTCCTTGACCCTTCGCAGGACGCCGCTGATCGTCTTCAGGACCTTGCCGTCCGACACCCGCGAGAACTTGAGGTCCAGGCCATGGGGTGCGAGCGTGCGCTCATAGGTCTGGATCTCGTAGCCGCCGTCCTCCGTGATCAGCAGGGCCTGGACCGTCAGCGTGTCGTTGCCGAGATGCGCCCACAGGTACGGCTCGCCCGCCATCGGATCGAGCGGCATGAAGTGGCCGAACATGTTGCGCCGCTGCGCCGCCCTGAAGATGCCCGCCCGCTGGGTCGGCTCGAACGCGACCGAGTAGGACTGCTGCTTCGTCTTGCCGTCGATCCGCCGGGTGATCGTGGTCCAGTCCAGCGAGAAGCCGTCGTTTCCGTAGGGCTTGATGGTTACGGCCAGGTCGCGCTCGTTGAGGCCCTGGTCGGCCAGCGAGATGCTCTGGCCGACATAGTTGCCCATGAACTCCTGAAGCTTCCGCGTGTCCACGGCGCCGGCGCCCGCGGGCTGCAATGCCAGCGCCGCTGCGAGCACGAGTCCGAACACGAATGCCCGGAAGACCGAGGGCCGCTGGTGATTCCGCTGCATGACCTGCACTCCCGCACCGATGCCGCCGCGCCATGGCTGGCGGTCAGGCGACCAGCCGTGGGGCAGAGCATCTCAAATTCAGAATGCATTGAACATGGAGCATCGGGCGCCGTCTCGAAAGCTCCGCGCCGGAGGAATCTGGAAACGGAGGGGAAACCGCGCCTCCGGAAGCCTTCAGGCGGTGGCGGCGGCCGTCTCCTCGCCCGGCAGGGCTCCGGTCGCCCGCCGGTGCCTCAGGCCATCCTCCAGCGAGCAGTTGTCCAGGATGTCCGCCGTCGCATCCCGGACGCGCTGCATCAGCCAGCGGACCGAGCAGGTCTCCGCGTCGGTGCAGTCCTCGCACGGGCGGAAACTGCTTCGGCTGGCGCAGGGCAGGGGCGCCAGGGGGCCGTCCACGATCCGGATCACTTCGCCGAAGGAGATCGCGGCCGCCGGCCGGGCGAGGCGATAGCCGCCGTTCTTGCCCCGGCGGCTGTCCAGCAGGCCCCGCTTGCGCAGGTCCACCAGGATCGCCTCCAGGAACTTGCGCGGGACGTTCTCCCGTTCGGCGATGTCGGCGATCATGACCAGATCGTCCTCCGGCAGCTCCGCCAGCATCAGGAGGGCGCGAAGGGCGTACTTGGCTTTCTGGGAAAGCATGGGGGAAGGTGCCGCCGGGGCCGGAAGGTGGAAACGGGAAAAGGCGTCGCTGCGGGGCGTCGGACCGGCGGCCGGCCGAAGCCGAAAACCTGGGATCAGACCAGCAGGTCCAGGTACATGCCCCGGCGGTAATAGGAGGGCAATGTCAGGATGCCGTCCACCATCAGGCTGGCAAGCTGCTTCAGGCTCGGGACGCGCCCGGCATGGGTCCGCCTGCTTTTCGGCTCCTCGACCGGCCGGCCGGCCGGCGTGCGGCCGCTGCCGGTGTCGCTGCGGACGGGAAGATTCGTGTTCGGACCGGTGGGGCGCGTGTCAACCATGTCAAAGACCTACTCCGCTACGCCGCGCAAGGCAAGGGATTGCCCGTCATCCTCGCGAAGGTCGAACTGGAGCGACGCGAGGCGCGCGTACAAGCCTCCCTGGCGGATCAGCTCGGAATGACTTCCGGTTGCAACCAGCCGTCCCCCATCCATGACCGCGATGCGATCCGCGTTGAGCACCGTCGAAAGGCGGTGGGCGATGATCAGGGTCGTCCGGTTCTCCATCAGCCGCTCCAGCGCCGCCTGGACGACTCGCTCGCTTTCCGCGTCCAGGGCCGAGGTGGCCTCGTCCAGCAGCAGGATCGGCGGATTGCGCAGGATGGCGCGCGCGATGGCGACGCGCTGGCGCTGGCCGCCCGACAGCCGGACGCCCCGCTCGCCCAGATAGGTGTCCAGCCCGTCCGGCAGCTGCTCCAGGAAGTCCAGCGCGTGCGCCGCCTCGGCCGCGGCGCGGACCTCGTCGTCGCTGGCATCGAGCCGGCCGTAGCGGATGTTCTCGCGGGCGCTGGTGGAGAAGATCACCGGATCCTGGGGCACCAGCCCGATCCGGGCGCGGACCTCCGCCGGGTCCGCCGTCCTGACGTCGACTCCGTCGACCAGGACGCGGCCTTCCCGCGGATCGTAGAAGCGCAGCAGGAGCTGGAAGACCGTCGTCTTGCCGGCGCCGCTCGGCCCGACCAGGGCGACCGTCTCGCCCGGCTCGACCGACAGGCTGAAGTCGTCGAGCGCCGCGTCGTCCGGACGCGAGGGATAGTTGAAGCGGACGGCGTCGAAGGCGACGGCGCCCCTCACCGGTACCGGCAACGCGACCGGATCGGCGGGTGCCGTGATCTGCGGCACGGTCGCCATCAGGTCGAACAGCCGCTCGGTCGCCCCGGCCGCGCGCTGGAGGTCGCCGATGACCTCGCTGATGGCGCCGACCGACCCGGCGACGACGACCGCGTAGAAGACGAAGGCGGAGAGGTCGCCGCCGGTCAGGCGGCCGGCCAGCACGTCATGGCCGCCGACCCACAGGATGGTGCCGATCGCGCCGAACACCATCACGATGACGATGACCGTCAGGATCGCCCGCACCCGCACCCGGCGGACCGCCACGTCGAAGGCCTCTTCCACCCGGGTGCCGAAGTTGCGCCGTTCCGCGTCCTCGTGACCATAGGCCTGGACGGTGCGGATGGCTCCCAGCGTCTCGTCCACGAAGGAGCCGACGTCGGCGACGCGGTCCTGGCTCTCGCGCGACAGCTTGCGCACCCGGCGGCCGAACACCACGATCGGGACCACCACCAGCGGCACGACCAGGAAGACGAGGCCGGTCAGCTTCGGGCTGGTGATCACCAGCATCACCGATCCGCCGGCCAGCAGCAGCAGGTTGCGCAGCGCGATCGATACCGTGGATCCGACCACGACCTGGAGCACCGTGGTGTCGGTGGTCAGCCGTGACAGGATCTCGCCCGTGCGCGTGGATTCAAAGAAGGCGGGGCTCAGCCTGACCACATGGTCGAACACGGCCCGGCGCAGGTCGGCGACGACCCGCTCGCCGATCCAGGAGACCAGGTAGAACCGTCCGAAGGTCGAGGCCGCCAGGATGAAGATGACGCCCAGCATGACCAGGAGCGCCTGGTCCAGCAGTCCGGCGTTCCCGGCGGCGAAACCCTGGTCGACCAGGGCGCGCAGGCCGGCGCCCAGCCCCAGCACCGTGGCGGCCGCGACGACCAGCGCCACGACGGCGCCGGCGATCGCCAGGCGGTACGGTTTCAGGAACGGGATGAGCTGGCGCAGCGGGCCGAGGTCGCGGCGCTGGACGGACGCCTGCTTGGGCGTGGCCTCAGCGTTGTTTTTATCTCGAAACACCAGGAGGGATCCCGCAATGACGGAGCTTGAACGGCCTTTGCTGGTATAGCAAGCTGTCGCGAGGGCAACAAGCCGGGCCGCCCGCGTCACATCAGCCCGCCCGACCCCCGATTTCCGGATATGCCGCTTGCGTCCCGGCGAGCGGTCCGCTATAAGGCGCGCTCGTTTTCGGGGACTTGGGCCATGAAGAAAGACATCCATCCGGACTATCACGAGATCAACGTCGTCATGACCGACGGAAGCTCGTTCCAGACCCGGAGCACCTGGGGTAAGGCTGGCGATACGCTGCGCCTGGACATCGATCCTAAGTCGCATCCGGCTTGGACCGGCGTTCAGAAGCTGCTCGACACCGGCGGCCAGATCGCGAAGTTCAACAAGCGCTTCGGCAGCTTCGGCCTGAAGAAGTAAGCCGCTTCGGGGCGTCAAGCCCGTTAGCCGCGCGCTTTTGCAGGGCCTTGCCTGACATGAGATCGACACCGTGAAAAGGCGTCCGTGATACGGGCGCCTTTTCGCATGTCCGGCTCCGCTCGGCCGATCCGGCCCGTTCCGGCGAACGGGACGTTCAGGCGACGTTGCGCCTGACCTGCTCGTCCAGGCGGGCGACGCGCATGTACAGCTTGTAGCTCCGCTCCAGCAGGCTGCGCAGGCCGGATGGCAGTTCCTGGTTGTCGGGACCCGAAGGGTCGGTGCAGACGTCGCCGCCCGCCAGGGCGTATTCCTCGGTCGCGACCTGCTGCGCCGTGAGCTCGCCGGCGTGCACGGCCTTCTGTGCCAGCAGCCATGCCATCACCTGGGTCAGGCGGCTGGTCACCCGCAGGGATTCGTAGCTTACCTGCAACCGGACCTGGGGCGGCAGCCCGCGCTGGTCGGCCGCCTCGTTGTAGGCGATGTAGTTCCTCGCCTCGATGAGCAGCGCCATCGTCTCGTCGTATGTACGATTGAAGAAGGCTGTCGGGCCGCTCACTCTGTCTCCCGTCTCGGGGATCTCAAGTCCCATGATCGATGGTCCCAGCTACAGATTAAAAATGAATGACGCGCTCCGGGGCATCCCCAATCGCGCGGCGGCCCTGCGACAGATTCAACGATGCGAATCCCCTCTTGAACCCCGGGTCGGCGTGATTATCTCATCTGACGTGGACGGGGTGCCGATACCGGGCCCGGTTCACGAAGAGGAGGGGTTGGACCATGGTGGTGAACCCCGACGCTGATATCGCTCTTTGGAGGGTATGAAATGCGCACCTATGATCTGTCGCCGTTGTTCCGTTCTTCCGTCGGCTTCGACCGCATGACCCGTGTCCTGGAGTCCGCGCTCAAGGTCGATGACTCAGCCCTGTCCTATCCTCCGTACAACATCGAGAAGCTGTCCGACGATGCCTACCGCATCACGATGGCGGTCGCCGGCTTCGGTGCCGAGGATCTGGAGATCACCTCGCAGGAAAATCTGCTTGTGATCACTGGTAAAACTAAGAATGACGCGGAAAACGGCCAATACCTCTATCGCGGTATCGCAGGACGGGCATTCGAGCGCCGCTTCCAGCTAGCCGACCACATCAAGGTGACTGGCGCCAATTTGGCGAACGGTCTCCTGAACGTGGAACTCGTCCGCGAAATCCCGGAGGCGATGAAGCCCCGCACGATCAAGATCGCTTCGGCCGCTCCTTCCCAGGTGCTGGAGCACAAGCAGTCTGATCAGCAGCAGGCCGCGTAACGGCAGGCCTCTGCGAAGGTACGAACTGGCGGCGCCCCGGAAACGGGGCGCCGTCTTGCATTCCGGCTCACGCCACCAGCAGCCGTTCCATGCAGGCCCGCAGGGCGTCGGGGATCGGCACCGGACGCATGGTCGAGCGCTCCACGAAGACATGGACGAAATGGCCCGACGCAGCCAATTCAACGTCCCCCTCGGCGAACAGGCCGACCTCGTACCGCACGCTGGAATTGCCCAGCTTGCCTACCCGCAGCCCGGCGTCCACGGTCTGGGGAAATACCAGCGATTTCCTGAACTTGCACATGGTCTCGACCGCCACGCCGATGACCGGCGCGGCATGGATGTCGAAGCCGCCTTCCCGGATCAGGTAGCCGTTGATGACCGTGTCGAAGTACGAGTAATAGACCACGTTGTTGACGTGGCCGTAGATGTCGTTGTCCATCCAGCGCGTCGGGATGGCCAGGAAATGCCGGTAGTCCTCCCGGGTTTCGATCGCAGCAGTCACGTGCCGAACCTCTTCGCCTTGGTTTCGCGTCGTCGCCGGGCCCTTCTATTCGAAAAACGCCAGCAGGGCACGCGCGACCTCGTCGGGCGCTTCCTCCTGGAGGAAATGGCCGCAGCCGATCTCGCGGCCCGAGACCGCGTTGGCCCAGCGGCGCCACACGGCGAGCGGGTCGTAGGGCCGGCCGTCGGTCCCGCTGCGCGCCCACAGCGCCAGCACGGGGCAGGCGATCCGCCGCCCGGCGGCCCGGTCGGCGGCGTCGTGCTCCCGGTCGGCACCGGCTCCGGCGCGGTAATCCTCGCAGGCGGCATGGATCACCTCAGGCCGCCGGAAGCACCTGACATACTCGGCCAGGGCAGCCGGCTCCGGCACGTCCGGATCGGCGCACCAGCTCCGCACCGTCCGGGTGAGGTAGCCGGCGGGATCGGCTTCGATAAGGCTTTCGGGCAGCCCGCTTGGCTGCGCCAGGAACAGCCAGTGGTAGACGGCCATCGCCATCCCGGCATCCATCATCTCCCACATGTCCAGCGTCGGCACCATGTCCAGGACCGCCAACCGGCCGACGCGGCCGGGATGGTCGAGCGCCAGCCGATAGGCGACCCGGCCGCCCCGGTCGTGCCCGGCGACGCCGAACCGGTCGAAGCCCAGCCCGGCCATCAGCGCGACCTGGTCGGCCGCCATGGCCCGCTTCGAGTAATCGCCGTCCCGGGGCGGCGCGCTGTCGCCGTATCCCCTCAGATCGGGCGCCACGACGGTGAAACGCCGGGCCAGGACCGGGGCGACGCGGTGCCAGGTGACATGGGTCTGCGGGTAGCCGTGGAGCAGCAGCAGCGGCGGACCCTCGCCGCCGATCGCGGCATGGATCTCCACCTCCTTCAGGGCAACGCGCCGATGGATAAAATTCTCGATCAATTGGACCTCCCGATTGGGAAAAGCGTTCCCCCTTGGCAAAGCGTAAAGGTGCTGACGTCGCCGGGAAAATTCATAAGGTAAATGCGCAGCATGCCGTCCCGTCATGGTCCCTCGCCGCCGACCCTCGACATCGATCTTCTCCGGGCATTCCTGACCGTCGCCGAAACCGGCAGCTTCACGCGCACCGGCGAGATCCTGGGTCGGACCCAGTCCGCCGTCAGCGTCCAGATCAAGCGGCTGGAGGACCAGATCGGCGCCCGGCTGTGCGACCGCAGCGGCCGGCAGGTCGTACCGACCGAGGCCGGCGAGCGCCTGCTGACCTATGCCCGGCGCATCCTGGCGATCAACGACGAGGCGGTCGGCCGGCTGGTCGCCCCGCCGATCGGCGGCACCGTCCGGCTGGGCACGGCGGAGGAGTTCGCCACCCACTACCTGTCCGACATCCTGGGCGAGTTCGCCCGCTGCTTTCCCACCGTCACCCCCGAGATCACCGTGGATGCCTCCGCCGTGCTCCAATCCGGCGTGGAGGCCGGGCTGTTCGATCTCGTCCTGGTCAAGCACGTTCCCGACGAGAGCCCCGGCCGCACGGTCTGGCAGGAGCCGCTGCACTGGGTGGCGCGGGCCGACTGGAAGGACGCGGCGGACGGGCTGGTCCCGTTGGCGGTGTCACCGGCGCCCTGCCTCTACCGGAGATTCATGCTGTCGGCCCTGGGGCAGGTCGGCCGCTCGTGGGAGATCCGCTGTACCAGCGCCGCGGTCTCGGCCCTGCAGGCCGCCGTCCTGGCCGGTCTGGGGGTCACGGCCCTGGCGCGGAGCACCATCCTGCCCGGCATGCGGGTCCTGACCCCGGACGAGGGCTTTCCGGCCCTGCCCGACAGCACCATAGCCCTGGTGACCCGGTCCGGAGCCCCGACGCCCGCGGCGGACCGGCTGGCCCGCTTCATCCTGGACCGCATGGCGATACCGCACATGGCAGGCATACGGGCGCATAAACGACAATAACATTGACCTATCGCCCCGCGGAAGCTTCAATCCGGCCTCCTGTCCAGAAAGATAATGACAAGAGGAGAGCCGGCGAATGCCCGAAAACATCCAGCCGCTTCCCGGCGGACCTCCCATCGCCTTTTCCCGCGCCGGACTGGCAGCCGGCGCCCTGCGAACCCTCCCGATCGCGACGGGCGGGTTGGCGTTCGGCGTGTTCTACGGCTTCCTGGCCGGCCAGAACGGCCTGACCCTGCTGGAAACCTCGCTGATGAGCGCCCTGGTCTTCGCCGGCGCCTCGCAGTTCCTGTCGGTGGAACTGTGGGGCGACCCGCTGCCGGTCGGCGCCCTGGTGGCGACCGTGCTGGTGGTCAATGCCCGCCACCTGCTGATGGGCGCCACCCTCGCGCCCTGGCTCAAGCATGTCCGGCCGTCGCGGGCCTATGGCAGCCTGTATTTCCTGACCGACGAGTCCTGGGGGCTCAGCGTCGCCGACATGCGGAACGGCGGCCGGGACGCCGCCTTCCTGCTGGGCAGCGGCCTGACCATCTTCCTGTTCTGGAACACCGGGACCCTCGCCGGCCGGGTGTTCGGCGGGATGCTGCCCGATCTCGACCGCTACGGCATCGACTATCTGGGCACGGCCTTCTTCGTGGCCCTGCTGGCCGGCTTCTGGCGCGGGCGCGGCGACCTGCTGCCCTGGCTGGTCGCCGCCGCGGTCGCCCTGGCGATGGAGCGTACGATCCCCGGCACCTGGTACATCCTGGGCGGTGCCCTGGCCGGCAGCCTCGTGGGGGCGCTGCGCCATGCCCGCTGAAGCTTTGGACGGCTATCAGGGGGTCGCCACCATCGCCCTGATGGGGCTGGCCACCTACGCGACGCGGGCGGGCGGCTTCTGGCTGATCCGGCGGCTGCGGCCGTCGCGCTTCCTGGAAGCCTGGCTGGCCCAGATCCCCGGGGCCGTCTTCGCCGCCCTGTGCGCCCCGCTGGTGCTCAATTCCGGACCGGCGGGGTGGGGGGCGGCCCTGCTGACGCTCGTCCTGGCCCGCGCCACCGGCAATTTCCTGGTCGCCATGGCGGCCGGCGTTGCCGGCGTCGCCGTCCTGCGCCTCATATAGCCGCGCGGAGCCTCACAGGGACGCGCGGAGCGCATCGGTCACCGCATCGGGTTCCTCGACCATCATCATGTGGCCGGAACCCGCGAGCACCACGGTGTTCGATCCCGCGATCCTCGCGGCCAGCGCCTTGCCCGACTTGGCCGGGGTCATGCGGTCGGCGGCGCCCAGGATCAGCGTCGTCGGGCAGCGCACGTCGGGTGCGCCGCGCCATGCGTCGCAGGCCGCGAGGTCGGTGGCCAGCGCGCCGCGCGGCGCCCGCCGCATCAGTTGGATGCCGGTCCCGACCTGCCACAATCCCGGGGCCGCCGATCCGCCGCGCAGGGTGCCGAAGCCCCAGCCGATCACCATCGCGATCGCCCCGTCGTAAACCCGGTCGTCCTCCGCCGCGGCGGCGGCCAGCAGGTCGGGATGGACCGGCATGCGCTCCGCCACGCCGAGCAAGGCCAGCGCGCGTACCCGCCCGGGATGGCGGTTCGCCGTCTCCAGCGCGGCCAGCCCGCCCATGGAGTGGCCGGCCAGCGCCGCCTGCTCGAATCCCGCCGCCTCGATCAGCCGCGCCGTCCAGTCCGCCAGTTCCTCTATGCCGCCTAGCGCCGTCCCGCCGGAACGCCCATGGCCCGGCAGGTCGACCGCCAGCACCGAGCGGCCATGGTGGGCGAGATAGCGCGCCTGGAGGCTCCAGACGGAATGGTCCATGCCCGCGCCATGGATGAGCACCACCAGAGGGGAAGCCCGGTCCAGGTCCCGGCCGCCGGTCGCGGCGAAGACCCTGTGTCCGTCGACTGTCAGTTCCATAGCCCGCTCACCCCTTCCGCGAGGCGCGCAGCGCCTGCTTGAGGTCGCCGATCAGGTCGCCCGGATCCTCCAGCCCGACCGACAGCCGGATCATCTCCTCGCCGATCCCGGCCTCGCGCAGCGCGGCGGCGTCCATCTGCTGGTGGGTCGTGCTGGCGGGGTGGATCACCAGGGACTTGGCATCGCCCACATTGGCGAGGTGGGAGAACAGCCGCAGCGCCTCGATGAATTTCCGCCCCGCTTCCCGCCCGCCGGCGATCCCGAAGGTGACGATCGATCCGGCGCCGTTGGGCAGCAGCCGGCGCGCCAGCTCGTGGTCCGGATGGCCGGGGAGGTCGGGATGGCGGACCCAGGCGACGCCGTCCGCCCCGTCCAGGAAGCCGGCGACCTTGCGCGCGTTCTCCACATGGGCGCGCATGCGCAGCGGCAGCGTCTCGACGCCCTGGAGGATCTGGAAGGCGTTGGCCGGGCTCAGGCAGGCGCCGAAGTCGCGCAAGCCCTCCGCCCGCGCCCGCATGACGAAGGCGGCCGGGCCGAACTCCTTGGCGAAGTCGATGCCGTGGTAGCCGGCGTAGGGCTCGGTCAGCGTCGGGAAGCGGCCGGACGCCTCCCAGTCGAACCGCCCGCCGTCGACCAGGACTCCGCCGATCGCGACGCCGTGGCCGCCGAGCCACTTTGTGGCGGAATGCATGACGAGGTCGGCGCCGTGCTCGAACGGCCGGCACAGGTAAGGCGTCGTGAAGGTGCTGTCGATCATCAGCGGCAGCCCGGCGGCATGGGCGACCTCGGCGACCGCCGGCAGGTCGAGCACTTCCAGGCCGGGGTTGCCCAGCACCTCGGCGAACACCAGCCGCGTCTCCGGCCGGATCGCCGCCCGGAAAGCCGAGGGATCGCGCGGATCGACGAAGCTGGTGGTGATGCCGAAGCGGGGCAGGGTGTGGGTGAACAGGTTGTGGCTGCCGCCATAGATCGCCTTGGAGGCGACGATGTGCCCTCCGGCCCCCATCAGGGTCACGATCGCCAGGTGGAGGGCGGCCTGGCCGCTGGCGGTGCAGACCGCGCCGACGCCGCCTTCCAGGGCGGCCAGCCGCTCCTCCAGCACCGCCACGGTGGGGTTGGAGATCCGGCTGTAGATGTGCCCGGGCCGTTCCAGGTTGAACAGCGCCGCGGCATGGTCGGTGTCGCGGAAGACGTACGATGTCGTCTGGTAGAGGGGGACGGCGCGGGCGCCGGTCGCGGGGTCGGGCTGCTGCCCGGCATGAAGGCTGAGCGTGTCGAACTTCAGAAACGGACCGTCTGCCATGGTCGCGTCATCCCCCTCCCCAAAAAGGACGAGGGCCGCTTGGTGCGGCCCTCTTTGTTATTGCCTCGCCTGCTCAACTCGAGCGATGGACGTGAGCCTATTGTGTCAAATCACCGCAGTCAAGCGGGTTGCGGGCGGGTTGGGCGGTTACCGGCGCATCCCCTACATGTCCTTCCGCTTCACGTCGCCGACCGGCTGCGCCGCGGGCTGCGGCGGCTGCTTGGCCGCTTCCGGCGGGGGCGCGGGAGCAGGCGGAGGCGGCGGCACGTTGCGGCCCTTCAGCTCGCGGTACACGGTCTGGGTGATGTTCATCAGCTGCTCGCGCTCCAGCCGGCCGATCAGGGCATAGGCGATCGAGCCCTCCACCCAGTAGAACATCGACACGTCGCCCTTCTGGACGTAGCTGAAGGCGGCTTCCTGCCCGGCCTTGCTGGGCATGCCGACGAACAGAGTCAGGCGGCGCTTGTTGTCGTTCTCGTACATGTACTGGGCGCCGGCACCCGCCTCGGTCGGCAGCGACCGCCCGCCGATCAGCCGGTAGCCGGCGCTCGACAGATCAGGCCCGAAGATGCGACGGCCCAGGCGCTCCGACAGCCAGCTGTCCAGCGCCCCCCGGTCCTCGCCGCCCATCTCGACGGCGAACCGGTTATCCGATGCGTAGAAGGTATGGGCCTGCACCGCCTCCCGGGCGAACGACTGCAGGGTCGGCTGCTGCTCGACCGCCGCCGGCTCGGCCGGCGGCCGCAGAATCCAGCCGCCGGTGCCCCCGGCCAGGAGCAGGACGACGGCCGCCGCCATGCGGGCGAAGGGGGAGTGGAGCCAGCCGCGCCGCCGGTTGTCGTTTCCGGCCATGCGCCCGGACAGGCGGTCGTGGAGATCCTCCATCTCGGCCGTCGCGGGCTCGCGCAGCACGCCGTCGAAAAGGTCGTGGAGCTGTTCGATCTGGCTGCGGTACGCATTTACCCGTTCGGCCGAGGCCGGGTCCTCCGCCAGCCAAGCCTCCACCTCGATGCGCCGCTGGGTATCCAGCAAGCCATCGACGTAAGCATGAAGATCTCGATCTTCGACGGGCCGCGCCACCATGTGATTGTCCTACTTGACCCGGCGGAGAGGCACTCCGCCCTCGTTCGCGAGTTTGATCCGCACCGCCTCGCGCGCCCGGCTGAGGCGCGACATCACGGTGCCGATCGGTATCTGCAAGACTGCGGCGACCTCGTCGTATTTCAAGCCCTCCAGGGCCACCAGCAGCAGGACTTGGCGCTGTTCCTCGGGCAAGTCGGCGAGCGCCCTGGACATGTCGCGCAGCTCGATGCTGGTCTCCTGACGGGCCGGCGTGGTCAGCCTCATCTCGTAGTCCTCGACCGGTACCTCGTCCGGGCGAGAAATCTTCTGGCGAACCTGGTTCACGTGCACATTGTGCATGATCGTGAACAACCAGGCCCGGAGGTTCGTCCCAGGCTTGAATCGGTCGGCACGCGACAGCGCGCGGGCCAGCGATTCCTGGACCAGATCGTCCGCGTCGTTCCTGTCGCGCAGGAGAGCCCGCGCATATCGGCGAAGCGATGCGATCTGTACTTCCAGCTCAGTCCCGAATCTGCTCACTGCGTCATCCGGTTGGTGGATAATTCAGGCGAAACCTTCGTTGGTCCGCAAAGTTCCGATGTCGGCGGTCCCGAAAGCGGATTCAAGCCACGAGCCGAAACTCAACCCTGCGAACACCGGAGGTCTTCCCCTTATTCCAGGGGGCGCCGATCGTTTGTCAAAAAAATGACGGCGCTCCGGGAGGGGCGCCGTCTGGCAGGATGGGCGGTGCTCCGGCCGGGGTGCGGATCACATCCGCAGTCCTCCTGCCGGTGTCAGCAGGGCGGGATCCAGCCTGCGCCAAGCGAGCACCCGGACAATTTCCACAGGCGAGGATTTCCGATAGATTACGGCATAACGCTGGAGAGCGTTCCAGAAGAACACGTCATAATCCGTCAAATCACGCCTTCTATGTCCCATGCCGGGGTTTGCGCCGATTATCGAAAATTGCTCGTACAACTGATCGATGAGGCTATCGGCCGCACCCCAGCCATCGATGACTTCGAGGTATGCGTGGATATCGTCGAGGTCATCAAGTGCGAGCGGCGCGACGGAATAGGGCATGTCTACTGTGTCTGTTTGGCCTTGCGTCGCATGGCGATGCGGTCTTCGGTCATGCGACGAGCCTCGTCACCAGGGATTGCCTCGCCGCGATCCAGCTGAGCCAATCCCTCCGCTATCCGTTGGTTGAGCAGATCGATCTCACGGGAGCGTGCCTCGTCATATCTGAAGAAGAGCCTCAGCGCCTCGCGCATCACCTCGCTCGCCGACGTGTAGTGCCCGCTCGCCACGCGTTGCTCGATCTGCCGTTCCAGTTCGGGGGTAAGGGATACGTTCATGGGACACCTCCTGATAACAAGGTATAGCAAACCCTGTTATCAGGACAACGGCCCATACCCCCTCGCATGCAGATGCCGCGTGACATGCCGGCAACGCCGATCGACCTGCGGAGTCGCACTAAACCATGCCGGCCTTGGCATAGCCGATACCCTGCAGCGCCTCGGCGATCTCGGTCAGGATCAGCGGATCGTCGATGGTGGCCGGCATCTTGTACGACTCGCTGTCGGCGATCTTCTGCATGGTGCCGCGCAGGATCTTGCCGGAGCGGGTCTTGGGCAGGCGGTCCACCACGATGGCCAGCTTGAACGCCGCGACCGGGCCGATCTCGTCGCGGACGAGCTGCACCACCTCCTTGACGATGTCGGCATGGGGACGGTCGACGCCGTTCTTCAGGACGATGAAGCCCAGCGGAACCTGCCCCTTCAGCTCGTCGGCCACGCCGATCACCGCGCACTCCGCGACGTCCTTGTGGGAGGCCAGGACCTCCTCCATCCCGCCGGTGGACAGGCGGTGGCCGGCGACATTGATGATGTCGTCGGTGCGGGCCATGATGTAGACGTAGCCGTCCTCGTCGATGAACCCGGCGTCGCCCGTCTGGTAGTATCCCGGGTAGTCCGTCATGTAGGATTTCACGAAGCGCTGGTCGGCGTTCCACAGCGTCATCAGCGTGCCGGGAGGCAGCGGCAGCTTGACCGAGATGGCCCCGATGTCGCCCCGCTTGACCTCGTTGTTCGAGACGTCCAGGCAGCGTACGTCCCAGCCCGGCAGCGGCTTGGTCGCCGAACCGTACTTGATCTTGAACCGCTCGATGCCCATCGGGTTGCCCGCGATGCACCAGCCGGTCTCGGTCTGCCACCAGTGGTCGATGACCGGGACCTTCAGGTGGTCCTCCGCCCAGTGCAACGTGTCGGGGTCGGACCGTTCGCCAGCCAGGAACAGGGTGCGCAGGCTCGAAAGGTCGTACTTCCCGATCAGCTCCGCGTTCGGGTCCTCGCGCTTGATCGCGCGGAAGGCGGTCGGCGCGGTGAACAGGGCAGTGACCTTGTGCTGCTGGATCACCCGCCAGAAGGTGCCGGCGTCGGGCGTGCCGACCGGCTTGCCCTCGAACACCACCGTCGTGCAGCCGTGCAGCAGCGGGGCGTAGCAGATATAGGAGTGTCCGACCACCCAGCCGACGTCGGAGGCGGCCCAGAACACCTCCCCCGGCTTGATGTCGTACATGTTGGTCATGGTCCATTTCAGCGCCACGGCATGGCCGCCGTTGTCGCGGACCACGCCCTTGGGCTGGCCGGTGGTACCGGACGTGTACAGGATGTAGAGCGGGTCGGTCGCGGCCACCGGAACGCAGTCCGCCGGCTCCGCCACCGCGGCGGCCTCGGCCCAGTCCACGTCGCGCGGCGCCTTCAGCTCGGCCGCCGCCTGGGGGCGCTGGAACACGACAACATGGTCGGGCTTGTGGTCGGACTGGTCGATCGCGGCGTCCAGCATCGGCTTGTAGGCCAGCACCTTCTTGCCTTCGATGCCGCACGACGCGGTGACGATGGCCTTGGGCTTGGCGTCGTTGATGCGGGTCGCGAGCTCGTGCGGGGCGAAACCGCCGAACACCACGGAGTGGATGGCGCCCAGCCGGGCGCAGGCGAGCATCGCCACGACGGCCTGCGGGATCATCGGCATGTACAGGATCACCCGGTCGCCCTTGGCGACGCCCAGGCCGCGGAGCGCGCCGGCGAAGCGGGCGGTCAGGTCCTGCAGCTCGGCGTAGGTGATGCTCTGGACCGTGTCGGTGACGGGGCTGTCATAGATGATCGCCGCCTGTTCGCCGCGCCCGGCCGCCACATGGCGGTCCACCGCGTTGTGGCAGGTATTCAGCACCCCGCCGGTGAACCAGCGGTAGAAGGGCGGTTTGGAACTGTCGAGAACGCTGTCCCACGGCTTGATCCAATCGATGTCGCGGGCGGCCTCGGCCCAGAAGCCTGCGGGATCGGTGATCGAGCGGGTGTGAAGCTCAGCATAACGACCGGTCATGGAACGCCTTCTTCTTGATTGGAGCGGTGTGTCGATTCCTCGCGTCCTGGAAACGTGTCCGGCGACGCGGGCGGATATTGCGTCACGCCGCGCGCGTTTTGCACAGGTGTTTCCGGTTTCCAGCTGCCTGCGACATTTTGAGCCTCTGAACCGGTCTTACCATTGCGGCCAGGCTGCCAGACGGTCAGTCCATTCCCGTGCCCGGACGTCCCAGGTCGCCGTCGCATTGACGAAGCGCACCTGCTCCCACAGCCGGGCGATCCCGGCGGGCGACCGGACCGAGGCCATGACCAGGTCGAGCGCGCAGAGATAGCGCCCGGGAAAGCTGCTCCAGTCCTCGCCGGGATCGACCAGAAGCGCGTGGCCGGCCGTCGTCTCCGCCAGGCCGCCCAGGTCGCTGGCGACCACGGCGCAGCCGGCCGCCATGGCCTCCATCACCGCTATGCAGCCGGTCTCGGGGAAGGTGCAGGGATAGGCCAGGATCGGGACCGGGCGCAGCGCCCGCGCCAGCGCGGGCTGGGGCAGGGACCCGACATGCTCGATTCCCGGCGTGGACCGGCAGCGCTCGTACAGGCCGGCGAACTGGCTGTCCGCCGGGCCCGTGGGGTAGGGACCCATGTCGGAGAAGACGCGCAGCCGCGCCGGGCGTGCGACCAGCGGAAACATGCCGGCCAGAAGCTCCAGCCCGCGGAACGGGGTCGAGGTGTAGGCGAGATCCATCGGCCCATCCGCCGCCTTCGCCGCCGCGAGGTCGCGGGCGTCCTCGAACAGGTCCTGGAAGGGCGGGGAGATGGCGTTGCGGAGCACCGTGCTCCGTCCGGGTTCCAGCCCGAAGCTCGCGGCGTAGCCGGCCCGCTGCCACTCGCCCACCAGCACCACGCCGTCCCAGCCCCGCCGTTCCGCCGGATCCCCCAGGCAGGCCACGGCCGGCTGGTCTTCTGCATGGCCGGTCCACAGGAACGCCCGCGTGCCCGGCGCCACCAGCGCCCGGATGGGGCCGGCCTGCGCCGTCAGCGACACGACGGCGTCCCAGGTCGCCCGCCTCAGGGCGTCACGGTCGCCCGGGTCGTCCAGCGCCAGGCAGGCGACTCCGCGCCGCCGGCCCGGCCGGCCGGTGCGGGTGGCCAGCGCCACCTCGTGACCCTGCCGGGCCAGGGCGGCCGCCAGATGGCAGGCGGCCGACTGCATGCCGCCCAGGGGGCGTTCGTACGGCGTGTCGGCGTCGTAGTCCCACGGCATCAGGTCGACGAAGCACAGCCGCATCCGGGATCAAGCCTCCTGCTCCAGCAGGAAGCGGCGGCCGTGCAGCGTGACCGTGATCCGCGTCTCGGGGTCTTCCCCGAAGGCCTTCAGCCGGCGCTCGAACTCGGCCGCGCCGATGTCGGCCGGCAGGTCGGTCATGCGGTCGTAGTCGGCCCGTCTGGTCTTGCGGCCGGACCACCGCACGTCCAGCACCTTCATCGGCTGGGACGACAGCGCCATGATCGGCGCTTGCCGGGCGAACAGCCGAAGCGTCGCTTGGAAGGCCAGGTCGGCCAGGCCCATCTGGCCGGTTCCCGGCGGCACGTCGAACCACTCGACCCCGACGATCGGCCCTTCGTCCACCCGCGGCGCCATGACGTGGGAGGTGGCGCCGAACCGGGTGGCGCCGTCGTAGACGGCGAAGCTCTCGGGGCTGCGGCCCGGATATGTGGGCGGCCCGGGGTGGAAGTTGAAGGCCGGCCGGCCTAGCCGGTCCAGCAGGTGCCGGGGCACGATCACGGCGGTGCAGAAGGCGATCAGCACCCGGCCGGGCAGGCATTCCCGTTCCAGATCCTCGTGGTCGGTGACGTGGTGGATCGGCAGCGTGTCGCTGTAGCCCCGAAGATAATCGATCAGGTAGGGCGCTTCGCGGTGCCCGGTGAGGAGGATGAGGGCGCTTGCCATTCCGGGGTCGGGGGTCCGTGATCGGGGTAAGGTGTCGGGAGGACGGATATCGGGAGGCGAAGTGTCGCGGGATGCGCGCACCGGAGCATTCCATACCGGCACCGGGACGGGCTATGCTGCCGGGACAAGAATGCCCGTCAAGGGCGCCCACCGCAATCCCGGGACCAAACGGATGACTCAGCACCGCAATCCTTTCGAGATTGAACTGGACAAGAACGAGGCGAACTACGTTCCGCTGTCCCCCCTGTCGTTCATCCGCCGCACCGCTTCGGTCTACCCGAACCGCACCGCGGTCGTCCACGGCGCCGTGCGCCGGACCTGGGCCGAGAGCTACGAGCGTTGCGTCCGGCTGGCCTCGGCGCTGTCCAGGCGTGGGGTCGGCCTCGGCACCACCGTGGCGGTGATGGCACCCAACATTCCCGAGGTGTTCGAGGCGCATTTCGGCGTCCCCATGGCCGGCGGCGTGCTGAACGCGTTGAACATCCGGCTGGACGCGGAGGCGATCGCCTTCCAACTCCAGCACGGGGAGGCCAAGGTGCTGATCACCGACCGGGAATTCTCCGGGGTGATCAACAAGGCCGTCCACATGATCGATCCCCGGCACCGGCCGATCGTGATCGACATCGACGACCCGCTGGCCAAGGGCGGCGACCTGATCGGCGAGCAGACCTACGAGCAGTTCCTGGAGACGGGCGATCCCGCCTTCCAGTGGGAAATGCCCCGCGACGAGTGGCAGGCGATCGCGCTGAACTACACCTCGGGCACCACCGGCAATCCCAAGGGCGTCGTCTATCATCACCGCGGCGCCTATCTCAACGCGATCGGCAACTCCGTCACCTGGGCGATGCCGCACCATCCCGTGTACCTGTGGACGCTGCCGATGTTCCACTGCAACGGCTGGTGCTTCCCCTGGACGATCACCGCCATGGCCGGAACCCATGTCTGCCTGCGCGCCGTGACCGCCAAGGGCATGTACGACGCCATCGCCGACCACGGCGTCACCCACATGTGCGGCGCGCCGATCGTGATGGGCCTGCTGGTCAACGCGCCCGACGACCAGCGCCGCGAGATCCCCGCCGGGATCCGCATGATGACCGCCGGCGCCGCCCCGCCCGCCGCGGTGATCGAGAAGATCGAGCGGATGGGCTTCGCCATTACCCATGTCTACGGCCTGACCGAGGTCTACGGCCCCGACGTGGTCTGCGCCTGGCACGAGGAATGGGACGCCCTGCCGATCGAGCAGCGCGCCGTCTTCAAGGCCCGCCAGGGCGTGACCTACGTCGTTCAGGAAGGGCTGATGGTGGCCGACGCCACGACGCTGGAACCCGTGCCGGCCGACGGCAAGACCATCGGCGAGGTGTTCATGCGCGGCAACGTGGTGATGAAGGGCTACCTGAAGAACCCGGTCGCCACGCGGGAGGCGTTCGAGGGCGGCTGGTTCCACACCGGCGACCTGGGCGTGATGCACGAGAACGGCTACATCGAGCTGAAGGACCGGTCCAAGGACATCATCATCTCGGGCGGCGAGAACATCTCGACCATCGAGGTGGAAGCGGTGCTCTACCGCCACCCGGCCGTGCTCGACGCCGCCGTGGTCGCCCGGCCGGACGAGCGCTGGGGCGAGACGCCCTGCGCCTTCGTCACCTTGAAGGACGGCGCCCAGGTCACCGAGGCGGAGATCATCGCCTTCTGCCGCGAGCACCTGGCCCACTTCAAGAGCCCGCGCACGGTCGTCTTCACCAACCTGCCGAAGACCTCCACCGGCAAGATCCAGAAGTTCGTGCTGCGCGACATGGCGAAGCAGCTGAACCAGGAAGCTGCGGCGGGCAAGCCGGCCGTCGGCTGAGCGCGCCCGCCGACCCCGCCCGCCGAGCCCGATCGATCGATTTCGAAACGAAAGCCGTCCGCGCCCGTTGACTCGTGACCTGTTGGTTTGGTCGAGGTGACGTTGTGGGGCGGGTGTTGAAATGGGTCGGGATCGTGATCGGGGTGCTCGTGCTCCTGGTCGTCGGCGCGTTGCTGATGCTGGAGACGAGCTGGGCGCGGGATCTCGTGGCCCGGCAGGCGAGCGCCGCGCTCGGGCGGGAGGTCAGGATCGATGAGAACTTCGACATCGACTGGTCGCTGACGCCGCGCATCCGGGCCGGCGGCATCCATGTCGCCAACGCCGACTGGGCCGGCGACAAGAACATGGCGGACATCGGCGCGGTCGAGGCCACCATCGACCTGCGCCGCCTGATCGGCGGGACCATCTCGATTCCCGAGGTGAAGCTCGTCGATCCAAAGATCAACCTCGCCCGCAACGCCGAGGGCACCGGCAACTGGGACTTCCCCAATCTCCAGGGAGATCCCCCGCAGGAGGGCGACGGCAGCCCGAACCTGCCGGAGATCGGGCATATCGACGTACAGGGCGGCGAAGTCGCCTACCGCGACGAGGCACTCAACATCGACGTCGCCAGCACGGTCAATACCGAGCGGAACGAGCAGGGCGAGGACCGTGTCCGCATGATCGCCGACGGCAGGTACGCCGACGAGCCGTTCCACCTGGATGCCACCACCGGCACCTTCCTGGCGCTGCGCGACAAGCAGACCCCGTTCCCCGTGCGCGCGGAAGCAACGGTCGGCAGCACCCGCACCGTGGTCGAGGGCTCGCTGACCGACCCGCAGCAGCTTGCCGGGATGGATATCACGGTCGACGTCAAGGGACAGAACCTTGCCGACCTGTTCCCGATCATCGGATTCCCGTCCCCGGCCACGCCGCCGTTCAACGTCTCGGGCCGGCTGGAACGGCAGGGGCAGGTCTGGTCCATGACGGACGCCGAAGGCCGGATCGGCGACAGCGACATCGGCGGCGAGGTGCGTATCGACCTTGGGCACGAGCGTCCGAAGATCACCGGCAACCTGTCGTCCCGCAATCTCGACTATGACGACCTCGCCGGTTTCGTCGGGGCTCCCGGCGGCACCGGCGAGGGCGAGACCGCGTCTCCCGACCAGATCGAGCTGGCCCGCCAGCTGGAACAGGAGGGCCGCGTCATTCCCGACACGGAGATCAATGTCGAGATGCTGAAGGCGGCCGACGTCGAGATGCGCTACCACGCCGACCGGCTGCTGGTGCCCAACGTTCCGGCCGGTGAGCTGGATGCGAGGCTGATCGTCGAGAACGGCCGCGCCCGTCTCGAGCCGGTCAGGCTCCAGGTGGCGGGCGGCAAGGCCGGCGGCATCATCCAGGTGGACGGGCAGGAGAAGCCGCCGGCCATCGAGGTGAACCTGGAAATGCGGGCGCTCGACCTGGCGCGCTTCTTCCGCGGCACGCAGTTCGCGGAGGACATGGGCGGCACCTTCGGCGGCAAGCTCCAGCTCAAGGGCAACGGCGACACGGTCCGCAGCATGCTGGGATCGAGCAACGGCCAGATGTCGGCCGTGATGGAAGGCGGCAAGGTCAGCAACCTGATCCTGGAGGTGATCGGCATCGACGTCGCCGAAGCCTTGGGCTTCGTCCTGTCGGAGGACGAACCGGTCGGCGTGCGCTGCGTCGTGGCCGACCTGGGCATCACCGACGGCATGGTAAAGTCCAACGCGCTGGTATTCGATACCGAGGACACCAATGTCACCGGCGAGGCGTCGGCCAACCTGAAGACCGAGCAGTTCGACATCGAGATGCTGGCCCATCCGAAGGACCCGAGCCCGCTTTCCGCTCGCACGCCGGTCGGGGCGGAGGGTACCTTCGCCGATCCCCAGGTCACCGTCGATCCGACGGCGGCGGTCGCGCGGGGTGCCGCCGCCGTCGCCCTGGGGGTGCTGCTGACGCCCCTCGCGGCGCTGATCCCCTTGATCGAACCCGGTGACGGCCAGGACAGCCCCTGCGGCCAACTGCTCCGCCAAGCCGGCCAGAACTGATGCCGGCACCGTAGGTCGGATAGAGCGAAGCGGCATCCGACAGACAAGCGCGTCGATGTCGGATACCGCCGCGCACCATCCGACCTGCGGCTGGCCTCCCCCTCGCTGAAAAAACAGCTTGGCTGCATCCCGATTGCGTGCGTAATCTACACCAGATCGATCGAGATTTGTGCCTAATCATCGTGTGAAATGGCCCGACATCTCGGCCGAGAAGCCAGACCAGGAGATTTGTGCCATGGTGTTCCGGAATTTCGCGCGCGGCGCCGCCACCCTCATGTTGGCGGCCGGTGTCACCCTGGGTGCGGTCGGGTTCGGAGCGGCGCCGGCGTTCGCCGCCTCGACCCTCCTCAACGTGTCCTACGACCCGACCCGGGAACTCTATGTCGAGTTCAACAAGCTGTTCGCCGAGCGCTGGGCGGCTGAAAACAACGGGGAAAAGATCTCCATCCGGCAGTCCCACGGCGGCTCCGGCAAACAGGCCCGGTCCGTCATCGACGGGCTCGAGGCCGACGTCGTCACCCTGGCACTGGCCTACGACATCGACGCCATCGCCGAGACAGGCCTGATCGCGAAGGACTGGCAGGGCCGGCTGCCGGACAACAGCGCACCCTACACGTCCACCATCGTGTTCCTGGTGCGCAAGGGCAATCCCAAGCAGGTCCGGGACTGGGATGACCTGGTCAAGCCGGGCGTGCAGGTCATCACGCCCAATCCCAAGACGTCCGGCGGCGCCCGCTGGAACTATCTGGCCGCCTGGGGCTTCGCGCTGGAGAAGTACGGCAACGACGAGGCCAAGGCGCAGGAGTTCGTCCAGGCGCTGTTCAAGAACGTTCCCGTGCTTGACACCGGCGCCCGCGCCTCGACCATCACCTTCGTCCAGCGCCAGATCGGCGACGTGCTGCTGGCCTGGGAGAACGAGGCCTATCTGGCGGTCAAGGAACTGGGACCGGACCAGTTCGACATCGTCACCCCCTCGCTCAGCATCCTGGCCGAGCCGTCGGTCGCCGTCGTGGACAAGGTCGTCGACCGCCGGGAAACCCGCCGGGCGGCCGAAGCCTACCTGAAGCTGCTCTATTCGCCCGAGGGGCAGGAGCTTGCCGCCAGGCACTTCTACCGGCCCCGCCTGGCCGAGGTGGCGGCCCGCCACGCCGACCAGTTCGCCCACGTCAAGCTGTTCACCATCGACCAGAAGTTCGGCGGCTGGACCCAGGCCCAGGACAGGCATTTTTCCGATGGGGGCATCTTCGACAAGGTCTCCACGGCCGCGGGCAAGTGAACCATGACCGGTCTCGTCGCAGGAAACCTCCAGGATAGCTTCCGCAAGCCGAGCATCCTTCCCGGATTCGGGATCACGCTCGGCTTCACGGTCGCGTATCTCAGCCTGGTCGTGCTGATCCCGCTGGCCGGTCTGGCCCTCAAGGCCTCCGGTCTGGGCTTCGGCGGGCTTTGGGCGGTGCTGATGGAACCCCGCGTGATAGCCGCTTTCCGGGTCACGTTCCTGACCGCCCTGGTGGCGGCGCTGATCAACACGGTGTTCGGCCTGCTGGTGGCCTGGGTGCTGGTCCGCTACCAGTTCCCCGGCCGCAGGGTGATCGACGCGCTGGTCGACCTGCCGTTCGCCCTGCCCACGGCGGTGGCCGGCATCGCGCTGACGGCGCTCTATGCCGGCAACGGCTGGATCGGCCAGTTCCTGCCGTTCCGCGTCGCCTTCACGCCGCTGGGGATCGTCGTGGCGCTGACTTTCATCGGCCTGCCGTTCGTCGTCCGCACGGTCCAGCCCGTGCTCCAGGACGCCGAGCCGGAGGTCGAGGAGGCGGCGGCCAGCCTAGGCGCCAACCGTTGGCAGATATTCAGCCGGGTCGTCTTCCCCGCGATCATGCCGGCCCTGCTGACCGGCTTCACGCTGGCCTTCGCCCGCGGCGTGGGGGAGTACGGATCGGTCATCTTCATCGCCGGCAACCTGCCCGGCGTGTCGGAGATCGTGCCCCTGCTGATCATCATCAAGCTCGAGCAGTTCGATTATGCCGGGGCGACCGCCATCGCGACCGCGATGCTGGTGGCGTCGTTCTTCCTGCTGCTCGCGATCAACCTGCTCCAGCATTGGACGAGGGCGCGCCATGCCGGCTGAAATCGTCATCGCCACCACGCCGCCCGCCGGCACACCGCCCGTGACCGGGCAACGCAGCATCCCGCGCCCGGCGCTGGGCGAGTCGCCGCTGGTCAAGGCCGTGCTCATCGGCATCGCCCTGCTTTTCCTGCTGCTGTTCCTGGTGATCCCGCTGGTCGCCGTGTTCTTCGAGGCGCTTCGCCAGGGGTTCGGCGCCTATCTCGAAGCCCTGGTGGAGCCGGACGCGGTCTTGGCGATGAAGCTGACGCTCCTGGCGGCCGGCATCGCCGTGCCGCTCAACCTGGTGTTCGGCATCGCGGCGTCCTGGTGCATCGCCAAGTTCGAGTTCCGCGGCAAGAGCCTGCTGATCACCCTGATCGACCTGCCGTTCTCGGTGTCGCCCGTGATTTCCGGCATGGTGTTCGTGCTGCTGTTCGGAGCCCAGGGGCTGCTGGGGCCGTGGCTGCGCGAGCACGACGTCCAGATCATCTTCGCCCTGCCGGGTATCGTGCTGGCCACCATCTTCGTGACCTTCCCCTTCGTCGCCCGGGAGCTGATCCCGCTGATGCAGGAGCAGGGCGTGGACGAGGAGGAGGCCGCCCGGGTGCTGGGCGCCAGTGGCTGGCAGACCTTCACGCGGGTGACGCTGCCCAACATCCGTTGGGGCGTGCTCTACGGCGTGCTTCTGTGCAACGCCCGCGCCATGGGCGAGTTCGGCGCCGTCTCCGTCGTGTCCGGCCACATTCGGGGGGAGACCAACACGATGCCGCTGCATGTCGAAATTCTTTACAACGAATACAACTTCGTAGCCGCCTTCGCGGTGGCGTCGCTTCTGGCCCTGCTGGCCCTGGTCACCCTGGTGGTGAAGAGCCTGCTGGAATGGCGCCATGCCGGCCAGATCGCGGCGACACGCCGTTGACCGCGCTTCACGTACGGGGGAAATGACCCGCCATGGGTATCGAGATCAGGGGCATCGCCAAGCATTTCGGCAGTTTCGCCGCCCTGGACGGGGTCGATCTGACCGTCCACGACGGCGAGCTGCTGGCCCTCCTGGGGCCGTCCGGGTCGGGCAAGACGACCCTGCTGCGGATCATCGCCGGGCTGGAGTTCGCCGATGCCGGCGAGATCCGGCTGAACGGCGAGGACGCCCAGGGCCGTGCGCCGCGCGACCGCGAGGTCGGCTTCGTGTTCCAGCATTACGCGCTGTTCCGGCACATGAGCGTGTTCGAGAACGTCGCCTTCGGCCTGCGGGTCCGGCCCCGAGCCGAACGGCAGAGCAACGCCGCCATCGCGGCGCGGGTCACCGAATTGCTGCGGATGGTCCAGCTCGACTGGCTGGCCGACCGCTACCCCAGCCAGCTTTCCGGCGGCCAGCGCCAGCGGGTCGCCCTGGCGCGGGCGCTTGCGATCGAGCCCAAGGTCCTGCTGCTGGACGAGCCGTTCGGCGCGCTCGACGCCAAGGTCCGCAAGGAACTGCGGCGCTGGCTGCGGCGCCTCCACGAGGAGATGCATATCACCAGCGTCTTCGTCACCCACGACCAGGAGGAGGCGCTGGAACTGGCCGACCGGGTGGTCGTGATGAACCACGGCCGGATCGAGCAGATCGGCTCGCCCGCCCAGGTCTATGACGAGCCGGCCTCCGCCTTCGTCTGCGACTTCCTGGGGCAGGTCAACCGCTTCGACTGCGAGATCGAGAACGGCCTCGCGCGGACCACCCAGGGTGCGGAACTGAGGATGCCCGGGCTGAACGGCACCCACGGCGCCGCGACCTGCTTCGTCCGGCCCCACGAGATCGACCTCGTGCCGATCGGCCGCGAAGGCCCGGAAGCGGCCCAGGTCCGCCTGATCCACCAGGTCGGCCCGAACGCCCGCGTCGAACTGGACTATGCCGGCCACGTGCTGGAGGTGGAAGTCGGCCGCGAGCGCCTGCCTGCACTGAGCCTCAGCGTCGGCGCCTGGTGCGCCGTGCGGATCAACAACGCGCGGGTTTTCCCGCGATAGGGACGGTCTCCGGAAACGCCTCGTCCGGGGACTGGCCGTCCAGCATGGCATCGACTCCGGCGTCGATATTGATGACCGGGGCCGACTTCACCTTCAACTCGATCGATGCCGGAACGATGCCCAATTCGGCGAGATTGCCCCGACCGTCACGCCGCCGGAAACAGGCGGGGGAACAGGATCTCGACGGAGTGAACCGGGAACCGGAGCGAGACCGGCCCCTTGGGAGTATCCGACCCCAATATTCCATCCTTGACGAGGGCACCCAGCAGGTCGCGCGCCGTCCGTTCCTTCAGTCCGGACACGCGCGCGGCGTCGCCCCTTGCCATTTCACCGCGCAGAAGGACCTCGTCCAGGATGCGCGCCGCCTCGACCCTCAGGCCCGCCCGCGCCGCGACATAATCCCGAAGGCGGGTGCCGAGGCCGTCGAGGTCGAACAGGGCGGCCATGAACTCGACCTGATCAAGACTGACCCGAAGGAACCATTCGATAAAGCCGAGCAGCGCCCTCAGGGACAGGTTGCCCCGTCCGTCCAATGAGCCTTGCCTGGGCATGTCCGCCGCGTCCATCTGAAGCTTGTACTCACCCCGGCTTTCCAGCCCCCGGGCCAGCCCCCGGGCCAGCCCCCGGGCCAGCCCCCGGGCCAGCCCGCGGGAAATCGACCACAGGCCACCGGCGCCGATTCCCGCGGCATGGGCCATGGCGTGGCTCATCAGGCGGCTGACACGGCCATTGCCGTCTGGAAAAGGATAGATGTAGTTGAACCGGTGATGGGATGCGGCCATGGCGACGATGCGCGAGCCTTGGCCGAGATGCCGGAACCTGTACCGGCTGGAGAAATGCGCCATGAACGCCGTCACCCGCTCGCTGGAAGGCGGCACATGGCGTCCGACGGATACGTCATGCATCGGACGCGACCGGTATTCTCCAGGCGCCATGTCGAAGGACACGGACTGGTCGGCGTTCCCGATGCGCAGCATCTCCGGCGGCGCGTCCCGGTAGAATTCCCTGTGCAGCCAGCGGATGAACTCCTCCGAAGCTGGTTCCGGCATATCACCCGCCGCATATCCGGCATCCACCTCGCACTGGACACGGACATGGGCGGCGGCTTCGGCCTGAAGGTTACGCCGCACCTTCTCCTCCGCGAAACTGCCGGCCAAGGCACGTTCGATATCGCGCGGGTGGGTATCGTGACCCTCGATGAGGTTGCTGTAGTAGCAATTCATGATCCGCACGAGTCCGGCAAGGTCGGCCCGGGTGCGGGCGTGAAGCCGGTTGCCGAGGACGCTCGCCCTTGCTGACAAGCTCGCGACAAGGTCGGTGACCGGCAAGGGCAGGTCGTCGGGAAGGCAGGGCTCCATCCTGCCCGGCGTCTCGATCAAGCCGGTCATGGCGTTGCCGATCACGGATGTTGGTAAAGGCCTGTAACATAAAGGCCCAAGGAGGATGATG
The DNA here is from genome assembly GCF_016806835.2 of Skermanella rosea. Classification (NCBI taxonomy): domain Bacteria; kingdom Pseudomonadati; phylum Pseudomonadota; class Alphaproteobacteria; order Rhodospirillales; family Azospirillaceae; genus Skermanella; species Skermanella rosea. The sequence goes on along the minus strand of NZ_CP086111.1, from coordinate 4,093,991 downwards.
CACCATTACTTGCCGATCTTCGTGCCGATCCGGCGGAAAGGTACAACACCCTGACGGAACTGAAGAAATCGCCCGTCACATGGTCCGGTTCCGCCGATCCCGCGCCGGCACCCCTCAGCGCTGGTCCAGCTTCATCTCGATGCGCCGGTTGCGGGCGAAGGCGTCCTCGTTCCGTCCCGGGTCCAGCGGCTGGTACTCGCCGAAGCCGGCCGCCACCAGCCGGTCGGACGGAACGCCCTGTTCCACCAGGAACTTGACGACCGAGATCGCGCGCGCCGTGGACAGCTCCCAATTCGACGGGAACTGCGGCGTGCTGATCGGCCGCGGGTCCGTATGCCCGTCCACCCGGAGGATCCAGTTGACGCCGGGCGGAATACGGTTAGCGATGTCCAGCAGGGTCGCGGCCAATTGGGCGAGCTGGCCCTTGCCGCCTTCCTCCAGCGTCGCGGAGCCGCTGGGAAACAGCACTTCGGACTGGAAGACGAAGCGGTCCCCGACGATACGGATGTCCTGCCGGTTGCCCAGCACCTCGCGCAGGCGCCCGAAGAACTCCGACCGGTAGCGGGCCAGCTCCTCCACCTTGCTGGCGAGCGCCAGGTTCAGCCGGCGGCCCAGGTCGGAGATCTGGGCCTGCTGCTCCTGGTTCTGGGATTCCGCCAGATCGAGCGAGGCGGTCAGGCGGGCGAGCTGGTCGCGCAGCGCCGCGATCTGCTGGTTGAGAACGGCCACTTCCGCGCGGCCCTCCTCGGTCAGCTTCTGCTCGCCCGTCAGGGCCGCCTGGGTCTGGTCCAGGGCGATGACCAGTTCCTCGATCCGGGTCTCCCGCTGCTCGATCTCGCGCTGGGCCAGCACCGTGCGTTCCTGCTCGCTGCTGAGCTGGGCTTCGAGCTGCTGCGACCGGTCGCGGACGGCGGACAACTCGGTCATCAGCGCCTCGCGCTGCTCTCGGGTCAGGCGAAGCTCCTCGGTCGCCTGGGCGCGGGCGGCTTCCGTCTGCTCCAGCGCCGCGGCGGTCCGGGCGCGCTCGGCCTCGGTGTTCCGCGATAGGGTGGTGAGAGCCGCGACCTCGCCCTCCAGCCGTTCGCGCACGTCGCGCAGGGCCTGGATGTCGGCCTGCAGGCTGGCGATCTCGCGGAGCGACGCCTCGATCTTCTGGCGGTCGGCCTCGATCACCTTGTAGGCGTCCTCCAGGTCGCGGCTGACCTGGGTGATCTCGCCGCTGGCCTGCTCGCCCCGGCGCGACAGGGCGGAGACCTGGGCGCTCAGCTCGTCCTGACGGGCCTGGGCCTCGGCGAGGCTGGCGCTCAGGCTCTCCCGGGTCGCGGTCGAGCTCTGCAGTTCGGCCGAGAGCTGGGCGATGTTCACCCGCAGGTCGGCGTTGGCCTCCCGCTCCATCGACAAGAGGTCGCTCAGCTCGGACAGCTGGCGGTTCAGCCGGGTCAGCGCCTGGTCGCGGCTCGACAGCGTGTTGGACAGGTAGAACTGTGCCACGATGAAGACCATCAGCACGAAAATCACGACCATGACCAGGGAGGACAAGGCATCGACCCAGCCCGGCCAGATATTGACCGAACGCTCGGCGCTGCGCCGTCCGCGACCGATGGCTGCCATTACCCGTTACCGTCCCGCCTCTTCGGCCCGCGCCCGCTCATCGCTCGCCGTCTTCCGCCAGGGCCGCGATGGTGCGCGCCAGAAGCTTGATCTCGCTGCGGATCTCCTGCACCGACTGGACCCGGCCGGTGGCGACCTCCTCCAGCAGGCGCGCGGTGTAGACGTCCATGTTGCGGATGTGCTGGCGGGTCGCCTCGTCCATGCCGAGCTGCTGGTTGCCCAGCGCGTCGGCCAGCCGGCCCAGGATCGGCTTCATCTCCATCTGGTTCTCGGCCAGCCGGAGCATCAGCGTCTGCTCGGTCCGCATCTGGTCGGTCAGGGTGCTCAGCTTCTCGGTCAGGGCCAGCAGGTTCTGGTTGGCCGAGCGCCGGCCGTCCTCCGCCTGGGCGACGGTGCGTTGCAGGTTCTCCATGTTCTCGGCGGTCTGCTCCAGAAGGGCCTGCAGGTAGGCCGGCACCGACTGCTCGCTCTCGCCGAAGCCGGCACCGCTCGACAGCCGGGTGGCGCCGGACAGCCAGTCCTCCAGGTCGGTGTAGAAGCGGTTCTGCGCCTGGCTCGCCTGCAACTCCAGGAAGCCCAGGACCAGCGACCCGGCGAGGCCGAACAGCGAGGAGCTGAAGGCCGTGCCCATGCCCGACAGAGGCGCCTGCAGCCCCTGCTGCAGGTTGCCGAACATCATGCCCATGTCGCCGCCCTCGACCGACAGGCTGGAGATCACGCCGCCGACCGCGCTCACGGTGCCCAGCAGCCCCCAGAAGGTGCCGAGCAGTCCCAGGAAGATCAGCAGCCCGATCAGGTAGCGGGAGATTTCGCGGGTCTCGTCAAGACGGGCGTCGATGCCGTCCAGCAGCGAGCGCATGGACAGCGCCGACAGGCTCAGCCGTCCCCGGCGTTCGCCCAGCATGCGGGCCATGGGGGCGAGCAGCACCGGCTCCGGCACAGCGTCGGACTCCGGGCGGTTGGTCTGGAAGCTCTCCAGCCACGCCACCTCCGGCTTCAGCATCAGCACCTGCCGGAAGATGTAGCCGATGCCCAGCAGCAGCACGGCGATGATCAGCCCGTTCAGCGCGGGATTGGCCATGAAGGACCGTTCCAGCGCCGGGAAGAGCAGGAGCACGATGGCGAGCACCGCGGCGACGAACAGGACCATACGGGTGATGTAGCGCTGCGGCCGCGACATTGACACCATGCTCTCAGGGGCTCTCTCAGGTGAAGAGGTCGGGAGGGGGTGGGCCGGGTACGCCACTAGTTCACCAGAAGCAGGTCGACGCGGTCGGCGGGGCCGTCCGGCGCTTGCGTCCCCAGCGCGCGGACGTCGATGCGGGTGCTGCGAACGCCCTGGCCGATCAGGTATGAGCGGACCGCCAGCGCGCGGTCGAGCGACAGGCGCCGGGCCTCCCGTTCGGTCTCGGGCGTGCCGCTGGCATAGGCGGTTACCTGGAGGCGGGCCACCTCGTCCCGGCGTAGCCGCGCGGCCACGCCGTCCAGCAGCGCGGTGTCTCGGGCGGACAGGGCGTTCGCCGCGGTGTCGGGATAGACGACGCGGAACTCGGTCCCGTCCGGCACTTCGGCGGGCGGACCGGGAGGTGCGGGAGGTGTCGCCGCCACCTCGGGCGCCGGACGGGGCGCCGCGGATCCGCCGCGGGCTTCCGGAAGGTCGGGCATGGAGGTGATGCGGCGGGGTTCGCCGGGAGCGGCGGGCGGCACCGGCGTGTCGAACTGGACGCCCGCAGGCGCCTCGGCCTGCGGTAGTTCGGATGGGGGTGGGGGAATGGGGGCGCCGGCGATGTCCGGCGGAACGCCGACCTCCAGGCCAGGGGGCGGCGGTGCTGCGCGTCCGGCCGGAGCGACCTGGGGGGTTCCGCCCAGGCCGGGGGCCGGCGGGACCGGCAGCGGCCGGTCGGAGTCGGGGGACGGCACGGGTCCGGGCTTCGCCATCACGCCCGGGTCGGCGTCCGGAACCGCCGGCTTGCGCGCCGGGATGCCCGGGGGTGCCGCGGGGGATACCGCCTCCTGCGCCACGGCGGGAACCTCCGCCAGCCACGGAATCGTCGCGGCGCCGAGCGCGCAACCGAGCGCCATGCGGCGGACGGCAGTCGGAACGTAGCGACCCATTTGTCCCCGTACCCAAGCCTTCAAGGTGCCTGCCATCTCGGAAATCCCGGCCGTTCCAGGGGTCTGGGGGCCGGCAACGCCGGGGCGGCACGCGGGCACGATAGCCCAATGGCGGGAGTCCGACAACCCGCCATCAACCACACGCGATGGTCAGCCCTCGGCCTGTGGCTTCCGGGTTGCCGTGGCACCGCGAAGCACCTTGGCGATCATAAGGTGCAGGTGCGAATTGGCCGCCAGGACGCTGTCGCCGCGCTGCGGATTGCGCCCGCCGCCGATCTCGGTGACGAAGCCGCCGGCCTCGGTCACCATCAGGATGCCGGCCGCCACGTCCCATGGCTGCACGTTGCTTTCCCAGTAGCCGTCGAACCGTCCGGCCGCGACATAGGCCAGGTCGAGCGCCGCCGAGCCGAAGCGCCGGATGCCGGCGGTCTCCGCCATCATGGCCTGGAGTTGCGCCACGTGTTCCGGATGGTTGCCGCGGCCCTTGAAGGGCAGGCCGGTGGCGATCACCGACTCGTCCAGCTTGCGCCGGCCGGAGACGCGCAGGCGCGCGTGGTTGTTCCAGGCGCCGGCCCCCTTCTCGGCCCAGAACAGCTCGTCGCGGAGCGGTTCGTAGATGACGCCGGCGACGATCTCCCCCTCGCGCTCCAGCGCGATCGAGATGGCCCAGAACGGCAGCCCGTGCAGGAAGTTGGTGGTGCCGTCCAGCGGATCGACGATCCAGCGCTGGCTGGCGTCCTTGCCCGCGCTCTCGCCCGTCTCCTCCATCAGGAAGCCGAAGTCCGGCCGCGCCTTCTGGAGTTCGGCCCTGAGCGTCTGCTCCGCCTTCGTATCGGCGGTCGAGACGAAGTCGGCCGGCCCCTTGCGGGAGACCTGCAGGTGTTCGACCTCGCCGAAATCGCGGACCAGCCCGCGCGCCGCCTTTTCGGCGGCGCGAGCCATGACGTTGATGATTGCCGAGCGGCTTGCCATATCGGGTTGTCAGTCCTTCGCACGTTCCAGGTAGGTGCCGTCGCTGGTGTTCACGACGATGCGGGTTCCGGCTTCGATGTGCGGCGGGACGAGGACCCGTTCGCCGTTGTCCATCTTGGCGGGCTTGTAGGAGGAGGAGGCGGTCTGGCCCTTCACGACGGGGTCGGCCTCGACCACTTCCAGCGTGACGGTGGCGGGCAGCTCGACGCCGAGCGGCGAACCCTCGTGGGTCTGCACGGTGACCGACATGCCTTCCTGCAGGAACACGGCCGGGTCGCCGATGATGTCCCGCGGGATCACGATCTGCTCGAAGTTCTCCTTGTCCATGAAGGTGAAGTTGTCACCCTCGGCGAACAGGAACTGCATCTCGTGCTCGTCCAGCCGGGCGCGCTCGACCGTCTCCTGGGTGCGGAACCGCTCGACCATCTTGTTGCCGGTGCGGACATCCTTCATTTCGAGCTGGATGAACGCGCCGCCCTTGCCGGGCTGCACGATGGCGGTCTTCAGGACCACCATCAGCTTGCCATTGTGCTCCAGGACGTGGCCCGGACGCATCTGGTTGGCGTTGACCTTCATGGTATTTGACCGTCGTTGACGCTGATTCGGAAAGCGCGGAACCTATCAGGTCGGAGACACGGTAGCAATGTGCGGTCGGCATGGGCCATGGCGATTCGGATGCCAAATCGACGGGAGCGGAGTGAACGCCGACCTGCTATGACGGTTACCGCTTACGACCCCACACTCACGGCAAGGGAACAGTTCAGATGTCCAATCTCCACAGGCGTGCGATGGAAGCGGTTCTCCAGGCGGCCCAGCACGACATCGTGGGGACGCTTCGGGAGCGGGAGATCACCGACCGGCACAGCGAGGACGGGGACGAGGCGGTGCTGGACGTGGCGATCCTGCACGCCTACCGGGTCTTCGTGCGGATCTGCGAGGAGCAGGGGCTGGACGTCGACGCCCAGCTTTTCGCCGAACTCGCGGGCGAGCTGGCCGACGAGATGGCCCAGGACAACGATTACGACTGAGCCGGCAGCACCCGCTCCGCGGCCCGGCGGAAGGCCTGCGGCGGCGTCACCAGGTGCAGCGCGCCGAGCGCGTCCTCGATCACGGCGCGGGCGGCGGGCCGTTCCTCGGCGGGCAGGCCGCCGATCCCGGCCGCCAGCCCGGCGAGCCGGCATACGGCGTCCTCGCTCACCGACGCCAGCGCGCGCTCGAAGACGGGCAGGGTTCCCAGGGCCTTGAACAGCCGGCGGCTGCGGGCGAGCGCCGCCAGGGCGACCCGAAGCCGGGCGACGTCCGGGTGGCGCAGGTCGGTCCGGTCCGTCGGAACCAGTCCGGCGATGCGCTCCGCGGTCCCGGCCAGGAACCGGCCGGCCAGCAGCGCGCGCAGGTCCGCTTCGAGCGCGCCGAACGCCGCCCCCGCATGGACCGTGCGGCCGGCGCTCAGCTTGAGCGCCGCCAGATCGCGCACCGCCGCTTCCAGCGCCAGCGGGTCGGCAGGGCCGCGCTCCGGCACGGCGGCGAACGCGCGGGTGCGGACGTCCTCGGCCAGCCGGTCGATCAGGCCCGCGACATGCATCCGGGTTTCCGGCCGGTCGGCCAGCCGGTCCAGCATCTCCAGGGCGGTGCGGGCGACCGGACGGTGCCGCGCCACCAGCATGACGAACAGGTCGGCCGCCTTGGGATCGGCGGCCGACAGCCCGGCGACCGAGGCCGCCAGATGGTCGAGCAGCCAATGGGGGCATTGGCCTGTCGCGGCCGCCGCCGCCAGGTGGGCTCGGGCGTCGTGGACGCGGTCGTCCAGGATCAGCGCTGCCCGGATGTCGTCGACGATGTCCCAGAAATCGGGGTGGGCCGACGCGGCGCGCTCGGCGAAGTCGGGCTGCCGCCGGGCGCGATGGATTAGCCCCGCGACCTCGACCGCGCCGATCTCCCCGCCCGGGCCGCAGCGTCCGCGCCGGTCGGCGGCCCGTTCGGCCAGCAGCAGCGTCCACAGGGGGCGCAGCACGGAGCGGGGGATCTGGCCGACCCGGCGGCGGGGCGGGACCGCGTCGCACAGCAGGTCGGCGAACGGTTCGCAGAAGCGGCGCAGCCCGGACGACCGGCGGCGGGGCTCGCGCCGCCTGGGCAGGGCCGGCACCGGATCGCGGAGCGCCGCGCGGATCTCGTTCGGGACGGGGCCAGGCTCGATGGACCAGGGCTCGTCGGCCGCGCCGCGGCAAGAGACTGACAGCGTCCGGTACGAAATCAGCGCCATGGTCGAGCCCTGCCTGGATACGGGGTGGGAACCTGAAGCCGCCGCATCGCCATCCGGCGGTGCGCCTACTCCTATCAATAGCCGTATCAATAGACGCCAAATCGATCGAATTAAACTTTACTTAAGGGGTATTAACGCACCCCCTTAAGAGGTATTCACCTTGTTGCGGGACCCGCCGCCGGGTTCATGTGGCGGATCAGGTCGACCATCAGGTCGCCGGTGCCGTCGCCGCCGAGCTTCGAGAATCCCTCCGCCAGCAGCGGCATCAGCGCCTCGCTGGGGCAGATCCGCTCCAGCGCGTGCAGGGTCGTGACGGTCGCCTCCAGGGCGGAACGCCTCGTCCCCGCGTCGGCCGAAGCCGCCCTGTCGGCCAGGGAGACCAGGTCGCTGGAGACCTGGGCCTGGACCGTCTCGACCTCGCGCCGATAGGCGTCCAGCCGGCCCAGCGCCTTGAACAGCTGCCTGCTTCGGGCGAGCGCCGACAGGGCCTCGCCCAAGGCGCGCCGGTCCCGGCCCGATCCCGTGCCGCCTCCGGCACCGATACCGGCCAGGAGACGGGCATGCTCGTCCGCCCGCGCCGCGACCTCGCCCAGGAAACGGTCGTTCAGCAGGTCGTGAAGCTCGCTCTCCAGGCGATGGAGCCGGGCCGCGTTGCGCGGAATCCGGCCGCCGGCGCTGGACTTCAGGCCGGTCAGGTGGCGCGCCGCCGGTTCGATCCGGTCCAGCGCCTTGTTCAGGTCGGCCGTTCCCGGGCTGCCGTCGAACGCCGCCTTCGCCCCGGCCTGCAGGTCGCCGATCGCGGCGGCATAGACCGTCTCGAGGGTTTCGGCGGGTATGGCGGCGGGGTTCCGCGCCAGGGCGTCGATCAGGTCCAGGGCAGAACGGCCCGTCTCCGGATGCCGGGCCAGCAGCGTCAGGAACAGGTCGACGCTGCCGCGGTCCTGCTCGCCCAGTTCCGAGACGAACCGGCCGAGCGCCGCCACCGCGGCCGGGTCGGGGCGATCCGGCACCGCGCCGGCCAGCAGGCGTCGCAGGCTCAGCACCGGCTCGCGGACCCGGATCGCGCAGTCGATCTCCGCCGCGATCGCCCAGAAGTCGGGATAGGCGCGGGCCTGCTTGCGGGCGAAGGCCGGGTCGGCCTTGGCCCGGCCGAGGACCGCGCGCAACGCGCCGTGGCAGCTTTCCAGATCGTCGGGTTCGCCCTTGCCGGCCTCGCGCAGGATCGCGTCCCACACCGGCGCGATCGCCGACCGCGGAATCTAGAACCGCTGGCGCTGGCGCCCGACCGGGCCGCACAGCAACTCCTCGAAGGGTTCGCAGAATCGGCGCTGGGCGGTGTTCCGCCGGGGAGGTTTCTCGACCCGCAGCCAGGATCGCATCGCCTCCATCAGGGTTGAGCGCATCGCCGGGTCGCCGAGACCGTCGGACAGCCGGTAGACCTCGCGCAGGCGGTCGCCGGAACCGGCGGCGGTTCCGGTTCCCCGGGCAAGGTTCAGGATGGCGGCGGGATCGGCGGGCTTGATGGTGGCGGTCATGTCGGATGGATCGGGCCAGGGGATGACTACCCCTATCAATTAACCTGAATTTAAGAACAATTAAATCTTCCTTAAGGGCTATGAGACCCTCGCCTTCGCCCGCGCGGGGATGATTTCGTGCCCGGCCGGATCTCCCGTCCGACCTAGCCACTTTGCGCCGGTTCCGGCCTGAACGCGGGATCTTGCAGACAACCGGGGAAGCGGTATGGGAAAGTGGCGCGCCACTCCAACTCCAGGAAGCTTCGGGAGACGACGGAATGTTCGAAGGATTCACGCGGCGGCGCATCGCGACCAGCGGCGCCGAGATCAACCTCGTCGTCGGCGGCGACGGTCCGCCCCTTCTGCTCCTGCATGGCTTTCCGCAGAACCACGTGATCTGGCACAAGGTGGCCGGCGCCCTGGCCGAGCGGTTCACCGTCGTGGCGACCGACCTGCGCGGCTACGGCGACAGCGAGAAGGTGCCGACGACGGAGGACCATTCCTCCTATTCCAAGCGGGAGATGGCGCGCGACCAGGTGGAGGTGATGCGGATCCTGGGGTTCGAGCGGTTCCAGGTGGTCGGCCACGACCGCGGCGGCCGGGTCGCCCACCGCATGGCGATCGACCATGCCGCCCGGGTCCGGCGGCTGGCGGTGCTCGACATCGTGCCGACGCTGACCACATTCCAGAGCGTCGACCAGCAGCTCGCCACCGCGTACTACCACTGGTTCTTCCTGATCCAGCCCCATCCGCTGCCGGAGCACATGATCGGCCTGGACCCGGAATTCTACCTGCGGCGCAAGACCAGCATGTGGGGCGTCGGCACCGCCCACTTCACGCCGGAAGTCATGGCCGAGTATATCCGGTGCTTCCGGAACCCCGCCGCGATCCATGCCATGTGCGAGGACTACCGCGCTGCGGCGACGATCGACCTGGAGCACGACCGGGCCGACCGCGCAGCCGGGGTGAAGGTATCGTGCCCGCTGCTGGCCCTGTGGGGCGCGCGGGCCACCATGGACCGCTGCTTCGACGTGCTGGCGACCTGGCGGGAAGTGGCGCTGGACGTGCGCGGCCAGGCGCTCGACTGCGGACACTATATCCCCGAGGAGCGGCCGGAGGAGTTCACCGCCGCATTGCTCGACTTCCTCGAAACCTGACCTGATCCCGCCCGACCATCGATGGAGACCATGGAGACCGATACCGACCGCGAACCGCTGCGGACCCGCCTCTATGTCGGGGAGCCCCTGTCCGGCGGGGCCACCGTCGGCCTCGGCCACGAGCGGGCGCATTACCTGCGCCATGTGCTTCGGCTCGACCGCGGCGACCGGGTCGCGCTGTTCAACGGCCGCGACGGCGAATGGGCCGCCCGAATCGACGGCTTCGGCAAGGGCTGGTGCAGCCTGGCGGTGGAGGCGCTGCGCCGGCCCCAGGCCCCGGAACCCGACCTGTGGCTGCTGTTCGCTCCGATCAAGCGGGCGCGCATCGACTTCGTCGCGGAAAAGGCGGCGGAACTCGGCGCGGCGCTGGTCTGGCCGGTGCTGACGCGCCATACCGACGTGGCCCGCGTCAATGTCGACCGGCTGCGCGCCAACGCGGTCGAGGCGGCGGAGCAGTGCGAGCGGCTGACCGTTCCGGAGCTGAGGGAGCCGGCCCGGCTCGACCAAGCGATGCGCGACTGGCCGGCGGAACGCGTGATCCTGCTATGCGCCGAAGCCGGTCCGGTCAGGCCGATCGCCAGCGCCGTCGCGGAGTTGGCACCCGGCCCGGCGGCGATCCTGACCGGTCCGGAAGGGGGCTTCGCCAAGGATGAGCTTGACGGGTTGCTGAAACTGCCATTTGTTGTTCCGGTCGGGCTGGGGCCAAGGATCCTGCGTGCCGACACGGCGGCGCTCGCCGCGCTCGCCTGCTGGCAGGCCCTGGCCGGGGACTGGGCGGCAGGCGGCGCCGACGTGCGTCCCCCGTTCCGTTCCCCCGCGTCCCGAAACCAAGAACCAGGTTGATCAGGCATCCCATGTCCGCCCCTCCGAAGTCCCGCGGCGAACCGATTTCCGACCCGCGCAGTCTGGTGAGCCATCTCGAGCAGGGCAGCAAGCCCGCGTCCGACTGGCGTATCGGGACCGAGCACGAGAAATTCGCGTACCGCACCAGCGACCTGCGCCCGCTGCCCTACGACGGGCCGGACGGCATCGGCGAGCTGCTCAACCGGATGACCCGCTTCGGCTGGGAACCCGTGTATGAGGGCGACAACGTCATCGCGCTGACCTGCGGCTCCTGCAACATCAGCCTGGAGCCGGGCGGCCAGGTGGAACTGTCCGGCGCCCCGCTCGAAACCCTGCACGACACCTGCGCCGAGGTCCACGAGCACCTGGACCAGGTCAAGCAGGTCGGCCGGGAGCTGGGCATCGGCATGATCGGCCTGGGCTTCAATCCGAAATGGAAGCGGGACGAGATCCCGTGGATGCCCAAGGGCCGCTACAAGATCATGCGGGAATACATGCCGAAGCGCGGCTCGCTCGGCCTCGACATGATGATGCGGACCTGTACCGTGCAGGTTAACCTGGACTTCGGGTCCGAGGCGGACATGGTGAAGAAGTTCCGCGTCAGCCTCGCCCTCCAGCCGATCGCGACGGCGCTGTTCGCCAACTCGCCCTTCACCGAGGGCCGGCCCAACGGCTTCCAGAGCTTCCGGAGCCATATCTGGACCGACACCGACCCCGACCGCTGCGGCGACCTGCCGTTCGTGTTCGAGGAGGGGTTCGGGTTCCAGCAATATGCCGACTACGCCCTCGACGTGCCGATGTATTTCGTCTACCGCGACGGAAAGTACATCGACGCCTCCGGCCAGAGCTTCCGCGACTTCCTCCAGGGCCGCCTGCCGGCGCTGCCGGGCGAACTGCCGCTGATGACCGACTGGGCCGACCACCTGACCACGCTGTTCCCGGAAGTCCGCCTCAAGCGCTACCTGGAGATGCGCGGCGCCGACGGCGGCCCGTGGCGCGGCCTGTGCGCCCTGCCGGCCCTGTGGGTCGGGCTGCTCTACGACGGCACGGCGCTGGACGCCGCCTGGGACCTGGTCAAGGACTGGACGGCAGAGGAGCGGGCCCATCTCCGCGCCGAGGTGCCGCGCCTCGCCCTGGACGCCACCCACCGGGGCCGTCCCCTGCGGGAGGTCGCGGCGGAGGTCCTGAGGATCGCCGGGGAAGGCCTGCGGCGGCGCGCCCGCAACGACCGCTGGGGCGACGACGAGACCCACTTCATCAACACCCTGCTGGAAGTGGCCGAGACCGGCGAGACCCCGGCGACGATCCTGCTGAACCGCTATCATGGCGAATGGCAGGGCGACATCGACCGCGTCTTCGCCGAATTCTCCTACTGAGGCGAAGTTCCCGCAAGGAAGGCGGCAGGGAACAGCGGGCCGTCAGGTGCCCGTGGCCCCGGCCATGTCGGCGCCTTCCAGGCGGGCGCCTTTCAGGTCGGCGCCGGTCAGGTTGGTCTCCCGCAGGTCCGCCCCGCGCAGGTCGGCGCGCGACAGCACCGCGTCGGTCAGGTTGGCCTTGCGCAGGTCGGCCCCCTGGAGATTGGCCCCCTCCAGCCGCACCCGGTGCAGGTTGGCGCGCCAGACATGGCCGCTGCCGCTCTGGATGTGCACGGGGTTCAGCTTGGCGCCGCTCAGGTCCGCCCCGGTGAGGGTCGCCCGCTCCAGGTTGGCACCGCGCAGGTCGGCGTTCGACAGGTTGATCCGGCGCAGGTCGCACAGCGACATGTCGGCCATGGCCAGCACGGCGGACCTCATGTCGGCCTTGACCAGGGTGGCGCCCTGCAGCACCGCGGCCGACAGGTTCAACCCCCGCAGGTCGAAACCGGTCAGCTCATAGCCCGAGAGGTCGGCCCGATGCCCCTCCTTGCCACCGCTGTCCATCCAGGCGGCGTGGCCCGCGGCCACCTCCGGCAAGGTGCGGCCGAGGCCGGCGAAGTCCTTCGCCAGCACGGCTCCCGCCAGTTCCGGCGCGCGGCGCTGGGCATCGTCCAGGATCGCGCCGATCAGCACGGCGTTCGCCAGCCGCGCGCTGTCGAGCACAGCGCCGGACAGGATGGCACCGGTCAGCCGGGCTCCGGTAAGGTTGGCGCCGGTCAGGTCCGCGCCCTGCAGGTCCGCCCCGGTCAGGTCGGAATTGGTCAGGTTGGCCCGGACGAACTTGGTGCCGCGCATGACCGCGTCGGTCATGTCGGTCTGCATCACGAAGGCATTGGATACCCGGGCGCGGGACAGGTTGGCGCCGCGCATGATGGCGCAGGTCAGCTCAGTGGTGAGCTTGACCGCCTCCTGGTTGACCGACGCCATTTCGCCCGACTTGCCCATATGGACCAGCATGCCGTCGCGCAGGTCCGCCTCGATCAGCATGGCCTCGCTCAGGATGGCGCCGCGCAGGCAGGCGCCCCGCAGGTCGGTCTTCATGAGGGTGGCGCCGGTCAGGTTCGCCAGGCGCAGGTCGGTGCCGTAGAGATCGGCGCCCGTCAGGTTGCAGCCCAGCAGACGGGTACTGAACAGCTTGGCCCCGCTGAAATCGGCGTCGGTCAGGTCCAGGCCGCTGAGATCGAGGTGTGACAGGTCGCGCATCTTGAAGATGGCGCGCGTCCCTCCGGGCTGGCGCTTGAGGAATGCCTTGTGCCGGTTCGTCAGTGCGTTCAGCTCCTGCTGGGAGAGCTTGGCGCGGGGGATCTCGCTGGTTTCGGCGGAGGCAGAAGCCATTGGGGGGCCATCCTGGAATCTTCCTCGGCAAGCCTAGGCGGAAAGGACGAAGGATTCGTTAAGGCCGTCGTGACCAATCGATAACCAAGTGTGAAATTTTCCTATACTCCGCCGGGAACGGTCGAAACGGGGGCCGGTTGGTTGAATGCGCCCGTCGATCGGGCCCACCGGAATACGAAGGTTCGGAAGAACAGAGGCGGGAAAGCATAGAGATGGCCGGACAGATCCCCTTGCCCCCGAGCGCCAGCGCGGTCGATCCCGAGCTGGACGCGGCGCGCGGCGACAAGACCCACCAGATCGCCCCCGATCTGGCGTACCGCCGGCTCGGCATCGTCAACGTCGTCTTCTGGGGCCGTCCCGGCGCCGGCGACCGGCAGTGGGTCCTGATCGACACGGGCATCCCAGGGACCAAGGGCATGATCACGGGGGCCGCCGGCGAGCGGTTCGGACCCGGCGCCCGGCCTTCGGCGATCGTGATGACCCACGGCCACTTCGACCATATCGGCGCGCTGGAGGATCTGGCCCGGGAATGGGACGTTCCCGTCTACGCCCACCCGCTCGAACACCCGTATCTGAACGGCAGGGCGTCCTACCCGCCGGGCGATCCCTCCGTCGGCGGCGGCGCCATGGCGGCGCTGGCCCGATTCTACCCGCGCGGCCCGGTCGATGTCGGCAGCCGGCTCCGGGCGCTCCCGGAGGACGGCACCATCCCGGAGATGCCCGGCTGGCGCTGGCTCCACACGCCCGGCCACAGCGTCGGCCACGTGTCGCTCTGGCGCGAGACCGACCGCACCATCGTCGCCGGCGACGCCTTCGTGACGACGGGGCAGGAGAGCGCCTACGCCGTCGCGGTCCAGCGGGCGGAGATGCACGGCCCGCCGACCTACTACACGGTGGAGTGGGACAAGGCGAAGCGGTCCGTCGCCAAACTCGCCGCCCTCGATCCCGACCTGGTCGTCACCGGTCACGGCGAACCCATGAAAGGGCCGGAGATGCGCACCGCCCTCTACCGCCTGGCGGAGGAATTCGACCGCGTCGCCGTCCCGAAGCAGGGCCGCTACCTGGACCACCCCGCCCGCGCGGAGGACGGCTCGGCCTACCGGTAGAGCGGTCCCCGATCAGGTTGAACCGCTCCGATCCTCGCAGCCGGCCGTTCCACTCGCCGCACTGTGTTGCGCCATGGGCGCAACCTACGGCTCGATGCAGGGCGGAGGTGATGCGGGCCGACGGTCGTAGGTTGCGCCCATGGCGCAATGCATCGGATCAGCTGTCTCGGGCGGAGCGACCTGATCGGGTACAGCTCTAGCCGGCCTGGCCGTGCCGCTCGGAAGTGGCGCTAAAAGCGGTCAGAGTGAATTTCTCATCACCTGCCTTCAGCAACCGCGCCGGACGCTATCGGCTTGCCGGCTTGTCGCCCCTCGGCGACGTTCCGCTCCGAAGGCTCGCGGGGATCTGAAACGGCTATCGAGCCCGATTTATGTGTCTAGGTGGCTCGGCGTGCCTCCCTTCAAGGGATCTTCGCACCGCTCGACTGGACAATTTTGACGAATGATCCGTCTATGGTCATCCTATAAGTTGTGCATGACTTGAACCACAAGCCCAATTCCGTGCTAAAAGGGGCCAGAGTGATTTTCCTCATCAGCCACGATCAGTAACGCCGCCCGACTCGGTTGCCCTGACGGCTTGTCGCCGCTCCGCTCCGGAGATTCGCGAGAATGTATCGCCCGCGGGTTAGCTGAAGCTCCATCCAAGTCTCTCAGGGAAGGGGGGCTCCGTTGAACCCTCGCGGCTCAGCTGAAGCCGAACTGCCAGACGGCCACCGGCACCGCCAGGAGCAGGATCAGCGAGAACAGGACGAGGCCGCCGTCCCTGGTCAGCAGCCCGGCAGCGAAAAACGCGATCACGGCCGACGCGATGGACCCCGAGGTCGGTATCACCTCCATGAACGGCATGAACAGCGTCAGCGCCAGGATCAGGAACAAGGGCAGGAAAAGCCACGGCCGATGAAGGAAAAAGGTGAGCCGCGCCTTCAAGAACCGTTCCACGAACAGCACGGGCTTGCGCAGCCAGCCGATCCCCTTGCAGAGCTTCTCCGTGGACAGGCGCCGATGGCTGATGATCTGTGGCAGCCAGACGCAATCCCGTCCGAGGATCATCTGCACGACCAGAATGAGGATGATTACCGCGACCGTCGCCGTCAGGCCGGGGATCGCGCTGGCCGGCGAGGTGGAGATCAGTGAAAAAATCAGCATCAATGACGCAAAGGATTTGTGACCAAGTTTCTCGACCACTTCCTGCACGGTTATGCTCTCGCCTCGTGCCGTGCTCTCCAATCGATCAAGGACATCGCTGAGGGCGCGGTGTGGTTGATCACTCATGCTGCATTCTCCTGAAGTGGACCCAATGTTTTTCGGCGAGCTCTCCACAGGAACCGGGAAGG
This sequence comes from Skermanella rosea, assembly GCF_016806835.2. Taxonomy (NCBI): domain Bacteria; kingdom Pseudomonadati; phylum Pseudomonadota; class Alphaproteobacteria; order Rhodospirillales; family Azospirillaceae; genus Skermanella; species Skermanella rosea. The sequence goes on along the minus strand of NZ_CP086111.1, from coordinate 4,078,329 downwards.
TCCGCCGAGGGATCCATCAGCTCCACATCCGGGGCATAATTCCGGACGCGGGTCCCGCTTGTCCGGGTACGCCGCATCCGCAAGCGAGAGATGGTCTAGTGCCAGGATGAAGCCGGTCTGCTGGCCGGCATGCCCACCTGACGGCAGGCGCAACCTTCCGCCCCGGAGGTCCACGACACCGTTGAAGAACTTCGGCGGTTCGCTTATCTTTCGAGGGTAGGCGGCGGGACGTGCATCCCGCCGCCGGCTCCCGGTCTAGAATTGCAGGTCGAACAGGATCTTCACCCTGAACGCCTGGAACCAGACCTGGAGAGAGAACCGATGTTTCCGCATCGATCTGCTCCCTCTGTAGCGGAGGCGACCGGGCCAGTCCCGGTCGCTGTCCGCATGTCCAAGCTAGAATAGACATTCGCCTCATACGAGCGTCTTCGTGACGCATGCAACTCCGTGGGCTCGCGACAGCCGCTCGGCAGATCGCGTTGGCTGCCCGCCGACGATCCCACCATGACGAATGCTGACATTGGCGTCCCTGAGAGGGGGGCTAATCCTGCAACACGCCTCCGGACGCCCGCCGGCCTCCAGGATCATCGAGCCTGGCCGATACGGATGATGACGTTCATGGACCTGGGTGCGGGGACCCATGACAGTGTTGAAGAATTCCGGCGGTTCGCTTATCTTTCGAGGGTAGGCGGCGGGACGCACATCCCGCCGCCGGCTCCCGGTCTAGAATTGCAGGATGAACAGGATCTTCACCCTGAACGCCTGGAACCAGACCTGGAGAGAGAACCGATGTTTGCGCATCGAACTACTCCCTCTGTAGCGGAGGCGGCCGGGCCAGTCCCGGTCGCTGTCCGCATTTCCAAACTAGAACAGGTATTCGCCTCATACGAGCGTCTTCATGACGCATGCAACTTTGCGGGCTCGCAACGGCCGCTCGACGCATCGCGACATCGCCCGCCGACAGCCCTGTCATTACGGATGCTGACATTTGCGTCCTTGCCAGGGGAGGGGGATGTCGTCAGCCACGGTCACGGACACCCGTCGGCTTCCCGATCGTCGGGGCTCGCCGTCACGGATGCTGACATTTGCGTCCTTGCCAGGGGAGGGGGTGTCGTCAGCCAAGGTCGCGGACGCCTGTCGGCTTCCCGATAATCGGGGCTCGCCGTCACGGATGATGACATATGCGGCCTTTCCGGGGGGATTAGCGATAGCCGAGGAAGCCGCCGGAGGGAGCCGCACAAAAGCATAACCCTTCTGTTGACATCGCCGCGCCGGTCCCCTAGTTTCGCGGTCCGCTCAATCCCATGAGCCGCCTTGTCTGCGCCCGAGGGTGCCCGCCGGTCCGCGAGTTTCGCGCACTGGCGCGTTTCCGTTTGGGCGCATGTCGGGCGCATGGCCAGCCAGTCTGGCCGTCGCGGCGGCGCAGTGGGGCAGGGCATCCGACTTTCGCGAACCATGACCGAGTGACGCATGTTTGAAGGGCTGACCGGACGGCTGGGAGACATCTTCGATCGTCTCACGCGGCGTGGCGCGCTGAGCGAGGAGGATGTCGGGATCGCTCTGCGCGAGGTGCGCGTCGCCTTGCTCGAAGCCGACGTGGCCTTGCCCGTCGTCAAGCAGTTCATCGCCGGCGTCAAGGAGAAGGCCGTCGGCCAGGAGGTCCTGCGCTCGGTCACGCCCGGCCAGATGGTCGTCAAGATCGTCCACGACCATCTGGTCGAGATGCTGGGCTCGTCCAGCGAAGGCATCAACCTCGAAGCCGCCGCCCCCGTGCCGATCCTGATGGTCGGCCTCCAGGGTTCGGGCAAGACCACCAGCACCGCCAAGATCGCGCTCCGCCTCAAGACACGCGAGCGCAAGAAGGTCCTGATGGCCTCGCTGGACACACGGCGCCCGGCGGCCCAGGAACAGCTCAAGATCCTCGGCGAGCAGGTCCAGGTCGCGACCCTCCCGATCGTCCCCGGCCAGCAGCCGGTGGAGATCGCCAAGCGCGCCATGCAGACCGGCCGCCTCGAAGGCTACGACGTCGTCATGCTCGACACCGCCGGCCGCCTCGCGATCGACGACGAGCTGATGGCCGAGGTGGCAGCCGTCCGCGACGCCACGAGGCCGGTCGAGACCCTGCTGGTCGTGGACGCCATGACCGGCCAGGACGCGGTGACGGTCGCGACCAACTTCCAGGACCGTGTCGGCATCTCCGGCATCGTGCTGACCCGGATCGACGGCGACGCCCGCGGCGGTGCCGCGCTGTCGATGCGCCAGATCACCGGCAAGCCGATCAAGCTGCTGGGCGTCGGCGAGAAGGTGGACGCCCTCGAAGCCTTCCACCCCGACCGCATCGCCGGCCGCATCCTGGGCATGGGCGACGTGGTCAGCCTGGTCGAGAAGGCCGCCGAGAACATCGACAAGGCGGAGGCCGAGAAGCTCGCCAAGAAGATGGAGAAGGGCACCTTCGACCTCGACGACATGGCGAACCAGCTCAAGCAGATCCGCAAGATGGGCGGCATGGGCGGCATGCTCGGGATGCTGCCGGGCATCGGCAAGATCAAGAACCAGCTCAAGGACGCCAACATCGACGAGGGCATCCTGAAAAAGCAGGAAGCCATCATCTCGTCCATGACCAAGGCCGAGCGGCGCAATCCCGACCTCATCAAGGCGTCGCGCAAGCGCCGCATCGCCATGGGGTCGGGCGTACAGGTCCAGGATGTCAACCGGCTGCTCAAGCAGTTCCAGGACATGCAGACCATGATGAAGAAGGTCAAGAAGATGGGCCAGAAGGGCATGATGCGCCAGGGTCTGGCCGGTCTCCTTCCCCGCGGCAAGGGCTTCCCGTAAGCCGCCGTCCGGGCAGTTTCGCCCAAGACAGTTCGCCTACCGACAAGACAGCCAATACCTGCAACCTGAGTGAAGAGAGTAGTTTCGCAATGTCCTTGAAGATCCGTCTGACCCGCGGCGGCGCCAAGAAGCGCCCGTTCTACGCCATCGTCGTCACCGACGCGCGCAGCCCGCGCGATGGCCGCTTCATCGAGAAGATCGGCACCTACAACCCGATGCTGGCCAAGGATCATCCGGAGCGCGTCGTGCTCAACACCGAGCGCGCCAAGCACTGGCTGTCCGTCGGCGCCCAGCCGACCGACCGGGTCGAGCTGTTCCTCGGCCGCGCCGAGGTGGTCCCGATGCCGGCCCAGAGCCAGAACCCCAAGAAGGCCGCCCCCAAGGCGAAGGCCCAGGAGCGGATCAAGGCGGAGCAGGCCGCTGCGGCCAAGCGCGCCGAGGCGGAAGCCGCCGGCAGCGCCGAATAATTCCATCCGGTAATCTCGAAGGCTCAGGTCTCCTCCCATGGCACCCCGGTCCGCAGGCAAGCCCGATGCAACTGGCGCACGCGTGTGCGTCGGCCAGATCGTCGGCGTGCATGGCGTGCGCGGCCTGGTGAAGCTGAAGAGCTTCACCGGCGATCCCGCCGCCATCGCGGACTACAATCCGCTCACCGACCACACGGGTACCCGCCGCTTCACCGTCGAACTCCAATCGGCGATGAAGGACTATTGGCTGGCCCGGGTGCAGGGGGTTGCCGACCGGACCGCCGCGGAAGCCTTGCGCGGCGTGCTGCTCCATGTCGAGCGGGATCGCCTGCCGCCGCCCGAGGACGAGGACGAGTTCTACCATGCCGACCTGATCGGCCTGCCGGTCCTGCGGCCGGACGGCGAGCGGATCGGCACGGTGGTCGCCCTCCACGATTTCGGCGGCGGGGACATGCTCGAAGTGGCGCTTCCCGACCGGCGGACCGCCATGGTTCCGTTCACCAGGGCCATCGTGCCGGTGGTGGACGTGGCCGGCGGACGCATCGTCGCCGACCCGCCCGAAGACCTGCTGGCGCCGCCGGGCGCCCCGGATCGGGGCGAAGACGAAGATGACGGCCGCGCTGACGGCGCCGGCGGCAGGGAGGGGGCGTGATGGACCGGCCCTGGACCGTCCGCGTGTTGACCCTCTTCCCGGAGATGTTCCCGGGGCCGCTGGGTCTCAGCCTGGCCGGGCGAGCGCTCGAAAGCGGGATCTGGTCCCTGGAAGCAGTGGACATCCGGTCTTTCGCACGCGATAAACACCGCTCGGTCGACGATACCCCGTTCGGCGGCGGTCCCGGCATGGTCATGCGGCCGGATGTCCTGGACGCGGCGCTGACGGCCGCCACCGGCGGCGCGGCAGCGGCGGAACGGGGCCGGGTCATCTACCTGTCGCCGCGCGGACGCCTGCTCGACCAGTCCCTGGTCAGGGAGCTGGCGTCCGAACCCGTCGTGACCCTTCTGTGCGGACGCTACGAAGGGGTCGACGAGCGGGTCCTGGAGGCCCACCGGGCCGAGGAGGTCAGCCTCGGCGACTTCGTGCTGTCCGGCGGCGAGCCGGCGGCCCTGGCCCTGATCGATGCCGTCGTCCGGCTTCTGCCGGGCGTCATGGGCAACGAGGAGACCGCCGGGGAGGAGAGTTTCGAGCGGGGATTGCTGGAGTATCCCCACTATACGCGGCCGGCCGACTGGCAGGGGCGCACGGTGCCGGAAGTCCTGCTTTCCGGTCACCACGAGAAGGTACGGGCCTGGCGGCTGGCCGAGGCGGAGCGGATCACCAGGGCCCGGCGGCCCGACCTGTGGTCCCGCTACGAGGCCGCCCGCGAGGCGGAAGAACCGCGGAAGCGCCGCCGGCGCGACCGCGTCGTGACGATGGAATAGATGACAAACGGGTCCGCCGGGAGCCTGCCAAGGGTTCGGCGCGCCATCAGTGAAGGTAAGGGGTGAGTGCGATGAACATCATTCAGCAGATCGAGGCCGAACAGGTCCAGAAGCTGGTCGACAAGCGCGGCGTTCCGGAGTTTTCCCCCGGCGACACGCTGCGCGTCAACGTGAAGGTGGTCGAGGGCACGCGCGAGCGCGTCCAGGCCTACGAGGGCGTCTGCATCGCCCGCAAGAACGCCGGGCTGAACAGCAGCTTCACCGTGCGCAAGATCAGCTACGGCGAGGGCGTGGAGCGCGTGTTCCCGCTGTACAGCCCCCGGATCGACAGCATCGAGCTGGTCCGCAAGGGCGACGTCCGCCGGGCCAAGCTCTATTACCTGCGCGAGCTGCGCGGCAAGCGGGCGCGCATCAGCGAGCGCACGACCGGCCGCGGCATGAACACCAAGGAGGCGGGCGCGTCCAAGTAAGGACCGCGCCGGCTCCCTTGCCGGACATGACGGGAAAGCCCGCCGAACCTTGTTCGGCGGGCTTTCGCATGATTGGACCAGGGCCGCCGGGACGGTCGGCCGCCATGGGCTAAAGGGGGATCGACATCCGTACGACGGTGCCGCTGCCGGTCGTCTCGGCCGTCAGCGTCGCGTTCAGCTGTGCCGCCAGCGCCTCGGCCAGCAGCATCCCGGCATCGGCGTCCGGGTCGAACCCGGAAGGGAGGCCCCGGCCGTTGTCGGCGATCACCAGATCGAGCATGTCCGGGGCGGGGCGGGTCAGCGAGATGCGGATCCAGCTCTTGGCCGGAAAGGCGTGCCGCAGGCTGTTGGTCAGCAGTTCGTTGACGATCAGGCCCAGCGGCACGGCAAGCGAAAGGCCGCCGGTGATCTTCTCGGACTGCACGTCGATCTCGGTCCCTTGCGCGCCGCCCGGCACGTTGGCGCTGGTGGTCGTCACCAGTTCGCTCAGGTACCGGCCGAACTCGACTTGCGTCTCGCTGCCGGACTCGTGCAGGTGGCGGTAGGCGATGGCCAGCGCCTCGATCCGCTGAAGCGTCAGGTCGTAGGCGGTCCGGGCATCCGGGTCGCGGATGCGGCCGCTCTGGAGCTTCAGGAGGCTGATGACGAGCTGAAGGCTGTTCTTGGCCCGGTGCTGCAGTTCGCGCAGGGCCGCCTCTTTCTCCTTCAGGGCCTGTTCAAGTTGCCGCGTATGTTCGTCCATGTCAGGAGCATGTGCTGTTGTCAAAGGCGGATCTCCTGACCGTGGTCGCAACGCCGCGGAACAAAAGCTCTGCGGGAAGAAATTATCCAACCCACGGAGTTTCCATCGAATGCGCCATTATGTACAGCAAACAGGCTAACTCTCAAATATACTTTCCGGCTTAGGTGATTGGACCCGCAAGGGTCATCCGGTCGCCGGAGATTTTCTTCGAGTTTCCCTAAAAATGACAAAAGGGGCGCACCTGCCGTCCGGCGATCGCGGCCTGGGTCCGGACTCCGCGTCTTGTATTTCGTATTCAACATCCGGGCGGGCTCGGGGTTCCGATGCGGCGGTCGGAACATGATGAGGGGAGTCCGTTCCGGCTCGGACGACGGCCGGGTCAGTTGAACAGGCGGCTGAAGAACCCGCGCTTCTTCGCCGGTGCCGACGCCTGGGTACGTCGCGGCTGCTTGCCGTCGATGTACTCGTCCTTGAAGCGCTTCATGTCCTCGCTTCGCCCGAAGGTGAACCGGACATGGAAGATATAGGTCTTGGTCTTCTTGAACTCGTCGATTTCCTCGGACATGCCGAGGAACTGAAGCTCCCATAAGCCTTTGACGTTGGCCCTTATCCAATCCTCGGCCTCGTTCATCTTGCCCTGACCACGGAACTTGTGAACGAGTTCATACGTCATGTGCGATGTCATTGCCTTGCGTCGCGTCGTTTCCGATCCAGCCCTCCGAGCGGGCACCGCCTGCAAGGCTAGGCGCAACGCGTGTAGATTCGGTTACCCCGATCCGGCCGGGACCCGACGCCGTGCAGGTTGATGTGGATCAAGGCGCCCGTCAGCGCCCTGCTCCATGGTGACGATCGAGGTCGGTGCCGTACCGGCGGCTCGATGGCGCAAACGCATCCGGCCAGGCGGGCGCACGGGATTTCATGACCGATCTTTCCAACCAGATGGAACCGCCGGAGAGTTCCCGGAACGTCTCGGGGCGGATCCATTCCGTCTCCGCGCTCGGCACCGGACCCGGCGGGCCGGGGGTGCGCTTCGTCATTTTCCTGGACGGGTGCCCGCTGCGTTGCACCCAGTGCGCCGAACCGGGCAGCACCCTGGTTTCGGAAGCCGAGCCGAGGGGCAGGGAGGGCGCCGGGGAGATCGACTCCCTGATGCAGCAGATCGCGCGCTACGCCGACTATATGCGGGTGTCCGGCGGCGGCGTCACCGTGGCCGGCGCCGAGCCGCTCGACCAGGCGGCTTTCATCCGCGAACTGTTCCGGCGCTGCCGCGACATGGGCATCGCCACCGCCCTGGATACCTGCGGGGGCGGAAACCTGTTCGCGGCCAAGGGCTTGCTGTATCTGACCGACCTTGTGGTGCTGGACCTGACGCCGGTCGAGCCGGGGGCGCTGGACGGGCGGCCGTCCCCGTCGTCCGCAGGCACCCTGCGGTTCGCCGGGATGCTGCGGGCGGCCCGCAAGCCGGTCTGGGTGCGCTTCGCGGTGGTCCCGGGCGTCAACGACGATCCCCGCCACGTGGAAACCCTGGCCGAGTTCGCGGCATCGCTGCCGGACGTGGAACGGATCGAGGTGCTCCCGTTCCATCGGCTGGCGACCGCCCATCTTCGCGACCGCTGCCCGTCGCCGGCGCTCCGCACCCTCGGGCCGCCGAGCGCCCGGCAGGTCCGCACGGTCCGGAACATCTTCCGCAGCCGGGGCCTGCGAGCCTATTGAGAACCTCCGGCCTGACGGGGGACAAAGGTCTTACCGCGGCGTGGTACCCGGCATGAACCGAGAAAAGCTGTCGCACCGCATCATCGGCGATGCCATCTATGGGGCCATGGCTGCACTTCAAGATTTCGTCCGGCGGGCGTTCTTCCTCGCGTCGCTCGCCACCTTGGCGGTGGTCGGCTGTTCGCCGCTCACCGCCAACGGTCCCCTGGAGAACTCCTATGCCGTCCGCCTCGACGACAGCCGGCCCGAGCGGCGGGACATCGGATCGCTGAAGTACCGCGGCGGCGTGGCGCTCACCGATCCCGATCCGGAATTCGGCGGCCTTTCCGGCATTGAGGTCGAACCGGACGGGCGCCGGTTCGTCGCGATCTCCGACCGGGGCAAGGTGATAACCGGCAACATCGACTATGACGACGAGGGCGACCTCACGGGGGTGCGCGGCATCACCGTGGCGCCGCTGCTCGACATCGACGGGAAGCAGGCCGTGACCAACCGCGCCGACTCCGAGGGGCTGGCCCGGCTGCCCGACGGACGCTGGGCGGTCAGCTTCGAGCGCTGGCACCGGGTCGAGCTCTATGCCCCCAACCCGGACGGCCCTGTGACACGGCCCCTGCCCAAGCTGCCGCGCCCGCCGGGTATCCGCAGCGCCGAGGGCAACAGCGGCCCGGAGGTGCTGGCGGCCCTTCCCGACGGACGGATGCTGGTGATCGAGGAAGGGTCCGACGACAAGGCCGGCTTCAGCCGGGCCTGGCTGGGCGGTGCCGATGGCTGGGAAAGCCTGAGCTATCGCGGCAAGGCGCCGTACCGCCCGACCGATGCCGCGATCCTGCCGGACGGCGACCTCGTAGTCGTGGAGCGGCGGGCCTCGATCCTGGGCGGGTTCGGCGCGCGGATCGTCCGGGTGCCCGGCGCCTCGATCGACGCGGGCGCGGAATTGTCCGGCACCGAACTGGCGGTGCTGGAGCCGCCGGTCACGACCGACAATTTCGAGGGCATCTCCGTGGTGGCGACGCCGGACGGGCGCACCTTGCTCTACCTCGTCTCCGACGACAATCTCTGGGGTCTCCAGCGGACCTTGCTGATGATGTTCGAGATCGGCGCCTGACCGGAGATCCGCTCGGCCCGTCCCGCAATCTCTCCCGACCGGATGGAGTTCGCGTTACCCATGCCTTTCCTGCCGTCTTCCCCGTCGATGAAGCATCCGTTCCTCTTCGCCCTGCTGCTGGCAGCCGCCGTCTCCGTCTGGCCGGCCCCGTCCCGGGCGGCCGCGCCGTTCGACGGCGGCGGAGAGCAGAGATACCGGATCTGGGTCTCCCCCGAGGGCCCGGTCGGCGACATCAACGTGGCTATCGAGCGCGCGGTGCCCGGAACCGACATCATGGTCAGGGCGGGAACCTATCGGGGGCCGGTCAAGTTCTCGAAGAACGGGACGGAGGGCGCCCCGATCCGGCTGATATCGGCCGACGGCCACGGGAAGGCGCGCATCGTGTCGGAGAAGACCGGGATCTACGGCTTCGGGACGCGGAACGTCGGGGTGTTCGGCTTCCACGTGATCGCCGGGGCCAGCGGCAACGGCATCCAGTTCGGCCTGTCCGGGCGCGATACCAGCGACATGTCCCGGTATGCCCGGAACATCGTGATCGCCGACAACCTGGTCGAGCGGGCGGGGGAGGACGGCATCAAGATCAGCCAGGCGGACAATGTCCATCTCTATCGCAACATCGTCCGCGACAGCGGCGCCGATCGGAACGCCAACGGCGACGGCGGCATCGACCTCGTCGCGGTCAACCGGTCGCGGCTGGTCGGCAACGTCGTCGACGGAACGCCCGGCCATACCTGCCTGATGATGAAGGGCGGCAGCGAGGGCAACTTCGTGGCCGGCAACGTCATGAAAGGGTGCGAGCGCGACGGCATTTCCGTCGGCGGGCTGACCACGGGCCGCTGGATGCGGCCCGGAACGGACTCCGAGGCCAAGTACAACACGGTCGTCGGGAACGACATCGAGGCCGGGCGGGTCGGGCTTCTGATCTACGGCGCCACCGGCAACAAGGTCACGCACAATCTCTGCGCGGGACGGCGGGCGTGCCTGAACGAGCGGGTCAGCAACCGGGGGCACGAGCCGATGCACAACCATGACAACCGGCTGGAGAACAACGAGCGCGAGCCGGCGCCCGGCATTGGGACCTCGGCGGTCCAGGGCGGCGATCTCGCGCGGTGGGCCGACCTGCACAGGACGGATGTGCTTCCCGCCGGTTCACGATAGACAGGCTTTGCCGCAGAATTCGTTCCACCCGAACCCGTACCAACCGGACCTGTCGAGACAGAGATTGCCTCCATCACCCTTCCGCGACCTGACCAACCTGGGAAGCCGGGCCTTCGACCGCGTCGGCGAACTGACCGACCGGATGCTGGACGGCAACCTGCGCATCGGCGTGACCGGCCTGCGCCGATCCGGCAAGACGGTCCTGACCACCGCCCTGATCGACAACCTGCTGCATGCCGACCGGCTGCCGTTCCTGGACGTGGTCGCGACCGGCCGCTTCATCGCCGCCCGTATGGAGCCTCAGCCCGACCAGGCGGTGCCGCGCTTCGACTACGAAAGCCAGATCGCCCGGCTGACCGCGCCCGACCCGCAATGGCCGAACAACACCAAGGTCACCAGCCAGGTGCGGGTGGCGGTCCGCTACATGCCGGGGACGATGCTGAAGCGCCGTCTGCTGGGACCGACCCGGCTGAACTTGGACATCGTGGACTATCCCGGCGAGTGGCTGCTCGACCTGCCATTGCTGGACCGGAGCTATGCCGAGTGGTCGCGCGAGACCCTTGAGCTTGCCAGGCGCCCGCCGCGCGACGCCCTGGCGGCGGAATGGCTTGCCTACCTGTCCAACCGCGACCCTGCCGGCCCCGCCGAGGAGGCGGTCGCCCGGCGGGCGGCGGAACTCTACACGCAATACCTGCTGGCATGCCGGGCCTCCGACCAGCTGCTCAGCCTGATCCAGCCCGGCCGCTTCGTGGAGCCGGGCGAGCTGGTCGGAGCGCCGGTGCTGGCCTTCTGCCCATTGCCGGAACCCTCGGCGCGGGCTGGGCGGCATACCCTCTGGGCGATGATGGAGGAGCGGTTCGAGGCCTACAAGACCAACGTCGTGCGCCGATTCTTCACCGAGCACTTCGCCCGGCTGGACCGTCAGATCGTGCTGGTGGACGTCATCGGCGCCCTGAATGCCGGGCCCGCCGCCCTGGCCGACATGCAGACCTCCCTGTCCGCCACGCTGGAATCCTTCCGCCACGGACGGTCGAGCTGGCTCGGCCGGCTGCTCGGCGGGCGGATCGACCGGGTTCTGTTCGCCGCCACCAAGGCCGACCATATCCCGTCCAACCAGCACGCCAACCTGCGCCGCCTGCTAGACGGGCTGGTCGAGGAACGGCGGAACGCGATCCGGTTCGAGGGCGCGCGGGTCGAGACCATGGCGATCGCGGCGCTGAAATGCACCGAGACGGTGATGGCCGAGCACCAGGGCCGGCAGCTCGCCTGTGTAAGGGGCATTCCCATCGGGCGGACCGAACCGACCGTCCTGTATCCCGGCGAGATCCCCGACGACCACCGGCTGCTGACCGACGACGGCGTGCGCCGGCTCAACTTCCTGGATTTCCGGCCGCCATTGCTGTCGGCCCGGCAGGGCCGGGGCCTGCCGAACATCCGGCTCGACCAGGCGCTGGACTTCCTGATCGGAGATTTCCTGTCATGACCGGGCGGACGCGGGACAAGGACTTCATCGCGCCGATGGAACTGGACCCCGGCGGCGCCGTGACGGTGGTTCCGGACGACCGGGCCGCCGGTACCGCGGCATCGGGCCTGCCGGCCGAAGCCGACCTGCCGGACCCCGTCCCGGCGCCCCGGCGCTGGGCTGTCCGGCTGCTGGTCGGCTCGGCGGCGGCCTTGGTGGCGTTGGCGGTCGGGTACGACACGGTCGACCTGATCCGGCGCGCCTTCGAAACCAGCGCGCTGCTGGGCGGCGGTGCCGTCGCGCTGGCGGGCGGGGCCGTGCTGGGCGGATTCGGCCTGCTCTCGGGCGAACTGCGCAGCCTGCGGCGACTGCGCCGGATCGACGGGCTGCGGGAGGAGGCCGAGCACCTGCGGACGTCCGGCAGCCACGGCGAGGCCGCGCGCTACGCCGGGGCGGTCGCCTCGCTCTACGGCGACCGGCGCGACCTGTCGGCCCAGGTCCAGGCTCTCCGGGATAATCTCAGCGACGCGCACGACGACCGGGAGGTCGTGCGCATGGTCAACCTCCAGCTGCTCCAGGACATCGACCGCCGCTCGTACCAGCTCGTCCTGCGGGCGGCCCGCGACACCGCGGTCGCCACGGCGCTGAGCCCGGCGGCGCTGCTCGACGTCGTGATCGTGCTGTGGCGGAACCTGAAGCTGGTACGCGAGGTCGCCACCCTCTACGGCGCCCGTCCCGGCTATGTCGGCAGCCTGAAGCTGCTGCGCCGGATGCTCGCCAACATCGCCATCGCCGGCGTCGCGGAGAGCGGCAACGACCTGATGGTGGAGGCCCTGGGAAGCACGCTCGCGGCGTCGCTCTCGACCCGCGTGGGGCAGGGGGTGATCAACGGGTTGCTGACCGCCCGCGTCGGACTGACCGCCATGCATCTGTGCCGGCCGCTGGCCTATGACGAGACCAACCGCCCCAGCCTGAAGCGCATCCGGCGGGAGCTGCTGAACGTGCCGAAGCAGGTCCTGTAGGGGCCGCGAAGCGGGACGCCTCCTCCGCAGGATCGGGAGGAGGCGTCCCGGAGAGCCGCTCGACCGGAGGCCTGGCCGTCAGGCGCTGGTGCCGGGGTGCTGATAGACAAGGGGCGCGTCCCCGCCGCCGCGCTCGCCGTTCTTCTCCGGCAGCTTCGGCTGGGGCAGGGCGTAGAACATCGGCTTGTCCTTGTCCCAGGTGTTCTCGAACGGCAGTTCCATCTTCAGGCCGCCCTGGTTCTTCTCGGCCTCGCGCATGGCCTGTTGGAGCTGCTTGGCGACGTCCTCGCTCCAGCCGATCTTGTAGTAGCGGGGCTCGGCGGTGTCGGGCAGCTGGAGCCAGAGGTAGATCGCCTCACCCTCCTGCATCCGGGCGCTCAGCACGGTCGCCTCGCTCATGCTGCGGTGGAACCACTCCAGCGCCACCGGCTTCGGCTTGCTCAGCAGGTCGGCGAAGCTGGCGTAGGACAGCGGCATGAAGGCCGCCGCCAGCGTCACGGCGCCGACCTTCACCCACAGCTTGCGGGGCGACCAGATGCTGATGGTGGCGAGCCCAGCGGCCAGCACGACGGCCACGACAAAGAGGTTCATCATGAGTGGCATCACTGCCTCCACTTCCGCAGGGCCTTCGGCAGGCTGTTGACGCTGCTCGGGACGAGATCCCCGGCCTCCGTCAGCTTGAACCGGTAGACCGTAAGTTCCTGGTTTTCGACCGTCAGATCGACCGTGCTGGACAGCACCTGCTTCGCGGACTCTGCGGTGGGCTTCTTGACGCTGGTCACGACGGTGACCTTGACCGGCGAGACCCGGGCCTTGTTGCGGTACATGTGCAGGTTGATCGCATATTCGCCCGGCGGTATGCCCCGGCTGTAGCTGACCTCGTAGTTCAGCTGGGTCGGGTCGGCGTTTCGGCCGAGGTCGTCGCGCAGCAGGTTGAAGATGACACCGGACTTGTTGGAATACCCGACCGGCACGTCGCCCGGCGCCTGGACCCACAGGTCTATGTCGGTATCCAGCTCGTCGGCCCACCGGGCCTCGACCATGACGTTGCCGGGGGTCGTGCTGACGGCGGCCTGGGCCTGCTGCTTGGGATTTAGGTGCGGCAGCAGCAGGATCACGACCGCCACGAAGCCGCACAGGGCGAGCGTTATGACGTCGCGGAAGACGGTGCCGTTGACGTCTTCGTCGTCGAACTGGTCAAGACCCTGCATGGCGTTCACCCAGCGCCGTGATTTCGGTGATCAGGTTGACGGTGCCGGTGGCGAGCATGTTGTAGTTGATGCTCAGCCAGATGTTCAGCACGCCGCCGACCAGGGTCGTGTAGAGCGCCACCGACATGCCTTCGATCAGCTTGGTGACCATCGGGGCGATCGAGGCTACGTCACCGGCCTTCGCCGGATCGACCCCGCTCAGGGAGATGATGAAGCCGACCACGGTCCCGATCAGCCCGAGCAGGACCAGGCTCGCCGCCAGATGCCGGACCATCGCGACCCGGGACGACAGCTTCAGGCGGAGATTGCCCGCGAGGGTGCTCCGGCTGCCGCTGTCACGGCCCATGACCTCGGCGACGTAGCGCGCGGCGCGCGAATTGACATGAATCTGGAAATCCTTGCACGCGTTGAGTTCGCAGCTGGTGCGCCAGACCCTGGAGGCCGAGACCGCCAAGCCCACCAGGAAAACGGCGAAGATCAGCTGGCACAACCCGGTATCGTCGGAATCGAGGATCGGCGTGATCCATCCCTGAAGCCATGCCGCGGCCAGGAGAGCGGAAGCGACTGTATTGACTAAGGCAAAACGCAGAACTAAAAGGTATTTCTGAGGGTTGAGGACAAAATCGACAATAGTGTTGGAAGACCGTGTGTGTAGAACGGTCGGCACGGTACTCCGCGCCGTGTGGACGGTCTCAGCAGTCGCATCGGTCATCAAGGCTCTCCGTTGACAAGCGGCTGATCAGAACTTCATCTCTCCAACTCCCTATCGCAATCGTTATGCCAAGCATCTTTTTGAGCGCGACCTGTTGATTGTACACAGCAACACAACCGTCACAAGACCGAGGAGTCCAGCCGAAGGCGCGGAATCCTGCACATAATTGAAGCAGAGATGGAAATCGGCACCAAAGATGCCTGAAAATTGTGCAAAACAGCCGAAAATAAAGCAGTTTTTAACGATTTGAGCGACAGAATGTCACGGATATGGCCGACCATATCCTGGTATCGCGGAAACCGGGCTGGTCCTGCCGCGCCACAGCCATCGCTTTGTTTGCGAAAGGTTTATCGGAAAATCCGCCGGGCGCGCCGGGCTTCTCCCGGAGCAACGGCACCGTCATGTTGCGCTGCACAACGGCTGTGCAGGCCCCCGACTCCAGGCCGACTCAGGACGATTCAGGCCGCGGCCGAAGCCCTGTCCGGCGTCCTTTGCAGGATCACGTTCAGCCGCGTCGTGTGACTGATCCGGTAGCCGTGGTCGATGCACAGCTTGACGCAATCCGTCTTCCACCGGTCGCTCGACATCTCCAGCAGGATCAGCGCCGGCCAGCGCCGTTCCGGTGCGGAGGAGAAGAACGGGACCAGCACGGTATCCTCGGCCCCCTCGATATCGATCTTCAGGGCGTCGACCCGGTCGAATCCGGCTTCGGCGAGGAGGCCGTCGAGAGTCCGGCACGGCACGGAGACCCGCTCGCCCGTCTCCATGGCGATGCTGCTCTGGCCCCGGTTGCCGCGATCGATGAACAGGTCCAGGGTCCCCGTGCGGTCCGCCACCGCGCATTGCAGGGTCCGGATGGTTCCCAGGTCGTTGGCCGCCACGTTGAAGGCGAGCCGGCGGTATATCTCCGGCTGGGGTTCGACCGCCAGCACGCGGGCGTTCTTTCCGGCGAGACCGGCGACGAAAAGCGAATAGACGCCGACATTCGCGCCCAGGTCGACGAAGGTGAAACCGTCATGCAGACGGGCGGCCAGCACCTGGCGTTCGACCGGGTCGAAGAACTGCGGCGTGAAAAGCACCCGCTTCTCGCAGACATTGTCTTCCGGATGGACCCGGAACTTCCGCCCGAAGACATCGACATCCAGCGGGGACTTGAGGCCCGTAAGGACCAGCCGCCGGGCCGCGAAGGCGACGCGCTTGCCGAGCCAGGTCTCGGGCTGGGTCCGGGTCAGCCCGATGATTGCGCGCTGGAGGCGGGACGGCGCGTAGGTGCCGAACGGCGGATCCTGAGTGAGCCCGGCTTGGTTGCTCCCGGTATCGATCCCGGACAAGTGCTGCATTCCGTATCCCCATGGACCACACGCGAGGTGGCGGCAGGCCATGACTAGCATGGCCTGCCGATGGGGTCATCAATGAATTCCTAGCCTTGATCGTCATCTGGCGGTGATGCCGTACTCCTTCGCCCAGCCGAGGCCGGCCCGGGTTTCGGCGCGCGGCCGGTACTCGCAGCCGATCCATCCGGTATAGCCGATCTCGTCGATAAGGTTGAACAGGAACGGATAGTTGATCTCGCCGATGTTCGGCTCGTGCCGGCCGGGTGTTCCGGCGATCTGGATATGGCCGATCGCCTCCAGGTTCTGGCGCAGTCGCTCCGCTAGGTCACCTTCCATGATCTGCGTGTGATAGATATCGAACTGCAGCTTCAGGTTGGGGCGAGAGACGGCGGCCATGATCTTGCGGCCCGCGGTCGAGGTGTTCAGGAAATAGCCCGGCATGTCCCGGCTGTTGATCGGTTCGGCCAGCAGGGTGATGCCGTGCCGGGCGGCCGCATCGGCGGCATGGCGCAGGTTGGAGACGTAGACGGCCTCAGCCTCCTCCCGGTCGATCCCCGCATGCACGATGCCGGCCATGGCATGAAGCCGCGGGCAGTCCAGCACGCGCGCGTACTCGATCGCCTTTTCCACCGTCTCGGCGAACTCCGCTTCCCGCCCCGGGATGGCCGCCATGCCGCGCTCGCCGCCGGCCCAGTCGCCGGGGGGCATGTTGAACAGCACCTGCTCGAGCCCCGCGTCGTCGAGCGCCCGCTTGATATCGGCGGCGGGCCATTCGTAAGGGAACAGGTATTCGACTCCCCGGAAGCCGCATTTGGCGGCGGCGCCGAAGCGGTCCAGGAAGTCGTGCTCCTGGAACATCATGGACAGATTGGCGGCGAATTTGGGCATGGTTCCCCCGTTTTCCCTGGTCTGGTGGCAGGGCAAACAAAAGCCCGTACCGGCCCCGGTTGCAAGGCCGTACGGGCTTTCAAAGGGGGTAGCCTTCGGCGCGGCGGGAGCCGGCCGCCTACTGCTCGTACCGTTCGAGTTGCCGCCGCAGGTCGGACGCTTCCTCCTGCAGGGCTTCGATCCTCATGTCATCCGGCACCCGCCGCTTCAATTCGTCGGCTATACGGGCTTCCAGAGCCACGCGCTCCTCGCGGATGATGTTGATCAAGGCTTCCTTCATGACCGCCTCCACCATCTTCAAGAGAACAGTCTGGCCCGAGTCGGGGCTGAGAACAAGATATCATAAGTCGAAAATGCCATCGATTCCGCCACCGCTTTGGGAATGCTCCGGGAGGGGCGCTTCCGGTGGGATCCGTACCGGAAATCCGGGTCGGAAATTCCGGTGCATCACTCTCTCGGGACTCGACAAGCAGCGGGTGGGGTAATTAACAGTTAACCAACAGCCCCGTAAACTGGCCGCCGAGGTCCATTCCGCCGGCCCGGGGGCCAGTCATTGGGCCGATAACCACAGGATCGATGGGTAGTCTTATCGGATGAAGCGCAGGGTTCTGCTTCAATTGGCGTTGAGCGCGCCCTTGCTCCGAATCGGGGCCTCCGGTCTGGCGGGCCTTCTCGTGCCCGCGACCGCCAGCGCCGCTCCCACCAACGGACCGCAGCGCAAGCCCGAGCCCCCGACGGCCGTGCCGAGCCGGCGACTCGTGGTGATCGACCCGGGGCATGGCGGCCGCGACCCGGGAGCCATCGGCGTCCGGGGAACGCTGGAGAAGGAGATCACGCTGGATATCGCGCGCGAGATCGCGCGCCGGCTTCGGGGAGTCCCCGGCGTCGCGGCGAAGCTGACGCGGGATACCGATATCTTCCTGCCGCTGGCCGAGCGGGTCGCCATAGCGCGCGACGCCGGGGCCGACCTGTTCATATCGATCCATGCCGACAGCGCGCCCAACCGCGATGCGCGCGGATTGTCCGCCTACACCCTGTCCGACAAGGCGTCGGACGATTTCGCCTTCGCGCTGGCCAAGCAGGAGAACCTGGCCGACGGTTCGGGGGGCATCGACCTGCGGCACACCCGGCCTCAAGTCGCGGCGATCCTGTCCGACCTCGTCGCCCGCCATACCGTCACCGCGTCGCTGATGGCGAAGAGCAGCCTCGTGGAGGGCGCCGGACGCTCGCTCCGTTTGCTCGACAATCCCAAGAGGTCGGCGAACTTCGCGGTCCTGAAAGCGCCCGACGTTCCGTCGGTCCTGATCGAGACCGGTTTCCTGTCCAACCCGCGTGACGAGGATTTGCTGCGCGACGTTGCCCAGCGCCGCCGCATCGCCGACGTGCTGTCGCGAGAGTTGGCCGACGTGATGACAAGCGCCCCGTTCGCGTGAGCGCGCGGACCGGTATGATACTGGCTGCTGCAATCGGGCCACGATAGACGGAAAAGCCGTGGCTCCAGTTTCGAGTAATTCAAATATGTGTTGCAATCACGTGGCGGGCGTGACTTCTTCGCGCCGCCCGGACGTGGATCGCGACCGGTGTACGGAGGAAGCTTTGAGGTCTCGCGCGCGTTTTCCGCTGTTCGTCCTGGGAACCCTGGCCATCGCCGCCCTGCCGGGGTGCGCACCGCTCGTCGTCGGCGGCGCCGCCACCACCGCGGTCGTCGCGGCCTCGCAGGAGCGGGGACTGGGCGGCGCCATCAGCGATACCGAGATCCAGGCGCAGATCAATCATTACTGGTTCCAGCACAGCGTCGAGATGCATTCGCGCCTCGGCATGACGGTCAACCAGGGCACCGTCCTCCTGACCGGGCGCGCCAGGACGCCCGAGGAGCGGCTCGATGCCGTCCGACTTGCCTGGCAGGCGAACGGCGTTCGCGAAGTGATCAACGAAATCGTCGTGGACGACGCCTCGACGCTGGGCGATTCCACCCGCGACACCTGGATCAGCACCCAGCTGCGCGGCAAGCTCCTGTTCGACCGCGAGGTCTCGTCGATCAACTACTCGATCGAGACGGTCAACGGCGTCGTCTACCTGATGGGCAACGCGCGCGATCCGGCCGAACTGGAGCGGGTGACCGGCCATGCCAGGTCGTTGCCCTATGTGAAGCGCGTCGTGAGCTATGTCCGCTGACGCAGCTGCCCATGGTCGGCGCAGGCCCGGCGCGTTCCTGCTGGTCGTGGCGGCGGTGCTGGCCCTGCTGGCCGCCGGGTTGGCGGCGGGATTTCCGTCCGCCGCCCGGGCGCAGGAAAGCACCGGCAGCGCGAACCGGCAGTTCGTCCAGGCCATGCAGCTCATCCAGCAGGCCAATGCCACGTTCGACCCGGCCGAGGAGGCGCGCCTGCTGCGCGACGCCGACCGGCTTCTGAACGAGATCGTGCAGCGCTATCCCGAAAGTCCGGTCGCGGTCCAGCTCATCACCAACCAGTTCATCGGTGATTTCGACGTCTTCGAATTCCGAAACCGCGTCCGGGCCCTGATCTGCAACGAAGCCCTGTCCACGGCCTGCTTCCTCTACAAGATCGAGAACCTGCTGCCGCCGATCGAGTATCCGATCTCCACGCCACGGTGGGACTGGCTCTCGCTCGCCGTCGCCTACCACCTGAACGGCGGTGCCGAGCGCGCGCGGGAGATCATCGCTCCCTTCGTGGGTGCGCTGCGGCGCGGGGCGGCCACCACTGCCGAGTCCCAGGAAGAGGACCTGTTCGTCGCCCGTGCCCTGGCGCTGACCGGCCAGACCGACATCGCCCTCCAGATCACGCGGGGCATCGCCGACTGCTCGACGCGTCTCTACAACCTGACCGACATTGCCGAGATCGCCGGCTGGCGCGGGGAGAAGGAGTTGGCGTCGGCACTGACCACCGAAGCCCAGAATTACGCCCAGGCGAATGCCTGCGCCTGGGAACTGGGTCTGGTCGTGCAGGCACTGATGCGGGTCGGCCGCGAGGCGGAGGCGCGGACCCTCTTCCTGAACACGGTGGAGCAGCAGTTCTCCCGCTTCCGCGAGACGAAGCAGGAGTGCTGCCCGGCGGAACTCGCCGTGGCCGCCGCCGACCTGGGCGAGGTCAACCTGGCGCTGGGCCTGCTGCGCACGGTCCAGGAGGACAGTCCCTGGACAGTTCCCGCCGTGCTCGGCCGGCTCGCGGCGCGGGGAGAGATGTCCCTGACCTCCGCATATCTCGAACAGGTCCAGGATCCCGATCCGCAATCCGAAATCCTGTCGGAATTCATCGCGGCGGCGCTCCGCCGGGGCGAACTGGCGATCGCCCAGCAATGGATGGCGCGGCTTGTGAAGCTTGCCGAGGTGCCGGCCAATCGGCGGCCGACAGTCCTGGCCCAGCGCGCAAAGGCGGAGAGGCTGATGTATGGCGACGACCGCTGGCGGAACACCATGTCGCAGGCGATCGCCGCTGCAGACCGGAGCAGCGCCTTCGTCCGGCGCGACATCGGAGTGCCGCTGCTGGCGGCGCTGGTCAGGATCGAAAGCGGGTTGCCGATGCTCGATTGAGCGCGGCAGCGGATTGCCACTTGCACAGGGTGGTCGATTGCGCTTCTTTCCAGGGACCGCGCCATAAGCCGTTCTGGAAAGTTTCGAAATGACCGCCCGCTACATCCTGACCATTTCGTGCCCGGACACAGTCGGCATCGTCGCGGCCGTATCCGGCTTCCTGGCGGAGCGGGGCTGCAACATCATCGACAGCGCCCAGTTCGGCGACCGGACCAGCGACCTGTTCTTCCTGCGCATCTTCCTGGCCGCTCCGGAGGAAGGCCCCGACCGCGAAGCCTTGGCAGCCCAGTTCGCCGAGGTCGCCCGCCGGTTCGGAATGACCTGGCACCTGCACGACGCGGAGCGACCGCAGCGACTGCTGATCCTGGTCTCGAAATTCGGCCACTGCCTGAACGACCTGCTCTACCGCTACCGGGTCGGCGGATTGAACGTGGAGATCCCGGCGATCGTGTCGAACCATCGCGACTTCTACCAGCTCGCGGCCTGGCACAACGTCCCGTTCCATTATCTGCCCGTCAAGCCCGACAACAAGGCGGAGCAGGAGGCGCGGCTGTGGGAGATCATCGAGCAGGAGCGCATCGATCTGGTCGTGCTGGCGCGCTACATGCAGGTGCTCTCGCCCGAGCTGTGCGAGCGGCTGGCCGGGCGCGCGATCAATATCCACCACTCGTTCCTGCCCAGCTTCAAGGGCGCCAAGCCCTATCACCAAGCCTTCGCCCGCGGCGTCAAGCTGATCGGGGCGACCGCCCACTACGTGACGTCCAACCTGGACGAAGGTCCGATCATCGAGCAGGAGGTCGAGCGCGTCGACCACACCCGCACGCCGGACGACCTGGTCGAGGTCGGCCGCGACGTGGAGAGCGTCGTGCTGGCCCGCGCCGTCAAGTACCACATCGAGCACAGGGTCCTGCTCAACGGCAGCAAGACGGTGGTGTTCCGGTAGCCGCCTTCCTGGGACAGCTGCCACCCGCCCCCTCACCCTGACCCTCTCCCCCAAGGGGGGCTAATCTATCAACAGATCTTTTTAGGTGCGGCAGGTTGACTCGGGTTTGTCGCTGTAGTTGCGTAGTTTGGCGGGGATGTGATTCTGTTCGTGACGTTCTCAGGCGGAGGGCGTCACGAATGGACATTCAGGTTGATATCGTCGGCCGTTTCAACGATGAACGGCTGAAAAAAGGGGGCGGCAACTGCTGCAAAGGATGGTCGAGCGCTCGACCGTCCGCATTCGGCGTTTGTCGAACGACCGGATCGAAGAGGCTCGCTTCGGGCGTTGGCTGAACAATGCCAAGGTAAGACTGGTGGAAATGGAATGCACGATCGGCGAGCAGATGCGGGCGCGCGTCGTCGGCCTGCATGTTCTGGCCATCCAGGACACCAGCGAATTGAACTATCAGGCCCATGCCGGACGAACGCGGGGCCTGGGCACCGTGGGCAATGGCCGGGACGCCGGGCTGTTCGTCCATCCGGTGCTGGCGGTCGAGGCCGAAAGCGGAGCTTGTCTGGGACTTGTCGGAGCGCAGGTCTACGCCCGTCATGAAACCGCGGCCAAGCACCGTCGGGCTCTGCCGATCGAGAGCAAGGAATCGATGCGCTGGCTGGAGGGCGCGCAGACAGCCAAGCACTATCTCGATACGGCCCGGCACGTCACGGTCGTCGCCGACCGCGAAAGCGACATCTACGAGGAATGGGAGCGGCTGCCGGAAACGGGTTTCGATCTTCTGACGCGGGCCTGCCGCGACAGGGCGCTGGCCGGAGGCGGCTACTTATACGCCTGGAGCGACGCGCTGGCGGTGGCGGAGCGCTTCACGCTGGACCTTCCCGAACGCCCCGGCAAGCGCTCGGCCCGCACGGCGACCCTGGAACTGCGCTACGGCGCGGTCGCGGTGAAACGGCCCAGGAACGGGACACACCCCGGCGCCGCACCGGCGCTCGCCCTTCGAATGGTCGATGTTCGCGAAGTGGACGCCCCCGCCGGAGAAGACCCGGTACATTGGCGGCTGCTGACGACACATCAGGTCGAGGACACCGCAAAAGCCTTGGAAATCGTGCTTTGGTACCGGCGGCGCTGGACCATCGAGCAGCTTTTCCGTACTCTCAAGACGCAGGGGCTGGATATCGAGTCGAGCCAGGTCGAAAGCGCCGACGCCCTTCAGCGGCTGGCTTTCGTCGCCCTGGTCGCCGCCACGCACATCCTGCAACTGCTCGGCGTTCGCGACGGCGTCCTGGTTCGCCCGATCGACGACACTTTCTCCGCACAGCAGGTCAGCGTCCTGATCGCCCTACAACCACGTCTGGAAGGCCGCACCGCCGCCCGCAAAAACCCACATCCGCCCGACACGCTGGCTTGGGCCGCATGGTTTATCGCCCGTTTGGGCGGCTGGGACGGCTATCCCAAATCCAAGCCGGCTGGACCCATCACTTTTGCCAGAGGCTACGCCCGTTTCGCAACAATGTGCGAGGGCGTAGCTCTCCGGCAAAAGATCTGTTGATAGACTAGCCCCCTTGGGGGAGAGGGGTAGGGTGAGGGGGTTGGGGATGCTCGACCTATTGGCTTGCCTCACATTCGAGAGCCTCCCGAATCGCGGTGACGACACCCTCGGTGTTACGCAGGATATCGGTGTTCCAGAACCGTATCACTCGCCATCCCTGGCTGTTCAGCCAATCGGTGCGTCGCTGGTCGGCCGGCTCATCGGCATGCTGTCCGCCGTCAGCTTCTACGATCAACATCCGCTCTACGCAGGCGAAATCGGCAACGTATCGGCCGATCGGGTGCTGTCTGCGGAACTTGCACCCGTCCAGGCGGCGATCCCGCAACAGGGACCAGAGTCGTCTTTCCGCGTCGGTCATGCGGGATCGGAGTTCGCGGGCTTGCGTCGTCGTCATTACCCCTCCGCGACCACGTCCTCCAGCCCCTCGCGGTTGCAGCGGACCAGATGGTCGCCGACATCGGCGATGAGGCCGGCGCGGCGGAATTCGGCGACCGTGCGGCTGGCCGTTTCCATGGTGATCGCCAGCATCGCGCCGACATCCTCGCGGATCGGGAGGTGGCACACGTCGCCGTCCGTAGCATCGAGCATCTGGAGCAGCAGGCGCGCCAGCCGGAGCCGCGCGCTGCCGGTCGACAGCTCGGTCAGCCAGTCGTCGGCCTGCTGGAGCGACTGGTGCCAGCGCTTCATCAGCTGCGTGTGCAGGCGTGGCGTCTCGGTGCTGAGGCGGTCGATCACCGCCCGCGGGATGCGGCAGGTCAGGACGGGCTGCAGGGCCGTCGCGGTGTGGGCGTAGGGCTCGCCGAGCAGGGCTTCAAGACCGGCTATGGCGCCCTGGCGGAGCAGGCGGACAATCCGGTGGGATCCGTCCGGCAGGTACTGTACCAGCTTGACCGTGCCCTCGCGCACCGTGAACAGGTACGGCTTCCCGTCGCCGGCATGGTAGAGCGACTCGCCGGGCTTGAACCGGACTTCGTCGATCGGCAGGTGGATCAGGCTGAAGTCGGTCTGCCGAAGGTCGGCGAACAGCACGAGGTCCCGGATGCCGCAGTTCCGGCATTGCGGAGGTCCCTTCCAGGCGTCGCCGATCTCCCGCTCCTTCACGCCCTCCTCCCGCCTCAACAGATCCGGGGCAGCTGCTCGCCGGCCAACCAGTCCACGATGCGCTTTCCGCCGAATGTCGTCTGCAGTTGCACGAAGCGATGGTCGTCGTCAATGACCGTGCCGATGGCCGCGGCGTCGATCCCCAGCGGATGGCCTCGCATGGTGTCCAGCAGCCGGGCGGCATCCCCGGGTGCGCAGATCGCGACCAGCTTGCCCTCGTTCGCCACATAAAGAGGATCCAGGCCCAGAAGCTCGCAGGCGGCGGCGACTTCCCCGCGGATCGGGATCGCCCGTTCGTCGAGCAGCATCCCGACCCCGGATTGCCGCGCGATCTCGTTGAGCGTGGTCGCGAGGCCGCCGCGCGTCGGGTCGCGCAGCACGTGGATGTCGGGAACGGCGTCGACCATGGCCGCCACCAGACCATGGAGCGCCGCGCTGTCGGAGGCGATGGTCGTCTCGAAGCTGAGGTTCTCGCGCGTGGACATGATCGCGACGCCGTGGTCGCCGACGAAGCCGCTGACCAGGACGGCGTCGCCCGGCCGTGCCCTGTCGCCGGACGGGGCCACGCCCGGCGGCACCGCGCCGATGCCGGTCGTGTTGATGAAGACGCCGTCGCCCTTGCCGCGCTCGACCACCTTGGTGTCGCCGGTCACGATCGCGACGCCGGCTTCGGCCGCCGCAGCCGCCATCGAGGCGACGATCCGGGCGAGATCGCGGAGCGCGAAGCCCTCCTCGATGATGAATCCCGCCGTCAGGTAGAGCGGCCGGGCGCCGGCCATCGCCAGGTCGTTGACCGTTCCGTGGATCGCCAGCGAGCCGATGTCGCCGCCCGGGAAGAACAGGGGAGAGACCACATAGCTGTCGGTGGTGACCGCCAGCCGGCCAGCCGGCGGGTCGAAGACCGCCTGGTCGTTGCGGCGAGCCAGCAGCGAATTGTCGAAGGCGGCACCGAACAGCTCCTCGACCAGCTGGGCCATGGCCTTGCCGCCGCTGCCGTGGCTCATGTCGACCTGGCCGTTCTTCAGGTCGAGCTTGCGGGTGAAAGGCCGGCGATCGTCCTGCATCATCGATTTCAACCCGTCTTGGCCCGTTGGGGGGTGTCGCGCCAGCGGCCGTACAGATAATACGCTGCGCAGGAGCCTTCCGGCGAGACCATGCAGGATCCCATGGGATTCTCCGGGGTGCAGGCCGTGCCGAAGATCGCGCAGTCCAGCGGCTTTTTCGCGCCGCGCAGGATCTGGGCGCAGGAGCATGCCCTGTTGTCGGCGACGGGGACGTAGCGGAGCTGCCAGCGCCGTTCCGCGTCCCAGTCCGCGAACTCCTCGCGGATCTGCAGCGCGCTGTCCGGGATCGTCCCGAGGCCGCGCCATTCGAAGCTGTCGCGCAGTTCGAACACCCGTTCCACCAGGGCCTGGGCCTTGCCGTTGCCGTCCCGGGAGACCGCGCGGTTGAACTGGTTCTCCACTTCGCACCGTCCCCCGTTGAGCTGGCGCACCAGCATCAGGACCGACTGCATGATGTCGAGCGGCTCGAACCCGGAGACCACGATGGGACGCCGATAGTCGCGGGCGAAGCGCTCGTAGGGCGCCGAGCCGATGATGGTGCTGACATGTCCCGGCCCGATGAAGCCGTCGACCCGCACGGTGCCGGTCGCGGACACCTCCGGGCTGTCCAGGATCGCCTGGATCGCCGACGGCGTGAGCACGTGGTTGGCGAAGACGCTGAAGTTGCGGAGGCCCATCGACGCCGCCTGGACCAGGGCCACGGCGGTGGTCGGGGCCGTGGTCTCGAACCCGATCGCGAAGAAGACGACCTCGCGGCCGGGATTTTCCCGGGCGACCCGCAGGGCGTCGCCGCTGCCGTAGACCATGCGGATATCCGCACCCCCGGCCTTGGCCTTCATCAGGCTGGTGCGGTCGCGGCCGGGCACCCGCATCATGTCGCCGTAGGTGCACAGGATCACCTCAGGCCGCATCGCCAGCTCGATCGCCATGTCGAGCCGGCCGATCGGCAGCACGCACACCGGGCAGCCGGGGCCATGGATCATCGTGACGTTGGGCGGCAGCAGATCCTCGATGCCGTAGCGGCAGATCGCGTGGGTATGGCCGCCGCAGAACTCCATCAGGGCATAGTGCCGGCCGGGATCGGCCTCCGCGGCGATGGCGGCGGCGACCCGGGATGCCAGGTCACCGTCGCGGTATTCGTCCACGTATCTCATGCGGCGGCATCCTCCTGTTGCGGCTCCTGCCCGGGCGCGGGCCGGTCCAGGGCGGCGAGAAGCGCCAGGGTCCGTTCGGCTTCCGCCGGATCGAGCCTGGAGAGCGCGTAGCCGACATGGACGATCACGTAGTCGCCCACGGCCGGCTCCTCGATCAGCGCGGTGGAGACCTGCTTGCGCACGCCTCCGAGAGACACCGTGGCGCTGTCGTCACTGTGGATCTCGACGATCCGGGCGGGCAAGGCGAGGCACATGGCGATTTCCTAACGGATCAAGTGGTGCGCGGCGACCCAGGCCTGGCCCAGGCTGAGACCGCCGTCGTTCGCGGGCACCCGGCGCGGCACCAGGGCGGTGATGCCGTGCCGGGCGAAGCCCTCGATCAGGCCCTCGGTCAGCACGGCATTCATCACGCAGCCGCCGGACAGGGCGATCTCGGCGCCCTCCACGGCGGGCAGGGCCCAGTCGACCAGGGCCGCGGCCAGGGTGCCGTGGAACAGGTCGGCCCCGGCCGCGGGAGGAAGGCCGCGGAGCGCGTCGAGCAGCGGCATCAGGTCGAGCACGCCGCCGGCGACGGTCCAGCCGCCGGGCAGCACCGTGGGTCGCGTCACCAGCGACTCCAGGACCATCGCGGCCTCCCCCTCGAATCCCGACAGGCTGCGCACGCCCAGCAGGCCGCAGGCGGCATCGAACCAGCGCCCGCAGGAGGTGGTCGGCGGGCAGTTGAGTCCCTGGTCGAGCATCTGGACCAGCAAGGCGGTATTGCCGAACCGCGCGAAGCGATGCGCGATCTCGTCGGTCCGGCCCAGCCGGTGAAGGGCCGCCGCCGCCATGCGCCAGGGCTGGCGCGCCGCGGCGTCGCCGCCGGGTTGCGCCAGGGGAGCGAAGTGTCCCAGCCGGTCGCACCGCGCACCGTCCACCCGCAGCAGCTCTCCCCCCCGGCTGTCGCCGTCGTCGCCCAGGCCGAAGCCGTCGAGGGCAAGGCCGACGATCGGCCCGGAGCGGCCGTACTCGGCCGCGACCGCCGCCACATGGGCGTGGTGGTGCTGGACCGGAATGCAGGGAAGGCCAAGCGCCTCCGCATGGCGGGTCGACAGAAAGTCGGGGTGCAGGTCATGGGCGACCGCGGCCGGTTCGACCTCCAGTATGTCCAGCAGGTGGGCGATCGTCTCCTCGAAGAAGCGCAGCGTGGCGGCGTTCTCCAGGTCGCCCAGGTGCTGGGACAGGAAAGCCTGGCTTCCGCGCGCCACGCAGACCGTGTTCTTGAGGTGCCCGCCCAGCGCCAGGACCGGCGGCACCGGCCCGCCGAGCGGAATGCCGAGGGGGACATAGCCCCGGGCGCGGCGGATCAGCATCGGCGCGCCGCCGATCACCCGCGCGACGCTGTCGTCGCTGCGGGCGACGATGTCCCGGTCGTGGGTGACGACGCAGTCCGCGATGTCGCCGAGCCGTTCCGCCGCCTCGGCGTTGCCGATCACCAGCGGTTCGCCGCCGGGGTTGGCGCTGGTCATGACCAGGGAGAACCCCTGCGGCGCGTCCAGCCAGTCGGTTCCCGCCGGGCGTCCTGCGGCCTCGTGGAACAGCAGGTAATGCAGGGGCGTATAGGGCAGCATCAGGCCCAGCCAGGCGAGGTCCGGGGCGAGGTCGGGTGCGACCGGCGCGGCGGCCGCGCCGGACCGCGGGCGGACGAGCACCACCGGCCGCTCGGGGCCCGCCAGGAGCGCCGCCTCGGCGGGACCGATCTCGGCGATCCGCCGCGCCTCGGCCAGGCTCGCCACCATCATCGCGAAAGGCTTGCCGTTGCGCTGCTTGAGCGCCCGCAGCCGGGTGACCGTGCCGGGGTTGGCGGCGTCGCAGGCGAGGTGGAAGCCGCCGAGGCCCTTGATCGCGACGATCTCCCCGGCGCGGAGGCGCGCGACGATCTCCTCCACCCGGATCTGGAGTCTGGGCCCGCAGGCGGGGCAGGCGATCGGCTGGGCGTGGAAGCGGCGGTCGTTCGGATCGGCGTACTCGCGGGCGCAGTCCGGGCAGAGCGGGAAGCCTGCCATGGAGGTCTGGGGCCGGTCGTAGGGCAGGGAGCGGGTGATGGTATGGCGCGGCCCGCAATGGGTGCAGTTGACGAAGGGATACCGCCAGCGCCGGGCCGCGGGATCGAAAAGTTCGGCCAGGCAGTCAGGGCAGACGGCGGCATCCGGTCCGATCATGGTGCGCGCGGGACCGGCGGCGACGCTGCCGCGGATCTCGAACCCGCTCTCGGCGGGATCGGGGGCCAGCGACTCGACCTCGATGCGGTCCACCTGGGCGAGCGGCGGGGCGCGGCATGCCAGGGCATCGAGGAAACCGGCGGGATCCTGCCCCTGCACCTCCAGCAGGACGCCGTCGGTATCGTTCAGTACCCAGCCCGTCAGGCCGTACCGTCCGGCAAGGTCATGGACGAAGGGCCGGTACCCGACCCCCTGGACCAGACCCCGGACACGCACGCGGGAGCGGCTTACCGGCATGGGATCGACGACCATGGCTCAGCCTCCGGTTTCGGCGGCGGCAATGCCGGCGGCAAGCCAGGCATACCACTGGTCCAGTCCTGTCCCGGCCGTGGCGGAAACCTGGATGACGTCGAGCGACGGCTTGACCTGCCGGGCACCGGCGATCAGGCGCGGAACGTCGAAGCTGAGGTAGGGCAGCAGGTCGATCTTGTTGACCACCATCAGGTCGGCGGTCGCGAACATGTCGGGGTACTTGAGCGGCTTGTCCTCGCCCTCGGTCACGGAAACGACGACGACCCGGCGGTTCTCGCCCAGGTCGAAGCCGGCCGGGCAGACCAGGTTCCCGACATTCTCGATGAACAGCACGCCGCCCGCGGGAGCCGGCTGCGTCCCGAGCGCCTGGGTGACCATCTGGGCGTCGAGATGGCACCCCTTGCCGGTATTGACCTGGACAGCCGGCGCGCCGGTGGCACGGATGCGGTCGGCATCGAAGCTGGTCTGCTGGTCGCCCTCGATCACCGCCATGGGAATGCTCACGGCGAGATCCGTGAGGGTCCGGACCAGCAGCGTCGTCTTGCCCGATCCGGGGCTGGACATCAGGTTGACGGCGAAGGTGCGCGACGCCGCGAGGAGCTGCCGGTTGACGGCGGCGAAGCGGCCGTTCTTCGCCAGGATATCCTGCTCGATCCGGATCAGCCGCGTCGGGTGGTCATGGGCATGATGATGGTCGTGCTCGTGATCATGGCCATGGGAGTGGCCGTGACTGTGGCGAAGCACGGTGCCGTCGGGGGACACATGCTCGTGGTCATGTTCCATGCCGGTTCCGGGTTCGAGTCCGTCGATCCGGGTTTCCCCGGGGCCGCAGCCGCAGACCGTGCACATCACGAGACCTCCAGTTCTTCGACACGCAGTTCGTCGCCGCCGACCACCATCAGCTGGTGGCTGCCGCAGGCGGGGCAGGGTTCGCCCCGGGCCGCCAGGGTGACCGTTTGCGAGCAGGCCATGCAGAAGGCCTGTCCGGCCGGACGGTCGATCCTCAGCTCGGCCCCTTCGGCCAGGGTCCCCCGGGCCACCACGTCGAACCCGAACTCCAGGGCGCGGGGATCGACGTGGGAGAGCGCCCCGACGCACAGACGCACCACCGCGACGCGGCTGAAACCCTCCTCCGCGGCCCGGTCGCGGATGATGTCCAGGATGCCTTGGCAGAGCGCCATCTCATGCACCGGCGCGTTCCTCCATCATCACGTGGCACGGGACGCAGGGATCGAGGGCGGCGATCAGCAGGTCGACCCTCTGCCGCAGGCCGTCGTCGGCCGGCAGGCCGACCACACCCCGGACGAAGGCGCCGCGCGGGTGGAAATTCCACTCGTTGGGAGCGACCGACCGGTAGGCGGTCACCACTCCCCGGTTCAGCGCGATCCAGTGGGCGAGCCGGCCTCGCGCGGTCTCCGCCGAGCCCGCGCCGGATCCCGAAGCCCCCTGGGCCGCCTCCGGCGGCGCCGGCCGGGCGGGCTCCAGCCGCCCCGCGGCGTCGCGCATCCGTGACGGCAGGCCCGCCAGGTCGACCAGCCGTGCGGCGAAACGCGGCAGCAGGCCGTTGCCGAATCGACGGATCAAGCCGGCCATGAGGGGCGTGCCGGAGACCCGTCCCAGGGCTCCGGTTTCCGCCGGGCCGCCGTCGATGTCCGGGGCCATGGAAAAGTCGGGATCGCCGGACAGCCGGTCGGCGAACCAGCGGTCCGGCAGGTCGGGCAGGTTGGCGATCCCGCTCCGCCCGAAGCCGGCCATGTCGTCGGCCATGACGCGGCCGATCAGCCGGGCCGCCGTCGTGCCGGCCCTTCGGCTCCAGCGGGCGAGGTCGTCGCCGTCCCGGATCTCCGCGAAGCCGGCGCCGACCAGCGCCTCGACCGCGCCGGCGATATGCTCCAGCGGACCGTCGAGGGCCGAGGCGTCGGGCTTGAGCGCGCCGCCGCCCGGACGGGTCCAGTCGCCCGCGGGGTAGAGAGTCCGGGGAAGCGCCGCCACCGCCCGGCGGATCCCGAGGAGGATGCCCGGGTCCGGCGCCTCCTCCAGCAGGCGCGGCCACTCGATCGCCAGTTGCCAGGCGTGGCTGGCGACCATCTCGCCGAGGACCAGCAGCTCGCGCGCCGCCTGCTGCGCGCCGGCCGGGACGATGCCGGCCGCCGCCTCGCAGGCGCGGGCGGCGGCGACGCCCTGGGCGGTCCCGCACAGGCTGAACAGCATCGGGACCAGGGAAAGGGCCTCGGCCACCGGCCGCCCCGCCAGCATGCGGTCGATGCCGGTTCCGCGCGACGATTTCAGGCGCACGTCGGCCACCGTGGCGTCGATGGCCAGGATCTGGAACGAGAGCGTACCTTCGATGCCGGCCCGCGCGTTCATGGCGTCAGCCTCCGAAGCTTCCGCGCAGCAGGTGGCGACGGCTCACCTCGACCGGAGCGGGTGCCGGCGCCACGGGCGCGGGAGGGGGTGGCGGGGATGCCTCGGCACCCGCCTCGGGTTCGAGCAGGGCCGCCAGGGCGGCTTCCGCGGTCTGGCGGACGACGGCCTGTTCCTCGAATTCGAACATGGGGGAGAAGAGCGAGCAGTTCAGGATCGTCCCGACGCCGTCGAGACGGCCGGCGACGAACTCGTAGTCTCCGGACGGCAGGGCGTAGGTCGACTTGACCCCGTCCCTCACGCCGTCCCAGGCTCCCGGAACTCCGGGCACCAGGACGGCGTTCATGAACCAGGGCGTCACCATGATGCCGAGCCAGCCGTCGCCGTACCGCCGGAATCCTACCGCCTCGACCGCCAGCCGGGGATTGTAGAGGGGCAGGTCGGACATCACCGTCCGGGCGATCCTGCGGTACGCTTCGGCCAGCGCGCCGGACGGGTCGCCGGACGACTGATCCGCCCCGTCCGGGGCCGACGCGTCCAGCACCATGAACTTGTGCTTCTCCGCGTCGCAGGTCGGGCAGCGCCAGTCCCCGGGCAGGGCCGCGAAGGGCGTTCCCGGCGGGATCTGCCAGACCGGGTCGCCTTCGGCAGGGTCGTAGGGGGTCCAGCAGATGCCGCATTCGAGCCGCGCGTCCGGGGCGATCCGCGCGGCGTCGCCCAGGAACGAGCCTTCGAACAGGTTCCGGGGTGCCGGGGACGCCGCGGTCATTGGAAATAGGCCTCCAGGATCTCGCCCAGCCGCTCGGCGCTGTCCTGGAAATCCTCGTCAGCCGCCGACAGGGCGACCGGGACGTCGCCGATCTCCATGGTGTCCAGGATCACCGTGTCCATGGCGTTGAGGTACTGGACGCTCCAGACGTGGCGCTGGCCGGTCAGGGTGACGCGGCAGGTGCCGTAGCCCCGGGAGACCGCCTGGACCGGTCCCATGCCCAGCGTCCGTTTGAGGAACGCCATGTCCGTCTCGTTCATGGGGAACAGGGTGAAGCTGATGACATGGTTGCGGTCGCCCTGGGCATAGGCCGCCGTACGCGCCCGAAGCTCGGCCAGGACCGGCATGACGTTCATGCAGCCATCGGGCGGCTCGCCGATCTCCAGCTGCGCACGGGTGCCGCCCAGGGCGGCGGCGCGCACGACCCCGGGGACGTCCGCCACCTCGATATGGTCGCCGGCCAGGGCGCCCGCGGGACCGTCCGCCAGGGCGAAAGTCTTCACCCGCCAGACCCCGGGCAGGACCGACTCCTGGATCTGGTACTCGCTGGTGCCCGCCACGACGATGCCGACCTCGCCCTCGCCCAGGGCGTCGTCCAGCAGCGTGATCGCCGGCTCGTCCAGTCCGGTGAGCGGGAACAGTGCCGGCGGGGAGTCGACCGTGAAGCCGTCGAGGGCGGCGCGGACCGCCGCCAGGATATGGGCGGCATCCGCCAGCCCCGGCGCCGTGCCGGGCAGCGACAGCCGGTCGAGACGCCGGACGGCGGCCGGCATCCGCATCAGGTCCAGGGCCTCGGCTTCCGTGCCGCCCAGGAACACGCCGGTCGGCTGCTCTTCGTTTTCCCATTTCATCGGGTGGCGCATCGTGGTCGTTCCCTTTCTGGCGGCAGGGGCTGCGGGGTTCGGTCAGGGGCTCGGCGGCGCGGCTTCGAGGAAGGCGCGCGTCTTCTCGACGTAGCTCTGCCAGTCCTGGATCCGGGGGATCAGGCCGACGAACTCGCCCCGGCGCATATAGACGAGGGTGGGCACGACCAGCACGCCGAAGCGGGGCTTGAGCGCGGCCTCGGCCGCCTGGTCGACGATGCCGACGCGCAGCCGGCCCGGGAACACCGTATTGAGCTCGCGCAGGACGACGGCGACGTCGTTGCTTTCGGGCCGCTGGCGCGGATCGCCGGTGAAGAAGAGGACCGCCATTCCGCTGCCGTCCAGGAAACGGTCGACCGTGCCTTCGGTGATCACCGGGCAGTTCTCGATCGAGATCAGGCGTTCGATGACCGTTGCGGGCATCAGGCATTTCCTCGTGAAGGGACGGGTTGCGTCTCGCGCAGATGGTCGGGGAGCTGGGGTTCGCGGCCGATCAGGTCGGCGAACAGATGCTCGAAGGGATCGCCCCGGCCAGCCGCCTCCAGCGCGTCGAGCGCGTCGTTGATCAGCGGGACCTCGGCCTCATCCAGGGTCCGGATCGCGGTGTCCACATGGACCATGACCCAGGTGCCGACCGGCAGTTCGCCGGTCAGCAGCAGGCTGACCCGGCGCTCCTCGCCCCGGCCGGCACACAGAGCGGTCAGTCCATTTTCGGAGCGGACTTGCATGGGGATGCCGATGCACATGGCCGTTCGGCTCCGGTCAGGCGAAGAATCGGGAGTCGCCGACGCGGCAGGCGTCTTCGGCGGAGGGGCGGCCGGCTTCGTAATCGGTGAGGCCGATACCGCCGTGCAGCAGATGGTCGGGAGCGGCGGTCCGCGGCGTCGCGTGACAGCCCCAGCGCGCCAGCTGCTCGACCGCGATGGCCAGGGCCAGCTCGATCCGGGCCCGGACCGGCGGGGTCAGGCTCCCGCCGTAGTCTTCCAACTCGACGGCCTGGACGCCGATCAGCAGGATGTCGTCGAGGGTGCCGCCCAGCAGTTCGGCGGCGCTCAGCACGTCCTGGAAGCCGGTCTGGTGCAGGCTCATCTTCTTGGCGCCCGTGAACTTGGGCACCTCCTCGCCGCGCACCAGCTTCAAGGTCCCCGGCTCCTCGCCATAGTCGATCGCGTCGAACACGATGACCCGGCGGGCGGCCTTGACGTAATGGACGAGGTAGAGGCCCTGGGTGCCGCCGTCCATCACCAGGACGTCGTCGGGAAAGCTCCAGCGGCGGTGCAGCTCTTCCACGCACCGCACGCCGAAGCCCTCGTCGGCCCAGAGGATGTTGCCGATGCCCAGGACGAGGACGGGACGACCGGTTTCGATGCTCACTTGCCGTCGTCCTTGAACATCCGCCAGCCGCTGATCATGGTGCTGATCATGCTCTGCCGACTCATGATGTCCTCGCGGACCGCGGCATAGACGTGGATGATCACGAAGGTGACGATCACCCACATGCCGAGATGATGGATCGTGTGCAGGTTCTGCGAGTTGCCGGCCAGCGGGATCACCCAGCCGAACAGCGTGTCGAGCCAGCTCCCCTGGCCCGCTCCCTCGGAGTAGAGCGCGAAGCCGGTGACGATCATGAAGATGCTGCCGACGCTGTAGATCGTTACCATGGCGAGCTGGGCCAGCGGGTTGTGGCCGATATACTTCTTCGGATAATCGCGCATGAAGGCGTACCACTGCGCCTCGACCAGCACTTCCCGCCAGAACTTGCCCGACCAGAACGGCAGGACGAACATCTGGCGGGCATGGACGTTGCCGACGAACGCCCAGTAGATCCGCCCGGCCATGCCGATCGCCATCACGTAGCCGGCGGCGAAGTGGGCGAAGCGGATATAGCCCATCAGGTAGGCGTCGCTCGCCTCGCCCGGCTGGGAGCCCGGCGGCGAGCCGATCAGGTAGCCGGTGACGGCGAGCACCAGGATCGCGGCGGCGTTCACCCAGTGCCACAGGCGGACCGGCCATTCATAGACGTAGATGGCGGTCTGGCGGACCTGCAGGCGGTTCCGCGCGGTCGCGAGATCGGCGATCTCGTCGTCGGCGGAGGATGGTGCCGGGGGCTTGTCGACATGCGCGGTCATGGGGGCGTTCCTCCGCTCAGCGCACGGTGACTTCGGTGAGTTCCCTGCCGTCCGGCGCGATCACGTGGGTCGAGCAGGCGAGGCAGGGGTCGAAGCTGTGCAGGGTGCGCAGGATCTCCAGCGGCTGCTCCGGATCCGCCATGGGGGTGTCGAGCAGCGAGGCCTCGAACGCGCCGATATTGCCCTTGGTGTCGCGCGGGCTGCCGTTCCAGGTGGTCGGGACGACCGCCTGGTAGTTGGCGATCTTGGTGTTCTCGATCCGGATCCAGTGGCCGAGCGCGCCGCGCGGCGCCTCGGTGAAGCCGACGCCCTTGGCCGACTTGGGCCAGCTCGACGGGTCCCACTTGGCGGTGTTGGCCGTGGTCTCGTCGCCGGCCTTGATGGTGCGGACCAGCTTGTCCTGGAAGTAGCGCAGCTTCTCCGCCGCCCAGGCGCATTCCAGCCCGCGCGCCGCGGTGCGGCCCAGGGTGGAGAACAGGGCGGTGACCGGCACGTCCAGCGCCTTCAGGAGCTGGTCGACCGGCTCCTTGAACTCCGGCTTGTTCTGGGCATAGCCGATGACGTAGCGGGCCAGCGGCCCGACCTCGACCGCGTGGCCCTTCCAGCGCGGCGACTTGATCCAGGAGTACTTCGCCCCCTCGTCCACCGCCTCGATCCGGGTCTTGGTGCCCTTGGCGTTGGGGCCGAGCACGTAGTTGGGCTCGGTCACCCCGTCCCAGGGGTGCAGGCCCTTGGACTCGTCGGCGTACTTGTACCAGGAGTGGCTGACGAACTCCTGCACCTGGTCGGGCGCCCTCAGGTCGATCTCGTGGATCTCGTCCAGCTTGCCGTTGAGGATGACGCCGCGCGGCAGCATCAGGCTCTTGTCGGAATAGTCGTTCGCCCGCTCCGGGATGTCGCCGTAGGACATCAGCGACGTGCTGGCCAGCCCGCCGCCGTACAGCCAGTCCTTGTAGAAGCCGGCGATGGCGATCAGGTCGGGGATATAGACCTGGTTCACGAACTCGATCGACTGGTCGATGATCGACGACACCAGGTTGAGCCGTTCCATGTTGATGGCGCCGACGCCGCCGGTCCCGTCGATGTTGATCGGGCAGGGCACGCCGCCGACCAGCCAGTTGGGATGCGGGTTCTTGCCGCCATAGACCGTGTGGATCTTCACGATCTCCTTCTGGAAGTCGAGCGCTTCCAGGTAGTGGGCGGTCGCCATCAGGTTGGCTTCGGGCGGCAGCTTGTAGGCGGCGTGCCCCCAGTAGGCGTTCTTGAACGGGCCGAGCTGGCCGCTCTCCACGAACTTGCGCAGCCGGGCCTGGATGTCGCGGAAATATCCCGGCGAGGACTTGCCCCACGAGCTGATGCTCTGGGCCAGATCCGACGTGGCCTTCGGGTCTGCCTTGAGGCCGGAGACGATGTCGACCCAGTCCAGCGCGTGCAGGTGGTAAAAATGGACCAGATGGTCATGCACCTGCAGCGTCAGCTGCATGATGTTGCGGATCGTGTTCGCGTTCTCGGGGATCTTGATGTCCAGCGCGTCCTCCACCGCGCGGACCGAGGTCAGAGCGTGGGTGCCGGTGCAGACGCCGCAGATCCGTTCGGTGAAGGCCCAGGCGTCGCGTGGATCGCGGCCCTTCAGGATGACCTCAAGCCCGCGCCACATGGTGCCGGTGGAAACCGCGTTGCGGATCACGTTGTCGCCGTCGAGGTTGACCTCGACGCGCATGTGCCCCTCGATCCGGGTCACGGGATCGACCACCACCCGGCGGCCCGCATTGTCCAGGGAGAATCCGTTCGGCGTCGAAACGGTTGCCATCGCGCTGTTCCTCTAGTCCTTAAGTCTTCGCGTTCACGGGTCCGGGCGCTCTTTCCGGGTGCGGACCAGCGGTCAGTCGTGCGGGGTGGCGGGGGCCTGGGTCTCGCCGGCCTTCATGCGGGCGCGCTTGACGGCGCTGACCGCGGCATGGGCCGCGATGCCGGTGCCGATCACGCCCGCGACGGTGCCGCCGACCTGGTCGGCATTCGCCTCGATGCCGAACTGCTTGATGTTGGTGAGGCGGTCGTAGAACGAGCCGTTGTCCCAGAAACCGTCCTCGGAACAGCCGATGCAGCCGTGGCCGGACTGGATCGGGAAGGAGACGCCGGCGTTCCACCGGGTCGTCGAGCAGGCGTTGTAGGTGGTCGGGCCCTTGCAGCCCATCTTGTAGAGGCAATAGCCCTTCTGGGCCTGCTCGTCGTCCCACTGCTCGACGAACTGGCCGGCGTCGAAATGGGGCCGGCGGTAGCACTTGTCGTGGATGCGCTGGCTGTAGAACATCTTGGGCCGGCCCTGGCGGTCCAGCTCCGGAATGCGGTCGAAGGTCAGCATGTAGGTCACCACGCCGGTCATCACCTCGGCGATCGGCGGGCAGCCGGGCACCTTGATGATCGGCTTGTCGGTGATGACCTCGTGGACCGGGGTGGCGCGGGTCGGGTTGGGCTTCGCCGCCTGGACGCAGCCCCAGGACGCGCAGGAGCCCCACGAGATCACGGCCATGGCGTCCGAGCAGACCTCGCGGAGCTGCTCGACGAACGGCCGGCCGCCGATGATGCAGTACATGCCGTCCTCGTTCAGCGGCGGGTTGCCCTCCACCGCCGCGATGTAGCGGCCCTTGTACTCGTGGCGGATCTCGTCGAGGATCGCCTCCGCCTGGTGGCCGGCGGCGGCCATGATGGTGTCGTCGTAGTCCAGGCTGATCATCGACAGGACGACGTCCTTGACCAGCGGGTGCGCGGAGCGGATGAAGCTCTCCGAGCAGCAGGTGCATTCCAGCCCGTGCAGCCAGAGCACCGGGATGCGGGGCTTGGTCTCCATCGCGTGGGCGATGCGCGGCCCGAAGGCCGGCGCCAGTCCGAGGGAAGCCGCGGTCAGCGAGCAGAATTTGAGGAAGCTGCGGCGGCTGATGCCCTGCCGCCGGATCACGTCATAGAAGGTTTCCACCCTGGCCATCGGCCCGTTCCTTTCGCTTGTACCCGACCGCCCTGTCCCGGCGGCCCGATGGACGTCTGTGGCGGAACTCCCCGCGGGATGCCGCCGCTTCCCGAAATCAGGCCTCTAGCCGAACGCGACCCTTGCTTTCCGTCGCTGTCCCGGCGATTCCTTCACCCGGGCTTTCCCCTGCCAGCCAGGTCATAGACAATCAGTCTTATGTCTTTGGCTCACATTGATCTGGATCAACCGCGATTGGGCAATTTTTGTTAAAATATCGACCCTTGATGTTGCCGTCCCGGTCCAGGTCACCTGTTGGCCAGTTGCCCACCGGCAAGGTTGCGCATTGGCGGCTTCAATTCTTTCTTCAGGAGACGATCACATGAGGCGTACAGGTCTCGGACTAGGGCTCGTGGCGGCTGCGCTGGCGGCCATGCCGATGGCGGCGCTCGCACACACGGGGCACATGGAGCCGGGCGGGTTCATGCACGGTTTCGAGCATCCGCTCGGCGGCCTCGACCATCTGCTCGCCATGGTCGCGGTCGGCCTGTGGGCCGCGCAGCTGGGTGGCCGGGCGCTCTGGGTGCTGCCGGCATCGTTCGTGGGAACCATGGTCCTGGGCGGACTGGCCGGCATGGCGGGGCTGCCGCTGCCGTCGGTCGAGCTGGGCATCATCGGCTCGGTGCTGGTGCTGGGCGGGCTCGTGGCGCTCCAGCCGAAGCTTCCGCTCGCCGCCTGCGCCGCGATCACGGCGCTCTTCGCGGTCTTCCACGGCTACGCGCACGGCGCCGAGATGCCGGTGGCGGCCTCGCCGTGGCTCTACGGCATGGGCTTCGCGCTGGCGACGGCGCTGCTCCACGGCGCCGGCATCGGGGCGATCCTCGCTATCCGCAACGTCGCCCGGGGTTCGGCCGGAACGATCGCGGTGCGCGGCAGCGGCGCGCTGGTCGGCATAGGCGGCGTGGCCCTGGTCCTGATGGGCTGACCGGAACCGGCCCTCCCTCCGCCGCTCCGGCCCCGGACGCGGCGGGGCGGAACCATCCGTCGCGGACCTCCTCCCCTCGCGGGGAGGGGGTGTTTTCTTGCCATCGCCTGCCGACGGAACATTTACGAAAGATTCATTCGCCCGCCCTTAGTCTTTCGTATCGACAAGAGGCCGGGCGAAAGGCCCGCACACCGCCGGGATCATGGAAAGCGGAGCGATCACCAGGGTGATACACTCAGTTCCTCCGGCCTTGCGGCCGGAACCCGCTTTCGATTCCCTGTTTCGCCTCTCCCCGGATACGGTGACAATCGCCGACTGCACGGGCGCCGACGGCGTTGCCGATCTGTCCGAAGCCCGCGTCGTCTACGTCAATCCCGCCTTCACGGAACTGACGGGCTACCGGCCGGAGGAGGTCGCCGGCCTGGCGCCCGGGTTCCTCCCGGGCATCGATCCGTCCCGCCGGGAGCTTGCCAGGATGCGCCGGGCGCTCGGACTCGGGCAGGCGGTGCGGACGGAACTCCGCGGCTATGCCAAGGACGGACGGGAATACTGGTCGGACCTGACGATCTCGCCCTTCCAGGACGCCGCCGGCGGGCGCCGCCTGCTGCTGGCGATCCAGCGCGACATCACGGCGCGCCGGCTGGAACTGGATACCCGGCGCCTTGAACTGGACGCCCTGCGCGAAGCGAACAATCGCCTGCAGGAGGCGATCGACTCCGTTTCCCAAGCCATAACCCTGTGGGACCCGCGAGGCCGGCTGCTCCTCCACAACAAGCGCTTCCGGGACCTGTTCGCACCCAACGCCCACCTGATCCGCCCCGGGGTCCGGTTCGAACGGCTGTTGCGCGCCAACGTGGAGGCGGGTCTCTACGGGATCGAGGGCGAGGCCGAGGAGTGGGTGCAGGCGCGGCTGCGCTGCCGCCGGGACTGCGGCGTCGAGCGGGACCTGACGGTGACCTTCGCCGACGGGCGCCATTTCCGGGTCAGCGAGCAGAAGACGCCGCGCGGATACATGGTCGCGGCGTGGGTCGACGTGACGGAGATCCGGCGGGTCGAGCAGCGGCTGAGGGACGCCATCGAGAGCGTCAACGAGGGCTTCGTGCTGTGGGACGCCGAACAGCGGCTGGTCCTGTGCAACAGCCGCTACCGGGACCTGTCGCCCGCGGACTCGGGCGATGCCTGCCCGGCGCCGTACGGCGTGCGGCTGGAAGGCGAGTATGAGCAGGAACTGCCGGACGGGCGCTGGCTGCTCGGCAGCTACCGGCGCACGTCCGAAGGCGGCATCGTCGGCATCAGGACCGACATAACCCTGCTGAAGCAGCAGGAGCTGAAGCTGAAGACCAGCGAGGAGAGCCTGCGCGTCCATGTCGCGGAGCTGGAGGAGGCGCGTTCGCGGCTGGAGGCCCAGACCGGCGCGCTGTCCGAGCTGGCGTCGCGCTACCTGACCGCGCGCGACAACGCGGAGGAGGCCAGCCGCATCAAGTCGCAGTTCCTCGCCATGATGAGCCATGAACTGCGAACGCCGCTGAACGCGATCATCGGTTTCTCGGAAATGATCGAGACCCAGGCGCTGGGGCCGGTCGGCGTGCGGCGTTACGTCGAATATGCGCGTGACGTCCATAACAGCGGCCGGCACCTGCTGGAGCTGATCAACGACATCCTCGACATGTCGAAGATCGAGGCCGGGAAATACGTGCTGCACCGGACCGAGGTCGACGTACAGGCGGTGGTCCGCCGATGCGCCCGGATGGTCCGACTCCGGGCCGACGAGGCGGGCATCGAGATCGTCGAGCCCGGCGACGGCGGGATGCCGCCCGGTGGAGCCACCGTCCTCGCGGACGAGCGGGCGCTCAACCAGATCCTGCTCAACCTGCTGTCCAACGCGATCAAGTTCACCGATCGCGGGGGCAGCGTGACCGTCTCGACCGAGATCGTCGCGGGCGAGATGCACGTCGCGGTGTCCGATACCGGGATCGGCATCGCGCCCGAGGACCTGGGCCGGGTCGGGACGCCGTTCGAGCAGATCGACAACCGCCACACCCGCAGGCATGCCGGGACCGGCCTCGGGCTGGCCCTGACCCGTTCCCTCACGGAGATGCACGGAGGGCGGATCGACATCCGCAGCGAACTCGGCGTCGGCACCCGCGTCTGCGTCATACTTCCGCTGTCAGGGCTGCCGTCGCCGGGCAGCGCTTCGCATCAGGGATAATCGACGCCGACGATCTTGCAGATGGCCGCCAACTGCCCGATTCCGATGGATTCTTCCCGCCCACCGCCGAAATCGAGCATCACGCCGTCAGCGTGCCTTCCGCGGAAAACCGCGATGCGGGCGGTGGCGGCCCGCCTGACCAGGACGAAATCGCCCGGGCGCAGCGGCTTGCTCGGATCGACATAGACCAGGCTGCCGACCGGCAGGCACGGGCTGAGGGCCGCGTCATGGACATAGGCGGCGAAGGCGTCGATCACATGGGCCAGCGTGGCCGGACGCTCGGCCTCGGCGACCGGCGAGGTCATGTCGATCTCCAGATCGGATGCCCGTCCGTAAACCATCAGCCTGGGTCGCGTTTCGGCAGAGGCGGAAACCGGCATATCCGCCGAAACAAGCAATTCCGGTTCACGCAGCCGGCTTTCACCTATTCCCAGGTACTGCGCCAACTTGATACGCACGTCTTCCGGAAGGAAGCGCGGCTTGCTTTGGAACAGATACTGATGGAAGTAGCCGTGGTTTCTGCCACAGGCGATGCTGGCCGCCTTTAGTGTGCTCTTGGTCCTGATCAGGGCAAGAACCGATTGGCGATGACCATCCGCGCCATCCAAAACCATTTTCATCGTCTGCCCCCAACTGCTTGCTACGCAGTCATAGCAAAAAGAAAATCCGGTGTATTTTCTTATTTGGCCACTCGGAAAGATGAAAAATGGTTAGATATCAATGCTATCGGATGCCGTCGGATGATGTTCCGATCCGGAAATGTTCATGAACAGGACGTAATCATACGACTTAAGTCAGAGCCGCTTGAATGCCTATTTGGTGGCAGCGCTATGCGGAATCCGACCGGCTGTCCGAACCGGAATGTCCGTCCTGCGGCGCGGGACGGGGCGGATCGGCGACCGGTGCGCCCCTTTCGGGCGGCGTCGTGGGGTTGCGGCTCAGGAAAAGGGAGCGACTCGCGCGTGTCCGTTCACTCGCGCGCGCCGTTGATCATCCAGACTCCCGCCACCTTGTGGAGCAGGTCGATCGCGTCGCGGTCCAGGTCGACGCGCTTCTTGGACAGCGTCAGGCCGTAAAGGTCCCCGTCGTCGGACTGCCGCAGGAAGAACACCAGCGGGGACCAGGTCACGCGGTTGACGACCAGGTCATTGATGACGACCGGACGCTGCGGATGGACGTGCAGGATCACGCCGGGCAGCAGTGCCGGGGCGTTCGCCATGTCGCTGATGCTGACGGCATAGGCGCCCGGCACGTCGACCAGCTGGATCGGGCAGGGGACCTTGCCGGACGGTACCGCGTCCTTCTGCCGGGAAGAGAGCGCCCGGCCTTCGAACAGCGGAATCTCGTTCTGCTGGACCGGCGCGTCGATAGCGTGCTCGATGAAGGCGCGCAGCTTGCTGTCCGGGGTCAGCAGGTCGAGGGGCGTGATCCCGTAGACCCCGGCCAGCTTGATCACATGGTCCGGCCGGATCGGCCGCGCCCCGGATTCAAGCTTGGACAACTCGCTTTTCGATACGCCGCACATGCCGGCGGCTTTCGTCAACGTGATGTTCTTCATCATCCGGTAGTTGCGAAGGCGGGTGCCGTCATGCTCAACTTTGGATTCCATCATTTTTCTCGAAATTGCGGCTGCTCGAATACATTTCCACTTTACCTAAAATTTCCGGCATATAGAAACAGATTCAACTCGCACCGGTGGCACGTCATTATCGGGATACGTCTTTGACGGAGCATGGCAGCCCGGCTATGCGGGCTGCCCATCCTGGGGAAGCGGTACCGGCCGCGACAAGATGTCCGCGGCCGGCATTTCCCCGATCCATCACGCGGTGGAAACGGCGGCCCGCGCTTCCGCGACGAACATTTCCAGCTCGGCCGCACGGTGAGCCGCGGTGTGGTTGGCGAGGATCCGCGACCGCGCCCGCTCGCCGATCGCCTGCCGATGATCATCGGACATCGACCGCAGGGTTTCGAGCACGGTCCCGGCATCCGCCGCGATGATGATCTCCGTCCCCGGCTCGAACAGGCCGTCCAGGCCCGGCCACCAGTCGCTGATGATCGGCGTCCCGCACGCCGCCGCCTCGAACAGCCGGACGCTGGGCGACCATCCGGCCGCGATCATGTCGGCCCGCGTCACGTTGAGCGTGAACCGCTGGGCGTTGTAGAAGGCGCGATGCTGGTCCGGCGGCAGGTGGTCGACCCGCTCGACGTTGCCGGGCCAGTCTATGGTTTCAGGATACTGCGGCCCGGCGACCACGAAGCTCCCTTCCGCCCAGGTCCGGGCCGGCTCGACCAGCAGCCGGTCCACGCTCGGCTGGCGGTCCGGGCTGTAGGTGCCGAGATACCCCAGGTCCCAGCGCGCGCCGCCCGCTCCCGACTCCGGATAGTATCGCTCCGGATCGACCGAGCAGTAGAGCGCCCGGGCCATCGGCGAGCCGAACTGCCGTTCCAGCCGCCCGAGGGTCGGCCCGCCGGTGAAGGACAGGTAGATGTCGTAGCGCGGGATCAGGTCGGGGCTCAGATATTCGACGTCGCCTCGTTCCAGCTTGGCCAGCGTCACCGGGGTGTCGATGTCGTAGAAGGCGGTGACGCCGCGCGCGGTCCGGATCGCCCAGCCTCCGACCTCGACGCCGTCCGGAACGAAGGATCCGACGATCACCAGGTCGGCGTCGCGGACCTCCCGGGTGAACCGGTCGCGAAGGTCCTCCAGGTCCCGGTAGAGCGCGGTCCGGCAGAAGGGCGGCTCCGCCAGGTCGCGGTGGGCGGCGTACCAGGGGCGGTCGGCTTCCAGGAACAGCACGTCGTGGCCGCGGTCGGCCAGGGCCTTGACCAGCGCCCGGTACGTGGTCGCGTGGCCGTTGCCCCAGGACGACGTGATGCTGAGGCCGAGGACGACGATCGACAGGCCGGCCGCGCGTTCGGTCATCCGCCCGGTGACGATGCCGTTCATGCCGGGACCCGCCCGGCATGGGCGCCGTTCATCAGCAGGGATTCGACCTCCCCGGCGCGGTGGGCGTAGGTGTGGGCGTCGAGCATGCGGCGCCGGGCCGCCTCCCCGATGGCGCGGGACCGTTCGGGCGTCAGCGCGTCGACATGGGCCGC
This sequence comes from Skermanella rosea, assembly GCF_016806835.2. Lineage (NCBI taxonomy): Bacteria > Pseudomonadati > Pseudomonadota > Alphaproteobacteria > Rhodospirillales > Azospirillaceae > Skermanella > Skermanella rosea. Next base: position 4,034,540 of record NZ_CP086111.1, on the reverse strand, counting down.
GACCTCGGCGCCGTCGCGCGCCACCAGGATCTCCTCGCCGGGGATCAGGAACTGCTCGATCCCTTCCCAGGCGTCGGTGATCACGCAGGCGCCGGCTCCCGCCGCCTCGAAGACGCGGGTCGCCGGCGAGAAGCCGACGGCGGCCATGCTGTCGCGGGCGACGTTCAGCACGGCCAGCGCCGAGCAGTTCACGGCGTTGTGGTCGGCGGTATAGACGTGGCCGATATAGTTGACGTTGCCGGGCATCGGCTTGTCGCCCCAGCCGTTGCCGCCCAGCAGGAACCGGCGGCCGGGCAGCTTCGCCGCGGCGTTCAGGAAGAACTCCTCGACCCGCGCCTCCCGGTCGGGCAGGCGGTTCGCCATGAAGCCCAGGTCGGCGGCGAACCGCGGATCGGCCGGCACCGGGTGGTGGGTGTCGGGGTCCAGGGCGTTGTAGATCGGCACGCATTCCCGCGCCCCGAACTCGCGATAGGCCCGGATCACCGGATCGCCGCCGCCGTAGGTCAGGACCATGTCGTAGCGGGGGACGAGGGGGCGCAGGGTGTCGCCGGGGTTCTCCCGCATGGACGCCAGCGTCGCCGGCGCATCCACGTCCCAGAAGATCGCCGTCGCGTCCGGGCGCCGCACCTCGAGCACGCCGGCCTCCAGCAGGCTGTCGAACACGCCGACGCCGCTGGCCTTGACGATCACGTCGGCGTTGCGCCCCTGCTCCAGCGCCCGCCGGGCGCTGTCCTCGTCGTTGGGATAGACCACCACCCGCGCCCAGTCGGGATCGGGGATGTCGCGGTGCTGCTGGCGCTCATAAGCGTCCGGCTCGTAGAAGGTCACGCGGTGGCCGCGCGCCGCCAGGGCCCGGATGATGCCCCGGTAATAGGTCGCGGCACCGTTCCAGTAGGCCGAGACCAGGCTGGACCCGTAGAAGGAGATGTTAAGGCCGGCCATCAGCGGGCCTCCTGCAGCAGGGGTCTTTCCTGCTTCAGGCCGCGGCAGATCTCCAGCAGCTCGTCGACCCGGTGGCCGCAGGTGTGACGGGACTGGATCGTCTCGTAGCCGCTCCGCGCGAGCGAGGCCGAAAGGTCCAGATCGTTGAGGATGTCTCGGAGGTGCTTGGTCATTTCGGTACCGTCACGGGCTATCAGGTAGTCGCTGCCGGGGCGGAACAGTCCCTCGGCGTCGTCCCAGGGTGAGCAGACCAGCGGGATGCCGCAGGCCAGGGCCTCGAAGGGGCGGATGGTCGGGATGCCGCGAAGGGTCTCGACATAGGGCCGGCGCGGCACGTGGACCGTCACCGGGAACCGGGCGAAGGCCTCGGGAGCCTCGTGGTTGGGCAGGTAGCCGGCGTACTCGGCCCCGGCCAGCGCTATGGCCGCCTTGGCGTCGGCCGGGTAGCGCACGCCGTGGATGCGCGCCTTCAGCTTGAGCTGCCGGATCGGCAGCAGCAGGAACTCGCCCAGCTCGACCGAGCGCTCGCCGTCGCCCCAGTTCCCGATCCACACCAGGTCCCCCTCGCGGGGGCGGCCGGGCAGCGGGCGGAACAGGGCGGTGTCCGCCGCCTCGTGCCAAGTCCAGGCGCGCCGGCCCCAGCCCATTTTCAGATAGATCTCCCGGATCACGGCGCCATAGGCCAGGACGCCGTCGTACGCCGTCAGGTCATAGGCCGCCATCGCCTTCGGATCGGTGACGGAACGATGGTGGGTATCGTGGAACAGCAGCTGGAAGCGCCCGCCGGCCGCGCGCTTGCGGCCGATGTCCGCCACCAGGTCATGGTCGTTCCATTCGTGGACGATCACGACGTCGGCGCCGTCGAGCGCGCGGTCCAGGTCCAGGGTGGCCGGATCGTAGCTGGTGGAGCCGAAGCCGGGGAAGACGGCGGCGAAGCGGGCGACCGCCTCGGCTCCCTGGTCCGCGATCAGGTTCTGCAGGCTCCAGCCGTTGCGCGGCTCGAACACCTGGACCTGATGGCCTCGGGCGGTCAGCTCCCGGATCACGCCGCGCAGGAAATGGGCATTGCCGTGATTCCAGTCGGATACCAGCGAGTGGGTGAAATAGACGAAGCGCATGGGTCTCCGCTTGGCTTGAAGATCGGCGTCAAGGTCAGCGTTCCAGCGGAACGGCGGCGCTTTCGCGGTGAAGCGGGATCGAACGCGGCGCGTCCAGAAGGTCGGCATAGACGTCGAGATAACGCGCGACCATGCGTTCCGTGCCATAGCTGCGTGCGCGCTGGCGCGCCGCGATGGCGAGCGCCCGCAGGTGCGGGGGATCGGCGGCCATCCGCCGCAGTTCGCGGGCCAGGGCGGCCGGGTCGTCCGGGGGGACGAACACCGCGGCGCCGGTCCACAGCTCGCGCAGGCTCGGCACGTCGCCCAGCACCAGGGCGCAGCCGGACAGCGCGGCCTCCAGGATGGACAGGCCGAACGGCTCGTACCGGGCCGGCAGGGCGAAGACGGCCGCCCGCCCGTACCAGTCGGCGAGTTCGTCGGGGCGGAGATGGCCCAGGAGCCGCAGGTTCGCCGGCAGGACATCGCCTTCCGGACTCTGCCCGTCCGGGCGCTGCCGGGAGCCGGCGACGACCACCGGCCAGTCCAGTTCCGCGGCGACTCCGTCGAGGGCGCGGATGTTCTTGGCCTCGTCCCAGATCCGCCCGACGCTGATGACGGTGGGCTCCCGGTCCGGCCGCGGTTGCCACACGCCGCCGTCCCGCCCGTTCCAGACCACCCGCCCGTGCGGAACCGGGCCGTAGTGGGTTTCCAGCGCGTCAAGCATGGCCCGAGTCGGGGCCACCACCCGGTCCGCCGCCGCCAGCCCGGCGGCGACCCGGTCGGCATAGGGCCGCCAGTCGGCGGGTGCCGGGCATCCGTGGACGGCCTGCCACCAGGACAGCACGCAGGAATGGGCGACCGCGACGACCGGCCGTCCCCAGGGCAGCGCCGCATGGGCATAGCCGTTGAGATGGACCAGATCGGGCGCCACCTGCTCCGCCAAGTCGAGCAGCCAGTCGCCGGCGGCGGTCAGGTCGCCCTCCGGCCGTTCCATCCATTCCAGCTTGAACTCGCCGTGGTGCAGGCCCAGCCCGGGGATCGCGATCGCCCGGGCCCGCTGCGCCGGCGAGGGCGCCGGTCCCATGGCCGCCAGGGTGACGCGGACGCCGCGCCGCGCCAGACCGCCGGCCAGTTCCAGGGCATAGTCCCAGACTCCGCCGACCGCGTCGGCCGTCATCAGCACCCGGCGCGGAGAGCCCGACGCGGCAACCATGGTCAGCGCCCGTCCGGGGCGGCCATCTCCAGTTCACGCAGCGGCAGCGGCCGCTGGTCCTGGATGTCGCTGAAGTCGACGTGGTGGGTCAGGTAGTGGTCGAGGGCCCGTTCCCACGCCTGGTCGTCCGGCAGGCCCCAGAGCTTCCGGTAGTCCGGCGAGCCGGGATAGGGGAACAGCGGCACGGGCTCGTTGGCCCAGACGCCGTGCTCAAGCAGCCGTTTCCGCCACGCATCGACCATCGCCTGGTCGTCGGTGCCGGCCTCGATCAGGTTGGCCTGGACGAAGGCGACATGCCGCTTGGCGAAGATCAGCCGGTCGGTCAGCTCGTCGGTCGACATGCGGCAGTTCTTGTCCAGCGCCTGGCGTCCCTCTGGCGTCAGGCTCTCGACGCCCGCCTCGATCGAGACGCAGCCGGCCCGGCCGAGCAGTTCCAGCATCGGTTCCTTCCACAGGTCGATCCGGGTCTGGACGCCGAACTTGATCCTGCGCTCGGCCAAGGCTTCCAGCAGCTCGGCGTTGGGCAGGAAGATCTCGTCGATGAAGTAGACGTACTCGACGCCCTGCGCGATCAGCCGGTCCAGCTCCTCCAGGATCACCGGGAGCGGGCGCTTGCGGTACTTGTCGCGGAAATTCTCCTTCGCGCAGAAGGAGCAGCGATAGGGGCACCCGCGCGAGGTCTCCATCTCCGCTCCCGGACCGGGCCGGGGACCGTTCGGATCGATGTCGAAACGATGATGGTGGTGATGGTGCCGGGCGACCCACTCGTCGGGCCAGGACAGCGCAGGCAGGTCTGTGAAGCGCGAGGCGAAAGGGCCACCGTTGACCTTGGGGTTGTCGCGCGGCCCGAAGCAGATCGACGGGATCGCGTCCCACGGCTCGTCGGCGAGGCGGGGGAGCAGTTCCTCGCACTCGCCCATCACGACCACGTCGACGCCCAGCTTGGCATAGGCCGCCCGCGGCGTGGTCGAGCCGTGCGGCCCGACAGCCACCAGGGTGCCGCCGACGTCGCCGACCGCCTTCAGGACCTCCTGCGGGACCCGCAGTTCCGGCGGGGCGCAGCGCCAGAACAGGTAGCTGGGGGCGGTCGTCACCACGGTGAAATCGGGCGCGTAGTCGGCCACCCTGGCGCGGATCCCGTCCAGGTCCAGGTCCATGAGTTGGCCGTCGATGATCACCGCCTCGTGGCCGGCGCGCTCGATCAGCGCCTTGGAGTAGCCGTACTCCAGCGGCAGGTGCGGTTCGCGGCAGCCGAAATAGATGCTGCCGTCGAAGTTCCAGTTCGGGTTGATCAGGGCGAACTTCATGATGCCACCCTCCGCAGGACGGGCGCCTCGGCAGCCGCGATCCGGTTCTCGGTCAGCCATCCGGACAGGCGCGCGATGCCCTCGGCGATCCCGACCCGCGGCTGCCATCCCGTCGCGGCGTTGAACTTGGCCGTGTCGGAGACGTAATAGAGTTGGTCGCCCGGCCGCCAGGGGCCGAAGCCGATCTCGGGACGGCGGCCGGTGGTCGATCCGATCCGCTCCAGAAGCTCGACCAGGCTGGTGGCGTTGTCGGGACCGCCGCCGATGTTGAAGGCCTGCCCCCGGATCGCCGGCATATGCTCCTGCGCCGCGAGGAAGGCATCGACCAGATCCTCGACGAACAGGACGTCGCGGACCTGCCGGCCGTCGCCGTACAGGGTGATCGGTTCGCCGTCCAGGGCGCGGATCAGGAAATGGGCGACCCAGCCCTGGTCCTCGGTGCCGAACTGGTGGGGGCCGTAGATGCAGCTCATGCGGAAGACCGCGGTCGGCAGGTCGTAGGTGCGGGAATAGTCCAGCACATACTGGTCGGCGCTGCCCTTCGACGCGCCGTAGGGGCTGTAGAAGTCCAGCGGGCGCGACTCGTCGATGCCGCGGGCGCGGATCTCCGCGTCGGACGGGGCGTAGCGCTCGCCCTCGAGCCGCAGTTCCAGGTCGGCCAGCTTGCCGTACACCTTGTTGGTCGAGGTGAACACCAGGGGCGGCGGCTCCGCCTGGGCCCGCATCGCCTCCAGCAGGTTGACCGTGCCGCGGGCGTTGATCTCGAAATCGGTGATCGGGTCCACGAGGCTGGTGGTCACGGCGACCTGGGCCGCGAAGTGGAACATCTTGCCGGCCTGGGCGACCGCCTCGCGGAGCACATGGGGGTCGCGGATGTCGGCCAGTTCGAAGGTAATCGCGCTGCCGTGGGTCGATTTCAACCATTCGATGTTCTGTTCGACGCCGGGGCGCGACAGATTGTCGTAGACGATGACCCGGTGGCCCTCGCGGACCAGGCGGTCGGCCAGGTTGGTCCCGATGAAACCGGCCCCGCCGGTGATGACCACGGGCTTGCCCGTGCTGCCCGACGCCGGGCGGGGCGATCCGGGGCGGCCCAGCCGGTCGACCGAGCGGACCGCCGCGATGCCGCCCTGCTCCAGCAGCCGGCCGAGAAGCTTCGGCGAGCCGTCGGCCCGGAGCACGCCCAGCGCGTAATCCCGCTCGTCCGCATGGAAGCCCTGAGCGCTGGCCTCGTCCGGGGCCAAGTCCTGGAGCGACGACCAGTAGACCCGGTCGGCCGGAGCCTCGGCCGCCGCGAGGAAGGCCCTGATCTGGCCGCGCTCGTCGTGGCGCCAGGTGGAGAAGCCCGTGCCGGTGATCCACAGGGCGGGAACCCGGCCGGCCCCGGCCATCGCCTGGGCGTACTCTTCGACGACCGCTTCCCAGCCCGGCCAGGACATGTCGCCGGTGCCGGGGAACGCCCCGATGCCGACGGCGTCGATGTCGTCGAGACCGCCCCGCTGGGCGAGGAGCTCCAGGGCCGCCGGATCAAGTCCGCTCAGCACGACCTTGCGGCCGGCCTGCCGGATCGCGGCGGCCGCTCCGGCGACCGCCGCGATCCGGCCCGGTGCGGCGGCGATCTCGACCCACTCCAGGACGGGCAAGGCCGGGAGGAGCGTCCCGACGGGATCGGGCGCATCGGCCTCGCCGAGGGCGAGGACCGGCAGCAAATCGAACTCCGACGCGAGGCGCGGGAGCAGCCAGCCGTGCCAGCCGCCGGAATCGGCCCGGACGCGCAGGCGGCGGACGCCCAGCCGCTTCAGCGTCGCCACGGCCTGCTCGGCACGGTCGCGGTCGTCGGGTCTGAAGGTCTCGGTGAAGCCTGGCATGGCCGCGGGCGGAGTCCTGGGGGTGTCCCGGTCGCCCATCATACGGCCAGACCCCTTGCAGCCAGTTCGCGGCTCGCCTGGTCGACCCGGTCCACCGCGATCTGGCCGTCGAGCCAGGCGGCCAGCTCGATCATGCCGTCGGCCAGCGACGTCTCCGGCCGGTAGCCCAGGAGCCGCTGCGCCTTGCCGATGTCGGCGAAGCAGTGCCGGATGTCGCCGACGCGGAACTTCTTGGTCAGCGTCGGCGCGATGCGCGACTTGCCGAGGGAGGCGGCGAGCTGCTCCGCCACCTCGACCACGCTGTAGCTCTCGCCGCTGCCGACGTTGAAGACATGCCCCGCGGCGTCCCGGGCGTTCAGCGCCAGATGGCAGGCGCGCGCCACGTCGGCCACATGGACGAAGTCCCGGCGCTGCAGCCCGTCCTCGAAGATCATCGGCGGATTGCCGTTGAGCAGCCGGGAGGCGAAGATCGCGAGCACGCCCGTATAGGGGTTGGACAGCGCCTGGCGCGTGCCGAACACGTTGAAGAAGCGCATCGCGACGGTGGGGATGTTGTAGGCCTGCCCGATCAGCAGGCACATGCGCTCCTGCACATATTTGTTGAGCGCATAGATCGAGGACAGCGTCGGCGCCTTGTCCTCCGTCGTCGGGACGGGCGTGATCTCGCCGCCGTCCGGGCCGAGCGGTTCCCACAGGCCGTCCTTGAGCCTGGAGAGGCTGCGTTCGGCCGGGGTGACGATCTCGCCCCTGATGTCGCGGTACAGGCCCTCGCCGTAGATGCTCATGCTGCTGGCGACCACCAGCCGCTCGACAGGCCGCTCGATCAGCGCCTGGAGCAGCACCGCGGTGCCGAGGTCGTTGACGCCGACATAATCGTCGACCTGGTACATGCTTTGGCCGACGCCGACCATGGCGGCGAAGTGATAGACGGCGTCGATGCCCTGCAACGCGGACTTGACCGCGGCCGGATCGCGCACGTCGCCGACGCGCAGCTCGATGTCACGGCTGAGATATTCCGGCCGGGCGCCGCCACTGCCGTGGACCTGCTCCGATAAATTGTCCAAAACCCGGACTTCATGGCCGGCGGCAATGAGTTCATCGGCCAGATGCGAGCCTATGAAGCCGGCTCCGCCAGTGATGAGTATCTTTTTTGACATAAGATTGTTTTCCCCGGATTTTCTTCCAGGAGGAGAACGGGATCCGGCCGGTCGATGTTCCAATCATCCTTGCGGGGTAGAGGCCGGTGCAAGGGCATAGGACGGCTCGCCTATGAGGTTCCGGCGAGCCGTCGGGGAGGAAGGAGGTGGGGAAAAAGGTCGCTCAGCCTGCCGAAAAGATCATGATCAGTCCGATCAGGAACGCGACGACGACGATGCCGGCGGCGATCATCGGGCCGAGATGGCTCGGCGGCGTGTCCCTGGAGTGGGAGTTCGCCGGGGCATGGGCCGGTGCGGCCGGGCTCTCGTACTGGACCTTCGCCGCCGGAGTCGGCACGCCGGCCGCCTCGTCGTCGGTGCCGAGCGGAGAGGTCGCCGGATCGGGCGCCGCCACCTTGTCGCGGAACTTGCCGCTGTCGATCTGGTCTCGAAGATGACCGCGTTCCATCGGGTCGGGACTGGCTGTCTTTGCGGGATCGGGGCGGCTGGCTGCATCGTGCGCCGCGCCCATATCGCGGTCCGTTTCGCGGTCGGCCATTGGGGTTCCCTGCGCCTGTTGCTGTTCGTCGAAAGAGCGTTGTCGGAATGCGCGGCGTTGCGCGCGTCCGGGGACATCAACGAGCGGGCAGGGGGTTGGTTCCAGACGGCCGCGGGGCGCCGGCGGGCGGTCGAGTCCGACCGTTGCATGGCCCGTCTTCTGACTCTGAAAACCATGCCATTCGCTTTGCGCAGTATGTGCTAAGAAATTATCGGCTCACCTGGATATGGTCGACCGTACGGTTAAAGTAATCCATTGCATGGAATGGAGAAAAACATGAGATTGATAAATAAGTCATTTCAGACAGGTCTGTCTTTGGCGGCCCTCGTGCTTTCGGGGTGTGGGGGTGGGTATCAGTTCGCGGAGGCTCCGCTTGATCTGAGCCCGAGGGCGGAGAGGGCGCTCAAGGAGTGGTCGGAGAAGAGCAACCCCGGAATCTTCGCAGTGACGCCGGACGGCAGCAGCTATGGCTACTCGTTCTGCAACGATATCAGGTGTTCGGGAGATGACGAGACCGTGGCTTTGTATTCCTGCGAAAGTAAGAACCCCGGCAAGCGCTGCGTGATCTATGCCCGGAGCGGCAGGTATGTCTGGAACAAGGAACAGATCGATTTCTCTAAACCTTTGCCCCGATCCGACGCGGAGCGAACCGCTACCGCCCGGGGCATCCGTCCCATGGCCTTCACCTGGGAAGGCTATACGGCACTCATGTCCGGCACGATGGAATTCGAGGAACATGGCCGCGACGGCGTGATCAGCCTGGTGATGACCGACCAGACAAGGTGCAAAGGTAATTACGGCTTCATGGAAAAGAACAAGGGACGCTGGTTCCTGCGCTGCGAGAACGGACTGGGCGCCAACGGCACCTTTGAAGCCACCGGCAGCAACGGGGGAGTCGTGGCGGCCGGCAAGGATAACCGGAACAGGAGCGTATCTGGCATCGTCGGCGGAAATGCCTGAGTCAGCGCAGTCGCGACTCCGAGAGGCCGCCGTGTTCGACTGGTGCCGGCTGAGGGATTTGAACCCCCGACCTTCGGTTTACAAAACCGCTGCACTACCACTGTGCTAAGCCGGCCCCGGGTCGAACGGCATGCAGACTAGCGCCGCGGGCCTTGCTGAACAAGCCCGCGGTGAAGATTTCCTCTCCCTGCGCGAAAGGGGAGCAGACCGGTTGACGCCCGGCGTCCGGTGCCGGTAACCCATGGGCATGCGTGGGGTCCGTGCCCCGCGTTCCGCCCTTCCGGGAGATGAGATGGACCGCAGAAGCTTCCTGTCCGCGCTGGCCCTCGGCGCAGCGACATGCCTGACCGCCACATGCTTCGCCACCGGCGCCCTGGCCGACGCTACCGTCCGGCTCCGGCTGCTCGGCACCACCGACCTGCATGTCAACGTGCTGCCCTACAATTACTATTCGGACAAGGAGGACGTCACGGTCGGGCTGGCGCGCACCGCCACCCTCATCGCCAAGGCCCGGGACGAAGCCCAGAACAGCCTGCTGCTCGACAATGCCGACGCGATCCAGGGCAATCCGCTCGGCGATTTCGTGGCCCGCGAGCGCGGCCTGAGGCGCGGCGACGTCCATCCCGTCTACAAGGCGATGAACCTGCTGAAGTACGACGCCGGCACGGTCGGCAACCACGAGTTCAACTACGGCCTGGATTTCCTCGGCGACGCCCTGGCCGGCGCTAACTTTCCGATCGTGGCCGCCAATGTCGAGCGGGCCGGCGACGGCAAGCCCTACTTCAAGCCCTACGAGATCCTGACGCGGCAGGTGGTGGACGAGTCGGGGCAGGCCCATGCCCTGAAGATCGGCGTCATCGGATTCGTGACTCCGCAGATCACCACCTGGGACAAGGCCGCCCTGGAGGGCAAGGTCGTCACCACCGACATCGTCGAGGCCGCCCGGAAATATGTCCCCGAACTGCGCGCCAAGGGGGCCGACATCGTGGTCGCCCTCAGCCACAGCGGGCTGTCGGCGGAGCCGCGGGTCGGCGGGGAGGAGAACGCGACCTGGTACCTCGCCGGAGTCCAGGGGATCGACGCGATCCTCACGGGGCACCAGCACAAGGTGTTTCCCGGCCCGGATTTCGCCGGCCTGCCCGACACCGACATGGCCAAGGGCAAGGTCCGCGGCGTCCCCGTCGTGATGCCGGGTTTCTGGGGCAGCCACCTGGGCCTGATCGACCTGACGCTGAAGGAGGAAGGCGGCAAGTGGTCGGTCGCCGACGCGGTTTCCTCCGTGAGGCCGATCTGGGAGACCCGGGACAAGCGGAAGGTGGCGCTGGTCGAGTCGGACCCCGCCATCGTCGAGGCTCTGAAGGCGGACCACGAGGCGACGCTGGCCTATGTCCGGCAGCCGATCGGCGAGACGACGGCGCCGATCAACAGCTATTTCGCCCTGGTCCAGGACGACCCTTCCGTCCAGATCGTGACCAACGCGCAGGTCTGGTACGCCAAGCGGATGCTTGCCGGCACGGAGTACGAAGGCTTGCCGGTGCTGTCGGCCGGAGCGCCGTTCAAGGCCGGCGGCCGCGGCGGGCCGGACTATTACACCGACATTCCGGCCGGCCGGATCGCGATCAGGAACGCGGCCGACCTCTATCTCTATCCCAATACCCTGCGCGCCGTCGTGATGACCGGCGCCCAGGTGCGGCAGTGGCTGGAGATGTCGGCCGGCGCGTTCAACCGGATCGACCCGGCGCAGGCGGGCGAGCAGCCGCTGCTGAACCCCTCGTTCCCCAGCTACAACTTCGATGTCATCGACGGCGTGACCTACCGGATCGACGTGTCGCAGCCGGCCCGCTACGACGGCGACGGCAAGCTCGTGGCGCCCGCCTCGCACCGCATCAGGGACCTGGCCTTCGAAGGCCGGCCGATCGACGAGTCGCGGCGGTTCGTCGTGGTGACCAACAATTACCGCGCCGGGGGCGGCGGCAAATTCCCGGGCCTCGACGGTTCCAACATCATCCTGGAGGCCCCGGACGAGAACCGCACGGCGCTGGTCAACTACATCTTCGACCGCAGGACCATCGACCCGGCGTCCGAGGGGAACTGGTCGCTCAGCCCGATCGGCGGCGACGCGGTGGTGACCTTCCCCTCCTCGCCGAAGGCGAAGGAGGCGATCCCCGCCGGCAGCAGGATCAGCGCGCTCGGCGACGCCGGCGACGGCTTCGCCAAGTACCGGATCGACCTGTCCCGGTAGGATGCCGGCTCAGCGAAGCCGGGCCAGTTCGTAGAGCGCCACCGCCGCGGCGTTCGACACGTTCAGGCTGCCGATCGGCCCGCCGGTCGGCAAACGGGCGATCTCGTCGCAGCGCTCCATGGTGAGGCGCCGAAGCCCGCTGCCCTCGGCGCCCAGCACCAGCGCGACGCGGCCCTTGAGGTCCATCCGGGCAAGCGTCCTGGCACCCGATTCGTCCAGCCCGACGCACCAGTAGCCGGCCTCGCGCAACTCGGTCAGCGAGCGGGCGAGGTTGACGATCCGCACCAGCGGCACGACTTCGGCGGCGCCCGAAGCGCTCTTCGCCAGCGTGCCGGTCAATTCGGGCGCGTTGCGGTCGGGCAGGACCACCGCGCTGGCCCCGAAGGCTGCCGCGGAACGCAGGATGGCGCCCACGTTGTGCGGATCGGTCACCTGGTCCAGCACGACGATGACGTCGCTCTCCTTCATCGAGCCCTGCCGGACGATGTCCTCCAGGTCGACCTCCGGCAGGGGGGCGGCATCCAGAACGAGTCCCTGGTGGACCGCGCCCGGCGGCAGCAGGCGGTCCAACTCGGTCCGCTCGACCACCGACGGCTTGGGCCGCTCAAGCCCGGCGGCGCGCGCCTGGTCGAGGGCGCCCGCGAGGCTCGCGAGTCCCGCCTCGGTCGCGAGCAGGCGGGTGCAGCGCCGGTCCGGGTTGGTCCAGGCCGCGGCGACCGGGTGGAGCCCGAACAGCAGGCCGGGACGGCCGGACTGGGCGCCGCCGGGCTTGTGCCGGCGGCCGGGCTGGCCGGCGGCGTGGCCGGACGGCTGGCCGGGTGTCTGGGAAGCGGGATGGGCGGGGCGGGGCGGCTTGCGTCTGGTCATGATGGAACCGACTTTGCCCCGGCTCGAATTACGACGCCAGCGTTGAGTTCGGCCATCTTTAGCCGTTGACATTGGGAGCGAAATTACCATAGTGCGCATCTCCGTCCCGGGCGACCGGGGCGGTTGGAAGGGTGGCCGAGTGGTTAAAGGCAGCAGACTGTAAATCTGCCCGCGATAGCGTACGCTGGTTCGAATCCAGCCCCTTCCACCATCTCTGCCATCAGGGCCGGATCCTCCGGCCGGGATCGGCAGACCGGTGTCGATGGCGCCGTCAGGAAATGGTTCGGGCGGGTGTAGCTCAATGGTAGAGCTCCAGTCTTCCAAACTGGTGACGAGGGTTCGATTCCCTTCACCCGCTCCATTCCTCGACGACGACGGCCGCCGGCTCCGGTAAGTTTTGGTTTTTGATCTTCGGATGGATGTCGGCTAAAGCCGCGGGGACAGAAAGAGCGATGGCGAAGGCGAAATTTGAGCGGACCAAGCCGCACTGCAACATCGGCACGATCGGTCACGTCGACCACGGCAAGACCTCGTTGACGGCGGCGATCACCAAGGTTCTGGCCGAGACGGGCGGTGCGACGTTCACCGCGTACGACCAGATCGACAAGGCGCCGGAGGAGAAGGCCCGCGGCATCACGATCTCGACGGCGCACGTCGAGTACGAGACGGCCAACCGCCACTATGCCCACGTCGACTGCCCGGGCCACGCCGACTACGTGAAGAACATGATCACGGGTGCCGCGCAGATGGACGGCGCGATCCTGGTGGTGTCGGCGGCCGACGGCCCGATGCCGCAGACCCGCGAGCATATCCTGCTGGCCCGCCAGGTCGGCGTCCCGGCGATCGTGGTGTTCCTGAACAAGGTCGACATGGTCGACGACCCCGAGCTGCTGGAGCTGGTCGAGCTGGAAGTGCGCGAGCTGCTGAGCAGCTACGACTTCCCCGGCGACGACATTCCGATCGTCCACGGCTCGGCGCTGATGGCGCTGGAGGACAAGAGCCCGGAGATCGGCAAGGAAGCCGTGCTGAAGCTGATGGCGGCGGTGGACGAGTACATCCCGCAGCCGGAGCGTCCGGTCGACCGTCCGTTCCTGATGCCGATCGAGGACGTGTTCTCGATCTCGGGCCGCGGCACCGTGGTGACCGGCCGCGTCGAGCGCGGCATCGTCAAGGTCGGCGAGGAGATCGAGATCGTCGGGCTGAAGAACACGGTCAAGACCACCGTGACCGGCGTCGAGATGTTCCGCAAGCTGCTCGACCAGGGACAGGCGGGCGACAACATCGGGGCGCTGCTGCGCGGCACCAAGCGCGAGGACGTCGAGCGCGGCCAGGTGCTGGCCAAGCCCGGCTCGATCACGCCGCACACCGTGTTCAAGGCCGAGGCCTACATCCTGACCAAGGAAGAGGGCGGCCGGCACACGCCGTTCTTCACCAACTACCGTCCGCAGTTCTACTTCCGGACCACCGACGTGACCGGCATGGTGGCGCTGCCGGAAGGCACCGAGATGGTGATGCCCGGTGACAACGTCGCCATGACCGTCACCCTGATCGCCCCGATCGCCATGGACGAAGGCCTCCGCTTCGCCATCCGCGAGGGCGGCCGCACCGTCGGCGCTGGCGTCGTCGCCAGCATCATCAAGTAAGGTTCCACGGATCTGGCCGCCGCCGGAAAATAATTCTCCGGCGGCGGCCTTTTCGCTGGATTGTTTCTGACGGATCCGTTAAAACCCCCCGCCGCCCCGGAGTTGAGGCATCATCGTCTTCGGCACAGGGGCATCGTCCGGCGGACGGGCGCTGTAGGAGTGTAGCTCAATTGGTAGAGCACCGGTCTCCAAAACCGGGGGTTGGGGGTTCGAGCCCCTCCACTCCTGCCACTCTTGGCAGGCGGACATCCGAGCAGGCGATGACGGCAAAGGCCGTGACGATCTGAATTTCTGGCCGGCGCCTCGATGGCGACGGCTGTACTTAAGTGAGACTGGCGGCCCAACCGCGATGGCTAAAAAGAACCCTGCAGAATTCGCTCGCGAAGTCCGGCGCGAGGTGGCCAAGGTTACCTGGCCGACGCGCAAGGAAACGACGATCACCTCCGGCATGGTGTTCGTGATGGTCATCGCCGCGTCCCTGTTCTTCCTGCTGGTCGATCAGGTGCTGGCGCTGGGCGTCCGCACGATTCTCGGCCTGGGGGTCTGAAGCCATGGCGATGCGCTGGTACGTCGTTCACGTCTATTCGGGCTTCGAGAAGAAGGTCGCGCAGGGCATCCGCGAGAAGGCCGCCCAGAAGGGCCTCTCCGAGATGTTCGAGGAAATCCTGGTGCCGACCGAGGAAGTGGTCGAGGTCCGCCGGGGCGCCAAGGTCAACGCCGAGCGGAAGTTCTTTCCCGGCTATGTCCTGGTGAAGATGGAACTGAGCGACGAGACCTGGAGTCTCGTGAAGAACACGCCGAAGGTCACCGGCTTCCTGGGCGGCGGCGGTAAGCCGCAGCCGATCAGCCAGTCCGAGGCCGAGCGGATCATCTACCAGGTCCAGGAGGGCATCGAGCGGCCCAAGCCGTCGATCACCTTCGAGGTCGGGGAGCAGGTCCGGGTCAACGACGGCCCCTTCACCTCCTTCACCGGCATGGTCGAGGAAGTGGACGAGGAAAAGGCCAGGCTCAAGGTCGCGGTGTCGATCTTCGGCCGCTCCACCCCGGTGGAACTGGAATACGGGCAGGTCGAGAAGATCTGATCCCGGTGTCGGGACGCTCCGGCGTTCCGTTTGTCGGAACGCCACGGCGTCCCGGCTGATTTGTGCGGGAGGCTCGCCATGGCCGTACCGCGCGCCCTGCAACCCTGCGGTGACTGTTCCGAGGGTTGCGACATGGTCCTCCGAGGACCATTTGGAGAGGTATCACGATGGCAAAGAAGATTATCGGCTACATCAAGCTTCAGGTGCCGGCCGGCAAGGCCAACCCGTCGCCGCCGATCGGTCCGGCGCTGGGTCAGCGCGGCCTGAACATCATGGAGTTCTGCAAGGCGTTCAACGCGCGGACCGCTGACTTGGAGGTCGGCATGCCGATCCCGGTCGTGATCACCGCGTTCGGTGACCGTACCTTCACCTTCGTCACGAAGACCCCGCCGGCGACCTACTTCATCAAGAAGGCCGCCAACATCACCAAGGGCTCGCAGACGACCGGCAAGGGCTTCATCGGCCAGATCTCGATGGATCAGATCCGCGAGATCGCGCAGACGAAGATGGTCGACCTCAACGCCAACGACGTTGACGGCGCCGCCAAGATGATCGCGGGCTCCGCCCGTTCCATGGGCCTGGAAGTGGTGGAGTAAGAGACCATGGCACGTATCGGAAAGCGCCTCAAGAACGCCTACCAGGGCATCGACCGCGACGGCTTCCTGCCGCTGGAAGACGCCCTCCGGCTGATCAAGTCCAAGGCGACCGCCAAGTTCGACGAGACCATCGAGCTCGCGATGAACCTGGGCATCGACCCCCGCCACGCCGACCAGATGGTCCGCGGCATGGTCACCCTGCCGAACGGCACGGGCAAGACCGTCCGCGTCGCGGTGTTCGCCCGAGCCAACAAGGCCGAGGAGGCCCTGGCGGCCGGCGCCGACATCGTCGGTGCGGATGACCTGGCCGAGAAGATCCAGGCCGGCGAGATCAACTTCGACCGTTGCATCGCCACCCCGGACATGATGGCCGTGGTCGGCAAGCTCGGCAAGATCCTGGGTCCGCGCGGCCTGATGCCGAACCCGAAGCTGGGTACGGTGACCCCGAACGTGACCGAGGCCGTCAAGGCGGCCAAGGGCGGTTCGGTCGAGTTCCGCGCCGAGAAGACCGGCATCGTGCATGCGGGCGTCGGCAAGGCCAGCTTCAGCGACGACGCGCTGCTGGAGAACATCCGGGCCTTCGTCGGCGCGATCAACCGCGCCAAGCCGACGGGCGCCAAGGGCCAGTACATCGAGAAGATCTCGCTCAGCTCGACCATGGGTCCGGGCGTGAAGCTGGACCTCTCGACCATCGCCACGGCGGGCACCACCGCCAACGCGTAAGGGACATGGCGGCGGGACCGGGCGACCGGAACCGCCGCCGTCAGGACGGTGTCCGCACCGTCCGCCCTGTCCGAGACTGCAGGCGCCGGTTCGCCGGCCTAAGATTCGCCTGCATAGACGGGAGTTGCAACCGATTACCGGACGGGTAAAGCCCCGGCCGGCACTGACGGCTTGAACTTCTGGGACAGGTAAACCGGGACCGTTCCCCCACTCACCCGGGGAGGGGTTCCAATTGTCTGCACGGCAGGGGCTTCCTCAAGGTCGAGGGTGCCCAGGCCATTTAGCAACGGAGACGATCCGTGGACCGCACTCAGAAGGAAGAGACGGTCGCGGCGTTGCACTCTGCGTTGCAGGACACCGGTCTCGTCGTCGTCACCCAGCAGAGCGGGATGACGGTGGCCGAGGTGACGGACCTGCGCCGCAAGATGCGCGCTGCGGGCGCCAGCTTCAAGGTGACGAAGAACCGGCTCGCTCGCATCGCCCTCAAGGGTACGCAGTTCGAAGGTTTGGACGGGTTGTTCAAGGGGCCGACCGCGGTCGCCTACTCGAAGGACCCGGTCGCGGCCGCCAAGGTGGCCGCCGACTATGCCAAGGGCAACGACAAGTTCAAGATTGTCGGCGGCTCTCTCGGCACCCAGACCCTCGACGTCGAAGGTGTCAAGGCGCTCGCGTCCTTGCCGTCGCTCGACGAACTGCGCGGCAAGCTCCTGGGCATGATCAGCACTCCCGCGACCCGTATCGCCGGCGTGCTTCAGGCTCCGGGTGGCCAGGTGGCCCGCGTTCTCGCGGCGTACGCCGATGCCCAGAACAAGCAGGACGAGGCGGCTTAAGCCTCCTTACGATCTAAACAGAAGTTCAAGCTCAAACGGAGTTCAAAATGGCTGATCTGGCCAAGCTGGTTGACGACCTGTCCGCTCTGACCGTCCTCGAGGCGGCCGAGCTGTCCAAGATGCTCGAAGAGAAGTGGGGCGTTTCCGCCGCCGCTCCGGTGGCCGCCGCTGCCGCTGCTCCGGCCGCCGCCGCAGCACCGGTCGAAGAGCAGACCGAGTTCAACGTGATCCTCTCCGCCGCCGGCGACAAGAAGATCAACGTCATCAAGGAAGTCCGCGCCATCACCGGCCTGGGCCTCAAGGAGGCGAAGGACCTGGTGGAAGGCGCTCCGAAGCCGGTCAAGGAGGCCGTGTCGAAGGACGAGGCCGCCAAGATCAAAAAACAGCTTGAAGAAGCGGGCGCGACGGTCGACATTAAGTAAGACCGTCTTGCTGAACGACAGAGTTCATATTCAAGCGCTTGACGACGGCCTGCCCCCCGAAAGGGGGCATGCCGTCGAACGGCGTTGTATGCATTTTCTGGCGGCAGTCATATGGTGCCCGGTGTCTGCCGCGCAGCGTATGGCGACGGACATGACACAGTATACGGTGCGCAACCTTCCGTAAGGTTAACGGAAAGGCTGCGGCACCGTTTCGCGTCCCCTGGGGACGCAAAATCGGATGAGTCTACGAGGGGCATCCATGGCCAAATCCTTTACGGGACGTAAGCGTGTTCGCATGAGCTTCGGGAGGATCCCCGAGGTAACCCGCATGCCCAACCTCATCGAGGTGCAGCGGAGCTCCTACGATCACTTCCTCCAGATGGACGTCCCGCCCGAGCGCCGCGGCAATGTGGGCCTGCAGGAGGTGTTCCGGTCTGTTTTCCCGATCAAGGACTTCTCCGACCGCGCCGTGCTCGACTTCGTGAAGTATGAGCTGGAACAGCCGAAATACGATGTTGAAGAGTGCCAGCAGCGCGGGATGACCTTCGCGGCTCCGCTCAAGGTGACCCTGCGCCTCAGCGTCTTCGACGTCGAGGAGGAAACCGGCCTCCGTTCGATCCGCGACATCAAGGAGCAGGACGTCTACATGGGCGACATGCCCCTGATGACGGCGAACGGCACCTTCGTGATCAACGGCACCGAGCGGGTCATCGTCAGCCAGATGCACCGCAGCCCCGGCGTCTTCTTCGACCACGACAAGGGCAAGACCCACAGCTCCGGCAAGTACCTGTTCGCCGCCCGCGTCATTCCCTACCGCGGTTCCTGGCTGGACTTCGAGTTCGATGCCAAGGACCTCGTGTTCGTCCGTATCGACCGCCGCCGCAAGCTGCCGGCGACCACGCTGCTGTTCGCCCTGGACAGCGCGGAGACGGCAGCGCTGCGCGAGGAGCGCGGACCCCAGGGCCTGCAGCCCTACGAGGCGCAGGGCATGTCGAAGGAGGAGATCCTCGGCACCTTCTACGACAGCATCGTCTACGAGCGGGCGGCCAACGGCTGGAAGACCCCGTTCAACGCCGATCGCATGAAGGGCATCAAGCTGGTCGGCGACCTGATCGACGCCAAGACCGGCACAGTGATGGCCGAGGCCGGCACCAAGATGACCCCGCGGGCGATCCGCAAGCTGGTCGAGCAGGGCCTGGAAGAGCAACTCGTCGCGACCGAGGAACTGGCCGGCCGGTACCTGGCCGCCGACCTGATCAACGAGAAGACGGGCGAAGTCTATCACGAGGCCGGTGACGAGTTGTCGCTGATGGACATCGAGAAGCTGGAGAAGGCCGGTGTCAGCTCGATCCCCGTGCTGGCGATCGACCACATCAATGTCGGCTCGTACATCCGCAACACGATGGCCGCGGACCGCAACGCGTCCCGCGAAGACGCGCTGATCGACATCTACCGGGTCATGCGCCCGGGCGAGCCGCCGACCCTGGAGTCCGCGGAAGCTCTGTTCAACGGCCTGTTCTTCGACCAGGAGCGCTACGACCTGTCCGCGGTCGGCCGCGTCAAGATGAACGCGCGCCTCGGCTTCAAGACCGACGACCAGATGCGGGTGCTCCGCAAGGAGGACATCCTCTCGATCCTCAAGGTCCTGGTCGAGCTGAAGGACGGCCGGGGCGAGATCGACGACATCGACCATCTCGGCAACCGTCGCGTCCGCTCGGTCGGCGAGCTGATGGAGAACCAGTACCGCGTAGGATTGCTCCGCATGGAGCGCGCGATCCGCGAGCGCATGAGCTCGGTCGAGATCGACACGGTCATGCCGCACGACCTGATCAACGCCAAGCCGGCGGCCGCCGCCGTGCGCGAGTTCTTCGGGTCGTCGCAGCTCTCCCAGTTCATGGACCAGACCAACCCGCTGTCGGAGATCACCCACAAGCGGCGCCTGTCGGCCCTCGGCCCGGGCGGTCTGACCCGCGAGCGGGCGGGCTTCGAGGTGCGCGACGTGCACCCGACGCACTACGGCCGCATCTGCCCGATCGAGACTCCGGAAGGCCCGAACATCGGCCTGATCAACTCGCTGGCCACCTACGCCCGCGTCAACCAGTACGGCTTCATCGAGAGCCCGTACCGGAAGGTCGTGGACGGCAAGGTGACGGACGAGGTGGTCTATCTCTCCGCGATGGAGGAGGGCCGCTACACGGTCGCCCAGGCCAACGCCGAGCTGAACGAGGACGGCAGCTTCGTGGAGGACCTGGTGTCCTGCCGCCAGGGCGGCGAGTACCTGATGTTCCGCCCCGAGGCGATCAGCCTGATCGACGTGTCGCCGAAGCAGCTGGTGTCCGTCGCCGCGGCGCTGATCCCGTTCCTGGAGAACGACGACGCCAACCGCGCGCTGATGGGCTCGAACATGCAGCGCCAGGCGGTGCCGCTGATCCAGTCCGACGCGCCGCTGGTCGGCACCGGCATGGAGGCGACCGTCGCCCGCGACTCCGGCGTGGCGATCGCGGCCCGCCGGTCGGGCGTGATCGACCAGGTCGACGCCACCCGCATCGTGATCCGCGCCACCGAGGAGACCAACACGGCCGCCCCCGGTGTCGATATCTACAACCTGCTGAAGTTCCAGCGGTCGAACCAGAACACCTGCATCACCCAGCGCCCGCTGGTGCGTGTCGGTGACCGGGTGCAGGCCGGCGACATCATCGCCGACGGCCCCTCGACCCAGCTGGGAGAGCTGGCCCTGGGCCGGAACGTGCTGGTCGCGTTCATGCCCTGGAACGGCTACAACTTCGAGGACTCGATCCTGATCTCCGAGCGGATCGTGAGCGACGACGTCTTCACCTCGATCCATATCGAGGAGTTCGAGGTCATGGCCCGCGACACCAAGCTGGGCCAGGAAGAGATCACCCGCGACATCCCCAACGTCGGCGAAGAGGCCCTGAAGAACCTCGACGAGGCGGGCATCGTCTATATCGGTGCCGAGGTGAAGCCGGGCGACATCCTGGTCGGCAAGGTGACGCCGAAGGGCGAAAGCCCGATGACGCCGGAAGAGAAGCTGCTGCGCGCCATCTTCGGCGAGAAGGCGTCCGACGTGCGCGACACGTCGCTGCGCCTGCCGCCGGGCGTCGCCGGCACCATCGTCGAGGTCCGCGTCTTCTCCCGCCGCGGCGTGGACAAGGACGAGCGCGCGATGGCGATCGAGCGCGCCGAGATCGAGCGTCTGGCCAAGGACCGCGACGACGAGCGCAAGATCCTGGAGCGCAGCTTCTACGGTCGCCTGCGCGAGCTCCTGATCGGCCAGAAGGCCGTCAGCGGCCCCAAGGGCTTCCGCACCGGCGCCGACATCACCGAAGCCGATCTCGCCCCCCTGACCGGCGGCCAGACCCGTCAGATCAGCGTCGAGAACGAGCAGGTGATGGAGACCATCGAGCAGGTCGGCAAGGTGTTCGACGACTCGATCGACGCCCTGCAGGCCCGCTTCGAGAACAAGGTCGAGAAGCTGCAGCGGGGCGACGAGCTGCCGCCGGGCGTGATGAAGATGGTCAAGGTCTTCGTCGCGGTGAAGCGCAAGCTCCAGCCGGGCGACAAGATGGCCGGCCGGCACGGCAACAAGGGCGTGATCTCCAAGATCATTCCCAAGGAAGACATGCCGTTCCTGGAAGACGGCCGCCAGGTCGACATCGTGCTGAACCCGCTGGGCGTCCCGTCGCGCATGAATGTCGGGCAGATCCTGGAGACCCACCTGGGCTGGGCCGCGGCCGGGCTCGGGCGCCAGATCGACCAGATGGTCCAGACCTACCGTTCGGCGGCCAAGCGCAGCTCCGACGACGGCATGACCAAGGTCATCGCCGACCTGAAGGAGAAGCTGAAGGCGGTCTACGGCAGGGCCTACGACACCGACGTCGCCGACCTGTCGGACAAGGAACTGCTGGAACTGGCCGGCAACCTGCGGATCGGCGTGCCTTTCGCCACTCCCGTCTTCGACGGGGCGCGCGAGGACGACATCTGCCGGATGCTGGAGATGGCGGGCCTGGACAAGTCGGGCCAGAGCACGCTGATCGACGGCCGGACCGGCGAGCCGTTCGACCGCAAGGTGACCGTCGGCTACATCTACATGCTGAAGCTGCACCATCTGGTGGACGACAAGATCCACGCCCGGTCGATCGGTCCCTACAGCCTGGTCACCCAGCAGCCGCTGGGCGGCAAGGCCCAGTTCGGCGGGCAGCGTTTCGGCGAGATGGAGGTCTGGGCGCTGGAAGCCTATGGCGCTGCCTACACCCTGCAGGAGATGCTCACGGTCAAGTCGGACGACGTGTCCGGTCGTACCAAGGTCTACGAGGCGATCGTCCGCGGCGACGACAACTTCGAGGCCGGTATCCCGGAATCGTTCAACGTGCTGGTCAAGGAGCTGCGTTCGCTCGGCTTGAACGTCGAGCTGAACCAAAGGGCCTACTGATCCGGGCGGACCGGGGCAGGGGGGCGGTGCGAGCCGCCCCCGTCCGTTTCCACCCGGAACATCACCGCCGCGCATTGGCCTTGTGGTCATGACCGGCGGAATGCTGTTCGAGACATAATCAGACGGCGGATACCCGTGATTTCCATCCGCCGCTCTCAGCCGGCCCACCGGGCCGGCCCCGCTCAGGGGAGAGGTTCATGAACGAGTTGATGAATATTTTCGGCCAGGTCCAGGGCCCGCAGAGCTTCGATCAGATCCGTATCTCGATCGCGAGCCCCGAGCGGATCCGCTCCTGGTCCTTCGGCGAGATCAAGAAGCCGGAGACCATCAACTACCGTACCTTCAAGCCGGAACGCGACGGGCTGTTCTGCGCCCGCATCTTCGGTCCGATCAAGGATTACGAGTGCTTGTGCGGCAAGTACAAGCGCATGAAGTACCGCGGCATCATCTGCGAGAAGTGCGGCGTCGAGGTCACCCTGTCCAAGGTGCGCCGCGAACGCATGGGCCATATCGAGCTGGCCTCGCCGGTGGCGCACATCTGGTTCCTGAAGTCCCTGCCGAGCCGCATCGGACTGCTGCTCGACATGACCCTGAAGGATCTGGAGCGGGTCCTCTATTTCGAGAACTACGTCGTGGTCGAGCCCGGCCTGACCCCGCTGAAGCTTCACCAGCTTCTCGGCGAGGAGGAGTATATCTCCGCCCAGGAAGAGTACGGCGACGACGCGTTCGAAGCCAAGATCGGCGCCGAGGCGCTGGGCCACATGCTGTCCCAGATCGACCTGGAGCAGGAGCGCATCACCTGCCGCGACGAGCTGCGGGAGACCAACTCCGAGGCCAAGCGCAAGAAGCTGGTCAAGCGGCTGAAGCTGATCGAGGCGTTCCAGGAATCCGGCTCCCGGCCGGAATGGATGATCCTGAACGTCATCCCGGTCATTCCGCCCGAACTGCGCCCGCTGGTGCCGCTCGACGGCGGCCGGTTCGCGACTTCGGACCTGAACGACCTGTACCGCCGCGTGATCAACAGGAACAACCGCCTGAAGCGGCTGATCGAGCTGAAGGCGCCTGACATCATCGTGCGCAACGAGAAGCGCATGCTGCAGGAAGCCGTCGACGCCCTGTTCGACAACGGCCGCCGCGGCCGCGTCATCACGGGCGCCAACAAGCGTCCGCTGAAGTCGCTGTCCGACATGCTGAAGGGCAAGCAGGGCCGGTTCCGCCAGAACCTGCTCGGCAAGCGCGTCGACTATTCCGGCCGTTCGGTCATCGTGGTCGGCCCGGAGCTGAAGCTGCACCAGTGCGGCCTGCCGAAGAAGATGGCGCTTGAGCTGTTCAAGCCCTTCATCTACGCCAAGCTCGAGCTGTACGGCATGGCTTCGACCATCAAGGCGGCCAAGCGCATGGTCGAGAAGGAGCGGCCGGAGGTCTGGGACATCCTCGAGGAGGTCATCCGCGAGCATCCGGTCCTGCTGAA
The DNA here is from genome assembly GCF_016806835.2 of Skermanella rosea. Taxonomy (NCBI): domain Bacteria; kingdom Pseudomonadati; phylum Pseudomonadota; class Alphaproteobacteria; order Rhodospirillales; family Azospirillaceae; genus Skermanella; species Skermanella rosea. The sequence continues at coordinate 4,011,132 of NZ_CP086111.1, read as the reverse complement.
CCGCGCGCCGACCCTGCACCGCCTGGGCATCCAGGCGTTCGAGCCGACGCTGATCGAGGGCAAGGCGATCCAGCTGCACCCGCTGGTCTGCACCGCCTTCAACGCGGACTTCGACGGCGACCAGATGGCGGTCCACGTGCCGCTGTCGCTGGAAGCCCAACTCGAGGCGCGCGTCCTGATGATGTCGACCAACAACATCCTGTCGCCCGCCAACGGCAAGCCGATCATCGTGCCCAGCCAGGACATCGTCCTGGGTCTGTACTACATCACGATGGAACGCGACGGCGAGAAGGGCGAGGGCATGGCCTTCGCCAACATCGGCGAGATCCAGCAGGCGCTGGACGCGAAGGCGGTCAGCCTGCACGCCAAGATCAAGGCGCGTTACAGGACGATCGACGACGAGGGCAAGCCGACCACCGTGCGCGTGGAGACCACGCCGGGCCGGATGCTGCTGTCCGAGATCCTGCCGCGCAACAAGATGGTCCCGTTCGCGGTCATCAACCGCCTGCTGACCAAGAAGGAGATCACCAACGTCATCGATCTGGTCTACCGCCACTGCGGCCAGAAGGAGACGGTGATCTTCGCCGACCGGCTGATGAAGCTGGGCTTCGGCCATGCCTGCCGCGCCGGCATCTCGTTCGGCAAGGACGACATGGTCATCCCGCCGGAGAAGCAGGCCCTGGTTGCCGACGCGCAGGAGCGGGTCAAGGAGTACGAGCAGCAGTACCTGGACGGCCTGATCACCCAGGGCGAGAAGTACAACAAGGTCGTCGACGTCTGGTCGGAAACCACCGAGAAGGTGGCCAACGCCATGATGGACGTGATCAAGAAGGACCGTCCGGGCCAGGGCATCAACTCGGTCTACATGATGGCGCACTCCGGTGCGCGTGGTTCGGCGGCACAGATCAAGCAGCTGGCCGGCATGCGCGGCCTGATGGCCAAGCCGTCGGGCGAGATCATCGAGACGCCGATCATCTCGAACTTCAAGGAAGGCCTGACCGTGCTGGAGTACTTCAACTCCACCCACGGTGCCCGTAAGGGTCTGGCCGACACCGCCTTGAAGACGGCGAACTCGGGTTACCTGACCCGCCGCCTGGTCGACGTGGCTCAGGACGCGATCATCGTCGAGGTCGATTGCGGCACCACCGACGGCATCACCGTCAAGGCCGTGATCGAGGGCGGAGAGGTGATCGCGCCGCTGGCCGACCGCATCCTGGGCCGTACCACGGCCGTCGAGCTTAAGAACCCGCTGACCGGCGAGGTCGTCGTGGACGCGGGCGCGCTGATCGACGAGGCGCTGGTGGACAAGATCGAGCAGGCCGGCATCGACTCGGTGCTGATCCGTTCGGTCCTGACCTGCCACACCCGCGACGGCGTGTGCGCCAAGTGCTACGGCCGCGACCTGGCCCGCGGCACCCTGGTGAACGTCGGCGAGGCGGTCGGCGTCATCGCGGCGCAGTCGATCGGCGAGCCGGGCACCCAGCTGACCATGCGTACCTTCCACATCGGCGGTGCCGCCCAGCGCGGTGCCGAGCAGTCCTCGGTCGAGGCGGCGTTCGACGCGACCCTTCAGATCAAGAACCGCAACGTGGTTCTGAACTCCGAAGGCGTGCCGGTCGTCATGGGCCGGAACTGCGAACTGGTGCTGGTAGACGACCAGGGCCGCGAGAAGGCGCGTCACCGTATTCCCTACGGTGCCAAGCTGCTGGCGGCCGAGGAGGAGAAGGTCGAGCGCGGCCGCAAGCTGGCCGAGTGGGACCCGTACACCCTGCCGATCATCACCGAGCGCGAGGGTATCGCCAACTACGTCGACCTGATCGAGGGCGTGTCCGTCCGCGAGGTCATGGACGAGGCGACCGGCATCTCCAGCAAGGTGGTGGTCGACTGGCGCCAGCAGCCCCGCGGTGCCGACCTCCGTCCGCGCATCACGCTGCGGGACGAGACCGGCGACGTGGTCAAGCTGCCGAACGGCATGGAGGCGCGCTACTACATGTCGGTCGACGCTATCCTGTCGATCGAGAACGGCGCCCGCGTGCGGGCGGGCGACGTGCTGGCCCGCATCCCGCGCGAAGGCTCCAAGACGCGTGACATCACCGGCGGTCTGCCGCGCGTGGCCGAGCTGTTCGAGGCCCGCCGCCCGAAGGACTTCGCGATCATCTCGGAGACCGACGGCCGGGTCGAGTTCGGCAAGGACTACAAGACCAAGCGCCGGATCGTGGTCGTTCCCAACGACGAGAGCGAGCAGCCCAAGGAGTACCTGATCCCCAAGGGCAAGCACATCTCGGTCCAGGAAGGCGACTATGTCCAGCGCGGCGACCTGCTGATGGACGGCAACCCCGTGCCGCACGACATCCTGGCGGTCATGGGTGTGGAGGCGCTGGCCGCCTACCTCACCAATGAGATCCAGGAGGTCTACCGGCTCCAGGGCGTGAAGATCAACGACAAGCATATCGAGGTGATCGTCCGCCAGATGCTGCAGAAGGTCGAGATCGAGGACGCCGGCGACACCACCTTCCTGGTGGGCGAGCAGGTGGACCGTCAGGAGTTCGACATCGAGAACGAGAAGGTCATCGCGGAAGCCGGCGCCGACGGCGTCCAGCTTCGTCCGGCCAAGGCGCGCCCTGTCCTTCAGGGCATTACCAAGGCCTCGCTCCAGACCAAGTCGTTCATCTCCGCCGCGTCGTTCCAGGAAACCACCCGCGTGCTGACCGAGGCCGCCGTCTCGGGCCGCGTGGACAACCTGGACGGCCTGAAGGAGAACGTGATCGTCGGTCGCCTGATCCCGGCCGGTACCGGTTCGGTGGTCAACCGCCTGAAGCAGATCGCCGCTGAGCGCGACCGGGAAACCACCCCGATCGAGCACGATGGCAGCGAGAGCGTCATGCCGGGCCTGCCGGAAAGCCGGCCCAACGTGGCGTAAGCCGCGGGTCCGACGCCAGGCATGGAAAGAAGGCCGCTCCGGGAAACCGGGGCGGCCTTTTCCGTTCGCATTCGACCGTGTGGGGGAGGAGAGGGGCATGGAACCGGCATCGGCCATGAGCCTGGACGACGCTCTGGCGCTCCATCGCGCCGGCCGGCTGGAGGAGGCGGAGGCCGCTTACCGAAGCCTCCTCGCCGTCCATCCCAGCCATCCCGATCTGCTCCGGTTCCTCGGGCTGCTGCGCCACCAGCAGGGACAAGCCGGCGAGGCGCTCGACCTGCTGGAGCGGGCGGTGGACCTGTGCCCGGAGTCGGCGGACGGCCGGCGGGCATTGGCATTGCTCCTGGACAAGCGAGGCGACCGGCCCGGCGCGCTTGTCCATTACCGCGCGGCGGCCCGGTTGGCGCCCGATGATGCCCTCGCCTTGAACGATCTCGGCTGCGCCCTGATGGAGGCCGGGCAACTGGACGATGCCGCCGGCGTGCTCGAGGGCGCCGTGCTGACGGCACCGGAGCAGGCCGACGCCCTTGCCAACCTCGCCATCGTCCTGAGTCGCCTGGGGCGGACCGAGGAGGCCCTGGCGCTCGCCCACCGCGCCGTTGCTGCCCGATCCGACCATGCCGCAACGCATGTCGTGCACTCGATCGTCCTGGCCTCCTCGGGCCTGATCGGGCAGGCGGAGCGCGCCGCCCGCCATGCGGCGGCGATCGCCCCCGCCGATGCCGCGGCGCTGCTGCAGCTCGGCAACGTCCTGATCGATGCCGGCGATCCCGATGCCGCCGTCGCCACCTACGCCCGGGTGATCGGACGGGAGCCGGACCATCGCGGCGCCACGGAGAACCGGCTCTACGCCCTCCATCTTTCCCCCACAGTTGACGACCGGGACCTTGCCGCGGAACTGCGGGCCTGGGGTTCCAGTCTGTCCAGCCTCGCCGAACCGCGACCGGATCGCGGGCGCGACTCCGACCGGCGGCTCCGCGTGGGCTATGTCTCCGCCGATTTCGGAAAGCACCCGGTCGGCTGGTTCCTCTCGCCGGTCCTGCCCAACCATGATCCGGCGGCGGTGGAGATCCATGCCTACTCGGGCCGGGTGGTCGAGGATGAGGTGACCGACCATCTGCGCCGGCACTGCGATTCCTGGGTCTCGACCGTCGGTATGGACGACGCGGCGCTGGCCGGGCGGATTCGCGCCGACGGGATCGACCTGCTGGTCGATCTCTCGGGCCATACCGCCCACAATCGCCTTGGGGTGTTCGCCCGGACTCCGGCTCCGGTCCTGGCGACCTGGGGCGGGCTGATCGGCACGTCGGGCCTTCCGGCCATGGACTGGCTGATCGGCGACCCGCGGCAATGCCCGGCCGGGACGGAGGAGTTCTATACTGAACGGATCTTCCGGCTTCCCGGGGGATACGTCCCCTATGGGCCGCCCGCCTATGCCCCGCCCGTGGCACCGCTGCCGGCCCTGGGTTCGGGCCATGTCACCTTCGGCTGCTTCAACCGGCTCGCCAAGATCCAGGATGGCGTGATCGCCTTGTGGACCAGGGTTCTCGATGCGGTACCCGGCAGCCGGCTGCTCCTCAGTACCCGGGAACTCCGGTGCCCCGACCTGCGCGACCGTGTCGCGGCGCGGTTCGGGGCTGCCGGGATAGGCTCCGACCGGCTGGAACTGGCGCAGGGCGGCGGTCATGCGGACATGCTGGAGGCCTACGCCGGAGTCGACATCGCCTTGGACCCGTTTCCCTACTCGGGCGGCCTCACGACCCTGGAGGGGCTGTGGATGGGAGTGCCCGTCGTCACCTTGCCGGGCCGGCGATTCTGCTCCCGCCACAGCCTGAGCCACGTCACGGTGCTGGGCCACCCGGAGTGGGCGGCGGCCGATGCCGACGAGTATGTGCGGATCGCCGCCGATCTGTCGCGGGACCGCCAGGCCCTCGCCGCGCTGCGGTCCGGCCTGCGCGGCCGCATGGCCGCCTCACTCCTGTGCGACGGTGCGGCATTCACCCGCGGCCTGGAAGCGGCGTACCGCATGATGTGGCGGCAACACTGCGCAAGTTGAGGATAAATGTCGCGAGGGACTTCACCCCGGCCGGCTTGCTGCTAAACTGCGGCTGGCGCAAAGGGGGAAGCCATGGAGAGCCAGCAGATCATCGCTGCACTCAGGGAAGCGACGAGCGTTCCGGCCGAAGCCGTTCGCGAAGCCACGTCCCGGCGCGACGAGATGGTCCCGGTCCTGATCGGGGTCGTGGCCCGGTCGGCCGACGCGCCGATGCCGGCGCTGGCCGGGGAGGACGGCTTGGTGTTCCTGGCGGTGCATCTGCTCGGCTCGTGGCGAGCCACCCCGGCCTATCGAGCGGTCGCGGACCTGCTGGCACGGGACGTCGAGAGGCTCGACATGCTGCTGGGCGATGCCGTGGCCTTCACGATCCATCGCGTGATGTTCAACCTGTTCGACGGCGATCCGGCGCCCTTGATGGACCTGATCGAGAATCCGGCCGCGGACTGCCAGGTCAGGCGCCGCATGCTCGACACCATGGGAATGCTGACGGTCGCCGGCCGGATCGAACGGCCGGCCATGGCGGATTATCTCCGCCGGCTGGAGGGCAATCTGGCCGGTGACCCGAACGGGCTCGTATCGTCCGGATGGGCTGAACTGATCGCCCAACTGGGCTTTTCCGACCTGCGCGGCGCGGTCGAGCAGAGTTTCTGCGCCGGGATCATCGATCCGCAGTTCCTCTCCCATGAGGACTTCGAGCGGATGCTCGCCGATGCCCAGGCCGGGGAGGTGATGGCCGGGATCGGCGACGAGTACCGCCCGTTCGGCGACATCGTCTCCGAACTCCGGGGCTGGACGATTCGCGACGACCCGGAATCCGAAGCAGACCGGGAGGACATCGACCAGGAGGATATCGAGGAGGAGGTGGTCCGGATCGCCGAATCCCTGCGACAGCGTGAGCCGGCGCTGGCCGGGTGGGATGCTCCCGGCTCTCCCGCCATGGCTTTCCCGGGGATGCCGTCCATCGGCCTCGGCGGACAGCAGACCGTCCTGAATCCGTACCGGTATGTCGGCCGCAACGACCCCTGTCCCTGCGGCAGCGGCCGGAAGTTCAAGAGGTGCTGCGGCCAGTGGAAATGAACGGACCCGTCAGCCCAGGTTGAAGCGCGTGATCGCCCCGGCGAAGTCGTCGCCGAAATGGGTGCCGACCCGGATCACCGCGATCCCGTCCGGCACATCCTTGATGACGGTGTCGAGGCTGGTCAGCAGCGCCATCGGCACGTCCCGTGTGGGGGACATGGCGCGCAGGCCGCGTAGCAGGTCGAGCCCGCCCAGTCCGTCCATCACCGCCGACGCGATGATCATGTCCGGCGGCATGCGAACCGCCAGCGCGATCGACTCGATCGGGTCGCGGACGATGACGGTGCGGAAACCGCAGGCCGCCATCTCGGTGCTGACCAGCTTGCTCACCACCTTGGACGGCGTCACCAGCATGATCTCGACGTCGTGCACCTCGATGTCGGTTATGTCGAACTCGTAGCGGACGGGCAGGGAGCGGATGATCTGGTTGGTCGTCGCGACGTCGGGAAGCTCTTCCCGGTCCACGGCCTGGGCGAGGCGGTCGGCGAACCGCGTGACGTCCTCGATCTGGCGCTCGTTCAGCCGGGTGAGATTGCCCCCCAGATAGGTCTCCAGCCGGTGGGCCATCAGGTTGACCAGGGGAAACCCGCAGGAGGCGCCGATACCGCGAAGCTTGCTGGCCTCGCGGCGGAGGATCATCAGCGCCTCTTCGTCCGACAGGGTGTCGTTCTGGCGCTTGTCCAGCGTCTGGTAAACGATATCGAGGCGATCCTGCGCATCGTCCTTGAATTCGACACGCAGTTGATCGGCTAGGTCGTCGGCATCGAGATTGGCTGACATCGGGGGCATGGCCACGGCGCTGGGAAAAGGGAGTACATCATAACCCTTTTGGCGCTAATTTGGCACTACTCGTCTTGTGCTAGGCCTACCGGCGCAGCCCCCGGCATTCGAAGGAAGTCAGGTGCGGTCGTACAGGTCCTGGAACCAGCGGAGCCGGGCCTCGACCTGGGCGATGTCATGGTCCAGCCACTCGGTCAGGTGGCCGGAGTCGCCCTCGTGATGGCGCCGCAGGTCCTGCAGGCGGGCAAGTTCCGTCTCGTACAGGCTGGCGAGCATATCGATCTGTTCCTGCTGTTCCTCTCTGTCCAGGAGATGCAGGAAGCGGAGCTTCAGGGTGATGACCAGCTTGTTCAGGTCGTCCGAGGACGGGGCGCGGACATTGGCGCGCATCAGGGTCTCGAACTCCCGGCGGCCGGCGTCGGTCACGGCGAGGACCGCGTTATCCTCCATCCCGGTGCCGTCCAGCGCCTCGATCGAGCCGTCATAGCGCAGCAGTTCCAGCGACGTGCCCATCAGGTCGAGCGACGGGCCGACGATGCGGCTGGTGAAATGGCGAAGCGCGCCGGCCAGATCGGCGTAGCGCATGGACCCCGCCTGGGCCAGCGTTCCGAGAACGGCGAGGCGCACGGCCTCCTTCGGCATCAGTGAATTGTCGCGGTACATGGTGCCACTCCCTCGGAACAGTCCAACGGCTCGCCATAGAAGATAGTGCGGCCCGGCCCATAAGTCCATAGATGCTTTTGCGACGCATTCGCATTTCGTCCGCCGCCGAACGACGGTACGGAACGCCGCACGAGTCGTCCTGTTGGGGAGCATAGCAGATTCACACGATCAAGGAGACAACCGTGTCCCTCAAAACACTTCTGGCGGCGACCGCGATCCTGACCACCCTGGGTACCGGGGCCTATGCGCAGGATACGCCGGCAATGGGCGGGCGCCCGACCACCGACCAGATGGAAGGCGTCCAGACGCCGGAGACCTTGCCGTCGAGCCGGCAGATGGGCGGACCCGACGGGACGCAGCAGGCCAAGCCGGCTGATCCGAAGGTCCAGCCGCAAGGCGCCCGCCAGCCCGCCGTGGGCGGCCAGGAAGGCGACACCGCGGCGACCAACGTGACGCCGCCGGCGGGTTCCGGGGGAAAGACGCGCGACGGGGGGACGCCGCAGGCCGACGCGGGGTCCGATAGGGACCGTCCGGCGGCGCTCAACACGACCGAGGCGCAGTCGCCGACCCATACCCGCGGCGGCGGCGGCCTGGCGGCCAACCAGGTCTATGTCGAGGATCTGGCGAAGATGTCCGTCGACCTGTCCGACAAGGAGGATTTCGGCGACGTCGCGGGCACTGTCCTCAATGTGGAAACCGGCAGCATTGATACCCTGCTGGTCAGCACCGGCGGGCTGCTCGGGGCGATCGGCGATACGATTTACGAAGTGCCCTGGAACAAGGTGGGCGGGGTGGACAAGCGGGCCCAGACCATCCGCGTGAACGCCACCCAGGCCGAGATCCAGCCCCAGACCGCCGAGGACCAGGCGCGCCAGGGCAACTGATCCCCGACGACGGAAGCTGTCGCGAAGGCGGTCCGGTCCCCGGGGATCAGGCCGCCTTCTTCAGCTCCAGCCGGCCCCAGACGTCGAGCAGGGCATCGACCAGATGGTCCATGTCGCCGTCGGTGTGGAGCGGGCAGGGGGTGATCCGCAGGCGCTCGGTGCCGCGCGGGACCGTCGGGTAGTTGATCGGCTGGACATAGATGTTGTGCCGCTCCAGCAGGTCGTCGCTCGCCTGCTTGCACAGTCTCGGATCGCCGACCAAGACGGGAACGATGTGGCTGACCGACGGCATCACCGGCAGGCCGGCGTCCAGCAGCCGGCGCTTCAGCGTCGCGGCCCGTTCCTGGTGGGAGATCCGCTCGGCGTCGCTCTGCTTCAGGTGGCGCACGCTGGCGAGCGCGCCGGCGGCGATCGACGGAGTCAGCGAGGTCGTGAAGATGAAGCCCGAGGCGAAGCTGCGCACCACGTCGACCAGGGCCGACGACGCGGCGATGTAGCCGCCCATCACGCCGAACGCCTTGCCCAGCGTGCCCTCGATGATGGTCAGCCGGTGCATCACGCCGTCCCGCTCCGCGACGCCGGCACCGCGCGGCCCGTACATCCCGACGGCATGGACCTCGTCCAGGTAGGTCATGGCGTTATGCTTGTCCGCGACGTCGCACAGTTCGGCGAGCGGAGCGATGTCGCCGTCCATGGAATAGACCGATTCGAACGCCACCAGCTTCGGCCGGTCGGCGGGCAGCCGGCTCATCAGCTGGTCCAGGTGCTCCGGGTCGTTGTGGCGGAAGACGTACTTCTCCGCGCCCGACTGGCGGATGCCCTCGATCATCGAGTTGTGGTTCAGCGCGTCGGACAGGATCACGCAGTTGGGCAGCAGCTTGCCCAGCGTGCTCAGGGTCGCCTGGTTCGAGATGTAGCCCGAGGTGAACAGAAGCGCCGCTTCCTTGCCATGGAGGTCGGCCAGCTCGCGCTCCAGCAGGACGTGGTAGTGGTTCGTCCCGGAGATGTTTCGGGTACCGCCGGCACCGGCGCCGCAGGCTTCCAGCGCCTCGTGCATGGCGCGCAGGACGGCCGGATGCTGGCCCATGCCGAGATAGTCGTTGGAACACCAGACCGTGACTTCCTGGACGGTGCCGCTCGCCCCGTCGTAGCGCTTCGCCTTGGGGAAATTGCCTGCCCGGCGTTCCAGATCGGCGAAGACCCGGTATCGGCCTTCACGTTTCAGATTGTCGATCTGGGTCCGGAAGAAGGCTTCGTAATCCATGGCGCGTGATCCGTAGGTTCTCTTTTTTCAACAACGTGTCAGAATTCGACACTTTATGGAACATGTAAATCGGCAGCACGGAGATACAGCGTGGCACCGTGTCGCGGTGGCCCGGATCCGCCGGGCCGCCGCGAGAAACTAGACGATTCAGTCCATCCGGCATTGATCCTGGTCAAGGATCCCGGTCGCAACCCGCCATCAGGCGACGGCGGCCAGACCCTTCTCCGTCACCATGGCGAGGGTGTCGTCGAGAGCCTTCCCGAACCGCTCGACCAAGTCGTCCAGCTCGGACGGGCTGATCACCAGCGGCGGCGAGAAGCCGATGGTGTCGCCCATGGCGCGGACGATCAGCCCGTGCTCCTGTGCGAAGCGGGCGACATGGCCGCCGATCGCCAGCTTCGGGTCGAACGGGGCCTTGGTCGCCTTGTCCGCCACGATCTCCACGCCGGCGATCAGGCCGACCCCACGCACCTCGCCGACCAGGGGATGGCCCGCGAACCGGCGCAGGCCTTCCTGCAGATGGGGGGCCACCGCCCGGACATGGCCGACGATGTCCCGTTCCTCGTAGATCTTCAGGGTTTCCAGCGCTACCGCCGCGGGAACGGGATGGCCGGAATAGGTGTATCCGTGGCCGAAGGTGCCGATCTTCTCGGACTGGCTGACCATGGCCCGGTAGATCGGCTCGGAGATCATGACCCCCGCGATCGGCAGATAGGCTGACGACAGCGCCTTGGCGACGGTGATGATGTCGGGCTTGAGGTCGAAGGTCTGGGTGCCGAACATCGATCCGGTGCGGCCGAACCCGCAGATCACCTCGTCGGCGATGAACAGGATGTCGTAACGTTTCAGGACCGGCTGGATCCTGTCGAAATACGTCGCGGGCGGCACGATCACGCCGCCGGCGCCCATCACCGGCTCGGCGATGAAGGCGGCGACGGTGTCCGGCCCCTCGGCCAGGATCAGCTGCTCGAGCTGGTCGGCCAGGCGGATCGCGAAGTCCTCCTCCGTCTCGCCTTCCTCCCCGTAGCGGTAGAAGTGCGGGCAGTCGGTGTGAAGGATTCCGGCGATCGGCAGGTCGAAGTCGCGGTGCAGGTGCGGCAGCCCGGTCAGGCTGGCGGCCGCCACGGTAACCCCGTGATAGCCCTTCTGCCGCGCGATGATCTTCTTCTTGCTCGGCCGGCCGAGCGCGTTGTTGTAGTACCAGACCAGCTTGACGACGGTGTCGTTGGCTTCCGACCCGGAGTTGGTGAAGAAGACCTTCGACATCGGCACCGGGGCGATGCGGATCAGCGCCTCGGCCAAGTCGATGCCGGGATCATGCGCCTTGTGGCCGAAGGCATGGTAGAACGGCAGCTTGCGCATTTGGCGCGTCGCCGCCTCCACCAGCCTTTCCTCGCCGAAGCCCAGCGCGGTGCACCACAGGCCGGCCATCCCCTCGATGTAGGCCTTGCCCGTGTCGTCGAAGACGTGGACGCCGGCGCCCCGCTCGATCACCAGCGGTCCGACTTCCTCGTGCGCCTTGAGGTTGGTGTAGGGGTGCAGGTAGAACGCCTTGTCGCGGCTCGCCGCCGAATTGCCGACCTGGGTCATTGCTTGCTCTGTCCGTTCCGATCCGACTTGGTCCCTCGGATCAGATCGTACTGCGGCACCCCCTTGGCAACCAAGGAACTTCGGTGCGGGGCCGCCATGCGGGCACTTGTCCCGGCATGGCGGCTTCAGGGGACCCGGGGACTACTTCTTGACCGCGGAGGCCGTCTGCTGGGAGGACACGACGTCGGCGATGGACCACAGGAAGTCGGTCTGCACCGTCCCGGCGAAGATCGGGTCGTTACGGCCGATATAGAAGGTGGTCGCGTATCCCGTGCCGCTTCCGGTCCCGAAATTGACGGCGGCCAGGGAATGGCAGGTCATGCAGTTGGTCTCCACGCCCACCTGACCGGTCCAGGCGACGCCCGTGTTGGGATCGGTGACCGGCCGGCTGACGCTGAAGACCTGGGCATTGAACCCGGACTCCAGGTACGGATTGTAGACGACCACGGGCTTGCCGTCGTTGTTGCCGCCGTTGATCGGCTGGTTCGGGCTGATCATCTGGTAGCCGATCGACATGGCGTAGTGGGCGGCCGGCATGCTCAGCGCCGCGGGCTGGGCCGAGGCGATGGCGTCGCTGCTGGGCAGGGGCGGGTTCATGGGAGCCGGCGTCCAGAAATAGGTCTGCCACGTCCATTCGGACATCTCGCGCGATGTGACATGCATCGCCATCAGCAGGAGGTAGTCTCCGGCGGAGACGTTGTATCCTTCGGCGTTGAACGCGGCGACGTTGCTCGACGTCACGGCATAATTGATGAAGTCGCCGAGCCCGTAGGTCGATGCCGCGGACTGGCCGCTGCAGGTGCCGTCGATCCCGGTGGACGTGGACGCGCCCGGATTCGTGACGTCCACGTAGACACATCCGGGCCACGAAGATTCCGGATATCCCGAGGCCACGATCTCGGCGGTCACGACCGGAGTGCCCGGCCAGGCCGGCATGGCATAGTACTTGCCGCCGATCAGTTCGGACTGCGAAATGATCTTGTAAACCGGCTTGATCGACACCGCCGTGACCGGGAAGGTCGGGATCTCTGCCTGGCCCGCCGTGTACAGGGCCTGGATGGTCGACAGGACGAACAGCTTGTTGTCGTTGATGAACTTGGCGGCCGTCGGATCGTATGCGACCGTTTCGAAGATCTGCGTGTCCGGGGTCACCGCCGCGGCCCGCGTCGCCGCCTTGGGCTTCGGCGCCGAGCTGTCGATCCCGAACTTCCGGAGTTGGCTGAGCGGCTTCAGGCCCAGGCTGCGGCCTGGCCCGGACGCCGCGGCCCGGGTCGCGCCGGCCGTCGCGGCCGACGGCGTGGCCGAGGTCGTGGCCGTGCTCATGTTGACCAGGTCCTGCTTCGTCAGCCAGGTGAGGTAGACGGGGGCATTGGCGATGCCATAGGCCGTCTGGCTCGTGGGTGCCGTGAGCGAGGCCCAGAGGCCCCAGCCGTGCCGGTAGATCGCGGCCGTGTCCGCGTTGTTGACGGCGGTGAGGAGCGCCGTTTCCGGCGCCGGGAACACGTAATCGGGAATCGCGGGATTGGGCAGCGGGACGCCGTAATCGGGATCCGACGCTTGGGCCGGGACGGCGAGCAGCGCCAACGACGCGAGCAGGTACGCCGAAAAATTGCCGTGATGCTTCATCGAAAAAACTCCCGCGTAAAATTACAAAGTAGAAACACGCTTTGCGACTATCGATCGTAGTATATTTCTACCACCAATGACACTGAGATTTTGAGGGGAAGTCCGCAGGCCGACGGGAAGTCCGGCTACCGCCCGCTTACGGCTGGAATCTTCGCCTTTCGACAAAGAAAAACACCAGCTACCTCTTCTAGAGGAGTTGGTCAAAACCAATAATTGGTTGATGATCTGCGGGGTTAGGGCTGAAAACCGCTTTACGGAGAACAGATATAAATGACGGTGGGGCAGTGTATGCTGCGTAATGTTCAGAACATGTGCATTCAGACACCTAGAAAATAGGCAGAATGTTGATAGGATAGGCACTCAATGCTTTAGAGTCGATCCAGGTCTGGAATGGGCTTGGCTTGATGTCTTCGACTGTCATCGCTCCGTCCCTTTTACTTAAATCTTGTTCGAAGTGGAGCATCCGGCCAACCCGGATCCTCCCGCCTTGAGGAGATGTCACTTTGACCATGCACACTGACGACGCGATCTCCCTCGGCGAAATATTGCAGACCCAGCGGGCCGGAGCGCAGGAAGCCCCCTCGCGTATCGCCGTGTTTCTCCAGGATCTCTACGGCGGCGGGGCCGAGCGCGTGATGCTGGCGCTCGCCACCGGGATCGCGCGGCGCGGCTACCCCGTCGATCTCGTCCTGGTACGGCGGGAAGGGGCCTATGTGGACGACATCCCGCCCGGCATCCGCGTGGTCGAGCTCGGTACGCGGCGCACCGTCAACAGCGTCGTGGCGCTGGCCCGCTATCTCCGGCGCGAGCGGCCCGTCGTGCTGCTGACGGCGCTGGTCCATGTCAACATCGCGGCCTTGCTGGCCCGTCTCCTGGCCGGCGGCCGGACCCGGATCGCCATAACCGAGCACAACCAGATCAGCCGGAACATGGGGGCGAAGGCGAACTCGACGCTCCGGATGGCCTACCGGCTCGTTCCTTACCTGTATCCCCGCGCGGCGAAGATCATCGCCGTGTCCGGCGGCGTCGCCGACGACCTGACCCGCTTCGCGCGGCTGGACCGGGGGCGAATCGACGTGGCGCACAATCCAGTGGTCACGCCCGACCTGCTGGCCCGCGCCGCCGAGCCGGTCAACCATCCCTGGTTCGCCGAAGGGGAGCCGCCAGTGATCCTGGGGGTGGGCCGGCTGTCCCCGCAGAAGGATTTCGCCAACCTGCTGCTCGCCTTCGCCCGTATCCGGGCCAAGCGACCGGCCCGCCTGCTGATCCTGGGCGAGGGGGCGCTCCGCCCGGACCTGGAGCAGCTTGCCGACGAACTGGGCGTCTCCAGGGACGTGCAGCTGCCGGGCTTCGTCGACAATCCCATGGCGTTCATGGCGAAGGCCTCGCTGTTCGTGCTGTCGTCCCAGTTCGAGGGCTTGCCCACCGTCCTGATCGAGGCGATCGCCTGCGGCACCAGCACGGTCTCGACCGATTGCCCGAGCGGACCGCGCGAGATCCTGGAGGACGGCAGGCTCGGCGGGCTGGTTCCCGTTGGCGATTCCGAGGCGCTGGCCCGGGCGATCGAGCAGGGGCTGGACAATCCGGTCCCCGCCGAGCTGCTGCGCGCCAAGGCGGAGGAGTTCACCGTCGAGCGGGCGGTGGACCGCTATCTGGAACTGCTTCAGCCGGCGGCGGCACGCTCCATCGCGTAGCGCGCCGGCTCCGGCTCGTTTTGCGGGGCGGCGGCCTCCTGTGGGCGGTGGCCGATCGCGGCTCCGACCATGACCAGCGTCGGCCCGTCGCCCAGTTCCGCGGTAGCACGGGCCGGAAGGCTCGCGAGGGTCGCGAAGCAGCGGCGCTCGTCGGGACGGGTGCCGTTCTCGATGGCGGCGGCCGGCGTGTCCGGCGAAAGCCCCGCCTCGATCAGCCGGGCGCTGAAATGCGCCAGCTGGCTTCGCCCCATGTAGATCGCCAGCGTCCCGTCCGGATTGGCGAGCCTGCTCCAGTCCATCGCCCGGGTCGCGTCGTCGTCCAGGCAGTGGGCGGTCACGAACTGGACGCTGCGCGACACTCCGCGGAGCGTCAGCGGGATCTGCGCCGCCGCGGCGCAGCCGAGCGCCGCCGTCACGCCGGGCACGATCGATACCTCGATGCCGTGGCGGCGCAGATATTCCGCCTCCTCGCCCGCGCGGCCGAACATCAGCGGGTCGCCGCCCTTCAGCCGGACCACGCGCCGGCCCCGACAGGCATGTTCGAGCAGCAGGGCGTTGATGTCGGCCTGCTTCACCGAATGACGCCCGGCCCGCTTGCCGACCGAAATCCGCTCGGCATCCCGGCGGGCGAACTCCAGGACTCCCTCGCCGAGCAAATGGTCGTACAGGATGACGTCGGCCCGCTTGATGGCCCGGATCGCGGCCAGGGTCAGCAGGTCGGGGTCGCCCGGCCCGGCGCCCACCAGATGGACCATGCCGGGACCGGAGTCCGCGCCGTCGGCAGCGGTCCGGCCGAGCAGGCGCTCCATCTCCGCGCGGGCCTCGTCCTCCCGGCCATGCATCGCCAACTCGCCGGCGCGCCCGTCCAGGACCTCGTCCCAGTAGCGCAGGCGCTGGCGCGCGGTCGGCAGCGCGTCCTGCACCTTGCGGCGGAACTCCCCGGCGAGCCGGGCCAGCCTTCCGAAAGCCGAGGGGACCGCCAGTTCCAGCCGCTGGCGGATCAGCCGGGCCAGCGCCGGCGCCAGCCCGCCGGTAGAGACGGCGACCACCACCGGCGAGCGGTCCAGGATTGCCGGGAAGATGAAGTCGCAGAATTCCGGCTTGTCCACGACGTTCAGCGGAACCCCGCGCGCCCTGGCGAGGGCGACCAGCTCAATTGTCAGCCGCGCGTCGTCGGCGGCATCCACCACCAGGGCGACGTCGTCCAGGGCCGCCGGGGTGAAGTCGGCGGCGGCCAGGTTGCGGACGTCGGCGCCCGCCCGGCGCAGCAGGGCCGTCTTGTTTCCCGCCATGTCGCCGGAGCCGATCACCAGGCACGGCCGTCCCTTCGTCAGGTCCATGAAGAGCGGCATATAGGGAAGCGGCTCAGGCTGCCTGGTCGCGTCGCGCATCGGCGATAAGCTCCTTCAGCTCCGGAATGCAGGATCCGCAGTTGGTGCCGGCCTTGAGCGCCGCACCGACCTGTTCGGCCGAGGTAAGCCCGCCGTCGCGGATGGCGCAGGCGATGCGGTTCAAGCCCACATTGAAGCAGGCGCAGACGACTCGCCCCTCGTCCGGCCCTCCGGCCGGCGCCCGTCCGCTCAGCAGCCCGCAACGGGCATCCGTGTCGATCGATGGGGTGTCGAACAGGCCGACCAGCCATTCCCGCGCGGGCAGGGCAGGGCCGAAGCTGAGGAACAGGCAGGCCTCCAGCCGGTCGCCGTCGAGCCGAGCCCAGCGGTGAACGCCGCGCCGCACATCGTGGTAGTCGATCCCCGGCAACGCGGGCAGCAGCGCCTCGGCCCAGCCCGCGACATCCGCCGGCGCGGCTGTGCCCGCCAGCGTCAGCACGATGCAGCCCGCCGCCCTGGTCCGCGACCAGTATTCGGCACCTTCCGGCGGGTGGGCCTCCTCCCGGGTGATCAGGAAGGCGGTCCAGGCCGGTTCGAAGGGGACCAGGCTGACCGCGGTATGCTTCAGCTCCGGCTGGCCCGAGACCGGGTCGGTGACCGGGGCGACCAGCGCGTTGACGCCGCCCTCGGCCGAGAATTGCCGGTTCCAGTGCATCGGCGCGAAGAGCCGGCCCGGCGGCTGGTCGCCGGTGACGCGGACCCGCAGGATGGCGCGGCCCCGGGCGGAGCGGACCAGCGCGAGCCCGCCATCCTCCAGCCTCGCCGCCTCGGCATCCGCCGGGTTGACCGCGACGAATGGCTCGGCGATGTGGCTGGACAGGCGGGGCACCCGGCCGGTGCGCGTCATGGTGTGCCACTGGTCGCGGATACGGCCGGTGTTCAGGGCATACGGGAATTCGGCGCCCGTCACCGTTCCGGGAGCGGCCGCCCGCACCGGCACGAAGGCCGCTCGGCCGTCCGCCGTCGGGAAGCGGCCGTCCCCGAACAGCCGGGAGGTTCCGGGTGCCGGCCACTGGACGGGGTCCAGCGCATCGTAATCGGCATCGGCCAGGGCGGCGATGTCGAAGACCCGGCTGCCGTCGTTCTCGAACCCGGAAAGTGCGGCGTGCTCCCGGAAGATCTCCGCCGCCGAGCCGTAGCCGAACGCCTCGCCCCAGCCCATGCGGGCCGCGACCTGCGCGACGATCCACCAGTCCGGCCTGGCCTCGCCCGGAGGGGGCAGGAAGGCGCGCTGGCGCGAGACGCGGCGCTCGGAGTTGGTGACGGTGCCGTCCTTCTCCCCCCAGGCCGCCGCCGGCAGCAGCACGTCGGCATGGGCCGTGGTGTCGGTATCGCGGGTGCAGTCGGAGACCACGACGAACTCGCACGACTCCAGCGCGCGGGTCACCCGGTCGGCGTCGGGAAGGCTGACGGCAGGATTGGTCGCCATCACCCACAGCGCCTTGATGCGGCCGTCCTCGACCGCCTGGAACAGGTCCACCGCCTTCAGCCCCTCCCGCCGCGCGATCCGGGGCGCCCGCCAGAACCGTTCCACCCGCTCGACCGCTTCCGGCGTGAACGCCATGTGCGCTGCCAACTGGTTGGCAAGCCCGCCGACCTCGCGTCCGCCCATGGCGTTGGGCTGGCCGGTGACCGAGAACGGCCCCATGCCCGGGCGGCCGATGCGCCCGATCGCCAAGTGGCAATTGACGATCGCGTTGACCTTGTCGGTCCCGCACGACGACTGGTTCACGCCCTGGGAATAGACCGTGACGGTCGCTTCCGTCCCGGCGAACCAGCCGTAGAACCGCTCGACCTCGTCGGCGTCCAGCCCGCAGGCCGCGGCCACCGCCTGCGGCTCCCCGGCCGCGGCAGACAAGGCCTCCGCGAAGCCGCGGGTGTGCCGGGCGATGTAGTCCCGGTCCAGGGCGCCGGCGCGGTCCAGATATGCGAGCAGACCGTTGAACAGGGCCACGTCGCTGCCCGGCTTCAGCGCCAGATGCAGGTCCGCGGCGTCGCAGGTCGCCGTCCGGCGCGGATCGACCACGACGATGCGCGTGCCCCGCTCTGCCCGCGCCCGCACCAGCCGCTGGTAGAGCACGGGATGACACCAGGCGAGATTGCTGCCGACCAGCACGACCAGGTCGGCCAGCTCCAGGTCCTCGTAACTGCCCGGCACCACGTCGCCGCCGAACGCCCGCCTGTGGCCGGCCACGCTCGACGCCATGCACAGGCGGGAGTTGGTGTCGATGTTGGCCGAGCCGATGAAGCCCTTCATCAGCTTGTTGGCGACATAGTAGTCTTCCGTCAGCAATTGTCCCGAAACGTAGAAGGCGACGGAGTCCGGCCCGTGCTCGTCGATGACCGCGCGGAAGCGGCTCGCCACCCTGTCCAGCGCCTCGTCCCAGGTAGCGCGCCCGCCGTCCACGACGGGATGCAGCAGCCGGCCCTCCAGCCCCAGCGTCTCCCCCAGGGCGCTGCCCTTGGAGCAGAGCCGGCCGAAATTGGCCGGATGCCCAGGGTCGCCCGAGATCGTCCAGCCGCCCGCACCGCCGGCCTTGGCGACCACGCCGCAGCCGACGCCGCAATAGGGACAGGTGGTGCGGACGGAGCCGGTCATGATGCCGCCGCAAGCTGGCCCAGGCGCAGGCCCAGCCGGATCAGGCCGTCCTCGACCTGCACCGGGAAGGTCCCGGCGCAGCCCTCGTCCGGTCCGGTGGCCTCGCCGGATGCCAGGTCGATGACCCAGTTGTGGAGCGGGCAGGTGACCCGAGCGCCGTGGACGATGCCCTGGGACAGGGGGCCGCCGGCATGCGGGCAGCGGTCGCGTACCGCGAACACGTCGTCGTCGGCCGTGCGGAAGACCGCGACGTCGCCGTGCTTCGTCTTCACGACCCGCGCGCCGGCCGGCGGGATGTCGGCGACCCGGCCGACCTCGATCCAGGTGATGTCTTCCTTCATGATCCTCACCCTACCGTCGCGAGCGGCGCGAACTCGTGGGAGTCGATGCCCCGGGAAGCGCGCTCCTCCCAAGGGTCGGTCTGCGAGAACATCTGCGAGAACTGGAAGCGGGCGAACAGGGCGCGCCGGCCCTCGCCGTCCTCGACCACCCGCCTTTTCACATAGTCGAGGCCGACCCGCTCGACCCACGGCGCCGTCCGGTCCAGGTATCGCGCCTCCTCCCGGTAGAGCTGAAGGAAGGCCCCGCAATACTCCAGCACCTGTTCCTCGGTCTCGACCTTGGTCAGGAAGTCGCATTCGCGGACCTTCATGCCGCCGTTGCCGGCGACGTAAAGCTCCCAGCCGCTGTCCACCGCGACGACGCCGAAATCCTTGATCGTCGCCTCGGCGCAATTGCGCGGGCAGCCCGACACCGCCAGCTTGACCTTGTGCGGCGTCCAGGTGCCCCAGGTCATCCGCTCCAGCTTGACGCCCATGCCGGTGGAGTCCTGGGTGCCGAACCGGCACCATTCGGACCCGACGCAGGTCTTCACGGTCCGCAGCCCCTTGGCATAGGCGTGGCCGGAGACCATGCCGGCGTCGTTCAGGTCCCTCCAGACGGCGGGAAGGTCTTCCTTCTTCACGCCGAACAGGTCGATCCGCTGGCCGCCGGTGACCTTGACCGTGGGGATGGCGAACTTGTCCACCACGTCGGCGATGGCCCGCAGCTCCTTGGCGGAGGTCAGGCCGCCCCACATCCGCGGCACGACCGAATATGTGCCGTCCTTCTGGATGTTGGCGTGGACCCGCTCGTTGACGAAGCGGGACTGGTAATCGTCCCGGTACTCGCCCGGCCATGCCGCCAGCAGGTAGTAGTTGAGCGCCGGCCGGCAGACATGGCAGCCGTTGGCTGTCTTCCATTCCAGCGCCTGCATCACCGCCGGGATGCTCTTCAGCTCCCCCGCCACGATCAGCCGGCGCACGTCGTCGTGGGGATGGTGGGTGCATTTGCAGAGGGGCTTGGCGGCCGCGGCGGCTTGGTAACCGTCGCCGAGCGTCAGCTCCAGCAACTGCTCGACCAGCCCGGTGCAGGATCCGCAGGAGGCGGACGCCTTTGTGTGCGACCGCACGTCGTCCAGCGTGGTCAGGCCCTTGTCGGCGATGGCCCTGGTGATGGCGCCCTTGCACACGCCGTTGCAGCCGCAGATCTCCGCACCGTCGGAGAGGGCGGCAACGGCGGCCTTAGGGTTTGCGGCGGCACCCCCGAAGCCCTGGCCCCCGAATCCCTGGCCCCCGAATCCCTGGCCGAAGATCAGGGTTTCGCGCAAGGGGGCGACGTTCTCCGCCTCGCGCAGCATCTGGAAATACCAAGCCCCGTCCTTGGTGTCGCCGTACAGCACGGCGCCGGCGATCCTGTCCCCCTTCAGCACGATGCGCTTGTAGACGCCGCGCGCGGCGTCGCGGAAGACGATGTCCTCGCAATCCTTGCCGCCGCCGAAGTCGCCGGCCGAGAACACGTCGATGCCGGTCACCTTCAGCTTGGTGCTGGTGACCGAGCCGGCATAGGCGGAGTCCCGCCTGCCCGCGAGCTGGTCGGCGCAGACCCGGGCCATCTCCCACAGCGGCGCCACCAGGCCATAGGTCGCCCCGCGGTGCTGGACGCACTCGCCGACCGCCAGGATGGCGGGGTCGGAGGTCGCCATATGGTCGTCCACCACGACGCCGCGCTCGACCGCGAGGCCGGCGGCCTTCGCCAGCCCGGTGCTCGGCCGGATGCCGACCGCCATGACCACCAGGTCGGCCGGGATCTCGCGCCCGTCCTTCAGCAGCACGCCGGTCACGTGTCCATCGCCCAGGACGGCCTTGGTGTCGGCATTCGTCATCACGTCGATGCCGCGGTCCTCCAGTTCCCGCTGGAGCAGGAAGCCCGCGGCCTCGTCGAGCTGGCGTTCCATGATCGTGCCCATCAGGTGGATCACGGTCACCTTCATGCCGTTGACCGCCAGCCCGTTGGCCGCTTCCAGGCCGAGCAGGCCGCCGCCGATCACGACGGCGTGCCTGCCGCCGTCGGCCGCCTTCCTCAGCATGGCCTCCACGTCGAACATGTCGCGAAAGGTCACCACGCCGGGCAGGCCGTGGCCGGGCACCGGGATGATGAAGGGGTCCGACCCTGTCGCCAGCAGCAGCCGGTCGTAGCCGACCGTCCTGCCGCCGACCGAGGTCACCGTCCGGGCCTCCCGGTCGATCGTCTCGACCTTCTCGCCGGTCAGCAGGGTGATGCCGTTCCGTTCGTACCAGGAACGGTCGTTCAGGACGATCTGGTCGAAGGTCTTCTCGCCGGCCAGCACCGGGGAGAGCATGATGCGGTTGTAGTTCACGTGGGGCTCTGCGCCGAACACGGTGATGTCGTAGCGGTCGGGATCGCGCTTGAGCAGTTCCTCGACGGTGCGGATGCCGGCCATGCCGTTGCCGACGACGACGAGGCGTTCCCTGGTTCTTGCCATCATGTTCATGGGTCGGTTCTCCGGCTCAGGCGGCGTCGGCGTCGGCGGGGCGATGCCGGGCGTAGAGGAAGCGCAGCACCTCGCCGCGGCAGTGGGCGTAGGTCGCGTCGTCGGCCAGGTCGAGGCGCTTGCGCGGACGCTCCAGCGGGATGTCCAGCACTTCGCCTATGGTGGCGGCGGGGCCGTTGGTCATCATCACGATGCGGTCGGACAGCAGCACCGCCTCGTCCACGTCGTGGGTGATCATGACGACGGTGTTGCGCAGGGCGGTCTGGATCTGCATCAGGGCATCCTGGAGCCGGGCGCGGTTGAGGGCGTCGAGCGCGCCGAACGGCTCGTCCATCAGCAGCACCTTGGGCTCCATCGCCAGGGCCCGGGCGATGCCGACCCGCTGCTTCATGCCGCCGGAAATCTCGGACGGATGCTTGGCGACGGCGTGCGCCATGCCGACCAGGTTCAGGTTGTGCAGGGTCCAGTCGTGGCGCTCCTGCGCGCCGCGGGTCTTGCCGAACACCTTGTCCACGGCCAGCCGGACATTGTCGTAGACGGTCAGCCAGGGCAGCAGGGAGTGGTTCTGGAACACCACGGCCCGGTCGGGGCCCGGTGCGTCGACCAGTTTCCCTTCCAGGAAGACCCCGCCCAGCGTCGGCTTCAGCAGGCCGGCGACGATGTTCAGCACGGTGGACTTGCCGCAGCCGGAATGGCCGATGATGCTGACGAACTCGCCCCGGGCGATCTTGAGGTCCACGTCGCGCACGGCGGGAACCGGCGACTTGCGGGGATTGAAGGTGATGCCGACGCCTTCGATGCTGAGATATGCGGTCATGCCTGCGGTCTCCTCAGCGCTTGCTGTGGTCGAAGCGGCGCTGGATCAGGGTCATGCCCAGATCCAGCAGGATGCCGACCAGCCCGATCACGACGATGGCGACGATGATGCTCGACACGTTCAGGTTGTTCCATTCGTCCCAGACGAAGAAGCCGATGCCGATGCCGCCGGTCAGCATCTCGGCCGCCACGATGACCATCCAGGCGATGCCCAGGGACAGGCGCATGCCGGTCAGCACGTGGGGCAGGGTGGCGGGCAGCAGGATGTGGCGGACCATCTCGATCCGGTTCAGTCGCAGGACGGCGGCGACGTTGCGGTAGTCGTTGGGGATCGCCTCGACCCCGGCAGCGGTGTTCAGGATCATCGGCCAGATGCTGGTGATGAAGATCACGAAGATCGCCGAGGGATCGACCGCCCGGAACAGCAGCAGGCCGATCGGCAGCCAGGCCAGCGGGCTGACCGGCCGCAGGATCTGAATCAGCGGCGCCCAGCCCTTGCGGAAGATCGCGCTGGAGCCCATCAGGAACCCGACCGGAACCCCCACCAGGGCCGCCAGCAGGAAACCCGCCATCACGCGGCCCAGGGAATAGAGCACCTGCCAGAACAGCCCCATGTCGTTGGGGCCGTTGCTGTAGAACGGGTCGGACAGCAGCTCGACGCCGCGGTCCCACGTCTCCCCGATGCCGGGAAAGCCGCCGCCCAGGTTGGTGGCCACCAGGTGCCACGCCAGCAGGACCACCAGCAGGGTGATGGCCGGCAGCACGATGTCGGGCAGAGCCTGGAACACCCGTTCGCGGAGGCGGGCCGCTGCCGACGGGGCTGCGGGAAGGGAGGATTGTGGCTGGACTGCGGGCGAGCGCGTGGTCTCGTCCACCGGGACGCTGGTCATGTCGGGAGATCCTTGATGAAGCGGGATGAACGGACGGTTCAGACGTTCGCCTGGGCGAGAGCGTCCAGGTCGATCCTGGGCTTGGAGACCTCGAAGCCGCGCAGGTAGCCCACGGGATCGGCCGGATCGAAGGTTCGGCCGTCGAGGAAGCGGTCCGGTCCCATGGCGATGGGCCGGGTCGCGTCCGCCAGGACCCAAGGCTCCGAGCGGGTCCCTTCCGACTTCCAGTCCACGGTCGGGTAGGGGACGCCCAGTTCCTTGGCGGCCTCGCGATAGATGTCGGTGCGGAACACCGCCTCGGCGGTCCTGGCGAAATTGATGGGCTGCTCGATCTGGCCCCAGCGCGCCATCTGGGTCAGGTACCATACGGCCTGGCTGCGCCACGGGAAGTTGGCGGCGTAGCGGTGGAACACGTTGAAGTCCGGCATCGGCAGCGCCGGTTCCTTGGGCGCGTACTGGAAGGTGCCGGTCATCGACATCTTGACCACGTCGGCCGGGGCGTTGACGTAGGCCTTCTGCGAGACGATCTCGACCACCTCCATCCTGTTGCCCGGCTCGTCCATCCACTGCGCCGTCTCGATCAGCGCGCGGATCAGGGCCTTGTGGGTGTTGGGGTTGGCGTCGGCCCAGTCCTGGTTGACGCCGAAGACCTTCTCGATCTTGTTGTTCCAGATGTCGTAGTTCGTCACCAGGGTGCGGCCGATCCCGGCCTGCACGGCGCGCGCGTTCCACGGCTCGCCGACGCAGTAGCCCTGGATGTTGCCGGCCTGGAGGTTGGCGACCATCTGCGGCGGGGGGATCACGATCAGGCGGACATCCTCGTCCGGATCGATCCCGGCCGACGCCATCCAGTAGCGCAGTTCGTAATTGTGGGTGCTGACCGGGAAGACCATGGCGAAGGTCAGCGGCTCCTTGCCGGCCTTCCTGTCGGCATCGATCACCTTCTTCAGGGCGGCGGCGCCGACCGGGTGCTTTCTCATGGTGTCGGGGTCGATCTCGACCATGCGGTCGTAGAGGGCCGTCGAAACGGTGATGGCGTTGCCGTTGAGGTCCATGGAGAACCCGGTGACCGTCGGCTTCTGGATCGCGCCGATGCCGAGCGTCGCGGCGAGCGGCATGCCGGCCAGCATGTGCGCGCCGTCGAGCGCCCCGATCATCACCTTGTCGCGGATATTCGCCCAGGACGCCTCCTTGGACAGCGCCACGTCCAGGCCATGCTTCTTGAAGAAGCCCTTTTCGGAGGCGATCACCAGCGGCGCGCAGTCGGTCAGCGGGATGAAGCCCAGGGTCAGCTTCGGCTTCTCGATCCCGTCGGTGCCGGCCGCCCAGGCGCCCGCCGGGGTGGCCGCCCTGATCGCGGAGAGCAGTGCGGCGGTGCCGGCGAGCGAGGCACCGGCCTTGAGGATGCCGCGGCGGTCCTGCCGGGCGGTGAGCTTGGAGGTGAACAGTGCAGGGTCCTTGGACATCGCTCGCTCCATCGGCCGAAACTTCGGCAATAAAAAAGGCGCCGGAACGTCGAGCGGGCTGTTGGGAGCCGCTCGACATTCGGACGCCATTATCCGGGGTAGGTCGTTCCGCCGTTGGACCGACACTGTCTTGCGCGACTGGCGCTCCGCCATTGGATCGCCGCGCCGCACGCTGTTTATTCTAGCAAGCCGCGTGCCAATACTCTCCAGGCGCGGAGAGCCGCGGAAAGGCTGACTTCCGCTCCAGCCCGACCGTCCGAACGGCCGCTGAAATGCCTGCGATCCCGCCACTGCCGGTCAAAAATTGTGCAGTGCGGAATTCTGCCTGGAAAATGACCAGATGCTGGTCGAGCAAACCAAGCTATTTCAACGGCTTGGGTGACGACCTCGTCAGCCCTTGAACAGTCGGGAGAGCGACAGGATGTTCTCCGCGATCTCCGCGAGGCGCTTGTTCTGGTCCATGGCGAGCTTGCGGAGGAAGCGGTATGCCTCTTCTTCGGTCACGCCCTTGTGCGCCATCAGCAGGCCCTTGGCCCGCTCGACCACCTTGCGGTCGGCCAGCGCCGTCTTGGACCTGTCCAGTTCCTCCTGGAGCCTGCGGAACTTGGTGAACTGCACGATCGCGATCTGGAGGATCGACTTGACCATCTTCGGGCTGAGCCCGTCGGCGACATAGACGCTGACCCCGGTCTCGATCGCCTCGTTGATGAGCGTGCTGTCTTCCTGGGCAACGAACATCGCGATCGGCCGCGGGTTCTCGCGGTTGATCGTGATCAGGTTCTCCAGATAGTCGCGGTAGGGTGACTCCAGGTCGATGATGACCAGGTCCGGCCGGTGGGCCCTGATGCCCTCGCGCAGGTCGTCGTCCTTGCTGATGGTGGCGACCACGTCGTAACCGGCCTCCTTGAGGCCGGACAGGACGACATCGGACCTCTCGGGGTTCTCGTCGACGACCAGAAGGCGCAATTCCAACGTTCCTGTGGGCTGTCATCACCGCTGCATCGCGTGACGGACAAGCAAGCCGTGGGCCACGGGGTAATGGCTGACGGCGAACGGGGAGGCGTTGGAAGGTTCTATTTCTTGGCCACAGATGCACGCAGATGGGCGCAGATATGAATCATGGATCAGCGCCGGCGGATCACAGGAGATCCTGCATGCCGAAGCTCATCTGAGTTTATCTGTGTCCATCTGTGGCCAAAAAACCGGAAGCGCCGGCTCCCCGTCAGTACCAGGGCCGCGTCCGCGTCAGGTGCGGCTTCGGCGGCAGCGCCGTTTCCGCGCTCAGCTCGGCATAGGCGTGGGCGATGGAGGCAGCGACCGCCGCGTTGTTGCGGACCAATGCTATGTTGGCCTCCAGGCTGGCGCCGCCGGTCAGTTCCTCCAGGCGGGACAGCAGGAACGGGGTCACGTCCTTGCCCTTGACGCCCTGCGCGTCGGCATCGGCCAGCGCCCGGGCGATGGCGCCGTCGACGAACTCCTGGTCGAGCGCCGCCGATTGCGGGATCGGGTTGGCGATGACGGCGCCGCCGTTCAGGCCGAGCTGCCACTTGGCGCGCAGGATGCGGGCGACCATCGCCGGGCTGTCGCAGCGGGACGCCAGCCTGATGCCGCTGGAGCGGGTGTAGAAGGCCGGCAGCTCGTCGGTGCCGTAGCCCAGCACGGGGACGCCTCGGGTCTCCAGGTATTCGACCGTCTTGGGCAGGTCGAGGATCGCCTTGGCGCCGGCGCAGACCACCGCGACGTTGGTGGTCGCCAGCTCGTCCAGGTCGGCGGAGATGTCGAGCGTGCTTTCCGCGCCCCGGTGTACGCCGCCGATGCCGCCGGTGGCGAAGACCGAGATGTCGGCCAGCGCGGCGCAGATCATGGTGGCGGCGACCGTGGTGGCGCCGTCGGCGCGGGTGGCGAGCGCCACCGGCAGGTCGCGCCGGCTCAGCTTCATGACCTCGCGGCCCTGGGCTTGGCTGTTGCCGAGATGCTCCAGGTCGTCGTCGGTCAGGCCGATCCGGATGCGGCCGTCGAGCACCGCGATCGTCGCCGGGACGGCGCCGCCGTCGCGGATGGTCTTTTCCACGAGGCGGGCCGTCTCCACGTTCCGCGGATAGGGCATGCCGTGGGAAATGATGGTCGATTCCAGCGCGACCACGGCCTTTCTGGCCTGGAGCGCCTCGGCGACCTCGGGGTGGATGGCAAGGTAATCGTGCATGCCGGCAGTCTACGCGGATTTCCGCAAAAGTCCCGCGCGTTCGATGGCCAGATCGGCGTTGAGCGCGGGATTCACCGTTTCGGCGGCCTCCACCGCCCAGGCGGCGCAGGCGAGGCCGATCCGCATCGAGTCCTCCATGGAATGGCCGCCGATCCGGCCGAAGATCACCCCCGCCACCAGCGCGTCGCCGGCGCCCGTCACCTCGTTCACATCGACCGGCGGCGGCAGGAAGAAGTCGTAGTCGAAGGGGGAGGCGACGAAGGCCCCTTCCTGGCCGCGGGTGATCACCACGCTGCCCACGCCGTTGCACATCAGGCGGTAGCCGGCCTCGCACACGTCCAGCGGCGCGCGGATCGGCACGTGGGAGAGATAGGCCGCCTCGTCCCCGTTGGCGAACAGCGTGTCGATCCCGCGCAGGATGCCCTGGAGCCTGGCCGCCTTGGCGACCGAGACGCAGTCCACGTAGACGGTGCAGCCCTCCGGCTTGCGGCGCAGCAGCAGGCGGAGCGACTCCGCCGGCAGGTTGCAGTCGATGAACCAGACCGGGATGCGCTCCAGGCGGGGCAGCAGCGGCTCGATCAACTCGACCGTCAGCTCGTCGTAGATCGCCATGTCGGCCAGCCCGACCACCAGTTCGCCGCCGCGGTCGAGCAGGGCGGTGTAGGAGGCCGTCGGCGAGGCGGCGGAGCGGGTGCAATCTTCCGTCCCGATGCCCGCGTCGGCCAAGCCCTGGAGCACCGAGTCGCCCTCGCGGTCTGCGCCGACCCGGCTGACCATCGTCACCGAAAGGCCGAGGCGGGCCAAGTTCTCCGCCACGTTGCGGGCGACCCCGCCCATTCCCACCCGCATGCTGACGGGATTGGAGCTTCCCGGGACGACCGGGCCGGCAGCCGTGGCCTTGCGGTCGATATGCGCTGCACCGATGCAGGCGACGGTGGGCTCCATGGGGTAAGCCTCTCCTTCGTGGAATCCTTCTAAAGAACAGGATGAACTTAGAACGGGTGATACCGCAAGAGCCGGGATGACGGCGGGTTTGGCTTTTTCCCGCGATGTTGCCCATATATCCATCATGACCGCTCCGACCGCTCTTCCAGAAGCTTGGCCTCCCGAATCCTGGATCAAGGTGCTGCCCCAGGGTCTCTATGTCGAACCCGGCGACTTCTTCGTCGACCCGGTGCGCCCGGCCGCGCGCGCCGTGATCACCCACGGTCACGCCGACCATGCCCGCCCCAACAACGAACGGGTGCTCGCGACCCCCGACACCTTGGCGATCATGCACGCCCGCTACGGCGAGGCCGCCGGCGGATCGCTCCAACCGCTGCCCTACGGCGAGACGGTGCGCATCGGCGAGGTGGACGTCCGGTTCGTCCCGGCCGGCCACGTGCTGGGCAGCGCCCAGGCGGTAATGGAGTACCGGGGCTGCAGGATCGTCGTCTCGGGCGACTACAAGCGCCGGGCCGATCCGACCTGCGCGCCGTTCGAGCCGGTGCCCTGCGACGTGTTCGTGACCGAGGCGACCTTCGGCCTGCCGGTGTTCCGCCACCCGCCGGACGGCGGCGAGATCGCGCGTCTGCTCCACTCGGTCGAGCTGTTCCCGGAGCGCAGCCACGTGGTCGGCGCCTACGCGCTCGGCAAATGCCAGCGGGTGATCGCCCTGATCCGCAAGGCCGGCTACGACAAGCCGATCTTCCTGCACGGCGCGCACATCCCGCTGTGCAACCTCTACCGGGAGCTGGGGGTGGACCTCGGCGACTTGGTGCCGGCGACCGGGCTGAAGAAGGACGCCTTCGTCGGCCATATCGTGATGGCGCCGCCCTCGGCGGTGGCGGACCGCTGGGCCCGCCGACTGCCCGACCCCGTGGTCGCCATGGCGTCGGGCTGGATGACGGTGCGCCAGCGGGCCCGGCAGCGCGGAGTCGAGCTGCCGCTGGTGATCTCGGACCATGCCGACTGGGACGAGCTGTGCATGACCATCGAGGAAGTCGGCGCTCCCGAGGTGTGGGTGACCCACGGGCGGGAGGAGGCGCTCGTCCACTACGCCACCGGCCGGGGCATCCGCGCCCGCGCCCTGGCGCTGGTCGGCTTCGACGAGGAGGGCCAGGGGGAGGAGCAGGGGGAGCTTCCCGACCTGGAGCAGCCGCCGGCGGCAGGGGCGGCCCCGGCCCAGGGGGCGCTGCTGTGAAGCGGTTCGCCGAACTGATCGACGCCCTGGTCTTCACCCCGTCGCGCAACGGCAAGATCCGGCTGATGGCGGACTATTTCAGCCATACGCCCGACCCGGAACGGGGCATCGCGCTGGCCGCGCTGACCGGCGGCCTGACCTTCACCGACGCCAAGCCGGCGGCGCTCCGCAACCTCGTGATGACGCGGGTCGATCCGGTGCTCTACGGCTGGTCCTACGACTTCGTCGGCGACACGGCGGAAACCATTTCCCTGATCTGGCCGCAGCGCCCCGGCGCCAACCACCAGCCGACCCTGGCGGAGGTGGTCGAGACGCTGGCCGAGACCAAGCGCGCCGACGTGCCCCGGCTGGTCGAGCGCTGGCTCGACGCGCTGGACGCCCAGGGCCGCTACGCCCTGATCAAGCTGATCACCGGCTCGCTGCGGATCGGCGTCTCGGCCCGTCTGGCCAAGACGGCGCTGGCCGAGTGGGGCGGGCAGAATGTCGACGACATCGAGGAGGTCTGGCACGGCCTGACGCCGCCCTACCTGCCGCTGTTCGCCTGGCTGGAAGGGCGGGAGGAGCGGCCCGCCGTCGGCGAGGGGGCCGGCTTCCGCCCCCTGATGCTGGCGAACCCGCTGGAGGACGAGGACATCGCCGCGCTGGGCGCCGACCTCTACCGGGCGGAATGGAAGTGGGACGGCATCCGGGTGCAGCTCGTCGCCAAGGGCGGCGAGTGCCGGATCTATTCGCGGACCGGCGACGACATCGGCCCGGCCTTTCCCGACATGCTGGAGGCGATGGCGTTCGACGCCGTCCTGGACGGCGAACTTCTGGTGCTGCGCGACGGCGCCGTGGCGCCGTTCAACGACCTTCAGCAGCGCCTCAACCGCAAGACCGTGACCGCCAGGATGCTGCTGGACTTCCCGGCCCATGTCCGGCTCTACGACATCCTGTTCGACGGGCCGGAGGATCTGCGGCAGCTCGGTTTCGAGGAGCGCCGCCGCCGGCTGGAGGACTGGTATGCCCGGACCGGCCCGCGCCGGATGGACCTGTCCCCCATGCTGCCCTTCTCGACCTGGGGCGAGCTGGCGGAGCTTCGCAACGGCGCGCGGGAGAGCTCCATCGAGGGGCTGATGCTGAAGCGGTTCGACAGCGCCTATGTCGCCGGCCGGCCGAAGGGGCCGTGGTTCAAGTGGAAGCGCGGGCCGCTGACGCTGGACACCGTGCTGATGTACGCCCAGCGCGGCCACGGCAAGCGGTCGTCCTTCTATTCGGACTACACGTTCGGCGCCTGGAAGGGCGACGAACTGGTGCCGGTCGGCAAGGCCTATTCCGGCTTCACCGACGAGGAGCTGGGAATGCTGGACCGCTGGGTGCGCAACCATACCACCCGGCGCTACGGCCCTGTGCGCGAGGTCGAGCAGGGGCTGGTGCTGGAGGTGGCGTTCGACAGCGTCCACCGCTCGACGCGCCACAAGAGCGGGGTCGCCATGCGCTTCCCGCGCGTCGCCCGCATCCGTTGGGACAAGCCGCCGGCCGAGGCCGACCGGCTGGAGACCCTGGAAAAGCTGATCGTGGAGTAGGCGGGCAACGAAAACCCCGCCCCCGGGAGGGGGCGGGGCGGTCCTCAGGTGCGCCGGAAGGTCAGGCGGCGGCCTTCATGGCCTTCTTGTTGACGTCGCCGACCGCCAGCTTGTTCAGCAGCTCGTCGGTCTTCTTTTCCTCGTTGAGGGTTTCTTCGAGGAGCTGGGCGACCTCGTTCATGCCGGAAGCCGAGGCCAGGGCATGCAGCGTGCCGTAACCGGCGATCTCGTAATGCTCCACCTTCTGGGCGGCGGCGATCAGGGCCACGTCGAGCAGCTCGGGCGCCAAGCCCATTTCCATGATCTCCTTGGCCTCTTCGATCAGGCCTTCCATCGCGTGGCAATGCTTGCCGCGGGTCCGGGTGTCCAGCTTCTCGAAGACCTGCTCCAGGCGCTCGATCTGGCCGCGGGTCTCCTCGAGATGCTGGGTGAACGCCTGCTTGAGCTGTTCGTTCGACGCGGCCCGAGCCATCTTCGGGAGCGCGCGGGTCAGCTGCTTTTCCGCATGATAGATGTCGCGCAGTTCCTCGATCATCAGATCCTGCATCGTCTTGACAGCCATGGTGTGCTCCTTTGCCGGGTTGAACTCGTCTCGCGTGTCGAGGGGTCTCTCTTCGCGATCGTCCGTCCCCAACAGCGCAGCCTCAGGTCGGTTCCGTGACGTTTGTGTTGCGACGCGAGACGGCGGACAGCCAGGCGCCGATCAGCCACAGCCCGGCGCCCAGATGGATGATGCCGGTCGGGACCCACATGATCAGGCCGGCCAGCTGCTGGTCCTCCAGCGCGGTCAGTCCCCAGAGCGACGCGGAATCGCCGTAGGCCGGGTAGAGCGGAGCCCGGGCGAAGGTCAGCAGGGCTCCTAGCATGCCCCCGTGGATCACGGTCACCAGCGTCCAGGCCGCGGCGGCGCCGTAGCCGCCGGGACCGTCCCGCCCGGCATGCAGCACGCTCCACCAGAACAGCACCGCGCTCGCCATGAAGGTGACGTGCTCGGCCGTGTGGATCGCGTCGTCCACCAGCGCCGCCTGGAACGGCGCCGGCGCGTGCCAGCCCCACAGGGCGACGCCCTGGATCACCGCCGCCACCGAGGGCCTGGTCAGGAACCGTCCCGGCCGGAGCTTCCGCACCATCCCGGCGGCAGCGGGTCGCCAGCCCTCCGGCAGCGCCCGCATCATCGGGGCGAGCGGGGTTCCCAGCACCAGCAGCGGCGCGGCCACGACCATCAGCAGCATGTGCTGGACCATGTGGGCCGAGAAAAGCGTGCCGCCCACCGCGTCGAACGGCCATACCAGCGCCAGCACGAGCGTGAGTTCGCCGGCCAGGAAGCAGGCGGCGCGCCAGCGGGGAACGCCCCGTCCGGCTCCCGCTCGGCTCCACATCCGCGCCAGCCCACGCCCGTAGAGCCAGTGCGCGAGGACGAGCGGGACCAGCACCAGGGGATCGATCGACCAGGCGTACCAGACCCCCTCCGGCGGGATCACGGTCAGCCCGTGGGCAAGGGCCGGCGGGGGCGGCAGCAACAGCAGAAGAAGAGCCGTCAGGATGAAATGGAGCGGCATAGGATCCCGGCGTCGTCTGTTCCGATCATCAGTAACGGGTAACGAACGGATTGGCGGCAAGATGCAAATTTTTTAATCAATCCACCCAAAATGCCGCAGCCAGCTATTCGTCACGGGCATTTGACCCGACATATCGGCAATAATAAGGTCCGCGAAATTTGGCTTGGAGTGTCGAAGCGCGTGTCGATCATCATTTCACCATTTCGGATGGAGCAAACCGACCCCGGAATCGTCATCAAGGTCGGATATGAATTTTCCATCGAGGTGGCCCGGCCGACCACGGTCATGCTCCTGCTCGGCGTCCACCCCAGCCGCGAACGCAGCCTGCTGAAGCGCGACGTGGTGGAGACCTTTCCCGCGATCCCGGTGGAGCAATTCCTCGACGGCTACGGCAACCGGTGCTCCCGCGCCGTGGTCGGCCCCGGCGTCACCACCTTCCGCTCCATCGGGCTGGTGCGGGACAGCGGCATGCCGGACCTGAGGCATGCGGGTGCCCGCCAGCACGGCGTCGACCGGCTGCCGCCCGAAGTGCTGCCCTTCCTGTTCGGCAGCCGCTACTGCGAGACCGACCTGCTGTCCGATGCCGCCTGGGACCTGTTCGGCTCCGTGCCGGAGGGCTGGGACCGGGTGCAGGCAGTCTGCGACTGGGTGAGCGGCGCGGTCGAGTTCGGCTACCGGCACGCCCGCAATACCCGGACGGCGCTGGAGACCTTCAACGAACGGAAGGGCGTGTGCCGCGACTACGCCCACCTGTCCATCGCGCTGTGCCGGGCCCTGAACATCCCGGCCCGGTTCGTCAACGGCTACCTGGGCGACATCGGGATCGAGGCGCTGCCGTTACCGATGGATTTCAACGCCTGGTTCGAGGTCTACCTGGACGGAGGCTGGCACCTGTTCGACGCGCGCCACAACGGGCCGCGGATCGGCCGCATCCCCATCGCGAAGGGCCGCGATGCCGCGGATGTCGCGATGATTACGACCTTCGGACCCCATACCCTCAAGAGTTTCCTTGTCTGGACGGAGCAGGTCGCCTGATATCCCTCGCGCGAGGCATGATGACAAGTCTCCGTCCGGGATGTTGTTGCAGGACGCGGAACGGCATCGCTGTCTGATCGAAGGGCGCTCGGCCCTGGGGAGGAACGACTGGGGAGGACCGATATGACCCGAAGCTTTGACATCGTCGTGGTGGGGACCGGTGTCGCCGGAACGGCCATCGCGAAAGGCTGCCGGGCGGCGGGTCTCGACGTCGCGATCGTCGACGAGCTTCCCTATGGCGGTACGTGCCAGCTCCGGGGCTGCGATCCCAAGAAGGTGCTGCGCGCGGCGGCGGAGCCCGTCGCGGCCATGGCGCAGCTCGGCGAGGTCGGCGTCTTCGGCGAGCCGGCGGTGCCGGACTGGCGCGCGATGATGGCTTTCAAGCGGCGCTTCACCGACCCGGTGACGCCGTCCAAGGAAGCCTCCCTGGCGGAAGCCGGCATCGCCACGCTGCACGGCACCGCCCGCTTCGTCTCTCCCGACGCCATGGCCGTCGGCGACACCGTGCTGCAGGCCGGGCACTTCGTGCTGGCGGCGGGCTCCAGGCCAGCGGACCTGCCGATCGGGGGCGCCGACCTGCTGCTGCACAGCGACGGCTTCCTGGATCTGGAGCGGCTGCCCCGCCGCATCGCGCTGGTCGGCGGCGGCTACATCGCGATGGAATTCGCCCATCTCGCCGTGCGCGCCGGCGCCGAGGTCACGATGCTCCAGCGCGGCGTGCGGCTGCTGGCCGGTTTCGATCCCGACCTGGTGGACCTGCTGGTCGAGCGGACCCACGACCTGCCGGTGGATGTCAGGGTCGGGACCGCCGTCACGTCGGTGGAGCGGACCGGCGACGGCTACCGCGTCCACGCGGACCAGGAAGGGCGGAGCCTCCGGTTCGATGCCGACCTGGTCGTCCACGCTGCCGGCCGGGTGCCGAACCTGGGCGGGCTGGACCTGGAGGCCGGGAATGTCGCCGCGGGCAAGCGCGGGGTGGAAGTCGACGGCCATCTGCGCAGCACGACCAACCCGCGCGTCTTCGCCGCGGGCGATGCGGTCGCCTCCGGCATGCCGCTGACCCCCAAGGCCAGCCACGATGCCGAGGTGGTGGTCGCGAACCTGACCGGCCGGGCCGAGCGCCGGGTGGATTACGGCGGGATGCCGAGCGTCGTCTTCTCCCTGCCGCCGCTCGCGTCGGTCGGCCTGCAGGAGGAGGAGGCCGCGCGCCAGGGGCTGCGTTTCCGGGTCAACCACGCCGTCACCGGCGGCTGGTTCAGCGCCCGGCGGCTCAACGAGCCCTGCTCCGGCCACAAGGTCCTGGTCGAGGAGGGCACCGGCAGGATCCTGGGCGCCCATCTCGTCGGTCCCCATGCCGACGAGGTGATCAACCTGTTCGCGCTGGCCATCCGCCACGGGATCGCCGCCGACCGGCTCGCGGAGACCCCCTTCGCCTATCCCACCGGCGGGTCCGACGTCGCGTCCATGGTCTGACGGCCGCGGTATCGTTCGCGGTAGGCCGGTGCCGACCCCCGGCCGGGGCGGCATAAGGCGATCGAGACGATCGTTCCGCGTCCTGTTCCAACGTCCTAAACCGAAATACCTAACTAAATTTAGTTTAATATCGAAGCGTTTTCGCGGTACTGTTTCCTCCATCGATTGGAGGGGTGCTTCGAATGGCGCGCGGTGTCGACGACGAGGTGGCGGTGGCGGAGGCTTACGCCAATGCGCGAAGCCTCAGGGCCGATGACGCGACCGCCGTCGAGTTGGCGAGCCAATGCTATCGCGATCTGTTTCCCGGCGTGGCCGAGGACCGGGTCGCGGCGGAGGTCGAGCGGATCGTCAAGCCCGTGCGCGCGGCGGTGGATGCCGGCCGCTCCTGGTGGGCGGGCGGCTGATCCGCGGCGTTCAGATCGACGGATCCTCGTCCTCCGCCTCCGCCGGCGGGATCGCGACCAGGACCTTGTCGACCCGGCGGCCGTCCATGTCGATCACCTCGAACCGGCTGCCGCGCCAGGCGAAATGTTCTCCGGCGCTGGGCACGTGCCCCAACTCGGCCATGACGAACCCGGCCAGCGTGTGGAAGTCGCGATCGCCGCGCAGGCCGCGCAGGCCCAGCCGGTGCTCGACCTCGTCGATCGGCAGCATGCCGTCCACCAGCCAGGTCCCGTCCTCCCGCCGCACCACGCCGGCGTCGTCCTCGCCCGCCTCGGGGAAATCGCCGGCTATGGTCTCCAGGATGTCGGTGGCGGTGGCGATGCCTTCGACCGAGCCGTACTCGTCGACCACGATCGCCATGTGCAGGCCGGTCTGCTTGAACAGTTCCAGCACCCGGAGCACCTGGGTGCCGTCATGGATGATCAGGGGCTTGTCCATGCATGCCTGGAGGTCGAAGGGCCGGCCGGTCAGCAGCTGGTCGAGCAGGTCCTTGGTGTTGACGATGCCGACGATCTCGTCCAGGTCGCCTCGGCTGACCGGGAACCGCGACCGGCCGCTCTCTGCGATCTCCCGCCGGATCGTTTCGGGGTCGTCCCCGATGTCGAGCCAGTGGACGTCCGGGCGCGGGGTCATGATGGTCCGCACGCTCCGGTCGGCCAGCCGCAGCACGCCTTCGATCATCTCGCGCTCGGCCGGGTCGAACACCCCGGTCCGCGCACCCTCGGCGATCATCGACTTGACCTCCTCCTCGGTCACCTCGGCCTGCTTGACCTGGTTGAGGCGGAGCAGGCGGAGAACCAGGTTGGTCGAGACGCCGAGCACCCAGACCAGGGGCGCCCCCAAGGCCGCGATCATGCCCATCGGCCGGGAAACCAGGGCGGCGATCCGCTCCGCATTGACCAGGGCGATGCGCTTGGGCACCAACTCGCCGATGATCAGCGACAGGTAGGTGATGAAGACGACCACCACGGCGAACGAGACGCCGTCCGCATAGGGCTGGATCGACGGGATACGGCGCAGTTCCACCGCAAGGTATTCCGCCAGGGTGGCGCCGCCATAGGCGCCCGCGAGGATGCCGATCAGGGTTATGCCGACCTGGACCGTGGACAGGAACTTGCTGGGGTCTTCCACCAGGCGCATCGCCGCCCGGGCTCCCCGGTTGCCGTCCTCGGCCATCTGCTGAAGTCTTGCCCGCCGGGCGGATACCACGGCCAGTTCGGACATGGCGAAGAAACCGTTCAGCACGATCAGCAGAACGACCACGATCAGTTCCCAGGCGAACATGAACTCCTCGGTTCGATTATTTCGGTGCGCGACGTTAACACGGCGGAGAGGCCGCCGGGCAAGGCGGATTGCCGGAACCTCCGGATGTGGCTAGATTTGGTTACCGCAGATCCGCCCGGACCGCTCCGCGGCGCGTTTTACCGAAAGTTCATCCGGTGCCTGATTCGACCTTCGTCCCCTCCGTCTGTCCGCATGATTGCCCCAGCACCTGCGCGCTGGAAGTCGAGCGGATCGCCCCGAACCGCATCGGCCGGGTGCGCGGCGCTCCGGACAACAGCTATACCGACGGCGTGATCTGCGCGAAGGTCTCCCGCTATGCCGAGCGGGTCCACCATCCCGACCGGCTGACCATGCCGCTCCAGCGCGTGGGCGCCAAGGGCGAGGGGAAATGGCGGGAGATACCGTTCGAGGCGGCGCTCGACATCGTGGCCGAGCAGTTCGCCCGCGT
The DNA here is from genome assembly GCF_016806835.2 of Skermanella rosea. Classification (NCBI taxonomy): domain Bacteria; kingdom Pseudomonadati; phylum Pseudomonadota; class Alphaproteobacteria; order Rhodospirillales; family Azospirillaceae; genus Skermanella; species Skermanella rosea. The sequence goes on along the minus strand of NZ_CP086111.1, from coordinate 3,974,390 downwards.
CGCCCGCGAGCACGGCCCCGAAGCCGTCTGGCCCTATTATTACGCCGGCACGATGGGCAATGTTCAGCGCGACGGCATCGAGCGGCTGCGCAACGTCATGGGCTATTCCCGCCAGGCGACGACGATCTGCACGGCCCTGGCCGATGCCGGCTGGCTGGCCGGCAACGGGGTGAAGCGCGGCGCCGACCCGCGCGAGATGGCCCTGTCCGACCTGATCGTGGTCTGGGGCGGCAACCCCGTGGCGACCCAGGTCAACGTCATGAGCTGGATCTCGCGCGCCCGGAAGGAGCGGGGAGCCAAGCTGGTCGTCGTCGATCCCTACCGCACCGGGACGGCGGAGCGCGCCGACCTGCACCTGGCGCCGCGCCCCGGAACCGACGGCGCGCTCGCCTGCGCGGTGATGCACGTCCTGTTCAGGGAAGGCTATGCCGACCGGGACTACATGGCGCGCTACGCCGACGTGCCGGACGAGCTGGAACGGCATCTGGAGACGCGCACGCCGGCCTGGGCGGCCGCCATCACCGGCCTCGACGAGGAGGCGATCGTCGGGTTCGCGAGGCTCTACGGCTCGACCAGGCGAAGCTTCCTCCGGCTCGGCTACGGCTTCTCGCGCAGCCGCAACGGCTCCGCCCAGATGCATGCGGTGAGCTGCCTGCCCGTCGTCACCGGCGCCTGGGCGCACGAGGGCGGCGGGGCGCTCTACAGCAATTCGGCGATCTACCGCCTGGACAAGACCCTGATCGAGGGGCGCGACCGCCTGGACCCGAAGGTCCGGGTGCTCGACATGTCCAGGATCGGCCCGGTGCTGGTCGGGGAGCGGGACGCGCTGGGCGCCGGGCCGCAGGTCCACGCGATGCTGATCCAGAACACCAACCCGGCGACCGTGGCGCCGGAGAGCGAGAAGGTGCGCGCCGGCCTGCTGCGCGACGACCTGTTCGTCTGCGTCCACGAGCAGTTCATGACCGACACCGCCCGGCTGGCGGACATCGTCCTGCCGGCGACCATGATGCTGGAGCATGACGACCTCTATACCGCCGGCGGCCAGATGCATCTCCAGGTCGGGGCCAGGCAGATCGATCCGCCCGGCGAGTGCCGGGAGAACCACGAGGTCATCCGCGGCCTGGCCAGGCGCCTGGGGGCGGAGCATCCCGGCTTCGGCATGACCGCGTGGGAACTGGTCGACGCCACCTTGAAGGCGTCCGGCTGGCCCGACGCCGCGACGCTGCGCGACCAGCGCTGGCACGACTGCATCGCGGAGACCGACAGCCATTTCCTCGACGGGTTCGGCACGCCGGACCGGCGCTTCCACTTCAAGCCGGACTGGTCGCGGGTCGGCCCGAACCATGCCGACATGCCGTCGCTGCCCGACCATTTCGACGTGATCGAAGCCGCGACCGACGAGCATCCCTACCGGCTGGTCGCCCCGCCGGCCCGCCAGTTCCTCAACAGCAGCTTCACCGAGACGCCGAGCGCCCGGAAGCGCGAGGGGCGGCCGACCGCCCTGGTCCACCCGGAGGACTGCGCCGGCCTCGGGCTGGCAGACGGAGGGCTGGTCCGGATCGGCAATCGCCGCGGCAGCGTGCTGGTCCATGTCAGGCGGTTCGACGGGCTCCAGCCCGGGGTGGTGGTGGTCGAGGGGATCTGGCCCAACGACTGCTTCGTCGAGGGCCGCGGGATCAACGTGCTGACCGGCGCCGACCCCGGGCGTCCGCTCGGCGGGGCGGTGTTCCACGACACGGCGGTCTGGCTGCGGGCGGGGTGAGCATTCCGCCCGTATCTCCAAAAGAATGGGCTCTGGAAACAGCACGAATCCGGTTCCATCTCCGTTTATGGAGTGCACGCCCTCGGTTTCCCATAGACAGGAGATACGGGCCGCCATGGCAGACGACGACAAGACACTGCCGACCACCAAGTCCACCCAGTCCGACGTGGATGCCTTCCTGCGCAAGGTGGCGGCGACGCCGAACCTCAAGCAGTCCGGGCGGCGCGGCCGCCTGATGTTCGCCATGGATGCGACCGCCAGCCGGCAGCCGTCCTGGGACAGGGCCTGCCAGATCCAGGCGGAGATGTTCGAGGCGACGGCGGCGCTCGGCGGCCTGGACGTTCAGCTCGTCTTCTATCGCGGCTTCCGCCAGTGCCAGGCGAGCCCGTGGGTCGGCAACGCCAAGGACCTGCTGAAGCGGATGACGTCGGTCACCTGCCTGGGCGGCCAGACCCAGATCGATCGCGTGCTGAACCACGCCCTGAAGGAGAGCCGGCGCGAGAAGGTGGACGCCGTCGTGTTCGTCGGCGACTGCATGGAGGAGGACGTCGACAAGCTCTGCCACCATGCCGGCGAGTTGGGGCTGCTGGGCGTTCCGGTGTTCATGTTCCACGAGGGGGGCGAACCGATCGCCCGGCGCGCCTTCGAGCAGATCGCCCGGCTGAGCGGCGGCGCCTATTGCCCGTTCGACGCCTCCAGCGCCCAGCAGTTGAAGGAGCTGCTCAGCGCCGTCGCGGTCTTCGCCGCCGGCGGGCGGCCGGCGTTGGCCGACTACAGCCGGGGCAAGGGGGAGATGGTGCGCCTGCTGTCCCACCAGGTCGGCAACAGGTAGGGACGCGAAGCCCCGATGTTCCCGCTGTTCCTGCTCGGCATAGCACTTCTCGTGGGTTTCTACCTGCTGGCGCAGGCCTTCGTGAACGCGGACCCGAAGACCCTCGCCCGGGGCGTGAAATACACCACGATCGGCGTCACGGTGGTGGTGGTCTTCTTCCTGGCGATCACCGGACGTCTCGGCACCGCGATGGCGGTGGCCGCCTTCGTCCTGCCGATGGTGCTGCGCTGGCGCGCCCTGGTGAACCGCGTGAAGGCCGCGGCCGGTCCCAGCGAGGGGCAGAGCTCCAAGATCGAGACCGCGTTCCTGCGGATGCGGCTCGACCATGACAGCGGCCGGATGACCGGCGAGGTGCTGCGCGGCCGGTTCCAGGGCAGGAGCCTGGGCGACCTGGGGTTGGCCGAGCTGCTGGATCTGCTCCAGGAATGCCGGGCCGGCGACTCCCAGTCCGCCGCGATCCTCGAAGCCTATCTCGACAGGACCCGGCAGGAGGATTGGCGTGCCGGCGCCCCCGGGGCAGGGGAACACGGCGCCGGGGAACATGGGAGCGGGTCTGCGGGTTCACGCAGCACCGGCGGCGCGATGACGCGCGAGGAAGCCTATGAGGTATTAGGCCTTCAGCCCGGCGCAAGCGAGGGCGAAATAAAGGATGCCCACAGAAGACTTATGCTGAAGATGCACCCCGATCAGGGCGGGTCGACATATCTCGCTGCCAAGATCAATCAGGCCAAAGATCTGCTCCTGCGCTCGTAAAGCGTGGGTTGCGCCGCAGCACACGCTTGTGGCAGAAAATTCAAGTCGTAAAGTGCCGCTTCGGGTTCTTCCCATCATTCCACGCGTAGCGAAAAGAGACACCCATGCGTAAAGCAGTGCGTAAAGCGGTTTTCCCGGTTGCCGGACTGGGCACCCGGTTCCTGCCGGCGACCAAGGCCATCCCCAAGGAGATGCTGCCCCTGGTCGACAAGCCGCTGATCCAGCACGCCGTCGAGGAAGCTCGCGCCGCCGGCATCGAAGACATCATCTTCGTGACCAGCCAGGGCAAATCGGCGATCGAAGACCATTTCGACATCAACGGCGATCTCAACAAGGTCCTCGAGACCCGCGGCAAGCTCGATGCGCTCGAGGCCGTCCGGTCGACCGAGATCGGCTCCGGCAAGCTGTTCTACACCCGCCAGCAGCAGCCGCTCGGCCTGGGCCATGCGGTCTGGTGCGCGCGCAAGCTGGTCGGCGACGAGCCGTTCGCGGTCCTGCTCCCCGACGACGTCGTGCTGGCCGGCACCCCCTGCCTCAAGCAGATGGTCGAGGCCTATGACGACGTCGGCGGCAACATCGTCGCCGTCGTGGACGTGCCGCGCGAGCATACGAACCGGTACGGCATCCTGGACGTGGCGTCCGACGACGGCCGGCTGGCCGCGGTGAAGGGCCTTGTCGAGAAGCCGAAGCCCGAAGTCGCGCCGTCCACCCTGTCGATCATCGGCCGCTACATCCTCCAGCCGGAAGTTTTCGGCCATCTGGACCGTCAGGAGCGCGGTGCCGGCAATGAAATCCAGCTCACCGACAGCATGGCGCGCCTGATCGGGAACCAGCCGTTCCACGGCCTCCGGTTCGAGGGCACCCGGTACGATTGCGGCGACCGCGTCGGCTTCCTGGAGGCGAACCTGGCGTTCGCGCTGGAGCGTCCCGACATCGGGCACCTGGTCCGCGAGGCCATCGCAAAGCTGATCTGATCCGGTATATATCCGGTCACCCAGGTAATCCGGCCGCTCCGCGGCCGGCATTCACGTTGAAATATTGAGATAGAGGGCACGGCCCATGCGTATCGCAATGATCGGAACCGGCTATGTCGGCTTGGTTTCGGGCGCCTGTTTTTCCGAGTTCGGCGTCAATGTCGTGTGCGTCGACAAGGACGCGGGCAAGATCGACCGGCTGAACCGCGGCGAAATTCCGATCTACGAACCGGGGCTCGACGATCTGGTCGCGAAGAACGTCAAGGCCGGGCGGCTGTCCTTCAGCCTGGACCTGGCGGGTTCGGTCGCCGATGCCGACGCGGTGTTCATCGCCGTCGGCACGCCGTCCCGCCGGGGCGACGGCCACGCCGACCTCAGCTACGTCTATGCCGCCGCCGAGGAGATCGCCCGCGGCATCAACGACTATACCGTCATCGTGACCAAGTCCACGGTGCCGGTCGGCACCGGCCGCGAGGTCGCGCGCATCATCCGCAAGACCCGTCCCGACGTCGATTTCGGAGTGGCGTCCAACCCCGAGTTCCTGCGGGAAGGCTCCGCCATCGGCGACTTCCTGCGCCCGGACCGGGTGGTGATCGGGACCGACAGCGACCGCGCCCGCGCGGTGATGCGCGCCCTGTACCGGCCGCTCTACCTGATCGAGACGCCGATCGTCATGACCAGCCTGGAAACCGCCGAGCTGATCAAGTACGCGGCGAACACCTTCCTGGCGACCAAGATCACCTTCATCAACGAGATCGCCGACCTGTGCGAGAAGGTCGGGGCCGACGTCCACGACGTCGCCAAGGGCATCGGGCTGGACGGCAGGATCGGCAAGAAGTTCCTGCATCCCGGTCCCGGCTACGGCGGGTCGTGCTTCCCGAAGGACACCCTGGCCCTGGTCCGCACCGCCCAGGACTACGGCTCGCCGCTGCGGATCGTCGAGACGGTGGTGGACATCAACACCAGGCGCAAGCAATCCATGGCCGACCGTATCGTAGAGGCCTGCGGCGGCGACGTGGACGGCAAGACCATCGCCGTGCTCGGCGTCACCTTCAAGCCGAACACCGACGACATGCGCGACAGCCCGTCGCTGGACATCGTCCCGGCCCTGCAGGAGAAGGGCGCCGTGATCCGGGCCTTCGATCCGGCCGGCCGGCACGAGGCCGAGAAGCTGCTGCCCGGCGTCCAATGGTGCGGCGACGCCTACGAGACCCTGGAGGGCGCTTCGGCCGTGGCACTCCTCACGGAGTGGAACGAATTCCGCGTGCTAGACCTGAAGCGCGTGCGGGAGTTGATGAAAACACCGGTTATGGTAGACCTTCGCAATGTCTACAATCCGGATGACATGGAAATGGCCGGGTTCGCCTATACCTGCGTCGGGCGTCCCTCGCGTTTCCGCATCAGCAATCGCGAACTGCGCGAGAAGGTCCTCGAGTCATGAGTGAAACGCACAAGTTCCACGGTACCGTCCTGCGCGAGTACGATATCCGCGGCATCGTCGGCAAGACCCTGACCGCCGCCGATGCCCGCGCGATCGGGCGCAGCTTCGGCACCGTGGTGGTAAGGGGCGGCGGCGACCGGGTCTGCGTCGGCTATGACGGCCGGCTCAGCTCGGTGGAGCTGGAGGCGGCCCTGGTCGAGGGGTTGGTCTCGACCGGCCTGCATGTCGAGCGGATCGGCCTCGGCCCGACCCCGATGCTCTATTTCGCGGTCCGCGACCGCGAGGCCTCGGCCGGCGTGATGATCACCGGGTCGCACAACCCGCCTGATTACAACGGCTTCAAGATGATGATGGGCAAGGCTCCGGTCTATGGCCAGGCCATCCTGGAGCTGGGCGAGATCGCGGCCAAGGGCGACTATGCCGTGGGCGAGGGCAGGGCGGAGAAGATCGACATCCGCGACGCCTATGTCGAGCGCCTGCTGAAGGATTATGACGGCGCCCGCGACCTGACCGTCGCCTGGGATGCCGGCAACGGCGCCGCCGGCGAGATCCTGAAGCGGCTGACCGCCAGGCTGCCGGGCAAGCACATCCTGCTGTTCGAGGACATCGACGGCAACTTCCCGAACCACCATCCGGACCCGACCATGCCGGAGAACCTGGTGGACCTCCAGCAGGCGGTGGCGGAGCACAAGTGCGACCTGGGCATCGCCTTCGACGGCGACGGCGACCGGATCGGCGCCGTCGATGCCGGCGGCCGGATCGTCTGGGGCGACCAGCTCGTCGCGATCTATGCCTCCGAGGTGCTGAAGACTCATCCCGGCGGCACCATCATCGCCGACGTCAAGGCCAGCCAGACCTTGTTCGACGAGATCGAGCGGCTGGGCGGCAAGCCGCTGATGTGGAAGACCGGCCACTCCCTGCTCAAGGCCAAGATGGCCGAGACGGGCTCGCCGCTGGCCGGCGAGATGAGCGGGCATATCTTCTTCGCCGACAAGTGGTACGGCTTCGACGACGCGCTCTATTGCGGCATCCGGCTGGTGGCCCTGGTCGCCAAGTCCGACAAGACGCTGGCCGAACTCCGGGACGTTTTGCCGGAGGTGTTCAACACCCCGGAAGTCCGCTTCCAGACCGACGAGGAGCGCAAGTTCGCCGTCGTGAAGGAGGTCAAGGCGCGCCTCGCGGCGAGCGGGGCGACGGTGAACGATATCGACGGGGTCCGGGTCAACACCGAGGACGGCTGGTGGCTGCTGCGCGCCTCCAACACCCAGGACGTGCTGGTCGCCCGCTGCGAGGCCTTCAGCCCGGAAGGGCTGGAGCGGCTGAAGGCACTGCTGGTCGAGCAACTCGGCGCCAGCGGCATCTCCGCTCCCGCGGACTTCTGATCTTCAGAAGTTTGCCGTATCCTGTAGATCGGGTAGAGCGAAGCGGCACCCGACATCCACCCACCGGCTTTGTCGGATGCCGCTTCGCTCTATCCGACCTACGGTGATCAAGGACCATCGCCATGCCGGACACCCTCATCAGCCGGACCCTTCCCATAGCGCTCGGCCGGTTCGATCCGGCTTCCAAGCCGACCGGTCTGGTCATCGTCGACGAGGTCCACGGGTTCTGCACCGTCGGGTGCGGTCCGCTGGCTCCCGCTGCCCCCAATGCCCAGGTCACCCGGATGGTGGCCGAGACCGTCGGGCTGGCGCGCCGGTTCGAGGCGGAAGGGTGGCCGACCCTGGCCTTCCTCGACACCCACATCCCAGGCAAGCCCGAGCCGCCCTATCCACCCCACTGCGAGATCGGCACCGGTCAGGAGAACCTGGTGGGCGAGTTGGAATGGCTTGCCGATTCGCCCGGTGCCACGCTGATCCGGAAGGACTGCATCAACGGCTTCATCGGGGCCATCGGGCCGGACGGCCGCAACCGCCTGCTGGACTGGATCACGGGCAACCGGCTGAAGGCGGTGCTGGCGGTCGGCATCTGCACCGACATCTGCGTGATGGATTTCGTGTTGACCCTGCTGTCGGCGCGCAACCACGGCATGGCGGGGGACCTGGAGGACATCGTGGTCTACGAGCCCGGATGCGCCACCTACGACCTTCCCCTGGCCATCGCCCGGGACCTGGGCCTGCCCGACACGGCGGCCCATCCCCAGGCGGAGACCCACCATATGGGCCTGTACGTCATGGCGTCGCGCGGCGCCGTTCTGGCGGGTGGGCTGGCTTAGGTCCGGTTCGGAGCGGGTGCGGCCGGACGGGCTGTTTCGCGGCGAACGAATTGCCCAGCCGGCCCCGTCCAACCTGCCTGTTGCGCGCCGTTCCCGGTTCAGGAGTCGAGACCCCAAAGGTCCGGGTTTCGTTTGAAATACTCGGTCATCATTTCGGTGAGGACCCTTATCTTCCGGGCGGGATGCTGGCCGGGCGGACGGACGACATAGACGGCCGCCGGGGGCGGTGGATAGCCCGTCATGATCGGCACGAGCGCGCCCGAGGCGACGTGGTCGTACGTGATGCAGTCGGGAAGCCAGGCGATCCCCAGCCCCGCAACGGCGGCGGCGGCAAGCGCCGTCGCGTTGTCCGCCTTGAAGCTGCCCTGCGGCTGAACCGTGATGATCCTGTCGCCATCCGCGAATTGCCAGGTTTCCGTTCCCTGCATGAGCGCCGGGTGGTTGGGCACCTGTTCGGGTGTCTCAGGAGCGCCGTGCGACTTGATGTAAGCCGGGCTTGCCAGAAGCTTTCCGTAGATCGGCCCGACGCGCTTCGCGATCAGGTTGGAGTCCTGGAGGTAGCCGACCCGGATGGCGCAATCGAAGCCCTCCGCGATGAGATCGACGAAACGATCGCTGTAGGATGAATGGATGTGCAGCCGCGGATGGCGTTTTGCCATTTCCGCGACCACGGGTGCGAAATGGGTCGGCCCGAAGGAAAACGGCATCGCGATGCGCAGGCGGCCGTGCAGATCGCCATCGGGAAAAATCGCCTCTCTGGCCGTGTCCATCTCGGCACTGGCCCGGGCCGCATGGTCCCGAAACGTGACGCCGGCTTCCGTCAGGGCGGCACCGCGGGTCGTCCGTGCGAGAAGCTGGATGCCGAGTTCCGCTTCGATCCGAAAGAGCCGCCGGCTCACGACCGATTTGGAAACGCCGAGCCGGCGCGCGGCGGCGGATACCCCGCCGGCATCGGCGACGGCGACGAATGTCTGCAGATCTTCGATGTCCACTTCGGCGTTCCCGGTAACGCGACACAGCTTCCCGGACCATGGCACTATCGCATCGCCGGAGGGAACGGTTAATTGCGGGCGGGCAGTCGCTCCAGGCGGATGTCTCCCGCAAACCCGATGCCGTTCGATCGGCAGGAAAGGACGTCGCAATGACTTTTCGGAATGGCCTTGGTTCGCTTCTTCGTCCCGAAGACTCGGTCCTCGTTCTGATCGACCACCAGCCCTACCAGCTTGCAAACGTGAACAGCCACGAGCCGCAGATGGTGGTCAACAATACGACGGCGCTGGCGAAGGCCGCCAAAGCCTTCGGCGTACCCACGATCCTGACAAGCGTGATCGCCGACAGGGGCGGCCTGATCTTCCCTCAGATCACCGACGTTTTCCCCGGCCAGGAGGTGATCGATCGGACTTTCATCAACACCTGGGAGGACAGGAAGGTCGTGGACGCGGTCAAGGCTACCGGCCGCAAGCAACTCATCATTGCCGGCCTCTGGACCGAGATCTGCGTCGCGATGCCGGCAATCCAGGCTCTTGGCGAGGGTTGGGACGTGACGGTGGTCACCGATGCATCCGGAGGCGTTTCGGTCGAGGCCCACGAGGTCGCGATCCGACGCATGATCGCGGCCGGCGCGAACATGATGACTTGGCTGGCGGTGGCGGCGGAATGGCAGCGTGACTGGGCCCGCACGGAGCATGCCGCCGAGCTTTCGGAGGTGCTCGTGCAGCATGCCGCCGGCAGCGGCATCGCCTTCCTGTGGGAGCAGCAGTTGCTCAACACGCCGGTGCCAGGCACCGCGGGCTGACCGGGCGCGGCGGGCGAGCGTCCGGCTGACGCGTCCCCTGGCGGAGCAACGGCATGGGGACGCCGGATCCGGCGCACGGCACCGTCGCCGGACAGGCGCCTCCGGAGGGCCTCAAAGCCCCTGGGGCGCCACCATGATGCAGTCGTCGCCGGCCCGCTCCAGGCTGGCGCAAACGTTCCGCGCGGTGGTTTCGTCCAGGCCCATCAGGCGGGCGCGGAACAGCCGGCCGGAACCCGTCGTCACCTGGATCATCTGCGGATAGGCCTGGGCGAGCAGCGAGGGCAGGCGGCGGCTCACCATGTCGAGCGCCTTGCGGCCCGCGCCGGCATCGCTGAAGGCGCCGACCTGCACCCCCCAGACGGCGGTCTCCGCCGCGACCGCGCTGCCGGCCGTGCCGAGCGGCGGGCTCAAGGTGGCGGCCAGCGTCGCGAGGTCGGAACTGTCGACGACCTCCTCCAGGCTGGCGACCTCGACGCCGCCGCCGAGGTCCGGCTTGCGGTCCGGTCGGGCGGGCGCGCGGAGCGAGGCGACCAGCGGCGCCGGCGTGCGCGGCGTGGCGAAACCCTGGTCGAGCAGTTCGGCCAGATGGGCGTCGCGCCAGGCCGGCGTGTCGCCGCCCATGACCACCGCGATCAGGCGCCGGCCCTGGCGCACCGCCGATGCCGCCAGATTGAAGCCCGATGCCCGGATATACCCGGTTTTCAGCCCGTCCATGCCCTGGTAGGCGCCCATCAGGCGGTTGTGGTTGGGGTGCTCCACGCCGCGATAGGTGAAGCTGGCCCGGCTGAAATAGGGATAGTATTTCGGATAGTCGCGGATCAGCGCCGACGCCAGCGTGGCCAGGTCGCGCGCGGTCGAGACCTGCCGCTCGTCGGGGAGGCCGTGCGGATTTCGGAAAGTCGTCCGCGACATGCCGAGTTGGCGCGCCTTCCGGGTCATCATCGTGGCGAAGCGGCTTTCGGACCCGCCGACTCCCTCCGCCAGGACCATCGCGGCATCGTTCGCCGACTTCGTCACCAGCGCCAGGATCGCGTGCTCGACCTTGATCCGCTGGCCGGGCTTGAGGTCCAGCTTGGTCGGCGGCTGCGATGCAGCCTTGCGGGATACCGTCAGGCTCTGGCCAAGCTTGATCCGCTTCTTCTGCAGCGCCTCGAAGGTCAGGTAGAGGGTCATCATCTTGGTCAGCGACGCCGGGTATTTGGGGTCGTCGGCATTGGCCCGGTACAGGACCTCCCCATTGCCGGCATCGATCACGATGGAGGCGTATTTCGATTGAGCCTGTGCCGGGTCCGCCAGGGATCCGATGAGAACGAACGACAGGGCCAGGATGGTCGTGGCGAGAAAGCCCGGTCGGCGGGACGGATTTGACACGGCGGAGCCCCCAATACACCTTCTGAACAAATCTTGGCCGGATGGTAAGTTCGTGTTGAATCAATGTCTACCGTCCTTTCGTTAAACGGGCGCAACGGTGGACTTCCGACCCTGATCCCTAAAGGATGAGGCAGTGACGCACCGGAAGATTGTCGGGTGCTTCTATCGTCCGCCCCGGCGGGCGGTGGTATATTGTCCGTCATGCGCCTGCCTCCGTTCGGTCCGGCCGCCGCGGCGGCCCTCCTCCTGCTCGGTCAAGCCCTGACCGGGTGCGCCTCGTTCGGCCCGGCCGAGGATGCGGGCGTGCGCAAGCTCACCTGGTTCAGCTACGTCAACGGGGAGGATCTGCGGGCCCAGTGCTCCGCCGAGTCTCCCGACCGCTACCGCCTGATCTACAATGCGCGGTCGAGCGCCCAGCTCAGGACCTACGAGGTGCACGGGGAAGGCGACGACGGGCGCTCCGGCCGGCCGGGCGGCGCCGTGGTGGAAGCGCGCGAGATACCCGCCGCCGACCTGGCGCGGCGCCAGCCCGAAGAAGCCCTGGGCACCGGCGAAGGCGCCGCCGCCCGCATCAGGCTTTCGCCCGAGCAGTTCGACTGGCTGACCCGCAGCCTCGCCGACAGCGGCGTCTTCGACACGCCGCTGCGAGGGTTCCGGACGAAGCCGGGCGGCGTGCTCTGGCTGGCCAGCGGCTGCCATGATGGCGCCTATTTCCTGACCGCCTTCTCCAATCCCGCCGAGCGGCTCGAGATAATCGACGGCCGGACCGCGGCGGGACCGGCCCCGGAGGTGCCGCGGTGAATCGGCGGAAGGACGGCGAAAAGACTCACGCGACTATACCAGTATAGGGCGGCACCGGCCTCTTTAGCCTAGACAGGGACACATCGTTGTCGGCGGAAGGGCGCAGGGTCCCCGGGGCAGCAGAGCCGTCAGGGGGACGCATGGGCAAACCGAACGCGATCGAGCAGGCCCGGAGGGCAATTCTCCGGGCCCAGCATGCTGTCCTCCGGTGCCGCGCGGCGGCGGAGCGGTTCAGGACCGTCTCGGCCGAGCGGCGCACCGACCTTGAAAGGCTCCGGGCCGGAACCGGGGAGAGCATCGGGCGCAGCAAGGCCGCCATGGCCGTGTCGGCGTCCCGCCGCGAGGATCCGATCGAACGGGCCGTCCTGCTGTCGCCGGACGCGGCAGGACCCCCGGCACCCGATTGAGCGGGCGGTAGTCCGGGGAGGGGACCAAATCTCCTGTCTTCCGTTATCCCGGAGTACCGTCAGGTCTCGGGACAGCGCAGGAGGCACCGATCGATGGCCAACCCTTGGATCATGAAGATGGAGCAGTTCACCCGGTTCTCCCGGGAGGACAGGGAATTGCTGGACCAACTCTCCTCGCGGAACCTGCGGAGCTACGGGGCGCACGAGGATATCCTGCGCGAGGGCGAGCATTCTTCGGAGAACCACCTGGTCATCTCGGGTCTCGCCTGTCGCTACAAGATCCTGGAGGACGGCAGGCGGCAGATCCTGGCCTTCCTGGTGGCGGGCGACCTCTGCGACGCCGAGGTCTTCATCCTGAAGGAGATGGATCACCATATCGGCACCCTCGCCCCCTGCCGTATCGCCGCGATTCCGGGCGACGCGATGCGCGAGCTGCTGCTCAACCGGCCCGGCGTGGCACTGGCGCTCTGGTGGGGTACGTTGCAGGACGAAAGCATCCTGCGCGAGCGGATCATCGACCAGGGCCGTCGGGATGCCTATGGAAGGATCGCGTTCCTCGTCTATGAGATGCTCATTCGGCTGAGGGCGGTCGCCACGACGGAGGACGAGCGGTTCGAGTGGCCGATCACCCAGTCCGACCTCGCCGATGCGACCGGCCTGACGCCCGTATATGTCAACAGGGTGCTGCAACGCCTGCGCGAGGAGGGGCTGATCGCGACGGACGGAAGGTTCTGGACCGTGCGCGACGCGGCCGGGCTGCGCAAGGCGGCGAAGTTCAACCCGAACTATCTCCACCTGGACCGCGTCGATGACGACCCCGATAGCGGCCCCGGCAGAAGGTTGAAGGGCCTGATCTGACGAAGCCCGGCGTCCTCTTCGGCCTCCCCGGACGCTGTTCCGTTATTCCCGATCCTCGCCGCCGACCACCGCCAGCGTCGGCTGCGCGGCCGGTATCAGCTTGTCGATCCAGGGGCCGTCGGGCATGCGCTGGGCCAGGTCGGTCAGGTTGCGGTTCCACCACTGGCGCTGGTCGACCAGGTCGTCGTAGTCGAACTGGGTCTGGCGCCAGTTGCCGTCGCCGTTGGTCATCGTCACCATGTCGATCGGGAACCCGACGTCGGCCGAACTGAACCGGGTCGAGTCGAAGGACAGGTAGGCCAGCTTCAGCGCCGTCTGCATGGAGGTGTCGTACCGCAGCGCCCGGTCCAGGATCGGCTTGCCATAGGCCGTGGCTCCGATGGACAGATAGGGCGTGCGCTCGTCCACCTCGATCCAGTTGCCCTCGGGATAGACCAGGAACATGGTCGGCTCGCGGTCGTCGGACAGGCGGCCGCCGATGATGGCGTGGAGATTGAAGTGGAGCTTGCTGGCTTCCAGGGCCTCCTTGTCCTCCGCGGCGACTTGCCGCAGACAGGTCGTGAAGGCGCCGACCGCGTCGAGCATGCTCGAGAAGCTTTCGGTCGGGCGCTTGCCCATGTCCCGGCGCAGATAGGCCAGCGTCTTGTCGCGCACGCTGCGCAGGCCCGAGTTCATGATGAAGAACCGATGGCCTCCCGATCCCATGATCGTGACCTTGCGGGCCGCTGAAAGCTGGGAACCGTTGGTGATGCGGCCGTCCGACAGGCCGATCAGGCCATCGCGGATCTTGATGCCGAGGCAATAGGTCATTTCTGGCAAATCCAAAGGCGAAAAGGCGACGCATCCTGTCACGCCGGGGGTTCCGCCACAAGCGCGGTTCCGGCCCGGCCACCGACCATGGCGGGAGTTGGTGAACACCCCGTTAATGACGCGGGAACGCCTTCCCGAGGGTCATTGTGCGGTGCACAAAAATCGTTGACGGCGCCGGGAAAATGCCTATAGTGAGTGCATTGCTGCAGTGCAGCATGAAAGTTCAGAGGCCTGGCGCACGCATACTCGAAACCCTGCCGCGACCCTCGACGGAGTTGGTGGCGGCGACCAACCGAAAGGAAGTCCACATGGCCACGACCCCGAATTACGAGCAGTTCGCGACCGTTTCCAAGGAGCAGATGGAGAAGGCGGCCGCCCAGATCGTCAAGGGCTACGAGGAATACGCCACCTTCAGCAAGGCGAATGTCGACGCCCTGATCCAGGCCGGCACCGTCCTCGCGAAGGGCTTCGAGGAGTTGGGCAAGCGCGCGCTGGCCTACTCCCAGTCCTCGCTGGAGAGCGGCGCCGCCGCCAGCAAGGCCGCGATGAGCGTCAAGACCGTCCGCGACCTGGTCGACCTGCAGTCCAGCTACACCAAGTCCACGCTCGACACCGCGCTGGCCGAAAGCGCCAAGCTGTCCGAGCTGTCGGTCAAGGTCGCCAACGAGGCGTTCCAGCCGATCAACGCGCGCCTCAACGCCACCATCGAGAAGCTGGGCAAGCCGCTGGCGGCGTAACGCGGGAAAATCTTCGGGACGGAGCGGCACCTCGGCGCCGCGCCGTCCCGGCAGAGCCGAAACGCAGGCGGCCCGGCGGTCCAGAGTGACCGCCGGGCCGTCGCCGTTTGTAACTTCTGCCTTCGGCAATTCCGTGATTGGAACGATCGTTCCTGTAAGCCCGTTTTCGAGGACGGGGCATTTCGATTATTGCGCGAGGTCGGCCGCCTGGGAACAATTCTCAGGAATCCTTCCCCCCGATGTGGATTTGGCGCAAGACGCCTCTTCCAAGCGCGTCCGGAAATCTCATATGATTGTCGGAGGATGTCCATCGCGATGATTGCTAAATTTGCCCATGGCCGACAGCGACAAGCACGGGGACGAGGGGACCGTGACGGGAGTGGTCGTCAAGGCCAAGCCCAAGACGAAGAAACCCTCTATGTACAAAGTTCTAATGCTGAACGACGACTATACTCCGATGGAGTTCGTCGTTCTGGTGTTGGAGCGATTCTTCAACAAGAACCGCGAGGAAGCCACGCGCATCATGTTGCACGTGCATCGGCGTGGCGTCGGCATCTGCGGAGTCTTCACCTACGAGGTAGCCGAAACGAAGGTTACCCAGGTGATGGACTTTGCCCGCCAACACCAGCATCCTTTGCAATGCACCCTGGAGAAGGATTAGCCCGGCATGCTCTCGCGTAATCTCGAGCAATCGCTGCACCGAGCCCTAGCCTACGCCAACGAGCGCCGTCACGAATACGCCACGCTTGAGCATCTCCTGCTCGCGCTCACGGAAGACCAGGATGCGGTAGCCGTCCTGCGGGCGTGCGGCGTGAACCTCGACAAGCTGCGCTCGGAGCTTGGCGAATACCTCGACAACGAGCTTTCGAACCTGATCACCAACCGTCCCGAGGACGCGAAGCCGACTGCCGGCTTCCAGCGGGTGCTGCAGCGGGCGGCGATCCACGTACAAAGTTCCGGCCGTGAAGAAGTGACCGGAGCCAATGTGCTGGTTGCGCTGTTCTCTGAACGCGAGAGCCATGCGGTCTATTACCTGCAGGAGCAGGAAATGACCCGGTTCGACGCGGTGAACTATATTTCTCACGGGATCGCGAAGGCGCCGGGCCGCAACGAGACGAAGCGGGTATCGGGAGCTGACGACGACGCTGCGGCGGAGAAGGTCGTGAAGAAAGGCACTGAAGCTCTCGAGGCATATTGCGTCAACCTCAACAAGAAGGCGGCCAGCGGGAAGATCGATCCGCTGATCGGGCGGGAGCAGGAGGTCGAGCGGACCATCCAGATCCTGTGCCGCCGTTCGAAGAACAATCCGCTCTACGTGGGTGATCCCGGCGTCGGCAAGACCGCCATCGCCGAGGGCCTGGCCCGCCGGATCGTCCATGGCGAAGTGCCGGACGTCCTGGAGAACGCGACCATCTTCTCGCTCGACATGGGTTCCCTGCTGGCCGGCACCCGGTACCGCGGCGACTTCGAGGAGCGGCTGAAGGCGGTCCTGTCCGAACTGGAAGCGATGGAAGGAGCCATCCTCTTCATCGACGAGATCCATACGGTGATCGGCGCCGGTGCCACCTCGGGCGGTGCGATGGATGCCTCGAACCTGCTGAAGCCGGCGCTCGCCAGCGGTGCGCTGCGGTGCGTCGGGTCGACCACCTACAAGGAATACCGGAACTACTTCGAGAAGGACCGGGCGCTGGTCCGGCGCTTCCAGAAGATCGACGTCAACGAGCCGTCGATCGAGGATGCGGTCAAGATCCTGCGGGGCCTGAAGCCCTACTACGAGAAGTATCACCGGATCCGCTACACCAACGAGGCGATCCGCTCGGCGGTCGAGCTGTCGGCCCGCTACATCGGCGACCGCAAGCTGCCGGACAAGGCGATCGACATCATCGACGAGGTCGGCGCCGCGCAGATGCTGGTGCCGGAGTCGCGGCGGAAGAAGACCATCTCGGTCAAGGACGTGGAGGCGGTGGTCGCCAAGATCGCCCGCATCCCGCCCAAGAGCGTGTCGCGCGACGACCGCGAGGTGCTGCTGAACCTGGAGCGCGACCTGCGCACCATGGTGTTCGGCCAGGACAAGGCGATCGAGGCCCTGTCCTCGGCGATCAAGCTGGCCCGCGCCGGCCTGCGCGATCCGGAGAAGCCGATCGGCAACTATCTGTTCAGCGGCCCGACCGGCGTCGGCAAGACCGAGGCGGCGCGCCAGCTCAGCATGACGCTGGGGATCGAGCTGATCCGCTTCGACATGTCCGAGTACATGGAGCGGCATACCGTGTCGCGCCTGATCGGCGCGCCTCCGGGCTATGTCGGGTTCGACCAGGGCGGCCTGCTGACCGACGCGATCGACCAGCACCCGCACGCGGTCCTGCTGCTCGACGAGATCGAGAAGGCCCACCCGGACCTGTTCAACATCCTGTTGCAGGTGATGGACCACGGCAAGCTGACCGACCACAACGGCAAGACGGTCGATTTCCGCAACGTGATCCTGATCATGACCACGAACGCGGGCGCCTCCGACATGGCGAAGCCGGCGATCGGGTTCGAGCGGGCGGCGCGGGTCGGCGAGGACATGGAGGCGATCAACCGCATGTTCACGCCGGAGTTCCGCAACCGGCTTGACGCCATCATCCCGTTCTCCGCGCTCTCGCCGGAGATCATCGGCCAGGTCGTCGACAAGTTCGTCATCCAGCTGGAAGCCCAGCTCACGGATCGCGGGGTGACGATCGAACTGACCGACGAGGCCCGGGAGTGGCTCGGAAGGAAGGGCTACGATCCTCTCTACGGCGCCCGGCCGCTCGGCCGCGTGATCCAGGAGAACATCAAGAAGCCGCTGGCCGAGGAACTGCTGTTCGGCAAGCTCGCCAAGGGCGGCACCGTCAAGGTGACCGTCGCGGACGACAAGCTGACCTTCACCTATCCCGATCCGCCGCCGACGGACAACGAGGAGGAGAAGGTTCCCGAGATGGTGGACTGACCTCCGTCATCCGATCGGGCCCCTGGGGTCGATCATCGGCGCGCACTTCGGTGCGCGCCGATTTCCGTTCAGGGGACGCGGCTTTCCGTCCGGGCCGCCCTCAGGCGGCACCCCGGATGTCGTCCGCCAGCCTCCCCAGCGTCGCCCCGGCACCGTCGAGCGCCGTGAAGGCGTAAGGGTTCAGGAATTGGCGACCCCAGAACAGGCGGCGATCCGTCTCGTTGACTGCCGCCTCGTCGCAGACTCGCGACCAGTTCCCGCCGATGACTCTCAGCTGTCGCTCGACGAGCGCAATCGCCTCCGGTTCGGACAGCAGGAAATGATGCGCCGCTTCGAGGCACGAGGCGATCCGGCTCGTGCGGTTGTCGCCGCCGATCAGCATCGCCTGGGTCGCCTCCTGGCCGGTCCGGTTCTGGGGACAGATGTCGTAGGCCGGCGTCAGGGCCAATTTCGTCCCGTCCCAGAAGGCGGCGTGGTTGCGGGCATGGTCGTCGGTGTTGCCGCACAGGATATTGAAGACGATCCTGGCGAAAAGCTCGCGCAGTGTAGCCGCAGGCTCGACAAAGCGGTGGCGGATGATCTCCGCGAAGTCCTGGTAGCTCGCGTAGCGCGCCATCATCTCGTCGAGTCCGAGCATGGTCAGCGCCGACACCATCAGTCGGCGCTGCCATCCGCCCGGCGCCCGCACCCGGTCGAATCGCTTGACCAGCAGCACGTCCTTGCCCAAGGCGCTGACCAGCGACACCGGTGCCGCGTCGATACCGCACAGGGCGGCGAGGCGCATGCCGATGAACTCGCCCTTGACGACGCTGTAGAGATCGGACGAGGACGAAAACTTGGCGATGTGCTTATCCGGACCGTCCTCGATCAAAGCCTTCGGACGCGCGCCGCCGATCGACGTGCCGTGCTGTAGCGCTTGGTCGAGGTCCGGCGACAGCGGAATTCCCTTTTCCACCCGCTCGGCGGACTGCATCAACTCCTCGATCGTCGCATTCGCTGCCGACCGCGGCTCGTAGACCGTCGGCGATAGTTGGAAGTCGAGTCCGCCGATCCGGTCCGATCCTGACTCGAGCAGGAAGGTCACCTCCGAGAGCTTGAGGTCGGCAGTATCGTCGCCCTCGACGCCGAATTTCCGATTAAGGATGACACGGCGCCCCCAGGCATCGGGGGCGGCATCCCGGATGCATCCCGGCATGGTGAGGCCGGGCAGCAGCGGCAGCGCGCCTTTCTCCAGCGGCAGTTCCGGCAAATAGAGCGGGATCGCTTCGGACCGGCCGAGATAGCCCTTGCCGTAGTTGAAGGTGACAAGCCCACGGTTTGCCTGAAGACGACCGGCCACCACAGGCTCAGCCGATCCTGGCAGCCACACCCAGACATAGGCCGAATCGCTGTTCGGGACCTTGGACTTCTCCTTGGGCGTCCGGGTCCGCTTCAGCGCGCCGGGTCCCTGCACCCCGGGCTTTCCATTCTTGGATATCAGCCCTCTAGAAATCATCTTCAACCTGCTTTCCCGCCTTGTAGACATGCTTCGGCAGCAGGGCTATCCGGTCGTCCACCCGGGACAGCATACCCGTGATCGTCCGATCGTCCGCATCGAACAGCTTGATCCCGACGATGGCCGCAGCCTCGAAGACGAGTCCGATCTCGACCTTGGCATCGCCCTTCTCGATGCGCTGAAGCGTACTCCGCGACACGCCGATACGCTCGGCCAGCTCCTGCGCCGTGATCCGGTGCTGAAGGCGTCCGAGACGAATCGACTTTCCCAACAGGGCAAGCCCCTGCTGGGCGTAACGGGAATAGGTCCGCTTCATCGTCATCACCAATTTCGAAGAGACGTGACCCATATACTGTCCGAATCACCATGATTTGGATAGTATATGGGTCATTATGCCGTAAGCCGGCTGATGGACCAAGCATGGCCGGCATACCAGCCCGATCCCGTGGTTCCGGATCGATGCGACGTGACGACGTCATCGACGCCGGAAGCGCATTTCCGGTTCCCGACATGACGCATGACGATTTTTCGCCACCATGCTATAGGGTTGCCCCGGTCTGACTGTCGGAATTCGTCCCTTGGTCCAACGCACCTACAAGCGCAGCGAAGTGGAAGGCCTGCTGCATGCGCTCGAACGGCAGGCCCGCGAAGCCGCCAAGCTGGCCGCGGAGGCGCAGCGCGAGGCGGCCAACAACAGCTTCGTCGCGTACCGTCATTTCCGCGAGAAGGTCGGGGAGTTCAAGGCGCTGTGCATCCTGATCGAGGGGCGCCTGAAGCATGTGGCCGACGGCCGGGTTGACGACCTGAAGACCGAGTTCGAGCGGATGGACATACTGATGCTGGGCCTGCTGATCAAGGCCAGCATGCGCTTCTTCTTCGTCCTCTCGGCCAACACCATCCTGCCCCTGGGCGCCCGCGAAATCTTCATCGCCGAGCTGCACAGCCTGTACGAGGCGCGCGAGAAACTGCGCCGGCCCGATTATGTCAACCGGCTGAGCACGGGCCTGGCCAACGACCTGGACACGGCGGAGGCGATCCTGGAAGAGATCATCGACAAGGCCCCCGGACTGCTGAAGTTCGGGACAGGCGCGGTATGACCGGCGGCCTGCTCGACGGCATCCGCGTCCTCGACCTCAGCCAGTACCTGCCGGGTCCGTTCGCCGCCCAGATGCTGTCGGACATGGGGGCCGAGGTGGTCAAGGTGGAACCACCCACGGGCGACCCGATGCGGCGGCTCGGCGGGACCGATCCGGACGGGCTGGCTCCCGCCTACAAGCTGGTCAATGCCGGCAAGGCCGTGGTCCTGCTCGACCTTAAGCAGGCCGCCGACCGGACATCTTTCGAGTCCCTGGTGCGGGCCGCCGACGTGCTGGTCGAGAGTTACCGGCCGGGCACCCTGGACCGGCTCGGGCTGTCGCGCGCGCGGCTCGGGGAGCTGAATCCGGGGCTCGTCCACGCGGCGCTGTCCGGCTGGGGGCAGGACGGCCCCTATCGCCTGCGTGCCGGCCATGACATCAACTATATGGCGCTGGGCGGCGGCCTGGCCTCTTCGGGAACGGCGGGTGCGCCGGCGATGGCCCATCCGCCGGTGGCCGACCATGCCGCCGCCATCCAGACCGTCGCCGCCGTGTCGGCCGCGCTGTTCCGCCGGGGCAGGACCGGGCAGGGGGCTTTCCTGGACCTCAGCCTGATGGAGACGGTGCTGGGGTGGCAGTCCTGGCCGCTCACCCTGGCCCGGCGCGGCGCGCCTCCTCGCCCGGCGGGCGACCTGCTGACGGGAGGGGCGGCCTGCTACCAGATCTATCGCACGGCGGACGGCCGGTTCGTCAGCCTGGGCGCCATCGAGGAGAAGTTCTGGGCGGCCTTCTGCGCCACCCTGGGCCGGCCCGACTGGACCCCGCGCCAGTTCGAGCCGATGCCGCAGCGGGACCTGATCCGGGAGGTGTCCGGCGCGGTCGCGGCCGAGCCGCTGGCGCACTGGGAAGCGCTGTTCGCCGGCGTGGATTGCTGCTTCGAGACGGTGGCCGAGCTGGCCGACGTCCCCGCCCATCCCCACGTCGCCGCGCGCGGGCAGGTGAGGGTGTCGGGGGACGCCGAGCCCCTGGTCGAGACCCTGTTCGGGCTGCGGGTCGACGGCGGTCCGCCGCCGGCCCGGCCGCCTCTCCGGCAGGTCGATGCGGAAGCCGTACTGGATCGCTGGAAGACCGCCTGACGCGGGTCAGCCGCAGCTATTCTCCTGCCGGAACGGGCTGTCCTGCATCAGGATCGCGATCTCGCTTTCCACGGCGGGCCGCTCGCGCCTGAGATAGTCGGCGACCGCCGCGCGGAATCCCGGATCGCGGATCCAGTGGGCGCTGTATGTCGGGGTCGGCAGGTAGCCGCGCTGGATCTTGTGCTGGCCCTGGGCGCCGGCCTCGACCCGTTTCAGTCCTCGCTCGATCGCGAAGTCGATGGCGCGGTAGTAGCACGCCTCGAAATGCAGGTGCTTGTACGTGGCGAGGCAGCCCCAGTTGCGGCCGTAGAGCGTATCGCTGCCGAGAAGGTTCAGGGCGCCGGCGACCCAGTCGCCGTCGTCCTCGACCAGGATCAGCACGACCCGGTCGGCCATGGTCTCGCCCAGCTGGCGGAAGAATTTCCGGTTCAGATAAGCGCTGCCCCACTTCCGGTCGCTGGTGTCCATGTAGAACTTGTAGAAGACGTCCCAGTGCTCCTGCCGCAGGTCGGGACCGGTCAGGGTGTGGATCTTCACGCCGGTCTCCGCCACTTCGCGCCGTTCCTTCCGGATCGACTTGCGCTTGCGGGAGTTCAACTCGCCCAGGAAATCGTCGAAGCTGCCGTAACCCCGGTTCTCCCAGTGGTACTGCTGCCCGATCCGCTGGAGCCAGCCGGCCTCGCCGAAGCGGTTCCAATCCGATTCGGTCGGAAAGGTGACGTGGATCGAGGAGACGGCGTGGCGCAGCCCGAGCTGCTCCATCGCCGAGATCAGTGCCGGGGCGACCCCGGCGGGGGCCTCGGGATGGACCAGCAGGCGCGGGCCGGTCACCGGCGTGAAGGGGACGGCGGCCTGGAGCTTGGGATAGTAGCTGCCGCCCGCCCGCTCGTACGCGTTCGCCCAGGCGTGGTCGAACACGTATTCGCCGTAGGAATGGCTCTTCAGGTAGAGCGGGACCGCTCCCCAGACCCCGCCTTCCGGGCTTTCGAGCACCAGATGCTGGGGCTGCCAGCCGGTCACGGCGCGGCAGGACCCGCTGTCTTCGAGCGCCCCGAGGAAGGCGTGGCTGAGGAACGGGTTCTCCGCGCCGGCACAGGCATCCCAGGCGGCGGCGTCGACCGCGCCGATACCCGGTATCACCTTGACCGTGATGCTGTCGTTTCCATCTGGCATGACCAGAGAATTAAGCGTTTCGCGCTGCGGCGCAAGACGCTCACTTCAGTTCGAAGACCGCCTCGACCTCGACCGAGCATCCCAGCGGCAGCGACGGGGCGCCGACCGCGAACCGCGCGTGCTTGCCGGCCTCGCCGAAGACTTCCAGCATCAGTTCCGACGCGCCGTTGATGACCTTGGGATGGTCGTTGAAATCGGGACCGCAATTGACGAAGCCGCCCAGCTTGAGGCACCGCGCGACCTTGTCCAGGTCGCCGCCGCAAGCGGCAGCCACCTGGGCCAGGATGTTGAGCGCGCAGACCCGGGCGCAGGCATGGCCGTCCTCGACGGAAACGTCGGTCCCGACCTTGCCCTTGTGGGTCAGCGAGCCGTCCCGCATGGGGATCTGGCCGGAGACGAACAGGATCTTGCCGGACAGGGTATAGGGCACGTAGGCCCCGGCCGGAGCCGCCACTTTCGGCAGGTCGATGCCCAGTTCCGTCAGGCGCGCCGCGATGGTTCCCGCCATGGTTTTCTTCCTTCCTGTGTCGTTGTGTCGGAAGGGAGGACCATAGCGGGACAATCCGCCGCGGGCCAGGGGCGCCGGGGCAAGGGGTGGATCAGGCGCTCAGCTTGTAGCGCCCGACGAGCCCGTCGAGCTGGTTCGCCAGCCGGCTGAGCTCCGCCGCGGCGCTCGACGTCTCGGTGGCGCCGGCCGCTGTGCTCTGCGCGATGGCGACCATGGTGCGGACCGCCTCGCTGACCAGCTTCGCCTCCTCCGCCGTCTGGCTGGTGTCCGACGCCACCGCCTTGGCCGAGGTCGCGACCTGCCCGACATTGCGGCCGATCTCGCTGGTGGTGGCGCTCTGCTGGTCCACCTCGGCCGCGATCGATCCGGCGATCCGGTCGATCTGCGAGATCACCTCGTGGATCGCGCCGATCGATCCGGAGACCCTGGACATGGCGTCGGCGACCTGGTCGATCGACGTGACGGACCGCTCGGTCTGTTCCTGGGTCGCGGTGATCCGGTGGGCGATCTGCTCGGCGGCCCGGGCGCTCTGGGTCGCCAGGTTCTTGACCTCGGTCGCGACGACGGCGAAACCCTTCCCCGCCTCGCCGGCCCGCGCCGCCTCGATCGTGGCGTTCAGCGCCAGCAGGTTGGTCTGCTCGGCGATGTCGGAGATCACCTGGATCACCTCGCCGATCTCCGTGCTGTTCTGGGACAGCTGGCGGATGTTGTCGACCGCCGACCGGATCGCCTGCTCGGCGCCCTGCAAGGTGTCGCGCGCCTGGTCGGCGGCGGAGGAGGCCTTGTGCGCGACGTCGGAACTGGCCGCGGCATGGCGCGCCACCTCGCGGATCGACGCGATCATCTCCTCCGACGCGGCGGCGACGCCGTCGGCGCTGCTCGCCAGCTCCTCGGCGATGGCGGTCAGGTCGCCGACGGCGCCGACCACGCCGACGACGGCGCTGTTGATCTGGTCGGCGTGGCCGTTCATGGTTTCCGCGTTCCGGCTCATCTCCTCCGCGGAGGCGGAGAGTTCGACCGACGCGGTGGAGACCGAGCCGCTGGCCTCGCTGACCTGCCCCAGGCTGTCCCTCAGGCTCTCCAGCAGATGGTTGAAGTCTTGCGCCATGGCGCCGATCTCGTCGCCGCTGTCGATGCCGACCGTCCGCGACAGGTCGCCCGTCCTGGCCGCCGATATGGAGTTCTGCATGACGGGGATCGGGCGGACGATGGCGCGCGCCAGGGCCGCCGCGATCAGCCCCTGGACGATCAGGATGACCAGGCAGACCGCTCCCAGTTCCAGGCCGCTCAGCAGGAAGGCGGCCTCCGCATCGTCCACGTAGAGGCCCGAGCCGACCACCCAGTCCCAGGGCTTGTAATGGCCGGCATAGCCGATCTTCGGCTGCGGCTTCGTCGATCCCGCCTTCGGCCAGACATAGCGGACGACGGCCGAACCGTCGGCGATCGCGCGCCGGGTCATCTCCCCGACGAAGGCGAAACCGTTGGCGTCCTTGGTGTCCCGTAGGTTCCTCCCGACCAGCTGGGGATTCGTGCCGTGGGCGAGGACCGTGCCGGACGGGTCGAGGACGAAGAAATACTCGCCGTCCGCATATCGCAGGGCCGTGATGCCGGCCAGGGCCGCCGCCTTCGCGGCCTCCTGCGTCATGGATCCTGCCGCGGCGAGCTTGGCGTAATGATCGACCTGGGCGACGGCGACCTCCACCAGCTGGCGCGTCTGGACCTGCCGGTCCGCGAACATCTGGCTCCTCAGGGTGCCCAGGGCCGCGGCGGTGACGGTCAGCAGTCCCACCAGGCCGGCGCCGACGATCAGGAGGATCTTTCGCCTTATGCTCATTCCGGAGAACATCGTTGCACCCTCGGCCATGTTTTGAGTCTGCCTTGTTCCCGCGAGTCTTTCTCATCTTCGCGAATTCAAGGTTAATCAGCGGGACACTGCGGCGGTTCGGGATGGATGCTGCGCCACTCTGTCGCGCCTATGCCCTCCGGATGTGTTGCGAACGACTCTCAACAGGAGTATCCATGGGAAGAGAATGCGAGTGATTATCACTTTCAGGGGGTTCCCATGTCGTACCAGATGCTCGACCGATCGACCGCCAGCATGCCGGACCTCGATTTCGTCCCGGAGCAGGAGGATGCCGAATCCCTGATCGTGTGGGCGTTCCGCCGCTGGGTCCTGGGCGTGCGCCACCAGGCGCCGGAACAGTGGGAGACGGTCTGGCGCGGCTTTCAGCGCCGCTGCGGCGAGCCGGTCGCGCGCGAGGCTGCGGCGGCATTGGCCGAGATGGTCGAGGCGCTGCGCCGGACGGCGCGGCGGACCATCACCCACCACCAGCCCTGCTGCCGCTGCGTCGGCGACGACGAGGCCCTGCTGCTGGTCCTCCTCGGCGCCTGCCAGCGCGGCGACGGGCTGCTCGCCCAGACCGCGGCGCAGACCCTGTCCGGCATCGCGCATCCCGACGGCCTGCTGATCGGGGCGATGCGGTTCGCCGAGGCGTTCGCCGCGCGGGGCCTGATGCTGCCCTACCGGGACATGCCGTCGGGCTCGACGGTTCCGGACGGGGTCATGATCCACTAGGGGCGGAATGGTTGGAGCCGATTGGCGGATAGGCGCGTTTCCCCAGGGAACCGCAGGTATCGGAAAGGGTATTCCGCCATGCACAAGACCGGCACGGCTTGGTGGCAGCACGGCATCGTCTATCAGATCTATCCAAGATCGTTCCAGGACAGCGACGGCGACGGTATCGGCGATCTGCCGGGCATCATGGACCGTCTGGACCATCTGGTGCAGTTGGGTGTCGACGCCGTCTGGCTGTCCCCGATCTATCCTTCGCCGATGGCGGATTTCGGCTACGACGTCGCCGACTTCACCGGCGTCGATCCGATCTTCGGCACGCAGGAGCAGTTCGACGCGCTGGTCGCCCAGGTTCACCGGCGGGGGCTGAAGCTGATCCTGGACTTCGTGCCGAACCACACGTCGGACCGGCACCCCTGGTTCGAGGAGGCGCGGCGATCCCGGGAGTCGGCAAGGCGCGACTGGTACATCTGGCGCGACCCGGCGCCCGATGGCGGCCCGCCCAACAACTGGCTGAGCAACTTCGGCGGCAGCGCCTGGGAGTTCGACGCCGGGACGGGTCAGTATTATTACCATGCTTTCCTAAAGGAGCAGCCGGACCTCAACTGGCGCAACCCCGCCGTGCGCGAGGCCATGTATGACGCGCTGCGCTCCTGGATGGCGCGGGGCGTCGACGGCTTCCGGGTCGATGTGATCTGGCATCTGATAAAGGACGATCAGTTCCGCGACAATCCCGTCTCTCCCGGCTGGTCGCCGGGCATGGACCCGTTCCACCGGCTCGTGCCCGTCTACACCGCCGACCGGCCCGAGGTGCAGGACGTCGTGCGCGAGATGCGCTCCGTGATCGACGAGTACGAGGACAGGGTGCTGATCGGCGAGATCTACCTGCCCCTGGAACGGCTGATGGCCTATTACGGCGTCGACCTTGCCGGCACCCACATGCCGTTCAATTTCCAGCTGATCGACGCGCCGTGGCACGCCCGGACGCTGGAGCGGCTGATCGGCGACTACGAGGCGGCCCTGCCGCCCGGCGGCTGGCCCAACTGGGTCCTGGGCAACCACGACAAGCCGCGGATCGCCAGCCGCGTCGGCCCCGCCCAGGCCCGTGTCGCCGCGATGCTGCTGCTGACGCTGCGCGGCACCCCGACGCTTTATTACGGCGACGAACTCGGGATGGAGAACGGTCCCATCCGGCCCGACCAGGTCCAGGACCCGTTCGAGAAGAACGTGCCCGGCAAGGGATTGGGACGCGACCCGCAGCGTACGCCGATGCAGTGGAGCGCCGCGCCCAACGCCGGTTTCACCACCGGCCGGCCCTGGCTCCCGATCCCCGACAGCTTCCGGGAGGTCAACGTGGAAGCCCAGTCCGGCGACGGTCGGTCGATGCTCTCCCTGTACCGGGCGCTGACCGCGCTGCGCCGGAGCGAGGCGGCCCTGTCGGTAGGGGCCTACGAGCCGGTCTCGGCGGACGGCGATCTCCTGGTCTTCCAGCGCGTCTCGGGAAGCGACCGCTTCGCTGTCGCCCTGAACCTCGGGCCGGCGGCGGCCCGGGTCGACCTGCCGGACCGCTTCGCCGGCGGGCGTATCCGGCTTTCCACGCACCTGGACCGTTCCGAGGCCCTGCGCGGCACCACCGTGGAGTTGCGTCCCGACGAGGGCGTCATCGTCGTCCCGGCCGTACCGTGAAGGCGAAGCCGGACCCGTCGCTCAGGCGAGGTCCGGCTGGCTGCCGGGGAACCGGGGGTCCGTCGGGTCGGCGGGGGAGCCCGGAACCTTGCCCGGGATGATCCCGGTCTGTTCCTGTTCGTCCGGCGGTTCGTTCCGGCCGGTGCGGGGCGTATCCCCATGTTCCTGTCCGGGATCTCGTTTCGGATCGGCCATTTCCATCCTCCTGTTTTATTCCTGCAACAGGTGGCGTGGCGGCCGGGTTGCATGGTCCCCGAAAGGAGCCGCCCGACCGGTCTATCGAGTCGGTGTCACCGAACTGCAAGATTCGTCTTTAACGGCGGTTTCGGGTGCCGCGCAAGGCGGAACGAGTACGCCTTGGGTGTGTTTGATTAATCACAGCGCATGCGGAGATACTGGATGAAGGCGCCCGCCAAGTGGTGCCGCTCCGGCGCTGATCGGCTGAAAGCGACGGGGGGAGGCTGGAGTACGGATGCATTCGGGCAGCCGGACGCGTCCATGGGCCGGCCCACATTCCGCAGGGCGGGAACGGTGCGCGCAATCCGCTCTTGCCCCGATGCCCGCTTGTGTTTGAAACTCCTTGTTAACGAAGCGCCGCTTAACGTAACGATTAACCATCAGGGTGTCTGAAAGGGGAACGGCTTGAAGCAACGAACCGCAGACCGTCATAGCCTCAGCCGGGCGATTTCGTCCGACTGCCGCGCCGAGGGTTCGCCGTTCCGGCCACGGCCAGTTTCGCCCGACACGTACACCTTCCGATGGAGCGCCCCGGACCGGGCGGCCGATAAGTCTGCTTCAGGCCGCCGCAGTGCGGTATACTCCCTTTTGCCATCGAATAGTCCAATTCCAAGGCAACCATGCGGAGTTGATTGGGGCAGAGTGGCTGACGAATCATTCTTTGGAAAAACCGGCTCTCGAAACTACACGGCAAGCCGGCGCGTGCAATTAAGGCATCGCGTTAGAAATCTCTTTGAGACTAGCTATATAGATTCGATGAATGCGAACCGTCGGTGGTCTAGGCTAATTCGTTATGGTGCCGGGAACTGTCTTGACCGGAGAAGTAACGATCCAGAAAAGGACAGCCTCAGAGTTCGGCGGGGAGGAGTGACGACTTTCGTTGCCTGCGGCAGCCCTGGCGGAGAAGTGGACGTATGAAGCCAGTCGAGCGCTGCAGGACCAATGGAGACCCTTTCACAGAGGAGTGACCGATGTTCCCGGCCGACGACCTGTTTTCTCGCTACGCACAGAACTACGAGGGTCGCAAAGAAGTCGAGATGACCCTCGTCGAGTACCTTGAGGCGTGCAAGGGCGACCCGCTGATCTACTCCACCGCCGCGGAACGCATCCTGGCGGCGATCGGGGAGGCGGAGGTCGTGGATACAGCCAAGGACCCGCGCCTCGGCCGTATCTTCATGAACCGCACGATCAAGGTCTATCCCGCCTTCAGCGACTTCTACGGCATGGAGGAGACGATCGAGCGCATCGTCGGCTTCTTCCGGCATGCCGCGCAGGGACTGGAAGAGCGCAAGCAGATCCTCTACCTGCTGGGCCCGGTGGGCGGCGGCAAGTCCTCCCTCGCGGAGCGGCTGAAGTCGTTGATGGAGCACCAGCCGATCTACGCGCTGAAGGCCGGCAAGGAGATCAGCCCGCTGTTCGAGAGCCCGCTGGGCCTGTTCGATCCCGAGCAGATGGGTCCCGTGCTGGAGGACAAGTTCGGCATTCCCCGCCGGCGCCTGACCGGCCTGATGAGCCCCTGGGCGGTCAAGCGGCTTGACGAGTTCGGCGGCGACATCTCCAAGTTCCGCGTCGTCCGGCTGATGCCGTCCAAGCTCCGCCAGGTCGGCGTGTCCAAGACCGAGCCGGGCGACGAGAACAACCAGGACATATCCAGCCTGGTCGGCAAGGTCGACATCCGCAAGCTGGAGATGTTCAGCCAGAACGACCCCGACGCCTACAGTTTCTCCGGCGGCCTGAACCGGGCGACCCAGGGCATCCTGGAATTCGTCGAGATGTTCAAGGCACCGATCAAGATGCTGCACCCGCTGCTGACGGCGACCCAGGAAGGCAACTATGTCGGCACCGAGAATATCGGCGCCATGCCGTTCCAGGGCATCATCCTGGCCCACTCCAACGAGGCGGAGTGGCAGAGCTTCAAGAACAACAAGAACAACGAAGCCTTCATCGACCGCATCTGCGTGATCAAGGTGCCTTACTGCCTGCGGGTGACCGAGGAGCAGAGCATCTATCACAAGCTGATCCAGGGTAGCGACCTGGCGGCCGCCCCCTGCGCGCCGGCGACGCTTCAGATGATGGCCCGCTTCTCGGTCCTGTCGCGCCTGCGTGAGCACGAGAACTCCAGCATCTATTCCAAGATGCGGATCTATGACGGCGAGACCCTGAAGGAGACCGACCCCAAGGCCCGGTCGATGCAGGAATACCGCGACGCGGCCGGCGTGGACGAGGGCATGGAAGGCATCTCGACCCGGTTCGCCTTCAAGGTGCTGGCGGCGACCTTCAACTACGACAACACCGAGATCTCGGCCGATCCGGTCCACCTGATGTATGTGCTCGAGCAGTCGATCAAGCGCGAGCAATTCCCGGAGGACACCGAGAAGCGCTACCTGGAGTTCATCAAGGGCGAGCTGGCGCCGCGCTACGCGGAGTTCATCGGCAACGAGATCCAGAAAGCCTACCTGGAATCCTACCACGACTATGGTCAGAACCTGTTCGACCGCTATGTCGATTATGCCGATGCCTGGATCGAGGACCAGGACTTCAAGGATCCCGACACCGGCCAGTTGATGAACCGCGACCTGCTGAACCAGGAGCTGACCAAGATCGAGAAGCCGGCGGGCATCGCCAACCCCAAGGACTTCCGCAACGAGGTCGTCAAGTTCGCCCTGCGGGCCCGGGCCAACAATGCCGGCCGCAACCCGTCATGGACCTCCTACGAGAAGATCCGGGAGGTCATCGAGCGGCGCATGTTCAGCCAGGTGGAGGATCTGCTGCCCGTGATCAGCTTCGGCAGCAAGAAGGACAGCGAGACCGAGAAGAAGCATTCCGACTTCGTCGAGCGTATGATGGAGCGGGGCTACACTGAACGGCAGGTCCGCCGGCTGGTCGAGTGGTACATGCGAGTGAAGCAGGCCGGCTGAGGGAAGGGAAGTTCACTGATATGAACATCATTGACCGGCGCCTCAATCCCAAGGGCAAAAGCCTGGCAAACCGCCAGCGCTTCCTGCGCCGCGCCAAGGAGCAGATCGTCAAGGCGGTGCGCGACAGCTCGGGCAAGCGCAGCATCCAGGACATCGAGAACGGCGACAAGATCTCGATCTCCACGGGCGGCGTTCGCGAGCCGACGTTCCACCGCTCGGCGAGCGGCGGGCTGCGCGAGCACGTGGTGCCGGGCAACAAGGAGTTCGTGGAAGGTGACACCATCCCGCGGCCGGAAGGCGGCGGCGGGCGGGGCGGCTCGGAGGGCAGCCCCGACGGCGAAGGCGAGGACGATTTCCGCTTCGTGCTCAGCCGGGAGGAGTTCCTGGACATCTTCATGGAGGACCTGGAACTTCCCGATCTGGTCAAGCAGAAGATCAAGCAGACGGAGAACTACTCGCTGCACCGCGCCGGCTACAGCTCCAGCGGGTCGCCGTCCAACCTCAACCTGGTGCGCACCATGCGCAACAGCCTGTCCAGGCGCATAGCGCTGCGCCGGCCCAAGCCGGAGGAGATCGAACGCCTGGAGCAGGAGATCGCAGAGCTGGAGGCCGGCGGCACCGACGACGCGCGGCTGGCGGAGCTGCGCGGCGAGCTGGAGCGCCAGCTTCGCCGCAGCAAGGTGATCCCCTACCTCGACCCGGTGGACGTCCGCTACAACCGGTTCGAGCGGGTGCCCCGTCCGGTGGCCCAGGCGGTGATGTTCTGCCTGATGGACGTTTCGGGATCTATGACGGAGCACATGAAGGACCTCGCCAAGCGGTTCTTCATCCTGCTCTACCTGTTCCTGAAGCGGCGCTACCGGCACGTCGACATCGTCTTCATCCGGCACACCCACGAGGCCAAGGAGGTCGACGAGGAGACCTTCTTCTACAGCGCCGAGACGGGAGGTACCGTCGTCTCCACCGCGCTGGAGGAGATGCGCCGGATCATCGCGGACCGCTATCCCGAAGCCGAGTGGAACATCTACGCGGCCCAGGCGTCGGACGGCGACAACATGTCGAACGACAACGCCAAGTCCGCGGCGCTGCTGGAAAACGTGATCCTGCCGATGTGCCAGTACTTCGCCTACATCGAGGTCAGCCAGGACTACGAGGGCGGCCTGGGCGGGGCGCTCGGCTCCTCGCTGGGACGCGAGACCGATCTCTGGCGGACCTACAAGCTGGTGGCGAAACCGGGAGCGCCGATCGCCATGCGCAAGGTCCGTACCCGCCGGGAAATCTTCCCGGTCTTCCGCGACCTGTTCTCGCGGGAGAACGCGACGGCCTGAGAAGCGGACAGGCCGAAGCGGACACACCTAGTCAGCGGGCCCGGGCAGCGGGCCGAAGGAACGACAGATGTCCATGCAGATGCTCGACGACGGCAACCAGTTGATCTTCGAAGGCGCGGACTGGGATTACGACAAGATCAAGCGCGCCTATGACGCGATCGAGCGGATCGCGTTCGACGAGATGGGGCTGGACATCTATCCGAACCAGATCGAGGTGATCACGGCCGAGCAGATGCTGGACGCCTACTCGTCCATCGGCATGCCGCTGATGTACAAGCACTGGTCGTTCGGCAAGCACTTCGCGCAGGACGAGACCCTGTACCGCAAGGGCCTGCGCGGCCTGGCCTACGAGATCGTGATCAACTCCAGCCCCTGCATCAGTTACATCATGGAGGAGAACTCCATGACGATGCAGACTCTGGTGATCGCGCACGCGGCGTTCGGCCACAACCACTTCTTCAAGAACAACAACCTGTTTCGCCAGTGGACCGATGCCAAGGGCATCCTGGACTATCTGGAATTCGCCAAGACCTTCATCCTCAAATGCGAGGAGCGCTACGGCCACCAGGCCGTCGAGCGGACGCTCGACGCCGCCCACGCGCTGATGAGCCACGGCGTCCACCGCTATCCGCGCAAGCAGCCGCTCGACCTGCGGGAAGAGCAGCGCCGCGAGGACGAGCGGCAGGAATATAACCGAAAGATGTACAACGACCTCTGGCGGACGGTCCCGACCAAGCCGGGGGTGAAGGAATCGGTGTCGGCGGTCGAGAGCCGCAAGGCGCTGCTGGCGCTGCCGGAGGAGAACATCCTCTACTTCCTGGAAAAGAAGGCGCCGCGCCTGCACCAGTGGCAGCGCGAGATCCTGCGCATCGTCCGCCGGGTCGCCCAGTATTTCTACCCGCAGAAGCAGACCAAACTGATGAACGAGGGGTGTGCCACCTACACCCACTACTACATCATGAATCGGCTGCACCAGAAGGGCCTGATGTCCGACGGGGCGCTGCTGGAGTTCCTGCACTCCCACACCAGCGTGGTGTTCCAGCCCAACTTCGACGATCCGCGGTTCAGCGGCATCAATCCCTACGCCATCGGCTTCGCGATGATGCAGGACATCGAGCGCATCGCGACCAACCCGACCGACGAGGACCGGGAATGGTTCCCCGACTATGCCGGCAACGGCGACGCCATGGGAACGCTGCGCGAGGCCTGGGCCAATTTCCGTGACGAAAGCTTCGTGCTCCAGTACCTGAGCCCGGCGCTGATGCGCAAGATGCGCATGTTCGAGGTCCGGAACGACGCGTCCGAGCCCGAGATGCTGGTCGAGGCGATCCACAACGAGCGCGGCTACCGCAAGGTCCGCAAGGCGCTGGCCCGCCAGTACGACATCGGCTACCTGGAACCCGACATCCAGATCCTCGACGTGGACTTGGCAGGGGACCGCAAGCTGATCCTCCAGCATCGGGTGATCAACCGGGTGCTGCTCGACGAGAGCGATGCCCGGGCGGTGCTTCGCCACATCGCCAACCTCTGGGGCTACGAGGTGATGCTGGTGGAGGTGGACGCGACGACCGAGGCGGTCCTGAAGGAACACACCGTCTCGGCCAGTTCGCTGCTGTTGAGCTGACAGTCGCAGGCCGGCCTCGCCCGGCGGCCGGCCTGCGCCTTGGGGCGCCCCGCGTCAGGCGCCGCCGCCCGTCTCGTTCTGGACGCCGGGTTCGACCGCCTGCTTGCCGAACTGGTCGGCGTCCGTCCCTTCGGCCGCGCCGACCTCCGGGCTGCCGGACGCTTCGCGCATGGCGCCCGCGGCATCCGAGATGCTACCCATGGCCTTGTCGTCGTCGGCACCCGATTGCAGCCCTGCGCCGGACTGCATGTCCCCTCCGGGCACGCCTTGGTCGCCGCCGACCTCGCGCATGGCCTGTTCCCAGTGTTCCTGCTGCTTGCCTTCGGGCTGTCCCTCCTGCTGCCATATCTCGTAGGCACGCTGTCTGACGCGGTCGAGGTCCATAGTGGTCTCCTGATCAAGAAGGGTGAAGCCGACGGAAGGCGGCACTGGTGAAAACAGGGCGGCGGGGGGATGGTCGCGCCCTTTCCGACGACTACCACGGGAGTCGATTCACGCTGGATTCGGTCCCCGTCCGGGAGGATGATCGGACCCGAGGCCGTCACCGGCCGACCGCCGGTCCCTGAGGAGGAGACAATGAAGAACGCGAAGAAGCGGCGCTCCGGCATCGATCCGCTCTACCTGATCATCGGCGGCGCGCTGGTGCTGCTGGTCATCCTGTTCACTTTCATGCGATAGCACGGGCATGCGATAGCACGGGCATGCGATAGCACGGGCATGCGATAGCACGGGCATGCGATGGCATCGGCGCGGTTTGTCGCATCGCAGCAGACGGCCCGCGGGCATAGACTCCTGATCGGCACAAGAACAACGGACGACCCGCGCAGGGTCCGGACACTGCCAGATCGTCCTGTCACGGACAGGAAGGAGAGCTGCAATGACGCCTGCAATCATCACGGCGATCAATGACGAGCATCGGACGATAGCGAAACTGCTTCACCTGATCGACCGGCAGGTGACGCTGTTCAACGACTCCGAGACGCCGGACCTGGATCTGCTCCACCTGATCATGGATTATACCCAGGCGTACCCCGATCTCTACCACCATCCCAAGGAGAACGCGGTCTTCCAGAAGCTGAAGGAGCGCGAGCCGGCCCTTGCCGATGCGGTGGACGCCCTGCTCGAAGACCACGCCCGGATGCCCCAGGTCTCGGCCAAGTTCGCCACGCTGGTCGAGCAGCTGATCGAGGACGCGACCATGCCGCGCGACATCTTCGTCAAGGCCGCCATGGACTATGTGGACTTCCAGCGGTCCCACATGATGCGCGAGGTGGGCGACGTGCTGCCCGCCGCCGCGCGTATCCTGACCGCGGAAGACTGGGCGGAGCTGGAAAGCAGCGTCGGCCGGCAGGAGGATCCGCTGACAAGCGGCAAGGCCCATTACCAGAAGCTGGGGGAACTGCTCCTCAGCGAGGCCTGAACCTTTCCGGGCGCGGAGCCGTCTCCGTCGAGGGGGGCTCCTTAAGGGGGCTACTCCGCCGCCCGGGAAAACTTATATATCGGGTGCATCATTAATCCGGCCGGCTCGGAGTTCGCCATGCGCCTGACCACCTATACCGACTATTCCCTCAGGGTCCTGATCTACCTGGGGGTTCGGAAGGGTGAGCTGGTCACGATCAAGCAGATATCCGACCACTACGGCATATCCAACAACCACCTGCTGAAGGTGGTCCACCAACTCGGCCTGATGGGCTTC
Organism: Skermanella rosea; assembly: GCF_016806835.2. Lineage (NCBI taxonomy): Bacteria > Pseudomonadati > Pseudomonadota > Alphaproteobacteria > Rhodospirillales > Azospirillaceae > Skermanella > Skermanella rosea. The sequence goes on along the minus strand of NZ_CP086111.1, from coordinate 3,939,217 downwards.
GTCGAAACCGTCCGCGGCCGGAACGGCGGCCTGCGGCTCGCCCGGCCGGCGGCGCAGATCGTGATCGGCGACGTGGTGCGCAAGATGGAACAGGACATGGCCCTGGTGCAGTGCTTCGACGCGGACGGTGCCGCCGGATGCCGGATCGTCTCCGCCTGCGTCCTGAAAGGGGCGCTGGGCCGGGCGCTCCAGGCGTTCCTTGACGTGCTGGACCAATACACGCTGGCCCAGCTCGTCGAGCCCAGGGAACGCTTGACGGAGCTGCTCCAACTCGACCGCGCCGCCGGGGCCTAGAGCGGTACCCGATCAGGTCGATCCGGCCGGGGCAGCCGGACCGATGCGTTGGGCCGCGACCCAACCTACGATCGACGGCCCGCATCACCTCCGCCCTGCATCAAACCGTAGGTTGGGCCGTGGCCCAACGCATCGCGGCGAGTGGAACGGCAGGCTGCATGAATGGCGCAGGTCAACCCGGTCGGAAGCTCCATCATCAGGTCGGTCCGCATCCGGCCTGCCTTGTTCGAAGCCGGCATGGAATGAAGGAAATCGGCCACAGATTACGGCGATAGCCTCAGATGATTCGGTCCGTATCTTTGTCCATCGCCGTAATCTGTGGCAAGAACCTGATTTACGCTTGCGTCGCCCCCGCTGGAGCGGTGCCCGATCAGGTCGACCCGCCCCAGGCAGCCGGACCGATGCATTGGGCCGTGGCCCAACGCATCGCAAAACATGAAGCGGGGGAATCCTCCGTTCCGACCGGACCACTAGCCCTCGGCGACGAGCCCGCGGGCGGGCGGTTGCTTGGACCGCTCGCTGCCCTGGCGGTCGCCGGCGGGACGGTGCAGGTCGCGCAGCCGGCGCTCGGCGGCGGCGATGCTCTCGTTGTTGCGCCGGGCGTCGGCATCGATGGCGTCCAGCAGGGAGCGCAGCATCACGCGCAACCGGTCGTTCTCGTTGACCAGTCGGCTGTTGTCCGACGCCAGCTTCGCCATGGAGGCCCGGGCCATCGACAGCTCGGCGGCTTGGCGCTCCAGCGTGCCCGAGAAAGCCTCGATCTGGGACAGCAGCGACTCGCCGCTGTTCTTGGCGGCGTCCAGGCGGGCGAGCGTGGCTTGGCATTCGTCGAACAAGGGATCCTCGTGCGCGCTGGTGTCTGCGGAAAGGTCGAGGACGCCGTCCTCTTCCTGGTCGTCGTCCTGGTCCGCAGCCTCCTCGAACTTCGGCCGCGGGGCGCCGCGCCCGGGCGGCTCGTCGCTGAGCTGCCCGATCAGCGTCGCGATCGCGTGCAGGTCGTCGGTCATCTTCGGTTCGGCGGAGGAAGGGGCGGGGGCAGCCAGGCGTTCGCGCTGGGGCTTGGGCGGCGAGATCGCGGGCAGCGCCCGCGTCTCACCATCCTTCTGCGGTTGGGGCAGGTTGTCCACCTTGCCCCGAACCAGGAAATTCAATGACATCGGCAAAGCTCCGCACGGTTCGAGCCTGTGATGCCATTGGTTATCGTCCATTAAGCTTAATGGACAGTAAACCCACATGCGCGGCCGGGTCAGCGTCGCGGCCGGCGCTTACATCCCCTCATCGTCATGCGCGGGTCGAGCCCGCGCATGAAGAAGAAAAATGCTGTGGCTCAGCTCCGCGCCTTCCGCCAGACGAACAGGACCAGCGGGACGATCCAGATCGCCAGGGTGATCACGCCCAGGGTTCCCGAGATCGGCCGCTCGAAGAATCCCGCGAAGCTGCCGCCGGACTTGATCATCGAGGTGACGAAGTTCTCCTCCAGCATGGGGCCGAGAACGATCCCCAGGATGGTCGGCGCGATCGGGAACCCGTTCTCCTCCATCACGAAGCCCAGCAGCCCGAAGACCAGCATCACCGTGATGCCGAACACCGAGTTGTTGATGGCGAAAGATCCCACGACGCAGAACATCAGGATCGTCGGCATCAGGACGTTCCGCGGCACCCGCATCAGCACCCGGGCCGACTTGATCGCGGCCCAGCCGGCCGGGATCATGAAGATGTTGGCCAGGATGAAGATCAGGAAGACCGCGTAGATGTCCTGGGGGTTGTTGATGAAGATGGTCGGGCCGGGGTTCATGCCCTTCAGGTACAGCACGCCGATCACGATCGCGGTGATGCTGTCGCCGGGGATGCCGAACACCAGGGCCGGCACCCAGGCCCCGCCCAGCGCCGCGTTGTTGGACGAGGTGCTCTCAATGATGCCTTCGACATGGCCGGTGCCGAACTTCTCCGGCGTGCGCGAGAACCGCTTGCTGACGGCATAGCTGACCCACGACGCGATGTCGGCCCCGGCCCCGGGCAGCGCGCCGATCGAGATGCCGATCACGTTGCCGCGGATCGACTGGCGCCAGTACTGCTTCATCAGCCGTCCCCAGCCGGTGAACAGGTTGCCGACCTTGGTCTGCGCGCCGTCCAGGTCGGGCGCCATGCCCAGCACGTAGCGGAAGATCTCCGACACCGCGAACAACCCGATCATGGCCGGGATGAAGTCGATCCCGCCCAGCAGGTCCACGTTGCCGAAGGTGAAGCGCGGCACGCCCGCCGGGTTGTTCAGGCCGATGGTAGCGACGAACAGCCCGATCAGCAGGCTGACCAGCCCCTTCACCGTCGAGCCGGTGCCGACCACCGTGGCGCAGGTCAGGCCCAGGCAGGCCAGCCAGAAATACTCGAACGAGCTGAAGCGGAGCGCCACTTCCGCCAGCGACGGGGCGGCGACGATCAGGATCGCGGTGCCGAACAGGCCGCCCAGCGCCGAGAACAGCAGGTTGGCGCCCAGGGCCAGCTCGCCCTGGCCCTTGCGGGTCATGGCGTAGGCCTCGTCGGTATAGGCGGCCGAGGCCGGGGTCCCGGGGATGCGCAGCAGCGTCCCCGGGATGTCGCCGGCGAAGATCGCCATGGCCGAGCAGGTCACGATGGCGCCGATCGCGGGGACCGGCTCCATGAAGAAGGTGATCGGGACCAGCAGCGCCGTCGCCATGGTCGCGGTCAGTCCGGGGACCGCGCCGACGAACAGGCCGAACAGCGCCGCCATGACGATGGTGAGCAGCACCTGCGGCTGGAACACCATCTCGGAGGCAAGAAGGATCGCGTCCATGCGGCGTCACCACGCCCAGGGGGTCAGGACGCCCCACGGCAGCGGCACGCGCAGCAGGCTGTAGAAGCCGTAATGGACCACCATGGTCAGGACGGCGGCCACCGCGAGGGCCGGCACCAGCCTCACGCCGAGAACGGCGAACAGCGCCGTCAGCGTGATGAAGGCCGTGGGGATGAAGCCCAGCGGAGTGGACACCAGGATATAGAAGACCACCAGCGCCACGGTGATCGCCAGCGCGCGCAGATGGTGTCCCGAGCGAGCCCAGGAAGCGAGGGAGACGGCGCCCGTCTCGGTCCAGTGCCGGAGTCCTCCGGCGATCAGGACCAGCGAGCAGGCGCCGATGGCGAAGGCGATCCAGGTCGGGAACACGGCTGCGCCGTATTCCTGGCCCGGGATCGCCGGCAGGGTGCGTGCGTACAGGCCGATCGCGATCGCGAAGGCCAGCAGCACGGCGCCCAGGATGGCGTCGTTGATCCGCATCGCCGAAAGCTTGTCTTACTGCTTCGCGATGCCGACCGCCTTCATCACCTTGCCGAGGCTGTCGTTGCTCTCGGCCATGAAGTTCCCGAACTGCTCGCCCGAGGCATAGATCATGCCGAAGCCGCGCTGGTTCATGAAGTCCTTGAACTCGGAGCTGTCATACACCTGCTTCAGCGCCGTCTTGAGCTTCTCCGAGACGTCCTCCGGCAGGCCCTTCGGCCCGACGATGCCGCGCCAGGCGGCCATGGTCCAGTCGATGCCGGTCTGCTCCTTGAGGGTCGGAATGTTTGGGAACAGGGGATTGCGCTCCTTCGCCATGATGGCGAGGCTCTTGACCCGCCCGGCGTCGATCAGGGAACGAGCCTCCGGCAGGGAGCAGGGGACGATCTCGACCCCGCCGGCGACGAGGTCCTGGAGCCCCGGCGCGGCGCCCTGGCTCGGGACCCACGGAACCGCCTGCGGGTCGATGCCGGCCTCGTCGAGCATGCCGGCGATCGCCAGGTGCCAGATGCCGCCCTGGCCGGTGCCCGACGCCTTCATGTCGCCCGGGTTGGCGCGGATCGCTTCGAGCAGGTCGCGGGCCGACGTGTACTCGCTGTCCTGGGCGACCTGGAGGCCGGCCGGATCCTCGTTCATCAGCGCGAGCGGGGTATAGTCGGCATAGGTGAGCTGGGTCAGGCCCTGCCAGTGCATCATGCCGATCTCGACCGTGGCGATGCCCAGCGTGTAGCCGTCGGGCGAGGCGCTGGCGATCGCCTGGTGGCCGACCACGCCGCTGCCGCCGGTCCGATTGACCACGTTGATCGGCTGGCCCAGCGACTTCTCCAGCAGGCTGCTGATGATCCGCGCGGTGGCGTCCGTGCCGCCGCCGGCACCCCAGGGCACGATCATGGTGATCGGGCGCTCGGGATAGGCCGCGAAGGCCGGCGCGGTCCCCAGCGCGATCCCGGCGGTCACCAGGGCGCCGAAGGCCGCGGTGCAGGTGCGGATGAAGGTTCTTCTGATCATCGTCTTTCCCCCAGTTTTTTGTTGTTATCCTCTCCTCGACGATCCCGCGTTCCCTCCGGGGATCCTCAAGGCATCTCATCGGGCGGTATCAGGCCCTTGCTCACGACCATGCGCTCCAGGGCGCGCAGCCAGTGATGGTAGTATGTGTTCCCCTGGTCGGGATCGCCCCGGCCCTGCGCGGCCGCGATCTCCTCCGACAGGGTCGCGGCCCATTCGGACCAGGTGAAATGGCCGGCCTCGTGGAGCTTCACCGTCATGGCGAAGGCGTGGGCCTCCCACGGCTCCCGGAAAGGCTGCTCGTCCCCGGGGCCGATCATGGCGCCGGCTCCAGGTAGTCGTCCCACAGGTCGACCAGGACGGTGTCGTTCTCCCGCGCCGCGCCGCCCCACAAGGTCCGGCCGGTGAAGCGCACGCTATAGCAGTGCTGCGGCTTCGTCCCTTCGCCGTGGGCGTGGGTGTCGGGAAAGATGTAGACGCCGTGGTCGCGGTCGATCGTGCCGATCCTTCCCCGGCAATAGCGCGGAACGCGGGTGTGGCGGGGCGTCGTGAGGTCCCGGACCAGCACGCGATCCCCCGCCTTGAAGCGGGGCGGCACCGTGTCGGGCAGCCGCGCGCTGGAGCCCTTCCGGAGGATCGCGGCGACCCGTTCCGGATCGGGCGGCGGGGTGTCGGAAACCGACTGCGGAACGCCGGTCGCCAGTTCGTCCGCGGTGATCAGGCCGGTGTCCAGCGCCAGCTTCTCCGCCGCCTTGAACCACAGCTCGTAATAGCTGCTGCCCAGATACTCCAGCGGGGGACGGTTCTCCCGCGCGTGGCGGGAGGTGTCGATGTTCCACCGCCCGTGGAAGCCCAGGGCCAGCGTGACCGCGAAGGCCCGGCGCTCCCACTCGGCATGGAACAGCGGGTCGTCGGGGTCGGTGTCGATCGGCCCCATGCCGTGCATGCCGCCCATGTCGTGGGCGCCGTTCATGCCGGCTGCTTCCCGGCCGGGGACCTGGCGCGGGTCACGCCGATCATCGAATCGCGGGTGACCAGGTCCGCCAGTTCCTCCTCGCCCATGCCTTCGGTCCCGGGCGGGCGTTCGGGCAGCACGAGGTAGCGCAACTCGGCCGTGCTGTCCCAGACCCGCACCTCGATGTCGTCCGCGACCTCGGTGCCGAACTCGGCCAGCACGCCGCGCGGGTCGAGCACCGCCCGGGACCGGTAGGGCGCCGACTTGTACCAGACCGGCGGCAGCCCGAGGACCGGCCAGGGATAGCAGGAGCACAGGGTGCAGACGACCAGGTTGTGGACCTCCGGCGTGTTCTCGACCACGACCATGTCCTCGCCCTGGCGCCCGGTGAAGCCGAACTCGGCGATGGCCGAGGTCGCGTCTTCCAGCAGCCGCGCCTTGTAGGCCGGATCGGCCCAGGCCCGGGCCACGACCCGCGCGCCGTTGCGCGGGCCGACCTTGTGCTCGTAGGTATCGATCAGCGCGTCGAGCGAGGCCGGATCGACCAGCTTCTTGGCGACCAGCAGCGCCTCCAGCGCCTTGACCCGCTGGGCCAGCGGGGAGGGCGGGGCCGCGTGGACATGGCCACCCTCCCCATGGTCATGGTCATGGTCATGGTCATGGTCATGGTCATGATCGTGGCCCGCCATGGTCAGACGGTGCCCGCGTCCACGATGAAGGTCTGGGCCGAGCACATGCGGCTGTCGTCGGCGCCCAGGAACAGGACCATCCGCGCCACGTCGTGCGGCTTGAGCTCCTCCTTCAGGCACTGCCGGGCGAGGTTGCCCTCCAGCTTCTCCGGCGTCACCCACAGGGACTTCTGCCGTTCGGTCATGATCCAGCCCGGCGCCACGTGGTTGACCCGGATGCCCGACGGCCCCAGGTCCCGGGCGAGCGCCCGCGTCAGCCCCAATGCTCCGGCCTTGGCGGCCTGGTAGACCGCCAAGTCGTCGGTGCAGACGTACCAGGAGGTCGAGCCGAGATTGACGATCGAGCCGCCGCCCGCCTTCGCCATGCCCGGCGCCACCGCCTGGGCCATGAAGAACTGGTGCCGCAGGTTCACGTTGAAGCGGTCGTCCCAGTATTCCGGGGTGACCTCGGCGATGGTATGCCGGTCGTCGCGCGCCGCGTTGTTGACCAGCACGCGGATCGGGCCGAGCTCGTCCTCGATCCGCTTGGCGGCGGCCTTGGCGGCGGCGATGTCGGTCAGGTCGCAGGCGACGAAGAGCGGGGCGGCGACCCCGGCCTCGCGCAGGGTGGCGAGCAGGCCCTCGGCCGCGGCCTCGTCCCGGTCGATGAACGCGACCTTGGCGCCCTGCACGGAGTAGTGCGCCACGGTGGAGGCGCCGATGCCCGACGCTCCGCCGGTGATCAGGACGGCCCTGCCGTCCAGGCTGGGGTAGCGGGCGGCTTTGCGGGCGGCTTCGATGTCGGCGACGGTCACGTCTGCCATGTCTTGGTCCTCATGTTCCTTGCGGGGGGCTCAGATGCTGATGCCGCCGTCCACGATGTGGGCCTGGCCGGTGGTGAAGGCGGACTCGTCGCCGGCGAGATAGACCGCCATGGCGGCGATCTCCTCCGGCGTGCCGAGCCGGCCGAGCGGCTGGCGGGCGATGAACGCCTTGCGGGCCGCCTCGGCGTCGCCCGTGGCCGCGATCCGCTCGTCCAGCGAGGGGCTCTGGATCGTTCCGGGGCAGATCGCGTTGCAGCGGATCCCCTTGGTCACGAAATCGGCGGCGACCGACTTGGTCAGCCCGATCACGGCGGCCTTGCTGGCGCCATAGACGAACCGGTTGGGAATGCCCTTCACGGACGAGGCGACCGAGGCGATGTTGACGATCGACCCGCCCTGGCCGCGCTCCAGCATGGCCGGCAGGAACGCCCTGATGACCCGGTACATGCTGCGGACGTTGAGGTCGAACGAGAAGTCCCAGTCCTTCTCCTCGCAGTCGAGGATGGTGCCGTTGTGGACGAACCCCGCGCAGTTGACCAGAACGTCGAGAGCGCCGAGATCGGCCGCGAGATGCCGAATCGCCTCCGGGTCGAGCACGTCGAGCCGGCGCACGGTCAGCCGCTCGGTGCCTTCCAGTTCCTTCAGCTTGTCGATGTTGAGATCCGTCGCGACGACTTCGGCGCCCTCTCGCGCGAAGGCCAGCGCCGTGGCGCGGCCGATCCCCTGGGCCGCCGCGGTTACCAACGCGGTCTTGCCGGACAAACGCATACTTCAGTCTCCCCCTGCGAGCCGCTTTCTCTCGCGGCCTGCTTTGTTCTCCCCCCGGATTGCCCGGGCCGGGACAGTTTCGCGCGGGTAAACTGGTATGTCCACCTCTGCTTCGCGGCATCTCTCCTTTCACGGGGCGGTTTGAAAGGTTTTTGCCGCAGATGGACGGCGATCGATAAAGATCAGGCCATCTTCACGCTTGCCTTACATACCGTCCGGACGGTATGTAAGGCCCATGACCGAGACCCGCACCCGCCGACGCCAGCCCGAAGTCACCCAGCAGCGCCTGCTGGAGGTGGCGGGGGAACTCGTGGGGGAGACGGGGGTCGCGGCCCTGACGCTAGAGGCGGTCGCGAAGCGGGCGGGGGTCAGCAAGGGCGGGCTGCTGCATCATTTCCCCAGCAAGCAGGCGCTCCTGGCGGCCATGGTCGGGACGATGGTCGAGCGTTTCGCGCGGGCCGCCGACACGGTCGCGGCGGCGGATGCGGACCCGCGCGGGCGCAGCGCCCGGGCCTATGTCCGGACCGCGGTCAGCGAGCCGGAGGCGGAGGTCAGGCGCTGGGCGGCCCTCAGCGCCGCCTTCATGTCCGACCCGTCGCTGCTGGATGGCTGGCGCGGCCGGCTGAAGGGGTTCCGGGACGCCGACCGGTCGGAATGCGCGGACCCGGTGGACGCGCTGGTCGCCCGGCTGGCGGCCGACGGCCTGTGGTTCGCCGACGTCTGCGGGCTGTACGACATCGACGCGGAAACGCGGCGGCGGGTCGCCGACCGGCTGGTCGCGCTGACCCGTTCCTGAGGATTCGAGCGCGGAGGAGCTTCGGTAATGGTCTATGCGATCCTGTTCGCCGCCGTCGTGCTGGAGGTCATCGGGACCTCCGCCCTGAAGGCGTCCGAGCAGTTCACCAAGCCGTTGCCGGTCGCGGTCACGCTGGCCTGCTACGGGGCGTCGTTCTTCCTGCTGTCGCTGGCGCTCCGGACCCTGCCGGTCGGCATCGCCTACGCGATCTGGAGCGGCCTCGGCATCGTGCTGATCAGCCTGGTGGGGTTTTTCTGGTTCAAGCAGGCACTCGACGCTCCGGCGGTCGTGGGGCTGAGCCTGATCCTGGCCGGCGTGGTCGTCGTCAACGTCTTCTCGAAATCCCTGCCGCACTGAGCGGCGGGCGTCACGCGGCGTCGGACAGGTCGGCGATCGCGTCCGGATCGGTCAGCTCGATCTTATGGCCTTCCAGAAGCCGGATCAGGCCGGCCGTCTTCAGGCAGGTGATGGTGCGCGACACGGTCTCGATCGTCAGGCCCAGATAGTCGGCGATGTCCGACCTGCCCATCGGCATGGACAGCCGCGTGTCGCTCAGGCCGCGCTTGGCCGCCTTCCGCGACAGCGTCATCAGGAAGGTGCAGAGCTTTTCCTTGGCGGACTTCCGGCCCAGCAGGACCATCTGCTCCTGCGCGGTCAGCAGCTCGTTGGCGGTGACCGCGAGCAGGCGGCGGCGCACGACGGGGTTCTCGTCGATCAGGGCCTCCAGCCGGCGGCGCGGGAACCGGCGGACGGCGGCCGTGGTCACCGCTTCCGCGGTGTAGAGATAGGTGTCGTTGAACGACAGGCCCAGGAAGTCCCCGGCTTCCAGGAAGCCGATGATCTGGCGGCGGCCGTCGGGCAGCAGCTTGAACACCCGGATGGTGCCGCTCATCACCTCGAACACGTTGTCGGCGTGGTCGCCCTCGCGGAACAGCGGGCAGTCGCGGTCCACGGTCGCGACCGTGGCGATGGCGTCGAGCGGATCGGAGGTGTGCATGGCCCAGCGGGAAGCGTTGCCCGACGCCCAGGACGCCGCCGGGGCGGAGATGTTGGTGGTCTGCCGGCGGGCCTGGACCATGCCTCCGAGGGTTGCGGAAGATGCTGCCGGTGCCGTGTCGGCGATCGCAAGGGCTGGGGCCATGATCTCTATCCTCTCCGCTCCGCTTGATCGGATTCTTTGGACTTTCCGTCGTCCGTGACCGAGGTATAGAGCCAGCCGGCCCCGCGGCTAAGTTCGGTATTTTACGTAAGGGTTTGTACGTAAGGGGTTCTACGTATGCCGCCGGGGGCTATCTCAGGAGTGAAGGTCGGCATGGACGAGAGGGACCGGTGACGGATCGGCAGGCGGCGAAGTGGCTGGGCGGACTGGCGCGGCAGGCCCGCCTGGGGATCGGGCTCGCGGTCGGCGCGGGCTTCGCCAGCGGGGTCCTGCTGCTGGCCCAGGCCGGCCTGATCGCCCATGTGCTCCACGCCGCCATCGTCGACGGCGTCCCGCGCGCCGACCTGATGCCGGCCCTGTGGGGGCTGCTCGCCGTCTACGGCGCCCGGGCCGTTTGCGCCTGGGGGGCGGAGGTGGCCGGGTTCGCCGCGGCGGCCCGGGTGCGGTCGGCGCTTCGGCGGGAGCTGTACGGCCATATCGCGCGGCTCGGCCCGGCCTATGCCGGCGGCCGGCACAGCGGCGACCTGTCCACCGTCCTGATCGAGCAGGTCGATGCGCTGGACGGCTATTTCGCCCGCTTCCTGCCGCAGATGGCGCTTTCGGTGCTGGTGCCGCTGACCCTGCTGGCGGCGATCTTCCCGATGAACTGGGTGGTCGGCGCCATGCTGCTGGCGGCGGCCCCCTTCGTGCCCCTGTTCATGTCGCTGATCGGCATGGGAGCGGCGGCCGCCAGCCGCCGCCAGTTCGAGGCCCTGGCCCGCATGGGCGGGTATTTCCTGGACCGCCTCCAGGGGCTGACCACGCTGAAGCTGTTCGGCCAGGCGCGGCGGGAGCTGGAGCTGATCGGCCAGGTCTCGGACGAGTACCGACGGCGCACCATGGGGGTCCTGCGCATCGCCTTCCTGTCCTCCGCCGTGCTGGAGCTGTTCAGCGCCATGGCGGTCGCCGTGGTCGCGGTCTATGTCGGCTTCAGCCTGCTGGGCTATGTCCGGTTCGGCCCGAGCGGCGAGGTCACGCTGGCGACCGGGATGTTCGTCCTCCTGCTGGCGCCCGAGTTCTTCCTGCCGCTCCGCCAGCTCGCCGCCCACTACCATGACCGGGCCGCCGCGGTCGGGGCGGCCGGGCAGATCCTGGCGGTGCTCGACACGCCCGCGCATCCCCCCGCCGGCATCCGCCCGCCGGCCGGCGCCGGCCCCATGGCGCTGGAGATGACCGGCGTCGAATTCGCCCACGGCGGAGGGGAGGGCGCGCGCCCGGTGCTGGCCGGCTTCTCCCTGAGCGTCGCCGCCGGCGAGCGGGTGGCCCTGGTCGGCCCCAGCGGCACCGGCAAATCGAGCGTGATCGGCCTGTTCCTGGGTTTCCTGCGTCCCCAGGCCGGCTCCGTCCGGATCGGCGGGCTGGAGGTCGGGCGGATCGACCCGGCCGACGTGACCGCCTGGGTCGGGCAGAACCCGCACCTGTTCCACGGCACCATCCGCGACAATATCCGGCTGGCCCGGCCCGACGCCTCCGACGAGGCGGTGGAGGCCGCCGCCGACGCGGCGCGGGTCAGCGACTTCGCGGCTCGCCTGCCGGACGGCCTGGACACCCTGATCGGCCAGCGCGGTCACGGCATCTCCGGCGGGGAGGCGCGCCGGGTCGCGCTGGCCCGGGCCTACCTGAAGGACGCGCCCGTCCTGCTTCTGGACGAGCCGACCGCCGGCCTCGACCCCGCCAACGAGGCGCTGGTGCTGGAGGCCCTCGGCACCCTGGCGCAGGGCCGGACCGTCCTGATCGCGACCCACAGCCTGTCCGGCATCGGCTGGGCGGACCGGCGGGTCGAGATCGGCGGCAGCGTGGCGGTGGCCGATGCGTGACCTCTGGCCCTTCCTGAAGCTGTTCCGCCGGCACGCCGGGCGCATGGCGCTGGGGGCGCTGCTGATGCTGGTGACGCTGCTGGCCGGGATCGGCCTGCTCGGCCTGTCCGGCTGGTTCATCACCGGCAGCGCGCTGGCCGGCCTGGGGCTGGGCGTCGCGGGCTTCAACATCTTCACGCCCAGCGCCGGCATCCGCGCCGCCGCCCTGGTCCGGACCGCCGGCCGCTATGCCGAGCGGCTGGTCAACCACGAGGCGACCTTCCGCCTGCTGGCCGACCTGCGCCGCTGGCTGTTCGAGCGCGCCCTGCCGCTGGACGCCGGGCAGGTGGCCCGCCTGACCGGCGGCGACCTGCTGACCCGGCTGACCGCCGACATTGATGCGCTCGACAACCTGTACCTGCGGGTGGTCGCGCCCAGCGCCGTGGCGCTGCTGACCGCGATCGCGGTGCTGACGCCGCTGGGCTGGGTCGATCCCGGCGTGGCCCTGGCGACCGCGGGGCTGATGCTGGTCGCCGGCGTCGGCGTGCCAGCACTGGCCGGACGGCTGGGCGCCGGCGCCGGGCGCGACCTGGTGGAGATCGGCGCGCGGCTCCGGACCCGCGCGGTGGACGGCATCCAGGGGCTGGCCGACCTGCGGGCCTTCGCCGCCGACGGACGGCATCTGGAAGCCCTGTCGCGCGACACCGACCTGCTGATCGCCCGGCAGCGGCGGATGAGCTCGATCACCGGCCTGTCCGCCGGGCTGACCATGCTGGCCGCGGGCCTCGCCGTCTGGACCGCCCTGCTGCTGGTCGTCGGGGAGGTGGAGGGCGACCGGCTGGACGGCCCGACCGCCGCCCTGGCCGTGTTCGTCGTGATGGCGGTGTTCGAGGCGACGGCCCCGCTGCCGCTGGCCTACCAGTATCTCGGCCGGACCCGCGCCGCCGCCCGCCGCCTGCTGGAGATCGCGGAGATGCCGCCCGGCGTGCGCGACCCGGACCAGCCGGCGCCGCCTCCCGGCGACTTCGCCCTGCGGTTCGAGCAGGTCGGCCTCTCCCACGGCACCAAGGCGGTGATCGGGGACCTTTCCCTGGAGCTGCCCGCCGGCCGCGTGACGGTGCTGCTGGGGCCGAGCGGGGCCGGCAAGTCGACCCTGGCCCAGCTGGCGCTCCGCCTGATGGATCCGGATGCCGGCCGCGTCACCCTGGGCGGCGTCGATCTGCGCGACCTGCGGCAGGAGGACCTGCACCGGCACATGGCCTATGTCAGCCAGGGCACCCACCTGTTCGCCGCCGACATCCGGGACAACCTGCTGATCGGCCGCCCCGGCGCCACCAACGCCGAGCTGTGGGAGGCGCTGGAGGTCGTCCAGCTCGCCGACTTCGTCGAATCCCTCCCCGACGGCATCCTGACCTGGGTCGGCGAGAACGGCGTGCTCCTGTCCGGCGGCCAGGCCCGGCGGCTGGCGCTGGCGCGGGCGCTGCTGAAGGATGCGCCGGTGATGATCCTGGACGAGCCGACCGAGGGGCTGGACGCCGCGACCGAGGCGGCCCTGATGGGCGAGCTCCGCCCGCGCCTCGCCGGCCGCACCGTCCTGCTGATCACCCACCGGGAGACCCTGGCCACCGGCGCCGACATCGTCCGGCGGCTGGAGGATGGCTCCCTTTTGTCCACGCGATCTTGACCGCCGCCGGGTGTTGAAGGGGGACGAGAACCCGGTCAATCCAGTCGAGGAACGCCCTCCATGCTCATGCGGCCTGCAACCTTCGCGGCGGCGATCGCCCTGTCGTCCATCGGAGTTTCGTCCTTCGGAGTCCCCGGTGCCGGCCAGGCGGCGGAAAAGCCGGCCGAAGACCTGCTGAAGCGCGCGGAGTCCGAACGGCCGGAGTTCCTGACGACCCTGGAAGAGCTCGTCGCCATCGATTCCGGCACCGGCAATGCGGAGGGCCTGTCCAAGGTCGAAGGCATCCTGGTGGAGCGCCTGAAGGCCCTCGGCGCCGAGGTCGAGGTCACGCCCGCGCAGCCGTCCGCCGGCAACAACATCGTCGGCACCCTGAAGGGGTCGGGAGAGGCGAAGTTCCTGCTGATGGTCCATTACGACACGGTGTTCGGACCCGGCACGGCCGCGGAACGTCCCTTCCGGGTCGACGGCGAGCGGGTCCTCGGGCCGGGCGTCGCCGACGCCAAGGGCGGCCTCGCCATGATCCTTCATTCGTTGAAGCTGCTGCGCGACCAAGGCTTCGACCGTTACGGCTCGATCACCGTCCTGTTCAACCCGGACGAGGAGATGGGCTCGGGCGGATCGAAGAAGATGATCGCCGACCTGGCGCGCGGGCAGGACTACGTCTTCTCCTACGAGCCGCCGGACAAGGATGCCGTCACGACCGCGACCAACGGCATCAACACGGTCTATCTGGACGTGAAGGGCAGGGCGTCGCACGCCGGCTCCGCTCCCGAGGAGGGCCGCAACGCCGTTACCGAGCTGGCCCATCAGATCGTCCAGCTCAAGGATCTCGGCGACCCGGCCAAGGGCACCACGGTCAACTGGACCATCGTCAAAGGTGGGGAGAAGCGGAACATCATCCCCCCGGCCGCCTCGGCCGAAGCCGACATGCGCTATTCCGACCTGACTGAGTATGACCGCGTCCTGGCCGACGGCCAACGGATCATCGCGGACAAGCTGATCCCCGACACGGAGGTGTCGTTCCGCATCGAGAAGGGACGCCCGCCGCTGGCGAGGAACCCGGGCTCCGAACAGCTGGCCGCCCTCGCGAAACAGCTTTACGGCCGGATCGGGCAGACCGTCGAGCCGGTCGCCATGCGCTTCGGCACCGACGCCGGCTACGCCTACTTCCCCGACAGTCCCAAGCCCGCAGTGCTGGAGACCATGGGCGTCGTCGGCGCCGGCCTGCATTCGCCCGAGGAATATGTCGAACTGTCCAGCATCGCCCCGCGGCTCTACCTGACCACCAGCCTGATCATGGAGCTCTCGGAAAACCCCCAGTCGAAGAGCGAGTAGAATTCCCGCACGGTGCTCTCCATCGACCCGCCGCGTCGCTCTACCGTCGGTCGGCCTTCGCCCGCCCGGGCGAACGCCGACACCCCGCTTCGACTCTCCGGCCACGCTGTCGGCGTCGGCCTTCGGCCGAGGCCGACCTACGGCTTATTAACCTTAAGGGCTAATTAACCACTTTACCCTATTCCCTCGCCACGGCGGGCGGCAGGCGACCCGCCCATTGTGGATCGTGAGGATTTGGGTGAACAGGTCAGGTTATCTGGCGGCCTCGACGGCCGTCTCGACGGCGCTGCTGCCGCTGGCGCTGCTGCCGCTGGTTCTGGTGCCGGCCTCGAGCGCCGGGGCGGCCGACGCTTTCGTCGCCACGCTGAGCGCCAACGGCGAGAGCAGGACCTACAGCTACGATAGCATCGAGGATGCCATCGACAGCGTCTCGGGCACCAGCCTGAGGAGCCTTCTGCCGAGCTACACCGACAACGCCCCCGCCACCGCCGTCTTCAACCTGCGGGGCCTGGGCGCCACGATCGAATATCCAGGCGCCGGGGCCGACCTGGTGCTGAAGGTGCCCGCCGCGGGGATCGAGCGGACCTTCACCGGCGCCACCCGCGATGAGGCGGAGGACGCCCTGTCCGACTATTTCAAGGGGCAGGGGGCCAGCGACGTCACCAGCATCCTCCAGGCCGCCGTCCGGGAGACCGCCATCGATCCGGTGGCCGGCAACCCGGACAGCCTGATGTCGCTGATGGGCGCCGCCGACTTCGCCCAGGGTACCGACGCGCTCGGGAGCGTTGGCGGGCAGGGCGGCACCGACCTGTTCGGCTTCGCGGTCGAGGGCGGGCGGGGCACGGCCCCGGGCGGCTATGATCAGGACCGGGTGACCGGCACGCTATCCTACCGCATGAACTTCGAAGGGTCCGATACCGCCGTCCTGTTCGACCTGCCGGTCAACTGGATCCGGGCCGGCGATTCCGACTCGCTGTCCGGATCGCTCGGCATCGGCGTCCGGGTGCCGCTGACCGACTCCTGGTCGCTGACCCCGGCGGTCCGGGCCGGCGTCGCCGGATCGATCGACATGGGCGCCGCGGCGGTGGTCTATTCCGGATCGCTGACCAGCGACTTTCGCTGGGATTGGGGCGGCTGGCGCTTCGGGCTGGGCAACATGGCGGGCGTCTACCGGGCGACCGGCGTGTCGGTCGGCGATTACGACATCGATTACGACCTGACCAACGTCATCCTGCGCAACGGGATCTCCGTGTCGCGTGACCTGACCGACAGCGTGGCCCCGCTGAGCGTGACGGCGTCCTTCGTGGACAGCCGGTATCTCGGCGACGACCTGTTCGTCGAGGCGTTCGACGAGGTCACCGTCAGCCTCGCCAAGGCGGCGACGGCCGGCCGCTTCCGGTTCGACCGGGTCGAGCTCGGCGTGTCCTACGGCTTCGGCGACGATTACGAGCGGATCATGGGCAAGCTGAAGCTGCGCTTCTGACCGGAAGCACCTTTCCGGCCGGCCTCAGTGACGGGTCGGCCGGGTGAGCGCGGTCCGGATCATGTCGACGAGGATCTCGTCCTCGAACGGCTTCTCGATGAAGGCCAGCACCCCCGCTTCCAGCGCCCGTGCCTTGGTGGCGGGGTCTCCGCGTCCCGTGATCAGGATCACCGGCATGTCATTGAGCCGGGTGCCGTAGGTCTCCACGAATTCCAGGCCGCTCATCACCGGCAGATGCAGGTCCAGCACCAGGCATCCGCCATCCTCACCCTTGAAGTTCTCAAGGAATTCGGGGCAGGAAGGATAGTCTTCGACCGGCATGCAGTAGGATTCCAGCAGGGTCTTCAGCGAGTCCCGCACGGGTTCGTCGTCATCGACCAGGAAGACCGTCCGATTATACTGCGCACTCACCCCAGCCTCCCGCGGTCGGACGATGAACCGCGACTTCGTCGGCTGCCGTCGCGCTTCGTAGGGGCAAGATAAGCCCGACCACACCAGCGATAAATACGCAATAACCCCTAGTGCCCCGCCATAGTCAACGAATCGGTTGACATTCCGGCGCCGACGGTCTTAACTCAACCACATGGTTGAACAACAGACGACAAACCTTGATCTCGTGTTCCAGGCCCTGGCCGACCCCACGCGGCGGGCGATGCTGCGCGATCTGGCGTCGGGCGAACGCCGGATCGGCGAGCTGGCCGCGCCCTTCTCCATGTCGCTGGAGGCGGCATCCAAGCATGTCCGCGTGCTGGAACGCGCCGGGCTGGTCCGCCGCCAAGTGCGGGGCCGGGCGCATGTCTGCCGCATCGAACCGGCGCCGCTGGCCGCCGCCCAGGACTGGATCCGCTTCTACGAGCAATTCTGGACTGGCCGTCTCGATGCCCTGGAAGCGCTGCTCAAGGCCGAACCCACCGAAGAGACCACCGACCGAGGAGGAAGCGAATGACCGCCGCAGAACAAACCGCCCCCGAAACGATTCCCGACAGCATGGGGACCATCATCGAGCCCGGAACGATCCGGTTCGAGCGCCTGCTGCCCGGCCCGATCGAGCGGGTCTGGGCCTACCTGACCGAGTCCGACAAGCGCGGCCAATGGCTGGCCTCCGGCGAGATGGAACCCCGTGCCGGCAGCACCTTCTCCCTCCATTTCGATAACAGCGGCCTGTCGCCGCAACGCATTCCCACGCCCGAGAGGTTCCGCCGTTACGATGCCGGAATAACCACCGCCCACCAGATAACCCGCTTCGAACCGCCCCGCCTGCTGGCGATCACCTGGGGCGGCGGGACCGAGGAACCGTCCGAAGTGACCTTCGAACTGGCCGAGCAAGGGGAGGGGGTACGTCTCGTCCTGACCCACCGCCGCCTCCCCGACGCCCCGTCCCTGACCAATGTCGGCGCCGGCTGGCACAGCCACCTGGCGATCCTCGCCGACAAACTCTCCGGCCGCATCCCGCCGTCCTTCTGGACGCTGTTCGAAAAGCTGGAGCCGATCTACGCCTGATCCAAGGGTGATGGCTTTCCGGCGGGCCGCCGGGTTTCCAGGGCACCGGCCCGGGTCAGAAGGTCGCTGCGGCCTGCCGGGGCTTGCGAGTGGTTGCGGGAGTGTGCTGCCTGTCGCGCGAGCTTTCCCTTTCCGGTGCCCGCGACGATGCCAGCTCCCGACTCCCTGTACCACCGCCTGTTCTCCGACCCGGTGATGATCGAGCAGCTGGTGCGCGGCTTCCTGCCCATCGGGATCGCGGACATGCTGGACTTCACCCGGCTGGAACGGGTCAACGCCAAGTTCCACGCCGCCCGCGGCGACCGGCGCGAGGGCGACATGGTCTGGCGGGTGCCGACGCTTTCCGGAGAAATGGTCCACATCTACCTGATGCTGGAGTTCCAGGGGACCCCGGAGCGGTTCATGCCGGTGCGGGTGCAGGTCTATGCCGGCCTGCTGTGGCAGCATCTCGTCGCCGAGGGCGCGCTGGCCCAAGGCGGCCGGCTGCCGCCGCTACTGCCGATCGTGCTGTACTGCGGCGAGGCCCGCTGGACCGGCCCTGCCGACACGACCGAGCTGATCGCCCTGCCGGAGGACTCGCCGCTCTGGCCTTGGCAGCCGCAGGTTCGCTACCATCTGATCGACGAGAACCGGCTGCGCGCCGAGGACCTGGCCCGGCACGACAGCCTGGTGGCGCTGCTGTTCCGGATCGAGACCTGCGACCGGCCGGACGACCTGCCCGGACTGGTCAGCCAAGCGGTGGCGTGGTTCGCCGGGCATCCGGGCCACGCGACGCTGCGGCTGGCGTTCGGCGAGGTGGTGGAGAACGCGGTCAGGGGACTGGTCGGCGGCCCGGAGGCCGCGACGGTGTCGATGGATATCGAGGAGGTTCAGGGCATGCTGGCGGACCGCATCAAGAAGTGGGAACAGGAACTGCTCGCCAAGGGCGTCGCGGAGGGCAGGGCCGAAGGCAAGGCAGAGGGCAAGGCCGAAGGTATCACGGAGGGAGTAGCCAAAGGCATCATACAGGGAAAAGCCGAGGGAATGGCGGCCGGCCGGGCGGCGATGCTCCGGCGCCAGTTCACCCGCCGGTTCGGTGCCTTGCCGGCCGGCGCGGAGCGCCTGATCGACAGCTCGACGGCCGAACAGCTCGACGCCCTCATGGACCGCCTGATCGATGCCCGCACCCCGGTCGACGTCTTTCCCGACCTCCGCACCTGAGTCGACGTTCAACCAAAGGTTGTCCTCGGTCGAAGGCCGACGCCGGCGACCTGCCCGGAGCGTCGGTGCAGGATGCCGGCTACCCCTGTGACGGGGCTGCTGTCCTGATCACTCCCGAAAGTACCCAATAAACGCCGCACAAAACGGGATAGTTGAGTCCCAGCCTCCAAACCCTTACCTTCGGCATAGCCTGCCACCCCGATCCCGGTGCCGCCCGCCATGCTGAATGCCCGCATAGAACTTGCCGGCACCGCCCTCAGATGCTCCGACCTCGACCGCCCCGGCGCCAAATCGTCGCTCAAGCCCCTGCCGCCCGACCGGCTGGAGCGCTTGCGCCGCTGGGCCGCCGACTATGACCGCGCCGTCCGCGCCGACCAGCCGGCCAGCCTCCCCGCCATCGGGCGCGACATCGCGGCCCTGCTGGACGACGGCGACGGCTGGCTGGAATCCTGCCTCCGCGAGAGCACCGGCGACATCGCGCTGGAAATCCGCGTCCCCGCCGACCCAGCCGACCCGGACGAGCAAGCCCTGGCCGCCGCCCTGCTCGACGTGCCGTGGGAGCTGCTGACATCCCCCGGCAGGACCGGCCCCGCGCTCCTGCTCGATTTCCTGGCGCTCGACGACGCCCGCCTGTTCCGAGTCGCCCGCCGCATCGGCCCTCCGCCCCCCGACACCCCCCGGCCAGCGCCCGCCGCCCCCGGCGACCTGACCCTCCTGTTCATGGCCGCCGAGGTCGAAGGCCAAGACTCCCTCGACTACGAGCGGGAGGAAGCCGCGATCCTCGACGCGACCGCCGGCCTCGACCGCTTGAACCTGCTGGTGGAGGAGAGCGGCGGCGTCGCCGGCCTCCATGACCGCCTGGCGCAGGCCGGCGCGGTGGAGGCGCTCCACATCACCGCCCACGGCGACATCCGCGACGGCGAGCCCTTCCTGGCGCTGGAAGCCCCCGACGGCACCCTCGACCCGGTCGGCGTCGGCAAGCTGCGCGCCGCACTCGGGGCGGAGGAACGCTGCCCCCGGCTTCTTGTCCTGTCCGCCTGCCGCACGGCGGAGGACGCCGGCGCCGCCGGTTCCCTCATCCGGCGCATGGTCGTCGGCGGCATTCCCAACGCGCTCGGCTGGGACGGATCGGTTTACGACACCGACGCCACCCGCTTCGCCGCCGCCTTCTACGGCGAACTGTCGGCCGGCCACACCGTCGCCGGGGCCGCCGCCCTGGCCCGCCGCTCCCTGCTCCAGGCCCACGCCGCCGACCCGAACACCGGCAGCCACTGGCATCTGGCGCGCGTATATCTCGGCCCGGACGGCGGCGCCCCCCTGTGCGACCCGCAAGCCGACCGGAGGGAGTTCGACAACGACGCCGGCATCGCCGAATTCCTCGACCGCAAGGGCGAACGCGTCCCCGTCGCCACGGCGGCCCAGTTCGTCGGCCGCCGCCGGCAGATCCAGCGGACCCTGCGCGCCCTCGGCTCCGCCCGCACCCATGCGGCGCCGGCCGGCGTGCTGGTCCACGGCCTGGGCGGCGCCGGCAAGTCAAGCCTTGCCGCCCGCGTCGCCAACCGGATGCGCGACCACCGGACCGTCGTCCTGGTCGATAGATACGACCCCGACGCCGTCCTGTACGAGCTTGAACAGGCGCTTGCCCCCGACCAGCGCGCGCAGTTCCGCGCCGGCTGGGCCGCCCGGGTCGCGCAGGACCCCGACCTGCTGAAGGACGCCCTGGAAAGCCTGCTGAAGGGACCCTTCAGCGGCCGTCCCGGGACACAGAAGATCCTGCTGGTGATCGACGACCTGGAGCAGCGCCTGAAGCATCCCGAACCCGGCGAGGCCGCGACCCCCTTCCGGACGGCCCTGGACAAGACGGTGTTCGGCGCCATCATCGCCGCCTTCCGCGACGCCCGCACCACCGCCTCGCGCCTGCTGGTCACCAGCCGCTACACCTTCGCCCTGACCGACCGGCGCGGCCGGGACTTGGCCGCCTGCCTCGCCACGGTCCCGGTGCCGCCCCTGGACGAGGTCCAGCGCCGCAAGCAGATGCGCGCCGCCGCCCGCCTCGTCGGCCGCGACGCGCCCCCGGCCTCCGGCGACGAGCTGGAAAGCCGCATCCTCCAGGCCGCCGGCGGCAACCCCGGCCTCCAGCGCGACCTCGCCGCCCCGCTCCTCGCCGGCGACCTCGCCGCCGCCGAGCGGGAGGTCGCCACCGTCGAACGCTATCTCCGGACCGGCGAAATCCCCGCCGACACCGCCACCGCCGCCGAATTCTTCCGGCGTGTCCGCCCCGAAGAGTTCCGCGCCATGCTGACCGGGGCCGAGACCACCCAGCTCCGCGCCGCGACTCTGTTCACCCTTCCTGTTCCCCTGCCGGTCCTGGAAGCCGCCGGTACCGCCGCCGGCATCGCCGATCCCGCCGCCGCCCTGGCCCGCCTCCAGGGCCTGGGCCTGCTCGACCGCGTCGAGGCGCCGGGGGCTGCCGCCGAAGCCGCCTGCAACCCCCTGGTCCGCCCGCTGGTCCCGGCGCTGACGGAAGCGGACGCCGCCACCCTGGCCGCCGCCGCGATCGGGCCGCTGGCCGCCGCCTGGACACGCAAGGACGGCGACCTGCCTTGGGACTACCGCGGCCTGGAAACCGCCCGCCTTGCCCTTTTGGGGAAGGCACCGAGCGACATCCTCACCAGGGCGGCCCACGCCGGCGGGCGTTTCCTGTTCCACGCCGCCCACGATGCCCGATCGGCGCTCGGTCTGGTCCGATCCGCCCTGGCCGCGTCGGACGACCGGAAAGCCGCCCCCAGCCTCCACCTGCTCCTGCTCGGCACCCAATGCGCGGACCGGCTCGGCGAAGCGACGCTGCTGGACGCGCTGCTGGACCGCGCCCTGGCCACGCCCACGGACGATTTGTCCACCCACGCCATGCTGCTGGCGCAGGCTGCCGAGCGCCGCCGCCAAGCCGGAAACCCGGCCGAGGCCGAACGCCTCCTCGGCGAGGCAAAGGCGCATTTCGAGAAACTGGGCGACGTGCGCTCGCGTGCCGTGACCATGGGCAAGATCGCCGACATCTTCCAGGCGTGCGGTGAGCACGAGGAGGCGCTGCGCATCCGGCGCGAGGAGGAGTTGCCGGTCTATGAGCGGCTGGGCGACGTTTACTCGCGCGCGGTGACGATGGGCCGGATCGCCGACATCCTCCAGGGTCGCGGCGAGCACGAGGAGGCGCTGCGCATCCGGCGCGAGGAGCAGTTGCCGGTCTATGAGCGGCTGGGCGACGTGCGCTCGCGCGCGGTGACGATGGGCCGGATCGCCGACATCCTCCAGGGGCGCGGCGAGCACGAGGAGGCGCTGCGCATCCGGCGCGAGGAGGAGTTGCCGGTCTATGAGCGGCTGGGCGACGTGCGCTCGCGCGCGGTGACGATGGGCCAGATCGCCGACATCCTCCAGGGGCGCGGCGAGCACGAGGAGGCGCTGCGCATCCGGCGCGAGGAGGAGTTGCCGGTCTATGAGCGGCTGGGCGACGTTTACTCGCGCGCGGTGACGATGGGCAAGATCGCCGACATCCTCCAGGGGCGCGGCGAGCACGAGGAGGCGCTGCGCATCCGGCGCGAGGAGCAGTTGCCGGTCTATGAGCGGCTGGGCGACGTGCGCTCGCGCGCGGTGACGATGGGCCGGATCGCCGACATCCTCCAGGGTCGCGGCGAGCACGAGGAGGCGCTGCGCATCCGGCGCGAGGAGGCACTGCCGGTCTATGACCGCCTGGGCGACGTGCGCGAGCGCGCCGTGACCATGGGCAAGATCGCCGACATCCTCCAGGCTCGGGGCGAGCACGAGGAGGCGCTGCGCATCCGGCGCGAGGAGGCACTGCCGGTCTATGACCGCCTGGGCGACGTGCGCTCGCGCGCCGTGACCATGGGCGGGATCGCCGACATCCTCCAGGCTCGGGGCGAGCTCGACGAGGCGCTGCGCATCCGCCGCGAGGAGCAACTGCCGGTCTATGACCGCCTGGGCGCCGTGCGTGAGCGCGCCGTGACCATGGGGAAGATCGCCGACATCCTCCAGGCTCGGGGCGAGCTCGACGAGGCGCTGCGCATCCGCCGCGAGGAGCAACTGCCGGTCTATGACCGCCTGGGCGACGTGCGCTCGCGCGCCGTGACCATGGGGAAGATCGCCGACATCCTCCAGGCTCGGGGCGAGCTCGACGAGGTGCTGCGCATCCGCCGCGAGGAGGAACTGCCGGTCTATGGCCGCCTGGGCGCCGTGCGCTCGCGCGCCGTGACCATGGGGAAGATCGCCGACATCCTCCAGGCTCGGGGCGAGCTCGACGAGGCGCTGCGCATCCGCCGCGAGGAAGTTTTGCCGATTTTTCGGCAGATGGGAGACATCCACAGCGTTGCATACATTCTGCACCAGTGCGCCATTCTTCGGATTGAGCGCGGAGTATCCGATCAAGAGGATTGGAAGATCATTGCCGACGAGTTTGCGGAAAGCTTTGCCATTTCCCGCCATCTTGGGCAGGCTGACTTCCTGGCTGAAATTGGATTCCATTTCGGGCAGTTCCTTTCCGCTTCCGGCAACCGCGAAGCCGCGCTGACTGTGCTTGATGAGGCTGTTGCAGCCGCCGAAAAACTCCGTTGGCAGGACCGGGTGGCGGAGATTCGGCAGCTTCAGGAGAAGATCCGCGGAAGTGGCGGATGAGACCCGGGCGGGTCGGCAGCACCGCTCCGGGATGGTCCGCGCCCGCCCGATCCGAAACAGCTCTGCCCGGCTGTTCGCTGGCAATTCAGCATAAATTCCTATACACTGCGTCGGTGCCGCGATTGCCGTCGCGACCGGGATCTTTGAAGCATGAATAAGAAACAGGCCGGGGCGGTTCCGTTCCCTCGCGGATGGCCTGCGCCGGTACCCACGGATCATGACATTTGTTTACATCACCCCGGGAGGCGCGCAGTCCATTACCGCCCTTGGTCGCCCGTGACCGCGTGAACGGCAACTGCTGGTTCGCCGGAAAATGTAGGTCGAGTAGAGCGAAGCGGCACCCGACACCAGCGCGCCGGCTTACGTCGGGTGCCGCTTCGCTCTACCCGACCCACGGGCGATATGTGGCGCGGATTTTCTTCACGCGCGGGCATGGCCCGCGTATCCACACGCAAACCAACGCAATAGAGCTCGCGCGTGGATGACCGGATCAAGTCCGGTCATGATGAAGGGGGAGAGCTTCGGCCCGTCCCGGGCATCTTCCGCCCCACGGCAATCACCGTTCCGGACGGCTGGAGTTGGCGTTGGAGTGAACCCCTAGACTGAGACAGGGCGAATGATGACATCTGCTGACATCAGGACGGGGGAGCAGCGATCGAGAAGCCGTCGCTCAACCCCCGACCCGACGGGCAACCGCCCCGGAAAATGATGACACATGATGACATAACCGGGGGAGGGGGCGTCATCATCACCCTCCCGACGCGCATCCCGCCCGCGCGCACGTCCCGGAACCCGGTCCCCACGGTTGACACACCCGCGAAACCGGTCCAGTGTCGCGCTTCCTCGCGCCTGCGAGGCGGCCGAGCAGGGAAGCTGGTACCTCCCCGACCCGGCCTGACCACTCATCGACTTAAGGGAGTCGACTCATGGCTGATCGAGCCAATAGCACACCCACGGCCGTTTCGCGCCGGTTCATGTTGACGTCGGCGGCAAGCCTCCCCCTCGCGGCCCTGCCCACCGCCGCAACCACCGCCCCAGCCGCCGCCACCGCCACCGCCCCGGCCCCGACCGGAGAACTGGCGGCGCTCCTGGCGCGCCACCGCGACGCCGACCTCCGCCTCCAGGCGCTGGCGGCGGAGATCGTCGCCGGTCTCGCCCGAATGCCGGCCTGGGCCCGCCCCGGTGTCCGTCCCTCGGGCGAGCCGTGCCGCTGGCCCGAATGGCACCGGTCGGAGCTGGCCGCCCACGGCCTGCCCGGGACCATGCCGCTGCGGATGTCCCTGGGCGACCTGGAGGAGTTCCACCGGCAAAGCCTGCGGGAGGCTCCCGCCGACTTCGCCGCCCTGGAGGAGCGCCACCGCGCCCGCGTCAATGCCTGGATCGCCAAGCGGCACCGCCAGCGGACATGGGGCCGGCGCCTGGGCATCGACCACCTGCGCCAACAGGTCAACGAGATCGCCTTTCTCAAGCACGGAGTCGAGCGCGCCATCCTGGACCTGCTGACCGCCGGCCGGTTCGACGCTTAACGCACCGCGCCGCCGCCCCCTCACGCCCCCGGCGGCGCGATGCCGGCTTCCAGCGCCATCCGGACAAGCTGGGACAGGCTCCGGGCCTGCATCTTCTCCATCACCCGCGCGCGGTGGATCTCCACCGTGCGCGGGCTGATGTCCAGCTCGTACGCGATCACCTTGTTGGCATGGCCGGCCACCAGCCCTTCCAGCACCTCGCGCTCGCGCGGGGTAAGCTGCGCGATCCGCTGGGCGACCTCCGGGTTCGCGGCGGGGCGGAGCTGGAGGGCGCGGCGCACGGTCTCGATGATCGCCTCGTCGTCGAACGGCTTCTCGACGAAATCGACCGCCCCGGCCTTCATCGCCCGGACCGCCAGGGGAACGTCGGCATGACCGGTCATGACGATGACGGGAAGCTGGCTGTTGCCGGCGTTCAGCGTCTCCTGCACCTGGATGCCGTCCATCTCCGGCATCCGGACATCGACCAGCAGGCAGCCGGCCTCGGCCGGGGCCGGCGAGGCCAGGAACTCCACCGGGGAGGCGAAGGCTTCCACCGTGAATCCGGCGGATTCGAGCAGGATCTGAAGGGAGTCGCGGACCGCGTCGTCGTCGTCGACCACGACGACGGTTCCCGGCCGACCGTGTTCAGGCATCATCCGTGTCCTCCGGGCGGGCAACCTCCACCGTGAAATGGAACGTCACGCCCCCTCCGGGGTTGGGCGTGACCCACAGGCGCCCGCCATGGGCATCTATGATCGAGCGGCAGATCGACAGGCCCAGGCCCATCCCCTTCTCCTTGGTGGTCACGAAGGGCTGGAACAGGTTGGCCGCCACCACCGGGGCCAGACCCGGCCCGGTATCGCTCACGCTGACCTCGACCAGGTCGTCGTGCGTGACCGCGGTGGCGATGACGAGGTTCCGGACGGGGCTCAGGGCAAGCGACTCCATGGCGTTCCGCACCAGGTTCAGGACCACCTGCTGGATCTGGATCTTGTCGATCCACACCGCCGGGGCGTCCGGCGTCAGGTCGAAATGGACCCGGATATTGTCCTGCTTGGCGCCGACCAGCGCAAGGGCGCTCGCCTCCTCGATCACCTTGTTGATCGGTTCGGCGGTGCGGTCGGTCTGGCCCTTCTCGATGAAGTCCCGCATGCGGCGGATGATCTGCCCGGCGCGGGTCGCCTGGGCGACCGCCTTGTCCATGGTCTCCAGCACCTTCACGCCCGGCTTGTGCTCCGCCGCGTCCATCATGCGGCGGCACGCCTTGACATAGTTGGTGATGGCGGTCAGCGGCTGGTTCAGCTCGTGCGCCAGGGTCGAGGACATCTGGCCCATGGCGCTGAAGCGGGAGACGTGCAGCAGCTCCGACTGAAGGTCCTGCAGCCGCTTCTCCGCATGCTGGTGCTCCGTCAGGTCGCGGACGAACCCGGTGAACAGCCGGCGCCCCGCCAGGGTGACCTCGCCCACCGCCAAGTCCATCGGGAAGGTGGTCCCGTCCGCCCGCTGGCCGACGACCACCCGGCCGATCCCGATGATCCGCTTCTCCCCGGTCGTCAGGTAATGGTCCATGTAGCCGTCGTGGGCGGCGCGGTAGGGGGCCGGCATCAGCATGCTGACATTGCGCCCCACGGCGTCGTCGGCGGCGTAGCCGAACAGCCGTTCCGCGGCCGGACTGAACGATTCGATGATGCCGTGCTGGTCGATCACGATGATCGCGTCGGGCACCGTCTCCAGGATGGAGGTGAGGCGGGCCTTCCGTTCGAGCAGGACGGCCTCCTGCTGCTTGCGCTCGGTGATGTCGCGGATGATGCCGATGAAGATGCGGTCCTCGTCCGCCCCGGCCTCGCCGACCGACAGTTCCATCGGGAAGACGGAGCCGTCCTTGCGCCGGCCGTGGACCTCGCGGCCGATGCCGATGATCTTGCGGTGGCCCGTCTCCCGGTAATTCCGCAGGTAGCCGTCGTGCTCCTCCCGGTAGGGATCGGGCATCAGCATCTTGACGTTCCGGCCCAGCACCTCCTCCGGCGCATAGCCGAACAGTCGCAGGCACGCCGAATTGCAGGTCTGGATGCTGCCGAACCGGTCGATGATCACGATGCCGTCGGGGGCGGTGTCGATCAGGGCGCGCAGCTTGTCGTCGTCGGCTGCGGGAATTGGGTGCTTGTCCACGGGATGCATGCTCTGGGAACTCGGTCTTTCGCGGATCGTACCAGAAAAGCTGGACAAAATGGTCTATTCAACTCGTCGCAAATGCAAATACTTGCCCGTCGCCCGAGCGATGGGAATTGAAGTTTTCCGCCCGGCTGCTAAACCTTGTCCGCAAGATTCGGACCGCCGCGCGACGATCAAGGTTGCGGTCAAGGAAATGGACTGGGAGGTTCCACGCTCATGAAGGTAACATATTGGATGGCCGGTGCCCTGGCCCTCGCGCTCACGGCGGGGTCGGCCCTGACGGGGGCCGCCCGGGCGGAGACGACGCTCCAGCTCGGCCACCCCACGGCCGCGACCTCGCACTACGGCGTGGCGGCGTCCACCCTGGCCGACGAGCTGGCCCGGCGCAGCAACGGCAAGTTCAAGGTCGTCTCGACCCCCAACGGCGCCGAGCGCGAGATGATCGAGAGCGCGCAGATCGGCACGCTCGACCTGGTGGTCACCTCGACCGGCCCGGTCGGCAACTTCGTGCCGGAAGTGGCCGTGGTGGACATCCCGTTCCTGTTCAAGGACTACACCCACGCCCGCGCCGTGCTCGACGGGCCGATCGGCCAGGACATGCTGAAGCTGTTCCCGGACAAGGGGATCGTGGCGCTGGCCTGGGGCGAGAACGGCTTCCGCCACATCACCAACAGCAAGCGCCCGATCAACGACCCGGCCGACGCCAAGGGGCTGAAGGTCCGCACCATGGAGAACCAGGTGCACATGACCGCCTTCCGCCAGCTCGGCGTGCTGCCCACCCCGATGGCCTTCACGGAGGTGTTCACCGCCCTCCAGCAGGGCACCGTGGACGGGCAGGAGAACCCGATCCCGGTCATCACCGCGTCCAAGTTCGCCCAGGTCCAGAAGTACCTGACGCTGACCGGCCACGTCTATTCGCCGGCCATGATCCTGATGGCGCGCTCGACCTTCGACGGGCTGACCGCCGAGGAGCAGCAGATGTTCCTCGACTCGGCCGCCGTCGCCGCCAAGGCGATGCGGGAGAAGGTCGCCGCGGTCGAGGCCACCGGCGTGGAGGAGCTGCGCAAGGCTGGGATGGAGGTCATCACCGACGTCGACCGCGCCAAGTTCCAGCAGGCGCTGGAGCCGGCGTACGCGGAATATTCGAAGCGGTTCGGCAAGGAGACCATCGACCGCATCCGCAACTATGCGCCCTGATCGTCGGGCTCCATGATCCGGATCTTCCTGGCGATCGAGGGGGCGCTGAACCGGGTGATCGGGCACGCCGCCGCCGCCTGCCTGGTGGTGGCGGCGGTGTCCGCCTTCTACCAGGTCGTCACCCGCTTCGTCTTCGAGCAGCCTTCGACCTGGTCGGAGGCTCTTACCCGTACCTGCCTGATCTGGATGGTCTTCCTGGGCATCACGATCGCCTTCCGGCACGGCGCGCTGGTGGCGGTCGACCTCGCCTACAGGGCGGCCTCCGGACCCTGGCGGACGGCGCTCCGCGGCTTCATCACGCTCAACAGCCTCGTCCTGCTGGGCGTCATCCTGTGGTTCGGCGTCCAGATGGCGTGGCGGGTCCGCTTCCAGACCCTGGCCGGGCTGGAGATCTCCATCGCCTGGGCCTACGCCGCGCTGCCGGTCGGCGCCTTCTTCTCGCTGCTGGCGGTGGTCGCCCATTACCTCGACCGGCGCGACGTCGTATTGGAAGGGGCCGCCGGATGAGCACGACCATCCTCGTCACCATGCTGGTGCTGTTCGCGCTCAGCGTCCCGATCGCCATCTCGATCGGCATCGCCAGCGTCGTCGGCATCGCGGGGTTCACCAACCTGCCGCTGCTGCTGGTCGCCCAGCAGCTTTTCGTGTCGCTCGACCGCTATCCCCTGGCGGCGATCCCCTTCTTCATCCTGGCCGGCAACCTGATGGAGGTCGGCGGCATCTCGACCCGGCTGGTCGATTTCGCCAAGTCGATCGTCGGCGGCGTCCAGGGCGGGCTCGCCTGCACCTGCGTGCTGACCTGCATGATCTTCGCCGCGGTGTCCGGATCGAGCGTCGCCACCACCTTCGCGATCGGCGCGATCCTGATTCCCGCCATGGTGAAGCACGGCTATCCCGCCCCCTTCGCGGCGGCCCTCCAGGCGACCTCGGCCGAACTGGGCGTGATCATTCCGCCGTCGATACCGATGATCCTCTACGCGGTCTCGGCGGAAGTCTCGATCGGCGAGCTGTTCATCGCCGGCATCGGTCCGGGCATCCTGATCGCCGGGGCGCTGACCGCCTTCGTCTATGTCTGGTGCCGCATCAAGGGCTACGGCCGCGACGACCAGGACGGCCGCCTGAGCTTCACCGCCGCCGTCCGGCGCTCCGGCTTGGCGCTGCTGATGCCGGTCGTCATCATCGGCGGCATCTATGGCGGCGTCTTCACCCCGACCGAGGCGTCGGTGGTCGCGGTCTTCTATGCCCTGGTGGTGGGGCTGGTGATCTACCGCGAGATCAGGGTTTCCGATCTGGGGCCGATCCTTCGGAAAAGCGTCATCTCCTCGGCGATCATCATGTTCATCATCGCGACGGCCGGCCTGTTCAGCTTCCTGATCAACCGGGCCGGCATCCCGGTCGCGGTGGGCGAGTGGCTGGTGCAGTCGATCGACGGCGCCGTGATGTTCCTGCTGGCGGTCAACGCCTTCCTGTTCGTGCTCGGCATGTTCGTGGAGACCTCGGCCGCGATCATCGTGCTGGCCCCGATCCTGGCTCCCGTCGCGGCCCATTTCGGGATCGACCCGATCCATTTCGGGCTCGTGATGGTGGTCAACCTCGCCATGGGCATGATCACGCCGCCGTTCGGGGTCAACCTGTTCGCCGCCTGCCAGGTCGCGAACATCCCGCTCGACCGGATCGTCAGGCCGCTGCTCCCCTTCGTGCTGGTGATCCTGGGCTGCCTGATGATCGTCACCTTCGTGCCCGACGTCTCGCTGGTGTTCCGGAACCTGCTGTACTGAACCGCCGTTGAGGCGGCATGGGTCAGCATCCGGTCTATGTCGGGTGTGCCGGCTGGTCGATCCCCAGCCGGCACGCCAGCCTCTTCCCGGCGGAGGGAAGCCATCTGGAACGTTACGCGCGCAGCCTGCCGGCGGTGGAGATCAACAGCTCCTTCTACCGGCCGCACAAGCCCGAGACCTATGCCCGCTGGGCGGCCTCGGTCCCGGACGGGTTCCGATTCGCGGTCAAGGTGCCCAAGCAGATCACCCACGAGCGCCGGCTGGCCGATCCCGCCGAGCCGCTCGACCGGTTCCTGGGAGAGGTCCGGGAGCTGGGCGACCGCCTCGGGCCGCTGCTGGTCCAGCTGCCGCCGAGCCTCGCCTTCCGGCGCGACGCGGCCGAGGGTTTCTTCGCTCTCCTGCGCGATCGTTTCGACGGCGGCATCGCCTGCGAGCCGCGGCACCCGAGCTGGTTCAACGACGGTCCGGAGGCCCTGCTGGAGCGGTTCCGCGTGGCCCGCGTGGCCGCCGATCCGGTCGCGGTTCCCGGCGGCGAGGCGCCGGGCGGCTGGGGCGGCCTGATCTACCGCCGGCTCCACGGCTCGCCCGAGATTTATCACACCGACTACGGGCCGGAGCGGCTGGGCGCCGTGGAAGCGGCCCTGCGAAGGGATTCCGCATCGGCGCCCGCCTGGTGCGTGTTCGACAACACCGCGCTGGGCGCCGCTCCCCAGAACGCCTGCGCCGTCTGGTCGGAACTTTGTTCAGGCCAGCGAAACCCGCGACGATTATAAGGTTGACCCGGTATCGGGCGCGCGCGATCAATGGCCGCGCCAAGGGGCACCTTCAGACAGGCAAAGCAGATCAGCATGAGCGACTTTCAGCATTCTTCCGACAGCCAGGCATCGAAGCTGGACAGTGCCCTCGCGCGCATCGATCAGGTGATCGACAGCGTGTCGAAGAAGCTGGACGAACAGCGTTACGAGCACCGCACCGTGGTGGAGGAGCGCGACGCCGCGCGGACCGAACTGGACGAGCTGCGCCGCCGGTACGACGAGCTCCAGGCCAAGGCCGACCATGCCGCCGACCGCATCGAGGTCCTGATCGGCATCGTCGAGCGCAGCTTCCCCGACCTCGCCCTCTCCGTGACCGAAGGCGGCCAGCAGGACGGGGAGCATCACGGCCATCACCACGAGGGCCACCATCACGACGGCCATCACCACCACGAGGGTGGCGGGGAGCATCAGCCCCAGCAGCATTCCTACGGGTACTGACCGCCCGTCCCGGACGGCGCCCGGCGGCCGCCCCACGCGGCCGCCGGGGGACTCGCGCATTGGTTTATCCCCCGATTCCGGCGGGGGTGGGGCAGGGGCCATGCGGGAGGATTTTATTGACCGGAAACCCCAAACGATATTATGAACTTATATCCTCGTCTTTATAAGCCCGTTGAACCATGCCGATACCGACGCCGCCCCCTGAAGATCCGGCCCGACTTCTTCGCGGCCCAGTTCCTCGCGGCATGGTCGTCGGGATCGCCATCGGTATCGCCGCGGCGCTGCTGAGCGGCTGCTCCAGCTCGCCTTCGGACCGCACGGGTCCGGCGGCGCAGGGCGGCTACGCCGGCGGCCTCGCGGGCGATCCCTGGGCCTCACACATCGCGGAGGCGTCGCAGCGGTTCGACGTGCCGGAACCCTGGATCAGGGCGGTGATGAAGGTCGAGAGCGGCGGCCGGACCCACATGAACGGGCGCCCGATCGTCAGCCGGGCCGGCGCCATGGGGCTGATGCAGGTCATGCCTTCCACCTACGAGGAGCTGCGCATCAAGCACGGGCTGGGCTCCGACCCGTTCGAGCCGCGCGACAACATACTGGCCGGCACCGCCTACCTGCGGGAGATGTACGAGAAGTTCGGCTCGCCCGGCTTCCTCGCCGCCTACAATGCCGGCCCCGGCCGGTACGGGGAATATCTGACCGGCGACCGCGGGCTGCCGTCGGAGACCCGGAACTACGTCGCGATGATCTCGCCGCAGATCGACGGCATCCACCCCTCGCGGCGCGTCACCGACACGATGTATGCCGCGGCGACTCCTCCGGCCATCCAGCCCCGGACCATCCCGTCCAGGACCGTGGTCGCGGTGGCCGCTCCGCCGCCGCGCGCGCGCCCGGTCGTTACCGCCAGCGCCGCCCCGGTTCCGATCGCCCCGATCCCGGCGGCACCCATCCAGCAGGTCGCCATGGTTCCGGCCGGCGGCCCGGCCGGGGATTGGGGCATCCAGGTTGGCGCCTTCCGCTCGCCGACGGAGAGCAACAAGGCGGTGGAGGATGCGCGCCGCGCCGTTCCCGACCTCCTGACCCCGGCGCGGGTCTATGTCATGGAAGTCAATACGCCGGCCGGACGCCTCTACCGCGCCCGGCTCCTCGGCGTCACCTCGGCGAGCGCCGACCGGGCCTGCGCGCGGCTGACCAGCCAGGGCTCGGCCTGCATGACGGTCTCCCCTTCCTGAAACCGGCTACGGCGCGACGGGGCAGGGCACCCGCGGATTGTCGTGCATGCGGAACCGGCCATAGACCGGGTCGTCCGTCGTCACGCACAACGTGAAGCCGCCGGGCTTCAAGCCTCGTCCCGGCACGAGCGTGATGACGAAGCCGGAGAAGCGCAAGTCCGGATCGCCCACGACGGAAACCACGTCCGGCCGTTCCACCCGGCGGGCCGCGACCCCGCGGACGTCCAGGTCGCTGTGGATCCGGACGGACCCGGGAAGCCAGGTTTCCGGCGGCCCGGCGGGAGCCGGCGACAGCAGGCCCCAGCCCTCGATCACGATCTCCGGGCCGATCGCGATTCGGTCGATGTGTCCCGCGATCGTCAGGCCGGCCACCGGGCCGGGCGGCTCGGCCAGGACGATGGCCGGCGGCGGCCCGTCCTGCGCCACGGCTCCGGGCAGGCTACCGCACGGAACCAGGAGGGCGGCGACCGCCAGGAAGCGCAACCGGGAAAACATCGTCGTCTGGAGCCATGCCGCCGCTGAAGTGTGACGACATGGCTGCCAGAAACCGATGAAGGCGGGGTAAACGCCGCTCCCGGCTCGTCAGTAGCGGTCCCAGCCGGCCGGGGCGCCCGCCATGCCGCCGAGCGACCCGGCGAGGGCGCCGAGCACCAATGCCAGGAACGACCACAGGGCCGCCGACGACACCGTGTCGGCGGTGGCTTGCGCCGCCTGGGTGGCCTGCTCGGCCGTCTGGGCATATTGCTGGCGCAGGTTGTCGATGGTCTGCCGGGCCTGTTCCTGGGGAATTCCGGCCTGTTCGGCAAGGCGGGTCGCGGCGGACTGCAACTCCTCCTGGGAGACGTCGCCGCGGGCGATCCGGCTCAGGGTGTCGAGCGCACCCTGCGGCAGCGATCCGCCCTCGGGGGCGAGCAGGGCGCGGGCCTGTTCCTGGATGCCCTGGGCCGTGCCCGGATCGGTCTGTCCCGCCGCCTGGGTCGCTTCCTGCGTGGCGGTCGAGAGCGCGTTGCCGACGACCGAGAAGGTGCCCCCGATCAGGCTTCCGACCGCGCTGGTCAGCAGCCAGAACAGCAGCAGCGTGGCGATGCCCCAGGTGATCAGGCCGTGCAGCGCGCCGTCGACCCGCGTCGGCATGCCGGCCATCCGGCCCGCCACCCAACCGCCCGCCGCAATGGAGATCAGGGCGCTGACGATCCACCACAGGGTCGCCGCGATACCCAGGGTGGAGGCCTGCGGCGAATCCGCTTGGGCAGGATCGATGGTGGTCAGCCCGATGCCGATGCCAAGGATGGCCAGCACGAGATTGAGCGCCAGCGCCACCACCACGCCGGCGAAAACCGCCGACCAGGCGATGCGGCGATACTCGATTATTTCCGTTCCGGCGACGGGGGCGGCCGATCCGCCCCAGGTCCCATAGCTGTCCTGATACCGTCTGCCTTGCATATCCTTCGATCCTTCCCAATCATTCCGTTCGATGCCGGGCGTGCCGCGGGACCGCCGTTCAGCGATCCTTGCCGCGCCGGGCCGTGAAACGCCTGGCATAGAGGCGGCTGCCGGCAATGGCAGCGATGCCCAGTCCGGCCACGGCGCCCAGCGCCGCAAGGTTCGGCCGGGTGGCATATCTCTTGACCACGTGGGTCAGGGTGCGTTCGATCTGCTTCGGGCGCTCGGGGTCGAGGAGCCGGGCCTCGACCACCTGCTCCTGGACCTCGTTCAGTTCCTCGATCTTCAACGGGACAAGCGTCCGCCCCTCCTCGGACCGCAACCCGTCGATGACCTCGACCAGGGACTGGCCGGCGGCGAACCGCTCCTCCACCGTCGCGATGGACACGCCCAGGTGTTCCGCGATCAGGTCGTTGCGGAAGTTGGTCACGGCTTCCCGGATCCGGTCGGCGGCATCGTCGCCCTCGATCGCCTCGATCGCGAGGTCGCATTCGGTGTCGAAGCCCATGGACCGGTTGTTGAGGTTGGACGAACCGACCCGCAGGAACCAGTCGTCGACCGCGACCACCTTGGCGTGTACATAGATGTCCGTCCCGGCCGCGTTGACGGGGTAGTAGATGCGGAACCGGCCATGGCGATCCTCGTCGCGGATCTGCCGCACCATCATGGACCGTGCGGTGTCCATGGCGGACTGCTCCAGCCAGCCGTCGGCCGTCATCGGGTTGACGATGACGATCTCCGGGCCGTCCGGCTCGCGCAGCCGCTTGATGATGGCATCGCGGATCGCGTGCGACGCCATGTACTGGCTTTCCATGTAGACCGTATGCTTCGCGGCCATCAGGGCTGCGAGGTAGAGCCGCTCGATCTCGCGGACTTCTTCGAACTTGCCGTGGCGCGGCGAGGTACGCGCGATCGAGATGGGGATATCCCGCAGGGTCACCTTCAGCCGGTCCGGCCAGGGGTCGAGCTCGCCGGGCGGGGGCGGTGGAAGCCGGGCTCCGGTGGCGCGGAACCAGCGTTCCCGGGCCAGTTCGCCGAGGGCGCGGGCCGCGTCCCCGTCCACCGCGGTGGTGACGTCGTGGAACGGGCCGTAGGGCGACCCGTCGGGCAGCCGGCGGTGCTCGTCGTCCGGCGCGTGGTCGCGGGTGTCCCAGCGCGAGTCGGTCATGTCGATGCCGCCGCAGAAGGCCAGCGCGTCGTCGATCACGATGATCTTCTGGTGGTGGGCGGCCCCGGCCGGATGCTGGGCGTCCAGCCGGAAATGGATGCGCCGCTGCGTCATCAGGTCGAGCGCCAGGATCGGCAGGATCTGGCGGCTGAGCGTGAACAGCAGCGCCATGTCCCATTTCAGGATATAGGCCTGCAGCCCCGGCCGGCTGTTCACCGTGTGCTTCAGGAAGGCGCCGAGCTCGTCCGGTTCCTCCACGTCGGGGTTGCCCTGGTCGAGCTTGAGCCGCAGGTCGAAATCCCAGCCGATCATGTAGATCGAGTGACGGGCGCGGGCGATCGCCGATTTCGCCGCCGCGAAATAATCGCAGGCATCGATGATCAGGGCGAGACGGTTGGCCTTTTCGGTGCGCCAACAGGTTCGGCCTGGAACAAGAATCGGTCTCGTAACTGACATGGCTGGACTCTGGTCTTGTTTTTGGCCGGAACGGTGAGCGGTGTTCGTTAAACTCCCCAACCGCTTTGTCGTTCCTTTTCCTTCGCTGATCGGCGATCGCAGTACTTCGAAATCGAATTTTTGTGGCACGCCCGCCATAGGGAACGTTTGGATTTAGATACAATTAACGATTATCTGGACATTAAATGCAGTGGCCGATAGGGTGGTGTCCATGAGCCCTTTTACAGCCATCGAGCAGAGCCGCCAGGACGGTGTCTTCCTTTCCGGGTGGCGATTTCCCCGGCAGGCCAACGTCAGCCTGAAGCGTCTCCACGGGTATTGGCTGTCCCGATGCCCGCCCGGCATGGCGCTGCCCCGGCGGCGCGACATCGATCCCGCCGACTTTCCGGCGCCGCTGCAGAACATCCTTCTGCTCAACGTGCATGACGGTGAGCCCTGGTTCACCCACCGCGTGGCCGGCGCGAAGCTGTCCTGGCTGCTGCGCCGCCCCATGACCGGGCAGCCCTTGGGGGCCGGCCTTCCCGAGGCCCAGCGGCTTTCCGCCGTCGCCCGGGCGAGGGAGGTCGTGCTGACCCAGGAGCCACGGTACCGCTCGGGCGACCTGGGCTGGTGCGGCCGGGACTACCTGAATTTCGAGGAGCTTCTGCTGCCCTTGGCCGGGCCGGATGGCTCCACGGCCATGATCCTCGGCATCCTGATGGTGCTCGACCCCCACGGCCGGGAGTGCTGAAGTGGCTGGGGCGGCCGGCCGGGCCGGGTCGTCAGCCCCTCTCCCCGGAAACGATCATCGCGTGCAGGTGGAGCGCGCAGATGCCTTCGACCGACAGGGCGGCGAAATGCGCGGTGACCGCCGCGTCCAGACGTTCCCGGATGTCCGCCGGTGCCGCCGAGATCCGGGGCGCGAAGGCCATGTCCAGCGAGGCGCGCCAGAACGGCTTTTCCAGCGGCACCCGGGCGGTCGGGCGGAGCGACTGCTCCGAAACGTTGCGCAGTCCGCTCTCCTCCATCAGCCGGGCAAGGGTTCCCGGCTGGTCGAAGCGGAACAGGGGAGCCAGGGCGTTGGTCGGGTCCGGGCCCAGGATCTCCGTCACCGCCTGATCCAGTTCGCGGAACAGGGTGTTGTCCGCCAGCGGTCCCCAGACCATGAAGGCCGCCTTGCCGTGGGGGCGAAGGACCCGCACCGTCTCGGCCAGGCACGCCCGGGTGTCGGGTACGAACATGATGCCGAACCGGCAGGTCACCCGGTCGAACTGCCCGTCCGCGAACGGCAGGGCCGTCATGTCGCCGACGGTGAACCGCGGCGGCGGCCCGTCGAAGGCCGACGCGCGCCGGACGGCGCCGGCCAGCATCGCCTCGACCAGGTCCACGCCGTGCACGCTCCCGCCGGGACCCACGCGCTTGGCGGCACTCAGGGCCGGCTCCCCGGCGCCGGACGCGAGGTCGAGCACGGCCTCGCCCGGCATCACGCCGCACGCGTCGAGGAGCGGCAGGTTCAACCGGTCGGCCATGTCCGCCATCGGGTCCGACCAGCGGTCCCAGGCCGGTCCGCTGGCGGTCCAGCGCGCGCGTTCAAGGGCTGCGTCCGGCAGGACTTGGTGCTGTGTGGTCACGTTCATACCGACGGTTGGGAGGGGGAAGACGGTCGGCAGGGTAACGCTTGGGAACGGCTCAATGCAGCACCCGGTCGTCGTCGTCCATCATCACGCCGTCGTCCTCGGCGTCGACGCGGGCCGACAGTTCGGCGAGCCGGTTGCTCAGCCTGCGGTTCGCGCGGACCAGTGACTGGATTTGCGCCTGGGCTTCCCGCAGTTCCTTCTGGACGGTGGCCATGTTCTCGGTCACCTTGCGTAGGGACTTGGCCTGGCGGGTCGATGCGTCCGAGATGCCGCGTCTCAGGTGGCCGCGCAGATCGTGCACGGCGATACCGATCACGAGGACGAAGACCGTCCCCGCCGCGGCGACGGCGATGCCGAGAGTGACGAGCCAGTCCATGAGCTGCCTCCCGCCCGGTTGCGCTTCGCGCGGGAGTATATCAGCTTCGGTCCGGCGCGTCGTGGGCCGCGAAGGTCCCGCGACGCTTTCGGCCGACCACCGCGGGCCGGCCCGCGGTGGTCGGCGATCCGCCGTCAGATGACCTTCGTGAGCGGCCGGGCCGGTGCCGCCGCGGTGGCGAAGTCCGCCAGATGGGTGCCGAAGGCGCGCAGGACGGGAGCGAAGCGCTGCATCAACTCGTCCGTCACGTGGGCGTCGGTCTTCAGGATGATGCCGGGCGCCTGCGACATCAGCTTCTGGGACCGCATCGGGCCGATCTTCTCGTCCAGGAACATCGCCAGTCCCATGATGACGCCAAGGCTGGTTTCGTCAGGCTTGGCGGAATCGGCGAGAACCGTGTGCAATTCCTCGAGCAGGGCATAGGTCACGATCGAAGTCCGTTCGATCACGTCGTCTTGCTGCACCATGGGGCTGACCCTCTGGGGAGTAATACTGTTCAAGGCCTGACGTTAACTATCCTCTGTAACCAAACTGTTAATTTCCTGCCGAAGCGATCCGCGCATTGGTATGGGGTGGGGGCAGGCACCGGACATCGGTCAGCCTCCATCCGCTGTTCTCGGCGATCCAGTCGCGCAGCCGGACGGCGCCGCCCAGATGGCAGGCGGTAGCGTTGGTGATCTGGGGCAGGGGAAGCTCTTGTCGGCGGCACTCCGCCGGATTGCCCGTCAGACAGGCGACGACCAGGAGGACATAAGGCATGTAACGTCTGACCCC
This sequence comes from Skermanella rosea, assembly GCF_016806835.2. Lineage (NCBI taxonomy): Bacteria > Pseudomonadati > Pseudomonadota > Alphaproteobacteria > Rhodospirillales > Azospirillaceae > Skermanella > Skermanella rosea. The sequence continues at coordinate 3,900,769 of NZ_CP086111.1, read as the reverse complement.
GCGTTCTGGTTCCAAAAAATATTTTGTGGTTAAATTCGTTTAACCAGAAAACCGCGGGAGTCGGCAACATAAATGCGTCAGCGCCGCCAGCGCGACGCCCTGATTTCCAGGGGCTGTAGCACGGCGAACTCGATGAACTGCACGACGATGATGAACGCCGCGGTATAGGCGAGGATGCCGGTGACGTCGAACAGCTGGAAAAGCACCTGCAGCTGGAAGCCCATGCCGTTGCTGCGGCCCAGCAGCTCCACGACCAGGACGATCTTCCAGATCAGGGCGAGGCCCGAACGCGCCGCCGCCAGCAGGAACGGATAGAGCTGCGGCAGGACGATGTGACGCAGGGTCTTGGCCGGACCGAGCCGATAGGCCTCGGCCATTTCCAGGTAGTCGCGGTCCAAGGCGCGGGCGCCCTCGCGCAGGGTCACGACCACGTTGGGGATCTTGTTGACGGCGACCGCCGAGATCGCCGCCGCCTCGGTCAGGCCGAACCAGACATAGGCCAGGATGATCGTCACCAGCGCCGGGATATTCAGGAAAAGCACCAGCCAGCCGTCCAGCAACCGGTCGAGCAGGCGGAGCCGGCCCATTGCGATCCCCAACGCCGTCCCGATCGCCATCGCGATGACGAAGCTCGCGCAGACCCGCCCGAGCGTCACGGCGAGGTCGAAAAGCAGCCCGCCCCGCAGGACCTCGTCCACCAGGCGCGCGGCGACGGCGGCCGGCCCGGGCAGCAAGCGGCTGGCCGCCGCGATCGATGCCGCCTGCCACAGCGCCACCAGGACCAGGAGCGACAGGATGTGGGCCGGCAGGCGGCCCACCTTCGACAAGGTCATCAGAAATCGAATCCGGTCCAGAACGTGCCGGGGGCGAGGCGCGGGGAATCGCCGACCAGTTCGCGGCCGCCGAGCTTCGCGAGGATCTCGTAGACGCGGGCCGCGTCCTCCCGCTCGGCATCGCTCCAGGCGGTCGGGATGCCGTCGCGGTAGCCGTCGCGGAGCGCCAGCAGCGTCGCGTCGTCCTCCGCCCTGGTCAGGGGGGCCAGGCGGCGCCACTCCGCATCGCTCTCGCGCATGATCGCCTTGGCCTTCAGGGAGGCGCGGAGGAAGCCCCGGACCGCTTCGGGATCGGCCTCGGCCCAGGCGTCGTGGAAGACGTAGCCGATGATCGGCACGTCGGTCCGGATCCCCAGGTCGCGGGCGATCTCCTCGACCGTGACGACCCGGCGCAGGCCCGCGGCCTTCAGCCGGGCCGTGAAGTTCCAATAGTTGAGGACGGCCTCGACCCCGCCGCCGCGGACCTGCTCGTTGAGCAGCGGCGGCGCTCCGAACACCTTCTCGCTGTCCTTGTCCGGATCGAAGCCGTGCTGCTGCAGGGTCAACGCGCGCAGCATCAGCCATCCCTTGTCCAGCGGCCCGCCGGCCACCCCGACCCGCCGGCCCTTCAGGTCGGCCAGCGACCGGATCGGCGAGTCGGCCGGGACCATGACCGAACCGGCCGCCGTGGAGTAGGGGGCGAAGGTGAAGTCGGCGCCTTCTGCCCGCTGCCGGGAAACCCACAGCCAGTCCGACACGATCACGTCGACCGCGCCGCCCTGGAGCGCCACCTGCGTCGCCTGGTTGCTGGCCAGTTCGACGACCTGGAGATCGATGCCTTCGGCCGCGTCCAGTCCGTGATGCTTGATGGTGTCGAGTTCCCAACTCACCGTGCCGAATTTCAGCACGCCCACGCGGACCGGCGGGGTCTCGGCTGCCGCGGCTTGGCCCGGTCCCTGGAACTGGGCGCCGAAAAGCAGGCACACCACCGCGACGAGGCTGGTGACGAGGTGTCGCATGGACCGGTTCCTCCCGATTTTTTCGATGCCGGCCGATTTTCCGGGTTCGGCCGTGAGCCGCCTGGCGGGGCGGCTGTCGGAGGATAGCGGCATTCCCCGCGCGGCGGTACGCGCCATCGGTTGTACTTTGGAACGATGGCCTCGCCACGGGCCGAGGCATCCGCTTCGCGTCATAGGACGCACCGCAGATGCCGTTATCCCATTAGTAACAAATGCTTAAATATTCTATGCCAAATGTCCCGGGATTTTCGCATGCAGCGCGGTAAACGAAAATCCCGGATCGAAGCCGCCTGCGGAGTGGAGTGATGGCCGAAGGTCAATCAGTGGATCTCTTCGGAACCTTCGTCGCCGCAGCGGGAGACGGCTTCCTGGCCTCCCTGGCATCCAGCGTCCTGGACGATGTCCCGTTGTGCGTCGGCTACTTCGATGCGGACGGATGCTGCCGCTTCGTCAATGCCCTGTTTCGCGCGACGCTCGGCATCGACGCAAAGGTCCTGGCCTCCGCCCGGTTCTCCGACATCCTGGAGGCCGCTGCCCGGGACGGCGCGGAATTCGTCCCCGACGACCTGGCGCGCCGCGCGTCGGCCGGCGAGACGGTGCTGTTCGGCTTCGTCGCGGTCGCCGCGCCGGACCGGCGCATCGACCTGCGCGGCTGCCTCGTCCCGCACCGCGACCGGGCCGGGACCGTCGTGGGCTTCCTGGCGCTGCTGGAGAATGTGACCGAGCGGCAGCGCACCCTCGAGAACCTGCTCCGCCGGGAGCAGTTCGCGACGTCGCTGCTCGACGCGGCCGTCGACGGCATCATGACGATCGACGCCCGCGGGATCATCCAGTCGGTCAACCATGCCTGCTGCCGCATGTTCGGCTACGACGAGGCCGAGCTGGTCGGCGCGCCCGTCGCCCTGCTGATGCCGACCCCGCACGAGCACCGCCATGCCGGGTACATCGACAGCTATCTCGCGTCGGGCCGCGCCAAGATCATCGGGACCGGCCGCGAGGTCCTGGCCAAGCGCAAGGACGGCTCCGTCTTCCCGGTCCATCTCAGCGTCGGCGAGATGCGCTTCAACGACGAGGTCACCTTCATCGGCATCGCCCGGGACGTCTCCGATCGCCACGCTGCCGAGGAGCGGGCGCGTTTCCTGACCAACCACGACCCGCTGACCGGCCTGCTGTCGCGTCGGGCCTTCCTGGAGGAATGCGACCGCCAGATGGCCGGGCGGCTCTCCCAGGCCGGCCTGACCCACGTGATTTTCAGCTTCGACGTGGACCAGTTCCGGGAGATCAACGAGGGCCTGGGCTACCATATCGGCGACGGCGTCCTGAAGGCGATCGTCGGCCGGTTCGGCGAGATCCTGCCCAAGGGGTCGATCCTGTGCCGCGTCGGCGCGGACGAGTTCGCGGCGCTGGCCTGTTTCGCGGACCGGAAGGCGGCCGAAGAGGTCGCCGACCATGTCCATGCCCGCCTGCTCAGCCCGATCTACGTGGATCGCCAGATGGTCCTGGTGCGCATGAGCATCGGCGCCGCGGTCCATGACAGGAGCATCAGGCGGATCGAGGAACTGCTGACCAAGGCGGAGCTGGCGCTCCAGACCGTCCAGCACGAGGGCGGCAACGCGGTCTGCTTCTACACGCCGGAGATGGCCCAGGCGGCGAGCCGCCGCACCTTCCTGACCATGCATCTCGCCCACGCCGTCCAGCGCGACGAGCTGAGGGTGGTCTACCAGCCGATCATCGAGGCGAAGACCGGCAAGGTCGCCGGCGCGGAGGCGCTGCTTCGCTGGTCGCACACCAGCCTGGGGTCGGTGTCCCCGGCCGAGTTCATCCCGATCGCCGAGGACAGCGGCCTGATCGTCTCGATCACCGACTGGGTGCTGGAGGCGGTCGCCGACCAGGTCGCCCGATGGCACGACGAGGGGCTTGGCTGCGGCCGGGTCTTCATGAACGTGTCCGGCCAGCAGTTCCTGCGCGGGCGGCTGACCACGCGTCTGGCGGAACTGATGACGGAGAAGCCCTACCTCGCGGGACTGATCGGGATCGAGATCACCGAGCAGGCCGCGGTGCGCGACCTGAAGGCGACGGTGCAGGCGATCTCCGCCCTGGCGTCGATCAGCGTTGAAACCGCGATAGACGATTTCGGGACCGGCTATTCCTCGCTCAGCTACGTCCAGCAGCTGCCCATCACCAAGCTGAAGATCGACCGGATGTTCGTGGACGGGGTGCCGCACAACCTCAAGAATGCGGCACTCGTCCGCGCCGTGGTCGGCATGGCCCACGGACTCGGGCTGACGGTCGTCGCGGAAGGGGTGGAGACGGCGGCCCAGCGGGATTTCCTGACCGACGTGGGATGCGACCTGCTGCAGGGTTACCTGTTCTCCCAGCCGGTCCCGCCGATGGCGCTCAGCCTGCTGCTCCGCAGCCAGCCGGAAACCTGGCGTCCGGCGCGCCTGCTGGCGGTCAAGGAACTGGCCGCGCGGTAAGCGCGACCAAATGGTATCCTAAAGCTTATCTACCACTTTATAGTGGATTAACGGCGCCCGCTGAACGAGAGTGCAGCTTCATTTCGCGTGGTTTAGCCGGAACATGTTCGCCCGCTGTCCTCCCCAAGATCTGCGCGCCATCCTGGATCTGGTCGGCTCACCGGCGTTCGTGATCGATGCGTCCGCGGGAGCCGCGGTGCTGGCGGTGAACGCCCGGCTGGAAACCGCCCTGGGGCGGGTCGATCCGGCGTGCCTTTCCGCCCTTGTCGGCCGGGCCGCGGACGGGTGCTCGGGCACCGGGCAGCCGGTCGAGATCGACGTCGACGTGGCGCTCGATCCCAAGCGCGAAAGCTGGCACCTGGTCCTGGTCCCGATCCCGCTGGACGGCGACGTCGTCCGGATCATGGTCACCGTCACGGCGCGGTCCCCGGCGTCCTCCTGGACCAATCTGGATTCCCGGACCCAGGCGATCATCGAGGAACAGGCAGGACTGGTCGTCCGCTACCGCCCCGACACGACCCTCACCTTCGCCAACGCCGCCTATGCCCGCCGCTTCGGGGCGGCTCCCGACGACCTGGTCGGGCGCCGGATCGTCGATCTGGTCTCGCCGCAGGAGGTCGTGAGGATCAGGGCGTGCCTGGCCGACCTTACTCCCGACCGGCCGGTGGGGCGGCACGAGCGGCCGGTGACGCTGCCGGACGGAACGGTGCGCTGGCTGCTGTGGAGCGACCGCGCCTTCCATGACGGCGAGGGCAGGCCGGTCGAGTACCAGTCGGTCGGCTTCGACATCACGCGGCACAAGCAGGTCGAGCGCGAGCTTCAGGACAGCCGGGACTTCTTCCGGCTGGCGATCGAGGGCACGCGCGACGGGCTGTGGGACTGGGACCTGAGGACCGGGACGATCTGGCTGTCGCCGCGCCTGAAGGAGATCCTGGGCTTTGCCGACGACGAGCTGCCCAACGACCTGGAAGCGCTCCAGCGGCTGGTGCTGCCGGAGGATCGCGAGCGCGCCCTCCACCGGATCCAGCGCCACTGGGACGACGGCAAGCCTTACGAACAGACCGTCCGGTTCATTCACCGGGACGGCACGATCCGGCACATCCTGGCGCGCGGGGGCAGCGTCCGCGACCCTGACGGCAAGCCGATCCGCATGGTGGGCGTCCATACCGACGTGACGCTGCTGGTGGAGAGCGGCCAGATGCTGCGGCTCGCCAAGGAGCAGGCCGAGCAGGCGAGTCGGGCCAAGTCGGAGTTCCTGGCCCTGATGAGCCACGAGCTGCGCACGCCGCTGAACGCGATCATCGGGTTCGCCGAGATCCTGCGCGACGAGCTGTTCGGCCCCCTGGGCAACGAACGCTACGGCGACTACGTGCAGGACATCGTCGGCAGCGGCCGCCACTTGCTGGCGCTGATCAGCGACATCCTGGACCTGTCGAGGATCGATGCCGGGCAGCTCGCGCTGAGGGAGGCGACGCTCGACCTGGCGCTGGTCGCCCGCGGCCAGATCCAGCTGGCCGCCGCCGCCGCCGAGGCCGGCGGGGTCACCGTGCTGTGCGACGCCGGGCAGCCCGGCCCTCTGATCCGCGCCGACGAGGCCCGAATCCGGCAGATCGTCCAGAACCTCCTGTCCAACGCGGTCAAGTTCACGCCGGCCGGCGGGACGGTCCGGCTGGATGCCCGGGTCGGACCGGACGAGTCGGTCGTCCTGCGCGTCAGCGACACCGGGATCGGGATGCGGCTGGAGGACGTGCCCCGCGCCCTGGAGCCGTTCAGCCAACTGGAGGCGTCCCTGACGCGCCGGCGGGAAGGCACCGGCCTCGGCCTGGCGATCGTCAAGCGGCTGGTGGAGCTTCACGACGGCGAACTGCGGATCGAGACGGCGCCGGACGAGGGCAGCACGGTCACCGTCATCTTCCCCCGCGAGCGCAATGCCGGCGTGCCGGAAAGCCAGGTGCGCCGTTCCCCCGCCGGCGGCGAGCCGGTCGGCCTCGTCCCCTGGAGCGGCGCCCTGTTCGGCCGCTTCGAACTGCTGGACACGCTCCTTCAGGCGGTGCCGATGGCCGTGGCGGTGACGCGCGAGGACGGCATCTGCATCAAGGCGAACCATACCCTCTGCCGCATGTCGGGCTTCGAGATGGTCGAGCTTCTGGGGCGGCCGATCGAAACCCTGCTGGCCGGCGAGGCGGCTGCTGCGGCGCAGCCCGGCCCGCCGCCGGGGCAGGAGGCGCCCCGCAAGCGGACCCGCCTGCGCGAGCGCCAGCTGGTCACGCGGTTCGGCCGGACCCGCGGCGTCGAGGTGATCCGCGAACCCTTCGTCGGCCTGGACGGACAGACCTATGTGCTGCTGCTGCTGACCGACGTCAGCGAGCGGCGGCGCACCGCCAAGGCCCTGCGCGACAGCGAGGAGCGGTTCCGGCTGGCCGCCTCGGCGGCGGGCTGCGGCATCTGGGACGCCGATCTCGTGACGGGCGACCGGTGGTTCTCCCCGGCCTACCTGCACATGCTGGGCTATGGCGAGGACGAGCTGACGCTCAGCGACGCCGCCTGGCGCGAACGCATCCACCCCGACGACCGTGCCGGAGTCGACGAGGCCCTGGCCGGGCACCTGACCGGCGGGAACCCCTTCTACGAGGTCGCCTTCCGGATGCGCCACAAGTCGGGGCGCTGGATCTGGCTGGTCGCGAGGGGTGCCGCGTCCTTCGATGCCGGCGGCGAGGCCAGGCGGTTCGTCGGGACGATCTCCGACATAACGGTCGAGGTGGAGGCGCGCGAGGCGCTGGCCGAAAAGTCCGCTTTCCTGGAAACGGTGCTGTCCAACATCGGGCAAGGGATCGTCGTGTTCGACGCCGAGCGCCGCGTCAGGCTGGTCAACGACCGGTTCCTGGCGCTCCACGGCTTTCCCCGCGACCTGGGCGCGCCCGGCACCCCGATCGAGCGGCTGGTCCGGTGGCGGGTCGAGCAGTCCATGGCGCTGGCCGAGGGCACCGACGCGACCGTGCTGGACGCGCGGACCGCCGAGGACATGGTCTGGCTGGACAGGTGGCTGTCCGCCCCGCCGCCCGCGCGGGTCGACATCGGGGGACACGGCGGGCGGATCCTCGACGTGTGGCGCCAGGACCTGCCGGACGGCGGCTTCGTCGCGACCCAGGCCGACGTCACGGCCCGCCGGCGGGCCGAATTCGCGCTGGCGCAGCGGGAGGACCAGCTCCGCACCATCCTGCGCGTCGCGCTGGTCGGCATCCTGACCGTCCGTGAGGACGGCGCGGTGGAGGAGTTCAACCCGACGGCGGAGAGCATGTTCGGCTGGTCCGCCGCGGAACTCCGGGGCCGCGACGTCGGCGTGCTGCTGGCGGAGGAGACCCTGTCCGGCGCCGCCGCCCTCAGCCTGCTGCAACCCGACCCGAAAGCCGGCGACCCGGGGGGCGGCACCGAGTTCCTGGCGCGGCGGCGCGACGGCTCCGCCTTTCCCGCCCGGATCTCCATGGCCGCTTTCACGGCCGGCGGGTGCCGCCGCTATGTCGGCGTCGTCGCGGACATCTCGGCCAAGCGGACGGTGGAGGCCGAGCTGCGCGCCGCCCGGACGCGGCTGGACCAGCGGTTCGACGATTTCGTCCGCGTCTCGGTCGAGCTGGAGCAGGTGCGCCGCGAGGCCGACATGGCGTTGCTCCACGCCGAGCAGTCGAGCAAGGCCAAGTCGGAGTTCCTGGCCCAGATGAGCCACGAGCTGCGGACGCCGCTGAACGCGGTGATCGGCTTCTCCGAGATCATGAAGGGCCAGTATTTCGGGCCGCTAGGCTCGCCCAAGTACCAGGAATACGCCGAAGACATCGACCAGTGCGGCCGCCACCTGCTGTCGCTGATCAACGACATCCTCGACCTGTCCAAGGTCGAGGCCGGGCGCTACGTGCTGGAGGAGGAGCAGATCGACCTCTGCCGGATCGTCGACGCCTCGGTCCGGCTGCTGCGCGACCAAGCCGCCGGCAAGGGGGTGATGATAGCCCTCCGCCCCGAACCGGTGCCGGCGGTCATGGGCGACCAGCGGGCCCTGAAGCAGGTGGTCGTCAACCTGCTGAGCAACGCGGTCAAGTTCACCCCGCGCGGCGGGATGGTCGAGATCGGCACCCTGGTGGATGCCTTCGGCGACGTCTGCATCACCGTCAAGGACACCGGCATCGGCATTCCCGACGGCGAGATTCCCCGGGTCCTGGAGGCGTTCGGGCGGGCCAGCAACGTCCGCCAGTCGGGCGAGGAGGGCACCGGGCTGGGGCTCGCCATCGTGGGCTCCTTCCTCAGCCTGCACGGCGCCACCCTGGACATCGACAGCGCGGTCGGCATCGGCACGACCGTCACGGTGCGACTCCCGATCGAGCGGGTGCTCGGGACCCAGCGCCAACTCCAACCCTGGGACATCGTCGATGACCGCTAACACGCCTGAAACCTGGGTCCGGCTGGACCAGGCGCAGCTCGGCGTCGCCATCGCCCGGCACGCGCGGTTCCGGCGCGGCACCGCGAACGGCGCCCGCGCCAACCTGGCATTCCACGATCTGTCCGGCCTCAGCCTCGCCGGCGCCGACCTGTCGGGGGCGGACCTGACGGGCGCGCTGCTGAAGGGCATCGACGGACGCGGCATCAACCTGGGCGACGCCGTGCTGTACGGCGCCGACCTGCGGCTGGCCCAGCTTCAGAAGGCCGACCTCAGCCGGACCGACCTGCGCGGCTGCTGCCTGCGCGGGGCGGACCTGACCGGCGCCGTGCTGGAACTCGCCAACATCCGCGAGGGCTCGCTGGCCAAGCTCGACCAGGAGAACCGCATCTCGTTCGAGGCGTCGCCGGCCGAACTGGTCGGCGCCACCTTCAAGGGCGCCGACCTGACGCGGGCGCGCATCGCCGGGACCCTCGCGATGCAGGCGGACATGACGGACGCCGTCATGGTCGGCGCCAAGCTCGCCCGCGTCGATTTCCGCAACGCCAACCTGACCGGCGTGGTGCTGGAAGGCGCCGAGCTGAGCGAGGTGAACCTGTCGGGCGCCACGCTTCACGGCGCCGTGCTGAAGGGCGCCAACTGGCGGAACTCCCGCATGCAGGGCGCCGACCTGATGGGGGCGGTGGTCGATGCGCAGATCCTCTCGATCGCCGACGGGGCGAAGAACCTGCCCCGTCCGGCGGGGGATTTCTCGATCTCGGACCTCCTGCGGGCCCATGGATTGTGGATCAGGACCCAGGGCCAGCAGGGCAAGCGGCTGGAGCTGACCGGGTTCAACCTGGCGGGGCTGGAGCTTCCGGGGGTCGATCTCGGCGGCGCGGTCCTCACCAACTGCGCCATGGAACGGGCGAACCTGGACGGCGCGGTGCTGACCGTAGTGGACCTGACCATGTCGGACCTGCGCGAGGCCAACCTGCGGAACTGCGACCTGCGGGCGGCGACCCTGCGCCGGACCTTCCTTGCCGATGCCGACCTGACCGGCGCCGTGCTGGATTCCGTCCGCCTGAACGAGCGCGCCGGCAACCGCCTGCTGTCGGCGAACCTGGAGCGCGCCCGGCTGTGGAACGCCTGCCTGCGCGACGCCTCCCTCCGACGGGCCCGGCTGACCGGCGCGGAGCTGACCCGGGCCGACCTGAGCGGCGCCGACTTCGCCGACGCGGACCTGCGCCATGCGATCCTGACGGGGGCGACGCTGGACCGGACGAGGTTCCACGGCGCCGATCTCACGGATTGCCGCGGCGTTGAGCTGCCGCATCCTTCCGGCAACCCTGAAACGAAAGGGGCAGGCGGAAAATAAGGCTATTTCAGGCGGAAAGTAAGTCGCTTCCGCGGCGCCGCTGCCACTTCCCCCCTGGTCCATGGGTTAGCTGGTGATCAGGCGATCCCCGGGACGGCGTAGGCCGAAAGGCACTGGGCCGAAAGGCCTTGGGCCAAGGGGACGGGGCAAGGGAGGCGGGATGGAAATGGAAATCGACGTCGTATCCACGCTGGTCGCGGCCATCGTGGTCCTTCTGATCGGCCGCGTGGTCATCTCGAAGGTCGGCTTCCTTCAGCGGTACAATATTCCCGAACCTGTAGTCGGCGGATTGCTCGCGGCGCTGGTGATCACCGGCCTGCGGGTCGGCGCCGGCATGGAAATCAGCTTCGACATGTCGCTCCAGACGCCGCTGATGCTGGCATTCTTCGCCACGATCGGGCTGAGCGCCGACGTCAAGACCCTGATGCAGGGCGGCCGCGCCGTCCTGGTGTTCTTCGCCGTCGTCGTGGTCATGCTGGTGATCCAGAACGCGGTTGGCGTCGCGGCGGCGGTCAGCCTGGACATGCATCCGCTGACCGGCCTGCTCGCCGGCTCGATCACCATGTCCGGCGGGCACGGGACCGGCGCCGCCTACGCGACCCGCTTCGGGGAGGATTACAATCTCCAGGGCGCCATGGAAGTCGCGATGGCCTGCGCCACCTTCGGCCTGGTGCTGGGCGGGCTGATCGGCGGCCCGATCGCCCAGCGGCTGATTTCGAGCAACAACCTGAAGGCCGGGACCGGCGTCGAGCTCGAAGGCGCTCCGGGCGAACTGGGCGGCGACGAGGTGCGCAGCCTCAGTCCGGAAAGCTTCCTGGAAACGCTGTTCCTGATCGTGATCTGCGTCATGATCGGCTCTTACCTGGGCCAAATCCTGAAGAACGACTACCTGACGCTGCCGGCCTTCGTCTGGACCCTGTTCACCGGCGTCCTCATCCGCAACGGCCTCGGCCTGTCCGGGCTGCGCCAGGTCGACGGCGCCACCATCGACCTGCTCGGCACGGTGTCGCTGTCGCTGTTCCTGGCCATGGCGCTGATCGCGCTTCGGCTCTGGGAACTGGTGTCGCTGGCCTTGCCGATCCTGGCCATCCTGGCGGCCCAGACCGTCGCCATCGCGGCCTACGTGTATTTCGTGACGTTCCGGGTCATGGGGTCGAACTACGACGCCGCGGTCATGTCGGCGGGCCACTGCGGATTCGGCATGGGGGCCACGCCGACCGCGATCGCCAACATGCAGGCGGTCGCCGGCCGCTACGGCCACTCGCCCCAGGCGTTCCTGATCATCCCGATCGTCGGGGCCTTCCTGATCGACCTCGCCAACGCGCTGGTGATCCAGGGCTTCATGAGCCTGCCCCAACTGGGCCTTTGAAGGAGGACGCGCCATGATCGACAGGCTGTTCCGCATGCCGGCGCGGGTGCTGGTGCTCGTCGCGGCGCTGGGATTCCTGGCCGCCTGCGAGAAGGTGCCGGACGAGGCGGCGGTCCGCGGCGCGCTCCAGTCCGCGCTCGAAACAACCTTCCCCGATCCGGTGTTCGAGATCACCGATTTCAACCGGGTCGGCAGCAGCCCCCTGCCGGCCGACGCCGGCGGCGCCGAGCGGAAGATCGTCTACTACAACGCGGACCTGCGGGTGCTCCGCGACTATTCGTTCAGCGACTGGGAAGCGCTGAACGTGTCGGCGCTGGCCAACCTGCTCGGCGCCACCGAGCACGGGCTGAAGGGCATCCGGCGCGACGGCAACCAGGCCGGCGACACGGTGGAGGTCAGCGGTTCCGTCGGGTTCGAGCGGACGAACGGCGACTGGCGGGCGGTCGTGGTCGCCCAGACGCCGGTCGGCCAGCCGCCGCCCCTGGACAATACGGGGCCGCCGGCCATCGCCCGCGGGCTGGTGGACCAGATCATGGCCCTGTTCGAAGGCCCGCCGACCGAGGATGCCCGGCAGGCCCGGGAGATCATCACCGAGGAGCTGGACGAGGCGTACCGCCAGATCACGCTGCGGCTCGACCGGCTCCAGCGCGCCTTCATCGTCGTCGGCGGGCCCGAAGGGGGCGAATACAACCTGATCGCCCGGACCATCGCCGCGTCGATCTCGGCCGACGGCGTGCGCGCGGCAGGAGTCGCGACCGACGGCAGCGTCGAGAACCTGCGCCTGATCCAGGACGGGTCGGCCGACGTGGCGCTGGCCCAGAACGACATCGCCGCCATGGCCGTCCGGGGAGACGCCCTGTTCGAGCGGGCCGGGCCGAACCCCGAGCTTCGGGCGCTGGCCAGCCTGTTCCCCGAACCGGTCCACATCGTCGTCCGGGCCGACGGGGAGATCGGGACGGTCGCCGACCTGCGCGGCAAGCGGATCGACCTGGGGCTCCCGCGCTCCGGGTCGCTGCTGACCGCCCGGTCCGTCCTGGCGGCCCATGGGCTCGCCCCGGACGACTTCGCGGAGGTGACCGACATGGGGCCGAGCCGGGCGGTGGAGGCGCTGGTGGCCGGGAAAATCGACGCCGTGGTCAGCGTCATCAACGCGCCGGCCCGGCTGTTCCAGCGGCTTTCCGCCGAACGCGGGATCCGGTTCCTGCCCCTCGACCGGAACGCCATTCAGGAGCTGGACGGCTCCGACGGCAACCTGGTGCCGCTGACCCTGCCGGCCGGAACCTATCCCCGGCAGACCGAGCCGGTCCCGACCGTCGCGGTGACCGCCCTGCTGGTGTCGCGCCGGGACATGCCGGACGTCGAGGTGACCACGCTGCTGGACACCGTGTTCAAGGATATCGACTTCCTGGCGGCGGGTAGCGCCGCGGGGGCGCTGATCTCCCGCGGCCGGGCGGAGAGCGGCCTGTCGATCCCGCTCCATCCCGCCGCCGAGGCTTGGCTCGGCGACGCGTCAACCGCCGCCGGCCAGTAGCCGCTTCCGGAAGCGGCGGCGTCTCGCCGCCCAGGATGTACTGGCAGGCGTCTACGCCGCGTGGGCGTGGCTCGCCGGCGCCTGGTTGCCCAACAGCTGCGACGCCAGCAGCATGCGGGTCGCGTCGGCCCCGCGCCGCGCATGCTCGGAGGTGCCGGTGATGACGGCGGCGATGATCGCGCCGTCGACCAGCATGCCGATCGCGTCGGTCAGGGATTCCGGGTCCAGCACGCCGGCCTGGTCGGCGAGCCCGCGGATCACCGTCAGGACCTTCTTCTTGTGCGCCTGGGCCAGCGCACGGATGCGGGGGTCCTCCTTGTTGTGTTCGGCCACCGCGTTGATGAAGGCGCAACCGTAGAAGCCGTCCCGCCTGAACCAGTTCTCCAGCACGCCGAAGATTCCCACCAGCTTGTCCGCGGGAGAGCCGGGAAGCTCATCGACGGCCTTCTGGAACCACTGGCGCCAGGCTTCGCCCTCGCGCTCGAGGACGGCGAAGACGAGCCCTTCCTTCGAGCCGAACTGGTTGTACAGCGTCATCTTGGCGACACCGGCTTCCGCCAGGATCCTGTCGATGCCGGTCGCGTTGATGCCGTGACGGCAGAACAGGCGGGTGGCAGTCGTCAGAAGCCTGTCTCCCGGCTTTGGCCCCTGCTGCTTTTGGTTCATGAGAGTGGGTCTCCTCCGTTGGGCACATCTGCGGCGAGGCGACGGCCGCTGTCCGCGGCAGTGCCCGGGACCCTGGGACCCCTTGGCAGGGCGGGTACCGTTATCCTCGACGTCCCCAGCCGAGATGCGGCGCCAAACCACAACTTTTCTAGGGATATTGAGATTAGTACCGTGTTGCTGCAATCGGGGTAGCCGGGGCGATGACGCAGCGTCAAAATGTCTCGCCCAATTGGGGCTCCCGGATCTTTACTCGGCACCCGGGTGTTCCGATGAGTGCCCCCGATCCTTTCGGTCGGACGGACTGCCGGGGGCCATTCACATGAAACTGCGGAGGAACTCACGATGATCATTACCACTACCGATCAGGTCGAGGGCCGTCGCGTCGTCGAATACCTGGGCGTCGTCACGGGCGAGGCGATCATCGGCGTCAACGTCTTCCGGGATTTCTTCGCGGGCATCCGCGACATCGTCGGCGGCCGGTCGGGCGGCTATCAGAACGCCCTCAAGGACGCGCGCGAGCATGCCATGGCCGACCTCCAGGATGCCGCCCGGCGCCTGGGCGCCGATGCGGTGGTCGCGGTGGATCTCGACTACGAGGTGCTCGGCAAGGAGAACGGCATGCTGATGGTCAGCATCAACGGCACGGCGGTCAGGCTGGGTTGAGCGTCCGGACCGGGCTGTCCGCGGGTCTTTCCACCAGTTCCTCCATCAGTTCCTCCACCAGGGCGTCGGCGGCATCCACCGGCAGCGGCCGGGCGAACAGGTAGCCCTGGGCGAAGTCGCACTGCATGCGGCCCAGTTCCGCCGCCGTTCCCTCGTCCTCGACGCCTTCGGCGAACAGGTCCAGGTCCAGCGCCTTGCCCAGCGCCACGATGGTCCGGACGATGGCCGCGCTGTCGGGGTCGTAGAGCATCGGCTTGACGAAACTCTGGTCGATCTTGAGGCCGTCGATCGGGAACCGGTGGAGGCGGCTGAGCGACGAATAGCCGGTCCCGAAATCGTCGATCAGGATCCGGAACCCGCGCTCCCTCAGCGCCCGCAACCGCTGCGGGAGCAATTCCGCGTCGCCGGCCAGCGCCGTCTCGGTGACTTCCAGCTTGATCCTGCCGATGTCGACGCCGCTCGCCGCGACGGCGCGGTCCAGCAGGGAGAAGGCTTCCGGGTGGATCAGCTGCGTCGGCGCCATGTTGATGCTGAGCGACAGCGGCACCGGGGCGCCGACGCGGTCCTGCCAAGTCCGCATCTGCCGGCAGGCCGCGTTGGTGACCCAGTCGCCCAGGTCGGTCATCAGGCCGTTCTCCTCCGCGATGGGGATGAAGGTCGCCGGCGGGATCAGCCCCCGCTGGGCGTGGTTCCAGCGGATCAGCGCCTCGAACCCGGTCAGCCGGCGGTCCGGCAGCGACAGGATCGGCTGGTAATAGAGCAGGAACTCGTCCCGCTCGATCGCGCGCCGCATGTCGCTCTGGAGCTTCAGCGTCAGCAGCGGCTCGGTCCGCATGCCGTCGGTGAAGGCGAGGCAGCGGGCGCGTCCCTGGGCCTTGGCCTGGTGCAGCGCGGTGCCCGCATGCCTCACCATGTCGTCCGGACCTTGGTTTCCGCCGACATCGAAGCAGACGCCGGCGCTGGCCGAGGCGAACAGCTCCTGGTCGGTCGCGTCGACGAACGGCCCGGCGACGCACGACCTCATGGCTTCCGCCAGTTCCAGCGCCGCGTCCCGGTCCTCCAGCCCCTCCGCCAGCACGGCGAACTCGTCCCCGGCCAGCCGGGCCAGGGTATCCCCCGGGCGCAGGCGCGCGGACAGCCGGCACGCCAGGTCGATCAGCAGCCGGTCGCCGGCCGCATGGCCCAGGCTGTCGTTGATCAGGCTGAACCGGTCGATGTCCAGCAGCACGACCGCCGCCGTTCCGACCCGCGACAGCCGGGCGCGGGCAAGGCTCTGGGCCAGCCGGTCCATGAACAGCGCGCGGTTGGGCAGGTTGGTCAGCCCGTCATGGAGGGCCACGTGGGCCAGCTGGTCCTCGGCCCGGCGGCGCAGCGTCACGTCCTCCAGCGATCCTTCCAGGCGCAGGATCCGGCCGTCGGCGCCGCGCACCGTCCGGATGCTGAAGCCGCCCCAGATCACCGGGCCGTCGCGGCGGTACAGTTCCGCCTCGAAGCCGACCACCCGGTCCTGGGCATCGACCAGCCGCATCAGCTCCGCGCGGCGGCTGGGATCGACGAAGAGCGGCGCTCCGACCGGCCCGCGCGCCGCCAGGAAGCCGGCGGCGTCGGCGAATCCCAGCATGCGGGCCATCGCCGGGTTGACGTCGGTGAAGCGTCCGTCCGGGCACATCTGGAACAGCCCTTCGATCGCATTCTCGAAGATGCCGCGGTAGCGCTCCTCGGCCCGGCGCAGGGCCGACTCGGCACGGGTCCGCTCCTCGGCGGCCAGCGCCATCGCCACGAAGTCCCCGAGCGAGGCGGTGAAGACCTGTTCGTCGCGCGGCCAGCCGCGCGGCAGGCCGACATGCTCGACGCACAGCACGCCCACGGTGCGCCCGCCGAACAGGATCGGCACGTCCAGCATGGAGGCGATGCCGAGCGGGATCAGGTAGTTCTCCGTGAACTCGCAGGTCCGGGGATCGCTTTGGGCGTCGGATGCCGCGATCACGCGGTCTTCCAGGATCGCCTGGAAGTAATGGGGGAAGTCGGCCCGCTCCAGGATCTGCCCGGTTCCGTCCACGCTGCTCGACACGTCGTAATGGTCGGCGCAGACCAGGGACGTGCCGTCTTCGTTCAGCAGCCATATGCTCGACCGGGCGACGTCCAGCGTCTCGGCCGCGACGCAGTTGATCCGGCGCAGGCAGACGGCTAGGTCGGCACGGACGAAACAGTCGTGCCGTGCCAGCGCCCCCAGAGCCGCGCTCTGGCGCTCCACCCTCAGATCCAGTTCCAGCACCCGTCGAACCCCGCATGCAGCGTACGATTCTGCAACCTAATGGAGCTCGATTAAAAAACGCTGAAACTGTGACCGAAACGCGCGCGGACCGGCCGGTGCTGCCGCCGGACCTGTGGCCGATGCCTATGCTGAAAGACCGTCTTCACACGCGGTCCAAGAAGATTTCCACTTGCGACGCCCTGGAGAATATTGATTACCTCTTCGGGTGGGAGCTTTATGAACTGACCTGTTCGACCGGCTGCGGATGCGGTCGATGGGCCTGGAGGATGGTCATGACTGAAGGTGGGCATCTGCCCGAGGGCGATTTCCAGCAGATCGAGGAGTTCATTTCGCGGACGCCGCGGGGGCGCCTCTTCCTGCGCGAGCACACCCGGCGCGCCCAGACCGGCGTCGCGGAGGAGGTCCGGTCGCTGGTCGCCGAGCTGCGCGATCTCTGGAAGCAGCAGGCCGACGCCAACAACATGGTCAACCGCGTCCAGGTCCTGCGCCACGAGCTTCAGGACATGAGCGCCACCATCTCCCATGCCCGGCGGGAGATCGCGGCCCTGCGCCCGACCGAGGACGGCAACGACCGCTTCTCCACCGCCACCAACGAGCTGGACGCGATCATCGTCTCGACCGAGCGCGCCTCCTCGGACATCCTGACCTCGGCCGAGCGCATCCTCGACATGATCGGCAAGCTGCGGGAAGGCGCCGACACGGCGGAGCTCTATTCCCGGATCGAGGGCGAGGTGATGGAGATCTTCACCGCCTGCTCGTTCCAGGACCTGACCGGGCAGCGGACGACCAAGGTCATCAACGTCCTGCGCTACATAGAGCAGCGCATCGGCTCCATGATCTCCATCTGGGGCGTGGACAACATCAGGGCTGAGGACGTGCCGCGCGAGCCGGTGGACACCCGGCCCGACGCGCATCTGCTCCACGGACCCTCCCTGGACGGCATCCGCCAGAACGAGGTGGACGACCTGATGGCCGGGCTGGCGACCGCTCCCCCCGCGGTCGCCGCCGCCCTGGGCGGGAGTCCCGACGCTTCCCCTGCTCCGGCCCGGAAAAGCCCGCCCGCCGCGGCCGCCGAGCCCGAGGGGGAGGAGGAGCCGCCCCATCCGTTGAACCAGTCCGCGATCGACGCCCTGTTCGGCTGACCGGAAGGGGGCGCAGCCTCCGGTGCAGTGCGGGAATCGGTCGCACGGGCAACCACGGGTACACGGACTGGCGCGCCGCCGCGTTCTGGGCCTATGATTTAAGCCATGCCCCGGTCTATCACTTCCCGGTGACCGGGCCGTGTGACGGCATGGATGGATCATGACGAGAGCGCCGAAGAACGAAGCCTGCATGCTGTCGCGCCTGGAGCAGCTCTGCGTCGAGAAGGGACTGAAGATGACCGAGCAGCGGCGCGTCATCTCGCGCGTGCTGTCGGTCGCGACGGACCATCCCGACGTCGAGCAGGTCTTCAAGCGGGCGGCGGACATCGACGGCCGGATCAGCATCGCGACGGTCTACAGGACCGTGCGGCTGCTGGAGGATGCCGGCGTCATCGAGCGGCTCGATTTCGGCGACGGCCGCGCCCGTTTCGAGGAAGCGCGCGACGAGCACCACCATCACCTGATCGACGTCCAGTCGGGCGAGGTGGTCGAGTTCAATTGCGACGAGCTGGAAGCGATCAAGCAGCGTATCGCCGGGGAACTGGGCTACAAGCTCCTCGGCCACCGGCTTGAACTCTACGGCGTGCCGCTGGAAGGCTCCGCGCGGCACGGCGCCAAGTAACCGAGGCCCAGTATCCCATTCCGGCGGAGCGAGCGATGAGCGAGAACCCCTCCAAGAAGATGTCGGTCTGCGGCGAGGAATCGTCCTGCTGCCGCCCCGCGGTCCAGCGCGCCTACAGCGAGCTGCGCCGTTGCGGCCAGCCGGAACGCTACGCCTTCGAGGCGGCGCTGGCGGTCTACCGCTACCATCATCCCGGCACCATGCCCCGGCAGGCCGAGCTGACCGTGGCGGAATGGGTGTGGGACGGCGTCATGCACTGACCAGCATCCAGGTCAGCTCGTGCTTGTTGTGGTGCAGGTGGACGACGCGGCTGCCGGGGATCGACGCGAACTCGCGGGTCGCCGCATGGTCGGTCGGACCCTGGAACTTGATGGTGCAGATGAAGTTGCGGCACAGGCCGCTGTCCACCCACTCGCGGACCAGCCGCAGCAGGCGCTCCGGATAGCAGATCACGTCCGAGCACAGCCAGTCCACCGGCCCGATCTCCGACGGGGTCAGGGCGAAGGCGCTCTGCTGGCGGTAATCGACCCGCGGCAGCGCCGCGATGTGCGGCGCCAGCGGCGCCTTGTCCACGCTGATGACCCGGGCACCCAGCTCGTGCAGCACCCAGGTCCAGCCGCCGGGGCAGGAGCCCAGGTCCATCGCCAGCGACCCGGGACCTGGCATGCGGCCGGCCAGGGTCAGCGCCTCCCAGAGCTTCAGGTAGGCCCGGGTCGGCGGCACGGTCCTGTTCTCCTCGAACTCGACCGCGCCGTGCCGGAACGGGCTGGAGCAGCGCGCCGACGCGATCAGCGACGTCGCGCTCTCCATCATCCACGATCCCAGCGGCGCCGTCGGGGCCGGGGAGGGGAAGACCAGCGGCTTTGCCGAGACATGGGGAAGCTGGTCCTGGATCAGCTTGGCCCGCCCGTTGTGCGGCCCGGGCCACAGCGCCCAGTTCCGCTGGATGCCCCGCAGCTCCCGCGCCGCCGACTTGATCGACGCGACCGGCAGGCGCACCGGGTCGTACCAGACATTCTCAACCCAGCTCACCGGCCGCGCCGGACCGGGCGCGAAGACCAGCCGGTCATGCACCTCGGCGACGTCCCCCAACTCGGCGATCAGGTCGTCCACGAACCCCTCGGGCGCCAGATACCCGGTCATGCCCAGCGGCTCGCCCGGGGTTTCGGCCGATGGACCGGTCAGTGGATCGGGCTGCGGTGATGGGTCTTCCACGGTGCTCCAGGCTCCTGACAGACGGTCAACCCGCATAGCCCAGCCGCCCGCCGCGATCAATCGTTCCGAAGGACTGTTCCACGGCTGCTGGGCACCATGATCGCGGCGCTGGGAATTGTTCTCCTTCTGCGAACCCCTTTTTCCCTTCATGCGCGGGCTTGACCCGCGCATCCACGCGCAAACCGGCGGGAGGAAGTCCGCGCGTGGATGACCGGATCAAGTCCGGTCATGATGATGAAGGAGCTCATGCCAGCACCTACACCTCGCCTTCCAAGGCCGTTGCGGCGACGATAACCTCCGGCCCCCCCTCACGCATGCGCGTGCCGGGGCATCTCCTGGTCGGCCATGGGGTGGCGTTCCAGCCGGTCCAGGGCCATGCCGTCGCGGTCGAACAGGCGGCAGGCGCCGGCGGGGATGCCGATGCGGATCTGCTCGCCGGGGCGGACGGTGTCCTCTCCGCCGGTGCGCAGCACGATCGACTGGCCGTCCGCGGTCCTGACATGGCAATAGGTCTCGCCGCCCAGACGCTCGACCACGAAGACCTTGCCGTCCATCACGGCGTCGCCCCCGCCACCTTGGGAGTCCCCCGCGACCAGATGCTCCGGGCGGACGCCCAGCGTCACCGGGGCGCCGGGCGCCAGGCCGGCCGACTGGGCGGGGACCGTCAGGGCGCCGCCGCCGGGGATCTGGACCGTGGCGCTGTCGCGGTCGATCCCGCTCGCCGTCGTCTCGATGAAGTTCATCTTCGGGCTGCCGATGAAGCCCGCGACGAACAGGTTGCGCGGGTGGTGGTACAGCTCCAGCGGGGAGCCGACCTGCTCCACGTGCCCGGCCCGGAGCACGACGATCTTGTTGGCCAGCGTCATGGCCTCGACCTGGTCGTGGGTGACATAGACCATCGTGGCGTTCAGGTCCTCCTTCAGCTTCGCCAGCTCGATCCGCATCTGCACCCGCAGCGCCGCGTCCAGGTTGGACAGCGGCTCGTCGAACAGGAAGACCTTGGGCTCCCGCACGATCGCCCGGCCGATCGCGACCCGCTGGCGCTGGCCGCCGGACAGCTCGCGCGGCTTGCGGGTCAGCAGGTTCTCGATCTGGAGGATGCGGGCCGCCTCCCGCACCTTGGCGTCGATCGCCTCCTTGCCGGAATTGGCCAGCTTCAGGCCGAACGCCATGTTGTCGTACACGGTCATGTGCGGGTAGAGCGCATAGCTCTGGAACACCATGGAGATGCCGCGCTCCTTGGGCGGCAGGTCGTTGACCCGGACGCCGTCGATGGTCATCTCGCCGCTGGTGATGTCCTCCAGCCCCGCGATCAAGCGCAGCAGGGTGGACTTGCCGCAGCCCGAGGGGCCGACGAACACGGTGAACTCGTTGTCCTTGATGTCGAGATCGACGCCATGGATGATTTCAAGGCCACCGAAGGATTTGCGCACGTCGCGCAGCGTGACGTCGGCCATTGGCGGATTACCCTCCCGTCGTTTTATTATCGGTCCCCGATAGGCGCCCCAGGAAGGCGCCGTACCCCGGCAGCCGGATTCTCCCTCCGTCCAGGGTGCCGGTAGGCCCATGGCCGGACAGAGCCTCCACCCCGCCCGGCGCCTCCAGCGCCGCCGGTTCCCCGCCCAGGTTGAAGGCCGCCAGCACCTCCTCGCCGCCGCCGCTCCGGACGAAGGCGATCACCGGCTCCGGCGCGTCGATGAAGCGGATATCGCCGGTCACCAGCGCCGGATGCTCCCGCCGCCAGCGCAGGAAGCCGCGGGTGAAGTTCAGCACGCTGCCGGGATCGCCGTCCTGGACCGACACCGCGCGGCGCAGATGCTCCTCCGGCACCGGAAGCCAGGGCTCGGCCGTGCCGTCGGTGAACCCGCCGGCCGGATGGTCGTGCCGCCAGGGCATCGGCGTTCGGCAGCCGTCGCGCCCCTTGTAGCGGGGATAGAACGGCAGGCCGTAGGGGTCCCGGATCCTCTCATAGGGCACGTCTGCCTCCGGCAGGCCCAGCTCCTCCCCCTCGTAAAGGAAGGCGGTGCCCCGGACCGAGCAGAGCAGGGCGACCAGCAGCTTGGCGAAAGCATCGCCCCCGTCGCCCCGGCCCCAGCGGGTGACCGGCCGGATCACGTCGTGGTTGCCGAACGCCCAGGCCGGCCAGCCCCGGCCCGGCTGCCGCTCGAAGGACTCCAGCGCCCCCCGGATCACCCCGGCGCCGAACCGCTCGGTCAGCAGCGTGAAGCCGTAGGCCGTGTGCAGCAGGTCGGGGGAGCCGACATACTCGGCGCTCCGCATCGTGCTGTCGTCGTCATGCACCTCGGCGACGGTCATGGTGCCGGGATAGCGGTCCATCAGGGCGCGCAGCCGGCGCAGGAACTCCAGATTCTCCGGCCGCGACTTGTCGTAGACATGCCGCTGCATGCCGTAGGGATTGACCGAGGCGACGCCTTCCAGCGCGCCGGACCCGCTCGGCCGGGGCGGGTTGTCGCGCAGCTCGGGGTCGTGCATGTAGAAGTTGGCGGTATCCAGCCGGAAGCCGTCGACGCCCCGGTCCAGCCAGAACCGGCAGGCATCCAGCACGGCGTCCTGGACCTGCCCGTCGTGCAGGTTCAGGTCGGGCTGGCTGGTCAGGAAATTGTGCAGGTAATACTGGTTGCGCCGGGGCTCCCACGCCCAGGCGGACCCGCCGAACACCGACAGCCAGTTGTTCGGCGGGGTGCCGTCCGGCCGGGCGTCGGCCCAGACGTACCAGTCCGCCCGCGGATTGTCGCGCGACTCCCGGCTTTCCAGGAACCAGGGGTGCAGGTCGGAGGTGTGGCTGAGCACCATGTCGATGATGACGCGCAGGCCCAGATCGTGGGCGCGGGCCAGCAGTTGGTCGAAATCCTCCAGCGTGCCGAACATGGGATCGACGGCGCGGTAGTCCTCCACGTCGTAGCCGAAATCCTTCATCGGCGACTTGAAGAAGGGGCACAGCCAGATCCCGTCCACCCCCAGGCCGGCGACATGGTCCAGCTTCTCGGCGATGCCGCGCAGGTCGCCGATCCCGTCGCCGTCGCTGTCCCTGAAGCTGCGCGGATAGATCTGGTAGATCACCCCGCCGCGCCACCATTCCGTCATGGTCGGTTCCCTCCCCACATCGCCCCGTCAGCCCTTCACCGCGCCGGCGGTCAGGCCGGAGACGATCTTTCGCTGGAAGATCATGACAAGCACAAGCAGCGGCACCGTGACGATCACCGAGGCCGCCATGATGTTGCCCCAGGGCAGCTCGAACTGGCTGGTGCCGGTGATCAGCGCGATGGCGACCGGGACGGTTCGCATCTCGTTCGACAGGGTGAAGGACAGGGCGAACAGGAACTCGTTCCAGGCCGCGATGAAGGCGAGCAGGCCGGTGGTGGCGAGCGCCGGCCCCATCAGCGGCAGGAAGACCCGGGTGATCACCACCCACGGGCTAGCCCCGTCCACGATCGCGGCCTCCTCCAGCTCCTTGGGCAGCTCCCGCATGAAGGTGGTCAGCACCCAGACCGTGAAGGGCAGGGTGAAGATCATGTAGGACAGGATCAGCCCCAGCAGGTTGTTGTAGAGGCCGAGCCACCGGATCAGCTCGAACATGCCGGACAGCACGGCGACCTGCGGGAACATGGAGACGCTGAGCACGACCAGCAGCAGGGTGGTGCGCCCGCGGAACTGGACGCGGCCGAGCGAGTAGGAGGCGGTGACGGCGATGAACAGCGACAGCACGACCACCGACACGGCGACGATGACCGAGTTGAGGATGTTGCGGCCGAACGGCTGGCCCTGGAAGACGCCGACATAATTGTCCCAGGCCGGATTGGCCGGCCAGAACTCCACCTGGAACAGTCCCGAGCCCGCTTTCAGCGACGAGACGATCGCCCAGTAGAACGGGAACACCGTATAGACGACGATGAAGGCGACCAGGACGTAGAACAGCACCCGGCCGACGATCTTGCGGCTGCGCATGGCTCACTTGCCTCCCTGGTCGAAGTTCACCTTGCCGACGGTGATATAGATCACGGTGAAGGCCGCGATGATCAGGAACAGGAAGGTGGAGGCGGCGGAGCCGTAGCCGACGTCCTGGAAATCCACCAGCTGCTGGCGCGCATAGACCGACATGGACGCGGTCGCCCGACTGTTGCCGGTCAGGACATACATCAGGTCGAAGATGCGCAGCGCGTCCAGCGTGCGGAAGATGATCGCCACCATCAGCGCCGGCTTGATCAGCGGCAGGGTCACCTTGAAGAAGACCTTCACCGGGTTGATCCCGTCCACCCGGGCGGCCTCGTAGACCTCGCCGGGCAGCAGCTGGAGCGCCGCCAGGATCAGCAGGGTCATGAAGGGCGTGGTCTTCCAGACATCGACCGCGATGACGGCATACATGGACAGGTCCGGGTCGGCGATCCAGGCGCGCGGCTGGTCGATCAGCCCGACGAACAGGAAGATCTCGTTAATCACGCCGTAGAGGTCGTGGTACATCCAGCCCCACATCTGGGCCGAGACCACCGTTGGGATCGCCCAGGGGATCAGCATCGCCGCCCGCAGCAGGCCCCGGCCCGGCATGTGCGCGTTGAGCGTCAGCGCGATGACCATGCCCAGCACCGTCTCGATGCTGACCGACACCACCGCGAAGAACACCGTGTTCCAGACCGCACGCCACCAGTGCGGGTCGATCGCCAGGTAGTAGAAGTTCAGCAGGCCGATGAACTCGTGGTATTCGAGGTCGTACAGCGTCGCGTCGGTGAAGGAGAAATAGATCGTCCGCAACAGCGGCCATCCCGCGACCAGCGCCAGGACCAGGATCATCGGCGCCAGGAACAGCCAGGCCGCCCGGCGGCGCCGGCGGGTCAGCAGGGAGCCCCGGGAGGAAGCGGCTCCGCCGCGCGCCGCCGGCGCCGTGGCCCGTCCCGCGTCGTATACGGTCGTCATCCTTGCCTCCTACCACCGGCCGCCGCGGCTGACCCGGTCGAGCGTTTGCTCCAGGTCCGCCAGGCTTGTCTTCGCGTCGGTCTGGCCGGACAGCGTCGCGTGGACCGCGTTCCAGAATTCCGCCGAGACCTGGTTGTAGCGCACGCCGGTCACCCGCGACGGGCGCGCCACCGCGTTGACGAAGACCTCGTACAGGTCGCCGAAGAACGGGTTGGCGGCCAGCACCTCCTGGTCCTTGTACAGGGCGTCGATGGTCGGGTTGAAACCGCCGACCACGGCCCGGCGCTTCTGCTCCTCCAGGCTGGTCAGGTAGCGGACCAGGTCGGCCGCGACCTCCGGATGCTGCGAATACTTGGAGACGGCCAACTGCCAGCCCCCCAGCGTGGCGGTGTGCTTGCCGTCCGGCCCGCCCTTCGGAAGCTGGGCCACCGCCACCTTGCCGCGCACGGGGCTGTCCTCCGCGTTCAGCAGCGGCCAGGCATAGGGCCAGTTGCGCATGAAGACGGCGTTGCCGGACTGGAAGACGCCGCGGCCCTCCTCCTCGCTGTAGTTGATCACGCCCTGCGGGGCTATGTCGTTGACCCAGGAGGCCGCCAGCGTCAGCGCGTCGGCGGCGCGCGGATTGTTCACCGTGATCTCGCCCTGCTCGTTGACAACAGTGCCGGCGTTGAAGCTGTCCAGCCATTCCAGCGCGTTGACCGTCAGTCCCTCGAACGCGCGGCCCTGGAAGACGAATCCCCACATCCGGTCGTTGCCGGCGGCCCGCTCGCCCTCCTGGATGATCCGGGCGGTCTCCGTCATCTCCTGCCAGGTGGCCGGCAGCGGCCGGCCGTATTTCTCCAGCAGGTCCTTGCGGTAATAGAACAGCCCGGCATCGGTGAACCAGGGCATGGCGACCAGCCGGTCGTCGACGATGTCGTTCTTCACGATCGCCTCGAAATGCTGGTCCAGCACCTTGGGGTCGATGTGCTCGCGCAGGTCGATCAGGTGGTTGGCGAGGATGCCGGGCCACACCACGTCGATCTGGAAGACGTCGATGTCGCCGGATTTCGCGGCCAGCAGTTGCTGGTACAGGGCCAGGCGCTCGTTGCTGTCGTTCGGGGTCGAGACGAGCTGGACCCGATGGCCGGTGGCCTTGGCCCAGGCTTCGACGCCGGTGCTGCAGACCTGGAATTCGATGCCGACCGAGCCGCAGGAAATCGAGATGGCGACTTTTCCGGGATCGTCCTGCGCATGGGCGGCGCCGGAGAAAACGAGGGCAGACGACAGGGCCGCCGCCGCGACAATTTTCCTCATGGCTCGTCGGACCTCCCTTATGTCACTTTTGCTTTAGGCCTTATTCGCCGACCTTTTTCACGCTTCGCGTTAGCGATCTGTTCATTCAAGACACGCTTATGATTTGGGCAAGTGCGGCGATCTCGACCACGGCGGATTACGATCAACTAAGCGATTGACACTCATTCTCAACTGCTCTAACCATTGGAGCAACATCGGCTGGGTTCAAACGATCATGTATGTCTGCATCTGCCACGGATTTACCGAGAAGAAGGTCAAGCAGGCTCTCGCCGACGGCGTTTGCTCTGCCGCGGGGTTCTTCACCTGCATGGGATGCAAGCCGCAATGCGGCAAATGCGTCCCCTATGTGCGCCAGATGGTGACGGACCATCGCAACACGCTGACCTGCGCGAACACCTGCTCCGCTCCCGTTCCCGAAGAAGCCGCCATCGCGGCCGAGTAACTCCTCCCCCGCTGGATCTGCCGCCGGTCCAAGCCGCACCACGGCCTCGCCATGGTGCGGCTCGCGAGCCTATGCAACCCTTGACGGGCGGAAACGTTCCTCCGCGATCCGGTCGGCGGCGATGTTTGTCGGAATCCCCTCCGCATCGGCCCTCTGGAAGATCGTCAACAACGTATCGTGGATCCGGTCCACATGGGCGAATGCCGCCGCGCGGTCATAGCCCTTGCCGTTCCGGCCGAACTCGTAACTGATATTGATGACGCCGCCGGCATTGATGACGAAGTCGGGCGCGTAGAGGATACCGCGCCGGGCCAGCTCGGTTCCGTGGCGGCTCTCGGCGAGCTGGTTGTTGGCCGACCCGGCCACCACCGCGACTTTCAGGCGGGGTAGGGTGTCGTCGTCGATCACCGCGCCCAGCGCGCACGGGGCGAAGACGTCGGCCTCCACGTCGAAGATCTGCTCCGCGTCCACCGGTGTGGCTCCGAAGGTCTCGACGGCCCGTTCGACGGCGTCGCGGCGGATGTCGCTGACGGCCAGCCGGGCGCCTTCCTCGGCGAGCTGGCGGCACAGGTCCCAGCCGACATGGCCCAGGCCCTGCACGTTGACCCGGAGCCCGTCCAGGCTGTTGCGCCTCAGCCGGTAGTCCGCCGCGGCCCGGATGCCCATGAAGACCCCGCGCGCCGTGGCGGGGGAGGGATCGCCGCTGCCGTCGCGCAGCCCGGCCACGTGCCGGGTGACGCCCCGGACCGTCGCCATGTCCTCGACCGAGGTCCCGACATCCTCGGCGATGATGTAGCGGCCGGCCAGACGTTCGACCGCCTTGCCCATGGCGGCCATCAACTCGGGTGTCTTGTCCGTGCGGGAGTCGCCGATGATCACCGACTTGCCGCCGCCGAAGGGGAGGTCGGCCAGGGCGTTCTTGTAGGTCATGCCGCGGGACAGGCGCAGCACGTCGCGGACGGCCAAACCCTCGCCCGCGTAGTTCCACATGCGGCAACCGCCCAGGGCGGGGCCGCGGGCGGTGTTATGGACGGCGATGATCGCCTTCAGTCCCGACTCCGGATCGGAGGCGAAAACAACCTGCTCATGTCCGTCGAAGTCCTGCATTGAAAATACGGCCATACTCAACCTCGTCTTGTGCGGTGCAGCAATCTTTGGAGGTGGGCTTGAAGCCTGATCATTACTTTAGTATTGATCCGTTATTGGCCTTCGGCAACGAGTTCTGGCCGTGCGGGAAAAAAAGCAGTTAAGTTATTGTTGTGAACTCTGCTCCGCCTTAAAGGGACTTGTAATGGTTGGCCCGCGAAACAATGTTGCGACCAACGCCGGATCCGGTCCGTCCCTGTGTCCGAAGGTGGGTGGACATGGCGTGGAATAGAGGATGGCCGGGACGGTTAATACCAAGCGCAACCAACGCGGCGATCAGGGGCCGCGGCGCGGCGAGAGGGATGGCCCGGATAATGCAGGTGATGGAACCATGAGGAGTGTAGTTGGGAGGGTCTCATGAAACATCGGAGCAGGGATCGGTTCGAATCGGCTTCGTCGCTTGAAATGAAGGCCTTGACCGAACGACTGGACAATCTGCGCGCCGTTGCCGAGCGGGTGCCGGGTGATCAGAAATTCCTTCTGGAACGCTCGCTCGACGAGTTGCGTGGTCTGCGCAACCGTTGCGAGGCACGGCTGGAGGACGCGCGCCGCGCCTCCGAGGATGCCTGGTATTTGGTCAAGGTGCATGCGGAGGCATCGCTTGCCCAATTCCGCGCCGGCATCGAGACGATCGAGAACCAGTACCGTCGCATGGCCGCCTGACTTCCCCGCCCCGGATAGGGCCTGCCCCGGGGGCAGGCCCTGAACACGGGTAGCGTCCCGCCTCAGGAGCGGGAGAGTTTCCGCTCCAGGAAATCCAGCCTGTCCTGGCCCCAGAACAGCTCGCCGTCCACCACGTAGGTCGGCGCCCCGAACACGCCGGTCGACAGCGCCTGCTCGGTGTAGGCGTCCCGAAGGGCGCGCACCTCGTCCGACTGCGCCCGGTCGATCAGGTCGGGCGAGGCGCCGTGCCGCGACAGGATGTCGGCCAGCGTCTCCGGGGCCGACAGGACGCGGTCCTCGATCCACACCGCGCGGCCGAACGCGGTGCAGAGCGCCGCCATGTCGGCGCCCGCCTGTTCCGCCGCGATCAGGGTCAGCGCGGCCAGTTCGTCGGGTTGCGGAAAGTTGGACGGCTGCGGGATCAGCGGAATGCCCAGGTGTTCCGACCAGCGCTTCAGCTCGGTCAGCCGGTAGGCCTGCCGCTGCGGCGCGCGCTTCGGCAAGGGCAGCCCGCCGGACGCCGGAAAGATCCGGCCGAAATCGACCGGCCGGTAGGCGACCTCGGCTCCGGCCCCGCGGGCGACCGCGTGGAACCGCTCCGATCCCAGGAAGACCCAGGGCGAGATGGGCGTGAAGAAATAGTCTATCCGTGGCGCCATGGCGGCGTCTCCCCCTCGTTGGTTATGGTTCGTCGTTCCCGCCCGCCCCCGAGAGCGCGGCGTGGGCGAAGGTATGGAAGCTGGTGGCCGGGACGGCAAGTCCCGCGAGCGCGCCGCCCAGCCGCCCGGCGGCGACGTCGAGGCCGACGATGGCCGGCCCCTCCGGCCCGCGCATCAGCAGGGGGGAGCCGCTGTCCCCGTGGGTGGCGTCGCAGGTATGCATCAGCAGGCCCGGCGGGGAGGAGCCCGGCCGGGGCGCGCAGCCATCGTGGATCGACAGCAGGTGGGCACGGTCCTGGCCGTAGCCGGCGCGGACCAGTTCGACCCCCGCGGGCAGCGGCTCCTTCCGGATCGGGACCGGTCTGATGGACATGGGCTCGGCCAGCTCGAGGATGGCCCAGTCCGCTCCCAGGTTTCCGGCTTCGAACGGGGCGCGGTGGTCGTATCCGGCCGCCACGGTGATCTTGCGGCCCACCGAGTGCGACAGATAGGAGCCGCGCCGGTATCCGGCCAGGAAGTGGATGTCGCCGGCGCCGATCAGGCGCCCCGTGCGCCTGTTGAACAGGCAGTGCGCCGCCGTCAGCACGTGGCGCGGGCCGATCAGCGTTCCGGTGCAGAACCCGCCGATCGTCCGGTTCACCCGTCCTATCGCGGCCCAAGGCCAGTCCTGGTTGTCCAGCGGAGTACGGTCGTCCCGTCCAAGTATCCCGGGCAAGTGGTCGCGGCCCGCAGCCCTGGGTTCCCCGATCGTGGCGAATGCCAGGATTACAGCCATCGCGAGCAGGCGATGCGCCCGCCGGCCGGTCAAACACATTGCTTGCAAACCGCTGCCCGCTCCATTACCCCTATTGGCAGAATATCGAAGAAAATCCCCTTCGGAGGAAAGTCCATGCGTCTCTTCGCTACCGCCATCGCCCTTGCTGGCATTCTCGCTGCCGGAACCGCTTTTGCCAAGCCGGTAACCATCAAGTTCAGCCACGTGGTAGCCGACAGCACACCCAAGGGCCAGGGCGCGCTGATGTTCCAGAAGCTCGTCAAGGAGCGCCTGGGCGACGACAAGGTCAAGGTCGAGGTTTATCCGAACTCCCAGCTGTTCGGCGACGCCAAGGAGATGGAGGCGCTGGCTCTCGGCGACGTCCAGCTCATCGCCCCCTCGCTGTCCAAGTTCGACAAATACACCAAGCAGCTCCAGGTCTTCGACCTGCCGTTCCTGTTCGACGACATCGCCGCGGTGGACCGCTTCCAGGCGAGCCCCGAGGGCAAGAAGCTGCTGACCTCGATGGAGAAGAAGGGCTTCATCGGGCTGGCCTACTGGCACAACGGCATGAAGCAGCTTTCGGCCAACAATCCGCTGCGCAAGCCCGAGGACGCGGCCGGCCGCAAGTTCCGCATCCAAGCTTCCGACGTGCTGCTGGAGCAGTTCAAGGCGCTGAACGCCAACCCGCAGAAGATGGCCTTCGCCGAGGTGTACCAGGCGCTCCAGACCGGCGCGATCGACGGGCAGGAAAACACCTGGTCGAACATCTACTCGCAGAAGTTCTATGAGGTCCAGAAGTACATCACCGAGAGCAACCATGGCGCGCTGGACTACATGGTCGTCGCCAACACCGATTTCTGGACCGAGCTGCCCACCGACGTCCGCGCCGAGCTGGAGAAGATCCTGGACGAGGTGACGGTCGAGGTGAACAAGATGGCGGAGGACCTGAACCAGCGGGACCGGAAGCGGATCGCCGAGAGCGGCAGCTCGGAGATCATCAAGCTCTCCAAGGAGGAGACGGAGGCCTGGCGCAAGGCAATGGCTCCCGTCTGGGCCACCTTCGAGAAGGACATCGGGGCCGACCTGATCAAGGCCGCGAACGCTTCCAACACCGCCAAGTGACGATCCTCCGGGGCTCCGGCGACGGGGTCCCGCGGACACAGCCCATACGGGAAGAGGGATCGTGACCCGACTGATCAATCATCTGGAGGAGGGCTTCATAGCCCTTCTCCTGGCCGGCATGACGATCCTGACCTTCGCGCAGGTCGTCCTGCGCTATGGATTCAATTCCGGCATCATCTGGGGCGTCGAGGCGACCAACTACATGTTCGCCTGGATGGTGCTGTTCGGCATCTCCTACGGCGTCCGCGTCCATGCCCATATCGGCATCGACCTGCTGGTCAAGAGCCTGCCCGCCGGCCTGCGCCGCTTGGCCGGCCTCGCCGCGATCGGCTTCTGCCTGCTCTACGCGGGCATCATGGCCTGGGGCTCCTACGGCTATATCAGCCGCCTGATGCGCCTCGGCATCGAAGCGGAGGACATTCCGGTTGAGCGCTGGATGCTCACGGTCATCCTGCCGATCGGCTTCGGGCTGCTCGGCCTCAGGCTCGCCCAGGAGGCCTACGCGATCCTGACCGGTCGGCGCTCGGGCTTCGAGCTCGCCGACGAGGCTGCCGACGTGCTGAAGGAACAGGGCCTCACCGCCGGCAACCCGGGACTGGACAGGACGTCGCGATGACCACGGTATTCCTCTTCGTCACGCTGTTCGTCTTCATGCTGCTGGGCATGCCGATCGCGATCTCGCTCGGACTGTCGTCGCTGCTGACCATCCTGCTGTTCGCCAACGACAGCATGGCCTCGCTGTCGCTGAAGTTCTTCCAGACCTTCGAGCAGTACACGCTGCTGGCGATCCCGTTCTTCATCCTGGCCGGCTCCTTCATGACCACGGGCGGCGTCGCCCGGCGCATGATCAATTTCGCCATCGCGGCGGTCGGCCACCTGCATGGCGGCCTCGCGATCGCCTCGGTGCTGGCCTGCATGCTGTTCGCCGCCGTGTCGGGCTCCAGCCCGGCGACCGTGGTCGCGGTCGGCTCGATCGTGATCGCCGGCATGGTGCGGACCGGCTACACCAAGGAGTTCGCGGCCGGCGTCATCTGCAACTCCGGCACGCTGGGCATCCTGATCCCGCCGTCCATCGTGATGGTCGTCTACGCCGCGGCGACCGAGAGCTCGATCGGGCGCCTGTTCATGGCCGGCGTGATCCCCGGGCTGCTGCTCGGCCTGATGCTGATGGGCGCCATCTATATCGTCGCCCGCTACAAGAACCTGCCGCGCCAGCCGCGCGCCTCCCTGGCCGAGTTGGGGCAGGCCGGCAAGGAGGCGGTGTGGGGCCTGCTGCTGATCGTCATCATCCTGGGTGGCATCTATGGCGGCGTGTTCACGCCGACGGAGGCGGCCGCGGTGGCCGCGGTCTACGGTTTCGTCGCCGCCCTGTTCATCTACCGCGACATGGGCTTCAAGGACGTCCCCAAGGTCCTGGTGGACAGCGGCCGCGTGACCATCATGCTGCTGTTCATCATCGCCAACGCCTTTCTGTTCGCCCATGTCCTGACGACCGAGCAGATCCCCCAGAACATCGCGCGCAGCATCTCCGACGCGGGGCTGGAACCCTGGCAGTTCCTGATCGTCGTCAACGTCATCCTCCTGGTCGCCGGCAACTTCATGGAGCCGTCGGCCATCATCCTGATCCTGGCGCCGATCCTGTTCCCGATCGCGACCCAGCTCGGCATCGATCCGATCCATCTCGGCATCATCATGGTGGTGAACATGGAGATCGGCATGGTGACCCCGCCGGTCGGCCTGAACCTGTTCGTCACGGCCGGCATCACGGACATGAGCATCATGCAGGTGGTCCGGGCGGCGCTGCCCTGGCTCGGCATCCTGTTCATCTTCCTGATCATCGTCACCTATGTGCCGTGGATTTCCCTGTTCCTGCCGAACTTCCTGTTCGGTCAGGCAGCGGTGCAGTAGGCGCCAGCGGCCGGACCGCGGCGGTCCGGTCGAACCAGACGTAAAGGTCGAACTGGCCGGGCAGGGAGGCCTGGAAATAGTGGTTCTCCCGCTCGGCCCCGGGGCGGTAGACCGCGCCGATCGCCCGCTCCGGCCGGAACCGCTTCAGATCCTCGGCCAGCGGCCCGTTCCGTCCGGGCCGCAGGTCCAGCAGGAAGCGCGGCTTGCCGGAGCGGGCGCACAGGTGCTCGTAGCTGTCGGGATGCGACGGCGGCACCTCCATCACCTCCATCGGGCCGCCCCACCGCGACGCCGCGGCGACCGTCCCGCGGTCGGTCCCGAACCCGACGAGCGCCGCCTCGGTTCCGAACGCCTCCCGGCACAGCATCCCCAGGTTGACCTGTCCCTGGCGTCCCATCTCGGTGGCAGCCGAATTCCCGGCATGGGTATTGTGGGCCCACACCACCGCCTTCGCCCCCGGTCCGCGGGCCGCCATGACCGACCGGAGGGTCTCGAACATGTGGCGGTCGCGCAGGTTCCAGCTGTTGGTCGCCCCCATATACAGCGTGCGGTAATATTCTTCGGCCGACGCGATCAGCCGGGCGTTCTGCTCCCCGTCCAGCCAGCCTTCGTCGCCGGCGGCAACCAGCCGGGAGAGCCGCCGGTCGAGCAAGTCGCGGAGCATGTCCACCGCCGCCTTCTCGCAGCTGGCGAACCCGCCTGTCAGCGCCGCGCGGCCATAGGTTTCCGGCGCGTGCCGCCATGGCGCCAAGCAGCCGTACCGCTCCCGCGCGACTGCCGCCGCCTCCGGGTCGACCCTGTCCAGATAATCCAGAACGGCGGCGATCGACCCGTCGAGGCCATAAAGGTCCAGGCCGTGGAACCCGACCCGCCGACCCGGATCTTCGATCGCGTCGTTATGGCGCCGCAGCCGATCGACGAAGCCGGCCACCTCCTCGTTCCGCCACATCCAGTCGGGAAAGCGCGCGAAGGCCGTCTCGTCGGACCCGGCCGGCGGCCGGTCGCGGACATACCGGTCGATCCGCTCGGCGTCGGGCCAGTCGGCTTCGACCGCCACGATCGAGAAGCCGTGCCGGGCGATCAGCCGCTCGGTGATCCGCGCGCGGGCGCGGTGGAATTCGGAGGTGCCGTGCGTGGCCTCGCCCAGCAGCACGACCCTGGCGTCGGCGATCCGATCGAACGGCACGCCGAACCGCTCGTCGTCCACCTCGGGCAGCGGCTCGGCGGCATCGCGGATCCGCTCCGCCGCGTCGGGCGGCAGGGCGGGGGACCGGCGCCTCGCCTCGGTGCGGGTCGTCTCCGGCCAGCCATGGGCGCCGATCAGCGGCACGAAGGCGACGCGGCCGAGATCCTCCTCGATGAAGGCGTCCTCTCCGGTCCGCCGCTGGCGGACCAGCCGCTGGCCGCCGGCCTCCGCGCCGGCCGGCATGATCATCCGCCCGCCGACCTTGAGCTGACGGGACAGGGGCTCGGGCAGGCTCGGTCCGCCGGCCGTCACGATGACGGCATCGAACGGCGCCGCCTCCGGCCAGCCGAGGGTCCCGTCG
Organism: Skermanella rosea; assembly: GCF_016806835.2. Classification (NCBI taxonomy): domain Bacteria; kingdom Pseudomonadati; phylum Pseudomonadota; class Alphaproteobacteria; order Rhodospirillales; family Azospirillaceae; genus Skermanella; species Skermanella rosea. The sequence continues at coordinate 3,866,729 of NZ_CP086111.1, read as the reverse complement.
CCGGCCCGGAGATGGACGCCCGCGCAGCCCGCCCGCTCGAGCCGGGTCCTGGCGGCCTCCACCAGGGAGGCGTGCCGGTCGATCGAATAGACCTCGCATCCCATCGCCGCCAGCGCCGCGGCCGAATAGCCGGACCCCGTGCCGATCTCCAGCACCCTGGCGCCGGGAACCAGTTCGGCCGCCTGCATCATCAGGGCGACGACGAAAGGCTGCGAGATCGTCTGGCCCTGCTCGATCGGCAGCGGCGAATCGTCGTAGGCGAGTTCGGCCAGGTACTCGGGGACGAAGAGCTCCCGCGGGACCCGGCCCAGGGCGGCGATAACGCCGGCGTCGTCGATCCCCCGGGGCGCGATGTCGCGTTCCACCATGATCCGGCGCTTCTCGGCGAAATCCGTGCTGCCCATCGTCCAGCCTCCCGGTGATGCACTCCTCCCGTCAACTCAACATCACCGCGGGGCGGATTGTTCGGCCAACTCCTCCGCCGGAATTTCCGGCGCGAACTGTTCCAGCCCGCGCAGCCCCTCCCCGGTCAGGCGGTAGGTGCCGCGGCTGACACGCTCGAACCAGCCGTAGACGTTCCGCTGGAGGATGCCGGCGGCGTTGGGGGCGTCGCCGTCCCGCCGCAGCGCCGCCACGGCCATCGGGCCGTTCGCCTTCAGAAGGGCCGCGCAGCGCAGGGCTTCCTGGCGGTAGGCGGTGACGATCTTGACCTTGCTCGATCCGCCGCGGTTGGGGTCGCCGAGCCGCCGGCCGTGCTCCTTCAGCAGCAGCCGGGCGCGCTTGGCGTTCACCCGCGGTCGGTAGGGAGCCGGCTCGATCACCAGATCCACCTGCCGGCCGGCGCGGGCCGCCGGATCGACCGTCAGCAGCCCCAGCCCCAGCATCCGGCACAGCTTGCGGACATTGCCGTCGTTCGCGTTGGGTCCCGATGCCCGCCGGCCGGTCGGCCGGGGGACCGCGAGGTAGACGCGGTCCGACAGGGCCAGCCGGTCGATGCCCTGGAGGACCAGCGACAGGGAAAACCGCAGCTTCAGTTCTACCAGGACAGGGGGTTCGCCGGCGCGGACGGCGACCAGGTCGCAGCTCCGCACCTCCCCCTTGACGTCGTATCCCTGGACTTCGAGGAAGGCTTTCACCGGATCGTAGAGTTCGACCTCGGAACTGATGGGCAAGGCGGCTTTCTCGCTGGCTGCGGGGCAGGCTGGGACGATCGTCCAGACCTTTGCTCCCCGCCGCGGGCCGTGTCAATTCACGCGTGCCTGCAACCTTTCATGACTTGAGGCGTTGCCGGTCGGACCGCGATCTTCATCCGCCGCGAAAGGGTTTAGGCCGAATACCCCCATCCGTCGGATACGCGACTATGATATTTGGAACTTTCGGAATCGAACCCCGCCGGAAACAAGGCGGACAGATCAGCCTCATGATGGACCGTTGAGATCAGAATGCCGGAATCCTCCGCAGAGATTGTGAAATTTCTTCCCTATTTGAGGCGCTATGCCCGCGCTCTCCTGGGTTCCCAGGATCGCGGCGACCAATATGTCCGGGTGTGCCTCGAAGCCTATCTTGCCGAGCCCGACCGCATCGATCCCGCCGGCAACATCCGGCTCGAACTGTTCGCCCTGTTCCACGAGGTCTGGTCCCTGGTGGACGAGACGTTTCCCGAAGCCGTGCCCGACATCGCCGACGGCAACCCTGATGCCAAGGTGATCCAGGGCGTCGGCCGGCTGCCGCCGCGCCAGCGCCAGGTGCTGCTGCTGATCTCGCTCGAGGGCTTCTCGTTCGACGAGGCGGGCCGCATCCTCAGCGCCACCACGGACGAGATCCGCGACGAGTTGGAGGCGGCCCGGGCCGAACTGGCCAAGCAGACTTCCGTCCGCGTCCTGATCATCGAGGACGAGCCCCTGATCGCCGAGGACATCGCCGGCCTGGTGACCGACATGGGCCACCAGGTATGCGGTTCCGCCGCCCGCGAGGAGGAGGCCCTGCGCCTCGCCCAGGAAACCGCTCCGGAACTCATCCTGGCAGACATCCAGCTCAAGGGCGGCGACAGCGGCATCAAGGCCGTCCAGAAGATCCTGCGGTCGACCAACCTCCCGGTGATCTTCATAACCGGTTTTCCGGAACGCCTGCTGACCGGCGAACAGCTGGAGCCGGCCTTCCTGATCGCCAAGCCGTTCCAGCCGGAGGTTCTCCGGACCGCGATCGGTCAGGCGCTGGCGGTCCATCCGCCCCAGAAGATGAACTGACGAGAAGAAGAAAAGATGCCCGACTCTTCCGGCAGCAAGCTGCCGGCTCTCCTGAGCCGGTACCAGGATCGTATCCTGACCGACTGGATCGCAGCCCAATCCGATGTCGGTGTGCTTCGCGCCGATCTGATGCGCGAGGCGGAGATCCGCCGCCAGTCGCGCAGCTTCCTGTCGCATCTGACCGCCGCGACCCAGAACGGGGTCAATTTCGATATCGAAAGCGAGCAGTGGCAGGATGTCCGGGACATGCTGACCGAGGTCACAAACTACCGGGTCGATCACGGCTTCACCCCGACCGAGACCGCGACGTTCATCCTGGCGCTCAAGCAGCCGATCTTCGAATGCCTGCGCGACCAGTACAAGAACGACCCGCAGACCCTGGTCGAGGAGGCCTGGTCGGCGACCGTGCTGCTCGACAAGCTGGGCCTCTATACGAACGACATCTATCTGCGCGGCCGGGAGGAGATCATCCAGCGCCAGCAGCAGGAGATGCTGGAACTGTCCACACCGGTGGTGCAGCTTTGGGATCGCATCGTGGCGCTTCCCCTGATCGGCACGCTCGACAGCTCGCGCGCGCAGATCGTGATGGAAAACCTGCTCGAAGCCGTGGTCGAGAGCAAGGCCGAGATCGTGATCATCGACATCACCGGCGTTCCCACGGTCGACACCCTGGTCGCCCAGCACCTGCTGAAGACCGCTGCTGCGGCCAAGCTGATGGGGGCGGAATGCATCATCAGCGGCATCCGGCCGCAGATCGCCCAGACCATCGTTCATCTCGGCGTGGAACTGCCGCAGGTCGCCACCAAGGCCGACCTTCAGAGCGCCTTCGCCCATGCGCTGAGACGCACCGGCGTCACCTTCACGGGCCACTGAACGGCGGCAGGATCGACATGACCCATTTCCTCGAGCCGAACCGCATTCCGATTTTCCAGATCGGCGACTGCCTGCTCCTGACGATCCAGGTCGATCTGGAGGACAGGATGATCATGACGCTGAAGGACGATCTGGCCGAGCGGATCGCCAAGACACACGCCAAGGGCGTCCTGATCGACATCTCCGCCCTGGACGTGGTGGACAGCTTCATCGGGCGCATGCTCGCCAACATCTCGGCGATCGCCCGCATCCTGGACGCGTCCACGGTGATCGTCGGCATGCGGCCGGCGGTCGCCATCACGCTGGTCGAACTGGGCATGTCGTTGCAGGGCGTCCGCACCGCCCTGGACGTGGACCGCGGCATGGAGCTGATCCGTCGGGGCGCCGACGAGGAGGCCGCGCGCCTCCATGAGGCTTGAGCCGGGGCAAGAGGGAGGAGCCGCCGACGGCGAGGTGATCCCGATCCAGACCGGAGCCGACGTCAGCCGGGTCCGGCGGGTGGCAGCGGCCGCCATGGCGACCATCGGAGCCTCGAAGATCGAGACCACCCGCATGGTCACGGCGGCCAGCGAGCTGGCACGCAACACGCTGGACTATGGCGGCGGAGGCGAGATGCGGATCGCCATCGTCGGCCGGATGTCGAGGCGCAAGGTCGAAATGATCTTCAGCGACCGGGGGCCTGGAATTGCCGACATCGCCCTGGCGTTGAAGGACGGCTATAGCACGGGCGGCGGTCTCGGGCTTGGACTGAGCGGCGCCAAGCGCCTCTGCAAGGAGTTCGAGATCCGGTCCGCGCCGGGCGAGGGAACCATAGTGAAAGTCGCATCATGGACGGAACGGCCGTAGTTTCGGTCCCAGTCCGGGAACAGACCCAGGTCGCCGAGGCACGCCGCAAGGCGGTGCAGCTGGCGTCCCCGGCCGGTCTCGGAGAACAGGAATGCGCCCGTCTGGCACTGGTCGTGACCGAGGCAGCCACCAACATCCTGCGCCACGGCGGCGGCGGGGAAATCCTGCTGGACGCCCGGTCGTCGGGCACCAGCGGCGAGGTCACCGTGATCGCCCTGGACAGCGGCCCGGGCATGGCCAACGTGCAGGACTGCCTGCGGGACGGCGTCACCAGCGGCGACAGTCCCGGCACCGGGCTGGGCGCGATCCAGCGCCAGTCCGACCATTTCGACGTCTATTCCAAGCCAGGCAACGGCACCGCGATCGTCTGCGGCGTTCGGGCCGGCGGTGGCCGGTCTGCGCCCGACCTTCCCGGGCTGGAAGTCGGGGCGGTGTGCCTTCCGCGCATCGGGGAGGCGGTGAGCGGCGATACCTGGTCAGTCCGGGTGACCGATCGCGGCGCCACGCTGTTGTTGCTGTGTGACGGCCTCGGTCACGGTCTCGGCGCCGCCGACGCGGCGGACGCCGCCCGGGCGGGGTTCAGGCAGTCGAAGGAGCGGATGCCCGAACCCCTGGTCGAGGATCTGCACCGGGCATTGCGGGGAACGCGCGGCGCCGCGGTCGCCGTGGTGCGGATCGAGCCGGTCGAACGCCGCATCCTGTTCGCCGGGGTGGGCAATATCGCGGGGTACTTCCGGTCGCGGGAAGGGCAGGCCCGAACGGTGTCGCAAAACGGCGTCGTCGGGCATAATATGTCGAAAGTGAAGGAATACGAGTATGGTTACGGTGGCGATCTGCTGGCGGTTTTCCATTCGGACGGCTTGAGCACTAAATGGGATATCGACAGCTACCCGGGGCTGGCAACAAGACACCCGACGATGATCGCGGCCGTGCTGTACCGCGATTTCAAGCGGGTCCGGGACGACAACCTGATCGTCGTACTGAAGACCAGAGACCCCTGACCTGGCCGCTCTTCACGGTCCATGTGCGCCACGACCGGGACATCGTCCACGCCCGGCAGCGGGCGCGGCTGGTCGCCGACCGGATGGGCTTCGAGGTCCAGGACCAGACCCGCATCGCCACGGCGGTGTCGGAGGTCTGCCGCAATGCCTACGCCTACGCCACCGGCGGAAAGGCCGAGTTCCGGATCCAGGAGGTCGCCGGGAAGGTGGCCCTGGTGATCGAGGTCGGCGACCGGGGGCCGGGCATCTCCGAACTGGACGACATCCTGGCCGGCCGCTACCGCTCGCGCACCGGCATGGGGCTGGGCCTGCTCGGCGCCCGGCGCCTGATGGACAAGCTGGATATCGAGACATCCGGGGACGGGACGACGGTCCGGCTGACCCGGATCCTGTCCAAGCCGCTGGGCATGGCGATCCCGGAATTCATCAACAAGCTGATGGACGAGCTGGCCCGCCAGCAGCCGCTCGACCCGGTCGAGGAGGTCCAGCGCCAGAACCAGGAGCTGCTGAGCAGCCTGAACGACCTGCGCCAGCGGGAGGAGGAGCTTCTGGAGGCGAACGCGGCGCTCCGCGCCAGCGTCGTCGAGAAGGAAGTGCTGCTGAAGGAGGTCTACCACCGGGTCAAGAACAACCTCCAGATCATCTCCAGCCTGGTCAGCCTGAAGGCGCGCAAGTCCACCAACCCGCTGGTCCGGCAGGAACTGGACGACGTGCGCAGCCGCATCCACTCGCTGAGCATCGTCCACGAGAAGCTCTACCAGTCCGACGATCTCGCCCGCGTCGATCTCTCCGGCTATGTCCGGGACCTGTGCGCCCATCTGCGGACCTCCTTCACCGCGCGGGGCGACGGGCCGGAGCTGATGGTCGAGACGGACAACGTGGCGCTGGGCCTGGACATGGCGATCCAGCTCGGCCTGCTGATCAACGAGATCGTGACAAATGCCTTCAAGCACGCCTTCCCGGACGGTGCCCGGGGCGAGATCCGGGTTTCCCTGACCGTCCTGCCGGGCGAGCGCCTCAGGCTCGAAGTCACCGACAACGGCAAGGGCATGCCGGAGGAGGCGACCGACAGCCTCGGCATGAACCTGATACGCGCCCTGGCGACGCGGGTCGAAGGCGTGCTGGAGATCGAGGGCGCGAACGGCGACGGCGGCACGCGGGTGACCGTGACGATGCCCCTGCACGGGGATTGAGGGGGGAGGGCGCGGCAACGGTCCCCGCAGGCATGGGCTAGCCGTAAGGGGTTCCCCGTTTGCGTCGCTTCCGCATGAAAAACTGTCATGGGCACCGGATAGCTTCCGCGGACGAATAAACCGGAACGGGAGAATCCGCGATATGTCCAATAGCCCTGAGTCCCGGCGGTGGGTCACCCGCCGCTCGTTCCTGTACAATTCGGCGCTGGCAAGCGGCGGTCTGCTGGTCGCGGCCTCGACCGCCGGGCGGGCGCTGGCCCAGGCGGCTCCGGCGATCATCACCGCCGACAGCCGCCGCATCGCCATGCCCTACGGTGTCCAGTCCGGCGACCTGTCCGGCGGGCGGGCGATCGTCTGGAGCCGGGCCGACCGGCCGGCCCGCATGGTCGTGGAGGTCGCAACGACCGAGAGCTTCAGGAACGCCAGGCGCTTCGATGGCCCGGTCGCCGTCACCGACAGCGACTATACCGCCCGGATCGACCTGTCCGGGCTGCCGGCCGACCAGCGCGTGTTCTACCGCGTCAGCTTCCAGGACCTGTCCGACCTGAAGAGCTTCAGCGAGCCGGTGACCGGCCAGTTCCGCACCGCCCCGGGCAACGGCCGGGTCCGCTTCGTGTGGTCCGGCGACACGGCCGGGCAGGGATACGGCATCAACCCCGATTTCGGCGGCATGCGCATCTACGAGGCGATGCGCCGGACAGAGCCGCACTTCTTCATCCATTCCGGCGACACGATCTATGCCGACGGTCCGATCCCGGAGACCAAGGAACTGCCGGGCGGCGGAGTCTGGAAGAACGTCACGACCGAGGCGAAGTCCAAGGTGGCCGAGACGCTGGGCGATTTCCGCGGCGCCCATGCCTATAACCTGATGGACGAGAACCTGCGCCGCTTCAACGCCGAGGTGCCGATGTTCGCCCAGTGGGACGACCACGAGGCGACCAACAACTGGTACTGGGAAAAGCGCATGGACTCCGACCAGCGCTACAAGGAGAAGAGCGCCGCCGTGCTGGCCGCCAACGGCATGCGGGCCTTCCTGGAATACATGCCGATCCGGCACGACCCGGAGAACCGCGACCGGATCTACAACAAGTTCTCCTACGGTCCGCACCTCGACGTGTTCCGCATCGACATGCGCAGCTACCGCGGACCCAACACCGCCAATCTCCAGGAGGAGATGGGATCGGAGACCCCCATCCTGGGTTCCGAGCAGATCCGCTGGCTGAAGCAGGCCCTGCTGGCCTCGAACGCGACCTGGAAGGTGATCGCGTCCGACATGCCGATCGGCGTGATCGTGTACGACAACGGCAAGGACAAGACCGGATCGGAAGCCATCGCCCAGGGCAACGGCCCGGCTCGCGGCCGCGAGCTGGAGATCGCCGACCTGCTGAGCTTCATCCGGCGCAACGGCATCCGCAACACGGTCTGGCTGACCGCCGACGTCCACTACACCGCGGCCCATTTCTATGATCCGAACAAGGCCAAGTTCCAGGACTTCGAGCCGTTCTGGGAATTCGTCTCCGGTCCGCTGAACGCCGGCACCTTCGGCCCGAACGAACTGGACGACACCTTCGGCCCGCAGCTGATGTACGTGAAGGCCCCGCCGGACGGGCAGTCCAATCTGGCCCCATCGGCCGGGATGCAGTTCTTCGGCCAGGTGGACATCAGCGAGGAGGGCGTGATGCTGGTGACCCTGAAGGACCTGGACGGGCAGAGCCTCTACACGAAGGAACTCCTGCCGGCGGCGTGACGACTTCGGCGGGGAGGGGCTGCGTCCCGCGTCGCGGACGGTGGCCCTCTCCGCACGACCGCCACTGCCTGCCGGCCGGCTCGACCTGGGCAAGTGGAGTTAAGGAGATCGTTCCTCGGAGACTTCGATCGTCAAATCCAGTTCAGCCCCGGAAGTTCACCCAGCGATAGACTTCGTCGAAATCCAGGCTCAGGTCGATCGTCTCGAGCCTCATGGAGCCGGTGAAGAGATCGGGGTCGTCGGACCACCCGTCCGCACCGCGTCTCCACCGCTCGGCGAGTTTTATCTCCGAGTGGAACAAGGCGACCTCCCGGATGGAAGGCAGCGAGATGTAGCGCGTGATGTTCTCGCGCGTTTCGGTCTCGTTGGTGGACAGGATCTCTATGATGAGAACGGGATCGGGGATCATGACATCGCCGGGAACATGGGGGCTGCAGGTTACGGCGATGTCCGGCTTGCGATAGTTGAACTTCGCCTGGATCCTCGGCTTCACGCCGCCCTCGATGACGGGACGGCAGGGACCGCCGCGTGCCGCCAGATGGTTTCGGATCAGGGCCGTCAGGTTGCCCTGTATCGTGCCATGGGCATCTGAGTGCGGCGCCATCAGCCTGGGAGTGCCGTCGACCAGTTCGTAACGGCCGTCATCCCAGTCCAGGAATTCCTCGACAGTCATCAGCCGGTGAGAGAACTGCGCCGTCATCATCGTCCTTTTGATCCGCAGCGATGAATGCCGGACAGGATAGCACAGGGTTTTGGATCATGGGGAATGCTCCGGCTGGAACGGCCCGCCGGCATGCCCCGCCAGGGATGCCGTCCCGCAAAAGCCATCCAGGCCGCCGCGACGCGGCCGCAGGCGCCCCTCGCGGGTGTCCGAGAAACAGGGTTGAGGAAAGATGACCAGCCAATATCACCGGCTTTCCCAAGGCGCGTTCGCGCAGGATTGGAGCGAGCCCGGCCTGATCGCGACGAATGACGACTGGTCCGGAGTTCCGTCGATCGTGGGGTACCGCGGCGACGGGCTGACGTCGGCGACCGGGGCCGACCCCCGCACGGTGGTCGGAACGTCCGATGAGATGGACGTGAATGCCAACCAGACCACTCCCAACGGCTTCGCCACCGGCGGCGTGACGGAATTCGCGATCGACGATCCGACGGTGGCGCTCAGCGGGTCTGGAACCGCCGATGCGCCCTATGTCGTGATCCATCTCGACTCCACCGGGCAGGAAAACGTCGAGCTGGCCTTCAATGCGCGCGACCTGGAAACCGGCCCCGATGACGCCATCCAGCAGGTCGCGGTGCAGTACCGCCTCGGCGAGACGGGAAACTGGACGACTGTCGAGGGTGGCTACCTGGCCGACGCGACCCGGGGCCCGGCCCTGGGCGGCGGGTCGATCCCCGTGTCGGTGGCGCTCCCGGCGGAGGCCGGCGACCAGCCGCAACTCCAGGTGAGGGTCATCACGACCAACGCCGTCGGCAACGACGAGTGGGTCGGCATCGACGACATCCGCGTCACCAGCACCGATCTGCCCGGCGACGGAGCGACGCAGGTGTCGGTCGGCGACGTCACGGTGAACGAGGCGGACGGAACGGCGGTCTTCACCGTCTCGCGCACCGATGCCGCGGCGGCCTTCACGGTCGATTACGCGACGCAGGACGGCAGCGCCACCGCCGGCGGCGACTACACCGCCGCCGAGGGCACGCTGACCTTTGAGGATGGTGGGGAACTCTCGCGGCAGGTGACCGTGGAGATCGCGGACGACTCCGTGCCCGAGCCTGACGAGACCTTCACGCTTTCGCTGTCCAACCTTGCCGCGACGGCCGGTGAGGCACGGATCGCCGACGGTTCCGCCACGGCGACCATCATCAACGACGATGTCGGCATATCCCGGATCGCCGAGGTCCAGGGCGGCGGTACGGCGAGCCCGCTCGTCGGCGGCAGGGTCACCGTCGAGGCCGTCGTGGTCGGCGATTTCCAGAACGGCGACGGCGACGCGGGGCGGGAGATCGGCGGCTTCTACCTGATGGAGGAAGCGGCCGACCGGGACGCCGACAGCCTCACATCCGAAGGCATCTTCGTCTATGAAGGGGCCGGCCCCCTCCGCGCCGACGTGGACGAGGGCGATCTCGTCCGGGTGACCGGGACGGTGACGGAGTTCAATGGCGAGACCCAGCTCACCGTCGCCGGGGCCGCCGACATCCGGGTCGTGACCCCCGGCGCGGTGGCCGATGCCGACGCGCTCGCGGTGGAGATGGACCTGCCGGCCGCCGGCACCACCGGTTCCGCATCGAACGGCTTCCAGCCCGACCTGGAAGCCTATGAAGGCATGCTGGTCACCGTCCCGCAGACCCTGGCGGTGACCGAGCAGTTCAACCTCGACCGCTTCAACGAGATCGAACTCTATGCCGGCGAGGGCGACCGCTTGGCGGGCCGCATCGACGAGTCCGCGGACGATCGTCCGTACCAGTTCACCCAGACGAACGAACCGGATGCGGCGGGCTACGCCGACCACCTCCGGCAGCTGGCATCCCGCTCGATCACCTATGACGACGGCCTGAACAGCCAGAACCAGCCGATCGACCTGCTGGACGGCTTCGATCCCGACGACGACGGCGCGGGTCCCACCGCCGCGAACCCGGATGAGCCCGGCTACGGCACCGCGACGGCGCCGCGCATGGGCGACACGGTCACCGGGCTGACGGGCGTGCTCGGCTTCGGCCCGGCGGGAGCCTACCGGGTCCGTTCGGTCGAGGACGGCGACAATACCTTCGTCTCCGCCAACGAGCGCCCGGCCGAGCCCGACCCGGTCGGCGGCACGCTGCAGGTCGCCAGCTTCAACGTCCTGAATTACTTCACCACGCTGGATGCCGGCGGCAACAGGACGGAGAACGGGTTCGAGCCGCGCGGGGCCAACAGCCCGGCGGAGTTCGAGCGCCAGTCCGACAAGCTGGTGACGGCGATCCTGGGACTCGACGCCGACGTGCTCGGCCTCGTCGAGTTGGAGAACGATTTCATCGAGGGCTCGTCCGGCAATGCGGTCGAATACCTGGTCGGCGAGCTGAACGCGGCGGCCGGGAAGACGCTGTACGACTGGGTGCGCCCCGGGCAGGACTTCGTCGGCGGGGACGCGATCGCCGTCGGCATGATCTACAAGCCGGACGAGGTCCGGGTCGCCGGGGACACCGGCGTGGCGGTCCTGGACGATTCGGACGTCAGGCCGGAACTGCTGGCCGAGAGCACCGTCGGCGGCATCTTCAACGGCGAGAACACCAGCCGCGCCGCCCTGGCCGTGACCTTCGAGGAGACCGGGACGGGCGAGCAGTTCACCGCGGTCGCCAACCACTTCAAGTCCAAGGGCGGATCGGGGCAGGGCGAGGACGCCGATCGGGGAGACGGCGCCGGAAGCTGGAACAACCAGCGCGAACTGGCCGCCGAAGCCCTGACCGAGTGGCTGGGCACCAACCCCACGGGTACCGACGATGGCGACAGGATGATCCTCGGCGACCTCAACTCCTATTTCCGGGAGGATCCGATCGATACCCTGAAGGCTGCCGGCTACGAGAACCTTCAGGAGCGGATCGACGACCCGTACTCCTACGTGTTCGACGGGCAGATCGGTTCGCTCGACTACATCCTGGCGAACGGGACCCTCGCGGACCAGGTGACCGGCATCACCGAGTGGCACATCAATGCCGACGAGGCCGACGCGCTCGACTACAACCTGGATTTCGGGCGCGACCCCGACTATTTCGACGGCTCGGTCGCGGCCCGGGTGTCCGACCATGATCCCCTGCTGGCGGGCCTCGACCTGGGCAACCCGGCCCGGATGGTGGCCGGCACCAACAAGGCCGACAGCTTCCAGGACGCGGGCGGCTTCGCCACCACCTACCGGGCCGGGAACGGCGACGACGAGGTCCGCGGCTTGGACGGTGCCGACACGCTTCTCGGCGGCAGCGGCAAGGACGCCCTGTTCGGCGGTTCGGGCAACGACCGCCTCGATGGCGGCACGGGCGACGACCGGCTCGACGGGGGCGCAGGCGCCGATATCTTCGTCGTGTCCCGGGGCGGCGGCAAGGATACCCTGCTCGACTTCGATGCGGCGGAAGGGGACCGGCTGGAGATGGACGGGGGCCTGCGTCTTCGCGGCGTGACCGAGGTGGACGGCGACGGTACCGGGGGTGCCGACACGACGGTGCTGCAGTTCAACGGCGCCACGGTGTCGCTGGTGGGAGTCACGGGAGTGGACGACTACGGCCAGCTTTTCGCCTGAGCTGACGGCAATGTCCTCGTAGGTCGGCACCGGCCCGCAGGGCCGACGCCGACAGCATTCCGGAACGTCGGCCTCCGTATCTGCGTCACGCGATCTCCCGCCACGCCGCGACGAAGCGTTCCGCGCGCCGGGCCAATTCCGGGACGGCCATGCCGGGGGTGTAGAGAGCCGAGCCCAACCCGAAGCCGGCGACGCCGGCGTCGCGGTAGTCGCGCATGGTTTCAGGGGCGATGCCCCCGACCGGCAGCAGGCGGACGTCGGGCGGCATCACGGCGCGCATGGCCTTGACGATGCGGGGGCTGATCAGTTCGGCCGGGAACAGCTTCAGTGCGTCGGCGCCGGCCTTCAGGGCGGCGAAGGCCTCGGTCGGGGTGGTCACGCCCGGAAGGCAGGCGAGGCCGGCGGACTTGGCGGCGCGGATCAGCTCCGTGTCGCCGTGGGGCATGACCACGATGTCGGCCCCGAGGCCCGCGAGGGTCTTCACCTGGTCGGGAGTCATCACGGTTCCGGCGCCGACGATCGCGTCCGGGGGCAGCAGCCTGCGGATCGCGCCGATGCTGTCGAACGGCTCCGGTGAGTTCAACGGCACCTCGATCAGCCGGAAGCCGCGGTCGTACAGGGCCTGGGCCGCGGGCTCCGCTTCCCGCGGGGTCAGGCCGCGCAGGATGGCGACCAGCGGCAGCGCGGCGAAGGCGCCGTCCAGGCGCGTCCGGAGGTCGGAGGCGGCTGTGGCCGGGGTGTTCAGGGCCGGCGTCGTGTTCATGGCATGTCGCTCCTGTCGGAGGAAACGGGGGAGGTGACCAGTCCGGCCTCGACGGCGAACTGGAAGAGCCCGCGGGGGGCGGTGTTGTCGAGCAGGGCCGCCGGGACCGTGCCCAGCAGGTCGAGGGCGCGGACATAGCGCCGGCACAGGGCGGCGTCGCCGATCAGCAGCAGCGGCGTGTCGCCGGCCAGCGTGTCGCGCATACGGGCGAGGCCGGAGACCAGCTCGTTCCCGATCAGCAGGCCCGACAGGTAGTCCTTCAGCACCTCGGGCGGCAGCCGGCGGGTGAGGCCGAGGGTGCGGGCGGCGAAGATCTGGTGGGAGAGGTCGCCCGGCAGCCCGTCGCGGGCGGTCCGCACCCCGGCCGCGAAGGCGGCGTCGGCGGCGGACCGGTCGGCGGGAGAGGCCGCGGGATCGTCCGGCATCAGCCGGCCGAGGATCGAGTGGCGCGACAGCACGGCGAACAGCTCGCCGGTCATGTATGTGGCGAACCGGGCGATACGCCCGTCGGTCACCTGGACCCATTTGGAATGGGTGCCCGGCAAAGCGACGCAGGCCCGGCCGGCGAGGTGGGGATGGTCGGCCAGCGCGCCGGAGATCTGGATCTCCTCCCCGCGCATCACGTCGGGGTCGGCGTCCGGCGGGTCGAAGATGACGCCGGGGGCGATCAGTACGCGCACGCCCGACGCGCTCTCCACCGCGACGGCCTTGCCGGCGAGGCTGCCGGTGTCGGCGGGGCAGGGGACATAGGGCGCTTCCGCCCAGCCCTGGGCGCTGCCGACCATGCCGCCGGCCACGGCGGGAAGCTTGCCGTGGGCTTCCAGCCACGCGCCGCAGAGATCGGCAAAGGCCTGCTCGAAGCCGGGAATGCCGGGGACCGGCAGGTTCTGGATGCCGTGGGCGCTGGCGCGCCGGTCCAGCACCCTGCCGCCCGCGTCCATCAGGTACCCGCGCAGGCTGGAGGTGCCCCAGTCCAGCGCGATCAGGGCGGGGGCATCCGGTTGTTCAATCACTGGGGTTTCCATCCCAACTCCTTGGAGATCGCGTCCGCGCAGTCGCGGACCGCCGGCCCGAGCTCCCGCATCCTCTGCTCCGGCATGAAGGGAACGGCGCTCGCCACGCTGACGGCAGCGGTCACCTGGTTGCGGACGTCGTGCACGGGGGCGCCCACGCAGCGGATGCCGATCTCGTTCTCTTCCATGTCGTACGACCAGCCCTGGCCGGCATAATCCGCGAGTTGCCGCCGGAACTCCGGCCAGGGGGCGAGCGGCGGCCGGCCGGGGACGGTCGAGGCGAAGGCGCGGGCGCGCTCGTACAGGTCCGGCCACCGGTCCGGCGGCAATCCCAGCATCAGGCTCTTGCCCAGCCCGGTCGAGGCCACCGGCATGGCCATGCCGACGCGCGAGCGCATCTCCAGCCCGCGGGTGCCGGGAACCTTGTCCAGGTAGAAGACTTCCCCATCCTCCAGGACGCCGAGATGGACCGTGTCGCCGGTCAGCCGCGCCAAAGTCTCGATATGGGGACGGGCCATCGCCGCCAGGGGCCGATGCTCCAGCGCCCGCATGCCGAGCTGGATCAGCTTCGGCCCGAGCAGGTAGCCCTTGTACGGCACATGGTGCAGGTAGCGTTCGGCGACCAGGCTGTTGAGCATGCGGTGCGTGGTGCTGCGCGGCGTGCCGAGCCGTGCCGCGATCCCCTTCACGTCCCCGATGCCCTCCGCGACGCATTCCAGCAGGGCGAGCCCCCTTAGCAGGGTCTGGGTGCCGCTCCCCTGGCGCTTCTCCGGTGCCCGCTCCCCTGTCCGGTCCGTCCCCTGGGGCTGTTCCAGGACGGCTGCGTGGTGGCCCTTCATGGTGGTGATCCGCTCCCGCGTTGGCCGGGAATGATGTTAGGAAGCCATGCCGGCGTATGTCAAATAGATTAGGTCTGTCCCAAATAGTGGGATATATCGGCATCGGTTGCAGGATCGTTGCAATTGTTCAACCCGGCTTCGCTCTTATCTAGGTCTGCAAATCGACGAGACGAGGAGAGACTCCCATGCGAAACGTTTCCCCCGCCATCGCGGCCGCCTTTTTTGCGACCACGGCGCTGGCCGGCCTGAACCCGGCACTGGCCGTCGACGAGACTTTCGAGACCGAGAAGGGCCGCGTGCAGGTCACCACCTTCGCCGACGGCTTGGCCAACCCGTGGGGGCTGGCATTCCTGCCCGACGGCGGCATGCTGGTAACCGAGAAGCGTGGGAACCTGCGGCATGTCTCGGCCGACGGCACCGTGTCGGACCCGATCCGCGGCATTCCGCAGGTGGACAGTCGAGGGCAGGGCGGGTTGCTGGACGTGGCGCTCGACCCGCAGTTCGCGCAGAACCGGCTGGTCTATTTCAGCTTCTCGGAACCGGGTGACGGCGGCAATTCGACCGCGGTTGCGCGCGGCGTGCTGAGCCCCGATGCCCGCAGCCTGTCCGAGGTGCAAGTCATCTTCTCGCAGAAGCCGAAGCTGCCCAGCACCAAGCATTTCGGCTCGCGGCTGGTGTTCGACAATCAGGGATACCTGTTCATCGGGCTGGGCGAACGGTCGGAGGAACGGTTCCGCACCCAGGCGCAGGACCTCAACTCCCACCTGGGCAAGGTGATCCGCATCCGCCCCGACGGGTCGGTGCCCGAGGACAACCCGTTCGTCAACCGCCAGGGCGCCTTGCCGGAGATCTGGTCCTACGGCCACCGCAACATCCAGGGCGCGGCGCTTCATCCGGAAACCGGCGTGCTGTGGGTCAACGAGCACGGGCCGAAGGGCGGCGACGAGATCAATATCCCGGAGGCGGGCAAGAACTACGGCTGGCCGGTGGTGTCCTACGGCGTCAACTACGACGGCAGCCCGGTCGGCACGGGCAAGCAGCAGGCCGAGGGCATGGAGGAGCCGGTGTACCACTGGACCCCGGTGATCGGGGCGTCCGGCATGGCCTTCTATACCGGGTCGGCGTTCCCGGCCTGGCAGGGCAGCGTCTTCAACGGCGGCCTGGCGACCAAGGACGTCGCCCGGCTCGAACTGGACGGCAGCCGCGTGATCCACGAGGAGCGCCTGTTCGAGGACCTGAACCAAAGGATACGCGCCGTCGAGCAGGGGCCCGACGGCGCGCTGTACCTCCTGACCGACAGCTCGAGCGGCGAGATCCTGCGGGTCTACCCCGCGGAGGGATAAGCCCGCTAGGCCGCCTTGATCGAGCGCAGGAAGTTGCCGACTTCCCGCTGGAGCGCCGCCGACTGGCCGCTGAGCTGGCCGGCGGTGCTCCGTACGGTGGACACCGACCGGGTGGTCTCGGACGAGGCCGACGTGACGCCCGCGATGTTGACCGCCACCTCCTGGGTGCCGACCGCCGCCTGCTCGACGTTGCGGGCGATCTCTTGGGTCGCGGCGGCCTGTTCCTCCACCGCGGCGGCGATCAGGGAGCAGATCTGGTCCATGTCCGTGACGGTGCCCAGGATGTTGCGGATGGCGGCCACCGCGCCCTGGGTCGCCTCCTGGATCTCGTCGACCTGACCCTTGATGTCGCCGGTGGCGCGCGCCGTCTGGGTGGCGAGCTGCTTGACCTCGTTGGCGACCACGGCGAAGCCCTTGCCGGCTTCGCCCGCACGCGCGGCCTCGATCGTGGCGTTGAGCGCCAGCAGGTTGGTCTGGTTGGCGATGTCGTTGATCAGGCTGACCACCGCGCCGATGCTTTCGGCGGCGCTCGACAGGGTCTGCAGCAGTCCTCCGGTCCGCTCCCCGTCGGCGACGGCGCGGCGCGAGGTGTCGGACGAGCGGGTCACCTGCCGCGTGATCTCCTGGATCGACTTGGACAGCTCCTCCGCGGCGGCGGCGACGGTCTCGACGTTCTGGCTGGCCTGCTCGGCGGCGGCGGCCACGGCGATCGCCTGCCGGCTGGTTTCCTCGGCCGCGGCGGACATCGCCTCGGCGGTGGCGTCCAGATGGCCGGCCTCGCCGCCGACCGCCTCCACGATGCCGACGACGGTGCCGCGGAAGCTCTCGGCGAGCTGGTCGAGCTGCCGGTCGTAGACCGCCTTGTTCTCCTCGATGTAGATGGAGATGGCGAGGTCCATGTCGAGCATCACCGCCTTGTTCAGCGCGGCGAGAAGGTCGGACAGCTTCGCCCGGGCCACTTCCGGCCGCCACCGGTTGCTGAACTTGCGGGTGGCGGCATCGTAGAGGTGGTTGACGGTGAAGGCGTAGCCGCCGATGTACCAGCGGGGTTCCAGGCCGATCCGGCTGTGGGTCAGTCCGATGCGCCTGACCGAGGCGAAATACTCGCTGTCGAACCTGCCTGAGAACAGGTTGAGCCAGTGCTTCAACTGGGCCGAGCGGGCGTGCTGGATGCGGTCCTCGCTGGAAAACATCGCCTTCAGCTCGGGATAGTTCTGGACGTGCCGATAGAACTGGTCCAGAGCCGGGGGCAGCAGTTCCTCCAGCTCCGGAGCGAATTCCTTCAAGGTATCCCGCGTCTTCTGATCGATCTGCAGGAAGTCCAGGCGTTGGACTTCATCGCGCTTGCCGCCGGCATCCATCTCGATTCCCCGTTCCGAAATGTTCATTACCAGAATGAACTAACCCCTAAGTATCGTGGGGATAATGCGCGTAATGAGCGGCAATTTCGATCCGTCTTTGGTCATAGTCGAGTTATAGAAAAATGCCTAGGTGGTTGCTTTGATATTTTCGGTCCCAAGAATAAGAACAAGTTACCCGGTACGCGAATGGCAATAAGGTCCATGGGGTAATCTGGGGCTTGCTGTCCGCCATACTGCCGTCCGGTGGAGGAGAGGATGATCTTTACTAACGGAGGAGTCATGCAGATTAACGGATGGTAACAATAGGGCGGAAATGTTCGAAACTGGTCATGCGGTGCTCCGGCGAAGCGGAGCTGCTTGCGGCCTGCCGCCGTGCCGCGGGTTGACCCGGCCGGCCCGCAGCGAGCATCTTCCGCCCTCCCGGCCCGGCGGAGCGACCGGCGGGCCCGAAGGCAGAGAC
This sequence comes from Skermanella rosea, assembly GCF_016806835.2. Taxonomy (NCBI): domain Bacteria; kingdom Pseudomonadati; phylum Pseudomonadota; class Alphaproteobacteria; order Rhodospirillales; family Azospirillaceae; genus Skermanella; species Skermanella rosea. The sequence goes on along the minus strand of NZ_CP086111.1, from coordinate 3,848,776 downwards.
TGAAAGCGGGAACGCGACGCCATGGTTGAAGATTCGGACGCCCAGGACCACCCGGAAGGCGTCGACCCGCATCTGGTCCACGAGATCGCCCGCCGGCATCCGGACTGCCTGACCCTCGCCGAGGCGGGGGTCGCGCGGATGGAGATGGCCGCCGCGTCCGGGCTGGCGTCCTTGGGGCTGCCGCTGCCCAAGGGCAAGCGCGACCTGCTGGTCCCGATCGAGCGGCGCGACGCCGTCGTGCGGGAGATCCAAGGGCATCTGGACCGGGCCAAACGGCGCAACGAACTTCTGGCCGCGTCCCGCCGCGCCCTCGATCCGGCCGGGCATGTCTCGCTCCATCCCGGCGACGGGCGCGACCGGGTCCGGCTGGTCATGACCGACGCGCTGCCCTGGACCGGCATGGCGGAGCCGATCCGCTTCGCGGCCTCCCGCCAGATCGACGTGGACGAGTTCGCCGGACTGGACGAGGCCGGGCCGGACCATGCGGTATTGCGCGACCGCCTGATCGCCGACGGGGTCCTGGCCGAGCGGCTGCACGCGGATGCGGCGCGGCTGGCCGAACGGCTCTGGCGCTACGCGGACGAGGCGGGCAGCGGCGACGACGGCTGGACGTTCGGCTCGCTGTGCGACCGGCTCGGCCGGACGAGCCGCAACCACCAGGACGCCGACGAGATCCTGCGCCGGTGGGACCGGGAGTTCGACGCCTGGCGGCGCGACAGGGCCGAGGCGCGCGGCCGGGCCTTCATCGACCGCCATTTCGACTTCTCCCGCTACGAGCTTCTCTTCCCGGTCGCGCGCGGCATGGGGCGGCGGCTGGTCCTTGTGGTGGGGCCGACCAACTCGGGCAAGACCCACCGCGCGCTGAAGGCCCTGCGGGGGGCCTCCTCAGGTGTCTATCTGGCTCCGCTGCGGCTGCTGGCGCTGGAGGTCATGGACCGGCTGAACCGCGACGGCACGCCGACGACCCTGCTGACCGGCGAAGAGGAGATCAGGACGCCCGACGCCCGGCACGTCGCCTCGACGATCGAGATGATGGATCCGGAACGGCCGGTCGACGTGGCGGTGATCGACGAGGTCCAGATGCTCGCCGATCCCGACCGGGGCTGGGCCTGGACCGCCGCGCTGATGGGCGCTCCCGCCGATACCGTCTATCTGCTGGGGGCGCCCGAGGCACGCCCGCTGGTCGAGCGGGTGGCCGCGCATCTCGACGAACCGCTGGAAGTGGTGGAACTGGAGCGCAAGGCGCCGCTGTCGATGATCCCGCGGCGCCTGGAGTGGACCGACGTGGAGGCCGGCGACGCCCTGATCGCCTTCTCGCGCCGGGACGTCCACCTGATCCGCGACGCGGTGCACGCCCAGGGGCTGACGGCCGCCGTCCTCTACGGGGCGCTGGCGCCCGACGTCCGGCGGCTGGAGGCCGAGCGCTTCCTGTCCGGGCTGGCCGACGTGGTCGTCGCGACCGACGCCATCGGCATGGGGCTGAACCTGCCTGTGCGCCGCGTGCTGTTCACCGCCCTGGAGAAGTTCGACGGCACCGCAGTCCGTCCGCTGTCGCCGGTGGAGATCCGGCAGATCGCCGGGCGGGCGGGGCGCTTCGGCCAGTTCGAGGCCGGCGAGTTCGGCGTGGTCGCCCGCAACACGCCCCAAGCCCTCAAGACGCTGATGGAGCGGGCCGACGCCCGGCTGGGGCCGCAGGCCTCGCTGGCCGTTCGGCCGACCCGCGCCATGCTGGCCCGTCTGGCGGAATACAGCGGCACGACCGAGATGGCGCTGCTGATCGACTGGTTCGCCGCCGCCAGGACGGCGGGGTCGCTGTACCGCATCGGCGACCTGGGGGCGCTCCGCCGCTTGGCGCAGCTGCTCGACGAGCGGTCGCTGGCCTTCCCGGACAAGCTGAGCCTGCTTTTCATACCGGCCGACCTGGAGAAGGAGGCCGAGATGCGGCTGTTCCGGGCGATCCTCCAGGCCGTCGAGACCGCGGAGCCGATGCCGGTCGGCCATGTGGTGCCGGGCCGGATCGACGGGCTGGACGACCAGGCGCTGGAAGACCTGTCGCGCGCCTGCGACCTGTACTACTGGGCGGCGCGGCGGTTCCGGACCCTGTTCCCGGACCGCGACGGGGTGCGGGAGCGCCGCGCCCTGATCGGCAGTCGGCTGGGGGACCTGCTCGCCTCCCGTGCCCGTCGCGAGCGGGAGCCCAAGCAGTCCGTCGGGTCGCCGGGAAAGGCCGGGAAGCCCAAGGCCGGTTTCCGCGGGGCGCCGCGCAAGCGCTTCGGACCGCGGCGGCGGTGACGGGGGCGACAGCCGGGGCGGAGAGGCGGCCGTCCACAGGCGCGCGCGCCGGCTGTCAACTGTATTCTTCGCGGGGCGGAGATGTTCTGGGGGTGTTGTAAGGACGGCACATGAATACTGATTCTTCATTAAAGCGGTTCCAAGTGAAACCCCAAACTTCTGCTTGACACGCCGAAATCAAACGGGTGCCTAAAAAATAGGCATCAGGGTCAAGTGGCAGGATTCCGTTGGGGAGAGCCCTCTCGATCCACAGAGTTATCCCCAGAATTTGGGGATGAAAAATCCGGGTCCGGTTCGAGGTTTGAGGGCTGGAATGCAGCCCATCCAGCTATGGCTTTAGGACTATGCCAAATGGAGCTGATGATCGCAGTTCTATTTCGGTCCGGGGGTGGCCCTTATCGACATCGATCGGCACGCATCGGCGTCCGGCCGAGCGCTGGATTCTTGGGTTTGCGATGGATGTGCGAATCAATAGCGGAAAATAATAAGAACATTTTATATATCAGGGCAACGATCGATGGCGGGCACCTCGCGTCCAGCATCGGCGCTCGAAGGTTACCGGAACTGCCCGAGGCAGCGGCCCTGGCTGTCCAGCGCTCCCAGGACGCTGCGCCAGATCTCCCGGCCTTCCCGATCCCCGCGGGCGTCGGCATCCTCGATCCGCGCTTCGGCCTGCCGGGCGGCCAGACGGCCGTACCGGCCGATCAGGAGGTTGGCCACCGCCCAGTGTTCATGCTCCACGACCATGCGTTCCCCCGTTGCGTCACCTCGTGGCCGGACGGAACAAGTCCCGCCCGATACCCCTTTTTAACAGCAGAAGGCACTCCATTATTCCGCCCACCGGTCAGGTTTTTTCGCGTATGCCTCGCGCGATCGGCCTGTCGGCGGATCGCAACCACGCTAATCGACGGAGCTGTTCCACCCCGATGAGTTGGATCGTCAGAATAATCGTGCTCTCCCTGATCGTCGGGCTGGCCTTGTCCTTCCTCGACATCGAACCGATGGGCATTCTCTACGACACCTGGGACACCGTCCTGGCGGTCTTCGGCCTGTTCACGGGGGTCGCGGAGTGGGCGCTCCCCTACGTCCTGGTGGGGGCGGTCGTGGTCGTTCCCCTGGCGCTGATCGCCGCCCTGCTACGCTATCTCGGGCGGCGGTGAGCGGGGGCGGCGGGGGTGAAACATGGCTAATTCGTGCGTATTGTGACAAACCTGTGATGCCCCGGGTGCGCAGTGTGCGGGGTGGCCGGTTATGGTTAATTTAATCCTGCGACCGGAACATGACCCGACCTGCAATGAGAGCCCATGGCAGGACAAGGTCCGTTCGCATCCTCTACTCATCGCGCATTCGCCTCGGGTGACAGCTTGCTGTCACCTCTTTTTTGTGCCGCTCCCATAGGAGAAGGCAAGCTATCGCCCTATTCTTGGTGTGGATTTTCCCGCGCCGGAAAAGAAAAAAGCCAGAGGTCCTTGGGAGAACCTCTGGCTGAAAGGCGATTACAGGGAGGGTTAGAGACAAGAGTGTTTCTATACCAGGGCTCGGATCGCCTCGTTGATCTAGATCAACAGTCGGGAACCTTATTGAAGGTTTTCGAAAAAAGTCCGCCGATCTGGCTGTTGCCATGCTTTCGGAAGTCTTAATTCATGCCTCGCGGCATTCCTCCGCACTCTTTCGGGACCCCTAGCCCTTCGATCCGTACAGCTTCTCCGGATCCGTCTCGACCTCCAGGACGGTCTCGACGCCTCCCGGCCGGGCGGCCCGGTAGAAGCAGCTTCGGCGACCGGTGTGGCAGGCGACCCCGGTCTGGTCGACCAGGACGAGCACGGCGTCGCCGTCGCAGTCGACCCGAAGCTCCTTCAGGTGCTGCACTTGGCCGGACGTCTCGCCCTTGCGCCACAGCTTGCCGCGCGAGCGGGAGAAGTAGCATACGCGGCCGGTGGCCAGCGTCTCCTCCAGGGCGGCGCGGTTCATCCAGGCCAGCATCAGCACCTCGCCGGTGTCGTGCTGCTGGGCGACGGCGGCGACCAGCCCGTTGGCGTCGAAGCTGACGAGGTCGAGCAGCTCGCGGTTGCCGGCGTTCATGGTCATGCCGCGGCCGCCAGTCGGGCGAGCCCGCGGTCGAGGTCGGCGATCAGGTCGTCCGGGTCCTCCAGGCCGGCGTGCAGCCGGATCATGGGGCCGTCGGTGCGCCAGCGGGTCGCGGTGCGCAGCTTCTCCGGGTGGATCGGCAGGATCAGGCTCTCGTAGCCGCCCCAGCTGTAGCCCATCCCGAACAGCTCCATCCCGTCGAGGAAGGCGGCGACCGCCGCCGCGGAGCAGGGCTTCAGCTCGATCGCGAACAGGCCGCAGGCGCCGGTGAAGTCGCGCCGCCAGAGCGCGTGGCCGGGATCGTCGGGCAGGGCCGGGTGGAGCACCCGGGCCACCTCCGGCCGCGCCTGGAGCCAGCGGGCCAGGTTGAGGGCGGTGTCCTGGTGCTGGCGGAGGCGGGCGCCCATGGTCCGCAGTCCGCGCAGGCCCAGATAGATGTCGTCCGGCCCGGCGCAGGTGCCGAGCTGCACGGAGTTGCGCTTCAGGCGGTTCCAGACCTCCTCCGTGCCGGCGGTGATCACGCCCAGCATCGCGTCGGAATGGCCGACCATGTATTTCGTCGCGGCGTGGATAGACAGGTCGACGCCGTGGTCGAACGGCTTGAAGAACAGCGGCGTCCCCCAGGTGTTGTCGATCATCACGACGGCCCCGGCCTTTTTGGCCGCGGCGGCGATGGCCGGCACGTCCTGCACCTCGAAGGTCAGGGAGCCGGGCGATTCCAGGAACACCACCCGCGTGTTGGGCCGGATCAGCCGCTCGATGCCGGCCCCGACCAGGGGGTCGTAGAACTCCGCCTCGACGCCGAGCCGCTTCAGCATGTCCGAGCAGAACAGCCGGGTCGGCCCGTAGACGCTGTCGGTGACCAGGACGTGGTCGCCGGCCGACACGAATGCCAGCAGCGCCGTCGTGATCGCCGCCAGCCCCGACGGCGCGGTCACGGCCTTGAAGCCGCCCTCCAGCCGGGCCACCGTCGCCTCGAACGCCTGGGAGGTCGGCGTGCCGATGCGGCCGTAGCGGACGCCGTCGAACGAGTGGCCGGCCTCCTCCAGCGCCGCGACGGTGGGGAACAGCACGGTCGAGGCATGGTAGACCGGCGGGTTCACGATGCCGAAATTGGCGTGCGGGTCGTTGCCTGCATGGGTCAGGATGGTGTCTGGACTGGCGTTTTTCATGGCTTCTGCTGAGAAGATGGGCGGTATCGTCCCCGGCGCGCCGCAGGCGGACGCCGGGGCGCTGGACGAAAGCGCAGTCTGTCATTCCCGCGGGCTGCGGCCAACCCCGTTCGAGGCTCCGCCGCCCCGGGGCGCCACGGGACGCGGCTGCGCTATCGATCGAACCGGCTCAGGCGCGATGACGCGACCGTGGTCATGCACTTTTGTAGGGGCAGCCTCAATCAAAAGCTATTCCATATGGCTCAAACATTGCTAGAACTTGATCGGGCGGCCGGATTGTTCCGGCCGCACCCAATGCAGGTTCGTGCAGGTTCGAAGAAAACAGGGTAGGTCCAATGAAAACGAAAATCATTGCCGCGATGGGCACAGCACTGGCGATCGCTCTGGGCAGCGGGGCCGCATTCGCCGGGCCGACGCTGAACGCGGTCAAGCAGAAGGGCTTCGTTCAGTGCGGCGTCAACACCGGTTTGCCGGGCTTCTCCAACCCGGACAGCCAGGGCAACTGGACCGGGCTGGACGTGGACGTCTGCCGCGCGGTCGCCGCCGCCATCTTCGGCGATGCCAAGGCCGTCCGCTTCACGCCGCTCTCCGCGCAGCAGCGCTTCACGGCCCTGCAGTCGGGCGAGATCGACATCCTGTCGCGCAACACGACCTGGACGCTCAGCCGCGACACCTCGCTCGGCCTGAACTTCGCGCCGACCACCTTCTATGACGGCCAGGGCTTCATGGTGCCGAAGGCGCTGGGCGTGTCCAGCGCCACGGAGCTGAACGGCGCCACCGTCTGCGTGCAGCCCGGCACCACGACCGAGCTGAACCTGGCCGACTATTTCCGCGCCAAGGGCATGCAGTTCCAGCCCGTCGTGATCGAGTCCTTCGACGAGGTCAACGCCGCGTTCTTCGCCGGCCGCTGCGACGTCTACACCACCGACGCGTCGGGCATGGCGTCGATCCGCTCGACCCTGGCGCCCAACCCCGACGACTACATCATCCTGCCCGAGCTGATCTCGAAGGAACCGCTCGGCCCGGCGGTGCGCCACGGCGACGACGAGTTCTTCGACATCGTCAAGTGGACGGTCTACGCCACCCTCGAAGCGGAGGAGAAGGGCATCAATTCGGGCAACGTGGACGAGATGCTGAAGAGCCCGGACCCGACCATCCAGCGGCTGCTGGGATCGAACCCCGGCATGGGCCAGGCGCTCGGCCTGGACGAGAAGTGGGCCTACAACGTGATCAAGACCGTCGGAAATTACGGCGAGATCTTCGAGCGCAACGTGGGCGTCAAGACGCCGCTGAAGCTGGAACGCGGCCCCAACGGACTGTGGACCAACGGCGGCCTGATGTACGCTCCGCCGATCCGCTGATCCGGCGCGCCGCCGCCCCCGCGAGAACGGGGGACGGCGGCGACCCGGCCTTTCGCCTTCACTTCCGCCCGTCTTCCCGGCCCGCTCTCCTTGAGGCCAACCCATAGGCCATTGGTCCGGGCCGGGCTCCCGTTTCAACCGGGAAAGGAGAGATCCTTGGCAATATCGACCAGAGGCCCCGGGAACCTGGCTCCCCAGGCGCCGCGCCGCTCCCTGATCAACGATCCCAACGTCCGGGCGATCTTCTTCCAGATCCTGGTGCTGGGCGGCGTCGTGCTGCTCGGCTGGTACCTGGTGTCCAACGTGCTGGAGAACCTGGCGCGGCAGAACATCGCGACGGGCTTCTCCTTCCTGGACCGCGAGGCGAGCTTCGCCATCGGCGAGACGATGATTCCCTATTCGCCGGCGAGCAGCTACAGCCAGGCGCTTCTCGTGGGCTTCCTGAACACCATCAAGGTGGCGGTGCTGGGCATCATCCTGGCGACCGTCCTGGGGACCATCGTCGGCATCGCCCGGCTGTCGAGCAACTTCCTGGTGGCGAAGCTGGCCTCGATCTATGTCGAGGTGATCCGCAACGTCCCCGTCCTGCTGCAGCTCTTCTTCTGGTACGCCGTGATCAGCGAGAGCCTGCCGCAGCCGCGCCAGGCGCTGAACCCGATACCGGGCGTGTTCCTGAGCAACCGCGGCATGAAGTTCCCGGGCTTGGCGGACGACCCGATCTGGACCTGGGTCGGCATCGCCCTGCTGGCCGCGATCGTCGGCGTCTGGCTGCTGGCGCGCTGGGCACGCAAGCGCCAGGAGGCGACCGGGCAGCAGTTCCCGGTGGTGCTCGGCTCCATCGGCGTGCTGGTGGCGCTGCCGCTGCTGACCTGGTTGGCCGGGGGCGCTCCGACCGCGCTGGACGTTCCGGAGCTCCAGGGCTTCAACTTCCGCGGCGGCATCAACATCAGTCCCGAATTCGCGGCCCTGCTGATGGGCCTGGTGATCTACACCGCCGGCTTCATCGCCGAGATCGTCCGCAGCGGCATCCGGGCGGTCAACTGGGGCCAGACCGAGGCGGCCTCCGCCCTGGGACTGCACCGGGGCGAGGTGCTTCGCTTGGTCGTGCTGCCCCAGGCACTGCGGATCATCGTTCCGCCGACCACCAGCCAGTACCTGAACCTGACCAAGAACAGCTCGCTCGCGGTCGCGATCGGCTATCCCGACCTGGTCAGCGTCGCCAACACCACCCTGAACCAGACGGGGCAGGCGATCGAGGCGGTGTCGATCATGATGGCGGTCTACCTGACCATCAGCCTCGGCATCTCGCTGTTCATGAACTGGTACAACACCCGCATCGCCCTGGTGGAGCGCTGACATGGCAGACCATATCTCCCTCCAGGGTTCCGACACCGTGTCCTCCGGCTCCGCCGGCTCGCAGGTGGTCAAGCCGCCGGCGCTGGCGCTCGGCCCGCTCGGCTGGGTCAGGGCGAACCTGTTCAACAGCTGGTTCAACTCGATCCTGACGATCCTGATCCTGTGGCTGGCCTACCAGGTGATCCCGCCGCTGCTCAACTGGCTGTTCTTCAACAGCGTCCTGCCGGGCGAAGGGGTGACCAACCAGACCTGCCGGGCGTCGGGCGGGGCCTGCTGGGCCTTCATCCACGAGAAATACCGGCTGATTCTGTTCGGACTTTACCCCTACGAGGAGCAGTGGCGGCCGATCGCGTCCATCCTGATCATCGTCGGGATGCTGGCGCTGAGCTGCAACCGCAACTTCTGGCGGCCATGGCTCGCCGTGGTCTGGGCGGTCGCCGCGGTGGTCGTGGCCGTGCTGATGTGGGGCGGCGTGCTGGGCCTGCCGTTCGTCCGCAATACCCTGTGGGGCGGCCTGCCGCTGACGCTGATCCTGTCGGTCGTCGGGCTGGTCGTGGCGTTCCCGCTGTCGATCCTGCTGGCGCTGGGGCGGCGGTCCGACCTGCCGATCGTCAAGTCGATCTGCGTGGTCTATATCGAGCTGATCCGCGGCGTGCCGCTGATCACCGTGCTGTTCATGGCGTCGGTGATGTTCCCGCTGTTCCTGCCGACCGGCGTGACCATCGACAAGCTGCTGCGCGCCCAGATCGGCCTGATCCTGTTCGCATCGGCCTATCTGGCGGAGGTCATCCGCGGCGGCTTGCAGGCGATCCCCAAGGGCCAGTACGAGGCGGCGGACAGCCTGGGCCTGACCTATTGGCAGAAGACCCGCATGATCATCCTGCCGCAGGCACTGTCGATCACGATCCCGCCGCTGGTCAACACCTTCATCGGCTTCTTCAAGGACACCTCGCTGGTGATCATCATCGGCCTGTTCGACCTGATGAGCGCGTCGAAGGCGGCGCTGACCGATCCGGCGTGGCGCGGCTTCTACAAGGAGTCGTACCTGTTCGTGGCGCTGATCTACTTCGTCTTCTGCTTCTTCATGTCGAAGTACAGCCAGTGGCTGGAACAGGAACTGCACCGCGGCCACAAGCGATAAACGCATTCTACCGGGAGACGACACATGAGCGACGCGAGACAAACGGCGGCGCCCGAGGCTGGCAACGACATCGCGGTCCAGCTCAGCGACGTGCACAAGTGGTACGGCGAGTTCCACGTGCTGAAGGGCATCAACCTGACCGTGGCGCGCGGCGAGCGGATCGTGATCTGCGGCCCGTCCGGCTCCGGCAAGTCCACGCTGATCCGCTGCATCAACCGGCTGGAGGAGCACCAGCGCGGCCGCATCGTGGTGGACGGGATCGAGCTGACCAACAACCTGAAGAACATCGACCAGGTTCGCCGCGACGTCGGCATGGTGTTCCAGCACTTCAACCTGTTTCCCCACCTGACCGTGCTGGAGAACTGCACCCTGGCGCCGATCTGGGTCCGCAAGATGCCCAAGGACCAGGCCGAGGCGATGGCGATGAAGTACCTGGAGCGGGTGCGCATCCCCGACCAGGCCCGGAAATACCCGGGCCAGCTCTCCGGCGGCCAGCAGCAGCGCGTGGCGATCGCCCGCTCGCTGTGCATGAACCCCAAGGTCATGCTGTTCGACGAGCCGACCTCCGCCCTCGACCCCGAGATGATCAAGGAGGTCCTGGACGTCATGATCAGCCTCGCCCAGGAGGGCATGACGATGCTCTGCGTGACCCACGAGATGGGCTTCGCCCGCACCGTGGCGAACCGGGTGATCTTCATGGACCGCGGCGAGATCGTCGAGCAGAACGAGCCGCTGGAATTCTTCAACAACCCGCAGTCGGAACGGACCAAGCTGTTCCTCAGCCAGATCCTGGCGCATTGAAGCGTGAGGCGGCGCCGGATGGCGCCGCCTCACGCCTTAACGGGCGACGGAGCGATTGAAGGCGAAAGTTGAAACAATCCTTGGCTTGGCGCCGTATGAAAGGCGGTGTTGGATCAACGGACATTCTGGATCATGTGGCCGGTGCAGTGTCGGGAATGCCGGATATGCTCCGGTCTTCACCCGAAGCACCGGCCACCATTTCATTCAAAGCGCGCCCGATCGCGCTTTCAGGATTCGATGCAATCCGTTTCCTCATTTCCACTGCCGTTTCGACGTTCGAGTTTTTCAGTCGCCAAGCCGCGAGGTATTCCGCGACGGGGTCGTAGGTGAATTGCAGACGGCGATTGGTGAGGTTCTGTTTGAGGAGGCCGGAAGACACGAGCATTTCGATGACAGCGACAGGCTCCACTTTCGCTTCGCTTTGGGCATCCATGAATGCTGATTTATCGGCTTCCGCCATTAGAATGCCGCGCAGGTAGGATCGCTCGATCTCCCGGGGAATCAAATGCTCCCGCACGGCTTCAACGGCGGCTATCGCCGCTGCCAGCGCCATATCGTCGGGATCGAGGTTTACCTTGTCCACGCGCAGCGCTTCCACGTAGTGCAGCACCAGATCAAGCTTTTCAGTCGAACCAAGGGGGTTGTGCAGGGCTTGCTCTATCGCAAAGCGCAGAAACAAGGGGCTTGGGATTGATGGCGCATTCACGAGAGCGCTGATTCTTTTCTCCACCTCCGCGCATTTATCCTCCGGAACATAGGCGGTGATGAAAGCCGGAACATTCTCGAGTTCCAGGGGTTGCGTCTCCAGACGATCGGCTCGTTGCCAGACGTGGCCCTGTGGCGGTGGCTTTCGGGAGGTAACGATGAGATGACGGAAATGGCGTTCGGATAGTGCCCTGCCAATCCTCTCGACAGCATCCTTCATGGCCCTTTCGCTCAGGGAGTCAACCACTGGGCAGAGCCAGCCTGCGGCGCCAAGGGTCTTGACCATGGCTTCCGTCGGGCTGCGATCCCACTGGAGGAGACTGAGTCGTGCGGCCACCAGGGCAGCGAGTGATCCCTCCCAATCCTCATCCACCAGCACGGGAACAGGCGCGCGCCGCCGATCGAGGAGACTCTCCCGGACGAGGTGAAACGCAAGGGCGCTCTTGCCGCTTCCCCCGACGCCATCAATCCAGATGATCCCCCGACCGCCAGAACCGATAGATTTCTTGAACGCGGCGACCTTTTCCTCGTGGAAGAAGGCCAAGTATCGCAAGCGCTCCCCGACCGCGGGAGATCTCGTGAAACACTCCGCTTCCAGAGCGGCGCGATGCTTACGAAGCCAAGCCTTCAGCGGCCTCCTCGTCGTGCCGAACCACTTATAAAGGGTAATAATATCAAGAAGCCATTTCCATGATGGTGGAGATGATGAACCGGTAACCGGCATCGCCCAGTGGGCCAGCCGTGCCGGCGTAATAAACCATAGGAAAACTGCCGAAAGAAGCACCATAATCCACAGTAGTGCTGGCCAGAGAAATCGCTTCGTCCATATGTCGAAACCGTCGTAAGTCTCGACCAAGGCTCGCGCTATTTGGCGGACGGCGTTTTCGAATTGCTCCCAATCCGTCCAGTTGTCGAACAGGATCTGCCGGGCACGTGCCATGGTGATAGCAGGTACCGCGCCACGTGACGTCAGAAGAGCGCCACCTTGATCGAAGCCGCGGACGAGGAGTTGTGATTCGTCCGAAGGTGCCAATACCCCTTCCGCCGTCATAATGACCAACCCATCGGTATGCAAGAACATATCGCCTTTCCAGACAAAGTCATCGTCCAGCAGTCGTACTCTGTCAGGACATTGCAGTGCATACGTGTTGTGACCGAGTACCTGAATACTCTTCATCGGACAGGTGGGGTCAAGCAGTCGTCCCCCTCCCGACAAATCCCAAAGGTACAACAGGTGGCCCTGGGCACCCGAAACAATGCGGCCTCCCGAAGGGCTGAAAACCACCGTATCGAACGAGGCCCCGGGCAACTCGAAGGGCTCTGAGGCTGGCTGGCCGTCGAGCCTCCACAGGCGTATGGTACCGTCTTGGTCGCCTGAAACAATGCGATCGCCCGCTGGGTTGAAGGCAACGCTTAACACGGCGCCTTCGTGTCCCCGGAAGGGTTCTGCGGCAGGTTCGCCGGTAAGCTTCCAAAGACGCACCGTCCCGTCCGCACCAGCCGAAGCGATCCGATCGCCTACAGGATTGAATGCGAGGCTCTTGATCTCGCCATCATGACCTTGGAAGGGTTCACCGATCTGGGTTCCGGCGAAATTCTGGATCCGTACCGCTCCATCAACACCGACTGACGCAACCAGATCAATCCCGGGGTTCAATGCAAATGCTAGTGGATGCCCACCAAATAATTTGAATGGTTGCGAAACCAAGCCGCTGTCTAAAGTTTGGGCCTTTATCGTCCCAAAAAAGTTAAGGATTGCGACCCGTTCACCCGTCGGGCTGAGGTTTACGAGCCAGGAAGACTGAAACCGCCCCCGGATTGGATCTCCAACGGATGACCCCTTGATTGTCCATATGCTAATGAACCCATTCTGGCCTCCTGCGACGATGCGGTCGCCAGCGTGGTTGAAAGCGGCGCTCCAGATCCAGTCGGAGGCACCCCAGCCGCCGGTATTCCGGGTAACCGAATCTGTCAATGTCCCTTCCGGACTCCGTAGGTCTACACCTCCAGACTGGCCGCTGGAAACAATACGGTCGCCGGTATGGTCGAAGGCGACGATGGTGATCCAGCCACCTTTCGCTTTGGCAGGTTTGGCGATTGGCTTGCCATCCAGGGTCCAAAGCCGAACCGTTCCATCCTGACCACCGGAAACAATGACATCCCCGGATGGATTGAAGTCGACGCTCCTGACAGCGTCTCCATGCCCCTTGTAGGGCGCTGCGGCGAGCGTGCCGTCGAGGGTCCAAAGCCGCACAGTTCCACCATGGTCGCCTGAGGCGATTCGATCGCCCGCAGGATTGAAGGCCAGGCTCCAAATCCAACCGTCTCCATGGAAGGGTGCGGCGGCGGGCGTACCGTCAAGATTCCAGATCCTGATAGTGCCGTCGGTGCCGCCGGAAGCGATGCGGTCTCCCAACGGGCTGACGGCAACGTGCAGGACGGCTCCCTGGTGTCCCCTGAAGGGGGGCACGACTGGCGTGCCGTCCAATGACCACAGTCGAACGGTTCCGTCCTGGCCGCCCGAAATTATCCGATCGCCCGCTGGGTGGAAGACTACGCTTGAAATCCAGCCGTCATGCCCTTTAAAGGGCTCGGTGACCGGAGATCCGTCGAGCGTCCAGAGCTTGACCTTACCATCCTGTCCGCCAGAGACGATGCGGTCCCCTGCCGGGTTCAAGGCGACTGCCATAGCCGCACCGTCGTGCGCTCGGAAACTAGGCTGACGGGAGCTCGAATCAAGCACCCAGAGTCTGACAGTTCCATCATTGCCACCAGAAACTATCTGATTGCTTCCGTCCGCGAAGGCGATACTGAAAATTGCACCGTCGTGCCCTTTCATCGACTCGACCGGACCTTTTCCGTCGAGCGACCAAACTTTTAGCGTTCCATCCAGTCCAGCTGATGCGATTCGGTAGCCGGACTGGCTGAATACCGCGCTACCGACCCAGCCTTCATGTCCGCGAAAGGGTCCGGCGACTAAACTTCCATCGAGATCCCAGACCCGTACCGTCCCATCCTCCCCGCCGGAGACGATGCGATCACCGCGGGGGTTGAATGCAGCAGTCCATACATTGCCCTCATGGCCCCTCAATGGTTCGGTTGAGTGAGTCCCATCTAGCATCCACAGCCTTACAGTTCCATCGGCTCCAGTCGAAACGATACGGTCGCCCAGCGGGCTAACGGCGATGCTCCACACCGTACCCTCGTGGCCTCGGATCGGATCAAGTGCCGGTGTTCCGTCAAGTGTCCAGATGCGTATCGTTCCATCCCAATCGGCAGAAAAGATGCGCGTGCCGTCCGGGTTGAAAGCGACGCTGGTGATCCTCGACTCATGTCCCCGGAAGGGTCGCGCTGACGCTTTCCCGTCGAGGGTCCAAATCCTTACCGCTCCGTCGTCGCCACCTGAAGCGATATGGTTACCCGAAGGGCTGAAAACCGCGACGCGCGCACCCGCGAAAATCTCAACAGTCTTAATCGGGCGACCAGGGTTGGAAATGTTGAAGAGATCGATTCGTCCGTTGTCATTGACTACCATCAAGGTTTGAGGGTCACCGGGCCTGAATAGAACCTTCCTTGGACTGAGATCGGTCAGACCAAGTTGTGGAACGTACCGAGGCTCGTCGCACAACGCCGGCACGGCCAGAAAAGCGCAAAAGACAAGAGCTAAGCTGATTATCGGCGTCAGGCAAAAGTTTTTGTACGCCTTTGATGGAGGTGCACATTTGTGCATGCGGTCACCGCTCGACGTCATGTTTCACCTCTGAAACAGGAAGACAAACCGATAGAGGGTCATGGTCATTCCTGCTCCGTGACTTGCGAAAGCGAACCTGGAGGATTGCGGAAAACGTGTTGCCAGAAGGTTATCGGTTCGATCTCGAAGTGAAAGTTCCGGAACGTGGCAGGCTCCTGCCGATCCTACGAGTAGATGTGGAGATGGCAGCGTGATGAGTGATCGTCGGGTTGTTCTGAAGCGAATGGTGACGATCGCTGCCTAAGCCTGTTCTCAGGATCTAAGCGATCCATGCAACCGGAGACTTCGACATGAGCAAGGGCCTGGACGGACATTCCCCGACCGACGTGACCCATCACCTGAAGGGGATCGATTTTCCCGCCGGGAAGGAGGATCTGGTCAAGCACGCGAAGCAGCAGGGCGCCGACGAGAGCGTGGTCGATTTGATCGGCAAGATGCCCGACGGCCGGTACGAGACCATGGCCGATGTCATGAAGGGCGTGGGCAAGGCCGGCTGAACGCTTGCGGAGGACTGGCGATGACGGGGAATCTGGAAGATCGCATCCGGCGGCGCGCCCATGAGATATGGGAGCATGCCGGACAGCCCGACGGCCGGAATGACGAGCATTGGGAACAGGCCTGCCGGGAACTGGCGGCCGAGGATGCAGCGACGGGCCGGGAGTTCGACGCCGAGCCGAACCTGTCGGCCGTTGCCGCCGGACGCATGGAGGCGACCGGGTCGCCGCAGGCTCCCCTGTCG
This sequence comes from Skermanella rosea, assembly GCF_016806835.2. NCBI lineage: Bacteria > Pseudomonadati > Pseudomonadota > Alphaproteobacteria > Rhodospirillales > Azospirillaceae > Skermanella > Skermanella rosea. The sequence goes on along the minus strand of NZ_CP086111.1, from coordinate 3,833,370 downwards.
CCGGGTGCCGCCAACAGCAGCAGGATGGCCAAGGCCCGGCGGAAGGACGCGACCTGATGCGCGGAGTTGAACGGAGGAGTGGTTCCATGCGTGTCCCGATCCTTGCCCCGATCCTTGCGATGGCCGGCCTGATCGCGGCCGGCGCCGCCTTTCCGGCGATGGCGCAGCAGGACAGCTGCCTGGACGAGATACAGCGCCTTGAAGCCGCGTTCGCGCAGGGCGGCGGGCCGGCGGGCGACCAGGCCGGGGCCAGTCCGCAAGGTGGTGGAACGCCCAACGCCGACCGGGCCCAAAGCTCGGCGACCAGCCGCGAGGCGATATCCCGGGACTTGGCACGGTCGGGCGGCACGGTGGCGCCGTCCAGCATCGGCAGCGGCGTCGGCTCCGAGCAGCCCGACCGCGGCGTCGAGCCTGTTCCCCTGGGCCGCAACCCGGGCCAGCAGCCGGGAACCCGCGCGGGCGCCACCATCACGCCGCAGCAGCGCGACGACATGGCCGCGATGCTGCGCGAAGGCCGCGCCGCCGCCGAGCGGGGCGACACCGGGACCTGCCTGGACAAGGTCCGCCAAGCCCGGCAGACGGCCCGGTCGGCCATGACCGGAGCGGGAGGCGGGTGATCGAAAGCGGTACCCGATCAGCCTGACCCGGCTGTTACAGGCGGGTCGTTGCGTTGGGCCGTGGCCTAACGCAACGCGACGATGGGATCGGCTGGTTTGGGCGAACGGGGCAACCCGGTCAGTAAAGGATGGTGCGGTTATTACTCGTCCGCCAACCAATCCAGCGATGTGTCCAGTGAACGTGCCAAAGCACGATAAGTAGCGATGGAGCCGACTCGTTTTCCATTTTCTATTTCAGAAAGAAACCCTGCTGCCAGTCCGGATCGGATAGCCAATTCTCTTAGTCCGAGACCGCGATACTCTCTCCACACACGGATGGGATTCTCACCATCCATGATACGGTTGGCGAATTCCGCGGGCAATGTGATTCCGGTGCGAGCGGTCTGAGCCGCCAGCACGTCCTCAAGATCTTCCAGACGGGTTCGGAGAGCGTCGTACTCCGCCCGTGGGATGGTGATTGTATCAGTCATAGGCTGCTCCTCTCGGTCGGACATCGATAACGACCATGATAGTGACGATGCCACTCTCGATGGCGAAAATCACCCTGTGGTCGCCGACGCGCAGACGGAAAAGATCCGAGTTAGTTAACTGAATGACGTTATTGGCGAGCGACGTTGGGTCTTGCGCATACTGTTCGATTTTGGATCGAATCCTGTTGCGAACGTTGGCCGGCAGCTTGCGAAGCGACTTGGCCGCTTGGGCTTCGTATTGAATCTGCATCGTTTGACATGGATCATTCTCTCCGTGATGTTCGCACTTAGCGAACGATAATGCAACTCCGGAATTCGTGGCGGCTGAGTAGCATATGCCCGTATAAGCCCCACAACTCCGCGCCCCTCACGCCAGCTCCGGATACCCCACCGCCGCGGCCTGGGCCGCCAGGCCGGTGACGACGCGGTAGGCCCGGTCGGGCAGGAAGTCGAAGCCGTCGAGTAGCAGTTCGGCACGCACCGCCGACAGGCCGGGCGACGACGCGGCAGCCTGGAGCGCCGCCCGCAGGGCGGCCAGCGTGTCGTCGTCGGTGCCGGCCGCGGTGACCAGCGGCAGGCAGGGCGTCGCCGCCGTCACGGCCAGGACGCGGACCCCGTCCACCAGGGCGGCGCGATGGCGGCTGAGATGGGCGAAGGTCACGCAATCCACCGCCGCGACGTCGGCGCCGCCGTCGGCCACCCGGTTCAGGCTCGCCAGATGGCTGCCGCTGACCGACACCGAGCCGAAGAAGCGGCCGTCCCGGGCCAGCGGGGCGACCGCCGCGCGCAGCATGTTCATGCCGGTGTTGCTGTCCCAGCCGTTGATCACGCAGCGGCTGCCGCGCAGTTCGACTAGACGCTGCACCGGGCTGTCCGCGCCGACGACGATGAAACCGCGGTGGCGGCTGCCGCTGCATCCCGGCGCCCGGTAGCGGGGCGTCGCCACGACCCTGACCATCCCGCCCAGCCGGGTCACCAGCGGCAGCCCGCAGGTCTGGCTGAGGAGCAGGTCGGGCGCCTGCCACAGGTCGGCCGGCTCGCCGTCGAAGGTCAGAAGACCGGGCACGCCGTCCAGGCCGGCCTCGTCCATGTGCCCCGCCACGGCATGCCACAGGGCCGCGTGGGCATCCCGCAGTTCCGGCAGATCATACATCGGCAGGGAGGCCCGCCGGACGGCGAGGGCGGTGGGTGCTGCTTCGGAGCCCGCTCCTCCAGGACTCATGGGCGCCGGCCGATCGGCAGCGGAGCCTGCGCGGCCCGGCTGCGCCGGGACCTCTGCGCCGTCGCCGTCTGTGCCGCAGTCTGCGACGCTTCCAGCGCGTCGAGCGCCACCCAGCACCGGATCATATGTCCCCCTCCCGCATCGCGCCACGGCGGCGCCTCGCTCCGGCACTTATCATACGCCCGCGGGCACCGGGTTTGGAACGGGCAGCCTTCGGGCCGGTCCGCCGGGCTCGGTGCCGGCTTGTCCAGGCTCACCGCGCGCTCCGGGGCGGCGGCACCGAGCCGCGGCACCGCCTCGATCAGCGCCTGGGTATACGGATGGAAGGGCGGCCGGAACACCCGCTCGGTCGGCCCGACCTCCACCAGCTCGCCCAGATACATCACGCCGATCCGATCCGACAGGTAGCGGACCACCGCCAGGTCGTGCGAGATGAACAGGTAGGCCGCCTGGCTTTCCCGCTGGAGGTCGAGCAGCAGGTTCAGGATCGACGCCTGGACCGACACGTCCAGGGCGGAGGTCGGCTCGTCCAGGATCACCAGCCGGGGATCGCCGGCGAAGGCGCGGGCGATGGCGACCCGCTGGCGCTGGCCGCCCGACAGCCGGTCCGGGGTGGCGCCCATCATCTCCGCCGGCAGCTGCACGTCGCCCAGCAGGGCTGCCGAGCGATCGCGCTTGCGCCGCCCGCCCAGGCCGGCCAGCACCCGCACGGCCCGGCCCAGGATCGAGGCGACCCGCTTGCGCGGGTTGAGCGTCGTGTCCGGCGTCTGGAACACCATCTGCACGTCGCGGCGCTGCCGCCGGGTGCGCCGGCCGGCCTGTCCCGCCACCCGCTCGCCGGCCAGGGCCACCGTGCCGGCGCTGGGCGGCACCAGCCCGGCGATCACCTTGGCCAGCGTGGACTTGCCGCTGCCGGATTCGCCGACCAGCCCGAAGGTCTCGCCCGGCGCGATCTCCAGGTCGATGTCCTTGAGGATATGGGCGCGGCCGTAGCGCCGCCCGACGCCGGTAAGGCTGAGAAGCGGCATCCCCTGGATCGGCTCCGGCACCGGCTCCGGCCGGCCGCGGGCGGCGCTGCCGGGCGCCGGGGTCTCGCCGTGGAAGAAACAGCGGCTGAGATGGCGGGTGCCGGCGCGCAGCAGGTCGGGATGCTCGACCCGGCAGACCTGGCGGGAGATCAGGCAGCGCGGCTCGTACAGGCATCCCGTGCCCAGGTCGGCCAGGTCGGGCACGCCGCCCGCGATCCCGGCCAGCCGGCGGTCGCGCTTGCGCACGCCGAAATCCGGGATGCAGTCGAACAGCGCCGCGGTATAGGGATGCCTGGGCCGCTTGAAGACTTCCGAAACCTTGCCCTGCTCGATCAGCTCGCCGGCATACATCACCCCGATCCGGTCGCAGACCTGCTGGACCACGGCCAGGTTGTGGCTGATGAACAGGATGGCAGCGTTCATCTCCCCACGCAGGTCGGCGAACAGGTCCAGGATGTCGGCCTGGACGGTGGCATCCAGCGCCGTCGTCGGCTCGTCCAGGACCAGCAGGGCCGGGTCGGTGGCGAGCGCCATGGCGATCACCGCGCGCTGCTGCATCCCGCCGGAGAGCTGGTAGGGATAGAGGCCCGCGACCCGGTCGGGGTCGGCGATCCGGACCCTTCGCAGCATGCCGAGCGCCGCCTCGGCGGCGTTCCGGCGGTTCATGCCGGCATGCAGGCGGAACACCTCGGCCACCTGCTCGCCGATCCGGAGCGTGGGGTTCAGCGCGCCGCCGGGGTTCTGGTAGACCATGGCGATGCGGCCGCCGCGCACCCGGCGCAGCTCCGCCTCGCCGAGCCGGAACAGGTCGCGGCCCTCGAACAGGACATGGCCGCCGCTGAGGATGCCGTTCTTCGGCAGGTGGCGCATCACGGCCATGGCGAGCGTGGACTTGCCGCAGCCGGATTCGCCGACCAGCCCATAGGCCTCGCCGGGCTGGATCACCAGCGAGACGCCGCGGACGGCATCGACCCGGTCGCGCCGGCGCCGGTAGCTGATGGTGACTTGGTCGAGCTCGAGCAGGGGGGCGGATGCGGTCACGGCTCCAGATATTCCTTAAGCCCGTCGGCGGCCAGCCCGATGGCGACCACCACCCAGGCGATCGCCAGGGCGGGAAACAGGACGGTCCAGGGGGCGGTGGTCAGCAGCGCCTGGTTCTCGCTGACCATCAGGCCCCAGTCGGGGGTCGGCGGCTGGACGCCCAGGCCCAGGAAGCCCAGCGTCGCGGAGGTGAAGACGGCGTAGCCGAGCCGGACCGTCCCCTCGACGATCAGCGGCCCTCGCACGTTGGGCAGCAGCTCCATCGCCATGATGTAGAGGGCGCCCTCGCCGCGGAGCTGGGCCGCCATGACGTATTCCTTGCGCGCCTCGACCAGGGCGGATGCTCGCACGGTGCGGGCGATCAGCGGCGCGAACACCAGCCCGATCACCAGCACCACGTTGCCGGTCCCGGCCCCCAGGAAGGTCAGCGCCAGCATGGCCAGGATGACGATCGGAAAGGCCATGACGGCATCCAGCACGCGCATCACCACCTCGTCCACCCAAGACCCGAACCAGGCGGTGGCAAGGCCGATCGCGGCGCCCAGGACCAGTCCCAGCAGCGTCGCCGCGGGCGCTATGGTCAGCACATAGGCGCCGCCATGGATCACCCGGCTGAGGATGTCGCGGCCGAGCTGGTCGGTGCCGAACCAGTGGGCGGCCGACGGCGGCTGGGAGATCGCCAGGAAGTCGATGTCGGCGGGCGGGTAGGGGGCGATCCAGGAGGCGCCCAGCGCGGTCGCCACCCAGACCAGGATCATCAGCGCCCCGATGGCGAGCGAAACGGTGCCGCGCGGCATCGCCATCCGGCTCCTTCGGTCAGTGAGCGTTACGGCCATGGCGTACCCGTGGATTCAGCGCGGCATAGAGGAGATCCGCCGCCAGGTTGCCCAGGGCGAACACGAAGGTGATGGCGAGCGAGCAGCCGACCAGCAGCGGGATATCCTTGTTGGTCGCCGCGAAATGGATCAGGCTGCCGATGCCGGGATACTTGAACAGCGTCTCGACCACCACGAGGCCGCCGACCAGCCAGCCGATCTGGGCGCCGATCACGGTGATGGTCGGCAGCAGCGCGTTGCGCAGGACGTGGCGCCGGATCACGGTCCGCTGCGGCAGCCCCTTCAGCACGGCGGTCCTTGTATAGTCCGACGCCAGGGCCTCGATCATGCTGGCCCGGGTCATCCGGAACAGGTAGGCGAACAGAAGAAGCACCAGACAGCCGACCGGCAGCACCAGATGGGCCGCCACGGTCAACGGTCCGGCGCCTTCGGGCGGCAGGGCCTGGATCGGCAGCCATCCCAGCCAGATGCCGAAAACCAGGATCAGGAAGACCCCGGTGACGAACTCCGGCAGGGCTCCGACCGCCAGTCCGACGATCGACAGGACCCTGTCGAACAGCCCGCCTTCCCGCCGCGCCGCGGCCACGCCGGCCGCGACCGCCAGCGGGACCAGCACGGCAAGGCCGCTGCCCGCCAGCAGGAGGGAGCGGCCCAGCCGTTCCGCCACCAGGGGGAGAACGGCGGTGTCGAAGGCGTAGGACCGGCCCCAGTCGCCCCGTACCACGCCGGCCAGCCACTCGGCGTAGCGGACCGCAAGCGGCCGGTCGGCGCCCAGCTCGGCGTTCAGCCGCTCGACCGCGTCCTGGGGCGCGAATGGCCCCAGGATGATGCGCCCGACGTCGCCGGGCAGCACGTTGGTGATGGCGAAGATCAGGATCGACGCCACCGCCAGCGTCACCAGGACCAGCAGGACGCGGCGCCCGAGGAAGCGGAGCATGCCCGCCCCCTCAGGCGTCCAGCCAGGTCTGGGCCATGTCGAGATAGTTGGACATGCTGCCGGTCAGGCCCTTCACGCCGGTGCGCGCCGCCCGCAGGTTCTTGTTGAAATAGGCGATGACGGCCGGGACCTCGTCGTTGAGGATCGCCGCCATCTCGGAACCCAGCTTGCCGCGCTGCGCCACGTCCGGCTCCGCCTCGAACCGGGCGAGCAGGGTGTCGAACGCCTCGTTCTTCCAGTGGGCGGCGTTCCATTCGGCGTCGCCGCGGAAGGACTGCGCCAGGATCTGCGCCGCGACCGGGCGGCTGGTCCAGTCCGTCAGGCCGAAGCCGACCTCCGTCCAATGATTGTAATAGAGGTTGGTCGGCTCTACCTTCAGGTTCACCTTGATCCCGGCCGGCGCCAGCATCTGCTGGGCCAAGGCGGCGTATTGCGGCAGTTCCAGGTACTGATGGGTATAGAGGTCGATCGGGAAGCCCTGGGGGTACCCCGCGTCGGCCAGCAGCTGGCGCGCCTGGGCGATGTTGGCCTGGCGCTGCGCCAGCTCGATCTTCTCCGGATATATGGGCGCGATCGGATGGTCGTTGGCGACGTCGGCAAGCCCGCCCAGGAGCCCGCGGACCATGGCCGGACGATCGAAGCAGAGGGCGACCGCCTGCCGGACCCGCTTGTCGTCGAACGGCTTCATGTCGGTCCGCATGCACAGCTGCCGGTGGTCGGCGGCGTCTGCCTGGATCAGGGCTATGTTCGGGTCGTTCCGGATGCCCTGGGCGTCGATGTAGCTCAGCTGCTGAACCACCTGGACGTCGCCGGACTGGAGCGCCAGCACCATCGGCTGCGGCGATTCGAAGGTCTGGATCTCCAGCCGGTCCAGATAGGGCTTGGGCTGGTCCCAGTAGTCGGCGTTGCGCTCGAACTTCGCCCCTTCCTGCGGCCGGTAGGAGACCAGCTTGAACGGCCCGGTGCCGATCGGCTTCTCGGCGAAGTTGCCGGCATAGTCGGCCGGCAGGATCACGCAATTGTAGGTGTGGGTGAAGTAGGGGAAGGTCCCGATCGGCCGGTCGAGCGTGAAGCGGACGGTGTGGTCGTCCACCTTGGCGACGCCCTCCTTCTTGAGGAACGGCATGGCGCCGGCGGCCGGCGAGGCGTTGGCCGGATCGACCAGCCGCTGGAAGGTGGCGACCACGTCGTCGGCGGTCAGCGGGCGCCCGTCGTGGAACTTGACCCCCCGGCGCAGCGCGAAGGTCCAGACCTTGCCGCCCTCGCTCGGCTCCCACGAGGTCGCCAGCACCGGGCGCAGCGTCAGGTCGGGCTCGGCATAGACCAGGTATTCCGCGACCTGCTGGACGATCGCGATGCCGCCCGAGCTGTTCAGCCGGACCGGGTCGATCGAGGTGGCGGCCGGTACCGCGATCTTGAGCGAGCCGCCGCGCCGGGGCGTGCCCTGCGCGGAGGCCGCGACCGGCCAGGCCGCCGCCCCGGCGAGGCCGAATGCGACCCCCAGGGCCAGCGACGACGCTCCGGCGAGGAACTGGCGGCGGGTGGCGCCTTCGGCCGTCGGGCCCGGCGGGGTGGTGGCGGGAAAGCTCCCATCGGTGCGCTTTTCCATGGTTCTGGTGCCTCCAGTTCTTGGGCGCGCACGTCGCGCGGCGCCGGTCTTCCGCAGTGTTCAGGGCCAGGGACCTGCCAGGACAGGGACCCGTCGGTCAAGTTTCATACAGGCTGTCGGATCAGCGCCGAAGGAGCAATATGGCACCGTAGCCGTGTTCTTCGGATAAAATGGTGACAATAAACGCCAGGGGCCGGATTTGGTTGCCGGCGTAACCCGACCGGTCGGGTCGGGCGGCGATGGTTCCAGGGGAAAGACCTTAACGCTTCCTTATCGGTCGCCGGGCCAAGCTGGTCCCGACGCTGTTTGCATGCCGGGACCCCTGCGACCTGATGGCGACCGCCGCCCAAGCCACCGCCCCTGGATCCGGCCCCGCCGGTCGCGACGTCGAGCCCGTCTCGCTGGCCGGGCGATTCGAGATACAGCCCGGAAACCCGCTGCCCGCCCTGGACGGGCCGGCTGGCAAGGCCTATGCCGTGCGCGCGCTCCGCGACCGCAGGATGGAGGTCTTCGCGATCGTCGCGACGTCGGGGGTGCCCGCCCGCATGGACCTGCTGTCCGGCATCCGCGGGGTCGAGCATGTCGCCCTGATGCGCATGGTCGAGTGGGGCGTGGTCGACTGGCCGCTCGACGGGCTGAAGCGGGTCGTCTTCATCCTGGAGAATCCCGGCGGGCGCCGGCTGATGAACAGCCTGAACGACACCCGCGAGCAGATGACGGAGGAGCAGATCACCCGCGCGGTGATCCAGCCGCTCGCCTCGGCGCTCCGCGAGCTGTCCAGCCGGGGCATCGTCCACGGCGACATCCGCCCGACCAACATCTTCCTGCGCGACCAGGGTACGGCGGGCGTGATGCTGGGCGAATGCGTCTCGACCGTGACCTCCTTCGGGCAGGCGCCGCTGTTCCTGACGATCGAGCGCAGCATGGCGCAGCCATCGGGGCGGGGAACCGGGACCACCGCCGACGACCTCTACGCGCTGGGCGTCACCGTCCTGCTGCTGTTCCTGGGCCGCAACCCCGTGCGCCACCTGGACGACGAGGCGATGCTCCAGGCCAAGCTGGACCGCGGGACCTATCCGGCGCTGGTCGGCACGGCGCGGCTGTCGCTCAACCTGATGGAGCCGCTGCGCGGGCTGCTGGCCGACGACCCCAAGATGCGCTGGACCCTGAACGACCTGGATCTCTGGCTGAGCGGCCGGCGGCTGAGCCCCAAGCAGCCGCAGGTGCCACGCAAGGCGGCGCGGCCCTTCGAGTTCTCCGGGGCGACCTATTGGCACTGCCGCGGGCTGGCGCGGGTCTTCGCCAGGAACCCGGCCGCGGCCGTCCCGGTGATCGAGAACGGCGACCTGGACCGCTGGCTGCGCCGCAGCTTGGGCGACGAGGCGCGCGCCGAGGCGGTGGCGACCGCGGTCGATTCGGCCGGCGCCAACAAGGGCGGCAACTTCGAGGAGCGGCTGGTCGCCCGGGTCTGCATCGCGCTCGATCCGCCGGCGCCCATCCGGTACAAGCAGAAGTCGGTCATGATCGACGGCTTCGGCACCGCCATGGCCGAGGCCTTCGCCCGCAACGAGGGCTACCAGGCGCTGGGCGAGGCGATCTCCGCCCAGCTGCCGATGTTCTGGGTCGGCATGCAGAGCGAGTTCAAGGCCGAGTACGTGCCCCTCAGCCAGACCTTCGACGCGCTGCGCACCCTGCTGGAACGGCTCGGCTCCGGCTACGGCATCGAACGGGTGCTGTACGAGCTGAACCCGATGCAGCCCTGCTTCAGCCCCATGGTCCGCAACCACATGGTGACCAGCGCCAACGAGCTGCTGACCGCGCTGGAGGAGGTCGCGGGCCAGCCCGGCCGCCCGCGCGAGCCGATCGACCGCCACGTCGCGGCTTTCCTGATCGCGCGCTACCGCAAGCTGGACGAGCGGCTGATCGCGCTGACCACGCCCAGCGGGGAGACGCTGCGCCGCATCTCGGCCATGGTCAACGTCCTGGCCGAGGTGCAGAAGCGCTACGGGCCGGCCAGCCTGCCGAACCTGTGCGGCTGGATGATCGACCTGATCGGCCCGGCGATCGACCGCTTCCACAGCCGTCCACACCGCGCCAAGCTGCGCGGCGAGGCGGCGCGGACGGCGGCCGAGGGGAACCTGCTGGGCCTGCTGAAGCTGATCGACGATCCGGCGGCGATCCGCAAGGACGAGATCGAGTTCGCCCGGGCGCGGCGTGAGTTCCAGATCGCCGGACGGGAGGTCGAGAAGCTGAAGCGGGAGATCGCGAACCGCACGGAGATCGCCGAGAGCTCCGGTCGGCAGGCGGCGGCGGTGGTATCCAGCGTCTTCGCCACCGTGGCCCTGGTCGGCATCGCCGTCTACATGGTGATGCTGCGATGAGCCGGGAAAGCGGAAAGAGGCGCAAGGGCGATTCCAGCGGCATGGTGACCGCGCTGGTGATCCTGTTCCCGGCGGGACTGATCTTCCTGCCGAGCGCGATCCTGCTGGCGGTCGGCATGATCCCGACCGCGGTCGCCTATGTGGTGGACCGCGACCCGGACAAGACGGCGCCCATGACCGTGGGGGCGCTGAACTTCGTCGGGGTGGTCGCCTTCGTCATCAGCCTATGGCAGGGCGGCCACACCATGGGGGCACTGTCCAAGGTGATGTCGGACCCCTTCGCCTGGCTGGTCATGTACGGCGCCGCCGGGATGGGCTGGGCGCTCTATTACGGGATCCCGCCCGCGGTGGCGGGCTGGATCACGCTCCGCGCCGAGAACCGCATCGCCAAAAGGCTCGGCGAGCAGCAGGAACTGATCGCCGAATGGGGGCCGGAAGTCAGCGGCATCGTCGAGGAGGAGAAGCCGGAGGAGTAGGGCGGCCGGCCCTACTGGGCCAGCCGCTGCTCGATCGCCGCGTTCTTGATGTTCTTCTGGAGCTTCTCGAACGCCCGGACCTCGATCTGGCGCACCCGCTCGCGGCTGATGCCGTAATGCTGCGACAGGTCCTCCAGCGTGGTCGGCTCGTCGCGCAGGCGCCGCTCGGTCAGGATATGCCGCTCGCGCTCGTTCAGGTTGGTCATGGCGCTCTTCAGCAGGGCGCGGCGCTTGCTCAGCTCCTCCCGCTCGGCCAGGTGGATCTCCTGGGTGTCCTGCTCGTCGACCAGCCAGTCCTGCCATTCGCCCTCGCTGTCGGCGCGCAGCGGCGCGTTCAGCGAATGGTCGGGGCTGGCCAGGCGGCGGTTCATGTTGACCACGTCCTGTTCCGGCACGTCGAGCTTGGTCGCGATCTGCGTCACGTGCTCCGGCGACAGGTCGCCCTCGTCGATCGCCTGCATCTGGCCCTTCAGCTTGCGCAGGTTGAAGAACAGCTTCTTCTGCGCGGCCGTGGTGCCCATCTTGACCAGCGACCAGCTGTGCAGGATGTATTCCTGGATGGCGGCCCGGATCCACCACATGGCGTAGGTCGCCAGCCGGAAGCCGCGGTCCGGGTCGAACCGCTTGACCGCCTGCATCATGCCGACATTGCCTTCCGAGATCAGCTCCGACAGCGGCAGGCCGTAACCCCGGTAGCCCATGGCGATCTTCGCCACCAGCCGCAGATGGCTGGTCACCAGCTTGTGCGCGGCCTCGGTGTCGCCGTGCTCGCGCCAGGACTTGGCGAGCATGAACTCCTGCTGCGGCTCGAGCATGGGGAACTTGCGGATTTCCTGAAGGTAACGGGCCAGATTGCCTTCGGAACTGATCACCGGAACGCTGGGAGTGTTCGACATTTTCTAGCCCCTCTCTTCGGGCGGTGGTTTTTCGTGCCTGAGTAACCTTGGTCCCCGACCGCCGCGGGGACCGACCCATCCGGGGCTCGGCCTTTCCGACCATAATACCCCACTTGACAGCTCAGGTATAGTTTTAAATCGATTCCAAGCTGCCTATTAACCTTTGGATGTCCAAAGGTAATTCGGATTCGAACTGCATCGGCCGGGCGTCGCGCGGGTGGTTGAACCGCAGCGCCACGGCGTGCAGGGCCTGTCTTCCCAGTGCAACAACCGCGTCCCGAACCGGTTCCGGGAGTCCGCGGGCCTTGGCGGACGCGGCCCCGGGTCCGATTCCCTTGGATGCGCCCTTGATACCAGTTTTACGGACACCATAGACAGGATCGCCGATCAAGGGATGTCCGACATGGGTCATATGCACCCTTATTTGATGTGTCCGCCCCGTCGCCAGCGTGCATTCCACGAGCGACGCCCAGGTTCCGAACGCCTTCAGCACGCGGTAGCGGGTCAGCGCGGGCTTGCCGCCGGAGACGACGGCCATCTTCTTGCGGTCCGCCGGGCTGCGCCCGATGTCGCCGGTGATCTCGCCCCGGGCGGGGGAGGGGACTCCGGCCACGACCGCGTGGTAGGTGCGGCTGAGCGACCGGTCGGCGAACTGGGCGGCGAGGCCGCCATGCGCCAGGTCGTTCTTCGCCACCACCATCAGCCCGCTGGTCTCCTTGTCGAGCCGGTGGACGATGCCGGGCCGGCGCACGCCGCCGATGCCGGACAGCCGGTCGCCGCAGTGCCAGAGCAGGGCGTTGACCAGCGTCCCGTCGGCGTTGCCCGCGGCCGGATGGACCACCATGCCGGCGGGCTTGTCGATCACCAGCAGGTCGTCGTCCTCGTAGACGACGGCGAGCGGGATTTCCTGGGGAACGGGGAGCGCCGGTTCCGGCTCAGGCACCAAGACGTCGAAGGTCTGGCCGGGTTTGACCCGCAATGACGGGTCGGCTATCGTCCGGCCGAGACTCGAAACCCGACCCTGGTCGATCAGCGAGCGGATACGGGTGCGCGACAGGCCGTCGAGCCCGCAGGCCAGAAGCTTGTCCAGCCGTTCGCCCCGGTCCGCCTCGGCCGCGGTGAAGCTGAACGGCTCGCCCTCCGGATCGGCTTCGCCGTCCGGATCTTCCATCTCGTCCTCTTCGTCAGCCGTCATCTTCAACAGACTGGACCTCGATCGTGCGGGCACTAAAAGCCTTCCTCGTCATCATGGGCCTCTTCATCGCCGCTGGGTTCGTCTTCATCGGCTATGAGGTCTACAACCGCATGACCGATCCCGAACGCCGGGCGGAGCCGGGCGCTCCGCCGCCCCCGCCGCCGGGCGGAATCCCCGAAACCGCCCTGGGCCTGCCCGAGGGCGCCACCATCGAAACCGTGGTGCCGTCCGGCAGCCGGGTCGTCTTCAGCGTGCGCCTGCCCGGCGGGCAGGGCGACCGCCTCTACGTCCTCGACCCCCGGAACGGTGCCGTGACCGCGACCGTCACGACCGGCCCGGCCAGCGGAACACCAGCCGGCGAAACAAGCCCCGACGATGCCCGGCCTGCCGCCCCGCGCCAATGATGCCCATCACACCCCGTTATACTGTATCATTCCAGCATACAGTCGATCTTGCCCGCAACACCGGATCAGAGTCCCGTGAACTTCACCAGTGACAACGTGACCGGCGCCGCGCCGGAAATCCTCGAAGCCCTCGTCGCCGCCTCAAGCGGCCCGACGCCGTCCTATGGCGAGGATCCGCTGACGGCCCGCGTGTCGGAAAAGCTGTCCGCCCTGTTCGACCACGAGGTGGCGGCCTTCCCCGTGGCGACCGGATCGGCGGCCAACGCCCTGGCCCTGGCAGCATTGGCGCCGCCTTACGGCGCGGTCTACTGCCATGAAATGTCCCACGTCAACACCGACGAATGCGGCGCCCCGGAGATGTTCACCGCCGGCGCCAAGCTGGTCGGCCTTCCCGGCCCCGGCGGCAAGATCGAGCCCGCGACCCTGCGCGCGACCCTGGAGAAGGCGGGCGCCGGCGTCGTCCACCATGTCCAGCCGGCGGCGGTGACGCTGACCCAGGCGACCGAATCCGGCACGGTCTATACCCCCGCCGAGGTCGCGGCCCTGTCCGAGGTGGCCCGGTCCCACGGCCTGCCGGTCCACATGGACGGCGCCCGCTTCGCCAACGCCGTGGCGCGCCTGGGCTGCTCCCCCGCCGACCTGACCTGGCGCGCCGGCGTGGACGTGCTGTCGTTCGGCGCCACCAAGAACGGCGCCCTGGCCGCCGAGGCGGTGGTCTTCTTCAAGCCGGAGCTGGCCCGAAGCTTCGCTTTCCGCCGCAAGCGCGCCGGCCACCTGTTCAGCAAGATGCGCTTCCTGTCGGCCCAGCTCGACGCCTATCTGGAAGGCGGCCTGTGGCTGCGCCTCGCGACCCACGCCAACGCCATGGCCGACCGCCTCGCCGCCGGCCTCGCGGCACTCCCCGGCGCCGACCTGCGCGACCCGGTGGAAGCCAACGAGATCTTCATCAGCCTGCCCGAGCCGGTCACCGCCGGCCTGCTGGAGCGGGGCTATGCCTTCTACCGCTGGGACGGCCCGGTGGTGCGGTTGGTGACCGCCTGGAACACCTCGGCCGAGGACGTGGACCGCATGATCGCCGACGCGCGGGCGCTGGCGAAAGCTTGAACGGCGACGCTCGATGGCGAAAATCTGAACGCCCGATGAAATAGCCCTTGCGGGAGGCCGGCACGTTGGCTATACAGCCGGCCTCTCGCCCAGCGATGTCCCCATCGTCTAGAGGCCTAGGACACCGCCCTCTCACGGCGGTAACAGGGGTTCGAATCCCCTTGGGGACGCCATCTTGTCTTTGTCTGCGTGCAGCTTATGGTATGATCCAAGAGCTGATGGACTAAAGAGATATTCCACTAGTAGACTATGATTAGGAAGTTCGGCGCTTTGTCGTTGCTTCCCTGCAAATTCGATCATCCAGATTTAGCTTGTTTCAATATGAAGGCATCTGTTTGTGCGCCCTTCCCACTTTATTGGGAAATGACAAATTTGGCGGCTGGACACATGCGCAGCCATGAACGCGGCGAATGACTATTTTTTCACTAGCAATCCAGATAGGCCGGCGATTGGTGCGAGTTCTTTGACTTGGGTGCCGCGAAGATCGAGCGACTGCAGGTCGGCGAGTTCGGCGATCGGGCCGATGTCGCTGACCTGAGTGCCCCGAAGGTCGAGAACCCGCAATTTGGTGAGGCCTGCGATCGGACGGAGGTCGTTGACCTGGGTGGCTGAGAGATCGAGCGACTGCAGTCCGGTGAGTCCTGCGATCGGACGGAGGTCGCTGACCTGGGTGGCTGAGAGATCGAGTGACTGCAGTCCGGTGAGTCCTGCGATCGGACGGAGGTCGCTGACCTGGGTGGCTGAGAGATGGAGCGACTGCAGTCCGGCAAGGCCGGCGATCGGACGGAGGTCGCTGACCTGGGCGGCTGAGAGATGGAGCGACTGCAGTCCGGCAAGGCCGGCGATCGGACGGAGGTCGCTGACTTGGGAATATGAGAGATGGAGCGACTGCAGTCCGGTAAGGCCGGCGATCGGACGGAGGTCGCTGACTTGGGAATATGAGAGATGGAGCGACTGCAGTCCGGCAAGGCCGGCGATCGGGCCGATGTCGCTGATCCGGGTGTTCCAGAGAACAAGCGACCGCAATCCGGTGAGGCCGGCGATCGGGCCGATGTCGCTGATCTGGGTGTTCCAGAGATCAAGTGACCGCAATCCGGTGAGTCCGGAGATCGGACCGATGTCGCTGACCAGGGTGAGTGAGAGATCGAGCGACTGCAGTCCAGTGAGTCCGGCGATCGGGCCGATGTCGCTGACCTGGTTGTTCGAGAGACTGAGCGACTGCAGTCCGGTAAGTCCGGCGATCGGGCCAATGTCGCTGACCTGGGGGGATGAGAGACGGAGCGACTGCAGTCCGGTGAGGCTGGCAATCGGGCCGATGTCGCTGACCTGGGGGGATGAGAGACTGAGCGACTGCAGTCCGGTGAGTCCGGCAATCGGGCCGATGTCGCTGACCTGCGTAGATAAGAGATTGAGCGACTGCAGTTCGGTGAGTCCGGCGATCGGGCCGATGTCGCTGACCTGAGGGGATGAGAGATCGAGCGACTGTAGTCCGGTGAGTCCGGTGATCGGGCGGAGGTCGCTGACCTGGGTGAATGAAAGATCGAGCGACTGTAGGCCGGTGAGTTCGGCGATCGGACCGATGTCGCTGACCTGGGTATATGAGAGATCAAGCGACGTTACGTTGTGAAAGCCAGTAAGGAAGCCTAATCCTCTCAATCGCACTCCGACCAAGGAAAGTCGCTTCACGTCCTCCGGCGATACACCCTCGAAGAGGAAATCTAGGCCATCCAGCCAAGCTAATTCTTCCGGACGCGGAACATTAACATCAGTACTTCCGAACACATAGTCCTTTATCTTCTGAATTTTTTCGGGAGGAAGAAAGCGGCCGCCATTCGGTGTGCGGATAAACTCAGCTCTGACTTTTATCCTCTTGTCATCGGCAAATGCCTTCAAGGCGGCCAGAGCCGGCTCCGTGCCTATAATTCGCAGAGTGCGTATACAAGCTGCAGCCTCGACTGCGCGCAACTGCTTGGTCGGTCGCAGATAGGTGATCGCCGCATTGCCCAGTTCAGCAAGCAATTCGGCTTCCTTCAGTTTCTGTGGCGGAAACAGAGCGGCTCGTGCTTTCTGAGCCTTGCGTTGCAGAGCAGGAGCCAACCCACCCGATCCCAGTGCGGCCTCGGCACAGCGGATGGCCAGGAAGTATCGACTACGGACATCGGTATCCACTTCCGCATCTACATCCAAAAGCCTCCCGATGAGCTTGTCGGTAAAATCCCTGCCCGCGAGCGCACAGGCAAAAACGATGACCGGCTGCCAGGAAGAGTCTCCGCTCTTGCGCAGGAACGTCTCCAGGTAACCCTCTCCGACCAGCTTAGGAGCAGCAAGGTATTCCTTCAGAGTATTGTGAATGAAGGCTATTTCGTCGCGTCCGGAGGGCCTCAGCATGCCGCTGCGCATGACAAGAACGTCCAGCAACTCGCCTGCATTTCCGCTCCAACCCTCATCCAGGCGCGCAAGCCCGGTCTGGACGATTTCCAGCACGGCACCGCGAGGCAGGGAGGAAAGTTCCTGCGCCATCATGGATTTCGCGATCTCGGAGACGATTTCACGCTTGTGTTCATACGTCATGCGCGCGTAGCACGCCGGGAACTCATCGATCCGGCGCTTAAGCGCTACCCGCTCCCGCCGGTGCAGCAGCATCTTGCAAACCTCCTCGCACAGCGGCGCCAAGCGATCCGGAAGTTCGGCTTCGTCGCTGTCGTGGAAATGGTGCAGGGCGCAGATCGCCGCGCAGAGCAACGGGTTGCTCGCGAGCAACGCCAGCGCTCCGTTGTGCCCGAGCGCGTTTTTGAGCTTCGCAGCCATGCCGCCGGTATCAAGCCCGGCTTCTTCGGACGTGAGATTGCCCCGCAGGGCCTCATGCCAATGATCGATGAAACGCTCGCGATTTGTTGGAGTAAGGGCGGCAACGCTTGCACGGGTAAAGCCGAGGCTGGCGATGCGGCCATCGTCCACGGCAGCAGGCCGGCTCGTCAGGATGAAAAACGCGGCGGGAAAGCGTCGCACGCAGCGTTCAATGCTCTCCATGACCAAATCTCGCTGGTCGGGAGGCACCTCATCGAAGCCGTCTATCATGACAAGCCCCTGTCCGGCGTCGAGTATATCTTCGACCCAGCTTTCCGGTATCTTTGCCTGTAATTCCCTGTCGATCAGAAAAGGCCAATCGTTAGGCGTTGGAAGGTTGGGCGATTGAAGATCGCGCAAGTAAAGCAGCAGTGGCACCCTGTCGCGCCAGCGCAGGTCTCCGTCCGCCGGCGGTTCGGCTTGGCTCCTGCGCTCGGCGGCGGTCAGCGCAGCCCAGCGCAGAAGCGTGCTCTTGCCGCTGCCTGCCTGACCCAGAACCAATAGACACCGAGAATTCGGCGTTAGTCCGTCGAGCAGGCTTTGAAAGCCCCGACTGAATCCGCTCGCGTCCTCCGCGCCGCTTTCCAGGTCGATATCCAACTCGATGTAGGCTACCGACAGTTTCGCTCGTCGGGCACGCTTATGCACGTCGACGCCGATCAGTTCCACATAGTCGAGACGCTCGATAAGGCTCCGGCTGTAAATCTCGGCGAACCCCTCGCCCTTGTTCTTCCGATATTCACGATCCTCGTGTGCCCACCGATGCAGGTCGTCGATCGCCGGGAGCCGGGAAGCCAACTGCTTGCCGACTCCGGTAATCGAGCCGTTCAAATCATCGAACCGACGCAGTATTTCTGCATCCCGTTCACGGGCATAATCCGGAAGTTCGGGAGCTAGGCGGGCGAGGATATGACTCAGATATTCGAGGGAGCGGCCGTAGACCTGTTGTTCGGCTTGGTCATACTGCGCCGGCGGCAGCGAGTGCGCCTCGAAAAGCGCATCCCGGATCTGTGATGCGGCCAGATTTCGCTCAAGCAGCCAATGCGCTTTGAGACGACTCTCCAAGGCCGCCTCAATCTCCTTTGCGATGCCTTCGAATGTGGCCGGCTGGATCCGCTCACTTTCGAGCGCGAGAGCCAGTTCGGTCACCACATGGTCGGCAAGGCTCTCAAGCTTACGGGCCAACTCCCGCTGTTTGCGCATCTCACCGAACCGGCTGCTCAGTACCTGAGCCAGTGGACCCGTAATTTCCGCGGCCTTGTCGCCCAGGTATGCTTTCGTCAGGAGCTTCGTCACGGCTGGCGCCAAAGCTAGAACTGCGGCATCGACAAGGCCGGTCATGAAGGCAGATCCTAATGGTGAACGGGCGGCAGGTCGGGAGGGTGTAACCTAACCAAATCCAATTTTCTATACTTCTACCCATCTATAATCTAGATTCATCACGCTACCAACAACATTCATATTACTTAGAATCCGAAGATTCATCCTGTTTGGTTGCGAAGTTCGGCCTTGAGCCAATAACAATGGTCCGCTGGCATGACCGGCACGCGGACCGCGAGGGTTCCGCTGGACCCTGAGATCGCCCCGGCGCATGTTCATTGTATCAACAGGCGGAGAGTATCTTGCGTACCGAAGTCGTTCGCTGGGGCGACAGCCTCGCGGTGCGCCTGCCGAAGCAGGTGCTTGAACAGGCCGGGCTGCGCGAAGGCGTGGCGGTCGAAGTGGTCGTGGAATCCGGTACCGTGATCCTCCAGCCGGCGAAGCCCCGCTACGGCCTGGACGAGTTGATCGCCGGCATAACCTCGGAAAACCTGCCCGAGGGCTTTGACGACGCCCCAGTGGGACGCGAGTGGCGCTGATCGCCGCATCGTGTCGCCACCGGGCCTGACATCCAACTCCTTCGGTTCCGCCCCTCATCCCGCCGCTCAGGGCGCGGGAATCCGCCGCAGGACGTCGTCGTACGGGGCGAGGTCGAGGAAGGCCGTCACCTCCACCGCCTTGCCGTCCTGCATGCGCAGGATCCAGGCGTAGCGGTTGCTGTAATCCCTGCCGTCGCGGGCGACGGCGCTGCCTTCCCAGTGGGCGATCACATGGTCGCCGTCGGCCCAGACGGTCGAGGCCGTCGGCCGCACCGGGGTGGAAAGCCGGGTCGTGAAGGGCAGGACGGCCTCCTTCACGAAGGTCTCGCGGCCCCGGAAGACCCCGGCGCTCGGGCCGGATCCCTCGATCCTCCACACGACCGTCTCGGCGAGCACATCATCGAAGAAGGATGTTCCGCCCGCCGCCCAGCGGTCGAAGGCTTCCGTCACGACGCGCCTGTTGTGGTCTTCCGCCTTGCCCGTCCCTGTGCCGGCGATCACCGCGCTCGACCCGAGGGCCGAGACCATCGCGAAGGACACGCACCATGCCAGTGTGGGATATGCCTTGGGGCTCATAGCTTCTTGCTCCTTGTTTCGTTTGCTCCGGGTGCAGGGTCAGCCCCGCCGGCCGACGGACGCGCCGCCGAAGATGAGCTGCCGGACCATGGGCCGGCCGACGAAGCGGGCGGGGAAGATCGGTTCCGGCGCGCTCGCCCGGTCGAGCCGTTCGATATGCTCGGGCGACAGCGCCAAATCGAGGGCGCCCAGGTTGTCCTCCGCCTGCGCGACCGTGCGCGCGCCCAGGATGGGCGAGGTGACCGCCGGGTTCGCGAGCGTCCAGGCGATCGCCACCTGGGACGGGGTCGCCCCGATCTCGTCGGCGACGGCCCGGACCGTTTCGGCGATCCCGATCGACCGCGCGGTGAGGTGCCCGGACGAGGCGATCACCCCCTTGCGGGTCGGCGCCACGGAAGCGTCGCCCGAGTCCATGGCGTCCGAGCGGGCATATTTGCCGGTCAGCACGCCGCCGCCCAGCGGCGACCAGGGGAGCACGCCCATGCCCAGCGCCGCCGCCATCGGGATCAGCTCATGCTCGACCGTGCGCTCGACCAGGCTGTATTCGATCTGGAGCGCCACGAAAGGCGACCAGCCGCGCAGGTCGGCGATCGCCTGCATCTGGGCGACGCGCCAGGCCGGCGTATTGCAGATGCCGGCATAGTGGATCTTGCCCGACCGGACGAGGTCGTCCAGCCCGCGCATCACCTCCTCGGGGCCCGTCGTCATGTCCCAGGCGTGCAGGTACAGCAGGTCGATGCGGTCGGTGCCGAGCTGCCGCAGGCTCTGCTCCACCGAGCGCACCATGTTGAGCCGGTGGTTGCCGCCCGCGTTCGGGTTGCCCGGCTCCCGCGCCATGGTGAACTTGGTCGCGAGCACGATGCGCTCGCGCTTGTCCTTGATGAATTCGCCCGTGATGCGCTCGGAGGCGCCATCCGTATAGTTCACCGCCGTATCGACGAAGTTGCCGCCGCGATCGACATACAGGTCGAAGATCCGGCGGGCTTCTCCCGCGTCGGCGCCCCAGCCCCAGTCCTGGCCGAAGGTCATGGTGCCGAGCGCCAGCGGCGACACCCGGAGGCCGGAGCGGCCGAGAAGGCGATAGCTGTCCAGAGAGGTCATCGTCCCCGTCTCCATGGTTCATGGTCTCCATGTTTCGTCGGGAACACAGGTATAACGGGCCGATCCGTGGGACAATTCGCCCAATCCTGAACAGCTTGGTAAGCACCGCTAACCAATGACCACCGATCTGAACCTCGTATCCGTGTTCCTCGCGGTCGCGGACGCCGGAAGCTTCCGCGCCGCCGCGGAGCGGATGGGCGTGACCCGGCCCGCCGTCAGCCAGTCGATCCGGCGCCTGGAAGACCGGCTGGGCGTGGCCTTGGTGCAGCGGACGACGCGCAGCGTCAGCCTGACCGAGGCCGGCGCGCAGCTCTACCGGCGCGTCGCTCCGGCCATCGCCGAGGTCGGGACCGCGCTCGATGCCGCCCGGGACCGGGAGGCGAAGCCGACGGGGCTGCTGCGGCTCGCGGTCTCCTCGATCGCCGAGCGGTTCATCTCCGGCCCGCTGCTCGCGGGCTTCTGCGAGGCCCATCCCGGCGTTCAGCTCGACGTGACCGTGACGGACGAGGAGTTCGATATCGTCGCGGAAGGCTACGATGCCGGCGTCCGGCTTGGCGAGGTCATCGAGCAGGACATGATCGCGGTGCCGGTCTCGGGCGACCAGCGCCAGCTCGTGGTGGCCGCGCCGTCATACCTGGAGCGCTTCGGCGCGCCGTCCCATCCGACAGAGCTGCCCCGGCACTCCTGCATCGGCTGGCGCCCCGCCCCGGAGGTGGCGCCCTACCGCTGGGAGTTCGAGGAGGATGGCCGGGAGTTCGACGTGGCGGTCAACCCCAGGATCACGACCAACGACATGTGGCTCATGATCCGGACCGCCTGCGCCGGGGGCGGCCTGACCTTCGGCATGGAGGAGACGTTCCGGCCCTATCTCGACCGGGGGGAGCTGGTGCCGGTGCTGGAGGAATACTGCCCGCCGTTCCCGGGCTTCTTCCTCTACTTCGCGGACCGCCGGAACCTCCCGCCCAAGCTGCGCGCCCTGATCGACCACGTGCGCTACCGCGGCGCCTGACAGGGGGCTGCCGACGGGACCCCTCGGCTTCAGGCCATCTCGGGCACGGGGGTCACGACGGGAGCGCCGGCCAGGAACGCCGCGACGTTGGCGGCGACCAGGCCCTGCATCGCCGCGTGGGCCTCGTGGGTGCCGCCCCCGATATGCGGGGTCAGCACCGCGTGCGGGATGGCCCTCAGGGCGTCGGGCACCGCGGGTTCGTGCTCGAACACGTCGAGCCCGGCGCCGCCCAGCTCGCCCGACCGGAGCAGGTCGATCAGCGCCTCCTGGTCCACGATCGACCCGCGCGCGATGTTGACCACGATGCCGTCCGGACCCAGCGCCTTCATCACCTCGCGGTTGACCCGGTGGCGGTTGCCGGCATCCGACCGCGCCGCGATCATCAGCACGTCGGCCCAGTCCGCCAGCGATTCCAGCGTCTCGTGGAAGGCGTACGGCACGTCGGGCTTGCGCGACCGGTTGTGATAGGCCACCTCCGCCTCGAACGCGGCGGCGCGGTCGGCGATCCGCCTGCCGATCGCGCCGAAGCCGAACACGCCGATCCTGCGCCCGGTCAGCCCGCGCACCAGCGGCATGCGCGCCGCGGAATGGCCGCTCCACAGCCCGTCGCGGACGAACCTGTCGGCCAGGGCGATCCGCCGGCCGGCGGCCAGCAGCAGCGCCATCGCGTGGTCCGCGACCGCCGGGGCGTTGGCCGCCGGGCTGTGCGTGACCATGATCCCGCGCTTGCGCGCCTCCTCCAGGTCGACACCCTCGTAGCCGGTGCCGTAGCAGCAGATCAGGCCGAGCGAGGGCAGGCGGGCCATCACCTCCGCGTCGGTCTTCAGGGTTCCCATGGTGACCAGCACGCGGACGGCCGCCGCGTCGCCGGGCGAGAGGGCGGCCCCGGTCGGCGGGTCGAACGGGCCCGCCACCCTGCAGCGGGACCCGTTCCCGGTGATCCCGGTGATCCTGTCCTTGAGTTCGGCAGGAAACGATGCGGCGAGGAGTATGATGGTGCTCATCCCGGGACGTTAGACGACGGTCCGGGGCGGCGCAACGGGTCTGCCCGGGTCCGGGCCGGCCCAGGGGGGGGAAGGTCAGGTGAAATAGACGCAGATCCGCTTGCCCTCGACGACCTGCACCGTCATGGGGAGATCATAGACGGCCTCCAGCACCTCCTCGCGGATGACCGCCTCGGGCGGTCCCTGGAACAGCACCTCGCCGTCGCGCATGGCGACGATGTGGTCCGAATAGCAGGACGCGAAGTTGATGTCGTGGAGGACCAGCACGATCGTCTTGCCCAGCTCGTCGGCGAAGCGCCGGACCTGCTTCATCATGGAAACGGCATGCCGCATGTCCAGATTGTTGAGCGGCTCGTCCAGCAGGACATAGTCGGTGTCCTGGCACAGCACCATCGCGACGAAGGCGCGCTGTCGCTGCCCTCCGGAAAGCTGGTCCAGGAAGCGGCCGGACAGGGCGCCGAGGCCGAGATGGTCGATCGCCCGCTCCACATGCGCGCGGTCGGCCTCGGTCAGGCGGCCCTTCGAATAGGGATAGCGCCCGAATTCCACCAGGTCGCGGACCGTCAGCCGCGAGGAGATATGGTTGTCCTGGCGCAGGATGGAGAGGCGCTGCGCCAGGACGGCGCTCGGCGTCCGGGTCACGTCCAGCCCGTCGACCGTCACCGTGCCGGCGGACATCGGCAGCAGGCGGCTGATCATGGACAGCAGTGTCGATTTCCCCGCTCCGTTCGGGCCGATGATGGAGATGACGCCGCCCGCCGGCAGGCTCAGCGACACGTCCCTGACGACGACGGTGCCGTCATAGCGCTTGGTGACGTCCTTCGCCTCGATCATCGGGCCTTTCCCTGTACGACTAGGCTGATGAACACGATTCCTCCCAGGAACTCGATGATGATCCGAAGATTGGTGTCGAAGGCGAAGATCCGTTCCAGGATCGTCTGCCCGCCGACCAGGGCGATGACCGCGAGCAGCACGGCGGCCGGAAGCACGAAGCGGTGCTTGCCCGACGGGACCGCCAGATAGGCGAGGTTCGCCACCAGCAGGCCGAAGAAGGTGATCGGGCCGACCAGCGCCGTCGATACCGACACCAGCACCGCCACCAGCACCAGGACGATCGTCACCATGCGCCGATGGTCGACCCCCAGGCTGATCGACCGCTCCCGCCCCAGGGCCAGCACGTCGAAACTGTGCATGATGCGCCACGCGACGAGCGACACCGCGGCGACGAGGAGGGCGGCCGTCGCCAGCAGGTCGCTTTCGACCGAGTTGAAGCTGGCGAAGAAGCGGTCCTGGAGGAAGGCGAACTCGGCCGGATCGATCAGCCGCTGGAGGAAGTTCGCCAAGCTCCGGAAGAAGATGCCGAAGACGATGCCGACCAGGATCAGCAGGTGCAGGTCGCGCCGGCTCCTGGAGAAGATCGTGCCGTAGAGGACGACGGAGAAGGCCACCATCACCGCGACCTCCCCGCCGAAGCGCAGCCGATGGTCGATCATCGCCACGTTGGTCGATCCGAGCAGGAAGACGGCGCAGCTCTGGATCAGCACGTAGAGCGAATCGAAACCCATGATGGCCGGCGTCAGGATGCGGTTGCCGGTCACCGTCTGGAAGAGCACCGTGGAGACGGCGACGGCATAGGCGACCAGCACCATCACGGCGACCTTGGTCCCGCGGAAGGGCAGGACGAAATCCCAGTTCCCCCTGGCGCCGAGGGTCATGAAGGCGGCGATCGCCGCCAGCGCGGCGACGGCCAGGAGCAGCAGCGCCTGCCGCGGGGTCGGCGTGCCGGGCCTAACCATCGGAGGCGCCCTTCCTGAGCAGGAGATAGAGGAACAGCGCGCTCCCGACGACGCCGACGATCGTGCCCACCGGGATCTCGTAGGGGTGGCGCACGGTCCGGCCGATCAGGTCGCAGACCAGGACGAACGCGGCACTGCCCAGCGCCACCCAGGGGACCGCGCGGCGCGCGTTGTCGCCCACGGTCATGCTGACCAGGTTCGGCACGATCAGCCCCAGGAAAGGGATCGTCCCCACCGTCGCGACGACCACGGCCGTGCTCATGGAGACGATGACCAGCCCGAAGGACATGGCCCGCCGGTAGTTCATTCCCAGGTTGGTCGTGAAGTCCCGGCCCATGCCGGCCACCGTGAAGCGGTCGGCCGCCAGATAGGCGGCGGCGGTCAGGGCGAAGGCGATCCAAAGCAGTTCGTAGCGGCCGCGCAGGACGCCGGAGAAGTCGCCCGTGGTCCAGGCGTTCAGCGATTGCAGCAGGTCGTAGCGGTACGCGAAGAAGGTCGTGACGGAGTCGAATATTCCCCCCAGCATCAGGCCGATGAGCGGCACCAGGAGGGCCGAGCGCAGGGGGATGCGGCTCAGGATGAACAGGAACAGGGCCGTGCCGGCCAGGGCGCACAGGGCCGCGACCGTCATCTTGCCGATCAGGTCGATGCCGGGCGCCAGCAGCGTCGCGAGCAGGATGCCCAGGCTCGCGGATTCCACCGTCCCGGCGGTGCCGGGCTCGACGAAGTGGTTTCGCACGATCAGCTGCATGATCAGGCCGCTGACGCCCATCGCCATCCCGGACAGGATCACGGCGATGGTCCGGGGAATGCGGCTGGCCAGCAGCACCCGCACGGCCTCGCTCTCCGGCCCGGCGGCGAGCAGCGTGGCCGGCGACAGGTGGGTGGCCCCCACGAACAGGCTGAGGACGGCCAGCAAGCCGACGCCGGCCGCGGCGAGGAGGAATTTCGTCATGGAAGTCCGATGGAGCGGGTTGGGCGCGGCCGGTGCCCGGAGCCGGTCAGCCGCTCTTCGCGAAGGCTTGGGACAGCTGGTCGACCATGGCCTGGAGTGAGATCAGCCCGCCGCCGACCAGGTACCAGTTCACCGCGTCCAGATAGACGACGTTGTCCTGCTTCCAGGCCTTGGTCTGGGCCACGAGTTCGTTGCCAAGCACGGCCCCGGAGGAGTTTCCCGACCCGATCGCCGCATCGCGGTCGATCACGAACAGCCAGTCGGGGTTCGTCGCCAGGATGAACTCGGAGGAGATCGATTGGCCGTGCAGCGAGACCTGGAGGTTCTCCTCCGCAGGCTTCACGGCGAACACGTCGTGCAGGATGCCGAACCGCGATCCCGGGCCGTAGGCGCTCATCTTGGCTCCCGTGGTCAGGACCAGCAGCCCTTCGCCGATGCCCGACGCGGTGGCGCGCAGCTCCTCGATCGAGCGGCGGATCGTCGCCAGCTTGGTCTCCGCCTCCTTCTCCTTGCCGAAGATCCGGCCGAGCTGCTCGACGTTGCGGGTGACGCTGCCCATGTAGTCGCCCGTATCCACCGTCATGTCGATGGTCGGCGCGATCCGTGCCAGCTCCTTGTATTTTGCCGACGAGCGCCCGCCGACGACGATCAGGTCGGGAGCGAGGGCGTTGACCGCCTCGTAGTCCGGTTCGAACACCGTCCCGACCTTCGCATGGTCGTCGGACCGGTATTTGGACAGGTAGTCCGGCAGCAGGCCGCCCGGCACCCCGTCGATCTCGACGCCCAGCGCGTCGAGGGTGTCGAGGGATGCCAGGTCGAAGACGACGACCCGCTCGGGGTTGCGGGGAACGGACGTCTTGCCCTGCGCGTGGGCGACCTCGATCCGCTCCTGGGCCAGGGCCGGCGCGGCCTGCGCCAACGCGAAGACCGCGGCGGCGACGGATAGGATCTTCGCGAACCCCGCCAATGACGGGGCTATCGGGCGGTATGCCATCCTCTTGTCCTTCCATGCTGGGCCCGTGCCGGGCGATGATCTCGGGCGAGTGGCCGCCGAGGACGGCCGGGCGATACCCCGGCCGACGAAGCTGCTCCGTTATCGCGAATGCGAAACATTCTCATATTGCTCTTTGAGGCGGGACGCAAGCCGTTAGGGTGTCCAGATCGCCGACCGGTCGATGTCGGTCAGGCGCGCCCGTCCGGTCAGCGCCATGGCGACCTCCAGTTCGGTCTGCAGGATGGTCAGCATATGCGCCACTCCCGCGACGCCGCCGACGGCCAGGGCGTGCAGGATCGGCTCGCCGACCATCACGGCGGAAGCTCCCAGGGCGAGGGCCTTGAGGATGTCGGTTCCCCGCCGGATGCCGCCGTCCATCAGCACCGGCACGCGCCCGGCGGCCTCCGCGGCCACCGGCGGCAGGGCGTCGATGGACGCCGGCAGGCTGTCCAGCGTCCGCCCGCCATGGTTGGAGACGATGATGCCGCGCGCTCCGGCCTCGATGGCGGGGGCCACGTCGTCGGGGTTCAGGATGCCCTTCAGCAGGACCGGCAACCGAGTCGCCGAACACAGCCATTCGACCGAAGCCCAGGTGGGCGCATCCCGGAGCATGCCCTGGAACACCGGGCTGCCGGGCCGGGCCGGCTGGAATCCCGTGGGCTCCATCCCCGCCAGGTTGACCGCCGAAACGCCCGCGGGCAGGCGGAAGCCGGCCCGCTGCTCGGCGTTGCGCAACCCGTTCACCGCCGCGTCCACCGTGAGCACCAGGGCCTTGTAGCCGGCGGCCTCGGCGCGCCGCACCAGCGACAGGGTGTCGTCGCGCCGGGGCTGCATGTAGAGCTGGAACCAGAGGGGACAGCGCGCCGTTTCGGCGATCTCCTCCAGGGTGACGCTGGCCTGGGTGCTGACGGTCATCCAGGTCCGGGTCAGGGACGCCGCCGTGGCCGTTGCCTTTTCCCCGTCCGGGTGGACCAGCCTGTGATAGGCCGTCGGTGCCACGATGATCGGGTACTCCAGCGCCTCGCCGAACAGGTCGGAGCGGGCGGTCGCCCCGGACAGGTCCCGCAGGGCCCGGGGCATGAGGCGGAGTCGGTCGAGGGATTCCCGGTTGGCCCGCCGGGTGATGCCGTCCGCTCCGGCGCCGGCGACATAGGCGCGGACGGCCGGATCGGCCCGGGTGGCGAAATGCCGCTCGTAGTCGTGCAGCGACACGGTGTCGGGCGGAACGATCATGGTCGACGTCACGGTCCGGCCAGGACCGACGCCTGCCGGGCGAGCGCCTGCAGATCGGGATCGGGGTGTTCCGCCAGGGCCGCGGCCATGCTTCGGAAGAAATCGGGAAAGCCGCTCCCGAGCGCCCGCCGGAACCACGGCAAGGCCCGGTCGATCGCCCCGTCGAGGACCAGCATGCGGCCGTGGTTGAACTGGCCCCAGCAGTCTCCCCCTTCGGCCGCCGCCTTGAACAGGGACCGGGCCGCGGCGGCATCCGCCGGCACGGCCCGCCCGCATTCATGGAAGAGCCCGAGCATGTTGAGCGCCTTGACGTGGCCCTTGCCGGCCGCCGCCGCGTACAGCCGGTAGGCCGCTTCGTCGTCGGCCTCGACGCCCTCGCCGCGGCAGTGGAGGTCGCCCAGGTTGAAGAGCGCCCATGCGTCGCCCCGCTCCGCGGCTTTCCGGTAATAGGCGGCTGCCATGGCCGGATCCGCCGGGACGCCCCAGCCCCGCTCATGGCAGCGCCCCAGCATGTTGATCGCCCGGGCGTCGCCGCTGCGCGCGGCGATCCGGAACCATCCGATCGCCTGGGGCAGATCGGCGCCGCCCCGGTCGAGGCAGAGCTGCCCGAGCGCCAGTTGCGCGTCGATGATATCCGGCACGCGGCCCGCCATCATACCTCGGCCCAGCGGCGGAGGAGGTTGTGGTAATGGTTCACCAGCGACAGGACGGCCCGGTTCCCGTCCCCGACCTCCCGGCGCAGCTCGATGATCGCCGCGTCCAGGTCGTAGAGCATGGCCCGCTGGGCGTCGTCCTTGACAAGCGATTGCGTGAAGAGGAACGAGGCCCAGCGGGTGCCCCGCGTCACCGGGCTGACCTGGTGCAGGCTGCTGGAGGGATAGACCACCGCATGCCCCGCCGGCAGCTTGACCGACTTCGCGCCGTAGGTGTCCTCGACGACCAGTTCGCCGCCGTCGTAGTCGTCGGGATCGTTGAGGAAGATCGTGGTGGAGACGTCGGCGCGCATGCGCATGCCGCCGGTGCCCGGGATGGCTCGGATGCTGTTGTCCACGTGGTGGCCATAGGCCATGTTCCGGTCGTAGCGGTTGAACAGGGGCGGCAGGACGCGCAGCGGCAGGACGGCGGAATTGAAGGCCGGGCTCCGGGCGAGCGCCCGCAGGACGACATCGCCCAACTCGCGGGCCGTCCCGCTGTCCTCCGGGATCTGGAGGTTGGACTTGACCTGGGCCGCCTGGCCCCCTGCCGAGACGCGGCCCTCGACCCACGGCGAGGAGTCGAGCGCCGCCCGGCAATGGGCGGCCTCGTCGGCGGTGAGAATGTCCGGTATCTGCAAGAGCACGGGATGCTTCCTCGTGGAGAAATGCCGGACCGCCGCGGAAGCGGCCCGGCCGGGGCTGTCAGAACTCGGCGCCGACCGTCAGCACGACGGTCCGGCCCGACGCCGGGACGGCGCGGACGGCGTTGAATGCCGAGGTGTAGTTGCGGTGGTCGCTCAAGTTGTACCCGTTGAGGGCGACCGAGAAGTTCGCGATCTCGTACGAGACGACCGCGTCCAGGGTGAAGGTGTCGGGGATGCGGGCGGTGTTCGCGCTGTCCGACCAGTATTCGGAGGCGTACTGGATGCCGCCCCCGACCGTCACCACGCCGGGCAGGCCGGTATCGAAGTCGTAGCTCGTCCACAGGTTGGCATTGTGCCTCGGCACGTTGGCGGCGTCGTTTCCGACGACGTCGGGGTTGGTCCGGGACTCCGTCACCTCGCCGCTGAGATAGGCATAGTTGGCATAGACGTTCCAGGCCGAGGTCAGCCTGCCGCTGATGCTTCCTTCGACGCCCCTGACGCGCACGCCGAGGCCGGCTTCCGAGAAGGCGTCGGTGATCGTGCCGGTCGCGGGATCGACGGAGTAGGTGTTGCTCTTCTCCACCTGGAAGATCGAGCCCCCGAGGCCCAGCCGGCCGTTCAGGAAATCGGCCTTCGCGCCGACCTCGTACAGGTCGGTCTTCTCGGGATCGAAGTTCCGCGCGTCGTTCGGCGTCTCGGCCGTGCCGTTGGTGACCGCCGCCGCGATGTCGGTGCCGATCGGCTTGTAGGAGCGGGAATAGGACGCGTAGACCGACGAGGCCTGGGTCGGCTCGTAGATCAGGCTGACCGACGGGCTCCAGGTGGTTTCGGTGTCCTCGCCGCCGGCGATGGTCGGGTTGGCCGAGCTGAAGGTGGTGCGGAAATAGTCCCAGCGGATGCCGCCCTGGACCGAAACCTGGTCGAGGAGCCACACGCGGTCGCTGACGAACAGCCCGGTGTTGGTGACGCTGGCCTCGCGGCCTCCTTCGGGCGGGTATGTGATGAAGGTGTCGGCATTGTAGGTGTGGATGGGATTGCGCACCGTCTGGTTGGCGGTACGGTTTACCCAGCTGCCGGAGCGGCGCTCGTCCTTCTGGTAGTTCACGTCGATGCCGCCGTTCGCCCTGTGCCGCAGGCCGAACAGCATGCCCTCCGCCTTGGCGCCGGCGATGTTCTGGACGCCCCAGCCCTCCTGCTCGAAGGCCATGCCGCCGCCGGCGCCGTAGGTCAGTGCCGGATCCCCGCCGCTCAGGAACAGCGCGCTCGCGGCGGCATTCAGGGACGCGGGATTGGTGGCGGCGAAGTCCCGCTCGTAGTGGCTCCACCGGGTATCGTTGTAGAGGGACAGCCCGGAATTGACTTCGTGGGCGAGCAGCGACGTGACGACATGGTTCTCCGTGTCGTCCCGGTCGAGATTGCGGATGTAGGACGTCGAGCGATCCAGTCCGAACTCTCCCGCAGGGCGATAGACCCCATCGCCTCCCAGGACCATGGGCTGGCCCATGTCGGGGGTCTTCCTGCCGTTCAGGTAGAAATAGTTGAGGTGCCAGGTGGTCGGGGTTCCCAGGCCCA
Source organism: Skermanella rosea (assembly GCF_016806835.2). Classification (NCBI taxonomy): domain Bacteria; kingdom Pseudomonadati; phylum Pseudomonadota; class Alphaproteobacteria; order Rhodospirillales; family Azospirillaceae; genus Skermanella; species Skermanella rosea. Next base: position 3,802,869 of record NZ_CP086111.1, on the reverse strand, counting down.
GGCCCAGGTCCAGCGCCAGACCTTTCCGGTCCGCCTCGGCCTCGTCCCGGTCGGCGATATCCTGATCATGGTACAGGCCGTTCAGCCGCAGTGCGGTCGTGTCGTTGATGGGCTGGTTGAGGTCGACGGTGGTGCGGTAGAGGGGACCGGAACCGATGGACTGTTCGATTTCCGCCCGTCTCTCCGGGCCGGCCCTCTTGCTGCTCTGATTGATGACGCCGCCGGAGTTGCCGACGCCGAAGCCGCTCCCGGTCGGCCCCTTCAGGACCTGGACGGTTTCCGTATTGAAGATGTCGTGGGTGTAGACACCGAAATCCTTCAGGCCATCCAGGTAGATGTCGCCGCGGGCCGTCAGGCCGCGGATGCGGAACTGGTCGCCGCTCTGGCCGCCATTGCCTTCGCCGGTCGAGATGGTGATGCCGGGCACGTTCCTCAGCGCCTGTTCGAGCGAGGCGGCGCGCTGCTGCTCGATGATCTCCTGGGGCACGACGTTGATGACCCGGGGCGTCTCCTTCACCGTCTCGGGCAGGCGGGAGATGCCGGTGGAGGCGGAATTGACATTGCCGGATTGAGGAGTGGCAGCGCCCACGTTGATCGTGTCGAGGACGAGGATGTCGTCGGAAGAACTGCCCGGTGCCTCGCCGTTGCCCGGAGCGGTCGTCTGCGCGTCAGCCGTCGCCGGAACGGTGGAGAAGGTCATGGCCAGGCTGGCGGTCGCGGCGGCGCCGGCAAGGACGGGCCTGAGGCAAAGGGGGGCGGTGGCTTGTCGCATCGAGTTCTCCCGGAATTCGCCACGATCGGCGTGGCGATCAATGGCCGGCCTTCTAGCAATCCGGTGGCGCCACCCTTCAAGCACTGAGATTCAGAAGCGTTCTAAATTGCAAAAAACGACGTGTCTGTCTGTCGCCGGATCGGGCCGCCCAGCGGTATGGCGATGCAGGGCAGATGACCCCTGGACCTGACGCGCAAGCCCGCCCGCGGAGAATTTCCCTTTCATATCAATGGATTGTGAGTATCCCGGCACCGACGATTCCAGGCCCGGGATGACGGGCGGCAGGGTCGATCCGGCACCGTTGCAAGAATATCACTATGATATTAAGAATTACTCGCAGACAGGCGGCGCCGAACCGGGATCACGCCTTGCGCCTGTCCTTCCAGAGACGCTCCGCCTGGTCCAGGGCGTCGTCGAAGCCCGAACCGGTGCCGCCGGGAATTGAAAAGAGCGCGAACGCGGCGGTTCCGACGATGATGCGCTCGGCCCGGGCATCGCGGGTCGCTCCGCTCCATAACCCCTGCCAGTATTCCAGGCTGGTCACGCGCGGCCTCGGCGTGGCCCGAGGTTCGACCATGCGCGCCGGCAGGACCAGGTCGTCCGCCTCGCCGTCGACCAGCCGGTACATCGTCGCGGGACGGAAGGGGTTCAGCTGGGCGACGTCGCGGACGCTGCCCAGGACCACCATGTCCTTCCAGCCCAGGATGCCGGCGGCGTCGCGATGGAGCTCCTTGTATGACGGCTTAGCCACCCCGAGCAGGCTGGTGCTGCCGGGAATGGGCCTGAGCAGGTGGACCGCCTCCAGCACCGCCGAGCGGAACAGCGTCAGCCGGTGCAGATCGATCAGCCTGTGGATCTGCGGGGCGAGGTCGGCCAGGGGAACATAGGCGATGCCTTCCCGCGACAGCGCCGACGCGATGTCGGCGGCTCCGGCGCAGACCGGAATTCCCAGGGCTGCGGCCAGGATGTCGAACCGGGCGGCGGCGTTTCCTCCGCCCGTGTTGCCATGAAGGACGACCCGGTATCCCGCCTGCGACACCAGCCGGGCCGCGTGCAGGAACCAGGGCGGGTTGTGATAGTTGGGCGAGGCGAAGCAGGGCCAGTCGACATCCGCCCTGATGGATTCGCCGAGCCCGGGACGGATGGACGCCTGCATCGCCCGTACGAAGCCGGCGAGTTCCGGCGCCGTCGTCCCCCGCACGCGGATCATGCCCAGCAGGGCGCCGATCTGCGCCGGATCCGCGTTGCCGGCCAGGATGATCCCCATCGCCTCCTCGGCTTCCCCGCTGGTGAGGGGGCGGCCATGTCCGCCGCCGCCGATCCCGAGCACGCCGATGTTCCGGGCCAGTCTTTCATGGGCGGGGGCATCGGGTCCGATGCGGTCCAGCTTGGCCATCAGCCGGGCCGGCGTCGGCTCGCCTTCGAGCAGCGTGGCCGGACGGACCTCCAGGGCCGGGACGGGGGCGGGGCGCTGCATGCTCCAGCCCGGATCGAGCGGCGCCTCCCGGGGCGCGCCGTCCGTCGTCGCCTGGAACAGGGCGTCGATCTCCAGGGCGAGCGCCTGGACCCGCGGCCGGAGGGCTTCGGCGAAGGGGGTCGGGACCAGGCCGCGCCCGGTCCTGACGAACAGCGGATCGTTGAACTCCTCCCGCAACTGGGCGAGCAGGCGGCTGAGCGCAGGCGTTTGGAGCCCCAGGTCCCTGGCCGCCAGCGTGACGTTCCGCTTCGACATCAGGGCATCCAGGGCGACGATCAGCCGTCCGCGCGCCAGCTTGCTGCCGGCGCTTCTGGTTTCGAGCGTTTCCGGGCACGGCATGGTCGGGATGTCGTGGAGTTTTCCCATCATAGACTCTCGGTCCTACGGCGACGGCGTGATCCGGCGGCGGCATCTCCGAGCCGATAATGATAGGCATTCGCGATATGGCAAGCTTATCTTCCGGAACCCCGGCCGCGGGCGCATTCCCTGCTCAAGGCACTCCGTCGATCCATACGGAACGGCCGATATCTAAACCAAGGTCTAGGTTGGTTAGCCCATGGCAGTACGCGGTCCAATCTGCGTGCAATGGCTTCCCGCTATCATACCCGAATATTCTCCGCCGTCGAAAAGCAGTCGGCTGCCGCTCCCGGCGCGGCTTGCCGCTGCGTCGCGGGTCTGTTCCCACGTCGCGGAAGCGCCGTCGCCGGATACCGACCGGCAAACCAAGGGAGACCACGATGACAAGGGCCGCCGGAAGCAACCTCGACCTGCGTTTCATCCCGGTGCCGGATCGGCCGGCCGTCCTGGTCCGCAGGCTCGGACGAGGGATGGTGGGCATCGCGCGGGTCCGATGCGGCATCGACGGACTGGGGATGCTGGACCCCCCGGCGATCGAGGACGCGTTCCTGATCAGCCATTACCTCTCCGACTTCCGCTCGGACGTCTGGGTGGATGGCAGGCCCGTGGAGAAGCCGGCGAACATCGCCGGGCTGACGAGCATCCATGATCTGCGGTGCGACATCGCCTGCCGCATGCACACGGCCTTCGATATCATGACCTTCCATATGCCGCGCACCGTGCTGGACTCCCTGCTTCCCGACGGGCGGGCGGAACGGCTGAGGGATCTCGCCATCGAACCGGGCCGTCCCGTCGACGATCCGTCGATCGCGGCGCTGGCGGCCGCCATGCTGCCGGCGCTCACGATGCCCGAACGGGTCGGCCTGCTGCTGATCGACCATCTCACCTGCGCATTGGCGAACCATGTCCTGACCGCGTATGGCCGGCTGTCCCCGGCCAAGGGAGTCGGGAAGCTCGCTCCCTGGCAGGAGCGGCGGGCCAAGGACATGATCTCCGCCCGGCTCGACGGCGAGATCCGGTTGGCGGAACTCGCCGCGGAGTGCCGCCTGTCGGTCGGTCATTTCGTCCGCGCCTTCCGCCATACCACCGACACCACCCCGTACCAGTGGCTGCTCCGGCGGCGTGTCGAGCATGCCAAGGCGCTGATGCGGGACGGCACCCGGTCGCTCGCCGACATCGCGCTCGACTGCGGCTTCGCCGACCAGAGCCACTTCACCCGCACCTTCGGCCGCCTGGTCGGCATGACCCCCCGCGTCTGGCGCCACCGCGACGCGGCGGCTTTCGGCGCGCCGGATTACGGCAGGACGGGAAGCACGGCGGACGCACGGACCGCCTGACCGGAACGTCCGCCGCGATGCGCAGAATCTTCAAAATCCGTTCCTATGCGGCAATCGGCCATCCGGGCGATCCGATACCATCGGCACATCGACACGGTGATCGGCGAACCCCGATGCCCGGCTTCCGGGAATCCTCACGCCCGCGGTGGCCGTGCAAATCGCGCCTGCCGATCGCCGGACCAAGCCACAAGGGAACAGTGCCATGCTCCAGGGCAGCTACGTGACCACCAGCGACGGTGTCCAGATCTACGTCAAGCAATGGGGGCCGCAGACCGGTCAGCCGGTCGTCTTCAGCCACGGGTGGCCGCTGACCGGCGACGCCTTCGAGGACCAGATGCTCTTCCTGGCCCAGCACGGCTACCGGGTGATCGCCCATGACCGGCGCGGGCACGGCCGGTCGTCGCAGCCGGGCTTCGGCAACGACATGGACCACTACGCCGACGACCTCGCGGCCGTCGTCGAGGCGCTGGCCCTGAAGGAGGCCGTCCATGTCGGTCACTCCACCGGAGGCGGCGAAGTCGCCCGCTACATCGGCCGGCACGGCGTGTCCCGCGTCGCCAAGGCCGTGCTGATCGGTGCCGTCACGCCCATCATGGTCAGGACCGGCTGGAACCCGGAAGGCGTGCCGCCGGAGGTGTTCGACGGCATCCGCGCCGGCGTGAAGGCCGACCGCTCCCAGTTGTTCAAGGACTTCACCCCCACCTTCTACGGCTACAACCGTCCCGGCGCCAAGGTTTCGCAAGGGGTGATGGACACCTTCTGGATGCAGGGAATGCAGGGCGGCCTGCTGGCGCTGTACGAGTGCGTAAAGGCCTTTTCGGAGACCGACCAGCGCGAGGACCTGAAGAAGATGACCATCCCGACGCTGGTGCTGCACGGCGACGACGACCAGGTCGTCCCGCTGGCGACCACCGGCATGGCGGCGGCATCCATTCTGCCGCAAGGCACGCTGAAGATCGTTCCCGGCGCCCCGCACGGCCTGTGCACCACCCACAAGGACCAGGTGAACGAGGAACTCCTCGCCTTCCTCAAGGGCTGAACCGCGGCCCGCGGCGCGGCGTCGGATCAGTTCCGATCCCCTCGTCAGGGGCCGCTCCACCACGGCCGGCGCTCCCGCCCGGTTTCCGACCGCCGGTCGGAGGCAGGTCCTTTTTCGACGGCCGGCACATTTTGCGCGCGATCCGGTGCGTCGGGGACTGTTTGCAGCACGAGGCGCCATAATTGGAGCAGAAGCCTCGTCAAACATGAGGAGACGGTAAGATGATGGTTCGCGAAATGATCGGGACGCATCCCGATGTAAAGGGAAACATCAACGACGCCCTGATCCGATGCATCGAGGAGTGCTATTCCTGTGCCCAGACCTGCACCGCCTGCGCGGACGCCTGTCTGGCGGAGGATATGGTGAAGGAGCTCCGCCAGTGCATTCGGCTGAATCTCGACTGCGCGGACATCTGCGCGGCGACCGGTTCGATCGCGTCGCGCCGGACCGGGTCGAACGAGGAACTGATCCGCCTGACGCTGCAGGCCTGCGCGACCGCCTGCCGCCTGTGCGGCGCGGAATGCGACGGCCATGCGTCGAAGCACGAGCATTGCCGGGTCTGCGCGGAGTCGTGCCGCCGGTGCGAGCAGGCGTGCCAAGCCGCGCTCCAGAGCATGAAGGCCTGATCGGGCTGCATCCTGGAGAGTCGGAACGAGGAGAAAAATGATGACGAACGACAAGGACGGCAAAGACAAGCCGGAACAGCCGGGCGACGCGCAGCGGCAAGGCACCCGCGTCAAGACGGAGAACCTTGGCGACGCGCGTTCGGACATGGGGGCTGATGACACGACGCCGGAAGATTATGGCGCCGAGAAAGCGCCCAATCCCGGCCATCCGGTCTGACCGGGGAAATCCTTCCTGATCCAGGCTGCCGTCCGCTTCGGTTCCCGGACCGCGCGACCGGCGCGGCCGGCAGCCACGGGAGGATGACGTTCGCATTCCTGAAGGCCCGTTCCTGAAGGGGAGGTGTCCCGGCACTTGAAGAAATACGCTCCCGCCATCACCGTGATCGCCATAGGGATCGCGGGTTTCCTGCTCTACCGGGCGCTGGGCCGGTACAGTTTCGATGAGGTGCTTTCCTCGGTCGCCATGGTCCCCTGGACCCGCCTTCTGACGGCGGGCGGCTTCGCCGCGGCCAGCTACGCCTGCCTGACCGGATTCGACGCCCTGGGCGTGCGGTATGCCGGGCGGTCGCTTCCCTACCGGAAGGTGGCGCTCGCCTCCTTCACCGCATTGTCGATCGGGCACAATCTCGGTTTCGCGGCCCTGAGCAGCGGGGCGGTGCGCTACCGCTTCTATACCCGCTGGGGATTGGCGCCGATCGAGGTCGCGCAGATCATCGTTTTCTGCGGCGCCACCGTTCTCCTGGGCCTCCTGATCCTTGGCGGCACCGCGCTGCTGCTCCATCCGGGGCTCGCGGAGCAGGCGTCCGGGTTCGCTCGGGGAACAGTGATCGGCCTGGGCGCCGGCTGTCTCGGCGTGGCGGCGGCCTATATCGTGCTCGCGGCACTCATGCGGCGACCCCTGCGGCTGCGCGGATGGACCTTCAGGATGCCCGGGCTGCGCCTGGCGGTCGGTCAGGCCGTCGTCGGGACGGTGAATTTCTCGCTGGTGGCGGCGTGCCTCCACCAGATCCTGGCCGGCATCGCCGATGTCTCCTACCCGGCGGTGGCCTCCGCCTATGCGATCGCCAACGCCACCGCCCTGGTCGCCCACGTGCCCGGCGGCCTCGGCGTGATAGAGGGCGTCGTCCTGCTCCTTCTGCCCGGGGCACAGGTGTTCGGCGCCCTCGTGGTCTTCCGCGCGGTCTATTTCCTGGTGCCGCTCGCCATCGGCGGGACCGCCTTCCTGGTATCCGAGGCGATGAGGCGGACAAGTTCCGATGCCCGGGCCTGACCATCGCGCCGCCGGGTGCGGTCAACGATCCCATACCCTGCCCAGGATCCGCAGCGGCTCGAACGGGGCGTCCGGATCGAACAGGCCCGTCCCGGGCAGGGTCGTGGTCGGTCCCGTCCCGTCCAGGCACCGGAAGGGCCTGAGCCTCCGCGGCCCTCCGTTCAGGCCGTCCACCGCGCGCAGCAGGGAACGCTCGACGGCCAGGACGCTTTCCAGCCGCTCGACGCTGGTGCCGAGATGCTCAGCGATCAGGCGGTTCCTCAGCCGGACGATGACTCGGCGGGTCTCGTCGTCCCGGGCCTCCAGGGCGAGGTCGCATTCCGTGTCGAGACCCATGGAACGGTTGTTCAGGTTGGAGGAGCCCAGGCGCAGGAACCGGTCGTCGACGACCAGCAGCTTGGAATGGACCAGGATCTCCTGCTCGCCCCCGGCGGATGGCACGACCGGGGAGCCGGCCCGCAGGCGGTGATGGCGGTCGGCCGACTTCAGGCGGCGCACCAGCCGGTCGCGATTGGAACCCATGACGAAGCGCTCGACGACCCCGTGGAAGTCTTCCGACGTGACGATGACGATCTCCGGGCCGTCGTCGGCGGCCAGATGGTCCGCCAGGCAGTCGCCGACCGCCGGCGCGGTCAGGTACTGCGCCTCGATGTAGATCGCTTCGCGGGCGGACCCGAGGGCATCGAGGGTCAGTTCCGCCACCTCCCGGATCGCGGGGGCCGTCTTTCGGGGCGGAACGGTTCGGGAAATGCCGATCGAGCCATTCGTGAAGTCCGGTTCGAGGCCCGGGGGCCAGGGATCCCCGGGTGCTTCCACAGGGCCGAGCGTCTCGCCGGTGGCGTCCTCCCAGCGGCGCCGGATCAGGTCGGCGAGCGCTCCGGCCACGGCACCGTCGACGATCATCTGCAGGTCGTGGACGGGATCGTAGGCGGCACCATCGGGATCGATGCGGCAGGCGTCATCCATGCCGTGGCGCGGCGTGTCCCATCGCTGGACGGTAAGATCCATGCCGCCCGCGAATGCCACCGCGTCGTCTATGCAGACCAGCTTCTGGTGATGGGAGGCGTTCAGCGGATGCTCGCGGTCCAGGCGCAGGTGGATGCGCGGATGGTGCTGCCAGTCGGCACCCATGAGAAGGGGCTTCGGGGCGCTCTGCCCGTAGAACACCGAATAGTCCCAGACCAGTATCCGCACTTCCAGCCCGGGCCGCTCCTCCACCAGGCCGCGCAGCAGGTGGCTGAGGGGGCGGCGCCCTTGCGGTCCGGAACGGGGGCGGAGCGCGATCCGGCCGTCGAAGTCCCAGCCGACGATCAGGACGGAGCGCTGCGCCCGGAGCAAGGCCTCCTCCAGCCGTTCGAAGTAATCGGCGGCGTCGATCAGGACGGCCGCCCGGTCGAAGGGCGCCACGCACCAGCAGTTCCGGCCCGGCTCAAGGATGCCTCCCCCGCCCCTCGGTGAGGACGTATGCGCAGGGCCCGTTTTCCGGTCCGGAAGATCTGGGCTCATGGTTTCTCCTGCCGATGGAGCGTTCGGAGGTCCGGTCTCCTTTTTCGGTCGGCCGCGTGCGCAAGGAAACCGGGATGCCCTCTCGGGATTCGGGTGCTTCCGGGGGAACAGTGCCTGATCAGGCGGGTTCCTGCCGGATTCCCCGCAGGACACGGAGGGCGATCCGTCCGTCCCGTCGCCCGATGCCGGCCTCGGCGCGGAAAGGCGGACCGCGTCAGATGCTTTCCAGCCAGCCGTGGGCGACGCCGTAGCGGACTATGTCCACCCGGGTGCGCAGGTTCAGTTTCTCGGACGCCCGCGCCTTGTAGGTCTCGACGGTCTTGATGCTCACGTCGAGCCGGGCCGCGATCTCCTTGTTGCTGAAACCCTGCGCCGTCAGCCTTAGGACCTCCGTCTCGCGCTGGCTGAGATGTTCCTTTTCCGACGACGCCGACCCGTTGTGCGCCGTCTCCGGAAGCGCCTTGTCCGCTATTTCCGGATCGAGGAAGACGCCTCCGGCCGCGACGGCGCGGATGGCCCGGACGAGATCCTCGGCCGCGGACCGCTTCAGGATATAGCCCCTGACGCCGGCTTGCAGCAGCAGCTGGACGTAACCCCGGTCCTCGTGGACCGTCAGTGCCAGCAGCTTGACCTTGGGGCAGGTCTCCGCGACATGGCGGGCGATGTCCAGCCCGCTGAGATCGGGGAGGGAGATGTCGATGACCGCGATGTCCGGGGCGGCCTGCCGGATCAACTCGATGGCGGCCCTGCCCGTGGTGGCGTCGCCGACGAGCGTGATCTCGGGCGCCGCCTGAAGCAGCGCCTTGATGCCGGCCAGGACCACGGGATGGTCGTCCGCCACTGCGACGCGGATGTCTGTCATGAGTCCGACCTCTGCTGATTCTGTGGAACCGGGACCTGTACGTAGAGCGACGTCCCCGCGCCGGGCGAGGACTCGATCATCACCGAACCGCCGATCAGGGACAGGCGCTCGCGGATGCCGGACAGGCCCAGGTGAGGGATGCCGTTCGCGCCTGCGGCGGCATTGTCCCCCAGGATGCCTGCCGTATCGAAGCCCCGGCCGTTGTCCTCGATGATGATGCGGAGATGATTGGTCTTGCGCTCGAGCAATATGCTGACGAAGGAGGCGGACGCGTGCTTCAGCACGTTGGTCAGCGCCTCCTGCACGACGCGGTAGACGACGGTTTCCGTTTCCGCCGGGAGACGGCCGTCGCTTCCGATCGACTGGATATCGACGGGAACCGCGTACCGCTCGCTCCAGTCCGCCGCATAGGTCCGCAGGGCCTTTTCCAGCCCCAGGTCGTCGAGCGCCGTCGGGCGAAGGTTGGCCGCGACACGATGCAGGTCGCGGCCGATTTCGGCGGTCAGGTTGCGCAGCCAATGGACCCGTTCGATCAGCGGCTTCGTCCCCGGAGCCTGCTCAAGCCCCTGTTCGAGCCCTTTCAGCCCGAACGCCAGCCCGGTGACGGTCTGGCCGACCTGGTCGTGCAGCTCGCGCGCGATGTGTCTCCGCTCGTCCTCCTGGGCCTGCGCCAGTTGCCGAAGCAGCGCGTTGTGGCGGGCGTCGGCCTGCTTGCGATGGTCGATGTCGGCGATGACGCCCTGAAGAAGCTCGGGTCCGTTCTCCTCGATACGCTGGCATCTCCCGATGAGGCGAACCCAATGCACGCTTTCGTCCCGGCGAACCGTCCTGAACTCGATTTCGATCGGCCGGTCTCCCTTCAGGCACTGCTGGACCGCCTCGTCCACCCGGGGCCGGTCGTCCGGATGGACGGCATCCTGCATGTGCCGGTGCTGCCAGGCGTTGATCTCACCGGATGGGGACAGCCGTGGAAGGCCGAGCAGCTCGGCCGCCCGGGCGCAGGCCTCCAACCTGTCGTTCTCGGCGTTCCAGCGCCATGTTCCCAGGGCCGCGGCCTCGAGCGCCATGGCGCGATGCTCCTCGCTCGCCTGCAGCATCAGGGTGGCCCTGGTCCGCTCGTAATGCCGCCGCTGCGCGATGTCGCGCGCCACCACGATGGAGAGGGCCCCGGCCAGCACCAGGCTGAGGATGCCGCCGCCGGCCAGGAGGTATTGCGACTTCTCCACCGGTGCGTCGAGCAGTTCGCTGGATATGCCGAAATGCACCGACCAGCCGTCGGTATGGGGCAGCAGCTGATATGCCACCTCCACGTCGACCCCCTCCAGGGTCTTGCCGCGGTAGAAACCTCCCGGCGCGCGGGTCACGGCCTCCCGCGACGTCTCGCTCGCGGGATTGCCTATCGTGAAGCCCTCGTCGAGGGTGCGGGCCACGAGGTTGCCGCGCGCGTCGACCACGCCGCCGATCCAGCCCGCCGGTACGCCGGCGTCCCGCAGGATCGCGCTGATCGACTTCGGTTCGAACGCCACGGAGAGGACGAACCGGAGTCGGTCGTCGCGGACGACGGGAACGCGCAAGGCGACCAGCTGCAGGCCTGAAACCGGGCCGATCGGGCCGATCCCGCTGACGGCGGGCTGCCGGGTCTGGACGACCTTGTCGAAGCTGGAACGCTCGGCGGAAGGTCCCAGGTCCCGCCCCAAGGGACGCAGCAGGTTGAGCACCTGGGCGCCTGAAGGGTCGGCAAGTTCGACGGTGTGCCAGAGCGGATTGTCGGCCTTCAGCCGGCGTGCCTCGGTGTAGAAGTTCCGAAGATCGTCGCCGTCGAGCGCGGAGGAGGCGGCCAGCCCCTGCAGTTTCCCCAGATGGTTCTGCAGTTCGGACGACACCCGTTCGGTGACGTCCTCGACCCTTTCCAGTATGTCCCGGCGGCTGTCGGACCGCTTCTTTTCCGCGGAGAGATGGGAGGCCCATAGGCCGAACAGCAGGATGGGTATCGCGGCGGTCAGGACCAGCAGCAACAGCGGCTGGCTGGCTTTGTCGATGCCGGTTCCGAAACCGGTCGGAAAACGCCTGTGAACACTTGCCAGCATCGAGCGCCACCTCGTCGTGAGGTGCCCGGCAGGGATGGCGTCCGCGACGGTTCCGGGGGTCCGCCGGGTCATGGCGGATCCATCGCCGGCGGCCGGCGGGTGCCGCCGTGGGGAATTCGTTCCACCTCGATCGACCTTGGCATGTTCAATCCGCACGGTTTCCCGCAGATCGTCCATGATGGCATAACCGACATCCCTATGCTGAAAGGAGATACCCTCATGTCTGTCAGGATTTTCCTGACAGACCCCCTGTCCGGCACGATCCCGCGCATGCCGCGTTCTAGAAACAGCAATGGCACGCGATGTCGTCGGGGAAGAAATGGAACAGGCGAATCGGACCGACTTCATGGGGCTTGCGCGCGCGTTCGGCGGCGCCATCGTCTTCGCGTTTCCGTTATTGATGACGATGGAGATGTGGTGGCTGGGCTTCTATCTCGACCGGCTGCGCCTGGCACTCTTCCTGACGGTCAATTTTCCCGTGCTGATCGGTCTTTCCTACTATTCCGGCATCAAGGACACCTTCGACTGGCGAGACGATGTCGTGGACGCGCTCACGGCCTATATGGTCGGCTTCGTTTCCTCGGCCGTCATGCTGGCGATGATGGGTATCGTCATGCCCGACCAGCACTGGCAGGAGATCCTCGGCAAGATCTCTCTCCAGGCGGTTCCGGCCAGCATCGGGGCCATACTGGCGCGCCAGCAACTCGGCGGCGACGAAAGATACGGGGACGAGACGGAGCACCGCAAGGAAGACGCCTCCTACAGGGGCGAGCTGTTCCTGATGATGGCGGGGGCGCTCTTCATGGCGTTCAACGTCGCTCCCACCGAGGAGATGGTCCTGATCGCCTACAAGATGACGGAATGGCACGCCCTGGCGCTGGCGTTCACCTCGATCCTGCTCCTGCACGTCTTCGTCTATACGGTCGGCTTCGGCGGGCAGGAGCGCCGGGAGGGCGCGTTCCTCCATGTCCTCCTGCGGTTTACCATCACGGGGTACGCGATCGCCCTGCTGGTCAGCCTCTATGTGCTCTGGACCTTCGGGCGCACCGACGCCGCCGGGATCTTCGAGACCGCGAAGATGATGGTGGTGATCGGCTTCCCCGGCGCGCTCGGCGCGGCGCTCGCCCGGCTCATACTGTAGGAGGAACCATGCGGAACGAGCCAGGATCCCGGGGGGACGCCGATCGCCGGCCTGAACGGGGCCCGCAGCAGGTGCCTCCGCTGGAATGGGCGACGGCGCTGCTGGGCCTCGCCATGATGGTCGGTTCGATCGGCCTCATCCTCTACGATGCCTTCGATCAGGATACTCCGCCGAAGCTGCAGGCCCATGCGGAGCGGCATTCTACGATCGATGGCCGCCATCTGGTGGAGTTCGTGGTCACCAACGACGGCGGCGCCACCGCCGCCAGGGTCACGGTGGAAGGCACTCTCGGCAAGGCGGGGACGGCGGTGGAAACCGCTTCGGTCACCTTCGATTACGTTCCGGCGCATTCCCGGACGCGGGGCGGGATGCTGTTCGACCATGACCCCGGCACCCACGACGTGACCTTCGAGGCGAAGTCGTACACGGAGCCGTAACCGCGGGACGTTCCGGCGTCAGGGGTCCTGGGCCGTCGTGTCGTCCTGCGCGGACGGTATATCCCGGTTTTCCGACACGCGGTCCAGGGCCGTCCGGCATGCCCGGTTCCGGGCGAGTTCCGCTCCCAGCGACGCGCCCAGGTCTATGGTCGGATCGGACAGCGTTCCGCCCAGCTCGATCGGGACGGCAATGCTGAAGAACCGGCGTTCCCTGGGATGGGGCGTGAAGCGCAGGTCGAGGGTCTCCTCGGCCAGGTCGATCCGCCCCTTGCCCCTGATGGCGACCTCCGGCGTGGCGAAGATGAGGGTTTCCGGGTCCACGACCCCGTCCGTCACGTCGAACGATCCGATCATGCAGTCCACCGGCGTCGAATCGTCGGACGAAAACAGCAGGTCGAGCACCTGGGTGAACGACAGGGCGAGGGCATTGACCAGCTTCGTATTGATCCGGCCGTCCGTTATGTAGAACCGCACCTGCCCATCCAGCCCGGCGGCGAGTGCGTCCGGCGTATTGCCGGCGCTGTCGAGCGTCATCGATCCCGAGACGAGGCCCTGGACCTTCTGCGTCACGCCGAGCGACGTCAGCAGGGCATCGCTGCTGATCCGCTCCGCCGATACCTGCCCGTGAAGCGCCGGCGGCCGTGCGTTGGCGTCCAGGGTGGCCGTCGTGCGGGTCCGCCCCTCGGCGAAGTCGACGGCCAGCGGCTGGACCCTCAGCACCCCCTTGTCCAGCGTCGCCTCCGCGCTCAGGCCGGAGAGCGGCAGGTCGGTGCCGCTGAACTCCGCCACCTGGACGGAGAGACGGGCGTCCACTTGCTTCAGGCGGTCGAAGGGCAGGGATGTGGCGGGAATGACGCCCCCGTCACCTGAGCCGTCGCCCGCGGACTCGCCGCCGGAACCGTCGGGCGAGGACGGCGCCAGCCCGCGAAGCTCGTCCAGGGCGAGACGGTCGACGGAGAGGTCGGCGCGAACCATCGGCCGGTCGCCGGACAGGTCCAGGCTGCCCGAACCCGTGGCCCGGCTCGCGCCGACCACCGCCAGGAGATCGGCGACCTTCGCCGTGCTCCCCTCATAATGGACATTCGCCTCCAGCCGGTGGCCGAGGCCCGGCGTACCGGCCTGGACGCCCGCGATTTCCAGGATCGGAGCCAGGCTGGGGCCATGCGCGCGCACCTCCAGGTCCCACGCGGGCGGGTTGTCCAGGGTGGCGGTGCCGGAATCCAGGGAACCGGTCACCGACAGATCGGTTTCGGCGACGGTTCCCTGGATCCGGATCGGCACCGTGCCGCCGGAGGGCTGGCCGTCCTCGCCGATATGGACGCCGAGGTCGAGCGGGACGTTCCGAACGTGGCCGTCCATCGACAGGTCGGCCGCCACCGCCAGGGTCGACAGGATGCGGTCGACCGTGCTCCCGCTGGCACGGAGATCCAGGCTGCCCCCGACCGTTCCCCGGGCCGGCACCGCGGTCCCGACCAGATCGAGAAGCGCGTCCAACGCCAGATCATTCAGTTCCGCGTGGGCGCTGTGCGAGGCGGGCCGTGCCGCCGCATTGACCACGAGCCGTCCGGTCGCCGTTCCGCCGGCTCCCGAAAGCTGGAGGGGATCCACGGTCAAGGTGCCCTCCGTCACGCGGGCCTCGGCGGTCAGGGATGAAACCGGCAGTCCGGACGACCGGATCGGGTCGGCGACCAGTCGGATGTCGCCGTCGAAACGGGTCAGCATGTCCAGCGGCAGCCCGGCGCCGCCATCCGGGTCCTGCCCGCCCGACGCATTCCCGGTATCCAGCCCGGCGGCGATTTCCCGCAGCTGGTCCAGGGCCAGGGGCATGGCCCACAGGTTGGCCGAAACGGAGGGGTGCTGGCCGGACAGGTCCAGGTCGGCGGTTCCCTGGACGGTGGTATCGCCCAGGTCCATCGTCAGCTTTCCGACCTGCCAGCTAGGATGGCTGCCGCTCACTTCCGCTTCGAGGCGCCAACCCGGCCGGGGCGCCATCCGCATGTCCAGGTACCGGAGGATGGTCCCGGCATCGGGCCCGGAACCGGTCAGCCGCAGATCCAGCTTGCGGGTACCCAAGGGGTCGACGAGTTGCCCTTCGGCCGTGAGCTTGGACTCCGCCGCCGCCAGGTCGATCCGCACGGGCGCCCCGTCGCCGTCGGCGGCACCTTCCGCGCGCAAGTCGTTCAGCGACATCGCGGTGCCGCTGACCTGGAGCGGCGGCACATCCGGCCTTGGAGGATCGCTCGCTTCCGCCGTGGCCTGGATGGCGATCGGGCTGGCCGCGTCCGTCGCCTCGATCCTCAGCTGCGACAGCCGCCCGGAAGGGATCGTACCGGAACCCGCGTCACGGTAGGTGACGGTTCCGTCGACGACCAGTACCCGCTCGAGGCCATGGAGATCGAGACCCGGTTCGGACGTCTTCCCACCGGAACCGAGGAGACCCCGCCAGGTGGTCCTGCCGGACGCGTCGCGTTCCAGGAAGGCCTTGGGCTGCTCGACATCCAACAGCGGAATGGCCGGATCCAGCGCCAGCAGGCTTGCCGGATCCAGTCCGACGCGCAGCGTCGCGACATCGAGCAGGTCGGGGTGGCTGGCCCAGTCGGGGTTGTCAACCGAGATCCGGTATGCGGTCACGACCGTCGGGCGCCCCCAGTCGATGGTGACCGGCCCGCCGACGACGACTTCCCGGCCGGCAACCTTGGTTGCAGCCCATCCCGCGACGGCGGCAAGCCTCTCGCCTTCCAGGAACGTGATGGCGCTGCCGGCCATCACGACCAGCCCTGCGCAAAGGGAGGCCAAGCCGAGGATCACGGCGGTTATCGTCCCGAGCATGCGGGCCATGTTCAGTCTCCCGTCACATCCTGGGAGGAGTAGGTATCCGATGACGGTGCCACCCGGGATGGACCCGGATGGCACGCGACTTCAAGGTTACTGCTTCTGTCCACCGGACTGCTGGGACGAGGAGCTGCCGTTGCTCGCCTCCGACGATCCGGTCGTGGCGGACGGGTCGATCATCATGGTGATCTGATCGCCATTCTGCGTCTTGCCGCGGGCGAGATAGGTCGCATCCAGGATCTGGACGTTCTGGAAGCCGGCCTTGGTCAGCGCCGTGCGGACCTGCTGCTGGCTCGCCAGCGACGCCTGCTGGCCGCCGCCGGCCTGCGCGGATGCACCCTGCTGGCTGCCCGGCTGCTGATTGCCGGCCTGCTGCTGCCCGGAGGAGCCGCCCTGGCCACCGCTGCCGGAACCGCTGCCGGAACCGCCGCCGGAACCGGACGCCGCCATGGCCGCAGCCGGATCGACCACGAAGGTGACCTGCTCACCCTGCTTGGTGACCGCGCTGACGAGATAGGAGGCATTGAGCACCTGGACGTCCTGGATACCTGCCTGCTTCAGGCTGTTCTCGACCTCCTTGTAGCTCCTGGTCATGTCCTGCTGGCTGCCGCTCTGCTGTGCGCTGCCCTGCGGTTTGCCGCTCTGCTGCCCGCCGCTCTGCTGGCTTTGGGCGAGGGCGACCGGCGAGACCGAAAGGGCCATTGCCACGACGGGAATCATGAGTGTACGCATGGGTTCTTTCCTTCCATCCGATTTATGTGATGACGAGCGTTCGTTCTGGCCGCTCTTCCGCCTGATGCCGCGACGCCGTCGCCGCGATGCGCTTCTGTGTACGGGGCCGGTGCCGGTTCCCGCGGTGACGGCGGCCCGGCCATCAGGTCTGTCGGGCTAACAAGGCGGAGCGAGAATCACGGTGTCGGAAAATTCCTGACAGGCGTAAGGGGATTGCGACGGACGCGGGACGGTGCGAGCCCGGCAATCCGGCGGGCTTCTCATCGGGGCGGCGTGACGGGAGAGGG
The DNA here is from genome assembly GCF_016806835.2 of Skermanella rosea. Classification (NCBI taxonomy): domain Bacteria; kingdom Pseudomonadati; phylum Pseudomonadota; class Alphaproteobacteria; order Rhodospirillales; family Azospirillaceae; genus Skermanella; species Skermanella rosea. Next base: position 3,786,107 of record NZ_CP086111.1, on the reverse strand, counting down.
GGGACCGCCCCCTCGGCTGCCGCCTCTCTCGACCACGACCTCCGAATCCCGCATCCGGGCGAGCAGGAATTCCTGCCGGGGCGGCGGCGCGCCCGACGGGGAACCGGGAGGTGCGACGTTCCGGTGCGCATGCCGGCTTTGTATTCCGCACCAGGGCATCGCCGAGCGGAGCACGGACCATGAGTTCCGGTGTTTTCCAGGGAAAGGTGCGTCAGGCCCGGCGAACGGCTGGGCGCCGCCGGTCGGCATCGCAGGCGCTCCGGCCCCGCCGGGCGGCGCGATCATCCTGTCCTTGCCCGTTTCCACGATCCGTTCAGGCTCGACGCCGACGGAGATTGATGTCTCTGCGTCCTGCTCTTCCCGGTCCGGGCGCTCCGGGGCCTGATGCACGGGAGCCTGGTGAACGGGAGCGTGAACGGGAGCCTGATGCCGCATCGCTCCGGCTCGATCATTCACGGTCGCGGTCCTGAGATACGCGGGGCGTATGCGGCCGGTAACCTGGTCGCGCAACTGGCTGCGCGCCCGGGACAGGCGCGAGCGGATCGTGCCGACGGACACGCCCAGCTCCGCGGCGGCATCCTCGTAGGAAACGCCCTCGACACCGCATTTCTCGATCAGCCGCCGCTGGTCGGGCTTCAGATCCTGGATCGCCATCGCGGCATCCTGCAGTGCGACGCTGTGGACCTGGGGAGCGTCCATGGAAACCTCGGCGATTTCCGGCTCCAGTTCCACTTCCACGATGCGCCGGCCACGCTGGTACCGGTTTATGAAAAGGTTGCGCAGGATCGTCATCAGCCAGGCCGGAAGATTGGTCCCGGGTTCGAACTGGTGTGCGCGGGCCAGGGCACGGAGGAGACAGTCCTGCACCAGGTCGTCGGCATCCGGCGGGTTTCGGGCCAGCTTCATGGCGTAGCGTTTCAGCATGGGGATATGCGGAACGACATCCACGGTCAGAACTTGATCCATGTCTTGGACTCCCGGTTGCTCCAACTTTGCGGTGAACCTGCAGAACGACCCGGTAGATGTTTATGATTCCAGGTTGATGCGGTATCCTGGTTGCATCAGCCTGAATAAAACTGAACAAAACGCATGATGGTCCTGGAACAGAAAGCTCGTTTACTTCTGACCCGTCTCGATTTTGTATGGGTGTTGTTGGATACCGCATCGATATTTGGGTTTTCTGGGTCTTCCACCGATGACATCCTATATCGAATTCCTCGGGCCTGATTGACAGTCGGGCATTTCGGCATGCCTGTCGGGAAAACCCTGACGAAGGCGTGGGGATCTTCCCTCTCCGGGAGGAACACGGCGCCGCCACGCGACCGTCCAATTCCAAAGCCTTCGGGGGCCATTCCCGCGAAATCATGAGACCAGGGGGCGCCCGCGTTGTTTGAAGCATAGGGCGGCACCCCGTAGGTTTCTGATCCTTCGGGTTGCCTTTGCCTCCCACCCCGCACAAGGAGACCAGTCATGAAGGCAGTAGCCTGCTTTGCCGCCGCAGCGATCGCTCTCGGCTCGTTCACCGCCGTGGCCGCGCAATCCGCCGGCAACGCACCCGATCAGAAACCGAACATGTCGGGTGATCTTCCGAAGGACAGCCTCGCCAAGGAACGTCGCGGCGCCCTGGGCGAGAACCCGGAACCGGTGACGCAGAAGGGGGCGCGCGGGGACCAGCCCGGCAGCGAGGCTTCGGCCACCGCCGATCTTCCGGACGGAAGCCTGGCCGGGAAGCGGAGGGAAGCGATCGGAACGCCTCCGGAACCGGTCGTCCAGGGTGGCGCGAAAGACGCCGCAAAGAACAAGTAGGCCACGCTGCCGCGGTGACATGAACGAAACCCTTCGGCCCGGTGCGCTTCTTCGGTCCACTGGCGGATGCCGTTGATTCCCGTCCGCCCGGGCGGTCCGATCAACCGCTTCGACATGGAAGTGTTCGAAGGGTCCAAGGCAACCAACGGCAACTCTCCGTGTTTGAAGGTCCGGACCGGGGACGGACCGATCCGCCTTCAGTCGGACGACCTGAACAACGAAGGAAAGCCATCGTGGGCCAACGGCAGGCAACCCGACGATCGCCGTTGGACGCGGTCCGGCGTAAGACGACCCGCCGGCGCGATGCCGGTGTCTCCGGCGCGGCCACGGCGACCATCACGCTGATCCTTCCGGTCCTGGCATCCTGCACCGGGCCGCAGTCGATGTTCCGGGCGGCAGGGACCGAAGCCGACAGCATCGCCAACCTGTTCTACGTCATGGTGGTCGGGTCGGCCGTGATCTGGCTGGGCGTCATCGGCCTCAGCCTCTATGCGGTCCGGGCGACGCCCGCCAAGAACGGTGCGCGGCGCGGGGTCCAGCTCATCATCTGGGGCGGCTGCGTCTTCCCGACGGTCGTCCTGGCGCTCCTGCTGGTCTGGGGGCTGGAGAAGATGCCGGACTACCGGCGGCCCGCGGACGGCCCGACGATCGCGGTCTCCGGAGAACGGTTCTGGTGGCGCGTCGCCTATGGCCTGCAGGGAGAGCCCGGGGTCGTGAAAAGCCTGCCTTCCGGCGGGGTCGAGAGCGCCAACGAGATCTGGATCCCGGTCGGCCGCCGAACCGAGATCCTCCTCGGGAGTCCCGACGTGATCCATTCCTTCTGGGTTCCGGCGCTCGCCGGCAAGATGGACGCGATCCCGGGGCGGGTCAACCGGATCATCCTCGAACCCACGGTGGAGGGGGTCTACAACGGGGTCTGCGCCGAGTTCTGCGGCGAGGCCCATGCCCAGATGGGCCTTCGGGTGATCGCCGTCCCGGAAGCCGATTACGCGGCCCATGTCGAAGCCCAGGCGCGGCCCGCCACCGTCGTTTCCGGTCCGGGCTACGAGGCGTTCCTCGCGAGCGGCTGCGGCGCCTGCCATACCGTCCGCGGAACCCCGGCCGACGGCTCGGTCGGCCCCGACCTCACCCATGTCGCCTCCCGGCGCACCATCGGCGCCGGCCTTCTCGAAACCAGCGAGGAGAACCTCGCCGCGTTCATCCGCGCCACCGACCACATCAAGCCCGGCGTCGAGATGCCGGAGTTCGGCGTGCTTCCGGATGAGGAAATCGCCGCCATCGCGAACTGGCTGGGAGAACTGCGATGAGCGAGGCGACCCAGATGCCCGAGGATACCGGACGCCCCCCCGACGCCGAGGCGGTGCGCCGCGGCCAGGAGGAACGCCTGGAAAAGGTTTGGGAGACGCCGAAGGGCTGGCGCTACTGGTCGGCGGTCAACAACACGGAAGTCGGCATCTGGTACACCGCGACGTCCTTCGCCTTCATGCTGTTCGCCGGTGTCCTCGGCCTTATGGTCCGCGTCCAGCTTGCCGTGCCCGAGAACGACTTCCTGACCGCGACCTTCTATAACCAGGTCTTCACCCTGCACGGCACGGTGATGATGTTCCTGTTCGCCGTGCCGATCTTCGAAGCGGTGGCGATCGTCCTGCTGCCGCAGATGCTGGGGGCCCGCGACCTGCCTTTTCCCAGGCTGTCGGCGTTCGGCTACTGGTGCTTCCTGATCGGCGGCGTCTTCGTCTCGGGATCGATCTTCTTCGGCGCGGCACCGGAAGGCGGCTGGTTCATGTATCCGCCGCTGACGACCCAGGAGCGCTTCACGCCCGGCTACGGGCCGGACATCTGGCTGCTGGGGCTGTCCTTCATCGAGGTTGCCTCGATCGCCGCCGCGGTGGAACTGATCGTCGGGACGCTGAAATGCCGGCCGCCAGGCATGCGGCTAAACCTGATGCCGCTCTATGCCTGGTACGTCCTCGTCGTCGCCGGCATGATCCTGTTCGCGTTCCCGCCGCTGATCGCGGGGGACATCCTGTTCGAACTGGAACGGCTTTTCCATTGGCCGTTCTTCGATCCCGAGCGGGGCGGCGACCCGGTGCTCTGGCAGCACCTGTTCTGGATCTTCGGCCATCCCGAGGTCTACATCGTCTTCCTGCCGGCGATCGCGCTGGTCGCCATGATCGTGCCGACCTTCGCGCGGCGGCCCCTGCTGGGCTATTCCTGGATCGTGCTGGCCGCGGTCGGCACCGGCTTCCTGTCGTTCGGCCTGTGGGCCCACCACATGTTCGCGACGGGCCTGCCGGCGATCTCGCTGGGCTTCTTCTCGGCCGCCTCCGAGGCGGTGGCGATCCCGACCGGCGTCCAGATCTTCGTCTTCATCGCGACCCTGTGGACCGGCCGGGTCGTCCATTCCGTGCCCATGCTGTTCGTGAGCGGCGCGCTGGCGGTCTTCGTCATCGGCGGGCTGACCGGCGTCATGGTGGCGCTGGCGCCGTTCGACTGGCAGGCCCACGACACCTATTTCGTGGTCGCCCACCTCCATTACGTCCTGATCGGCGGCATGCTGTTCCCGCTCGTGGCGGGGGTCTATTACTACTGGCCGCTGGTCGGCTCCCGCCGCCTGTCGGACCGGCTCGGCCGGATCGCCTTCTGGCTGATGTTCGTCGGCTTCAATCTCGGCTTCTTTCCCATGCATCTCTCGGGCCTGATCGGGATGCCGAGGCGGGTCTGGACCTATCCCGCCGGGCTCGGGCTCGACCTGCCCAACCTGCTGTCGACCATCGGGGCCTTCATCTTCGCGACCGGCATCCTCATCATCGTCTTCGACATACTCCGGCCGAAGGGGAAGCAACCCTACGCGGAGCGCAACACCTGGCAGGCGGGCACGCTGGAGTGGCTCGCCGAGGTGCCGGGCAAGGACTGGGGCGTGCGATCCGTCCCGATCGTCACGACGCGCTATCCGCTGTGGGAACAGCCGGGCTTCGTCGAGGACTACGATCAGGGACGCTTCTACTTGGCGGACGCGGAGGAGATGAAGCGCGAGACGATGGTCACCAGCGTGCTCGACGGCGAACCGGTGCAGTGCCTCCGTGTTCCCGGCAACACCTTCATGACCATGTTCGCCGCGATCCTGCTGGGATCGGTCTTCATCCTGGCGACCTTCCATTTCTGGTACGCCACGATCGTCGCGATGGTCGCGACGACCATCTCCATCCTGGTCTGGCTGTGGCGCGGGACGGCGATGATCCCGGAAAAGCCGGAGAAGGACGTCGGCCTCGGCCTCACCTTGCCCCTCTACATGTCCGGCCCGAAATCGGTCGGATGGTGGGCGATGTTCATCACCATGGTCGGCGACGGAACGGCGTTCCTGTCGCTCGTCTTCGCGTACTTCTTCTACTTCACCATCCATCCGGAGTTTCCGCCGGCCGGGGTGGACGGGCCGGGCCTGTTCTGGCCGATGGTCTCGCTGGCCTTGATGCTGGGGGCCTGGGCGGCGGCGCGGATCGCGCTGCGGGTCAACCGGGCGGGATCGGTCGGTATCGCGCGGGCGCTGATGGCGGCCGGCGTGGCCCTGGCGCTAGCGGGCGGGGCTGCCCTGGTCTGGGCTCCCTTCGCCGCCGGCCTGGACCCCGTCGTCCATGTCTACCAGGCCACCGTGTGGGTGATCGTGATCTGGACGGCCGCCCATGTCGCCGTGGGGGCGCTGATGCTGGCCTACTGCCTGGCGCGGTCCTTCGCCGGCAAGCTGACCCCAGTCTACGACATCGACATCTCGAACGTGGCGCTCTACTGGCATTTCATGGCCGGGACCGCCCTGATCACCGTCGCGACCATCGCGCTGTCTCCGCTCGCGGCATGAGGAGGCTTTGATGGCCCAATCCAGGCAGACCAACGACAATCTCTGGACGCTGATCACGGCGCCGACGATCTGGGCCCTGCATTTCCTGGCGAGCTATGTGGTCGCGGCCATCCACTGCGCGCCGAACGAGGACATCTTCCAGCCCATCGCCGAGACCCGGATCATGGTCGGCGTCATCACGGCGATCGCCCTGGTGCTGATCGGCCTGGTGCTGTGGCGGTCCTTCGGCGAATGGCGCAGGCACGGCGGCGGCTACCGGCATAACGAGGATACCGACATCGACCGCGAGCGTTTCCTGGAGTTTTCAACCGTCCTCCTCGCGGCGCTCTCCTTCGTCGGCGTCGTGTTCGTCGGCCTTCCGGCACTTCTCGTCGCGGATTGCCGATGACCCGCGCCCAATCCTCTCCTGCCGGAGCGGTCCGAACGGCGCCGGGACGCGCGGAAGCCGGCCGGTCCGGGCCGGCGGAGCTCTGGCCCCTGGCCGCCGGGCTGCTCCTGCTCGCCCTCCTGTGGTTCGGGCCGCTTCCCGAACGGGCGCGGGGCTCCTTCGCGGCGCACATGGTGATGCACATGGGCGTCGTCGCCGTCGCGGCGCCGCTCCTCGCCGTCGGCATCGCGCGCGCGGTTCCGCGCCTTGTCTCCTCGTTTCCGCCCGCGCTGGCGATCGTGGCCTCGGCGGTGGAGTTCGTCGCGGTCTGGACTTGGCACGCCCCGGCGCTGCACGACGCCGCGCGGATGGATCCCACGTTCCTCATCCTGGAACAGGCGTCCTTCCTTGCCGCCGGCGTCCTGGTCTGGGCGACTGCCATCGGCGCGCCGGGCGACGGCCGGGTGGCCGCGCGGGCGGCCGGCGTCTGCGCCCTGCTGATCACCTCCATGCACATGGTGCTTCTCGGCGGCCTTCTTCTCTTCGCGCCCAGGCCGCTCTACGCCTGCGCCGAAGTCTGCTCGCCCGCCGCCGCGCTGACACCGCTGGGCGACCAGCAACTCGGCGGCGCCCTCATGCTGGTCATCGGGGGTTCGGCCTATCTCGCGGGGGGACTGGCCCTTCTTTCATCGGTCCTGCGGGACCGGGCGCCGACCGGGGAGACCGCCTGATGCGGATCGATTTCCTGCTCACCTGGAAGAAGGTTCTGGCCGCCGCCGTCGCGGCCGTCCTCCTGGCGCTCGGCGTCAGCCTCTCCGGCATGGTCTCCATCGCCGCGTCCTCGGGGCACTTCGCGCCGGTCGGCTGGTTCCTTCACTGGACGATGGGGAATGCCGTCGACCGGCAATCCCTGCTCATCTCGGTGCCGCCCGGCATCGACTTGGCGGATCCCGCCCTGGTCCAGAGAAGCGCCGGCCATTTCGCGACCGGCTGCGCCCCGTGCCACGGCGCGCCGGGCGTGCCGCAATCGCCAGTGGCGCTGTCCATGACTCCCCATCCGCCGCGGCTGGAGGGCCAGGTCGGGGAATGGAAGGACCGCGAGCTTTTCTGGATCGTCAAGCACGGCATCAAGTATTCCGGGATGCCGTCCTGGGTGATCCAGCACCGGGACGACGAGGTCTGGGCCCAGGTCGCCTTCCTGCGCGCGCTGCCCGACCTGACGCCCGAACGCTACGCCGACCTGGCGCTGGGCGGAGAGGCGGCCCGGAAGCCGCGCGAGGCCGGCGGCGAGACGATGGCGGCGCTGGACGGGATCTTCGAGGTTGCGCTGACCGACTGCGCGCGGTGCCACGGCCGCGACGGCCTCGGCCGGGGCTCGGGGCCGACGGCGGAGGCCTTTCCGGTCATCGCCGGCCAGCCGGAAGCCTATCTGCTGGCGTCTCTGAAGGCCTTCGCGGCCGGGGATCGCCATTCCGGCTTCATGCAGCCTCCCGCCAAGCGCTATGACGACGGGACGCTCGCCCAACTGGCCGCATGGTACGCCTCGCAGCCGGCGGACGCCCGGCCCGGGGAGGACGGCAATCCTTCGCCCGCCGTCGGGGCCTTGGCGGCGCCGGACGGCATTCCCCGTCAGATCCTTCCCCAGGGAGCCCGGAGCGAGAGCGCCATCGTCTCCGCGGCCGCCGCGGGCGGCCTGCCGCAGGGTCGGGAAGCGCTGCTCGACCTCGGGCGCCGGATCGCGCTGGAGGGGATCGCCTCGCGCAAGATCCCGTCCTGCACCAGCTGCCACGGCGCCGAGGGACGCCGGAAGAACGACCATTATCCCTATCTCGCCGGCCAGCCCGAATGGTACCTGAAGACGCATCTGACTCTCTGGAAGGAGAAGGAGCGGGGCGGCACGCGCTTCAAGCACCTGATGACCGAGGTGGCGGAAGGCCTGACGGACGAGCAGATCGATGCCGTCGCCGCCTGGTATGCGGAGCAGCCGCTGGGGCGCTGAGGCATCATTTCAGCCCTGTCCTGCCGGGGTGGCGCGCGCGCCTGACCGGTGGATGTCGCGCTCGTGGATGATGCCGACCAGGCGGCGGGTCTCCCGCCCGTCCACCACCGGCAGCCAGGGCAGGTCCCGCTCCGCCATCAGGGCCAGGGCCGCGCGCGCCTCGTCGCTTGGCTCCAGCACCGGGACGTCGGACCGGACCAGGGCGTCGGCCGTGACGCTTCCGGAATCCCGCGCCAGCGCCGCCGCCAGGTCGATCGGCGTCACTATCCCGGCGAGCCGGCCGTCGCCGGACACGACCAGCACCCGCCCGCCGGGAGCGGCCCGGCAGGCCGAGAGGATGTCGCCGACCCCGGCGTCCGGGGAAATGGCATGGTCGGACGGCTGCAGGATGTCCCCCACGCGGACGGCCCTGGGTCCTCCCGTCCCGCGGCTCGGGGCGGCGGGGACCAGCCCGCGCCGCTCAAGCTGGAGCTGGAAGATGGAGCGCGCGTTGAGCCGCCCCATGGTCATGGCGGCGGTCACGGTGCCGACCATGACGGCCGTGGTGACGCCATAGTCCGCGGTCATCTCGAACACGATCAGGATGGTCGATATGGGCGCGCCGAGCACCGCGCCGGCCACGGCGCCCATTCCGACCGTGGCATAGGTTCCCGATCCGGACGCCAGGTCCGGCGACACCGCCGCGACGACCAGCCCGAAGGCGCCGCCGCCCAGCGCGCCCACCGCCAGCGACGGGCTGAACACCCCGCCGGAGAAGCCGCTGCCCAGCGACAGCGCCGTCGCCGCGAGCTTGGCCAGCAGCAGCGCCGCCAGCAGGCTGAAGGGCAGGGCGCCCTGGAGCGCCCGGTCGGTCACCTCGTAGCCGACGCCCAGCACCTCCGGGAACTCCAGCGCCAGGAGCCCGACGCCCAGCCCGCCCACGGCGGGACGGGCCCAGCGCGGCAGCCCGATCTTGGGAGACCAGGCGTCGAACAGGTCGCCCACCAGGAAGATCGACCGGATGAAGGCCAGGGCGATGGCGGCCGACGCGAAGCCGAGCAGGGCGAAGACGGGAAGCTCCCACAGGGTGCCGACCGGGGTCGCCGGCAGCATGAAGGCCGGGAAGTCGCCGTACCAGGCCCTGCCGATGGCGGTCCCGGTGACCGAGGCCAGCACCACGGGGGCGAAGGCCGCCACGCCGTACTGGCCGACCACGACCTCGATGGCGAAGAACACGCCCGCGATCGGCGCGTTGAACGAGGTCGCGACGGCCGACGCCACGCCGCAGCCGAGCAGCGTGCGCCTCAGCCCCGACGACAGGCGGAGCGTTTCGCCGAACCAGGACGCGAGGACGGCTCCCAGGTGGACCACCGGTCCCTCGCGCCCGACGGAGGCTCCGACCCCGAGCGCCCCGGCGGATGCCAGGGCGGCGGCCAGTCCGCTCCGGAAGGGCAGGCGGCCCTTCGCCCTGCCGGCCTGCGCGATGACGTCGGGAACCCCCATCGGCCGTCCCCCCGGCAGGAACCGGTGCTGGAACAGGCCCAGCAGCAGCCCGCCCGCGCAGGGCGCCAGCAGGATGTGCCACCACGCCAGCTGTTCCAGCCTGTCCAGGATCTGGAGGCCCCCGGTGCCGTAGGCGAGGCTTTGGAAGATCGATATGGCGGTCCGGAACACGATGGCGCCGCCCGCGGCCACCCCGCCGACCAGCACGGCCAGGACAGCGAGGAGCAGCTGGTCGTGCCGCATCAGCCGGCGCAGGCGGACCAGGAGACGGACGGGAACCCGCTTGGCCGCGTCGATGGCGGGGTGCGGACCTCCCGCGATGGTTTTCCGATTGTCGCCGGCCGGCGGTCGATGCTTCAAATCTACCCAACCCCTTGGAACCCGACCGGGAGAATAGGGCGGCGGCTGTCCGCCAGTCCACCTCCCGCCAGTTCAAGCTTGACCCGATCGAGAAGGATCCCCGGATGACCAAGTGCGCGAGAGCCCCGCGACCGCCCGCGACCCGTCGGCTTGCGGCGACCGCGGCCGCGGCATTGCTGGCATGCCTGATCGCCGTCCGCGCCGCGTCCGGCATGGAAACGGGCGACCTGGCCACCCTCCGGACCGCGGCCCTCGACCTGCTCAACCAGGATCGCCGCGAGCACGACCTGCCGCCCCTCGCACTCGACGACACGCTGAACGAGTCCGCGCAGAACCACGCGGAGGACATGCTTCGCCGGGGCTACTACAGCCACACCTCGCCGGAAGGGGAAACCGTCATGGACCGCTACCGCGCCGCCGGCGGCAGTTCCTCCCGGGTGGTCGCGGAGAACATCGCGCGGTGCGAAGGCTGTCCGCTGCCGCCCGACCGATCGACCGTCGAGCAATTGCAGCGGGGCTGGATGAACAGCCCGGAACACCGCCGCAACATCCTGGCTGACGGCCTGGAGCGCTTCGGCTTCGGCATCGCCGGCGATGCCGGGCAGGGCCTCTACGCCGTCCAGAACTTCGCCGGTGCCGGTACCCCGCGCCGCGCGGGCGGGGAAGCCGCAGGCGGAAAGGGCGACGCGCCGGCGCGCCGGATCGGGCCGGAGGAAAGGCAGGCCCTGGCGCTCGACCTGATCAACCGCGCCCGGAGGGAGGGCGGCGTCGAGCCGCTCTCCGGCGCTCCGGCTCTGGCCGAGGCCGGACGCGAAGCCCTGGACGAGGGGGGAGGCGGCCGGCCGCTCGACGCCTCCCCGTTCCGCCACCTGACGCCGGATGCCCGGACCCGCTGGCGCAACTTCTCCAGCGTGGCGGGACGGTGCGGCGGCTGCGGGACCGAGCCGACGGACGCGGACGTCCGGTTCTTCGTCGGGCAGTGGCTGGACCAGGCGGACTATCGCCGGACGCTCCTGGATCCCGCCCACACCCACGGCGGCTTCGCGATCTCCGCGGACGGCAGCGGCGGCAAGGCGGCCCTGATGACGCTGGCCGGCCCGTAGGGATCGGCGTTCCGGCACCGGCCGTCACTTGATCGCGAAACCCGACGCGTAGGGCAGCCACAGGATCAGCATGGGGAACATGATCAGCAGGGCCAGCACCACGAGAAGCGTTCCGTAGAACGGCAGCAGCGCTCGGACCAGCTGCTCCATCCTGACCTTGCCGATCCCGCACCCGACATACAGGACGGTGCCCACGGGCGGGGTCAGCAGCCCGATGCCCAGCAGGTACGACATCAGGACGCCGAAATAGACCGAGTCGATGCCGCCCGCCTGGATGATCGGCAGCATGATCGGCGCCAGGATGACCATGGCCGGGGTCAGGTCCATCACCACGCCAACCAGCAGCAGCAGGGCGCTGAGCATCAGCAGGATCCAGTAGGGGTTCGTGGTGATGCCGGTCATGCTCTGCACCAGCGTCTGCGGCACCATCGAGGTGGTCAGGAACCAGGCCACGACGGTGGCGGTCGCCAGCAGGAAGAGCACCATGCCGGTCAGGCGCCCGGTGTTGATCAGCATGCCCCAGAGGTCGCGCACCTTGACCTCCCGGTAGACGAAAAGGGAGATCACCAGCGAATAGAGCAGGGCCGCCACCGCGGCCTCGGTCGCGGTGAAGACGCCGCCGAGGATCCCGCCGACGATGATGACGGGCAGGATCAATCCGAGGGAAGCCTCCTTGAAGGTCTGCCAGAGCCGGCCGAGGGAGAACCGGGTGGTCTTGCCGGCATGGCTGGTCCGCGCGGTCAGGAACGTGGTGACCATCAGGGCCAGCCCGATCACCAGGCCGGGGATCAGTCCCGCGATGAACAGCCGGCTGATCGAGGTTTCCGTCACGATGCCGTAGAGGATCATCGGGATCGACGGCGGGATGATGATGCCGATAACCGACGACGAGGTGACGATCGCGGTGGCGTGGGCGGCCGTGTAGCCCTGCTCCTTCATGCTGGGGATCAGCATGCCGCCGATCGCGGAGGTGTCGGCCACCGCAGACCCGCTGATCCCGCCGAAGAACATCGAGGCCGCCACCGTCACCTGCCCGAGCCCGCCGGCGATGAAGCCGACCAGCGCCTCGGCGAAATTGACCAGTCGGCGGGCGATGCCGCCGGTGCTCATGATCTCGCCCACCAGCATGAAGAACGGGATCGCCAGCAGCGGAAAGCTGTTCACGCCGTTGATCGCCTGCTCGACCATCACCGCCGGGCTGACGCCCGCGATGAACATCATGACGATCGCCGCCAGCCCGAGCGCGAAGGCGATGGGGACGCCGACCACGATGCAGATGAACAGGATCCCCAGAAACACCCACAGCATCGCTCATTCCCCCCTGTAGACTTTTACGAACTGCGCATCCCCGGACCGGCCCTCGTCGGGAGCCAGTCCCGGATCGTCCTTCGACGTGAGGCCGCGGAGATGGCGGGCGATGTGGTAGAAGCACATCAGGGCCATGATCACGACCGCCACCGGGACGGACGCGTTGATCCAGCTCATGGGGACCTGAAGCAGTGCCGAGTGTCCGGTGTAGGTGGAGAGCACCTGCCAGGCTCCCCAGAGGAACATCGCCAGCACGAACAGGACCAGCAGGTCCTGCAGCAGCCGCATCGCGGCCCGCGCCCTGGTGCTCGTCAGCTTCTGTTCGACATAGTCGACGGCGATGTGCTCGCTGCGCAGGTAGGCCAGTGCTGCACCCAGGAAGATCAGCCAGATGAAGATGAAGCGTGACAGCTCGTCGGCCCAGGCCAGGGAGTAGTTGAACAGGAACCGCCCCGCCACGTTGGCCCCGACCGTACAGATCAGCGTGATGAACAGCAGCGCCAGGATGCTGCCGAACAGCGTTTCGATGATGCGGAAGGGCAGGGGCAACGGTTCGGCGCTGCCGCCCTCGTCCAGGTCATTTTCCATGGTTCACCTTGATGTACGCGCCGGGATGTACGCGCCGGGATGTCACGCGCCGGGATTGTGCCGGCCGAGCGCCGTCGGCCGGCCGTCGCCTCACTTGGTCGCGGCGCTTTCCTCCGCTCCCTCGGCGATCTTCTGGACGCGATCGACGAGGTCGGTGCCGATGCGCGGCGCCCACTGCTCATAGACCGGCTTCGTCGCCTCCCGGAAAGCGGCGCGTTGCTCCGGCGACAGTTCGGCGATCTGCATGCCGCGCTGCTTCAGTTGGGCCTTGGACCAGTCGTCGTACTCGGCGCTGATCCTCCGCTCGTACTGGGCGCTCTTGTCCGCCGCTTCCTGGACGACCCTCTTGTAGGGCTCGGGCAGGTTGTCCCAGACCCGCTGGGAGATCATGATGATGAAGGGCGTGTAGACGTGCCTGGTCTCGGTGCCGTAGGGCTGGACCTCGAAGAAGTTGGAGGTCAGGATCGTGCTCCACGGGTTTTCCTGGCCGTCGATGACCCCCTGCTCCATGGCGCTGAACACCTCGCCGAACGCCATCGGCGTGGGGTTGGCGCCCAGCGTCTTCCAGATATCGACCTGCACCGGGTTCTGCATGGTCCGGATCTTGAGCCCGCCGACGTTCAGGCCCCCGACGTCCGCCGGCTTGGTCACCGGCCGCACCTTGTTGGTAAGCTCGCGGAATCCGTTCTCGGCGAACGCCAGCGCCTTGATCCCGGTCCCCTCGAACTTGTCCAGCAGCTCCTGGCCCAGGTCGCTGTCCATCACCGCGTAGGCGGCCTTGCGGTCCCCGAACAGGAACGGCAGGTCGAACACCTGAAGTTCGGGCACGAGGGAGGCTGCCGGGGACGTGGAGGGATAGGTCATTTCCAGCGTGCCGCTCTGAAGCGCCTGCATCATCTGCGCGTCGTCGCCGACCTGGCTGTTGGGGAAGATCTGGACCTTGAGCTTGCCTCCGGTGCGCTTGTCCAGGATGTCGGAGAAATACTTGACCGACCGGTACTGGGGCGACGTCTCGGCCAGGCCGATGCCGAACTTCAGTGTCTGCGACGGAAGGTCTCCGGTGACCACGTCGCCGGTGATCTCGGGCGGTGGCGACAGCTCCGGCGCGGCCGGCGCCTGGGCGGAATTGCCCGATCCCTGGCCGGGCGCCCCGAACTGCGCGAATGCCGGTGACGCAGCCAGCGACATGGCCACTCCGACGGCCAGCGACGCGAACCTTGTGAGCATCGTTTCCTCCTCGGATTTTTTCTATTTTCCTGAGCAACTCTTTGGAGAACCGGCCATGTGCCTGGACGGTTCCCCGATTCTTAAGCGAGTTCGACCTTCCGCGGGATGGACGGGCGGGAGCCGGCCGATGCGGCTCACGGGTCTCCGCCGCCCGCGGAAGGGGCACGCTCTTCGGGGCCGGCGGCGTTCGGCGGGGTTTCCGTCTGCCGGTCGAGCAGGGCCGACAGGATCCGCAGGTTGGCCGCGAATCCGAGGGCCATGGCGCCTGCGTAGATGCCGGCGAATCCGCTCAGCAGGGCGGCGCCGATCGCCATCCAGCCGTCCAGCGAGAGCGCCAGCCCGGCCGCGGTGACCAAGCCGCCGCCGACCGCGGCGTAGCCGATGATGGCGAGGGTACGGGCGATCGCGGGCATCCAATCCTCCTTCTGGCATCGCCCTTCGGCAACGGTCCGGGGATCGCCCGGATCCCGGGAACGGCGGTCGGGGCGCCTCGGCAAAACAGGGAACCCGATCCAGGGACCGGAGTTACGCCAATGAATGCCCCGTCCTTCGAGGAAAATGTTTCGAGGAAACCATGCGAGCCTCCTTCGTACCGGCGCTGATCCTTGCCGCGGCTTCGTTGCAGTCGCCACCGGCCACGGCGCAGACGATGACCGACCTCACCTCCGCCGCGAAGAGCGCTGCGGAAACGCTCGGCTCCGCCGCCCAGGACAAGCTTCTCGTAAGGGACATGCTGGGCGCCGGCGTATCGGGGCCGGGCGGCAAGACGGTCGGAACCGTGGACGACCTGGTCGCCATGCTCGGCGCAACGCAGAGCGCCGCCGCACAGGATCCCGCTTCCCCGCCGCGCGAGGAACCGGTGGCGATCGGTGACTACAGTTACGACGACTTCTACACCGGGTTCAGGCTCAGCCGGCTGATCGGCCTTCCCGTCGTCGGAGGCGGGGAGAAACCCGTCGGCACCATCGCGGACGTCACGATCGGGTTTCCCGGCGACCTCGAATGGGTCGTGATCCAGCCCGGCGCCGCCGCACCGCCGATGGAGGGTGGCCGGTTCAGCCTCGGCTGGAACATGGTCGAGGTGAACGAGGGGTTTCGAACGGCCGAAATACCCCTGAACGCGCGGAACCTGCGGGAAACCGCTCCCGGCCAGCCGATCGGGCCGGTCGAGCGTCCCGAGAGCATCGGCCGGCAGTGGCATGTCTCCGAACTCGTCGGCTCGGCGCTGGAGATCGACGGCGACGTGCCGGTCGGCACGGTGGACGATCTCATCGCCGGAAGCGATGCCGCCTTGAAAGCCGTGGTGTTCCGGGATGACGAAGCCGGTACCCTCCGCGCCGTACCCTGGCGCTCCGTCGTGGTGGAGCCCGGGGGCAGGATCCTGACGGTTCCGCTGACCGAACAGGTGATCGCCGGCCTTCCGGCTTTCGACTACGCCAAGATGACCGAAGCCCTTCCGGACTGAGTATCCGCCGCCGCTCGGACGGATGCGACAAGGGTAAATCGGGGCTGAAAAAGGCTGGAACCGGGCGGTGCCCGCGGAGTTAGCCGGGTACCACGGGAGGAGCCGGTACCCGGCCTCCCGCATCGAACCTGCTGTCGCTCGGGGTCGCCGCTCGACCCGAGGCGCTGGTGTTCGGAGCATTATCGAAACTCACCCGGAAACACCGATCGAGGAACATCCGATGTTCGTCTCTCCATCTCTCATGCGGGCTTCGCGGCACTGCGTTCTCGCCTTGTCCCTGACCCTGGTCGGTACCGGCACGGTATCCGCCCAGCAGGCCGATGCTCCGGCGAGCTTCGCCGACCTGGCGCAGAGCAAACTTCCCAGCGTCGTCACCATCACCGCCACCTCCAATCAACAGGCAGGGGACGACGAAAGCGGGGGCGGACCCGGGTTCGGCCTGCCGCCGGGCTTCCCGCAGTTCGATCTTCCGCCCGGCATTCCGTTCGAGGACTTCTTCCGGCGGTTCGGTCCGGGTGGGAACGGGGATGGGCCGCAGCAACCCTCGCCCCCGGCCACGGCGCTGGGATCCGGTTTCATCATCGACCCGTCCGGCTACGTCGTGACGAACAACCACGTGGTCAGCAAGGCCGACGAGGTGAAGGTCGTGCTCCAGGACGAGCGGGAGTTCACCGCCAAGATCGTCGGCACCGATCCCAAGACCGACTTGGCGCTCCTGAAGATCGATGGCGCGGGCTCGCTGCCGGCCGTGGCCTGGGGAAACTCGGACCAGATGCGGATCGGCGACTGGGTGCTGGCGATCGGCAATCCCTTCGGGCTTGGCGGCACCGTGACCGCGGGCATCATCTCGGCCCGCGCGCGCGACATCGGGGCTGGGCCGTACGACGATTTCCTCCAGACCGACGCGGCGATCAACCGGGGCAATTCCGGCGGCCCCATGTTCAACATGGCGGGCGAAGTGATCGGGGTGAACACCGCGATCTTCTCGCAGTCGGGCGGCAACATCGGCATCGGCTTCGCCGTCCCGGCGGAGGTTGCCCAGCCGATCATCGCGGAGCTGCGGGAGACCGGCAAGGTGACGCGCGGCTGGCTCGGCGTCGCGATCCAGCCGGTCACGCCGGAGATTGCCGAAGCGCTCGGCCTCGATCAGCAGCGTGGCGCCCTGGTCGCGCAGGTGACGCCGGACAGCCCGGCGGCCAAGGCCGGTATCGAGCAGGGGGACGTCATCACCCAGTTCGACGGCCGGCAGCTGGAAGGCCCCCGCGAGCTCAGCCGGACGGTCGCCCAGACCGATATCGGCAAGCAGGTCGGCATCACCGTGCTTCGTGACGGAAAGAGCCGGACCCTGAACACCACCATCACGCAGCTGGAGGAGACCCGGTCGGCCGAGGCGCAGACGGAGGGCGAGAGCGGCAGCGGGCAGGAAGGCCCTCTCGGACTGACGCTGGCCCCGGTGTCGCCGGAAATGCGCAAGCGCTTCGATCTGGGTTCCGATGCCAGCGGGGCGGTGGTCGTCCAGGTCAAGCCCAACAGCCCGGCGGCGATGCGGGGCCTGCGTCCAGGCGACCTGATCACCCAGGCGGGCCGTCAGAACGTCGACGGACCGGGCGACGTGGCGAACGCGGTCAAGCGGGCGCGCGATGCCGATCAGGACCATGTGCTGCTGCTGCGTCAGCGGGACGGGAATTCCATTTTCGTGCCGCTGCCGATCGACGGGCAGACAGGCTGATCCCAGTACGGGCCGAAACCGTCCGGAGACGACGGTAGGATCGTTGGGAAGTGTTTGGACCGCGCCGGCAGTGCCGGCGCGGTTCCGGCCGTCCGCCGGGGCGTTCAGGTTTCATCCCGTTCCAGGACATCCTCCACATAGGCCATACGGACCAGGACGATGCCGGCCGCCGCCAGCGGCGTTCCGAGCATCAGCCCGAGCGGGCCGAGCAGGGCGCCGAAAAGGACCAGGGAAGCGATCGTGAGTGCGGGCGGCAGGGCTACCGTTTCCTGCTGGATCAACGGTGTCAGCAGGTAGCCCTCGACCAGCTGGACGACGACGTAGAGAAGCGAGACATAGAGCACCATGGTCGGGCTCTGCACAAGCCCCAGAAGCAGGGCGGGGATGGCCGACAGGATCGCGCCGACATAGGGCACGAAGGTCAGCGCCGCGGCCAGCAGCGCCAGCGTCAGCGCCAGCGGAATACCGAGCAGCCAGAGGCCCAGCCCGGTCAGGACGCCGGTCGCGACCATGGAGATCCCCCGGCCTATGAGCCACCATTTCAGCAGGCGCCCGAGTTCGTCCAGGATCCGGTCGACCCGGGGCCGGTAGCTTGGCGGAAACAGCCGGACCAGGCCGCTCCTGTAAAGCCTGGTGTCGAGTGCCAGGTAAAGCCCGATGAAACAGACGACCACCAGCGTCCCCAGGAAGCTCATGACCGAGGATGCGGCGCCGGAAAGCCTCCCCAGGATCGATCCGCTGTCCAGGTTGAGGCGGTCCGGATCGAACTGGCGGAACAGCGTCTCGCTCCAGGAATAGTTCGACAGCCTGGCCCGCAGCTGGTCGATGGATTGCGGGATCGTCTGCCAGAGTTCGTCGACCTGGGATGCCAGGCGGGGAGCGAGAAGCCAGCAGGTCAGCCCGATCAGGAGGATCAGGGCCAGGGTCACGATGAGGACGGTCTTGCCGCGGCTCAGGCCCGTTGCCCGGGCGAGCTGATCGCCAAGGGCCCTGAGCATGATCGCGACCAGGATGCCGGCGAAGCCGATCAGCAGGAAGCCGCCGGCGATCCACACCGCCAGCAGCGCCAGCGCCGTCAGCGCGATCCAGCGCAGCGTCCTGGCGGTCGGGGAGGTCGTTCCGATGGATAGATCGACGTCTTTCACGATCACATCATCAACCAGTCTATTCCTACTTCATCGAAGCGGATCGAGGCGCGAAAGTTCCCTTGGACCGGAGGGCTCTTTGGAGACGATTGGCCACGGATGCGACCCGGTGAAATGCCCCTCTTTTGCCTGAATTGATTCTGCGACGAGAAGCGCCCCCGAGGGTTGCCCGAGAAACCTCCCTTGGGAGGTCATGCAATCGACCGAGGAGTGAAGCCATGCGCAAGCTTTCAGCCGTGTTCGTCGCCGCCCTGTTCGCCGCCGGTACCGCATTCGCGCAGGACGACGGCCTGATCGACCGCGGAACCTTCGATACCAATCTCGGCGACGCCGGCATTTTCGGCGAGTGGGACGATGACGGGAACGGGATCATCAACGATACGGAGTTCGCCGCAGGCTCCGAGGACTGGGGTGGAGACGAGCAGCTTTCGTTCGGCGACTGGGACCTGAACGATGACGACGGGATCGACCAGGACGAATTCGCCGATGGCTCCTGGAACATCCTGGATGACAACGAGGACGGCATGCTTGCCGAGAACGAGTGGGGCGACTGGGAAGAGGACGGACTGTTCTGAGGCACCCCGGAACCACCGCAACAAGGCTCGATGGCCGGCCGCGAACAGCTTCGGCCGGCCATCGACCGACGACAGGAGTTCGCGCATGGCCGGCAAAGCGCCTGCATTCGTCTTCGGTGTCCTGGGAGCGCTGATCGTGACAGCCTGTGCTCCGACGGACCTGCCTCCGGCCAGTCCGGTATCTTCCGACGACGCCTCCCTGTTCCGCGAGCCGACCCTGCGCGACCCGCTGGGGTACAGCAGCGGCCCGGTGGACAGGGCTCCCTATACCACGGAACTCGACGGCCAAGGCTTGCCCGGACCGTCGGAGATGGTGGGCGACGACGTCCGTTGAGCGATGGCGTTCTGATCCGAAGCGGGGCGCACAAGCCAAAGCCCTTCATTCGCCATGGCCGGACTTGATCCACGGCTGTCCGGCACGGTGGTTGCTAAACCAACCTAGAGACGTTTTTCCCGCAGAGCATTCGCCCTTTTGTCGTCATGACCGGGCTTGACCCACGGCTGTCCGGCACGGTGTTTGCTAAACCAACCTAGAGACGCTTTTCCCCCATAGCATTCGCCTTTTTGCCGTCATGACCGGGCTTGACCCGGTCATCGTTTGCAGACTCCATCAGCGCCGTCGTGCAGGGAGATACCCGGATCAAGTCCGGGTATGAGTGCGTCCGTGAGGACGTTTTGTCAGTGTGGTGCAAGTCCGCACCGAAGGAGGTCACGACTTCGAAGCCGAAGGTAACTGCGTCGCCGCGAGGCGGGATGGGGAGCAACCTGAGGCGAACCGGCAGTCCGTATAGGATGACGAACCCGTTTCGGCGGGGTGGCTCGGCGAGCCTGCTCATTCGTGGCGAAGCCTGGAACCGACCGTCGGCGCTGATGTGACTGGGAAAGCGACCGGCGGGACCACCACGTGGTTGGGGGCGGAATGTCGGGACGGCAAGGCGGAGTAAGCGGAGAGACCTGCCGGCGCGGGTGACGGCGGCAGGAGTCAGAGCCTTCATATTACCGCGATGGCGCGGGACCGCCGGAGGGCGGTCGCCGGCGCCGGAGAGGGCCGGATAGCAAAACCGGCCCGAGGGAAGGGAGGCAGGAAGTGGAACGGGGAAGGACGGGGATGACGCAAGGAACAGTTCCGGGAGTGCCGGTAACGGCTAAACAAGGGACGGAAGCCCAGGCTCGGGATTGGAACTGGGTGGAAGCGTCGATCTGGACCGGCCCCATGGTGTCGGCGCTGGGCAACGGCGTCAAAGGAGGCAAATGGTACAGCCTGATCGACAAAGCGATCCGGCCGGCGACCCTGGAGTGCGCGTGGCGGCGTGTCGCGCGTAACAAGGGGGCGGCGGGCGTGGACGGGCAGAGCATCGCCCGGTTCACGCTCCAGGCGGATCGGTACCTGCGGGAATTGCACGAGGACCTGAACAGCGGCAGCTACCGGCCAAGCCCGGTCCGGCGCGTGGAGATCCCGAAGGGGGACGGCAAAACCCGCCCCCTGGGCATCCCCACGGTCAAGGACCGGATTGTCCAGACGGCTCTCAAGCTGACGATCGAGCCCATCCTCGAAGCCCGGTTCCGGGACGGCAGCTACGGCTTCCGCCCCGGCCGCGGCTGCAAGGATGCCTTGCGCGCGGTCGACCGGGCGCTCAAGGACGGATACGCCTGGGTGGTGGACGCCGACCTGGAACGGTACTTCGACACGATCCCGCGCCGGGACCTCATGGCCCGGCTCGGCGACCTGATCAGCGACGGGCGCGTCCTGGAGTTGATCGACAGCTTCCCCCAGCAGGACATCATGACGGAAACGGCACGATGGACACCGGTCGCGGGAGCTCCGCAAGGGGCGGTGATCTCACCGATCCTGAGCAACTTGTACCTGCACCCGCTGGACGAGCTGATGGAAGCCGAAGGCTACCGCATGATCCGCTACGCGGACGACTTCGTCGTCCTGTGCCGGGACGAGGCGCAGGCCCGCGCGGCCCTGGCCCGGGTGCAAGCCTGGGTGGCCGACAACGGCCTGACGCTCCATCCCGACAAGACGCACGTCGGAGACTGCCGGCAACCCGGCCAGGGCTTCGACTTCCTCGGCTACCGCTTCGAGGCGAGACGCCGATACGTGCGGGACAAGAGCCTGAAGGCGTTCAAGGACAAGATCCGAGCCCGCACCGGCCGCAGCCGGGGCGTCAGCCTGGATCACGTCATCGCGGATCTCAATCCGGTGCTGCGGGGGTGGTTCGGCTACTTCCAACATGCTCGAGCCCGCCTCTTCACGCAACTGGACAAGTTCATCCGCAGACGCCTGAGGGCGATGCTGCGCAAGCAATCCCGACGCCCAGGCTTCGGGAAAAGCTATGCAGACCATCGGCAATGGACCAATGCCTACTTCGCGACCAGGGGACTGTTCACCCTCTCGACAGCCCTCAGGCAAGCGAGACACTCCCGATGAGGAAAGCCACGACTGGAGAGCCGTGTGCGGGAAAACCGCCCGCACGGTTCGGAGGGAGGGGAGGCAAAACCTTCCCTACCCCTATCGAACCGAAGGAGAAAACAGTCGCTATGAATGTTCTCAGTAGTTGATAAGCAAGTACCGTGCCGGACAGCCGAAGAACAAGCGCGGCCATTTCCCTGCTTGTCGTGCCGGCAGTTGGTTATGCCGCAACCGGCGTTTTCCGGCGGCATGCTTCAGTCGGCGTCGACTTCGTAGGCCACGGTACGGTTTTCGTCCTCGATGACCACCCGGTCGATACAGGACGTCGCCGTGGCGTCTCCATAGGTGCAGGTCGCCGACGTCACGACGATGATGGCGATGTCGTCGCAGGCCGTCCGGGAGAATTGCAGATCCATCTCGCGAAGGCTTCCGCTGACGGCCGGGAGCTGTTCGGTCCGAAATCCGCTTGATTCCAATTTTCTGCCGTTCCGGTCACGGGCCTCGACGGCGATGGCCATGTCCGTGGGACCGCCGGTGCGGTCCGACGTGATACGTATGGGAATGCGGCAACCGAACTCGGCCACCGTCCGGTCCATGGCGCCCGGCCTGAGGACGACTTCCGGCTGCCGGCCCATTTGGGCCGCTACGACGGCCGGTATCCCGGTCCACGAAGTCACCAGGAGGACCAGGGCTATGCATGCCCGCCGACTCCGGGCAGTTTTTACTGGCATGGGGTTGCTCTCCTTCTTCGGCGCGTGCCGGTTCCGGGGATCAGTCGTCCCGCTCCAGACCTGGTGCCGGTCCCCGCGGCACCTCACCGATATCGCTCTCGTTCTCCCGCAGGCCCACGCCGGCGCCACGCGGCTGGCCTTCGTCCTCGCCGGCCAGCACCTGCTCGTCCTCGACGGTTCCGATATCGACCTGATCCGACAGTCCGCTGCCTTCCCGCTCGGGGATCACGCCGCGATCCTCGGTCAGGCCGACGGACGGCTCCTCGCCGTCGTCGGAAAGAATCTGTGCCTGCACCGTTCCCGCGCCGATCATGGTCAGTACGGC
Organism: Skermanella rosea; assembly: GCF_016806835.2. Classification (NCBI taxonomy): domain Bacteria; kingdom Pseudomonadati; phylum Pseudomonadota; class Alphaproteobacteria; order Rhodospirillales; family Azospirillaceae; genus Skermanella; species Skermanella rosea. The sequence goes on along the minus strand of NZ_CP086111.1, from coordinate 3,763,628 downwards.
CGCAAGGCCAGCGATGCGGTGAAACACTTTGCCCATCATCCGCTCCCGTGAATCGAAGTATGTCTTCATGAAGGGCAACGGCGGCCGAACGACAGGTCCGGCCGCCGTTGCTTGCCGGGATCTCCGTTCCGATTACTGGAAGACGCTTCCGTCCATTTCCTCGTATTCGAAGGGCTCGACGTCGGCGACCTCGTCTTCGGCATAGGGAAGCCCGTAATAATCCAGGCCAGGGTCGAAAGCCCCGTATCCATAGCCATAGTATGGATAGGCATAAGGACCCGCGTTGCCGTAACCGACATCCCGCGTCACGGAGACCGCCCTCAGCGTACCGTCGCGGTTGAAGATGAGGTCGTCCACATAGCCGTAGGCTTCGCCGCCCTGGAGCCTGACGTAATCGCCCGTCAGTTCGGTCGCCCGCCACACGCGCGGCCCGGTCGCCGGATCGTCCATGCGTTGGATCCGCGACGCGGCGCCACGGCCGAGCTGTTCCTCATCGCCGAACAGCGAGTACTGGTCGAGGTTCTCCTCGGTCAGGGGCACCTTCACGGACTCCTTGCCGGACGTGAACTGGACCTCGTTCCAGGGAATGTTGACGTGGGTGTCGCCGATATCGAGGAAGCCGCCGATCTCGGCGATGATGCTGAGAACCTTGCCCTCGGGTCCGATCATGATGTTCTCGACATCGCCGATCTCCTCGCCGGACTGGCCGATGACGTTGGCGCCGATCAACTGCTCGGCGCGCCAGCCGGACCGGTAGAGTTCCTCGTATTCCCATTGCCCCAGGTCGATGCGGGTCTGCTCTCCCGCGATCGGGGCCGGTGCCTGTCTGCTGACCGCCGAGCCGGCGTTGTTCCCGGTTCCCTGGGTGGCGGTTCCCTGTGCCAGCGCGGTGCTGGCGGTGAGCGTCAAGGCGGCGATACCCGACGCCACGACGGTCTTCATTCTTTTGCTGTCCATGGTTCCTCCGATATCGAATTGCGTGTCCATGTTTCGCGGCCCGCCACGGGCCGCTGCCGTCATTTGGCCGACGTCAGCTGCTCCGCGGTCCGGTCCACCAGCACCCAGCGGGCGTCCAGGTCCACCGATGCGACGGCGCTCCAGGGAACGTCGTAACGGGCATCGCCGAGACCCGTACCGCCGAGGCCGCCGGCGGAGATCGTAAGCTGCTCGATGGCTCCGCTCGCCTGGTCGACCACCAGCCTCGCCACCTCGCCGAAGTTCCCGGCGTGACCGACCGTGACGGACATGTCCGTGAGCGTGTCGAGGCTTGTCAGCCGGTGCCCGTCCGCTGCCCGGATGACGGCTTCCCGGCTCCCGACCGGCTCGGGCCGACGCTCGATCCGGATGCGGTGGCCGTTCCTGTCGATCGAGCGGATATCCTGCCAGGGGACCCGGTAAGTCTGGTCCGTGAAGTCCAGGAGCCCGGCGCTGGAGACCATGAGCGCCGCGATCCGGCCGGCATCGACGTCGATCAGCACGCCGGAGACCGTTCCGATCGCTCCCTGGTCCCCGACCGCGACCTCCATCTCCTTGAGCTGGTCCGCATAGACGTCATCCGCCTGCAGCGCGCCGCCTCCGCGGGTTCCCAGGGCCGATGACGGCGGCGCCGTGTTGAGCGGGGCCGGTTCGGCACCGGTTTCGGGCAGGCGCTCCACGTCGGGCTCCGCCTCTTCCCCGATCTTGGTCAGCGCATTGGTCGCGGCGGTTCCGCTGCCGCCGGCGATGGCGGGCTGATGCGGGCGGCCCGCCTGCGGAGCGTCGGCATCGGGCGGGGCCCGGTCGCGAAGCAGGTTTCCGGCCGGGCCTTCCGCTTCGCGCCCGGCTCCCATCCGCCCGGTGTCGAGGGGCTCGTCGAGCTTTTCCTCCTGGGCATAGGCCCCTGCCGTCAGGCCGGCGAGCACCGCTCCGACCGTCAAGGACATGCGTATCATCGAAATCTCCCCATCGGTGTCTGCGGAACAGCCGTGCGGATCGGGCAGGGGCCGAAGTCCGGCCGGAAGTGCCGCGGTTTCATCTACCGGGCCGACGCGGTTTTCAGATACCGCTGGATGTCCTCCAGCTTCTCGCGGCAGGCGATGTTGTCGCCATCGGCATAGTTTTCCCAGACCTGCATCATCTTGCGGCGGGCGACCAGCTCCTTGTCCGGAGGCAGCTTGCCGATCCCGTCGGTGATCTGCTGCCAGCCGGCGGGCTGGCAGGTTCCCATGGCGCTGTACTCGGAGGAACCGCCGCCCGAGGATTTCTGCTGCGCCGACCCGGACGAGCCCGATGCGGACGAGGGAGCCGGCATGACGACGGCTGCCGTGATCGGCTCTATACCGATGATCTCGCCGGTGATGGGGTCTATCGTGACGAACACGTTGTCGCCGCGCACGGTCTCGACCTCGGCCACGTAGCTGGCTCCGACCTTGCCGAAATCCACCAGCCTCGCGAAGCCGAGCCCGCCGAACTGATTGAGGAGCGTCGTCTGAAGCAGTTCGAGCTTGCGCTGTTCCGGACCGGATCGTTTCTGGATGTACTGCTCCAGGTTCGTGCGCGTCGCGGGATCGCCTTTCGGCGGGCTGCCCTGCTGCTGGGCCAGGGCCGGCACTGTCGTTGCGATGACCAGTGCGGCGATGCAGGCTGAAGTGCGTTTCAACATCATTCCTACTCCAATGGTCCTTGCTCGGTAGTCCGTTGAAGGCGGGAGCCGGTTCGGGCGGGGGCGGACCCCGGCGATCGCCGGTGATCCGCCCAGCCTCGCGCCGACTGCCCGGTTCTGCGTTCCGTCAAGTCGGTGTCGGGTGTGGTCAGCGCGCCGCCGGAGGTGTGTTGCCCGGCGTCTGGTTGAAGGAGGTCATGCTTTCGTCCATCTCGAAGGAGGGCATGTCCTGGACCTGCTGCTTGGTCAGGCCCGAGATCTGCACGTCCTCCTGCCCCTGGCCCATCTTGAGGCGGGACGCGTCGATGGCGACCTGCTTCTCGCCGATGCCGAGGAACCCGCCGACCGCGACGATCACCCGCTGGGCCTTCCCGGACTGCGGATTGATCAGGACATCCTCGATCTCGCCGAACTCCTCGCCCCCGGTACCGACCAGCTGCTTCCCGATCAGGGTCTCGGCACGGATGCCGTCCGGCGCGTCGGACCGGGGCGGCGGGTCAGCCATCTGCGCCTGCTGCCCTTTCTGCTGCTGGTTGCCGGCCTGCTCGACCTTCACCTGCGGCTTGCCGCCCTGCTGGACATCGACCTGAGCCTCGCCGGTCCGCTTGACGTTGACCTCGGGCTCGCCCGCGCGCTGCACCGTGACCTGGGGCTCGCCCGCGCGTTCGACGTTCACCTGGGGCTTGGCCTGCTCGACCGTCACCTGGGGCTGCGCCTGCTGGACGTTCACCTGCGGCCGCGGCTGCTCCACCGTGACCGTCGGCTGCGGCTGCTGAACGGTGACCTGGGGCCGGTGCTGTTCGACCTGGACCTGCGGGGCAGGCTGCTGCACGACCACCTCGGGCGAGGACTGCTGCACCGCGACCTGCGTTCGGTCGTCGGAACCGGTCGAGGCGGTGGACATCCGTTCGACATCGATGAGGATCAGCGCGATCGCCTCGCGCGCCTCGCGGGCACCTTCGGCGCCTTGCTTGCCCAGCGCCTGTTCGGCGGACTGAATGTTCTTCGTAAGTTGCTGGTTCTGCCCTTGGGGCATCGCCTGACGGATCTGCTGTATCGCTTGGCGGGCCTGCTGGCGGGCCTGCTGCATGGCCTGCTGGCCCGGCTGGCCCTGCTGGTTCATGGCCTGCTGCATCTGCTTCTCGGCATCGCGGAGCTGCTGCAGGGCCTGCCGCATCTGCGGGTTCTGCTGCTGGGCCTGGCCGGCCTGCTGCTGGTTCTGCGGGTTGGGCTGGGGCTGCTGGTTCTGTTGGGCCATCGCCGCCGGGACGGCGATGCCGATGGTCAGAGCCGTCGTCAGCAGGAGCTTGCTTCGCATGGATTGATTCCTTCCTTGTGATATGCCTGTTCGGGTAAGGCTTGGCCTTCGAGCGGAAGCCTTACTGGCCGTCGGACTTGGGAGGCACCGCCTCGATGGCGCGCTCCGTGCTTTCGAGCGTGCTCGGCACGCCGGCCGGCGCTTCCTGGTTGTCTGACGTCGATGCCGGCGGTGAGGTTGTTTCCTGCTCCGCGACCTCGTCCTCGCCGCAGGCGGCGAGCAGGGGCAGCGCCAGGACGGCGGCCAATGCCGGACGTGAGAGGCGGCGCAGCAGATCGCTGGTAAATTGCTTGGTCATGGTGTGCTCCGATCTCCCGTTGCGTCAGCGTGTGCCGCGGCTGACGAGGTTTCCCTCGGCTGCCTCGGTGTCGAAGACCGGAGCCGCCGTGATCTGGGGCGTGTCCATCACGACGAGCACGGTGCCGTCCTGGCTGTTGACCATCACGTTGTCGGCGGGGATCCGGACCTGCTGTCCGCCCATCTCGTCCACCAGGGTGATGATCACGGCGTCGAGTTCCCCGCCGGGCGCCACGAGCAGGTCGGACACCCGCCCGACGTGATCGCCGGAGCGCGCGACGACGTCGCGGCCGATGAAGGCCTGCAGCCGTGCCGAGCCTTCGTCCAGAGCCTCGCGTTCGGCCATCTGGACATCGGCCGTCCCCTGCCGCTCCACTCTCACCCGCGGCTCGGCCTGCTGGACGCGGACCTGCGGCTGGGCCTGCTCGACCTGGACCTCGGGCTGGGCCATGTTGACGTCCACGTCGGGTCGCGGCTGCTGGACCTGCACCTGGGGATCGGGCATCCGCAGGGTCACTTCCGGCTCGGCCCGGTCCACCTGGACCTGCGGACGGGGCACCTGGACGTTGACGTCCGGCCGCGCCTGGTCGACGTTGACCTGGGGACGCGGCTGGTTGACCGCCACCCGCGGCTCCGGCACCCGCACGTCGACCTCCGGGGCCGCCTGGCTCACGTCGACCTGCGGTGCGAACCGCTCCACCCGGACCTGGGGCTGGGCCTGCTGCACCTGGATCTCGGGCTCCGGCATCCGCACGGCGACCTGCGGCCGGGGCTGGTCGACATTGATGTCGGGGCGGGGCACCTGGACGGAGACCTGCGGCTTGGGCTGGTCCACGTTCACGTTGGGATCGCCCATGTCGATCGAAACCTCGGGGCGGCGCTGGTTGACGATCACCTCGGGTTCGAACAGGCGCACGATGATCTCGGGCGGCTGCTGGCGGACCGTGATCCGCGGCGCAGGCTGCTCCAGCGTGACAGTCGGCGGCTCCTGGCGCACGATGACCTGCGGCGCCTGCTGCTCGATGCCCACCTGCGACGGCCTCTGCTGCACCTCGACCTGGGGTGCGGGCTGCTGGACGGCGACACGCGGCTGGGCCGCCTGGACCAGGACCTGCATCCGGGCCTGCTCGGCGCCGCGTCGGACCTGTTCATCGGCGCGCGCGGCGGCGGTGCGGCTCTCCTGCTCCCCGGCCTCGCCGCGCCGGCGGATCGCGGCGAGGGAGGCGTCGACCTGGTTCCTGGCTTCCTGGAAGGCCTGGCTGGCCTGGGTGTTCTGCTGCACCCGCGGCAGTTCCGCCACCGCGACCAGCGCTCCACTCATGGTCTCCAGCGCCTGCTGGACACGGTCGCGGGCCTGCTGGATGCCTTGCTCGCCGCCCTGGTTCCGGGCGCGTTCGAGATCCTGGTAGGCCTGCCGCAACTCGCCCTGGGCCTGGCGCAGCCGCTGCTGGGGGGCCTGGTCCCGGGCCTGCTGCCCCTGACCGGCCTGTCCTTGGTTCTGCTGGGCCCAGGCCGCAGGGCTCGTCATGACGAGCAGCGTAGCGGCAGTGGCCAGTATTTGAGATCTCATGTGGCTCTCCTGCAGAAAAGGCAATAATTCCACATCGCGAGATCGGCCTGATGATTGCCTCACCGGGTCAAAGATCGCGTTTAGTGTCTTTTTGTAAGCATCAGCATTACTGCCGGTGCGAAAGCTGGATTCTATTGCTTTGACTACGGCAACAGACTTTGCGGGAAAGTGTGATGTCAGGAAATTCCTGACTCCCGCAAGGTTTTTCCTGTCAGGCTACAATTCGCTCCGCCAACACATCTTTGCAGATGCACCCAGTCTTGCCCTTGATGCCGGATTCAGCGGGAAAACCAGCGGCGTGAGAGCTTTTTCGGCCGACGTTGTTGCACTGGGAGCGTCGCCGCGTCGGTCATATCCGACCGATACTGAAGCCGGAATTCGAAACGCTTAAGGAAAGCTCATGTTTTTTGACGATTGGACAGGCCTGCTGCGGACCCTCCTGGTCGGCGTGCTGGCCTATATCGCGATCATAATCCTGTTGCGCGTCACCGGAAAACGCACCTTGTCCAAGATGAACGCGTTCGACCTGATCGTGACGGTGGCCCTGGGCTCGACGCTGGCGACGATCCTGCTGTCCCAGAGCGTGGCCCTGGCGGAAGGTATTCTCGGCTTCGCTCTCCTGATCTTCCTCCAGATGATCGTCGCCTGGGCGTCGGCCCGCTGGCAGGGGGTCCGGGACCTCGTCAAGGCCGAGCCGACGATGCTTCTGCACAAGGGAAACATGCTCGACAAGGCCCTGCTCGATGCGCGGGTGGCGCCCGAGGAGGTGATGGCGGCCGTGCGCTCCAGCGGGTTCGCGAGCCTGGAGCAGGTCGAGGCGGTCGTCCTGGAAACCGATGGAAGCTTCAGCGTCGTCGGCCCGTCTTCCGACGGCTCGACCTCCGCCCTGGCCAACGTCCCCAAGCCGGGCCCGGCGGCGCGTTCGTCCGATGCCGCGTGACGGCATCGATCACTCCTGAACTACACCGCAGGGACAACCGTGCAGGATACCGATCTGCAAGCCGCCGTGGACGCGGAAATCTCGACGGCCTGGGCGACCATCGACCAGATGATCGACTGGTCGATCTCCTTCCTGCCCAAGCTCGCCATCGGCGTCGTCGTCTTCATCCTGTTCTGGCTGATCGGCAAGGGCGTGCGCATGGCCGCGCGGCGGGGAACCGCCGGGGGAGCCGGACGCAATGTCGGCCTGGTGCTCGGCCGGCTGGCCCAGTGGGGACTGACGCTGCTCGGATTGCTGGTCGCGGTGACCATAATGTTTCCCTCGGTCCGGCCGGTCGACCTGTTCTCGCTGCTGGGCATCAGCAGCGTGGCCATCGGCTTCGCGTTCAAGGACATCCTCCAGAACTTCCTGGCCGGCATCCTGATCCTGCTGCGCCAGCCGTTCCGCCTGGGAGACCAGATCGTGTTCAAGGATTTCGAGGGTACGGTCGAGGAGATCGAGACCCGCACCACCATCATCAAGACCTATGACGGCAGGCGCGCCTATGTCCCGAACGGCGAGATCTTCACCAACGCCGTCATCGTCAACACCGCCTACGGCATCCGGCGCAGCCAGTGCGATATCGGGATCGGGTACGGGGACGATTCGCGCCAGGCCGCCGCCGCGATCGTCGAGACCCTGCGGACCGTCAAGGGCGTCCTGCGGGACCCGCCGCCGGAGGCCATCGCCGTGGCGCTGGCCGATTCCAGCGTCAACATCCGTGCCATGTGGTGGACCGACGCGCGCCAGCACGAGGTGCTGCGGGTCCAGCACGACGTGATCATGGCGATCAAGGACAGGATGGGCGAAAGCGGCATCGATCTTCCGTTTCCCACCAGCGTGGTCCTGTTCCACGACCAGACCGAGGAGACCGACGGCGACCGGACCCGCCAGCGGGAGGGCTGGCCGTCCGGCCCGAAGCCCCCGGCGCCCAGGACCATCGCGGGCACCCTGGCGCGGCAGCCGGCTGCGGACGGAAAGGCGGACGGAAAGGATGCGGGCTGACATGGCGATCCCTACCTTCACGGCCGTCGCCGTCTTCGGCCGCCTGACGGCGTCGGCGGACTGCCGGGAAACGAACCCGCGGCAGCACTGTTGACCGCCTGAAGAGGGCTGTTCCCGCTGTTGTACGGCCAGACCCGGACCCGGGAGGGCTTCGCCCGACGGGACACGAAAGACAGGAGTGCCGACATTTTGAATGCGATACCGATCATCGTGGGATCAGCCCTGCTGGTCCTGGCCGCCGTTCCGGCCGGCGCCCAGGGAGCCAAGGAGATGCTGACGAACGACCCCGGCGTCGTGCGGAGCCTCGAACCCAACCCCGCTCCCCAGGGTACGCGCTCGCCTGACACGATCGACGAGACGGACGAGGAGAGCGGGCTTCAGGGCGCCCTCGAGCGCCTGAAGGAGGATCCGGTCGACGTCCAGGGGAACGACGTGGAAAACCGGAGCCGCGGCAGCAGCCAGCCGCCGCAACCGCCGGAATCCGCCGAAAGCATAGAGGATCGCGCCAAGGTACCGGATGCGAACCAGCCCGGGGAGCAGGCCAGGTAACCGATCCTCGCCGCATCGGGAGAGCGGATTCACGCCGACCGCGGCGTCCGCGTGATCCAGCCGCTTCGCCGGTTCCCAGATCATCAACGCCCTGACCGATGCAGGAGGAAACATGCCCGATCGCCAGATCCAATCCGCTGGGCGGAGCGGCACGCATTTCGTTCTCGGAGCGATCGCCGCCGTGGCCGCATTCGAACTCGGAAGGGCTCTGCTCCGCACGCCGCGTCCGGCCGGCTACCGAAGGGAAGTCGATGCCGCCGCTCCCGAACTGACCCGCAGCGCGATGGTGGACGGGGTCCTGATGCGTTGGGAGGAGCACGGCGGTCCCGAGGCCGATGGTGTTCCGGTGGTGATGGTCCACGGCATCCCGACCAACCCCCGAATCTGGCGCTACGTCGTTCCCCGGCTGACGGGCGTCGGGGTGCGCTGTCTCGCCTGCGAGCTGGTCGGGTTCGGCTGGTCGCTCGGCGAAGGGTTGGGCCGCGACATCTCCATCCCGCGGCAGGCCGACTATCTCCGTTCCTGGCTCCGGCACCTGGGCATCCGGCGGGCGGTGTTCGTCGGCCATGACGTCGGCGGCGGGGTCCTCCAGGCTCTCCTGACCACCCATCCGGAACTCTTCGCGGGCCTGGTTCTGGCGGATTCCGTCGCCTACGACAACTGGCCGGTTCCGATGGTCAGGACGGCGCAGCGGATGCGGGGTCTCGTCGCCCGGTTGCCGCCGGCCCTGATCAGGCCGGTCTTGCTGGCGGCGGTCAACAACCTGGGCCACGACGATTCCGATCGCCGGAGGATATCCGAGGAGCTGGTCTGGGAACCCTACGCGCGATCGGTCGGTCCCGCCGGCCTGGCCAACCAGCTCGCCCAGATGTCGGCCTACGATACCTTGCGGATCGGAAGCCGGCTGCGGCGGCTCGACGTTCCGGCCCGTGTCGTCTGGGGCGGGAGGGATCCGCTCGGGGAATGGTCCGGCGCTCTGCTCGCGGACACCCTCGGGGCGCGCCTGCGGCGGATACCCGGGGCGAGGCACTTCACGCCCGAAGACCATCCGGATGTCCTCGCGGAGGAGATCCGAGGGGTCCTGCTGGAGGTGGCCGAACCTTCGCCGATGCCGGCCGACGGATAGACGAACATAAGGAAACGTGATGTCCACCGAAGACGATCTCTCGCTCCTGACGGAACTCCTGCTGGCCCGGGGCCCCGGCGGCCAGGAGCAGGAAGTGCGGGCGATTTGCCGGCGCGAGCTCGAGCGGACCTGCGACACGGTCTGGATCGACGCCGCCGACAACGTGATCGGCATCGTGCGCGCCGGATCGGTCCCGCGCGCCGAGGCGGAACGGCGCGCGGTCCGCATCATGGCGCACCAGGACGAGATCGCGATGGTGGTCAAGCGCGTCGAACCCGACGGAAGCCTGCGGGTGGTGGCGCTGGGCGGGGCCCATCCGGTGAACTTCGGCATGTGTCCCCTGGACATCATGGGCGAGCGGGAAGTCGTCCCCGGCGTGCTGTCGTTCGGCACCATGCACGGCACATCCGAGTCCGGCCAGGCTGCGGACGTGTTGAGCGGAAACGTGCGGTGGCCGGACGTCCATGTGACCACGCGCCGCTCGAAGGAGGAACTCGGCAAGCTGGGCGTGCGGGCCGGGACGAGAGTCGTGCTCAGCAGGCACTGGCGCCGGCCGTTCCTGGTCAACGACTGCGTCGCGGCCCACTTCCTCGACGATCGCGCGCCGATCGTGGCGACCCTCGGGGCGGCGGCCCTGACGGCGTCGCGCCGCGACGCGCTGCGCCGAGACGCTCTGTTCGTCTTCACGACGAAGGAGGAGGAAACCAATGCCGGCGCCCAGTACGCCGCCAGGACCTTGCCGGGCGATGTCTGCGTCGCCGTGGAAGTCGGCCCCATCGCGGCCGAATACGATACCACGCTGAGCGCCGATCCGATCGTGCTGATGGGCGACGAGAAGGGCTTCTACACCAAGTCGGTGTCGGACGGGCTGCTGCATGCCGCCGACCGCTGCGGGCTCCACCCGCAGCCGGCGCTGATGCCGGGATTCGCATCCGACGCCAGCGCCGTCCTCAGTTCGGGATCGTCGGCGCGCGCCGGCTGCATCGCGATACCGACCGAGAGCACCCACGGGTATGAAGTCGTGCTGCGTGACGGCATGAACGCCTGCGCGCGGACGATCTCCGAATACCTGACCGGGGAGCCGGTGGACTGAGGCAGGAACCTGTCCCGCCTCCGTCAGGCGTTCAGCGCCCGCAGCAGGAAGTCGTCGATCGCGGCCGACACCGTTTCGGGCGACAGTTCCTCCAGGCGGCCGAGCGTCACCTCGGTGGTCTTGACCGGGGTTTCGAAGTTGCGGGAGACCAGGGCGGTGCCGTCCTCCGCGACATGGAAGGTCATGTAGGCGCGGGGCGCCATCGGGTGGGCGGAGATCGAGCTGAACCGGACGAAGGCGCGCGGCATCTGGTGCGGCGGATCGATGTCCTCCTCCAGCCACAGCGCGCCGACATGCTCGACGATCGAGCGCTTCGCGTTCACGGCGGGAAGCAGCACCTCCTTGTGGAACGTGCGGATCCTGCGCAGCATGTCGACATGGGTGCCGTGCACCGGGCTGCGGGAAAGATCCTCCTCGGCCTGCCGGCGGCCGGCCTGGAGATGCTCCAGGGCCCTGTCCACGGCCTCCCTCAGGCGGGTCTCCCTCACGCGGGCATCGTCGCCGGATGATGTCATGTCAGGGCGACTCCTCGCCAAGGTGGCCGCGCGTGTAGCTGCCGGTGGGCACCGTGGTCCGGGTCAGGTAATCGGTCGCGCCGAGCGAGAAGAGGATGGCGAGCCAGAACAGGCCCGCCGCGGCGGCGAAGCGGACCAGGTTGCCGCTGTCCGCCAGCTTCATGAAGATGATGACGACCAGAAGCGCCTTGATCACGGAGATGCCGATGGCGGCGACCGCGTTGAACGGCCCCATCGGCACATAGGCCAGGATCAGCGTGGCCCCGAGGAGCGCCAGCAGGGCCACCCAGGCCAGGACCAGCGGAAGCGGCGGCAGGTTCTCCCTCATCCGCCGCTCCTTCCCACCAGGTAGATCAGCGGATACAGGAAGATCCACACGATATCGACGAAGTGCCAGTACAGGCCGGTGATCTCGACCGGCGTGTGATAGGCGCTTGAGAAGGCGCCGCGCCACGCGCGCACCGCCATGGTGGCCATCAGGCCGATGCCGATCGTGACATGGAACCCGTGCACCCCGGTCATCATGAAATACAGGAGGTAGAACAGCTCCATGGCATGGGCGTGCGGGCCGGTCTCCTCGAAACGGAGGCCCGGGACGAGGCCTTCGTGCCATTCCTGGTAGTACTCGAAGCCCTTCAGCCCGAGGAAGACGGTGCCGAGCAGCGCCGCCACGCCGAGCAGGACCGCGACGCCGCGGCCGCGTCCCCGCTCCGCCAGATGCACCGCCCAGGCGACGACGAAGCTGCTGGTCAGCAGGATCACCGTGTTGACCGTCCCGATCACGATCTTGGTATGGCGGCCGGCCTCCGCGAAGCCCTCCGGGTAGACGCCGCGATAGACCGTGTAGGCGAACAGCATGCCGCCGAAGAACAGCACCTCGGTCGCCAGGAAGATCCACATCCCGAAGACGGCGACGTCGGCCTGCTGTTCCAGGGTGGCGTACTGGGGTTCCGGCCGTATGTCAGGCATGGCCTTGGGCATCCTGGGGCTCCGGTTCCGGCCGGTACTGGTAGGGCGGGCGGGTGACGGTCGGGGTCTTGTCGAAATTGTGCTTGGGCGGGGGCGACGGCGTGGTCCACTCCAGCCCCGTCGCCGCCCACGGGTTGGCGCCGGCACGCTGGCCCCGGTACAGCGACCACGTCAGGTAGAACAGCGGCATCACGTAGCCCAGCGCCAGGATCGAGGCGCCGGCCGAGGACAGGATGTTCCAGAACTGGAATTCCGGCGGATAGGAATGGTAGCGCCGCTCCATGCCCAGGTAGCCCAGGATGAACTGCGGGAAGAAGGTCAGGTTGAACCCGACGAAGATCAGCAGCGCCGCGATCCGCGCCCACCATTCGTGATAGATGCGGCCGGTGATCTTGGGCCACCAGAAATGCAGGCCGGCGAAGTAGGCGCTGACCATGCCGCCGACCATGATGTAGTGGAAATGCGCCACGACGAAGTAGGTGTCGGTGACATGGACGTCGAACGCCAGGTTGGCGGTGAACAGCCCGGACAGGCCGCCGGTCGTGAACAGCCCGATGAAGCCCAGCGCGTAGAGCATGGGCGCGTCGAAGCTGATCCAGCCCTTGTGCAGCGTGGCGGTCCAGTTGAACACCTTGATCGCCGACGGCACGGCGATGATGTAGCTGAGCAGCGAGAAGACCAGTGCGGCATAGACCGACATGCCGGCGACGAACATGTGGTGCGCCCAGACCAGGAAGCTGACCGCGGTGAACGACACGCTGGCCCAGGCCACGAACTTGTAGCCGAAGATGGGCTTCCGGGAGAAGCACGGCACGACCTCGCTGATCACCCCGAACCCCGGCAGGATCATGATGTAGACCGCCGGGTGCGAGTAGAACCAGAACAGGTGCTGGAACAGCAGCGGATCGCCGCCCAGCGCCGGGTCGAAGATGCCCACCTGCAGCAGCCGTTCGACCGCCAGCAGGGCCAGCGTGATCGCCAGCACCGGCGTCGCCAGCACCAGGATGATCGCGGTCGAGTAGTTCGACCACACGAAGATCGGCAGCCGGTACCAGGTCATGCCGGGCGCCCGCAGCCGGTGGACCGTGACGATGAAGTTGAGCCCGGTCAGGATCGACGAGAAGCCGGAGATGAACACCGCCGAGATCGCCAGGATCACGTAGCTGTTGGAATACATCGTCGAGAACGGCGTGTAGAACGTCCATCCCGTGTCGACGCCGCCGGCGATCACGGCGAACAGGGCCACCACCCCGGCGGCGACGAACAGGTACCAGCTCAGCAGGTTGATCCGGGGAAACGCCAGGTCCTTCGCCCCGATCATCATCGGCAGCAGGAAGTTGCCCAGCGTGTTCGGGATCGACGGGATCAGGAAGAACCAGACCATCACGATACCGTGGATCGAGAACAGCCGGTTGTAGGTGTCCGCCGCGAAGATCCCCGGCGGCGTCACCAGGTTCAGCCGGATCATCGCCGCCGCGGCTCCCCCGAAGAAGAAGAACACGGTGATCGTCAGGGCGTAGAGGATCGCGATCCTCTTGTGGTCGTGGGTCAGCAGCCAGGAGCGGAGCGTCGATCCGCCCTCGGTCAGGTAGTTGGGCGGCTGGGCGGCCGGCCGGGCGGTGACGGCCCTGTCGGGAGAGGTGGCGGTCATGGGGCGGGCCTTTCGCCGGTACCGGGGGATGCGTTCCCCAGCGACTTCACGTAGCTGACGATCTTGAACAGGTCCTCCTCGCCGATCTGCCCGTCGAAGGAGGGCATGACGGCGGGATAGCCGGCGGCGATCCGGGACTTGGGCAGCAGGATCGAGTCCCGGATATAGCCCTCGTCCGCCGTCACCATCGACCCGTCGGCCAGCGGCACCGGCCGGCCGAACAGCCCTTCCAGCGGCGGGGCATGGACGGTGCTGGCGGGACCGTGGCAGCCGCTGCACCCGTACTGCCGGAACAGCGCCGCCCCCTGGGCTACCAGCGTTTCGCCCGGTCCCTGGGCGTCGAGCCAGCGCTGGTAGTCGCCCTGTTCCATGACGGTGACGATGCCCGTCATGTGGGCGTGCTCGGTGCCGCAGAACTCGGCGCAGAACAGGCGGTACTGCCCGACCTTGGTCGGCCTGAACCACATGGACTCGTAGCGTCCGGGCAGCACGTCGCGCCGGATGCGGAAGGCGGGAACCGCGAAGTCGTGGATCACGTCCTGCGATGTCATCACCAGCCGGATCGGGCGATCGACCGGGACGTGCAACTCGTTGATTTCCCGCTGCCCGCCGGGATGCTCGACCTTCCACATCCATTGCTTGGCGACGACGAAGATGTCGGTCGTGTCGTCCGGCGGCCGGTGCAGCTTCAAATAGAGGTTGGCACCCCAGAAATAGAGGCCGAGGAACAGCACGAAGGTCGCCGCCGTCCAGCCGACCTCCACCCGCCAGGTCTTTCCCAGCCGGTTGCCGCGCTCGGCTCCGCTGTTCCGCCGGTAACGCACGCAGAACACCACCATCAGGCCGAACACCAGCGCCAGGATCATGGCGCTGGTGATCATCAATCCTGCGAACAGCCAGTCCATCTCGCCGGCATGGGCCGATGCCGTTTCGGGAAGGAAGTGGATGCCCTGGTTCATCGGGCACCCCCCGAAGGCTTGCGCGAGGCCAGGAAGATCAGCAGGCCCAGGGCGGCCACCGTGAGGATGCCGCCGGCCCGGACGATATTGCCGATCACCAGGCTGTATCTCCCGTGGGCCGGGTCGTAGGCGTAGCAGAGCAGAAGCAACTGGTCCGCGACCGAGGCGACGGTCCCGCGCGAGGCGTCGATCAGTCCCAGGCGCAGGTCCAGGGGGTCGTAGCCGATGCCCAGGACGTAGCGGGATATCCTGCCGCCGGCCGAAACCAGGGTGACGCCCGCGGGATGGGCGAACTGCCCGATCGCCGGATCGTAGCGGTAGGGGAAGCCCACGGTGTCGGCGAGGCGCCGCACCTCGTCTTCCGGACCGACCAGGAAGCGGGCCGCCCCGGCGAAGGCGGGATCGCGGTCGAAATGCCGGGCCTTGAGGGCCGCCGCGTCCCGGGCGGTCTCCCTCGGGTCGATGCTGACCGCAACCAACCCATAGTCCCGGCCCGGCGTCAGGGGCACCTGGGCCAGCGCCGCCGACAGGTCGCCCAGCACCAGACCGCACAGGGTCGTGCAGCGGAAATAGTCGAACACCAGCACCACCGGCCTGCCCTGGCCGAACAGGTCGGCGGTCGAGACGCTCCGCCCCTGGTCGTCGACGAGCCGGACGTCGGCGGGCAGGACGGCGCCCGGATGCTGGTCGAAGGCGAGGCCGGCGAAGCCCTCGGCCGGCAGGGTCGATTGGGCTCGGACGGGCAGGGCGGCCAGGATCGCGACGACCATCGCGGCAAGCAGGGGAACGGTTCCGGGCAGCTTCATCGCGCCGTCTCCGGCCAGTCGGGGATGCCGCGCTCCAGTACGCGGCGAGCCGCCTCCTCGATCGGGATCCGGACGACCCCCCGGTCCCGGTCGATCCAGCCGTAGCTGGCGCTCTCCCGTGCCGCCCTCGCGCGATAATCCCTCATGTCGCCCAGGGGATCGGGCTGGAGCCTGGGTTCGGGCATGCGGTCCTTCAGAGCTTTCGGCGCGTCGGCGGTGCCTCCGGGAAAGACCAGCAGCAGGCCGGCGACGGACAGGGCGATCACGCCGGCGACGATGGCGGCCAGCAACCCGACCACCCGGGACGGCACGTCGGCGGTCTCGAACCGCGTGGTTTCGTTGGTGGAGACGCGGTCAGCCATGCCGCACCCCGGCATCCGGGCGTCCGGCATCCAGGCGCCACAGGAACAGCGCTGCCGACAGCCCGCCGATCGCCAGCGTCGCCGCCGGGGCGAACCAAGTCATTCCCGTGGCGTCGAAGCCCGGCAGCACCAGCCACCAGCTTTCCAGCAGATGGGCCGCCAGCAGCAGCACGCAGACGGCGGCCAAGCCCCGGCGGCTCCGCTTGACGCGCGGCCAGAGCAGCGCCAGGAAGGGCAGGAGGCCCTGGGCCAGGAACACCGCCAGGGCGGCCCATTCCCAGCCCCCCTCCAGCCGTTTCAGGTACCAGGTGATCTCGGTGGGCATGTCGGCTTCCCACACGATCAGGAACTGCATGAAGGAAAGGTAGGCCCACAGCAGGATGGCCGCGATCAGGAGGCTGCCGAGGTCCCGGCGAGGGCTCTCCCCGACCGAGGGAGCGGCGCTCGCGGCGAGCGCCGCCGCCGCCAGGGCGGTCAGCAGGAAACCGCTGATGACCAGCATGCCGTAGATGCTCGACCCCCAGTCCGGCTCGATCGACATCAGCCAGTCGAACGACGCGAAGGTCGCGGTTACCCCCATGACGATCAGCCCCGGCGCCGCGAAGGACTTTCCGCGCCCGGCCAGCACGGCCAGGAGCGCCCAGGCGGCGAAACAGGCCGCCGCCCGCGCCAGGAAGAAGGGCGTGTTCAGGTAGAAGGTGTTGGGCAGCTTCGCCGCCTCCTCCGGACGTGCCCAGGGGTAGAGGTCGGGCAGGCTCAGCAGGACAGGGACGAAGGCCAGCGCCGCCACCGGCAGCGTCGTCGCCAGCGCCTTCAGGGGAGCCTTCGTAGCGTCGCCCCAGCGGCCTCCCGTCAGGTCGTGGGCCAGCAGCAGCATCACCGCTCCGACCGGAAAGCCGATCCAGAAGGCCCAACCGGCCAGCCAGCCGCGCAGCACCGCTTCCCGGTCGAAGCCCAGCCCCAGCCCGCAGACGGCGCCGCCGCCGAGGACCGCCACGGCGGAGGCGCCATAGGCCATGCGGGACGCGCGGGTCATTCGAGCTTCTCCCGCGCGGCTTCGGGCAGTTCCGCGACATCGGCGCTCCGGCTCTCCTGGAGGACGCGGACATAGGCCGCGATGGCCCAGCGGTCGGGCGGCTGGACCCGGTCGGCGTAGGAATACATCACGCCCCAGCCGTCGGTGACGACGTCGTAGAAATGCCGCGTCGGGGCAGAGCGCAGCCGATCGATGTGGAACGACGGCGGCGCCGGGAATCCGCGCTTGACGATCATGCCGTCGCCCTCGCCCTGGAAACCGTGGCAGGGGGAGCAGTACACGTCGTAGCGCTCATGCCCGCGCGCCAGCAGGGCGGCGTCCAGCGCGGGCACCGGGGGGGCGACATCCTCGCGGGCGACGGTGTGCTCGGGAGGTTGGAGCGGCCAGCGCTCCCGGCTCGGCAGGTCGGCGGCCGGCTCCCAGGTCTTGCTGCGCGGCTGCTCCGCCAGATTGTCGCAGCCGGCGGCCAGCACCAGCATCAGGGCGGTGATCGCGGCACTCCCGGGCCTCATGCCGGCACCTCGGAGAGCCGGACGGGGTCGTGGACATGCAGCAGCCGGCGCAGGCGGTCGGGGTCGAAGCGGGGGTCGCCGGCCTCGATGCAGACCAGGAACCGGTCGCGCGAGGCCCGCTCGATGCCCGGCGCGTCGAAGATCGGGTGGTACAGCAGCGGCATCCGGCAGGCGCGGAGCAGGGCCGCCGTGCCGGCCAGCACCATGCACAGGATCGCCAGCTCGATCGTCGTGGTCCCGAAGGCGGGCCAGCTGTTGAGCGGCCTTCCGCCGATATTGAGCGGGTAGCCGATCACGGACCCGTACCATTGCAGGAAGAAGCCGCCGGCCGCCCCCACGACGCCGGCCGCGAAGACGACCAGGGGCGTGCGGGAGGGGCGGCGTTCCAGGATCTCGTCCACGCCCTCGACCTGTTCGGGGCTGTAGACCTCGATCCGGCGGAAGCCCGCGGCGCGCAGCCGCTGGAGGGCCGCCAGCATCGGTTCCGGCCGGTCGAACTCGGCCACCAAGCCATAGGGGCGGGGGGCGTCGCTCATCGTCCGCCCTCCCGCTTCTTCTTCCGCACCAGTTCGCGCATCTCGAACATGGAGACCATCGGGATGAACCGCAGCAACAGGAAGAAGCCGGTCAGGAACAGCCCGGCCGACCCGGCCAGGGTCGCCCAGTCCCAGAAGGTCGGGGTGAAGACCGCCCAGCTCGATTCCGAATGGTTCCGGTGCAGGCTGGCGACGACGATGACGTAGCGTTCGATCCACATGCCGACGACCACGCCGGCCGCTATCGTGAACAGAACCGGCTGGTTGAGCCGCGCGGCCCGGAACCACAGGAGTTGCGGGATGACCGCGTTGAGGACGATCTTCGCCCAGTACCACGGCGCGTAGTGGCCGGTCAGGTACGACAGGACCACCGTGATCTCGGCATGTTCGCCCCGGTAGAACGGCATGAAGATTTCCAGGCCGTAGCTGTAGCCGATCAGCAGGCTGGTGGTCAGCATCAGCCGGGCCAGCACGTCGAGGTGGCGCGGCGTGATCACGCCGTCCAGGTCCAGCGCGCGCCGCAGCGGGATCACCAGCATCAGGACGACCGCGAACCCCGACAGCACGGCGCCGAACACGAAATAGGGCGGGAACTGCGTCTCGTGCCAGCCCGGCACCAGCCCGCCCGCGAAATCCAGGCCGACGATGCTGTGGACCGAGATCACCAGCGGCGCCATCAGGCCGGCCAGCACCAGATAGGCGCTTCGGTATTCCCGCCAGTGCAGCGACGATCCCTGCCAGCCCAGCGCCAGGATCCCGTACAGGACCCGCTGCCAGCGCCTCACAGCGCGGTCCCGCAACGTCGCCATGTCGGGGATCAGGCCGATATACCAGAACAGGACCGAGGCGATGACATAGACCAGGATCGCGACGAAGTCCCAGTGCAGCGGGCTGCGGAACTGCGGCCACGTCCCCATCGTGTTGGGGTAGGGGAACAGCCAGTAGGAATACCACCAGCGCCCGAGATGGATGACCGGCATGATCCCGGCGCAGGCGACGCAGAAGACCGTCATGGACTCCGCGATGCGGTTGGTGGCGCTCCGCCATTCCGACCGGGTCAGGAAGAACAGGGCGGAGATGATGGTCCCGCCGCTCGCCATCCCGACCCACCAGACATAGTTGCCGATCGCGAAACCCCAGGCGACCGGCCAGCCGACTCCCCAGATGCCGACCCCCCGGATGAACAGCCACGCCAGGGACACGACGAACAGCAGCAGCAGGGACAGCGACAGGCCGAAGCCGATCCACCACCACGCCGGCGTCTTCCGCTCCAGCACCAGGTCGCTGACATGGTCGGTCACCGACGTTTCCGAAACGCCGGGCTCCAGCACGCGCCTGGTCTCGTCGAACGCCGCGGCGGTCATGGCTCAGGCCTCCCCGATCTCGGGGTTGGGATTGCGCAGGCGCGCCTGATAGGTCGTCCGCGGCCGGGTATTCAATTCCTCCAGGACG
This sequence comes from Skermanella rosea, assembly GCF_016806835.2. Taxonomy (NCBI): domain Bacteria; kingdom Pseudomonadati; phylum Pseudomonadota; class Alphaproteobacteria; order Rhodospirillales; family Azospirillaceae; genus Skermanella; species Skermanella rosea. The sequence continues at coordinate 3,744,252 of NZ_CP086111.1, read as the reverse complement.
CCGTAGTCGAGCGGGCTCGCTTTGCGCCGGTTGACCCGACTGTCCGCGTCGTTCAGGTCGCCGAAGACGATCGCCTCGGTCGGGCAGGCCTGCTGGCAGGCGGTGCGGATCTCGCCGTCGCGGATCGGCCGCTGCTCCCGGTCCGCCTCGATCCGGGTCTTGCGGATGCGCTGGATGCAGTAGGTGCATTTCTCCATCACGCCGCGCGCCCGCACCGTGACGTCCGTGTTCCATGACATCGCCAGCCGGGGATCGTCGTGGGAATAGTCGAAATAGTTGAACCGCCGGACCTTGTAGGGACAGTTGTTGGAGCAGAAGCGGGTGCCGACGCACCGGTTGTAGACCATCACGTTCAGGCCGTCGGTGTCGTGGACCGTCGCCGACACGGGGCAGACCACCTCGCAGGGCGCGTGCTCGCAATGCATGCACGGCATCGGCTGGAAGAAGGTTTCCTCAGGCGCATCCGGCTCGCCGCTGTACCAGGTATCGACCCTGATCCAGTGCATCTGGCGGTTCCGCAGCACCTCCTCCTTGCCGACGATCGCGATGTTGTTCTCCGCCTGGCAGGCCGTGTTGCACGCGTTGCAGCCGATGCAGGAATTCAGGTTGATCGCCATGGCCCAGGCGTTCCGGTCGTACTCGTAGGGCGGATAGAGCGATTCCTCCGGCCCGGGCCGCTGCGCGAAGTCCGGATCGTGCAGGAACTCCTCCAGCGTCGCCGCGCGCACCGCGTCGTTGGACTCGATCATCTGGTGGTTCTGGGTCGAGGCGAGCGGATGGGTTTCCTGCGTGGGCCGCAGTTCCAGCCCCGCGAAGTGCCAGGGCGACGCCAGCGGGCGCAGCCCGAAGGCATCGAAGCCGACATTGCTGCCGACCTTTCCGGCGACGCGCCGGCCGAATCCGAAGGGCAGGGTGACGCAGTCCGGCGCGTGGCCCGGCAGGATCCAGACCGGAGCCCGCACCTGTCCCGCCGAGGTCGCAAGCTCGACCACCCGACCGTTGGCGAGGCCGAGCCTGCGCGCCGTCACCGGGGAGATCAGGGCCGCGTTGTCCCAGGTCAGCTTGGTGTGGGGACGCGGCAGTTCCTGAAGCCAGCCGTTGTTGGCATAACGGCCGTCGCGCAGCCAGGGATCGGGGCGGAACAGCGCCGTCAGCGTGCCCTCCGCCGGGCGCTCTGGCGGGGCGGGCAGCCGTCCGGCGAGGCCGGGGACGACCCGGACCTGGATCGGCGGGGCGGCGGTATCCGCGACGATCCCGGTCCGCACGCTTTCCGCCCAGAAGGCGTCGAAGTCCGCCGCGCCGCTCCCGCCGGCGCGCTCCCGCCAGGACTCCCGCAGCAGCCCATAGGCGTCGGGCCGCGGCTCGCCGGCCGTCACCGCGAGCAGTTCGAGCGGCGACCAGCCATTCCACAGCGGCCGGAGCTGCGGCTGGAGAAGGGTGACGGTGCCGTCGAAGGCGCGGGCATCGCCCCACCGCTCGAACTCGTGCGCTTCCGGCACGTGCCAGGTGCAGAGGATGGCCGTCTCGTCCACATGGGTGCCGAGATGGACCGACAGCGGCACCTTCGACAGGGCCTCCGCGAATCCCAGGTCGGCGGGCGCCGTGAAGACCGGATTGGACCCGAGGATCAGCAGGGTATCGACCTCGCCCGCGGCCATGTCGACCACCAGGTCGGCGATCGAGCGCGAGCGATCGACCGGCTCGGCCTCCACCGGGTCGATATGGGTCACGGTGTTGCCCGGGGCTCCGAGCGCCTCGTTGATCGCGTGGACCAGGGCATGGACCGATGCCGACTGCGCGGGACCGGCATGCACCAGGGCGGCGCCCCGGTGGCCGGCGAGGTCACGGGCGACCGGCGCCACCCAGCCGGGGCCGCCGCGCCATTCCGCCGGCCCGATCCCGAGTTCCGCCGCCAAAGCCCGCAGCGCCGTCTCGATCTCGTCCGGGCGGGCGACGAAGCGGTGGTCGGCCCGCGAGCCGGCCAGGGTCGGCACGCTTTCCACGGCGTAGAGCCGGTTCATACCAGCCGGATCGCCTTCCTCCGGCGCCCGCCGGCGCCGGGCGAAATCGCGGGCATGGCGCAGATGCCCCGGCGCGCCCTCCAGGAAGTCGCTTTCGACCGCCAGGATCACGTCGGCCCGATCGACATGGGGGATGGTATCGACCCGCCGGTCGAACGCCAGCAGCGAGCCGGCCCCGACATTGCCGGGAGCCTCGGCCTCCCACCGGTGCCAGCGCAGATCGGGGAAACGCCGGCGAAGCCCGTCGATGCGGGCTGCCAGCGTCGGCGAGGTCACGCTTCCGGTGAGGATGCGCAGGCCACGGCCCCCGCGCGCCGCCAGTTCCGCCGAGCGCGTCGCCAGGGCCGTCACGAAAGCATCCGCCCCGGCGAGATGCCCCCGGGTCCGCACCGCCTGGGACCGGTCCGGGTCGTAAAGATCGAGGATGCTGGCCTGGATGATGCTGTCGGTGGCGCCGAGGCTGGCCGGATGGTCGGGATTGCCCTCCACCTTCAGCGGCCGGCCCATCTGGTGGGTCAGCAGCACGCCGTCGGCATAGCCGCCCCGGGTGACCGCCGTGGCGTAGGTCCGCGCCACGCCGGGAACAAGCCCCTCCGGCATCTCGACGTAAGGCACCGCCTCGTCGGCGCCGCCGGCCGGTCCGCAGGCCGTCAGGCCGCCGAGCGCGAAGGAGGCGCCCATCAGCTCCAGGAACCGCCGACGACCGACCTTCACCTCGTCCAGGGCCGGCAGTCCCGGAAACTCGCGCTGGAGCATCTCGGCGACCGCAGGCTCCGCCGCCAGCTCGTCGAGGCTGCGCCAAAGCTCGCGGCCCCGCTTTCCCTCCAGGCGGCGTGCCAGGTCGGCGCGGACGTCCTCGGCGCGGGTCTCGTCGTTCATCGGTGGCATACGGAACAGTCCGACAGGGTGGCGGGGTGGATGTCGTAGGCGGCCAGGAGCTGTTCCCCCGTGGGGGTGTCCGGCGTCGGCTTCCAGTCCGTGTCGAACACCTCCTCGCGCGGGCGGAGGTTGGGGGCGGGGTCGCGGTGGCAGTCCAGGCACCAGCCCATGGACAGGCTGGAGGCCTGCCAGGTCAGCGGCATCCGGTCGATCTGCCCGTGGCAGGTGGTGCAGCCGACGCCCTTGGCGACATGGATGCTATGGTTGAAGAAGACGTAGTCGGGCAGGTCATAAACGCGGCTCCAGCGGATCGGCTCCCCCGTCGCCAGGCTCTGCCGGACCGGGGCAAGCACCTCGGCGTTGGTCCAGAGCTGCGAGTGGCAGGTCATGCAGGTGTGCGTCGGCGGCATCCCCGCGTTGGCCGAGACCTCGACCGAGGTATGGCAGTATCGGCAATCCAGGCCAAGGCCGCCGACATGGTGCTCGTGGCTGAAGGGGACCGGCTGAGGCCGCACGAAACCGACGCGGGTGTAATAATCGATACTGGGAAATACCCAGCCGCCGACGAAAAGCGTCAGCAGGCCGGCGGCCGCACCCAGCAGGACGAGCTTGGTTATCAGGTTCGCTTTTGGACCGAAGACCGCTGCCATCGCTCAGCGGCAGTCCGGGCGTGTCGGCTTGTCCAAGGTGACCCGCGGAAGGGCGGATGCGGCATCGGTTTGCATGTGATCTCTCGACAGCGGGCCGGGTGATGCTGTTCGGGAAACCAGCCAGTGGTGCATTGGTGCCGGCCGATCGCGAAATTTAATGTTCGCGAAAGGTCGGTTTCGATACGGCCCCTGTTGCATTGCCCCGGTGAAGGTTTAAATGGCAGGGATTGCCCTGGTCGGTCAGGCTTGCCGGAGAACGGCCCGGTCATGCCGGCGCCCCGGCCCGCGGCGGGCGCGCCGCCAGCGTCACGCCGACCACGATGACGGCGATCGCTATGCCTTCGATGGGCGTCGGGATCTCTCCCAGGATGGGGATGGCTATCAAGGATGCCATCACCGGGACCAATGCTACGATCGCGGTGGCCGCCCCCGAGCCGAGGAGGGAGACCGCCCTGTTGAAGGTCACGATGGCGACCGCGCTCATCAGGACGCCCTGATAGACGGTCTGGACCACGACTTCCTGGATCGGGGCGCTGCCGAGGCGGGCGAGGTCGAACGCCAGGTAGGCCGGCAGGAACAGGACGGCCGACCAGAAACAGATCAGCGCCGCCGCCTGGATCGGGGCGAGGCCGCTCCGCCGGAAGCGCAGCGTATAGAGCGCCCACATGGCCGAAGCCAGGAGCAGGCAGGCGAACCCCGCCGGGCTGGGGGACGCTCCGGACAGCGACGCGCCGACGGTCAGCCCGACGAGGCCGGCGATGATCGCGGCATATCCCGCGAGACGGCCCCGGCCGGGCCGCTCCCGCAGGGCCAGCCACGCGATCGCTCCGGAGAAGACGGGCATCATGGTCGGGGTGACCGACGAGGCCTGGGCGGCGGAGGTGAGCTGGAGCCCCATCGCGACGAGCAGGACGAAGGGCGCTCCCCAGAGCGCCGCGAACAGCAGTCCCTCGGTCCAGGCGCCCTTCGGCATCCGGCCGGCCCGGCCGAGCAGGACCGGCAGCAGGATCAGCGTGCCGAACCCGAACCGCAGCGCGGTGATGTCCCAGACGCGCAGTTCGCGGGTAACGCCGAACCGGGTCACGACGAACCAGCCGGCGAAGATGGTCACCGTGACCGCGGCCCAGGCGAATCCACTCAGGACAGTCCGGAGGTTCCGCTCCCGCGGCGTCAAGGCCCGCCGTCCCCGGCCCCCGGGCGTGCGCGCTGGTGCCGTCCGGCGTCGATCGGTGAGTCCTGTGGTTCCATGCTGTAGCTTCGGATCGCCATGCTGCTCGCGTCTGGCCCCACAATGCTCCGGCACCGGCGGCATGGCAACCTTCGGACATCCGAGCGCCGCATCGGGGTCAGGCGACGCGAAAGCCCGACCCGCCTCCGCCCATCCGGCGCATGGCAGGTCCTGCGAATCCGCCGGTTGACAGGATTCCCAGCCCGGCGCAGACAGATCGGATGACCCAGCGCTCCCCCCTCATCACGCCTGTCCTCCTCGCCGGCAGCCTTGTGGTGCTGGTCGGGTTCGCCATCCGCGCCTCGTTCGGCGTCTTCCAGCTTCCCATCGCGATGGAGTTCAGTTGGCCCCGCGCCGAGTTCTCCCTCGCCATCGCGATCCAGAACCTCGCCTGGGGCTTCGGCCAGCCGCTCTTCGGCGCGCTGGCCGAGAAGATCGGCGACCGCAAGGCGATCATCCTCGGGGCCTTGGCCTACGCGCTGGGCCTCGTGCTCTCGGCGGGTGCCACCTTGCCGATCCAGCACCACCTGTACGAGGTGCTGGTGGGCCTGGGCATCGCCGGCACGGGCTTCGGCGTGGTGCTCGCCGTCGTCGGCCGGGCCTCGTCGGACGAGAACCGCTCCATGTCGCTCGCCATCGTGACCGCAGCCGGGTCCGCCGGGCAGGTGGTCGGGCCGCCGCTGGCCGAGGGACTGCTGGCGCTGATGCCGTGGCAGGGCGTGTTCCTGGCCTTCGCGGCGCTGATCCTGGCGGTGCTGGCCGTGCTGCCCTGGATGCGCTCGCCCGCTCCCGTCTCCAGGACCGAGCTTCAGCAGAGCATGGGGTCGGTGGTGCTGGGCGCGCTGCGCGACCCAAGCTTCGCGCTGATCTTCCTGGGGTTCTTCTCCTGCGGCTACCAGCTCGCCTTCATCACCGCCCATTTCCCGGCCTTCGTGGCCGAGGTGTGCGGGCCGATCATGCTGGGCAGCGTGCTGCACGCAATGGGGATCACGACGACCGGCGCGCTGGGCGCCGTCGCGATCTCGATCATCGGGCTCGGCAACATCGCGGGCACGCTGGCGGCGGGCTGGGCCGGCAAGCGCTACACCAAGAAATACCTGCTGGCCGGGATCTACACGGGCCGCACCCTGGCCTCGGCCTGGTTCATCCTGACGCCGATGACGCCGACCACGGTGCTCGTGTTCTCGGCCGTGATGGGAAGCCTGTGGCTGGCCACCGTGCCCCTCACCTCGGGCCTCGTCGCGCATCTCTACGGGCTGCGCTACATGGGCACGCTCTACGGCATCGTGTTCCTCAGCCACCAGCTGGGCAGCTTCATGGGCGTCTGGCTCGGCGGGCGGCTCTACGACGCCTATGGCAGCTACGACGCCGTGTGGTGGATCGGCGTCGGCATCGGTGCCTTCAGCGCGCTCGTCCATCTCCCGATCCGGGAAACCGCACGTCCCTTGGTGGCGGTCCCGGCCGAGTGAGCTGGTGAAGTGGATCTTGAGTCACCGGACTCCGGATCCCAAGACGATCGCGCATGACGCAAGTCGCGATGCCGGGAAAGCCGCCTGCCGCTAGGTCTCGCAGTGCGGTATGGTACATAAGGAAGCCCCGCCGCTTCGCCGCGACGGGGCTTTTAGTCTAGAGCGTCTCATTGGGCCGGCTGCCGCCGCGATCCGGCTGCGCAATACATACCATCCCGCCGTCTTGTCCGCCGGTTATCTTCCGGGGAGCTTCGGACACGTCGGGCCTTGGACAGCCGGCTTCCACCTTCGGGTCGGGCGACAACCGCTTCGATGGTTTCGAAAAGGCGCCCCGTACGGCATGCCCGCCACCCGCAGCTTCCGAGACCCCCGCCTCGGCGGCGAGGGGTGCGCCCTCAATCCTTGAGCGGCTGTTCCAGGTTGATCCGGCTTGGCAGGGGATCGAGCTGGTCGCGGTACTTGGCGTCGGCCCGCGCCGCGTAGGGCTTGGAGGTCGGCGACATCAGCGTCTCGAAGCTGAGCGCGCAGATGCGCATGCCGGGCCGCAGCGCCAGCGGCAGGCGGCCGCAGTTGAAGAATTCCAGCGTGATGCGGCCGTTCCAGCCCGGATCGATCGTGTGCGCCGTCGCATGCACCATCAGGCCCAGCCGCGCCAGGCTGCTGCGCCCGTCGAGGCGCCCGGCGATGTCGTTCGGCAGCAGGATTCGCTGCACGGTGATGCCCAGCACCAGTTCGCCGGGATGCAGGAAGAACGACTCCCCGGCGGGTATCTGTACCCGGTCCATCAGCTTGTCCGGAACCTGGCTGGGGTGCCCCACGGGCGGCGCAAGGTCCACGAAGGCCGCCTTGCCGGGCGGGAACACCTGGAAAGTGTCCCCCAGCTGGAGATCGACCGACATGGCGCCGATCTGGCCTTCCGTCGGCATCGGGTCGATCTGGATGCGTCCCTCGGCGAGGTATCGGTCAATATCGACGTCTGAGAGTTTCATGCCTTCCGAACCTTCTGCCGGGACCGCAAACGCAATGCCTCCGGTCACTGCCACGGTGTTCTCTATAGCCCGATCGATGCCCCTCGACAAGGAAGTCGCCGGAGCGGGGCGTGGTGCCCGGGCGGAGCCCTGTCCCCACGGGCCGCCCCTCGGCTCGGGAAGGCGGCGCCCGCGGCCCGTCAAGGTCGTGGCCGGACTTGATCCACGGCTGTCCGGCACGGTACTTGCTCATCATCTATTGAGAAAATTCCTAATGACAGTTTTCTCCTTCGGTTCGTCATCCGCGGGCTTGACCCGCGGATCTCAAGGCACGGAGCGTTCAATGCATCCCGTGAAAGATGGCCGGATCAAGTCCGGCCATGACGAAAACGGAGTGCTTCTGCCCGGAACTGATCCTTTCGCAGATTCAGCAAACAACGTGCTAGACAGCCGTGGATCAAGTCCGGCTAAGACGAAACGGGAGCGGATCTGCCTGCGCTTGAAGCCTGTGCATGCAGACAACCATCGCGCCAAACAGCCGCGGTCTTGACCTGCGGATCTCGATGCATCAAGGCTTCCGCCGAATCCCGCCATGATGAAAAGGATGCAGTCCGGTCCATGTCCCATACCTTGGAAGCGAGGGCGACCGCCACCCCGGCCGTCATCCCCGGCGATCCGCCCGCATCTGGCGGGACCTCCGCCCCGGTAGCGGCGTTCCGGGAGATCGTCGCCGCCCACGGGGAGCGGACGCGCCGGCTGAGGGACACCGTGTCGTCCCTGTTCGTGGAGAACCGGGACCTCTCGGACTATGCCGCGGACGGCGGGCCGCTGCCCGACCTCGTCCTGGTCGGCGACAACCCCGGCCGCAGGGAGTGGGAGAAATCCGTCTATCTCTGCGCGGCGGGGCGCGCCGGACGGATGGCGCACGCCTTCTTCGACGGGATCTACGGCCCGGGATCGTTCCGGTCCAAGGTCATGGTGCTGAACAAGAGCTCCTACCATACGCCGCGCACCGCGGGGCTGACGCAGACCCTGAGGGACGGCGTCGGCGATTCCGCCGTCGATCAGGCCATTCGCCACGACCAGGAGGAGAACGCCCGCCTGATCGCCGAGATCGTGGCGCTGCTCGGCATCCCGGTCGTGACCATCGGCATGGAGAGCGGCGGCGCGACGTTCCGGGACTTCCGCCGGACCCTGGAATCCCGCTTCCGATCCTTGGGAGAGCCGCCGGCCCGTTTCCAGGGGCGGAACCTTCCGTCCCCCTTCCGCAAGGTGCCCCACTTCTCGCTGTCGAAGATCTTCTGCCGGAACAGCGATCCGCGATGGAACGCCGCCATGGACCGGTTCCTCGATGCCTGGGAGAGCAGGACCCCGGGGTTGAGGACCGGCAACGGCAACGTGTCTTCCAAGATCCTCCTGGAGGGCCGGGACAAGGCCATGCTCTCCGACTATCTCTCGACGGTGATCATGGAAGCGGGCGATAGGGTTGATTTCGGGTTTCCCCCAAAGATGGGGTGACAGGCCCGGATCGGTGTGTACAAGTGCGGTATGCGTCACGTCGTCCTTCTCCTCGCCATCATGCTCGCCGCCTGTCAGACCCCGCCCGGCGCGGTCCATCCCCGGATGCCGCAGATGGTGGTCCCCGTCGATCCGCAGGAACCTCCGCAGCCGAGGGACGCGACCCTCCGGCAGGGCATCGAGGTGGGCGAGATAACGCTGCAAGGCAGCGCCGCGGGGCAGATCGCCGGCGTCGGCGCGATTTCCCGCACCGATCTGCGGGAGGCGCTGATCAACACGCTCGCCAGCCGCGGGCTGCTGGCGGCGAGCCGCCCGGCCTATCGGCTCGACATGGCGATCTCCGGCGCGAGGACGCCGGCCATACCGGGACCCTTCGAGACGGAGATCGGCATCACCGCCGCCTATGTCCTGAGGGACGCCGGGACCGGGGCCGAGGTCTGGCGCGCCGACATCGACACGAGCGCCGAGCGGAAGGTCACCGCCGGCCTGCCGGAGCCCGTGCTGATGGAGCGGGACGCGCTGGAGCAGGCGATCCGCGACAACATCGCCCGGATGCTGGAGCTCCTCTACCGCCGCTGAAGCCCCGTCCAGCCGCCTGCGTGGTCGCGCAAGGAACGATTGCGCGAGAAAGGTGTCGATGATCGCGCGCCGGGGCGATATGTAGGCGGGATGAACACGGACGCCGATTTCGAAATCTTCCTGGTGACATTTCCCGGCCTGGAGCCCGTCCTTTGCGCGGAGGCGCAGGCCAAGGGCTTCAGGGACCCCACCGCCGTCAAGGGCGGCGTGACGGTGAGGGGCGGCTGGCCCGAGGTGTGGCGGGGGAACCTGGAGATCCGCGGCGCCAGCCGCGTCCTCGCGCGCATCGGCGCCTTCCGGGCCTTCCACCTGGCCCAGCTCGACAAGCGGGCGCGCCGGCTGGCCTGGGGCGACGTCCTGCGGCCGGACGTGCCCGTCCGCGTCGAGGCGTCCTGCAAGGGCTCCCGCATCTATCACGCCGGCGCCGCGGCGCAGCGGATCGCGACCGCGATCCGGGAGGAACTGGGCGCCCCCGTCTCCGCCGAGGCCGAGATCCAGGTCAAGGCGCGGATCGACGACGACCTCTGCACCGTCAGCATCGACACGTCGGGCGAATTCCTGCACAAGCGGAACCACAAGGAGGCCGTCAACAAGGCGCCGATGCGGGAATCGCTGGCCTCGCTCTTCCTGCGGCAATGCGGCTACGACGGCGCCGAGCCCGTCGTCGATCCCATGTGCGGGTCGGGCACCTTCGTGATCGAGGCGGCGGAGATCGCCGCCGGGCTCCATCCCGGCCGGTCGCGCCGCTTCGCCTTCGAGCTGCTCGCGGGGTTTGACGAGGCGGCCTGGCAGCGCCTGCGCGGGACCGGCGGCGGACCCAGGCCCGACCTCCGTTTCTACGGCAGCGACCGCGACGCGGGCGCCATCGCCATGAGCCGCGCCAATGCGGAGCGGGCGGGCGTCGCCGACCTGACGGAGTTCCGGCACCACGCGATCAGCGACTTGGCACCACCCGCCGGCCCTCCCGGCCTCGTCATCGTCAACCCGCCCTACGGCAACCGGATCGGGGACAGCAAGAGCCTGTACCCTCTCTACGGCGCCCTCGGGCAGACGCTTCTGGCGCGTTTCTCCGGCTGGAGGGTCGGGCTGGTAACGAGCGACGCGGCGCTCGCCCGGGCGACCCTGCTGCCGTTCCTGCCGCCGTCCGCCCCGGTGACGAACGGGGGCGTGCGGGTGACCCTGTTCAGGACCGGCTCCCTGCCGTAAGGACGATTCGGTTCCGGCATGCCCGGGAGGCGGAGAAGGCCTGCGGACAGGCGCGCGAAAGGCTGAGCGCCAACCACCGCACCTTTGGCTTTGCATCTGCGACAATCGAGACCTCGTCGGCCTCTCAGGTGATCACCCGGTTCGCGCGCAGCCGCGCCGCCGCGAACTCGACGAACGCCTGCACCTTGGCCGACGCGTTGCGACCTTCGGGATGGACGACGTGGATCGGCAGCGGCTCCTCCTCGAACTCGCCAAGGATGGTCCGGAGGCCGCCGTCGAGCAGATCCGGCGCGATCATGTAGGACAGTACGCGGGCGAGACCCCATCCGGCACGCGCCGCGATGATCCCCGCCGCGTTCGAGTTGCAGAACAGGGCCGGCTTGACGTGGGCGACGATCTTTCCCCCCGGCCCGAAGCGCCAATCGAGCGATGGCCAGGCACTGGTCACCGCGATGACGCGGTGCCGGGCGAGCTCGATCGGGTGTTCCGGAACACCGTGGCGCTCGAAATAGGCGGGTGCTCCGCAGATCACCCGGCGCACCGATCCGACCCTGGTCGCCCGGTGGGTCGAATCCGGCAGGTGCCCGATCCTGATCGCGACATCGATGCCCTCGTCCACCAGGTTGGTGACCCGGTCCAGCAACAGCACCGTGCCCGTCACCTCCGGATAGGTTTCCAGGAAGTCCATCATGATCGGCATGATGTGCATCTGGCCGAACTGGACCGAGGCGGTGACCGTCAGCCCCCCGGTCGGCTTGGCGAAGGATCCGGCGGCGGAGGCCTCCGCCTGCTCGATCGCCGCCAGGATGCGGCGGCAGTCCTCGACGTAGCGATGCCCTGCCTCGGTCAGTTTGACGGATCGCGTGGTGCGGACCAGCAGCCGCGCGCCGATCAGATCCTCCAGCGCGGCCACGGCGCGCGTGACGGCCGGCGGGCTCATGTGCAGCTGTCGCGCCGCCTCGGCGAAGCCGCCCGTATCGGCGATACGCACCATCACTTTCATGGCGTGGTGGCGATCCATTCCCCTTTGTCCCCGCCCCCTTTGTCCCCGCGTGATGAGCTTCGCAACCATAACCGGGCCGGGGGCCAGCGCCAGCCCATTATTCCATTCCGCGGAATGCTGAATTGACCAGGACGCGGCTTCTTCCGCCGGGTGATCCACGGCAAGGTCTCCCCGCCGGGAAGACCCGGTGTTGGACCTCCTGGGAGCCGTCACATGAAACTCTATTCACATCAGCTTTCCGGCCACGCGCACCGCGCCAGGCTCTTCCTGTCGCTGATCGGCGCCGATGTCGAGATCATCGACCTCGACTTGGCGAAGGGCGAGCACAAATCGCCCGGATATCTGGCGCTGGACCGTTTCGGCCAAGTCCCGCTGCTGGATGACGACGGTGTCATCGTCGCCGATTCCAACGCGATCATGGTCTACGCCGCCAAGAAGCATGGCGGCACCGAGTGGCTGCCGGAGGACGCGCTGGGCGCCGCGAAGGTCCAGCGCTGGCTCTCGGTCGCCGCCGGCCAGATCGCCTTCGGCCCGGCCGCCGCCCGCCTGATCACCATCTTCAAGGCCGGCTTCAACCCGGAAGAGGTGATCGCCCGCGCGCATGGCGTTCTCAAGCTCATCGACGCCGAGTTGGAGGGCCGCGACTGGATCGCCGCCGAGCGGCCGACCATCGCCGACGTGGCGCTCTACAGCTATGTGGCACGGGCGCCCGAGGGCAATGTCGACCTGGCCCCCTATGCCAATGTCAACGCGTGGCTTCGGCGGATCGAGGCGCTTCCCGGCTTCGTCGAGTTCGCCAGGACGCCGGTTGGCCTGAACGCCTGAACGCCTGATCGTCCGCCGCCGCCGGGCCGCCTTCAAGAGCCATCGGCAAGCCCGGCCAACCCTCAAGGGGGACTTCACCATGTCGGTCGATCCAGCATCCGCGTCATCACCCTTCCATCCCGGAGAGATCCGCCTCCAGCGCCTGCTCGGCGTCGCCGAACGCGTGGCGCCGCAGGGCAGGGCGATCCGGGACCACATGCCCGATCAGCACCGCGACTTCTTTCGGCAATTGCCGTTCGTGGTCCTGGGCTCGGTCGATCCCGCCGGGGATGGCTGGGTGACCCTGCTGGCCGGACACCCCGGGTTCATGGGCAGTCCGGATCCCCGGACCCTGTCCGTCACGGCTCCGCGCGACGGCCGCGATCCCGCCCTGGCGCACCTGAAGGACGGCGACGCGATCGGGTTGCTTGGAATCGAACCGCACACCCGGCGCCGCAACCGCTTGAACGGCCGGATCTTCGGCAGCCGTCCGGGCGGGTTCGATGTCCGCGTCGAGCAATCCTTCGGCAATTGCCCGCAATACATCCAGAAGCGCGACAACGCCTTCGTCCGCGACCCCGGCGATACCGACGCGCTGCCCGACGCCGTCGTCACCGAAGGGCTGGATGACCGCGCCCGCCGGCACATCGCGGCGGCGGACAGCTTCTTCGTCTCCTCCCACATGGATGACGCCGCCGGCCGCCATGTCGACGCCTCGCATCGCGGCGGCAAGGCCGGCTTCGTCCGCGTCAATGGCGACGGGTCGCTGACGATCCCCGATTTCGCGGGGAACCTCCAGTTCAACACGCTGGGCAATTTCGTGCTCAACCCTAGGGCTGGACTGGTCTTTCCCGATTTCGAGACCGGCGACCTGCTGCATCTGACGGGCGACGCCGAGGTGATCCTCGAGTCCGAGGAGATCGCGGCGTTCCAGGGCGCCGAACGCCTCTGGACCTTCAGGCCCCGCAAGGTTGTCTTCCGGCCCGGCGCGCTGGCCCTGAGAGGGGCGATGCTGCCGGACGGCTGGTCGCCCAACAGCCTGATGACCGGCGATTGGGAGGAGGCCAGGTCAAGGTTGGCCGCCGCGGCGCTGGGCTCGCGCTGGCGCCCCTTCCGGATCGCCAAGCTCATCGACGAGAGCGACGTGATCCGCTCCTTCCACCTCGAGCCGGCGGATGGCAACGGCATCATTCCCCACTTGGCGGGCCAGCATCTTCCGATCCGCGTGCTGCCGGACGGGCACGCCGAGCCGGTCACGCGCACCTACACCCTGTCGACCGCCCCCTCCGACGGCAACTACCGGATCAGCGTCAAGCGCGAGGGGCTGGTCTCCCGGCATCTCCACGACCGCCTCTCGGTCGGCGACATCATCGAGGCGCGGGCTCCCGCGGGGGGCTTCACGATCGACGCCGCCGAGCGGCGGCCCGCCGTCCTGCTGGCGGCGGGCATCGGCATCACGCCCTTGCTCGCCATGGCGCGCCATCTGGTCCACGAGGGGCTGCGCACGCGGCGCATCCGTCCGACCTGGCTGTTCGTCTCGGCGCGCACCCTCGCCGAACGGGCGTTCGACAGCGAGATCGCCGAACTGGTCGAGCGGTCGGACGGTGCCGTTCGCCTGATCCGCGTGCTGGGCGACCCCACCGGCGCCGTGGAGCGGCGTGACTACGACGTGGCGGGGAGGATTACCCTGGAGCTGCTGCGGGCGGTCCTGCCCTTGGACGGCTACGATTTCCTCATGTGCGGCCCGCCGGCGTTCATGCGGGACCTGTACGACGGACTGCGCGCCATCGGCACGCCGGACGACCGCATCCACGCGGAGGCCTTCGGGCCGGCGTCCCTGGCGAGAACGGGCGTCGGGCCGGCGGTACAGCCGATGGCGCCCTCGAAGGAAGCCGTGCCGGTGGTCTTCGCCCGCTCCGGCAAGGAGGCGCTTTGGGAGCCGGGAACCGGCGCGCTTCTCGACCTCGCCGAGTCCGTCGGCCTGACGCCGGACTTCAGTTGCCGCTCCGGAAGCTGCGGCACCTGCGCCACCAGGATCCTGTCAGGCAAGGTCACCTACGAACACCCGATCCAAGCCAAGGTCACGGAGGACGTAGCACTGATCTGCAGCGGGGTCCCAGCCGACCGATCCGCCGGCGGCGGCGACAAGCTGACGCTGGATCTCTGAGGCCACAACACCCGAAGGGATCGGCCTCGGAGATTCGGCCGCCGCCGTCAGCGGGCCGGCACCTCGGCTTCGCCCAGGTCCCAGTACAGACCGGCCATCATCGCCAGGCCTTCCCGGGCGATCGCCACCGGCAGGTGCTCGTTCGGCGCATGCTGGGAGCAGGCCGGATAGGAGTGCGGAACCCAGACGGTCCGCATGCCGAGGATCTCGGAGAAGGTGTCGTTCGGCAGTGACCCGCCCAGGTTGGGCAGGATCGCGGGCTTCTTCCCCGTCGTCCGGGCGATCGAGTCCACGGCCCAGGTCACCCAGGGGTCCTCGGGATCGAGCCGCGTCGCCCGGAAGATCTCCTCGCGCGACAGTTCCGCCCGGACCATCGGGAAGCCGTGCCGGTCCAGGTGCCGGCGCACGGCGGGAAGCACCGCCTGCGCATCGACCCCCACGACGAAGCGCAGCTGAAGGCGCGCCCAGGCCCGCGGCGGGATCGCGTTGACCGGCGTCTTCGGATTGCCGGTCTCGTAGGCCAGCACCTCCAGCGAGCACCAGCCGAACACCCGCTCGGCCGGGGTCAGGCCGGGCTCGCCCCACCACGGCTCGACGGCGGGGCCGTCCGGCCCGCCGTCCACCTCGCAGTCGGCGAGCGCCCGGCGCACGCTCGCGGGCACCTCGGCCGGCACCAGCTCGGGCACGCGGATCTGGCCGGTCGGGCCGACCAGGCTGGCGATGGCGTGGGCGAGCTGGATGCCCGGGTTGGACAGCAGACCGCCCCAGTTGCCGGAATGATGCCCGCCGTCCCGCGCGTCGATCCACAGGTCGAAGGTGACGCCCCCGCGCGAACCGAGGAAGACGGTCGGCCGCTCCGCCGACAGCCGCGGCCCGTCGGAGGCGATCAGCACGTCGGCGGCCAGCCGGTCGCGGTGCTCGGCGCAAACTTCCCGCAGGCCCGGCGAGCCGGTCTCCTCGCCCATCTCGATCAGGTACTTGGCGTTGAAGCCCAGCTTGCCCCGGGTTTCCAGCACCGCCTTCAGGCCGCCCAGGTTGATCGAGTGCTGGCCCTTGTTGTCCACGACGCCGCGGCCGTACCAGCGGTCGCCGACCTCGCGCATCTCCCAGGGCGACAGCCCCTCGCTCCAGCCGTCGTCCAGGCCCCGGATCACGTCGCCGTGGCCGTAGCCCAGCACGGTCGGGCGCGACCGGTCCTCGATCCGCTCGGCGATCAGGAACGGCCCCCCGGCGCGCGCGTGCCGGACGGTGTCGCAGGTGAAGCCCAGGGCTTCGAGCGCCGGCCGCATCTCCTCCTCGACATAGGCGTCGAGGGCGGGCGTCCGCTCCGGGTCCTGGCTCTCCGTCCGCAGGGCGACGCGGCGGGCGAGGTCCGTGCGGAAGGCGCCGGAATCGAAATAGTCTGTCGCACGGGCGATGGCGGCGTCGCGGCTCATGACGGGCGGTTTCCCTGGTTGTTGTTGGCGTTGGTGGCGGCGGTGTCGTTGTAGTCCGGATCGTGCAGGTGGCAGGCGACGAGGCCCGCCGGGTGCTGCCCCAGCGCGCGCGGCACGACGGTCGGGCAGGGGCCGAAGGCGTTGGGGCATCGGGGATGGAAGACGCAGCCCGACGGCGGGTTCAGCGGATCGGGGAAGGCCAGGCCGAGCCCCGTCTCCGGAATGCCCAGCCCCGGCTCCGGCGTCAGGATCGACGCCAGCAGCGCCCTGGTGTAGGGGTGGCGCGGGTCCGCGAACAGCTCGGCGGTGTCCGCCAGCTCCACGACGCGGCCCAGATACATCACGGCGACCCGGGTGGCGATGTGCTCGACCACGGCCAGGTTGTGGCTGATGAAGACGTAGGTGAGGTTCAGCTCGCGCCGCAGGTCCAGCAGCAGGTTCAGGATCTGCGACTGGACGGAGACGTCGAGCGCCGAGGTCGGCTCGTCGCAGACCACGATCTCCGGCTTCATCACCAAGGCCCGCGCGATGGCGACGCGCTGGCGCTGGCCGCCCGACAGCTCGCTGGGAAAGCGGTCGGCGAAGCGCGCCGGCAGGCCGACCAGGTCCATCATCTCCAGCGCCCGCCGCCGCCGCTCGGCCGAGGTGCCGATGCCGTGGACGTCGAGCGGGAACGACACGATGGAGGCGATCCGCCGCCGCGGGTTCAGCGAGGAGTAGGGGTCCTGGAACACCGGCTGCACCTGGCGCGCCACCGCCCGCCGGTCCAGCGTCGAAAGCTCCTGCCCCTGGAAGCTGATCGTCCCGGTCGAGGGCGGCAGCAGGCCCAGCAGGATGCGGGCCAGGGTGGACTTGCCGCAGCCGGACTCGCCGACGATCCCCAGCACCTCGCCCTTGCGGATGGTCAGGTCGATGCCGTTGACGGCGTGGAGCGTGCGCTTCCGGTTGAACAGGCCGGCGCCGACCCGGAACGAGCGGGTGACTCCCCTCGCCTCGATAAGCGGGGTTTCCATCATCGCGGTCATGCGTCCTCCAGGATGCAGCGCCAGGCGTGGTCGCCCCGGGTCTTCACGGGCGGGGCCTCGGCGCAGACGGGCCGGGCGTGGGGGCAGCGGTCGCGGAACGGGCAGCCCTCGATCCCGCCGACCAGCGACGGGACCACGCCGGGGATCACGCCCAGCCGCTCGCCGGGCTTGGTCCGGCCCGGCAGCGGGATGCAGTCCATCAGCCCCTGGGTATAGGGATGGCGCGGGCGGGCGAAGATCTCGGCCGCCGTGCCGTTCTCCACCACCTCGCCGGCATACATCACGGCGACCCGGTCGGCGATCCGCCCGACCACGCCCAGGTCGTGGGTGATCAGGACGAGGGCGATGCCCAACTCGCGCTGCAACTCGGCGAGCAGCCGCAGGATCTGCGCCTGGATGGTCACGTCCAGCGCCGTCGTCGGCTCGTCGGCGATCACCAGGTCGGGGCCGCACATCAGCGCCATGGCGATCATGATGCGCTGCCTCAGCCCGCCGGAGAGCTGGTGCGGATACTGGCCCAGCCGGTCGCCGGCCGCGGCGATGCCGACCTTCTCCAGCAGCCGGACCGCCCGCTCGCGGGCCTCCGCGGCACCCGCCTTCTTATGCCGGCGATAGCCCTCGGTCAGCTGGTCGCCGATCGTGTAGGCCGGGTTCAGCGCGGTCATCGGCTCCTGGAAGATCATCGCCATGCGGTTGCCGCGCAGCGCGTTGACCGCTCCCTTGCCGCTGCGGGCGAGATCGACCCCGTCGAACGCCAGCCGCGAGACGCGGCGGGTCGCCGCCCGGGGCAGCAGGTCCATGATGGCGAGCGAGGTGACCGACTTGCCGCAGCCGGACTCGCCGACCAGGCACAGCGTCTCGCCGCGCCCGACGGAGAACGACACGTCGCGGACGGCTTTCAGGGTTCCCCCGGCGGTCCTGATATCGACCGACAGGTTCTCGACCTCCAGGATGGGGCGTTCCACGGTCATGGTCAGCCCCGTCCTTCCGGCGCCACGACGTCGCGCAGCCCGTCGCCCGCCAGGTTGATCGACAGCACCAGCAGCGCCAGCAGGGTTCCCGGTATCGCGATCAGCCAGAACGAGAAGAACATGTAGGTCTTCGCCTCCGAGATCATCAGGCCCCAGGACGGCAGCGGCGGCTGCACGCCCAGGCCGAGGAAGGACAGCGCCGCCTCCAGCAGGATGGCGCTCGCCGCCTCCAGCGTGGCGACGACGATCAGCTGGGGGAACACGTTGGGCAGGATCTCGCCCAGGATGATCCGCGGCGTCGAGGCGCCTGCCGCCTCCGCCGCCGTCACGTAGTCGAGCGCGCGGGCCTGCTGGGTGGCGCTCCGCATCACCACCGCGAAGCGGTCCCACTTGAGCAGGCCCAGCACCAGGATCACCACCGGCAGCGAGCCGCCGACCATGGCGACCACGGCCAGCGCCACCAGGATCACCGGCATGGCGAGCCGGGTCGTGATCAGGAAGGTCACGATCAGGTCGGCCTTGCCGCCGAAATAGCCCGCCAGCAGCCCCATGGTCGTGCCGATCAGGCCGGAGATGACCATCACCGACAGGCCGATCAGCAGCGAGATCCGGGCGCCGTAGAGCAGGCGGGAGAGATAGTCGCGGCCCAGGTTGTCGGTGCCGAGCAGGTGTTCCCAGCTGCCCTTGGCGTACCAAAACGGCGGGACCATGCGCTGCGACAGGTTCTGGGCATAGGGGTCGTGCGGCGCCAGCACCGGCGCCAGCAGGGCCACCGCGACGATCACCAGCAGCAGCCCGACGCCGAAGACGAAGCTCTTCTGGCCGAACATGCGCCGGCGCAGCCGGGCGCCGGCGCTCAGCTCGGCCACGGCGGCGACGCTCGCGGGGGCGGCGGCCGTGGGGGGAAATGCTGTTCCGGTCATGGCTCAGGCCACCCGGATCCGCGGATCGAGCCAGGCATTGGCGATGTCTCCCAGGAGGGTGAGCAGCACGTAGATCACCGACAGCATCACCACCACGGCCTGGATCACCGGGAAGTCCTTGTGGGTGATGCTCTGGTAGGCGAGGAACCCCAGCCCATCCAGGGCGAAGATGGTCTCGATCACCACCGACCCGCCGAGCAGGTATCCCAGCTGCACGGCGGACAGGGCGACCACCGGCACGATGGCGTTGCGCAGCGCGTGCTTGAACACGACCATGCGGGTCGGCAGGCCCTTGGCGCGCGCCGTCCGCACATAGTCGGCCGACAGCACCTCGACCATGCCGGCCCGGACCAGCCGCATGAAGGCGGGCGCCGCGTAGTAGCCCAGCGCCACCGTCGGCATCACGAAATGCAGCCAGCTCCCCGAGCCGGAGACCGGCAGCCAGCGGTACGTGATCGAGAACAGCATGACCAGCAGCAGCGCGAAGAAGAAGTTCGGCATCGCCTGCCCGAACACGGCGATCGCCAGCGCCGCCCGGTCGATCCAGCTGTTGGCGAAGACCGCCGCCAGCACGCCCAGCGGCACCGCGACCAGCAGCGCGAAGCCCAGCGACAGCAGGCCCAGCATCAGCGTCACCGGCGCCTTGGCGAGCACCAGGTCGACCACGTCGGTCTTGAAATAGAGCGACTGCCCGAAATCGCCGCCCAGGGTCTGCCCCAGCCAGATCAGGTACTGCACCGCCAGCGGCCGGTCCAGCCCATAGGCCTGCCGGATCGCCTCGATATCGATGTCGCGGGCGCCCTCGCCGGCGATCGCGATGGCGGCGTCGCCCGAGGTGCGCAGCAGGATGAAGGAGATGATCGAGACCGTGAGCGCCACGAGCAGCGCGAGGCCGAGCCTCTTGAGGATGAAGAGTGCCACGTCGAGGTCCTTTTCTGCGAAAGCCGGGTTCTGAGAAAGCCGGGCGGGGCCGCGACCCCGTCCGGTCCTGAGCCGGCGCCCCGCCCGAAGGAGGGGCCTCAGTTCCAGGTCATTTCCCAGAAGCGCGGCATCTCGTCGGCGTAAGCCTTGAACTCCAGGTCCTTGGCCGCGACGTAGTAGACGGGAAGCGAGTAGAGCGGCACCGCGTAGGCCCGCTCGGCGATCAGCGCCAGCGCCTTGCCGTAGGCTTCCTTCCGCGTCTCCGGATCGACGCTGGTGTCGCCCTTCTGGAGCAGGTCGCGCACCTCCGGGTCCCGCGTGATGTCGTCGCTCTCGAACTTGAAATAGACCGGCGTCGAGGCCGACACGTCGTTGACCGAGAACGAGCCCCAGGTCTGGTGCGTCAGCATGGCCTTGTTGCTTCGGATCTGTTCCCGCATGGCCGCGTATTGCAGGAAGTTCAGGTTCGCCTTGATCCCGGCGGCCTGGAGATAGCCGATCATGGCCTCGGTCTGGTTGCGCTCCCGGTAGGCCACGATGTTCAGCTCGATCCCGTTGGGAAAGCCGGCCTCCTTCAGCAGCTGCCGCGACTTCGCCGGGTCGTACTCGTAGCGCGGCGCGCCCTCGTCGGTGCAGCCGAACTGCTCGGGGAAGCAGATCGTGTGGATCACCCGCGACCCGGCGCCGACGATCTCCTTGACCATGGTCTCGCGGTCGATCGCGTGGATGATCGCCCGGCGCACCCGCTCGTCCTTCAGGGCCGGGGCCGGCGTGCCCTCCAGCGTGTTCATCTGCATGAAGACGATGCGCATCGTCTCGCCGCTGACGACCTTCAGGTGCGGCACCATCTCGATCTGGTCGGCCTGGTCCTTGGGCACGTGCATGATCAGGTCGACGCCCTCGGACAGCACCTCGGCCATCTGGGTCTGGCGGTCGGGGATGAAGCGGATCTCGACCGTCTCGATCGGCCCCTGCTTCTTGGGCGAATCCTTGAAGTAGTCCGGGTTCTTCTCCAGCGTGATCGACTTGCCCATCTCGTGCGCGGCCACGCGGAACGGGCCGGTGCCGACCGGCTTCTGGTTCTGCCCCTGCGGGCCGACCTTGGCGTAATACTCGTTGGGGTGCATGACCACCGGGCCGGACAGGTATTCGACCGCGGCCGGGAAGACCTGCTTGGTCGTCACCCGGACCTTGTACTTGTCCAGCTTCTCCGCCTTCTCGATCCAGGCGACGTTCTGCTGGGTCGTGACGCCGTTTTCCGGCTTGGAAACGAAGTTCAGCGTATAGACCACGTCGTCGGCGTCGAATTCCTCGCCGTTGTGGAACTTGACGCCCTCGCGCAGGTCGAATTCCAGCGTGCGGTCATCGACCTGCCGCCAGGACTTCGCGAGCTGCCCCTTGTACTCGCCCGTATCGGGGTCGCGGTAGATCAGCGTGTCCCAGACATGCTGGCCGATGATGACGCCGATCCGGACATTGTTGAAGAAGGGATCGACGCTCTCGGGAGCCTGGTCGTAGGCGAGGTGGACGCTGTTGTCGGATTTTCCGGCCAGGGCCGGCTGGGTGAGCAGGCCGGTGCCCGCCAGAAGGGCCGCCGCGAGCAGGCCAGTACGAGTTTTCATCTTCGGTCTCCCTCCGTTGCTTGCTGTGCGCATGCCGATGAAGTCTCCCCGGGACGTTTTCCGTCCGTTGCCTTTTCGGGTCGCCACGAGATTGCGTATTGCAGGGCGATACCGATTTGTGATCATTTAATACCGTATATTGATTGCGGGCAACCCCAATAATCGGCCCTTCGGAGGATCCATGACGCGGGACGCATTGCTGGTGCAGTCGGTGGAGAAGGCGCTACGCGTCCTCCAGGCGTTCGACGGCGGGACCCGCTTCCTCGGGCTGACGGAGATCGCGACCCGCTGCGGCGTGGACAAGAGTGCCGCCCAGCGCTTCGCCCACACGCTCCATCTCGCGGGATACCTGGAGAAATGCCCGGAAACGCGGCGCTACGGCCTGGGCAAGCGGCTGCTGGAGGTGACCTACAACTATCTCCGCTCCAACCCGCTGATCGAGGCGGCGACGCCCGTGCTGATCGAGCTGCGGCGGTTCTCCGGGCAGCACATCAAGCTGTCGCTGTTCGACGACACCAGCGTGATCTACGCGATCCGGCAGCAGAGCGAGCGGGAATATTTCGCGGCCTCGCTGGTCGGCCGCCGGGTGCCGACCTTCTGCACCGCGGGCGGCCGGGCGATCCTGGCGGAGCTGGAGCCCGCCCGCGCGGCCGACATCGTCGCGCGCTCCGACCTGTCCCCGCTGACGCCCAAGACGCTGGTCGATCCAAAGCTCCTGCTGGAGGAGATCGCCGCCGTCCGGCGCCAGGGCTACGCGGTCACGGCGGAGCAGGTGCTGCTGGGCGAGGTGGTGATCGGCGCCGCCGTGATCGACTCCGGCGGCAACCCGGTCGCGGCGGTCCATATCGCGGGCTCGCTGGCGGAATGGACGCCGGAGGAATACGCCCGCAAATTCGCCGGTCCGGCGATCGAGACGGCCCAGGCGCTCAGCCGGGCCACCGTGAAACGAATCAGGGAAGCATCATGAAGGACGCGAACGAACACGAGATCCGGGCCTGGCTGGCCGAGCGCGAACCCGCCATGCTGGCGCTGCTGGCCGAGCTGGTGAACATCGACAGCGGCTCCTACGACAAGCCCGGCGTGGACGCGGTCGGCGCGCGGCTGGCGCAATTCTTCGAGTCCGCCGGAATCGCCGTCCGCACCGAGCCCGTCGCGGAGCGCGGCGACGTGATGCGCATGGCCACGGTTCCCGATCATGCCGGCCCCGATCATGCCGGCACGGACCGGGACGCCGCCGCCCCGGCCATCCTGCTGATGGGCCACCGCGACACCGTGTTCCCCAAGGGCGAGGCGTCGCGCCGGCCCTTCCGCATCGATGGCGGCCGGGCCTACGGCCCCGGAGTCGCCGACATGAAGGGCGGGCTGGTCATGAACGCCTTCGTCATGGCGGCCTTCAAACAGTTCGCGCCCGGCGTCCCGCTGGTCGCCCTGATGACCGGGGACGAGGAGATCGGCTCGCTCGCCTCCCGGCCCTTCATCGAGCGGGAAGCCCGGAAGGCCCGCGCGGTCTTCAACGCCGAGCCGGGGCGCGTATCCGGCAACGTGGTGACCGGGCGCAAGGGCGGCCTGCACTTCACCTTCGAGGTGACGGGTAAGGCGGCCCATTCCGGGGTCAACTTCACCGACGGCGCCAGCGCGATCGGGGAGATGGCGCACAAGATCCTGGCCCTGCACGGCCTGACCCGCGTGCCCGAGGGCATCACCGTCAATGTCGGCCTGGCCGGCGGCGGCCAGTCCCACAACACCACGGCCCCCCACGCCCGGGGCGAGATCGACACCCGCTACGTGACCAACGACCAGCGCGACCATCTCGTCGCCTCGGTGGAGCGGATCATGGCGGAGGTCCAGGTGCCCGGCACCCGCTCGCGCGCGACCCTGCTGAGCGAGTTCCTGCCGCTGGTGCCGACGCCCGAGAGCGAGGCGGTGACCGGCGTCTACCTCTCCGTCGCGGCCGAGCTGGGCCACCCGATCTCCGGCGAGTTCACCGGCGGCTGCGCCGATTCGGGCTTCACCGCCAGCCTGGGAGCGCCCACCCTGTGCGGCACCGGCCCGGTCGGCGGCAAGGCCCATACCGCCGACGAGTATATCGAGGTTCCCTCCCTGCTTGCCCGTGCCCAGATCCTTGCCACGACCGTTCTCAGGATGGCCCGCCCCGCCTGACCCAGAGGGGAAGTCCGGAACCGCAAGCCGAGCAGGAGTGTGCCCGACATGCCCGCAGCAAGCCCCCCGATCGCGCTCGCCCTGGCGCTTGGCCTTTCCGCCGCCCTGGCGGTCGGCGGGTGCGCGGTCCCGGCGCCGGACACCTCCCCGGTCCCGGGAACGCCGACGCTCGCCCCGATGCTCCGCGAGGTGACGCCCGGCGTCGTCAACGTCGCGGTGACGGGCCGGGCGCAGGCCCTGAACCCGCTGCTCAACGACCCCTTCTTCCGGCGCTTCTTCGATCTGCCCGACCTTCCGCAGCCGCAACGCCCGCCGCAGCCGCCGCGCCGGACCTTCTCCAGCGGCTCCGGCGTGATCGTCGATGCCGGGCGGGGCTATGTGCTGACCAACAGCCACGTGGTCGCGGAGGCCGAGTCGATCGAGGTCACCACCAAGGACAACCGCCGCTTCGAGGCCCGGCTGGTCGGGCGGGACCACGGAACCGACATCGCCGTGCTTCGGATCGTGCCGGGCGACGGCACGCAGGGCGGCTCCCAGGGCGGCTCCCTGGGAGACCTCCAGGCCGTACCGTTCGGCGACAGCGGCGCGCTGGAGGTCGGCGACTACGTCGTCGCCATCGGCAACCCGTTCGGTCTGGGCCAGACCGTCACCTCGGGCATCGTCAGCGCCCTCGGCCGCGGCGGCCTGCGGGTCGAGGGGTACGAGGACTTCATCCAGACCGACGCCTCGATCAACCCCGGCAATTCCGGCGGCGCGCTGGTCGATCTCCAAGGCCGGCTGGTCGG
Source organism: Skermanella rosea (assembly GCF_016806835.2). NCBI lineage: Bacteria > Pseudomonadati > Pseudomonadota > Alphaproteobacteria > Rhodospirillales > Azospirillaceae > Skermanella > Skermanella rosea. The sequence continues at coordinate 3,719,917 of NZ_CP086111.1, read as the reverse complement.
GATCAACACCGCCATCCTGGCGCCCAGCGGCGGCAATGTCGGAATCGGCTTCGCCGTGCCCGCCAACATGGCGAGGACCGTCATGGACCAGATCATCCGGTACGGCGAGGTCCGGCGCGGCCGGATCGGGATCTCCGTCCAGGACCTGACGCCCGACATCGCGGCGGCCCTCGGCACCCGCTCGACATCAGGCGCCATCGTCGCCGAGGTCGAACCCGGCTCCCCCGCCGACCGCGCCGGACTGAGGCGCGGCGACGTGGTGATCGCCATCGACGGGGCGGAAGTCCGCAGCGCCACCCAGGTCCGCAACCATGTCGGCCTCAAGCGCGTCGGCGAGTCGGTGACGCTCACCGTGGAGCGCAACGGCGCGCGCGATACCCTGAGCGCGCGGATCGAGGAGGAGCCGAAGCCCGGCGGCGGCTGATCAACACCCAGCCCGGTTGCATCGTAGGTCGGCCTCGGCCGAAGGCCGACGCCGACGCCCATTCCGGAACGTTGATGCAGGGTGTCCGCGTTCGCCCTTGCGGGCGAAGGACGACCTACGCGGAGCGAAAGAACTTCAAGCAACTCGCGCGGTACAGAGTCCCCAAATCGGCAACCCTCCTGTAGGAGTTGGAAACCGACGTACCGGCATGCAAGGCATTCCGGAGGCAGCATCTTACCAAGATGCATTCGATGAACTTGATCAATGCAGCAAGGCTTGGTGATCGGGAAGGGGCTCGCCGTCCAGCATCATCCACGCGGGCAATCACGGCATCCTCGCGCCAACGCAGCGTATCTTGCCGATTGTTCGTTATGGTGTATCTCGCCATATGGTTATTGAAGCCATAGGAAAATCCTGATAGAAGTTCAGGGATGAGCAAGGCGCGCCCCTTGATCGACCGCAAGGTCATCTATGACGACGGTGGGATCCTTCAAATCCGGATCTGGTCGGTGCCGTCGCCGGTCATGGCCAGCCGGCACAAATACAAATACAGCCTGTTTTATGGCCGCGATGGTGTGCGGCTGGTCGGTTACGACAATGAGCGGGGCAAGGGCGATCACAAACACATCCGCGAAGATGAATTGTCTTATCCATTCACGGATCTCGACAGGATGATTGATGATTTCATGGCCGATGTGACTGCGATACGGGAGGGAAAGCTGTGAGCACGCTGGAGATTCATGTCGGGGTCGATCTCGCGCGGGAGGCTGGCTCGATCAAGGATGCCCTACGCCGGCATGAAGCTGGGGAAGCGGTTCAAGAGGCTCATATCACTTTCGAGTCCTGGGAGGGACTGACGCAGGTTCTGACCAGCAAGCGTCTGGAAATCCTGCGGCATCTTCACCGCAACCCGGAAACCAGCATCCGGAGCCTGTCGAAGGCGCTCAACCGTGACTACAAGAATGTCCATCAGGATGTCACGGCGCTGATCTCGGCCGGTCTGATCGATGATCATGACGGGTTGCGCGCCGAGTACGACTCTATCGAGATGAAGATGGCACTTTGAGAGTGGATCAGACCGGACCTTGCCCGAGGGCGGGTTGACGCTGCCGCAATAGCCGAGCTGATGCGTTGGGCCTTGGCCCAACGCATCGCGGCGAATGGAACGGCAGGCTGCATGGACCGGAGCGGTCCAAACTGGTCGGAAATCGCTCAAGCGCCCGTCATCAGCGACCGAGTTCGCGGCGGGCCGCAGCCGACAGGAACCCCGACCGCGAGGTATCGCGCCGCTTCGCCTCCGCGTCGATGGCTGTAAGCAGGCCCTCGTCCATGCTGATATTGATCCGGACCGACTTGCCGGGCAGTTCGGCGCGCACCAGCAGACGGCATACCTCGGGTTCGTCCGGATCGACCGGAGTATCGCCCAGCGCCGAAGGTACCGGAAGGTCCCGGCCATCCTCGGCGCTCTCCGCTAGGTGCAGGGCAAGAGCCGCTTCGGCGTTGGCCGCCAACTCCTCCAGCGTGGCACCGTGCGAGACACAACCGGGCACGTCTGGGAACGATACATAGAACCCGTCGCTGCCTTGTTCGACAATTGCGGGGAAGTACCTGACAGACATTCTTGCTCCTCCAGCAGGATCAGGATGGCTCCGGTCTTCACCGGAGCTTGATCCCTGCCTGCGTCTCCATCGATCTCAGCGTTTTCGGGGGATAGTCTTTTGCCGGATGGGCCACCGTCACGAATCCAGGCTTGGTCGGATGCTTGAACTTCTTATGGCTCCCGACCTGATTGGCCTCGTACCAGCCATCGTCCATCAGGCGTTTTATGATTTCCCTGCTTGTTACCGTCGCGGCCCCCTATATTGCATACATTTGTATACAATACTCCTCATGCCGCCTGTTGGCGAAGAATATTGTGTATTCTTACACAAGTTTCAACAGGGACATCGGGTTACCGCCTCACCAGGGGACTCGTCAAAGGCCGGCTCATCGTCAAAGCGGCGGCCATCTCGGATGACCATCCCGGCTTCCGCCAAAATCCGCGTCAGTCCCCACATGCCCCAACACCTTCACCAGCAGCCGCAACCCCGGCGAAAGCTGGTCGAACCGGCGCAAGCAGATCATCAGGTGGTGCAGCGCCCATGCGTCCGTCAGACCGATCACCCGGATCGGCAGGTTCGCCGCGCTCCGCCGCGCCGCCATCTCCGGCACCACGCCAAGGCCGACACCCTGGGTCACCAGTCGGCAGACCGCATCGAAGCCGCCCATCCGGACGCGCAGTTTCAGCGTCCGCCCTATGCGTGCCGCGGGGCGGCGGATATGCTCCTGCAAGGCGCCATCTCGGCTACGCTATCAGCCTTCGTATTCGCAAGCGGAGCGAGGAGGTCTTCAGCTGGATGGGGGAGCCGGGCTACGCAAAACGGGTCATCGTGGCACTGCCCATCTCGGATGGATGTTCACTCTGACGGCCACCGCCTACAACCTGATCTGCCTGCTCAAGTTGCTGATTGCAGCATGATCACGCCCCGAGTCCGCCTGAACGGCGGCTCCGGGAGCTTCGGAGCGAGGCAAAGCGCTCCATCTCCGCCAAAACGCGCATTTGATACGCGTTATACAATCTTAGAATTTGAAAGGGGGGCTGTATAGATCGGACCCTCTGTATCCTGCCAAGTTCATTATGTTAATGGAAAGCGGATCATGCTTCTATACAGCTATCGATAGACAACCCTCTGAAGACAGTTTATGTAAGGAGTTCTTTATGGCTGACAGAGTAATTTACATCCTCCAAGACACTGGACGGCCGGACCTTGTAAAGGTTGGGAAGGACTCTGGATGGCCAATCCGGTTTCGACAGGCGCGAAGCCAGACGCCGCGAGAGTTGACCTGCATCGCGCTCTGGCGCTACACAAACGGCTCGGCGCTGAACCAAGCGGAAAAAGCCGCTCATGTTGGACTCCGCCCGTTCAAGACAGGTAATAACACGAAAGAATGGTTTATTGCGTCTGCCGACGGCGCGGCGGCACATGTGAGAACTGCTTTGGGGCGACCGGCCGACGAAACACATGCAATGCCTGGGTCTCGTTCCTGGCACAATGCTCCACCGTGGGATGCTTGGCGCGATATGTCAACATACACGCAAACCAAGGTTCGACGGCGCCTGTGGGTTGGTGCAGAAGTATCTGAAACAGGCCTCCTTGGGGCTCTAAAAGTCGTTCACAGTCCATATTATGACGGATTCTTCACATTCAAACCAACTTATGCATGCTCAGCATTTCGATGGCTTTGCTGGTGGCAGTATTCGGAGGCACAAGTCACCAACCTCGGGAACCGTGCTGTGTATGATCTCTGGCATCGACTTGTCACGCAATTCGGCCAGGGACCGGATGATGCCGCAGTAGGCTGGCTCAGACACCGGGACGGATCGCCAAAAATCGATTGGCGAGCGTTGCAAGAAGAACTTGCTCAGTCTGGTATGCTCAAATGCGATCCAAGCGCGCCGAAACCGTTCGACGCACCCGCTCGCGATCCTTCCAACGGGGGAGTCGAACTACCTTTCGGTTCCATCCCACCGCAAAACCTCATTTACCAGTTTTAATGACCTGAAGCATCATGACCATGATCAGCATTGCTAACCCTCTGTGGCGCCCCAGTGAAGCCATTGTCCAACGCTTGAACTCGGCAGTGTTGCAGGAAATCGGCACTGGAAAATCAAATGAATTCGGTCGGAACGAAAGACATCATGTAAGCAGGACGTTGGCTATGGACGCGACGATGGCCATGCTGGCGCCCGCAGCGAAAATAATGCCGGTTGTCGATGCCGATGAGATACGCCGGAACATGCCTGGGTACGATATTCTAGTTGGCGATCGACTGCGCGTTCAGGTGAAGGGAGGCACTTATGTCGACTCGATTGGCTGGGCACACACGGCGAACCGCCCGGAGGCCGCAGATCTGAACTTCGACATCGAAATCGCTGTGGATATCGGAGCCATTCTTGACCCTCGCCCCCTCGGACGGAGGCGCGACGGACGTGAGGATATCCCGATGCGACGCTATGTAGATTTTTACATCATACCTGGTGATGTAGTCCGTGCCCAAGTTGCGAAGGGGGCACATGTCAACGGCCGCGGTGCGCACCTGTATTCGTATAAAAAGCGTATGAGGCCGGGGACGAAAGAACATGACTGCCAATGGTTCGGGATGGCCGAGTGGCGGAACCGATTCGATATAGTTGAAGATGCACTGAAGGCACTCTCAACATAAACTTATGGTCAGAACCGTGATGAGCTTGATGTTTGAATTCATAAATGAAATATTCGGAACGAGCCTTCAGCAAAAATTAAAGTAGACGGTTCGGAAAGACATTTGCGAAGACGGTAGTATTATTTGAATTTCCGTGTGTTCGGGGATAGTCCTTTGCCGGATGGCCGACCATCGCGAGTTCAGGCTTGGCTGGGTGCCTGGACTCCTCATGGCTCCCAACCTGATTGGCCTCGGACCGGCCATCGTCCATCAGGCATTCAACCGTCTCCCCGCCCGTCATCCATACGGCTCCCCTGTAGCATAGATTTGGATAGAATGCCGTACAAGCTGCCCGCAGGCTACTCGATGGCGGGTTGCACCGGCCAGTCCGCCGGCGGCGAGAACAGCGCCGCGTCGATCGGGCCATACTCGACCTGCGTCGCCTCCTGAACGGATGTCATGCCCTCGCTCTACAATTTGACGCGCAGGGCGAGGCCGTCGGCCGCGAAGCAGGAGATCCATACCATGGAGTCGTCATCGCAGGGCTGGATGCGCCAATTGGTGCAGGCTTGGTCCGCCACCATGTCGGTGCCTGCCTCCCGGCGCACAAGGAATTGGGGATCCTGTGCTACCTCCTCGAGCTGCATGCCGACCTCGTCCTCCCCCTCGCTCACGAATACGACGCGCCCGCCGGGAGCGTCGGGGGACGTGTCGAATTGCCAGCTTCGCCTGCTCCGGGGATCGACGATCTGGACAAGTCCGGCATTCTCGGAACGGATCCGGCCGGTCGAAGCCTGCTGCAGGGTGCGGGTCTGGACATCCGCCATCTCGCGCATGGCTTGGCCGACCATGGAATTGGGGTTGATGCCTGCGGCGGCGGCCAGTGCCTAGCCGTCCATCACATAACGGTAGGTGACGACGACATCCCGGGAAAGCTTGAGCGGCGGAGGGCGTTGCTGGGCCGCGGCGCCTCCTGCCGCCATCAGCGCCGCCACCGCACAGGAGAGGGAGAGTCGGGCGATTCGGAAAGGGAGTATCGTCTCGTGCCTTCCTTCGGTGCTCATGGCAGTTGTCCCCGCCGCTTCCGTAGCTCTCACGATCAGGATAACGGACCAACGGCAATCCCGGCAATCCGGCCGGGAAGAACTGAACCATCCCGGAAGTGTTCAGCCATACAGGCCTCCAGCGGAGATCACGGTGTACCAGTGTTGCCAACCCATATCCCGGATTGCGATAGCGACTATCTCCCCTAAGCGCTCCCTGAGGAGATGCGAGCGGCTCGTATAACCCGGTCGATCTCCGAACGGTTTTCCCCGGCCGTTTCGAAAAGTGCGCTCACCCCGCTCGTCAGTCCCCACACACCCCCAACGCCTCCACCAGCAACCGTGCCTGCGGGGAAAGCTGGTCGAACCGGCGCAGGCAGATCGTCAGGTGCCGCAGCGCCCACGCATCCGTCAGGCCGATCACCCGGATCGGCAGGTTCGCCGCGCACCGCCGCACCGCCATCTCCGGCACCACGCCAAGTCCGACGCCCTGGGCCACCAGTCGGCAGACCGCATCGAAGCCGCCCATCCGGACGCGCAGTTTCAGCGTCCGCCCCATGCGCGCCGCGTGGCACCGGATATGCTCCTGCAAGGCGCTGTGCCGGCCCAGGCCGACGAACTCCGCGTCCACGATCTCGCGGAATGCCACTTGCCGAAACGCGGCGGCCGGATGGTCGGGAGGGGCCACGACCACCAGCCGGTCGATCCGGAACGGGCGGGTCTCCAGATCTCCGACATCGACGCCGTCCGCGACGATGCCGATATCCGCCAAGCCTTCCGCGACGCCCTCGACGATCCGGGGGCTCGGCTTCTCGTCCAGGTCGATGTCGATATGCGGGTTGGCGGCAAGGAAGCCCGCCAGCGGATCGGGCAGGAACTCGGCCACGGCGGCGGAATTCGCCCACAGCCGCACATGCCCCTTCAGCCCGCGCGCGTAGGCGCCCAGCTCTCCCCGCATCCGCTCCATCTGCTCCAGCACCGTCCGGGCATGGAAAGCGAGCGCTTGGCCGGCGGGCGTCGTCCGCACGCCGCGCCGCCCGCGTTCGAGCAGCGGAACCCCCAGCTCCTCCTCCATCGCGCGGATTCGGGCGCTGGCAGACGCCAGGGCCAGACCGGCCTGTTCGGCCCCCCTCGTGATGTTGGAGGACTCCGCGACCCGCAGGAACAAGCGAAGGTCCGTCAGGTCGAAGCGCATGGGGGCTCCCTCCGGGGCTGGACCGGCAGGCTTCGGCTCATCCGAAGGCTGCCACCGTGACTCCCACATTGCGGCGGATGCCTGGCACCGTCAATTTCGGCGCAAGGCCGCACAGGGCATACAGGACACACCGGCCGCGCAGGCCGCGCACAGCCGGAGGGCCCATGTTCACCACCACCATCACCATCATCGCCGCCATCGCCTTCCTGATCGCCGGCTTCGTGAAGGGAGTCATCGGGCTCGGCCTGCCGACGGTCGCCATCGGCCTGCTCGGTCTGGTCATGCCGCCCGCCGAAGCCGCGGCGTTGCTGGTGGTGCCGTCCCTGGTGACCAACGTCTGGCAACTGGCGGCGGGTCCCAGCTTCAGGACGCTGTTTCGGCGGCTCTGGCCGATGCTGGTCGGCATCTGCATCGGGACCTGGGCCGCGACCCTGGCCGGCGCGGGGCTGATGGCCGGCGGGGAAGCGGACCATGCGGCCGCCGCGCTGGGCGTCGCCCTGCTGGCCTATGCGTGCTTCGGGCTTTCCCGGGCGCGGTTCACGGTTCCCCACGGGGTGGAAGGGCGGTTCTCGCTCCTGGTCGGCGCCGCCACCGGCGCGGTCACCGCCGCCACCGGCGTGTTCGTGATCCCGGCGGTCCCGTGGCTCCAGGCGCTGGAGCTTCGTCGGGACGATCTGGTCCAGGCGCTCGGCCTGTCCTTCCTGACCTCCACGGTCGCGATGGCGGCGGGGCTGGCGGAAGGCGGCGCGTTCGACGGGGCCGTGGCCGGAGCGTCGCTGCTGGCCCTGGTCCCGGCGCTTGCCGGAATGGCCCTCGGCCAGCGAGTGCGGACCCTTGTGCGGCCCGAAACCTTCCGGCGCTGCTTCTTCCTGGGACTGCTGGCGCTGGGCGGGCATCTGGCCTTGCGACCGCTGCTTTGAAGACAAGCGGATTCTTCCGCCGCGCCATGCCACGCGGCCGGCGGACGCGATCGGACCGACGCGAGATGTTTGGCTTGATTATAGTCAGGATTATAGGATAATAATCCACTACCTCTTCCGCGTCCCGAAAGGCCCCCGCCATGTCCGCCCCAGCCCCCGCCGAACCCACCCCCAAGCCCCGGCCGGCCGCATCCTCCCGGCCGCTGCTGACCCCGCGCCAGGAAGCTTTCTGCCACGCCATGGCCGGCGGCGTCGGCGGGGCGGAGGCGGCGCGGCAGGCGGGCTATTCGGGGAACGGCGCCAAGCAGCGGGGCGCCTTCCTGATGCGCCAGCCGGAAATCCGGGTGCGGATCGACGAGATCCGGGCAGCCCGGAGGGCAGACCATCAGGCGCGCCTCGACCAAGCTGACCGGCAAGTGGCCCGCATTATCGAAGACGCCCTGGAGACGAAGCGCCTGGGGGTGGCGCTCCGCGCCGTCGAGTTCGGCCTGAAGCTGTGCGGTGTCATCCAGGACAAGCGGATCACCCACCATTATAACGGCTGCCTCGACAACCGGCCCCATCCCGACGCCGATCTGGAACAACTCGCCGCCGACCCGGAGGAGGAACTCGACCCCCTCCGCTTCCGTCCCGGCTCCACGCGGGAACCCGCGGCGGAGGAGACCGGCGACGCCGCCATGATGACCGATGATGACCTTTCGGCACCTTCCGTACCGTCCACGCTCTCCGAGCTTTCCGCGCCCGCTCCGGCGAAGCCCGCCGAACCGGCACCGCAGGCGTCCCCGGAGCCCGGCGCGCCCCGATCCGCAGCCGCGCGGCCAGCGGCGCCGTCCGGAAAGATGACCGATGATGACCTTGCGCGGGAGATTGAACTATTGACCTCCGACCTGTCCGCGCTCCTCGGCTCGACGTCGCTGGCCGGCTCCGTCCCGGCGTTCGGCCGGCCCCGGGCGTCGTTTCCGCCGCCAAGCCGGGCAGCGCCCATCCCACCCTCCGCGCGCTCGCCGCCGCAGGGCCGAGCTTGGCGGACAGTCTCTGCGGCTGACCGGCTTTCCCCGCCACCAGACGCGTGACGGGACAGCGCAGCACACGCAAAGGAGGATCGATTGGTGGAAAACTCCCTGGAAAGAATATAGCGTCGGATGAAACGCAGCCTGGATGATGATCGCCCGACGCGCATCAGGCGTCGGCCCGCCATCCGTCCTACCCGACGAAGGAACGTCCATGACCCCAGCGACAACCGGGCTTCCCAAACCGCCGGACCTGCCGGAAATGGTCGATGACGTCCTCGACGCGGCCCGCAACCTGGATGCCGCACGGCTGGACGAGGCGGCCGAGACCCTGGTCGCCCATCTGCGGCGCCAGTCGGACCCGCCGGCCATGCCCCTCGTCAAGAGGGTTCTCGGGGAACTGCGGCGCTGGCGGCACTTCGGCACCCTGCAAAGGTTCGCCGACGCGATGATCCGGATGGGCTGCGACTCGCACCTCGTATACCGCCAATACGCCCAGGCTCTGATCGACCGGGGGGAACTCATCCCCGCCCTTGATCTGCTGAAACGGCTGGAGGAGCGCGCCCGGAACGACGGGGACGAGTATCCGGAGACATGCGGACTGCTCGGCCGCACCTACAAGCAGATCTTCGTCGAGGCCCGGGGCAGCCGGCTGGGCATGGGCGAGTCGGCGCTGAGTCAGGCCGTCACATGGTACAACAGGATCTACGAGGCCGACGCGGAGCGGGTCTGGCACGGCGTCAACGTGGTCGCCCTGCTGCGCCGCGCCGAGCGCGACGGCATCCGGGTCCCGGACGCGCCCGACGCCGCGCAGATGGCCGCCCGCATCAGGGACCATATCGGCCAGTGCTGGGCGGAGGAACTGCCCGCCTGGGACTACGCCACCGCCGCCGAGGCCTGCATCGCGCTGGAGGACTGGCCCGGGGCGGAACGCTGGCTCGGCAAGTACCTGGCCGCGCAGGACGTGGACGCCTTCGCCATCGCCGGCACCCTGCGCCAGCTCACCGAGGTATGGGACCTCGGGGCCTATGGCGGGCGAGGCGGCGCGCTGCTCCATGTGCTCCGGGCCGAACTGCTCCGGCGCGAGAACGGCCGCATCAGCCTCTCGCCCGATCAGGTGAAGGGAATGCAGGCGGCCGATCCGAGCGCCTTCGAGCTGGTCCTGGGCAGCAGCGGTGCCGCCACCTATCGCTGGATGTGCGAGGGGATCGCGCGCGCGCGGGCGGTCGCCAAGATACAATCCCTTGATGGAAAGGGACAGGGGACCGGCTTCCTGCTGCGCGGTAGCGACCTGCACGAGTCCCTCGGCGACGAGAAGTTCCTGCTGACCAACTCCCACGTGGTGACCGACGATCCCATGGAACCGAAAGCCTTGAGGTGCGACGAGGCGGAAATCAGTTTCGAGGCCCTGGCCGAGCCCAATTTCTCCGCTCCGCGGTACAGCGTGACCGAAATGGTCTGGAGTTCACCTCCCGAGGATCTGGACGCCGCCCTGCTTCGTCTGGACGCGGTGCCGCGCGGGGTCGAGCCCTGTCCTGTCTCGACGAATCTGCCATCCCTGGTGGAAGGCCAGCGGGTCTACATCATCGGCTATCCCCGGGGAAGCGACCTGAGCTTCTCCATTCAGGACAACGAACTGCTCGATCACGAGGGGCAGCCTCACGGGCGCCCCAGCCGGCATGGCCGCTGCCTGCTGCATTACCGTGCCCCCACGGAACCCGGCAGTTCCGGCAGCCCGGTATTCTCCGCGCAGGGCTGGAGAGTCGTGGGGCTGCACCGTGCCGGCTTCGAGAGGACGGGCAAGCTGAACGGAAAGCCCGGTGCCTATGCCGCGAACGAAGGGGTCTGGATACAGTCGATCCGCGCAGACGTGGAAAGGTTTGTGAAAGCAGGGCATCTGCGCCGGTAGCCGGGCCGGATCTCCCTGTACGTTTTCGTTTACGCTGTAAGCCCTTGCATACAGCCGGAACAAGTCTCTGATCCCTCAGGGATTTCCAAAGCCCCGACCTCCCGGCTTCGCACGAGCGTAAACCTCCGCATACATCCCGAAGCCTCAAAGCCGCCCCGGAAAGCGCCGAAACACAGCGTTTTCCGGAGTGGCACGGCGTTTGCTGAATTCTGGTTAACGAAGACCGGTTCCGGGCCGGCGATCCAGGTCGCCCGCAGGTCCGCCCGGCCTTCCCGGTACACTGAACAAAGAAACAGAACAAAGATTCAGTCGGAGGAAACGTGGAAGCTTTCACCGAAAGCCTCAACGCCTTGAACGGCGTTGTCTGGGGTGTCCCCATGCTGGTGCTGATCCTGGGCACCGGCTTGTTCCTGCAAGTGCGGCTCAAGCTGATGCCGCTCGCCAAGATCGGCTACGGCGTCCGGCTCGTCTGGCAGGGCCGCAAGGCGGGCTCGGCGGAGGACGGCGAGATCAGCCCCTTTGCGGCCCTGATGACGGCGCTGGCCGCGACGGTCGGCACCGGCAACATCGCGGGCGTCGCGACCGCCATAGCCCTCGGCGGCCCGGGCGCCCTGTTCTGGATGTGGTGCACCGCGCTGGTCGGCATGGCGACCAAGTACGCCGAGGTCCTTCTGGCCGTCCATTACCGCGAGGTGGACGAAAAGGGCGAGCATGTCGGCGGGCCGATGTACGCGATCAAGAACGGCCTCGGCCCGCGCTGGCGCTGGCTGGGCGTGGCCTTCGCGCTGACCGCCGGCTTCGCCGGCTTCGGCATCGGCAACATGGTGCAGGCCAACGCCATCGCCGGGGTCGCGGAGAACACCTTCGGCGTGCCGGTCTGGCTTACCGGCATCGTGCTGACCGTCGTCACCGGCGCCGTCATCCTGGGCGGCATCAAGCGGATCGGCCGGGTGGCGGAGGCGCTGGTCCCGGCCATGTGCGTCAGCTACGTGCTCTGCGCCCTGTTCGTCCTGGTGGTCTTCGCCGACCGGCTGCCCGAGGCGATCTCCCTGGTGTTCACCCACGCCTTCACCCCGGTCGCGGCCAGCGGCGGCTTCGCCGGCGCCGCGGTCTGGGCGGCCATGCGCTACGGCGTCGCCCGCGGCATCTTCTCCAACGAGGCGGGCCTCGGCACCGCCGGCATCGCCCAGGCGGCCGGCACCACCCGCAGCCCGGTCCGCTCGGCCCTGGTCGGCATGATGGGCACCTTCATCGACACCATCATCGTCTGCACCATGACCGGCTTGGCGATCGTCGTGTCCGGCGTCTGGAACAGCGGCGAGTCCGGGGCGGTGCTCTCCTCGTCGGCGTTCGAGGCCGCGATGCCGGGGATCGGCCAGTACCTCCTGTCGGTCGAGCTCGCCGTCTTCGCCTTCACCACCATCCTGGGCTGGTCCTACTACGGCGAGAAATGCTGGGAATTCCTGGTCGGCACCAAGTCCGCCAAGCCCTACCGGATCTGCTGGACTCTGGCGGTGTTCCTCGGCGCCGTGGCGCAGCTCGACCTCGTCTGGCTGATCGCGGACACGCTGAACGCCTTCATGGCGATCCCCAACCTGATCTCGCTGCTGCTGCTGTCGCCCGTGATCGTCAAGTTGAGCCGCGAATACTTCGCGCGGGAAGGCAACGGCAGGCTGGTCGCCGCGGAGTAATCGGCCGGCGGGCCGACCGTTCGGGACCAGGGTTTTCCGATCCTCGTCTTGACAGGTCAGCCCGGAAGTGAATATTTGAAAATGTCCGTTACTGTCATGCGGGAGAGTTCGACGCGGTCCAGGCCGGCGTCGGCGCCGACGGAGCAACCCCCCAGGAAACTCTCAGGCACAAGGGACCGCATGGCTGGACGATCTGGAGAGAGGCGGCCGGCTGCCAGCAGCCGGTGATGCCCACCGAAGGGGAAGCCCGGCGCTCCGCGGAGCATCGGGGCAAGCTCTCAGGTACAGCGACAGATGGGGAAAGCCGGACCGGGCCGTCGCCCGGTCCCCATTGCCCTCATGCGCACCGGAGAAACACTCATGCGCCACATCGCCGTCATCGGCGCCGGTATCACCGGCGTGACCACCGCCTACGCCCTCGCCGGCAAGGGCTACGCCGTCACCGTGTTCGACCGTCAGCGCTACGCCGCGATGGAAACCTCGTTCGCCAACGGCGGCCAGCTTTCCGCCAGCAACGCGGAGGTCTGGAACCACTGGTCCACGGTCGTCAAGGGCCTCGCCTGGATGCTGAAAAGCGACGCGCCGCTCCTGATGAACCCGTCGCCCAACTGGCACAAATACTCGTGGATGGCCGAGTTCGTCGGCAACATCCGCCACTACCGCGCCAACACGGTCGCGACCACCCGCCTCGCCATCGAAGCGCGGCGCCACCTGTTCGCCATGGCGGAGAAGGAGCGCATCGACTTCGACCTGGAGACCCGCGGCATCCTGCACTTCTACCGCGACCGCCAGGGCTTCGAGCATGCGGCCCGCGTCAACGAAATGCTGGTCGAGGGTGGGCTGGACCGGCGCCCGGTGACTCCGGAGGAGATCCGCGCCATCGAGCCGGCGCTGCCCGGCGACTTCCACGGCGGCTTCTTCACCCCGTCGGACGCCACCGGCGACATCCACAAGTTCACCCGCGGCCTTGCCAAGGCGTGCGTCCGCTACGGCGTCCGCTTCGTCCACGATGCCGCGGTGGAGCGGATCGAGCACGTGGACACCGGCGTCAAGGTCGTCTGGTCCGGCGCCGACGGGACGGGCCGCGCGTCCCGCGACGAGATGGTGGCCGACGGCGTCGTCATCTGCGCCGGCGTCGCCAGCCGGAAGTTCGCCGCCATGGTCGGCGACCGGGTGAACATCTATCCGGTCAAGGGCTACTCGATCACCGTCCATCTCGACGACGACGCCAGCCGCGCGGCGGCCCCCTGGGTCAGCCTGCTGGACGACAAGGCCAAGATCGTCACCAGCCGGCTGGGGCGCGACCGCCTGCGCGTCGCCGGCACGGCGGAGTTCAACGGCGAGAACCGCGACATCCGCGCCGACCGGATCCGGCCGCTGGTCGACTGGACCCGGGGCCTGTTCCCGCAGGTCGATACCGGGAGGGTCGAGCCGTGGAGCGGCCTCCGCCCCATGATGCCGGACATGATGCCGCGCGTCGGCGCGGGACGGCGGCCGGGGGTCTTCTACAACACCGGCCACGGCCATCTCGGCTGGACGCTCTCCGCGGCCACCGCGCAGGTCGTCGCCGAGAAGATCGCCCTCGCCCTGCCGGCCGATCCGCCCGTCCTGGAGACCCGGACGGCCGCCTGACCGGCGCGACGGCCAGGCCGGGACCTAGGCCGGGACGTTGAAGCGGGCGAGCACCGCCGGACAGTCGATCCGGCGGTAGACTCCCTCGATCACGCTGTAGATGCCGAAGGCGAACAGGCCGATGGCGACAATGCCGAGCACCCACGCGCCGTAGGGCTGCTCCTGGAGCATCTGCAGCGCCTTGCCGAGCCCGCCCGATTCGGACGAGTCGGACTGCCAGGCGGCGGTCAGGAAGAAGATGCCGATGATCACGAAGACGACGCCCTTGGCGCCGAGGCCGATCCGGCCGATCGGGCAGATCATCTCCATCGCCTTCGGGTCGGCCCGCAGAAAGCGGCGGAAGGTCGCCTTCCAGGCCTTCACGAAATGCCCGGCGGCGGCCCCCAGGACGGCGAGGCCGACGGCGCCCACCAGCCAGCGGCCGAAGGGCTGGGACAGCAGCCAGGCGGTCCAGTCCTGGGCTCCGTCGCCGCCGCCTCCCGATCCCGGCCCCTGCCAGCCGAGCACCAGGGAGACCGCGAAGACGGCGAGCGAGACATGGATGGCCCCGCTCGCCAGGAGGCCGCTCCGCACCACCAGCCCCTTGGCCTTGGTACCGTGCCCGTCCAGGTCGAACCATGCCTGGGCGACCCGCCAGACCGCGTGGCCGACCAGCCCGAGTGCCACGACCGCCAGCAGCGCCTTGCCGAAGGGCTGCTGCAGGATCTCGCGCAGCACGCCCTTCGTGTCGGTCAGCTGGCCGGCCCCGATCGCGGCCATCATGGCGAACCAGCCGACCAGCACGTAGACGACGCCGCGGGCGCCGTAGCCGAGACGCGCCAGGGACTCGAAACGACCCAGGTTGCCCATTGCGGTCCGCCGGCTCAGTCGTCGACCGTCGTCTTGCGCTCGGTCGTCACCGAGTCCGAGTAGGTGCCGGGCGTGGTCGTGGTCGTCGTCCGCTCCGTCACCGTGTCGTCCGATCCGCAGGCGGCCAGCAGCACCGGGACGGCCAGGGCGACGAGGACGATCTTCATGGTGCGCATGGGTTGCATTCCCCTCAAGTTGATTTCAATCCATCAACCGGGAAAGGCGTCAATCGTTGCGCTTCTGCGGTGAAATCGAAAGTGGTACGCCGCTCGCGGTCCCGCCGGTGCTCATGCCTTCAGGTGCGGGGCGATCAGCACCAGGTCCGCCGCGGACAGGCGGTCTGATGCCGTGTTCGCCTGGTGCCAGTAGGGATAGAGCAGGGGCGGCCGGCTCACCTCTTCCAGCCGGGCGCATTCGTCGGCGCTCAGGGTGAGATCGGCCGCCTTGAGGTTGTCGGCGAGCTGTTCGTCGGTCCGGGCCCCGATCACCGCCGATGCCACGCCCGGCCTGCCGATCAGCCACGCCAGGGCGACCTGGGCCGCCGAGACGCCGCGAGCCTCCGCGATCTCCACCAGCACCTCGACGATGTCGTGGAGCTTGTCCAGGTCGCGCACCGGCGGCTCGCGCCAGTCGTTGGCCTTGCGCGTGCCTTCCGGCTCGGGCCGGCCGCGCCGGTACTTCCCGGACAGCAGTCCCCCCGCCAGCGGCGACCAGATGAGGATGCCGACGCCCTGGTCCACCGCGATCGGCGCCAACTCGTATTCCGCCTCGCGGGCCTGGAGCGTGTAGTGGATCTGCTGCGACACCGGACGGACGAAGCCGTCCCGCTCCGATATCCCCAGGGCCTTCATCAGGTGCCAGCCGGAGAAGTTCGACACGCCGACGTACCGGACCTTGCCCGACCGGACGAGGTCGTCGAGCGCCGCCAGGGTCTCCTCCAGCGGGGTCAGCCCGTCCCATTCGTGGAGCTGGTAGAGATCGATGTAGTCGGTCTTCAGCCGCCTGAGGCTCGCCTCGCAGGCGCGGACGAGATGGTGGCGCGACAGGCCCCTGTCGTTGGGGTCCTTTCCCATCGGAAAGCGCGCCTTCGTGGCGATCAGCAACCGGTCGCGCCGGTCGGAAACGGCCTCTCCCAGGATCTCCTCGGACAGGCCGGTCGAATAGACGTCGGCCGTATCGTAGAGATTGATCCCGGCATCCAGGCACATGTCGATCTGGCGGCGGGCGCCGGCCGGATCGGTATTGCCGGTCTTGGCGAAGCTCCCCTTGCCGCCGAACGTCATCGTGCCGAGCGTCAGCGCAGACACCTTGAGGCCGGATCGGCCGAGTTGACGATAGTCCATCTGGTGAAATCCTCGCAGGATCGGAAAGGGGGCGGTCGGGGTCGAAAACGTCAGGTCGCTTCCTGCCCGGCCGGAGTATCGACGAAGGCCTTGAAGGATCGCCGGACGATGGCCGGGTCCAGGCCCTGGGCGATGACGACGATCCGCGTGCCCGGAATGCCGTCGGGCCAGGCGTCGAGATGAACCGGCTTGTGGATCAGATGTTGCACTCCCTGGACGACGACGGGGGTGTCCACCCCCCGGATCGACAGCAGTCCCTTGAGGCGAAGCACTTCCGTGCCGTGGCGGTTGAGCAGCATCGAGAGCCAAAGCCCGAAACGGGCCCAGTCCAACGGCTTCTCCGCCGTCAGCAGGAACGCCCGAACGTCGCCATGAAGGTTCACGTCCGGATGATCGTGATGGTGATGCCCTTCCGCGGTTTCGGAGGCGAGCCAGCGCGCGACTTCGCTTGGGCGGGCCCCGGCGTCGTGGATGTCGTCGAGGAGCAGGGAAGCCTCGGGCGCCCGGGACATAGGGCTTCATCCAGGCCGACGGATGCTGCGAATAGTCGATCTTCGTCCACTGGTCGCCGACCGTCACGTAATAGGGATGGTGGTCGTTGTGCATCAGCGAGTGATCGTACTTGATGCCCTTCTGCAGGAGCAGCTGGTTGGTCTTGGAGCCGAACTCCCACCAGGGCGCCACGTAGCCGCGCGGCGGCTTGCCCGTGAGCTCGGCGATGAGGTCGACGCACTTGTCGAAGATCGCCTCCTCCTGCACCGGGGTCATCGCGATGGGGTTTTCGTGGCTGTAGCCGTGCATCCCGACTTCATGGCCGGCGTCGGCGACGGCCTTCATCTGCTCCCGGAAGGTCTCGATCGAGTGGCCGGGCATGAACCAGGTCGTCCTGATCCCCCATTTCTCGAACATGCGCAGCAGCCGCATGCTTCCGACCCGCCCGGCGAATACCCCGCGGGAGATGTCGCAGGGGCTGTCCTCGCCGCCGTAGGACCCGAGCCAGCCCGCGACCGCGTCCACATCGACGCCGTAGGATACCAGGATCTCTTTTCCCATCGTTCACCTCTTCCCTGTTCGCGATTTCCGCCGGATCAGTTGCCGTGAAGCTCCATTTTCTGGCGGATCATGGTTGGGTCCGCACCGGACCCCAGCAGCAGCGCCAGCAGGATCCGTGCCTTGATGCCGCTCAGGTCGCCGCAGAAGATCGCCCCGGCCGCTGCCAGGTCCGACCCTCCGCCGACCCCGTAGATCGGCTCGACCCTCCCCTGGGGAGCTAGTCTATCAACAGATCTTTTGCCGGAGAGCTACGCCCTCGCACATTGTTGCGAAACGGGCGTAGCCTCTGGCAAAAGTGATGGGTCCAGCCGGCTTGGATTTGGGATAGCCGTCCCAGCCGCCCAAACGGGCGATAAACCATGCGGCCCAAGCCAGCGTGTCGGGCGGATGTGGGTTTTTGCGGGCGGCGGTGCGGCCTTCCAGACGTGGTTGTAGGGCGATCAGGACGCTGACCTGCTGTGCGGAGAAAGTGTCGTCGATCGGGCGAACCAGGACGCCGTCGCGAACGCCGAGCAGTTGCAGGATGTGCGTGGCGGCGACCAGGGCGACGAAAGCCAGCCGCTGAAGGGCGTCGGCGCTTTCGACCTGGCTCGACTCGATATCCAGCCCCTGCGTCTTGAGAGTACGGAAAAGCTGCTCGATGGTCCAGCGCCGCCGGTACCAAAGCACGATTTCCAAGGCTTTTGCGGTGTCCTCGACCTGATGTGTCGTCAGCAGCCGCCAATGTACCGGGTCTTCTCCGGCGGGGGCGTCCACTTCGCGAACATCGACCATTCGAAGGGCGAGCGCCGGTGCGGCGCCGGGGTGTGTCCCGTTCCTGGGCCGTTTCACCGCGACCGCGCCGTAGCGCAGTTCCAGGGTCGCCGTGCGGGCCGAGCGCTTGCCGGGGCGTTCGGGAAGGTCCAGCGTGAAGCGCTCCGCCACCGCCAGCGCGTCGCTCCAGGCGTATAAGTAGCCGCCTCCGGCCAGCGCCCTGTCGCGGCAGGCCCGCGTCAGAAGATCGAAACCCGTTTCCGGCAGCCGCTCCCATTCCTCGTAGATGTCGCTTTCGCGGTCGGCGACGACCGTGACGTGCCGGGCCGTATCGAGATAGTGCTTGGCTGTCTGCGCGCCCTCCAGCCAGCGCATCGATTCCTTGCTCTCGATCGGCAGAGCCCGACGGTGCTTGGCCGCGGTTTCATGACGGGCGTAGACCTGCGCTCCGACAAGTCCCAGACAAGCTCCGCTTTCGGCCTCGACCGCCAGCACCGGATGGACGAACAGCCCGGCGTCCCGGCCATTGCCCACGGTGCCCAGGCCCCGCGTTCGTCCGGCATGGGCCTGATAGTTCAATTCGCTGGTGTCCTGGATGGCCAGAACATGCAGGCCGACGACGCGCGCCCGCATCTGCTCGCCGATCGTGCATTCCATTTCCACCAGTCTTACCTTGGCATTGTTCAGCCAACGCCCGAAGCGAGCCTCTTCGATCCGGTCGTTCGACAAACGCCGAATGCGGACGGTCGAGCGCTCGACCATCCTTTGCAGCAGTTGCCGCCCCCTTTTTTCAGCCGTTCATCGTTGAAACGGCCGACGATATCAACCTGAATGTCCATTCGTGACGCCCTCCGCCTGAGAACGTCACGAACAGAATCACATCCCCGCCAAACTACGCAACTACAGCGACAAACCCGAGTCAACCTGCCGCACCTAAAAAGATCTGTTGATAGATTAGCCTGGGGAGAGCGGGAGGTCACGGCCACCGGAATACCTCGCCCGATCGCCTCGATCGCGGCCTCGGCGACCGCCGGCGTGGCGTTGCCCCGGCCGAAGGCCTCGAGCACCAGACCGCGCGCGCCGTTCTCCACCGCCGCCCTGACGAACGCCGCATCGGAGCCCATGACCAGCTTGATCAGGTCGACCCGAGGCTGGATCCGGCGCGTTTCGACGGTGCCGCGCCGGATCGTCCTGCGTTGCAGCCTTACCCGGCCGGCATCGATCTCGCCCAGCTTGCCGTGCTCGGCCGACGCGAAGGTCCCGACCCGCGACGCATGCATCTTGGTGGCGTCCCGGGCCGCATGGATCTCCTGCCCGAACACGATCAGGGCGCCCAGTCCGCGCGCATCCAGGCAGGCGGCGACCCGGATCGAGTCAGCCAGGTTCCGCGGCCCGTCGGAGTCGGGCTCGTCGGCATGAAGCTGCGCCCCGGTGAAGACGACCGGCTTCTCCGACTCGAGCAGGAGGTCCGCGAGGTAGGCGCTTTCCTCCATGGTATCGGTCCCGTGGGTGACGACCACGCCGGCGGTATCCGGGTTCGAAAGCAGGGCGCGGATGCGCTGGGCCAACTCGAAGGCGGTCGGCAGATCGATCCGGTAGCTTCCGAGGTTGGAGAACTCCTCCGCCGTGACCGGCACGCCGGGGGCGAGGGGGCCGAGCGTCGAGACGAGTTCTTCGCCCGCCACTTTGCTCACCACGGACCCATGCTCCGCGCTGTAGCGCGACGCGATGGTCCCGCCGGTGCTGAGGACGACGATGCGTGTCACTGGATTTCGTTCCCCGCTGGGTTCGGATGGGGTGCGGACGGGAAGTGCCTGCTTTTCGCCGCTCCCTCCATAGCAACACCGTGCCGTGGCCGTTGGCTCCACCCGATCCGCCCAGGTCGCGCAGGGATTGACCCGCGGAGACGGGCAGGAAAAATGGTTTCAATGAGGCATAATTTATGGCTAACGTTTGGTTAACGTTCTCGGGCGCACTCTGCAGTCCAAATCACGGAGGTCATGCTCAGCATGGGGGGCGCCCAGATGCCTTTTACTGTAGACATCGCCACCAGCACGGAACGGTCCGACGCGCAGCGCATCCTGGTCTGCGAAGACAATCACCTGATCGCCATGGGGTTGGCATCCATCCTGGCAAGGGAAGGCTACACCGTCCTGGGACCGGTCGACACCGGCGAGGAAGCGCTCCGCACGGCGTTCCAGGACCTGCCGGACCTGACGCTGCTCGACATCGAGCTTGCGGGCGCCATCGACGGCATATCGGTCGCGGCCGAGTTGCATCCGATGGGGGTGGAAATCATCTTCGTCACCTCCGACTATCAGAGGGCGGCCCTGGACGGGCGGGAGTACGCATCGGATGTCCTGATCAAGCCCGTGCGTGTCAATGCCGTCCTGAACTCCGTCGCCGCCGCGCTGCGCAAGAGACCGCCGAAGGAACGGCATGAGGCCGTCCTGGCCGCATCCTGATCGCCGGGGCAGCGACTCCCGGTGACGGCAGCCGCTGGATTATCTATGGTCTCGGCTGGATATCACTGCCCAGGTGCCGCCTTGCCCAGGATCGAACTGAACGCGCCGGTGACCGTCTGCTACACCTTGGCCGCGGTCGCGGCGACCATCCTGCCGGTGCAGGGAAAACTGGCGATCCATGGGCCGATCCGGCCGTGGGACGGCGATTTCCTCCTCTCCCTGCTGACCTGGACGCTGGCCCATGGCGGCATGACCCACCTTCTGTCCAATTTCGTGGTGATCCTGCTGACCGGGCCTCTGCTGGAGGACCGCTTCGGCTCAATCAGGATGCTTGGCGTCCTGGTCACGGCGTCGGTGTCGGTCGGGCTGGCCCAGTGCATCCTCGACCCGAGGGGCGCGCTGATCGGTGCCAGCGGGACCGTATTCTGCCTGATCATGCTGACCGCCATGCTGGCCGGGCGGTCCGGCACGATCCCGGTCACGGTTCTGCTGGTGGCCGCCCTTTACCTCGGCCGCGAGGTGATGGCGCTGTTCGCCGACGACGGCATTTCCCAGACGGCGCACATCCTGGGCGGGGTGCTCGGCGTGATCCTCGGCGTCGTCATGCGCGCCGGTTCCGCCTCCTCTCCGCGCCATCCGGTGTCCCGCCGCTCCTGACGCCCGGCGCCGGGACACCGCGCTCACCGGGCGAGGAACGCCTTCACCGGCTCCAGGGAGAGGGCGGGAGCTTCTTCCTGGGGAACGTGGCCGATGCCGGGCAGGCGCACCAGCGTCGCGCGGGGCAGCACCCGCAGATAGTCCTCGGCGTTGGCGAGCGGGATCAGAGCGTCCTTCTCGCCCCACAGCAGCAGGGTCGGGGCTCGGACGAGCCGCAGCAGGGGCACGGGGTCCTCGCGTACCGCCTGCTCCATCCGGGCGATCATCGCGTCCCGGACGCCGGGTGCCCGGATCAGGTCGTGGTAACGGTCGAGATAAGCATCCGTCATCCTGCCCGGATCGCCGTAGGCCGGCGCCAGGTTCATACTCAGCAGGATGCGGGGCAGGGCGTAGCGCATCAGCTTCAGGGGGAGGGGTATCTCGACCCTCTGCCCGTATTCCTCGCCGGGGCTGGCGAAGCCGTCGGGAGAGATCAGCACGAGCTTTTCCACGCGTTCGGGGCTCCGGGATGCGAAGTTCCAGGCGATCCTCCCGCCCATGGAATTGCCGACCAGGCTCGCCCGGTCGATCCCGATCCTGTCCATCAGGGCCTGCAGGATCTCCATGCTGCGTCCGACCGTGTAGTCGCCCGTGGGGTCCGGCTCCGACAGGCCCGAACCCGGGAGATCGAAGCGGACCACCCGGAATTCGGCCGAAAGATCCCGGGCCCAGGGCTCCCAGGTGTGGAGACTCGACCCGAAGCCGTGCAGCAGGATGATCGCCGGGGCGTCCCGGGGGCCGCGGTCGCGCACATGCAGGAGCAGGCCCGCCACATCCATCAGGTCCGCCGGCGCGTCGAGATACCGGGACTCCAGTTCAGCCCTGGACTTGTCGGGAGTCCAGAGCCACAGGCCGACGCCGGCCAGGGCCGCAAGCAGGATGCCCGCCGCCGTCCAGGCGAAACTCCCGGTTCCGGAAAGACTCATGTTCCGCAGCGATCGTCCGGGCAGGCGCCCCTGGCTGAAGGCAGCGGGCGCAGGCGCAGGAAAAGCCGGTAGCCGCGCTCCAGCACGGGGATCATGCCGGGCAGGCGCGCCAGGGATGCGAGTCCCCGGAAACCGGGGATCATCGACCAGAGGGCAGCGAAGGCCGCGGCGCCCGAAAGCAACGTGCCGTCCGCCCGGCGCAGATGGAACCGGGCGAGCGCCGCCTCCTGGCCGATCCCGTCACGGGCCTGGTCGACCGGCTCCCGGCGCAGGTCCTGCCAGCGGATGCGGCCCCCCATGTCGCGCCGACGGTAGAAGGCGATCTCCCGCGAGCAGACCGGGCAAGCGCCGTCATAGTAGACGGTCGCGGCGGGAGGGGAGGAGCGAGGCGCGTTCATGACAGAGACATGGGCGCCTGCGGGCCGCCGTCCAGGGAGGACGCGTCGATGACCGCCGCGTTCCGATCGGATCCGTATCGGGTATCCTCGTCGCACCGAAGCCGGGAAAAAGCCGGATGACCGTCCCACATGATTATCCAAGGGGATCGAAGGGGCGACCGCGAAACCGCTCCTGCGGGAAAACGATGATCGGAGGAACACCCATGGCAACCGAACTGGCCTACCAATCCGGCTTCGGCAACGGCTTCGAGTCCGAAGCGCTGCCCGGCGCCCTGCCGATCGGCCGCAACTCGCCGCAGCGATGTGCCTACGGCCTTTATGCCGAGCAGCTCAGCGGCTCGCCCTTCACGGCGCCGCGGGCGTCCAACGAGCGTTCCTGGCTTTACCGAATCCGGCCGACCGTCGCCCACTGGGGCCGGTTCGCCAAGGCCGAGGCCGGCCCGTGGCGCACGGCGCCCTGCGTCGAGGTCGAGATCCCGCCGGCACCGATGCGTTGGGACCCGGTGCCGATCCCTTCGGAGCCGCTCACCCTCGTGGAGGGGGTGCGGACCATCACCACCGCGGGCGATGCCGGCAGCCAGACCGGCATGGCGGCCCACGTCTATCTCGCCACCCGTTCCATGGAAGACGAGTATTTCTACAATGCCGACGGTGAGATGCTGTTCGTTCCCCAGCAGGGCGCCTTGCGGCTGCGCACCGAGTTCGGCACCATCGACATCGCTCCCGGCGAGATCGCCGTGATCCCGCGCGGGGTGAAATTCAAGGCCGAACTGCCGGACGGTCCGGCCCGCGGGTATCTGTGCGAGAACTACGGCGGCAGCCTGACGCTGCCGGAGCGCGGCCCGATCGGCGCCAACTGCCTCGCCAACCCGCGGGATTTTCTCACCCCCGTCGCGGCCTACGAGGACCGCGACGCACCGTCGAGGCTGACCGTGAAGTGGGGCGGCTCGCTATGGGTGACGGAGATCGCCCACTCGCCGCTGGACGTGGTCGCCTGGCACGGCAACTACGTGCCCTACAAGTACGACCTGCGGCGTTACTCGCCGGTCGGCCCCGTCCTGTTCGACCATGCCGACCCCTCGATCTTCACCGTGCTGACCTCGCCCTCGGAGACGCCGGGCACCGCCAACATCGACTTCGTCATCTTCCCCGAGCGCTGGATGGTGGCCGAGAACACCTTCCGCCCTCCCTGGTACCACATGAACGTCATGAGCGAGTTCATGGGGCTGATCCAGGGCGTCTACGACGCCAAGACTGGGGGCGGCTTCGTGCCGGGGGGCTTCTCCCTGCACAACACGATGCTGCCGCACGGGCCCGATGCCGACGCCTTCGAGACGGCGAGCAATGCCGACCTGAAGCCGCACAAGCTGGAAGGCACCCTGGCCTTC
The DNA here is from genome assembly GCF_016806835.2 of Skermanella rosea. Lineage (NCBI taxonomy): Bacteria > Pseudomonadati > Pseudomonadota > Alphaproteobacteria > Rhodospirillales > Azospirillaceae > Skermanella > Skermanella rosea. The sequence continues at coordinate 3,695,980 of NZ_CP086111.1, read as the reverse complement.
ATGTTCGAGACGCGCTTTCCCCAACGGGTCACCGCCTTCGCCGCCGGGCTGGAGCAGCTTCAGCAGGACTACGGCACCTACGGGACGCGGCTGCGCAAGCATTTCGATCCCGGACGCCGCTGAGGAGCACCCGACATGCATCCCAACGATCCCTTCCTCAGGTCCTTCGTGGACGTGGCGCCCGATAGCCATTTCCCGATCCAGAACCTGCCCTTCGGGGTGTTTTCGACCGATGCCGACCGGGTGCCGCGGGTCGGCGTCGCAATCGGCGACCGGATCCTCGCCTTGGCGGCGCTGGAGGAGGCCGGCTTGCTGGCCGCGGACCCGTCCGGCGGACCAGTGTTCGCCCGGTCCAGCTTGAACCCCTTCATCGCGCTGGGACGTGACGCCTGGCGGCAGGTGCGGGCGCGCGTCAGCGAGCTTCTGCGCCACGACAGCCCGACCCTGCGGGACGATCCGGCCCTGCGTGCCCGCGCCCTGGTGCCGATGGCCGGGGCGCGCCTCCACCTGCCGGTCGAGGTCGGCGATTACACCGATTTCTATTCGTCCAGGGAACATGCCACCAATGTCGGCTCGATGTTCAGGGACCCGAAGAACGCGCTGCTGCCCAACTGGCTGCACCTGCCGGTCGGGTACAACGGCCGGGCCAGCTCGGTGGTGGTCAGCGGCACGCCGGTGCGCCGGCCCAACGGCCAGACCAAGGCGCCCACCGCGGATCAGCCGAGCTTCGGCCCCAGCCGCAAGCTCGACATCGAGTTGGAGACCGCCTTCATCGTCGGCCGGGGCAACGCGCTGGGCGAGCCGATCCCCGTTGCCGAGGCGGAGCGGCACATCTTCGGCATGGTACTGATGAACGACTGGAGCGCCCGCGACATCCAGCAGTGGGAATACGTGCCGCTCGGGCCGTTCAACGCCAAGAGTTTCGCGACCTCGATCTCTCCCTGGGTGGTGACGCTGGACGCCCTGGAATCGTTTCGCGTGCCCGGCCCGCCGCAGGACCCGGAGCCGCTGCCCTACCTCCGTCAGGTCGACAAGGCGTCGGTCGACCTCCACCTGGAGGTGGCGTTGCGGCCCGACGGAACCGCAGATGCCACCACGGTCTGCCGGACGAACTTCAGGCACCTGTACTGGAGCATGGCGCAGCAGCTCGCCCACCATACGGTATCAGGCTGCAACACCCGCGTGGGCGACCTGATGGGCTCCGGCACGATCAGCGGCCCGGAGCCGGACAGCTTCGGCAGCCTGCTGGAACTCACCTGGAACGGCCGGAACCCGCTCGCCCTGGCGGGAGGCGGCGAACGCTCGTTCCTGGAGGATGGGGACGAGGTGACCATCACCGGCTGGTGCCAGGGCGACGGCTACCGCATCGGCTTCGGCGAAGTCACCGGGCGCGTCACGCCGGCCCTCAGCTGATGCCGGCGGACATCCAGCGGGTCCGGACGTTCTCCGGCCAGCGGCTCGCGATGAATGCCAGCACCGCCCGGATCTCCGCGTCGGAAAGCGTGCCGCCGAACGCCGGCATGTCGCTCTCGTAGCCGGGAGGGGCGTGCGCGGCCATTCCGTCCTTGATGATGCCGAAGAGCGTTTCGGCCGGGTGATGCCAGGTGTGGCCGGAGACGTCGTGGGGCGGGGCGGGCAGCCTGCCGTCGGGCTTCCGCTCGCGCCAGTCCGGCTGCCCCTCCAGGACGGTCCCGTGGCAGGACGCGCAGTTCTCGGCATAGACGGTCCGGCCCAGGGCCACCTGGGCGGGGTCCGCCGGATCGATCCGGGCATCGTCGGGTGCCTGCATCCGGAGGGCGATGCCGACCACCGCGACGAGCGCCAGCGCGGCGCCCCCGCCCCACGCCGCCAGGCGGCGCCGCGTCATCCGATTTCGGACTGTCGGGACAGGCATGGCGGTTCTCCTCCGAAGGCGGGGGCGGCTCAGGCGACGCGGATGGTGCTCATCATCCCGGCGGCCTGATGCTCGAGGATGTGGCAGTGGAACATCCAGTCGCCCGGATTGTCGGCGACGAAGGCGATCTCGACGCGTTCCCGCGGGGCCAGCAGGACGGTGTCCTGCCACTCCTTGAAGCGGGTCGGCCGGCCGTTCCGCGACAGCACCCGGAACGTGTGGCCGTGCAGATGCATCGGATGGGGCCACGCCGTCTCGTTCGCCATGGCGATCACGCAGGTCCGGCCGCGCCCGATCGTGAGGATCGGCGCCATGGCACGCCCGGAATCCCCGCCGCCATGCCGGTCGGCACCGCCGGAGGAAACGCCGTTGATCGCCCAGGCCATGCCCTGGCGCAACATGGTCCGCATGTCGGTCATCCGCCCGTCCACCATGGCTCCGGCCATGCTTCCCATCATCCCGCCGCCCAGGGTCACCTCGTGGCGGACCGCGGCGGAGAGGTCGGGTTCCGCCACCGGGTTCGCCGGCAGCCGGACCGGCGTGTCCGGCGGCTTGTCGCGCAGACGGTCCGGCCCGTAGCCGAGGTCCAGCAGCCGATAGGCGCGGTCGGGGTAGTAGTCGTCGATGACGGTGGTCCGGTCGCCGGGAGCGCCGGTCATGTCGAGCACGAGGTCGACGCGCATCGCGGGCGCCAGGACGATGCGGCCGCCTTCCGGCTCGTGCGGCTCGACCGGATGGCCGTCGATGGCGATCACCGTCGGCCGGTGCTCCCGGAAGCGCAGCCCGAAGATGCGGGCATTGGCGGCATTGACGAGGCGCAGCCGGACCCGCTCGCCGGCCCGCACAGGCACCTCGTCGAGCACGCGGCCGTTGACGGTAACGGTGTTTCCGACCCGGCCGCCATGGCTCATGTCCATCATGGCGCCGAAGTCATTGCTGATCGAAGCATCCCCTTTCAGGCGCGAGTCGCCCAGCATCCAGCAGAGGTCGCGGTCGACCGGGACCGGCTCGCGCTCCTCGACGATCAGCGCGCCGTGAAGACCGCGGCCGACCTGCTCGTGGCTTCGCTGGTGCGGGTGGTACCAGAAGGTCCCGGCGTCCAAGGCGTCGAACTCGTAGATGAAGGTCTCGAAGGGAGCGATCGGGGGCTGCGTCAGGTGCGGCACGCCGTCCATGGCATTGGGGACGCGGAGCCCGTGCCAGTGGACGGTCGTCTCCTCGGCCAGCCGGTTGGTGACCGCGATGCGCAGGCGGTCGCCCTGGCGAACGCGGATCTCCGGACCGGGCACCCGGCCGTCATAGGCCCATACCGTCGTCTCGGGGTAGGCGTCGCCGACCATCCGGATCCTTGCGGGGCCGGGTGCCAGGGTGTGGGTCGCCTCCAAGGCCGCTGCGGGGCGCAGGGACGCGGGGACCATCGAGGCCACGCCGGCGGCACCGCCCGCGAGGAGAAGGCTTCGGCGCGTGAGAGGCATGACCAGCGGGTTCCGGCTCATCGTATCCCTTGTCTCAATGCCGCAGGCTGTCGAGCCAGCGGTGCCTGACGGCGGAAAGCCGGTCCGGCGGCTCGGCCACGAGGCCGCGCGCAACGCTCCTGACGATTTCCTTGTCCGTCTCCTCGGTCACGTACTCGACGGGCGATTTGCCGTCAACGCGGGCAAGCAGGAGCGCCGGGAGCAAGGCCGCGCAACGGCTCTCGAATGTCGCCGCATCTTCCCAGGCCGCATGGGGCAGGTAGGCGCCGGCCATCCGGTCGAATGCATCCATGAGCAGGCCCGTCCTGTCGCGGACCGGAAGGCATTTCAGGAGCAGGTGGTTCAGGCAGAAGGCCAAGTCGAACGCCGGGTCGCCGTACCAGGCGCATTCCGCGTCGAGGATCACCGGGCCTTCGGGACCGGCCAGGATGTTCTTAGGGCTGACGTCCCCATGGACCAGTGCCAGCCTGGTGGTTCCGGTCGTCGCGGCGATCGCTTCCAGCCGGCCGGCAAGGTCCGGGTGGCGGCGGGCGGTCGCCAGCAGATAGGGTTCGAGGCGGAGCGCGTGGAAGGACGCGTCGGTCGCGAACGCAGCGGCGGTTCGTCCGTCGCCGGCCGTTTCGGCATGGATCGCGCCCAGGATATCCCCGACCGCGGCGGCGAAGGCGGGATCGACCGTGCCCCGGAGCAGCAGGGCTTTCCACACGGGATAACGGTCCGCCGGAAGGAACGCCATGGCGAACATGTTGCCGCCGGCATGCCGTCCGATCAGCGGCGGCACCGCCGCCGGCGCTATCTCCCGTACCCTCTCGAACCAGGCGTATTCGTAGCCGCTCCGCTCGACCGGGGCGGTCCAGTGGGCCGCCACCCGAAGCGTCGGAAGCGCCCGCTTGATGCAGAGGGCGCGTCCGTCCGCCTCGACGAACCAGATGTCGGAGGACACGCCGCCCGTCAAGGGATTGGCCCGCAGGTCCTGTCCCTGGATGCCGAGGTCGGCGAGGAACCGGCGCATGTCTTCGGGAAGGCCGGCATGGGGGTCCGTCATGGCCCCCTCCGTCCGGCCAGGAAGCGCACGCCGGCATAACCCACCCCCGGCTCCTCGACAATCCGCAGGAGCTGATTGTACTTCTCCAGCCGTTCGGTATTGCGGACCGAACCGATCTTGATCTGTCCGCCGATGGCGCCCACCGCCAGGTCGGACATGAAGCTGTCCCCGGTTTCCCCCGACCGGGCGGAAATCACGGTCGAATAGCCGCCGGCCCGCGCGGTCGCGATCGCCTCCAGGGTGCCGGTCAGGGTTCCGTTCTGGTTGAGCTTGATCAGCACGCTGTTGGCCGCGCCCAGGTCCATGCCGCGCCGGATCCGCTCCGGGTTGGTGCTGAACAGATCGTCCCCGACCACCTGGATGCGGGAGAGCCGGCGGGTCAGGTCCGGCCAATAGCCCCAGTCCTCGTCGTGCAGGCCGTCCTCCACCGACACGATCGGGAAGCGCTCGATCCATCCCTCTATCGTGTCGATCATGCCGGCGCTGTCCAGGGAGCGCCCTTCGCGGGAAAGGCCGTAGGAACCATCGGCCCCGAGAAGGGACGTCGCCGCCACGTCGATGGCGATCCCGATGTCCCGGCCCGGCGACAGGCCCGCGCGCTCGATCGCCTCCACCATCAATCCCAGCGCGATCTCGGCCGAGGGGCATCCCGGGCTCAGCCCTCCCTCGTCCGCGAGGAGCACGGGGGCGCCATACCGGCTGACGACCTCCTCCGCGGCGGCGCGTACCCGGATGATATCGTGGAGCGCCGTGGGATAGTCCGAGGCGCTCAAGGGGACGGCCAGGAAATCCTGCACGTCCATGCCGCGGCCAGCGTGGAGCCCGCCGCTCAGGATGTTCACCATCGGCAGTGGCAGCACCGGATCGCCGGCACCCGCCAGGGCGCCGAGGCGGCGATAGAGCGGTTCGCGGTCGGCTTCCGCCGCGGCCCGGCAGGTGGCGAGCGAGACCGCCAGGACCGCGTTCGCGCCCAGGCGCTCCAGGCGCGGCGTTCCGTCCAGCGCCTGCATGGCCCCGTCGATTCCCGTCTGGTCGTCGGCATCCCGGCCCCGCAGGAGCGGGGCGATCTCCTCCGCGACGTTCGCCACGGCTTTCGATACGCCGCGCCCGAAATAGGATGCTGCATCGCCGTCGCGGAGTTCGTGCGCCTCGCTCCGGCTCGTCGAGGCGCCGGACGGTACCGACGCCCGCCCCATGGCACCGCCTTCGAGCATCACGTCCGCCTCGACGGTCGGCCGTCCCCGGGAATCGAGGATCTGCCGGGCCCTCACGGCCGTGATCGTGGTCTTCGCCATCATTCCTCCCGTTGTCCTGGTCCGCGCACGGATGTGCCGGAACGGCAGTGCCGCCACCGTGCCACATCGGGGCACGACGTGCGAAGCCCGCAAGTTCATGATCGGGTTCCGCGGCGGCCCGCCGGACGCGCGGCGATTTCCCGCTTGCGCTCCGGCCCATATTTCGATAATTCTCGAATCATGGATACGAAACACGCCATCGCCACCCTGTCCGCGCTCGCCCAGGAAACCCGCCTGGATGTCTTCCGCCTGCTGATCAGGGCGGGCGGGGAGGGCATGCCGGCCGGGGAGATCGCGCGCACGCTGGGAGTGCCGCCCAACACGCTGTCGAGCCATCTGGCGCTGATGTCCAACGCCGGTCTCGTGACCTCCAGCCGGGTCGGCAGGTCAATCATCTACAACGCGAATTACGATGGCATGCGGGACCTGCTGGTCTTCCTGACCGAGGACTGCTGCCAGGGAAATCCCGAAGTCTGCAGCCCGTCGCTGCAGGCGCTCGCCGCGGCCGCCTGTCCTCCAGACCGGCGCGGGGCGCGCCCGAGCCTAGCCGAACCCGCAGCATGGAGTGCTCCGATGTCAGAACGTCCAAGCCTGGAGAGACCCTACAACGTCCTGTTCCTGTGCACCGGCAACTCGGCGCGCAGCATCATGGCGGAATGCGCCATGACCCGCTGGGGGCAGGGCAGGGTCAACGCCTACAGCGCCGGCAGCCAGCCGCGCGGGGCCGTGCATCCGAAGGCGATCGAGCTGCTTAAGCGGCTGAACTACAAGACCGATCATCTCAGGTCGAAGAACTGGGACGAGTTCGCCGCACCCGGCGCGCCCGAGCTGGATTTCGTCTTCACCGTCTGCGACAGCGCGGCCAGCGAACCCTGTCCGGTGTGGCCCGGTCAGCCGATGAGCGCCCACTGGGGCGTCGAGGATCCCGTCGCTTTCGTCGGGTCGGACGACCGGGTCCAGAAGGTCTTCAAACGCTCCTACCTGGAGCTCGAATGCCGGATCAAGATCTTCACGAGCCTCCGGCTGGAGGCGCTGGACAAGCTCAGCCTGCGCAACCGCCTCGCCGAGATCGGCAAGATCAAGCTGTCCGAGGAAGAGGTGGCCGCCGCCGGCTGATCGCCGGGCAACTCCGCGCCTAGAGCTTCTATCAAGATACTGTTTCGTTTCAGGACGGCCCGTCCCTGGGGGCGGGCCGGAAAGGTGTACCATGACCATCCGTGTCGGCATCAACGGATTCGGCCGCATCGGGCGGCTTGCCTGCCGGGCCGCCGTAGACCGCGGCCTGCTCGACATCGTCCATGTCAACGAGGTGAAGGGCGGCCCGGAAACGGCCGCCCACCTGCTGGAGTTCGACAGCGTCCAGGGCCGCTGGCCCGTTCCGGTCGCCGCCGAGGACGGAGGCATCCGGATCGACGGCCGGCGCATCGGCTTCACCGACCATGGCGAGCCGGGCGGCATCCCCTGGGCCGACCTGGGCGTCGATCTGGTGCTGGAATGCTCGGGCAAGTTCGTCACGACCGGGACGGTGACCCCGCACCTGGATCGGGGCGCCCGCAAGGTGGTCGTGGCGGCGCCGGTCAAGACACCCGGCGCGCTGAACGTCGTCATGGGCGTCAACGACCATCTGTACGAGCCGGACGCGCATCATGTGGTTACCGCCGCGTCCTGCACGACCAACTGCCTGGCACCGGTCGTCAAGGTGATCCAGGAGAAGCTCGGCATCCGCCACGGCATCATCACCACGATCCACGACGCGACCAACACCCAGGTCGTCGTTGACGCGCCCCACAAGGACCTGCGGCGCGCCCGCTCGGCGCTGATGTCGCTGATCCCCACCTCCACCGGCTCGGCCACGGCGATCGGGCTGATATATCCCGAGCTCCAGGGCAAGCTGAACGGGCTGGCCGTGCGGGTGCCCCTGCTGACCGGCTCGCTGACCGACTGCGTGTTCGAGGTGGCCCGGGCGACCACGGCGGAGGAGGTCAACGCCTTCCTGAAGGAGGCTGCCGACGGCCCGCTGAAGGGCATCCTCGGCTTCGAGTCCCGACCGCTGGTGTCGATCGATTTCTGCGGCGACACCCGGTCTTCGATCATCGACGGCCCGTCCACCCTGGTGGTCGACGGCACCGCCGTGAAGATCTTCGCCTGGTACGACAACGAGATGGGCTACGCCCACCGTCTCGCCGAACTGGCGGCCAAGGTGGCCGGCCACCTGAAGCAGAATTAGGCGGGCGGACATGGGCGGAACCCTGCGCGACTACGCCATCGTCACTGCGGCATACTGGCGCTTCACCCTGACCGACGGCGCCCTGCGCATGCTGGTCCTGCTGCATTTCCACACCCTGGGCTTCACGCCGTTCCAGCTGGCGTTCCTGTTCGTCCTCTACGAGTTCTTCGGGATCGTCACCAACCTGATCGGCGGCTGGATCGGGTCGCGGCTGGGACTGCGGATCACGCTCTATGCCGGGCTGGGACTCCAGGTGGCGGCGCTGGTCATGCTGTCCCTGCTGGACCCGGAGTGGCAGTTCGCCCTGTCCGTCGCCTACGTGGTCGCGGCGCAGGGGCTGGCCGGCATCGCCAAGGACCTCACCAAGATGAGTTCCAAGAGCGCGATCAAGCTGGTGGTGCCCGCCGGCGCCGAGGGCACGCTGTTCCGCTGGGTGGCGCTGCTGACCGGCTCGAAGAACGCGCTGAAGGGGGTGGGCTTCTTCCTGGGCGGCCTGCTCCTGTCCACCTTGGGCTTCGTTCAGGGGCTTTGGCTTATGGCCGCGGTGCTCGCCCTCGTGCTGGTCGCGGCGATGGTGCTGCTGAGGGGGGATTTCGGGAAGTCCAAGGCGAAGGCCGGGTTCCGCAGCCTGTTCGCCAAGTCGCCGGAGATCAACATCCTCTCGGCGGCGCGGTTCTTCCTGTTCGGGGCGCGCGACGTCTGGTTCGTCGTCGGTGTGCCGATCTTCCTCTATGCCCAGCTCGGCTGGACCTTCGCCCAGGTGGGCGGCTTCCTGGCGGCCTGGGTGATCGGCTACGGCTTCGTGCAGGCGGCGGCGCCGGCGATCGTCCGGCGCTCCACCGACGGCACCTCCTCCGAGGTGCGGGCCGCCCGCCTGTGGGCGGTGGTGCTGGCGGTCATCCCGCTGGCGCTCGTCGGGGCGCTCCGGGCCGGGGTCGACCCGACCCTGGCGGTCATGGTCGGCCTGGGCCTGTTCGGCGTCGCCTTCGCGGTGAATTCCTCGCTGCACTCCTACCTCATCCTGGCGTTCACCGATGCCGACAAGGTCGCGCTGAACGTCGGTTTCTATTACATGGCCAATGCCGGCGGGCGTCTGATGGGGAGCCTGCTGTCGGGCCTGACCTACCAGTGGTTCGGCCTGGCCGGCTGCCTGCTCACCGCCGCGGGACTGGTCGCGGTATCGGCTGCGCTCGTGCTGCTGCTGCCGACCGGCGCCCATGTGGACGCGACCTATTCCGCCCGGCCGGCAGGTGCCGTTCCCGACGGCGACTAAAGGAGATGTTTCAACATCATGTCCGCTCAATGCGACATCACTGCCCGGCGGTCCGCCGGCGCGCCCCTGGGTGCTTTCGAACGTTATCTCAGCGTCTGGGTCGCCCTGTGCATCGGTGCCGGCATCGCCCTGGGGTTGCTGATGCCGGGCCTGTTCGGTTTCCTGGCGGGGCTGGAGGTCGCCTCGGTCAACCTCGTCGTCGCGGTGCTGATCTGGGTGATGATCTATCCCATGATGGTGGCCGTGGACTTCTCGTCCCTGCGCCGCATCGGCGAGCGGCCCAAGGGGCTGGTGATCACCGTCGTGGTCAACTGGCTGATCAAGCCCTTCACCATGGCCGGCCTCGGCATCCTGTTCTTCGAGCTGCTGTTCCGCGACATGGTGGATCCGCAGGACGCCAAGGAATACATCGCCGGCATGATCCTGCTGGGGGCGGCGCCCTGCACCGCGATGGTCTTCGTGTGGAGCCAGCTCACCCGCGGCGACGCGACCTACACGCTGGTCCAGGTCTCGCTGAACGACATCATCATGGTCATCGCCTTCGCGCCGATCGTGGCGCTGCTGCTGGGCGTGACCGACGTCATCGTGCCCTGGCAGACCCTGATCCTGTCGGTGGTGCTGTACGTGGTCATCCCGCTGGCGGCCGGCTATGCGACCCGCCGCGCCCTGCATGCCGCGGAGGACCCCGATGCCGTGACGCGCTTCACCGGCCGGCTGAAGCCCTACACTATCGTCGGCCTGCTGGCGACCATCGTGCTGCTGTTCGGTTTCCAGGGCCGGACCATCGTCGAGCAGCCGTTCGTGATCCTGCTGATCGCGGTGCCGCTGCTGGTCCAGAGCTATGCCATCTTCGCGATCGGATACGCCTGGGCCTGGGCCTGGCGGATACCGTTCGCGATCGCCGCCCCCGCGGCGCTGATCGGCACCTCCAACTTCTTCGAGCTGGCCGTCGCGGTCGCGATCAGCCTGTTCGGCCTGGACAGCGGTGCCGCTTTGGCGACCGTGGTCGGCGTGCTGGTGGAGGTGCCGGTGATGCTGTCGCTGGTGGCCCTGTGCAACCGGACCCGCGACCGCTTCCCCGAAGAGGTGGCGGAATCTGTGCGGGCGCCGGTCGGGCCGACCGGATTGTCCCGCCATTGAACCCGATCTTCCGCAAACGGTTGCGCCAACCGGTCTGTTGACGGAGACGGCTTCACTCTGTTGGAGTGAGAAACATCCTGATCCGGGGTCATTCAGCAGGAATTGGAGCCGAACATGGCGAGATATGACGAGGGCATTGCGCCGCTTCCCAGGGCGGAAGTGGAAATTTCAGGAGACAGGTTGACTGCCGGTTGGCAGGACGGGCTGTTGCTCATCGGCCGGGTGGCGATCGGCGCGATCTTCCTGGACAGCGGTTTCTGGAAGGTGATGGAACTGTCGGCGTTCACCGCACGGATGGAATCCATGGGCGTGCCGGCCGCCTCGATCGCCGCTCCGCTCGGGGCCTTCGTCGAGTTCTTCGGCGGGCTCGCCATCATCCTCGGCGCATGGACCTGGCTGGCTGCCCTCCTGGTGGCCGCCTTCACCGTCGTCGCCACGTACATCGCGCATCGCTTCTGGATCATGCCGCCGGAGCAGATGGCCGCGCAGCAGACCCAGTTCATGAAGAACCTGGCGATCACGGGCGGCCTCCTGGCCTTCGCCGCGGCGGGGCCGGGCCGCTTCAGCATCGACGGATGGCGGTGGCGCCGGGAGAACGGCCGGTACCTGTAGCACCGCGCGCCGGGAGCGGGTCGCGGCGTGGATGTGAGATTTCCACGCCGCGACTGAAGCTCAAGCGGCGGCCGAAACGTCCGCTTCGGCGCCCGTCGGGACGGTCGCGACGGTCTTCAGGATCTGGGAAGCGATCTGGTACGGGTCGCCCTGGGAGTTGGGGCGGCGATCTTCCAGATAGCCCCGGTACCCGTTGCGCACGAAGCTGTGCGGCACCCGGATCGAAGCGCCCCGGTCGGCGATGCCGTAGCTGAACGTATGGATCGACTGGGTCTCGTGCTTGCCGGTCAGCCGCATGTGATTGTCCGGACCATAGACCGCGATGTGGTCGTCCTTCGCCGTCTCGAAGGCGGCCATCAGCTTCTCGAAATACTCCTTGCCGCCGGTCTCGCGCATGAAGGCGGTGGAGAAGTTGGCGTGCATGCCGGAGCCGTTCCAGTCGGTCTGGCCGAGCGGCTTGCAGTGGTACTCGATGTCGATGCCGTACTTCTCGGTCAGGCGTTCCAGCAGGTACCGGGCGACCCACATCTCGTCGGCGGCGCGCTTGGAGCCCTTGCCGAAGATCTGGAATTCCCACTGGCCCTTCGCCACCTCGGCGTTGATGCCCTCGTGGTTGATGCCCGCGGCCAGGCAGATGTCGAGATGCTCCTCGACGATCCTGCGCGCCACGTCGCCGACCTTGCTGTAGCCGACGCCGGTGTAATAGGGACCCTGCGGCGCGGGATAGCCCGTCTCCGGGAAGCCGAGCGGCCGGCCGTTCTTGTAGAAGAAGTATTCCTGCTCGAAACCGAACCAGGCGCCCTCGTCATCCAGGATGGTCGCCCGCATGTTGGACGGATGGGGGGTCTCGCCGTCGGGCATCATGACTTCGCACAGGACGATCGCGCCGTTCTTGCGCTCGCTGTCCGGGAAGATGCGGACGGGCTTCAGGACGCAGTCGGAGCTGCTGCCCTCCGCCTGCTTGGTCGAGCTGCCGTCGAAGCCCCACAAGGGAAGCTGATCGAGCGTGGGGAAGTCTGCATATTCCTTGATCTGCGTCTTGCCACGCAGATTCGGGACCGGAGTGTACCCGTCGAGCCAGATGTACTCCAGCTTATACTTGGTCATTGCGGGTCTCTCGTGAGGTGTTGACGTTTGTTCAGGACCGGTGCGGCGCTTCCTGCCACCGGGGGCAAGCGCGCTCACCGGCGCGTGGTGTCCTTTTGCAGTTCGCATGCCAGTCGGCCCGACGGTCGCGCGCGGGGGCGCGGGAGGGCGGACCGCCGTTCCGGGCGGACGGGTGCCGGCACGCCTCGGATCGGTCGGGATCGTGGCAAATCCCGCCGAAAATCCGGGTCCGGGGCTCCGCCGGCCCTGTTGCGGCATTGCTTGCCGAACCGATGCCAAGGAACTGGGCAAATAACGATGTGCCAACAAAATAGGCAGAGAGTGATTTTAAATGAAGCTGTTTGCACAAAAGGGTGCAAACCCTGGGAGTGCGACATAATATACTCGGTACGGCAGCAGCCTGATTTTGGGGGCCAGTCTTAAGGAGCTGTAAACTATGACCACGAACCCGGGTTTCCGATCTGCCACGATAATCAAGTTCCCGCTGAAGAAGAGTGCGCAGTTCCGCAGCTTCGCCGAAGAGGCGAGGGCGGCTGCCGATCCGGCGTCGATGCCGGTCCTCGACACCGCTTCGGGCAGCGGCTGGTACCATGAGGCGGCGATCCGGGAAGCGGAGCAGAACGCCAAGCGCTGAGGCGTCCGCCCGCGCGGCATCGGCCGGTCTCGTGCCGAATCCGATTGCCGGAAGAAGCCGCCGGCCTGGAAACGCACGAAACCAGCTTCAGATCCGAGGGGAGACGATGCCCGTCATCATCTCTCGAAAGGTCAGTGATGCATTGTGACTGCTGCAGTTTTCCAGGTCCGCGCCGCCTCGCGGTGAGCCGCCGCTCCTTCCTGGGCGGTCTTGCGCTCGGCACGGCGCTGATGCCGTTCCGCTCGGCCCTCGCCCAAACCGGCACCGTCGGATCCGGCCAGCTTCTCCACCAGTCCCCCCGGCGGGGCGAGTTCATCATCCGCGGAGCCCACGTGCTTACCCTGGAGGCCGGCGCGGACGATGTTCCCGAAGGCGACGTCCATGTCCGGGACGGGGTGATCGTCGCCGTCGGCAAGGATCTCGCCGCGCCGTCCGCCGAGACCATCGACGGCACCGGCTTCATCGTGGCCCCCGGCTTCGTCGACACCCACTGGCATATGTGGACGTCGCTGATGCGCAACATGGCGACCGGCACCCAGGGCAACGGCTATTTCCAGGTCGTGTCGAAGATCGGGGCGGCGTTCGATCCCGAGGACATGTACATCGCCACGCTGCTGTCGGCCGCCGAGGCGATCGACGCGGGCATCACCACCGTCCATGACTGGTGCCACAATATCCGCACGCCCCGGCATGCCCGCAGCGACCTCCAGGCGCTGGCGGACAGCGGGATCCGCGGCCGTTTCTCCTATGGCCCTTATCGTCCGCTGTCGCCGCAGCAGCCGCTGGACGTCGCCGACTTCATACGCCTGCACGACCAGTGGCAGGAGTTCGGGAACGACGGCCTGCTCTCCCTCGGCCTCGGCTGGCGCGGCGTCCAGGCCGTCGCGACTGATGGCGGCGAGAGCCGCATCGTCCCGGTCGAACCCGCTGTCTATCGGGCGGACTACGATGCCGCGCGGGAGCGCGGGCTGCCCATCACGCTGCACGCCAACTCGACCCCGGCCGACCACGGGCACGTGGCGGCACTGGACCGTCTCGGCCTGCTGCACGAGGGGTTCCAGGTCGTCCACGCCACGCACGCCTCGCCCGCCGAGATCGCGATGCTGGCGGACCGGAAAGCCGTCCTGACGGTTTCGCCCTATTCCGAAATGACCATCGGCTACGGCATCCCGCCGATCAAGGCGTTCCTGGACGGCGGCGTCACGACCGGGCTGTCGGTCGATACGACGCCGCTGACCGGCAGGGCCGACATGCTGGAGGTCATGAAGATCACCCACAACCTGTTCAACGGCCAGGCGGAGCGGGAAGCCGGCATGACCGCGAGGCGGGCGCTCGAGCTCGGCACGCTGGAAGGCGCCCGCTCGCTCGGCCTGTCGGATCGCGTCGGGTCGATCGCGGCCGGAAAGCGCGCCGACCTGATCATGATCGCCACCGGCGGGCTCCATGCGGCGCCGACGACCGATATCGCCCATCTGGTTGTCCATTCCGCCCGCCCGGCGGACATCGACATGGTCATGGTCGACGGGCGCATCCTCAAGCGGAACGGCAGGCAGACCTCGATCGACACGGCGGAACTGGTGCGCCGTGCCACCGAGGCCAGCCTCAAGGTCCGGGGCAGGGCGGCGGGCTGAACGGTTTCCGTTCACCGGCGCCATGTTCCCGGATGGCCGGAGCTTCAAGCCCGACCGGGAAAGGAGAGCCCGGAACAGGTCTCCGCGCCCGCGCGTTCCACCACGGCGGCGCCAGAGGGCGCGGAAACGCTTCGACAGCAGGAGACACGACATGCCCGACGCCAAGGTCCTTCTCATCACCGGAGCCTCCAGCGGCATCGGCGCCGCGACGGCCCGTGCCGCCGCCGGGAACGGATGGAACCTCGTGCTGGCGGCCCGCTCCGCCGACAAGCTCAAGACGCTGGTCCGGGAAATCGGGGAGGATCGCGCCTGCGCCGTGGCTTGCGATGTCACCGACTTCCAGGACCAGCAGCGGATGGTGGATACCGCCGTCAAGCGGTTCGGCCGCATCGACGCCGTCTTCGCGAATGCCGGCGTCGGGGGCGAGCCGGGCGGCTTCTCCGGGGCGCCCCCGGAGAGCTGGCGCAGGATGGTCGATGTCAACATCCTCGGCGTCGCCTACACGCTCCGGACGGTTCTGGAACATGTCAAGGAAGCGCGCGGACATGTGGTGATCACCGGGTCGGTCGCGGGGCGGCGGGTGCTGGCCGGGTCGATGTATGCGGCAACCAAATGGGCCGTCTCGGCCATCGGCTACGCCCTGAGGGAGGAAGTGCGCGGCAGCGGCGTCCGGGTCACGCTGATCGAGCCCGGAATGGTGAACACGCCCTTCTTCGACGATCCCAAACCCGACGCCCTGCAGCCGGAAGACGTCGCCCGCAGCGTCATCTACGCCCTTTCCCAGCCGCCCGGCGTGGATGTTCACGAATTGACGATCCTGCCGACACCGCCCGTGCAGTAGCCGACGGCAAGCCGAGGCGCCAGGGGTGCCACCGTTCCGTCGTCCCCTTGCTGAACCTGTCCTGAACGCATACCGCCGACATGCTTCGGAGAATGCCATCGGATTAATCTGTCGAGATGGCGCCAAAGTTTCTAAATATATTTCCAAACCAGGGAATACCTGTGTATCAATGACATTGAATTGTTGTTCAATCGTTTTATGTGCTGGTCTGGCCCGGACGGAAGATAATGAGCGACGTGATGGAGAGACCGAGCAAAACCCAGCGACATCCATCGTCATCTCAGCAAATCAAAATGATGGTGGGGAAGTTGCCTGCTGAAGAACGGGAAGTCCTCCTGCTCGTGTGCGTGCAGGGCATGAGTTATCAGGATGCCGCCCATGAACTTGGCATCTCGACCGTCGCGGTCAAGGATCGTCTGCTTCGTGCCCGGCTGGGGCTTATCCGCAAACTTGATTTGTAACGACCGTCGTTTCTCGAGGACGGGAATGGGCGCAAGGCCGTTCAGACGGGTTCGTCGCCGTCCTCTTCATACGCTGCCCTGATCAGCCTGCTCAGTTCACGGATCTGCGAGATCCGGTCGTTCACATCCGGATTTCTGGAGATCAGTTCCTCGACCAGTCGCCGCTGGTCCTCGTCCAACTCGCCATCCACATAGGCGAACAGCAAGATATCCTCAGCCTGTTCTTCGATTTCCACACCACTCACCCCTGCAGATGCCGGATCGGTCGGATACCCAGGTCCTTATTCATAAAGCGGTTCCCGTGGGAAGTGGGATACAAAAAAATGATAAAATTCTGCGCAATTATGGTTAATGAGTTGTTAATAACTCCCGGCCGATGATGACCACGGCGCGATGCGGTACCGCGCTCAAACCTCGCACTGCCCCGCGCCTTCCCAGGCGCGGGGCCTTTCTGCGTCGTCTTCCCCGACCGCCGATCTCCTGAACCCGAAATCCCGCGTTACTCGAGGTGCCGCCATGAAAGTCGGCATTTTCGGAAGATTTGCGCAAACCGGCTATAGACGAACCGGCAGTGTCGAACGGACATGCTGATGTAGATGCCGATATTATGGTTAATTGAAAAATCGATAGAGGTATTTTTAACCCCTGCGACGCACCCTGACGGAACCATTTATTCTGTTTCAGGTGTTCCGCATGTCTCAAAGTCCGGCGAAACGTTGGGATGCTCCGGTTCTCAAGCCGAACCACACTGTGATTGACCTGAGCAAGACAGGCTCGCGAACCGTGTGGACCTTCGACAAGGACGAAGACGTTCTCTTCATCGCTTCGGACGAGGTAAGGACGCTGGACCGGCTTCAGACGATCGGCGGCAACAACATCGTCCTGATCGGCGGCAAGTTCGAGCCCAAATCGCACGGTTCCGCGGCAGGCACACTCAACTTCACCAAGGTGAACGGTTCGGTCTATGTTGAGGGCGTGCATATCGACCATCGGCATGCCGGCGGGAAGGACGCGATCAATTTCTACAGCGCCGCCGGCAAGCGGGCCGACTTCATCCTGCAGAACTCCCTGATCGAGAACGTCAAGGGGAGCTATTACGGGATACACGGCGACGTGTTCCAGCCCCAGGGGCCGGTCGGCGATCTCAAGTTCTACAACGTCACCGGCACGACCACCTACCAGGGCCTGTTCCTTCAGCCAAGGGACCCGATCGGATCCGTGACCCTCGAAAACGTCGAGATGCGGAAGCTGCCGGGCGGCGATGCGAAGTCGTGGCTGTACTACTTCTCCCAGCCCGGCGACCATAAATACCCGGTCTCCTTCAAGAACGTCCTGGTGACGGAGCAGCCCGGCCAGAGAGCCGAGTACAACTCGGTCTACCCGTCGGCCTGGCTGGACGGTGCGGTCCGCAAGGGCGACGCCATAACCTTCCCGAACCATCCCTATACCGGGTCGATCAAGGTTGGGACGGGCGGATTCGTTTCGGCGGGGGAGGTAGGGCTGAATTTCGACCGCTCCGGCTACGGCAACGGGGAACTGTCCTCTTCCGGCGCCTTCCGCGGCACCGCCGCCGCCGACATTTTCAAGGGTGACTACGACCGGGATCTGGTCGACTACAGCTGGGTGAAGTCGGGCGTCGTCGTCGATCTTTCCCTCGGAAAGGCGAGCGGCGGAGGCGGAAACGACCGTCTGAGCGGCATCGACAACGTGATCGGCTCGCCCCACGCGGACCGCCTGATCGGCGACGACGATCCCGGCGTGCTTGTCGGCAACGCGGGAAACGACACCCTGATCGGCAAGGGAGGCGCCGACCACCTGTCCGGCGGCAGCGGGAACGATCTCCTGGACGGCGGGACGGGCGCCGACAAGATGATCGGAGGGGCCGGCGACGATACCTTCATCGTCGACAGTTCCGGCGACCGAACAGAGGAGCATGCCGGGGAGGGATGGGATACCGTCCTGTCCTCGATCTCCTGGACCTTGGCTTCCGCGGTCGAGAACCTGACGATAACCTCCCCGGGGGGAGCCACCGGCCGGGGCAACAGGGAAGCCAACACCATCCGGGGCGGTGACGGTTCCGACAATCTTCACGGCCTCGAAGGCAACGACCGTCTAATCGGCGGCAATGGCAACGACCATCTGTACGGCGGCAGCGGCGCCGACACCCTTCACGGCGGCGCCGGCAAGGACATCCTCAAGGGCGGCGATGGAAACGACGTCCTGACGGGGGGAGCGGGCATGGACCGGCTCTACGGCGGAAGCGGGGCGGACGGTTTCGTTTTCGAGACGACCAGGGACAGCCCTCCCGGCTGGGGTCTGCGGGACAGCATCCTCGATTTCCAGCGGGGCTCCGACCGCATCGACCTGACCGGGATCGACGCCAACACGGCGGCTGGCGGAAACCAGGCCTTCACCTTCATCGGCGAGGCACGACTCGCCAAGGTCGCCGGCCAACTCGCCTGGTCCAAGGTCAAGGACTTCAAGCTCGTACAGGGCGACGTGAACGGTGACGGCTGGCCGGACTTCGAGATCCAGGTCCACGGCATCGCGGCGGTCGAGAAATCCATGTTCCTGCTCTGATCCGGCGAGGCCGGCCCGGTCGGTGGATTCCGGTGATGCCCGCGGGATCTCCTTGCCGCCGGACTCCGGACCAGACCCGAAGAGAAGTGACGACGCATCGGTACATCACCTAACTTCAGGTTGACCTTCGGCGCCTTTCCGCATTTAGGATCGCCGCTTCGCGCAATCCGGAGCTGGTTACAGATGTATATCGATTGGGAAAAGACGATCACGTTCAATCCGAAGTTCGGCCCGAACCTGTCCCCCGATCTTCCCCCGGGAGGGATCAAGATCCCGTCCTACGGCAATTATGGTGGACCTCCGAACGATGCGGGACCGGACGGCATCCCGGTCGACTGCCTCGACGGTCTCTTCAAGGTGCATGACCGGACGATCGAGGCTTCCGCCACCGATGCCGGAGGATTGACGCCGGACGACCTGATATCCGCCCATGCCGACCTCATCGGCGGCATCGCGGCGCTGGATGCCCATGGCGGGCTTACGGAGCCGGAGGCGAGCCTCTATGCGGGCCTTAGCACGCTGGCGCTCAGCGCCGAGGTGGCGTCGTTCGGCGGCCTGGAGATGCTGGCGCGGGAACTCGGACCCGAAGCCAGCCTCCAGACGGTGATCCTGGAGGCGATCGAGAACATGGAGGTCGGGCTGGCGGAAGTCCGCGGCGGGGGCAAGAGCCTGCACGGCGCCTTGCACTGGTTCGAACAGCAATTCGTGGATCTTCTGGGCGTTCCGCCGTCGCCGGACGCGGATGCCTTCGGCTGACAGCAAGAGGCCGGCCAGGCGACGGGCCTGGCCGGCCGTCCGCCTCTCAGAGCTCCATCTTCATGCCCTGGGGATGGTAGCGGAAGCCTTCGCCATGCTTCGCCACGTGGCCGATGCCGGGCCACGCGAAATGGTATGCGAGGATCGGGGTCCGGTTCGCCGCCAGCATGGTCAGCATCTTCATGCGCGACTGGGCCGACTGCTTGGGATCGGTATCGTACATGAATTCGGTCAGCGGCTTTTCCAGCAGCAGGACGGGGTGATGCGCCAGGTCCGCGATGTAGCACAGAGAGCTGTTGCCTGAATTGATCATGAAGATCGTATGCCCGACGGTATGCCCCGGTGCCAGGATCGCATGGATGCCGGGCAGGAATTCCTCGCCGTCCTTGATGAACTTTATCCGGTCGCGGTTGGGAACGAGGTTCTTGACGGCGGTGTCGAGGAAGACCTTGAACTGGGCGGGCACGTTGGCTTCGTTGGTCCAGAAATCGTAATCAGCCTGGGTGATGTAGTACTGGGCGTTCGGGAAGTTCCGCGTGCCATCGTCGGCCATGCAGCCGCCGCAGTGGTCGATGTGGGCGTGCGACATCACGACGGCGTCGATGTCCTTCGGATCGATGCCGGCCTGCCGGAGGCTGTTCATCAGCTTGCCCGTGGTCGGCCCGAAAAGCCGAAGGCTTCCCATGCCGGTATCGAACAGCACGAGCCGGTCACCGGTATTGAGCACGAGCACGTTCTGCTCCAGCACGGCATTGTCGCTCGGCAGGAAATTATCGTGAAGCTGGCTTTTGATCTCCTCTTCGGAGAGGCCGGTGAAGTTCTTGCGGGGATCGCCCAGCGGCAGGGTGCCGTCCGACACGATGGTCCCTTCGGCGTCGCCCAGCTTGAACCGGTAGAAATACGGAGCCTGGGTATTGAGCATAGGCGCCCGGGCGAAGGCGGGATTTCCCAGCGGTACCGCCAGGCTTCCCACGACGCCGGCGGCGGAGGCTCCGATCAGCATCTCGCGGCGCGACAGAAACAAGCCATTCCTGGACATTCATTTCTCCCTTGTCGTTGTTGATTGTCTGCGGGCCGGGAGGGGGCGGTGGCCGACCGTCTCGGCGATTGGCGTCAGCCGTGCCGACCCCGGCGGGGGCGACCTCTGCGGTAGGCGTCCGGGCATTCCTCATCGCTGGATCAGGGGTCTGCAATCATGAAGAGCAGGCATCGACGGCTCCCGCCCGCATCAAAGTAGATGCCCGCGGATGCCCAAAGTATAGTCGTATTCTTCGATGCAATAGTATTAATTCCTTGCCTGTGCGCGGAGTTCGGGTCGGAAGCCGGACGAGTGCGGTTTCCACAAGAAATCCCTGAAGCGGGAGGGCATGGCATGTCGGGTTCGGACGGTCGGGTACGCGCGGCGATTGGGATGTACCGCGTGCAGGATGCACGCGGAATGATTGACGAAGCGGGATGAAATGCGAGAAATTGGGGAGTGCCGTCCTTTGACCGGAGACGCCGACCATGCCCCTGCCGTCCGAATCCGAGATCCGGGATGCCTATCGCCGTGACGGTTTCGTCGTCGTGCGGGGCGTCTTTTCCGCCGCCGACGTGTCGGTGCTGGCCGAAGCCTTCGACCGCCAGTTCCAGGCCGGGCTGAAGCACCCGAGCAGTTTCCGTCACGGCAACTTCCACGTCCGCGTCGCCGACGACGAGAACCTGGGCCATACTGTCCGCATGGTGCAGTGGCCGTCCTATGGCGACCCGGTGCTGAACGCGTTCCGCCAGGACGACCGCATGCTCCGGCTGCTCGAACCGCTGCTGGGCGGGGATCTCAAGCAGATCATCAACCAGCTTCACTGGAAGCCGCCGGGGGCGGCCGGCGGCGACTACGCCTTCCACCAGGACAGCCGTTTCCGCCGCCCGCGCGAGGCCTACCGGAACCTGTCCGACTCCTATGTGCAGACAGGCCTGGCGGTGGACCCGCATACGGCTCGGAGCGGGGCCATGCGCCTCTACCCCGGCAGCCACTTGCTGGGCGACCTGGACCTGTTGCCGCGCGCCAGCATCCTGGGCTCGGGCATCGCGGAGGAGGCTCTGGAACGCTACGATCTCGATCCCTCCAGGCTGGTCGACTTCGAGATGGAGCCGGGCGACGTCGGCCTGTGGCACCCGTACATGATCCATGGGTCGGCCGCCAACCGCTCCGGCCTTGACCGGCGCCTCTACATCAACGGTTATGTCCGGGCGGCCGATTGCGACCGCGGGGAGTGGACCTGGCGCGACGGCCGGCCGGTCCCGCTCGGCGAGCCGGTCCTGGTCCATTACGAGGACCTGCACCACCGCTCCGAACCGCATTACGTGACCGGCTGAGAAAATATCGCCTCGCCGTTTCGTCGCCATATCTGTTGAGGATAGGCAGACCCGAAATTGGAGCGAGACATGCCGATCAGCAGTACCGAAGAACTCGAAAAGGCCATGCAGGAGTTCCAGCAACTCCGCGACGCGCCGGACGATTCCCCCCAGGGGCGTCGCCGCATGGAACTGGACGCCGAAATCAAGGCTTACGATGCTTCCCGGCAGGGCGGCGGGAGCGGCGAGCAGGTCGGCGGCGGCAGCGGCACGCCGGGACGCTACTGACGGTCGATCCCTCGACGGCTTGACCCGCCCGAAGGCGGGTCACTCCTTCCAACGGGCGTCCCCGTGGGCTTTCCATCGATCGTCCGATCCACCGCTTGGTCGCGCCGGCTTCGCCGGCCATAGAAGATGACCGCCATCAGGCCCAGGCCGAGCGCCATCGTCGCGGCGACGGCGAGCGCCACCGCCCATCCGGCGGTCAGGCTGATCCCCGCATAATCGCCGAAGGCCCAGACCAGCCCGATCGCCACTAGGGCAAGACCAAGGCAGCAGACGGCCGGCCAGACAAATCTGCGTTCCATCGCTTGCTCCCCCGTCGTTTTCCCGCAAGGAGACACCGAGAGGCTCGTTCTTCTCAACAATCCGCGACCGGCTTGGTCTCGACGGCAGGGCATGCAGGCAGCGCGGCGCCTGTCCCGGAGCGCGTCATCCCGCAGCCCGTTCAGGAACCAAGAGGAACAGCGCGGGTTTTCACGGCAGACCGGGGCCGCCGCGGGCGGCGCCGGACAGCCTTCTCTGTTTTCAAAGGGATATTGGTCGATGCCGAAGGTGCTGGTGCTGTATTATTCGAGCTACGGACATATCGAGCAGATGGCCGACGCCATCGCCGAGGGAGCCCGGTCGGTGCCGGGGACGGAGGTCGCCGTCAAGCGGGTGCCGGAACTCGTCCCCGAGGATGTCGCCCGCAACGCCCACATGAAACTGGACCAGGCTGCTCCGATCGCCAGCCCGAACGAGCTGGGCGACTACGACGCCATCATCGTCGGCACGCCCACCCGCTATGGCCGCATCACGTCCCAGATGGCGAACTTCTGGGACCAGACCGGCGGCCTGTGGGTCAAGGGAGCCCTGGTCGGCAAGGTCGGCAGCGCCTTCACCAGCACCGCGTCCCAGCACGGCGGGCAGGAGACCACCCTGTTCTCGATCATCACCAACCTGATGCACCACGGCATGATCATCGTGGGCCTGCCCTACAGCTTCCCCGGTCAGACCCGGCTGGACGAGGTCAGCGGCGGAACGCCCTACGGCGCCAGCACCCTGGCCGGCGGCGACGGCTCCCGCCAGCCGAGCCGGAACGAGCTGGACGGGGCGCGCTTCCAGGGCCGGCACGTGGCCGAGATCACCGCCAAGCTGTCCGGCACGGCAGGCGAGGGCGGTCCCGTGGCCCCGGACATGCAGACTCCGGAGAACGAGGTCGGCGGGACCGCCGGGCAGCCCTGATCCCAGGCGGGCCTGCTAGTAGCAGGCGGCCCCGGTGACCATGTCGTCGACCATGTTCGTGATGACGATCCGCCGAGGCGGCGTGAACTGCTGCATCGAGAGGCCCCCGCCCGGCGGAACCACGGTGCAGTCCTCGCCGAACGCCTGCCGGGCCGTCTCGGTGAAGGCATCGACGGTCAGCGCCTGGTCCAGCAGATCCGCCAGGACCGCCTTCCAGCATCTCGCAGGTTCGTCATCGGCGGGGCGGGACAGCGTGTCCGTCCCGTTTTCCCAACCCGGTCGTACCGGGAAGTGCCAATCGAAGGGAGCTTCCGCCGTGGCGGGCTGCAATAGGTCCGTCATGGGTCACCGGATAGTCTGCGATTGCTCGCCATGCCAACATGTTGAACCTGATGTTGTTTCAATCGACTTTGGTACAGCCCCTATCCCTTTCGTGCCCTATCCCTTTCTCGGGAGCGCCGGGGAGGCTGTGCCGCCCATGAGTGGGAGACAGCGATGATCGATTTCGACCAGCTGGTCGAAACCCTCCAAGGACATCTCGGCATCGCCGGCGATGCCGTGAGCGATGCCTTGGCGTCGCTCGACGGCGATCACCTCGAGATCCTGGCCCGGAACCTCGACCCCGACGAGGTTGTCCGCATGCTGGAGGCCGCCGGGGTGGAGGCGAACGACCTGCCGCCCGACCAGCTTGCCGACGTCCTCGAAACCCTGGCCGAGGCGGTGAGCGAAGTGGTCGACGAGACGGAGGGCCGCAAGCCGGCTTCCGCGGGACGCGAGGAGGCGTGATGGCCGGGGAGAAGCAACCCGAACCGAAGACCGAGGAGATCGACAGGAGCTTCGAGGAGGCCGACGACGATACCCGGACCCCGGCGGAACGGGCCGGAGTGATCATCAACCATGCGACCGCGCAGGCCGCCTTCTGGGGGGCATGGCCCGCGGTCTCCTGGGTCGCGCTGGTGATGATCAACATGACGATGATCGTCTTCATCGGCCGCGCCTACGGCCATCTGTGGGACAAGGACAAGGCCAGGGGCCTGCTGTTCCAGATCCTGCGGGGCATGGGGCTCTCGACCGGCCTGCTGCTCGCGGGTGGCAAGTTCGTCAACGACGCCCTGAAGCTCACCGGCCTGGGGACGATCCCGGCCATGGCGGCGGATGCCGTGCTGTGCGGGGCCGTGACCTATGCCGTCGGCCACACGACCGAGGCCTATTTCAAGCAGGACGGCCAGATGAGCAAGCAGGCCCTGAAGGCGGCGTTCAAGGAACAGTACCGCCAAGCGAAGCAGAGAATGAAGGAGACGCCGCCCGCCGTCCCGTGAGCATGCCCCGCGATCCCGGGTTAGCCGCTCCTTCGACCGCCCCCAATGAGCACTGGCACGCCCGGACCTGTGCTGTAGAATGCGGTTCATGATTTGTTCCTGTTGGGAACGGAGAATCCTCGGCAACGATCGTTCGAACGAGGGGGGAAACCATGAAGACGGGGATCGACGAGGCGGAGTTGGACAGGCGCCTCGCAACGCTGGAAACGGTGCGGGCCTGGAGCCCGCGGGTCATGTCGAAGCTCGAAAGCTTCCTGCGCACCGCCGACGACCGGGAGCTCTATCGGGTCAATCCGCTGGCGTTCGGCGCCGAACGGGGCATCGCGGAAGCGGAGGCGATCGACCTGTTCCTCCACGCGTCCTCGCTCGGCCTGTTCGAGATGGACTGGCTCCTGGTCTGCCCGCTGTGCGCCTGCATCGTCGAGAGCTTCGGCAGCCTGCGCACCCTCGAAAAGCATTATCGCTGCGCCCTGTGCCGCACCGATTACGAAGCGGTGCTGGACGACTACATCACCATCACCTTCACGGTCTGCGCCAATGTCCGCCGGATCAGGTTCCATGATCCGGACGCCCTGCCGGCACGGGATTACTGCTTCGAATGCCGCGTCACGCTCGACGGCGTGACGCCGGACGGGAAGCCCTGGATGGACCATTTCGCGGCGGCGACTCCGGAGGTCCGATTCATACAGCCGCACGCGGTCGAGCGGATCGAGATCGACGTGGGGGAGGGAACCCTGCTCGGCTGGGATTTCGACGCCGACGACGGCTTCGAGTTCACCGTCGCCGAGGACGCGCCGCCCGCGCCGCGGCCGTTGGCCGTCAATTACGAAGACAGGTCGTGCGCGCCGGCGACGGGCCGGATCGCCGCCGGCCGCATCGTCCTGGAGATCCGGAACGCCTCGGCGCGGCGCCGCCTGTTCGGCCTGACCGTGACGTCGCCGGGCTTCTCCCATCCGGACATCCTGTTCAGGCCGTTCCTGACCGGCAAGCGGCTGCTCACCACCCAGACCTTCCGCACCTTGTTCCGGTCCGAACTGATCCGCGCGACCGAGGGGATCGGCGTCAAGGACATAACCCTGCTGTTCACCGACCTGAAGAGCTCCACCGCCTTGTATGACAGGATCGGCGACCTCAGCGCCTTCTCCCTGGTCCAGCAGCATTTCGACCGGCTCCGCGACGTCACGGTCGCCAACGGCGGCACCGTGATCAAGACCATCGGGGACGCCGTCATGGCGGCCTTCCTGAACCCGCGCGACGCGGTCGCCGCCGCTGTGGCCATGCTCGACGAGATGGAGCGGTTCAATCGGGACCATGTCGACCGGCCGTTGATCCTGAAGATCGGCCTGCACAAGGGTGCCTCGATCGCCGTCACGTCGAACGACCAACTCGACTATTTCGGCCAGGCGGTGAACATCGCGGCTCGGGTGCAGAGCCTTGCCCAGGCCGAGGAGATCTACCTGACCGGGGACGTCCATGACTATCCCGGCGTCGGGGAACTGCTGGAGCCCTTCGTCGTCGAGCGGCGGACGGCGCATCTGAAGGGCGTCAACCTGGAGATGCCGGTCTTCAGGGTGGCGGGAGGCGGGTCTTTGACCCCGGCAACCCGGCTCCGCTAGAGCGGTCCCCGATCAGGTTGAACCGCTCCGGTCCTCGCAGCCGGCCGTTCCACTCGCCGCACTGTGTTGCGCCATGGACGCAACCTACGGCTCGATGCAGGGCGGAGGTGATGCGGGTCGACGATCGTAGGTTGCGCCCATGGCGCAACGCATCGGATCAGCTGTCTCGGGCCGATCAACCTGATCGGGTTCAGTTCTAGGCCGTCCCGACGATCAGAATCTCCAGCCTGCGCGGGCCGTGGACGCCCTCGACCCTGTTCAGCTCGATGTCGGAGGTCGCCGACGGCCCTGACATGAAGGTCAGCGGGCGGGGCAGGGAGCCGCGCAGCGCCCTGATGGCTTCGGGTACCGACGCGACGATCCGGTCGGCCGGAACGATGCAGACATGGAAGTCGGGCAGCAGGGTGATCGCCCGGCGCCCCTGTTCCGCCCCGGCATCCAGCACGATTGTCCCGGTCTCGGCGATGGCCAGGGCGCAGTTGGTGACCACCCCGGCCACGGCATCCAGTTCGCGGTGGTCCAGGTTGCCGTCGTCCCGCACGAAATCGGCCGGCAGCCAGGACTCCGCCAGATCTGCCGGAACGACGAAGCGCCCCTGAAGCCGCCGGATCGCCTCCGTGGCGCCTGCGGCGTCGACCCGCCGCACGGTCGCCTTGTAGGCTTCCGCCCGCTCGGCGAAGCGGTCGACCAGACCGGCGCCCGACAGGCCGGGCGACGTCCTGTAGTCCCGGGCGATGGCGATTTCCCCGGCCGGATCGCCGGCCAGGGCCGCCCTGACGCGACCCAGGATCTCCTCGCGCGCGGCGCTCACCGGCGTGTCCTCCACCACTCGCGGAAACTCTGGTCGGGCACGGCGGGAAGGTCCCGCGCCCTTGTCCACTGGCGGACCGGCCCCAGCCCGCCGGTGATGTAGCCGTCGCTGACGAACGGACGCTGCGCGATCCGCGCGATCTTCTGCGCGGTCTCCAGCAGGCCGGGATTGTCGAACATGCGGATCGCGGCGCCCATGGCGAGTTTCTCCAGGCTGGGGCCGCTTCGGGCGACCGCCCGGGTGCGCAGATGGACCAGCACCTCGGGAATGTTGATCTTGACCGGGCAGACCTCGTAGCAGGCGCCGCACAGCGACGAGGCGAAGGGGAGCGAAGCCGCCGCGTCCATCCCGTGGAGCTGGGGCGTGAGGATCGCGCCGATCGGTCCCTGGTATTCGGAATGATAGGCATGGCCGCCCGTCCGGGCATAGACGGGGCAGACGTTCAGGCAGGCGCTGCACCGGATGCAGTTGAGCGTCTGCCGTCCGGTCCGGTCGGCCAGCACGTCGGTTCGGCGGTTGTCGAGCAGCACCAGGTGGAATTCCTGCGGGCCGTCCCCCGGCGTGACGCCTGTCCACAGGGAATTGTAGGGGTTCATCCGCTCGCCGGTGGAGGACCGCGGCAGGAGCTGGAGGAAGACTTCCATGTCCTCCCAGGTCGGCACCAGCTTCTCGATCCCCATCACGCTGACCAGCACCTTGGGCAGCGTCAGGCACATGCGGCCGTTCCCCTCCGACTCCACGACGCAGATCGTGCCGGTGTCGCAGATGCCGAAATTGGCCCCGCTGACCGCCATGGGCACGGTCAGGAACTTCTCGCGCAGGTATGAGCGCGCCGCCGCGGTCAGGTCGGACGGGCGGTCGGACAATTCCGTCAGCCCCAGCTTCCGCATGAACAGTTCGCGGATCTCCGCCCGGTTGCGGTGGATCGCCGGCACCAGGATATGGGAAGAGACGTCGTCGCCGAGCTGGATGATCAGCTCGGCCAGGTCGGTCTCGAACGGCCGGATGCCCGCATCCTCCAGCGCCTCGTTCAGCTTGATCTCCTCCGTCGTGATCGACTTGACCTTGATCACCTCCTTGACGGAATGCCGCTTGGCGATGTCGGTGACGATGCGGGTGGCTTCCGCGCCGTCCCTTGCCCAGTGGACCTGCCCGCCGGCCTTGGTGACCGACTCCTCCAGCTGGACCAGGTAGCGGTCCAGGTTGCGCAGCGTGTGCTCCTTCAGGGAGCGGCCGGCCTCGCGCAGCTCCTCCCAGTCCGGCACCTCGGCGACGACGGCGGCGCGCTTGGTGCGGATCGTCTGGGTGGCGTTGCCGATGTTGCGGCGGAGCTGGGTATCGGCAACCGCGCGCCTCGCCAGCTGCGGGAAGGTGCGCGGCTCAGCGGCGCTCGCCATGGATGAAGTCCTTTTCCGTTGAAGCCAGGATTTCCGCCAGATGGACGGTCCGCACGCCGCTGCGCAGCCGGTGCAGCCCGCCGCCGATATGCATCAGGCACGAACTGTCCAGGGCGGTGCAGATCTCCGCCCGGGTACCCAGCACCGAGCGCATCTTGTCCGACAGCATGGCGACCGAAGTGTCCTCGTTCTTGACCGCGAAGGTGCCGCCGAAGCCGCAGCATTCCCGCGCGTCCGGCAGTTCGACGAGGTCGAGGCCGCGCACCTTGGCGAGCAGCCTCATCGGCGCGTCGCCCACCTTCAATGCGCGCAGCGAGTTGCAGGTCGGGTGGTAGGTGACGCGGCGGGGATAATAGGCGCCGACGTCGTCGATCCCGAGCTTGTCCACCAGGAACTGCGACAGCTCGAAGACCCGCGGCACGATCTCGGCCACGTCGCGCTTCAGCGCCTCGTCGCCGGTGTCGGCCAAGGTGCGGAGCCACGCCGTGCGAATGTTGGAGACACAGGACGACGAGGGGGAGACGATGACCTCGGCGTCCCGGAACGACTTGACGAAACGCCTTATCAGCGGGATGGCCTCGTCGCCGTAGCCCGTATTGGAGTGCATCTGACCGCAGCAGGTCTGATCCTCCGGGAACTCGACGGTATGGCCCAGCCGCTCCAGCAGGCGGACGGTGGCGATGCCCGTCTGCGGGAACAGGGTGTCATTGTAGCAGGTGATGAACAGCGCGACGCGCACGGGCGGCTCCGGTCGGGGTGGTCCCAGGTGGTAGAGTGTGAACACCTGAACCGGCCGGCCGTTACGCCGTGCCCGATACTTCGCCGCCGTCAATGCAGCCGGTTGGGCTTCAGGAAGCGGCTGCGGTCGGCGGAGCCGACGCGGAGGTCGAACACGTCGCCCTCGCGCTCCACGGTGAGCGGGACGTCGATGCCCGCGGGGCCGAGCGACCACAGGGACCGGTAGAACCCGGCCAGCGACTGGATCGGTTTGCCCGCGATGGCGCGCACGATGTCGCCGGCGCGGAGCTCCGCCCGCCGCGCCGGGCCGTCGCCCGCCAAGCCGGCAAGCACGACCCGGTCACGCTCGTCCTCGGTGGCGTAGAGCCCGAGCCAGGGCCGGGAAGGTCCGCTGGAGCGGCCGAGCCTCAGCAGGTCGTCCAGGATCGGCTTCAGCAGGTCGATCGGCACGCTCATGTTCAGCGGGACCAGCCGCCCGCCGCTGTCCCGGGACTGCAACTGGAGCGAACCGATTCCGAGAAGCTCGCCCTGCGGTCCCAGCAGCGCCGTGCCGCCCCAGTTCGGGTGTGCGGGCACCGTGAAGATGGCGTCGTCCAGCAGATATTCCCAATAGCCCGCGAATTCCTGCCGGGCCGCCACCCTTGCCGCCAGCGAATGGGGCCGGCCGCCGGACCCGCCGATCACCACATGCTCGCCCACGGTCGCGTGGCGCGAGTTCCCCAGGGACAGCGCCGGCACGCCGAGCGGCGACAGCGCCTGGACGATGCCGAAGCCGCTGTCGTAATCATAGGCCAGGACATGGCCCTTCACGGCCCGGCCGTCGCTGGTCGTGAGCCAGATCTCCTCCGCCTCGGCGATCAGGTAGCCGATGGTCAGCACGAGGCCGTCCTCGCGGATCACGGCGCCTTGTCCCGCCCTCTGCGTCCCGAGCGTTTCCGCCGTGAAGGCATCGTCGGGAACGCTCGCCCTCAGGGCCACGACCGAGGACAGGGCGCGATCCAGATCAAAGGCCACCGCGTCGGGATCCGGCTGGAATTCGGGGGGGATCTGCCAGTCATCGGACGATGGCATCGGAAAGCCTCCTTCGAGAGAACCCTGTATCGACTTGGTCCAGACCGTAGATAAGGTCCGGCCGGTCCTTCCAACAGGGAGGCGTGGCAATCAGGCGGGCCAGCCGCAGGCGGAGGCGAGTTTTTCGCGGACGGGATCGAACCCGGTGAGGTCGAATTCGGCCTCATGCATATCGCCCTGCTTGTCCTTCATCCGCACGAAAAGCCGGCCTCCGTCCGGCAGCTGCTTGAGGAAGCCGACGGTATCGCCCCGCAGCGACACGTCCGTGGTGCCGCTCAGCTCGTTCCACCGCTGCTCCTGGCCGCGATGCTGGACCCAGCGCCGCTCCACCGTCTGGTCGCGCATCGCCTCCTCGGTGAGCGGGAGGAATTCCAGCACCAGCGCGGTGCCCGCGGGGTAACGGGCGAAGTCGGGGACACCCAGCACCAGCTCGGTCTTTCCCTGCCTGCAATGCATGGCGAAGGACATCTCCCGCTCCCCGGGAGGTGCCGCGGAAAGCATGGTGGCGCTGACCTGCCGGCTGTAGTCCACGGGAGAGGCCGTCTCGCTGACGATCCAGTCCGCGGCCTCCGTCCGAGGGGCGTCGTCGGCGGTCTGCGCCGACGCGGAGGCGGACAGCAGCAGGATCGCCGCCGCAAGGCAGTGCCCCAACGTCTTCCGCAGCTCCGGGCAGGCAGGCTGCGGAGCTTCACGATAGGCAGTCGGGGTCGTCATCGCGGCAGGCTGCTTTCCTGGGCCGACCCGGACTTGTCGAGCCAGTCCTGCGCGGCGCGGTAACGCTCCAGCCCCGGCACCCGGGAGGCGAGGTTGACGTTCTTCCACTTCGGGTCGAAGCCCGGCCCCTGGAGGGTCGGCATGCGGCTGAACAGGTTGTCGACGAAACGGGCCATGCGGCGGTAGCGGTCGGAGCTTCGCGGCCAATTGTAGGCGGCCAGAAAGGTCGGGACGGCGATCGTCGTGACTTGGCTGCCCTCGGGAATCAGGCTGGGATAGTCCGCCGGATCCAGCCGCGACGGGAGATAATAGTCCTCGAACTTCCTGTCGTACTCGACCGGCAGGAACTTGAAGCCAGGCTCCCACCGCCCCTTGAGGAAGGCATCGACCGGCTTGGAGGTGATGAACACGACCGCGGCCATGTCGCCGGCGCCGTTGCGCATCTGCTCCAGCGCCACCGGATGGGGAATGAAGGTCTTCTCGACGTCCAGGCCCAGCCGCGTGAAGATCAGCGGTCCCGAATAGGCTGCCGCCGTGCCGAGGGTGTTGAAGTTCACCTTCTTGCCCTTGAGGTCGTCGAGCGACTGGATTTCCGGCCGCACGAAGACATGGAGCTCCGACGGGAACAGGTTCAGCACATAGGTGATCTGCTGCTGGATATTGGGAACCTGGGCCTTGTACTCCTCGATCACGTCAGTGTTGATGATGGCCATGTCCACTCCCCGGAGATAGAGGAGGGAATTGACGTTCTCGGTCGGGCCCCGCGTGACGATCGGCAGGACGTGGGCATTGTCGCCATCGTCGACGACGCGCGCGATTTCCGATGCCAGGCGCAGCGGCGCTCCTTCCAGCTGTCCGCCGGCCAGGCCCACCGTCCAGGCGTTGATCCGCTCGGCCGGGGACTGGCCGCCCTTGCGGACGGGGGCCGCCTGCGCCCCGGGGGTTTCCCGCGCCTGTTGCGCCATGGTCTCTTGGGAAACAAGCGCGCCGATCGCCATGGCGGCGATGAATCTGGCCGCGATCAGTATGGATTTACCGGTATTCAGCATCAGGACGGTGTCCGTTTCGGGGAAGACGGTTCCAGGAGACCAGCCGTCCCCGCATAAGGGAAAGGCAATTCCGATGATGATCGATAGGGCAGGGCAGGGAGAATGGCATTACCGCGCCTCTGACGATCGGCCAAGTCCCGTACCAGGGATGCCCCACGATTCCGGAGGCTCCGGGATGCTAATGTCGGCAAAAAGCATAACCTTCCGGAGCGCCCGCCCATGTCCATCGCCTTGTCCCGCCGCCGGTTCGTCCAACTCTCCGGCATCGCAGCCGCGGCGGCCCTGCTGCCCGTCTCCGCCCTGGCGGCACCGGTTACCCTGAGGGTGGGCTACATCCCCATCATCCCCATGACCCAGCTCTTCATCATGCAGGGCGAGGGCTGGACCGGTAAGGCCGGTCTGAAGCTCGAACTGACGCAGTTCTCGTCCGGGCCCGCCATGGTCCAGGCGCTGGCGTCCGGCAGCCTGGACGTGGCCTATGTCGGGATCGGGCCGGCCATGGTCGCCCGCTCGCGGGGCATCGACGTCAAGGTGCTCGCGTCGAACATCATCGACCAGGTCGCCCTGATCGGCCGGGGTCCCTTCGCGGAGATGATGGCCGCGGCGCCCTCGGCCGCAGAAGGATTCAAGGGCTTCTTCGATCGCGCGGGGCGCCCCGCCAAGATCGCCACGCTGCCGACCGGCTCGGTGCCGGACACGATCCTGAGATATTACCTGAACCGCGTCGCCCAGGCCGATGCCCGCCATGTCGAGATCGTCGGCGTCGGCGAGGACCAGGTGCAGCAGGCACTGCTGGCGGGCGCGGTCGAGGGCGCCTCGATCCTGGAGCCGATCCTGACGATCGTGCAGGAACGCGATCCCACCGCCCGGATCGTCGCCCCGGCCAGCACCATGCTGCCGCGCCAGCCGGGCGCCGTGCTGGCGGTGCGGGAAGCGACCATCGCCGCCAACCGGGACGCCGTCGCCACCCTGGTCGAGCTTCACGTCCGCGCGACCGAATTCGCGCGAAGCCGGCAGGACCGCGCGGCCGACCACGTCACCGCCTTCGTCGGCAAGGGACTGGTGGACCCGCGGATCATCGACAAGGCGCTGCGGTCCCCCAACACCAACCTGGTCGCCGATCCCCACGTGATCCGGGACGCCACGGCCGTGCTCCAGGACTTCCAGCAAACCCTGGGGACGCAGGTCAAGCCGGTCAACCTGGACGAACTGTTCGACTACAGCTTCTACGACGCCGTCCCGAAGGCCGGATAGAAAGCGAATGGGGAGGCGCCGGCCGGCACCTCCCCCCTGCGTCAGACCGGTCGGCGGTCTCAGTCGCGACCCATCTCGCCACCGATGCGCCGCCACAGCTTCAGCGGGTTGCCGTCCTTCAACGCTTCCGGCAGCAGGCTGGCCGGAACGTCCTGGTAGCAGACCGGGCGCAGGAAGCGACGGATCGCCAGCGTGCCGACCGAGGTGCTGCGGCCGTCCGCCGTGGACGGGAAGGGGCCGCCATGGACCATGGCGTGGCTGACGTCCACGCCGGTCGGCCAGCCGTTGAACAGCACGCGGCCGGCCTTGCGCTCCAGGACCGGCAGCAGCATCCGGGCGGCGTCGAGGTCGCCCTCGTCGGCCTGGACCGTCGCGGTCAGCTGACCTTCCAGATGCTCCGCGACGGTGCGCACCGTCTCCAGGTCCGGGCAGCGGATCACCAGGGACGAGGCACCGAACACCTCTTCCTGAAGATCGGTCTCGGACAGGAAGCTGGCGGCGTCGGTCTCGAACACGGCTGTCTGGCACTGGTTCGGGCCGGAGCAGGCTTGGCCGCGGGCAAGCAGGCGGACCTTCGAATTGCCCGAAAGCTTCCGCACGCCCTCGTCATAGGCGGCGAAGATGCCGGGCGTCAGCATGGTCGACGCGGCGCTGTTGCCCACTTCCGCCTTGGCCGTCTCCAGGAAACGGTCGAGGTCCGGGCCGTCCAGCGCCAGCACGATGCCGGGGTTGGTGCAGAATTGGCCGGCGCCCAGGTTGAGGGAGGCGACATAGCCCTTGCCCAGCGCCTCGGTGCGCGACGACAGCGCGGACGGCAGCAGGAAGACCGGGTTGATGCTGCTCATCTCGGCATAGACAGGGATCGGCTCGCGGCGGGCCGCCGCGACGCTCACCAGGGCCATGCCGCCCCGGCGCGATCCGGTGAAGCCCACGGCCTTGATCCGCCAGTCCGAGACCAGGGCGGTGCCGACCGAGTTGCCGGCGCCGAACACCATGGAGAAGACGCCCTCGGGCAGGCCGCACTCCGCGACCGCCGCCTGGACGGCCCGGCCGACCAGTTCCGACGTGCCGGGATGGGCCGAGTGGGCCTTGACGATTACCGGGCAGCCCGCGGCCAGCGCCGAGGCGGTGTCGCCGCCCGCGACCGAGAAGGCCAGCGGGAAGTTGCTGGCCCCGAAGACCGCGACCGGGCCGAGCGGTATGTGGCGCTGGCGCTGGTCGGGGCGCGGCAGGGGCTTGCGGTCGGGCAGGGCGGGGTCGATGCGGGCCTCGATCCAGCCACCCTCGCGGACGACCCCGGCGAATAGGCGGAGCTGGCCGACGGTTCGGCCGCGCTCGCCCTCGATCCGGGCGCGCGGCAGGCCGCTCTCGGCGGAGGCCCGCTCGACCAGCGGGTCGCCCAGGTCCATGATCTTCTGGGCAACGGTCTCCAGGAAGGTCGCGCGGGCTTCCAGGCTGGTTTCCCGATAGCTGTCGAAGGCGGCCCAGGCCAGCTTGCAGGCCTCGCGGACCTCGGCTTCGCCGCCGCCGCCGAAGGCCGGCTCCATCTTCTCCCCGTTGGCGGGGTTCACCGCGTAGAACGTGGTTTCGCGACCGCGCACGGACTTGGCGCCGATCAGCATGTCACCGGTGATTTTCATGTTCGACTAACTCCTCTGGAACCGTTTCTCGGGGTCCCGTCCGTCCTCAGCGTGCCCAGCGGAGGACGAGCGGGTCGAGCCGCCGGGCGGTTTCGATCAGCCCGGCGCGGGTTTTCGGGTGCAGCGGCTGAAGCGGGTGGCGGACCGCTTCGGACTTGATGACGCCGCCTTCCTTCATGAGAACCTTGGCCGCGATCAGGCCGGCTTGGCGGTTCTCGTAATTGATCAGCGGCAGCCACCGGCCATAGGCCTCGATCGCCTCCTCGCGGCGGCCGGCCTCGTACGGGTCCGTGATCTGCCGGATGCCGTCCGGATAGCCCCCGCCCGTCATCGCGCCGGTCGCACCCGCGTCGAGATCGGCGAGCAACGTGATCGCCTCCTCGCCGTCCCAAGGCCCCTCGATCGCGTCGCCGCCCAGCTCGATCAGCGTGCGGAGCTTGGCGGCAGCCTGCGGGACCTCGATCTTGAAATAGGAAACGTTTTCGATTTCGCGAGCCATCCGTGCGAGAAAGGCCGCAGAAAGCGGCGTCCCGGCGACCGGCGCGTCCTGGATCATGATCGGGATGTCGATCGCGTCGGACACCCGCTGGTAGAACTGGAAGATCGATTCCTCCGGCACCCGGAACGTGGCGCCGTGGTAGGGCGGCATGATCATGACCATGGCCGCTCCCGCCTCCTGGGCGCGCCGGCTGCGCTCGGCGCAGACGGCGGTGCCGAAGTGGGTCGTCGTCACGATGATCGGAACGCGGCCGGCGACATGCTCCAGGACGGCGTCCTGGACGCGATCGCGCTCGGCGTCGGTCAGCACGAACTGCTCGGAGAAGTTCGCCAGGATGCAGATGCCGTGGGAACCGGCGTCGATCATGAAGTCGATGGCGCGGCGCTGGCCGTCCAGGTCCAGGTCGCCCGAGTCCGTGAACACCGTCGGCGCCACCGGAAATACGCCCCGGTAGCGCGGCTGCCCTTGTGCTGTCATGGTTGCGGGTCCTTGTCCATGGGGTCCTTGGAGAAGTCCGGCCCTCAGCGGGCCCGGACGGTCACGCCGTTCACTTGCCCGATCACATCGAACAGATGAGGCACGTATTTGTCGCCGTGGCCGAGGTTGGTGGCAAGAAGGTAGGTCTGGTGGACCGCCTGCGCCGCGAAGGCGGTCGTCGGCGCCGATTCCGCGAGGCGGGTGTAGGAGCGCATGTCCTTGACCGCATTCCGCAGGGTGAACTTCTGGCCGGAATCGTCGCCCTCCAGGACGAAGGGAATGATCCGATCGAAGGTGCGGCTGTGCGCGCCGCTGAGCCGGCAGAGATCGGCGAACGCCTCCAGGTCCAGCCCGACCTTGGCGGCGGTGCAGAACGCCTCGGCCAGCAGGACGGCGGTGCCCTGGGCGATGAAGTTGTGGATCAGCTTCGCCCGGTAGCCCGATCCCAGCGGCCCGACATGGTGGATCGTCTCGGAATAGGTTTCGAGCACCGGCCGCACCGCCTCCAGCGTCGCGGCGTCGCCGCCGGCGAGCACGTTCAGCCGGCCCTCCGCCGCCTCCTTGGGCGTCCGGTTGACGGGGGCGTCCATGAAGCGCCCGCCGCGCGCCTGGACGGCGGCCTCGGCCTCGGCCGCGAATTCCGGATCCCCCGTGCTGCTGTCGATCACGATCAGGCCGTCATGCACGCCCTCCAGCAGGCCGCCGTCCCGGAACAGCACGTCGCGGACCTGCGGCGTCCCGGTGACGCAGACGATCACCACGTCCGAATTGCGCGCCAGGTCCGCCGCGCTCGCCGCCTCGGCGGCGCCTTCGGCCAGCAGTTCCTCCAGCGGCTGGCGGTTGCGGTGCGCCAGCACGGTGACGGGGAACCCCTTGCGCAGGATGTTCCGCGCGATGCCCGTGCCCATCAGCCCGAGCCCGACGAAGCCGACCCTTGTCGCCTCGCTCATAGTTGGGCCTCCCTCTTCTGATGATTGGAATTCGTTGCCTGCCCGGCGACCGGGGACAGGACGCCTCGCCCGGGTCCGGTGTGCCTGGACGGCGGCATCGGACGGCCCGGCCAGCGCAGGAATGAATCGTCGAGTTGCGACAGGTCGGCGCAGCCGAGCAATCCTACCACGCGGTCCACTTCGGTCTTCAGGATGCCGATCGCGTGGGCGACCCCCGCCTCGCCGCCGGCGGCGAGGCCGTATGTGGTGGCTCGGCCGAGCAGCACGGCATCCGCTCCCAGCGCCCGTGCCTTGACGATGTCGGAACCCCGGCGGAAGCCGCCGTCGAGCATCACCGTCAGCCGTCCTCCGACCTCGCTCACCACCTCCGGCAGGACCTCCATGGTCGAGACGGCGCCGTCGAGCTGGCGGCCGCCATGGTTCGACAGCACGATGCCGTCGGCCCCGCACTCCGCCGCCAGGGCGGCATCCTCGGCGGTCATGACGCCCTTGACGACCAGCTTGCCCGGCCACAGGTCGCGCAGCCACCGTATGTCCGCCCAGTCCAGCGACGGGTCCAGCTCCTTCGCGATCGCCGATGCCGCCCCGCGCACGCTGTCCTGGCCGGGCGGCAGCAGGTCGCCCAGATTGGCGAAGCGCGGCACGCCGTCGGGCACCAGCACGTCGAGGATCCAGCGCGGATGGAGCGCCACGTCGATGGTGTTGCGCAGGTTCAGCTTCAGGGGCCGGGCATAGTTGCGCCGGTCCCATTCCCGGTTGCCGAAGATCGCGCTGTCCGTGGTGACCACCAGCGCTTCGAGGCCGGCCGCCCTGGCCCGCTCCACCAGCTTCGCCGCGAAGGCGCGCGTCCGGTACAGGTAGAGCTGCATCCACAGGCGCCCGCCGGCCCGCTCCGCGACCTCCTCCAGCCGCATGGTCGAGGCGTTGCTGAGGATGAAGGGGATGCCGGCCGCGGCGGCGGCGCGGGCGAGCGCCAGGTCGCCCTCCTTGGCGAGCAACCCGCTGAAGCCCGTCGGGCCGATCAGGAAGGGCGCCGCCGACGGCTTGCCGAACAGGTCGACCGCCTGTCCCCGGGCCGAGACGTCCACCAGGGTCCGCGGCACGAAACCGATCTCCTCGAAGACCGACCGGTTGCGCCGCAGGGTGACCTCGTCGTCCGAGCCGCCCTCGACATACTCGAAGCAGAAGTTGGGAACGCGCCTGCGGGCGACGGCGCGCAGCTCGTCTATGTTCTGCGCGCGCCGGAAGTCGGTTCCCTGGTAAAGCCGCCGTTTCATCGATTTCTCCGAGCGCCGGTTTCCCGGTTCCGACCTTTACTTGCCGTCCCGCACCTTCTGGACCTCGGCCTGCATCTCCTTGACAAGCTCGGGGCCGATGCTCTGGACGTATTTGTCCGTCACCGGCTTGACCTTCTCGCGCATGCGGTCGATCTCGGAAGCCGGCAGCTCGGTGATCTGCATGCCCGCGTCACGCAGGGTCTGCATGGACTTCTGGTTCGCCTCGCGCGAGACCTGACGCTCGTACAGGCCGGCCTCGGTGGCCGCCTCCTGGACGATGCGGCGCTCGTCCTCGGACAGCTTGTCCCAGACGCGCTTGCTGAAGATGGCGACCAGCGGGTTGTAGACGTGGCCGGTGGTCGCGGCGAACTTCTGCACCTCGTAGAACTTGCTGGTCTCGATCGAGGCGAACGGGTTCTCCTGGCCGTCCACGGTCCCGGTCTCCAGCGCGGTGTAGAGTTCCGGGAAGGG
This sequence comes from Skermanella rosea, assembly GCF_016806835.2. NCBI lineage: Bacteria > Pseudomonadati > Pseudomonadota > Alphaproteobacteria > Rhodospirillales > Azospirillaceae > Skermanella > Skermanella rosea. The sequence continues at coordinate 3,657,886 of NZ_CP086111.1, read as the reverse complement.
CAGGGGCACCGGGTTGGCGCCCAGCGCCGCGAAGGTGTCGATGAAGATGGGGATCTGGATCACGCGCACCTTCAGCCCCGCGATGTCCTCCATCTTGTTGATCGGCGTCTTGGCGGTGCTGAGGTTGCGGAACCCGTGGTCCCAGTAGCCCAGGCCGATCAGCCCCTTCTCCGGCAGCTTCTCCAGCAGGCGGGTGCCGACCGGGCCGTCCATGACGGCGTCGACCTCGCGGTAGTCGTTGAAGAAGAACGGCAGGTCGAAGACCGAGAATTCCTTGACCAGGCCGGTCAGCAGGCCGGGGCTGACCAGCGTCATGTCCAGCACGCCGCCCTGGAGGGAGGAGATCACCTGCGCGTCGCCGCCGAGCTGGCCGCCGCCGAAGCCCCTGGCCTTCATCTTGCCGCCGCTCTTCTCCTCCAGCAGCTCGCCGAACTTCTTCACGCCGATGCCGTGCGGGTGGTCGTTGTTCTGGACGAAGGCGACCTTGAAGTTGCGCGATTGGATGTCCTGGGCCGCGGCGGTGCCGGCCGTGAACAGGGCGCCGGCCAGGGCGAGGCCGGCCAGCGCGGTCTTGATCGACTGTTTCATCGGACGTTTCCTCTTGTCTTGGATCGGATGGGTGGCGTTGCCGCCGAGGGGGCGGGGCTCAGCCGTAGAACCAGCTTGCCGGCCCCGTGACGAGAATGGGGAACAGGATGAGCAGGACCAGGACGATCAGGTGGGTGATCATGAAGGGCCACACCCCCCTGATCAGCTCGTCCATGCTGATCTTCGAGACGCCGGCCACGACGTTCAACACGACGCCGACCGGCGGCGTGATCAGGCCGATCGCGTTGTTGATGATGAACAGGACGCCGAAATAGATCGGGTCGATGCCGGCTTCCTTGATCACCGGCATCAGGACCGGCGTCAGGATCAGGATCGTCGGCGTCATGTCCATGGCCGTGCCGACGATCACCACCAGCAGCATGATCGCGATCATCAGGAGCGTCTGGTTGTCCATGAAGGGCTCCAGCAGCTCGGTGACCTGGCCCGGCAGGTCGGCGACCGTGATCATCCAGGCCGAGACCATGGCGGCGGCGACCAGGAACATCACCACCGACGTCGTCTTGGCCGCGGTCACGAACAGCTCGAACAGCTGCGCCGGCCGCAGTTCGCGGTAGATCACCGTCGCGACGAACAGCGAGTAGACGGCCGCCACGACCGCCGCCTCGGTCGGGGTGAAGACGCCCATCTTCAGGCCGACGATGATGATCAGCGGCAGCAGCAGGGCCCAGAAACCGTCGATGATGGCGTGGGCGAGTTCCCGGCGTGAAGCGCGCGGCGGCGGCTCGACATCTTCGTTGCGGGCGGCCAGCCACCACGCGAACACCAGGCCGAGCCCCAGGAGCAGGCCGGGCACGATGCCGGCCAGGAACAGCTTGGTGATGGAGACGTTGGCGGCGACCCCGAAGATGATGAAGCCGATGCTGGGCGGGATGATCGGGGCGATGATGCCGCCGGACGCGATCAGGCCGGCCGACCGTGCCCTGTCGTGGCCCGCCCGAACCATCATGGGGACGAGCAGCGCCCCCAGGGCCGCGGCGTCGGCGACGGCCGACCCGGACAGGCTGGCCATGACGCAGGATGCCAGGATCGCGACATAGCCGAGACCGCCCCTGACATGACCGATCAGCGCCATGGCGATGGTCACGATGCGGCGCGACAGGCCGCCGGCGTTCATGATCTCGCCGGCCAGCATGAAGAACGGGACCGCCATCAGCGGAAAGCTGTCGGCGCCGTTGATCACGTTCTGCGCCACGATCTGGGCGTCGTAAAGGTCGAGATGGAACATCAGCATCACGCCGCACAGCAGCAGCGCGAAGGCGATCGGGGTGCCGATGGCCATTGCCCCCAGCAGGGACCCCAGGAAGATCGTGATGGTCATGGGAGGGTGCTCCTGCTGTCGTTCCGGAGGCCCGCGATCTCGACTTCACCTTCGGATTCGGTGACGGTGACCAGGTCCCGGTCGCTCATGCGGCCGGTCACGGCGCGTGCCAGGTTGACCAGCAGGATCGTGATCACCGATACGCCGAACACGATACCGACGCCGTAGAACAGGCCCATCGACAGGCCGGTGGAAGGGGCCGCGACGTCGATGTTGATGATCGTCTGCTCCCAGCTTCCCTCGAGCAGCAGCCAGGTGACGTAGAGCATGATCAGGTGGCTGCCGAAGAAGCAGGCCATCTTGCCGGCCTTCGGCAGCCGGTTGACCAGCATGTCCATGCCCAGGTGCCCGTGGTCGCGGAGCGCCAGGATCGCGCCGAGGAAAGTCATCCAGACGAACAGCAGGCGCGAAAGTTCCTCAGACTCGGTGATGCCGCTGTTGAACCCGTAACGCAGGACCACGTTGCCGAATACCAGGACGACCATGACGACTAGGCAGACCGCAATCAGGATCTTTATGAGGCCGAAGTAGGCGTCAGCTATCTTTGACATTTGCCTCCCCATGTTCCGCTTCCCGAAGTCGAACGCTTCTTTTGAAAGGCTCGGCTCTGGGCGGAACGCAAAATAATCGTGTCGTACGAATCCAGCGGCCCCTTGTCGCCGTGATCGCAAACTCAGTTCTGAGGTGAATTTTCATTTCGCATCGGTGCGGTTCTCCGATGACGGTGTTGCATATGGGCATCTTCTTGGCTACGAAAGCCCGATCTCTCTCCCCCAATTTGCTTGTCATCGGCGACCGCCCTGTGTGATGCTTAGCATCAATGGCTTTTGCCGACAATAGCCATTTCTGAGGGCGGCCGATTCCGCCGATGGCGAATCCGGGGCACCTCCGGGTGCGGCAAGGAGACCGCTCGAACGCGAGGCCATGGCGCGGGCTCGGCACCGTGCCATATTGAACGGTGCCGTGTCCGCGTCCGGCCGTCGCAACCATGGCTTTGAGAGTCTGCACGGGAAAGATGACGACTGCGAAGACCCAGCAACAGGACAGCCGCCTGACCACGAAGATCACGGCGCTCCTTCAGGAGGCGATCCTTTGCGGGATGCTTCCCAAAGGCCAACTGCTGCTTGAAACCCACGTGGCGAACCTCGTCGGATCGAGCCGCGGGCCGATCAAGCGGGCCTTCGCGCAGCTGCACGCCGACGGCATGATCAGCCGGTTCGAGGGGCGGGGCTACATCGTGGGAACCGACCAGGGCACCGTGATCCGGACGCCGATCAGCGCCAAGGCCCTGGGGCTGGAGGATCAGGAGGCGATCGGCCTGAAAGAGCGGGCGCTGGAGAGCATCCATGATCCGGTCGAAAGCCAGCTGATCCGGTGCTCGCTCCACGGCCGCTTCCGGATCAACGAGAACGAGTTGGCCAACCATTACGGCGTCAGCCGCACGGTGATGCACGACGTGCTGATGCTGGCCCAGGTCAACGGCCTGGTCGTCAAGGACGAGCGGTCGCGCTGGTACAGCGTCCCCCTGGACGAGAACCGGGTCAATTGCCTGTACGAGTTGCGCGAGCACCTGGAGCCGATAGCCCTGTCCAAGGCCGCCGGCGCCATTCCCATGGGCGAGCTGGAGCGGGTCGGCCGCCGATTGTCCGAAGCGATGCAGCACTACCCGAACCTGCCCGCGGAGGAACTCGACGACCTGGAGCTTGACCTGCACGTCCGCTGCCTCGGCCATTGCCCCAATCCGGAACTGGTCGAGGCGCTGAAGCGCACGCGCTGCATCCTGATCTTCGGGAAGCACCTGCTGGGCCGCGAGATCGCATTGCCCCACGAGGAGCCGTTCTTCCACGAGCATCAGCGGATCATCCAGGCCATGATGCGGCGTGACGAGGCGGAAGTGGCGCGTCAAGCCAGGGAGCACCTGGACAAGGCGCGGCTGAAGGTGCTGGACCGGGTGCGGCACTCCCGCTCCATGGGCGTGCCGCTCGACCTTCCCTACGTCAAGGAAGCTGCCTTCGCGGTCTGATCGGCCCTTGAGGCGGGACCCTGCCGACGTCGGCGGGGTCCCGTGGACCAGTCAGGCCTGAATGCCGCCAGTCTCACATCACCGCGCCGACCTGCCAGGGCACGAACTCGTTGTTGCCGTAGTCGTACTCCTCGCTCTTGGTCCGCTCGCCCGACGCCACGGAGACGATCTTGTCGAAGATCCGCTGCCCGGACTGCTCGATGGTCTCGTCGCCGGTGACGATGCCGCCGCAGTTGATGTCCATGTCCTCGGCCATGTGCTCGTACATGGCGTTGTTGGTGGCCAGCTTGATCGACGGCGTCGGCTTGAAGCCCGACGTGGAACCGCGGCCGGTGGTGAAGCAGATCATGTTGGCGCCGCTGGCGACTTGGCCGGTCACGGCTACCGGGTCGTAGCCGGGCGAGTCCATGAAGACGAACCCCTTCTCCTTCACCGGTTCGGCATATTCGTACACCGCGTTGAGCCGCGAGTTGCCGCCCTTGGCGACCGCGCCCAGCGACTTCTCCAGGATCGTGGTGAGCCCGCCGGCCTTGTTGCCGTAGGAGGGATTGTTGTTCAACTCCGCCTTGTTGCGCTCGGCGTAGTCGCGCCACCACTCGATCCGCTCCAGCAGCTTGCGGGCCACCTCCGGCGACGCGGCGCGGCGGGTCAGCAGATGCTCGGCTCCGTAGATCTCCGGCGTCTCGCTGAGGATCGTCGTGCCGCCGTGCCGGATCAGCAGGTCGGACGCGTACCCCAGGGCCGGGTTCGCGGAAATCCCGGAATAGCCGTCGGAGCCGCCGCATTCCAGCGCGAGCGTGAGTTCCGACACCGGCTCGGAGGTGCGGCGTGCCGAATCCACCTCGTCCAGCATCCCGCCGATCACGTCGATCGCGTTGGCGATGGTCTTGCGGGTGCCGCCGACCCCCTGGATGTTCATGGTGCGGAAGTTCGGCGACTCCGTCAGGCCGTACATTTCCTTGATCAGCGAGATCTGGTTGGTCTCGCAGCCCAGGCCGATCATGACCACGCCGCCGAAATTCGCGTGGGTCGCGTATCCCCAGATGGTGCGGGTCAGGTAGCGGTATCCCTCCGCCTGGGTGTTCATGGCGCAGCCGCCGCCATGGGTCAGGGCCACGACGCCGTCGATGTTGCGCCGCCCTTCCAGCCCGCCCATCCGGTTGAAGTGGTCGGCGACGGCCTTCGAAACCGTGGCCGAGCAGTTCACCGAGGAAATGACGGCGATGTAGTTCCGCGTCCCGACTTTGCCGTTTGCCCGCCGATACCCCATGAAGCGTGCCCGCCGGTCCTCGGGGATGTAATCGGGTTCCCGTGCGTCCACGCCGAAATCATGGTGCTGCTCGACGTCGCGCATCTCCAGGTTTTGGGTATGGACATGCTGCCCCGGAGCGATCCCGGCGCTGGCGACGCCGATGATCTGGCCGTACTTGCGCACCGGCTCCCCCTCGGCGATGCCCGTCACGGCGACCTTGTGCCCCTGCGGCACCGCGTCCGCGACCGTGATCCCGAACCCGTCGAGCACGGTCCCGGGCGCGAGCTTCACCCGTGCGACCGCGACATTGTCGAGCGGATTCAATTGGATGACGGGAGAAACCTGAACCATCGCGGGCGCTTCCTCTGACTGTGCGCGGGGCCGTGCGCCCCGCTTGAAATCTGGTGTGCCGGTAAAATATGGACTTTGCATCCAAAAATCAATCTTTGTGACCAGGCCCGGTGATCGAATCGGATGACGTGGTGTTATCAAGATCCGACTCAACGATCTTCGAAGGGAACGGAAGTCATGCCCGGACGACCTGAAACCCTGCTGCTTACCCGGAACGGCTGGGTGCCGAACAACCCGGTTCTTCCCGTCCTGCTCTATCGGGGCGTGATCGCGGGCAGATCCGCCGAGGAAACGGCATCCGGCTTCGAGGCGCTGTTCGGGCGCAATGGCTGGCCGGCGCAGTGGCGGAACGGCGTCTTCCCCTACCACCATTACCATCCCGCGGCGCACGAGGTGCTCGGGTTCGCCGCCGGCTTGGCGAGACTGATGCTCGGCGGCCCGGACGGGCAGGAGGTCGCGGTGACGGCCGGAGACGTGGCCGTCCTCCCCGCGGGCACCGGCCACTGCCGGCTGGACGCCAGCCCTGACTTCCTGGTGGTCGGCGCCTACCCGCCCGGCCAGGACTGGGACATCAGCCGGGAGGCGCCGACCGACGCGGAGGCGGAGAAGATGGCCGGGCTGGGCTTCCCCGATACTGACCCGGTGACCGGCCGGAACGGCCCCCTGTGCGACCTTTGGCAGCGGCCGTAGGGGGATGGGCTTCCAGTAATCACGACACGGTAGCGACCATTTACCGTTCTTTGGTTTTCCAGGTTTCCCGTTGAGCGAAGACCCGGCTGACCTCCGCCATGTGCTCCGTCCCCCAAGCGCAGAGCGGCACGAGGGCCTCGGCAAGGCTGCGACCCAGAGGGGTAAGGCTATAGTCTACACGCGGGGGGATTTCCTTGTAGTCAGTCCGCTTCACGAGATTATCGGCCTCCAGTTCCTTGAGCTGCTGGATCAGCATCTTATCGCTGGCGTTGCGCACGGCTCGCCGGAGTTCGCCATAGCGGGTCGGGCCGCCTTGGGCGAGGAAATACAGGATCAGCGGCTTCCACTTGCCGGCGATGACCCGCAAGGTCGCGTCGAGGCCGCAAGTGAAGCCGGGCAATGTAGGGGTGCAGTTCGGGGCCGACGGTGAATTCCGCGCCGATGGCTGGGTCGGGTCCGAAGGATCAAGTGTCATTTCTGGGCACTTACCAAAAGGTGCATACTTGTCCTTAGGTGGGTTGGTCGCCAGCTCAGTGCAACCTCGATGAAGGAGCACATCATGAGCAGGCTACAGGGTAAGACGGCAGTGGTGACGGGCGGCGGAAGCGGCATCGGATTCGGGGCCGCCAAACGGTTTGTCGATGAAGGAGCCTTCGTATACATCTTCGGTCGGCGGCAGGAGGCGCTCGACGCCGCCGTGGCGAAGCTGGGTTCCTCGGCGCGAGCCGTGGCGGGCTCGGTTACGAACCTGTCCGACCTCGACCGGCTGTACGAAGCGGTCAAAGCCGAACGAGGCGGGCTCGACATTCTGTTCGCCAACGCCGGGACCGGATCGTTTGCACGGCTCGGCGAGATCACGCCCGAGCATTATGATCAGATCTTCGACGTAAATGTGAAAGGGCTGGTGTTCACGGTGCAGAAAGCCCTGCCGCTGATGACGGAGGGCGCGTCGATCATCCTGACGGGGTCGAGCACGGGAGTGATGGGGACGCCGCAGTTCAGCGTCTACAGCGCGACCAAGGCCGCGATCCGCAATCTGGCGCGCAGCTGGGCCCTGGATCTGCGCGGCACGGGCATCCGCGTCAACGTGCTGTCTCCTGGGCCAACAAAGACGGAACTGGCGCTGGAGGTATTGGGTGAGGAAGCGATGGATGCGCTCGGGAGCACGACGCCTCTGGGCCGCATGGGCGACCCGACCGAGACGGCCGCGGTGGCCGCATTCCTTGCATCCTCGGACAGCAGCTTCATGACCGGCAGCGAGGTTTTCGTCGATGGAGGACTGGCACAAGTCTGAGGACTTGAGCGTCTGACCGTGAGGCCTTCGGTAACCGGGATCGAGGCCCTCAATCCGCTCCCACGGTGAATCCGCTGGCGTGAATTCACCGTGGGAGCGGACCCGCGCCGGCCTCAGGCGGCGACCCGCTTTGGCGCCAAGTCGGCCGCCTGCCGCAGCGCCTCGATCAGGCTCCGCTCGTCGGCGATCCCCTTGCCGGCGATGTCGAACGCGGTGCCATGGTCCACCGAGGTGCGGATCACCGGCAGGCCGACCGTGATGTTCACGCCCGCTTCCAGGCCGAGCACCTTGATCGGGCCGTGGCCCTGGTCGTGGTACATCGCCACGACCATGTCGTAGTCGCCGCGTCCGGCGAGGAAGAACAGCGTGTCGGCCGGCAGCGGTCCCGTCACGTCCCAGCCCTTCGCTTGGCAGGCTTCGACGGCGGGCGTAATCTTGACCGCTTCCTCGCCGCGGCCGAACAGCCCGTTCTCGCCGGCATGGGGATTGATCGCGCAGACGCCGATCTTGGGCGAGGCGATCCCGGCCTTGACCAGGGTGTCGTGGCCCCGGGCGATCGTGCGTTCCACGAGGCCGGGCTCGATGCGCTCGACCGCGTCGATCAGCCCGATATGCGTGGTGACATGGATGACGCGGAGCTTGGGCGAGACCAGCATCATCGAGACCTCGGGCGTGCCGGTCAGCGTCGCCAGAAGCTCGGTATGGCCCGGATACTTGTGCCCGGCGGCATGCAGCGCTTCCTTGCTGAGCGGGGCCGTGCAGATCGCGTCCGCCTGGCCGGCCTCGACGATCCGCACCGCGCGCTCGATGTAGCGGAACGATCCCTCGCCGGAAATCGCGGAGACCTGCCCGAAGGGGTGGTCCTTGGGGATGAGTTTCAGGTCCACGCAGTTCACGCTGTCAGACTCGAAACGGATCCGTGCCGCATCGTCCAGGCTCTCGACCCGCAGCCGGGAACCGACGATCCGGCCGGCCGTCCGAAGGCGCTCCGCATCGCCGACCACCAGCGGATTGCACATTTCCCGCACGGCGGGCTGGGACAGCGCCTTCATGATGATTTCCGGACCGATGCCCGAGGCATCGCCCATGGTGATCGCTATCGTCGGACGGTTCATTCCAGTACTCCCTTTTGCCTTATGGAACGCAGGCGCCGGACGATCCGCACCAGGCTGTCCTGGTCGCCGAAGGCGCCTGCCTTGGTGGCGACCGGAACCGCCACGTCGCCGAGCGTCAGTCCCAGGGACACGCCCGGTTCTATTTCGTCCATCACCCGGAGCCCCCTTACCCCGAAGCGGCTGAGGAGCGCCGCTGCCGTCTCGCCGCCCGTAGCCGCGAAGGCACCTATATGGCAAGCCGCCGGATGCAGCACGTCCGCGATCCCGGCGGCCAGACCGGGGCCGAGGCGCAGGTCCGGTTCTCCGCCCGCCAGGATCTCGACCAGGACATCCTCGCCGGACTTGAGGCCGTCGATCACCGCCCGTCCCAGGGCGGCGCGGTCAGCGGCGGCACCGTCGTCGAGCAGGATGGTGGGGTCCGCAGGGACGTACCGCACGCCCGGCAGTTCCGCAAGGCTGCGCGCCGCAGCCCGCGATGCCCCGGCGAGCGAGCCGACCACGACAAGGGTGCCGCCGGCGGCCCCGCCCAGGAGTACCGGATTCGACCGCTCGCCGGGAACCGCCGAGGCCAGTGCTTGGGCAAGCCCCGCGCTGCCGATGAAGAACACCGGCTTCCCGGCCGGCAGGCTCGCCCCGGCGATGCGGTCCAGATCATCGCCGGTGGTGGCGTCGCAGACGGCGACGACGTCTCCGCGGTCGGCCAGATCGGCGAAGGCCTCGCGAAGCGCGTCCGCTCCGCTCCTGATCGTGGCAAGCGGAACCTTCACGCCCGTTATTCCAGCCGTCGCCAGGACCTCCACCAAGTCGGCGTTCGGATAGCTGTGGTCGCGCCGCCAGACCTCGGTTTCCTCGAGCGGCCTGCCGCCGACATGGACGCGCCCACCCTCGGTGGTCCTGCCGGTCGCGGGAAAGGCCGGCGCGAGGATCCCGAAGGCCCGGCCCTCCCGGCCGCGCACGGCGTCCAGCGCCGCGGCGATCTCGGCGGCGGGCTGGCCCCTGAGCGTGGAGTCGATCTTCTTGAAAAGGATGCTGTCGTGGTCGAGGAAGCGGGCGAGGGCGGCGCGATGGGCCGCCGCCGCCTCGGCCGCCGGCAGGCCGCGGCTGGCGGCGTCGTAGGAGAAGACGGGGAACTCTCCGCCAATATCCGCCGCATCGCCCCACCCGACGGCCGCCGCCGTTCCCTGCCTCGCGAAGCCGATCGCGCAGTCCGCGGCTCCCGTCAGATCGTCGGCGACGATCAGCCACCGGTTGGTCCCGGACGAGGTTCTCTTCATGGGACCGTCATCCTGACTCGCTGTTCATCCGCATAACGGATGAACAGCGCTGCTCCCCGGTCATCACCCTCCGAGGGATCGGGGCGGCCTTTCATCGACCCTTTACTCGATCTTGGGCGGTTCCAGGTCGAACGACGGCAGGTCGGGCATGTCGCCGTCGCCCATGCCGGGGAGTTGGAGGTTGTCGAACTGGCGCTGCACTTCCGTCGGGTCCAGCCGCGTCTCCGACGCCTTGTAGTGCATCACCAGATCCGGGAACAGGATCAGGATACCGACCATGATGCACTGGATGATCACGAAGGGCACGGCGCCCCAGTAGATCTGGCTGGTCGCGATCGGTTCCATGCGCCTCTTGGTGACCCGGTCGATATACGGCACCTTGGGCGCCACGGACCGCAGATAGAACAGGGCGAACCCGAAGGGCGGGTGCATGAAGCTGGTCTGCATGTTGACGCCCAGGATCACGCCGAACCAGATCAGGTCGATTCCCAGCTTGTCGGCGGCCGGCGCCAGCAGGGGGATGACGATGAAGGCCAGTTCGAAGAAGTCCAGGAAGAACGCCAGCAGGAACACCATCACGTTGACGACGATCAGGAAGCCGGTCTGGCCTCCCGGCAGCGACGTCAGCAGGTGCTCGACCCAGAGGTGTCCGTTGACGCCGTAGAAGGTGAGCGAGAACACGCGGGCGCCGAGCAGGATGAACAGCACGAAGGCCGACAGCTTGGCGGTGGACTCGGTCGCCTGACGGATGATCGCCGGGTTCAGGCGGTCCGGGTTGCGGTCCAGGATGCGCTTGATCCCCGCCAGGATCACGGCGCCCAGCGCGCCCATGGCGCCGCCCTCGGTCGGCGTCGCCAGACCGATGAAGATGGTGCCGAGGACGAGGAAGATCAGGAGAAGCGGCGGCACCATCACGAAGGTGACCTGCTCCGCGATCCTGGACATCAGGCGCAGGCCCGTCATGCGCTCGACGACGCCGACCAGAAGCGCGTAGCCGGCCGCCGCGACCGCCATTTCGGCGGCGACGGTCCAGGCCAGGCTGCCGGTCTGGCCGGCATACCACCAGGCGGCCGCCAGCACGGCGGTCAGGATCGCCGTCGCCAGTACCCGCTCCGCGCCGAACAGCCGGTTCAGCACGGCGCAGACCAGCGCCACGACGACCGCGACGGAGATCAGCAGGATGACGAAATCGGCGCCCCCGGCGATGCCGGTCTGGAGCATCACGTAATAGCCGACAAGCCCGGAGAAGACGGCGAGCAGGCCGAGCTGCCAGGTCCCGCGCGTGTTGTTGGGTTCGTGGTAGCCGATCGCGTCCAGCGGCAGGCCCGGGGCCGCTTGCGGCTTCAGCAGCGTGATGAGGAAGACGTAGCCGACATAGAGGCCCGTGAGGACCAGGCCCGGAAGGAAGGCGCCCTCGTACATGTCGCCGACCGAGCGGCCGAGCTGGTCGGCCATCACGATCAGCACCAGGGACGGCGGGATGATCTGGGCCAGGGTTCCCGATGCCGCGATGACGCCGGTCGCCAGCCGGCTGTCGTAGCCGTAGCGCATCATGATGGGCAGGGAGATCAGACCCATGGAGATCACCGATGCCGCCACGACGCCGGTGGTCGCCGCCAGCAGGGCTCCCACGAAGATGACCGCGAAGGCCAGGCCGCCGCGGATGGTTCCGAAGAGCTGGCCGATCGTGTCGAGCAGATCCTCGGCCATTCCGGACCGTTCCAGGATCAGGCCCATGAAGGTGAAGAACGGGATCGCCAGGAGCGTCTCGTTCGCCATGGTCTGGAAAACGCGTTCCGGCATCGCCTGGAGGAGCGGCCAGGACAGCGTGATCTCCCCGTTGGAGAAAGGCGCCAGCTCGACCGCGATGACGAAGAACAGCAGGCCGTTCGCGGCGAGCGCGAAGGCCACGGGATAGCCCAGGAGCAGGAAGAGCACGAGCGCCACGAACATGATGGGCGCCATGTTCTGCGCGATGAGTTCGATCATGGGTGGTTCCTGGAAGCTTGCGGCGCTGCGTTGGTTTCAGGCTTTCCGGTGGCCAGGCCTTCACCGGGGCCATCTTTCTGGATGGAGAGCAGGCGCTCGACTTCGCCCTCGATCGCGTCGTGGTGCCCGCCGATCCCGGGATCGGGAATGTCCCCGCGCATGATGGCGATGCGCTTGATCAGTTCGCTCACCCCCTGGAGGGCGAGCAGGACGAACCCGACCAGGATCAGGAGCTTCGCCGGCCAGATGATCAGGCCGCCGGCGTTGGTCGAAACCTCGCCCGACGCGTAGGAGTTCAGGAAGAACGGGATCGAGGTATAGATCAGGACGGCGCAGAAGCCGCCGAGGAAGAAGACATGGCCGATCACCTCGATCCAGTTGCGGACCCGCCGGGAGAACCTGTTCGCGACGATGTCGATGCGGATGTGCTCGTTCGCGATGAAGGTCCAGGCCGCGCACAGCATGAAGACCGCGCCGAACAGGTACCATTGCAGTTCGAGCCAGGCGTTCGACGAGGTGCCCAGGACCTTGCGGACGATGGCGTTGACCGCGGAGACCAGGACGGCGACCACGATCGCCCAGGCGGCTATGCGCCCCACCCATATATTGACGGTGTCGATGGTGCGGCTGACGCCTAACAATGCTTGCACGGGTTTCCTCCAGGGACTTGGTCCTGCTCCGAGAGACGGTCGGTCAGCCGCGGCCGCGCGCCCGGATCATGAACGTCTCGTAGCTGTATTCCGCGATCTGCTGCCAAAGATACTGCTCGTTGCGGAAAGCCGTCATGTGTTCATGGAGGCGCTTGAACAGCGGGTTCTGCGCGCTGATCTCCGCGAAGACCTCGTTCGCGGCCTTCAGGCAGGCTTCCATCACCTCGGGCGGGAATGCCCTCAGCTGCGCGCCTCCGGCGACGAGCCGGCGGATCGCCCCCGGATTGACCTGGTCGTACCTGGCGATGGTCAGCGTGTTGGCCTGATGGGCCGCGGCGGTGATCAGGGCGCGGTCGAGCGGCGTGAGCGCTTCCCACCTGTCCTTGTTGATGAACAGGAAGATGGCGGAGGCGCCTTCCCACCAGCCCGGATAGTAGTAATAGGGTGCGACCTTGGCGAAGCCGAGCCGTTCGTCGTCATAGGGGCCGACCCATTCGGCGGCGTCGATGGTTCCGCGTTCGAGGGCCGGATAGATGTCGCCCGCGGGGATCTGCTGCGGCACCGCGCCCAGCTTGGCGATGACCTGCCCGGCGAGGCCGCCGATCCGCATCTTGAGCCCCTTCAGGTCGTCCACCGACTTGATCTCCTTGCGGAACCAGCCGGCCATCTGGGCATTGGTGTTGCCGATCGGGATACCGACGACATTGTGCTGGTTGAACAGCTCGTTCAGCAGCTCCAGCCCGCCGGCCTGGAAGAACCAGGCGTTCTGCTGGCGCGTGCTGAGACCGAACGGCACGGAGGCGCCGAACGCGAAGGAGGGGTCCTTGCCGACATAATAGAAGGGTGCCGTGTCGCAGCACTCGACCGTGCCGTTCTGGACGGCGTCCAGTGCCTGGAACCCGCCGACGATCTCCCCCGCGGCGAAGTGCTGTATCCGCATGCGCCCCTGCGAGATCTCGCCGAGGACCTTGATGAAGGTATCGCCGGCGCCGTAGACGGCGTCGAGGGATGCGGGATAGCTGGACGTCATGCGCCAGTTGATCTCGGTGCTCTGGGCCTGCGCCGGAGCGGGGCCGCCGGCCACCGCGGCGGCGGCGGCGGAAGCGCCCGCCAGGCCGCCGACCAGCATGTCGCGACGTTTCATCATGGGACTGTTTCCTCCTGATTGGACGCTTCTGATTGATTTGACCGGAGTTCCGATATCCCCGCCGGCGTCACCGGCCCAGATACCCCCGTTCCGGCAGGGTGGGGAAGCGGCCGACGATGTCCGACGCGGTTTCCAGCAGTTCCCTCGGGATCTCGTTGCCGGAGATGGTCAGGGGAGCCGGTGCGTCGGCCCACCCCGCGCCATGGGCCCAGAGATGGTCCACCGCCCGGTTCGCGTTGGAAAAGGGGTTGCCGAAGGACAGTTTCCCCGCCGCCGCGAACATCTCGTTGACGACCACGGTCAGCACGCGGGAGACCGCCTTCGCTTCCTCCTCCCGCCCGGCGTCCAGCAGGTCGATCATGCGGCGGAGCTGGGACCCGAAGGCGTTCCCGGTGCTGAGCAGCCACCCGTCGTACAATCCGGAAGGCTTCAGGTTATCGACATAGCCGCCTTCCGCCCCCCGCACCATCAGCGGGCCGGTGAACCCGGACAGGGCCACCGCGTCGGCGCCGCTGGTGTCCTTGAACATGGTGACCCGCGGATTGGCAGCGAGCGAGCGCATGGTTTCCGGCTCGATCGAGCAGTGGGTGACCTGCGGCAGCTGGTAGACGGCGATGTCGCTGCGGGTCTCGGCCAGGACCCGCTCGTAGTGCCTGACGATGTCCGACTGGCTGGCGCCGGCATCGACCGGCGGGCAGACCGCCAGGCCGCGGAACTCGCCGGCGGTGGTCTTCATCTCGTCGAGCGTTCCTTCGATCGCCCGCGCCCACTCGACGACGCCCTCGGTTGTCGGCCGGAGCGCCCCGACGAGGAACCGGCTGCCCTCGAAGAGGTCGCGCCGGCCGGTGAGGCGGACGAGCACGAGAAGCTGCTCCAGGCTCATCTCCCACCCGTCCCCGGTGGAGCCGGCGAGCAGGAACTGGCCGACCCAGGGCCGGATGAACGACAGGTGCGCGGCGGTGCGGTCCGGATCTATCTCGGCCGCGCCGTCCCGCCGCCGGTACTGGGTGAGCAGGGGGACCCAGAGCCGGTCGGCCCGGGTATCGTGCTGGGAGGTCGGCATCGCGTTCTCCTGTCCGCGAAAGGATGAAGGCATGGCGGAAACGCCGCCGGGCGTCAGCCGATCGCCTCGGTCAGCATCCGTTCGTAATCCTCGACCGTCGCAGGGCGGGCATTGGTCGCATGGGAATGGTCCTCGACGGCGGCCCGGGCGATCGCCGGAACGATGGCGGTGGAAACGCCCATTTCCTTCAAGGTCTTCGGCAGGCCGAGCCGGCTGCTGAGCCCGGCGAAATAGTCGGCCAGGTCGGCGTCGGGCGCCAGGCCGAGGGTGGAGCGGATGGCCGCGTACTTCGCCTCGGCATGGCTCTGGTTGAATCGCAAGGTCGCCGGCAGGATCACCGCGTTGAGAGTGCCGTGGTGGAGGGAGACGTCCTTGAGCCCGCCGAGGGGGTGCGACAGGGCATGGACGGCGCCCAGGCCCTTCTGGAAGGTGAGGCCGCCTTCCAGGGCCGCCATCATCATCTGGTAGCGCGCGTCCCGGTCGGAGCCGTCGGCGGTCGCCTTCTCGATGTTGTCGACCGCCCGCTTCAGCCCGTCAAGGGCGATCGCCTCCGCGGGAGGGTTGTCGCGCGGGCTGAGATAGGTCTCGATGCAGTGGGTGACGGCATCCATGCCGGTCGCCGCGGTCAGCCAGCCCGGCAGGCCGAGCGTCAGCTCCGGGTCGCAGACCGCCCGCTTCGGGATCAGGAAGGGCGAGATGAAGCCGAGCTTGCGGCCGTCCTTCAGGGTGATCAGCGAGGCCCGGCCGACCTCGCTTCCCGTCCCGGCCGTGGTCGGGACCGCGATGACCGGCACGACGGCGGAGGTGATCCGGGGGATGCCGCCGAGGATGGCGGCATAATGTTCGAGCGGTCCGTCATGGGAGGCGAGCAGGGCGACGCCCTTGGCGAGGTCGATCGGGGAGCCACCGCCCACCGCGATCAGGCCGTCGCAGCCCTGCTCGCGATACATCGACAGGGCCGCTTCGACCGCTTCCTGCGTCGGGTTGGTCGGTGTGCCGGTGAAGACCGGCAGCGCGCCGCCATTCTCCACCACGGCCGTGATCCTGCCGACGAGCCCGGCTTTCACCACCCCCTCGTCGGCGATGATCAGGGGCTTGCGGATCCCGAGGTCGGTCAGGTCCTGCTGGATGCCGTTGATGGCGCCGAATTCGAATCGGATCGTCGTCAGGTAGGAGATCATCGACATGGTGCTGGTACCGGCTGATTGATTGGAAGGGTGCTGCTGGCGGCCGAATCGCCCGACGCCCCGGCCGGGGGCCGGGACGCCGTTATGGCCCTGCGGGCTTCGACCGGCCGTGCCGATCAGAGCTTGGAGCGCGCGCGGATCATGAAGTTGTCGAAGGAGAACTCCGCCACCTGGAACCACAGGTATTCCTCGCTGCGGAAGGCGCGCAGCGAATCATAGATCTTCTTGAAATCGGGGTTCTTGGCGGAGAGATCGGTATAGACCTCCTGCGCCGCCTTCAGGGACGCTTCCAGGATTTCCTGGGAGAACGGCCGAAGCTGCGCGCCGCCCGCGACCAGCCTCTTCAGCGCCGCCGGGTTCCTGGCGTCGTACTTCGCGACCATGTCCACGTTCGCGTAGGCCGCGCCAGCCCTGAGAATGGCCTTGTAGTTGTTCGGAAGCTCTTCCCACTTCTGCTGATTGAAGAAGAAGTGCATCATCCCGGTTCCTTCCCAGAAGCCGGGATAGTAATAGTATGGTGCAACCTTCTGGAAACCGAGCTTCTCGTCGTCGTAGGGACCGACCCATTCGGCCGCGTCGATGGTGCCGCGCTCCAGGGCGGGATAGATGTCGCCGCCCGCGATCTGCTGCGGTATGACGCCCAGCTTCGCCAGGACCTCGCCGGTCAGGCCGGCGATGCGGAACTTGAGGCCCGCGAGGTCGGCGACGGTATTCACCTCCTTGCGGAACCACCCGCCCATCTGGGCCCCGGTGGCGCCGCCCGGAAGCATGTACACGTTGAATTTCTTGTAGAACTCGTTGTAGAGATCGAGCCCGCCGCCATGATACATCCAGGCGTTCTGCTGGCGCGTGTTCAGCGCGAACGGAGCGGCGCTGGCGAAGGCGAAGGTCGGATCCTTGCCGACATAGTAATACGACGACGAGTGCGCCATCTCCACGGTGCCGTTCCCGACCGCGTCGAGCGCCTGGAAGGTGCCGACGATCTCGCCGGCCGCGAAGGGCTGGATCTGGAATTTCCCGTCCGTCGCCTCGGAAACATATTTCGACATCAGGTCGGCCGCGCCATAGATGGTGTCGAGCGACTTGGGAAAGCCCGAGGTCAGCCGCCACCGGATTTCCGGCGAGCTCTGGGCGATGGCGGGGGCCGCGACGCCGGCGGTCGCGATGCCGGCGCCGGCGGTCGTCAGGAATTGACGGCGTTTCATGAAAGTCTCCCTGTACGGTCTGTTCGTTGCTTTTGTTCGGATTAGCTGGACACGGGCCGGCGTGCAACAGCTTTGCTGGAAAGTTCTTCGAGCCTAACGGATGAATTGGTCGATATAGTCGGCTCCCAGGCCGTTGGTCGCATAGTGGGCCCTGCATTTCTCGATGCGGGTGAAGACGTCGTCGTAGCCCAGGGTCTTGCCGTCAGGGTCCACGTAGATCATGGCGCCGTTGACCTGGAACAGGGTGATCATCTCTTCCACGTGGGGATCGACCACCAGCGTGTGGGTCTCGCCCGGCGCCTCATAGGCGTAGGATCCCTCGGTCGCGACCCAATCATGTTCCAGGTAGCGCCATTCGCCCTTGAGGACGAAGGCATGCACAGGCTGCGGATGCCGGTGGCGCGACAGCACGCCGGCCTTCCTGACGCGCAGCAGGTTCATCCAGTATCCGCGCGACGCGGCGAGAAGAAGGGGGCGGAACCAGACATTCTCCTCGACCGGGACCCAGATACGCTCATCGGTGGGAATCGCGTTCGGAATCACCAGCTCGGGAGGGGAGTCCACCGGCTGCGGGTGCCGGTAGGGAGCCCACTTCTCGTTGATGGGGGAAACGGCCGGTTGGCCCGGGGGCGCCTGATTCGGAGATTGGGTCATCGTGATCTGGTCCTGATGTTGTCCGCCTGGATCCCGCTCGGCGTTACAGTGCCTGAGGGCGATTGTAGGAACTGTCCTTATGCGCCGTCCATGTTCCGTGGGAAACTCTTCCGTCGATGCCATGTACCATGGAGAGCGTCATGGCTTCAGTATAACGTTGGAATTAGTTTGAGTATCAAGCGGTTCATCGGCGCCGCGTCGCCAGCACGATGCCGACCGCGATCAGCGCGATGCCTGCCACATGGAAGACGTGGAGCGTTTCCCCGAGGAACAGGATCGCCAGGACGGTGCCGAACACCGGCACCAGATGGATGCACATGCCGGCGCGGTTCGGCCCCGCCACCGCCACCAGCCGGTTGAAGCAGAGATAGGCCAGGATCGACGGGAACAGGGCCACATAGACCGTCGCCCCGAGCGCCAGCGCCGTCACCTGGTAAGGCCGCCCGCCGAGCGTCTCCACCAGGTAGAAGGGCAGGATCATGGCGGCGCCGGCCGCGAAGGTCACGAACAGGAAGCTGAACGCATGCACCGCCGGCCGCCGCCTCAGCAGGGCCGTGTAGCCCGCGTAGCAGATCACCGCCACGAAGATCCAGAGATCGCCGGGATTGAGGTCCAGCCGGACCAGCGCGCCGAGGTCGCCCTTGGAGATCAGCGTCAGCGCCCCCGCCAACGACAGCGTGATCCCAAGTCCCTGCACGGCGGAGACGCGGTCCCGGAACATCAGGAAACTCATCAGCACGATCAGCGGCGGAATGCCCGTCTGCATCATGACCGCGTTCAGCACCGACGTGGTGTTCAGGCCGAGATAGACCAGGGTGTTGAAGACGGCGATGCCCAGCAGGGCCAGCAGGCCTATGACCGCCCAGTGCCGTTTCAGCACATCCGCGTCGGCCCCCAGGTGCCGCCACGCGAAGGGAAGGATCAGAAGCGCGCCCAGCGTCCAGCGCCAGAACGCCAGGCCGACCGGCGGCACCGCGCCGGCCACGGCCCGGCCGACGATGGCATTGCTGGCCCAGAACAGCGGCGGCAGCATCAGCAGAAGCCATACCTGATCGAAAAGGCGATTGTTGGATGGCACGGAGGCATCACTCCTTGGGGAAACGGAGAATTGCCTCCTCGATAGCCGATGCCGGTGCTCCGGGGCGAGACCGGAGAACCCAGCCATGCGCCGAATGGGTCGCACCGCAGGTTCCCCGGATCGTTCTCAGGTAAGGATCTGCGCCGGCCACAGCACCACTTGCGGCAGGAACGCGATCAGCGTCAGCACGACGACGTTGACGATATAGAACGGCACCGTCGCCAGGGCGAGGCGTTCGATGGGAACCCCCGAAACCTGTGCCGTCGCGAACAGGCAGGTCCCCACGGGCGGGGTCGCCAGCCCCATCGCCAGGGCCGCCACCATGAAGACGATGAAGTGCAGCGGATCGACGCCGACCTGTACGGCGGCCGGCATCAGGATCGGTATCAGCATCAGGGCCGCCGCCACGATGTCCATCAGCATGCCGACGGCCAGGAAGATCAGCCCCATCAACAGGAGCACCAGCCTCGGGTCGGTGGTCAGGGCCATGATCGACGACGACGCCTTGGACGGCAGCATGTCGATCGTGAAGACGTATGTGGCCGTGCTGGCCACCATCAGGATCAGCAGCACCGTTCCCGCGGTCCGGCCGGCACCGATGAGCAACTCGGGCAGATCGGCCAGCGCGATCTCGCGATGGACCAGGAACCCGACGGCCAGCGTGTAGAGCACCGCGAGGGCGGCGGCCTCCGTCGGGGTGACGATCCCGGTGAACATCGCGGTCAGGATGATGACCGGCGCGCCGAGCGAGGGCAGGGCACGCGCGATGGCCCTCAGGTTGGCCCAGGGGTCGAACGGCAGGAGCGTCCCGTAGCCCTTCGCCTTCGATATCACGGCGTTGTAGACGAGCAGCGCCACGACCAGCAGGATGCCCGGGCCGAGGCCCCCCGCCAGCGCCTGGCCGACCGACTGTCCCGCGGCGGCGGCCGCGACGATCATCAGGATGCTCGGCGGCACCAGCGTCGCGAGGGTCGAGGTGATGAGGGTCAGGGCGGCCGAGTAGGGGCGGGGATAGTTGCGGGCGGTCATGGCGCCGATGGTGATCCGCCCGATGCTGGCGATGTCGGCCACCGACGAGCCCGAGATCCCGCCGAAGACGAAGCTGGACAGGATGTTGACATGGCCGAGCCCGCCCCTGAAGCGGCCGACGCACGCCTCGGCGGCGCCGAAGATGCGTTCCGAAAGTCCGCCCCGTTCCATGATGTGGCCGGCCAGGACGAACAGCGGCACCGCGATCAGCAGGAAGGAATTGATCGAGGTCGCCATCGACTGCGTCACCATGGAAAGTGGCAGGTCGTGGTACCAGAGCGTCGCCGCGGCACCGAGGCCGAGGGCCACGGCCAGCGGCACGCCGAGGAAGGAAAGCCCGAGGAAGATGGTCAGCAGGACGAGGCTCATGGGTCGCTCTCCCGGTTGGGTGACGTGGTGCCGCCGCCGGCCCGCCGGGCTTGGATCCTGCCGAAAACCTCGACCAGGCAGCCGGCGATGGCCAGGGCCGATCCCAGGATCACGGGCACCGTCGCGATCCACATGCCGATGCCGAGCACGGGGGACGTCTCGCCGAAATCCATTTGCTGCATCAGCAGCCCGACGGCGTTCCAGCCGATGATGGCGAACAGGACCGTGGTCGATACCGCGGTCAGGCAATGCGAAGCCGTTTGGGCCCACCCCGGCAGGGCGTCGATCAGGAAGGTGATGCTGGGATGCTCGCCGCGCCGGAAACCGGTCGCCATGCCGAGGAACGCCGTCCAGATGAACAGGAACCGCGACAGCTCCTCGGTCCAGGGGGCGGAAGCACCGGTCAGGCGGCTCAAAGCCTGGCACGAGACCGTGACCAGCAGGCCCAGCACGATCACGAAGAGCAGGGCATCGACCGCTCGCCAGATCACGTGGTCGAGGTTCGTCCGGTGCCGCTGCATGGGGTGATAGCCGACGCTGGTCATGACTTGCCGACGAAGGAGAGGCTCTTCTCCAGGAACTCCTTCCCGATGCCGTCGGCGAACTCGGGATAAAGGCCGGCGGCGATCTGCTGGAGCTTCCGGGACTCCCCGTCTGCCAGCTCGTTCACCGTCATGCCCTTGTCGCGGAGGGCGGCGATGATGGATGCTTCCTGCCGGATCTCGTTCTCGTTGTGCTCCTCTGCCATCTTCGCGGCCGCGGCCCGCACGTTCTCCCTCTGGTCTTCCGGAATGCGCTGCCACGCGGGGCGGCTGAGCCCGAGCAGGTAGGAGTCCGCGACGTGCCGGGTCAGGTTCAGGTGCTTCTGGACCTCGTAGAACCGGTTGTTGAGCGGCACCTCGACCGGGTTCTCCTGGCCGTCGATCGCGCCGAGCTGGAGGGCCGTATAGACCTCGGAGAAGGCCATGGGCGTCGGGTTGGCGTTCAGCGCCCTGAATAGCC
Organism: Skermanella rosea; assembly: GCF_016806835.2. Taxonomy (NCBI): domain Bacteria; kingdom Pseudomonadati; phylum Pseudomonadota; class Alphaproteobacteria; order Rhodospirillales; family Azospirillaceae; genus Skermanella; species Skermanella rosea. The sequence continues at coordinate 3,636,587 of NZ_CP086111.1, read as the reverse complement.
GGACGAAGAGCTGGTTGTTCGGGACGCGCAGCTTCAGTCCCTGGAAATCCTCCACCCTGGTGATCGCCCGGTCCCGCGTCGTCGTGTTGCGGAAGGTCCGAAGCATCATGCCCAGGCCGACGACCTTGAACCGGTCGAGCGAACCCAGCAGTTCCTGCCCAGGCGCGCCGCGGAGATAGCTCCTGAGCTGGTCGTAGTCGGAGAACAGGTAAGGCAGGCTGACCGCGTTCATGCGCGGCTCGAACGAGGCATAGACGCTGCTTGCCAGGATCAGCCCGTCGAGCGCGCCGCTGCCGAGCTGGTTGACCGCCGCGTTCTGGTCGTTGCCGAACAGGACGCCGTCCGGAAAGACCATGACCTGCACGGCGCCGCCGGTCGACTCCCGGACCAGTTCCGCGAACCGCGTCGCGGCCTTGCCGACCGACGAGCCGGCAGGGTCCGCGACCGCCAGCCTGATCGTCGCCGCGGCCCGGGCGGACCCCGGCCGGACCAGGGTGAGAGCCGCGGCGGCGGCGCCCAGTGCCAGCACCGACCGGCGGTTCAGTCCTTCAGCAGTCTTGTTCATTGCTTTCCTCCCTGATTTGGCCTGTTTTCGCGGTCGCCGAAGTTTATGCGGCCTCGCTCTTCGTCTTGCCGAACTGCCGTTCCATCGTCCGGCGGAGGTCGACCACGTCGAGGTCGTTGACCAGTTCCACGTCGTCGAAGCTGACGATGGTGTCCTGCGCCACCGGCCGCTTCAGCCGGACGTTATGGGCGAGTCCGATCGGAAGCGCCGATGCCGCCAAGCTGCGCTGGGCCGGAATGGCATTCGCCCAGACCGCGTAGCCGCCCTCGCCGTCGAGCATCTCGCCGGCCTTCAGGTCGCGCTTGGCGGTCGCCACGGCATCGCCGCGGAACTCCTTGGAGGTGCCGGTCGCCTCGCCGCGCAGGACGGCGGACAGTACGCTGACGGAGGTCTCCAGGCCGATGATGTGGAAGGGACGCCACATCGAGGCGTACCAGCCGGACGGATCGGTCAGCAGCCCGTACTGCTTGAAACAGGCGCGGGAATATTCGTTATGCGCCTTGAACGTCACGAAGACGCCGTAGCGGATGTTGTTCACGACTTCCCTGCCGTCCGGTTCCTGGCTCGCGGCGATGTCCACCAAGCCGCTGCGGGCCAGGCGTCCGCCGTCCGAGGCCGGGCGGAAGACGCGGGCGAGGTCGTGCAGTCCGGCGGGAGGGAAGGCGAGGCCGTCGTCGGGGCAGTCCAGGCCGGTGCCGTTGGCGACGGCCGCCATCTCGATCGCCGCCTTGGTCCCGTCGGTGAAGGAGTTGTACATCTTCGGATTGAAATCACCCTTGGCGACCTCTTCCTCGGTCCAGCCGAAGAAGCTCCAGACCGTGTCGGGCGTCGAGTAGCGGTAGCGCGGCTCGAAGTTCATGCCCTTCCCGGCGCTGGTCAGCTCGAACCCGCAGGCATGGACCCAGTCGACCAGTTCGCAGATCAGCGCCGGCTGGTCGCCGTAGGCCATGGAATAGACCAGCCCCCTGGCCCGCGCCCGCTCGGCCAGCAGGGGGCCGCACAGCACGTCGGCCTCGACGTTGACCATGACGATGTGCTTGCCATGGTCGATCGCCGCCATGGCGTGGCGCACGCCGGCGATCGGATGCCCGGTCGCCTCGATGATGCACTCCACCTCCTCGCATCCCATCAAGGCGGCGACGTCGTCGGTCACGCAGGTGGTTCCCTTGCGGATCGCCTCGCCCATGCTCGCGGCGCTGCAGCGCTCCTTGGGCCAGCCGACCCGCTGCATCGACTCCCGCGCCTTCGCGACGCTGAGATCGACGACGCCGACCACATGGAACCCCTCGATCTTCTGGGCCTGGGACAGCACCATGGAGCCGAACTTGCCGGCGCCGATGATGCCGACCCTGACCGGCCCGGAGGCCGAGGCCCGTTCGAGAAGCTTGGACGCGAGGTTCATCTTGGATCCTTCCAGAAAGGTTGTTGCAGGATGCCGGGCGGAGGAGACGCGTCTCCCCAGGCCGCCTGGGCACGACGCGGCAGGCGGCAGCCCGGATCACGGACCGGTATGTTCAAAGGGGGCTTGGTAGAACTGAAGGCGCGCGGACGGCGCGCCCGTCACGACGGTTCCCGGGCCTTGGAGTTCCGCATGGTCATTGTCTCGTTTCCTCACCGTGCCCGCGCTCGCGGGTCATATTCTTGTGTTGCGTCCCCTTTCGGGGCGTCGTTTCTTACCAGTCATGCTACGTGAGCCCATGCGGACACCACAATTTAGATGTCCAGGACCGTTTGTTAGGTCAGCTAAACGATGCCTGCCGCCGGGGAACCGGCCGCGGCGACTTCGGCCAGCCACGCGTCACGCTCCGCCTGAAGCCACTCGATGAACGAGCGTACCTTGGACAGGCGCAGGCGGTCGTGGGGGCAGACGATCCACTGGGTGACGGCCGTGATCGGCGGCGGATTGGGCACGGGGCAGACCAGCCGCCCGTCGCGCAGCTCGTTCCACATCATCATGTTGCTCTCCAGCGCGATGCCCAGGCCCCCGGCCGCGGCATCCACCACCATGTGCGAACGGTCGAACAGGACCCGCTGCCAGCGCTGCTCCGGGGAGATCCCGACCGTTGCGAACCAATGGGGCCACTGTACCGCCGATTTGACCGAGTGGATCAGGCGGTATCGGAAGAAATCCGCCGGCTTCAGGCTTCCGGCCGCCGCGATCCCCGGCGAGCAGACGGGGAAGAACCGCTCCTCGGCCAATCCCTCGACGAACAGGCCGGGCCAGCGGCCCTCGCCGTGGCGCAGGTCCACATCGACATCCTCCCGGTCGAAGTTCGTGGGCTCGTTGGTTCCGTCGATCCGGACGTCGATCTGGGGATGCCTGCCGATGAACGAGCCGAGCCGGGGAAGCAGCCACTTGGTCGAGAGGGTCGGCGCGGCGCGCACCGTCAGCACGGTCGCCGCCCGATAGCCGCGCAGCCGCTGGGTCGCCTCGGCGATCTGGTCGACCCCGTTGGAGATCATCTCGAAATAACGCTCGCCGGCCTCGGTCAGCTTGACCTGGCGCCCGACCTTGACCATCAGGGACGTCCCGAGGAACAGTTCCAGGGAGTGGATCTGCTGGCTGATGGCCGACGGCGTGACGCCAAGTTCCTGCGCGGCACTCGATATGCTGCCCGCCTTCACCGTCGCGTGGAACATGCTGATGGCGCGCATCGGAATCATTCGTCGTTCATCCCCGGTTCATCCGGAATGAACTTATCCGTTTCGCCGCACCGTTGATAGTTTGGCCCCCGATCGCGGCCCCGGGGCCGCATGCTGAGGCAGGAAAGGACAGGCATGATCATCTTCGGCTCTCCCGGCCGCTACATCCAGGGTCCGGGAACACTCGACAGGATCGGGGAGGAGGTCGGCCGGCTCGGCAAAAGCGCCGTGTTCGTGGCCGACGCGGTGGTGGACCGGCTCGTCGGCGGACGCGTGGCGGCGGGCTGCGATAATGCGGGCGTCACCCTGAGCAAGCTGGCTTTCGGCGGCGAGATCACGCCCGGAGAGATCGACCGGCTTCACGGGGCGCTCGCCGGCGAGCGTCCGGACGTGGTCATCGCGGCCGGCGGCGGAAAATGCATCGATGCCGGCAAGGGGCTGGCGGCCAGGCTCGGCGCCGAGGTGGCGAGCCTGCCGACGATCGCTTCCAACGATGCGCCGACCAGCCACGTCTATGTGCTCTACGACGAGGACCACCGCCTGCTGCGCGTCGACAGGCTGCCGCGCAATCCCGCCCTGGTGCTGGTGGATACCGCCGTCATCGTCCGGGCGCCCCGCATCCTCTTCCTCGCGGGCATCGGGGATGCGCTGGTCAAGTCCTTCGAGGCGGCGCAATGCGTCCGCAGCGGCGGCCGGAACATCTTCGGAAGCAGCCCGCCCCAGGCCGGCCTCGTCCTCGCGGAGGCCTGCTACCGCTCCCTGCGAGACCATGCGGCATCGGCGCTGGCGGCTGTCGACCGGGGGGAACCCGACGAGGCCGTGGAGCGGGTGGTGGAGGCGACGGTCCTGTGGAGCGGCCTCGCCTTCGAGAACGGGGGGCTTTCCATCGTCCATTCCATGACCCGCGGCCTGTCCGCCGTGCCGGCCCTGGCCGGGGCGCTCCACGGGCTCCAGGTCGCCTATGCCTTGCTCGTCCAGTGCATGCTCGAGGAACGCGATCCGGCCTTCATGGACGACCTTCTCGCCTTCTACCGCGGGATCGGACTTCCCCGCGGGCTGGCCGACCTGGGACTGGAGGCTCCGTCCGATGCCGACTATGCCCTGATCGCCGAACTGACCCTCCAGGCGCCGCACGCCCGCAACTTCGACCGCGACCTCACCCCGGGGGATCTCGTCCGGGCCATGCGTACCCTGGAAGGCCGGTCAGGCACCCTACCGCGGCCCTAGCCTGAGAGGCAGCTGGTTTTCCTCGTCGCAGGTCCCGGGCCCGTCGGCGAGGGTCCTGGCCTCCTCGTTGGTGGCCACGCGGCCGAGCAGGCAGGCGGCATCCGCCTCCAGCCGGACGACGAACAGCAGGCTGCGCCGGGCGCCCTCCGCCTCGCCCGCCACGCGGAATATCAGCGCGCCGGGCCGGCCATCAGGAGCGAGACGCCACTCGACTTTCCCGGCACCGACATTGGGAAAGTTTCCGACCGGCCGTTCATAGACGACCGCATCCTCGGTCGTCCAGATCCGGTCGCCCCGGACGACGTCGAGCCATGAACTGCGATCGGACGAAACCAGAAGCAGGTCGATGCCCGACCGCGTGCCGCAGATCTCCACGCCCAGGTCGAGGGTCTGGTAAACGGCCATCGTCTCCGGCGGCGGCGACCGGCAGTCGGATTCCGCCACGGAGGCGTATTCGCTGACCTGCGCCCGGGCGGGCAGGGCGGCGAGCGACATGCCCACCGCCGCGACCACCCGAGCCGCCTTGCCTCGGAACATCCGCATCGTCATCAAAGACCCAGGGCCTCGCGCGTCATGGGTCCTACAACACCGTCGGCGGACAGTCCGTTCCGCGCCTGGAAAGCCATGACCGCGGCATGGGTGCCGCGTCCGAAGATGCCGTCCTCGACCAGCCCCGCGCCGGTCTCGTTCAGCTTCCGCTGAAGTTCCAGAACCTCGGGGCCGCGGTCGCCCAGGCTCAGCACCGGGTCCGGGGCGCTGTCCGGGGCCAATCTCGCCAGCAGGCCGTCGCGGTGCCATTGCCTGACCATCTCGTCGCCGCATTCGAAATGCATGGCGTCCTCGGTGCGGAAGCCGGCCCCCCAGAACCACCCGTGGTCATTGAAGATCGGCGCGATCCTCGTCAGGCCGACCTGCACCCTGTCGTCGCCCCGCCGGTCGAGGATGCCTTCCAGCGTCAGGTCGATGGCCGTTCCCCAGGAGTGGTTGCTGATCGAGGTGTTGGAACCCCGGACATTCCGGGCGCACAGCATGCCGACATGTCCCAGCACGGCATGGATGGCCGGCTCCTCCCTTCCGATGTCGGCGAGCACCCGTTCCAGGGAGTCGACCGCCGGTCCGAAGCCCCGGACCTTCAGGCGGCCCACCGACCGGAAGACGATCATGGATGCCAGCCTGATATCCGTCACTTCGCGGCATTCCTGGTCATAGGATTGCCGGGGATTTCCGAGCAGGGCCAGCATGGTCGCCTGCTTCGCGCTGCTGACGTTCGGGTTGATGCCGGCCGGAACGGTCACGAGTTCGGTGAAGGACATGGGTCGACCTCTCGGGTTTGCGGGAAAGCTGAAAAGGAGGGTTCTCTAATGTTTTCGGCCGGTGCGGGGATCGGCGAAGCCCGTCACGTCCAAACCAGCGCCGGATCGGGATCCGGGCAGCGGGGCAGGGAGCGGCAGACGAAGGCCAGCACCCCCATGTCGCCGCCGGTGAAGCCGGTCTGCCGGACGATCTCGGGCGGCGCCGGCTGTTGTGGCCGGGGAAAGGGCAGCGGCCGGATGCCCGGGCGCCGGACCGCCAGCTCCCGTTCCACGGAAGCGATATCGGCGTATTTCGCGTCGAGCCGGTTGAAGGTCTGGGCCTTCAGCGCCATCACGCGAGGCTCCGCACCGACAGCCGCGACCCTGGCGCCACGCTCCACCGCGGTGGCGCCGGCGATCCGCATGGCGGCCGCAGGCTGCACTCTGGCGATCCGGGCCGTCATCACCCCGCCGGCGGCTCGGAGCGCTGTCCCCACCCGATGATCCCTCACGCGCACAGCCTGGTCCGGGAGCGGCCGAGGGGGCATCGGTCCCGGAGAGACGGGGATGCTGTCCCGGCGGAGCCCGATGAACGGGCTGAGGACGAGCCCGGGCCGGACCGGTTCCGGCTGGCTGCCGGCGCGGCGTTCGACGACCAGGTTGCGGAGGAACACCACGGCGGCGATGTAGCCCGGCAACTCGCCCCGGGGCGGCGTGCCGCCGTCGGACAGCATCCGTCCGGCATCGCCGAACCGCCAGAAGCGGGCCTGGAAGACCTCGGGCGCGAACCAGTCCCGCAGGATCGTCACCGACGTATACTCGAACGACACGCTGACGATGTCCGGCGACACGCCCGTCACGGCGAAGCGTTGCAGCATGTCCGTGGGCGCCCGCGCCAGCAGCGCCCCGACCTCCGCGTTGCCGAGCGTGAACGACGGCCAGGTGCCGGCATGCATGAAATCGACCGGGCTGAAGCCTGTCGGCACCGACTTGATGCTGTTGATGTCGCTCTGGGTATCGATGTCGAGCGACAGCCTGCTTCCCCACTGCGTCCAGGACTGGCTGGGACCGCGCGCCGCGAACGCCTTGACGGTGCCATAGGCGGCATCGATCTCCTGGCGGAAGCCCGCGACGCGCCAAAGATCCTCCGCCTCGCGGATTTTTCCGAGATAGGTCGGCCGCTCGACCTCGTCCCAGTATTTCCGCTCTTCCGGATCAGCCGAATCCGCGACCTCGATCTCCCGCTTGCGGAGCGTCTGGTTCCAGCCGAACCAGACGTCCCGATGCTGGTCGTAAGCCTTCAGCTTGTCGGACGGTGCGCGCTGCCCGGTGGCGGGGTCGGCGCGATAAAGCGTCGCCTCCGCCGCGGCCAGCACCGCCTGGTCCTCGGCCGAGAAGGTGCCCTGGGCCAGCTTCACCGGGCCGTGGACCACGTCCGCGAAAGCCTTCCACAGATAGCGGTCGCTCAGGCTCATCAGCATCTCGCCGGTCGGTACCTGGTTGACGGCACCGAGCCACGAGGTCTGTATCTGAAGCTCCCCGGGCGTCTGCGCTCCGTCGATGATCGACGCCAGTCCGTCGCTCGTGAACGAGAGCGGCACGGTCGGGAACGAGATGAAGGTTCCCGGCTCGGCCAGTACGGCCTTCAGCTTCTCCATCAAGGCAATCTGTACCGCTGCGTCCATGATCGTGTCCTCGGCGGACGAAGGCCGCTGCCTCGCCCGCAGGTCGGGTAGGGCGGAGCGGCACCCGGCGGCGGATGCGCCGCCGTCGGGTGCCGCCGGTGTCGCTCGGCCGGCGTTACTCGGCCGGCGTTACTCGAACGCCTCGGCCGGAATGTCCGGGAAGGGATTCGGGCTCTTCGGCACCAGCCGGTTCACGAAGCCGATGATCTGCATTCCCGGCACGACGATGGACTCGCCCGAAGCGTTGCTTTCGTAGGACCGGCCGCTTTCGGACGAGGAGTAGTTCCCGCGCATCGTGAAGGGTCCCCAGCCGGCGCTGGCGCTGGTCGACAGGCTGCTGGTATGCGCCCGGTAGGCCGAAGCGAACTCGGACGACTTGATGTTGATCTTGCGCGCGAAGATGATCGAGGTCGGATAGCCGACGAAGTTGCCCTTGGGCGGGTTCGCGCCGTCGGACGGGAACTGGTCGTAGTTCCACCCGCGGCCCCGGTCCAGCGTCCATCCCCGGTTCATGAAGAACTCCGGATAGAACCAGGCCCGGCTGATCGGGATCTGCGCCAACTCGAATCCCAGTTCGAAGTTCGATACCGAGAACTCGCTGGAATACTGGGAGCTCTGGCTCTGCACTCCGGCGCTGGCATGCCAGAGACCCCAGCCGGCCGACCCTCCGGCGCTCCACGACCTGGATTTCTGTTCCATCTCCGATGTGAGCCTGTTGGAATAGACCTTGTACTCCGTCCAGCCCTTGGCGTTCGCGAAGTTGCCGGGGATCGGCATCGAGTACAGGAAGGTCTGGCCGGGACCGACCGCAGCGATCTTGGAATCATCAAGGGATTCCAGCAGACGCTGCTTCCACAGCTTCATGCTGCGGGCGGTCATCTGCCCGATCGCGGCCCAGAGCTGCTCCACCTCGTTCCGGTACCCCATGGCCGCCCAGTTGCCTTCGGCCTGGCTGACCTTCATGCGATAGAGCGGCTGGTTCGACGACCAGTCCATCACGGCCGACTTGCCTTCCGCGCCCGTGGCGACCGCCGCCTGGATGCGCTTGTTGTTGTATTCGAGGCGGGCGGCGAGGAAGTCCGCGAAGTATTTGTTGTAGGCCGCGACCGCCGGGGAGTCCTCGGTGACCTCTTTTTCCTCGTCGGTGATGAAATCCTTGATCTTGCGGGTCGTCTTCAGCTTGCCGCGCCATTTTTCGAGCTTCGCCAGGTTCTCGGGCGACAGTTCCTGATCGACCACCTTCGAGAGCCGCAGGATCTCGCCGTACATGTGGGACAGGCGGGCCTGCGACGTGCGGAACACGGCCACCTGCTTGTCGATCGACAGCAGCCCCGACACGTCGGGAATGAAATCGACCAGGGTCGAGAAGACGTAAGCCTGCTGGAGCAGGCGTTTCTCCTCCTCCGCGGTGGCGCCGGTGCCCAGCCCCTTCGCCGCGAAGTCGAAGTCCGACTCCTCCATGGGCATGCCGGGGGTACACCAGGTGATGAAGGAGTCGGCGGCCGCGGCTGCCGTGGCGTCGCCGCCGGTGACGATTTCGGCAAGCTGGGCCCGCAGCGTGCGGCCAAGCTCGTTGAGCGTGTATGCCATTGGAAAGCTCCCTTTCGCGGGTTGACGCGGGCACCTCACCAGGCGCCGCGGGTGGGGCCGATCTGCATGTGGATGTGGTCGGAGTGCTGCTGGCGCAGGCGCAGTTCGTCGGGTGTGCCGGCACCTTGATAATCGGGGCAGATCACGTAGCCGCCTTCGCCGATCTCGGTCGGCGGCCAGGGATCCTTGCCCGCCCCGCGGCACTCGCACTCGAACGTGCCGAAGGCGTAGACTCGTTTGAAAAGCTCCCACGCGGGCTCGTCGTCCTCGGTAAGCCGGTAGCTGCCCGGAGCGGATGCCGGCCGGCTGCCCCAGTCGCGCAGCACGTCGAGGGCGAAGGGCCGGCCGGAAAGCGAGCCTTCGATGCCGGCGAAGTCGATCGCGCGTCCGAGATTGTGGCAATCGTCCAGGTTCGGCCCGCCATGGCCGATCCCCAGATGCGTGATGACCTCGACATCCGGGCTCGACGCGTTGGCCCAGCGGGCGAGCCGCCACAGCGCGACGGCCATCCGCTGATCGACATTGTCGATGACGTCGGCCGAGCGGTTCAGCTTGTTGGCGTAGCGCACGCCCGCGACCACGGCCGGCGACAGCGCGATCCGCTGCCGGGGCGTCGGCGACAGGATCCTGCCGTCATCGGAGATCCTAAGCGGGTTCTGCCCTTCCCTGAGCGTCAGTTGACCACGCTGCGCCAGGTGCGCGACGATGCCGTTGGCCTGCTCGGGCGTCAGGTCGCGGGCCGGCCGCATGAAGCCGGAGGGCAGGGGATCGAGCGCCAGCCGGTCGTTGGGCAGCGGTCCGGCGACGACGGCATCGCCCAGCAGATCGTAGATGAAGTGCTCGGTGCCCCGGAAGAACACGACGGTCAACCCGTCGGGGCAGAGGGCCGCATCCACCCCGTCCGGCCAGACGCCCGGCCAGTTCTCGGCGATGCTGCGGGGATATCCCGGATCGGCGCGGTCCAGCGCCATGTCGTAGCGGATATAGGCGCCGCCCTTGAAGAAGTAGATCTTGCCGTTGCCGGCGTTGAAGGCGGCATCGATCCCCGACGGCCACAGGCCCGGCCATCCATGGGCGACGATCCGGGGCTCGGGATAGTCGACCTGCTGCGTGCGCAAGTCGAACCGCACGAACTCGGGGCCGTTGAAGAAGAACATCTTGCCGCAGCCCCAGTAGACGGGAACGACCTTCCCCATGGGCCAGAGCCCGGCGAAGCGGTCCGTGACCGGCAGCGGGCCGTCGTCCACAATGCCGGAAACAGCGTCAAGCACGTGGTAGACATTATCCGAGAACAGCAGGCATTCATCGTTGGGCAGTGCCACCGATCCGGTAAGCTGACTTGGCATGATGCATCCCCTCAGGAAGTCGTCGTGACATACTCCGGAAAAAAAGAAGCTTGTCCGGCCATCTTACTGCAGGACTCACCGCAGCTGCCCGAACCAAGTCCGCGGCTGTCAGGAATATTGATTGTTGCCAAATAATAGATATGTTCCGGGAGACTTTATCTTTGCTTCTTTGTCATGCCCGGATCAAGTCCGGCCATGACGAAAAGGGAGTGTTTCTGCCCGTAGCGCACAGTTCTTCGCGTTAAGAAAACAACCTTGCTGGGACAATAAAAAGAAAAGAGTGATGCCGATGAAGCCTCCCATTGTTGGCCGACAATCCCCATGCCGGAAGGTCCTGAAAGGTAAATGAATGATCAGAAATCGTAGGTCGGGTAGAGCGAAGCGGCACCCGACGCCGACGCTTCTGCTTGCCGGGTGCCGCTTCGCTCTACCCGACCTACACGCAAAAGGACTATATTCTACATAACGATTTATGGGGCAGACACAGGCGGCAACCGTCCTTACAGGGCGAATGCCTACGCAAATGATCGTCGCGCCTGGTCCTCCAAAAAAACAGTGTCACTTTCGGATTAAGGTAAAGTGTTCTGTCGTGACCTGAAACTATACTGCCTTCATTGCGAGCAGATTTCCATCATCTCTAGGTGCTTAACACCTAAATGGCTTGCGATGATTCCGCAGCCGGCGGTGCAGGCGGCAGACGGCTCCTCATGCCAATGATTTGATGCAATACTCTCGGGCAGTCCCCACATGTCAGGGTGGCATGACGTTCCCGATGCGGCTCCGATCCGGAGCATGCCGGGTTTGGCGCTGCGGAAGGCGGACCATGACTCAGCGCACGGTGCTCAGCACCATCACCTTCGACAATCCGTTCCGGCTGAGCGGCTTCGATGAACCCCTGCCGGCGGGCACCTACAAGGTCGAGACCTATGAGGAACTCATCGAAGGGCTTTCCTTCCCCGCCTATCGGCGGACCGAGACCCTGATGTTCCTGCCTCCGCCGCCCGGCCAGGCGAATCTGATCCAGGTCGCCGTGATCGATCCCGTCGAGCTGGAAGAAGCCAAGCAACGGGACGAGGCGGGAAAAGGCTGAGTTCACCCTTTTCGGCTTGAGAACGCCAATCACCAGAAAGGATCGGCATGACGACGGACCCCGTCGAACTCGACGTTCACCGAGGCATGGCTGCCCAGAAAGCCACCGTAGACCGGCGGCACACCGCCGAGGTCGAGGCGGACCGTGCGATGCTTCGCCGTCACCAGGACGAAATGGAAGAAGCCCTGTGCGCCGGTCCCGCGGCGACGTGGGAAGAGGCGGGTAAGAAGGCCCTGTATCTCATCACCCTCTTCGCCGGGACCGCGGAGGGTCACGATCCACGGCACAGGCAACTCATCGCGAGTGCGCTGGAGGACATCCGGCGCCTGTCCGGCGATCCTCGGGCGGAAGGGGGGCCGCCGGGCGGCAGCGGGACCTGATCCCGGCGGAAGTCCGGCCGGTCAGGTGCCCGCCGGGTCGTCCAGGAGCAGCCTTTTCCGTGCGGTCGCCAGCCAGGGATCCCGCACCACCAAGCTGCGCTCCGACCACGGAACCCCGTCGGGAGCGCTTGCCTCGTAAAGCTTCTGGGCGAGCGCTTCCACGTCGTGTCGATTCAACTCAGCCAAGTTGGCTCTCCCGAACCACCCGCTCCTGGTTGTTCTGCACGCTCTTGACCCGGTACTGATTGTCGGCGCCTTCCGGCGGAAGATGGCGGACGATTTCATAACGGCCCACGGACTTTTCGCGGGGCGATGCGGCCGGCGTGAAGTCGACAAGCTGTCCGACCTCGTACTTGTGGTGGCCGACTTCGGACATGACCCTTGCGGGCGTGGTATTGCGGCGGTTCGTCATTGTTGTTCTCCCAGGTGCTGGCCAGGGGGACTGGCCGAAGGAACGGGCTTGCCGTCAGAACCGATCTCATCGGTCCACACGGTGAATCCGGTCAGCGTGTTCGGGCCGAAGGTCGTGCTGATGGCGACGTCGACGGCGTCCCGCCCGCGGGCGATCAGGACCCTGCCGATGCGTGGCGTGTTGTTGCGGGCGTCGAAGGTGTACCACTGGCCGCCCAGGTAGGCTTCGAACCAGCCGGCGAAATCCATCACGCCATAAGGCGGCGGCACGCCGATGTCGCCGAGATAACCGGTGCAATAACGCGCCGGAATGTTCATGCAGCGGCAGAAAGTGACCGCGAGATGGGCATAGTCGCGGCAGACGCCCACGCCCTCGTTGTAGGCTTCGAACGCCGTCCGGGTCGCCCGGGCCTGCATGTAGTCGAACTTGATGTGCTCGTGGACGAAATCGCAGATCGCCTGGACCCGGTCCCAACCGGGCTTGGTGCCGCTGAACAGCTTCCAGGCGATGTCGCTGAGAAGTTCGGTCTCGCAGTAGCGGCTGGCCAGCAGGAACACCAGCGCCTCCTCCGGCAGTTCCTCCAGCGCGTGCTGCCGGGCGTCCGGGACGACCGGGTCGGGCTTGCCGCTGTCGCGGACCACGGCGGTCGTGCTGATCCGCGTCACTCCCTTGGGCGCCGTGATCCGGCTGCACCAGTTTCCGAACCCGTCGCGATAGGCCGTGATCGGCACGGCCGGCTCGGTGACCAGATGGTCGGGCACCACGATGTCGGAGGCGCGGGTGTAATGTATGTTGAGCATCAGGAGCATCGGTGTCGGCTGCGGACACTCGTAGATCAGCTCGTATCCGACCTTGATCTTCATGGTTGGGCTCCTTCGTGTTGATGCCGGGCTTGTCGCTGGCGGTATCGCCCCTGCATGACATGGGCCAGTCGGTGCCGCCGGGCGGCAAGGAGGGGGCTGCGCGTTCAGGCGGCCCCCTCGTCCAACACGCTTACGCTGACGTCCATCCCCAGGAAGCTGGACCGTGTCCCCGTATAGGTTCCCCAGAGCGGCAGCGCCTGCGCCGGCGCCCAGGCGACGGCGACGCGGATCAGGTTGCGGTTGCCGATGATGCTGTTGGTCGGATCGAAATCCACCCAGCCCGCGCCGGGCAGATAGACCTGAAGCCAGGCATGGGTCGCCCCGCCGCCGATGACCGGGACGGACTCGACGCCGGGCACGAAGATGTAGCCGCTGACGAAACGGGCGGCCAGGCCGAGAGCCCGCACCCCTTCCATCATCAGGAACGCATAGTCGCGGCAGGTGCCGGTGCCTTTCGCCAGGGTTTCGGCCGGCGTCTGGACGCCGCGCTCGTAACGCCGCGAATATGTCAGCTGTTCGCGGATGCCCAAGGTGATCCTGCGAAGCAGCGCCATGGTGCCGGTCCTGCCGCCTGCGGGGAGGAACCCGGCGGCCCACCGGTCCACTTCGCCGGCCGGATGATGGCGCTCCAGCGCCCGGGCAAGGTCCAGGCGTTCCTCGCGCGAATAGGCGAACGGGAAATCCTGCGCATCGTCGGCCAGCGCGTAATCGGGATGCGGCGCCTCGATATGCTCCAGCGTCACCTCGCTGTCGAACACGAGATCCGCCGTCTCGGTGTCGAAGCTCGCCACCGCCAGAGAGTTGTCGAAGACGTCGTGGAGCCAGCGAAGGCTCTGCGGTTCCGGAGAGATGCTCAGCCGCGCCCTGACCAGGCGGAGGTCATGGCTTTCCCGCGGCCGGAACATCATCTGGTGATCGCCAAGCCTGACCGGGCAGGCATAACGGTATGTCGTCACGTGGCGCACGGTCAGCAGCCTGGGCGAGGCCGCGGGAGAGCCGGGGGGCAGGACGGCCGTCAGGTCGATCGCCTTCCCGGCAAGCCCATTCCATCCTCGCCCATGGCTGCCGATCCGGTCATGCGGCCCCCTTGGGCGGGACCAGCCGGCCCGTCGGCGGCATGATGGAGGTTTTGATCGCCGGAGCGGCCTTTGCCTTCTTCGGCTTCTTGGCTTCGCGATTGCTCTTCTTCTGACCCTTGGCCATGGCGATTCCCCGGATGTGGCGGCGAGAGCGAAGCGGCCCTGCAGGTCCCAGCGCCGAGCGGCCTGTTTCCCGGAAACAGGAACGCGAAACGCGGACACGACTCTAGATCAATCCCATGTAGGTACGGAAAATAAAATTGCAAGTAATTCGGCTGAACTAACAATATCCGTCCATTCCCTGTGGAATGGCCTCGAGTTAATCCGGCGCGGTGTGAAACCGTCCGAACGGCGGCCCCGGCCTCTGGACATCCATACTCGGACCGACAAGCGTAAAGAGTTCCCGCGATCGTCGGAAGCGCCCGCAAGCCCGCTGGGCGGACAGTCCGGACTCACGTCATCGAGCCGGCCTGGAGGGTCTCCTCCAGCGATTCGAGGTCGCCGTGCATCAGGAGTTTTTCGCCGTTCCAGATGCAGTAATAGGGCGTCTCCGGCGAGACGAACGGATGATCGGCAGGAGTCCCCTGACCGTCCTCCACGGTGCTCGCGCTTCTCCATTTCACATAGATCGTCACGAGGGTCTTGTCCTCGTCCTTTTCCAGATACGGATGCGAGTAGATCAGCGACCCGCCAGGGGGAACCAGCCTCTTCGAAAGATCGATGCACAGGCTGACCTTCTGGAGGCTGTCCTTCCGCTCGGGCGCCAGGCGCTCGGTAGCGCCGACTCCGGACGGACAAGTCAGTAGAAGCGCGCAACATGCTATTCGGCAATTATTTTTCGTTATCATCGCCGATCCTGATCGGATAAATCGAGCTGTTCAGGTAAAGGTAGACTTGGTGGCAAATACAGCAATCCGCTCAAATGAGACTGATCCCAAAGGTAGAATTATCGAGTCCCATCCGTCGGACCGTATGGCCTGTATCTATACCATAAGTCCGCCACCCGTCTGGTTTGGGTATCACGTTCCATTTCGGGTGTCGAGATCGTTATCCGACCGGCCTGGATTTGGACTTCCCGGTCCACGGCAGCGTGCGGGTGCCTTCCGGCGAGTTCACGCAACGCCGGCGGTGCCTCCGGTGGGCGCGACAATCACCGGATAAGATCCCTGAATCGTGTCGTATACCCGACATGATCCCGACAGCGGGCCGGATGGTCGCGTTGCCAACATGACACTGCGCGGCCCGGGGGAATCGTACAAAGCATTGATTCGGAAGTGATATTCCAAAGACTTCCGGATTGGCCCCGTTCTTGCTCAATCCTCCCGCAGAGCGTCTAGGCGCCCTTCGGCTGCAAGGGAAGGATTGGACCATGAATGTAATCTCGTTGGACAGCATCCTCGGCGTGGGGGAGTTGAAGTCCCAGCCGGCACCGGCCGCTTCGGGCTGCACGACATCCAGTTGCGGCTCCTCTGACGGTCCTTCTGACATGGCGCCGGAAGTCTGGGAGAAGGTCAAGAACCATCCCTGCTACAGCGAAGAGGCGCACCACTACTATGCGCGCATGCACGTGGCGGTGGCCCCGGCCTGCAACATCCAGTGCAACTACTGCAATCGGAAGTACGACTGCGCCAACGAGAGCCGCCCCGGCGTCGTCAGCGAGAAGCTGACCGCCGAGCAGGCCGTCCGCAAGGTCCTGGCCGTCGCCGCCGAGATCCCGCAGCTCTCCGTGGTCGGCATCGCCGGGCCGGGCGACAGCCTCGCGGCCGGAGCCAAGCAGACGATCGAGACCTTCGAGCAGCTCTCCAGGCTGGCGCCGGACATCAAGCTGTGCCTGTCCACCAACGGGCTGGCCCTGCCGGACTATGTGGACCGGATCAAGGACCTGAACATCGACCACGTCACGATCACCATCAACATGGTCGATCCCGAGGTCGGCCAGCACATCTACCCCTGGATCTTCTACGACCACAAGCGCTGGACCGGGTTCGAGGCGTCGAAGATCCTCCACGAACGCCAGATGCTGGGGCTGGAGATGCTGCGCGACGCCGGCATCCTCGCCAAGATCAACTCGGTCATGATCCCCGGCATCAACGACGAGCACCTGATGGACGTCAACCGCGAGGTCAAGGCCCGCGGGGCGTTCCTGCACAACATCATGCCGCTGATCTCCGACGCGGCGCACGGCACCCATTTCGGCCTGACCGGGCAGCGGGGACCGACCGCGCAGGAGCTGAAGGCGCTGCAGGACAAGTGCGAAGGCGACATGAAGCTGATGCGCCATTGCCGCCAGTGCCGCGCCGATGCCGTCGGCCTGCTGGGTGAAGACCGGGGCGAGGAGTTCACCGCCGAGAAGGTCATGCAGATGGACATCGACATCGACGGCGGCGGCTTCACCAAGCGCGAGACCTACCGCGAGCATGTCGAGGCCGAGCGCGCCCAGCGCCACCAGTCCAAGGCCGCCGCCATCGCCGAGGTCGCCCACATCGCCGGCGAGAAGCCGATCCTGATCGCGGTGGCGACCAAGGGCGGCGAGCGGATCAACGAGCATTTCGGCCACGCCAAGGAATTTCAGATCTACGAGGTCGATTCCAGGGGCGCCAAGTTCGTCGGCCACCGGCGCGTCGACCTCTACTGCGAGGGCGGTTCCGGCGACGAGGACGGGCTGGAGACCATCATCCAGGCGATCAACGACTGCGTCGCCGTGCTGGTCGCCAAGATCGGCGGCTGCCCGAGCAAGTCCCTGGAAGCGGCCGGTATCGAGCCGGTGGACCGCTTCGCCTTCGAATACATCGAGGAATCGGCCCTGGCCTATTACGCCGCCTACACCGAGCGGCTGGGCACGGGAGCGGTCCGAGAGAAGATCGGCGCCGACGCGGTGATCCGCCAGGGCGCCTATACCGCCCGTCGCGCCTGATCCGGACTGGAGGTCCCATCAAGGCGCATGGTGCGCTGATCGGCCATCTTGGCGAGAAACCAGGGTGGCGCAACAATCGAGAATGCGAGCGGAATCCCGGCGGCGAGGCCGGGTACAACAGGAGAAGACCGATGGCCTACAAGATCAAAGCGAGCGATTGCACCGTCTGCGGCGCCTGCGAAGCCGAATGCCCGAACGAGGCGATCAGCTTCAAGAAGGGCACCTACGTGATCGACGCGTCCAAATGCACCGAGTGCCAGGGCAGCTTCGACGCCCCGCAGTGCGCGGCCGTCTGCCCCGCCGACTGCTGCGTGCCGGCCTGACGCCCCGCATCCGGAGCCTCGGGAGGACGGGAAGGCGCCGGTCCAGGCGTCTTCCCGTCTTCGGCACCCTCTGCCCCGCCCATCCCCTTTTCCGCCCAGCGTTGACGGGAGCGCGCGAGTGACACCGCCCGACACGGCGCCTTTGGATCTCACGACGGCCGGTCCGGACGACGATGCCTGGCTGTCGCGCCGCTACTATGGCGGCGACCTTCCGGCGGAGGCCGAGCGGCAGCTTCATTTGGCGGGCCGCCACTATTGCGACGGTGCGCTGGCCGAGTCCCATCTGGCACGGGCAGCGGCGATCGCGCCGGGTCACCGGGCCGTCGACCTCGGACACTACAAGTACTTCCTCTACAAGGCACGCCTTGCCGAGGCGCTGACCTACGCCGTCCGGATGCTCGACCATGCGAGCGCCGGCATCGGCCTCAATCATTCCGACTGGCGGCTGGTCACGCGTCGCCACGCCGATTTCGACGCCCTGGAGCCGGCGCCCCGGATCTATCTCTTCACGGTCAAGGCGCTGGGCTACCTGCATGCCCGACTCGGCCGGCAGGGGGAGGGGCGGGCGATGCTGGAGAAGGTGGCCGAACTCGATCCGGCGGACCGGATCGGCGTCAAGCCTCTGCTGGCAGTCCTCGACCGGCGCGGGAACGACCGCGAGGATGACGAATCATGACGTTCCATGACATGGACGAGGCCCTGGACTGGCTCGGCCGGCCGGTGGATTGCATTGCCTGCCGCTACGCCGACCGCAAGCCGGACGGCCGGTGCCAGCCGCTCAAGGCCTGCGTACACGACCGCTACGCCAAGCGCATCCAGCGGTTCTTCCAGTGGAACGAGGACCTCGCGGTCGAGCAGCTGGACCATCCCTATTTCGAGGTGCGCGCCATCGCCGTGCGCCATGCGCCGCTGTTCCACGTGCCGCGGCTCATGGACGACCTGGACGAGACGGTGCGCAGCAGCGTTGCCCGCCGCCTGCCGCGCCGGTTGCTGCTCAAGATGCGGGGCGACCCCGACCGGGAGGTGCGGATCTCCGTCGCCAGCCGGCTGGAGGACGGCGACCTCGCCCCGATGATGCGCGACCCGGACTATTCGGTCCGCCTGCGCGTGGCCCGCCGCGTCCCGGAAGGCATGCTGCCGGCCATGATGCGCGACGAGGACGCCGAGGTGCGGCTGGAGGTCGCCCGGCGGATCGGCCTGGAATGGCTCGCCAGCATGGCCTGGGACGACAGCCAGCGCGTCCGCCTGCATGTCGCCCAGCGGCTCTGCCCCGACAAGCTCAGCGCCATGATCAACGATGCCGACTGGTGCGTGCGCTACGTCGTCGCGAGCCGTATCGCGGACGAGTACCTGGACCCCCTGATCGAGGACCCGGTCGACGAGGTGCGCGAGATCGCCCGGCGCCGGCGCGCCGGCCTCGTCCTCCAGGACGACGTTCCATGACATCCGATGACATTCCCCGGGGGCGACGGCCCCCGCCACGCCTCACCCCGAGCCGGAGCCCCCGCCATGGCCAACCGTAATCCGCAGGACGCCAACGAACTGGAAGGCCCGCCCGAGTACGAGGTCGGCCAGAAGGTCCGCAGCGTCCGAGACATCCGCAACGACGGGACCTATCCCGGCGCGCCGGTCGGCGACGTGCTGATCCCGGCCGGCTCCGTCGGCTACGTGATCAGCATCGGCTCCTATCTCCAGATGTATCACATCTACAGCGTCGATTTTTACGAGCAGCGCCGGGTGATCGGCATGCGCGCCAAGGAGCTGGAGATGGTCGATGCCCTCGCCAATGCCCCGCAGAGCCACGTTCGCGCCGGCTGAACCGTCGCCCGTCCCAGATCCCACCCCCGGAGCGCAACCATGACCGATCAGAAATCCCCCGAAGACACCGGCCTCACCTCCGACATCGTCGTCGCGGAGCCGGAGGGCGGGACCGGCTACGTGCCGCCGCGCGAACCCAAGTACGAGTGGGGCATCGCCGTCAAGGCGCTGTCCGACCTGCTGAACGACGGCAGCCATCCCGACAGCCCGGCCGGAAGCCTTCTCGTGGTCAAGGACACGGTCGGCGAGATCATCCGCGTCGGCTACGCCCCGGAAGCCAACAACCTGCCGGTCTACCTGGTCGAGTTTCCCGGCGGCAAGCTGGTCGGCTGCCTGGAGGAGGAGATCGCCCCGGTCCTGGGGGCCCGGTCCATGGTTCCCGGACGGATGGATTGATCCCGGTCCCGCAGGGCGCCGCGACCGACTGATGCGAGGTGTGCCGTGATCTACCTGGACAACAACGCCACGACCATGCCGGCCCCCGAAGTCGTGGCCGCCATGCTTCCCTACCTGGGCGAACTCTACGCCAACCCGTCCAGCGCCCATGGTCCGGCGATGGCGGTCAAGCAAGCGGTGGGGCAGGCCCGCAGCGCCGTCGCCGGGCTGATCGGCGCCAAGGCGTCGGAGGTGGTGTTCACGTCGAGCGCGACCGAGGCCAACCACCTGGCGATCCTCGGGACGCTCCGCGCCCGGCCGGACCGGCGCCACGTGGTGACGACGGCGGTCGAGCATCCGTCCAACCTGATGCTGTTCGAGGACCTCCGCGGCCAGGGCTACCATGTCACCGTCCTGCCGGTGGACGCCTCCGGCCGCCTGCGCCGGCACGAGCTGGCCTCGGTGGTGTCGAGCGATACCGCGCTGGTCTCGGTGATGTGGGCCAACAACGAGACCGGCGTCCTGATGCCGGTGGCGGAGGCCGCCGACATCGCCCGGTCGCGCGGTGCCGCCTTCCACACCGACGCGGTCCAGGCGGTCGGCCGGCTGGAGGTCGACCTGAGCGAGATGAAGATCGACCTGCTGACCTTCTCCGGGCACAAGCTGCACGGACCCAAGGGCGTCGGCGTGCTGTTCGTGCGCAAGGGCTTCGCCCTCGCGCCCGTGATCATGGGCCACCAGGAGCGGCACCTGCGCGGCGGGACCGAGAACGTCCCGGCGATCGTCGGGCTGGGCGTCGCGGCACGGCTCGCGGTCGAGGCGCTGGCGGCCCGGTCCGGCGTCGCCGTCGCGGCGCTCCGCGACCGGCTGGAGGCCGGGGTGCTGGCCCGGATGCCGGGTGCGCGGGTCAACGGCGGCGACACCGCGCGCATTCCCAACACGTCCAACATCAGCTTCATCGACCGCAGCGGCCGCCCCATGGAGGGCGAGGCGCTGCTGATGAAGCTCGATCAGGCGGGAATCCAGGTCAGCATGGGCGCCGCCTGCGCCGCGGGCGGCATGGATCCCAGCCACGTGCTGCTGGCGCTGGGGCTCGGCTCCGCCCTGGCCGCGTCCAGCCTGCGCTTCTCCCTCAGCCGCTACACCCAGGCGTCGGACATCGACGCCGTCCTGGAAGCCCTGCCGCCGATCGCCGCCCGCCTCGCGGCATGACGGCGATCCGTGCGGGCCGAGTTGACATTTGATGACCTCTGGAGAGTTCCGATGAAAGTGATGCTTCGCAAGTCAGGCGGCCAGTTCATGATCTACGTCGCCAAGAAGGATCTGGAGACGAACGTCGTTTCGTCCGAGAAGCCGGCGATCTGGGGCGGCAAGGTTACCCTGGAGAACGGCTGGGTCCTGGAAATGCCCGATCTTCCGGAAGACACCCGCCTGCCGCTGACCGTCGAAGCCCGCAAGCTCGAGGGCTGAGCCATGGCCCTCTCCCTCGCCGGCATCGAGACCATCGCCGCCCAGGCCTCCCAGCTCTACGCCGCCGGAACCCGCCGCGACGCCGTCGTCAGGACGCTCAAGCAGAAGTTCCAGGGCCTGACAATCACCGGCTGCCTGGAGAGCGACCTGTCGGAAGAACCTTTCCGGGAGGAACCCTCCTACCTGCTCTATCTGGTGGACAGCCACGACCATTGCTGGAAGGTGACCCGCGAGCCGGCCCGGGCGACCGGCATCGTCATCGCCGAGCGCGAGGAGGCGGCATGACCGGCGCTCCCGACCCGGCGGAGACCGGGGGCACCGAGGAAGAGGTCTTCGCGGACATCGCGCTGACCCAGCCGGACATCGGTGCCGCCGAGACCCGGGTGATCGAGCGCATCCTGACTTCGGCCAGCCTCAACGACGGACGCCTGACGGAGTCCTTCGAGGAGGCCTTCGCCGCCTATGTCGGCCGTCGCCACGCGGTCGCGGTGACCAGCGGCACCATGGCCATGCTGCTGGCGCTGAAGGCCCACGGCTTCGGTCCGGGCGACGACATCCTGTGCTCGCCCTACGGCTGGCACCAGGTCGTCCATGCCGTGGCGCTGGCCGGCGCCAACCCGGTGTTCTCCGACATCGACTACTGGTCGCACACGCTGAACCCGGTCAAGGCGGCGGAGCGGATCACCCCGGCGACCAGAGCGATCATCGCCGGCAACACCAACGGCCATCCCGCGCCCTGGGACGAGCTGAGGGCTTTGGCCGGCGAGCGCGGCGTCGTCCTGATCGAGGATTCGACCGAGGCGATCGGCTCGACCTACCAGGGGCGGATCGTCGGCAGCTTCGGCGACTGCGCGGTGTTCGACTTCTCCGAACCCGGCCCGCTGCTGTGCGGCGAGGGCGGCATGGTCGTGACCGACGACGACGGCCTGGCGTCCCGCCTGCGCTACCTGCGCAAGCGCGAGCCGGAGCACCTGAAGTCGGTCGTGATCAGCCATAACGTTCCCTGGCAGGCCAAGCTCGGCAACCTGAACGCGGCCCTCGGCCTCGTCCAGCTGAAGCGGATCGACGAGATCCTGGAGCGCCGCCGCGCCGTCGTCGGGTACTACGAGGCGGCGATGCAGAGCTTCGAGGGGATCAAGCCGCCCTACCACGCGCCGGGCGTGACGGTGGTGCATTGCCACGCCTACGCGGTTCATCTCGGCACCCGCTTCTCGGTCAGCCTGCGCAACGCGGTGATCGAGGACATGCTGACCCAGGGGATCGATTCGGCCTCGTTCGGCGTCCCGCTCCATATCCAGCAATTCTACGCCGAGCGGGGCGGACGGCGCGGCGACTGCCCGGTCGCCGAGAAGACCGCCGACCGCGTGATCGCGGTGCCGTTCCACGGCGCGCTCGACCGGGACGAGGTCGAGTTCATCGTGCAGCGGCTCAAGGACGCCACCGTCAATTCCGGCGCCGGCGCCGCCATCTATTGAAGGAATCCAGACCATGACGACAGCCCACACCCTGCTGGCGGAAGTCGCCGGCGGCCTGAAGGCGCGGCAGGTGATCCCGTATCTCGGCGCCGGCGTGTTCGACCTGGTCGAGGGCGCGTGCCCGATCCCCCGCTCGCCGGAGGAACTGGTCGCGGCGCTGACCGCCAAGGCCGCCGTGCCCGGCCGCATCCGCCGCCACCTGACCGCGGCCAGCCAGTATATCGAGAGCCACAAGCACCGCCGGACCCTGGAAACCATCCTGACAGGTCTGTTCAAGACCGGGCCGGAGCCCACGGCGCTCCACCGCTACCTCGCCGGCATCCCGGAACTGCCGCTGATCGTCGACACCTGGTACGACGATACCATGGCGCGCGCGCTCGGCGGCGTGCATTCCTGGGGCCAGATCCAGGGCATGAGCCATCCGCAATCCCTGGGCGAGTGGGTCCGCTATTTCGGCCCTGATAGCGAACCCGCCGATGGCGATGCCGCCGCCGGCTGGAACCGGGTGCTCTACAAGCCCATGGGGGCCGTGACGCCGGCCGGCAACTACCTGGTTTCGGACAGCGACTATGTCGAGGTCCTGACCGAGATCGACATCCAGTCCCCGATCCCGGCGGTGGTGCAGAACCTCCGGGCGGGGCGCAACTTCCTGTTCCTGGGTTGCCGCTTCGACGGCGAGATCGGCCGCACCTTCGCCCGCCAGATCATCAAACGGTCGGCCGAGCGGCATTGGGCGGTGATTTCCGGGGAGCTGTCCCGGAACGAGGCCAAGTTCATCGAGACCTACGGCATCACGCGCATCGACCTGCCCCTGGCCGAAGCGGTCGAGGTCCTGTCCCGCTCGTAGACCGCACGGAGGTCAGGTCCGGCGGGACAGCTCCCGGACCGTGCGGTCCACCGCCGTCGCCAGGTTGCCGAACAGGTCGCTGTCCAGTTCCAGGATCGGGGCGACGGTGTTGAGGTTGGCGGCATCCTTGGCGGCGAGCTCCAGAGACTTGGCGAGCCCGGCGATCCGGGCGGCGCCCAGGTTGCTGGCCACGCCCTTCAGGGTGTGCGCGGATACCGCCAGGGCCGCCCAATCCTCCGCGGCGCTGGCGCTCCGCACCCGGTCGAACTCCTTCCCGACATCATCGCAGAAGGCCGACAGAAGCTCGGCCAGCATCTCGTCGCCCACGCCGGCGCGGATCTCCTCGATCTGCGCCTCGTCGATCAGGTCCCGGTCATGCTGCGGTTCCGGTTCCTCCCGGCGGGGTTCCGGCACGGCGGCCCGTTCCGGCATCTTCGCGGGGCCTCCCGGCACGCTCGGCCGCGTCCGGGCGACGATGGCCCTCAGCTTCCCATGGTCGATCGGCTTGGTCAGATAGGCGTCCAGCCCCGCCGACATGTGGCGGTCCATCTGGTCGGTCATGGCATCGGCGCTCAGCCCGACGATCGGGATCGACGATGCCGGCCCGGCCAGCTCCCGGATCGTCCGCGTCGCGGTCGGGCCGTCCATTTCCGGCATGTGCATGTCCATCAGCACAAGATCGTAGCCGGACGGGTTGTCCGCCGCCCGGAGGCCGCTCTCCGCGATCTCCAGCACCGCCAGTCGACCGTCCGGCACGGAGACGATCTCGTGGCCGTCCTGCTCCAGGATACGCTCGACCAGCATGCGGTTGATCGCGTTGTCCTCGGCCAGCAACACCCGGCGGAAGTCGGGTGCCGCCGCCTCTTCCAGTCCGTCGTCGTCGGCGTAGGCCGGCGGGGCGCAGACATGCGCCGGTATCCGGACCAGGAAGGCGGAGCCCTCGCCGGGCATGCTGGTCACGCGCACCGTTCCGCCCATTGCCTCGACCAGCCGCTTGCTGATCGCCAGCCCCAGGCCGGTGCCGCCGAACCGTCGGGTGGTCGTCACGTCGGCCTGGACGAAGGGCCGGAAGAGTTGCCGAACCTGCTCGGGCGTCATGCCGATCCCGGTATCGATCACCGCGAACTCGACCATGCCGGCGGGTCCGACCGAGACCCGGACGTCGATCCGGCCGTCCTCGGTGAACTTGCAGGCGTTGCCGATCAGGTTCGACAGCACCTGCCGAAGCCGCGTCACGTCCCCCTCGATCCAGTCCGGAACGTCGGAATCGGTGGTCACGAACAGCGACGTCTCCTTGTCGCGAGCGGTCGCGGCGAACAGCATGACCACGTCGCGGGCGATCGAGGCCGGGCTGAACGGCCGCCGCTCCAGGGTCAGGAACCCCGCCTCGATCTTGCTGAAGTCCAGGATATCGTTCAGAACCCGCAGCAGGTCCTGGCCCGAGCGCCGGATGATCTCGACATAGGAGACCTGCTGCGGCTCGATCGTGCAGACCTTCAGCAGGTCGGCGAACCCCAGGATCGCGTTCATGGGCGTGCGGAGCTCGTGGCTCATGGTCGCCAGGAAGCGCGTCTTTGCCTCGCCGGCCGAGTGCGCCGCCTCGCGCTGCCGCTCGGCCTCGCGCTTCGCCCCATCGAATGCCGCCCTGAGGTCGTCGAGATCCTGCCGCGTCCGCCGGAGTTCCGTGATGTCGGTGACGCAGCCGACGACCACGGCACCCTCGCGGCCGGCGGTCAGTCGCAGCCAGCGCTCGCCGGCTTCGTCCTGATGCGGCAGGTCCACGGCGACGGCCGTCCCGGTCAGGGACGCCTCGTCGCAGCGGTCCAGCAACGCCGCCATGATCGCCGTCGGAAGCGAGTCGGCTGCCTGGTTGGACCTTATGATGCGTGGAACGGACGATTCCGCCGGCCGTTCCACGATGACGACGGCGCTCGGGGAGGCGCGGAGGAGGGCGTCCAGCAGGGAATCAGGACCGGTGCAGTGATCGGTCATACGGTGCCGGCTCCCGATAGTCGATGCTCCGACGCGAGTCAGAGGTATTTAGTTCAATTACAATAATAGATTCATCGTCAAAGGCAACACCCGTCGCGGAAAACCACCAGCGACCCCTTGTCCATGATCGTCCACTCCTCGTCCCGGGTCAGCGGGCGGGTCGCGATCATCGTCACGACGTCCCTCGCCGTCGTCTCCTGCGCGAAATCGACGCTCAGATCCTCGTCGATCAGGGTGGCGTTGCCGAACGGATGCCGCCGGGTCAGCCAGGCGAGGTTGGTGCTGCAGAAGCAGAACAGCGCCCGTCCGTCGGACAGCAGCAGGTTGAAGACGCCCATGCCGTTCAGTTCTTCCGCCAGCGCCCTGATCTCCCGGCACAGGGTCTTGAACGCCGGCGGCCGGTCCCAGCGCTCGCGCAGCCGGTCCAGCATCCAGCAGAAGGCGTGCTCGCTGTCGGTGCTGCCGACCGGCTGGTAGACCGACAGGGGCAGCGTCTTGACGCCCTTGAGCTGGCCGTTGTGGGCGAAGGTCCAGTAGCGCCCCCACAGTTCGCGGATGAAGGGATGGGTGTTCTCCAGCGCCACCCGGCCCCGGTTCGCGCGCCGGATATGGCAGATCACGTTGGTGCTCTTGATCGAGTAGCTGCGGATGAACCGGGCGATCTCCGACTCCGCGCTGGGGCTCGGATCGTGGAAGCTGCGGCATCCCTTGCCATCGTAGAAGGTGATGCCCCAACCGTCGGAATGGGGGCCGGTCTGCCCGCCGCGGCGCATCAGGCCGGCGAAGCTGAAGCAGATGTCGGTCGGAACGTTGGCGTTCATGCCCAGGAGCTCGCACATGCCCCTGGCCTTACGAGAATCCGGCCCTTCTGTCGAGAGGCTTACTGGCGCGGGCAACCTTCGATCGACCCGTCCACCTGCGCCGCCAGCCCGATCCAGGCATCCACCAGATCCGGTTCGAACCCGGCCTCGCGCCGGTCGCCCACCTGCATCAGGGGACGCCGGATCAGCAGGGGCGCCGCGATCAGGGCGGCCAGCGCCGACTCCTCGTCGAATCCGCGGGGATCGATCTCGCCCGACTTGACCGCCGGGGCCGACTTATTGAACCAGTCCGCGACGGGCCGCGCGCCGAAGAACGGCCGGAGCGTCGCGGCCGTCCAACCCTCGGCCAGGAGGTTGCGGGCCTCCACCGTGTGGCCCGCTTCGGCCAGCAGGCGCTTCTGCTTCGCGTTGCCGACACAGCCGGGCTTTTCATAGAAGATCACGGTCGCCATGGCTGGAACGTCCTTTCGTCTGGTCTCAGGCTGTGCGGAAGGCTGGTGCGAGAGCCAGCAGCCCGTCGGTCTGCCGCTCGATCTCGGCCCGCACCTCGCCGTCGAGCTTGCGCAGCCAGCGCGCGGGTATATCGTCGGCACCATAGGTGGCGCCTGCCAGCATGCCGATAATGGCGCCGGTGGTGTCCGCATCGCCGCCCTGGTTGACGGTCTCGACGATGCAGGATTCGACGCTGTCGGTCCGGAAATAGTAGTGGAAGACCGTCTGCATCGTGTCGACGATGTAGGCGGTGGACAGCCCCGAGTAGGGTGCGAAGCGGAAGACCCTGTGCTGGGCCACCAAGCCGTTCGCCTCTTCCCGGCATTCCTTGATGCCGCCGCCCAGGATCAGGCGTCGGACCATGCGGCCCAGGCACAGGACCGCAGCGTCCGACAGCGGGTTGTTATGGGTGATGTGCGACTGCTCCAGGCTGCGCCGGACGAAGGCCTCGTCATCCCCGAGCGTGGAGAGGATCACCGGCAGGTTCCGCATCGCCGCACCGTTGCCGGCGCTGGTCTCGGACAGGGGAGCCTCGATCTCGCCCTTTATCATGTAGTTGCGGATGCCGCGCCGTGTCGTGTCCCCGACATCGGCCGGGACTCCACGCAGCCATTCGGCGTAGCAGTCGGCCACGAGCTTCAGGTCCCAGCCGCCGGCCTTCAGCACGGCGCGGCCGAGCCAGACCGACATCTCGGTGTCGTCGGTGACCTGGCCGGGCGACAGCCGCAGCCAGCCGCCGCCCTTGATATGGCGGTGGATGCCGTATTCGCGGGCGATCTCGCTCTTGGTCATGAACTCGACGGTGGCGCCAAGCGCGTCACCGCAGGCCAAGCCGAGATACGCACCCAGGGCGCGATCCCTGATCTTCGGGTCGATCATTGGCTGTGCCGTGCTTTCCAGTGAGCAGTCCTAGACTATCGAGGCGACGACACGGTAGTCGCCGCCGACGACAAGGTATTCACCTTCTCCCTGGAATGGGTAGCGTGGCAGGAGGTCGCGGAAGAACACGAGCTTGGCGCAGGGAACCCTGGCTTCGAGGATATGGTCGCCGAACTGGCCCGCGATATCCCGGTCATTGCTGAACGATACCAGGTTGTTGAGCCGCAGGACCACGGTCCGGCGGCATGCCGTCCGGCTGTCCGACGTCTCGACGATATGATGCTCCTCGAAATCGTTGACGCCGCGGTATAGCGTCAAATGGGCGCAATCGGGTCCGAACAGGTGCGGCACCGACCACTGGCAGAACTCGAACAGCAGGTCGAGCTGCTCGTTGATCCTGTTGTTGTGAAACCGGGTCGACAGCTTCTGCTCCAGGTAGCCGGCCCACGCCTCCGACGCCATCCGGCGGATCGGCTCCTTGTGGAAGGTCGGCAGCAGGCCGAAGCGGCTCTCCGCCCATCCCTTCAGGACGGCGCCCTCCGCGTTGTTGCTGTCGAACATCCAGCCCTTGAGCAGCCGCAGGTAGGAGGACCGGAAGCGCTTCCGCCCGTCGGCGCCGGCGCTGCCGCTGAAGTCGGGCGAGATATCGAAGACGTCGCTCATATAGGACTGGAAGAGTTCCGCCGCCTCGTGCGTCCCCCGCGTGCCGTCCAGGCGGGCGAACAGGTCCGCATGGATCTGCCGCGTGCCGCTGATATGGAGCGGAACCGGCGCGTCGTTGAACGCCGTGGAGCCGAGCAGGGCGGGCGGCACCCTGACGAGGCCGGTCCGGTGCTGGCGCTGGGCTACGGGAGCGGGTTCGCCCGCCTTTTCGTTGTCGTTGTCGTCGGTCATGCCGTCACCTTTCGGACGGGTACACACTAGCGTCCGGCACGCCTTTTGTAACCTCCTCCCGGCAAGGCCCTCGATGCGCCGCCATTGTCCGCTCCGAAAGCCGGCGGGGTGTGCCAGACCCGACAATGTGTAGGGGATTGTCAGGTATCACACAGCTTGGGGCCCTCCTGCGACAAGCTGTCACCGATCTAGAAAACGCAGTTTTTTCATGGGGTTATAGATGCTCTGCGACTTGGCACGCGGGGTGCATTAGGAGGTCCGTGCTGCGGCCCTGTACCCGCCGCGACTGGACCACGAAACGGCTACTTCAGCCTGCCAAGGAGCGAGAACTTATGGCTAACAAGCTTCGTCAGATCGCCTTCTACGGGAAGGGCGGCATCGGCAAGTCCACCACCTCCCAGAACACCCTGGCCGCGCTGGTCGAACTGGGTCAGCGTATCCTGATCGTCGGCTGCGACCCGAAGGCCGACAGCACCCGCCTGATCCTGCACGCCAAGGCCCAGGACACCGTCCTGCACCTCGCCGCCGAAGCCGGCTCGGTCGAGGACCTGGAACTGGCCGACGTCCTGAAGATCGGCTACAAGAACATCAAGTGCGTCGAGTCCGGCGGTCCGGAGCCGGGCGTCGGCTGCGCCGGCCGCGGCGTCATCACCGCGATCAACTTCCTGGAAGAGAACGGCGCCTACGACGACGTGGACTACGTGTCCTACGACGTGCTCGGCGACGTGGTCTGCGGCGGCTTCGCCATGCCGATCCGCGAGAACAAGGCCCAGGAGATCTACGTCGTCATGTCCGGCGAGATGATGGCGCTCTATGCCGCCAACAACATCTCCAAGGGCATCCTGAAGTACGCCAACAGCGGCGGCGTCCGTCTGGGCGGCCTGATCTGCAACGAGCGCCAGACCGACCGCGAGTACGACCTGGCCGACGCCCTGGCCAAGCGCCTGGGTTCCAAGCTGATCCACTTCGTCCCGCGCGACAACATCGTCCAGCACGCCGAGCTGCGCCGCCAGACCGTCATCGAGTACGCGCCGGACAGCAAGCAGGCCGACGAGTACCGTCAGCTCGCCAACAAGATCCACAACAATTCCGGTAACGGCGTCATCCCGACCCCGATCACCATGGAAGAGCTGGAAGACATGCTGATGGCCTTCGGCATCATGAAGACCGAAGAGCAGGCCCTCGCCGAACTGATGGCGAAGGAAGCCGCCAGCGCCGCCAAGGCCGCCGCTTCCGCCTGATAGCACCCCCGGGGCCGCGCTCCTTCGGGCGCGCGGCTCCCGATACCAAGGATTGCGCCCATGGCGCAATTGATCACTGCAGCGCACCGACGCGCTGGGACCACGCATCGCGCGCGCGGCGCGCAACGGAAGAGCAGCAGGAGGCCGGCATGAGCTTGGCGAACGAAGAGAGCAAACAAGCGACCCAGGACCTCATCAACGAGGTGCTTGAGGCTTATCCCGAGAAGTCGCGCAAGCGCCGCGCGAAGCACATCGGCATCCAGACCGCCGAGGCCAAGGATTGCGACGTCAAGTCGAACGTCAAGTCCATACCCGGCGTGATGACCATCCGCGGCTGCGCCTACGCCGGCTCGAAGGGCGTGGTGTGGGGTCCGATCAAGGACATGATCCACATCTCCCACGGCCCGGTCGGCTGCGGCTACTATTCCTGGTCGGGCCGCCGCAACTATTATATCGGCGTCACCGGCGTCGACAGCTGGGGCACGATGCACTTCACGTCCGACTTCCAGGAGAAGGACATCGTCTTCGGCGGCGACAAGAAGCTCGGCAAGGTCATCGACGAGATCAACGAGCTGTTCCCGCTGGTCAACGGCATCTCCATCCAGTCCGAGTGCCCGATCGGCCTGATCGGCGACGACATCGAGGCGGTCGCCCGCAACAAGTCGGCCGAGATCGGCAAGCCGATCGTCCCGGTGCGCTGCGAAGGCTTCCGCGGCGTGTCCCAGTCGCTGGGCCACCACATCGCCAACGACACCATCCGCGACTGGATCTTCGACAAGACCGAACCGAAGGCCGACTTCGAGGGCACGCCCTATGACGTCACCATCATCGGCGACTACAACATCGGCGGCGACGCCTGGTCTTCCCGCATCCTGCTGGAGGAGATCGGCCTGCGCGTGATCGCCCAGTGGTCGGGCGACGGCACCCTGGCCGAGCTGGAGAACACCCCGAAGGCCAAGGTGAACCTCATCCACTGCTACCGGTCGATGAACTACATCGCCCGCCACATGGAAGAGAAGTTCAACATCCCCTGGATGGAATACAACTTCTTCGGCCCGTCGCAGATCGCCGAGAGCCTGCGCAAGATCGCGGCGCTGTTCGATGACAAGATCCAGGCCAATGCCGAGGCCGTGATCGCCAAGTACCAGCCGCTGGTCGACGGCGTGATCGCCAAGTACAAGCCCCGGCTCGAAGGCAAGAAGGTCATGCTGTATGTCGGCGGCCTGCGCCCCCGCCACGTGGTCGACGCCTACCACGACCTGGGCATGGAAGTGACCGGTACCGGCTACGAGTTCGCCCACAACGACGACTATCAGCGGACCACCCACTACACCAAGGAAGGCACGCTGATCTACGACGACGTCACGGCCTACGAGTTCGAGAAGTTCGTCGAGAAGCTGGATCCCGACCTGGTCGCCTCGGGCATCAAGGAAAAGTACGTCTTCCAGAAGATGGGCAAGCCGTTCCGTCAGATGCACTCCTGGGACTACTCCGGCCCCTACCACGGCTATGACGGGTTCGCCATTTTCGCCCGCGACATGGACATGGCGATCAACAACCCCGTGTGGAACCTGACCAAGGCTCCCTGGGCCTGACATCAACTTGGCGGCGGCGGCGCCCGAGGCGCCTCCGCCCTCCATCCCCGCCTGCTGCCGCCGTCCGGTTCCTGCCGGCTTGGAATTCCTAGGAGACGAATATGCCTCAGAATCCCGAAAAAGTTATCGACCACATGGAGCTCTTCCGCCAGCCCGAATACAAGGACGTGTTCGCGCGCAAGCAGGCGGAGTTCGAGTACGGCCATCCCAAGGAGGAGGTCTCCCGGGTCGCCGAGTGGACCAAGTCCGAGGAATACAAGGCCAAGAACTTCTCCCGCGAGGCGCTGACGATCAACCCGACCAAGGCCTGCCAGCCGCTGGGCGCGGTGTTCGCGGCCCAGGGCTTCGAAGGCACGATGCCGTTCGTCCACGGTTCGCAGGGTTGCGTCGCCTATTACCGGTCGCACCTGACCCGTCACTTCAAGGAGCCGAATTCCGCGGTCTCCTCGTCGATGACCGAGGACGCGGCCGTGTTCGGCGGCCTGAACAACATGATCGACGGCCTGGCCAACACCTACAGCCTGTACCAGCCGAAGATGATCGCCGTCCTGACCACCTGCATGGCCGAAGTCATCGGCGACGACCTGCAGGGCTTCATCGTCAACGCGAAGAACAAGGACAGCATCCCGCAGGACTTCCCAGCTCCCCATGCCCACACCCCGGCCTTCGTCGGCAGCCACGTCACCGGCTACGACAACATGATGAAGGGCGTGCTGAGCTACTTCTGGGACGCCGAGGGTTCGCCGGCCCGCGAGGCGAACGACAGCATCAACGTGATCGGCGGCTTCGACGGCTACGCCGTCGGCAACAACCGTGAACTGAAGCGCATCTTCGGCCTGTTCGGCATCGACGCGACCATCCTGTCGGACGTCTCGGACGTGTTCGACACCCCGACCGACGGCCAGTTCCGCCTCTATGACGGCGGCACGACGCTGGAGCAGACCAAGGCCGCGAAGAACGCCAAGGCCACGATCTCGATGCAGGAGTACTGCACCCCGCAGACCCTCTCCTACATCAAGGACAAGGACCAGGCGGTCGCCAAGTTCAACTACCCGATGGGCGTCGGCGCCACCGACGAGTTCCTGCTGAAGCTGGTCGAGCTGACCGGCAAGCCGGTCCCGGCCGAGCTGACCCTGGAGCGCGGCCGTCTGGTCGACGCGATCGCCGACAGCCACACCCACATCCACGGCAAGCGCTTCGCCGTCTACGGCGACCCGGACTTCTGCCTGGGCATGACCAAGTTCCTGATGGAGATGGGCGCCGAGCCGGTCCACGTCCTGTCCACCTCGGGTTCCAAGAAGTGGGACAAGCAGGTCCAGAAGCTGCTCGACAGCAGCCCGTTCGGCAAGTCGGGCGCCTCCTACGGCGGCAAGGACCTGTGGCACCTGCGGTCGCTGCTGTTCACCGACCCGGTCGATTACATCATCGGCAACAGCTACGGCAAGTACCTGGAGCGTGACACCAAGATCCCGCTCATCCGCCTGACCTATCCGATCTTCGACCGTCACCACCACCACCGCTACCCCACCTGGGGCTATCAGGGCGGCCTGAACGTCCTGGTCCGCATCCTGGACAAGATCCTGGACGACTACGACCAGAAGACGAATATCGCCGGCGAGACCGACTACTCGTTCGACCTGATCCGCTGAGCACGCGAACCCCGGCGCCGCACCGCAAGGTGCGGCGCCGGGCAATACCCTGGACTACGGCGCTTCACATCGGCGCATCTTCGGGTGCGGTTTGCTGACGGGGGAACGAGATGCTGGTCGACAAGGTACAGGAAGTTTTCAATGAGCCTGGCTGTGCCACGAACCAGGGGAAGACCGAGAAGGAGCGCAAGAAGGGCTGCACGAAGGCCCTGAAGCCTGGAGCGGCCGCCGGCGGCTGCGCCTTCGACGGCGCCAAGATCGCGCTGCAGCCGATCGCCGATGCCGCCCATCTGGTTCACGGGCCGATCGCCTGCGAAGGAAACTCCTGGGACAACCGCGGTTCGAAGTCGTCCCATTCACAGCTCTACCGCACCGGCTTCACCACCGATCTCAGCGAACTGGATGTCATCCACGGGGCCGAGAAGAAGCTGTTCAAGGCGATCAAGGAGATCGTCCTGAAATACGATCCGCCCGCCGTCTTCGTCTACCAGACCTGCGTCCCCGCGCTGATCGGCGACGATGTGGAAGCGGTCTGCAAGTTCGCCGCCGACAAGCTCGGCAAGCCGATCATCCCGGTCAATGCGCCCGGATTCGTGGGCAGCAAGAACCTGGGCAACAAGCTGGCCGGCGAGACGCTGCTGGACCACGTGATCGGGACCCGCGAACCCGAATTCACCACGCCCTACGACATCAACATCATCGGCGAATACAACCTCGCCGGCGAGTTCTGGCAGGTCAAGCCGCTGCTCGACAAGATGGGCGTCCGCATCCTTTCCATGATCTCCGGCGACGGCAAGTACAACGAGGTCGCCTCGGCGCACCGCGCCAAGGTCAACATGCTGGTCTGCTCCCAGGCGCTGATCAACGTCGCGCGCAAGATGGAGGAGCGCTACGGCATCCCGTTCTTCGAAGGGTCCTTCTACGGCGTGTCGGACATGAGCGACACGCTGCGCAACATCGCGATGCTCCTGGTCGAGCGCGGTGCGCCGGTCGATCTGATCTCGCGCACCGACGCCATCATCCGCGAGGAGGAGGCGCGCGCCTGGCGCCGCCTCGATCCCTACAAGGAGCGGCTGACCGGAAAGCGGGTGCTGCTGTTCACCGGCGGCGTCAAGAGCTGGTCGATGGTATCGGCCCTCGAGGGCGCCGGGCTGGAGATCATCGGCACCAGCGTCAAGAAGTCGACCAAGGAAGACAAGGACCGGATCAAGAAGATGAAGGGCGAGGAATTCCACATGTGGGAAGACCTCAAGCCCCGGGACATCGCGAAGATGCTGCGCGAGAGCAAGGCCGACATCATGCTGTCCGGCGGCCGCAGCCAGTTCATCGCGCTGAAGGCCAAGGTTCCCTGGCTGGACGTCAACCAGGAGCGGCATGTCGCCTTCGCCGGCTACGAGGGCATCGTCGCCCTGGTCGAGGAGATCGACAAGACCCTGAGCAACCCGATCTGGCGCCAGGTCCGCGTGCCGGCGCCGTGGGAATGAGGGGGTCGGCGATGTTCAAGGCTCATCAATCCAACAAGGCCGCCGCGATCAATCCGCTCAAGATGAGCCAGCCCGTCGGCGGCGCGCTGGCTCTGCTGGGCATCGACAACTGCCTGCCGTGCTTCCACGGCAGCCAGGGCTGCACGGCCTTCGGGCTGGTCCTGATGGTCCGGCATTTCCGCGAGGCCATTCCGCTCCAGACCACCGCCATGGACCAGGTCCAGACCATCCTGGGCGGCTACGACAATCTGGAAGCGGCCGTGCTCACCATGTACGAGCGCAACAAGCCGGAGATCATCGGCGTCTGCACGACCGGCCTGACCGAGACCAAGGGCGAGGACATGCAGGGGGCGCTCGCGACCTTCCGCAAGAAGCACCCGGAAGTGGCCGGGAAGTGCAACCTTGTCTTCATCAACACGCCGGACTTCACCGGGGGGCTTGAGGACGGCTTCGCCAACACGGTGACCGCCGTCATCGAAAGCCTCGTCTCTCCGGTCGAGATGAAGGTGTCCAACCGGGTCAACGTGCTGGCGGGCAGCCACCTGACTCCCGGCGACGTCGAGGAGATCCGGGACCTGATCGAGGGGTTCGGCCTCTCCCCTGTGATCCTCCCGGACCTGTCCACCTCGATGGGTGGCCGCCAGCCGGACGATTTCAAGGCGACCACGCTGGGCGGCGTGACCGTGGCCGAGATCAAGGGCATGGGGGCTTCGGTCCTGACGCTGGCGATCGGCGAGCACATGCGCAAGCCGGCCCAGGCGCTGGATAGGAAGACGGGGGTTCCCTTCAAGCTGTTCGACCGGCTGGTCGGGCTGGAGGCGGTCGACCAGCTGATCCGGACGCTGGCCGAGGTCAGCGGCAGGCCGGTTCCGCCGCGGATCCGGCGCCAGCGGGAACACCTGGTCGACGGCATGCTGGACGGGCATTTCTATTTCACCCGCAAGCGGGTGGCGGTGGCCCTGGAGCCGGACCTTCTCTACGCCTATTGCGGCTTCCTGCGGGATATGGGCTGCGAAGTTACCGCCGCCGTGGCCCCGACCCAGTCGCCAGCATTGGAGAAGATCAAGGCTTGGTCGCTGCTGGTCGGCGACCACGAGGATTTCGAGACGCTGTCCTGCGGCGCCGACCTGGTGATCTCCAACAGCCACGCCCGGCAGTCCGTCGAACGGCTGGGAACGCCCCTGGTGCGCGCGGGCTTTCCGACCTTCGACCGCCTGGGCGCAGGGCACCGGGTCACCGTGGGCTATCGCGGCACCCGCGAGTTGCTGTTCGAGCTGGGCAACATCTTCCTGGCGAACGACCATGCGCACGCCGCCCACGATGCCGGGGCCACTCCCAGAGGGATGGAGGACCACCATGCCGGTCCGCACGCGGCGGCTTAGGCTCGTCTCCACCACGCCCGGAACGGCGGCCGCGCCGGACGGTTCGGGCGCTCCGGCCAAGCGAGAGGGAATGATGAAGGTTGCTTTCTGTACCCAGGACATGGCCCGCGTGGACGCCCATTTCGGGTGGGCCAAGAACATCGCGATCTACGAGATAGACCCCACGGGCTACCGCCTGCTGGAGGCGGTCCAGTTCAACGGCCAGATGTTCGAGGACGGCAACGAGGACAAGCTGGTCCCCAAGATCGCCGCGATCGAGGACTGTGCCATCGTCTACCTGGCCGCCATCGGGGCCTCCGCGGCTGCGCGGATCGTCGCGAAGAAGATCCATCCGGTGAAGGTCGAGCAGCCCGAGGCGATCACCGACCTGTGCGAGAAGCTGGTGGTGACGCTGAACGGGTCGCCCCCTCCGTGGCTGCGCAAGGCCCTGAGCAAGGGCGCCGAAGTCGCCCGCAATTTCGACGAGGAGTGAGAAGAGCATGTCCGAAACGATCGAAGCCCCGGTGGTCGACCAGGAGTTCCTGAAGACCCTGGTTTCGCTGATCCGCGCCGAGGACACCTACGGCGCCTGGGAAGGCAAGAGCGACGACGTCCTGCTGCGCCCCTTCGTCCTGACCAAGGAGGAGCGCCGGTTGATCCCGATCATCGGCGACCCCGATCCCGATACCATCACCCGGGTCGAGCAGTTCTACAAGGCGATCGGCCTGACCATCGAGAAGCGGACCCGCCTGATGGCGACCCCGATCATGAAAATGAGCAACGAGGGCTTCGGCCGCATGGTCCTGCTGACCGGCCGGCTGGTGGTGTTGAGCAAGCATATCCGCGATGTGCACCGGTTCGGCTTTCCCTCGATCGAGGCGGTCGCGCAGGACGGCGCGAAGCTGGTGGACGAGGCCGTGGCCCTGATCGGGAAGCACCGCGACGTGGCCGAACTCTGAGGGAGACCCCGGACATGAGCGACATCGACGCCCTCAAGGACGAGATCAAGAAGCTGAACGCGCGGGCGACCGCGAAGAAGATGGACCTGCATGACCTGTCCGAAGAGCTTCCGGGCGGCTGGGAGAAGATCCTGGACGTGGCGCAGGAAACTTATGACGCCTTCAAGCTGCTGACCGAGAAGCGCGCGGAGCTGAAGGCCCTGACCTCTTAACCACTACGGCCACAACACGACAAGAGAATGCGAGGAGAGTTCACGATGAGCGGATTTGTCCAGGGAAAGACGAAGGGTGGCGGGTCGTGGACTCCCAAGTTCGTGGAGGACCTGAACCAGAAGGCCTGCATCGGCTGCGGCCGCTGCTTCAAGGTCTGCCCGCAGGGCGTCCTCAACATGATCGGCATCACCGAGGACGGGGACATCGTGGACGCCCAGGACGACGATGCCGAGAAGAAGGTCATGAGCATCGCCAACGGGGAAAACTGCATCGGCTGCCAGTCCTGTTCCAAGGTCTGCGGCAAGAGCTGCTTCACCCACTCCGCCCTGGCGGCCTGATCCCGCATCGCAGACCCCCGTGCCGTGTAGGGCTCGACATGACCATCATGACGCCTGCACCGTTCGCCCTTGCCGATGCCGCCGCCCTTTACGGCGCGCTGATGGAGGCGGCGGCCGATGCCGGCGATCCCGACAGCCATGTCTTCGCCTGCATCCTGTCGGCCAGGGCCACCGACGGTGCCGATCCGCTGGACGGCGCCGTCGGCCTGGCCCCTGATCAACTGGACCGGTTGCTCTCCAAGCATTTTCCGGGACTTGCCGGTTCCGACTCCCCGGTCGCCCGGTACGTCGCCGCCCGGCGCGGCCGGCGGCAGGGCAGGGCGGTCGCCGACCTGGTGCTGGCGGAGGAAGTCGACGATCTTCGAACCCTGCTGCTCGACCATGTCATCGCCCCAGCCGAGGAAGCGGTGTGGCTGGCCGCGATGGTGGCCCGGGCCTGCCTGTTCTCGAACCATCTGTGGCAGGATCTGGGGCTGACCGGCCGCAAGGATCTTTCCGGGCTGCTGCTCCGCCATTTCGGGCCGCTGTCGGCGAAGAACACCGGCGACATGAAATGGAAGAAGTTCTTCTATAAGCAGCTCTGCGACCGCGAGGGGCTGAACCTGTGCAAGGCGCCCAGCTGCGGCGTCTGCACGGACTTCAGGCTCTGCTTCGGTCCGGAGGAGTGACGCCGGGCGTCACGGCCTCGCGATCCAGATCGCCGTCAGGTCGTCCTGGACCTGCATGCCCGAAGCTTTCAGGACGTCGGCGACAAGGGGGATGAGCGGTCCCATCTCGGAATGCCTGTGCCGCGCAATCAGGTCGAGCAGTCCGGCTTCCCCCAGCATGACGCCGGTCGCGGACCGGCCTTCGATCACCGCGTCGCTGTAGAAGAACAGGAACGAACCGGGCGGGAAGGGTTCGACGATGGTGTCGTAGATCTCTTCGTCGCAGATTCCGGGATACACTCCGCTGCCGTCCAGCAGGCGGATGCGGGTGGAATCCCCGATCACCGGGTTGGTCGAGCCTGCCGCCGCATAGGTCAGCGTGTCGTCCGCCGTATCGATGATGCCGTAGAGGGCGGTCGCGAAGTGTCCGATGGGCAGCACCTCCAGCAGCTCCCGGGAAAGCTGATCCAGCATCGCGGCAGGGTCGCCGATCAGCGCGCGGATGTCGCTCCGCGTGATCAGGGTATGCAGTCGGAAGGTATTGATCGCCTGATCGACCTGTAGGCTGATCGGCTTTTGACCGTCGGTTGGCAGATGAGTCAGATACAGTCTACAAGGTTGCCTCGCAGTACGAGCGTCGAGCGGGTTTATAACAGCCTTTTGTTGAGGTCTTAAGGTATTACTGTATCAGTGAAAGACAATTACCTAACGATTCAAATATTTGTATGTATAACAAACAACTATAATATTCGGGGTGCAAGCCTGCGCGAAGGATCGGCGCTGCCTATTCCCCGCCGGCGACCCTCTCGGCCAAAGTCGCGATCACGCCGTAGCCGACGGTATCGGCCGGGTCCAGTTCCTTGAGCTTCGCCAGCATGGCCAGCGACTCTCCGGTACGGCCGCCGCGCAGGGTGATGAAGCTCAGGGCTTTCAGGGTGAACAGATAGAAATGGGAGGCGCCGGTCACGGAAGCCCAATCGGCGGCACCGGGGGACAGGCTGCGCCAGTCCGGATCGAACCCGCCGACGTGGGCCGCGGCGTCGAGCGCGATCAGGGCGACGCGCTCCGCCTGGTCCAGGCGGCGCTGGTTGAAGTAGAACTTGTAGAGGGCGTAGAACACCGGCAGGACCTTCGGCCCCAGATGATGCGCTTCCCACAGCAGGCTTTCCGATGCCTCCAGGTCGCCGGCCAAGCGCGCCTTCACCGCCTCCTGAAGGCGGGCATCGATATGTTCGGGGACGTCGCCGAACGCCATCCTGCCGTCGGGGATTCGGAATTCGATCTGTCGCATCGCGGTATCTCCTGCCGGCAAGTTGGCCCCCCGTTAATACCATAAATTTTTTATGGGTATAAGGCTGTTTCTCGCAAGTCCCCGCGAAGGCGCCGCCTTGTCGGGTTTGCGACAGGCCTCTGTCGGCAAGCTGCCACGGTTCAGCGGGCTCGAAATAAAAGTCCGCGCAAAATCAATGATTTGCAAATGGCCCGGATCTTGCTGTGTGGAAGATCCTGAAAAATCTCGTCCTAAGGAGACAGGTTCGATGGTGACGCTGACGGATTCGGCGGTAAGCACTCTCCAGCGGGTCCTGGCCGCTTCGGCCGCCGCGCAGGGCTTGCGCATCCAGGTGGCGGACGGCGGCTGCGCCGGGCTGAAGTACCAGATGGGCCTGGAAGCCGGCGCCGGCGAGGACGACACCGTACTGGAATACGGAGACGTCAAGGTCTTCATCGATGCCGGCAGCATGGTGCACCTGAACGGCGTCGTCGTCGACTATGTCGAGAGCGTCGGCGGCGCCGGCTTCAAGTTTGAGAACCCCAACGCGACATCGACCTGCGGCTGCGGCTCATCCTTCTCCACCTCTTCCTCCTCATGCAGTTCCAAGCCCGCCGGCGGCCATGGCGAAGCGGGCGGGTCGTGCGGCCACGGCCACCATCACTGACGCCGCCGGCAAGGCTGCGCCTCTCGGATACCAGGCCGGTCCGGCACCGGGCCGATACAGGAGAACAGACCAATGTGGAACTACTCTGACAAGCTCAAGGAGCACTTCTTCAACCCGAAGAATGCCGGTGTCCTGGAAGAGGCGAACGCCGTCGGCGAAGTCGGCTCCATTTCCTGCGGCGATGCTCTCCGCCTGATGCTCCAGGTCGAGCCCGAGACACAGGTCATCCAGGATGCCCGCTTCCAGACCTTCGGCTGCGGCTCCGCCATCGCGTCGTCCTCGGCCCTGACCGAAATGATCATCGGCAAGACGGTGGAGGAGGCGCTCCAGGTCACCAACAAGGACATCGCGGATTATCTGGAAGGCCTGCCGCCGGAGAAGATGCACTGCTCGGTCATGGGCGCCGAGGCGCTGCGCGCCGCCATCGCCAACTACCGCGGCGAGGAGTGGGTCGACGACCACGAGGAGGGCGAACTGATCTGCAAGTGCTTCGGCGTCGACGCCGCGATGATCGAGCGCGCGGTCGAGGTCAACGCCCTGACCTCCCTGGAGCAGGTCACCAACTACACGAAGGCCGGCGCCAGCTGCAAGACCTGCCACGAGAAGATCGAGGACCTGCTGGAGAGCCTGCTCGCCAAGCAGGGCAAGGTGCCGGAGCCGGTCGCGGCGAAGGCGCCCGCGGCGCCGGCCCTGGTCGGCCTGGGCGACATCGCCCCGCTCGCCGCGCCCGAGGCGGCCAAACCGGCCACCCCGGCGAAGAAGCTGAGCAACGTCCAGCGCATGCAGATCGTGATCGCTGCGCTGGAGGAGATGCGCCCCTACCTGAAGCAGGACGGCGGCGACGTCGAACTGGTCGATATCGACGGCAAGAACATCTATGTGCGGCTCAGCGGCGCCTGTTCCGGCTGCCAGATGGCGTCGGTCACGATCGAGGGCATCCAGACCAAGCTCGTCGAGAAGCTCGGCGAGTTGGTCCGTGTCATCCCTCACACCATGATGGCGGCGGAGTGAGCGGCATGGGGATCTATCTGGACAACAACGCCACCACCCGGGTCGATCCGGCCGTCGTCGCGGAGATGATGCCGTTCTTCACGGAGCATTTCGGCAATCCGTCGTCGATGCACGGCTACGGCGCCGCGGTCGGCGGCAAGATCGAGTGGGCCCGCGGCGAGGTGCAGAAGCTGATCGGCGCCGCCTTCGACACCGAGATCGTCTTCACCTCGGGCGGGACCGAGTCCGACAGCACGGCCATCCTGTCGGCGCTGAAGGCTTATCCGAAGCGCCGGGAGATCGTGACCTCCGTGGTCGAGCATCCCGCCATCCTCAGCCTCTGCGACTTCCTCGAAAGCAAGGAAGGCTATAGGATCCACCGCATCCCGGTGGACGGGAAGGGGAACCTGGACCTGGAGCGGTACGAGGCGGCCCTGTCCGAGAACGTCGCCGTCGTCTCCATCATGTGGGCCAACAACGAGACGGGGACGATCTTCCCGATCGAGCTGCTGGCCGGCATGGCGAAGAAGGTCGGCGCCTTGTTCCACACCGACGCCGTCCAGGCGGTCGGCAAGTTGCCGATGGACCTGGCGAACTCCGCGATCGACATGCTGTCGCTGTCGGGCCACAAACTGCATGCCCCCAAGGGCATCGGCGCGCTGTACGTCAAGCGCGGGGTCCGCTTCCGGCCGATGCTTCGCGGCGGCCACCAGGAGCGCGGCCGCCGTGCCGGCACCGAGAACGCGCCGGCCATCGTCGGGCTGGGCAAGGCGTGCGAACTGGCCCGCGAGTCCCTGCCCATCGAGCGGACCCAGGTGGCGGCGCTCCGCGACCGCCTGGAGACGGCGCTGGTCGAGGCGATCCCCAACTGCTTCGTCACCGGCAACCCGGCCAACCGCCTGCCCAACACCGCCAACATCGCGTTCGAGTTCATCGAGGGCGAGGCGATCCTGCTGCTGCTGAACGAGGAGGGCATCGCCGCGTCCTCCGGATCGGCCTGCACGTCCGGCTCGCTGGAGCCGAGCCACGTGATGCGGGCGATGGGCGTGCCCTACACGGCGGCCCACGGCGCCACCCGGTTCTCCCTGTCGCGCGACACCACGGCGGAGGAGGTCGATACGGTGATCCGGGTCATGCCCGGCATCATCGAGCGGCTGCGCAAGCTGTCGCCCTACTGGACCGGACAGGGGGCCGCGGCCGGCTTCCAGCCCGTTTATTCCTGATCCTGCGGGAGGGGCGCCGGCATGCTGCCGGCCGGCGCCCCTTCGGTTTTCCCCATCCTCGTGATTCCTCCGCCTGACCCAGGGGTGCGCCGCGATGCCCGAGCCGAGCTCCGTGACGATCAACGACACCACGCTGCGCGACGGCGAGCAGACCGCCGGCGTCGCCTTCACCGTCGAGGAGAAGATCGCGATCGCCCGCGCGCTGGACGCCGCGGGCGTTCCCGAGCTGGAGATCGGCATTCCCGCCATGGGCGAGGAGGAGCGCGAGAGCATTCGCGCGGTGGCCGCCGCCGGACTGGGCCGGGCGCGCCTGATGGTGTGGTGCCGCATGCGGGCCGACGACCTGCGGGAGGCCGCCACCTGCGGAGTCCCGTTCGTCAACATGTCGATGCCGGTGTCCGACATCCATATCCAGCGCAAGCTGGGCCGAGACCGGGCCTGGGCGCTGGCCCAGATCGACCGCCAGATCCGGACCGCCCGCGACCTGGGGCTGGAGGTCGGCTTCGGCGGCGAAGACAGCTCCCGCGCCGATCCCGACTTCATGGCGCGGGTCGCGGAGACGGCGCAGGCAGCCGGTGCCCGGCGCTACCGTTTCGCCGACACGCTGGGCGTGCTCGACCCGTTCCAGACCTACGGTTTCATCCAGGCGCTGCGCGCCCGCACCGACCTGGAGATCGAGATCCATGCCCACGACGACCTGGGCCTCGCCACCGCCAACTCGCTGGCCGCGGTCCGCGGCGGGGCCACCCATGTGAACACCACCGTCAACGGCCTGGGCGAGCGTGCCGGCAACGCGGCCCTGGAGGAGATCGTGATGGGCCTCCGCCATCTCTACGGCACCGATACCGGGATCGCGGCGATGCGCCTGCCGGCCATCTCGGAGCTGGTGGCGAGCGCGTCCGACCGGCCGGTGCCGATCAACAAGAGCATCGTCGGCGGCGCCGTCTTCACCCATGAGGCCGGCATCCATGTGGACGGCCTGCTGCGCGACCCGTTGACCTACCAGGGGTTCGACCCGGCGGAGGTCGGCCGCCGGCACAGCATCGTGCTGGGCAAGCATTCCGGCTCGGCCGGGGTCAAGCTGGCGTTCGCTGGCCTGGGAATCCAGCTGAGCGACGGCGAGGCGCAGGCGATCCTGCCGCGGGTGCGCCGGGTGGCCGGCGCCTTCAAGCGACCGCCGACCCCGGACGAACTCCTCCAGTTCCGCCGCGACGCCGCCCCGGGCGAGCCGTCGGCCGTCCTGGCATCCTGACCTGAAACCGGGAGGCCCGGCATGTCCGGAATCGTCGAAACATCTTCCCCGCCCAGCGGGGCGCCATCCGCGGAGTCGGCGCCGCCGCCGGAACGGAGCATCTGGAGCCTGCTGTGCGAGGACGTGGAATGCGTCGCCGACCGCGACCCGGCGGCGCGCAACACCTTCGACGTCCTGACCTGCTATCCGGGCATCCACGCCATCATCGCGCACCGCGTCGCCAATGCGCTGTGGCGCCGCAACGTCCGCTGGCCGGCGCGCTTCGTCAGCTATCTGGCGCGCATGGTCACCAACATCGACATCCATCCCGGAGCCACAATCGGCCGGCGCTTCTTCATCGATCACGGTGCCGGCGTGGTCATCGGCGAGACCGCCGAGGTAGGCGACGACGTGACCCTCTATCATGGCGTCACACTGGGCGGCACCAGCTGGAACAAGGGCAAGCGCCATCCCACGCTGGAGGACGGCGTGATGTGCGGGGCGGGGGCCAAGATCCTGGGGCCGATCACCATCGGCCGCAACGGCAGAGTCGGCGCCAACTCGGTCGTGACAAAGGACGTCCCGGCGGAGATGACCGTCGTCGGCATTCCCGGCCGGATCGTCAAGCCGATCGAGCGGCGCATCGCCGACCATGGAATCGACCTCGACCATCACCTGATGCCGGACCCGGTCGGCCGCGCGCTCGCCTGCCTGATCGAGCACATCAACAAGATCGAGAACCGCCTGGACGAGCACACCGCCGCCGAGGTCGTCGGCGAGCTGAGCCAGGCCATGGAAGGCATCGTCTGCGCGCGGTGCGGCAACAGTTGCGACCAGCCCGGCTGCGAGCTGCCGGGCTGCGAACATTGATCCTCACAAACTCCTCACCGACAGGAATTCCCCCATGAGCAGCTTCCAGGACGACTTGGATGATCTGAACACCGCCGAAGACTTCCTGCGGTTCTTCGGGATCGATTTCGACGCGCGGGTCGTCCATGTCAACCGCCTGCACATCCTTCAGCGCTTCCATGACTACTTGGCCGAGGAGCCCAACCTGGAGAGCCTTGCCGAGGATCTGCTGCGCGACCGGTACAAGATGTTGATCACGCAGGCGTACCAGGATTTCGTCAAGTCCGACGCCATCGCCGAGAAGGTCTTCAAGGTCCACAAGGACCAGGCCGA
Organism: Skermanella rosea; assembly: GCF_016806835.2. Classification (NCBI taxonomy): domain Bacteria; kingdom Pseudomonadati; phylum Pseudomonadota; class Alphaproteobacteria; order Rhodospirillales; family Azospirillaceae; genus Skermanella; species Skermanella rosea. The sequence continues at coordinate 3,592,065 of NZ_CP086111.1, read as the reverse complement.
ACGGCACAACGCCAGCTTCGTCTCCCTGGACAGCCTGACACTGTCCGGCGCCCGGTGAGAAAGCCGACAAGCGGCGGCTCCTGTCGGTTAGCCGACAAGTGCCGCCGCAAGGGCCCGTATCCGGCTTCTTTCGAAAAAGCGTATCTAAATCAATGACTTACTGCCTCTGCCCTGGTGTTTTTCACGTTGGCACGGCCCCTGCATAGACCGAGTTGAGCAAGCCCCGAGGGGCCACCAGTCGAGAGGATAGCGGGATGCACATCGTCGTCTGTATCAAGCAGGTGCCCGACAGCGCCCAGATCCGGATCCATCCGGTCACCAACACCATCATGCGCCAGGGCGTGCCGGCGATCATCAACCCGTACGACCTTTTCTCCCTGGAAGAGGCGCTGCGGCTGAAGGACCGGTTCGGCGGCCGGGTCACCGTCCTGACGATGGGCCCGCCCATGGCCGAGGCGTCGCTGCGCAAGGCGCTATCCTTCGGGGCGACCGACGCGGTGCTGCTGACCGACCGCAAGTTCGCCGGCTCCGACACGCTGGCGACTTCCTACGCGCTGACCTCCGCGATCCGGAAGCTGCACGAGGAGGAGCCGGTCGACCTGGTGTTCTGCGGCAAGCAGACGATCGACGGCGACACCGCCCAGGTCGGCCCGGGCATCGCCACGCGCCTCAATCTCCAGCAGCTGACCTATGTCGCGAAGATCGAGGACGTGAATCTCGACAGCCGCGAGATCACCGTCCAGCGGCGTTCCGAGGGCGGCGTGCAGGTCCTGAAGAGCCGCCTGCCGGCCATGATCACCATGCTGGAGGGCTCCAACACGATGCGCTTCGGCACCATGGACGACATGTTCCGGGCCGCGCGCACCCCGCTGAAGACCTGGAACAAGGACACCTGCGTCGACGACGAGAGCAAGGTCGGCCTGAAGGGCTCGCCCACCGTCGTCTCCAAGGTGTTCGTGCCGAAGCCCCGCGCCGAGAAGGCGAAGATGATCGAGGTCGACGGCGGCGCCGAGGCCCAGGCGGCGGCGGCGGTCGACATGCTCTTCACCACCTACCCGAAGCTGGCGAACGATCTGGTCCGGTGAAGGGCGGATCGGGGAGGGCGGGCGCCTGACACGGCCGCCGTCGATCCCGATCGCTCCCGAGACCATCCGACGTCCGCCGACCCCCTATTTCGACACTGTGAGGCCGATATGAGCCAAGCGCCTGCCAATCCACCCCCCGCCAAGAAGGCCGCCGGTGGCCGCAAGTTCGAACTGCCGGAAGAGTTGAAAGTCTACAAGGGTGTCTGGGTCATCGTCGAGCAGGAGCGCGGCAAGGTCCACACCGTCTCTTACGAACTGCTGGGCGAGGCCCGCAAGCTGGCCGACAAGCTGGGCGTCGAGGTCGGCGCGGTGATCCTGGGCGCCCCCGGCCCGTTCATCCGGGAGATCACCGGCGAGGCGATCGCCTACGGCGCCGACGTGGTCTACACGGTGCTCGACCCCGTCCTGGCCGAGTACCGGACCGAGCCTTATTCCAAGGTGATGACCGACGTGGTCAACACCTTCAAGCCGGAGATCGTACTGCTGGGCGCCTCGACGCTGGGCCGCGACCTGGCGGGGGCCATCGCGACCACGCTGCTGACCGGCCTGACCGCCGACTGCACCGAGCTGGACATCAGCGCCGAGAACCGCAGCTTGGCAGCCACCCGCCCGACCTTCGGCGGTACCCTGCTGTGCACCATCCAGACGCTGGCCTATCGCCCGCAGATGGCGACCATCCGGCCGCGCGTCATGCAGATGCCCGAGCGCGACGGCACCCGCACCGGGCGCGTCATCGAAGTGACGCCCAACCTGGCGGAAGAGGTCTTCGTCACCAAGGTGCTCGACTTCATCCCGGACAGCGACCAGGAGGAGGCTCAGCTCGCCTTCGCCGACATCATCGTGTCGGGCGGGAAGGGGCTCCAGAAGCCGGAGAACTTCAAGCTGGTCTGGGACCTGGCCGAAGTGCTGGGGGCCGAGGTCGGGGCGTCGCGGCCCTGCACGCAGGCCGGCTGGGTCACCAGCGACCGGCAGGTCGGCCAGACCGGCAAGACGGTCCGCCCGAAGCTCTACATCGCCGCCGGGATCTCGGGCGCCATCCAGCATCGCGTCGGCTGCGAGAATTCCGACGTGATCCTGGCGATCAATACCGATCCCAACGCACCGATCTTCGACTTCGCCCACCACGGCATCGTCGGCGACGCGCTGCAGATTCTTCCGGCCTTGACGGAGCAGTTCCGCCAGCGCCGATTGGTCAACCGCAAGGCGAGCTGACCACCCGCCAGAGGAGAGTGCCTGACATGGTAGAGAAGTTTGATGCCATCGTCGTCGGCGCCGGACCTTCCGGCAACTCGGCGGCGTACACCCTGGCCAAGGGTGGCTTGAAGGTCCTGCAGATCGAGCGCGGCGAATATTCCGGCTCCAAGAACGTCCAGGGCGCGATCATGTATGCCGACGCGCTGGAGCGGATCATCCCCGACTTCCGCGACGACGCGCCGCTGGAACGCCACATCATCGAGCAGCGCATCTGGTTACTGGGCGACGACAGCTATATCGGCACCAATTACCGGTCCGACAGCTTCAACAGCGAGCGCCCGAACCGCTACACCATCATCCGCGCCCAGTTCGACAAGTGGTTCAACGAGAAGGTCCGCGAAGCCGGCGCCCTCGTGATCTGCGAGACCACGGTCACCGAACTGCTGCGCGATGCCAACGGCAAGGTCTACGGCGTTCGCACCGACCGCGAGAACGGCGAGGTCCATGCCGACGTGGTCATCATGGCCGACGGCGTCAACGCCCTGCTGGCCCGCCGCGCAGACCTGCAGCCGGAGCTGCCTCCCGAGAACGCGGCGCTGGCGGTGAAGGAGATCCACTTCATCGACCCCGCGCTGATCGAGCAGCGGTTCCAGGTGAAGGGCGACGAAGGCGTCGTCATCGAGATGATGGGCAAGGTCACCGGCGGCATGGTCGGAACCGCGTTCCTGTACACCAACAAGGAATCGCTGACCATCGGCATCGGCTGCCTGATCTCCGACTTCAAGGAGAGGGGCATCGCCCCGTACAAGCTGCTGGAGGACCTGAAGAACCATCCGGTGATCAAGCCCCTGATCCAGGGCGGCGAGGTCAAGGAGTATGCCGGCCACCTGATCCCCGAGGGCGGTTACAAGGCGGTCCCGCAGGTCTGCGGCGACGGCTGGATGGTGGTCGGCGACGCCGCCCACCTGAACAACGCCGCGCACCGCGAAGGGTCGAACCTGGCGATGACCAGCGGCCGGTTCGCCGCCGAGACGCTCATCGAGCTGAAGAAGCAGGGCAAGGCGCCGGTCGCCGCCAACCTCGCCCTCTACAAGAAGAAGCTCGACGAGAGCTTCGTCATGAAGGACCTGAAGAAGTACAAGAACCTGCCGGAGATCATGCACATGTCGCCGCAGTTCTTCAGCGCCTATCCGGACCTCTTGAACGGCGCCGCCCACAATCTCTTCACCGTGGACAATGTCGACAAGAAGACCAAGGAGAACCAGATCCTGAAATCGTTCGCCAAGCGGCGCTCGCTGTTCGGACTGGTCGGTGACGCATTCAAGCTGGCGAGGGCTTTCCGATGAGCATGATCAAGGTTGAAGACAAGCTTTACCAGAACCGGTACATCGTCGACGAGAACCGTCCCCACATCTACATCAAGGACGCCGAGGTCTGCGCGTCCAACTGCAAGAGCCAGCCGTGCACCTTCTGCTGCCCGGCGAACTGCTACACGAAGGACGACGCCGGCGGCGTCAATCTCGTGACCGACGGCTGCCTGGAATGCGGCACCTGCCGGGTCATCTGCCAGGACCATGGCAATGTCTCGTGGAACTATCCGCGCGGCGGCTATGGCATCAGCTACAAGTTCGGCTGAGGTCGGGTCTGATCCGCGGAACGGGCCGCTTCGGCGCCCGTTCCGCGGCAGCCAAGCAAAAGGGCCTCGGGAGGTTTGCTCCCGAGGCCCTTTCGTTTCGCTGCCGCCGCAGAGAGAGGTCAGTTGACCATGGTCACTGCGCGGCGGTTCTGTGCCCAGGCCTGCTCGCCGGACGCGCCGATCGCCGGCCGTTCCTTGCCGAAGCTCAGCGTCGCGATGCGGTTGGGCGAAATGCCCTGGGTGACGAGGTAGTTCCTGACCGAGTTGGCACGGCGGTCGCCGAGCGCCAGGTTGTACTCCCGCGTGCCGCGCTCGTCGGCGTGGCCCTCGATCGTGACGGTCACGTTGGCATACTGCTTCAGCCACTGGGCCTGCCGTTCCAGCGTCGCCCGGGCCTCCGCGCTCAGGTCGACCTGGTCGTATCCGAAGAACACCCGGTCGCCGACGCTGTTGGCCAGATCCTGCTGGGAACCCGGCATCACGCCGCCGGCACCGGGACGCGCACCGGACAGGCCGCCAGCACCCCCGATGCCTCCGACCCCGACTCCGCCCGGGCCGCCCGCGCCGACACCGCCGATCGGGGCTCCGTTCACCGCACCCATGCCGCTGCTGCTCGAGGCGTCCCACGGAGCCGACTCGCAAGCCGTCAGAACGAGCAGGGCGCCCATTATCCCGATAAGCTTCAACCGCATTGCATACCCTTTATGACGACTGGCCTAGATTTGTCCGCAGACACATAGAATAAATATGGCTACTAAACCGTTAACGAAGCCGACAAGAAGCCGATTGATGGCATTCGGCCCCTGCGACATCGTAGCCAAGTGATAGCTGTCACATACCCATCTGCGCAAACTCGATTAGAGTGTGATCCGGTAATGTGGCGGCAAAATCGGATTTGGTACGGTCGCCCCGGCATCACCCCTTCCTGAGTAGCTTCCCGCTCAACCACTCACCCCCAGAAAAACGGCCATGTCGATCCTTCCCACCGGCTCACCGGCGGTGGACACACGCACTCCGCCCAGGCGGACCATTCTTTCCCTGACCCTCATGGCTGCGGTCATCGCCGGGACGGCGATGACCCACCTCGGCATCTGGCGCGGCCAGACCGCCCCGGTGGATGTGGCGGCATCGCCGAGCCGCCTGCAATCGGTGTCGTACAGCCCTTCCGGCCGCGACTTCAGCCCGGAAGACGACCAGCACGTGTCGGTCGCCGACATCCGCAAGGATATGGCGGCGATCAACGGCATCGCCGACGGCATCCGGACCTACACCGTTTCCGACGGTCAGGACCGTGCCCCCGGCGTGGCGGCCCGCATGGGCCTGAAGGTGAGCCTGGGCATCTGGCTGAACGCCGACGCCGAGCACAACAGGCAGGAGATCGACCAGGCCGTGGCGATCGCGCGCAGCACGCCCAACGTCGTGCGCGTCGTGGTCGGCAACGAGTCGCTGCTGCGCGCCGACCAGACCGACGAGAGCCTCGCGGCCCTGGTCGCCGAGGTTCGGGCACGCGTGCCGCGGCGCATCCCCGTGGGCACGGCCGATACCTGGTCGGAGCTGCTGAACGCGCCGAAGACGGTCGCGGTGTCCGACTTCGTCGGCATCCACACCTTGCCGTACTGGGAAAAGCTCGACAGCTCCGGCGCCTTGCCCTACGCCCTGGACAAGATCAAGCGCATCCGGCAGGCCTATCCCGGCAAGCCGATCTGGGTCGGTGAAATCGGCTGGCCGTCGGACGGCGACAATTTCGGCAATGCTCACGCGTCGCGCCCCGAGCAGGCCCGGATCATCCGTGAATTCGCCCAGGACGCCAAGCGCATGGGCGTCGAGTACAACGTGATCGAAGCGTTCGACCAGCCCTGGAAGACCGCGATCGAAGGCAGCCCCGGCCCGTTCTGGGGCGTGCTCGACGCCGACCGGCAGCCCAAGTGGCAGCTCCAGGGCGCGGTCGAGCCCAAGCCGGAGGCCTATGCGGTCGGCGTCGCGTCGGTGCTGGTCGGCGTCTTCCTGTCGCTGCCCGCCCTGTTCCGCCGGCGGGCCACCGTGCTCCAGACCCTGCTGTGGTCGATCGCCGCCCACGGTTCGGCCGGCATGACCGCCTGGGCCGTCCTGGCCGCCATGGGCGTCTACCCGACCATGGGCACCGTGATCATGTGGGGCAGCGGCCTGACGCTGGGCGGCATCCTGCTGATCCTGGCGCTCGCCGACCTGGACGAGATGACTAGGACCCTGCTGGGCCGCCGTCCGACCCGCCTGCTGCCGGCCGAGGGCGCCGCGGCGCTGATCCGCAACGCCGGCGTGGCCGTGCGGGAGCCGATGGTGTCCGTCCATATCGCCGCCCGGAACGAGGATCCGGCGATGCTGAACGCCACCCTGGACAGCCTGGCCGCCCAGGAGTACGGGGCCTTCGAGGTGGTCGTCGCGATCAACAACACCGACGACATGGGCCTGATCACCCCGGTCGAGGACCATTGCCGGACCCTGAACGAGCGGCTGGGTCGCACCGTCTTCAAGTTCGCCAACTTCAACCCGATCACCGGCTTCAAGGCGGGCGCCCTGAACCGCGCCCTCCGGATCACCGCCGACGAGGCGGAGGTGATCGCGGTGCTGGACGCCGACTACGCCGTGTCTCCGCAGTGGCTGAGCCGGCTGGCTCCCGCCTTCTCGGATCCGGCCGTCGGCCTCGTCCAGGCGCCGCAGGAGCACCGTGACGGCGACCAGTCGCTGCTGAAGCGCCTGATGGCGGCCGAGTACCGCGCCTTCTTCGACAGCGGCATGGTCGAGCGGAACGAGGACAACGCGCTGATCGCCCACGGCACCATGATCATGGTCCGGCGCTCCGCCCTGGAGGACCTGGGCGGCTGGTCCGAGTGGTGCATCGTCGAGGACACCGAGCTGGGCCTGACCCTTCTGGAGCAGGGCTGGAAGCAGCACTACACGACGGAGCGGCTGGGAGCCGGCATCACGCCGGACAGCTACAAGGACTTCCGCCAGCAGCGCCACCGCTGGGCCTACGGCTCGGTCCAGATCATGAAGGCCCACCTGCGCGCCCTGCTGCCCGGCGCCAAGGGCCTGAACGGCGCCCAGAAGCTCCACTTCTGGACCGGCTGGGCGCGCTGGTGGTCGGATGCCCTGGGACTGATCGCCGGCGCCGGCGCCATCACCTGGACCCTGCTGGCGACCGTGCTGCCGCTGCACCTGCCGCCGCCGGAGGTGACGGCCATCGCGATCGCGGCGCTGATGCTGCGGGCCGCGGCCAGCATGGCGCTGACGAAGTTCGCGTCCCGGCACGGCTGGGGCGAGACGGTCGGCACCGCGCTGCTGGGCATGAGCCTGAACTACACCGTCGGTGCCGCCGTGCTGAAGGGCCTGTTCACCAAGCACGAGCCCTTCAAGGTGACATCGAAAGGCAAGCGGAAGAAGGCGGCGAAGTTCCCCGCCGTGCCGGAAGCCGTGCTGGCCGGGCTGCTGGTGGTCTGCTGCCTGATCGCCACGGTGCTTAACCATGCCGGCACCGTGTCGCTGACCCTGTGGACCATCCTGCTGGCGGTCATGGCGGTGCCCAACCTGATCGCGGCGCTGCTGGCGGCGACCGACCTGATGCCGGTCCGCGAGAGGGCCGCCGATGCCATGCCGGAGCCGGTTGCCGTCCCGCTGGCGGCTTCCCAGCCGGCCGGCGCGCTGGTCGCCGACGCGGCGGGAGGCTGACCACCCCGCGGCCCGCCTCATCGTGAATTGAAGAGCAAGCGGCGCCCTGCCGGAGGTCAGACGATCTCCGGCAGGGCGTCGGCGTTCTCGTCCAGAAGGCTGCCGATCCTCCCGAGCGCCGCGGCAAGGCAGTCGAGGTCGGGCGCCGCTCCCAGCGAGATCCTGACGGCGGAGTCCGGTGCCGGTCCGACGGCGAAGGCGGTGTCGGGGACCAGGGCAAAGCCGAAGCGGCGGGCCTGGGCGGTGAATCCGGTGGCGCTCCAGCCGGCGGGCAGCCTGAGCCAGATGTGGTGACCCTGGCCGTGCGCCGCGAAGCTGCCGGCTGGCAGGACCCGACGGGCGACCTCCTGACGGCGGGCCGCCTCGGCCCGGATGTCCTCGACCAAGCGCAGGGCGGTGCCATCCTGGACCCACCGGGTTGCGACCGCGGCCGACAGGGGCGGGACCATCTGGCAGACCGCCCGCAGCGCTGCCTGGATGCGGGCGGCGCAGCGGTCGTCTGGAGCGACCAGATACGCCACCCGCAGGGCCGGCAGCAGGCATTTCGACAACGTGCCGAGATACCAGGTCTGGTCGGGCGCAAAGGTCGCGAGCGGCGGCGCCGGTGCCGGCGGCAGCAGCCCGTAGGCGTCGTCCTCGATCACCGCCAGCCCGTGGTGCCGGGCGATTTCCGCCACGGCGGCGCGGCGCGCCGGCGGCATGGTGGCTGCGGTCGGGTTCTGGATGGTGGGGATGGTATAGAGCGCGGCCGGCTTCAGCCGGGTGCAGGCGGCATCCAGGGCTTCGGGAAGCAGGCCGTCCCCGTCCATGGGCAGCCCCTCCAGCGTGATGCCGGTCTGTGCGGCGATGGCCCGCAGGCCCGGATAGGTGAACTGCTCGGTCAGAACCGTGCTGCGCGGCGGCGCCAGGGTCGTCAGGAGCGCCATAAGCGCTGCCTGTCCGCCGGCCGTGATCAGGACGCGGGAAGGCGGGACGGTGCCGAGCAGGGGGGCCAGCCACCGGGCCGCGGCGGCGCGCTCCGCGGTGCCGCCGGCACTGGGATGGTAGCTGAGCACCCGGGCCGCATCGCTTCGCCGCAGGATCGCGGCCATGGTCTGGGAAAGCTTCGCGGGGATGGCCGCCGCAAGGGGCTGCGGCGGCAAGTTCATCGAAAGGTCGATCTCCGCGGGGAGGGGTTCGACCATGGGAGGCTGCGCCAAGGGGCCGCGTACGAAGGTGCCGCGTCCGGCTGCGGCATCCACCAGCCCACGCCGGCGCGCTTCGCCATAGGCCCTGGTGACCGTGGTCAGGTCCAGGTCGAGGGCAGCGGCGAGAGCCCTGTGGGTGGGCAGGCGTTCGCCCTCGGGCAGGGCCCCGGCGGCGATGCCGTCCTGGATGGCATCCGCCAGGGCGAGATAGATCGGACCGGAAGCGCCGGAAAGGTCGGGAATCCAGGAGCAGCGTGCGGAGTCCTCCTTCAAGCTGCGCTCCCCCCTTCGCGATTCCGGTTCGGCTGCCAACCCGTATCCGGCATTTGTCAGGTCTTGTCGCGCGGGGTCAAGCGGCCTTCGTTCGCCTTGTTGATGTATTGCGAACAGACCAGCCAGCCCTTCAGGGGCCGGAGCAATGCCAGGCAGGATCCCACCAGCAGTGGCAGGGTTGTCACCAGATGGACCCAGATCGGTGCCTCGAACGCCAGTTCCAGCCAAGCCGCGAACCCGACGATGGGAAAACTAACGATCGACATGGCGAAGAAGGCGGGGCCGTCCGCCGGATCGGCGAAGGAGAAATCGAGGCCGCAGACTTCGCACTGTTTCGCCAGGGTCAGGAAACCGTTGAAGATATGCCCCTTGCCGCATCGGGGGCACAGCCCCCGCGCGCCCAGTTCCAGGGAGCTTTTGCCGAGAGGCTCGCTATAGGGTTCCATGTCGATGCACCAATTGTATGGATCAGTTTATCCGCAAATGTATGCATACAGGACATCCACACAAGGGTGAATGTCAGGGCATACCGTCCAGGTCGAGACCGGCCCTGCTTTGCTCCGGAGGGAAGGCCCCGCACCGGTGGTACAAATTCGGGACATTCGGTTGGAACAACCCCTTCAGTTCGACGTTTTGCCTCGTCAGTTCGCCTTCGTGCGGTCCGGTTCAGGCGCGGCTTTCCCCAAGGGACTTGCTCCTGCGAAGCGACCTCGCCACAGGTCGTGATCACATTCGGTATTCTACGGTACGGGGCGAGCAGCGGTTCGATGATCGGCGGGAAAGACAACAAGGCGGGCGACGAAAAGTCGCTCGACGTCGAAGGTGGCGGCCAGAGTGCCGGCCGTCCCGCCAGCAAACGGCTGGACAGCCGCCACAGCTACTCGCCCACGGGAACGCCGGGCGCCCGGCACTGGGAAGAGGGCTACATCACCCGGCCGGGACTGGAGGACCGCAGCAGCGTGTTCTTCGCCGCGGTCGAAATGACCCGCATGCCGATGCTGGTCACCGACCCGAACCAGCCGGACAACCCGATTGTCTTCGCCAACCTCGCCTTCCTCGAACTGTCCCAGTATGAAGAGAACGAGGTGATGGGCCGGAACTGCCGGTTCCTCCAGGGTCCCCAAACGGATCCGGAAGCGGTCGAGGAGATCCGGACCGCCTTGTCCGAGCAGCGGGCGGTCGCGGTGGACATCCTGAATTACAGGCGCGACGGTACTCCCTTCTGGAATGCGCTTTTCATCGGGCCGATCTTCGACCAGGAAGGAAAGCTGCTCTATTTTTTCGCTTCGCAGATGGACGTGACCCGTCGGCGCACGTCCGAGCAGGCATTTCGCCAGGCGCAGAAAATGGAAGCGATCGGCCAGCTCACGGCCGGGCTCGCCCACGATTTCAACAATCTGCTTCAAGTCATTTCCGGAAACCTGGAGGTCGCCGGGTCGAAGGCCGGGCACGACGACGTGTTGAAGCGGGCGATCGAGCGTGCCAACCGTGCGGCAGAGCAGGGAGCGAAGTTGACGCAGCAGCTGCTGACCTTCGCCCGGAAGCAGCGGCTGGAGCCTCGGCGGGTGAACCTCAATTCCCTGGTGGTCGAGTTCAGCGAGATGCTGGTCCGGACGATCGGCGACAAGGTCGACCTGAGGCTCGATCTCAAGCCGGGGTTGCCGTCCAGCCTGCTCGACCCGATCCACCTGGAGATGGCGCTTCTCAACGTGCTGATAAACGCGCGCGACGCGATGCCGAACGGCGGCAGGGTGACCGTCGCGACGGCGACGCGAACCTTGAGCGGGAAATCCGCCGCCCACCAGCTGCCATCCGGAAGTTACGTGGTGCTGTGCGTGACCGACAACGGCCTGGGCATGCCGCCGGAGGTGGCCCAGCGGGCGACCGAACCGTTCTTTACCACCAAGTCGCCGGGAACCGGGCTCGGCCTCGCCATGGTCCACGGCTTCGTTCAACAGTCCCACGGACGGCTGGAGATCGAAAGCCGGGCGGGCGAGGGGACCACGGTGCGGATGATCTTTCCCGTCGAAACCGCCCGGTCGCCCGCTCCCGAACCCGGGGATGTCAGCGGCGTCGCGCGCGCGGCCGACAAGCCCGGAGCCGGTCCGGTCAGGACCATCCTGGTGGTCGAGGACAACGACGACGTCTGCCATGTGGCGGAAACCCATCTGCGGGACCTGGGCTATAACGTCATGTCCGCTCGGAGCGGGGAAGAGGCGTTGGATCTGCTCGACGACCGGGACGCCGTCGACCTGCTGTTCACGGATCTGGTCATGCCGGGGGGAATGAACGGCCTGGTGCTGGCGCGGCGGGTGCGCGACCGCTTCCCCGGCGTGCCGGTGCTGCTCACCACGGGGTATACCGACGAAGCGGCGGTGCCCGGCGCCGACCGGTCGGGCATGGACATCCTCAACAAGCCATACCGGCGCGGCGATTTGGCGGAACGGGTCCGGTCCGCACTGGGCGAGGCGGACACCGCTCGTCCGATGGACGCGGATAAATTTCAGCACGAGGGGTAAAGCCGACGTGGCGCATGTGCTTTTGGCCGAGGACGAGGCTTTGATCGCGCTGATGTTTCAGGACGCATTGGAGGGGGAGGGACACCGGGTCACGGTGGCGCGGGACGGCATTGAGGCTCTGGAGGCGGATGCCCGCGATCCTGCGGAAGCGTTGGTCACGGATCTGGCGATGCCGCGCATGGGCGGCCGCGAACTGCTGGATCGGCTGCGCGAACGGCGGCCGGACCTGCCGGCGGTGGTCGTGACTGGGTACGCCGGCGAGGTCCACCTGGGCGCTCCGATGACGGTCCTGCTGGCGAAGCCGGTCAGCCCCCGTGCCCTCACTGCCCGGCTGACGGAATTGCTGGCCGACTGCGGCACCCTTCGGGACTTCTGATTTCCGCTTTTGCGCGGTCTATCGGCTGATGTCCGTCCGGCCTGATGTGCATATTCGGAAAGTCTGATACGCGCATTACTTTTTTGATTGAAACCAATTCGCCGCGAGACCATTTTCCGCAGTGCAGCAGCGATGCTGCGACGCCTCTCTTGGGCGTTTCCTCCCTAGACTCAGGCCGCCTCCGTGCGGCCTTTTTTTCTTTTCGGCCAGGCGCAGGCCGCAGGGGGGACGGGGCTGCGACGCTTGTTCCCCGGGCATGCAGACGCTAGTGTCCCATCCGCATCACGCCCCCGACATCTCGGAACCACCGGGCCGGACTTTCCGGCTCCCGTACGGGGGCGGCATTGCGTCAAAGAAGAGCGCGTTCTTTCGGAAGCGCATCAAGAAAGCCGTGAGGGAGTGGAGGCGACATGCCCGAGGGTAACAACACGCGCGTAGTGCTGGCGGAACGGCCGGTGAACCGGGCTCCGGTGGAAGGCGATTTCCGGATCGAGCGGGTGCCGCTCACCGATCCGAGCGACGGCGAGGTGCTGATCCGCAACGGCTTCCTGTCGCTCGATCCCTATATGCGGGGCCGGATGAGCGCCGCGAAGTCATACGCCGAGCCGGTGCAGGTCGGCGGCGTCATGCCCGGCGAAGCGGTCGGACAGGTCGTCACGTCCCGGCATCCCGCCTGGCGTCCCGGCGACATGGTGCTGGCCAATACGGGCTGGCAGGAATTCGGGGTGCTTCCCGGCGAGCGGATCACCCGCATCGATCCGAACTTGGCGCCGGCCTCCTATTACCTGGGCGTGCTGGGCATGCCGGGAATGACGGCTTACTGCGCGTTGCTCTACCTGGGCGAGCCGCAGCCGGAACAGACCGTGCTGGTGTCGGCGGCATCGGGCGCTGTCGGCCAGGTGGTCGGCCAGATCGCGAAGATCCGCGGCTGCCGGGTGGTCGGCATCGCCGGATCGGACGACAAGCTCGCCTTTGTCCGCGACCAGCTCGGGTTCGACGCGGCGCTCAACTACAGGGATCGGCACGGCGGGACCAAGGACTTGGATACCCTGTCGCGGGAGGTGGCCGACTGCTGTCCCGACGGCGTGAATGTCTATTTCGACAATGTCGGGGGAGTCGTCCACGACGCGGCCCTGGCCAACATCGCCCTGCACGGCCGGGTCATCATCTGCGGGACCATCTCGGTCTACAACGAGTTGGAGAAGCGCGACATCGGCATCCGATGGATGAGGCAGCTTCTGGTCAAGAGGGCCCGGATGGAGGGCTTCCTGGTCTTCGACCACGCCCACAGGACCGAGGAATTCCGCCATACCATGGCCGGATGGCTGCGCGAAGGCCGCGTCACCTACAAGGAGGATGTGGCCGAAGGCATCGAGGCGGCGCCCCGGGCGTTCATCGGGATGCTGGCCGGAGCCAACCGCGGCAAGCAGTTGGTCCGGATCAGCCAGGACTGAGACCGGAGGGGCTGGGCGCCGGGAGCGCTCAGCCCGCCTTACTCGTGGGTTGCTGCTGCTGGGCCGGCTCGTTGGCGAAGCCGTTGTTGAGCGCCCAGATCGCGGCCTGCGTCCGGTTCGTCGCGTTGATCTTGCGCAGAAGGCTCTTCAGGTGGACCTTCACGGTGGCTTCCGTGATGTTCAGGTGATTCGCGACCACCTTGTTGCTGTCGCCGTTCAGCAGGCAGCGGACGATCTGCACCTCGCGCTGGGACAGCCCCTTGCGGGCGCTCGGCATGTCCAGGGTGCTGGTGTTGATCCGCCCGCTGATCAGCAGGGCCGCCAGATGAGTCGGGAAAACCTTCTCGCCCATCATGACGAGGCGGAGCGACTGGATCAGCGCGTCGGCCGACAGATCCTTCATCAGGCATCCGTCGGCACCCGCGGCAAGGGCCGAGATCAGCCGCTGCGGGTCCATGTCGGCGGCCAGCAGCACGATCCGGCCGTCCGGCAGCAGGTCGCGCAGGGTCCGCAGGGTTTCGGTTTCCGTGTCGCTGTTCCAGGTCATGTCGAGCAGCACGAGCTCGACCTTCAGCCCGCCTTGCACGAGGGAAACGCCCTCGGCGACGTTCTGAGCTTCGCCGGAGATTTCGAACTTCTCCCCGCTCAGAAGGAGTTTCAGGCCTTCGCGGAACAGCTTGTTGTGGTCGATCAAAAGGACCTGTACAGGAGGCATTGGGTTCCTCAGAGGTATAAATTAAACCATCCCAACTTACCTCAAGACGACAGGATGAAAGTGGAAAAATAAGGCCTTTTTGTCGCCTATTTAGGGTTACTGTCTTAATGGGTTAACACATAATCCCTGAATCTCCGAGAAGAAGCAGCTCGGACTTTTTTGGCCATGGGCGTGCATTAATTCTTGCCGATCTTTTGCGACATTCAGCCCCGGGATTAAATCCTTCGGCTCGAGCTTTCGGTGAAATCGCGTCTTGCTTATGGTGACGGGGAGTCCCACATTAGGGGTGTCGATGCTGTTCTGGTCTTCCACGTCTACCGTCCCTCGTGCCGGTACTGGTCTGCCCTCAGTCACCTCGATGCCCCATCCGCGATATTGCGCGGGGCAACGCCAGCTTGGGAGAGACATATGTCCACTGGCACAGTGAAATGGTTCAATAGCACCAAGGGCTTCGGCTTCATCCAGCCGGACGATGGCACCCAGGACGTGTTCGTCCACATTTCGGCCGTCGAGCGCGCCGGCCTCGGTAATCTCCAGGAAGGCCAGAAGCTTTCCTACGAGATCGTCCGCGACCCGCGTCGCGGCAAGAGCTCGGCGGAAAGCCTCCGGGCTCTCTGACTGGTACGGGACGGGCGGCTTCGGCCGCCCGTTCCTGTTTTTGGCCCGGTCTCCCTCCAGGTGAACCGGCCCCGGTCCGGTTCCTGAAGGCGACCCCGAACAAGGGAGGTCACCATCGTGGATCTTGCTGCCAAGCTTCCCGATATGACGGACAGCGCCCTCGCCACGCTGAACGGAAATGCCTCGCGCCTGCTGCAGAGCGGCACGACGGCTCAGAAGAAAGCCGCGACGGCCTTGATGCCGGCGCTCGAGCAGGAACTCGCTTCCCGCCGGCAGGCCAAGCAGGCCGCCAAGCAGGCATCGGACGCGGCGCGCCCCGCATCCGCCCGCAAGCGCGCGAAGGCGAAGGCGGCCGAGTAGAGAACCCGGACCGCCCGGTATCGGCACGTTCCTCAGGCCAGCCGGGCCTGTTGCCACCCCAGTTCCGCCAGCAGAGGCGCCATGCCGCCGACCGCATCGGCGTCGGCCGAACTGGCGTTGCCCTGGAGCGCCCGGGCCCGCACCCCTTCGGCGATCGCGGCGATCCTGAACAGGCCGAAGGCCATGTAGAAGCGCCAGTTTTCGATCCCAGCACGGCCCGTCCGTCTCGCATAGGCGGCCACATACGCGTCCTCGGTCGGGAGGCCAAGCGCGTCCAGATCGAGTCCGCCCAAGCCGGTCAGGGCCTTCTGCCCGGTCGGAAGGTGCCAGATCATGCAATTGTAGGCGAGATCGGCCAGGGGATGGCCGAGGGTGGACAATTCCCAGTCCAGGACGGCCAGGACCCGGGGCTCGGTCGGATGGAAGATCATGTTGTCGATCCGGAAATCCCCATGGGCGATCGCCGTTTCGTCGCCGGGCGGCCGGTTCGCGGGAAGCCACTCGATCAGCCGGTCCATGGCCGGCATCGGCTCGGTCCGGGCGGCCTGGTACTGGCGTGTCCAGCGGTCGATCTGGCGGCCGATATAGTTGTCCGGCTTGCCGTAGTCCGCCAGTCCCGCCGCGCGCCAGTCCACGGTGTGGAGCCGGGCAAGCGTGTCGTTCATGGCGTCGAAGATGCCGGCGCGCTCGTCCGGCGGAAGGCCGGGCAGGGCCGGGTCCCAGAAGATACGCCCTTCGACGAAATCCATCACGTAGAACGCCGTCCCTATGATCGAAGGGTCTTCGCACAGCAGGTGCGGGGTCGCCACGGGAAAGCCGGCGCCCTTCAGCCCGACCATCACCTTGTATTCGCGCTCGATCAGATGGGCGGAGGGCAGCAGGGTGCCCGGCGGCTTCTTGCGCAGGACATAGCGCCGGCCCGGGGTGTCGATCAGGAAGGTCGGGTTCGACTGGCCGCCCTTGAACTGCTTGATGGCCGCCGGTCCGCGAAAGCCCGGCAGGGCCGTCGCCAGATAGGTGGCCAGGGCGTCCTCGTCGAACCGGTGCGCCTCGCGCACCGCGCCGGCATCGGTCTCTCCGGGATTGGGCTTCGTCGTCATGGCTTTCTCCGGGTGTCAGAGCGGGTCGGAGATCGTGGCGCCGCCGTCGGCGACGATGACCTGTCCGGTGACGAAACGCGCGGCGCGCGACGCCAGGAACGTGGCGATGCCGCCGATATCGTCCGGGTCGCCGATCCGCCGCAGGGGCGTGCGCTCCTCGACGCGCTTCAGCAGGTCGGGGTTCTCCCACAGGGCCCGCGCGAAATCGGTCTTCACCAGGCCCGGGGCGATGCAGTTGACCCGGATGCCGCGCGGTCCCCATTCGACCGCGAGATTGCGGGCGAGCTGCGCTTCCGCCGCCTTGGAGACGCCGTAGATGCCGATCACGGGGTTGCCGGTCAGGGCGGTTATGCTGGACAGCAGGACGACCGCGCCGTCACCCCGCTCCGCCATCTGCGGAAGGACCATGTTGCACAGCCAGAAGGTGCTGCGGACATTGGTGCCCAGGATCTTGTCGAAGGCCTCGTCGCTGACCTCGATCGACGGGCCGTAGACCGGGTTGGTCGCGGCGTTGCAGACCAGCACGTCGATCCGCCCCCAGGTGTCCAGCGTGGTATCGACGAGGGTGCGAAGCTCCTCCTTGCGGGAGATGTTGCACGGCACCGCTATCGCCTCGAAGCCGGCGCGCGCCAGTTCCTCGGCCACGGCGGCGCAGGCATCCGCCTTGCGGCTGGAAATCACCACCTTGGCGCCGGCCTTCGCCATGCACTCCGCGATCGACCGGCCGATCCCCCGGCTGGAGCCGGTGATCAGGGCGACCTTGCCCGTCAAGTCGAACATGCGCTTCCCCTCAGGTTCCTGTCTTTGGAGCGAGGCCCGTGGCATGGTGCCCCGCCTTTCGTGAACCGCAAGCCGAGGCTTCTGGATTCACTCAAACGTTTGTTCTAATTCTACGCCATGGGGCGGGGCCTGTCGAGCGGGCTCCGTCCATGGACCCAAGGAGAAACCGACATGACGGACCGTCCGTTCAACCGCGTGCTTCTGACCAACGACGACGGGATCGGCGAGCCGGGCCTGCAAATCCTGGAAGAGGTCGCGGCCACGCTGGCGCATGAAGTCTGGGTTGTGGCGCCGGAACATGACCAGAGCGGCACGGCCAACTCCATCAGCCTGCACCAGCCGATCCGGGTCCGCGAGCGCGGGCACCGGCGCTACAGCGTCAACGGCACGCCGGCCGATTGCATCCTGATGGGCGTGCAGCACCTGATGGGCGAACAGCGTCCCGACCTCGTGCTGTCCGGCATCAACGCGGGCGCCAACCTGGGCGACGACGTGGCCTATTCCGGCACGGTCGCCGGCGCCATGACCGCCTTGTTCCTGGGCATCCGCGGGATCGCGCTGAGTCAGTCCTACCGCACCCGCAACTCCGTGCCCTGGGAGACCGCCGCCCATTGGGCGCCGAAGGTGATCCGGACGCTGACGACGGGCGGCTGGTCGGGCAATCTGTGCTACAACGTGAACTTTCCCGACATCCCGCCGGACCAGGTCACCGCGATGGAGGCGGTCCGCCAGGGCGAGGGCGGCATCCTGAACATCGGCATCGAACAGCGGGAGGATACCCGGGAGAAAGCCTATTATTGGCTGCGCTTCCTGCGCGAGCGCCGCGAGTTGGCCCCGGATACCGACGTCGCCGCGCTGAAGCGGGGCGCCGTGGCCGTCACCCCGCTGAAGTTCGACCGCACCGACCTGGACGCCATGGTCGACCTGCGCAAGACGCTATCCTGACGCCGAAACCGTCTCCGGGACCGCGGCCCTGGCGGGTGCCGCCGCGTGCGGTCCCTGGAACCCGGCCACCGCGAAGTCGATCATCCGCTCGATCAGCGCGTCGGTGTCCTCCAGGTCGCACAGGCCGCCGGAGATGGCCTCCAGCCGGCCCAGGTCGGTGATGGTGTAGTGCATGAGCGCCAGCGTGAAGTGCAGGCGCCAGTAGATTTCCTCCTGCGGCAGATGGGGCATCGCCCGGCCGAGCGGCACCACGAAACGCTGCAGGTGCCCCACGTCCTTGTCCATCAGGGCGCGCATCTCCGGCGTTCCGTCGGTGCGCACCCGTGCCATGAACTGGATGAAGACCGACAGCCCGCCGCTGGGGTTCTGGGTCCAGCGGATCGGCGGGCACAGGAGGGCGTGCAGGATCTCGCGCAGCGGTACCGGCCCGCCGGCGGCCCGCGCCTCCGCCTCCTTCAGCAGGGCCACGCGCTCCCGGTTGAGGTCGGCGGCGCGACGCTTGAAGACCGCCAGCAGCAGGGCGTCCTTGGAGCCGAAATGATAATTCACCGCGGCCAGATTGACGCCCGCGGCGGCCGTGATCTCCCGCAGGGACACGCTGGCGAAGCTCCGTTCAGCGAACAGCCGCTCCGCCGTGTCCAGGATGATCTCCTTGGTCTCCAATCCGCGCATGATCCAGTTCCGCATTCAAACATCGTTTCAATCTTATTTCATACGTTCGCTTCAATCAATGGCGCCGGACCGCGACATGCCCGTGGACAAGTGGGCTTGAAAGGATTTATCGTCCCCGATTGAAACGATCGTTTGAATGAATTCATGGATTAGGGAGAGAACGCCGTGTCCGCCAGCATCCAGACCGCCTCCGACGCCTCCGGCCTGCGTGACAGGCTGCTCGCCTTCATGGACCTGCACATCTATCCCAACGAGACGGTGTGGCACGAGCAGCACGCCGCCCAGGCCGACCGCTGGCAGGCACCGCCGATCGTCGAGGAACTGAAAGCCAAGGCGCGGGAGGAGGGGCTGTGGAACCTGTTCCTGCCCGACAGCGAAATGGGCGCCGGGCTGTCCAACAGCGACTACGCGCCGCTCTGCGAGATCATGGGCCGTTCGTTCATGGCGCCGGAGATCTTCAACTGCTCCGCGCCGGACACCGGCAACATGGAGGTCCTGGTCCGCTACGGCACGCCGGAGCAGAAGGAGCGCTGGCTGAAGCCGCTGCTGGCGGGCGAGATCCGCTCCTGCTTCGCCATGACGGAGCCGGAGGTCGCGTCGTCCGACGCCACCAACATCGAATGCCGAATCGAACGCGACGGCGACCACTACGTCGTCAACGGCCGCAAATGGTGGTCGTCGGGTGCCAACGACCCGCGCTGCAGGATCGCGATCCTGATGGGCAAGACCGACCCGTCCGCGCCGAAGCACCGGCAGCAGTCGATGATCCTCGTGCCGTTCGACACGCCCGGCGTCGAGGTGGTCCGGCCGCTGACCGTGTTCGGTTACGACGACGCGCCCCACGGCCATGCCGAGGTGACTTATACGGATGTCCGCGTTCCCGCCTCGAACATCCTGCTGGGCGAGGGCAGGGGCTTCGAGATCGCGCAGGGACGCCTCGGCCCGGGCCGCATCCACCACTGCATGCGCCTGATCGGGCAGGCCGAACGGGCGCTGGAAGCCATGTGCGCCCGCGCCCATGCCCGCGTCGCCTTCGGCAAGCCGCTGGCCCAGCAAGGCGCCCTGAGGCAGGAGATCGCCCGGTCCCGAATCGAGATCGAGCAGGCACGGCTTCTCGTGATGGAAGCGGCGCGCCAGATGGATACCGTCGGCAACAAGGCGGCGCGCGGACTGATCTCGATGATCAAGGTAGTGGCGCCGAATGTCGCACTGGCCGTCATCGACCGGGCGATCCAGGTCCATGGCGGCGCCGGCGTCTGCCAGGACTTCCACTTGGCCTACGCCTGGGCTTCGGCCCGGACCCTCCGGCTTGCGGACGGTCCCGACGAGGTCCACCTCGAATCCGTCGCGCGGATGGAACTGGCGAAGCACGGCTGAGCCGGATCATTCGAACCCATCGACGATAAAGACGCTTCACGCTCCGGCCGCGAAAGGGATAAAACGCTTCCCGACGTGTTGACCGTTCCGTGCCGCGCCCTGGCGGCACGGAACGTTGGGAAGGATCGGCTTCTGCATATGACTTGGCGATGGCTCAAGGTGGTGGCGCTCGGCGCCGCGCTGGTCCTGACCGGCGCCCCGGTGCCGGAACGCTGGCCGTCGGTCGGCCGCGTCGAATTCACCCTGGGCGTGGACCATGCCGAGGCCCGGCCGAGGTCGGGCGGATCGCGGTCGTCGGGCGGCTATTCCCGTCCGAGCAGCAGCTACTCGCGCACGCCGTCGTTCGGGACCACCAGCCGGTCCAGCAGGACGCCGTCGGCCAGCGGCGGCTATTCCCGGCCGTCCACCTCGGGCGGAGGCATCTTCGGCTCGGGCACGCCGTCCGCCGGCGACCGTGCCATGTCGCGCCAGTCCGGCGGCGACGCGCTCAGCCGCTACCGCGAACAGCAGCAAAGCCCGCCGGCGGCGGCTCCAACCGCTCCCAGGCCGGATTACGGCACCCAGTACGGCGGGCAGCGCCGCAGCGGCGGCTCCGGCTGGGGCTGGGGTTCCGGCGGAAGCTACGGCGGGGGCGGCTATGGCGGATCGTTCGGCCGTGGCTACTCGACGGGTGGATACGGCGGCGGCCTCGGCGGCTGGAGCGGCGCGCGCGGCTGGTCGGTGCCAGGCTACGCGGCCCGGTCGGCGTCCCGGTTCGGAATCTGGGACGGCTTGTTTCTGTGGTTCCTGCTCGACAACCTGACCCGCCCCGGCTACGCCGACTTCTTCCACAATCATCAGAACGACCCGGGCTACCAGCAGTGGCGTGCCGAGGCCGACCGTCTCGCCGCCGACAACGCGGACCTGCGGGCGAAGCTGAACTCGCTCGACCAGTCCCTGGCCGGCAAGCAGGGACAGCCCCGCGATCCCGAATACCTGCCGCCCGACACCCCGCGCGAGGTGGCGCTGGCGGAGACCGCGGACGCACCCGGCGGCTCGGGCGGCGGCTTCGGCGAATTCGGCTTCGTGTCGATCCTGCTGGTCGGCGGGGGCGTGATTTTCCTGGTCTGGCTGTGGCGCAAGCAGAGGGGCGCGCGGCCCGCCCGTTCCGGAGGGAGTGGCTCCATGAGCAATCTGAAGACCGCGGGGAACATCCTGCGGCAGAAGCTGTCCGGCGAAACCTACACGCCGTCGCTGTTCCGGGTGGGCATGACGCTGACCATGGATCCGACGCCCTTCATCCTGGCCGGCGGGACGACCAAGGTCACGGCGCCCAGCGAGGTCTCCGGCTCCAACATGCTGGTCAGCGTCGCCATGGTCTCCACCGTCGGCGACGGCGCCGCGACGCTGCACCGGCTCTACCTGCCGGAGGAGACGGGGTTTTTCCAGATCCACCTGAACACCGCGGGGCAGCCGGACGAATGCCGCTTCTTCTCCCTGGTGGACGAGGTCCACCCCGGCAGCGAGGAGGAGTGGGGGTTCTGGCTGGACCAGCGCGAAGGCATGATCGGCTGGCCGGAGTTCCAGACCAAGGACGGCAAGGTCTATCCGCGCGCCTGGGCGCCCGGGTCCTCGCGCATCCAGCCCCACACCATGTATGAGAACGGCACCGACGCCAACGGCATGACCGTCCGGACGCTCACCACCATGCTCTACGCCGCCCCGACCGGGGCCGCCGATCCGGCTCCGCCGACCGAATACATCATGGTATCGGCGGTGGAGGAGGGCAGCCGGGCCTGGGTGGATATCCACGCCGGCATCGACGTCAATCCCGCCATGCTCTCGCTCGCCTGATCCGACCCGCCATCAAAGAAGCACGGACACCCCATGGAAACCGATTTCGGCACCGTCCTCTCCAGCCTTGGCCAGGGCCTGCCCGTCCTGCTGCTGCATTTCGTGGTGACCCTGCTGCTGCTGGCGCTCGGCGTCGCCTGCTATACCGCGATCACCCCGTTCAACGAGCGGCATCTCGTCCGCGGCGGCAACGTCGCGGCCGGCATCGTCTATGGCGGCACCATCATAGCGTTCGCCGTACCGTTGGCCGCCACGCTGGCCACCAGCCTGTTCCTGCTCGACATCGTGATCTGGGGCCTGATCGCCCTGGTTCTCCAACTCGCCGCCTTCGGCATCGCGACCCTGCTGTTCCGCGACATGCGGCCGATGATCGAAGGGGGGAACGTCGCGGCGGCACTGACGCTCGCGGGAATTCAGATCGGAATCGGTCTGTTGAACGCTGGCGCGATGGCAGGCTGATGCCCAAATCTGCATCGACCAATTTGGCAAGGAGCCCTAGATGATCTCGTTCATTCGCAACCTCGTCGGAGTCAAGACGGACCGCGCCGTCCAGGCCAGCGTCGAGGCGCTGGTCCGCTGGGATCCGCAGGCCGCGACCGAGGCCGAACTGCGCACCATGGAGCAGCATCTGGACGACCTGGGCCTCCAGGTCGCCCACGCCCGCGCCAGCTACGAGCGGGAGAAGAAGGAGGCCGACGCGATCAATTCCCTGTCGCGCCAGCGCCTTGCCGCAGCGGAGCAGATCGAGAAGCAGATGGCCGCGGAGAGCGATCCGGGCCGCAAGGCCGCTTTCGAAAAGAGCCTGAACACCCTGGTTTCCATGCTGGAGGAAATGGCGCCCGAGATCGAGCGCGAGGAGGCCGAGGCCAAGGACGCCCAGGACTTCCTGCAGATGCTGGAGCAGACCTATGCCGACGCCGGGGCCAAACTGAAGCGCGCCCGCAGCGATCTCGACCGCGCCCAGCGGGACATGTCGCGCGCACAGCAGCAGCGCGATGCCGCGGAGAGGCGCGCCGAGGCCGCCCGGCAGGCCGCCGGGCTGGCGAGCGCCACCAGCGGGCTCAGCGTGGCGCTGAAGGCCATGCAGGACTCGGCGGCCCGCGACATGGCGTCGGCCGATGCGGCGGCGGCGAAGGCCAAGCTGCTGAAGCCGACCAAGCCGGAGGAGGACGACCCGAACATCGCGGCCGCCCTGCGTCTCGCCTCAGGTCAGGCCCCGGCCCCGGCCGCCCTTTCCGACCGGCTGGCGGCGATCCGCGCGCGCAAGTAGTTCCTCAACTTTCCGATCGGTGTCTGCCCCGTCTACCGGGGCGGGGCAGACACCGGCGCGTCTGCCTGCCCGGTCCCGCTTCGCTCTACCCGAGCTGCGGCTGAGCGGGTGAGTGGGCGGTCACGCCTCCCGTCATGCCGGAGGCAGGATGATCCGGTGGCGGGTGCCGCCGGCGTTCTCCACCGAGATGCGGGCTCCGGCCTGCATCCCAAGCCGCCTGACCAGCCGGAACCCCAGGCTGCGCGCCCGCTCCGGCAGCTCGGTCGAGGGGAGCCCGACGCCGTCGTCGGAGATGGTTATGGCGACCGTTCCGTCGCTTTCCCGGCGTGCTTCGACCCGGACGGTGCCGGCCCTGTCGCCGGGGAAAGCGTGCTTCAGGGCGTTGGTCAGGAGTTCGTTGACGATCAGCCCGGTCGGGACCGCCCGGTCCAGCGAGAAGGGGATCGGATCGACCTCGACCTCGAAGGCGATTCGCTCCTGCATGGTCCCGACGACCTGGACCAGGGATCGGATGTAGTCCCCCAGATCGACGTTCGCGAAGTTCCCGGCCTCGTGGAGCTGTTCCTGCGCCAGCGCGATCGAGCGGACTCGCCATGCCGTCTCCTGCAGCTTGCTCCTGGCTTCCGGAGCCTGTGCGGTGCCGGCCTGCATCTCGAGCAGGCTTGAGATGAGCTGCATGTTGTTGCGGACCCGGTGATGCACCTCCCGCAGCAGCACGTCCTTGTCGTCCAGCGCCTGCTTCATGTCGGTTATGTCGATGCAGGAGCCGAAATAGCCGGCGAAAATGCCGTCGGAGTCGTGGTAGGGGCGCCCGTTGTCCAGGAGCCAGCGATACTCTCCGTCGTGCCGCCGGAGCCGGTAGGGCATCGTGAAGCACTCGCGCCTGTCGAAACTCGTCTTGTAGATCTCGACGCAGCGATCGTAATCCTCGGGGTGGACACCCTCGGCCCAGCCGAATCCGAGTTCCTCCTCCATGGTCCGGCCGGAGAATTCGAGCCACGGCTCGTTGAAGAAATCGCACGCCTTGGTCAGGTCCGACCGCCAGATCATGACCGGGGCGTTATCGGCAAGCAGGCGGAACTGGTGTTCGCCATCCCTGTCCGCCTTCGACATACTGGTACTCCTCGGTCTGGCTGTGACATCATGCGCGTCGGGCGGGAAGTGTACCCCGCCACTCGACAACATGCGAAGAAAGCTAAGGTGGATGCAAGGCTTGGACTGCGCCGGTTCCAACCACCGTACCAGGTGCCGGGCGGTGTATGCTGCGGATTCCGTTGCCGGCGGATCGGAGCAACGGCCCGATCGCGCGCTCCGCGTCCTGATCGTCGAGGATGAGGCCATCACCGCCATGCATATCGAGGACATGGTCGTCGAACTCGGGCATGACGTGGTCGAGGTGGTCGATACCGGTCCCGCGGCCGTCCAGGCCGCTGCGAGGCTTCGACCCGATCTCGTGCTGATGGATATCCGCCTCGCCCGAGGCACGGACGGAATCGCCGCCGCCCTGGAAATCAGGGGGGGTCTCGGCATCCGTTCCATCTTCATGAGCGCCCAGACCGATCCGCTTACCCGGCAGCGTGCCGACGTCGCGCAGCCCTTCGGCTATCTGGTGAAGCCTTTCGCCATGGATCAGATGGCGGACGCATTCAGCGGAGCGCTGACCGAGATCGACTGACCGGTCCGATCCCTTCCTCCGGGGCGGTGCGCGCGGGAAGGGGGCGTGCGCCGGCAACATGATCCCGGGCGAGGCCGCCGGAGCGTCCTCGGACAAGGCAGCATAGGGTAGCGGCAGACATACCGGCCTGCCCGTATGACATTCTATGTAACCGCCTTATACTCCCGGTCATCGCAAAACTTCGAATTCTAACCTTCAGCTCGATTACCGTTTCGAGCAGAACCGACTAGCCTCCTTCTCATCAGGCAGGAGTGGTTTCCAACCGAAGTCCAGTTCCGGAACTCTCTTGCGCGACCGGAATCCTTTGCCTGCTCACCGAGGAGGAATCATGACAAAGAACGGGCTGCCGAACTCCGGTGAGCCGGACGACCGGCGTCCAGACAGCATGATCATGGGGACCGCCAAGATCATCGATTTCCAGCGGGCGGTCGCCGCGCGCACCCGGCAGGGCGAGGAACGGAGGGCTCCACATGCCGGGGATCTCGGCCTGTTCCAGGCAGAGATCGGCTCGCTCCGGCATCAGGTCGACCTGCTGTCGGTCCATCTGGGACTGATGCAGTGCAGGCTCGACCTCATTTCATTTTCCATCCAGGAAACCACCGACTTCTGCGCCGACTGCTGCGAGGCCATGGAACTGACGGATATCGACGCCATGGAAAGGGCGCGGGACGATCTGCGGGACAGGCTGGAGGAGCGGGCCTCGTTTTGGCGGAATCCTGCGGATTTCCGCTTCGATGCGCCACCTGCGTGATTGACTCATACGTTTGTTTGAATATACAGTCCCGCCAAGCCCGGACACCAGGGCATTCAGGAAGAACAATCCCCTCTAGGGAGGTTACGCAGATGACGCCGGTTTCCGGCCTCTCCGTTGCTGCCGGCTTGGCCCCGATCTTCGGGACCGGGCCGGTGGTCGCGTTCCGCCGGTCTGGTCTTGTCGGAGCGTGATGCCAAGCCTGCTGATCGACCGGCGCGACCTGGATTTCCAGCTCTATGACGTGCTCCGGGTCCAGGACCTGACCGCGCGCGACCGCTTTGCCGAACACAGCCGCGAGACCTTCGATGCGTCCATCGATACGGCGCTTCGGCTGGCCGAACGATACTTCGCCCCCCACAACCGCAAATCCGATCTGGAGGAGCCTCGTTTCGATGACTCCAGGGTCCATGTGATTCCGGAAGTCCGCGAGGCGCTGGACGCCTTCTCCAAGGCCGGCATGATGGCCGCCGGCCAGGACTTCGAGCTCGGCGGGATGCAGCTTCCCCATACGGTGGCGCTGGCCGGTTTCGGGCTGTTCAAGGCGGCCAACATGGCGACCGCTTCCTATCCCATGCTGACCATGGCGGCCGCCAACCTGATCCTGGCCCACGGGTCGGAGGAGCAGAAGGCCCGGTACGTCCCGAACATGCTGGCCGGGCGCTGGTTCGGCACCATGGCGCTGACGGAACCCCATGCCGGCTCCTCGCTGGCGGACATAAGGACCACGGCGGAGCCCGCCGGCGACGGCACCTGGCGGCTGACCGGCAACAAGATCTTCATCTCCGGCGGCGACCACGACCTGTCGGAGAACATCGTCCAC
Organism: Skermanella rosea; assembly: GCF_016806835.2. Taxonomy (NCBI): domain Bacteria; kingdom Pseudomonadati; phylum Pseudomonadota; class Alphaproteobacteria; order Rhodospirillales; family Azospirillaceae; genus Skermanella; species Skermanella rosea. The sequence continues at coordinate 3,565,717 of NZ_CP086111.1, read as the reverse complement.
ATGGTGCTGGGCCGCGTCCGCGGCGCGCCGGCGGGGATCAGGGGCATCTCCCTGTTCCTGGTGCCCAAGTTCCTGGTCGAGCCTGACGGTTCCCTCGGGCGGCGCAACGACGTGGCGCTGGCCGGCCTGATCCACAAGATGGGCTGGCGCGGCACCACCTCGACAATGCTGAATTTCGGGGAGGGGGAGGGAGCCGTCGCCTGGCTGGTCGGCGAGCCGAACCAGGGCCTCTCCTACATGTTCCACATGATGAACGAGGCCCGGATCGCGGTCGGGCTCGGCGCCGTCATGCTCGGCTATACCGGATATCTGCACGCGCTCGACTATGCCCGCAGCCGTCCCCAGGGTCGCCCGGCGGGAGCGAAGGACCCCTCGACCCCGCAGCGGCCCATCATCGAGCATGCCGACGTCCGCCGCATGCTGCTGGCCCAGAAAGCCTATGTCGAGGGCGGGCTGGCGCTGTGCCTCTACGCCGCCCGGCTGGTCGACGAGCGGCGCACCGCCGCGGACGAGGGCGCCCGGCGCGAGGCGGGACTCCTGCTCGACATCCTGACCCCGCTGGTCAAGGCCTGGCCGGCGCAGTATTGCCTGGAAGCCAACGATCTGGCCATCCAGGTCCATGGCGGCTACGGCTATACCCGCGAATACCCGGTCGAGCAGTTCTACCGCGACAACCGGCTGAACCCGATCCACGAGGGCACCAACGGCATCCAGGCGCTTGACCTGCTCGGCCGCAAGGTGACGATGGAAGGCGGTGCCGCCTTCAGGCTGCTGGCCCGCGAGATCCGCGCCGCCATCGACCGGGCCGCGAGCGGGGAGGCGGCCGATCATGCCGGAGACCTGGCGCGCACCTGGGACCTGATCGAACGGGTCACCTCGACGCTGGCCGCCGGACCATCCGACCGCGCGCTCGCCAATGCCTCGCTGTACCTGGACCTGGTCGGCCACGCCGTCGTCGCCTGGATGTGGCTGAGGCAGGCCGTAGCGGTCCGGGAGCATCCCGACGCGGCGTTCAAGGCGGGTAAGCTCCAGGCCTGCCGCTATTTCTTCCATTACGAGTTGCCGCGTGCCCGGGCCCATGCCGAGGTGCTTCTCTCGCTCGATCCGACGCTGCTCGACATGCGCCCGGACTGGTTTTGACCGACCCCACATCTTTCTGGAAGAACTGCCCATGAGAATCGGAATCGTCGGCGCCGGCATGATGGGCGCGGAGATCGCCCTGAGCTTCGCCCTCGCCGGGAACGAGGTGCGGCTGCACGACAGCGACGCGGCTTCGGTCGAGCGCGCGATGGCACGGCTCGGCGAGGTGCTGGACAAGGGCGCCGCGCGCGGCTTCTACAAGGCGGAGGACAAGCAGGCGACGCTCGACCGCCTGCTGCCGACCCCGGACCTCGCCGCTTATGCCGACCGCGAGTTCGTGATCGAGGCGGTGTTCGAGGAGGTTTCGGTCAAATCCGAGGTCTTCCGCCGGCTGGACGCGATCTGCGTGCCGGACTGCCTGCTCGCCAGCAACACCTCGACAATCCCGATCTCCACGCTGGCGGCGGCGCTGTCGGCGGAGCGCCGGGGCCGTTTCCTCGGCACCCATTTCTTCTCGCCGGTCAGCCGCATGAAGCTTGTCGAGGTGATCCCCGGCTTCGAGACGGCGCCGGACGTGGTGGATCGGGTGATGGAGATCTGCCGGGCCGCCGCGAAGGAACCGATCAGGGTGAAGGACGTCGCCGGGTTCGCGGTCAACCGGGTGCTGCACGCCTTCCTGATCGAGGCGGTCCGCCTCGCCGAGGAGGAAGTCGCGACGCCGGAGGACATCGACAAGGCGTGCCGCCTGGGCCTCGGCCATCCCGTCGGCCCGTTCGAGCTGATGGACCTGGTGACCAATGGGCTGACCCTCCAGGTGCAGGAGATCCTGCACGACGCCTACGGCCCGCGCTTCCTGCCGCGCCCCCTCCTGAAGCAGCGGGTGGCGGCCGGCCACCAGGGGCGGCGCACAGGCCGTGGCTGGAAGGCTTACGGCCGCTAGGCTGCGGCGGGTTCGGGCCTCGGTTGGGGATGCGCTACAGCGGCGCTGGCACCGCGCCGCGTTGGCCCAGCGTGACGCTCCGCATGGCAGCCTCCGCCCTCGGCAGATGGGGCTCGCAATCCGCCGCCTCCCCCGTGAAGACCATGAAGTGCGCGTCCCGCGAGTCGCTCGCCATGAACACGGCGACGACGCGCTCGTCCGCCCCGGAGTCCACCACGGCGGAGGCATAGCGGCCGACCGACCCGTCGCCCGTCCGCATCTGCGTGGGCGGCTGCTCGCGCAGAACCCGCAACGGGCCTTTCACCGAATTCCAGGTCTGCTGGAAGAACGGGACCGGGCGGTCGCCGCCCATCGCGCGCGGCGCCAGGACGGACAGGCTGCACGTCTCCGTCCGGTAGACCACGTTGGCTCCTTCCTGGGACCGGCTCCAGCCGCTGGGCGGATCGAGCGTCAGGCCGTTGGCCTGCTCCGAGGCGATGGCCGCCCCGTGGGAAGGATGCGGGATCAGGATCAGCGCCGCCAACGTGGCGGCGGCGACCCGCATCGGGGCGTCCTTCGTGGCAATCCGGGATGTCATCGATCGTCGCTCCGCGTGCCGTGATCACCGTACATGGATGGTACACGTTCCATGCCCATCCCGGATAGTCCGCGACAAGCCAGGGTGGAACCGTGCGATCCCACGCAATGGTCTGCCATCCGCGCTGTTGTCCAAGGCATCGCAACAGGCCAGGGACAAGGCAATGAACGACCGTGAAGCCCGCGAACAGCGTGAAAAGCCGGTGGGCGAGCGTCCGCAGGACATCCGCAGCCGGACCGACGTGATCATGGAGCGCGATGCCCGCCACCTTGCCGACGAGCAGGGCGAATCGGCTTCGGTCGGAGGGCTCAACCCCGAACCCGACCAGGCCATGCGGACGGGCAAGGAGCGCCGGATGGAGAAGGGCGCCTCGCCGACGCTGGATGCGGACGGCAAGCCCTACGGCCATGACGAGGACCCGGATTCGACCGGCACCAAGGGAGGCACCCTGGGCGGCATCGGCGGCCTTCCCTGACACCGGACGCGGTCATCAACGGCAAACCAGAAGGAAAATGAGACATGGATCGATCGATGACGGCTCCTGCGAACTGGGGCCGCTACGCCTTGCTGGCCGGCGGCGGACTGCTGGCCGTACAGGGGCTGCGCCGCGGCGGCTGGGCGGGAGCGGCATTGACGGCGGCCGGGGCGGGGCTGCTCGCCAGCGGCGTCGCCAACGACGCGGTGAGGGAGCGCCTCCATCTGCCGGACCTGCGCGACATGCCGGCCATCCACCCGAAACCGGTCACCATCCGTCATTCGGTCACGATCGCCAAGCCGCGCGAGGAACTGTACCGGTTCTGGCGCGACTTCACGAACCTGTCGCGGATCATGACGGAAATCGACCGGATCGACGTGCGCGACCCGCGCCACTCCCACTGGGTGGTCAACGGGCCGGGCGGAGCCAAGGTCACCTTCGACGCGGAGGTCGATGACGACCGTGAGAACGAGCGCATTGCCTGGCGCAGCGTCGGCGACGCGCAGGTGCATAACTCGGGCTGGGTGGCTTTCGCCGACGCGCCGGGCGGCCGCGGCACCGAGGTGCGCCTCGAACTCACCTACGAGCCGCCGATGGGCCGGCTGGGCCGGGGGATCGCCATGCTGTCCGGACAGGAGCCCCAGCTTCATGCGCATCGGGCGTTGCGCCGGCTCAAGCAGTTGATGGAAGCGGGCGAGATCACCACCACCGAAGGCCAGCCGTCCGGCCGAAGCCGTTGATCCGCTCCCGCGGCTGGGCCCTTCCGTCAGCCATGTTCCATGCGATGCGTTGGGCCCGCGGGCCCAACGCTCGGAGAAGATCCTTCCGGGTTCCCTAGATATCCGGCCCGATAAAACCCGGCGGACGCGGCTCCTGGACCACGCCATCGGCAAGCCATGTCAGGCAGGCGTCGATGGTCGCCAGCAGGGTGCGCTCCGTGAAGGGCTTGCGCACCAGCCCGACCACTCCCACACCCCGCGCGATCTCCATGGTGACGTGACCGGTGACCAGCAGCGTCGGCACCTGCCACCGGTCCATGATCAGGCGGGCCGCTTCCAGCCCGTCGGTGCCGCCCAATTCGACGTCGAGCAGTGCCAGGTCGGGTCTGTGCTCCGCCACCAGGGTCAGCGCCTCGTCTGCATTGGAGGCGATGCCGCAGACTTCATGGCCGGCGCCGGTCACGATCGTCTCCATGTCGAGCGCGACCAGCAACTGATCCTCGGCTATGATGAGACGAACTCCACCCAACGTAATTCCCCTTTGCACTTTCGGCTGTTTGGCCAACTCCTTACCAACAACAAGTAACGAAAGGGATCAGCCCTCTGTACTCCCGAAGATTCGCTGCTTCCTGATGTAGGCGAGCGTTCCGGACAGGGTGGTTTCAAGCCGATCCGCGGCTATGGTGCCCTCGGCGTCGGGCGGAGGGAACGTGCCCTGGCCGCTCCACAGCCCGACCACGATGGGGACCGAGGTACCCAACCTGCCGCGCAGGCGGCGCACCACCCGCCGGGCATGCTGGACCGACCCGGGGTTGAGGTATGACAGGCAGATGAGGCGGACATCCGTGGTGTCGAGCTTGTTGAGGTTGCGGAGCGACACGGCTTCGCAGGGCAAGGCCTCTGCCTTGAGCCCGTCCCGTTCCAGCAGATGGGCCGCCAGGGCCGCCGCCGCCCGGTCCAGCTCGTTGCGGCCGGCGATGCACAGGACGCGCGCAGGCACCGGCGGAGGCCTGTCGGCGTCACCGTCGGGGGAAGGGGGCTCTTCGTAATCGTCCAGGCTTTCGACCACGGTGTCGATGCCTTCGGCGATCGCCGCCTGGGTGGCGTTGTCGAAGGCGCCGCGCTGCCGGTCGGCCTCGGCGAGATGAAGCGCGGGCAGGACCAGCTCGTCGTACAAGGCTGCGAGCGGGCGTTCCCCGGCGGCCTCCTCCGCCAGCTCCGCCGCTTCCGCCGGGTCGCGGGCGAGCAGTCGCTGGTAGAACCTGGCCTCGACCGGAAGGACGGGATCGTTGCCGAACATCACGTGGAGGAATTGCAGCTGCGGCACGTGGCGGCCGATGACGACGAGGCAGACCGTCAGCGGAGTCGCGAGCAGCACTCCGACCGGCCCCCACAGGGTGATCCAGACCACGGCCGCCGCGATCACCGCCAGAGGCGACAGGCCGGTGCTGCTGCCGTAGAGCCAGGGTTCCAGGACGTTGTTGCTGAACAGCTCCAATCCCAGGAACAGGCCGATGGTCAGCAGCGGGTCGGTCCAGCCGGGCGACACCGCGAACGACAGCACGATGGGGAAGAAGGCCGATACGACCGGGCCGACATAGGGGATGAAGCGCAGCACCGTCGCCAGCACGCCCCACAGGATCGGGTTCGGCACCCCGATGAAATAGAGGCCGATCGCGACCGGGATTCCGTAGGTGACGTTGATGATCAGCTGCATCAGCAGGTAACGGCTCACCCTGGCCCCGGCCTCGTCCATCGCCTCCGTCGTCCGGTGCAGGTCGTTCGCCCCGACCAGACGGATCAGCCTGTCCCTCAGGTCCTCCCGCTGAAGCAGCATGAAGATCACGAAGACCAGGACGATGCCGGCCGTGCCGATCGGGGCCACCAGCGGCCCCAGGAAGGTCTGGATCTCGTTCCAGGGCGATGGCCGCGGCTCGTGGATCTCCACCGGGATCGGGCGCAGCACGTCGAGCCGCCCGCTTTCCGCGGCCTGCCGGGCCACCGCTTCCGGACTGGGCGTGGTCGCCTGCTCCAGCTCCCTGCTGAGGTCGCGCAGCATTTCCGAGGCCTGGTCGATCACGCCGCCCCCGCCGCCCTCGGTGGCGCCGCGCACGCTCTGGATCTTGGCCCGGATGTTCTGCTCGTAATTCGGCAGGTTGCGCGCCAGATCCACCAGTTGGCTCGCGACCAGGGTGCCGAAGCCCACTATGGCCATGAACATCAGCAGGACCACCAGGATCACCGAGGGAACCCGGCCCAATCCCCAGCGACGCAGGCGGATCACGATGGGTGCCAGCGCGAAGCTGAGCAGGACCGCCAGCGCGACCGGCATCAGGATGTCCCTGCCGAAATAGAGCGCCGCGACGACGGTCACGATGATGCCGAGCGTCGTACCGGGCGATACCGCCGGGGCCGCCGGCTGGACGCGGACCGGTCGGGCAGCGGCCTGGGAGTGGGAAGCGGGGGATTGCGGGGAAAGGGCCCGGGAACTCGGTGTCGTGACTGACATTTTGATGGGCGGCCGCAAGTTGGGAATAGAACCTCCTGTGAACATGCACCCCGATCACTTGTTGCGCTCCTCCTCGCGAAGGGGGACGAAACCGCTCCTCCAAGTGTTGACATGACATGACAGGTCGAAGGAGGTTCGAATGCGTGGACTGGGTATGCTCTTGACGGCGTCGGTCATCCTGACCGGCGCGACTTCGGCCGCTTTTGCCCAGCAGGGCCAGGCACGGGATTGCCTCGCCGAGGTCGACAGGCTGGCTGGTTCGCTAGGGCTGAGCGGAAGCGCTCCCCAGGCCGGAAGCGGGGGGAGCGCTGCGAGCGAGAGCCTTGCCCAGTCCGGCGGCGTCATCCAGCCGCCCGACGTCGGCACCGGCCGCGTGGTCGAGCCGCCGAATCCGAGCGCCGACGGAATGAACACGGCACCCGCGATCCCGCAGCAGGACGGCGCTCCCGAGGGGGCGGTCCCGGACGCGCCGTCGGCACAGCCGGGAATCGGCGCGGCGGAGCGGGCGCAGCTGGAAACCCTGCTGCTCGGCGCGCGCAATGCCGGCCGCCAGGGCGACATGGCCCAATGCACGGAACGCCTTGAAGAAGCGCAGGAACTGGCCCGGGAAAGTGGTGTAGGCTCGCCCATGTAGCCTCTTCGCGTCGAACCATGATCCGCAATTCCCGAGGAGCCGAAGGATGGGCTTGATGCGCAGGCAGGTCGTTCTATCCATTGTCGCCGGCGCGGTCGGCACCATCGCCGCCGCGTTGCCGGCATCGGCCCTGCAGTTGAACGACCGGTTTCCGCCGGAGATCGCCACCGGCTTCCGGCAGAAACCCCTGGTCGCCGCCGGGAGCGAGATGGTCGTGGCGGCCAATCCGGAGGCGTCGCGCGCCGGCTTGGCGGTGCTCGAGCGGGGCGGAAACGCCATCGACGCCGCGATCGCGGTTCAACTGGTCCTCGGACTGACGGAGCCGCAGTCCTCCGGGCTCGGCGGAGGCGCCTTCCTGGTCTACCAGGACGCGGCGGCCGGCCGCCTGATCACCCTGGACGCGCGGGAAACCGCGCCGGGTGCCGCGACGCCGGCACGGTTCGAGGGAATGTCCCTGGCTGATGCGATCGAGAGCGGTCTTTCGACCGGCGTCCCGGGAACGCCGAAGCTGATCGAGGAAATGCACCGCCGGTTCGGCACGCTGCCGATGGCCGACCTGGCGGAGCGCGCGATCGAACTCGCGCGCGGCGGATTCGAGATATCGCCGCGACTGGCCGACTCGATCAAGGCGTCGGCACGCATTCCCAACGATCCCGTCGCCAAGGCTTACTTCTTCAATCCGGACGGCACGCCGAAGCAGGCCGGAACCCTGCTGCTGAACGAGGAATATGCCCGGTCGGTCGAGGCCCTGGTGCGGCACGGCAATGCCGACGCCTTCTACACCGGCCCGATCCGGGACGACATCATCTCGGCGGTCCGTCGGGAGCCCCGCGCTGGGGATCTGGCACCCAGCGACTTCACGTCGTATCAGGTCAAGGAACGCGCTCCCGTCTGCGGAACCTACCGTGCGTACAAGGTCTGCGGCATGGGACCGCCCTCGTCGGGCGGCATCGCGGTGGCCCAGATCCTGGCGATGCTGGAGCCTTTCGACATGGCGGCCGCCGGGACCAACACCGTGCGGTCGGTTCAGCTCTATACCCAGGCGAACCGGCTGGCGTTCGCCGACCGCAACAGGTACGTCGCCGACGCCGATTTCGTGGATGTGCCGGTGCGCGGGCTGCTGGACCGGCAGTATCTCGAGACGCGCGCCGGCCTGATCGGCACGGAGCGCGACATGGGACCGGCGGAACCCGGTGATCCGCCGTTCAGGACGGGCCGGCTCCTCGACGGCGTCCATCGCGACGTCCCGGCGACAAGCCATATCTCGATCGTCGACCGGTTCGGCAACGCCGTGTCGATGACGACCACCATCGAGAGCGCGTTCGGCTCCGGCCGTATGGTGCGCGGCTTCATGCTCAACAACGAGTTGACGGACTTTTCCTTCGCGGCCGGCACGCCCGAGCAGCCCGTCGCCAATCGCGTGGAACCGGGCAAGCGCCCGCGCAGTTCCATGGCGCCGACGATCGTGTTCGACCAGGACGGCAAGGTGCGGTACGTGCTCGGCTCGCCGGGCGGATCCTCCATCATCTCCTACGTCGCGCAGAGCGTCGTGGCGCTGGTCGACTGGCGACTGGACCCGCAGCAGGTGGCGGCGCTGCCGCATTTCCAGAACAACAACGGGAAGGCACCGGCGACCCTGCTGGAAGCCGGCACTTCGATCACCGACCTCGCGGCGGAACTGGAGCGCATGGGGCATGGCGTGTCGGTCACCGACCTGACCAGCGGCCTCAGCATCATCGCGGTGGAAGAGGGCAGGCTGCTGGGAGGCGCCGACATCCGGCGGGAGAACCTGGCGGTCGGCCGATGACCCGGAGCGGCCTTCGGCCGCCGCCCAAGCGATCGTTCAGGAAAAGGCCTTGAACGTGATCAGGGTGAAGGTGTCCTTCACCCCCGGCAGGGTCTGCACCTGCTCGGTGACGAAACGGCCGATGTCGGTTTCGTCGTCCAGGTAGCACTTCATCAGCAGGTCGTACTGGCCGGAGGTCGAGTGGACCTCCGACACCTGCTCCACGTCCTGCACCGCGCGGTCCGCGACCTCGTAGGCCTGCCCGAGGTCGCATTTGACCATGATGAAGATGGTCTGCATGGCTGGGACCGTCCTCACGCTTCCGGAGTGGCGACCGGCCGGGCGCGGCGCAGCAGGAAGGCCGGGATGTGGTCGCCGAAACCGATCACGACCTCGTCGTCATCGTCCTCCTCGCGGCGGCGGCGACGGTCGTCGCGGTCACGGCGCGGCGGGTCGGAGCGCATCGACTCGGCCCGCTGCTCGCGGTCGGGACGGGTTTCGCGCTCGGGCCGGGGCTCCGGCCGCGGACGGGATTCCGACTTCGGCGGACGGGCTGCCTTGGTCTCCTCCTCCTTCCGGGGCTCGTCCTTCCGGGCTTCTTCCTTCCGGGCCTCGTCCTTGCGCGCGGGGCGCCGGCGGCGCCGGTCGGAGATCTCCTCGAACTCGGCCAGTTCCACGCCGTCGATCGAGATCAGCGGGATCTCCCGCTTGATCAGCTTGGAGATCGCGGCGACCTGCTTGCCCTCTTCCGGATTGGCGATCGTGAAGGCGCGGCCCTGGCGGCCCGCCCGGCCGGTGCGGCCGATCCGGTGGACGTAATCCTCCGCATGGAGCGGGGTGTCGAAGTTGAAGACGTGGCTGAGACCGGCGATATCGATGCCGCGCGCCGCCACGTCGCTGCACACCAGCAGCGTGATCTCGCCCTTCTTGAAGGATTCCAGCGTCTCGGTCCGCTTGCTCTGCGGCATGTCTCCGTGGAGCGCCCCGGCGTTGAAGCCGTGCTTCTCCAGGCTCTTGTGCAGGATCGCCACGTCGCGTTTGCGATTGCAGAAGATCAGCGCGTTCTTGACGTCCTCGGTGCTGAGCAGGTGGCGCAGCGCCCGCCGCTTGTCCTCGGGCTGGACGATGGTCAGCGCGTGGGTGACCGTCTCCGCCATGGAGGCGGGCGGCGAGACCGACACTTCGCGCGGGTTCATCAGGAAGTTGTCGGCCAGCCGCTTGATCTCCGGCGGCATGGTCGCCGAGAAGAACAGGGTCTGCCGCATCTTCGGAAGCAGCGCCACGATCCGCTCGATATCGGGGATGAACCCCATGTCGAGCATCCGGTCGGCTTCGTCGATCACGAAGATCTTGATGTCGCTCAGCAGGATGTTGCCGCGCTCGAACAGGTCGATCATGCGGCCCGGCGTCGCGATCAGGACGTCGACGCCACGGTCCAGCTTCTTGATCTGGTCGCCGAACGACTCGCCGCCGATCAGCAGCGCCATGTTCAACTTGTGGTGCTTGCCGTACGTCTCGAAATTCTCGGCGACCTGTGCCGCGAGCTCGCGGGTCGGCTCCAGGATCAGCGAGCGCGGCATGCGCGCTTTGGCCCGGCCGTTGGCCAGGATCTCGATCATGGGGAGGGTGAAACTTGCCGTTTTGCCGGTGCCCGTCTGGGCACACCCCAGCACGTCCCGTCCCTGAAGGACCCAGGGGATCGCCTGTTCCTGGATCGGAGTCGGTTGGGTATAGCCCGCATCCTCGACGGCGCGCAGGACTTCGGGCCCGAGCCCAATTTCCGAAAAATTCATTAAGCCAGTGTCGGTTGGAGAAAGCAGCGTAAGCCTATCGGCTTGCAGCACAGATTGGAACGGCAGTATGGAAAGTCAAACCATCATGTCAACATTCCGTATTGTCGCACCGATTTTTCTCAGCGGTGCGCGGCACGGTGCGATAGGCTTGGCTTCGCAATACCGCGGACGATAGTGTCACCCAGGGGTTTCCGCAAGAAGGATCTGCGCCATGCTGCTCGACTCCGACCGGTCGATCCTGCTCGTGGTCGATGTGCAGGAGCGCCTCGCGACGGCGATCCACGAGGTCGAGGCGGTGGTCGGCTCGATCCGGAAGCTGCTTCTCGCCGCGTCCGAACTGGGTGTCCCGGTGCTGGCGACGGAGCAATATTCCAAGGGTCTGGGCCACACCATAGCGCCGGTCGCCGAACTGATGCCGGCGGGCGCCGTGATCGAGAAGATCAATTTCGGCGCGGCGCGGGAACCCGGATTCATGGAGCGCGTCCGCCGGCTCGACCGAAGCCAGATCGTCGTCGCGGGAACCGAGACCCATGTCTGCGTGCTCCAGACCACGCTGGGGCTGGCCGAAGCCGGCTTCGACTGCTTCCTGGTGGCCGACGCCGTCGGCTCCAGGGTACCGCTCAACCGCGACCTCGCCCTGGAACGGATGCGCGGGCGGGGCGTCCAGATCGTGACGTCCGAGATGGTCATGTTCGAATGGCTGGGGCGCGCCGACACGCCCGCTTTCAAGAAGGTTCTTCCGCTGATCCGATGACCAGACTTCCCCTGATCCTGCTTCCGGGCCTGCTGTGCGACGGCGCGCTGTGGGCGCACCAGTCGCGCTACCTGGGCGAGGTCGCCGACATCGGCGTCGCCGACCTGACCCACCATGACAGCGTCGCGGCGATGGCCGACGCGGTGCTGGAATCGGCACCGCCGCGGTTCGCCGTCGCGGGCCTGTCCATGGGCGGATACGTGGCATTGGAGATCGCGCGGCGGGCGCCGGACCGCGTGATCAAGCTGGCGCTGCTGGACACCAACGCGCGGGCCGATACCGACGAGCAGCGCCGGCGGCGGCGCGGCCTGATGGCCCTGGCCAACCAGGGTGAGTTCCGCGGCGTGACGCCCCGCTTGCTGCCGATGCTGATCCATCCGTCCCGGACGGAGGAGGAGGCCCTGACCGGCATCGTCATGGGAATGGCGGAGCGTGTCGGCAAGGATGCCTTCCTGCGCCAGCAGACCGCCATCATGGGCCGCCCCGACAGCCGAGGCGACCTGCCCGGGATCGCCAGCCCCACCCTGGTGCTGTGCGGCCGCCAGGACGCGCTGAGCACCCTGGAGATGCATGTCGAGATGGCGGACTTGATCCCCCGTGCCCGCCTCGCCGTGATCGAGGAGTGCGGCCATCTCGCCACCCTGGAGCGGCCCTTCGCCGCGACCGCGCTGATGCGGGACTGGCTCGTCTATTCCTGAGCCGGGACTGTAATTCGGGTCAGCAGCCGGCGAGCCGGCAGTCGTCGTTGCCCCGATTCGGGTCGCGGATCGGGAACAGGGAGAAGGTGGCGTCCGATATCAGGCTGCGGAACGCCGGGTCCTGCGGGGAGGACAAGGCCGGCGCCCAGCCGTTGGTCGACGTCAGGGTCCCGCCCCGGCAGAACGCCGCCTGGAGGCGGATCGGCTGGCCGGGACGGTCGTCCGTCGCGATCGGACGGCCGCCGCAGATCTGCGGATTGGGCACGTTCTCCGCCGGGTTGAACACCATCACCACCTTGTACCGCGGGTCGGCGCTGTCGCCGGGCGTGGTCGTGAAATGGGTCGCCGGGCCGAAATGCTGGTTCTGCATCAGGTCCGTCACCGAGGTGCCGAAGGCGGCCTGGTCCATGCCGAACGGATTTCCCACGACTTCCGTCATCAAGTCGCGTCCACCGGCCGCGGCACTGAACTCCAGCGGGGAATAGGCCGTGCTCGGGGTGTCGGACACCACCCGGCTGCCGCCGCATCCGGCCAGCAGGAGCAGCGCCGCCATGATACCGCAGGATGCCAATCCGGAACGCGCCATGTCGGAACCTCTGGTCGGACAACTTCCCCCGATGATATGAACCCTTTCAGCCGGTCCGCCAATCCGGACGTCGCCAGCGCATTGGTGGAATGCCGACCGTATGCCTGTCCGCTCGCTGCTGCCATCGCTCGTCCTGATCCTGCTGCTCGCCGGCTGCGGACCCGATCCGGGCGAGGTCGAGACCTGCCGCCGGGCGATCGGCGCCTTCGAGCCCGACATGGGCCGGATCTCCGGCGACCCGCCGAAGTCCGACCCGTCCGATCCCGACGGCGTGATCGTCGGCTACAGGACGGCCGCCGGCGAGGCGCGCTGGATCGCCTGCCGCTTCTCCCCGCGGCGGGTAGAGAACGCCCCGTTGGAACTGACCCGCGTCGCCACCAGCCACGCCGGTGAAGTGACCGGCCTGCGACTCTTCTTCCTGAAGCGCTGGCTTGCGCTGGAGAGATCCGCGCCCATGGTTCGGGCGCCGTCCGCCGATCCCTCGGCGGACGCGGTCGAACCCGGGAGGCTGGCCTGGCTCTACGCGCTTCAGCAGACGGTCAACGGCGCCGTGCTCGGCTGCATCTACGCCCTGCTGGCGGTCGGGTTCTCCCTGGTCTACGGCATCATCGGACGGATCAACTTCGCGTTCGGCGAGCTCATGATGCTCGGCGCCTATCAGAGCGTCATCGCCGCCGTCGTCTTCATGGGCCTGGGCGGGGCGGGGTGGGGCGCCCTGCCGCTGGTGCTGCTGGCGGCGCTGGCGCTCACGGCGGGGCAGGGCTGGTCGATCGAGCGGCTGGTGTTCCGGCCGCTGCGCCGGACGCCGACCCAGATCCCGCTGATCGCCGCCATCGGGACCTCCATCGCGCTCCAGGAGGCGGTGCGCCTGCTCCAGGGCGGGCGCGACCGCTGGCTGGCGCCGGTGCTGACCGGCAGGATCACCCTGGCTGGTACGGACGGGTTTCCCGTCACGGTCTCGGTCGGGCAGGTGCTCGTCGTGATGCTGACCGTCGCGTGCTCCGGCAGCCTCTGGTGGCTGCTCCGGCGCACGAGGTTCGGGCGCGACAACCGGGCCTGCAGCGACGACATGGCGATGGCGGAACTTCTGGGGGTTGATACGGACCGGACGGTCGGCGCCACCTTCGCCCTGGGCGCCGCCTGCGCCGGTGCCGCGGGTTTCGTCGTGGCGCTGCAGTACGGCGGGGTCAACGCATACATGGGGACGCTGCTCGGTTTCAAGGCGCTGGCCGCGGCGATCGTGGGCGGCATCGGATCCGTTCCGGGGGCCTTCCTGGGCGGGCTGCTGATCGCGGCGCTGGAAACCGGATGGGCCGCCTGGTTCCCCATGGCCTACAAGGACGTCGCGGTCTTCGCCGTCCTGATCGCCGTGCTGGTGATGCGCCCGACCGGCCTGCTCGGCGTGGAACGGACCCGGGGTGACTGAAGCCCTCGCCGCGGTGCCTGCCGGCTGCGGCAGCATGGCACTTGACCGGCATCGGGCGAGCCCCCTATGTTCCGCCCCATGCACAGGGCATCCTTCATAGCGATCATCGCGCGAATTAGCGGCCCGGTCCTCCTCTGAGGGCCGGGGTACTCGACCGCTGACCCAGCCAGACGATATCGCATGAAGGATAGCCTTCGATGGCCATGCCCACCCTGTCGGCACCTGGTGCCGAAACCCGCCCCTACGATGCCGACACGACCGCCTGCTTTTCGGTGCAGGCCTCGGCCGATCCCGGCGTGATGCCGCGGGTGCTCGAGCTTTTCGCCAAACGCGGACTGGTGCCGACCTCCTGGCACAGCCGGGTCGGCGGCGTCCGCGACGACGAGCTGATCATCGACCTGCAGATGCACGGCATGGTTCGGAGCGAGGCTGAATACGTCGCCGCCTGCCTCCGCCAGATTCCCGATGTGGACACGGTGCTGACGTCCGAGCGGTACCGCGCCGCCGCGGAATAGGGGCCACACCGGACAAAACAGCGTGACGAACGCCGTGGGCGGGGGTTTAATCCGCCCATGACCAGTTACCTGCATCATATCCGCGCCTGCAACACGCACGACCTGTCGGACTTCCGCCCCTTCCGGGTGGGAGGGGATCAGGTGGGGTGGGTGCGCCACGCCCTGGCGGACCATCTCACCCGCTTCGACGACGTTTTCGACGTCGGTCAGGACGGGATTTCCCTGCGCGAGACGCTCGGCACGTTCGATTCGCGGTCGGAGGCCATGGCCCGGGTCCTCGATGCCCTGGTCGCCGACGGCACGATCCAGCGCCTCCGCCGGGAAGCCTATCCCGTGGTGACGGCTTGGGGGGCCGAGCCGCTGCTGAAGATCGACCGGTCGGCGGTCGCCTTCTTCGGCATCCGTTCCTTCGGGCTCCACATCAACGGTTTCGTCCGGCGGCCCGATGGGCTTCATCTCTGGGTCGGCAAGCGTGCCACCGACCGCAGGATCGCCCCGGGCAAGCTGGACAACCTGGTGGCCGGCGGCCAGCCCTACGGGTTGTCGCTCGACGAAAACCTCGTGAAGGAGGCGGAGGAGGAGGCCGGCCTGTCTGCGGACGCCGCCCGTCGCGCCATGCCCGTCGGCGCGGTATCCTACCTGATGGAGAACGAGGCCGGCCTGAAACCCGACACCCTGTTCCTCTACGACCTCGAACTGGCCGAGGACTTCACGCCGAGGAACACCGACGGGGAGGTGGAGGAATTCATGCTGTGGCCGCTCGACCAGGTGGCCGCCCGAGTCCGCGACACCGACGACTTCAAGTTCAACGTGAACCTGGTGATCATCGACTTCCTGGTGCGCCACGGCTACCTGAAGCCCGAGCAACCCGACTACCTGGACCTCGTCATGGGTCTGCGGCGCCCCCTCTGGGGAAGTTCCCGCTTCACGGAAATCCCGCCATGGCCCTGACCTCCGCCGGCGTCCTGCCGGCGGCGCGGAGTGATCGGAGCGAGACCGCCTTGTCGCGCTTGGCGAGCCGTTCGCCGTGCTCGTTGGTCAGCAAACGGTGGTGGTGATACTCCGGCGCGGCGTAACCCAGCAGGGCCTGCAGCAGGCGGTGAAGGTGGGTGGCGAAGAACAGGTCTTCTCCGCGGGTCACCAGGGTCACGCCCTGCAGATGGTCGTCCACGGTGACGCTGAGATGGTAGCTGGTCGGCACGTCCTTCCGGGCCAGGATCGCGTCGCCCAGGATCCCGGGATCGGCCGGGACCATGCCGGCGGCGCGGTCATGCCAGGTGAGCGGCCCTGCCAGATCCGACGCGCGGGCGACGTCGATCCTGACGGCGAAGGGTATGCCCCGGGCGAGGCGGTCCGCCCGGTCCCCTGCCGTCAGGGTGCGGCAGGTGCCGGGATAAAGCGGGCCATCCGGTCCATGGGGGGCGTGCCCGGCGCGCGCGATCTCCTCCTCGATCTCCCGGCGCGTGCAGAAGCAGGGATAGGTCACGCCGAGCCTGTCCAGGCATTCCAGGGCCGCGCGGTAATCCTCCAGATGCTCCGACTGGCGGCGGACCGGCCGGGGCCAGTCCAGGCCGAGCCATTCCAGGTCCTCGATCAGGTCGCGCTCGAACTCCGGCCGGCACCGGGTCGGATCGATGTCCTCGATCCGCAGGAGGAAGCGTCCGCCATGATCGACTGCCGCGTGCCAGCCGAACAGGGCGGAATGGGCATGGCCCAGGTGGAGATGCCCGGTCGGGCTGGGGGCGAAACGTGTGACGATGCTCATGGCGCCCTCATCTGGCCCTGTGGCTCGTGCCTTGCCAAGCCCTTCCTGCCCAAGACGTCTGCGTGGGAAGCGCCGCCGTTCAAATTCCGTTGGTAGTTCGTAGGGAGATTGACAGGACGAATGGGGTTGGTCAAAACAGCACCCATGAGCGACCTTGCCAAACTCTCGGGACCCGGCGTCCCGCCCGCGTCCGGTGGACCCGCCCGCCAGCTCGTGATCCTGCTGCACGGAGTCGGCGCCGATGGCGACGACCTGATTTCGCTGGCGGACTATTGGGGCGCCCTGCTTCCGGATGCCGAGTTCATCTCCCCCAACGCGCCCGACCGGTGCGACATGTCGCCCTACGGCTATCAATGGTTCAGCCTGCTGGACCGTTCGATGTCCGCCATGACGGCGGGGGTCAAGCGGGTCGCTCCGGTGATCGATGCCTTCATCGACCAGGCCCTGGCGGAACGCAACCTCACGGCGGACAAGCTGGCGCTCGTCGGGTTCTCGCAAGGCACCATGACATCCCTTTACGTGGCGCTGCGCCGGTCCGACTCGGTTGCCGCCGTCCTGGGCTATTCCGGCGCGCTGCTCGCTCCCGAGCTGCTGGCGGGGGAGATAAAGTCCCGTCCGCCGGTCCTCCTGGTCCATGGCGATGCCGATCAGGTGGTGCCGCCGCAGGCACTGCCGGCCGCGCAGGCTGTCCTGCAAGCCGCCGGCGTGCCCGTGGAAGTCGAGGTCCGGCCCGGCCTGGGGCACGGAATCGACCAGGACGGCCTGACCCGCGGCGGTTTCTTCCTGAAACGGGCGCTTCTGGGATGACCTACACGCCGTAAGCCCCGGCCCACCCACCCGCGTGGCCACCCGCGTGGATGGGCCGGTTGGTACGGCGCACCGTTACAGCATCATGAAGTTGGGAATGTCCGGCGGTCCAGCTTGTTGAGTTTGGGTCGAGGATGCTCTATGAGAGAAGCGCATCCAAGTCAGGCGCTTGGGCCTGACAGGCAAGGGAACCAGAGGAGGGCGTGGGCTTGGCACCACCACCCGATCACTGTCCGGCGCTGGTACTGAATGCGGATTTTCGTCCGCTGAGCTACTTTCCTTTGTCCCTGTGGTCCTGGCAGGAAGCGGTCAAGGCCGTCTTCCTCGACCGCGTGAACATCATCTCCGAATACGACCGAGTCGTCCGGTCCCCCAACTTCGAGATCAAGCTTCCCAGCGTGATCTCGTTGAAGGAGTACATCCCGGCGGCCCGCCGTCCCGCCTTCACCAGGTTCAACGTCTTCCTGCGCGACAGGTTCTCGTGCCAGTACTGCAACGAGCCGTTCCCGACGCAGGAATTGACGTTCGACCACGTGATCCCGCGGTCGAAAGGCGGGCGAACGACGTGGGAGAACGTCGTGACGTCCTGTTCGGCGTGCAATCTCAGGAAAGGGAACAGGCTACCCAATCAGTGCGGCATGGTACCGTTAATGCCGCCCTTCCAGCCGACGGCGCATCAGCTTCAGGAAAACGGACGATCCTTCCCGCCAAACTTCTTGCACGAAAGTTGGCGGGATTTTCTTTACTGGGATACCGAACTCGACCCGTTCTGACCGCATCGACCGCCTGGGATCGCGCCTGGGAGGTGCCGGGGAGCGTAGGTCGGCCTCGGCCGAAGGCCGACACCGACAGCGTGTCCGGAGCGTTGATGCAGGGTGTCGGCGTTGGCCCTGCAGGCCAAGGCCGACCTACTGCAATCCGCGTCACACGACTTATCGGGACCACCGTGCAGCCGTCGACCGACCGCCGGTCAAAATCAACAGGCAACGATCTCAGAAGCGCTGGGCCGCCCAGATCGCGGCGCGCGACCCCGCCTTGATCAGGCCGGTCAGCACCTGATAGGCCGGCGCCTGCTCGGCTTCGTGGGCCAGGCCGATGTCCCGGTGCTCCAACTCCTCGGCGCGGAACTTTTCGATATAGCCCTTCAGCTCCGGCTCGGAGTCGCCGAGTTGCTCGGCCTGCTGGGCATAGTGCTCGTCGATGACCTCCTCGACCGCGACCGTGCAGGCCATCGCGGCGCGCTGGCCCATCAGCGCCGTGGCGGCGCCCAGGGCGAAACCGGCGACGTGCCACAGCGGATGCAGCGCGGTGGGCCGTACGCGGCGTTCGACGATCAGCCGGCTGAAGGTATCCAGGTGTTCCTGTTCCTGCTCCTGCATGTGGCGGATGGTCTTGGCGGCGGGAGAGTTCCGCAGCACGGCCAGCTGTCCCTCGTAGATCCGCTTGGCGCCGTACTCGCCGGCATGGTTCACCCGGATCATGCGGGCAAGCTGCTCGCGGGTCTCGGGATCACCGGGCAGATAACGGGGGCGGGCCGCCTTCGGCGCTTCGGTCGCGGCCGTCTGGCCGGGAGACGCCGCGATCAGCGGGGTTTCGTCGGGGCCCGTCAGCTGCGGCCGTTCGTTGGTCAGGGTCATCGGTCTCTCCTCTTCCTCTCAGCGCGCCGCAGAAGCGGCGCTGCCGGCGGCGGCCAGGGCGATCGCCGCCAGCACGAGCGAGATCAGGATATTGTATCCCGCCATGGAAATGCCAAACAGCGACCAGGCGACCTCGTCACACCGGACGACGGGAGTCGCCATGATCTGCGCCCGGAGCGCCTCGACCGAATCGGCGGTCCCCGTCACGCCGCATCCCGGCGTTCCCGTCCACCAGTGCTGTTCGACGCCGACATGGAAGACCGCGATTCCGCCGCCGACCAGCAGGGCCACGCCGCACAGCGCGAGAAGCGCCGCCCGCGCCTTCGGCGCCCGCGCCAGCAGCAGCGCCGCTGCCGCCAGGATGATCACGGCGACATAGGGCCAGCGCTGCCAGATGCACAGCACGCAGGGTTGCAGCCCGACGACGTACTGGAAGAAGAAGGCGGCCAGCAAGGATCCTATGCCGGCTCCCAGCAGGAGGAGCGCGGGCAGGCGAGGGGCGGACAGGGCGTCTGACGTGTTCATGGTGTCCGATGGCGAATACGGGTCCCGGGGCATCAGACCATGTATCGCACGGCCACGAAACCGCCCAGCAGCAGCAGGAAGAACGCCGTGGCGAGGATGCCCAGGTTCTTCTCGATGAAGGTGCGGATCGGCGGCCCGAAATACCACAGCAGCCCGGCGACCAGGAAGAACCGCGCGCCGCGAGACACGGCCGAAGCGATCATGAAGACGGCGAAGTCCAGGTGGGTGACTCCGCTGGCGATGGTGATGACCTTGTAAGGAAAGGGCGTGAAGCCGGCCCCGGCGACGATCCAGAAGCCCCACTCGTTGTACAGGGCTGTGAACTGTTCCATCTTGTCGGTGTAGCCGTACAGGCTCATCACCTGCTGGCCGATCGCGTCCCACAGGAAGTAGCCGATCATGTAGCCGAACGCGCCTCCCAGGACGGAAGCGATCGTGCAGACCGTGGCGATCGCCCAGGCACGGTCGCGGCGCGCGAGCACCATGGGCATCAGCAACGCGTCCGGCGGCACCGGGAAGACCGAGCTTTCGATGAAGGAGATGGAGCCCATCGCCCACATGGCATGGCGATGACCGGCAAGGCGCATCGTCCAGTCGTACAGCGGTCTGATCACGAAAAGGCCATCCCATAGCAGTTTGCCGGCCCGCATGGCGGTATCCGGTATCCGCGGTCGTGTCTAACAGTCCGCTGCAGTGCACGCAATCGGCACGATCGTCGCTTCCGTGGCGTTTCGAGCTTACTGTCCTTACGTCGCCCGTCCGGTGCGGCGCCGCACGGCAGGGACGGTCAGCGCCGCCGCCGCCAGCACGCCGGCCGCACTCCCCATCGCGATGCCGTCGAAGCTGCCCTGCCGGTCGAGCAGCCAGCCGAACAGCCCCGGGGACAGGGCCGTCGCCAGCACGGTGACCGACACCGACAGCGACCGGATCGCTCCCAGGTGGCGGGTTCCGTAAAGCTCGGCCCAGACGGCCGCGACGATGATCGCGCTGATCCCGGCGGTGATCCCGGCCAGCGCCATGAAGCCGGCCGCCGCCAGCGGGTCGGCGGTGGAGGAAAGCACGAGCAGGGCCGTCCCCAGCGGCAGCAGGTAGAAGGGCATCAGGCGGACGGCGCCGAGCCGGTCGATCAGGGGGCCGACGGTCAGCGACGTGACGATGGTGGTCCCGGCATAGAGCGCGAAGCTGGCGGCGAAGAGGGACAGCGGCCATCCCTTCGACTCGACCAGGGCGATCTGGTGGAAGAACACGCCGGTGTTGATGAAGCCGGGGGCGAGCAAGGCCGGCAGCACCATGTAGAAGCGGGGGTCGCGCAGCACCTCCCCGCGCGTCCAGTCCCGGGCCGCCACCGGACGGGCCGATGCCGAGGCTCCGCCGGGGACCGGCTCGGGCGTGGCGGGCTCCGCGCGGGGCAACCAGAGCAGCAACGGCAGCACCACCGCGAGCAGCACGCCCGCGCAGACCGCCCAGGCGCTCCGCCAGCCCAGCAGCGCCAGGGCGGTCACCATCACCGTGGGCAGCAGGGCCTCCCCGGTCGGGTGGCCGAGCGCCGCGAGGCTCAGCGCGGTACCGCGGCCGGTGTCGAACCGGCGGGCCATGGTGGTGAAGGCGGTATGCGGCATCAGCCCCTGTCCGGCCAGACGCAGGCCGAACAGCGCCAGCACCAGCAGGACCGCGTGGCCGGCGGTCGCCATCCCGATGCAGGCGGCGGCCAGCGCCAGGCAGACGGCGGTCACGTAGCGCCGCAGGCCGGTGGTGTCGATCCGGCGGCCCGCCCAGATCAATGCGGTGGCGCTGCCCAGCGTGGCGATCGAGTAGAGCAGTCCGAATTCGGCATTGGTCAGGCCGAATTCCTCGCGGATGTAGCCGCCGGAGAGCGAGATGAAGAATGTCTGGCCGAAGCTGGAGAACAGGGTCAGCAGGAAGCCGAAGGCGAGCATCCGCCCATGGGCGGCGATGAAGGCGAGGTAGCTCAAGGGGAGTGAACCGGCGGTATGGCTGAGGGGGCGCATGACTGTTTGGTGTCAAACGATGAAGGGTGCGCAGACAACGGTCAACGCACCCTTCGTCATGGCAGCTCCCCGCCTATTCCGCCGCGTGGCGGACCGGCAGGGCCGGCGCAGGATGGGGCGCGCCGTGGGGGTCGTCCTCCTCCCTGGGTCCGACGAAGCGGCCCAGCACGCTGCCGACCCGTTCCGACAGCCCCTCCATGATGGTGTAGAAGCTGGGCACGAAGACCAGCGACAGCACGGTGGAGACCAGCAGGCCGCCGATCACCGCGATCGCCATGGGCGCGCGGAACTCGCCGCCGTCGCCGGCTCCCATGGCGCTGGGCAGCATGCCGGCCGCCATAGCGATGGTGGTCATGATGATCGGCTGGGCACGCTTGCGCCCGGCATCGATGATCGCCTCGATCCGGGGCATGCCCTTCCTTTCCTGCTCCACCGCGAAATCGACCAGCATGATCGCGTTCTTGGTGACGATGCCCATCAGCATCAGGATGCCGATTACCACCGGCATGCTGATCGGGTTGCCCGTCAGCAGCAGTGCGATGATGACGCCGCCGATCGACAGCGGCAGCGACAGCAGGATGGTGATCGGCTGGAACACGTTGTGGAACAGCAGCACCAGCACGCCCAGCACCATCAGGAGGCCGGCGCCCATCGCGGCGGCGAAGCCCGCGAAGACCTCGCCCATGATCTCGGCGTCGCCACTCTCCTGGATGCGGGTACCGGCCGGCATGTCCCGGACCTCCGGCAGCGCCTTCACCCGGGCGAGCGCGTCGCCCAGCGTCAGGCCGCCGGTCAGGTCGGCGCCGATCAGCACGCGGCGTTCCCGGTCGTAGCGCTCGATCGAGGAGGGGCCCTGGCCGAAGGAGATGTCGGCCAGCGACATCAGCGGCACGGCGACCCCCGCCGTGTTGGGCACCGCCAGCGTCTCGATCAGCCGCAGGTCGTGGCGGGCCTGGGTGTCGAGCTGGACGCGGATGGGGATCTGGCGGTCGCCCGCGTTGAACTTGGCCAGGTTGGCGCCGATGTCGCCGATCGTGGCGACCCGCACCGTCTCCGAGATCGTTTCGGGCGAGACGCCGTGGCGGGCAGCCTCGTCCAGGCGCGGCAGGACGCGGATTTCCGGCCGGTCCAGCCCGGCGCTGGCGGCGGCGTTGGAGAAGCCCGGCTCGCGCCGCATCGCCGCCTCGATCGAGGCGACCGCCTCGCCCAGCGCTTCGCCGTCGTTGCCCATCACAGTGATCGACAGCTCGCGCTCGCCGCGCTCGTTGACGTACCAGGCGCGGATATCGGGCACCTCGGCCAGGCGGCGGGAGATTTCCCCCTCCACCTGCTTCTGGGTCAGCTCCCGCTCGCCTTTCGGGGTCAGCATGATGAAGAGCGCAGCCTTGCGAACCTCGCGGCCGGCACCGGTCGGAGTCGTGCCGCCCATCGCGAAGACCGACCGGATCTCGGGCATCTCGCGGAGCGTCGCGGCGATCCGGTCGGTGGTCCGGGCGGTGTCCTCCAGCGTGGCGCCCGGCGGCAGCTCGACCGAGACGACGGAGCGGGCCGCGTCCTCCGCCGGGATGAAGCCGGTCGGCAGCAGCGACGTGCTCCAGATCGACACGGCGAACAGTCCGATGCCGGCCAGCAGCGTCAGCCAGCGCCAGCGCAGCGTGACCCGCAGGAACCCGGTATAGGCCCGCATCAGCGCGCTGTCGCGCTCCGGCCGGGGCGGGTGGGCGCGCATCAGGTACGCCGCCATCATCGGCGTGATCAGCCGGGCGACCAGCAGGGAGAACAGCACGGCGACCGCGACCGTCAGGCCGAACTGCTTGAAGTACTGGCCGGGAATGCCGCCCATGAAGCTGACCGGCGCGAACACGGCGACGATGGTCAGCGTGATCGCGATGACCGCCAGGCCGATCTCGTCCGCCGCCTCCATCGCGGCGCGGTAGGGCGACTTGCCCATCCGCATGTGGCGGACGATGTTCTCGATCTCCACGATCGCGTCGTCCACCAGGATGCCGGTCACCAGCGTGATCGCCAGCAGGCTGACCAGGTTGAGCGAGAAGTCCATCATGCTCATGACCCAGAAGGCCGGGATGATGGAGAGCGGCATCGCGACGGCGGCGATCAGGGTCGCCCGCCAGTCGCGCAGGAACAGAAGCACCACGATGATGGCCAGGGCGGCGCCCTCGAGCAGGGTCATCATCGCGGCTTCGTAGTTGCCCTCGATATAGTCGACCGTGTCGTCGATCAGCGTATAGCTGACATCGGGGTGGACTTCCGACAGCCGGGCGAGTTCCTCCTCCACCACCCGGGCCACATCGACGTTGCTGGCCCCCTTGGAGCGGAACACGCTGAACGAGACGACCTGCTGCTCGCCGTTCAGCTTGGCGAAGGACCGCGGCTCCTCGTACGAATCCACCACCTCGCCCAGGTCCGACAGGCGCACCTCGCGCCCGCCGGGCAGCACGATCCGCGTCTGGCGCAGGTCGTCCAGGGTACGGGCGCCGGCCAGCGTCCGGATCGCCTGTTCCTGGCCGCCCAGCTCGCCGCGACCGCCGCCCAGGTCGATGTTGGTGGCGCGGAGCTGCCGGTTGACGTCGGCCGCCGTGATGCCCAGCGACATCAGCCGGTCGGGGTCGAGCTGGATCTGGATCTCCCGCTCGACGCCGCCGATCCGGTCGATCCGGCCGACGCCCTTAAGGCCCTGGAGCTTGCGCTTGACGACATCGTCCACGAACCAGGACAGCTGCTCCAGCGTCATGCCGGGAGCGGAGGCGGCGTAGCTCTGGATCGCCTGGCCTTCCACGTCGATCCGCTCGATGATCGGCTCGTCGATGGTGCGCGGCAGGTCGGCGCGGATCTTGGCGATCGCGTCCTTCACGTCGTTGACCGCCCGGTCGGTGTCCACTTCCAGACGGAACTCGATCGCGGTGGTGGAGGTGCCGTCGGTGATGGTCGAGGTGACGTGCTTGACGCCGGTGATGTTGGCGACCGCGTCCTCGACCTGCTTGGTCACCTGGGATTCCAGCTCGGACGGCGCCGCACCCGACTGGGTCACGGTGATCGAGACGACCGGCACGTCGATGTTCGGGAACCGGGTGATCGGCAGCGACTGGAACGACACGATCCCCAGCAGCATGACCACCGCGAAGAACACCAGGGCCGGGACCGGGCTGCGGATCGACCAGGCGGAGACGTTGAGCGACATGGAACGGGCTCCCGCTTCTCTCTCGTGAGGGCGCTTAGGGGATGCTGCTGGTCTGGACCGCCGATGCGGCGGGGGATTGGGGGGCCGGGGTCACCCGATCACCGCCGCGCACGAACGTGCCGGAGACGGCGATGACGTCCTCGCCCGGACTCAGGCCTTCCCGGATCTCGGCCTTGCCTTCGGCCTTCAGCCCGACCGTGACGGGCCGGGTCTCGACGATGCCGTCGCGCACCACCTGGACCACAGCACCCTCCGGCCGGTTGAGCACGGCCGACAGCGGCACCAGGGTGCCGTCGCGGCGGTCCACCTCGACGGCGCCGCGGGCGAAGGCGCCGACCGCCAGCCCGGGAACCTCGTCCACCGACAGGCGGACGCGGCCGAGGCGCGACGTGCGGTCGACCTCGGGAGAGACCAGCCTGACGCGGGCGGGAACCGGATCGGCCATGCCGGCGGGACGGACCTGGCCCGGCTGGCCGACGCGCAGCCGGGCGAGTGCCGTCTCAGGCACGTCGGCCTCGACCTCGATCGTGCCGTTGCCGATGATCCGGAACAGCGGCTCGCCGCCGGAGGAGACCAGGGCTCCCAGCTTGGCCTCGCGCCGGCTGATGATCCCGGCGGCGGGAGCCTTGATCTGGGTGCGGGCGATCCGGACCTCGATCTCGCGCTGCTGGGCTTCGGCCAGGTCCTTGTCGGCCTGGGCCAGCCGCAGCGCGTCCTCGGCAACGGCGACGCGGGCGCGGGCCACCAGGGCTGCCGCCTCGCGCTGCTCCAGCGACTCCTGGGACGCGTTGCCGCGGTCCTGAAGGGTGCGGACGCGGTCGAAGGCGGCGTCGGCCTGCTTGGCGTTGGCGTTCGCCTCGGCGATCTGGTTGCGGGCCTGGGCGATGGCCGCGGCGGCGCGGGTTATCGACGCCCTGTTCTGCGCCGCCTGGGCGTCCAGCATGTCGCGCGACAGGCGGGCGAGCACTTGGCCGCGCTCGACCCGGTCGCCTTCCTCGGCGAGCAGTTCGGTGATGGCGAGCCCGTCGATCTCCGCCCCGACCAGCACCTCGTCGCGGGCGACCAGGGTGCCGGTCATCAGGATCGTCTCGGCCAGGGTGCCGGTCTGGGCCTTGACCACGCTGACGCTGGGCGGCTTGGGAACGCTGGCGGCGGGTTCCTCCGCGAGGGCCGGCGAGGCGACGAGGAAGGGGACCGCGGACCAGCCGAGCAGCGCCGCGCCGAGCAGCAGCTTGCCTGTGAACGAGAGGCGGTCGAATGCTCGGGACATGGTCTTGGCCTTATTCGGAAAGGGGAGGCGGGGAGGAGGGGCCGGCCGTCGGCCGCAGGAACCGTTCCAGCAGGGTATCGAGCACGGCGTCGATCCTGTCGTCGGTCATGAAATCGGCCATGGGGCGGTGGGCGATGATGCCGTCGCCCATGGCCATCAGCAGCCGGACGGTGACGTCCACGTCGATCCCGGGATCGACGGTGCCCTGTTCGATGCCCCGCCGCAGCGCCTTGGCGCAGGCGGCGTGGGCCTCGTTTATATTGCGCTCGAACATGGCGCGGATCTCGGGATTGCGCAACGCCTCAGCGATGATCTCGGTGCAGAGCGCCGGCGCCTCCCGACCGTGCATTTCGCGCAGGAAGGCGCTGGCGAGCGCGCACAGGCCGCGCACCGGATCGTCGGTCCGCTCCAGGACTTCGAAGATCTCGGCGTTGCGGACGCGGTCGGCCTCCGCGATGGCGGCGATGATCGCTTCCTTGCTGCGGAAATAGCGGTAAAGGTTGCCGGCGCTCATGCCGGCCTCGGCGCAGATATCCTGCATGCTGGCCTTGTGGAAGCCCGACCGCGCGAAACAGGTCATGGCGGCGGCGAGGATGCGCCGCTGCTGCGCCTCTCGCTGGTCCGCCGCCGTCGTTGAGGTCGAGTCTTCCTTGACGCTTTGTGCCATTGCCGTGATGCTGCCGTCTGTACTGAGAGTGAACGTTCATTCACTCACTGGTCTACGCCGATCACGGACATGCGTCAAGTGGGACAAATACAAATAAAAAGGGCCGGCGTTCGGAGCGCCGGCCCTGGAAAAGTCGCTTGGGGTTGCCTGCTGTCCTTACTGGACAAGGGCCTCCTGCACGTTCTCGGGCACCAGCACCTGATCGATGCCGTGGACGAAACCATTGCCCGTGCGGATATCGCCGACCGTGATCGAGGCCGGATTCTGGTTCGAACGGTCGGCGGTCCGCTGCTGGCCGCTACCGGTCTGCCCGCCCGTCGCTGTCCCCGAGCCATCGGTCATCGCGGTCTCGGCCTGGCGGAGCTGGAGCAGCGCGTCTTCGACGGCCTGGCGGGCGGCGTTCCGGTCGTTGGCCTGCACGGCCTGATCGGCGCGGGCGATCGCGGAACTCGCCTGCTCAAGCGGACCCCGATTCGACTGCTGAGCCTGGGCCAAGCCGCGGTCGAGCGCCTGGCGCGCGGTCGCGATCTGGTCCTGGACGGCCTCCATCTCCTGGCCCTGGCCGCCCAGGGTCTGGTTCGCGTTCTCCAGCGCGGTGCGGGCGTCGCGCACTTCCGACATGGCCGCAGGCTGGGAAGCCGAGGTCTGGGAAGCCGCCGTCTGGTTCGCGGTCTGGCCCTGGGCGGGCGGCTGCGGAGCGCCGATGCTCAGGCGCGGACGGCCATTGGTCATCGAGACGTCGATCGGTCCGCCGCCCATCGCGTTGATTTCCTGGGGGATCTGGGTGGAGGCGATGCTCTGGTTCTGGACCACGTGCTGGGACAGCACGGCGCGGAGCTGGTCGCGGTTCTGCTCCTGCGTCAGCTGGTCGCGAACGTTCTGCGGCAGCTTCTCGAAAGCCGCGTTGGTCGGCGCGAAAACCGTGTAGGGGCCGGACTGGCTCAGCGTCTCGGCCATGCCGGCGCTCTCGATCAGCCCGACCAGGGTGCTGAACTGCCGGTTCTCCCGCAGCGCCGCGACCACGTTGTCGGCCTGGATGGGGGCCTGCTGCGGGTCGGCGCCGCTCCGTGCGGTGCCCTGGCCACCCTCGCCGCCGAGGATGGCGGGAAGCGGAGTGGTCTTGGTGACCTGCTGTCCGCCCGGAAGCATCTGCTCGAGATCAGCCAGGATCTGACGGCATTGGTTCAGCTCACCGTCGTTCTGCGCATCGCGGGCCCGCTGGAGCATCAGTTCGGCCTCGGCCTTCTGCTGGCCTTGGAGCTGGTCAACCCGGTTTCCGACCTGGCCGATTTCGAGCTGCGTGCAGGAGGCCGGTTGCAAATTCTCTGTGCTGCCGGAAGAGGTCTGGGCCTGAACCGATCCCATCGTCCCTGCGGTAAGCGCGATGACCGCCGCGCCGAACATCAGCCTGTTCATATCCTCATCCTCCGCGTTTTGTCTCTTGACAAGCAATGAGCCTGTTGACCGCTACAACAATGGAGCGAGGAGAAGGGTTCCCGCGGGAGGCCGGCTCATCCCCCGGTCAGCACATGCAGCGAGGCGTCCCAGTAAGGCACCGGGCCGAACCGCCCGGCCAGGAAATCGACGAACACCCTGACCTTGGGCGACAGGTGGCGGCCGTGCGGGTAGACCGCGTGGACGGCGCTGTCACCGGCGACGAAGTCCATCAGAAGGACGTCCAGCTGGCCGCGGGCGATCTGCTCGCCGATGATGAAGGTCGGCAGGATCGCGATGCCGTGACTGCCGACGGCCGCTTCCCGCAACACCTCGCCGTTGTTGACCCGCAGCGTGCCGGAAACCTTCACCGACCGCACCTCGCCGCCGACCCGGAACTGCCACTGGTCGGCCAGCGGCGCGTTGGTGTAGATCAAGCAGTTATGGCCGCCCAGGTCGTCGGGGTGGACCGGGCGGCCATGTGCCTTGAGGTAGCCGGGGCTTGCCACCACGACCCGCCGGTTCGGGGCCAGGCGCCGGGCGACCAGGCTGCTGTCTCGCAGCCTGCCGATCCGCACCGCGACGTCGTAGCCCTCCTCGATCAGGTCGATGTACCGGTCGTTGAGGTCCATATCGATTTCCAGGCCGGGATGGCGGCGCAGGAACTCGGCGATGGCCGGCGCGATATGCATCATGCCGAACGACATCGGAGCATTGATCCTCAAGGTGCCGCGCGGCTGCGCGTGCAGGTCGGCGACGGCGCGCTCGGCCTCCTCCACGTCGGCTACGATCCGCGTGCACCGGTCGTAGAACGCCTGTCCCACCTCGGTCAGGCTGAGGCTGCGGGTGGTCCGGTTGAGCAGCCGGGCTCCCAGGCGGTTCTCCAGGTCGGCCATGCGCCGGCTGACCGCCGACTTCGACAAGCCCAGCCGCTCCGCCGCGAGCGTAAAGCTGCGGGCATCCACCACCCGGATGAACACGCACATGTCGTCCAACCGGTCCATCGGTCCATCCCGCCGTATTGTTGCGCATTGCAGAACAATGAAGTGAGATCATCGGTGATTATCAGGATCGGCGCAACGCGCTACCTGTTGTGGCGTCGGCGCGATCATCCGGTGCCGACGGATCCATCCGAACGGGAGACGAGACATGGCGAAGGTCCTGGTCCTCTACTACAGCACCTATGGTCACATCGAAACCATGGCCGGAGCGGTCGCCGAAGGGGCCCGCTCGGTTCCCGGCACCGAGGTGACGGTCAAGCGCGTGCCCGAACTGATGCCGCCGGACGTCGCGGCCAAAGCCGGCGTCAAGCTCGACCAGGCAGCCCCGGTCGCGACCCCGGCGGAACTCGCCGACTACGACGCCATCATCTTCGGGACGCCGACCCGCTTCGGCAACATGGCGTCGCAGATGCGCAATTTCCTCGACCAGACCGGCGGCCTGTGGGCACAGGGCAAGCTGATCGGCAAGGTCGGCAGCGTCTTCGCATCGACCGCGACCCAACACGGCGGCCAGGAAAGCACCATCCTGTCCTTCCACACCACGCTGCTCCACCACGGCATGGTGATCGTGGGTCTTCCCTACAGCTTCTCCGGCCAGACCACCCTGGAGGAGATCGCCGGCGGCTCGCCGTACGGTGCCACGACGATCGCCGGCGGCGACGGCTCGCGCCAGCCCAGCACGGTGGAACTGGAGGGGGGCCGTTTCCAGGGCCGGCATGTCGCGGAGATCGCAGCAAAGCTGCACGGTTGATACCGCAGCAAAGCTGCACGGCTGATGTTGAAGACCCGTGCCCCCGGCCGCGCCGGGGGCACGGCACCGGATCGCAACGCAACGCTGGAGGAGACCATCATGGGTTTGCTGATCGACGGACGCTGGCACGACCAGTGGTACGACACGAAATCGACAGGGGGCGCCTTCAAGCGGCAGGAGAGCGCGTTCCGGAACCAGGTCACGGCCGACGGCTCGTCGGGCTTCAAGGCCGAACCGGGGCGCTATCATCTCTATGTCTCGCTGGCTTGTCCGTGGGCGCACCGGACCCTGATCTTCCGCAAGCTGAAGAAGCTGGACGACGCGATCTCGGTCTCGGTGGTCGAGCCGCTGATGCTGGAGAACGGCTGGGAACTGGCTCCCGGCGCCGATCCGGTGAACGGCAAGCGCTTCCTCTACGAGGTCTATACCGAGGTGAAGCCCGACATGAACGGCAGGGTGACCGTGCCCGTGCTGTGGGACAAGCGGAAGCGGACGATCGTCAACAACGAATCGGCCGAGATCATCCGGATGCTCAACACCGAGTTCAACGCCTTCGGCGACGCCTCGGCCGACTATTACCCGGCCGATCTGCGCGGCGAGATCGACGAGATCAACGCCTATGTCTACGATCGGGTCAACAACGGCGTCTACAAGGCCGGCTTCGCGACGGACCAGGCGGTCTATGAGCGGGCGTTCGACCAGCTCTTCGAGGCGCTTGACGCGCTGGAGGAGCGTCTGGACCGCCAGCGCTATCTGGCGGGCGACCGCCTGACCGAGGCCGACTGGCGGCTGTTCACCACCCTGGTCCGGTTCGACGCGGTCTATGTCGGCCATTTCAAGTGCAACCTGCGCCGGATCGAGGACTACCCGAACCTGTCCAACTACCTGCGCGAGCTCTATCAGGTGGACGGAGTCGCGGAAACGGTCAGCTTCGAGCACATCAAGCGGCACTACTACGGCAGCCACAAGACCATCAATCCGACCGGAATCGTGCCGAAGGGGCCGGCGCTGGACTATGGCGCTCCCCACGACCGCGGCCGGTTCTGAGGCGGTTCCAGAGGATCCGGAGCGCTGCGGTTCAACCGGAATGCGACAATTCGCATGCGACGTGTTAACCTTCGATAAAGTGTATACGTCGATACTCTGCCCCTGTTGTCCCGCACCAGCTTCGCAGAGATCGACGGCATGTCGGCCAAGCCATTCACCGCAGAACTGCAACGCCGAGGTCTGCCTTTCCGGCACGGGGCGTCGACCGACCTGGAAACCGTCGCGAAGCCGGAGCCTGCGGGCCCCGTTCCCGTTCCGACGGCCACGCCCGCGGAGCTGATGGCGGCGATCGACCGGATCGAGCGGCGGCTCGACGAACTGGCGGCACTCCAGCCGGTGCTGGAGCCGGCCCCCGCTCCCGGACCGGCTCACGCCCCCGGTCCGGACGTCGCCGACCTGCAGCAGCGCATCCAGGCGACCCATATCGAGATCGCGGCCCTGCGTCATCCCAAGGCGGAGCAGGACAGGCTGGTGGTCGCCGGGGAGGAACTGGCGGCCATCGTCAGCGCCACCGAGCATGCGACCAACGGCGTGCTGAGCGCCGCCGAACTGATCGAGCGGACGGCGGTCAAGCTCAAGGCCAAGACCGACGATCCCGAGGGCAGGGCCGACCTCGACGGCATCATGGACGCCGTCGTGAGCATCTTCGAAGCATGCAACTTTCAGGACATTACCGGCCAGCGGATCGGCAAGGTCGTGCGGACGCTCGACTTCATCGAGGAGCGGGTCGTGAACATGATCCAGACCTGGGGCGCCGAGGCCTTCGCGAACCTGCCGACCTCGGTCGAGGTCCCCGTGGCGGAGGAGGCGAAGCTGCTGAACGGACCGCAGCTCCAGGGTAAGGCGATCAGCCAGGCGGAAATCGACGCCCTGTTCGGCTGATCCGGGGGCCGCAGCCCTCATTCGGCCGCAAGGGCCGAGCCTCCGATGCAGACCTCCAGCATTTCGAGCAGGTCCCGTTTCTGGAACGGCTTCACCAGCAGGCCGCCGAGGCCGGCGGCGCGCCAGCGGGCGGCTTCCGCTGCGTCGGCATGCGCCGTCATGCCGATGATCGGAGTTCCCGCGTTGACTCCCCCGGGTGCTCCGATGGACGAGGCCATGGACGGCCCTGCCATGTCCGGCATCGCCATGTCGAGCAGGACGGCCTGGAACGGTGTCCTGCTCGCCGCGTCGACCGCGCTCCTCCCGGTGGTCGCGGTGTGGACCAGGAAACCCGCGCGCATCAGCATCAGCCCGGTCACCATGCGGCTGGCCTCGCTGGCATCGGCCAGCAGGACCCTCGGCCGGTGGCCCCCGGATGCCGGACCGGGTGCGGCGGCCTGACGCCCCGCCGGGAGGGGGCGAACGGTGCCCGACATGGAGGTCGGCGACGTTCCCGGGCCATCGGCGGCCCGCATCGTCAGGTGAAGGCGGAAGCTGCTGCCGGTCCCCGGCTCGCTGAGCACCGTCAGCCGGCCCCCCATCGCCGAGGCGAGCCGGCTCGCGACGGCGAGTCCCAGGCCGCAACCGCCGTAGCGCCTGTTCATCGACCAGTCGGCTTGGGAGAAGGCTTCGAACAGGCTTGCCCGGTAGCCGGGATCGATGCCGATGCCGGAGTCGGTCACGGAAAGCACGAAGGACACGAGGTCGCCGCCCCGATCGCCCGCAGTATCGCCGGCGATCGGGTCGACGGACCCGGCGGCACTCTCCAGCGTCACGGCCAGCCCCCCGGACTCGGTGAACTTGATCGCGTTCGACAGCAGGTTCCGCAGGATCCTGGCCAGTTTCTGGCGGTCGCCCCGTACGGTCCGGGACAGTGCCGCGTCGGTCCGGCAGGTGATGGTCAGCCCCTTGGCCTCCGCCGTCCGGATCACCGCGTCGACCTCCGTGGCCACCAGGTCGGAAAGGCGGAACGGGCAGTCCAGCAGTTCGACGGGCTCGCTCTCCAGCTTCGCGAAATCCAGGATCTCGTCGATGACCCGGGCCAGATCCCTGCCCGAGTTGCGGGCGGTCTCCATGAAGGCGTCGCGGTCTTCCGGCGCGACGCCTTCCGCGAGCAGGTCGAGTGCGCAGACCACCCCGTTCAGCGGCGTCCGGATCTCGTGGCTCATCAGCGAGAGGAACGTGGCCTTGGCGCGCTCGGCATGGCGGGCATCCGCTGCCGATACCCCGCCGGAGGATCGAACCGGCCGGAAGCTGAGGGCCACGCCACCGTCGATCGACACGGCGGAATACTCGAACTGGTCGACGCCGGCCCCGGTCCCGCAGGAGGGACCCGCGAAACGTGCGCCCGCTCCTGATTCGGCGACGGCGGTCAACCGGTCGGGCAGGCCGCCCGGCACCAGGTCCGGCAATGTCGCCGTCAGCCGCCGGCCGATCAGGTCCGCAGAGCGGCGGCCCATCAGCCGGGCGCCTTCCTCGTTGATCAGGAGCCAGCGGAAATCGCAAATGCGGCCGTTCGGGTCGCGGACCGCCTTGAGGAACGCCATGCCGTCGAACGTGGCCGCCATGAGAGCGCCCAGCATCCCCTCGGTTCCTTGCGGCCCGGCCTCCGCGGGATGGTGCCCGCCCTCGATCTTCCCGGACCGGCCGCCGATGTTTTGCTTGAGGACTGGCGTAATGCGCGAAAGATGGGGCATGGTCTTCGGCTCGGCGACTTCGAATTGCAAAATGCGAAGCAGCTTGCGTAAACCAAAGGATATAGCTGTCGCCGCTGCTCACCCTTATGGTCATAGCAAACGTCGGGCCATACCCGTCCGCCCGGGTCGCGGACGGGCCGGGCGGACGGGGAGCGGACGGCAGCGCAAAGCGGGAGATCTGATTCATGTCGCAACGCATCACCGGATTTTGGCTCGTGCTGGCGGCGCTGAGCGGCGGCATCGCGGTGGCGACCGGAGCCTATGCGTCGCACGGGCTGTCCGATGCCCGTTCGGTCGAACTGTTCCGGATCGCCGGGCAGTACCAGATGTGGCATGCCCTGGCGCTGGGCGGGGTCGCGACGCTGGCCCGCTTCGGGGCGGCGGGCCGGGCAGGCTGGCTGCTCGGAGTGGCGGGCTGGTGCTTCCTGCTCGGCACCTTGCTGTTCTGCGGGGCGCTCTACCTCCTGGCGGTGCAAGGACCCAGCCCGCTGGGTGCCGTGGCACCGGTCGGCGGGATGGCCTTCATGGCTGGCTGGCTGGCCCTGGCTGTCGTCGGGGTGCGCTGGATGACGTCCGGGGCAGGTCGGGGCGCGGGTGGGTGATTCAAACGACGGCGGCGCTATCCTCGGTCGCCGGTGCGTCCATCCGGTCCGGCTGCGGCGCACAATAGAGGTCGTGGAGCACCTTCATGACGGCCGCCGCTTCGCCGCCCTGGAGGGAATAGTAGATCGTCTGCGCCGACCGGCGGGTGCGCACCAGATTGTCCCGGCGCAGCCGCGCCAGATGTTGGGAGAGAGCGGACTGGCTCAGGTCGACCAGCGTCTCCAACTCCCCGACCGACTTTTCCCCCAGGGCGAGGTGGCAGAGGATCAGCAGTCGGCGTTCGTTGCTCATCGCCTTCAGCAGCTTGCTCGCTTCGCGGGCGCTTTCCTGAAGATCCTCTATGGTCATACTGACGCGGTTCTCTCGCTGCCGCCGGCCGCCCCGGAACCGGCATGGAAAAGGGCTGAGATAGACTGATAATTCTAAAGCCTGGGTTACATATCGGCGATCCGGCCGGCTCCGTAAAGCCAATTCGCCGCTCCGCCCGTCACGCGACCGGATGCGGCGCGGCCGGGCTTGCCGGCAGGCGCGTGCTGGGCGTAAGCCGGTCCGCTCGTATCAGCTTTCGCCATCAGCATTCAAGGAATACCGCCATGGCAAATCACACCCTCGACGCCAAGGACCTGACGTGCCCGCTGCCCGTGTTGCGTGCCCGCAAGGCGATGAAGCACCTGGCTCCCGACGACGTCCTGGTGATCGAGGCGACCGATCCCGCCGCCACGAAGGATTTCCCCGCTTTCTGCGATGCGACCGGCCACAAGCTCCTGTCGGTCGACCATGACGGCGCCGTCTATACCTTCAGGATACGGAAGGCGGGTTGACCGGGCGCGGCAAGATGGCGCTCCCCCCTCCCGGGAATAGTTGCGGCGGGAAGGCCGCCGTTCGCGGATACTCGGGAGAGCCGCGCCTTCGCTGTCGGGGGCTGACGCTCCGGCAAGGGAGGATGCGCGGTATGCCGTGAGGCTGGATTCGGAAGATTCCCGATGCAAACCGGGGAGTGATCTGGGACCATGCCCGTCACGCGGGGAAACGCTCAGAAAAAGAAGAAGACCGATGTATACCTCCCTTTTCAGCCATCCCTCCTGCATCGACCATGACACCGGCATCGGGCATCCGGAATGCCCCGAGCGCCTGAAGGCCGTCCTGGCGGCGCTGGAGGGCGAGGCTTTCCACTTCCTCGACCGCCGCGTCGCGCCGCGCGCCGAGATCGAGCAGCTCGCCCGGGTCCATCCGATCTCCTACATCGAACGGGTGCTGGCCGCGATCCCGACCGAGGGCCATGTCGAGCTGGACAACGACACCGTGCTGTGCCCCAGCTCCGGGGAGGCGGCGCTCCGGGCCGCCGGCGCCGTGTGCGCCGCCGTCGACGCCGTCATGAGCGGTGAGGCGCGCAACGCGTTCTGCGCGACCCGGCCGCCCGGCCACCATGCCGAGACGGCCCGGGCGATGGGCTTCTGCCTGTTCAACAATGTCGCGGTCGGCGCAGAGCATGCCCGCAAGGTCCACGGCATCAGCAGGGTCGCCGTGATCGACTTCGACGTCCATCACGGCAACGGCACCCAGGACATCTTCCAGAACGATCCCGGCCTGTTCTACGCCTCGACCCACCAGGCCCACCTGTACCCGAACACCGGGCTCCTGGAGGAGCGCGGCGTGGCCGACAACATCGTGAACGTGCCGCTGCCGGAAATGGCGGGCAGCCCGGAGTTCCGCCACGCCATGATGACCCGGATCTTCCCGGCTCTGGAGCATTTCCAGCCGGAGCTGATCATGATCTCGGCCGGCTTCGACGCGCACACCCGCGACCCGCTCGCAAGCCTGCACCTGGTCGACGACGACTATGTCTGGGTGACCCGCAAGCTCGGCGAGTTCGCGCGCGAATACTGCGGTGCACGCATCGTATCCACCCTGGAAGGGGGGTACGACATTCGCGCCCTTGCCTCAAGTTGCGCTGCGCACGTACAGGAACTGATGGCGGCGTGATCCGCCGGGCCTCCACGTCAGGGGGATCGGTCCGCCTTCGCAGTCCGACAGCCAACCCGGACTTGCGGACAGGCCGGCGACCGCCCTAAAGTCGCCAAGGTACCCTGGTGACGGTAGGATGATGGCTGACTCCGCAATACCCCCCGATGTCGCAGCGCTGAGTTTCGAAGACGCTCTCGGCGAGCTGGAGCGGATCGT
This sequence comes from Skermanella rosea, assembly GCF_016806835.2. Classification (NCBI taxonomy): domain Bacteria; kingdom Pseudomonadati; phylum Pseudomonadota; class Alphaproteobacteria; order Rhodospirillales; family Azospirillaceae; genus Skermanella; species Skermanella rosea. The sequence goes on along the minus strand of NZ_CP086111.1, from coordinate 3,529,711 downwards.
GCGCCAGCTCGAGGAGGGCCGCGCCAAGCTCGACGACGCGATCTCGTCCTACGAGCGCGGCACGGCGCTGCGCCGCCACTGCGAGGCCAAGCTTCGCGAAGCCCAGGCGAAGGTCGACCGGATCACCGTTGCCGCCGACGGCTCGATCGGCGCCGAACCCGCGCGGATCGAATAGTGGCTAACGAACTCTCTTCCGCCATGGGCGAAGCGGCCGAACTGGTCGAACAGGAAATCGACCATCTCCTGCCGATGTCCGACACCACCGAGGCCAAGCTGTTCGAGGCGATGCGCTACGCCTGCCTGGGCGGCGGCAAGCGGCTGCGTCCCTTCCTGGTCATGACCAGCGCCGGCCTGTTCGGCGTCGCCCGCGACTGCGCGGTGCGCGTGGCGGCGGCCGTGGAGTTCGTCCACTGCTATTCGCTGGTCCACGACGACCTCCCGGCGATGGACGATTCGGACCTGCGGCGCGGCCGCCCCACCGTCCACAAGCGCTTCGACGACGCTACCGCCATCCTGGCCGGCGACGCCTTGCTGACCCTCGCCTTCGAGGTGCTGGCCGATCCCGAGACCCACGAGGATCCCAAGGTCCGGTGCTCGCTGGTCGCGGCGCTGGCCAAGGCGGCCGGCATGCATGGCATGGTCGGCGGCCAGATGCTCGATCTGATCGCGGAGACGACGCAGTTCGACATGGGAGCCACGACCCGGCTGCAGCGGCTGAAGACCGGCGAGATGATCGCCTTCTCGTGCTGCGCCGGCGCCATCCTGGGGCGCGCGTCGCCGCCCCAGATGCATGCCCTGCACAATTACGCCCACGATCTGGGCCTTGCCTTCCAGATCGCCGACGACCTGCTCGACATCGACGGCGACCCGTCCGTTACGGGCAAGCCGGCGCGCCAGGACGCGGCCGCCGGGAAGGCGACCTTTGTCTCGATCCTGGGAGTCGAGCGGGCGCGCGACCAGGCGCGCCTGCTGGCCGACCAAGCCGCCCGTCATCTCGAGATTTTCGACGGCAGGGCGGATATCCTGAAATCCGTCGCAACCTATGTCGTTGAGCGGCGTCATTGAGCGGCGCGCCTGACCAGAGGAGGTTGTATTGACCGCACCCAGCAATACCCCGTTGCTCGATCGCTGTACCGTTCCGGCCCAGATCCGGAAGCTCAAGCCCGATCAGCTCCGGCAACTGGCGGACGAGCTTCGGACGGAGACGATCGACGCGGTTTCGGTGACCGGCGGCCATCTCGGCGCCGGCCTGGGCGTAGTCGAGCTGACGGTGGCGCTCCACCATGTCTTCGACACGCCGGACGACCGGCTGATCTGGGATGTCGGCCACCAGGCCTATCCGCACAAGATCCTGACCGGGCGGCGCGACCGTATCCGCACGCTGCGCCAGGGGGGAGGGCTGTCCGGTTTCACCAAGCGGTCGGAAAGCGAGTACGACCCGTTCGGCACGGCGCACAGCTCGACCTCGATCTCGGCCGGGTACGGCATGGCCGTCGCGAACCGGCTGTCCGGCAAGCGCAACCATGTGGTCTGCGTGATCGGCGACGGCGCCATGAGTGCCGGCATGGCCTACGAGGCGATGAACAATGCCGGCAGCGACGACAAGTCCCGCCTGATCGTCATCCTCAACGACAACGATATGTCGATCGCCCCGCCGGTCGGCGCCATGAGCGCCTATCTGTCGCGGCTGATCTCGTCGAAACCGTACCTGAGCCTCCGCCATCTCGCCAAGGATATCGCCGAGCACTTCCCCCGGCCGCTCAAGCAGGCCGCCCGCCGGGCGGAGGAATATGCCCGCGGCATGGTGACCGGCGGCACCCTGTTCGAGGAGATGGGCTTCTACTATGTGGGGCCGATCGACGGCCACAATCTCGACCACCTGCTTCCGGTGCTGCAGAACCTGCGCGACACCGAGGACACGGGGCCGGTCCTGGTCCATGTGGTGACCCAGAAGGGCAAGGGCTTCGCACCGGCGGAGGCTTCGGCCGACAAGCTCCATGCCGTCTCCAAGTTCGACGTGGTGACCGGCGCCCAGGCCAAGGCGAAGTCCAACGCGCCGACATATACCCGTGTCTTCGCCCAGGCGCTGATCAAGGAGGCGGAGGCTGACGACAAGATCGTCGCGGTGACCGCCGCGATGCCGTCCGGCACCGGCCTCGACCTGTTCGACAAGCGCTTTCCCGACCGCCTGTTCGACGTCGGCATCGCCGAGCAGCATGCGGTCACCTTCTGCGCCGGGCTGGCGACGGAGGGGTACAAGCCCTTCGCGGCGATCTATTCGACCTTTCTTCAGCGTGGTTACGACCAAGTCGTCCACGACGTGGCGCTGCAATCCCTGCCGGTCCGCTTCGCGATCGACCGGGCCGGGCTGGTCGGGGCCGACGGCGCCACCCATGCCGGCGCGTTCGACATCGCCTATCTGGGCTGCCTGCCGAACATGGTCCTGATGGCCGCCTCGGACGAGGTCGAACTGATGGACATGGTGGCGACCGCCGCGGCGATCGACGACCGGCCCAGCGCGTTCCGCTACCCCCGCGGCGAAGGCGTCGGCCGCGACATGCCCGAGCGGGGCAGGGTGCTGGAGATCGGCAAGGGCCGCGTGGTCCAGGAAGGCAGCAAGGTGGCGCTTCTGAGCTTCGGCGCCCGCCTGCAGGAGTGCATGTCCGCCGCCCAGGACCTAGCGGCGCGCGGCCTGTCCACGACCGTCGTGGATGCACGGTTTGCCAAGCCGCTGGACGAAGACCTGATCCGCCGTGTCGCCGCCTCGCACGAGGTCGTGATCACCATTGAGGAGGGTTCCGTCGGCGGCTTCGGCAGCTTCGTCCTGCACTTCCTGGCCGGTGCCGGGCTGCTGGACCATGGAATGAAGATCCGGTGCATGGTGTTGCCCGACCATTTCCTGGACCATGACACGCCCGTGAAGCAGTACGAGGAGGCCGGCTTGGCGGCACGGCACATCGTAGCGACCGCCCTGAAGGCGATGGGCGTCGACGGGGCCGCTCAGGGACTGGCCGGACAAGGCGCCGCACGGGCGTAGCCTGAGGCATGGCGCTGGGCCGGTACGGGAAGTACAGGGAGGCGGCGTGCCTTGCCGCGTCGGGCGACGATGGCCGCAGGTGCCGATCGCCCGATCAGCGCGCGAGCGGGCTTCGCCTTGAACGCGCCCCACGCGGCTGAAGAAGGCTGAAGTCGGCAACTCCCGAGTTTCGCGGGTGATGCGCGGGACCGCCATGACTTCAGGAGATCCTGGATTTGATCAACCCGTTTCCTGCGGCGCGGCGCCGGCAAAGTCGCGCCGGCCCCTTTCACCACGTCACCTGTCCGGTCGGATGCAGTAGAACTGCGCAGGCCGGAAAGTCATGTGGCATTCAAGTTCGCTCTACTTTTGGGATGTTGCATTGCGTAAGAAACATTCCGTATCACACGGGATGAATTCGGCAGGAATCGAGACCCGCGATCGCCTTCTCATCACCGTATCTAATGGTATTAATCACACCGGTTAGGGTCCCGGTATTATTGCCCGGAAAAGATTTAGTATGAATACTGAGAATGTCGCTGTACGTAGAGTCCTGTGGGCGATTGCGCTCGTCTTATCCTTGATGCTTGTTTTTCAGGATCAGATCGCGACGGGATTTGCCGTAACGACTGGTGACCGGCTTGATGGAATAATCCAAATCAGCATTCTTGAACATTGGAATAACGTTTACAGAGGCCTATCGGACTGGGACACGACGAACTACTTCTTTCCTTACGATAGTACACTTGCCTACAATGATGGCTATTTCCTGTTCGGGCTTTGGCATGCCTTGTTCAGAGCTGCCGGGGCGGACCCCTTCCTCTCCGCTGAGCTGGTGAATTTTGTCTTTCGCATAATTGGGTTCTCCGCGACGTTCGTTCTGTCGCGCCAGGTCCTGCGTTTGGAGTTTGGCTGGGCGCTGCTGACGGCTGTTCTTTTTACCGTCAGTTCGGGCACGTTCCTGCAATCCGGCCATGCACAGATATTGACCGTATCGTTGGTGCCGTTGTTCGTGTGGCTTGCTGCGCGGATGGTGTCCGGTCTGGCCATGGACAGCCGGGCGGCGGCACTGGGGTGGGGAACCGCAGCAGTCGTGCTATACGCGGCGTGGTTGCTTACCGCCTTTTACACGGCATGGTTCCTGGCGTTCTACACCCTTCTCTGTCTCATAGCTTTGCCTTTTACCGGACAGGTCGGCAGGTCGATAGGCTACCGAGGGCTGCTTCTGGCTCGGCGTCATGCATTGGTCCTGGTGCTGTTGCTCGGGGTCACGGCGATCAGCCTGATCCCCTTCCTTGAGCTCTATCTTCCTCGTGCGGCAGAGACGGGGATGCACGACTACTCCCAGGTGTCGCCATACCTCGGGGCGCCATTCACGCTATTCAATGTCGGACCTGACAATCTGCTCTACGGTGGTATTTTCCAGAAGGTGAATGCGGACTATCCCGACATTTTCCCCTTGAGGGGGGAGCACGTCGTCGGGATTCCCCCGGTGCTGCTGATATGCTTTGTCAGCAGCGCGATATGGTGCTGGAAGCACGTACCGGTCCTGCGGGCGCCAATCATCGCTGTCGTCCTGTTCTGGGCCTTGACGGTCAATATCGGCGGCAGTTCGCTCTGGATCTGGATCTATCAGACGGTTCCAGGTGCCAAGGCGACCCGTGCCGTTGTCAGATCCTACATCTTCCTGGCAGGGCCGGTGGCCGTCATAGCGATAATCGGGCTGGCCGGGATGTTCAGGATGCGGGGCCACGTTCTCTTGCCGGTGGGACTTGGAATGCTGCTGGTGATCGAGCAATTGAACACCGGGAGTGTCGCGTTGCTCGATCGTATGGAGGAAAAGCGCCGGCTCGCCGCCCTTCCTCCGCCCCCCGCGGAATGCCTGGCCTTCGCAGCCATGGTTTCCCGTGAAGGCAAATCGCCGGACCAGCCGGATCTGCTGAAGCAGTACAGCCATAACGTCGATGCGATGCTCATTGGAGAAGTGATTGATCTCGAAACCATAAACGGGGTCTCTACATTCAACCCGCCAGACTGGAACTTCAATGATCCTACGCGGTTCGACTATGCGCTGCGCGTCAAGGATTATGCGGACAAGTACGACATCGAAGGACTTTGCGGCCTGGACATTGCCGCTCTTCGGTGGGATCAGGAGATCAACTCATCTGCTCCCATGCCTTCAATGCCGCTCGCCCAGCCCATGGAGGTGGGAACCGGAAAGCAGGGTTCGCTGGCTCTCGGCTCGGATTGGTGGCCCAACGAGAGCTGGGGAACTTGGGGGCGCGCGCATGCGACGCTTTGGATCATGCCGCCTGCACCTGGTAACGATGCCTTCCGGTTGACAGTCGTGGCACAGGCCTTTCCTCATGCTCCGGCGCCGTCCCAGCGCGTGAAGGTGTTCGCCGACGGCGAGTTGGTGGCGACCTGGAACGTGTTGCCGACGCCGGCCGAGTTTTCTGCCGTTCTGCAACGGCCCAAGGGCCAGGCGATCAAGGTGGAGTTTGTCGCCGAGGACCCCGTAAGCCCGAGCTTGCTCGGAACGAGCCTCGACAGTCGAGTGCTGGGCCTGGGTTTGATGGAATATCGTTTGGACCCGCTGTCTCGCGACAAACTTCCCTGATGGCGATCCACGGGCTTGCTCGACCGATGCGGGGAGCTTGGCGATGTCAGATTTGTTTGGAAAGGAAGACCCGGGCATGACGCGATCGCGCGTGGACAATCTGCTGGTCGAGCGCGGCCTCGTCGAAAGCCGGTCAAAGGCGCAGGCGCTGATCATGGCCGGCCTCGTCTATTCCGACACGCTGCGCATCGACAAGGCTGGCCAGATGCTGGCGGCCGATGCTCCGCTCTCGGTGAAGGGGCAGGACCATCCCTGGGTGTCGCGCGGCGGGCTGAAGCTGGTCGAAGGGCTGGACCATTTCGGCATCGACGCCGAGGGCTTGACCTGCCTGGATGTCGGCGCCTCGACCGGCGGCTTCACCGACGTCCTGCTGTCCCGCGGAGCCGCCAGGGTCTACGCGGTCGATGTCGGGCATGGACAGCTTGCCTGGAAGCTGCGGCAGGATCCGCGCGTGGCGGTGCTGGAGCGGACGAATGCACGCAACCTCTCCGCGGCGGAGATCCCCGAGGCGGTCGATCTGGTGGTCTGTGACGCCAGCTTCATCAGCCTGATGACCATACTGCCGGCGCCGCTGAGCCTGACACGGCCGGGCGGCTGGCTGGTGGCGCTGATCAAGCCCCAGTTCGAGGTGGGCAAGGGCCGGGTCGGCAAGGGCGGTGTGGTTCGAGACCCCGAACTGCACCGGGAAGTATGCGACACCGTCTCCACCTGGCTGTCCGGGCTACCCGGGTGGCGCGTCCTGGGCATCACCGAAAGCCCGATCCAGGGACCGGAAGGGAACCGGGAGTTCCTGATCGGGGGTGTCCGGGAGGGCTGACGGGCCACCCCTCCCGAGAGGCGCGCGTCACAGAATGAACACGGCCGGCCAACGACTCCTTGCCGGTAAATGACGCGCCACAGACCCAGCGCCAGCAGACCGGGACATTCCATGACGGCACAAACAACCACAAACGGAACAAGCCCCGGCAAGAAAGATGGCCTGGAAGTTTTCCGGTACGCCAATGCCTCGATCCCGGTTCTTGTCTGGCTGGCGCCGCTGGCCTCCGGGCTCCTGTCCCTGTACATGGGCAAGAGCATGGCCTGGGACCTGCTCCACTATCATTATTACAACGGCTATGCCTTTCTGAACGACCGGCTGGGCTACGACATCCTGCCTGCGGTATTCCATACCTTCCTCAACCCCGTCCTGGACATCGCCTTCTATGTCGGCGTGGAAACCCTGCCGGCGCGCGCCGTGGGATTCATCCTCGGTGCCGTCCATGGCATCAACGTGATCCTGCTGTTCCACTGCGCCCGCCTGGTTCTCGGACCGAGGGTCAGGGGATCTTCCGCGATGCCCAACCTCCTTCCGGGCTTCCTGGCGGTCACGGGCTTCGGGACGGCCGCCGCCATGGGCACCCTCGGTTCTTGGCATCATGACCTGATCGCCAGCCTGTTCTTCCTGGGCGCGCTCGTGATCCTGCTGGCCAAGCCCGGCAGCCGCGCCGCGCGCTTGCCGAAGTTGCTGCGTCCGGCCTGTGCCGGGCTGGTGGTCGGGATCGGGTTGGGGTTGAAGCTGACCCTGGCGCCGTTCGTGCTGGCGATCGTCGCGGCGCCCCTGGCGGCCATGGGCCGGGCGGGAGACCGTATCCTGGCCTGCGCCGCGGCCGGGACGGCGGCGGTCGTGGGGCTGCTGCTGTCGGCCGGCTTCTGGATGGTGCGGATGCAGGCCGAGTTCGGCAATCCCTTCTTCCCGTTCTTCAACCGTCTGTTCGGATCGCCCTTCGCCGGTGCCGGGGACGGCCGGGACCTGCGCTACCTCCCGGCGGACGTGCTGGAATATCTGGTCTATCCCGTCATCTTCAGCTTCGATGCCGACCGTATTTCCGAGGCGCCCTGGCGGGACTTCCGCCTGCTGGCCGCCTTTGCCGTGGCGGTCGCCCTGCTCGTCGCCGCCCTGACAACCCGCATGGTCCGCTGGCGGCTGAACGGCGGTGTCTTCACCGGCTCCAATGCCCGGATGCTGCTGTGGACGGCGCTGGTCGGCTATGCCGGGTGGCTGGTCCTGTTCTCGATCTACCGCTACGCGGTACCGCTGGAAATGCTGGTTCCGCTGCTGCTCTGCGTCATGCTCGTGGCGCTGCTCGGCGCCCGGGCCGGCGCGTATGCCACCGTGGCCTGCTGCCTTGCGCTGGTGGTGACCACCAGCAAGGCGGACTTCGCCCGCAAGGACTGGAACGACGATCCGTTCGTCGGGGCATCCGTTCCCGTGCAGTACCGCAGCCTGCGGGACGCCGTGATCCTGATGGCGGGGCGCAGCGCCGATGCCCACTTCATTCCAGCCTTCGACCCTTCCAACCGGTTCATCCGGCTGGACGGCTTCGATTATGCCTACAGGGCCGACGATCCCTTCACCCGGCAGGCTGCGGCGGTCGTCTCGGGACATGAGGGACCCGTGTTCGGGATGTTCCGTCGCGACCGGCGCGGACAGGGCGTCGAGGAGGCGTTCCGCTCCTTCGGCTTCGCGATCGAGGACGACAGCTGCGCCAAGGTGGAATCGACGGTCCGCCCTCCGGAGCCGACATTCCTGTGCCGGCTCTCCCCCCTCGGGCGACGTTAACGCAGCAGCCCTGTCGGCGGCATGGACAGGGTCTCGGCGGCGGGGTCGCGGACCAGCGGGGCCAGTTCCCGGAGCAGGGGCTGAAGCCGCGTCAGCACAGCCGTGGTGGCGGCCGTTTCGGACCGTCCGGACACCAGGTCGAGCGCCTGCCGCCAGGGCGATTCCGGCTCGGGGAAGAGCCGAAGCGTCACGCCGGCATCGCGGGCCAGGCCGGCGGCTTCCCGGGCGAAGCCCAGCGCCGCGTCCATGTCCCCCAGATCGTCGACCAAGCCCAGCGCCTTGGCCTGGGAGCCGGTCCAGACTCGACCCTTGGCGATGTCCCGCACGGCAGCGGCCGGAAGCTTGCGTGCCTCCGCGACGTTCCGCACGAAAGCGCCGTAGATGTCGTCCAGGATCGCATCCAGCCGCCGGGACTCGCTGTCGCTGTAGGGTGACAAGGGCGACCACATGGTGGCGTTTTGGCCCCGGGTCACCTGCTCCCAGTCGACACCCAGCCTGTCCCAAAGTCCCGTCGTCACCACCTTGCCGGCGACGACGCCGATCGACCCGGTCAGGGTGCCGGGCTGGGCGACGATCCTGTCGGCGTTCATGGCGATCCAGTAGCCGCCCGAAGCGGCGGCTTCGCCCATCGACACGATCACTGGCTTGCCGGCTTCCCGCGCCTTGACCAGCGCCCGGCGGATCGTCTCCGAGGCGACGGCGGAACCGCCGCCGCTGTCGATACGAAACAGGATGGCGCGCACCTTGGGGTCTTCGGCCGCCTCCTTGAACGCGGCGGCGACGTCCTCCGATCCCATCGACGCTCCGCCCATCAGCGGATCGACGCCACTCTCGCCCCTCTGGATGGAGCCGGTGCCGTAAATCAGCGCGATCGTCGGGCCGGATTCATGGGGTCGACCGGCGACGTCCAGATAGTCGCCGCCCTCTACCAGTTCGGCGCCGGCCCCGGCGCGGTCCAGCGCGGCCCCCCTGATCTCGTCGAAGTATCCCAGCTGGTCCACCAGCTTCGCCTCCACGGCTTCGCGGTCCAGGAACGGTCCCCGATCCAGCAGCTGGCGCAGGCCGGCAGGGTCCATGCCCCGTCCCTTGGCGATCCCGGAGACGAGCTGTTCATGAAGGTCGCCGACCAAGGCTTCCATCATCTCCCGGTGCGGTTCCGTGAATCCCCGCTCCGTGAAGGTGTTCATGAAACTCTTGTATTCTTCGCGGTGCCGCAGCTCTGGCTGGACCTGCAACTCGTCCAGCGCCTCGCGGGCGAACGGGACCGTGGCGCCGATGCCTGTCAGCCCGACCATGCCGACCGGCTGAAGCCAGATCCGGTCGAACCCGCTCGCCAGGTAGTACGCGCGGTCGCCCGGCCCCAGTTCGCCGAACGTCTCGGCGAACGCGTACGCGAAGCGTCCGCTGTCGCGGAACCGCTGGATCGCGGCGCGGAGCTCCTGGATCTTGCCCGTACCGATCCGGTCGCCGCCGAGCCGAGCCACGACGCCCTTCACCCGCGGATCGCTCCGCGCACGGTCGAGCGCGTCGACCATGTCGCGCAGGCTTTCCGTACGTGCGAACAGCGCGCCCGCCAAAGGGTCGTCGGGCACGTACTCCGCCAGCGGCTGGTCCAGGTCCAGTTCGAGCACGATGGTCTCGGGAACGGGCTCCTCCCGCTCCAGGGCGCGGTAGGCGAGATAGCCGCCGCCGGCCGCCAGCAGCACGGTGATCAGGCCGATCAGCGCGAAAAGGCCCTTGATGAAGCGGAACATCATGTCTCCCGAATTGGCCCGCGCCGGCTGCAAACCCGACCGCTGGGCGCCTTACCGGTCCATTCCGTGGTACTCGGGGTTGGGAATCATATCAACCGCCGAAGCGACCCGGTTGGACATGTTGTAGAAACCGGCGACGTCGGCGATGTCGAAGATGTCGGCCTCCGTGAAGCCGGCGTCGCGAAGCGCCTGCCGATCCTCCTCGCCCATCAGGTGCGGCGTCACGGTCAGCTTCCAGGCGAAGTCCAGCATGGCGCGGTGGCGCGGCAACAGAGGCGCCACGCGATAGTTCATCACCAGCATCTCGCCCAGCTGCGGATCGCCCGACAGCCTGCGGACCGCCTGCCCGTGGGCGACGAGGCAGTAGTAGCAGCGGTTGGCGGAGGATACCACGACCGCGATCATCTCGCGCTCCAGCTTGTCCAGGCCGCTGTCGCCCAGCATCAGCTCGTTGTACAGCTTGATGAATGTACGCAGCTTCTCCGGCCGTGCGCTGTAGGATCGCAGCACGTTGGGCACCAGGCCGAGCTTGTCCCGGCATTTGGCGAAATAGGCCTGAAGATCGTCGTCCAGGGTGTCCGCGTCGGGTACGGGCAGCGCCATCGCGTGATTCGGCTGTGGCATCTCTGTGTTTCCTCCTGGGTAATGGCGGATCTGTTTTGACCCGTCTATTGTGCGGCCCGTACACTGTCCTATGTAGGCGGTACGGATTCAAGCCCGGTACGGCGGTGGACGACATCCGCCCCGTACGTCGTTCGCGCTCCAACCCGCGGGCTCCCTTTTGTTGATGGTTCCTTTCCCATGACTGCCGTCATCGGTGCCGAAACGGCCTGCGACACACGCCGCATCACCGATCTCCTGACCGAATTCCGGGAGAACCTTCCGGCCGATCGCGTCAGCCTCGCCGACCTCGTGGACGCCCTGCGTCATCGTGCGTTCGGCGGATTCATGCTCGCGATGGCCTTGCCGACGCTGCTGCCGCTCCCGATCGGAATGGCGATCGTGTTCGACCTTCCGCTGGTCCTGCTTTCCGTCCAGCTGATGATCGGGCGACAGTCGGTCTGGCTGCCGCGCGGGCTGCTCAGGGGCAGCATCAAGCGGGATCAGGCGGCGCGCATGCTCGACAGGCTCATCCCGCGGATGCGCCGGCTCGAAGGTGTGCTCAGGCCACGCATGCTGTGGCTGACCTCGCCCCTCGGGGAGCGCCTGATCGGCGCCCTGTGCGTCGCCCTGTGCGTCGTGCTGATGACGCCTATTCCGCTGCTGGGCTGGTTCCCGGCGATCGCGTTGTGCGTGATCTCACTGGGACTGGCGGAACGCGACGGCATGATGCTGATGGCCGGGTTCGGCCTGAGCGTCGCGACGGTGTTCGTTTCCGCCGCGATCCTCGCCGGCGTCGTCCAGGCGGGCGAAGCCCTGTTCCCGGCCCTCGGCCTCTAGCCGGGCCTCCGGGGCGGCCTGCCGTCCCAGGATCGCTCCGACCACGTGGCGGAGTTGGTCGGCCTGGACGGGCTTGTGCAGCAGATGGCTGCCGTTGGCGCGTGCCTCTCGCAGCCGCTCCGGCGCGGTGTCGCCGGTCATGATGATGGCCGGCAGGTCCGGCGACACGCGGGACCGTGCCAGCGCCACGGCGTCCGCACCCGTGCTGCAGCCCGGCAGGCGGTAGTCGGCGATGATCAATGCCGGCACCGTCTCCAGCCGGCCGAGGCTGTCGGCCAGTTCCTCGATGGTCTGGGCCGTGACGACCGGCAGCCCCCATTCCTCGAGCAGCATTTCCAAGGCTCCCATGACGGCGGGATCGTCCTCGATCAGGAGCACGGGACGGCAGGCCAGGGTGCCGGCGTCCGCGTCGTCGCGGGACTGGAGTTGCGGACCCGGCTCGGGCACGGACGCCGCGACCGGAATCGTGACCGAGAAGACCGATCCTTTTCCGACGGTGGAGCGGAGGGCCACGGGGTGGCCCAGCATCCTGGCGATCCGGCTGACGATCGCGAGGCCGAGCCCGAACCCGCGGCTGCGGTCCCGCTCCGGGTTGCCGATCTGGTAGAACTCCTCGAAGATCCTGTGCTGCTGCTCCTCCGGGATGCCGGCTCCGGTATCCGCGACCTCCACCCGCAACAAGGCGCCGCGGCGTCGGCAGCCGAGCAGGATTCGGCCCGATGCAGTATGCGTAACGGCGTTGGCCAGCAGGTTGCGCAGGATGCGGATCAGGAGGTCCGGGTCGGTGGCGACGTTGGTCGCGCACGGCACTGTCCGCAGGGTGATGCCCTTCAGTTCGGCCTGGGGGGCGAACTCGGCGTGCAGACGCGACAGGATCTCGCCGACCGGGACGGGCCGGGGGGTCGGCTCGATCAGCTCCGCGTCCAGGCGTGACAGGTCGAGCAGGTCTCCCAGCATGCCGTGGACGGCGTCGATCGAGGACCGCACCCGCTCCAGCACCTCGCGCGCCTTCGGGTCCGCGATCCTGCCGTCCAGCACGCCCAGGAACAGCGATGCCGCCTGGATCGGCTGGCGCATGTCGTGGCTGATCGCGGCCAGGAACTGCGACTTCGCCCGGCTGGCGCGCTCCGCCTCGGCCGTGGCGGCGGCGAGCTTGTTCTCCGAATTCTTCAGCGACGTGACGTCGGTGGATATGCCGCAGACATAATGCCTGCCGTTCCGCTCATCGCTCACGCGGAACTTGCGGGCGAGGTATGTGTGGACCTCGTCGCCGATGACCGCCGTCTCCTCGAAGGTCTGCGGCTCGCCGGTTTCAAGGATGATACGGTCGTTAGCCTGGAACTGCGCGCACATTTCCGGCGGGAAGAACTTGTCGTCCGTCTGTCCCCGGGCCTCCGCGTCGCTGACGTGGAAGATCCGCTCGCAGTGCGGATTGATCTTCACGTAGCGTCCCGCTTCATCCTTGATGTAGAGGATGGCCGGAACCTGGTCGAAGAAGGCCTGAAGGAAATGGCTCAGATTTACATCCTCCACTTCCTTCGCGCGATCGCCCGTCCCGGTCTCATTGTCCGTTTCGGCAGGCATGTTGCGCATTACCACCCTGAACCGTTCTCTTCGCTATCGAAGTGAAACAAGCGGAGGATGGAATCGGTTCAACGGAGATTTGAAAAGAATGCCGCGAACCCGGCGGCGCTTCCGGTTGTGCCATTCACCCCCCGCATTGGGCGCGGTGGCGCATCATGTGGTCGGCCAGGACGCAGGCCATCATCGCCTCGCCGACCGGCACCGCCCGGATGCCGACGCAGGGATCGTGCCTGCCCTTGGTCAGGATCTCGGTCTCGTTCCCGTCGAGGTCAACGGTCAGGCGCGGCGTCAGGATCGAGCTGGTCGGCTTGACGGCGAACCTGACCACGATGTCCTGCCCGGTGGAGATCCCGCCCAGGATGCCACCGGCATGGTTGGACAGGAACTGCACCGAGCCGTCCGGGTTGCGGCGCATCTCGTCCGCATTGGCCTCGCCGGACAGTTCGGCGGCGCCGAAGCCGTCGCCGATCTCCACCCCCTTGACCGCGTTGATGGTCATCATGGCGCGGGCGAGATCGCTGTCCAGCTTGTCGTACAGCGGATCGCCCCAGCCGGCCGGCACTCCGGACGCCACCACCTCGATGACCGCGCCGGTGCTGGAGCCGCTCTTCCGGACCTCGTCCAGGTAGGTCTCCCAGCGGGCCGCCGCTTCGGCGTCGGGGCAGAAGAACGGGTTGGCGTCCACCTGACCCCAATCCCAGCGTTCGCGGTCGATCCGGTGCGGCCCGACCTGGACCAGCGCGCCCCGGATCGTGACGCCGTCGCCCAGGGCCTTGCGCGCGATCGCCCCGGCGGCGACCCGGCAGGCCGTCTCCCGCGCGGACGACCGGCCGCCGCCGCGATAGTCGCGGATGCCGTACTTTTCCTGGTACGTATAGTCGGCATGCCCGGGCCGGAACTTGCGGGCGATGTCGCCATAGTCCTTGGACCGCTGGTCCTGGTTCTCGATCATCAGCGAGACGGGCGTGCCGGTGGTCAGCCCCTCGAACAGGCCGGACAGGATACGTACCGTGTCCGGTTCGCGCCGCTGGGTGGTGAACCGGCTTTGTCCCGGCTTGCGCCGGTCCAGGAAGTGCTGGATGTCCGCCTCGCTGAGCGGCAGCCTCGGCGGCACCCCGTCCACGACGGCACCGATGGCGATCCCGTGGCTCTCGCCCCAGGTGGTGAACCGGAAGGCCGTGCCGAAGCTGTTACCCGCCATTGTCTCAGCCCTTGGCCGCGCTGGAGGATCCCTGTCCGGTCAGCCCCTGCAGGAGCTGGGCCGTCTCCGCCGCCGAATCCACGGCCACCATGCCGACGGTGTGGTAGCCCGCATCCACGTGGTGGACCTCGCCGGTGACGCCCGAGCCCAGGTCGCTCAGCAGGTAGAGCGCCGAGCCGCCCACTTCCGAGATGGTGACGTTGCGCTTCAGCGGGGCGTTCAGCTCGTTCCACTTCAGGATATAACGGAAGTCGCCGATGCCGCTCGCGGCCAGGGTCTTGATCGGTCCGGCGGAGATCGCGTTGACACGAATGTTGTGGCCGCCTAGATCGACGGCGAGATACCGTACGCTCGCTTCCAGGGCCGCCTTGGCCACGCCCATGACGTTGTAGTGCGGCATGACCCGTTCGGCCCCGTAATAGGACAGGGTCAGCAGGCTTCCGCCGTCGGTCATCAGGGGAACGGCGCGCTGGCAGCACGCGGTGAACGAATAACAGGAAATATCCATCGTACGCGCGAAGTTGGAGCGCGAGGTGTTGAGATACTTGCCGTCCAATTCGTTCTTATCCGAGAAGGCGATCGCATGCACCAGAAAGTCGAGCTTGCCCCACTGGTCCTGAATGGCCTTGAAGGTGGCGTCGAGGCTCGCTTCGTCGGTCACGTCGCACGGCACGACGATCGGGGACCTGACCGACTCGGCCAGCGGCTTGACGCGCTTGCCCAGGGCGTCGCCCTGATAGGTGAACGCGAGTTCGGCGCCGTGCGCGGCGAGCGCGCTGGCGATACCCCAGGCGATCGACCGTTCGTTGGCCACGCCCATGACCAGGCCACGCTTGCCGGCCATGAGTTGGGAGGAAGTAGACATCGAGGCCTCGTGTTTTTGCTGTCGGCGCTTGAAAGCGGCCGGCATCGTACACCAAAGAAAATGCCGGTCAAAGGTGGGATGGGGCGTGGCGGACCGGACGGGAAAAGCGGTTCGCATATGCCGATGACCGCCTCGACCGCGCTCCGCCAGCCGCGGGAGCATCCGTGATGCAGTTCCAGCTCAGCCGGACCTCGGAAAAGATCAAGGGGCTGCCGTTGCGGCTGCGCGATTTCGCCAGCTTCATGCAATACCTGTTCAAGCGGTATTTCGAGGACGACTGCCTGACCACCTCGGCGGCGCTGACCTACACCTCGCTGCTGGCCGTGGTGCCGCTGATGACCATCGGCTTCGCGATCTTCCGGGCCTTTCCCGCCTACGAGACGCTTCAGCAGCAGGCGCAGACCCTGATCCTGCGCAACCTGGTGCCGGAAGTCGGCGACGCCATCCAGGACACGATCATCCAGTTCGCCGGCAATGCCGGTCAGCTCACCGCGTTCGGCATCGTCGGCCTGGCGATCACCTCGGTCATGCTGTTCTGGACGATCGAGGGCTCCTTCAGCGCCATCTGGCGGGTGTCCGAGCCGCGCTCGCTGATCACGCGCCTCCTGGCGTTCTGGGCGATCCTGACGCTGACGCCCCTGCTGTTCGGCGCCAGCCTGTCGTTCTCCAGCTACCTGCTGGCGACGTTCCAGTTCAACACCGAGGCCGAGATCATCCGGACTTGGCGGCTGATGCTGCCCGGGCTGTTCGAATGGATCGGGTTCACGCTCATCTACTTGCTGATCCCCAACCGCGCGGTCCGCTGGCAGGATGCCGTCCTTGGCGCCTTCATCGCGGCGGTCCTGCTGGAAGTCTCCAAGGGCCTGTTCGGCTGGTACATTACCCAGTTCCCGGCCTACCGCACGATCTACGGAGCCCTGTCGAGCATCCCGATCTTCCTGCTCTGGCTCTATATCGCCTGGTCCACCGTGCTGATCGGCGCGGAGGTCGCGGCGGCCCTGCCGGAATGGCGGGCCGGCAAGATCACCAAGATCGGTCCCGAGGGATTGCTGCCGGCCCAGCGGGTCGCGGTGGCGCTGGCCGTGCTGGCCGAACTGCTGCGCGCCAGCCATCTGGGGGTCGGCATGCGCCGCCGCACCCTGATCGGCCGGGTGCCGGTCGGGGGCGCGGTGATCGACGGCATGCTGGAGCAGCTGCGGCAGAGCCACTGGGTCGCCCGGACCAGCCAGGGCGCCTGGGTGACCACCCGCGACCTGAGTTCCTCGACCCTGCACGACCTGCTGAAGGGCCTGGGGATCGGCCTGCGCGGAACGGTTCGCGGCGTCGGAGCCCTGGACGCGCCCTGGCAGGAACGGTGCGCCAAGCTGCTGGAGGCGGCGGACGAGGCCGAGAAGGACCTGCTGTGCATCCCGATCAAGGACCTGCTGTGCCCGCCGCATGAAAGCGCCGAGTTCCTCAGCTTCAGCCACAGCCGCCGTCGCGCCGGGGAGTGATCCCGTGCCGTTCGATGCGCGTCGCGGAATTCTCCTGGCCTTGTGACGGCGCGCACTGCCCTGGGTCCCGCCATTTGCGACGGGTACCGTGCAAAACGCGGTTCAGGGAGAGAGTGATGGCGGTTTCGTTTGTATTGAATGGCAAGCCGGTCACCTTGGACGTCGATCCGGAGATGCCATTGCTGTGGGCGATCCGGGATTTCGCCGGTCTGACGGGAACCAAGTTCGGCTGCGGCATGGCCCAGTGCGGAGCCTGCACGGTGCATGTGGAGGGCCAGCCTTCCCGGTCGTGCTCCATGGCGGTCGGCGATGTCGACGGGCAGGCCGTCACCACCATCGAAGGCATTTCGGGCAAGGCGGCGACGGCGGTCCAGGCCGCCTGGGAACGGGTCGAGGTGCCGCAATGCGGCTACTGCCAATCCGGCCAGATCATGTCCGCGGTCGCCCTGCTGGAGCAGACGCCCAAGCCCAGCGACGACGACATCAACGCGGCGATGAGCGGCAATATCTGTCGCTGCGCGACCTATGTGCGCATCCGCGCCGCGATCCATGACGCTTCCGGCATGATGGAGGGCTGATCCATGCTCAAGAATTTCGCGATCGACCCGAAGCCGAGCCGGCGCCGCTTCCTTCAGGGCAGCGCCGCCGCGGCGGCCGGCCTGACCATCGGCTTCCACTGGAGCAGCGGTCCGAAGATCGCCTCCGCCGCTGCGGCCGGCGGGACCTTCGCTCCCAACGCCTTCGTCCGTATCGGCACAGACAACACCGTCACGGTCCTGTCCAAGCATCTCGAAATGGGGCAGGGGGTCTATACCGGGCTTGCCACCCTGGTCGCCGAGGAACTCGACGCGGACTGGTCGCAGATGCGGGTCGAGGGAGCTCCGGCCGATGCCGCGCTCTATAACAACCTGGCGTTCGGCCCGGTCCAGGGGACCGGCGGCAGCTCCTCGATCGCCAATTCCTACGAGCAGCTTCGCAAGGCGGGCGCCACCGCCCGGGCCCTGCTGGTCGAGGCGGCCGCTCGGGAGTGGAAGGTGGACCGCGCCGGGATCACGGTGGAGAAGGGCGTGGTCTCCCATGCCGCGTCGGGCAGGTCGGCGACCTTCGGCGACTTGTCGGCCAAGGCGGCGGCCCTGCCGGTGCCGGCCGACGTGCCCTTGAAGGATCCGTCCCGGTTCACCGTGATCGGCACCTCGGTTCCCCGGGTCGATACCCGGTCGAAGTCGAACGGCACCGCGAAGTTCGCCCTGGACGTGATGCTGCCCGGCATGCTGACCGCCGTGATCGCCCGTGCGCCGGTGTTCGGAGCCATGGTCAAGTCGGTCGACGATGCGAAGGCGCTGGCGATCCCCGGCGTCGTCAAGGTCGTCCGGGTACCTTCCGGCGTCGCGGTCGCCGCCACGAATTTCTGGGCCGCCTCCAAGGGCCGCGAGGCGCTGGCGATCGAGTGGGACGAGTCCCGGGCCGAGACCCGGGGCACCGCCGAACTGCTGGCGGAGTACAAGGCGCTTGCCGGGAAGCCGGGCGCCCCGGCGCGCGTCGAGGGTGACGCCGCCAAGGCGCTCGCGGGCGCCGCGAAGACGGTGACGGCCTCCTTCGAGTTCCCCTATCTGGCCCATGCCCCGATGGAGCCGCTGGACTGCGTCGTCCGGCTCGACGCCTCGGGATGCGAGATCTGGGCCGGCGACCAGTTCCAGACGATCGACCAGGGCAACGCCGCGGCGGCGGCCGGGCTGAAACCGGAACAGGTCAGGATCAACACGCTGGTGGCCGGCGGCAGCTTCGGGCGCCGGGCCAATGCCGCCTCGGACTATATCGTCGAGGCGGTCCACGTGGCCAAGGCGCTCGACCGGGGAACGCCGGTGAAGCTGGTGTGGACGCGGGAGGACGACATCCGCGGCGGCCGGTACCGGCCGATGTACTACCACACCCTGGCGGCGGGCCTGGACGCGGCCGGCAACCCGGTCGCCTGGCAGCACCGGATCGTCGGGCAATCGATCATCGGCGGCACGCCATTCGCCCCGGTGCTGATCAAGGATGGCGTGGACGGAACGTCGGTCGAGGGTGCCTCGAACCTGCCCTATGACATCCCGAACATGCTGGTCGACCTCCACACGACCGAGGTCGGCGTGCCGGTGCTGTGGTGGCGGGCGGTCGGCAGCACCCACACTGCCTATTCGACGGAGGTCTTCATCGACGAGCTGGCGAGTGCCGCCGGCAAGGATCCCGTCGAGTTCCGCCGCGCGTTGCTGGCCAAGCATCCCCGCCACCTGGGCGTGCTGAACCTGGCGGTGGAGAAGGCCGGATGGGGGACGCCGCTGCCGGAAGGCAGAGCGCGCGGCATCGCCGTCCACGAGTCCTTCTCGACCTACGTCGCACAGGTCGCCGAGGTCACGATGCAGCCGGACGGGTCGGTCAAGGTGGACCGTGTGGTCTGCGCGGTCGATTGCGGGCTCGCGGTCAACCCCGACGTGATCCGGGCGCAGATGGAAGGCGGCATCGGCTTCGGCCTGGGTGGCGTGATGTACGGGGAAGTGACGCTGGACCAGGGCAGGGTGGAGCAGTCGAATTTCCACGACTACCGGGTGCTTCGGATCGAGGAGATGCCGGCGGTGGAGGTCCACATCGTCCCCTCGGCGGCTGCTCCGACCGGGGTCGGCGAGCCGGGCGTCCCGCCTGTCGGACCGGCCGTCGCCAATGCCGTGTTCGCCGCCACGGGCCGGCGCATCCGGAACCTGCCCTTCACCCGCGACATGAACGTGTAAGGGTGGGCGTTACGCCCACCCCGCGGACCGCCGGGATCCGGCGTTCAGATGACGACGAAGTAGGCGATCACCAGCGCGATCGCCGCGAGCACGAAGGAGATGGTGAGGACGTAGCGTCCCACCCCCTCCTTCGTCGCCTGCTTTGCCTCGACGGAATTCACTTTCTTTTCTGCCATGGTGGTTCAACCCATCGAAGGAGGGACTTGGCTCGGCGGCAAATCCGGCTGAGGAGCCGGCGGCACGTCGGCGGGGCCGGGATTTGGCAAATCCTCGTTCGGCAGCGGCGAGCCACCCGGCGGGAGGGGCTGCGGCGGGAGTGGCTGCGGGGGGAGCAAATTGACCTCCACTTGGTTGCGGATACCACCCTTAACAGGGGAAACGGCCTTTCCGTTCAGTCTGCTGGCGAAGATGGTGGACGCCGGCCGCATCCTTCCCGTCGACGCCGCCATCGCACCGTGTCGCGCCGGCTTGTATGTGTCGGATTCCCAGCCACGGCGATAGCCTCATCGCGGCGATCGCGCAGATCAACCGTTCGGCCGTGGCCAGCCGCGATCAATCAGCCGCAGTAGACAGGACTTCAAGCCGATGGGTGCCAATCTGCTCAATCCTTGGCGAAGCGACCGATGGCGTCAGCCAACCTGGGGAAGTCGCTCCCGGCGCTTACTCCCCCGTGTCGCTCAGCACCCTGAACTTCGGCAGCAGCACGGTCACCACCGTGCCGACGCCGACTTCGCTGGCGATCGTCAGCCGGCCGCCGTGAAGCTCGATGAAGTTCTTGCTGATGGTCAGTCCCAGACCGGTCCCCTCATACTCCCGGCTGAAGCTGCCGTTGGCCTGCTGGAACGGCTCCATCACCAGGTCCAGCGCTTCCGGCGGGATACCGATGCCGGTATCGCCCACATGCACCTCGATATCGCCCTCGGCGTTCATTCCGCCCGACAGCGTTATCCGGCCGCCGGGATGGGTGAACTTCACCGCGTTCGACAGCAGGTTCAGCAGCACCTGCCGCAGGGTCCGTTCGTCCGCCATCACCACGGGCAGGTCGGCGGCCAGCCTCGTTTCCAGCGACAGCCCGCGGTCCCGCGCCTGGCCGCCGACGATCGACAGGGCGGTGCGGGCGACGTCGCCGATGTCCACCGCCGTCTCGAAGAGCTGGTACTGCCCCGCCTCGACCTTCGACATGTCGAGCACGTTGTTGATGATCTGGAGCAGGTGCTGCCCGCTCTCGTGGATGTCCCGCGTGTAGCTGGCCTGCCGCTCGCTCAGCGTGCCGCCATAACCTGACTCGAGCATCTCCGAGAAGCCGATGATCGCGTTCAGCGGCGTGCGCAGCTCATGGCTCATGTTGGCCAGGAACTCCGTCTTGGCGCGGTTCGCCCGTTCGGCGTCGTCGCGCGCGGACCGGAGCCGCCGGGCCATCTCCTCAAGGTCGCGGCCCTGCTGTTCCAGGCGGGCCTTGGTCTCCTGCAACTCGCGGATCTGGGCGCGCAGGTGCTTCTCGCGGCGGACCGCGCTGGAGATGTTCTCGATCTGGATCAGGCAGCGCCGCTCGCCATGCTCGGAGTCCAATGCCCGCACCAGGACGAGTTGGTCGATCGGGTCGCCGAAGCGGTCGCCGGCCAGCCCGTGGAGCGGGAAGGGCATGGGGTTGAATGCGTGGGAAATGAAGCCGGCCCGGCCATGCTCGAGCGCCTCCCGGATCGCCTGGTGCGCACGGGAGTTCGCGATCGTCGGCCACAGCCCGGTCAGCGGCGCGCCGAGCGCCATCACTTCGGGAATTCCGGAATGGACGGCCAGCCATCGGTTCCAGACCACCACACGCTCGTCCCGGTCGATGACCAGGAGACCGATATCGCTGTTGTGGACGATCTGGTCTGACAGGCCCGGGGGAATCGACATGGCGCCTTCGATTCCGCCCGTCAGGCGTCCATGCTGGCCACGAAGGCGCGGATGGCGGTCTGGAATGCCTGGATCGACGCGATGTCCTGCAGGAACAGGACGTGTCCCTCGATCCGCTTCGCGAACAGGCCGAAATCCACGCGGATGATCAGGACATAGGTGCTGGCGGTCGTCCCGGCCGCCGTCCCGATGATCTCCTCCGGCCGGCCGATCTGGTAGATCGGGATCTCGGTCCTGATCTCGGAATGCAGCAGGTTCGCGAAGCTGGCGAGGCAGTGGTTGAGGATGACGTTGCCGACCTCGGTCAGCGCCTCCTCCTCCAGGTCGGTCATGTCGCCCAGCGGCGGACTGTCGGGCAGCAGGCGGCGGACCAGCTCCAGGCTGCTGCCTTCCGGAAAGATCAGCATGGCCTGGCCGTCGAAGGGTCCGGCGAAGGTCTGCCGAACCGCGCAGATACGCTGCCCGGCCGGGCAGCCGAGCTGGTCCGGGGCGTCGGTCCGGCGCACGATCTCCAGGCTGGGAACGGAGAGGGCCACCTCGGCATCGACCATCTGGCCGAGCGCGCCGGCGGCCCTGCCCATGCCGAGATTGAACAGTTCGATGATCGCGTCGCTTTCCGCTTCCGTCAACTGCATGACGGTCCTCACGGGATCGAGGCCAGGAGGTCGCGCATCTTGTCCGGCGTGATCGGCTTCTCGACGAAGCGGAATCCCTTGTCGGTCACTTTGCGGCGGATGCTGTCCTGGACGTTCGCGGTCAGGATGCTGATGTCCAGGTCGGGAAACCGGCTGTGCAGTTCGCAGGACAGGTTCAGCCCGTCCATGCCGGGCATGTTGAAGTCCACGATCGCGATGTCGGGCGTGACCTCGGCGACTTTCTCCAGCGCGTCGTCCGCGTTCTTCGCCGTGACGATCTGCCACTCCGGCCGCGCGCCGCGGACCATGCCCGATACCATGTTGCGGGCAAGCTGGCTGTCGTCGATAATCAGGATCGTGGTCATGAAGTGACTTTCAGAAAACTCAGAAACGCTGCCGTCCGAACCGTGTCGAACGCGCCGTCGGAGCGTCCTGGATCGTCCCTACAGGTATGGCCGACGAGTCATTTACAGATGCTTAAATGAAAATTACTGGGATAAACGCACAAACACTCCGTCCATGGAGATCATTCGTGCCGTGCGCCGGTTGAAATAGCCTGGGATGAAGAGCGCCGGCTGGAATCCGAGCCGGGCCAGCCTGTCGATCATGTCGAGATAACCCGGCTCGCCCTGGTAGACCGGAACGACGGACAGCTCCAGCTGGATGCAGCTGATCCGGTCGAGCCGGCCGGCGGCGCCGTCCAGGACGGCCGATTCGGTGCCCTGGGTATCGATCTTCAGGAAGCAGCGGTCGCCGGGCGCCACATGCGCGTCGAACACCTCGTCGAGCCGCGTGATCGGCACCGTGACCGACCCGGTATAGGCGGCGCTGTCGAGCAGTTCGCCCATCTCCGGCCGGAACGGGAGGGTCGAGCTCATGTCCGACTCCGCGGAGACATTGAGCGTCACGGTGCCGCGGTCGGCGCCGAGCGCCGCCTGCGGGGCGATCTGCCACAGCCGGTCTCCGGCGGCGGCTCGGGCGAGGCCGGCCCGCGCCTCCGGCAGCGGCTCGAACGAGACGATCCTGCCGTCATATCCGCCGTGCCGCAGGCGCGTCGCGTACTGGCCGACATTGGCGCCGACGTCCAGCACCACGGTGATGCCGTGGTGCTCCAGGATGCGCGTCAGGGACCGGGTCTCCTTGCTCACGGCGACCGGCTTGGCGAAGTGGTACTCGACGCTGTTGCTGAGGTCGTGCAGTTCCCGCAGTGCCGTCCCGCGCCGGAAGCCCAGTCGCTCGTAGAGGCGATGGGCGTCGAGGAACCGGGTGTCGCTCCACAGCTCCAGCACCGGGGCGCCCTGCCGGGCGGCCTCCGCCTCCACCAGCCGGACCAGGCGCGATCCAAGGCCGGTGCCGCGGGTGCTGCGGTCGACATAGAGCTTTTTCAGCTCCCAATGCCCGTTGGCGGAGCCCAGGGGCCGGCCGCCGACCATGCCGACGATGCGGCCGTCCGAGGGGGACTCGGCGACCCAGAAGCGGCCGCCATAGCCGGCGTAGGCCGTCGCGATGGAGCGCAGGTCCGGCTCCTCCCCATCGACGTCGAGCACGCAGCCGGGATACTCCGCGAAAACGGCGGCCATCAATCGGATCAGCTGGTCCGCGTCGCCGTCCCGGCCGTCGCGCACCACGGGAAATGCGTCGGCGCCGCTCACCGGTGCGCGAACTCCCAATAGAGGTCGCGGGCACGCTTGAAGACCGGGCCGGGCTCGAAGTGCCTGTCCTCCACCCGGGTGACCGGGACGACCTTGGAATAGTTGCCGGTGGAGAACACCTCGTCGGCGTCCATCAGTTCGGCCCAGGTGATCGTGCGCTCGATCACCGGGACGCCCGCGTCGTGCAGCAGCTGCGCCACCCGCTGGCGCGTGATGCCGTTCAGGAAGGTGCCGTTGCAAATCGGCGTATGGGCCGCGCCGTCCTTGGCGATGAACAGGTTGGCGGTCGCGAACTCCGCGACGTTGCCCAGCGGGTCCAGCAGGATCGCATTATCGAAGCCGCGGCCCTGCGCCTCGCGCAGCGCCAGGCCGGCGTTGGGGTAGAGGGCGGAGGCCTTGGCGTCGGTCGGGGCCGTGCCGGGCAGGGGCCGGCGCCTGGTCGACAGGCAGGCGGTGAACCCCGTCACCGGAGGCATCGGCGATTCATGGACGGTCAGCGCGAAGGCGGTGCTCGCCGGATCGGGCATCACCCAGCCTGCCTCGGCGAAGAACATCGGCCGGATGTAGAGCGCCGTGCCGGGCGGGAAGCGGCCGATGCCGTCGATCGCCAGTTCCTGGATCTCTCCGGCCGTCAGCATGGGCGCCAGCCCCAGGGCGTGGCCGGACGCGATCAGCCGCTCGCAATGGCGGTCCAGGTCGGGGGCCACGCCCTCGAACGCGCGGGCGCCATCGAAAACGACGGACGACAGCCACATGCAATGGTTCATCGGGCCGATGATCCCCGGATTGCCTTCGAGCCACTGCCCCTTGAAGAAGGTGAGCGCGCTGCCCGCCATGAAACATACTCCACTGTTTTGCGCTGCGCCGGGGCCGGATTGCCCCGGCTGGATGGTCAACCGATTTGCCTACACCATATCTCCAGTCCGCCCGCGAACCAATGGCAAGCATGCCCACGCGGGCCGGGAATGCCTCATTCCGCGGCACGCCGCCCGCCCGGCAGGCTCTCCGGCAGATCCAGGGAGAACTGGGGCTCCTCCTCGCCGCGCGGGTCCAGGGGGGCGACCACCGGCGTGGTCCGCGGCAGGCTGCGGAACGGACCCTGCGCTTCGGACGGCGGAGCGGCGCGCCTGGCGGTGCGGTAGAGGCCGAACACCACGGCCGCCGCGGCGCCGGCGCCGGTGAAGGCGAACAGCCCCGGCCCGCCCAGGACGGACATCACGGCCGACCCGGCCAGCGGCCCCATCGTGGCGCCGACCGAGTAGGACAGGATCAGTCCGCCGCTGGCCTGCACCAGCTCCGACTTGTCGATATGGTCGTTGGTGTGGGCGACGCAGACGGGATAGAGCGTGAAGGACAGCCCGCCGAACAGTGCCGCCACCAGCATCAGCATCAGGTCGCCTCCGATCTCCGACGCCGTGATCATGCCGACGCTGACCGCCGCCGTGGCCGCCGACAGGGCGATGATCACGGTGCGGCGATCGAACACGTCCGACAGCTTGCCCAGTGGCCATTGCAGCGCCACGCCGCCCAGGATGATGACGGTCATGAACAGGGCGGTACCCGCCGTCCCAAATCCCTGCTGGGTGCCGTAGACCGGGGCCAGGCCGTAGATGGCGCCGGTCACGATCCCGCTGACGAAGGTCCCGAAGATCCCCAGCGGCGACGCCTCGTACAGCCGCCGGATGCCGAAGGAGGCGATGTCGGGCAGCAGGGGCGGCGCCTTGCGGGTCAGCGCCACCGGCACCAGCGCCAGCGAGGTCAGCATCGAGATCGCGATGAACCGCAGCATTCCCGTCGGGTCGTCCAGGTTCAACAGTTGCTGCCCGACCGCCATGGCGCCGTAGAGCGTGATCATGTAGAGCGACAGCATCTGCCCGCGCGTCCGGCTGGTCGCCCGGTCGTTCAGCCAGCTCTCGATGCACATGAACAGCCCGGCCATGCAGAAGCCTTCGGCCAGCCTCAGCCCCGCCCACAGCGGCAGGCTGAGATAGAGCGCGTGCCCCAGCGTCGCGGCGGAGAACACCGACGCGAAGGCGGAGAAGGCCCGGATATGCCCGACCTTGGCGATGACCCGGTAGCCGAACAGCGACCCCGCGGTCAGCCCGGCATAATAGGCCGCCATGACGAAGCCGATCGCGACCGGCCCGACCCCCGTTGCCGTCAGCCGCACGCCGACCAGGGTGCTGAGCATCCCGCTGCCCAGCATCAGCAGGGCGACGGCGGTCAGCAGGGAGGAGATGGATCGGACGATCGGCAGCATGATGGATGGGGCGCTTGCTCAGGGGGATGGATGCGGCGGGCGCATCCTGCCCCGTCGGCAAGCCCGGCGCGACCCCCAAAAGCCAGGGGGCAGCAATTCCTTCGCGCCGCTTCTCCAGGTGCGTCGCTTGACAGGACCTGACCGGACGGTCAATCCTTCGCAGGCGCATCGACGCCCGACGCCTGGAGCGGACAGGGCAAAGGAATCAACAAGATGCCAGGACAGGAGAGAGGCCGCGTCATGGATAAGTTCGCCCGGAATCTTATGGGAGCCGCCTTCGTGGCGCTCGCGGTCGCGGGAACCGGCGTGGGGGCCGGAACGCAGGCCCTGGCGGACACGCCGAAGGACGCGCTGGTGATGGCCTGGCAGTTCGACGACATCATCAGCCTCGATCCGGCCGAGATCTTCGAGCTGTCCGGCGCCGAATACGGCGCCCAGGTCTATGAGCGGCTGATCTCCTACGACGTGAACGATGTCAGCAAAATCCTGCCCGGGCTGGCGGAGAGCTGGGAGGTCTCGGGCGACGGCAAGACCTACACCTTCAAGATCCGCGACGGCGTCGAGTTCCATTCCGGCAACGCCCTCACCGCGGAGGACGCCGCCTATTCGCTCCGCCGCGCGGTCAAGCTGAACAAGTCCCCGGCCTTCATCCTGACCCAGTTCGGCTTCACCAAGGACAACGTGGACCAGAAGGTCCGGGCTACCGACGCCCGGACGCTGGTGATGGAGACCGACCAGGCCTACGCCCCGACCTTCGTGCTGTACTGCCTGACCGCCGGCGTCGCCTCCATCGTCGACTCCAAGCTGGTCCAGCAGAACGAGAAGGACGGCGACTTCGGGACCAACTGGCTGAAGACCAATTCCGCCGGCTCCGGCCCGTTCAAGCTGCGCCAGTGGAAGGCCAGCGAGATGCTGATGTTGGACGCCTACCCGGGCTACTGGCAGGGCGGTCCGGCCATGAAGCGGGTGATCATCCGCCACATTCCCGAACCCGCCACCCAGCGGCTCCTGCTGGAGAAGGGCGACGTTGATGTCGCGCGCAACCTCAAGCCGGAGCAGTTCGAGCCGCTCCGCGCGTCCAAGGACATCCGGCTGGTCGAGGCGCCCAAGGGCACGCTCTGGTACATCAGCCTCAACCAGAAGAACGAGATCCTCGCCAAGCCGGAGGTCCGCAAGGCGATGCGGTACCTCGTCGATTACGACGCCTTGCGCGGCAGCATCATGAACGGCCTCGGCACCGTCCACCAAGCCTTCCTGCCCAAGGGCTTCCTGGGCGCGGTGGAGGACAAGCCGTTCAAGTACGATCCGGCGAAGGCGCGGGAACTGCTGGCCGCCGCCGGCTATCCCGACGGCTTCACCGTCACCATGGACGTGCGCAATACCTCGCCGACCATGGACATCGCGCAAACCATCCAGGCCAGCGCCGCCGCGGCCGGCGTCAAGATCGAGCTGCTGCCCATGGACGGCAAGCAGGCGCTGACCAAGTACCGGGCGCGCAACCAGGACATCTATATCGGCCAGTGGGGCCCCGACTACCAGGACCCGCACACCAACGCCGAGACCTTCGCGTCCAACCCGAACAACGCGGACGACGGCGCCTCCAAGACGCTCGCCTGGCGTAACGCCTGGGACATCCCCGAACTCACCAAGAAGACCGCCTCGGCCGTGCTGGAGCGCGACGCCTCCAAGCGGGCCGAGACCTACCGCGAGCTCCAGAAGACGGTGATGGAGGACAGCCCCTTCGTCGTCATGTTCCAGCAGGTCGAGGTCCCCGCCGTGCGGACCAACGTGGAAGGGCTGGTCTGGGGTCCCAGCTTCGACACCAACCTGTACCGGCTCGCGACCAAGAAGTAGCGGGTCTTGACCGACATCATCAAAGCGGGCGGCAACACCGCCGCCCGGCGGCCCCATCGCCCCGCGGGGCCGCTGCGGCGGGTCGCCGGGCTGCTGGCTTCCGTGGCGCTCACGCTGCTCGGGCTGCTGCTGGTGACCTTCCTGATCGGCCGCGTCGTGCCGATCGACCCGGTGCTGGCCGCCGTCGGCGATCGCGCCAATGCCGAGACCTACGAGCGGATGCGGCAGGAGCTGGGCCTGGACCTGCCGCTCTGGCAGCAGTTCGGCCTGTACGTCGCCGACGTGGTGCGCGGCGACCTCGGCACCTCGGTGCTGACCTCGCGCCCGGTGCTGGAGGACGTCGCCCGCGTCTTTCCCGCCACGCTGGAGCTGGCGACCGCGGCCGTCGTCATCGGCGTGGTGCTGGGCATTCCCGCCGGCGTGATGGCCGCCGTCCATCGGGGCCGCTGGCCCGACCATCTGGTCCGCGTGCTGGGGCTGGTGGGCTATTCCGTGCCGGTGTTCTGGCTCGGGCTGGTCGGGCTGCTGCTGTTCTACGCCAAGCTGGACTGGGCGCCCGGGCCGGGCAGGCTCGACGTCTTCTACGACGGGCTGGTCGATCCGGTGACCGGCATCCTGACCGTGGACGCGCTGCTGGCAGGGGAGACCGAGATCTTCTGGAACGCGCTGTCCCACCTGGTCCTGCCGGCCTCCATCCTGGGCTATTTCAGCATCGCCTATATCAGCCGCATGACCCGAAGCTTCATGCTGGACCAGCTCAGGCAGGAATACATCACGACCGCCCGGGTCAAGGGCCTGTCCGAAGCCCGGGTGGTCTGGCGCCACGCGCTGGGCAACATCGCGGTGCCGCTGATCACGGTGGTGGCGCTGTCCTACGCCACCCTGCTGGAAGGCTCGGTCCTGACCGAGACGGTGTTCGCCTGGCCCGGTCTCGGCCAGTACATCACCAACAGCCTGCTGAGCGCCGATATGAACGCCGTGCTGGGCGGCACGCTGGTGGTGGGCGCGGTCTTCATCGGCCTGAACCTGCTGTCCGACCTGCTGTACAGGCTGCTCGACCCGAGGGCGCGGCGATGACCGGCGCCCCCATGGACGGCGCCCGCACGGGGCACGGGCTGCGCGACTGGCTGCTGACCGACACGCCGCGCTCGCGGGGACAGGCACGGCTTGGCCGGCTCTATGCCGGCTGGCTGGCCTTCTCGCGCAACCGGCTCGCGATGGTCGGCTTCTTCATCATCGCGGCCCTGGTCCTGGTCGCCCTGTTCGCCCCGCTGATCGCCACCCAGTCGCCCTACGACCAGGACCTCGCCAACCGCCTCCAGCCGCCCGGCACCGCCCATTGGTTCGGAACCGACCAGTTCGGCCGCGACATCTTCTCGCGCGTCGTCCACGGCTCGCGGCTGACGCTCTACATCGTGCTCCTGGTCGCGGTCACCGCCCCGGTGGTCGGGCTGCTGATCGGCACCGTGTCCGGCTATCTCGGCGGCTGGACCGACATCGTGCTGATGCGTATCACCGACATCTTCCTGGCCTTCCCCAAGCTGATCCTGGCGCTGGCCTTCGTCGCGGCGCTGGGGCCGGGGATCGAGAACGCGGTCATCGCCATCGCGATCACCTCCTGGCCGCCCTATGCCCGCATCGCCCGGGCGGAAACCATGACGATCCGCCACAGCGACTTCATCAGCGCCGTCCGCCTGCAAGGCGCCTCTCCGGTGAGGATCATCGCGGGGCATGTGATTCCGCTCTGCACCTCGTCGCTGATCGTGCGGGTCACGCTCGACATGGCCGGCATCATCCTGACCGCCGCAGGCCTGGGTTTCCTGGGGCTGGGAGCCCAGCCGCCGCTGCCGGAATGGGGCGCCATGATCTCGACCGGGCGCCAATACCTGCTGGAGCAATGGTGGGTCGCCACCCTGCCGGGTCTCGCGATCTTCGTGGTCAGCCTGGGATTCAACCTGCTGGGCGACGGTCTGCGCGACGTGCTGGACCCCAAGAACGGATGACTTCCCTGACACCTCCTCTCCTCACCGTCGAGAACCTGCGCGTCCGCTTTCCGGCGCGCGACGGCTTCACCGAGGCCGTCCGCGGCGTCTCCTTCACCGTCGGGCGGGAGAAGCTGGGGATCGTCGGCGAGTCCGGCTCCGGCAAGTCCATGACGGGGCGAGCCATCCTGCGCCTCGTCCCGCCGCCGGGCGAGGTTTCCGCCGACCGGATCGAGTTCGACGGCACGGACCTGCGCACGGCTTCCGAACGGACGATGCGCGGCATCCGCGGCCGGCGCATCTCCATGGTCATGCAGGACCCCAAGTTCTCGCTCAATCCCGTGATGACCGTCGGCCGCCAGATCGCGGAGGCCTACCAGGTCCACAGCGGCGCCGGCCGGCGCGACGCCCGGCGGCGCGCGCTGGAGATGCTGGAAGCCGTCCGCATCCGCGATCCGGAGCGGGTGTTCGACCTGTACCCGCACGAGGTCTCCGGCGGGATGGGGCAGCGCATCATGATCGCGATGATGCTGATTCCGGACCCCGACCTGCTGATCGCGGACGAGCCGACATCGGCGCTGGACGTCACGGTCCAGATGCAGGTGCTGGCGATCATGGACGAGCTGTGCGGCAGGCGGGGCATGGGGCTGGTCTTCATCAGCCACGACCTCAACCTGGTGGCCTCGTTCTGCGATCGCATCCTGATCATGTATGCCGGCCGGGTGGTCGAGACCTGCCGCGCCGACGAACTGCGCGATGCCAGGCATCCCTATACCCGAGGACTGCTCGACAGCCTTCCCCGGCTGGACGAGACGCGGCCCGAGCTGCCGGTCCTGGCCCGCGACCCCGCCTGGATCGGGAATGGGACGGGGAGCGGCCGATGATCGCGGTGGAGGACCTGAACGTCATCTTCGGCCACGGCGAAAGCGCCATCCACGCGGTCCAGGGCGTCACCTTCCGGGTCGGGGAGGGCGAGAGCTTCGGGCTGGTCGGCGAATCCGGTTCCGGCAAGTCAACGGTGCTGCGCGCCGTCAGCGGGCTCAATCCGGACTGGTCCGGCATCGTGTCGATCGACGGGCAGGAGCAACGGCACCGGAGGGAAAAGGCGTTCTTCAAACGCTGCCAGATGGTGTTCCAGGACCCCTACGGCTCGCTTCACCCGCGCCACACCATCGACCGCATCCTGGCGGAACCCGTGGCGATCCACGGGCTGCGCGACGCCGACCGGCGGATCGAGCGCATCCTGCAGGAGGTCGGCCTCGGCCCCCGGTTCCGCTTCCGCTTTCCCCACCAGCTCTCGGGCGGGCAGCGCCAGCGGGTCGCCATCGCGCGTGCCCTGATCCTGGAGCCCCGCGTGCTTCTGCTGGACGAGCCGACCTCCGCGCTGGACGTTTCCGTCCAGGCCGAAATCCTCAACCTGCTGAAGCGCCTGCGGACGGAGCGCGGCCTGACCTATATCCTGGTCAGCCATAACCTGTCGGTCGTCGCTTACATGTGCGACCGGCTGGCCGTGATGAACCGGGGCCGCGTGGTGGAGGAGATGTCCGTCGCCGACCTGCGGCGGGGTGAGGCCGCGCAGGACTATACGCGGCAGCTCCTGCGGGCCAGCCAGGGCTATGACCGGGCGGCGGCCGACAGTTTCCGGGATTTCGCCTGAGTACCGCAGGGGGCCGGGCCATCCTGCCCGAAAGGGGGATGGAGAATGGGTGACGTGGCTGCGTCAGCTTACCACCTGTAAGGTCTGTCATTAACGTTCCAGGATGGGAGCGACTCAGGCATAGTGGGTCGCAGTCCAGTCTGGCTGCCCATTGGTACCGATATCATGCATGACTCGTTCAGACGTCTATACAACTCCGTGCTTGAGCACCGGGAACTCGACCCCAAGAAGTCGCGCACGGCGAAGCTCCATCAGGCTGGTCGGGCCAAGATGGCCCAGAAGGTGGGGGAGGAAGCGGTCGAGATCGTGATCGAGGCCGTCCAGGACAACCATGACGGCGTGGTGGCCGAGAGTGCCGACCTGATCTACAACCTGACCGTCCTGTGGGCCGATATGGGGATCACGCCTGACGACATCTGGGAGGAGATGCGGCGGCGCGAAAACGCCCTCGGCATCGCCGAGAAACTGCCGAAGAGTTCGGACAAGCCGCCCGCCGCCGATGAACCGGTCCTGGTGCGCAAGGCCGTTTGAAAGTACCTGCGCAGGAAGCTCAGGCGGCTTGCGTCCAACTGGAAATGGGCTCGACGGAGAGGCTGGAATTTCCATAGCGGGCGTCGTAGGTGACTTCCCGGCCAACCCAGTGGGGCAGGACGACTTCCTGCTCCGGATGGGAAAGCTCGACTTCCGCCACGACGAGGCCGGCATTCAGCCCCCCGAATACATCGATCTCCCATATCAGGCCGGCGTAAGGGACCGTGTAGCGGACCTTTTCAACCAGTGTTTCCCGCGGCAGCCGTGACAGCATGGACGCTGCGATAGGCAAAGGGATGTCGCTTTCGAACTCCGACCGGACCGCGCCGCGCCTCGGGCCCTTGATGGTCAGGTATGCATGATCGTTTCGGATACGGACTCTGATTCGGGACTGTCGGTCGAAAGAAAAATAGCCCTGGATTATTCTGTCGCCATCTCGGCAGAGCCCGCCGATATCCTGACAGACCAGGAATCTTCTTTCGATTTCGAATGACATGATTGCCAACCGAGTGCGTTGAGACGGGGGGAGAGTAGACCGGTATGACCGGTACGTAAAGCGGAATACCGCCGACGGTCATATACCTTTTGTTTCGCCCCGCCCTCGCTCTCCCATGGGCCGGTTGGCGTGCTGACGTGTTGAACCGGATGCCGTT
The DNA here is from genome assembly GCF_016806835.2 of Skermanella rosea. Lineage (NCBI taxonomy): Bacteria > Pseudomonadati > Pseudomonadota > Alphaproteobacteria > Rhodospirillales > Azospirillaceae > Skermanella > Skermanella rosea. The sequence continues at coordinate 3,497,251 of NZ_CP086111.1, read as the reverse complement.
TCCACCTTCCGCCACACCCCAAATCCGCTGATTCATGCCGGCACGAGAAGAAGACATCAAGACGACCGCCGCTGCCGTGAGCATGCCGAAGCTGCCCTCGGCGCTGGCACCGTTCCGCTACCCGATGTTCAGGGCGATCTGGCTCGCCACCCTGATGTCCAATTTCGGCGTGTGGATCCAGTCGGTCGGCGCCGCCTGGCTGATGACCTCTATCGCCGACAGTGCCGCCATGGTGGCACTGGTCCAGTCCGCGACGGCGCTGCCGGTACTGATGTTCTCCCTGTTCGGCGGCGCGCTGGCCGACCTGTGGGACCGGCGGCTGGTGTTCATGACCGGCCAGATCATCGTGCTGTCGGGAGCCACCCTGATCGCCGTGCTGGAGGGGACGGGGGCCGTGACGCCGTGGCTGCTGCTGGCGCTGGTGTTCGTGATGGACACCGGGTCGGCGCTCCGCCAGCCGGCCTACCAAGCCTCGGTCGGCGACCTCGTGCCCCGGTCGGAGCTGCCGGCCGCCGTGGCGCTGAACAGCATCGGCTTCAACATCGCCCGGTCGGTCGGGCCGGCGATCGGCGGGCTGGTGGTGGCGACGCTGGGCGTCCAGGCGTCATTCATCCTCAACGCGGTCTCCAACATCTTCATCATCGGCGTGCTGCTGGCGTGGCGGCCGAAGCGGCCGGCGGACGAGCTGCCGCGCGAGAGCCTGCTGCCCGCGATGGCCAGCGGACTGCGCTATGTAGGGGGCTCGCCCACCGTGTTGACGGTGATGCTGCGCTGCTTCGTCTTCACGGCAGCGGCCGGTGCGGCCTGGGCGCTGCTGCCCCTGGTCGCGCGCGAGGACCTGGGCGGCGGTCCCTTCACCTACGGAGTCCTGCTGGGCAGCCTGGGCGTGGGCGCCATCATCGGGGCCCTGAACATCGGCGTTCTCCGCCGGCGCACCAGCGGCCAGATGCTGGTCGCGATCGGCTCGGCCTCGTTTGCCGTCACCATGCTCGTGCTGGGCCTGTTCCCCAGCCTCTACGCGGTGATCCCGGCGCTGGTGCTGGGCGGGGCGGCCTGGATGATGACGCTCTCCAGCTTCAACGTCATGGTGCAACTCTCCGCCGCCAACTGGGTCAAGGCGCGGGTGCTGTCGATCTATCAGATGTCGCTGTTCGGCGGCTTGGCGCTGGGAAGCTGGGGCTGGGGCCACGCCGCCGAGGCGATCGGCACGGGACAGGCGCTCACCGCCGCCGGCCTGGCCCTGGCGCTCAGCCTGATCCTGGGGCTCCGCTTCCGCCTGCCGGCCAACATCGCGCCCGACATGTCGCCGATCACGGCGCTGCCGCGCCCGACCCTTGCGCCCGGCCTGGACGCCGGGCCGGGCTCCGTCGCGGTGACGGTCGAGTATGAGGTCGATCCCGCCGACGCCAGGGATTTCGCCGCCGCGATGCGAAGCCTGCGCCGGCTGCGGCGCCGCGACGGGGCCGTGCGCTGGACCCTCTATCAGGACGCCGCCAACCCTACGCGCTGGATCGAAGCATTCCTGCTCCGCTCCTGGCTGGACGACCTGCGCCACCAGCGCCGCACCACCATGGCCGATCGGGACACGCTGGACCGCGTCCGCGCCTTCCACCGGGGCTCCGCCGACCCCCGGGTCTCTCACCTGCTGGCCCGCGGCACCCCCCGCATGGGCTGGCCGCCCGGCGCCGATGCCGAGCATTGAGGCTGCGAGGTATAGAACCGCTTCGCCTTACGCCTCCATCTTGCGATCAGATATCCGAGCCCATCTGCGTCCATCCGTGGCCAAACCTGCAGCACGCAGTTCGACCTCAGCTGTCGAGGCATTCCGAAGCGGCGACCGGGCGCTCCATGCCGGCTCGCCGATCGCCGCTTCGCTTAGGCCGATACGGCCGGGCCAGGTCAGGCCGCGTAGCGCCGCACCATCGTGGCGCAGAACTCCGCGAACTCCTCCGGCACCTGGGGCGGGCTGGTGTGGTGGGGGGCCAGCCCGCGATGTTCCGGCGTAAAGCAGAAGGTCACCGTCACGTCGAACTCCTCCAGCGCCTTCATCTGGCGGTCGAACCAGTCCAGGGCGTTCGGCCGGAAGCTGTCGGCCCAGCTCAGGCCCGTGCGCAGGTGCCGCACGCCCAGGTCGCGCAACCAGCGCACGGCATCGTCCAGCCGATGGTCCTCGTAATGGAACCACTGGCAGATGCCCATGTCGGGCGTGTATCGGTTGAAGTGGCTCATCGCCAGCTTCGGCGAGCCGTCCTCGCGCAGCAGGCCCATGTAGAAGTGCCGGTAATAGGACGACCCCTCCGCCTCCCGATGCCGGGTCGTCGCTTCCCACGAGCGCGGCAGGTCGTACAGGCTGTACCAGTGGATGCGCGGCACCCGGCCGATCAGCAGGTCGGCGGTGCGCTGAAGCCCGAACTCCTGGACCTCCTCCGCGCCGAAGGTGGAAACCCCGACCTCGCTGACCCAGACCGGCAGGTCGGTGACCGCCTGGATCTCCTTCAGCCGCTCGGGCCACTCGTGGATGGGCCACAGGTTCCAATCCAGCGGGAACCCATGGACCGCCACCACGTCCACATGGTCGAGCACGCCGCGCGACCGGAGCTTGGAGATGAACACCGGGTCGATCGGCGAGATGCCGCCCAGCACGCGCAGCAGGTTCGGAGCCTCGGCCCTGATCGCCTGGCCCGCCAGCGAGGTCATCCGGCCGAAGGCGACCCAGTCCGGGTCGAGCTCCGGGTCCCAGTGGGATTTGTTGTTGGGCTCGTTCCAGATCATCGCCGCTTCGATCATGCCTGTCCCCTCGCTGGATAAACGGCGGCCAAGCCGGGCGCCCGGCGCTCGGTTCGGCGGCAGAGATAGACTTCCTCTTCCGCCCGCTGCTCGATCTCGAAACCGCTGTCGCGCAGCATGGCCTCGACGCAGGCCCGGTTCGGGATCCACCAGTTGCTGTCGTCGTTGGAATAGCGACGCTCGACGAAATGCATCTTCGGGTAGCCCGGCTTGTCGAAGATGCCGGTCTCCGTGATGGAGTAGTTCTCCTCCAGGGGCTCGACCTCCTGGCTGCCGCGCATCATGGACTGGAACAGCAGCAGGTCGCGCGCCGCATGCTCGTGGATCAGGTCCAGCGCCAGCAGCGGATGCCGCAGGTGATAGAGCACGCCCATGAATATAACGAGGTCGAATCGTTCGCCGAGCCGGCCCAGGTCATAGACCGACATCTCGCGGAACTCGATCTCGGCACCGCTCATTTCGGCAGCATAACGGGCTTGCCCCAGATACATCGGCTCGGAGTCGATGGCGACCACCCGGTCCGCGCCGCGGCGCTTCATCTCGATCGAGTAGAAGCCGCCGTTGCAGCCGATATCCAGCACGGTCATGCCGCGCAGGTCTTCCGGCACCGCGTGGGCGAAGCGCTGCCATTTGACGTTGGGATAATCGCCCAGGAAATGGTTCGGCGCGGTTCGCACGCCTTTCAGTTCGATATTGTGAAACCACTGCCCCAGATCATCGATCCGGCGCCGGATTTCGTCCTGCTCGCTCATCATGGTTCCTCGTTGATCCGCAGGATGCGGGGCCCCCAGGGGCCGATCTCGACGGTGCTGACGGAGGCAGGTGCCACCTCCAGCCGTAGGAGCAGGTCCTGCGGCATGCCGAGATAATGGGCCAGGACGGCCCGGATCACGTCGCAATGGCTGACCAGCACGGCGGAACCCTGCGGACCGCCGCGGATCAGCTCGTCGATGAAGCCCAGGGCCCGCCCCTGGACTTCCGCCATGGTCTCGCCGCCAGGCGGGCGCGTTCCGCTTCGGAAATGGTTCCAGCGGCGCCAGTCTTCCCGCTCGTCCAGGTCGGTGAAGGGGCGGCCGGTCCAACCGCCGAAATCTATCTCGGCCAGGGCGTCGGTGATTTCGACCGGAAGGCCGAGCCGGTCGGCGACGATGCCGGCCGTCCGGGCGGTGCGCTCCAGCGGGCTGGCATGGACGGCGGCGATGCCGCCGGTCCGGGCCAGCCGCTCCGCCGTGCGCCGGGCCTGGTCGACCCCGCGTTCCGACAGGGTCACGCCCGGCGTGCGGCCGGCGAGCAGACCCGGGGAGAGGTCATGTTCGCCGTGCCGCACGAGATGGATGGTCAGGATGCCCGGTGTCACGTTCCGTCAGGCTTCGCCGTCGATGAAGCGCAGGGTGCGGGCGCGGGCCTCGGCGTCGGTGAACTGCTGCGGCGGCGTCTTCATGAAGTAGCTGCTCGGCCCGATCAGAGCGCCCCCGATGCCGCGGTCCAGCGCCAGCTTGGCGCAGCGCACGGCGTCGATCACCACGCCGGCCGAATTGGGCGAGTCCCAGACTTCCAGCTTCAGTTCGCAGTTCAGCGGGACGTTGCCGAAGGTCGTGCCCTCCATCCGGATGTAGCACCATTTGCGATCGGCCAGCCACGGCACATAGTCGCTCGGGCCGACATGGGCGTTCTCGTTGGACAGGGGCACGTCGAGCTGGCTCGTCACCGCGTTGGTCTTGGAGATCTTCTTGGATTCCAGCCTCTCGCGCTCCAGCATGTTCTCGAAATCGGCATTGCCGCCGAAATTGAGCTGATAGGTGCGGTCCAGGCGGACGCCGCGCTCGCGGAACAGGTTGGTCAGCACGCGATGCACGATGGTGGCGCCGACCTGGGACTTGATATCGTCGCCGATGATCGGCAGCCGCTTCTCTTCGAACCGACGGCGCCAGGAGTCGCGCGACGCGATGAAGGACGGGATGCAGTTGACCAGCGCGCAACCGGCCTCCAACGCCTGCTCGGCGTAGAACTCCGTAGCCCGTTCCGAACCGACCGGCAGGTAGGATACCAGGATCTCGGCGCCGCTCCGGCGCAGCACCTCCGCGACGTCGGCGACGGGGCGATCCGACTCCGTTACGACCTGGCCCAGGTACTTGCCGAGACCGTCCAGGGTCGGCCCGCGCTCGACCGTCACGCCGGATCTGGGCACCTCGGCGAAGCGGACGGTATTGTTCGGCTGGGCATGGATCGCTTCGGCCAGGTCCCGCCCGACCTTGGCGTCGGACACGTCGAAGGCGGCGACCACCTCGATGTCACGGATATGGTAGCCGCCCAGCGTGACATGCATCAGGCCGGGTACCTGATCGTCATCGGCGGCGTTCCTGTAGTATTCCAGGCCCTGCACAAGCGATGACGCACAATTGCCGACGCCGACGATCGCGAGGCGAACCTTTTTTCCGTTCACGAGCATGCTCCGTTCTGATGATCCGCACCAGGCGGAATGGGAGCAACCGCCTGTACCGTCCCTGGTTCCTAAATGGCTTCCGCCACGGCTTTGGATGCCTCCGGCACCGCAAAACCCGGTTCCGACGGCGAGGAGCGAAACACGCCACGTTCCATCTTGTTCCGGCCATCTTGTTCCGGCCATCCCGTGCCGGCATCCGACGGTCGACCGAACCGCGAAGCCGGTATCAGCCGAACGAAGGTACAGAATGCCCGCACCAAATACTTTGATGCCATATCGTTCTATGAACAAAAGGCGACTTAAATTTATTATCCGGAGCCGTCACATTCATCCTGGGCGTCAGAGACGTAGATTTCGAGAAGCGAAGAGGACTTGCCGACGATTTCTGCGCAGCATCCGCGCTGGCAGCGTCTTTCGTCATAGACCAGGGTTACTCAAGGCGAGGGATTTTTTATGTCGGCTGACAGGATAGAATGTGTCGTGATCGGGAGCGGAACCTTGGGTGCCGCCGTCGCACGGCGTCTTGCTCTGGACGGGCGGGAGGTGATGCTGATCGCCCGGCGCGATCGCCAGCAGGATGACGGGGGACACGCCCTGTCCGCCAGCGGTTGGCCGGAGCCGGTCGAGGCCTCTGTGGTGGACCGGCCCCGGACCCTTCGCGCCGGCTTTTCCGTCCTGGGCGCGAGGGCGCTGGAATCCTACTGTGCCCGCCAGGAGATCCCGTTCAGGCGAACGGGACAGCTCATGATCGCCCGCGACGATGCCGAGATGGCCCTGCTCGAAGGGCTGAAACAGCGTGATCCCTCGGTCGAGCTGCTGTCGGTGGCCGACGTTGCCGCCCACGAGCGGGGGCTGCGATGCGTCGGCGGACTGTTCGCTCCCGACGCCGGCATCGTCGATGGCGACTCTCTTCGCCTAGCCCTGCGGATCGAGGCGGAGAACGCCGGCGCCTTCGTCACCGAGGATTGCAGGCTGGTCGCGGCCTACCCCATGCGGCGCGGATTCGAGGTGGATCTCGGCGGGATGCCGGGCGAGCTGGAGACGGTTCGCTGCGACAGCCTGGTCAACGCGACGGAGGATTACGAGGCGGTCCAGATCGCCGCGCGGGTCGACGGCATGCGGAACCATGTACCGCCCGAGCTGTCCGGACCGGGATCGAAACGGTACAAGCTGGAGGGGACGGCGCCATTCGACCGGCTCGTGGTGCCGGGCTGCCGCGGTCCCAAGTCGGCGGCGCTCTTCTTCTCCGGCTTCCAGGGCGAAAGCTGGATGGACGTCCTGTCGGAGCCGAGGGACGTGGCGGGCCGCGGCGACGAGCCGGGTACGGATGAACCCCAGTCTTCCGATTTCCGGATCCAGGGACCGGCGGAGCACGGCATCCCGGGGCTGATCAACCTTTTCGGCGTCGATGCCCGGTCGGAAACCCGGGCGGCCCTGGCGCTTGCCGATGCCGTCCTGGATACGCTGTCCGGCCGCGCCCACTGGTCGGGGATGCAACCGGCTTCGCCGTCCAGCCTCGCGGTGGCGTAAGGCGGACGCAGCTCAGAAATCGACGGCGTTGGCCGGGACGACCCGCAGGTTCAGGCGCTTGGTCCGGACGTTCCCGGCGGGAATCCCGTCGAAGGCTTGGCCGACGCTTTGCAGGGTCGCCTGGGGGATCGGCCTCAGGTCCTCGATCTTCATCGCATCGGGCAGGGACAGGCCGACCTCGCGGGCCGAGGCGAAGCACGCGACAGCCTCGCTGTCGCCGACGCTGTCCAGCCGGATATTGAAAGGCTTCTCGTAGCCGGGCGGGATCTCGATCTGCTGGTTCGCCGTCACGAAGGGGTCGGGCTGGAACCGGTTCGGGAAGACCCGCGCCACGGTTCCGTCGCTGTCCTGATAATAGCAATAGAGGAACGCGTCCGCGGTCGCCTGCACCTTCACCACCAGGGCCTCGCCCTGCTTGAACTGGGGCACCGGGCCGCGGTCGGTGTTGAGGAACAGGTCCAGGCGGCGCTCGCCGTTCGCATCGGTCGGGATCAGCGGAATGCCGGGGCCTCCGGCATTGGCGATGGCGCCGGTGCGTCCGGGCGCGCGGGCGGTCACGCCGGGCTTGCCCAGCATCGAGTAATACAGGTCGAAATCGATCCTGCCCGTGGCGATCAGGTCGTTGTCGGTCTGGTAGCGCGCCGCCGCCTCCTTGGTGTCGATGTCATAGATGCCGGTGATCGGCCCTTCGTAATAGCCGCCGCTGGACAGGATCTGCTGGGCGAAGCGGACCTGCTCGTCGGGCGGGGTGGTATCGAACCATTCGCGGGCCTGCGCCCGGAAGGTCGGGTTGGTCTGGTCCAGCCCCAGGCACTGCCAATAGGGAACCCGGGTCAGCTTGCCCAGCGTCTCGACCACGCTCAGGTCGACCAGCGTCCTGACCGCCTGGTGGAATCCTTCGGACTTGTTGAAGGCCACGTTGAAGGCGAAGCCGGCCTTGTCGATCCGGCCCCCGGCATCGCCGCTGATGCCCGACCGCACCACCGCGATCGAGTTGCTGGCCGACATGCCCGGCAGGATCTGGCGGGTCACCACCTCGCCGACATTGAGGTCGACCGACACGACCGAGACGATCCGGTCGCGCGATGCTCCCAGGTCCAGGAAGGGCAGGGACACGGAACCGCCCTGCAACTCGCTCAGCACGTTCTCGTCCAACTGGGTGATGGCGCCCCGGATGTAATAGCTGGGCACCACGAAGTCGGGCTGGACTCCGATCAGGGCGGACAGGGCCGTGACGTCGCTGTTCGGGTTGGGTTCGAAGTCCACGAAGCGGAACGCGTTGCTGCGCGCCGACATGCGGGAGATCGCGGTGATCAGCATCTCCTTGGTCCCCGCCGCGACCTTGCCGGTGGCGTCGGGGATGCCCGAGGTCATGATGTAGATGTCGCTCTTGCCGTGCTGCCACAGCAGGGTGTCCATGCATTGCAGGCTGCTGGTGAAGCTGCTGATCGTCTTCGTGGTCGGCGTCTTCGGCTCCACCACGACGGGGGCTATCGCCGGGTCCGACATGCATCCCGCGAGCATCAGGCACCCGCCCGCCAGCCACCCGGCGCGCCTGGCCCAGCCACGGCGGGCCGGTCCATGACGGCGAAGGCGGATCTTGGACATGGTGGGACTCCTTTCCTGATCGGTGCTGCCTGAAAACTTGAGGGGTATTAGTCTCTATCTGAAAGACTGGAGAGGGCAATCGCTATTTCGTTTAGCTTTCCACCATCCAGGGAGAAGTGGACAGTCCCGGACCGGCGTGACCATAATGCTTCTCAAATCATGGAAGAGAACAATCCTTGGTGTACCCTGGTCCATGACAGGGCTTAGCCTGAGAGGCATCGCCGATGGCCATGATGGGACTGGAGGAAAAGCTTGCCGTCCTGGCGGAGCATTCCTTGCTGAAGCATGTCGATCCCGGCGAGCTGTCGCAACTGGCCGCCTATGCCACCGTGGCGCAGCACCGGCCGCGGACCATCATCTTCCGTCAGGGCGACCCCGGCTCCAGCATGATGGCCGTGCTGTCGGGCCGGGTGCGGATCTGCAGCTACTCGGCCGAAGGCAAGGAGGTCACGCTGAACATCGTCCGCAAGGGCGAGTACTTCGGCGAGATCGCCCTGCTGGACGGCAAGCTGCGGACCGCCGAGGCGGTCGCGATCGAGGACACCAGCCTGCTGGTGCTGGAGCGTCGGCATTTCCTGCCCTGGCTGGAGAGCCATCCCACCGTCTGCCTGCGTATGTTCAACGTCCTGTGCGACCGGCTTCGCCGGACCAGCACCCAGCTGGAGGACACCCTGTTCCTGGAAGTGCCGATCCGGCTCGCCCGTTGCCTCGTCCGATTGGCGACCGCCTTCGGGGTGGAGGAGCGCGGAGGAGGAACCCGGATCGACGTCAAGCTCTCCCAGCAGCAGTTGGGCACCCTGGTCGGCATCACCCGGGAAAGCACCAACAAGCACCTGAACGAATGGCAGCGCGACGGGTTGATCACGGTCTCGGCGGGATCGATCACGATCCGCGACCTCGATGGCCTGCGCGAGTTGGCCGACTTCTACGACGAGGACGAGGCGGAAGCCTGATCCCCGCCCCGCGGCGATCCTTGCGCCGCGGGGCCGTGGCGTGTCACCGCCGGTCAGCAGTCGCTTTCGGAGTTGATGCCGCCGACCGTCTGGCAGGCGCTGGACAGGAACCCCGTCGAAGCGTTGACCGCGTTGTTGGCGAGGCCGATGACGGTGGCGTTGCCCTTGACGTTCACGTCGCCCTTGACCGAGCCGATGTTTTGGTCCGCCTTCGCCAGGAAGCCGGTGGCGGCGTTGACCGCGTTGTTGGCCAGGCCGATCACGGTGGCGTTGCCGCCGATCTCGACGCCGCCGCGCTGCTGGGCCAGGGCCGGGCTGGCTGCCAGGGAACCGGCGGCGATGGACAGGGCGACGACGGCGGCCAGAGCGGGGACGGTGGTGATGCGGATCATGGACTGGACTCCTTTTCATCGGGTTTGCGGTGGGTTTCGGCTTCAGCGCCGATCGCGTCCTTCGCGATGACACAAACCTACCCAAACCCTTGAGCCGCCGATGTAAACGGGCTTACACCCGGCCTGGAATCACTGTGAAGCGGGCCACGTCCGGCTCATCGTTCAGCCGGAATCGGATGGGCCCGATCACGGCGCCGGCAGTCCGAAGAAATCCCGCAAGCGGTCCAGCAGGTCCCGCCGATGGGGGATCGGTGGTTCCGGCATCGGGCGAAGCGCAGTCGCGCGCTTCTCCGCGTTGTGCTCCGCCCGTTCCGCCATAAGCTCCGAGAGCCTCTCCGCCAGTTCGGCGCGATCATGCAGCAGCGGGCGCAGATGCTCGCCGGCCAGCTCATAGACGACGGCGTCGGTCATGGCCGCCACCGTGGCGCTGCGCGGTTCGCCGGTCAGCAGCGCCATCTCGCCGAAGATGGCTCCCGGCCCCATGCGGTCCAGCTCGACAGTCCGCACGCCCTCCTTGCCGGCGACGGTCCCGCGCACCTCCAGCAGGCCCTCGGTCACCAGAAAGAGAGAGGATCCCCGATCGCCCTGGTTCACCACGACGGCGCCGGCCGTGAACTGCCTGCGCTTCATCCGGCTCGCCAGCCCGTCCAGTTCGCCCGGCGTGAAGGCCTGGAACAGGGGGATCGCGCCCAGCATGCGGCGGCAGACGTCCATGCCTTCCAGGTCGCGGCCGGTGCGGCTCTGCGGGACCAGGCTCCGGCGCGGGGCCGCGACGGACAATCCGGCATCGCGCAGCGCCTTCAGCATGGCGGCGGCGACCGCGTCGCGGCAGGCCACCTCGGCGCCGTGGTCGGGCACGCGGAAGCGCAGCAGGTAACAGACCCCGGCGTCCCCGACGCTCTCCACCACCACATCGGACGGACCGTCGCCCAGCAGGTGATCGACCGACAGCAGGGCGGTCATCAGCACCCGCCGTGCCCGCTTGACCGGCACCGCCGGATCCAGGTGGACCCGCAGCGACGCCCGGTAGGAGGGATCCGGCAGGCTGAGATTGACGAAGCGGCTGCCCGCGATCAGGCCGTTGGGCAGGATGACGGTGGTCCCGTCCGCCGTCAGCAGCCGGGTCGAGCGCCAGTTCACCTCGACCACCTTGCCCGTCGGTCCGGGGCCGCCGGAGGATGTTCCCACCTGGATCCAGTCGCCGATCCGGTAGGGATGCTCGACGTTGATCGCGATGCCGGAGAAAATGTCGGCCAGGATGTTGCGCAACGCGAACCCCAGCACCGCGATGACCACGCCGGAGGTCGCGACCAGCCCGGTGACCGGCAGATGAAGGACGAAGCTGGCGACCGCCAGCCCGGCCAGTCCGAAGAACAGGACGCGCGCCAGGTCGCCGATCAGCCGGGGCGCCGCCGGCGACCGGTCGGCCGCTAACGGCCGCAGCAGCAATCCATCGACCACGCGGGTTCCGAACCAGGCCAGCCCGAACCATCCGGCGGACCCGGCCAGCAGCGTCACGGCATCGTCGAACGCGCCGTCCATGCCCAGCCCGAGCCGCGACCGGACCATCGGCCACAGGAAGCTCAGCGCGAAACCGCACAGGGTGACGACCAGGGGCAGGGTGGGCAGGCGCAGCCGGTGTCCGGACGTCTTCATCGCGTCTCGCAGGATCGATCCCCGGTGGGTTCCAGGGGAGCGGGCAGGGGAGTTTAGGCGCGAAGCGCCCCGGGCGAGAAGCGTATGAAAGCCGGCCGAACGAAAAATGCCCCGCGGCACGGGCCGCGGGGCTGGAGTGGAGCGGAGAGGAGGGAGGGCGGAACCGGGCCGGGGGATCAGCAGTCGCTCTCGGAACTGACCACGCCGACCGACTGGCAGGCGTTGGACAGGAAGCCCGTGGCCGCGTTGACCGCGTTGTTGGCGAGGCCGATGACGGTGGCGTTGCCCTTGATGTTCACGTCGCCCTTGACGGCGCCGATGTTCTGGTCCGCCTTCGCCAGGAAGCCGGTAGCGGCGTTGACCGCGTTGTTGGCCAGGCCGATGACGGTGGCGTTGCCGCCGATCTCGACGCCGCCACGCTGCTGGGCCTGGGCCGGGCCAACGGTTAGGGAGCCGGTGACGATGGACAGGGCGACCAGGGCGGCCAGAGCGGGGGCGTTGGTGATGCGGATCATGACGGTGTCTCCTTCAAGGGCCTGGGTGGATGGGTTCGCGGCGGTTGCCGCTGTCGTCTTCGATGGACAAACCCTATCCGCTCCCCGCCCCGGAGCCTGTAAACCGGCCCACAGGAGTTGGTTTTTCGGTGTGAGGAGGATCACGCCGCCCGTTTATCACAATGAAACGCCGGAGCGGCCTTGCGGCTGCTCCGGCGTCACGATGCCTCCTGGAGATATGGCTTCAGCCCTTGTTGTCCAACCTTTCGCTGGCTTCCCTGGCCTTGTCGGCCGACAGGCGGGACAAGCGCTCGCTGAAACTCAGCAGTTCCTTCAGATTGTCCTGGAGATAACGGTTCTGGATGTCCAAGACGTCGTTCGGGCTGCGCGCCGACGCGAGCTGCTGCATCATTTCCGACTGCCGCTTGGCGGAATGCTTGGCATACTCCGCGCACTCGGCTGCCGCGCTGCGGGCGCCCGAGGTCATGGTCTCGGCGATCCGCTTCATCATCTCGAAATTCTGGCCGGAGCGCTGGATCATCTCCTGGGAAACCTTCGCCGACATTCCCGCCACGTCGGCCATGTTGCCCATCTGGTTGCGAAGCTGGTCGGCCCCTTGGCGAAGCGCGTTCTCGGCCTGCTGGGTCCCCCTGCCGGTCGCGGCAGCTCCGGTGTTGCCCTTGTCGTCCGCCATGTGTTCCTCCCGATGCGGATGGTTGTAGAAACGCCCTCCCGTCTGCCGGAACCGGCCGCGGGCATGGCGACATGGATTCAACACGTGGAAAGACGAAATGTTGTCGGGGGCCGGCGCGGAGTTCCTCAGGTCAGCCCCACCGTCCGGATCGCGACCACCGCGGCCGAGGCGCGGTTCTCCACGCCCAGCTTGGCATAGATCTGTTCCAGGTGCTTGTTCACCGTGCGGGCGCTCATGCCCAGGATCTCGCTTATATCGCGGTTGGACTTGCCGCGGGCGATCCACAGCAGCACCTCCGACTCCCGCGCGGTCAGGCAGAGCCGTTCCTTCAGAAGGGCCTCCTCGGTGCAGCTCCGGTTGTTGACCAACCTCAGCAGGAACTCGTCGGGGCCGGCGCGGCCGACATAGGTGAACTGGATCCGATGCCCCTCGTCGCCGCAGGTCACGGCGACGCCGTCCGCCCGCCCGTCGGCCCCGGAACGATCGCGCTCCGCCAGCCAGTCCCTGACGGCGGAAGGCAGGTGCCCGCCGTCGTCGGCGGCCGCGTCCAGCAGCGGGGCCAGCAGGATGCTCGCCTGCGGGGTGCACCACAGCACCTCGCCGGCCTTGCTGGCGGCGAGCAGGAACCTGCCGGTGGCGTCCAGCGCGCTGCGGGCGCTCTGGGCCAGACGCGCGTTCGCCAAGTGGGCGTGCATCCGCACGATCAGCTCGTCCGGCACGATCGGCTTGGTCACGTAATCGACGCCGCCGGCCTCGAAGCCCGCGACGATGTGCTCGGTTTCGGTCAGGCCGGTCATGAAGATGACCGGCACATGGGCCACGTTCTTCTTGTCCTTCAGCCGCTTGCAGGTCTCGAAGCCGTTCATCCCCGGCATGATCGCATCCATCAGGATCACGTCGGGCGTGATCTCGTCGACCAGCGCCAGCGCCTTGGCTCCCTCCAGCGCCACCAGCACCGTCACCTCGGCCTCTTCCAGCGCGTCGGTCAGCATGCCGAGCGTCTCGGGGGAATCATCGACGACCAGCACGATGTCGCGCGCCTTCAGCCTATCCAGCATGACCATCGAGCGCCTCCAGGGTCCGCATGTAATCGTCGAGCGCCAGGTCATTCACCAGCGACTTCATGTGGCTGACGAACGGCCCGCACTCGGGGCTCCTCACCTCGATCTCGTCGAGCTTGGTCTTGATCCCGCGCACATAGCCGATCCGGCCGAGCTGCCGCAGGTCGTCCAGGTGCCCCCGCTCGGGCACCGTGTCCGGCGGAAAGCCGGCCCGCGCAGGTTCGGCCGGCTCGACCGCGGCGCCGTGGACCCAGTCCAGGCCCAGCACGGCCCGGATCGCGTCGAGCAGCGCCGGGATCGTGATCGGCTTTTCCAGGTAACCGTCATGGGCGGAGCCGCCGTCCTCGTCGGCTCCCGGCTCCGCCTGTCCTTCCGCGGCATTGGCGGAAATCATGATGATCCGGGCATTCACCTCGCCGGACCGACGCAGCAGCCGGGCGGCGTCGTGCCCGTTGATCCCGGGCATGGAGATGTCCATCAGCACCAGGTCGGGCTGGATCTCCCGGGCCGATGTCACGCAGGCCGCGCCGTCCGTGACCGTGAAGACGATGAAGCCCAGCGGTCCCAGGATATCCGTCACCAGTTCCCGGTGGTCGGGATCGTCGTCCGCGACCAGCACCGTCCGGCGCGGCCCGGCATAGCCGGTTATGTTTCGGGCGACGGGCGCCTGCCGGCCCGGCCGCCGAACTTCCGACAGCAGCAGCTTTACCCGGAAGACGCTGCCCTTGCCGGCGGCGCTGCTGACCGAGATCTCGCCGCCCATGATCTCCGTCAGCAGCTTGGTGATGGTCAGCCCCAGCCCCGTGCCGGGCGTCATCCTCGCGCCGGCCTGCTGGCCGCGCTCGAACGGCTCGAAGATGCGGCCCAGGTCGTCGGGCAGGATTCCGATCCCGCTGTCCTCCACCTTGATGTCGGCGACCTGGCTGCGATAGCGGATGCGGAGCGCGATGAAGCCGCCGGGCGTGAACTTGATGGCGTTGGACAGCAGGTTGATCAGGATCTGGCGCAGGCGCTTGGCATCGGTATAGACCACCAGCGGCAGCGTCTCCGGCCGGTCGAATACGAAGTCGATCCCCTTCGCCGTCGCCTGCAGCCTGAACATGTCGACGATCTGGTTCAGGAACTCGACCAGATGGACCTCGTCCCGGTTGAGCCGCAGCCGGCCGGCCTCGATCTTCGAGATGTCGAGAAGCCCTTCGATCAGGCTCGACAGGTGCTCGGAACTGCGCCGGATCACCTTGATGGCGTCGCGCCGGCGCGGCGGGATGGTCTGGTCGGCCTCCAGCAGCTGGGCATAGCCGAAGATGGCGTTCAGCGGCGAGCGCAGCTCGTGGCTCATGCCGACGACGTAACGGCTCTTGGCGAGGTTGGCGGCTTCCGCGACCTCTTTGGCTTTCTGAAGCTCGGCGTCGGTCCGCTCGTGGGCTTCGATCTCCTGCATCAGCAGGTTGGTCTGGCGCGCAGTTTCCTCCTGCGCGACCTTGCGGCTTTCCTGGGCCAGGACGAACAGCCAAGTCGCCACCCCGGTGATGATCATCAGGATGAAGAACAGGTTCCAGAAGATCCCGGCGATGGTTTCGCGATGGGCGTCGTCGTTCAGCACGGCCTGATGATAGATCACCGTCAGGATCAGGCCGATGATCAGCCCGAATAGGGCCAGCAGGCTCAGATAATGGCCCAGGCGGGAGTTCACGCGGTCCACCATCCGCTCCGGCAGGGCCAGCCTCAGCCAGCCCAGCACCTGCTCCGGCATCCGCGACTGCGGCTTGCAGACATCATGGCAGCGGGCGTCCAGCGAGCAGCACAGGGAGCAGATGGCTCCCGAATAGGCCGGGCAGAACGCCATGTCCTCCCGCTCGAAAGCGTGCTCGCAGATCACGCAGCGGATCGTCGGGGTTCCCGGCAACCGGCCCGCCGAGGAGCGCGCGATGTAATAGCGCCCGCCGGTCGCCCAGGCGATCAGCGGGGCCGCGGCGAACGGCACCGCCAGCGCCACGAAGGGAGCCAGCGCCTCCACCGTGGCCCCCAGCAGTCCTGTGAAGGCAAGGGCGGAGGCCAGGACCCCCAGCAGCATCGAGCCGACCCCGACCGGGTTGATGTCGTACAGGTGCGCCCGCTTGAACTCGATGATCGGTGGGCTCAGCTTGAGCGGCTTGTTGATCAGCAGGTCGGCGACGATGGCGCCGACCCACGACACCGCGACGACGGAGTAAAGGCCCAGGATCTGCTCCAGCGCCTTGTAGATCCCAACCGCCATCAGCAGGAAGGCTATCGCGACGTTGAACACCAGCCAGATCACACGGCCCGGATGGCTGTGGGTCAGGCGGGAGAAGAAGTTCGACCAGGCGATGGAGCCGGCGTAGGCGTTGGTGACGTTGATCTTGATCTGCGACACGACCACGAAGATCACCATCACGAACAGCGCCATGTCGGCGCTGGTGAACATGTGGCCGAACGCGACCAGATACATCCGCGTCGGCTCGGCCGCGTGCTCGATGGACATGCCCTGGCCAACCGCCAACACCGCCAGGAACGATCCCGCCGCCAGCTTCACCATTCCCAGCACGATCCAGCCCGGCCCGGCCGACAGCAGGGAGGTCCACCAGGCGACGCGGTTGCCCCGGCGCCTCGCCGGCATGAAGCGCAGGAAATCGACCTGCTCGCCGATCTGGGCGATCAGCGCGAAGATCACGCCGGACGCGGCCCCGAACAGCAGCAGGTCGAACGATCCGTCCGGCGCCCCTTCCAGTCCGGAGTAGCCGGTCCAATCCCTCAGCCCGTCGGACTGGTGAATCGCGATGAAGACGAAGGGCAGCACGTGCAGCACGACCCAGACCGGCTGGGTCCAGAGCTGGAACCGGCTGATGAAGGTGATGCCGTGGGTCACCAGCGGGATGACCACCAGCGAACTGATCAGGTAGCCGGCCGACAGGGGAATGCCGAACCCCATCTCCAGCGCCAGGGCCATGATCGCGGCTTCGATCGCGAAGAAGATGAAGGTGAAGGAGGCGTAGATCAGCGACGTGACGGTCGAGCCGATATAGCCGAACCCGGCACCCCGGGTCAGCAGATCGATGTCCACCCCGTAGCGGGCGGCATGATAACTGATCGGCACCGCCGTGATGAAGATCAGCAGACCCACGGCCAGGATCGCCGCCATCGCGTTGGTGAAGCCGTAGTTCAGCGTCACCGTGCCGCCGATCGCCTCCAGCGCCAGGAAGGATATGGCGCCGAGCGCGGTGTTGGCGACCCGCAGAGCGGACCAGCGGCGGGCGCCCTTGGCGGTGAAGCGCAGCGCGAAATCCTCCAGGGTCTGGTTGGCCACCCACTGATTGTAGGTGCGCCGGACCCTGACGATCTTCTGAAGCGCCGCCATCCGTCCTCGATCCGCCGTCAGATTGAAAAGCCCCCGCAGCGATGGGTATCGGCCACGCTAGCCTGACGCCTGAATACTAGCATATACGTCAATTGCCGTATTGCTGCATCGCGGCATCGACCGGAACCTTTGCGCCTGCCCGACGCCGAAAAGCAAAAGGAGGTTGCATGTCTTCCGATCACACCCCGGCCAGCCCCGAATTGAACGGCCCCCGATCCGCCCTGCGCCGCAGGCTTCTGCTCGGCATGGCCGCGCTGCCCGCGGCGACCCTGCTGCCGGGACCGCTTTCCAGGCCGGCCTACGCCCAGGCCCCGGCCACCTCGGCGGTCAACACGACGGGCCTCGCGGTGACCGACAGTACCGTGCGGGTCGGCATCCTCCACTCCGTCACCGGCACCATGGCGATCAGCGAGACCGGGTCGGTCCAGGCGGAGAAGCTCGCGATCGCCCAGATCAACGAGATGGGCGGCGTGCTCGGCCGCAAGATCGAGTTCATCCAGGAGGACGGCGCAAGCGACTGGCCGAACTTCGCGGAGAAGGCCAAGAAGCTGCTGGTCAACGACAAGGCCGCCGCAGTCTTCGGCTGCTGGACCTCGGCGTCCCGCAAGGCGGTGCTGCCGGTGTTCGAGCAGTACAACGGCATGCTCTACTATCCCACCTTCTACGAGGGGCTGGAGCAGTCCAAGAACGTGATCTACACCGGGCAGGAGGCGACCCAGCAGATCCTCGCCGGCATCGACTGGGTGGTGAAGGAGAAGCAGGCCAAGAGCTTCTACCTGCTGGGCTCCGACTATATCTGGCCGCGCACCTCCAACAAGATCGCCCGCAAGCACATCGAGAAGAACAGCTTGAAAGTGGTCGGCGAGGAGTATTTCCCGCTCGGACATACCCAGTTCAACTCGGTCATCAACAAGATCAAGCTGACCAAGCCGGACGTGATCTACGCGATCATCGTCGGCGGCTCCAACGTCGCCTTCTACAAGCAGCTCAAGGCGGCCGGGATCGACCTGTCCAAGCAGACGCTGGTCACGATCTCGGTCACCGAGGACGAGATCCTCGGCATCGGTGGCGAGAACATCGCCGGGGCCTATGCCTGCATGAAATACTTCCAGTCGCTCGACAACCCCAACAACAAGGCCTTCGTCCAGGCCTTCAAGAAGATGTGGGGCGAGAGCATCGTGATCGGAGACGTGACCCAGGCGGCCTATCTGGGGCCCTGGCTGTGGAAGCTGACGGTGGAGAAGGCGGGCAGCTTCGACGTGGACAAGGTCGCCGCGGCCTCGCCGGGGATCGAGTTCCCGCAGGCGCCCGAAGGCTATGTCCGCGTCCACGAGAACCATCACCTGTGGAGCAAGACCCGCGTCGGCAAGGCCAAGGCCGATGGCCAGTACGAGGTGATCTACGAGACGGCGGACCTGATGGAGCCCGATCCCTTCCCCAAGGGCTACCAGTGACCTGAAGGCGCGTGCGGAGGGGTGCGTCCTCGCCGCCCCCGGTTGCGCGGGACGCGTACCCTCCGACCGTGCTGGAGCACCATTCGTCAGGAGAGCGGTCCATGTTCGAAGGCTACACGCTGGCCGAACTCGGCTCCATTTTCGCCATGCAGGGGTTCGCCGGGCTGATCCTGTTTTCCGTTTTCGTGCTGATGGCCCTCGGGCTCGCGATCATCTTCGGGCAGATGGGCGTCATCAACATGGCGCACGGGGAATTCCTGATCCTGGGAGCCTACATCACCTACTTCACCTCGAATTTCTTCCTCAACTACATCCCGGCCCTGTTCAGCGCCTATTTCTTCGTCGCGATGGCGCTAGCCTTCGTCGGGGCGGGAGCGCTCGGCATGCTGGTGGAGTGGGCGATGATCCGGCACCTCTACCGCAGGCCGCTCGACACGCTGCTGGCGACCTGGGGCCTTAGCCTGATCCTTCAGCAGTTCTACCGCTCCGTCTTCGGCGCCCGCGAGGTCGGCGTGGAACTGCCGGAATGGCTGATCGGCTCGCTGCCCGTGACCGACGTGATCGAGGTGCCGATAAACGGCCTGTTCGTCATGGCGTTGACGCTGATGATCACGATAGCGGTCGGCGTGCTGATGTACCGCTCGCGCTGGGGCAAGCAGGTTCGGGCCGTCATGCAGAACCGGGTCATGGCCGGCGCCGTCGGCATCGATACCGAGAGGGTCGACCGCTACACCTTCGGCATCGGCTGCGGCATCGCCGGGGTCGCCGGCAGCGCGTTCACCATGGTCGGCTCGACCGGGCCGACCTCGGGGCAGCTCTATATCGTCGATACCTTCCTTGTGGTGGTGTTCGGCGGCGCCCAGAGCCTGCTCGGCACCATCGCGTCGGCCTTCGTGATCTCCCAGGCCCAGTCCACCATGGAATTCTTCCTCAGCGGCTCGATGGCGAAGGTGCTGACGCTGCTGACGGTCGTCGGAATTCTCATGCTGCGGCCACAGGGCCTGTTCGTCCTCAAGGTAAGGCGATGAGGGACTATCCATGAGAAGCGGCAATATCTTTCTCAGGCGCAACGAAGTCTTATTCCTCGTCGTTCTGGCGGCTCTGCTGCTGGTCGTCTTCCCCATGGCTCTCGACAGCTTCCGGCTGAACCTAGTCGGCAAGTACCTGACCTACGCCTTCGTGGCGCTGGGGCTGGTGCTGTGCTGGGGCAATGCCGGCATCCTGAGCCTGGGGCAGGGGATCTTCTTCGGCCTCGGCGGCTACTGCATGGCGATGTTCCTGAAGCTCGAATCCTCCAGCCCGGAGGCGACGGCGATCCAGTCCACCCCCGGTATTCCCGATTTCATGGACTGGAACCAGATCACCGAACTGCCCTTCTTCTGGCAGCCGTTCCACAGCCTGACCCTTACCGTCGTCGCGATTCTGGTGGTGCCGACGGCCTTCGCCTGGCTCATCGGCGTCGCGATGTTCAAGCGGCGTGTCGGCGGTGTCTATTTCGCGATCATCACCCAGGCCATTGCCGCGATCCTGACGATCCTGATCATCGGTCAGCAGGGCTATACCGGCGGCATCAACGGCATCACGGACCTGCGCACGCTGAAAGGCTGGGATATCCGCACCGACTTCGCGAAGGAGGTGCTGTACTTCGTCACCGTCGCCTTGCTGCTCGGCTGCCTGCTGGCCGCCCAGTTCGTCCGGCGCTCCAAGTACGGCCGCATCCTGGTGGCGATCCGCGATAAGGAGGACCGGGTCCGCTTCTCCGGCTACGACGTCTCCAACTTCAAGATCTTCATTTTCTGCTTCGCCTCGGTGCTGGCAGCGGTCGGCGGGGCGATGTTCACGCTCCAGGTCGGGTTCATGTCGCCGTCCTTCGTCGGCATCGTGCCCTCGATCGAGATGGTGATCTACTGCGCGGTCGGCGGGCGGCTGTCCCTGTTCGGCGCCGTCTACGGCACGCTGTTCGTCAACTACGCCAAGACGATCTTCTCCGAAAGCTTCCCGGAACTGTGGCTGTTCGCCATGGGCGCCCTGTTCATCGGCGTCGTCATGGCGTTCCCCAACGGCCTTGCCGGGCTCTGGCAGGTCCATGTCCAGCCGCTGTTCGACCGCTGGGCCGCGGCCCGCGCCGGCGCCCGCCCGATCGCCCCGTCTGCCGCCGCCGCTGCCGAGCGGAGGACCTGAACCATGGCGAACGAGACCAGCTTCCTCCTCTCGGTCGAGGGCCTGACCGTGTCGTTCGACGGCTTCAAGGCGGTCGAGAACCTGTCCTTCTATGTCGAGGAGAACGAGATCCGCGTCATCATCGGTCCCAACGGGGCCGGCAAGACCACCGTGCTCGACCTGATCTGCGGCCGGACCCGCGCCACCGGCGGCTCGATCAGGTTCAAGGGCAAGGAGATTTCCCGGCTGCGCGAGGACAGGATCGTGGCCGAGGGGATCGGCCGCAAGTTCCAGAACCCCTCCATCTACGAGGACCTGAGCGTCTTCGAGAACCTGGAGATCTCGTATCCCCGCGGTCATTCCGTGTTCGGCGCATTGGCCTTCAAGCGGGACGCCGCGGTGCGCGATCGCATCGACGAGATCGCGGAGACCATCTTCCTGGCCGACCACCTGGACCAGCGGGCGGAGTATCTCAGCCACGGGCAGAAGCAGTGGCTGGAGATCGGCATGCTCCTGATCCAGGACCCCAAGCTCCTGATGCTCGACGAGCCCGTCGCCGGCATGAGTGTCGCCGAGCGGGTCAAGACGGCGGACCTGCTCAACCGCATCATCAAGGACCGCGCGGTGATCGTCATCGAACACGACATGAAGTTCGTCGAGGACATCGCCCACCGGGTCACTGTCCTGCACCAGGGCAAGGTCCTGTCCGAAGGATCAATGAGCCACGTGAAGAATGATCCCCGCGTCGTCGAAGTCTACCTTGGCCATTAGGGGGAAACGCCGAAAATGCTCAACGTCTCCAGCCTTCATGTCGCCTATGGCCAGAGCGAGGTTCTCCATGGCCTGGACTTCACAATCGCTCCCGGCGAGATCGTCGCGATCATGGGACGTAACGGCATGGGCAAGACCACGCTGATGAAGTCCCTGATGGGGATCGTGCCGACCCGAAGCGGCTCGGTCGCGGTCGGCGGGACCGACATCACCCACCTGAAGAGCCACCAGCGGGTGGCCAAGGGCGTCGGCTTCGTGCCCCAGGGCCGCATGATCTTCTCCACCATGACGGTGCAGGAGAACATCGAGACCGGCCTGACCGTCTCGGGCGAGACCAGGGTCCCGCCCGACATCTACGAACTGTTCCCCGTGCTGCTGGAGATGAGGGGCCGCCGTGGCGGCAACCTGTCCGGCGGCCAGCAGCAGCAGCTCGCCATCGCCCGCGCGCTCGCCAGCCGACCCAAGGTGCTTCTCCTGGACGAGCCGACGGAGGGCATCCAGCCCTCCATCATCCGCGACATGGCCCGGACCCTGAAGCGTATCCGCGACGACCGCGGCCTCAGCATCGTCGTGTCGGAGCAGGTGCTGAGCTTCGCGCTCGACATCGCCGACCGCGTCCTGGTGCTGGAGAACGGCGACATCGTCCAGGACCAGCCCCGGGACGGAATCGACGAGGCGCAGGTCGCCCGGTACCTGTCGGTCTGAACACCGTATTTCCTTTCGCCCTCAAGACAAACAACCCATCGAGAAGGAGCGCTGACATGGCGGAAACGATCATCAAGATCGACCTGGGCTCTTCCCCCTACGACAACGACATGATCCATAACCGCTGGCACCCGGACATCCCGATGGTGGCCACGGTGAAGCCCGGCGACGACTTCATCGTCGAGTGCTTCGACTGGACCGGCGGCCAGATCAAGAACGACGACAGCGCCGCCGACGTGCGCGACGTGGACCTGACCCAGGTCCATTTCCTGTCCGGCCCGATCGGCGTCGAGGGAGCGGAGCCGGGCGACCTGCTGGTGGTGGACTTCCTCGACATCGGCGCCTTTCCGGCCAGCCAGTGGGGCTTCAACGGCTTCTTCTCCAAAAAGAACGGCGGCGGCTTCCTGACCGAGCATTTCCCCGAGGCGCAGAAGTCGATCTGGGACTTCGAGGGCATGTTCACCAAATCGCGCCACGTGCCGGGCGTCCGCTTCCCCGGCCTGATCCATCCCGGATTGATCGGCTGCCTGCCGTCGCGCGACATGCTCCAGACCTGGAACACCCGCGAGAAGGCGCTGTTCGACACCGATCCCGAGCGGGTGCCGGCGCTCGCCACGCTGCCCTACGGCCCGACCGCCCACATGGGCCGCATGAAGGGTGACGACGCGAAGGCGGCGGGTGCCGAGGGCGCGCGGACCGTGCCGCCGCGCGAGCATGGCGGCAATTGCGACATCAAGGACCTGTCGCGCGGCGCCAAGGTGTTCTTCCCGGTCTATGTACCGGGGGCGGGCCTGTCCATGGGCGACCTGCATTTCAGCCAGGGCGACGGCGAGATCACCTTCTGCGGCGCCATCGAGATGGCCGGCTGGATCCACCTGAAGGTCGAGCTGATCAAGGGCGGCATGGCGAAGTTCGGCATCAAGAACCCGATCTTCAAGCCAAGCCCGATCAAGCCGACCTACGACGACTACCTGATCTTCGAGGGGATCTCGGTCGACGAGGGCGGCGTCCAGCACTATCTCGACGTCCACGTGGCTTACCGCCAAGCCTGCCTGAACGCGATCGAGTACTTGACCAAGTTCGGCTTCACCCGCGCCCAGGCTTACGCGATCCTCGGTACCGCGCCGGTCCAGGGCCATATCAGCGGCGTCGTCGACATTCCCAACGCCTGTGCAACGCTGTGGCTGCCGACCGGGGTGTTCGAGTTCGACATCAATCCCGGGTCGGACGGACCGAAGAAGATGCTGGACGGCTCGATCGACGTGCCGCTCGCCCCGGATCTTTGAGGAGCAGCGCCATGCCGGTCTATGACTACATGTGCGAAAGCTGCGGCGCCTTCACGGCGCTGCGGCCCATGGCGCAGTCGGCGGAACCGTGCGGCTGCCCCGACTGCGGGGTGCCGGCGTCCCGGGCCTACCTGTCCTTTCCCAGCATCGGCAACATGGACCCGGCGCGCCGGGCCGCCTTCGAAACCAACGAGCGGAGCGCCCACGCGCCGAAGCTGTCGAAGAAATCCGACCGCTCGGCAGGTCAAGCGGGCGCCCACGGCCCCGGCTGCTCCTGCTGCTCCGGCGGCAAGAGCAGCGCCGTCTACACCCGGGACGGCGCCAAGACGTTCCCGTCAAAACGTCCTTGGATGATCTCGCATTGATTGCGAAGTCGTCGTGAAAAAGGGGAGCTGGGAGGTCGGCTCCCCTCTTTGCGCGAATATGTAGTTACCCAAGACGAGAAATCGGCTTCACCACGATCAATACGGCATCCGGGCTTTAAACAGGAGCGAAAGTCGTAGTCCCTGGAGAACCCCGATAGTACTCACCCGGTCATTGACTTGTCATGCACACCTATGGCCCTCTAGCCAAAACATCGAGACGAAATAGAGAGCACAGGGAGGCGAGCGTGGCTCACAATGGACCAGAGGCCGAGCCCACGGGCACGGCCGCTCCGAGCGGAACGCAGAACACCGGTACCGAAAGCGCCGCCCGGGAGCCCGGCTGGGTCAATCGGCGGACGATTTACCTGCTCGGCGGTGCGACGGCCATCGCCCTGATCCTGGCGGTGACGGGTTGGACCAGGGCCAATACCTACAGCAATCAGGCGGATAACCTGAGGGCGGAAGTTGCCGGCCTTCAGTCACAGCTCAACGACGCCCAGGGCCAGCTCACCACCGCCCGGGGGCAATTGACCACCACCCAGGAACAGCTTGCCACGGTTACCGGCGAGCGCGACCAGCTGAAGCCGCTGACCGCCCAGGTCGCCAGCCTCAACGACGAACTCGCCAATATCCAGGTCGAGCGGTCGATGATGCTGAACGAGCGGAACGGCATCGTCCAGAAGCTGGGCGCCGTCACGTGGGCGCGCGACGTCGGAGAAGCCGACCTTGCTCAGCTGCAGAAGCGGATGGCGACGCTCACCAGCCAGCGCGACGAGCTGTTGCCGCTGGTCGACGAGGTCGCCCGGCTGGAAGACCTGCGCGCCAACTTGCTGGCCGAGCGCAACGAGCTTGTCCAGAGGATCGGCGGCGTCGCTTGGGCGCGGGACGTCGCCCAGGCCAAGGTCGCGGAACTCGGCCAGGACATCGAAAGGATCCAGGCCGAAAAGGACCGCGTCGTCGCCGACATGGCCGCCATGGAAGTTGCGGTCGGCACCCGGGAGGCCCTGGAGGATCAGGTCGCCAGGACCGAGGCCGCCGCGAAGGAGATCGAAGGCCAGCTTGCCAACCTGACGGCCAGGCGCGACCAGCTGAACGAGGAGATCGCCCAGGGCGAACGGCGGATCGCCGATCTCCAGGGGGCGGTATCGCTCGCCAGCCAGAACCTTGCCGCCATCGGCAACGAGGTGGCCCAGCGTTCGGAGGCCCTCAACGCGTTGCGCCAGCAGCAGCAGGAAGCGACACGTCAGGCCGAAGCGGCCAAAGCCGTCTTCCTGGATGCCGAGAAGCAACTCAGCCTCCTGCGCGACCAGATGGTCAACCAGGCGGAGGTGCTGCGCGCGGCCGCCAAGCCCGCCGCCGAAGGGGAGGCCCCGGCGAGCGGGTCGAGCCAGCCGTCCCAGTGATCCTCGTGCCGTCGGGACCGCGGGCCTCACGGTCCGCGGTCCCGACGCATTCGATCCGCGTTAGCCCGAAAGAGCGACCGGCCCACGGCGACCGATTGCACCCTTCTTGACCACAAAGCGGACTCTACGTGTTAACAGGTCCGATATCGTGGAAGGCTAGGGGAGAGATCATTGATCCGGGACCGCCAGAAAACCGACGGTGGACTGCCGATCAGGCTGCTTACGACGCTCCAGGCCGCCGTCCTGTGCCTGCTGATCGATCCGGCGGCGGTTAAGGCCGAGCAGACCGAAACCCACATATGCACCCTGACGGACCAGACCCGGCGAATGGACCGGGTCTTCGAGCCAGGCGGTGCGCCGTGTTCCGTACGCTACTACCGTAATGCCGAGCCGCCGCGGACCTTGTGGGAAGCGCGGGAAACCGGCCAAGTCTGCATCGACGCCATCGCCAAGATGAAGCGGGATTTCGAAGCCCAGGGATATAGCTGTACCGGCGGCACCGAAGGGACGGCGGCCGCCGCTCCCCGAAGCGGTCAAAGCGGTCCGCCGGAGCAGACCGCCCAGGCCGGCGGCCAGAGCGCACCGGTCCAGGACCTGTGCTACGCCGTGAATTATCAGGCCTGTGCGCCCGGCCAGGAGGATTGCCGGACGCAGCCGGCGTCCATCTGCCTCCAGCCTGACAACCGATGGCTCCTGACCGATGGGACTCCTGCCGGTCTCGATCCGGCGTCGCGCTTCCTTCCGGGCGATCCCGGCAAGTGCTATCGCGTCTATCGGAGCGGGGAGGCGCTGCCCCTGTGCACCGAGAAGGCCGGCTCCCCGACCACCGTCTGGTCGCTCCGCTGACTTTCCGCTGACTATAAGGTGAGTTGCCCGCCCGCTGCGCAGGGGCTATCTGACCGGGATGATTCCCCGTCCGCCGGGTTGCTTCTACCCGGCAATGCGCAGAACGGACCACCGCCGTGACCCAAGCCCAGGCCCAGACGCTGGCCGATACCGCCCCGGTCGACGCCGCCCTCGCGCGAAGCCGCCGGCTCCAGGGCATCGGCCTCGCCGTCGCGGCGGTGACCCTGTTCTGCTTCCTGGACACCCTGGCCAAGCTCAGCAGCCGGCATGTGCCGACGGTGGAGGTCGTGTGGTTCCGCTACGCGATCCACTTCGTCCTCGCCATGGTATTCCTGAACCCCTGGCGGTCCCGGTCGGCGTGGCGGACCAACCGGCCGTTCGCCCAGATCGGCCGCGCGGCCCTGCTGACGCTCTGCACGGGCCTGAACTTCATGGCGCTGCGCTACCTGCAACTGGTCGAGACGGTGACGATCCAGTTCCTGGGGCCGCTGTTCATCGCCATCCTGTCCGTCCTGTTCCTGAAGGAGACGGTCGGGCCGAAACGCTGGGCAGCCATCGCGGTCGGTTTCGCCGGGATCCTGGTGGTGACCCGTCCCGGCGTGGCCGAGGTCCATTGGGCCGTGCTGCTGTCGCTGGCGTCCGCCGCCACCAGCGCCGGGTACGTCATCATGACCCGGTCGCTGGCCCAGTCGGAATCCCCGGGCAGCATGCTGCTGGTCATGGCGGCCTTTCCGACGGTCGCCCTGCTGCCCTGGCTCTACGCCGTGTGGGTGCCGCCGCCAGACCTTGCGACCTGGGCGATGCTGGGTGGAGCCGGCTTCTTCGGTGCGGCAGGGCACTTCCTTCTTATCCTCGCCCATCGGCATGTCCCGGCCTCCGTGCTGGCTCCCTTCACCTACGCGCAGATCATCGGCATGGTCACGCTGGGATACCTCGTCTTCGGCCACGTCCCCTCGCCCTGGACCTTCGCCGGCGCCGCGATCATCATCGCTTCCGGCCTGTACCTGCTGGCGCAGGAGCGCAGGGCATGAGATTGAGCTCTAAAAATTGGTCAGGCCACCCGGCCATTTAGCCGGTTGACGGACGAGGCTCTTTGATCGACACTCACCGGCATTCGAACGCCCGCGGGAGCAAGACGGGCCTGCCACTAGGGATGGGGGAAATGCGGATGTCGTCATCGGGCGCCTTCTCACGCTACGCAGTCACGGAAAGCCGGCCGCAATGACGAAGATCGCCCTGTCAGGAGGCAGCGGCTCGATCGGACGCGTGTTGCGTCCGGCATTGCTGGCCCGGGGTTTCGGTCTCCGCTCCGCCGGCGGCTCCCGTCCCCTCGATCCGGTCTCGCCGGAGGAGGAGGTCTGCCACGGCGACCTTCGCGACCCGGCTGTGGTGGACAGGCTGCTCGCCGGCACCGACGTCCTGGTCCACATGGCCGGCACCAGCAACGAGAAACCTCTGCCCGAGATCATCGAGAACAATCTCCGGGCCCTGTACGAGGTCTACGAGGGAGCCCGCCGGCACGGCGTGCGGCGCATCGTCTTCGCCAGCTCCAACCACGCGACGGGCATGCATTCGGTCGACGAGAAGCTGGAAGTCGATTGCGACTACCGGCCCGACGGCTTCTACGGCCTCAGCAAGGTCTGGGGCGAGGCCATGACCCGGATGTACTGGGACAAGCACGGCATCGAGGGGATCAGCCTGCGGATCGGCTCCGCCGAGGAGCGGCCGACCCAGTTCCGCCATCTCAGCACCTGGCTCGGCCACGAGGACATGATCGAACTGATCGTCCGCTGCGTCACGGCGCCCGATGTCGGCTATCTCGCGGTCTGGGGCGTTTCGGCCAATACGCGTTCCTATTGGGACAACGCGGGCGCCGAGCGGCTTGGCTACCATCCGCGCCAGAACGCGGAGGACTACGCCGCCGAGATCCTGCCCAAGCCGAACCCGCTCGACGTGGTCGGCCAGCGATACCAGGGCGGCAGCTTCGCCCCGATGAACTACACGCCGCCGGAGCGACGGCCCCGCCCGCTGTCGTCCGACGACCGCTGACCGCCGGCCGGTATCGCTCGGCCGGAAGCCGGAGGACCTTGAGCTGCCCATCCAGACCGTAGAGACGCAGCGGCTGTACCAGCAGGTCGCCGGGCAACTCGGCGACCTGATCCGGCGGGGCGAATTCCCGCCGGGCCACCGCCTGCCCCCCGAACGCGACCTCGCGCGGCAGCTCGGCGTCAGCCGCCCGACGGTGCGCGAAGCCATGATCGCGCTGGAGATCGCCGGCCTCGTCGAGGTCCGGACGGGTTCCGGCGCCTTTGTCCGCAAGGCCCCGCAGGAGGCATCGCCCTCCTTCTCGGCGCCCGACATCGGCCCGAGCCCGTTCGACCTGATCGCCGCGCGCCTGCTGATCGAGCCGGAGGTTACCTTCGCCGCGGCCGCCTGCGCCACCGCGGACGACCTCACCTCGATCGCGGAGGCCCTGGACCGGATGCGGGAAGGGGTCGATGCCGGCCAGGACGTCCGGTCCGCCGACCGCCTGTTCCATGCCCGGATCGCCCGGGCGACCGGCAACTCGGTGCTGGCGTCCATGGTAGACCGGCTGTGGGCCGAGTCCGGCGAGCCGATCTTCGACGGGCTGAGCCGGCGCACCGGCCTGCCCGAGAACCATCGGGCATCGCTGACGGAGCACGCCCGCATCCTCGACGCGCTGGGGCGCCGCGACGGCCCTGCCGCCCGCGACGCGATGCGCGAGCATCTGGCGGGAGTCGAGAGGATCATGCTGGCCGAGGACTGGCCCGCACCGGGCCGGCAACCGGATAATCAAGGAGAAGAGACATGAAGGTAGGTTTCATCGGGCTCGGCATCATGGGCCGCCCCATGGCGGGGCACATCCTGTCGGCCGGCCACGAACTGATCGTGGTCAAGCACCGCTCGCCCATCCCGGACGAGCTGGTCAAGGGCGGTGCCAAGGTGGTCGACACCCGCCGTTCGGTCGCCGAGGCGGCCGACGTCATCATCCTGATGGTCCCAGACACCCCCGACGTGGAGGAGACGCTGTTCGGCACGGACGGCGTCGCCGCGGGCCTCGGCGCCGGCAAGGTGGTGGTCGACATGAGCTCGATCGCGCCCATGGCGACCAAGGAGTTCGCCCGCCGGATCAACGAGCTGGGCTGCGACTACCTGGACGCGCCTGTGTCGGGCGGCGAGGTCGGGGCCAAGGCCGGTACCCTGACCATCATGGTCGGCGGCGAGCAGGCCGTGTTCGACAAGGTCAAGCCGCTGTTCGACCTGATGGGCAAGAACATCACCCTGGTCGGCGGCAACGGCGACGGGCAGACCACCAAGGTCGCCAACCAGATCATCGTGGCCCTGACCATCGAGGCGGTCGGCGAGGCGCTGCTGTTCGCCTCCAAGGCGGGAGCCGACCCGGCCAAGGTGCGGCAGGCACTGATGGGCGGCTTCGCCAGTTCCAAGATCCTGGAAGTCCACGGCGAACGGATGATCAAGCGGACCTTCGATCCGGGCTTCCGTATCGAACTGCACCAGAAGGACCTCAATTTGGCGCTCCAGGGTGCCCGCGAACTGAAGGTGGCGTTGCCCAACACCGCGACTTGCCAGGAACTGCTCAACACCTGCTCGGCCAACGGCGGCAATGCCTGGGATCATTCGGCACTGGTGCGGGCCCTCGAACTTATGGCAAACCACGAGATCGGCGCCAAGTAGAGCGCCCCAGAACGGCCCGAACGGGCGATACAGAGGGAAAGGAACACCCATCATGGCGACACGGCAGCGCGATCTGCTGAGGGCGATGTTCGATGCCGCGGTCGAGGCGGCATTGCCGGAGAAGGTCGTGCCGCGGCATCTCCCGCCGCCGCCCAAGGGCCGCACGATCGTGCTGGGAGCCGGCAAGGCTTCCGCCGCCATGGCGAAGGCGGTCGAGGACCATTGGCCGGGACCCGTCGAAGGGCTGGTGATCACGCGCTACGGGCATGCCGTGCCGTGCCGCCAGATCGAGATCGTCGAGGCGTCCCACCCCGTTCCCGACGCGGCCGGCCACGCCGCCGCCGCGCGCGTGCTGGAGCTGGCGGAAGGGGCGGGGCCTGACGACCTGGTGCTGTTCCTGATCTCCGGCGGCGGGTCGGCCCTGCTGGCGCTGCCTGCGCCGGGCCTGACGCTGGAGGACAAGCAGGCCGTCAACAAGGCGCTGCTCGCCTCCGGCGCCGATATCGGGCAGATGAACGCCGTCCGCAAGCACCTCTCCGCGATCAAGGGCGGGCGGCTGGGTGCGGCGGCCCATCCCGCCAAGGTGGTCAGCCTGCTGATCTCCGACGTGCCCGGCGACGATCCCTCGGTCATCGCCTCCGGCCCCACGGTGCCCGACCCGTCCACCTTCGACGATGCCCGCGCCGTGCTCCGGCGTTACAACATCACGCCGTCGGACGCGGTGCAGCGCCACCTGGACCGGGGCGAGGACGAGACGCCGAAACCCGGCGATCCGCGCCTCGCCAATGTCACCAACGTGATGATCGCGACGCCGCAGTTCTCCCTCGAAGCCGCCGCGGAGGTGGCCCGCAAGGCAGGCGTAACCCCGTTGCTGCTGGGCGACGCGCTGGAAGGGGAGGCGACGGAGGTCGGCAAGATCATGGCAGGCATCGCGCTCTCCGCCGCGACCCACGGCCACCCGCTGCCGGCGCCCTGCGTCCTGCTGTCGGGCGGCGAGACGACGGTGACTGTACGGGGCGAAGGGAAGGGCGGGCGCAACGTCGAGTTCCTGCTTTCCACCGCCGTCGCCCTCAACGGCGCCAAGGGGATCTGGGGCATCGCCGGCGATACCGACGGTATCGACGGGGCGGAGGAGGTGGCCGGCGCCATCATCACTCCCGACACCCTGCGCCGCGCCGCCGAGCGCGGCATGAACGCGAAGGCGAAGCTGGCCGACAACGACGGCCACACCTTCTTCGAGGCGCTGGGCGACCAGGTCATCACCGGACCGACCCTGACCAACGTCAACGACTTCCGCGCGATCCTGATCGATCCGGCGGAGTAGGGGGCGGCATGGCAAGGCAAGAGAAACGGCCGTTCGGCGAGGGCGTCGACCTCCACACGCTGGCGAACGACAGCGGAATGGCGGTGGAGATCCTGACCTATGGCGGCGTCGTCAAGGCGCTTCACGTTCCGGACTCCGCGGGCCGCATCGCCAACGTCGTGCTGGGCTTCGACCGGCTGGAGGACTACACGGAGCCCGGCCGCTACTTCGGCGCCATCATCGGGCGTTACGCCAATCGGATCGCGAAGGGCCGGTTCACCCTGGACGGCGAGGATTTCACGCTCGCCGCCAACAACGGTCCCAATGCCCTTCATGGCGGCCCGGGCGGCTTCAACACCCGGATCTGGCGGGCCGAGCGTGCCGGGGACGGCGCGCTCGCCCTGTCATACCGGAGCGCGCACGGGGAGGAAGGCTATCCCGGCACCCTCGACGTGACCGTCACTTACACGCTGGGCGACGACAACGCGCTGCGGATCGACTATCACGCGATCACCGACCGGCCGACCGTGGTGAACCTGACCAACCACAGCTTCTTCAACCTGACGGGCGACGGCTCCGGCAACGTCGAGGGGCACGAGGTCTATCTGAACGCCTCGCACTATACGCCGGTCGACCCGACCTCGATCCCGACCGGCGCCATCGAGCCGGTAGCGGGAACGCCGTTCGACTTCACCCGTCCGATGACGATCGGCGCCCGCCTGCGCGACGGTCATCCGCAATTGGCGATCACCCGCGGCTACGATCACAACTACGTGCTGGACAAGCCTTCGCCCGGTGACCTGACGCTCGCTGCCCGGGTGCGCGACCCGGTGTCGGGGCGGGTGATGGAGGTGCTGACGACCGAGCCCGGCGTCCAATTCTACAGCGGCAACTATCTCGACGGCACCCTGATCGGCGCCGCCGGGAAGATCTACCGCCAGGGCGACGCGCTGTGCCTGGAAACCCAGCATTTCCCGGATTCGCCCAACCATCCGCATTTTCCGTCGGCGCGCCTGGACCCCGGCGATGCCTTCCGTTCGACCACGATCTACCGGTTCGCCTGACGGCCGCCCCTCGACGACGCCGTCAGTTCGCCCTGGACGGATGGAAGACCGCATCCAGGCTCGACGCATCTAGGATGTTCTCCGCCCATGCCGTCAGTTCGTCGTCGGAGGCGGTATGGACCGTGTCGAAGGTCGATTGGGGTATTTCGCCGAAGCGCCGTCGCAGCAAGCGCAGCAGGATTTCCGCTTTGCCTTCAGCCCTACCCCGAGCCATGCCCTCGGCTTTCCACTGTTCCGCCGCGATCGACATGATCCTTGCCTCCTGACCGGGTACGATCTCCCTCAGCAGGTCCCGAAGCATCGCAGCCTCGACCTCATTGGGCTCGGAAACAATGTAGCGTACCAGGGTCACCAAGTCATCGGTGCTCAGGGCCGCTGCGGCGCGACCGACCTCGACCAGGATCTGGCGCAGGTCGCCGCCCCGGCCGCCATGCTTCAGCAGAAGAAGCCCGATCCGGAGTTCCTTCTGCCGTGACAGCCCGGCATCGTCGATCCTTCCGAGGTCGGTGAGAGAGTAGCGGAAATCCAAGAGATAGGGCCGTAGCGTCTCGTCATCGAGATCGACAGCCTCCGCGAAGGACAGGGGTACGCCCCACTCCGCCGCGCCGTGATAGACCACCAGGGGGAACAGCAGCGGCAGCGGCCGTAGCTTGCCGTCCTTCGCCTTTCCCTCCCCCTTGTCCCACGACAGCCAGAACTGCGTCATATAGCCGAGAAGCTGAAGGCCGACCCGCGGGTCGGGGGCGGCCTTATGCTCGATCAGGACATAGAGATAGGCCTCGCGTCCGTCCCGCAGGCGTACGCGGTAGAGCCGGTCCGTCCGATATTCCCGAAGTTCCCGATCCACGAAGGAGCCCTGCACCAGCACCGGCTCATCGGGACCCAGCAGCTTCGCGATCTCGGGCGGAAGCCGCTCCCGGAGCAGCGCCCCGGCCGTGCCGGGCTGCTCCAGCAACCGTTTGAAGAAATGGTCGTGCCGGCGGATCAGGCGGGAGTGCATGGCGGGGAGCAACCGGGCGGATGGAACATGTGCGCATGCAATCGCATGAACCCGACGGATAGACCAACCGGGATCCTGTCCGTTCGGCCTGCGTCAAATCCGCCGATGACCGGCCCGCCTTGCCCCAAGTTTCACGCCCAGTCGTGATCGGCCATGGTTCCCTTGGGCAAGCCGACGGCGTCCACGTCGAGCGTGTGGACGATGGTTCCGTCGGGCGTCCGGGTGGTGAAGACCGTATGGCCGTTCTTCTCGACCCAGGTCGTCTTCAGATCGACCCCATGCTTCCCGGTGAAGAACGCGGAAGCGATGCGGTCGCCTTCGGCGGCCTTGAAGCCGACGATCCTGTCATGACCCATTCCCTGAAGTGAGCCGTTCCAGCTCATCAGGAACAGGTCGGCCCCGCCGCCCCCATGAAAGGTCTCGTTGCCCGAGCCGCCCTCGAACAGGTCGGCGTGCAGGCCGCCGGTCACCGTCGCATCACCGGCTCCGCCATGGAAATCCAGCCGGGTACCCTCGGAGACGGTGAAGGCCTCGATCCCGTCGAAGGTGCCGGCAGCTTCGAAAGCCCAGCCGTCGCCGTCCTGGAACCACAGGCTGCCGCCGGATCCTTCATCGTCCAGATCGATGGCGATGCGCGCCGGAGCGGTCGCGGTCGATCCGGTGTAGGGATCCACGAGCACCCGGGCATCGTCCGCAACGACGTGCAGGGTATCGCGGCCCGTCCCGCCGGAGAACAGGGAGGAGGTCTCCCGGACCGTGCCGTGCTCCTCGAGCACCAGCACGTCGTTGCCGTCGCCGCCGGATAGGTCGTTGCTTCCCTCGCCGCCGACCAAGCGGTCGTTGCCGGCACCGCCGAAGAGTTGGTCGAACCCGGCGCCACCGGAGAGGTAATCGTTGCCGCCGTCGCCGTGGAGGACATCAGAACCGTCACCGCCGAACAGGGCATCGATGCCGTCGCCTCCCCGTAGCGTATCGTTGCCGGCTCCGCCGTCGAGCTTGTCGTCACCGGCGCCTCCGGACAAGCTGTCGTTGCCGCCCTGTCCGTTGAGGTAGTCGTTGCCGGCCTCGCCGCGGAGCGTGTCCGCCCAGCGGGTTCCATACAGGACATCGCGTACCGAGGTGCCGATCCGGGTCGTCATCGTGAGGTCCCTTGAAGAAGGAAGGTCGAGAAGAAGGACGCACTGTGTGCGCCATTGGGGTTAGTTAATAACACGTTAGCGCAGAAGGAAAATTAATCCTTTAGTAAGAATGGTGCCTGTCCTTCGGAGGTGCTGACCTTGTCCCAATAGGGCGTCGGCTGACCGAAGCGCTTCGCAAGGAAATCGATGAACAACCTGACCCGGACCGGGAGCAGCCGCATGTTGGGATAGACCGCCCAGATCGCGCTGTCTCCCGCCAGCGGATAGTCACCGAGGATCGGCACCAGCCGTCCGTCGCGCAGCAGGTCGGCGACATCCCAGGTCGACTTGATGGCGATGCCGATACCCGCGGCGGCCGCGTCCTTGATCACCTCGCCATGGTTGCTCTCCAGCGGGCCGGCGACGCGCACCGCGACCTCGCCTCCCGAACCGCCGGCACTCTCGAAACGCCACAGGCGCTGGTCGCCGAGGACAAGGCAGGCGTGCCCCTCCAGGTCCGCCGGCGTGGCGGGGGTACCGTGCTCGGCCAGATAAGCCGGGGCGGCGCAGACGACGCGGCGGTTGGTCACCAGCCGCTTCGCCACCAGCGTGCTGTCGGGCAGGGTGCCGATCCGGATGGCGATGTCGATCCCTTGGGCCACGATATCGACCACATGGTCCATCAGGTGCATCCGCACCCGCAGCCTGGGATGGGCCTTCAGGAACTCGGGCAGGACCGGCGAGATGTATTGGCGGCCGAAGGAAGCGGGAGCGGTGACCGACAGCATCCCGGCGGGCGACTGTGTCCCCGTCACCGCATCCCTGGCTTCCTCGGCATCCGTCAGGATCTTCTGCGCATAGGCCAGGAAGATTCGGCCGTCCTCGCTCAAGGCGACTTTGCGCGTAGTCCGATGGAACAGCCGAGCCCCGATCTCCCGTTCGATCGCCTGGAGGCGTTGGCTGGCCGACGCCGGTGCAAGGCCGATCTCCCGCCCGGCCGCGCTGATATTGCCAAGTGTCGCGGTGCGGACGAAGAGCGTCAGGTCGGAAAGGCTGAAATCCATTGTTTGATAAAGCCAAACAGTCAATTCGGACTCAAGGCCATTTTATGTCGGGCGGCGTTGATCCATCTTGGGGAGCAGGTTGAAGGATGCATGAAAGGATCAGCCCATGAAAGCCGTCGGCTACAGCGAAAGCCTGCCCATTACCGAAGAGCGTTCCCTGTTCGATTTCGAGGCGCCCAAACCGGTCCCGGGGCTGCGCGACCTGCTGGTGCGGATCGAGGCGGTCTCGGTCAATCCGGTCGATACCAAGGTCCGCATGCGCCGTACGGGAACACCCGAACAGCCGGTGATCCTGGGCTGGGACGCCGCCGGCGTGGTGGAAGCGGTCGGGCGCGACGTCACGCTCTTCAAGCCCGGCGACGAGGTCTTCTACGCCGGCAGCATCACCCGCCCGGGCAGCAACGCGGAATACGGCTTGGTGGACGAGCGGATCGTCGGCCACAAGCCCCGGAGCCTGTCCTTCACCCAGGCGGCCGCATTGCCGCTGACCGCCATCACCGCGTGGGAATGCCTGTTCGACCGGTTCCGCATTCCGGTCGGCAAGGCGCCGACCGACGACGCCATCCTGATCATCGGGGCGGCCGGGGGCGTCGGATCGATCGCGGTTCAGCTCGCCCGCAGGCTCACCAACCTCACCGTCATCGGCACGGCCTCGCGGCCGGAAACGCGGGATTGGGTGACGGCCTCGGGCGCGCATCACGTGATCGACCATTCCAGGTCCCTGTCGGAGGAGATGGCCCGGATCGGGTACCCGACGGTGCGCTACGTGCTATCCCTGACCCACACCGACAGGCACTGGGCGGAGATCGTCAAGGTCATGGCCCCCCAGGGGGAGATCACCCTGATCGACGACCCGGCGTCCCTGGACGTCATGCAGATCAAGGGCAAGGCCGGGACGCTTCACATCGAGCTGATGTTCGTCCGCGCCATGCACGAGACGCCCGACATGATCCAGCAGCATAAGCTGCTCGACGAGGTCTCGGGCCTGGTCGACGAGGGACTGATCCGGACCACCCTCGGCCAGGAATTCGGCACGATCAATGCCGCGAACCTGCGCAAGGCCCATGCGGCACTGGAGAGCGGCCGCTCGATCGGCAAGATCGTCCTGACCGGCTTCTAGGATCCGGCGGCCCGACCCTCCACGCAACCGCGGGGCCGACTGGGTGTTTGTTGTGCGGTGCAGTGACGGGCCGCTCCGGCGGCCCGTACCATTTCCAAACCCAGTCCACCCCCTTTGAGGAGAACATCATGGGCTTCTTCGATTTCGTGAAGGATGCGGGCCGCAAGCTGGGTATCGGCAGCGACGCTCCGACGCCGGACGAGCTGCGCGCCGAAGTCACCAAGCTCGGCCTTGAGGCCAAGGATTTCGCGGTCGACGTGAAGGACGACATCGTCACCGTTTCCGGCACCGCCCCGTCGCAAGAGCAGCGCGAGAAGATCGTCCTGGCGCTCGGCAACGTGCACGGCGTCGCCAAGGTCGAGGATCGCCTGGCCGTGGC
This sequence comes from Skermanella rosea, assembly GCF_016806835.2. NCBI lineage: Bacteria > Pseudomonadati > Pseudomonadota > Alphaproteobacteria > Rhodospirillales > Azospirillaceae > Skermanella > Skermanella rosea. The sequence goes on along the minus strand of NZ_CP086111.1, from coordinate 3,460,502 downwards.
CCAGGCTGACGCGCCTGCCGCCGCCACTCCGGCGGCCGCCAACGCTGCGCCGGAATCGCGCTTCTACACGGTGAAGAAGGGCGACACGCTTTCGAAGGTTTCGAAGGAGTTCTACGGAGATCCCAACAGGTATCAGGCGATCTTCGAGGCGAACCGGCCGATGCTGGAGCATCCGGACAAGATCTATCCCGGCCAGATGCTCCGTATTCCCTGACCGATCCACCGCGAGGCGGACGCGGAGCGCGGGCGGCCCAGGGCGCCGGCGCTCCCTCCGCCGTCTCGGAAGACGCGGGACTGCCTCAGCGCCCGTTCCACTGCCGGACGTCGCCGGTATCGACGTGGATGAAGCCCGACCTGGGATAATAGCCGACGCCGCCCTTGCCGAGCGCGAGGGCCGCCTTCCGCATGTTGCGGAGGCTCACGCCGGGGAGCGTGATGTCGACCGCCTGGCCGACCATGTGATAGCTGTGCGACGCGGTCCGGATGCCATGCCGGCGCAGGGCCGCGTTGGTCGCGGGCGTGCGATAACCTGACAGGATCTCGAAGGGCTTGCCGGCCTCCACGCTGTTCGCGACGTTGAACAGGATATCGAGCAGGGCGGGATCAATCGGGGTCGTCGCGTCGGTGCGCCAGTCTCGAAGGACCCAGTTGATCTTGTCCAGCGCGTCGACGCGGTAGAACCCGTCTTCGAAATAGGTTTCTTTGAAAAATTCGCCGGTCTGGCGATGGTAAAGGTGAAGCTTTCTATCCTTCACGGGAGCGACCGCGGCAGCGGCTGGTTTGATCGCTGAGAGGAATGCTGCGGAAACCCCCGCCGCCAGCAGCGATCGCCTCGACACCGCCCCAGATTTACCGCGAAAATGCATAAAACCGGCCCCATTATGGTTAATATCGTCACGCGAGCAATGCCCATGACTGGAAATCGTTTCGACGTCAACCCAAAAAATTTACCGATAATTAACCAAGCTAGAGATCTTTTTGGCGCAATTCCGCCCTTGCTCTCTTCCGGGTGGGATTAGCCGGAAGAGAGCCTGGGTTTCGCCGAAAGAGAGACGTGGAGACTATCCTTGGAGCAGCCAGTCGGCGGCGACTGAGCTACCCTGGACGGCACCCGCCAGTTCGGCGTGCGGCGCATCCTCGACCGCATGCCACCCGGTGAGGATCACGGCGGCATCGTCGGCCGCGTCGTCATCGACCGTTTCGGCGGGCAGCCCGAAGAACAGGTAGTCTTCCGTCGGTGCGGCGCCGCCCGGCAGTTCAGCCCCGTCAAAACTGCCGTCGCGGATCGGGCTGTAGACCACGGACTCGTCGCCCACGACGATCTGGATGTCCGGCAGATCCTCGCCGTCGTGGCTGCGGAAGCTCTCCGGCAGGACTTCCCGGGCGATCGCGATCACGTCGGGGACCGCATCGTTCGGAGCCTCGGTGGCATGGGCAGTATCGGCGGCGCTCTTGGCCGAGGCCCAGACGCCCTTCTGCCCCGAAGCGGCCGCCGTGTTGCCGCTGACTTCCAGGCCGGTGCCGTTGCCCTTGTTCACCTGCACCAGCTTGGAGCTTTCGAAGGCGTTGCCCTCGATGGAAATGTCCTTGGAGTAGATGGGGCTCGGGTGCGCCGCCTTGCTGCGATCCACCCAGATCGCGGCCTTCTGGCCGTTGTCGGGGTCGAGATAATTGTCGCCGATGTGGCTGTCCCGGGCGCCGGAGACGAGGATCGCGGCCTTGCCCACGTCCGAGACCTCGTTCCCGACGACCTTCAGGTTCTTGGCCTCATAGCTGCGCGCGTTCGGCCACATCCACTTGGCCGTCGTCCAGCCGCCCACGCTGATGCCTGCGCCCTTGGCGTCCCAGACAGTGTTGTCCTCGATCGTGACGTTGGACGATCCGCCCTTGACGCCGAGGCTGGAGGGACCGTCGCTGCCCGACACGTCGTTGCCCGCGATGCGCGAGTTGTTGACCGCGACGAAATCGATCCCCTCCTCGCCGGAGCCGGAAACATCGTTATTCAGCACCTTGACATTGTACGCCTGGGAAACCTTGACCCCATCCAGGCCGGAGCTGTGGATCTTGTTGTCCTGGATGGTCAGGTTGCGGATCGGATCGCCGAACCCGCGGCCGGACATGCCGAAATGGACGGCGTTGGATCCGGACGGCCCATCGATCACGAAGCCCTTGATCGTGACATCCTCGACCCCGAAGCCGCTGATCGCCGCACCTTTCTGCGAGGCCGCCTTGATCGTCGCCTCATGCTTTCCGTCGGCCGAGATCAGCGAGATGTCATCTTTGCGGATGCGGACGTTTTCGACATAGGTGCCCGCCTTGACCATGATGTCGGCACCGCCCGAAGCGCGATCGACGGCGGCTTGAATAGTCTTCAGAGGAGCTGAAGAGCTGCCGGAGTTTGAGTTGCTTCCGGATTTGGAAACCCAGATCTGACGATCGCCCATTTCAATGCCACTCTTTGATTGTGCGTTACAGTCCGGGATCCACTTGAGCAAAAGTGGGCTTTTACTCGCAGATTATGGGATTTTTCCGGATCTGGTGCAGCGATTTGGTGATTTGTACTTGTCTGTACAGCGAACAGGCCGGAAATTACATGCAAACGATCGAAACGGGGGAGCAAAAAAGGCGTCTGCTGTTCCGACAAAAGCCGGTACGAAGTTGTGACACGGATCCGACCGGGCTGTGATCGTTTTCAGGTCCAGAATTCTGAATATCTGTTAATAGACTTGGTCGTTGCCGGCCTCGAGGCGCAGGAAAATGCCCGTAATCCCAGCAACTACCCGGGATTTCGCGTGCATCGGAATTGGTTCCGAATTCGGAGTATTTCCCAGGTATCGATCAATAATCCGGATTCATTGGAAGGTCTGACTTGACGGTAACGATCTATTAAATCGTCCAGGACATTCTCTCGAAAGAGGTAACCCGATCTAATGATACGGGGTTCGATGAAGGGCTGAAGTTGGCGCGGAGACATCCGCGGCTCGGCCCTCGTAGAAATTCGAGAGGAACTGTAAATTGACGCCGTTTTCCAACATCACGCCGCAGCGCACCATTTGGGTTTCCAACAAGGGCAGCAACAGCAACAACGGATCCGAAGGTTCTCCGTTCAAGACGATCCAGGCCGCATTGGACAAGGCCACGCCCGGAACGGCCATCATGGTGAAGGCGGGCACCTATGTTGAGAACGTCAATTTCAAGCATAGCGGTACGGAAAAGGCGCCGATCTGGTTGATCTCGGCCGACGGCGCCGGGGCCGCGAAGATCAAGCCCGCCAGCGCGGGTACCGCGACCATCGCCGGCTTCGGCGAGGAGAACATCGTCGTTCGCGGCTTCGACGTGACGGCGCAGTCCAAGCAGAACGGCATCCAGTTCGGCATGGCCGGCACCGACTTCAAGGACATGGTCAAGAACATCGTCGTCGAGGGCAACATCATCCGCGGCGCCGGCATGGACGGCATCAAGATCTCCCAGGGCGACAACGTCCATATCCTGGGTAACACCATCATCGGTGCAGGCGACCAGGGCATCGACTTCGTCGCGGTCAATGACAGCGTCATCGCCCGCAACGACATTTCCAAGGTCACGGGTGTGGCCGGCCTGTTCGCCAAGGGCGGTTCGACGAACGTCCGGATCGAGTACAACAGGGTCCATGACGTCGATGTGGACGGCATTTCCATCGGCGGCTGGACGACGCCCAAATGGATGCGGCCGGGCATGCGCGACTATGAGGCGAAGAACGTCGTCGCGATCGGCAACGAGGTCTTCGACGTGGGCAAGCGCCCGCTCAACTTCCTGGGCGCGGTCGACAGCACGGCGACCGGCAACCTGCTGGCCGGCAATCCCAAATACTACACCGTCGTCAACGTCGCGGCCGGCAAGACGGGCGGCAAGGCGACCCCGTCCTCGGACATCACGATCAACAACAACACCATAAACCGGTCGAACAACTGGCTGAGCGTGGAGTCCGGCCAGGGCAAGGGCCTGGAGGTTTCCGGCAACCGTTTCGACGGCGTGTGGAACGGCAAGGCGGGCCCCGGTTCCGGCACGGTCGGAACGGTTCCCAAGCCGACCGATCCGGTCGACACGGTCACGGTGACCGACGCGAGCTACACCATGCCGTCATCGGTCGAGAACGCCAACGTGACGCGCTCGGGCGGTTCCAAGGTCACCGGCAACGCCAAGGACAACGTGATCAAGGGCGGCTCCGGCAACGACGTGCTCGACGGCGGCGTCGGCAACGACCGATTGACCGGCGGTGGCGGCAACGACGTGTTCGTGATCGCGAAGGGCAAGGGCAACGACGTCATCACCGACTTCAAGGCCGGTGCCGGGGCGGGCGACACGGTGCGCCTGGAAGGAACGCCTTTCGGCAGCTTCGCGGCGGTCAAGGCGGCCATGAAGCAGTCCGGTGCGGATGTCGTTCTGGACCTTGGTGGCGGGCAGACGCTCAAGTTCCTGAACATCAAGATCGCCGCCTTCGCGGCCGACGATTTCGGGTTCAGCCCGGCCGGTTCGACGCCGACGCCCCTACCGACCCTGGCCCAGTGGCGCGAGAGCGTCGCGTTCACCAGCACGATCAAGGGCACGTCGAAGAACGACACCCTGACCGGCACCGACCGGAATGATCAGCTCGACGGCGGCTCGGGGCATGACGTCATGCGGGGCGGCAAGGGCGACGACACCTACGTGGCCGGAAGCATCTACGACAAGGTGGTCGAGAAGCCGGGCGAGGGGATCGACACCGTCAAGCTCTGGGACGTCTCCTACACGCTGCCCGACAATGTCGAGAACCTGATCGGGCTCAGGGCGGGCGGCATGACACTGACCGGCAACGGCCTGTCGAACATCATCAAGGGCAATGCCGGCAAGGACACCATCATCGGCGGCGGTGGCGCCGACCAGCTCTACGGCGGCGGCGGAAGCGACAGCTTCGTGTTCAACGGCCTCGGCGACAAGGGCGACGTGATCATGGACTTCAAGGTCGGCCAGGACATCCTGGACCTGAGGCCCTTGATGTCCGGGCACCGTGCGGACTACGACGTCGAGGTGGTCGCCAAGGGAGCCGGAGCCGTGGCCGTCTGGGTTCATCACGACGGCAAAGTGGACGAGCTTGTCACCCTGGCGGGGGTCGGGTCCGACGATATCGGCTCGATGCAGCCCGGCAAGGCGGCTTGGCTGCTGGTCTGATCGACCGGCCGGCCGCGGGGGTGCCGGGCAGGCACCTCCGCGGCCGGCAGGCGTCAGGCCATGCGCTCGCGCAGGTCGCCGAAGCGGATCATCCTGCGGCTGTCCTCGTCCCACAGGGCAAGGCTCACGGTCTTCAGGCTTTCGATCAGGCCCAGGGCGCGGACCCGCTGCAGGTCGGGAATCGACAGGTGGCAGTCCCTCAGCCTGTAGTTCGGGATCTTCGACGACAGGTGATGCACGTGGTGGTAACCGATATACCCGGTCAGCCAGTGCAGCCACCGCGGCAGGTCGTAGAAGGAGCAGCCGTCCAGCGCCGCGGCGTGGAAGTCCCAATCGTCCTCGTGGTGCCACTGGACCCCGTCGAACTGGTGCTGCACGTAGAACATCCAGATGCCGATCGTCGCGGCCAGCAGGATGACCGGACCCCAGACCATCAGGACCGGCAACCAGCCGAACAGGAGCGAGGCCGCCACGAGTGCCGCCAGGATCGCGGCGTTGGTGCCCAGGACGCTAGTCCAGGCGGCACGATCGTTGGTGCCGTCCCCGATCGCGATCCGGTGGCGGATCAGGAACATGAAGGCCGGGCCGATGCCGAACAGCACGACCGGGTGCCGGTACAGCCGGTAGCGCAGCCGGCCCCAGCGCGACAGGGCCAGGTATTCCCGAACCGTCAGCGTGGTGATGTCGCCGATGCCGCGCTTTTCCAGGTTGCCCGAGGTGGCGTGGTGGATCGCGTGTTCGCGCTTCCAGTAGCCATAGGGCGTCATGGTCAGCACGGAGAGGCAGCGTCCGAGCGCGTCGTTGGCCCAGCCGGACTTGAACAGGCTGCCGTGACCGCAGTCATGCTGGAGGATGAAGGCCCGCACCAGGAAGAAGGCGGCGGGGATAGCGAGCAGCAGTGTCAGCCAGTATCCCACCTGCAGGCTGAAGCCCATCAGGACGGTCAGGCCGGCGAGGGGCAACAGTGTCGTTCCGATCTGTCCGACGCTGCGCCCCAGGACGGGCTGCTTGAAGGCCGCGAGCTGTTGGGCCCAGCGGCGAGCTGCCTGCTTTCTGTCCTGAAAGGTCGCAGGCGTTGGGGTCGAGGCGCATATTGGCTGCACCCCGGTTTCATCGGGCAGCATAGGGAGTTCCTGAAGAGGGAGAACGGGTGGCTCCGGCCACGGGAAGAATCAACAAGTGTCGCACCGCATTCATGGACCTTGATTGTGGGCAAATTATGCCCTTCTTAAGAATTTACGAGTCCAGGGCGAGAGGAAATCCTAAGATACTGAAATTTCCATTCGCCATTGACGCGGCGCTTGGGGTTATACACTTTTCGGCGCAAATGCGCACCAACATATATGTCGCGCGCGAGGGCGGTTACCAGGAGGCGAATCGAAAGGGCGCGCAGCCTTCACGGGTGCGCGCCCTTCCTCGATATCTCCCGGCGGCCGTCAGATCTCGCGCTTGCTCATCCGGTCCGCGATGAAGTCGGCCTGGCGGATGGCCAGCGAGACGATGGTCAGGGTGGGATTGCAGGCGGCCCCCGTGGTGAACTGGCTGCCATCCGATACGAACAGGTTCTTCACATCATGGGTCTGCCCATGCTTGTTGACCACGCCGTCCCGCGCCTTCTCGCTCATCCGGTTGGTCCCGAGATTGTGCGTGGAAGGGTACGGCGGGGTATGGATCGTGCGGGTCGCCCCCACCGCGTCGTACAGGGCCGAGCCCTGCCGGAAGGCGTGGTTGCGCATGGCGACGTCGTTGGGGTGGTCGTCGAAATGCACGTTCGGGATCGGCTGGCCGAACTGGTCCTTCTCGGTCGCGTGCAGGGTGATCCGGTTGCTCTCCTGGGGCATGTCCTCGCCCACGATCCACATGCCGGCCATGTGGTCGTAGCCGTCCAGCGCCGAGGTGAAGCCGCGGCCCCAGGCACCGGGATTGAGGAACGCCGCCATGAACGGCAGGCCCAGCGACAGCGTCTCCAGCTCGTATCCGCCGGCGAAGCCCCGAGACGGATCGAATCGGGACTCGTCGCGGATGATCCCGGCCATGGTCGTGCCGCGATACATGTGGACCGGCCTCTCGAACACGGCGTAGACCGATCCCGTGGTATGGCGCATGTAGTTGCGCCCGACCTGGCCGGAACTGTTGGCGAGGCCGTCCGGGAACATGCCGGACGCCGAGTTGAGAAGCAGGCGCGGACTCTCGATCGAGTTGCCGGCCACGGCGACGACGCGGGCCTTCTGCCGCATGACGTTGCCGGCCCTGTCGCCATAGAGCACGCCGGTCACCTTGCCCGAGGCGTCATGCTCGATCTTAAGCACCTGTGCGTCGGACCGGACCTCCAGGTTGCCCGTCGCCTCTCCCTTCGGGATCTCGGCCATCAGGGTGGACCATTTCGCCCCGGTCTTGCAGCCCTGGAAGCAGAAGCCGATCTGCCGGCATGACGCCCGGCCGTCGCGCTCCTGCGAGTTGATCGCCATGTTGCCGGAGTGGAATTCCTTGTAGCCCAGCGCCTTGGCGCCGGCCGCCAGCACCTTGTAATTGTTGTTGCCGGGCAGGCGGGGGATGCCGTTGGTCCCGGTCACGCCCATCTTGTGCTCGGCCTTGGCGTAGTAGGGTTCCAGCTCCGCCAGCGTGATCGGCCAGTCCAGCAGGTTGGCTCCGGCCAACTCGCCGTAATGGGTCCTTGTCTTGAACTCGTGCTCCTGGAACCGCAGGCTGGCGCCCGCCCAATGGACGGTCGAGCCGCCCACCGCCTTGACGATCCATGCCGGAAGTCCGGCGAAATCCTTGGCGACACGCCAGCTTCCCGAGGTCGTCCGCTTGTCGAGCCAGCTGATCTGCGAGAATGACTCCCACTCGTTGTTGACGAACTCCTCCATCTCCACACGGGGGCCTGCCTCCAGCACCACCACCTTGACGCCCTTCTGGGCCAGTTCGTTGCCGAGCGTGCCGCCGCCGGCGCCCGAACCCACGATCACCACGACGCCGTCGTCGTTGAGGTCGAATTTAGCAGCCATGATCCCGATCCCTCCCGCTCAGGCGTTCTTCAGCCAATCGATGTCGTCGAAGCCCCGCTCCAGGTAGCCGCCATGTTCGGCGGAGGAGCCTTCGTAGCCGAACTTCACCCATACCTCCGGCTGGTTGTAGATCGCCACGACCATGTCGCCGCGCACCTTCTGGAAGAACGGGGTGGCCTCGATCGACTTCAGGACGGCGACCCGGTCGTCCTCCTCGACGACGTCGGCATAGGGACGGGCGTATTTGGCCTGCGCCGCGGTGTCGAGGCCGGCCACGCCGTCCTCGATCAGCTGCTTCAGGTCGGCGTTCTCGCCGGCCTTGCCGTCATAAGGCTCGACGGCCCGGGCATAATGGGCCTCGCCCAGCCGGTCGTGCGGGTAAAGGTCGCGCGCCATCCGGACCAGGGTCACCATGGTGGCCGGCTTGAGATGCTTCGCGGTCATCGCCCAGGCACCGGACGGGGAGATCGCCACGGTCCCGCTCGCCAGGGCCGTGACGCCGGCCGCCGCCGCGCCCGATTTCAGGAAGTTGCGCCGGGTCACCTTGACCCGCTTGTCGATGGTCCTCATTGTGCTCCTCCCTCGGAGACGGTTCTTCGATCGCTTTTCTTCATGGAAGGCATTGCTCCGACCCTTCGCGGCTCCGCTCAGCGGTATCGGCCGTGGCGCTGCAACACCTCCACCTTGTAGCCGTCGGGGTCCTGCACGAAGAAGAAGCGTGCCATCAGGGCGCCGTCGCGCATGAATTCCTTGATCGGGTTGGGAGTAAAGCCCAACCGGGTGAACCGGCCGTGCTCGGCGTCCAGGTCGTCCACGGCCACCGCGATGTGTCCGTATCCGTCCCCATGGACATAGGGTTCGGTCCGGCCGTGGTTGATGGTCAGCTCGACTTCGAAGTCGGCCTCCCGGTTGCGCAGGTAGACGAGGGTGAAGCCCTCGAACTCGTAACGGTCCGCCGCCTCCAGGCCGAATGCCCGGCCGTAGAAGTCGCGCGACCTGTCTTCATCCAGCACGCGGATCATCGCGTGGATGACTTTGGCCATGGTGGTTCCGCCTCCCTGGTCTTTCGCTCTTGCAAGCGAAATCCTAGGGCTGCGATTCAGGCGGGAGGTAGTATCATGCTACTACAGCATCGATTTTCCGCATCCGCCGGCTCGCGATGGCCGCGGCATGGGCGGCCGGGTCGCGCAGGTAGAGCGCGCAGGTGACCCGCAGCATGGAGGCGAAGTTCGGCACGTCGCCCTGCTGCTGGAGCACCTCGTCATGAAGGGTGCAGAGGAACCGGGCCAGCGTCAGCCCTTCGCGCCCGGCGATCTCCTCGAGGATTGCCCAGAACTCGGCCTCCAGCCGGATGCTCGTCGTATGGCCGTGAAGCCGGACGGCCCGCGTCTCGCATGCGTAGGAAGCGGGGTCCTGCATGGCGAATACTCTGCACATCGTCTCTCTCCCGTCATAACGCCGCCCTGTCGTGTCTTCCGACGGCTTGGGAGAAATCATATGCTCGTTTCGCCGTCTTGCCATTAGTCCGAAGTGACGACGGCGCGAAGACGCGGCGGGCCGGGATGGAGATCCGCGCCTGCGACGTTTGATCGCCCGCCACCCTCCTTCCGGAACGTTGAAGCGTTCAAGGAAATCAGTCTAACTGACGGATAAGCAATAAGGCGTAGCTCGGCGGCTGCGCAGTGGTCACGATCCGGATCCCGTGCGGACCGGGGTGATCGTCGGCGGGGAAGGATGAACCGGGAATGTACTGGACACGGCTCCACCGCATACAGAAATGTTCGCAGACGCCGCAGGCTCTGGCAGGCTTCGTCGTGATCTTCTTCAGCGTGCTGTTGAACGCTTTCTGGATCGAGACGGAAATCGGCGGCTTCGGAATGGTCATCGCGCTGGCGATGGCGTTCGTCGGCTTCGCCCTGTTCTATCGCGGCTGGGCGGTCGAGAACCGCTGAGGGGCGGGATTCCCTCGCAGGTAGCTGTCGGCGGTCGGCGGAGGAAGATCTCCGTCGTCTTCGCTCCGGTCCATACCTTCTCGATGATTTTGGCCATCCTGCACCCTGTCAATCGATCCGAAATCATTTCTATTTTCGCAGCTTGTCGATAGCGTTGTTTCAACAAGGCAGCGCAAGTTTAATAAAACTCCACAGGCATGGGCGCCGCTATGCGGGCCGAGCTCTGTTAAGCATGTTCGCCGATAGTTAGCATGATTTTTCTTCTGGATATCCCCATTCAGGTGGGAGATATTGAGGCTCCATTTCAATAACAGGTTCGCATGTCGCGGCGATTGTCTCTTGTTTCCGGCGAAGGTGCGTCTCCCCCGGCGGCACCGGAGCCCCGTCGAGGTGGAGGCGAAGGCAAGCCTCCGCTTCACATAAGGACCGTGCTGATCGTTGAGGACAATCCGTTCAATTTGAAGTTGCTCGATGACCTGCTCCAGGCGGCCGGCTACACGACCCTGACGGCGACCGACGGCGAGCAGGCGCTCGACCAGGCTATGCAGTTCATGCCGAACGTCATCCTGCTGGATATCGGCCTGCCCGACATGTCCGGCGTCGACGTCGCAAGGGCGATCCGGAACAGCGATCGGCTCCACAAGATCCCCGTGATCGCGGTGACCGCCTATGCGACGCCGGAGGACGAGGCCGTGATCCGTCTCGCCGGGTGCGACGAGTATGTGGCGAAACCGATCTCCGCCCCCGAACTGCTCAAGCTCGTCCGGCGGCACGCCAATTTCCGGCTCGTCGGGCAAGAGGGAGGAAGGGAAGGATCTTGATCGGCGTCGGCCGCAGCAACAATCCCGACCCGAAGGAAGCCGGCACGGAAGCGGCGCGTCGGGCGGTGGCGTTGCTGGACCCGGACGAAGCGCCGGCCTGGGCGTTGCTCTTCTGCGGGGGCAAGCATGATCCTGCCCTGGTCCTGGCGGGCCTTCGTGGAGTCGTCGGTGCCATCGCGGTGGTCGGCGGTTCGGCCGCGGGCGGCATCACGGGAGCGGGGTTCGGCTACAGTGGGTTCGAGGTCGCCGTGGGCCTGTTCCCGGCGGGCCTCGGCAAGCCGGTCATCCTGGTCGACGACGGGCTGCTCGACGGCGAGGGCCCGGCCGGCCGTCGGCTCGGCGACCGGTTGGGCGGAATCGTCGACGACGGCCGTGTCGTCCTGCTGTTCTACGACAGCGTCGCGTCGACCGTTCCGCCGCGCCTGCACCCGGCCAGCCCGCTGGTCGAAGGCATCTACCAGGGGCTCGGCGGCCGCCGTCCCCATCTGGTCGGCGCCGGCACCCTGACCGACATGAACCTGTCCGACGGCTACGTCTTCGACGGCACCCGCCCGCGTAAGCATGCCGCCGTCGCCGTCGTCCTGCCGCCCTCGGTGGGCGCCGAGACGGCCATCCTCCACGGCTGCGTGCCGGTCAGCGCGTTCATGACGATCACCGCGGTGGAGGGGGCCGAGGTCCTGGAATTGGACGGCCGCCCGGCGCTTTCGGTGCTGGAGGGCATGCTCGGGATCGAGATCGGCGAAAGCCACGGCAGGGCGCTGTCTCTTATGGTTACCCTCGGCGAGAAGCACGGCGATCCGTTTGCCGAGTACGATGAGAATCGCTATGTAAATCGCCTGATCCTGCGGGCATCTCCGGAGCGTCGGTCCATTACTTTGTTCGAACCGGACTTTCACCTGGGGTCTGTCGTTCAGATTATGTCGCGGGACAACGGTTTGATGGTACAAAGTGTTCGTGACGGCGTGCGCCTGATGAACGAACGGTTTTCCAGCCGGCAGCCTATCCTGGCGCTCTACATCGACTGCGCCGGGCGGGCGAGTGCGCGGAGCGGATCCGAGATCGAAGAGGCGGAAGTCCTGTTGGACGAGATTGCCATACCGGCTCCCCTGCTGGGCCTGTATTCGGGAGTCGAGATCGCACCCGTCGGGGAGGAGCAGAGCCGCTCGCTGGACTGGACCGCCGTCCTGACGATCCTGCACGGCGACCGTGCTCCATGAGGGCGGGACAGGAACGCGCATGACGGAACGCAGGGTCGAGGATCTGGAACGCGAACTCGCCTTCTACCGTCGGCAATGCAACGATCTGGGTGCCCGCGTCCTGCGCCTGCAGGAAGACCAGAGCCGTGCCCACCGGGAGGCGCGCAGGTCGCGCACGGCGGCCCGGCTGCTGCGGACCGCTTTCGGCCTCGTCAACGTCGACGCCTCGGAGGAGGCGGTCGGCAACCGCATGCTGGAGATCGTGCTGGACAATCTGGTCTGCGACCGGGGCGCCATCCTGCGGCGCGACCCGCACCGGGGATTGTTCACCATCGTCAACCGGCTGGGGTTCGGCCGGCCGCGCCCCGTGGAGAACGTGCCGCTGGCGGAGCCGCCGGAATTCTACTTCACCTCGTCGCGGGAAGCCTGCGACGGGATCGGCGCCGTCCTGACGGAGGCGCTCGGCCTGCCGTTCGTGATCTGGGCCTATGATCCGGCTTCGGGCATAGCGCTGCTGCTCGGCAACCGGATGGAGGCGAATGTCTCGCGCCCCTTCGGCGCCGACGACCGCGAGATCGTCGAGGCGGCGCTCGGCGTCTTCGCCGACATCATGCAGCGCCGGCGGGTCGAGGAGGAACTGCGCATCGCGAAGATCGCGGCCGAGGAGGCCAATTCGATCAAGGCGGCCTTCCTGGCCAACCTCAGTCATGAGCTGCGTACGCCGCTGAACGCGATCATCGGGTTTTCGGAAATCATCCGGGACGAATTCTACGGGTCGGCCCCGCAGGAGAAGTACCGGGAATATGCTTCCGACATCCACGAGAACGGCCAGCACCTCCTGAACCTGATCCAGGACATCCTCGATTTTTCCCGCCTGCAGTCAGGCAAGGCCACCCTGCGGGAGGAGCATGTCGATCTCAACCAGGCCGCGGCAGCCGCCCTCGGCGCCGTCGCGCCCCTGGCGCGGAGCCGCGGTGTCACGCTGGCGGTCGGTATCCGGAACGGAATGCCGGCCATTCTCGCGGATCCGACCCGCATCCGCCAGATCCTGATCAATCTCGTCGGGAACGCGGTCAAGTTCACCCCCGCGGGCGGCCGGGTCGAAATCCGGGCCGACCTGACCGAGGACGGCGGAGCGGTGCTCCAGGTGATCGACACCGGCATCGGCATCGCGCCGGAGGATATCCCCCGCGCCATGGAGCCGTTCTGTCAGCTCGAGAATACCTATACCCGCCGGTTCGGCGGGACCGGGCTCGGATTGCCGCTGTGCAGGACGCTCGCGGAACGCCACGGCGGCTCTCTCGCCATCGACAGCGAACCGGGACGGGGCACCACCGTGACCGTCCAGCTTCCCCGCCAGCGGGTCGCCGACGGGTCGGCGTCGGTCTTCTACCGCGCCTGACCCTTCGAAACGAACTCCGTCGAGCGGATCCCTTTCCGGAAATTTTCGCCGCGTCACCCGATTCTCGGGCAGGCCGCGGCTTCGGCGATACCCTTGGCTTCCCCTCAGATCTTTCCGGCGGTGCTCAGGGAGGCGAGGTTCTCGTCGATCGCCTCGATCAGCCCCCACGTCTCGATATAGCCGAGCGGAAAGCTCTGGCAGCCGGTATCGGCGTCCTTCTGGCGGGCGTGGATATAATCCGTCCAGCGGCGCGACGCCGGGCGGCGATGATGGAAGTCATGGCAGGGGGCATCGCCGACCAGCACGAACACGCGGGAGAACAGGTGGACCGTCAGCATGGACGTCCACCAGCCGGCCCAGGCCAACAGGCCGCCCGGGGTGGCCGCGGACTGCTCCGGAACCGGTGATCCGGGAAAGACGCCCGCGGTGGCGAGGCAGACGAAGGTCTTGCCGCGGGCATCGATCACTTCCTGTTCCGGGAAGCGGTGCTCGCACAGGGTCCGGAGCGCCGTGCCGATCTGCAGGAGGACGGTCACCGGAAGCAGCCAGGCGATCGCCACCTCGGTCCAGGTCCCGGTGAGCCAGACCAGATAAAACAGGCTGCCCCAGGCCGCCCAGCCGATCAGGTTGTGCGCCGTCGAGTGGGAGAGCAGGCAGGACGAGACCCGCGCCAGCAGGAATCGCAGGTGGAAGAAGGGCGACACGAAGCTGACGATCACCCGGCGCCACAGCACCGGCTTCGGCAGGCCGGGCCGCAGTCCGGCCAGGTTCATGACGAACTGGGTGAACTCGTCCTCGTGGGTCAGCAGCTTGTTGGGGCTGTGATGCAGCATGTGCTCATGCTGGTACACGTCGAAATGCTTCATCAGCAGCAGGATCGAGATGGTTTCCCCGACCAGGCGGTTCGTTTCCCTTTTCCGGAACACCGTGCCATGGGCGCAGTGATGGAAGACGACGGCCTGCAGCTTGCCCATGCCGGATGCCGACAGGATCAGGAGGAAGGGCAGGGCGGCCAGCCAGAAGCCGGAGAGGTGCAGCGCCAGGAAGCTGAGCACCACGCCGGCACCGAGGGTGCCGAAGGCGGTCACCACGTGGAACATGGCCGTATTGGGCCGCGCCTCCTCGCCCGGCGCGGGACGGGCGGTCAGCCATGTCAGGAAGGGCTGCAGGAAAGCCGGCAACCGCCTGTGCATTCCGGCCCGTATGTCGTTCGCCGAGGCGGGAAGAGCATCGGCGAATCCTTCCGATGAATCATTTTTGACGGAAATATTGCGTTCGAACGTAGCAATGGACATCCCTTATCTCCTTTGGGTTGGGTCCTATTGCTACAGATAATCTACGAAATGGTTGAAAGGCTATATTAGCCTTATAAAAAACTCAGTTTTTGTTGTTATTGTATCCGATCTGTTCTGTTTAAGGCGGGTGTAGTTCCTGGCGATTGTCGCAATGATCCTGTTTTGAATCTATTTTCGAATTATCCGAAAATTACTTTCAACCGGCAAACGGCGGAACTTCCACGCCGGTGACGCCGGTTCCGGTGATCGCGAACAGGCAGCCGGCCAGCGGGTCGGGCTCCTCACCGGCCTTTTGGAGCGACGTCACGTAGATGACGTCCAGTCCGCGCCCGCCGAACGCGATCTTGGTCGGCGTGCGGCAGGGCACCTTTATGGTGCGGTCGATCGCGCCCGCGGGCGTGAAGCGGACCAGTTCGCCGCCGCCGATCCCGGCCATCCAGTAGCAGCCGTCGGCATCGCAGGCGCCGCCGTCGGGCCGGCCCGCCATGTCCCTGGTATCGACGAAGACGCGGCGGTTGGAGGGCACGCCGGCGTCCGGATCATAGTCGAAGGCCCAGATGGTTCGAACCTTGGCGTTGCTGTCCGACATGTACAGTGTCCGCCCGTCCGGGCTGAAAGCGAGGCCGTTCGTCGTCCAGAATCCGTCGATCATCCTATGGCATCCGAGATCCGCATCGAGACGGTAGAAGGCGCCTTCCGGGTGCTCGCCCGGGGTTCCCATGCGCATGGTGCCGGCCCAGAAGCGACCCCTGCTGTCGGTCGTGCCGTCGTTGAAGCGGTTGTCGGGCTTGTCGGATTCCGGATCGAGCAGACGGACCAGGTCCCCGGTCCTGGGATCGAAGTTGGCGAACCCGTTGCGCAGTGCCAGCAGCATGCGGTGATCCCGGCGGGTCGCGATGCAGCCGATCTCCTCCGGCATCGGCCAGCTCTCGTCTCGGTCGGAAGAGGGATCGAAGCGGTGCAGGGCGCGTCCGTCGATGTCGACCCAGTAGAGCTTCTGCTCGGCGACCGACCAGATCGGGCCTTCGCCCAGTTTTGCCGGTTCCGCGACGATCCGTTCGATGTCCATGCGCAAGCTCCCCCTGGGGCGGGCACCAGACCCGACCATTCCTTATATCGATATATTAACCATTACCAACCTGACGTTCTCCTGGCAACCCGGTGCGCCGCGGCACCAGGAGGACGGCCGTGAATCGCTGGACCACCTCGTCCTTGTGGTTATAGGTCAGGGTGCGCATCCGTACCGTTCCGCGGTCCGGCCGCGAGGCCGAGGGGGTGATCCCCAGCACTTCGCTCTCGATCCGCAGGACATCGCCCGGACGGACCGGCTGCGGCCACGCCAGTTCCTCGACGCCCAGTCCGACGAAACCTCCCGCGAGTTCCCCCTCGCCGTCTATGATCATCCTCATGGTGAGTGCCGCCGTGTGCCAGCCGCTCGCCGCCAGGCCGCCGAACAGGGTTTCCCTGGCGGCGACGGGGTCGAGGTGGAAAGGCTGCGGGTCGTACCGGCCGGCGAACTCGAGAATGTCAGCTTCGGTCACGGCCAGCGGGCCGCCGGCGAACCGGTCACCCACCGTCAGGTCATCCAGCGTGCGCATCGTCAGGCTCCTTCTGCATCCCAGGGGTTGCGTTGTATCGGGGGGCAGTCGCCGTCAGGCCGCCTCCTGGACGACCCGGGCCGGCGCCGCGGGCGCCCGGCCGATCATCAGCGACATTCCGGCGGCCAGCAGGCAGGCGAGCCCGGCTAGCAGGAAAGCCTCCAGGTAGCCGTCCATCACGGTCCGCATGGCGCCGGCTCCGAAGGCGGCGACCGCGGCACCGATCTGGTGCCCTGTGAAGATCCAGCCGAACATCATCGGCGCCTTGTCCCGCCCGAAGGCGTTGGTGGCGAGGCGGACCGTCGGCGGAACCGTCGCGATCCAGTCCAGGCCGTAGAAGACGGCGAACAGCGACAGGCCGAGGAAGGACAGGTCCAGGGCGAAGGGCAGCCACAGCAGCGACAGGCCGCGCAGCGCATAATACCAGGCCAGCAGGTAGCGGTTGTCGTAGCGGTCCGACAGCCAGCCGCTCAGCGTCGTCCCGACCAGGTCGAAGATGCCCATCATCGCGAGCAGCCCCGCCGCCCGGAGCTCCGGGATGCCGGCGTCGATGCAGGCGGCGATCAGGTGGGTGCCGATCAGGCCGTTCGTGCTCAGCCCGCAGATGAAGAAGGTGCCGAACAGCAGCCAGAAATCCCGGGACCGCACTCCCTCGGCCAGCGCGCCCAGCGCATGGCCGAACGGGTTGCCCATGCTGGGCGGAGGGGGCGCCTCCATCTCCGTCCGGCCGAAGGGCGCCAGCCCGACGTCGCGCGGCCGTTCCCGCATCAGCAGCAGGACCGCCGGGATGACGGCCAGCGCCACCGCGCCGACGCCGATCACCGCCGTGCGCCAGCCGACTTCCTGCACGATCATCGCCAGCAGCGGCAGGAACAGCAGTTGCCCGGTCGCGGTGCTGGCGGTCAGCAGGCCCATGACCAGCCCGCGCCGCTCGCCGAACCAGCGGTTCACCACCGTGGCGCCGAGCACCAGCGCCGTCATGCCGGTCCCCGTTCCGACCACCACGCCCCACAGCAGCACCAGCTGCCAAGGAGCGGTCATCAGCGGGGTCAGCGCGATTCCGGAAGCCACCAGCAGGAGCGAGGTGACGATCGTGGTCCGGATGCCCAACCGGTCCATCAGGGCCGCCGCGAACGGTCCCATCAGGCCGTAAAGGACCAGGTTGATCGCGACCGCGAACGAGATGGTCGCCCTGGACCACCCGAACTCCTGCTCGACGGGGACGATCAGGATGCTCGGCATCGACCGGATGCCCGCCGCGACCAGCAGCGTTACGAAGGTGATGCCCGCGACATACCATCCGTAGTGGATGCGTCCGCGTGCCAGCCGGGAACTCAGGAGGGACATCGGGATGGCTCCGGTGGGAGAAACTGTTGCGATGATAGAGACCGTCCTGTATCATCTGTCAACGGATTTGATTGGACGAGCACCCATGCAGGAACCCATCCAGGACGAGCCGGCCCCGGACGGATCGGGCAAGTCGGCCCGGGCGCGCATCCTTAAGGCGGCGGCCGAACTGTTCTACCGCGACGGCATCCGGGCGGTCGGCGTGGACGCCGTGATCGCCCATTCCGGCGTCGCGAAGATGAGCCTCTACCGCAACTTCTCCGGCAAGGACGAGCTGGTCGCGGCCTTCCTGGAGGATTTCGATCGCGTTTACTGGGACTGGTGGGACCGCGTGACCGCGCGTCATCCGGACGATCCAAGGGCGCAGATCCGCGCGCTGTTCACGGCGCTCGGCAAGCGCACGACGTCGCCGGGATACCGCGGCTGCCCGTTCATCAACACCGCGGTCGAATTCCCCGAGCCGGACCATCCCGGCCACGCCGTGGCCCGGGCGAACAAGCGCGAACTCAGGGAACGTCTGCGCGGCCTGGCGAGCGCCGTCGGCGCCGCCGACCCCGGCCTGCTGGCCGACCAGCTCCTGCTCGTGATGGACGGGGCCTATACCAGCGGCCAGACGCTGGGCGCCGACGGCGTCGGCCAGGCCGCCGCGGCGGCGGCCGAGGCGCTGGTGGACGCCGCCTGCGGCCCCTTAACTATAAATAAATGAAGATGGCGTAACTACCTCCGACGCACTCCTTCGGGTGCGCGAACCGCGTCGGTGGGAGGGTGACGAGTTTGGATGGCTGGCCTGTTTGACCACCTGTCCAACCTGCTGTCCCGCCGCCGGAGCCGCACCGGCGGCGCGCCGCGGCATGAAACCGCCCTGGTCGCCGCGGAACGCCTCGGCATCAGCGGCCGGCCTTCTCCGCTCCAGGTCCGCAACGCCGATCCCTCCGGCAGGATCAGCGGGAAGGAAGACGCCATCGCCGACCTGCGGCGCGCCATGGCCGCCGCGGACCAGCGCCAGGCCCGGACCGACGCCGACGCCTCCCTTCTCCTCGCCGTCCTGCTGTCCAAGGGACACGGCCTCAACCGCACCCAGGCCGTCCAGCTCCACGACGACCTGATGCGCGGCTGCCTGCGCGACGCCGACCGGCAGAAGCTGCGGGCCCTGTACCGCACGCTGCACGGCCGCGAATTCAGCTGCCGCATCCCGGCATCGGTTTCCGAGTGACGCCAGCCCCCGAGGCGGGATCCGCCCCTCTGCCGTCCGGGCGGTTTACCGAAGATATCACCTCGGCCGCCGTGAATGAGGTACCGTAGGGCCCCGGCATCAGAACGCGGTCGCGACCGATGACAGCGTCGATCTCACCCGATCCCAAGGCTTCCACCCCCCTCGACCGAACTCCGGCCGGAGTGGTTCCGCCCCGCCTGGAACCGGCGGCTGCGCCGTTGCCCTGGTACAGGCAGCTCAAGGCCTTCCGTACGAATGCGCTGACCGCCTGGTCCCGGCAGGCCTACGAGCGGGACGTGGTTCCCTCGTCCTTCCTCTGGCGGGGCCGGGTTCTCGTGAACGACCCGGACGGCATCCGCCATGTGCTGGTCGATAACCATGCGAATTACCGGCGGACGCCGGCATCGATCCGCATCATCCGGCCGCTGATGGGGGACGGCCTGTTTCTCACCGAGGGCAAGCTCTGGCGCCACCAGCGGCAGACCCTGGCGCCGGCCTTCACGCCGCGCGCGATCCCGGTGCTGGCCCGCCACATCGCCGACGCGACCCGGGAGGCGGTCGCCGGCATCGCGGCCCGCGCCGAGGAGGGCCCTGTCGAACTGGTCTCCTTCTGCCAGCACCTCGCGCTCGATATCGCCGGCCGGTCGATGTTCTCGGTGGAGATGTCGGCCCACGGTGCCGGGATGCGCCGGCTGATCGCGCATTACGCGGAGCGGCTGGGACGGCCCTACCTGCTCGATTTCCTGCTTCCGGCCGCAGTGCCCAATCTGCACGACCTCGCCCGGAGGCGCTTCCAGGCCGAATGGATGGGGCTGATCGAAACCATCATGGCGGAGCGGTTCCGGGGCGCCGCCCGCTCCGCCGACACGCCCCGCGACCTGTTCGATCTCCTGCGCGCCGCCCGCGATCCCGAGACCGGCGCCGAAATCCCGGCCGACGAACTGCGCGACCAGGTCGCCACGATGATCGTCGCCGGCCACGAGACGACGGCACTCGCGATCTTCTGGTCGCTGTACCTGCTGGCGCTGGCGCCGGACATCCAGGAGGGCGTCGCCCGCGAGGCGGCGGGCATCGACCTTTCTCGCGACGGGGCCGCCCTGGCGCTGCCCGGCCTCGTCCTGACCAGGGCCGTCGTCCAGGAAGCGCTCCGCCTCTACCCCCCGGCCTTCGTCCTCGTCCGGGAGGCGATCGGCGAGGATCTCGTGGGCGGCGTGCCGGTGCGCCCCCGGGACCTTGTCATGGTGGCTCCCTGGATCCTCCATCGGCATCGGAAGCTGTGGCGGGATCCGGACGTCTTCGACCCCGCCCGTTTCCTGCCCGACGCCGCTCCGCCCGACCGGTTCGCCTATCTCCCGTTCGGCGTGGGCCCCCGCGTCTGCATCGGCGCCCAGTTCGCCCTGACCGAGGCCGTCCTGGTCGTCGCAGCCATGGCGACGGCCTTCAGGATCGGATTGCCCGACCACCATCCTCCCGTCCTGCCGACCGCCGTCATCACGACCCAGCCGGATCGTGCGGCCCGGTTCGATCTGGTCCGGCGGACCGGTTAGGCGACGCGGAAAGTCATGGATCCGCGATCCGGTCGCTCGGGGGCCGGCTTAGGAAGGCGCCGGCCACCGGTTGCTCGACCTGGAGCCATTCGGGCCGCTCTTCCGCCGCATAGCACAGCATCGCTATGAGACGGTCGGCGGCTTCCTCTGGTGTCAATCTTCGGTTGTGTTTCAGGAGTATCTCTATGGCGGCCCGATACCCGGCGTCGGGATGGGGCAGCATGCTCTTCGCACGGGCATAGGCGCAGACCACGGTGCGAATGAGGTCCTCGGAAGCCGAACGCTCCATAGGGTCCACCCGGTGGTGACAGGGGACCGATTTTGTCTCGAATGCCCGCTGTCCCGAAAGCTTCCGATGGTACGTTATCCCGAGGAGGGTGCCGGCTTCCGGGCCGCTGGTGCTACTTCGCCGAATCCCGGCTGATGATCTTGTTGAAGTTGCTCTTCTGCTCGAACACCATGGCCAGCTTGTGGTCCTCGAACTGCTTGAAGAATTCTTCCCAGGAGATTTCCTCCAGGCTGTCGTTCTTCGAGTTGGGAGCGTCGGGGAACTCGATCCGGATGATCCCGACGCCGCCCTGGCCGTGGGTCGATTTCACCACCGCCGGCTTGCCGCCGTGCTGCTCGGCCCATTTGCGGATCTTGTCGTGGTCGGTCGTCGTTTCCGACATGGTCCGGTCCCTTTCGTTGATGGATCTCCCATCTCAACAGAAGGAACGCGGAAGGGTTTCCCTCGTCCCGCCGGTCAGCCGATGCAATCGTCCAGCCCGTCCCGTTCCACGATCGCCATGCGCTGCTGGATCACGTTGGCGCGGCCGGCGATGTAGCGGGTCGGCTTGGCGGGCGACCAGCGCAGCGGATTGGGCAGCACCGCCGCCATGAGCGCGGCCTCCCGACGGGTCAGGGCCGATGCCGGCTTGCCGAAATAGGCGCGGGCGGCCGCCTCTGCGCCGTATATGCCGTCGCCCCACTCGATGATGTTCAGGTAGACCTCCATGATCCGCGCCTTCGGCCAGACCAGCTCGATCCACAGCGTGAACCAGGCCTCCAGCCCTTTCCGCAGGTAGGTCCGGTCCTGCCAGAGATAGGCGTTCTTGGCGGTCTGCATGGTGATCGTGCTGCCGCCCCTCAGCGACCGGCCGGCCAGGTTTCCCTGCCATGCCTGGCGCAGCGAGTCCCAATCGAAGCCGGCATGGCTGCAGAACAGGCTGTCCTCGGACGCGATCACCGCCCGGGGCAGGGCGCCGGACAGGCTTTCGAGGCCGACCCAGTCCTTCTCGATCCCGGCACCGCCGAACGCCCGGATCAGCATCAGCGGCGTGCCGGGCGGCGGCACCGCCCGGTACAGCACGACCCAGCCGACCGTGACCGCGGCGACGCCCAGCCCGATCGCCAGCACGGCCGGAAGGACGCGCCGCCGGGGCAGGGCGGTGGAAACTCGCTGGAGGACGGACATGGGACCTGCGGCCTGGGGACGGGGCGGCCATCATAACCACCCTGAAGGGGGAGGCAACCTCGGCCTGTTCCGCTCGCGCCGCGGCGTCCAGGCTTCTATACTGCGGCCGTGATGGACATCGTTCAATCCCCCGCGCCGCCGCGGCGCCTGCTGTTGCCCGACGTGCCCGCGCTGGTCGCCGGGGCGCGTCGGGCCGTCTGGCTGACCGCCGACGGAGAGGTCGATACGATCGACCTGGACGAGGCGCGGCGCCGGCTCCAGCGGGAAACGCTGCTGGTCTGCCACGCCCGCGCGCTGGGGCGCCGGCTGAACGCCGACCGCTTCGCGGCGCTCGACCTGCTGGAACTGTTCGCCTTCGTCCATCCCGCCCGCTTTGTCGTCCCGACCCCGCGCGGCCTCGCCGAAGCGCTGGGCCTGCCCAGGCCCGACGGCGCGGAGGATGACGCCCTGACCCTGATCCGCGCCACCCGCCAGCTCCTGACCGACCTGACCGATCCCGACCGGGAGGAGAAGTCCGACCCGGTCGCCATAGCCTGGTACATGGGAGCGGGTGCGCAGGGCTACGCCTGGGGTTGGGCGCCTTTCGTGCTGTCGGCGCTGGGCGCTCCCAACGGCCCGCCGGGTCGCCGCGCCCTCGGCGCGTTCCAGGTCTGGAAGCGGCTGCCGGAATGGGAGGAGGGGGCTCCCGAACCGCCGCCCGGCCAGGCCACCGTCCATGCCAACGACGCCCGCCGCCGTCTCGCCGACCTGCTCCAGGCCGGCATCCGCGGCAAGGCGGCCGAGCCGCGCCCGCAGCAGTCCGACTACGCCAGCGCGGTCAGCACCGCCTTCACCCCGCGCAACTATCCCGGGACGCCCAACCTCGTCCTGGCCGAAGCCGGCACGGGCGTCGGCAAGACCCTGGGCTATCTGGCGCCCGCCAGCCTGTGGGCGGAGATCAACCGCGGCCCCGTCTGGATCTCCACCTACACCCGGAACCTGCAGCACCAGATCGACGGGGAGCTGGACCGGCTGCACCGCGACCCGGCAGTCAAGGCGCGCAAGGTCGTGCTGCGCAAGGGCCGGGAGAACTACCTGTGCCTGCTGAACCTGGAGGAGGCGGTCGCCACCTTGCCGTCGCTGCCCGCCTACGCGACGGCCCTGGGCCTGATGGTCCGCTGGGTCGCCGCCACCCGGGACGGCGACATGCAGGGCGGCGACTTCCCCGGCTGGCTGCCCGACCTGGTCGGCCGGGCCCGCACCGTGACGCTGGCCGACCGCCGCGGGGAATGCATCTACTCGGCCTGCCAGCACTACCGCAAATGCTTCATCGAGAACACGATCCGCCGCGCCCGCAAGGCTGACATCGTGATCGCGAACCACGCGCTGGTGATGATCCAGGCGGCCTTGGGAGGGGAGGACACGACGGCCCCGACCCGCTACGTCTTCGACGAGGGGCACCATGTCTTCGACGCCGCCGACAGCGCCTTCGCCGGCCACCTGACCGCGCAGGAGACCGCCGAGCTTCGCCGCTGGCTGCTGGGTGCCGAGGGCGGGCGGAGCAGCCGGGCGCGCGGCCTCAAGCGGCGGGTCGAGGATCTCGTCGCCGCCGACGAGGACAGCGCCGCCCTGGTCGACGACGTGGTCATGGCCGCCCGCGCGCTGCCCGGGGAGGGCTGGTCGAACCGCCTGACCGATGGGATGGGGACCGGCGCCGCCGAGGCGTTCCTGCTGATGGTCCGGCGGCAGGTCCATGCCCGCGCCCATGGCCGCGACAGCTTCTACAGCCTGGAGACCGAGACCGCCGACCCGGTGGACGGCCTGACGGAATCCGCCGTCGAGCTCGAGAAGGCCCTCGGCCGCCTCCAGGAGCCGCTGGAGGAATTGGGCAAGCGCCTGGCGGCCCGGCTCGACACCGAGGCGGCCGAGCTGGACAGCGACACCCGCCGGCGGATCGAGGCCGTCTGCCGCAGCCTCCAGCGGCGCGGCAGCGTCACCCTCAAGGGCTGGCGCGACATGCTCCGCAGCATCGGCAAGCCGACCCCGACCGGCTTCGTCGACTGGTTCGGGATCGAGCGGCAGGACGGCCGCGACCTGGATGTCGGCATGTACCGGCATTACGTCGATCCCACGATTCCGTTCGTCGCCACCGTGGGCGCCCAGGCCCATGGCATGGTGGTGACCTCGGCCACCCTGACCGACGGCACGGGGGACGTGGAGCAGGACTGGCTGGCGGCCTCCGTCCGCACCGGCGCCGTCCACATGGCTTGGCCGGCGTTGCGGGCAAGCGTGCCCTCGCCGTTCGATTACCCGGCGCGAACCCGGGTGATGGTGGTCAACGATGTCCGCAAGGACGATCTTGTCCAGGTGGCCGCCGCCTACCGCGAACTGTTCCTCGCGGCCGGCGGCGGGGCGCTCGGGCTGTTCACCGCGATCAGCCGGTTGCGCGCCGTGTACCAGCGCATCGCCGAACCGCTGGAGCTGGCCGGCCTGCCGCTCTACGGCCAGCATGTGGACGGGCTCGACGTCTCCACCCTGATCGACATCTTCCGGGGAGAGGAACAGGCCTGCCTGCTGGGCACCGACGCGGTGCGCGACGGGGTGGACGTCCCCGGTCGCTCGCTCCGCCTGATCGTGTTCGACCGGGTGCCCTGGCCGCGCCCCGATATCCTCCACCGGGCCCGCCGCGAGGCGTTCGGCGCCAAGCGCTACGACGACATGATCACCCGCCTGCGGCTGAAGCAGGCGTTCGGCCGGCTGGTCCGCCGGGCCGACGACACCGGGGTCTTCGTCCTGCTCGACCCGATGATGCCGTCCAGGCTGGCCGGGGCGTTCCCGGAGGGCGTCGAGTTGCGCCGGGTCGGCCTCGCCGAGGCGGTCCGGGCGACGCGCGAGTTCCTTGCGCCGGCGCCCTCAGAAGGTGAGCCGGAAGGCTGAGCCGCCGCCCTCGGACGGTCCGAACGTCACGGCCCCCTCCAGTTGGGCGGCCAGGGATCGGATGATCTGCATTCCCAGGCCCTTGCCACCCGCCGGATCGAAGCCGTCGGGCAGGCCGACGCCGTCGTCCTCGATCAGCAGCTCGAAGGCACCCTCCTCCTCGCGCAGCCGGATGCGCAGGGTCCCGGCGCGGCCGTGCGGGAAAGCATGCTTGAACGCGTTCGACATCATCTCGTTGACGATCAGGCACAAGGGGATCGCCCGGTTCAGCGGGAACCAGGAACGGCCGACATCGATCTCCAGGCGGACCTGGTTCTCGGTCCCGTAGGCGCTCTGCAGGTTCGCCGCCAGTTCGCCCAGGTATGTCGCGAAATCGACGTCGGTCAGCTCCTTGGAACTGTAGAGCAGGTGGTGGACCAGGCTCATGGCATGGACGCGGTCCACGCTCTTCTGGAGCGACGACCGGGTCTCCGCGTCGCTGGACCGCGCCGCCTGGAGCCGGAGCAGGGAGGTGATGACCTGGAGGTTGTTCTTGACCCGGTGATGGACCTCCTGGAACAGGGTCTCCAGCTGCGCGTTGGCCGCGGTGAGCTGGCGGGTCCGTTCCTCCACCCGCTGCTCCAGGGTTTCCTTGGCGATCCGGTCAGCCTGGGCCTGGCGCACCGCCATGACCGATAGCGGCCACAAGGCCATTCCCGCGACCCCGGCGACCACCCAGTAGACCCAGATCCGGGACGCCCATTCCAGGGTGATGTTCCGGTTCGGCACCGCCACGCTGACATGGAGCGGCAGGCGCTCGGCCTTGTGGAAGGCGTGGACGGGGGTATGCCAGTCGGTGAGGTAGGACGGGCCGCTCGACCCCGATCCGGCGTCGGCCGGAATCGGCAGGGTGGGCAGTGGCTGCGGCTCGCCCAGCGGGACTCGGGTCAGGATCGATCCGTCCAGCGCCCGCACCAGGCTGATCACCGGCTCCAGCCTGAGGTCGAGGGACCCGTAGAAGGTCGAGAAATAGGTCAGATCGATGGTCAGGGAGACCACGCCGCGGAGGGTCCCGTCCTCCGCCGAAAGCCGGCGGCTCAGCATGAAGGTCGGTTCCCCGGTGACCCGGCCGATGATCAGTTCGCCCACGAACAGCCCGCTGCCGGGTTCCTGGTGCGCCCGGAAGAAGTCGCGATCGCCCGCCGAACTGGGTGGCGTCGGCAGGGCCACCGTGCTCATGCGCAGCTGGCCGCTGCTGTCGTTCAGCCAGATATGGTCGATGTAGGGGAAGCGGTCGCTGAGGGCCCGCAGCCGCTCCCACAGCTCCTCGTCCCCGGCGACACGGTCCCAGTCCATCGCCTCGGCGGCGTTGGTCGCCTCCAGCAGCGCCAGGTCGGATGCCTCGAACAGCCGCGTGGCATGGTCGGCCAGGAAGAAGGCCGCGGTGCCCGCCGTCCGCTCGGCCTCGAGCACCAGATTGCGCCGCGCGTCGTAGATCAGCCACGAAGCGGCCGTGACGATCACCAGCAGGGCGAAGATGCTGAGATGGATGGTGCTCGCCGTGCTGCCCGGACGAATCAGCCGCCAGCGACGCGCGGTTTCAGGCCACGCCGCGGCAAAGGTCGGCGACTGCTTGCCTGAGGCTCTCGACGCGGAAGGGTTTTGCAATGAAGCGGGCAGTCCGAATCTGCGGGTTGGGGGTGAAGGCATGATTGCCGGACACGAAGATCACCGGAACGTCGCGGCGTTCGGCGATCCGCTCCATGGCATTGACCCCGTTGCCTTGCCGGAGTTGGATGTCGGCGATCACCAGGTCGGGTGCCGTCGCGTCGGCCTGGCGCACCGCATCGGCTTCGGTGTCCACCACCGCGCACACGCGGTGCCCCATGTCCTCGACCAGGATCCGGAGTTCCAGCGCCACAAGCGGCTCGTCCTCCACGATCATCACTTGCGCGGAATGACGGACAGGCAGCTCGTCTTCCGCGGATTTCCTGTCCGGCACGGCGTTCGGCAAAGCCGTCATCAAAACATTCCCCATCGGACGGAACCGCCGTCTCTCGGTATGCAGCAAGATAAGGTGAAGCCGTTGCCGTGTCGAGGCAGCCTCCGCCCGGCAAAAACGGCTATGCATGAGGTCATGCGCCACCCTTGAAGTTCGTCGGGCGCGCGGGCACATGTGCGCAGGACAATCGCGAGAAGGCTCATCATGATCGACCACCATACCGCGCTGATCTACACCATGGTCATGGTGTCAGCTTCCGATGCGGACATGACGGATGCGGAACTGAACACCATCAGCGAGACGGTCCGGTACCTGCCGGTCTTCCGCGACTTCGACACCGGCCGCCTGGCGGAGATCGCCGCCGACTGTACCGAACTGCTCGGCCAGCGCGACGGGTTGGATGCGGCGCTGGGCGAGATCAAGCAGGGGCTCCCCCTGAAGCTGAGGGAAACCGCCTACGCCGTCGCCTGCGACGTGGCCGCCGCCGACGGCTATACGACGCAGGAGGAACTGCGCCTGCTGGAACTGCTGCGCGACAGCCTGGAGATCGACCGGCTCAACGCCGCCGCGATCGAACGCGGCGCCCGCGCCCGCCATATGGTGCTGTAGCCCGGGACCGGAAAGGCCGAAGGACGGGCAGGCTCCGGGCCTGCCCGTCCTTCGGCCTTTCCCGGAAAGCCTTTCCACGCGACTTGCGGTCGCGCCGCCCTCCATCGGCGAAGCCCACTTTACTTGGGCTGTTCCTCCGGCTGGTTCGCATCCGGCACGCCGGCACGATCCTCCTTGTCCTGCTCCGATTCCTCGGACTGCGGCTGGCCGCTGTCGCGGGTTTCCCGCTGCACCTGGTTGCCCTGGACGTCGGTCGGATTCGCCCTCAGCCGGTCCATGGCCCCTTGGATCTCGCCATTGTCCTCGTTCCGCTTCTCGGTAGGGTCCGGCGACCGTGTGCCCTGGGGCGTCGAGCCGGGCTCCAGGCTGCGCGTGACGTTCGGATCCTCGGTCAACGTTTCCTTCTTGATTCCCTGGGCCCCGGCCGAGACGGCGGCCACGGCCAGCAGGGCCGCCCCCAGGATGATCGGCTTCACGTGCAAAATGTTGATCCTTCCTATTTTATCCGCCCCATCGCGGCCGGGGCCGGACGGAGTCTGCGCTAAGCGCTCAACAGCCATGCTGCCAGTTGGTTTCTAGTGCTTTCGAGACTGGGACTTTTTGCGTGCCTGCGTGTTGTCCAGCACGTAGGCGCCAGACCGTCTCCCGGGCCGGGTATCGGGAGCGGCAGGAAGGATGAGGACGACCGGACAATGTCATCGGATAAAAAAATCGGGGTTGAGCGGAAGAGCGGGATCGGCGGTTCACCGGTCGAGCGTCGGGATTTCTTGAAAACGATCGGCCTCGCCGGCACGGCGGCCGCGGCGGCGGTTCCCCTGGCCGCGACGGGCGTGGCGGCCGAGGAGTCTCCCGAGGAGCGCGTCAAGCCGCGCTACCAGGAAACCGCCCATGTGAAGCAGTTCTATGCGCTGAACCGCCTCTAGGGCGGATCCAGGAGGAAAGACGTCAATGCTGGTCAAGAGACGCTCGGGAACCGCCCAACGCTCGCCGCTCGCTTCAACCCTGGCCGCGGCGGCGAACGCCGGCGGTTCACTGGACCGTCGTACCTTCCTGCGGAATTCGGGGCTGGCCGCCGGCGGGATGGCGGCGCTGGGGGCGCTGCCGCTCGCGACCGTCCGCAAGGCGGAAGCCGGGCCGGTCGATCCGGACCTGGAAGTCACCCGGCGCAAGAGCATCTGCACCCACTGTTCGGTCGGCTGCACGGTCATCGCCGAGGTGCAGAACGGTGTCTGGGTCGGCCAGGAGCCGGGCTGGGACAGCCCGATCAGCCAGGGCACGCACTGCGCCAAGGGCGCATCGGTCCGTGAGCTGACCAAGGGCGAACGCCGCAACAAGTATCCGGTCAAGCTGGTCAACGGCGAGTGGCAGCGCATCTCCTGGGATCAGGCGATCGACGAGATCGGCGACAAGCTGCTGGAGATCCGCGAGAAGTCGGGTCCCGACAGCGTGTTCTGGCTGGGCTCCGCCAAGTTCTCCAACGAGGGCGCCTATCTCTACCGCAAGTTCGCGGCTCTCTGGGGCACCAACACGGTGGACCACCAGGCGCGCATCTGTCACAGCACCACTGTCGCGGGCGTCGCGAACACGTGGGGCTACGGCGCCATGACCAACAGCTACAACGATATCCAGAACGCCAAGGCGCTGATGATCATCGGCGGCAATCCGGCCGAGGCGCACCCGGTGTCGATGCAGCACATGCTTCGCGCCAAGGAGCACAACCGGGCACCCTTCATCGTCATCGATCCCCGGTTCACCCGGACCGCGGCCCACGCGACCGACTTTATCCGCATCCGGCCCGGAACCGACATCCCGGTGATCTGGGGCATGCTCTGGCACATCTTCGAGAACGGCTGGGAAGACAAGGAATACATCCGCCAGCGCGTCTACGGCATGGACGAGATCCGGGCCGAGGTGAAGAAGTGGCACCCGGAGGAGGTCGAGCGGGTGACCGGCGTGCCGGGCGACCAGCTCCGCAAGGTCGCCGAGATCATGGCGAAGAACAGGCCGTCGACCCTGATCTGGTGCATGGGTGCTACCCAGAAGACGGTCGGCACCGCCAATGTCCGCGCGTTCAGCATCTTCCAGCTGGCGCTCGGCAACATCGGCGTCGAGGGCGGTGGCGCCAACATCTATCGCGGTCACAGCAACGTCCAGGGCGCCACCGACATGGGCCTCGACGTCACTTCGCTGCCGTCCTACTACGGGCTGGCCGAGGGCGCCTGGCGGCACTGGGCGCGCGTCTGGGACATCGATTACGAGTGGCTGAAGGGCCGCTTCGCGTCCAAGGAGCTGATGGAGACCAAGGGCATCCCGAGCACCCGCTGGTTCGACGCCGTGCTTGCGAAGCCGGGTGAGCTGGACCAGCCCAACAACATCAAGGCTTTCATCACCTTCGGCCATGGCGGCAACACGGTCACCCGGATGCCCGAGATGCGCCGCGGCCTGGAGGCGCTTGAGCTGATGGTGGTGGTTGATCCGCACCCGACGACCTTCGCCTCCATCAGCGACCGCAAGAACGGCACCTATATCCTTCCGGCCTGCACCCAGTTCGAGCTGGCGGGCTGCCGCGCCGCCTCGAACCGGTCGCTCCAATGGTCGGATGCCGTCGTCGACCCGATCTTCGAATCCAAGGACGACTACGAGACCATGTATCTCCTGGCCCGCAAGCTCGGCTTCGCGGACCAGCTCTTCAAGCACATCACGGTGGACGGCACCAAGCCCCGGGCCGAGGACATCCTGCGGGAGATCAACCGCGGCGCCCTGGCGACCGGCTATACCGGCCAGTCGCCGGAGCGACTGAAGATGCACATGGAGTATCAGGCCGACTTCGACAAGATCAGCATGCGGGCGACCAAGGGGCCGTGCGAGGGCGAGTATTACGGTCTGCCCTGGCCGTGCTGGGGCACGCCGGAGATGAAGCACCCCGGTTCCGCCGTCCTCTACGATACCTCCAAGCACGTCATGGAAGGCGGCTCCACCTTCCGGGCCCGTTTCGGGATCGAGCGCAACGGCGTCAGCTTGCTGGCCGACGGCTCCTACTCCAAGGGTTCGGAGATCACCGACGGCTATCCCGAATTCACCATGGCGGTGCTGAAGAAGCTGGGCTGGGACGTCGACCTGACGCCCGACGAACTGGCGGTGATCAACGCCATCGGCGGCGACAACATCGATCAGGTCAGCTGGATGACCGACCTGTCCATGGGCATCATCCGGGTCGCCATGAAGCATGGTTGCGTGCCCCACGGCAACGCCAAGGCGCGCGCCGTGGCCTGGAACCTGCCGGATCCCGTGCCGATCCACCGCGAGCCCCTCTATACCCCCCGCCGCGACCTCGTGGACGAGTATCCAGCGATCGACGACCGTCGGGACTTCCGCATGACGCATCTCGCCAAATCCGTCCAGGCGCGGGACGTCTCCAAGGAGTTCCCGATCATCCTGACGTCCGGCCGCCTGGTCGAGTACGAGGGCGGCGGCGAGGAGACCCGGTCCAACCCGTGGCTGGCCGAACTTCAGCAGACGATGTTCGTCGAGGTGAACACCAGGGACGCCGAGCGGCTGGGCATCCGGCACCGGTCCGACGTCTGGGTCTATGGCCCGGAATACAACAGCAAGGCCCGGGTCATGGCCTTCGTCACCGACCGGGTGGGGCAGGGCGTCGCCTTCATGCCGTTCCACTTCTCGGGCTTCTGGGAAGGCGTGGACCAGCGGGAGAAGTATCCGCCGGGCACCGACCCGATCGTGCTGGGAGCCCCGGTCAACGCGGTGATGACCTATGGCTACGACCCTGTGACGTTCATGCAGGAAACCAAAGTGACCCTGTGCCGCATCGAGCCGGCTTGAGCGGGGGAGGGCGAGAGTACCGACCATGGCAAGAATGAAATTCCTCTGTGACAGCGACCGTTGCATCGAGTGCAACGCCTGCGTCACCGCCTGCAAGAACGAGCACGACGTTCCGTGGGGCATCAACCGCCGCCGGGTCATCACGCTGAACGACGGCCAGCCGGGCGAGCGGTCCATCTCGATGGCCTGCATGCACTGCACCGACGCGCCCTGCGCGGCGGTGTGCCCGGTGGACTGCTTCTACTTCACCGCCGAGAACGTGGTCCTGCATTCCAAGGAGCTGTGCATCGGCTGCGGCTACTGCTTCTACGCCTGCCCCTTCGGGGCGCCGCAGTATCCGCAGACGACCAACTTCGGCGGACGCGGCAAGATGGACAAGTGCACCTTCTGCGCCGGCGGTCCGGAAGAGGACATGACGCTGGTCGAGTATCACGGCTACGGCACGAACCGGCTGGCCGAGGGCAAGCTGCCGCTGTGCGCCGAGATGTGCTCGACCCGCGCCCTGATGGCGGGCGACGGCGACATCATCGCCGACATCTACAAGGAACGGGTGGTCCGCCGGGGTTACGGCGCGGGCGCCTGGGGCTGGACCACCGCCTACGGCCAGACGGACGGCGGCGTCTGATGGCAAGGGAGAACGCGTGATGCCGACGATCCTCAGACTGATCACCCGGGTGGTCCCCGGACTTCTCCTCGCCGTCTTCCTGATGGCCGCGGCTCCGGCGGCGCAGGCCCAGCTGGACAAGGTCCCTGCGCCGAACCCGCCCTCCCAGAAGGAGGAGGTCGAGCTTTTCCAGAACCTTCAGGGCAAGATCCAGGGCTATGTCAGCATTCCCGACGGCAAGCTGGCGACCCTGGTCCAGCCCCAGGGACGCGACTGGCGGGAGTTCCGCAACTACTACGGCCGCATCATCTCCCTGGTCGTCATGGGCGGGATGCTGCTGGGGTTGGCGGTGTTCTATCTGTTCCGCGGCAAGATCCGGATCGCCGCCGGCCGGGCGGGGCGGACGATCACCCGGTTCATGCCGATCGACCGTTTCGCCCATTGGCTGACGGCCACCAGCTTCATCGTCCTGGCGCTGACCGGGTTGATGCTGATCTTCGGCAAGCCGGTGATGATCCCGCTGTTCGGGCACGAGGCCTTCACGGCCATGGCCACCTTCGGGAAGTACGCCCACAACTTCCTGAGCTTCCCCTTCGTGCTCGGCATCCTGATGATGCTGGTGCTGTGGATCAAGGACAACATCCCGGAAAAGGCCGACCTGACCTGGATCAAGCAGGGCGGCGGCTTCCTGAACAACGGGATGCATCCCGAGGCCGGCCGCTTCAACGCCGGCCAGAAGATGATCTTCTGGACGATCGTCCTGGGCGGCCTCGCCATGGCGCTCAGCGGCTACATGCTGATGTTCCCGTTCTATCTGACGGGCGTCAACGGCATGCAGATCGCCCACGTCGTCCATACGCTGGGCACGGCGGTGCTGGTGGCCGTCATCTTCGGCCACATCTATATCGGCACGATCGGGATGGAGGGCGCCTTCGACGCCATGGGCAACGGCGAGGTGGACCTCAACTGGGCCCGCGAGCACCATGCCGGCTGGCTGAAGACCCAGGGCATCTCGACCGACACCCGCGACGGCCCCAGCAAGGTGCCCACGCACCGCGACCCTCACTCCCCCGGCTTGCCAGCGGAGTGAGACAGGATGCCTGTAGGCCAGGAACGGGTCTACGGTTCCTTCTGAAGGTGCGGCCGTCATCCCCGATGACGGCCGCACCTTCGTTTTTGGAACTTGTTCATCCTGATGCCGGGATCCATCCCCACCATCGACTTTCACTTCAGCTCGGTTTGACCGCATAAGGCGGTAGGTCGGCCTCGGCCCGCCGGGCCGACGCCGACGGCATGCGGAAGGCCCGGAATCTGCTCCGCTCAAACAGGTTGCGGGTTCCCGAGGAAGAAGATAATATTCCTACTATCTTCCGCATTCCACTTGCGTGAAACGCCCCGTCGCGTCAGCTCCGCCTTTCGCCGATTAAGCGCCTACCGGCCATCTCTCTGCCGGTCCCGCTCCATGCCGGCGGGATCGATGATGACGGATGCTGACATTTGCGGCCAAGCGGGGGAGGGGTGGAGGATCAGTCGTTCCGCCACCCATGTCGAAGCCCTCGGGATTTATGCCAAATTGCCAGCTGGTACGAAAATATCCTAAGAGGTATCTCTTCGCCGTACCCGTCAGAGGTGTCCCCATGTTCGCGTCGCATCGCCCCATCCGTATCCTGGTCGCCTTCGCGCTGATGATCTGGATGTCAGCATTCCATTCGGCCGCCGCCGCAACGCTCGCGGCGCCGAGCGGGCCGGTCGTGCTGACCGTCAGCGGCAAGATCTCTCAGACCAACGGCGCCGCCGGGGCGCAGTTCGACGTCGCGATGCTGGAAGCCTTGCCCGGCCGGGTGGCTAAGGTGACGACCCCCTGGGCGGAAGGTGTGAACGCGTTCGAGGGGCCGCTCGCCCGGGCCGTTCTGCAGGCGGTCGGAGCGAAAGGCTCCAAGCTTCGGATCACGGCGCTGAACGATTATTCCGCCGAAGTCCCGTTCGACGATTTCATGAAGTTCGATGTCATACTCGCGCTGAAGAAGAACGACGTCTATCTGCCGGTACGCCATCAGGGACCGATTTTCGTGATCTACCCCTTCGACACCAATCCGGATCTCTACAACGAAGTTTATTTCGGTCGCTCGGTCTGGCAGGTAAAGAGCATTGAGGTCCAGTGAGCCGGTGCATTCGCACCGTGGCCGCAGTGCAATGGTTCTTCCGTCCATGCCGTCAATCAGGAGGTGGCCGATCGTGATCCAGTCCCTGCGCGCGCGGCTGCTGCTCGCGCTCAGCGGCTTGCTGTTCGGCTCCTGCGTCGTGCTGCTGGCCCTCCTGATCGATCGCCAGGCGGAAGTCGAGAACAGCGTGCGCGAGGACGCGGTCTGGGCGGTCTATCAGTTGGACCGCGAGACGGTGAAGCTGGAGTCGGCGCTCGCGACTTATGTCGCCAGTCCGTCGCCGGAACATGCGGGCGAAGTGTCTCTCCGGTACGACATCCTGTTCAGCCGGACCAACCTGCTCCGCGGCGGCCAGCTGGCCGGCATCATCGCGATCAATCCGGCCGACCGCGACCTTGCGGAGCGGATCGTCACCGAGATCGAGTCGCTGTCGCCCTATGTCGAACTGACCGCGGTGGAGCCGTTCCGCGAGGCGGTCCGCCGGTTGCGGCAATTGACGGAACAGCAGCTGGTCAGGATGAACGCCCGCCGCTCGGCGGACATGGTGGATTTTCGCGAGCGCACCCACCGTCTTTCGACCCTGCTCGCGATCTGCGTCGCGGCGCTGGCGGCCAGCATGGCGGGGCTTGTGTTCCTGCTGTTCCGGCAGCTTCGGGACCTCCACCGCGCCCGCGTCCGGCAGA
Source organism: Skermanella rosea (assembly GCF_016806835.2). Taxonomy (NCBI): domain Bacteria; kingdom Pseudomonadati; phylum Pseudomonadota; class Alphaproteobacteria; order Rhodospirillales; family Azospirillaceae; genus Skermanella; species Skermanella rosea. Next base: position 3,425,685 of record NZ_CP086111.1, on the reverse strand, counting down.
CGGCGCTGGCCGCCGACCTCGAGCAGGCCCTGTCCGCCGCGGAGGCCGCGAACCGCGCCAAATCCGTCTTCCTGGCGACGATGAGCCACGAGATCCGCACGCCGATGAACGGCGTCATCGGCATGGCCGACCTGCTGCTGGAGACTCCCCTCGGTCCCGAGCAGCGGCGTCAGGCCCAGGTGATCCTGACCTCGGCGGAGGCCCTGCTGACGGTGCTCAACGACATCCTGGACTTCTCCAAGATGGAGGCCGGGCGTCTCGAACTCGACGATGCCGACTTTGAGCTCGAGCCGCTGGTCCGGGGCGTGGTCGATCTGCTGACTCCCGGTGCCGCCGAGAAGGGCATCGCGATGGAGGCGGTGATCGATCCCGCGGCGCGCGTGGCGCTCCGGGGCGACGCCGGCCGGGTCCGCCAAGTCCTCATGAACCTGGTTGGAAACGCGGTGAAATTCACGCCCCAGGGTAGCGTCGGCGTCCTGGTCGAGGTAGGGGCTCCGGGGGAGTTGAAATTGTCCGTCCGGGACAGCGGCATCGGGATATCCGAGCAGGGACGGGCCGGACTGTTCCAGATGTTCAATCAGGTCGACGGGCAGGAGCGCGGAAAGTCCGGCGGCACCGGCCTCGGCCTCGCCATCAGCCGGCGCCTCGTGGAGATGATGGGCGGGCGCATCGGCGTCGAGAGCGTCCAGGGCAGCGGAAGCACCTTCTGGTTCACCTTGCCGCTGAGGCCGGCGCTAGGATCGGTCGAGGCCGTACCGGCCAAGCCGGAACCGCCGGGCGCCGGGCTTGCCGCGTCGGCGGCGCACGTGTCGGGCCGGTTGCCTGCACAGCTTTCCCAGGCGGGCGACGGCCGGCCGTTGCGGATCCTGGTGGCGGACGACAATCCGGTGAACCAGCAGGTGGCCGCAGGCATGCTGAAGCGGCGCGGGCATGTGGTCGACGTGGTCGGCAACGGCATCGAGGCGGTCGACCGCGTCGAACGGGGCGGCTACGACCTGGTGCTCATGGATATCGAGATGCCGGAGATGGACGGCTTCGACGCGACCCGCTGCATCCGCGCGCTCGGCGGTGATGCGTCCACGATCCCGATCATCGCGCTGACGGCCCATGCCATGCGCGGCGACGAGGCCCGCTGCATCGATGCCGGCATGAGCGACTACATGCCCAAGCCGATCAGCCGGGCCCGGCTCGACGAGGTCGTGCGGACCTGGGGCCGCGACAGGGTCCCGCCGGAGAACGCGGGATTCGCCGCGCCCATCGTCGACCCGAACGCGCTGGAGGATCTGCTGGAGACCATGGGACCGGATGCCGGCAAGCTGTTCGAGACGTTCCTGAAGGACTCCGGGGGCCGCATCGGCAGGGTCCGCGACCGTCTGGCGGCCGGGGACTTCGGGGCGGTGGAAGTTGAACTGCACAGCCTGTCGGGCGCCGCGGGAACGCTCGGGCTGCCGGCGCTGGTGGCGGCCAGCGAAAGGCTGCGCACCGCGGTCGCGGGACGCGGCGACGGGATAGCCGGGGCGCAGCCAGCCCTCGGCCGGATGGTGGATCGGCTCGAAGCGGACCTGGCCGACGCCCGCCGCGCCCTGCTGTCGCGTAAACTCGCGGCGTGAACCGGAACCTGGATCGGGAGGATGCAATGACCACCATGGACCTGCTGATCGTCGACGACAATCCGGCGAACCTGATGCTGATGAGCCGCTACGCCCAGGCGATCGCCGGCGCTTCCGTCCATGGCGTGGGCTGCGCGTCCGAAGCCCTGGACTGGTGTGACGGGCACGATGTCGACCTGGTCGTCACGGACTTCATGATGCCGAAGATGGACGGTCTCGAATTCCTGCACCGCCTTCGGGGCATCGGGAACACGGCCGAGGTTCCGGTCATCATGGTGACCGGGCAGGGGGCCAAGGAATTCCGGCGCGAAGCGCTGGTCCGAGGGGTCACCGACTTCCTGAGCAAGCCGATCGATCGCATCGAGTTCACCGCGCGGTGCCGCAACCTGCTGGAACTCCGGGCCAGCCATCGTCGGCTGCGGGAGCAGGCGGCGAACGAACTGATCATGCGGCTGTCGCGCTCCATCGAATCCCGGGACAGCGAGACCGGTGCCCACCTGGACCGGATGGCACGCTACGCCCGGGTCATCGCGGCGGGCGTCGGGATGTCCGACGCGATGCAGGAGCGTATCCAGATGGCCGCTCCCATGCACGATGTCGGCAAGGTGGCGGTTGCCGACGAGATCCTGTTCAAGCCGGGCCGTTACACGCCGGAAGAATACGAGATCATGAAGCTGCACACTGTCCACGGCTACCGTATCCTGGACGACAGCTCCTCTCCCCTGATCCGCCTCGCGGCATCGATCGCGCTGACCCATCACGAGAAATACGACGGCACCGGGTATCCCGAGGGCCTCAAGGGGGAGGAGATCCCGCTGGCAGGCCGCATCATCGCCATCGCCGACGTTTTCGACGCGCTGACCACCCGGCGTCCGTACAAGGCGGCATGGTCCCTGGAGGAGGCGCTGGCGTTCCTTCGGGACAATGCCGGGACGCATTTCGATCCGGTCTGCATTGATGCCTTCTTCGCCAACCTGCCCGCCGTGCTGAAGATCCGGGCGGAGTTCACGGACTGAGCTGTCGTCCCATCCAGCAAGCCGCATATTGCAATGCCTGACAATGCGGATTCGCGAATTGCACATCGCAGCCGATGGTTTCGCAGCAAATCCGATGAAAAATAGGCCCTATGGCTGTTTCGGCGTAGGCTGAAAGTCGGATAAATACTTGGCATTTGCTGTGCAAATTGTCTCCTCATGAGTTGAGCCCTTATAGATCACTCGCGAGGTATACAAATGAATCCCAATCCATCCCAGGGTACCGGCATCGTCGATCTCGCCGAAGTCCGCGCCGCCCGCAGCCGCGCCGCCGCTTCCCGGGAGGTTCCCTATGCGGTGACCGCGGCCGAACTGTTCCGCGACCTCGAGACACAGGCCGAGATGATCGGCGAGGTTGCCGGACGTATGGTGGCTGAGCTCGCCAGCTTCTCGGACGACCTTGGGGACGCCCTGGAGGAGGCTCTCGTGGTCAGGCAGTTCTGCGCCGATTGCCAGGACGCCCTGCTGTTGGAGGACATCGACGCGATGGAACGGGCCCGCGACCGGCTGGCAGCCGAGTTCGCGATCCTGGAGATCGGCATGAACCGCTCGGCCGGGAGCTAGGGCCAGAGGTTTCCCCTGGCCTCCACGTAGGTCGCGGCGATCTGGATCAGCGCCAGGAAGGCCACGACCGCCGCGGCGAGGCCGCTGATCAGGTTGGCCCTGCGGCGCGCCTCCAGGTGCGCCCGGCGCTTCGCCTCGGCCGCGCGCTTCTCGGCCGCGTTGACCATCCTGCGGGTGATCGAGAGTTCCCCGCGCCGGCCGTTGTTGGACCATTCCACGACCAGGGTGCTGGCCTTGCCCGCCTCGATCATGCGGCGGGCGAACTCCCGGGCGATCCTGGACGAGGGGAACTCGCCCATCAGTTCGCCCGTGTTGTCGACGACCCGGTAGAACTCGCCGCCTTCGGTACCCGCCCTGGCGTTCGCGTCAGCCATGCCGCTGCCCCCCGCCGGCCGGTTCAGGACGGAGTGCGGGCATTGAGCCTGCCCAGCCTGGCCGCCATCTCATGGTCGATCTGTCCGGTCCGCCAGTCCTCGTTCTGCTGGACGATGCGGGTCTGCCGGCGCTGGGGATCGCCCGTTTCCGTCCGGACTCCGGAGTTGGCCTCGCTCCTGGGGACCACCGGAATGATCCGCATGATCTCGTTGATGCGCTGGCGCTTGGGAACCGACCGGTCGGAATTGGTGTCCTCCCAGAGATCGCAGACATAGGTCCAGCCGTCCAGCAGCCAGGACAGCCGCTCCATGCTCTGGCGGGTCGCGGGCAGGCGGCTGTCCCAGTCGGTCACGTAGCGGACGATGCCTGCGATGTCGCGGTCGATGTCGGCGATGATCCCGTTGCCGATCCTCAAGGTAAGCTGCGCCACGTCGGCCAGCGTCCGGGCGGTGCCGCCCGACTCGCCCCGGACGACCTCGTCGCGGAACTGGTTCAGGCGGTGCAGAAGCTGGCGCAGCCGTCCGCGCTGCCCTTCGATCTCGAACCCGATGGGCTGGATCACGTCGCCCAGCTCGGTGATGCGCTGGTGGCAGACCTCGGGGGTGGTGCCGATGCCGTCGCCCAGCCGGCGGAACGCCTGGCGGACCATGGCCTTGCCTTCGGGCGAGTTGATGTTGATCAGGGCCAGCGTCGCCCGGTCGGTGTTGACTCCGGTCGCCTCGATCACCTTCAGCATCAGGAAGAAACTGCTGGCCAGCTTCTCGGTCACCTCCTGCTCGATCGATCGGGAGGCCATGTCGATCAGTTCCGGGCCGCCCAGCCCTGTCCGCGCCACCCGATAGGCTGCCAGCCGGATCTTGTCCGGAGTGGTGGCGTCGGAATAGGAGATTTCGGCATGAAGCGCCTTGTCGTGCAGGGTGAGCCGAACGACCTGCGGGATGCTCGCCCAGGGGAAGACATAGGTGCAGCGCCCACCGGAGAAGCCGTTCACCAGCACTTCCAGGCTCCCGCGGGCGCCGCGGCGCAGGCGGGAATAGGCCAGTTCGGGCGTCGTGAAGGGGATCGTGGTGCCACGCTCCTCGAACGTGGACGGCACCATGTCCTGGACGACATCCGCGACTTGGCTGATGGCCGAGGTACCAGTCATTCCAACCCTCAAAATGCAACCGTCCGGCAAGATCGCCGCCCATTCTTCGATATCTACCATTTTAGACATTCTTGGGAGATATCCAACTATATAAAGAGGTATAAGCAGATATGGGTAATCGTAATAGTGTTCCAGAAGAGCACTCGTTGGTTAAAAATCCAGTTAATCCACCAATGCCGTTCCAGTCCCGAGAACTATTCCTATCGATAGTATGTAAATTTTTACGTGTGCCGGCTATCATGCCTGGAGTGGCCGAAGGACAGAGACATGCTTCAGTTGCCGGAAAGAAAGGCGCTCGACGAGTTGTCGGAGGACAAGGTCAGGATGGTGTATGCCCTGGCCGACAAGATGCCCGACGACGCGTTGCGCGGAATGTTCAAGGACCAGCTTCGCCATCGGCTGAAGAAGATCCGTCCGCTGCGCAGGCTCACCGCGGAGCGGCTCTTCTGCCTGCCCTTCGAAAGCCTGCTGTGCAACGAACCGGCCCGTCCGCGGCCCCTGGGCAGCATCCCGCGCAGCAGCGTCTCCCCCTTGTGGGCGCTGGTGCTCGAGCACCTGGACGACGCCGAGGCGGCGCGGCAGGTGGATGCTTCCGGCGAGTACCTGATGGACGAGCCGTGCCCGTTGTCCGTCCACCGGCAGCTCTTCGCATCCTTCGCCCGCGCGGTGGAGGGGATCCATTCCAGGCTGGCGGCGGACCGTTCCTTTCCCAAGGCCCTGGCGCAGCGGCATCCCGACCTGCCCGACGTCATCCAGGAAGTGCATGCGCTCTACCAGATGCGCGATGCCATCATGACCGCCCGGCGCCAGATCATCGCGTCCGAACAGCTGATCGGGATCGGCGACCAGTATGTCCAATCGGTGATCTCGCTCGGCCGCGAGGCTGCCTCCCGGAAAGGCGACCAGCGCTGGTTCAAGCTGTTCTTCATGGTGCTCCTGATGGATCCGGACTTGGCGGACCACACCGCTCCGCTGATCGAGGCCCTGGCCGAGAGCAACGGCAGCCGCGGCGGACCCTCGGTCGCCTCCGACCTGTGCGAGGCGCTGGTCACGAAGGAGGGCGAGACCCTCAAGGCGGGATTCGCCATGCCGCTGGAAACGGCAGGCGACCTCGACGACGCGGCTGAAAAGGTCAGGGCGGCGATCGAGAGCCTCGGCGTGCTGCGTGTCGCTGCGCCGCACCTGACCCGGCAGGTCGGCCAGCGGATCGACAAGGTCGAAGAGCGAATCCACGATTTCCTGAGCGACCGGTTCACCAAGGCCGCGGAGGAAAACGTCGGCTCCTTCGTTTCTTCCCCGGGCGGCGGCCTGCCGAGCGCCGAGGAGATCGCCGCCCTGACACGGGCCGTGCTGGCGGTCGCGAAGGTCAACAACGCGGTGAAGCAGCAGTTCGAGGTTCCCGCCGAACTGAAGGCCCTGACGGCCGATACCATCTCGGGGGTGGCCGGGCGTCTGGAGCGGATCGCCTCGGACCGGGCCGCCGCCGGGAATCGCGAGAAGCAGAACGCGCTATCCGTCGCGGTCCAGGTCGCCCGCTCGCTCGAGCCGATCAGCAGCGAGGAAACCGTGCTGGGGATGCTGGAGGACTGCGCCGTCCGGCTCGGTTTCGCCGCGAGCGCCGATCCAGCGCAATTCCTGCTGAAGATCATCCATGCCATGAATGCCAACCATGAATAGAGCCATGGCCAGGGGGACGGAAGCGGGCCGATCCCCGTCCGCCGGCGATGCCCAGGCGCTCCGCCTCGCCTACGACTACGCGCCGTCGACTTTCGACGAGCGCGGCACCACCGTTCCCTTCACCACGCCGGAGCTGGCGTTCTCCCGGGTCCGGCGCGACACCAGGACCAACCATCTGGAGGTGTTGGTGACGGGCTTCTCCGGATGCCGCTCGATTTATGTCTTTCCCTGGGACGGATTGTCCTCCGTGATGCGGCTGACCCTGCACGATCGGGCGCTCCAGGCGGAGATCAGCTTGGCCGACGCGATCACGCCGATGCGCATGCGGCTCGCGGCCCATCGGGTCGCCAAGACCGGGCTGGCCGGGGTGGAGGCGGCGGAGGCTGCCGGGGCCGCCATGGCCCGTATCGCCCGGGAAGAGAAGATCAATCAGGAGGCCATGCTGCGCCGGGTCGTCCGGTTGACCGGCGTGCTCGACAGGACGACCGACGACCTGATGCAGCGCGTCCGCGGCCGGGTCGGGGAGACGCTGATCATCCAGGTCGCCGACGCCTTCGCGCGCCTGGTGGGCCAGCCTCCGGGGCAGTGCCGGGCGCGCATCCTCGAACTGAGCGACGCGGTCGGACCGCTGGGCTTCGCCGGCGACGAGGATTCCGGTTACCTGCGCCGGATCCTGCGCCGGGTCGGCGACCTGCGCAACTCGATCTCGGCCGCCAATATCGGCGCGACCGGGCATCTGGCCGGCGAGACCGCCGGCGTCACCGCCCGCATGGCCGAGCGGATGATCGCCGAGATCGACCGCGAGCTTCAGAACCTGCCGGCCTTTTTCGCCGGCTGGGACGCAAACATCCTCCGCCTGCGCCAGAGCATCGACCGGCTGGCCTGGCTGCTCGACGGCTGGCTCGACGTCTGCGAACTCTGGCAGGCCGCCATGGCCGACCGGCAGAACATCGACCATCGCCGCATCGCGGAGATCATGCGCGTCATCCCGCTGGTCCCGAAAAGCGAGTGCGAGAACACGGTCCGGGTCACGATGGACAACCTGGCCGGCATCCGCCACCGGATCGTCCAGCAACTCCAGGACTGGCGGACCGGCGAGATCGACTATGAGATCGTCGGCCGGATAGAAACGATCAAGGCGCGCACGGCAGCACTTTGACTGGATCGCGGTTTACGGTGGAGTATGGTTGGGGCCAGACGACCTGATCTCACGCCCTGACCGGGCAACGCCGGGAACACCGATGATGAACAAGTCCGTACAGGTGGGATCCCTCACCTTCGCCAACGACAAGCCGTTCGTGCTGATCGCCGGCCCCTGCCAGCTGGAGAGCCGGGCCCACGCGCTGGAGACCTCCCAGGCGCTGCTGGAGATCACCCGCAAGCTCGGCCTGGGGCTGATCTACAAGTCGTCGTTCGACAAGGCCAACCGGACCTCGGTCAACACCGCCCGCGGCCTCGGCCTGGAGAAGAGCCTGCCGATCCTCGCCGAGGTGCGCGAGACCCACGGCATCCCCGTGCTGACCGACATCCACGCGCCCGACCAGTGCGCGGCGGTGGCGGAGGCCGTGGACATCCTCCAGATCCCCGCCTTCCTGTGCCGCCAGACCGACCTGCTGCTGGCCGCCGGTGCCACGGGCCGGGCGATCAACGTCAAGAAGGGCCAGTTCCTGGCTCCCTGGGATATGAAGAACGTCGCGGCGAAGATCGCCAGCACCGGCAACGAGAACATCCTGCTGTGCGAGCGCGGCGTCAGCTTCGGCTACAACACGCTGGTGTCCGACATGCGGTCGCTGCCGATCATGGCCGAGACCGGCTATCCCGTGGTGTTCGACGCGACCCACTCCGTCCAGCAGCCGGGCGGGCAGGGCGGCACCTCCGGCGGCCAGCGGGAATTCGTGCCCGTCCTGGCGCGCGCCGCCGTCGCGATCGGCGTCGCCGCCGTGTTCATGGAGACCCACCAGGACCCGGACAATGCGCCGAGCGATGGCCCCAACATGGTGCCGCTGTCCCGCATGGCGGAAGTGCTGGGCGACATGGTCGAGTTCGACCGCATCGCCAAGAGCCGGCCGGTCGGGCGGCTGATGCGGTAGGGGAAAACCCATGCTGACGCGCCACGACGACTACGCCGAGCTGTATCGGTCGTTCGCCTGGACGGTGCCGGAGCGCTACAATATCGGCGTCGATGTCTGCGACCGCCATGCCGATGATCCGGCCCGCGTCGCCCTGATCGTGGAGGAGGAGGACGGCACCGTCCGGCGCCACACCTTCCGCGACCTGTACCACCAGTCGAACCGTCTCGCCAACGTGCTGGCCGCGCACGGGGCGGTTCGGGGCGACCGGCTGGCCGTACTGTTGCCTCAGTCGCCGGAAACCGCCATCGCCCACATCGCGGGCTTCAAGGCCGGGTTGATCACCATCCCGCTGTTCGCCCTGTTCGGCGAGGAGGCCCTGGAATACCGTCTTTCCGACAGCGGCGCCCGCGTGCTGGTAACCGACATGGCAGGCTATGCCAAGCTGGCCCCTCTGCGCGACCGGCTGCCCGGCCTGACGCTGGTGCTGTGCATCGACGGGGCGCCGGAAGGCACGCTCGGCTTCCACGAGGCGCTCTCCCGCGCGTCGGACAGCTTCACGCCGGTCGATACCGGACCGGACGATCCCGCCGTGATCATCTACACCTCCGGCACCACCGGCAGCCCGAAGGGCGCGCTGCACGGACACCGGGTGCTGCTCGGCCACCTGCCGGGCGTGGAACTGCCGCACGAGTTCTTTCCGCAACCCGGCGACCTGTTCTGGACGCCGGCCGACTGGGCCTGGATCGGCGGGCTGTTCGACGTGCTGATGCCGTCGCTGCACCATGGCGTTCCCGTGCTGACCCACCGGTTCCGCAAGTTCGATCCGCAGCAGGCGATCGACCTGATGAAGCGGCACGGAGTCCGCAACGTCTTCCTGCCGCCGACCGCGATCAAGCTGATGCGGCAGGCCGGCGTGACGGGGGAGGGGCTGTCGCTCCGCACCGTCGCCAGCGGCGGCGAAACGTTGGGAGGCGAACTGCTGGACTGGGGACGTACGGTGTTCGGCGTCACGATCAACGAGTTCTATGGCCAGACCGAGTGCAACGTCGTGGTCGGCAACGCGGCTCCGCTCGGGTTCAGGACGGGGTCCATGGGCCGGGCGGTCCCCGGCCACCGGGTCGCCGTGATCGACCCGCAGGGCAACGAACTGCCGGACGGTGAGGTCGGCTCGATCGCGATCCGCCGCCCGGACCCGGTGATGTTCCTGGGCTACTGGAACAAGCCGGAGGCCACCGCCGACAAGTTCGTCGGCGACTGGCTGGTCACCGGCGACCTGGGCCGCCGCGACGAGGAGGGCTTCTTCTGGTATGTCGGGCGCGACGACGACGTGATCACCAGCGCCGGGTACCGGATCGGGCCGGGCGAGGTCGAGGAATGCCTGCTCGGCCACCCGGCTGTGGCCCTGGCCGCCGCGATCGGCGTGCCCGACCCGATCCGGACCGAGCGGGTGAAGGCCTACGTCGTGCTGCGCCCGGGGCGCGAAGCGTCGGACGATCTCGCCCGTGACATCCAGGAGTTCGTCAAGACCAGGCTTGCCGCCCACGAGTACCCGCGGGAGGTCGCTTTCGTCCCCGAACTGCCGATGACGGTGACCGGCAAGGTCATGCGCCGCGTGCTGCGCCAGCAGGCGGCCGGGGAAGCGGGCGGTCGGGATTGAAGCCGGCGCCGGGGCGGACGAGCCCGTCCCGGATCATGCCGGAATAGACCCCGATCACCTCGTCCTTGCTCAGCCGCCCGCCCGGCTTGAACCAGGTGCAGACCCCGGTCAGCATGGCGAGGATGCCGAAGGCGGCGACGGTGGTGTCGGCGGTGGTGAAGTCGCCGCGCGCCGCGCCCTCGTCCAGGATATCGATCAGCCGGCGCTCGTAGCGGCCGCGCAGGTCCACGATCACGTCGTAGTTCTTCGGCTCCAGGCTGCGCAGCTCGGAATAGCTGATGAAGACCTCCCGCTTGCGGGCGATGTGGTACTCGACATGGAACCGGATGAAGGCATCCAGCCGGTCGGCCGGGGCGTCGATGCCCTCCAGCGCCCGGTCTAGCCGGGCGATCAGTTCCTCCATGTGAACCCGGATCAGGTCGAACAGCAGATCCTGCTTCGTCGAGATATGGTTGTAGAGGGACCCGACCTGGAGGCCGACCTCCGAGGCCAGCTGGCGCAGGCTCATCGCCTCGTAACCCTGCCGGTAGATCAGGCGCAGCCCGGCCTTTCGGATCGCTTCCAGAGTCCTGGTTCCGTTGGATCCCGCGGTGCGTGCCATGATGGCGTTCCTCAGCTCTATGCTGCCCGGTTCATAGCAAATTCGAAAGCCGGGGCAATCCTGGGCGTCATGCCCTATTATGCGGCCGATACGACGTTGCGCGAAGAGAAATAAAAACGTATGTTCGTATTTAAACGAGCCCGGCGGCGCTGCCCGGGCGATGCCCAGCGGGAGGAGCGGACACAATGGCGATACCCACCCACAGCGAACTCGATTTCGGCCTCGGTTCGGACCTGGAGATGCTGCGCGACACCGTGCGCACCTTCGCGCAGGAGAAGATCGCCCCGCGCGCGGCGGAGATCGACGCCAAGGACGACTTTCCGATCGATCTGTGGCCGGCCATGGGCGAGCTGGGCCTGCACGGCATCACGGTGTCGGAGGAGTTCGGCGGGGTGGACATGGGCTATCTCGCCCACGTCGTCGCGATGGAGGAGATCAGCCGCGCCTCGGCCTCGGTCGGGCTCAGCTACGGCGCTCACTCCAACCTGTGCGTCAACCAGATCAACCGCTGGGGCACGCCGGAACAGAAGAACCGCTACCTGCCCAAGCTGCTGTCCGGCGAGCATGTCGGGGCGCTCGCCATGTCCGAGCCGGGCGCCGGCTCCGACGTGGTCTCGATGCGGCTGCGCGCCGACCAGCGCGGCGACCGCTACGTGCTGAACGGCTCCAAGATGTGGATCACCAACGGCCACTATGCCGAGACGCTGGTGGTCTACGCCAAGACCGATCCGTCCGCCGGCCCGCGCGGCATCACCGCGTTCCTGATCGAGAAGGGCTTCAAGGGCTTCCGCCCGGCGCAGAAGCTGGACAAGCTGGGCATGCGGGGCTCCCCCACCTCCGAACTGGTGTTCGAGGACTGCGAGGTGCCGGAGGAGAACGTGCTCGGCCCCGTGGGCAAGGGCGTCAACGTCCTGATGTCCGGCCTCGACTACGAGCGCGCCGTCCTGGCCGCCGGCCCGGTCGGCATCATGCAGGCGGCCCTCGACGTGGTCGTTCCGTACGTCCACGAGCGCAAGCAGTTCGACACCCCGATCGGCGAGTTCCAGCTGGTCCAGGGCAAGCTTGCCGACATTTATACCCGGCTGAACGCCTGCCGCGCCTATGTCTATGCCGTGGCCCGCGCCTGTGATGCCGGCAAGACGACCCGCAAGGACGCGGCCGGAGCCATCCTGTACGCGGCCGAGGCGGCGACCCAGGTGGCGCTGGATGCCATCCAGCTGCTGGGCGGCAACGGCTACATCAACGAATACCCGACCGGCCGCCTGCTGCGCGACGCCAAGCTGTACGAGATCGGCGCCGGCACCAGCGAGATCCGGCGCATGCTGATCGGCCGCGAGCTGTTCAAAGAGACGGCCTGAGACCCGCCATGACAATCCTGAAATCCGCCATCGACACCCGCGACTCCGCCTTCGCCGACAACGCCGAGGCGATGCGCGGGCTGGTCGCCGACTTGCGCGACAAGGTCCACGAGGTCAAGCAGGGGGGAGGGGCCAAAGCCCGCGACCGCCATCTTTCCCGCGGCAAACTGCTGCCGCGCGACCGCGTCCGTACGCTGCTCGATCCCGGCACGCCGTACCTGGAATTCTCCCAGCTGGCGGCCCACGGGGTCTACGATGAGCCGATCCACGCCGCCGGCATCCTGACCGGCATCGGCAGGGTGTCGGGGCGGGAATGCGTGGTGATCGCCAACGACGCGACGGTCAAGGGCGGGACCTATTTCCCGCTGACCGTCAAGAAGCACCTGCGCGCCCAGGAGATCGCCCGGGAGAACAACCTTCCCTGCATCTATCTGGTGGACAGCGGCGGCGCCAACCTGCCGAACCAGGATGAGGTGTTCCCCGACCGGGACCATTTCGGCCGCATTTTCTACAACCAGGCCACCATGTCGGCCCAGGGCATCCCGCAGATCGCGGTGGTGATGGGAAGCTGCACGGCGGGCGGCGCCTATGTCCCGGCCATGAGCGACGAGTCGATCATCGTGCGGAAACAGGGCACCATCTTCCTCGGCGGCCCGCCGCTGGTGAAGGCCGCGACCGGCGAGGTCGTCTCGGCGGAGGATCTGGGCGGAGCCGACGTCCATAGCCGGACCTCCGGCGTGACCGACCACTACGCGCTGAACGATGCCCACGCGCTGAGCATCGCGCGGCGGATCGTCGGCAACCTGAACCGGCCGAAGCGGCCCCAGGTGGAACTGCGCGCCCCGGCCGAGCCGCTCTACGCCGCCGAAGAGATGTACGGCATCATCCCGAGCGACACGCGGAAGCCCTTCGACGTGCGCGAGGTGATCGCCCGGATCGTGGACGGTTCCGAGTTCGACGAGTTCAAGCAACTCTACGGCACCACGCTGGTCTGCGGCTTCGCCCACATCTTCGGCTACCCCGTCGGCATCATCGCCAACAACGGCATCCTGTTCTCGGAGTCGGCGCTGAAGGGCGCCCATTTCATCGAGCTATGCTGCCAACGCGGCATCCCGCTGGTGTTCCTCCAGAACATCACCGGCTTCATGGTCGGCAAGAAGTACGAATCCGGCGGCATCGCCAAGGACGGCGCCAAGCTGGTCACGGCGGTCGCCTGCGCTCAGGTGCCCAAGTTCACGGTCGTGATCGGCGGCAGCTTCGGCGCCGGCAATTACGGCATGTGCGGCCGGGCGTTCGGTCCCCGCTTCCTCTGGATGTGGCCCAACTCCCGCATCTCGGTGATGGGCGGGGAGCAGGCCGCCGGCGTGCTGGCCCAGGTCCGGCGCGACGGCATGGAATCCCAGGGCAAGAGCTGGAGCGCCGACGAGGAGGAGGCGTTCAAGGCGCCGATCCGCGAGCAGTACGAGCACCAGGGCCATCCCTATTACGCCAGCGCCCGGCTGTGGGACGACGGCATCATCGACCCGGCCGATACCCGAATGACCCTCGGCCTCGGCATCTCCGCCGCCCTCAACGCCCCGATCCCGCCGCCGAAGTTCGGCGTGTTCCGAATGTGATGGGAAAGGGCAGGGCAAAAGGCAGGGAGGAAACGCCGATGGACAGCACCAGCATCCTGACCGACATCCGGGACGACGGGATCGCCACCGTCACCATGAACCGGGCGGAGGTCCACAACGCCTTCAACGATCAGGTCATCGCCGAGATGACCGCGACCCTGCGGCGCCTGGGCGAGGACGACCGGGTGCGTGCGGTCGTGCTTCGGGCCGCGGGGAAAAGCTTCTCGGCCGGGGCCGACCTCGGCTGGATGCAGCGGATGGCCGGCTACGGCCCTGACGAGAACCTGCGCGACGCCGAGGGTCTGGCCGAGCTGATGCGGACCCTCAACTTCCTGCCCCGGCCCACCGTCGCGGTGGTGCAGGGCGCCGCTTTCGGCGGCGGGGTCGGGCTGGTCGCCTGCTGCGACATCGCGATCGCGGCCGAAGGGGCCTCCTTCAGCCTGTCGGAAGTCAAGCTGGGCCTGATCCCGGCCGTCATATCACCCTATGTGGTGGCGGCGATCGGCGAGCGGGCGTCGCGGCGCTATTTCCTGACGGCGGAGCGGTTCGCCGCCGACGAGGCGCTGCGCATCGGGCTGGTCCATCAGGTGGTCCCGGCGGACAAGCTGGACGAGACGCTGGACAGCGTCCTGGCGCGTTTGGCCGATGGCGGACCCGCCGCGCAGAAGGCGGCCAAGGACCTGATTTTCGCCGTCGCGCACCGGCCCGTGAACGCCGCCGTGATCCGTGACACCGCCGAACGCATCGCCACCATCCGCGCCTCGTCCGAAGGGCGCGAGGGTCTGGCGGCGTTCCTCGAAAAGCGCAAGCCGGCCTGGACGGCGAGGTAGACACCATGTTTTCCAAGATCCTGATCGCCAACCGCGGCGAGATCGCCTGCCGGGTCATCCGTACCGCCAAGCAGCTCGGCATCCGCACCGTCGCGGTCTATTCCGACGCGGATGCCGGCGCCCTGCATGTGGAAATGGCCGACGAGGCCTGGCACATCGGTCCGGCGCCGGCCCGCGAGAGCTATCTGCGCGGCGACGCCATCCTGGAAGTGGCGAAGCGTTCCGGCGCCGAGGCGATCCATCCCGGCTACGGCTTCCTGTCGGAGAATGCCGGCTTCGCCGAAGCCTGCGAACGGGCCGGCGTCGTCTTCATCGGCCCGCCGGCGTCGGCGATCCGCGCCATGGGCGGCAAGTCCGAGGCGAAGGCGCTGATGGAGAAGGCCGGCGTTCCGCTGGTGCCGGGCTATCATGGGGAGGACCAGGACCCGGACCTGCTGCGCGCCGAAGCCAGCCGCATCGGCTACCCGGTGCTGATCAAGGCGTCGGCCGGCGGCGGCGGCAAGGGCATGCGGGTGGTCGCCGGACCGGAGGAGTTCGACGACCAGCTGAACGGCGCCAAGCGGGAGGCGATCAACGCCTTCGGCGACGACCGCGTGCTGATCGAGCGTTACGTCACCCGGCCGCGCCACGTGGAGATCCAGGTCTTCGCCGACACCCACGGCGGCTGCGTCTACCTGTTCGAGCGCGACTGCTCGATCCAGCGCCGCCACCAGAAAGTGGTGGAGGAGGCGCCGGCCCCCAACCTGGACCCGGACACCCGCCGCCGCATGGGCGAGGCCGCCGTGGCCGCCGCCCGGGCGATCGGGTATGTCGGGGCGGGAACGGTGGAGTTCCTGCTGGACGAGGACGGTTCTTTCTTCTTCATGGAGATGAACACCCGCCTTCAGGTCGAGCATCCGGTGACGGAGTACATCACCGGCCAGGACCTGGTGGAATGGCAACTCCGCGTCGCTTCCGGCCAGCCGCTGCCGCGGACCCAGGACCAGTTGCACATCCACGGCCACGCGATCGAGGTCCGGCTCTATGCCGAGGACCCGCAGAAGGGCTTCCTGCCGCAGACCGGCCGCCTGGACCATCTGGTCTTTCCGCCGCTCGATTTCGGCATTCGGACCGATACCGGGGTGCGCGCGGGCGACACCATCTCGATCCATTACGACCCGATGATCGCCAAGCTGATCGTCAAAGGGGAGGACCGGGCGGCCGCGGTGCGCAAGCTGCGCGGCGCCCTGGCCGCGACCCAGGTGGTCGGACTGGCGGCGAACACCGACTTCCTGCTGGCCATCGCCTCCCATCCGGCGTTCCTCGCGGCCGATCTCGACACCAAGTTCATCGAGCGGTACCAGGACGACCTGCTGCCCGAACCCGCCCCGGCCGACGACGAGGTGCTGGCGCTGGCGTCGCTCGCGGTGCTGCTGGACCGCTCGGCCAAGGCGCGGGCCGTGGCGGCGGCATCGGCCGACCCGTACAGCCCGTGGGCGGGCAGCGACGGCTGGCGGCTGAACGATGACGCCCACGACACGCTGACGTTCCGCGACGGAGGGACGGACCGGCCGGTCCATCTGATCTACCGCCGCGGCAGCTACCGGCTCGATCTTCCCGGCGGCACCGTCGAGGCGTCGGGCCGGCTCGCCCGCGACGGCACGCTGTCCGCCGACCTGGGCGGCCGGCGGCTGGAGGGCACCGTCGTCCGCCGGGGCGCCGATATCGCCGTCTTCCGCGAGCATGGTAGCCACCGCCTGACCCTGATCGAGCCGCTGGCCGGGGCCGACGCCGCGGAAGCGCCGGGCAGCCGCCTGATCGCCCCTATGCCAGGCAAGATCATCGCCGTGCTGACCGAACCTGGAGCCGTGGTCACCAAGGGCCAGCCGCTGGTGGTGATGGAGGCGATGAAGATGGAGCACACCATCAAGGCGCCCGCTGACGGCACCGTCGAGAAGGTCCGCTACGCCGTCGGCGACCAAGTCGAGGACGGCGCCGAGCTGATCGGCTTCGCGGAGACCTCGACGCCGTGAATCCGCCGGCCCAGGAACTGCAGGTCCGCAGGTCGGAGCTTGCATTTTAGAAGCAGGCCGGACAAGTTCCGGCCCAGCGGGAAAACTCAGGGAGAAATAACATGTCCAGGATGCTTGCGACGGTAGGGGCGATCGCGCTCGGTTCGCTCCTGGCGACGCCTGTCATGGCGCAGGAGACGGTGACCATCGGCGCCATCGAGATCCTGTCCGGGCCGAGTGCCGCCTACGGCACCGCCATCAAGGGCGGGCTCGAACTGGCGATGGACGAGATCAACGCCAAGGGCGGCGTGCTCGGCGGCAAGAAGCTGGCGCTCATCGTCGAGGACTCGGCCGGCAACAAGGACCAGGCGGTGAACGCCGCGCGCAAGCTGGTCGGCCGCGACAAGGTGCCGGTCGTGATCGGCCCGACGCTGTCCAACGAGATGTTCGCCGTCGGCCCGGTCACCAACGGCCGCGAGGTGGTCACGGTCGGCACCTCGACCACGGCCAAGGGCATCACCGAGATCGGCCCGTTCATCTTCCGCACGTCGCTGCCGGAATCCGACGTCGTCCCGGTCACGCTGAAGACGGCGCAGGAGAAGTTCGGCATCAAGAAAATCGCGATGATGTACGCGAACGACGACGCCTTCAGCAAGTCGGGCTTCGACAGCATGAAAGCCGCGGCGGAGGAGTTGGGGCTGGAGATCGCGACGATCGAGACCTTCGGCAGCAAGGACACCGACTTCTCGGCCCAGCTGACCAAGATCAAGGGCCTCGGCGTCGACGCCATCACGATCTCGGCGCTGGTCGAGCCGATCTCCGGAGTTGTCCTCCAGGCGCGCCAGCTCGGCATTCCCAGCAGCGTCCGCTTCATCGGCGGCAACGGCGCCAACTCGCCGAAGCTGGGGGAAATCGCCGGTGCCGCGGCCGATGGCCTGCTGGTCGGCAGCCCCTGGTTCATCGCCAAGAAGGACGAGGCGAACCAGAGGTTCGTGGCCGATTACAAGAAGCGGAATGGCAAGGACCCGGACCAGTTCGCGGCCCAGGCCTATGACACGATGTACATCGTGGCCCAGGCGATCGACCGGGCGGGTGCGGCCGAGAGCGATAAGATCCGCCAGGCGCTCTACAAGACCGACTTCAACGGCGTCATGGGGCCGTTCACCTTCACCGAGGGCCGCGACCCGGCCTCGAACGAAGGCGTCGTCGTGCTGTCCATGAAAAACGGCCGGTTCGAAATACTGGAGTAGTTCCAGCCTGCGCACCGTGCTAAGGGAGGCCCGCCCTCACGGCGGGCTTCCGCTTTGCGGGACGTTTCTCGACTTGTATATGGCGCCTACCTTCCATGCTGTCCCAACAATTGGTCAACGGCCTGGTGCTGGGATCGACCTACGCGCTTTTCGCGCTGGGGTTCACGCTGATCTTCGGCGTGCTCCGGGTCATCAACCTGACCTATGGCTTCTATTTCTCGGTCGGCGCCTTCGTGGCCCTGACCGCCGCGCGCGAGCTTGGCGCCAACATCTGGGTGGCGCTGCCGCTTGGCGCGGTTGCGGCCGGGCTGGTGGCCGTCGTCGCGGACTGGCTCCTGCTGACGCGGCTGCGCCGGGCCAAGGCCGGTGAGTTGGCGTCGCTGATGGTGACGCTGGGCGCGGTGCTGGCGCTCTACTCGCTGATGGCGGTCTTCATCGGCACCGACATCCAGCGCTTCCCCTTCGGCTTCGTCGACAACTCCGCCCTGGAATTCGGTGATGTCCGGATCTCCACGGTGCAGATCCTGATCATCGGCACCACGCTGGTGCTGGTGGCCCTGCTGTTCGTGCTGCTCCAGCGCACCAAGCTTGGCCTGATGATCCGCGCCCTGGCGGAGAACGAGGATGCCGCCCGCCTGATGGGCATCAATGTCGGCCTGACCGTCGCCGCCGTCTCCTTCCTGTCCGGCATGCTGGGCGGGGCGGCGGGCGTCCTGATCGGCCTGAACTTCAACGCGATCCAGCCTTTCATGGGCGAGCACATGATGCTCCGGGGCTTCGCCGTCATCATCATCGGCGGCCTGGGCGACATCCGCGGCGCGTTGATCGCCGGCGTGCTGCTGGGCCTGCTGGAAGTGCTGACCGCCGGCTACATCTCGTCCAATGCCAGGGAGGCGGTCGCCTTCACCATCCTGGTGCTGACCCTGTGGTTCCGCCCGGTCGGCCTGTTCGGCCGCGCCCAGGCGAAGAGGGCCTGACACCAATGCCCATCTGGCTCGACGATTTCCTGTTCACCTACGAGACGCTGATCCACGCCCTCGGGGTCCACGGGCTGCTGGCCCTGTCGATGTATTGCGTGATGGCCGTGGGGCAGCTCTCCCTGGGGCAGGCCGCCTTCATGGGGATCGGCGCCTATACCGGAGCGCTGCTGACGCTGAAGCTGGGGCTGCCGTTCTGGCTGGTCCTGCCGCTGTCGGCGCTCGCGCCGGCCCTGGTAGCGCTGGTGATCGGCGGCCCGACGCTGCGGCTCAGCGGCGTCTATCTCGCGATCTCCACCATCGCGCTGGGCGAGGTTCTGCGCGTCCTCTACATCAATGCCGAAGGGCTGACCGGCGGCGCGCTGGGTCTGTCCGGCATCCCGCGCAAGGCGGACCTGTGGCTGATCTACCTGCTGCTCCTGCTCGGCGTCGTCGGCTTCTGGATGGTCGGGCGGTCGAAGATCGGCCGCGCCATGGAGGCGATGCGCGAGGACGAGGCGGTGGCCGGCGTCATGGGCGTCAACCTGCCGCGCTACAAGCTGGGGGCGCTGATCGTCTCCTCCATGCTGGCGGGGTTGGCCGGATGCCTGACGGCGCACAGCAACAGCTTCATCGGCCCCAATGAATTCGGTTTCGAGATGGCCGTTACGATCCTCAGCTTCGCGCTGCTGGGTGGCATCGGCACCCCGATCGCCCCGGTGATCGGCGCCATGATCCTGACGGCGCTGCCCGAGGTGCTGCGTCCGCTCCAGGACTTCCGACTGGTGATCAACGGGCTGATCATCGTCGTCGCGGTGCTGTTCCTGCCGCGCGGCGTCATTCCCTTCAGGCTGAGGCGGGCGCCATGACCATCCTGCTTTCCGCCCGGCAGATCTCCAAGCAGTTCACCGGGCTGCTGGCCGTCAACGAGGTCGACGTCGATGTGGCGGCGGGTTCCGTCCACGGCATCATCGGCCCCAACGGGGCCGGCAAGACGACGTTCTTCAACCTGGTCTCGGGTCTGCTGCCGCCGACCTCGGGCACCCTGACGCTCGACGGGCACGACATCACCGGGGCGGCGCCGTACGAGCGGACGCGGATGGGCGTCGCCCGGACGTTCCAGAATATCCGCATGTTCTCCGACATGACGGTGGTCGAGAACGTCATGACCGGGATGCACACGCGCCTGGACTCCTCCGGCCTCGCGGCGCTGCTGCGCCTGCCCGCGTTCCGGCGGGAAGAACGGGCGGCCAAGGCGAAGGCGATGGAATTGCTGGAGTTCGTGCGTCTCGCCGACAAGGCGGGGCTGCGGTCCGGCGACCTGTCCTATGGCGACCAGCGCCGGCTGGAGATCGCCCGCGCCCTGGCCGGCAATCCGCGCCTGCTGCTGCTGGACGAACCCGCCGCCGGCATGAACCCGACCGAGACCCGCGACCTCGCGGCGCTGCTCCGTCAAGTGGCCCGGCGCGACATCACGCTGCTGCTGGTCGAGCACAACATGGGCTTCGTCATGGACCTGTGCGACCGCATCACCGTGCTGAACTTCGGCCGCAAGATCGCCGAGGGCACCGCCCGCGAGGTGCGCGACGATCCGGCCGTGATCGAGGCCTATCTCGGCACCAAGGTTGCCGAACGTCTGGCGAAGGCGCACGGCGCATGAGCACTCTTCTCGAAGTATCCGGCCTTCACCTGGGCTATGGCAGGACCACGGCGGTCAAGGGGATCGACCTGTCTGTCCCGGTCGGCGGCGTGGTCTGCCTGATCGGCGCCAACGGGGCCGGCAAGACCACCACCATGCGCGGCTTGGCCGGCCTGCTGAAGCCGACGGCCGGTACCGTCCGCTTCGACGGCGCCGACATCACCGGCAGTGCCGCTCACCGCATCGCCCGGCTGGGCATCCGGCAAGTCCCGGAGGGTCGGCAGGTCTTCGCCGAGATGACCGTGGACGAGAATCTCCAACTCGGCGGGCTCCAGGCGCCCGGTGCGTCCGAGTACGCCAAGCGCCGCGACCGCGTGCTGGAGCGCTTTCCCCGCCTGCGCGAGCGGCTGGCCCAGCAAGCCGGCCTGCTGTCGGGCGGCGAGCAGCAGATGCTCGCCATGGGCCGCGCGCTGATGGGCGCACCCCGCCTGCTGCTGCTGGACGAGCCGAGCATGGGGCTGGCCCCCTTGTTCGTTGAGGAGATCTTCCGGATCATCGCCGACCTCAAACGCGAAGGAACGACCATCCTGCTGGTCGAGCAGAACGCCCAAGCCGCCCTGGAGATCGCCGACTATGCCTATGTGCTGGAGAGCGGCACGATAACGCTGCAGGGTCCGGGGCCGGAGATCGCCGAAAACCCGCAGGTTGCCGCGGCCTATCTGGGTGGCCATTGACGACTTAATCTGATATTCCCGCGGTATCTCGGCGGGATGTCCAGCGATCGGTGAATGATGGCACGAAACAGCAACCGCGGTGCGGCGCGACAGAAAACCCGGGCGACACGGACACCGGCGCCGGTTCAGCGGCCCGCAGATGCCGACGGGCTGACCAGCGTCACCGTCCGCGTGCCTGAAGCGGCCAGGCCCTTCATCGAGAAGGCGGCGGAAATGATGCGGGACGGCGCCGACCCGGCCGCCGCATTGCGCCGAGCCGGCGGCAGCTTCGACGCTTCCGCCCCGCCGCCCAGTCGAGGAGAGGCGCTGTCCGACGACGACATGGCCCGGCAGCGGGACCAGCACCAGATGGCGAAGCTGCGCAGCCGCCTGGAGAGCCAGGAACTGCGCAGCGCCGCGGAGATCGGCCAGCGGGTCAGGAGCTTGCGGGGCTGGCGCCTGACCCTGGCCCGAATGGCCGGTATCGTGCCCTGAGCAAGCTTACCGCTGGGCCGCCTGGCCCACGGTCGTGTCGGCGCTGACGCGCCAGACCCGATTGCCCACGTCGTCGGTCACCAGCAGCCCGCCCTTGCCGTCGGGCGCCACGTCTACCGGCCGGCCCAGCGCGTCGCCCTGATCGTTGACGAAGCCGGTCAGCACGTCGACCGGATCGCCCGACGGCTTGCCGTCGGCGAAGGGGACGAAGATGACCTTATAGCCGCTGCGCGGCTTCCGGTTCCACGATCCGTGCTGTCCAATGAAGACGCCGTTGGAGAATTGGTCGGTCAGAGTGTTCTCGTCGGAAAAGGCGAGTCCCAGGGATGCCGTATGGGGCCCGAGCGCGTAGTCCGGGACGATCGCCTTCTCGACCAGGTCGGGCCGCTGGGGCTCGACCCGGACATCCACGTTCTGGCCATAGTAGCTGTAGGGCCAGCCGTAGAAGCCGCCGTCCTGGACCGACGTCATGTAGTCGGGCACCAGGTCGCCGCCGATCTCGTCGCGCTCGTTGACCGCGGTCCACAGCATGCCGGTGGTCGGTTCCCAGTCCATCCCGTTCGGATTGCGCAGGCCGGAAGCGAAGATTCGATGTTCGCCGGTCTGCGGGTTGATCTCCCAGATCGCGGCGCGGCCTTCCTCGATCTCCATGCCGTTCTCGCCGACATTGCTGTTGGAGCCGACGGTCGCGTACAGCAGCTTGCCGTCCGGGCTGGCGATGACGTTCTTGGTCCAGTGATGATTGATGCCGGCCGGCAAGTCGACCACCTTGGTCCCCGGCGCCGTGATCTTCGTCTGGCCTTCCTCGTACGGGAAGCGCACGATCGCGTCGGCGTTCGCCACGTACAGGTCGTTGCCGACCAGGAACATGCCGAACGGCGAGAACAGATTTTCGAGGAACGCGGTCTTGGTCTCGGCGATGCCGTCGCCGTCGCCGTCGCGCAGCAGGCTGATCCGGTTGGCGCTGGGCACGCCGGCACCGGCCCTGCTCATCACCAGGTTCATGACCCAGCCCTTGATCCCGCCGTTCTCGTCCTTGGGCGGGGCGTTGGACTCGGCCACCAGGACGTCGCCGTTGGGTAGCACGTGGAGCCAGCGGGGATGATCCAGGCCGGCGGCGAACTCGGTCACGCCGAGGCCCTGGGCCGCCGTCGGCTTGGCGCCCTCCGGCCAGCCCTTCGCCGGGGCGATGTGGACCGTGGGGATCGGCGACTCCTCGTTGGGAGCCGGCAGTTCCGGGTTCGGCCCCGTGCCGGCCGAAACAGGAAGCGACGCGTTCTCGCCGCAGCCGGCCAGGGTCAGCCCTGCCGCGGCGAGAAGGAACGAGGCAGTGGGGAGCGTGCGCATTTCGCGATGTTCCTGAAATCTATAGGTGTCTTCAGGAACAACACGTAACCCGTAAAGCTGTTCCGCCCGGCGCTTTTCCAATCACACTGAGTTGATCAGTTCACGATGACCTTGCGGTAGAGGTGCCAGGTGGCATGACCCAGGATCGGCATCACGACCGCCAGGCCGACGAAGAAGGGCACGGATCCGACCGCGATGGACACGGCGACCACGAGGCCCCAGGCCGCCATCGGGACGGGGTTGGCCATGACCGCCCGGAGCGAGGTCTTGACCGCGGCGGCCGGCCCGACGTCGCGGTCCAACAGCAGCGGGAAGGACACCACGGAGGTCGCCAGCACCACCACGGCGAACAGGAACCCCACCAGGTTGCCGAGGAGGATCATCTGCCATCCCTCGGCCGTGTTGAAGACGCGGTACAGGAACCCGCCCTCCGGTGCCGCCATGGACGCGCCCAGTGTCGCCTCGTAGATCGCGGAGGCGGCGGCCAGCCACGCGACGAACAGCGCCGCCAGTCCGACGGCCAGCACCATGATCGAGCCGATCGCCGGGGATTTCAACACGTCGAAGGCATTCAGCCAGGAGACGGGCTTGCCCTGTTCGCGGCGCCGGCTGAGTTCGTAGATGCCGATGGCGGCGACCGGCCCCATCAGCGTCAGTCCCGCGATCATCGGGTAGAGCAGCGGGCGGAGGTCGGCGCCATAGGCCCAGCGGGCGGCGACCAGTCCGACCAGCGGATAGATGATGCCGAGGAAAAGCAACTGCGTGGGCGTCGCGAGGAAATCGTCGACACCCTTCGACAAAGCGTCCCTGATATCGTTCAAATCGATCTTGCGCACGCCGGGATAGGCTTCGCCGTAAGCCACTTCCCGGATCGAAGATCCGTTCGTCGCCGTTCTGTTCGCCATCTTCCTGCCTCCCTGTGAGAGCGGCCGTCAGAAGCGGTCATGCTGCGGTCATTACGCAGGTGGCACGATTCATCGGCCGTCGACCTGTGGGCCGGACCGTGCGGTCACCCTGGCCGGGTGCCGCCGACCGTATCCCTGATAACCGAATCTATCATTGTTGAGGCGACAGACCAGTACAACCGGGGCCAGTGGGCGGTGCCGGTCGGGAAAAACCGGGGCAGGGGGTATCCGAACGTTTGGACAGCCATGGTGCCTAGGCTATTTCGCAGCCGGAATAATTCCGTCCGCCATCACCGCATGCAGGTCCCGGACATAGCCGGTCCGCCCCGAGGGCGAGTCCGGGTCGGAAGTCATGACTACGGTGAGTCCCAGGTCAGGCACGACATACAGCATCTGCCCGCCATAGCCCCAGGCGTAATAGACGGTATGCCCCTGCATCTCCCGAATGAACCAACCATAGCCGTAGCTGTCCCCGGTATGCACTGATCGAGCCTGCGGGGTCCAGGAGGCGCGGATCCAACCTTCCGACAGGATGCGGCGGCCGTCCGCCACGCCGCCATTGCGGTAAAGCTCACCGAAGCGAAGCAGGGCGCGGGGCGACAGAAGCATGTTGTTGCCGCCGAAATAGATGCCCTGCGGATCGCGCTGCCATGCCGGCACGTCGATGCCCAGCGGCTCGCCGAGCCAGTCGCGTGCCAGGGCCAGGGTGCTGCGCCCCGCCGCTCGGGTCAGGGCGGCGGACAGGATGTGCGAATTTCCTGTCGAATAGAGCATGCCGGCGCCCGGCTCGTCGACGAAGGGGCGCGCCAGGGCGAAGCTCACCCAATCGCGGCTGGTCACCCATCGGCCATAGAAGGGGCCTGATGTCCGCTCCAGCCCGGAGCGCATCGCCAGCAGGTGATCGATGGTCACCCGTTCCAGCCGCGGATCGGCACCGGCGGGCACCCGGCTTCCCAGGATCTCGACGATCGGCTGATCGACTCCCTCGAAGACGCCCCGGTCGATGGCGATGCCGGTCAGCGCCGCGATCACGGTCTTCGACAGCGACTTCACGTTCACCGGACGGTCCAGGCTTGGTCCGTCGAAGACATGCTCCACGACCGGGACGCCGTCCCGGGCGACGATCAGCGAGCGGAGGGCCGGCAGGTCGGCGGCCTGTGCGAGCGCCCCGTCCAGCACCGCCCGGTCAATCGGCCGGGCCGGTTGGCCGGATGCAGGGGAAACGACCGCGAAGAGGCCGAGTATCAGAAGCGCCGGAACGAGGAACGCCCGGACAGGATGAAGGAACGACAGCATGAAGCTTAATTGGCCCGCCGCCCTTTCGCGTCAACCATGGTCGCGAACACGGCAATGGGCTGCACCGGCAAGGGTCCCTATGCCGCTTCCATAGGCACGACCTGTCATATCGCCGAAGGATCTCTGCCGTCCCCGCATACAGGCCCGACGCTTGCATACGGTATTATGCGCGCGGGCGCACAGCAGGCCCCTGCGCATGGTGGGCCTGGACCAGAGCGGAGAAGCAAGAAAATGTGCCAAGGTGACGACCGCAACTGCCCGGATTTCGAGGAGCATCGCCGGGCTTTCCTGAATACGATGGATCATGAGCGCCGGACTTTCCTGAAGAGCGCCTTTGCCGCCGCAGGCGGCGCCGGCGTTCTGGGAGCCGGCGGACTGTCGCTCGTCACCCCCGCGATGGCGGCGGCGGCGCAGGTGCGGCAGCCGGAGCGGATCAGCCACCACTACCTGCCGGCCACGGCCGACACGGTGCACTGGGGTTACTTCAGCAAGAGCCTGAAGCCGCGCGTCGAAATTTCGCCTGGCGATTTCGTCACGATAGAGACGCTGACCCACCATGCCAACGACGATGCCGAGCGGATGGTGACGGGCGATCCCGGTGCCGAAAGCGTCTTCCACTGGACACGGGAGAAGAAGAACGTCGATCGCCGGGGCGCCGGCCCGATGGATGCCTCGATCCACGGCCGTGGGGCCGGCGAGGGGTTCGGCGTTCACATCTGCACCGGCCCGGTGGCGATCCGGGGCGCCGAGCCCGGCGACGTGCTGGAGGTCCGCATCGTGGACATGAAGCCGCGGCCCAGCGCGAACCCGGAATTCGCCGGCAAGACCTTCGGGGTCAATGCCGCCGCGTGGTGGGGCTATCACTACAAGGACCTGCTGACCGAGCCCAAGGAGCGCGAGGTCATAACGATCTACGAGATCGACGCGCGGGGGGAGAGGAACTGGGCCAAGGCCGTCTATAATTACCGCTGGACGCCGCAGACGGACCCGTTCGGGGTCGTCCATGGCAAGATCGATTATCCCGGCGTTCCCGTCGATCACTCGACGATCCAGAAGAACTTCGACGTGCTGAAAGGCATCCGCATCCCGGTACGCCCGCATTTCGGGGTCCTCGGTGTCGCCCCCCGGGAGGCGGAGCTCGTCGATTCCGTTCCTCCCGCCTATTTCGGCGGCAACATGGACAATTGGCGGCTTGGCAAAGGGGCGACCATGTATTACCCGGTCGCCGTGCCGGGCGCCCTGTTCTCTGCCGGGGACCCGCACGCCTCCCAGGGCGATTCGGAACTGTGCGGTACGGCGATCGAATGTTCCTTCACCGGAACATTCCAGTTCATCCTGCACAAGGCCGCCGATCTGGCCGGCACCGCCCTGGAAGGGCTGGACTATCCGATGCTGGAAACGGCGGAGGATTGGGTGATGCACGGGTTCAGCTATCCGAACTACCTGGAGCAGCTGGGATCCAGCGCCCAGTCGGCGATCTACGAGAAGTCGTCCGTGGATCTCGCCCTCCGGGACGCCTTCCGGAAGATGCGCCGGTTCCTGATGAACGCGAAGGGGCTGACCGAGGACGAAGCCATTTCATTGATGTCGCTGGGCGTCGATTTCGGCATCACCCAGGTGGTGGACGGCAACTGGGGCGTCCATGCGATCATCAAGAAGTCGATCTTCTCCGCGGCCGATGTCTGATCCGACAGGGACCTTCCGGGAACGGAACGTCTCCACCGGCTCGGTGTTCGCTGGATGAAACGGCGAAGCGCCGCCGGCGCTTCGCTATCCCTCACCGATACCTGGGACTGATGACATGGAAAAGCGGCAACTCGGCCGGTCCGGCCTGACGGTCGTCCCGCTCTGCTTCGGCGGCAACGTGTTCGGCTGGACGATCGACGAGCCGACCTCCCACCGGCTGCTCGACGCCTTCGTCGAGCAGGGCTTCAATTTCATCGACACTGCGGATTCCTATTCGACCTGGGTTCCCGGCAACAAGGGCGGCGAGTCGGAAACCATCATCGGGAACTGGCTCAAGGGCCGGGCCGACCGCGACAGGCTGGTGATCGCGACCAAGGTCGGTTCGGAGATGGGACCGGGGAAGAAGGGCTTGGCACCGGCCTACATCCGGACCGCCGTCGAGGACTCCCTGCGCCGTCTCCGGACCGACTATATCGACCTGTACCAGTCCCACTGGGACGATCCGGATACACCGTTCGAGGACACGCTGGCGGTGTACCAGGACCTGATCGACCAGGGCAAGGTCAGGGCGGTCGGTGCCTCCAACCTCAGCCCGGCGCGCCTCCGCGAGGCGCTCGAGGTCGGCGGCAAGCCGGGCCTCGCCCGCTATGAATCGCTTCAACCGGAATACAACCTGTTCGACCGTGCCGGATACGAGGCCGAACTGGAGGGCATCTGCCGCGAGAACCAGCTCGGCGTGATCTCCTATTATTCGCTGGCCAGCGGCTTCCTGTCCGGCAAGTACCGCTCGCCCGAGGATGCCGGCAAGAGCCCGCGCGGCGAGGGCGTCGTTAGCAAGTACCTGAACGACCGCGGCCGGGCGATCCTGGCGGCACTGGACGAGGTCGCGGCGCGGCACGATGCCAATCCGTCCCAGGTCGCGCTGGCATGGCTGATCGCCCGCCCCGGGCTGACGGCGCCGATCGTCAGCGCGACCAGCCTGGAACAATTGAAGGACCTGACCGCGGCGGCACGGCTCACCCTTGATCGTGCATCGATCGATCGCTTAGACAAGGCGAGTGGAGGGTGAGCGGAACCATACGTTAACCAGTTATGTGAGACACCTCACGGCCCTTCCGACAGGTGACTGCGACAGGATGCGACCGTGAAAACCGGTACCGGTTCAAAGTTTTCGATTTCCAGGCGTACCCCATCCAAGTCCCCGCTCCGGCCGCTGGCCGGGGCGGCGCTCGCGGGCGCTCTCCTGATGTCCGGCTGTGCGGTCGAACAGATGACCGATCAGGCCTACTCCGCCGTCCAGAGGACGGGCGTGTTCGACCGGGTGGCGGAGCGTACGGGGATCAACGCGCTGTTCGACGATGCCGCCGCGCGGTATGCGGAAGCCATGGCAACCGACGAGAGGCCGCTCGACACCGTCGGCGTTCCGCTGTCCACGCTGGCGTCCGGCATCGTGACGGGACCTCGGCCGCCGGATCTCGTGCGCGAAGCCCTGACCGAGATCGCCGCGGAGCATGGTCCGGCCGTGGCGCGGCGGATGATGGTCGCGATGGCGACCGGCGGCGCGATGATGGTCACCGGCTTGCCGTCGATGGCCGACGGCGCGATTTCCGCGCACGACAAGCTGATGGCGGCGCAGGCGGCGCAGATCGAGGTCGACGCCGCCTATGCCGCGAGCGAAGCGACCCGTGCCGAGACCGCCCTGGTGCCCGACGAGGATCGTCCCCGCGAGGCTGCGGCACTGCTGAAGCTGGTGGAGGAACCCGCCGGATCGAAGCTGGCATGGAGCAACCCGGCGACGGGTGCCAGCGGCGTCGTCTCGATCGGGGCTGCCGAAACATCGAAGGGCGAGAATGGGCGGAGCCCCGCGGTCACATGCCGTACCGTGATCCGTGAATATTCCCACGGCGCCGTCTCGCGCGGTGGGGTCGGTACGATATGCCGGGAGCATGGAGTATGGTACGATCTGAGTTGACCGGACCGGCGGCCCGGGGCTCAGAGGAGCTTTTCGACCCGCTTCGGCGGGCTGGGCTGGGAACGGGTGGCGGCGGCCGGTATGTATGCCTCGCGCGGGGCCGGTTTTTCGGCAGTGTCGGCGCGGACCGCGGCCGGCCAGGGATCGCCGACCGCCGCCTGCTCCACGGCACCCGCCGCGTAGCCGAAGGAGCACGCCAGTACGACAGCCAATGTCCTGATCGTCCGAAGCCCTGCCGTTTCAGTCGTTTGAACGCACATATATCGTCTCCCGCTTGATCCGGTCTTGACTCAACAATCGAAATTCGGATTCGTGGCGAGTCGAGACAATGGACCGAATCATCTCATCGGACAGGAGCCATGGCTGTGATTACGGTCATAGTACCGAAGGAAGAGCATTGCACAATCTTGACTCGTCAATATCGTGTTTGGACTGGGTAAGATTTTGTACCGTGATTATATTTATTTATAACGTTTCAATGGAAAATGCCTGACCAATGCGTGTTCGGAAGCGTGGCGATAAGCTGATCCGATACGCGTGAAGCTGAGGTGACGTTTGATCGGTGTCTGGGCAGAGTACGCCAGGAGCAGTCTCGAGGGTTTTCCGTCGGTTTCGTCGCCTCTCGTAGCGGAAGCCTGGACCTACTGGATGGCCAAACGCGGCGACCGCCGCATGCCGTCACGGGCCGACATCGATCCGGTGGAGATTCCACGCCTCCTGTCGTCCACGGCGCTGGTCGAGGTGCTGCGCAATCCCCTGGATTTCCGCTTCAGGCTGCTGGGCACGGCGATCGACAAGATCACCTCCAGGAATCTCCGGGGGATGCGCTTCTCCGAGTTGCCGTTCCTGATTCCCGGTAACAAGGGGTGGGCGGATTACGAGTATGTCGCAACCACAGGCCGGCCACTGCTCACCGACCGCCCCTATGTCGGGCAGAGCAAACTCGTCGTCCGGTTGACGGACAGCCTGTTCCCGCTGTCGGACGACGGCGAGACGGTGAACATGGTCTGGAGCTTCCTGGATATCTGGCAGGTCCCCCCTCGCGAGCGATCCTGGAACGGGATCGCGTGACGACCAAAAAAGAGCCCCGCTGCGGACGACGCGCGGGGCCCAAGTCTACAAGGAAGAACCGCACCGAGTATGGCGCCCGCACACTATGGCCCTGGATTGGTTGATTAAACGTTAACCATAATATTCCTTGCCCTCCGGGCGACGATCATCCTGTGAGCGCGCCCGCGGTCGTTGTTTTCGCCGCAGCCTTAGCCGCAGCCACCTCGATTACTGATTATTAAACTAAATCCGTTGAAAATGCGGATTGGCCGATTCCCATCAGGGACCGGGAAGGCCGAGGCCATCGCTAAACAAGGGCGGCGGCAAAGCGGGGAGCAGGCGCGTTGCAGGATTCCGGTCGTATAAAGACAGCTGTTTTCGTCGATTTCGATAACGTCTACATTAACCTCTTGAACGTGAATCCGCAGTCAGCCGAGCGTTTCGCGACCGATCCGCTTCGCTGGCTCAGGTGGCTCGAAAGCGGTGCTTACGAGGGAAATCCTCAAGCGGCCCGTCGCGCGATCCTTATCCGCCGCTGCTACCTGAATCCGACCGCCACCGGATTCGGCAACTACCGGGCCTATTTCAGTCGGAATGCGTTCTCGGTCATCGACTGCCCGCCCGTCACGTCGCGCGGCAAGAACAGTGCCGACATCGTGATGGTGATGGATATCCTGGACACCCTGACCCACACGACCCGAATCGACGAGTTCATCATCCTGTCCGCGGATGCCGACTTCACTCCGGTCCTGCTGAGGCTGCGCGCCAACGACCGACGCACCGCCATCTGGAGCAGCCGGTTTTCCGCCGCGGCGTACCGGGCGGCTTGCGATTCCGTGATCGACCAGAACGTCTTCGTCGAGGAGGCCCTGGGAATAGAGGCGCGTTCCGCCTTCGGGTCCCCGGCGGCGCCGGTCCCGACCTCCGGCGGACGCGGCGACGGCTATGCTGCCCTCCTGCCCAGCGTCGCCGGGGCGCTGGCCGATCAGGCGCGCTCCGGCGGACCGGTCGCCAGTCGGGACGTGCACGAGGTGTTGCGCAGGTTTCCCCAGTTCACCAACAGCTCCTGGTTTGGCTTCGGCAACTTGCGCTCCCTGGTCGAACAACTCTGCAGCCTGCTGCCCGGCCTAGAACTGAGGGCGATCGGCGAAGCGGACTGGCGGGTGGAATGGAAGGGCGCCGGGCCGCCCGTCGCCGGATCGGACTTGACGGCATTGGACGACGCGGCCTTGAAGAGCCGCATCATGGCGGCCGTGCGCGCCGAGCTTTGCGCGTCGGACAAGCCCGTAGCCCTTGCCGCCCTGGGGCAGACAGTCACCCGCACCATGGGTCACTGGGTCAAGGAGCAGCGCCAATGGGCGGGGCATGGCACCCTGAAGGCGCTGATTCTCGCCAACGGCGGTCCGGATATCGGCATCGATACCACCGGCACCGGCTTCGCGTTCGATCGCTCGCGGCACAAGCCGCCGGCGGGACCCGACGCCGCCGTTCAGCCGACCGAGACGGAGGCCGAGGAACTCCAGGACTTCATCGGGCGCATCGCCTCGATCACCGACATGCCACCCCTGCCGGCAGCCACTTACGCCAAGCTGTTCCGCGCCATCGGGGAGGCCTTGGAACGGGAGCCCTACCAGGATCAGCTGGCCCTCGAAGGGCAGGTTTCCGCGATCTGCGCGGAGGGCGGCGTCGATGTGGACAAGGCGGCGATCTCCTACGTGGTCACCGGCTTGGCCATGTCGGACTTCAACTTCACCGAGGACGAGGCGGACCCGGGCGCGATCGCCCGTTTCTTCATGCGAAACGCCATCGAGACCTGTGCCAACGCGCAGCTGACGCTGAGCGACCGCGACCACGCCCTCTTCGCGATATGGCTGACCGGAGCGACCTGGGGCGACCTGCAGCCGGGGAGACGGGGCGCGGGTGGCTCGGCTTCGGCATCGTCCCCCGCCGGCGTCGAATTTCCGACGCTGATCCGGGAGGTCGCGGACCGGGTGCTCGAGGAGGTGACGGGGAAGGGGACCCTGACGGGTCTCGACCTGGTCAGCATCGTCAGGCAGGTCAATACCTGGGGCGACCGCTCATGGTTCGGCTGCGGCAACCTCCGGATCCTGGTCGAGAGGATCATCGATCTTCACCCCGAGATGATGGTCACCCAACCTCCCGGCCAGCCCTGGCGCTTCGTCCTTAAGGGTGGAGAAGCCGCGGCGCCCGTCGTGGCCCCCGATCCCGAGCCGACGGAGGAGAAGTCGGGTCCGCTGCTGACGGCTTGACAGCGGCCCGCCACCGGTTCCGCACCGGATGGCTGTTTCCCATGCTTCCCGGGCGCGTCAGGTGTGGAACCGGCCCGGAGAGCGCGACCGCCACAGCCGCTCGGCCATCGCCTCGGCCTCCTCGATCGATGCGGCTCGGCCAACGGCCCTCAGGCCCACGGCTGCGGTCGCGATGACCGCCTGCTCGGCGACCGGGTTGTCCAACTCCCCTGCCCACAGCAGGGCGGGGTGGCGCGGATCCAGGTCCTCGGCACGCCATTGATAAGTCGTTTCCATCCGTTCCGCGAGCCGGGGCGCCCAGAGTTCCTCCGCCGCCTGGCCGTCCTCGACGGTCGCGACCACGCACTCCTTCAAGGGGGAGCGTTGCGCCTCGCCGCCGATACCCTTGAAAATGGCGGCGCGGGGCTGGCCCAGACGGATCGCGATTTCCTGGTGCAGCGGGCGGTAGGGCGGATGGAACACGCTCTGGATCTGGGCAGGGGCGTCCAGCGGGTTGATGTCGCGGGCGAAGGTGTTGACCGCGGTCCGCACGCCCAGCAACGGACGGAGTTGGAACAGCCGTTCCAGGTCGGGGCAGAAATCCTGCAGCCTGATATAGGCGAAATTGCTGTTCCGCAGTTCGGCCGCCGCTTGGGTCAGGGATCCACAGGGATGGATGCCCAGCCGGGCGAGCGCGGCGGGGGTCGGGGCGTACCCTTCCGCCCCGCCGTCGATGCCGTGCATCAGCACCTTGATGCCCTCTGCCGCCAGCAGCAGCGCCGACAGGACGAACCAGGGCTGCTGCCGGTGCCGGTCGGCGTAGGAGGGCCAGTCCAGGTCGGGAACGATCGGGTCGTCGGGCCGGGCGAGCACCGACTTCGCCGCCCTGACGAATCCGGCAAGCTCGGCTCCCGTCTCTCCCTTGCGCCTCAGCAGCAGAAGGAAGGCGCCGAGCTGGATAGGATCGACCTCGCCGCGCAGGACCATCGCCATGGCCGCTTCGGCCTCGTGCTCCTCCAGGTCGCGGAACAGCTTCGGTCCCTTTCCCAAAGCCCTCGTATATTCGGCGAACGGATGCTCCTGCATACTCGGTGACTTTCCCCGATTTTCATCAACGATATTCTAGCGGACGTGCTGGTGCGGTGCAGCATCTTGTTCGATGGCCGGCATCACGTCGCAAATGGTGGGAACGAGCACGGCCGCAACTCCGTTCCAGATGTCTTATCCGGATTCCGGACCGACCTCGTGAAGGAGACGCCCCAATGGCCGAGGACAACCAGGACCAAGCCCGCGAGATGGCTATCGAGGGCATGCAGAAGGCGAAAGCCGGCAAGAAAGGCGAAGGGATCGAACTGGTGGAGGAGGCGAAACGGCTGGACCATGACGCCATCGCCGACATCGCACCCGACAGCGACGATGCCAGTCGCGACGATCCCGACCTGACCCCTCCGGCTACCGACGTTCCCAGCTCGGCCGGTCCCGGAAAAGCCTGATGGCGGCTGTGAAGCAGTGAACCATGGCGCGCCGCCAAGGCCCGACCTTCACTCCCTTGCCGCCCTGCCGTCCGCGTGGGACGCGCCCGCGTCGAACAGGGAAAGGGCGGCAAGGAGGGTCAACGGAAATGCCGCGGCGGTGAAGCCGGTGCCCCTCACGGCGATGCCGCCGGCCAGCGCGCCGAGAAGATAGGCGGTCCAAGTGGCGGCGAGGACGATCCGGTACTGGATCGCGTCTACGGCCCGCGGTCGGCCGGCAAGGCCGGTGGCCGCCTCTTCGGCCAGGCTCGTCAGCGTTCCGGTCACGAAGGTGGTCCGCACCACCTTTCCCGCCACCCGGGGCAGGACGACGCTGTGCATCCCCATTCCCACCGTCAGCAGTCCGACCATCAGGAAATAGCGCCAGCCTTCCGTCGCGCCGTCGGCGAACCACCAGCCGGCCAGCCAGAAAGTGCCGATAAGGACGCCCTCGACGGCGAAGATGATCGCACGGGCGTACCTCGTCCTCAGCAGACCGCCGACCAACGTCGCCCCGGCGAACGCGCCAAGCACGAAAAGCGGCAGCGGGGCGGCGTGGCGGGCGGCCTCGCTCCAGTCTCCCTCCGCCAGGTCGATGCCGAGCAGCACCGTGTTGCCTGTCATGTTGGCGGTGAAGATGTGGTCGAGCAGCATGTATCCCACGGCGTCGACGAATCCCGAAATCCAGGCCAGGATCACGGCCAGCCGGCCGAATTCCGGGGAGTCGCCGACGGATGGCGGCGTCAAGGGGCTAAGCCGCCTCGGCGCCCAGCGTCGCTTCGGTTCCCGGCTTCTTGAAGACGATCACCAAGCCGGCGGTCACCACGGTCCCGATCACGATCGCCAGCGCGTAGAAACCGACATTGGTGACCGCGTTGGGGATGCCCAGCACGAAGATCCCGCCGTGGGGCGCCCGCAGCATGCAGCCGAACAGCATTGACAGGGCGCCGGTCAGGGCGGAGCCGACGATCGCCGGCGGGATCACCCGCAGGGGGTCCTTCGCGGCGAACGGGATCGCGCCTTCGGTGATGAACGAGATGCCCAGCACGGCGGCCGCCTTGCCGGCGTCCCGCTCGTCGGGGGTGAAGCGGTTCTTCGCGAGCATGGTGGCGAGCGCCAATCCCAGCGGCGGGGTCATGCCGGCCGCCATGACGGCCGCCATCGGCAGGTAGGTCTGCGAGGCCAGCAGCCCGACCGCGAAGGTGTAGGCCGACTTGTTGACCGGACCGCCCATGTCGACCGCCATCATGCCGCCCAGCAGAAGGCCCAGGAACACCGCGTTGGCCGAGGTCATGCCGCTTAGCCATGCGGTCAGGCCGGACAGGATCGCCGCGATCGGCGTTCCGACCACGTAGATCATCAGCAGGCCGACCGCGACGCTGGCGAGCAGCGGTATGATCAGCACCGGCTTCAGCCCCTCCAGGTTCTGGGGCAGCCTGATCCAGCTTCTGAGATAATACGCGATGTACCCCGCCAGGAAACCGGAGGCCAGCCCGCCCAGGAACCCGGCGCCGATCTGGCTGGCGAGCATGCCGCCGATCAGGCCGGGGGCGAGGCCCGGGCGGTCGGCGATGGAGAAGGCGATGTATCCGGACAGGACCGGCACCATCAGGGCGAAGGCGGCCTGCCCGCCGATCTGCATCAGCGCCGCGGCGAGCGAGCCTTCCTGGTTCGCCGCGTCGATGCCGAACATGAAGGACAGCGCGATGGCGAGACCGCCCGCGACGACCACCGGGATGGTGTAGGACACCCCCGTCATCAGGTGCTTGTACGGGCCGGTCCGCTGCGCCGACCGCTCGGCCTTCAGCCGCTCGACCTCGCCGGCGAGGTTCCTGCCGATCGCGGGCTGGGTGCCGGCCGGGGCGTTTCCGCTCCCGTCGCCCGGCATCTCGGCCTTCTCGAAGGCGGTCGTGATGACTTCCTTCCCGCCCTTCAGCGCCCTGCCGGTGGATGTGGAATAGACCCGCTTGTGGGCGAACCGGTCCAGCGCCACGTTCGTGTCGGCCGCGATGATCACCACGTCGGCGGCCTCGATCTCCTCGGGTGTCAGGGGATTGCCGGCGCCGACAGACCCTTGCGTCTCGACCTTGATCTGGTGGCCCAGGGCGCGGGCGGCCTTGTTGAGCGCTTCCGCCGCCATGAAGGTGTGGGCGATGCCGGTGGGGCAGGACGTGATCGCCACGATCCGCTTCGGCGTTTGCGTGGCGGCGGGCGGAGCGGGCGGCGGCGTGGCGGCCCGGGAGGGCTGCGGCGCCGGGTCGGGAGGCGGCGCAGGCCGGGCGGCGGGTGGCGGCTCCAGCGGCACGGTTCCCGGAGATGCCAACTCGGCGACAGGCGGCAGATCCCGGTCCCCGATGGCCTCCCGCAGCAGGCGCGCGGTGTGGCGGATCGCTTCGCTGGGCGTGGCGCGGCGGACGGTCTTGCCTTCGAACCGGCCCTGGTCGTCGGGCTGGTCGGTCGCCAGGATCACCACGTCGGCATTGCGGATCTCGATGTCGGACAACCGGTCGCTGGTCCCGTCCGGGCCGAGGCGCTCGACGCGGATGTCGTATCCCAGCATGTCGGCCGTGGCTTCCAGCGCTTCGGCCGCCATCGCGGTGTGGGCGGCGGAGGCCCTGGAACCCGTCACGGCGACGACTTTCTTCATGTTTCTCTTCTCCAGGCGGCAGCGGGAATGCGACTACGGGGCGATGACCCGGACCTCGATCTCGCCCATGGATTTCTCGATCGTTTCCGGCGGCGGCAGGTGCGGTCCGACGGTCGTCAACGTGCCGAGCGAGAAGGCGGTCGCCTGCTTGGCGCAGTCTTCCAGGTCCAGGCCGCGGAGCTTGCCCAGGATGAATCCGGCGACCATGGCGTCCCCAGCTCCCACGGTGCTGCGCACGATGACCGCCGGCGGCCTGACCGCGAGGCGGGCCGTTCCTTCGGCGAAGATCGCGCCGTCGGCCCCCAGGGAGACGACGACGCAGCCGATGCCGCGGTCGATCAATTCCTGGATCGCGGCCAGGATCGCCGTCTCGTCGGGCAGCCTGCGGCCGACCAGCTCCTCCAACTCCTCCAGGTTCGGCTTGATCGCGTAGGGCAGCGCCGCGACGCCCTGCGCGAAGGCCGGGCCGCTGGCATCCAGGACGACCTTCTTGCCGCGCCCGCGCAGGTCGGCGACCATGTCGGCATAGACCGTCTCGGGCGTGCCCGACGGCGTGCTGCCCGACAGCACGAACCAGTCGTGGTCGATCGACAGCGCGTCTATGGCGCCCCGAAGCCAGGTCAGGTTCTCGGCCGAGAAGGGCAGGCCGGGCAGGTTGATGTCGGTGATGCGCTTGTTCGGCGTGTCCAGGATCTTCACGTTGGCGCGGGTACGGCCGGGCACGGTCACGAAGCGGTCGGCGATCCCCTTCTCGGCGAAGAAGTTCCGGAAGATCTCGATGTTGTCGGTGCCGAGGAACCCGGTGACGCTGACCGCGCAACCGAAGTCGGCGAGGAAGGCCGCCACGTTGACGCCCTTGCCGCCGGGATCGGCCTGTTCCCACTCGACGCGGTTGACCTGACCGGCGGTGAAGTTGGGGATCGAGATGGTCTGGTCGATCGCCGGGTTGAGGGTGACGGTCGCGACGCGCACCGTCATATCGGCATCCGCCGCATCGGTCGCCCGGGTATCCGCCGCGGTTTCCGTATCCATGGTCTGGCGGTTGTCCATGTCTCAGGCCGCCTCGCCGGTCAGGGCCCGGACTTCCGCGGCGGCGCTGCAGGCCAGCGCGCGGCGCGCCAACTCCTTGGCGTCCTCATAGGCCATCTCGCGGATCTGCGCCTTTAGGGCCGGGATATTGGGCACGCCGACGCTGAGTTCGTCCACGTCAAGGCCGATCAGGATCGGGGCGGCGGCGGGATCGGCCGCCAGGTTGCCGCAGACGCCGACCCATTTCCCCTCGCCGTGGGCGGCGCGCACGGTCTGGTCCACCATCCGCAGCACGGCGGGGTGAAGTCCGTCGGCCTCGCGGGCCAGCGCCGGGTGGCCGCGGTCCATCGCCAGGGTGTACTGGGTCAGGTCGTTGGTCCCGATGGAAAAGAAGTCGACCTCGCGTGCCAGCAGGTCGGCCATGACGGCCGACGACGGCACCTCCACCATGATGCCCACATCGACGTTCGGTCCGTCCACCTCGCGGCGGATCTCCTCGACCAGGGCGCGGCCGCGCCGGAACTCATGCACCGAGGTGATCATGGGAAACATGATCTTGATCTCCCCGTGGGAGGCGGCCCGGAGGATCGCGCGGAGCTGGCTGCGGAACAGGTCGGGCATGGAAAAGGACAGCCTGATGCCGCGCTGGCCGAGGAACGGGTTGTCCTCGTGCGCCATGGAGATATAGGGCAGGGGCTTGTCGCCGCCCGCATCCAGCGTTCGGACGATCAAGGGCAGCCCGCCGAGGGATTCGGCCATCGCGCGGTACGCCTCGTACTGCTCCTCCTCGCTGGGCGGATCGGTGCGGTCCTGGAACAGGAACTCGGTGCGCAGCAGCCCGACCGCCTCGCCGCCGGCCGCGACGGCCCGCTCCGCCTCGGGCACCGCGCCGATATTGGCGGCGATCTCGACCCGGTGGCCGTCCACCGTGATCGCCGGGCGATAGGCCGCCTCCAGCACCACGGCGCGGCGCTGTCCTGCGCCGCGCTGCGCCTGCCGGGCCTTTTCCAGCCGATCCGCGTCGGGATCGGGCAGGACGGTGCCGCGCGTGCCGTCCAGCACCGCGGTCACGCCGCTCGCCAGGTCCAGCACCTGCGGTCCGGCTCCGACCACCGCCGGGATGTCCAGCGAGCGCGCCAGGATCGCGGTGTGGGAGTTGGGACCGCCCAACGCGGTCAGGATGCCCTTGACCAGGCCGGGGTCGAGGGACGCCGTATCGGACGGCGTCAGATCCTCGGCGACCAGGATTATCTCGTGGTCGGGCAGGGTGGTCGCCTCGGCCTCGTTGCGCCGGACCAGAAGGCGCATCACCCGGGCGCCGACGTCGCGCAGGTCGTTGGCGCGGCCGGCCAGCAGCGGGTCGCTGAGGGCGGCCAATTCGTTCGCCCGCTCCTCGATCGTCTCCCGCCAGGCGAAGGCCGCGCTCTCCCCCTGGTCGATGCGGTGGTGTACCGCATCGACCAGGTCGGGGTCCTCCAGGAACTCGCGGTGGGCGACGAAGATCCGGGCTTCCATCTCGCCGGCCCGGCGTCCGACGGTGCGGTGAAGCTCTTCCAGTTCGGCGCCGGCCCGGTCCACCGCATGGTCGAAGTCCGAATGCTCGGCGGCCGGGTCTACGGCGTGTTGCTCCAGGACCTCTTCCGCCTGCTTGCGCAGCTGGTGGAGCGGTGCGATCGCGATCCCGGGCGCCGCCGCCACGCCGCGGATCAGTCCCGGCTCGTCCGGGGACGCCTCGGCCGGAAAAGTCTCGGGGCGGCCGATCTGCACTGCCGGCTCCGGTGCCGCGTGGGCCGCCTCGTCCTCCTCGCCCAGGCCCGTCTCCACGGCCTCCTGCAGGGTCTGGAGGGCCTTGGCCGCATCCGGGCCGTCGGCGGTGATGCTGATGATGCCGCCGCGTTCGACGCCGAGCCGGAGCATGGACACCATGCTCTTGCCGTTGGCGGTCTTGCCCGCGTGGCTGACCCGGATGTCGGAATTGAACTGCTTGGCCAGCGACACGAAGACCGAGGCCGGCCGGGCGTGAAGGCCCGTGCCGCCGGTGACTTCGACGTCCACCCGATGTCCGCCGCCCAGGATCGGTGGGGAAGGGACGGGCGCCGCGGGCGCTTCGGCCGACCGGGCGGGGTCGAGCGCCGCCGCGATCTCGTTGACGTCCTGGGTGCCGGCGAGCCGCATCACGGTCGCCTCGTCCTCCAGCACGTCGGTCAGCTTCTGCAGAACGCCGATATGTTCGTCGGAGCGGGCCGCGATCCCGACTACCAGATACACGACCTCGCCGGGATTCCACTCGACGCCGTAGGGCAGCTGGAGGACCGACAGGCCCGTGTGCCGGATCAACTCGCGGTCCTGCGGCAAGCCGTGGGGGATGGCGATCCCGTTGCCCAGATAAGTTGCGGTGACCGTCTCGCGGCGCATCATGCTGTCGACGTAGCCGGGCTGGATGTAGCCGCCGTCGACCAGGATGGCGCCCGCCTGGCGTATGGCGTCCGCCTTGTCCACGGCATGGGCGCCTATCCGCACATTTTCAGGTCCCAAGCTGACCATTCGGCTTTCCTTTTCGGGCATCAGACTCAAACTAACTAACCCGATGCCGGAGAAAGCGTTGCAATCGCTGGGTTGGCATTGGGGGGAAACAGGATGAAGGTGCTTGCTCTTCTGAGCGGTTTCATCGGGCTGCTGGCGGTATCCGGCATGGCGGCCCGGGCGGAGATTCCGGTGGACCTGGAACTGGTGCTCGCCGTGGATGTCTCCGGCTCGGTCAACGAGGAGGATGCCCACCTCCAGAGGAACGGCTATGCCCGCGCCATCACCGACAGGCGGGTGGTGGAGGCGATCCAGGGCGGCGCGCTGGGCCGCATCGCCGTCACCTACGTGGAATGGGCCGACGACAAGTTGCAGCGGACCGTGGCCGACTGGCGGGTGATCGACGGTCCGGCGAGCGCCAAGGCGTTCAGCCGGGAGTTGGCGGGGGGGCCGACGGTGACGGAGTCCCGCACCTCGATCAGCGCCCTGATCGACCACTGCGCCCTTCTGTTCGCGTCGAACGGGTTCGAAGGAACGCGGCAGGTCATCGACATATCGGGCGACGGGGAGAACAATGTCGGCCGTCCGGTCACGCTGGCCCGCGACGATGCCGTCAGGGCCGGCATCATAATCAACGGGCTGCCGATCCTGCGCGCCGGCCTGCTGCCCTGGGCCGAGGACCGCGACCGGCGCCGCCACCTGGATGTCTATTTCCAGGAGAACGTGATCGGCGGGCCCGGCTCGTTCGTCGTCGTCGCCAGGGACCCTTCGAGTTTCGCCGACGCCATCATCGCGAAGCTGCTGAGGGAGATCGCGGCCCTGCCGGAACCCGTGCCCTGACCCGGTGTTCGGAGATCCTGACAGGGGCTTGGGCGCGGATCGTCGGAATGGGTATCGATAGGTGCGGGAACGTCGCGCGGTTGCTGCTGATCTGCGCCGTCTTCCTCGTGCCGGTCTGGGGCTACACGGCCACCTCCGCGGTCACCTGGATGCGGACCCTGGACCTGGAGACATTCCGGACCGCGGCCGACGTCCGGGATTACCTGGCGGGGCTGCGCACCGGGATCCCGCCCGTGCTCTCGACGCTGGAACTGCTGTGGTGGATCAATTTCCGCGACCTGACCCTGTTCTCGAAGATATTGTACCCGCTGACCGTGGCATCGGCCTTCGCGCTGGCCGTGCTGATCCAGCCGGAACGGCTCCGGCTGCGGGCCGCGGTGCTGATTCTCGGGCTGTTCCTGGCGCACCGGGGAGTGGCGGTCCATGCCGGCAACCCGGCGAACTACGACCCCCTCTTCGCCCTGCTGACGCTCGGCTATTTCCTGCTGGTCCGGGCTTGGCTGCGGGATCGCCGGCCGGGCAGGCTGGCGGCTGCCGGGCTGTGCCTCTCGCTGCTGGAACTGACTCGGCCTTTCATGATCTTCCTGCTGCCGCTGTTCCTGGCAGTGGAGACCCATCGAATCGCCAGGACGGCACCGGGAAGGGCAGGGGCGCTGGCGGCCTTCTTCATTCCCGTCGCGATCCTCTCGGGCGGGTGGCACCTGCATGTCTGGTTGGCCCATGACCATCAGATCACCTGGACCAACGTCTCCGGTTTCAATCTCCAGCGCGCCTGGGAGGATTTCGACCCCGACATACGGGCCGCCCGCCGCCTGGAGGAACTGCCGCGCGTCCGGGAAGGTGCCGACGAACTGTGGGCCGACCTGAACACCTCCGAGGTGTACAGGGAGAGCGAGGCGCTCAAGTCGCTGATCGTCGCGAGGATTCTTGGAGAACCGGTCCGGGCGGCGGGCCATATCCTGGACCGCCTCGCGGTTTTCGCCAGCGCGCCGACGCGGATGTACGACCGGGATCCTCAGGGCATCGGGATCTTGGCCTACCGGGCCGTCGTGACGGTATTGCTCCTGACCCTGGCCGGCTATGCCGCGATCGGGGCCGCCGTGCTGATCCGCCGTGGGTGCTGGCCCTGGCTCGACCAACGCTGGTGGCTGGCCGCCTCGACGTTACTCGTCGTGATCCTGGTATCGGTCGGCGAAAGGGGTGAGGAGGGGCGTTTCATCTTCTCCATCCTGCCGATGCTGCTGGCTGTCGGCGGGTTCGCGCTCGCATCCGTCCCGAACTCAGGCGGCGCGGGGACATCCCGCCCGGTACCGCGCTAAGCGTTCAGAAATGCGGCCAGGCAGCGTTCCGGCCATCGGATCGCGCCTCTTCGCGGTGGCGTACGAGCGAAGCGACGATTTCCCAGACCTTCGCCATATGGGCTTCCTGGATGTTGGAGATCCTGCTGCTCCTGGGGCGCCACTGCTTAGAGTGGACCGTCCCTGCGATCCGATGCCTGCCGTGCCGCATAAAGGACGCCTAACAAAACCCGGAATCCAAGTCACCCTCTACCGATTCAGGCGGCATGGCAACACCTCTTGTTTCGAACAATCTGTGGGTGGTCAGTAGGCATCCCCTGAAGCTGCCAATAACCCACATCTTCATCAGGGCCGGGCGGGTTGGGCGGCACCCGGTCTCGGCCACTTCAAGCAGCGGGCTTTGGCATCGGGAGAGGTCCGGGAGGTACCGATGACCGATGCTTCAAGGAACTGGGTCGACGATGAACTCGCCGGCTGCCACCTGGCTGACCGGTGCCTGGAGCGTCGGCTGCACGGGCTGCTGGGGCGGATGGCGGAAGCCATGGGGGGAGAGCATTCCCTTCGCGTGCATCGACGGGAAGGAAAGCGTCCGCTGGCTGGACACCATGCGGCGGACCGCGGAACTGTCCGGTGATCCGGCTCGCTGCGTCCACATCGGCGATCGCAAGAACGACATTTACGAGTTCTTCTGCCTCGCGCGGGATCTCGGGACCCACTATCTGGTCTGGACGTGTGTCGACCGGCTCGCGGACGACGGCACCGCATCGCCGTCCGGGACGCCGCCGGGCGGGTCGAGACCGCGGAGGTCGAGCTCATCTACGCCACCCTGAACGTGTATGGCGCGCCTGACCGACATCGTTCTCGACGCCAACCCTCGCTCTTGACGGTGTGGGTGATTAGCAGCCCCTGAAGACATACATGATCCTCTGGGAACACAACCAACATGTTCTACAGCCTTGCTCGGACGCGCCTTACAAACAGCGAGCAGAGATGCTAATAGCTGCAGACTAATTGCTGGGAGCGCAGGCTTGATGGGCTCACCGGAGGAGAAGCCTGTCGCCTCAAACCTGCTGGCGCGGCATGCAAGTTCAGGGACGACGCTGATGAGTTTTGCCATGGAGCGGATACCAACCGGGATCGAAGGACTGGACATTGTCCTGAATGGCGGCCTGCTCAGGGGTGCAGCCTATATCGTCCAAGGCCGTCCGGGGACAGGGCTGTTCAGTTCTCCCCGTTGCGCGCCTGACTCGCGCGCAGCGAGTCCTGGCGGGGTGTGAAGCAGCGTAGAAAGAGTCTACCATCTCGCGCGAATGTGTGAATCCTTGCTCGGCAATTCCTGGACTTGGGGGTTGCCATGGTACCGTTCGGCCGGCTTCTCGCGGCCCTGGGCGAGGTTCCCGATCCGCGGCGCGCGGCGGGC
Organism: Skermanella rosea; assembly: GCF_016806835.2. Classification (NCBI taxonomy): domain Bacteria; kingdom Pseudomonadati; phylum Pseudomonadota; class Alphaproteobacteria; order Rhodospirillales; family Azospirillaceae; genus Skermanella; species Skermanella rosea. Next base: position 3,382,327 of record NZ_CP086111.1, on the reverse strand, counting down.
AAGCGCTACCCGCTGGCGCCGCTGCTGCTGTTCACCGTGCTGGCGCTGCTGTCCGGCGCGACCTCGTACCGCCGCATCATCGTCTTCCTGGAGCAGCGCCGGGAGTTGCTCAACGAGCTGTTCGGCGTCGCCCTGAGGCGGGCGCCATCGGTCAACACCCTGCGCACCGTGCTCCAGGACCTCGACGCCGACGCCCTGGAGCGGGCGTTCCGCCGGCACGCCGCCAGCCTGCTGGCGCGCCCCGAGGGCGGGATGCCGGCGATCGCGCTCGACGGCAAGACGCTCAAGGGCAGCTTCGACCACCTCAACGACCGCAAGGCGGCCCAGGCGCTCAGCGCGTTCGCCTCGGAGGCGGCGATCCTGCTGGCGCACAGCGAGATCGACGACAAGAGCAACGAGATCCCGGCGGCCCAGCGCCTGATCGCGGAGCTCGGCCTGAGCGGCGTGCTGTTCACCGCCGACGCGCTGCACTGTCAAAAAAACCTTTGAGGCGGCCCGCGACACCGGCAACGCGTTGCTCGCCCAGGTCAAGGCCAACCAGCCGACCCTGCTGGCCACGCTCGAGGCCATCGCCGCCACCCAGCCCCCGGCCGAAAGCCACAGGAGCGTTGATCCCAAGGGCCACGGCCGCCACGAGACCCGCACGGTCGAGACCTTCGATGTCCGGGGCAAACTCGACGCCGAATGGGACGGCCTAATCGTCTGCGCCGCCCGCGTCGCCCGCCTGACCTGGCACAAGGACACCAGGTCAGGCCTGTGGCACGCCACCGAGGACGTCTCGTTCTACGCCTGCCAGGTCGCGCTCGGCGCCGAGGCGTTCGGACGGGCGGTCCGGGGGCACTGGGCGATTGAAAACCGGAGCCATTGGGTCCGCGACGTCACGTTCGGCGAGGACGCCAGCCGAACCCGCGTCAAGCCCACCCACGTCGCCCGGTTCCGCAGCTTCGCGATCAACATCCTGCGGGCCAACGGCGTCCAGAACATCGCCCGCGAACTCTACGTCAACGCGCTCAACTTCGACAATGCGCTCGCATATCGCCTCTCATAGCGAGAACTGAACAGCCCTGCGTCCGGGGACGGGCAAGACTATCCTGTCCAATCAGATCTGCTTCAACCACACGGATCAGGGCGAGACAGCCCTCTACATGAGCCTGCTTGCAGAGCCCCACGACCGGATGATCCGCTACATGCAGCAGATGGGGTTCTATTCGGAGGACAGGATCCCAAGGGTGCTGACTTACCTCTCGGCATATTCGACGGTCGACAAGGAAGGCATGCGCGGCGTGATCCGCTTGCTGTCGCAGGAGGCCCGGCGCAGCAAGGCGTCGCTCGTCATCCTGGATGGTCTCTTCGTCATCCACGACGTGGCTGGCAACGAACACGAGTTCCGCACCTTCGTCCATGAGCTTCAAGGGCAAGCCGCCCTGCTCGGCATAACCCTCTTGATCCTCACCAATCAGCAACGACTGCCATCCTCGCCGGAGTTTACCATGGTGGATGGTTGGATTGAGCTTCGTGACATCAGCGACGGCCTCAGATCCGTTCGCTCCCTCACGGTGCATAAGCAGCGTGGTGGCAGCTTCCTGCGGGGCGAGCATCTTTTTCGCATCACGACCCATGGCATCAGGGTTTTCCCCCGCTTGGAAGCGACGCAGTTGTGCTTTGGTGATGAAAATGAGGAGACCAATCGGACCAGTTCCGGCCTGCAGGACCTCGACACGATGCTGCATGGTGGCTACCCGGCCACCTCGGCCACCCTGCTCTTCGGACCCACAGGGACCGGGAAGACGACGCTGGGACTGCATTTTCTCTCACAATGCACGGTTGACGAGCCGGGCGTGCTCTACGGGTTCTACGAGAGACCCAAGCGACTGATGCTGAAGGCCCAGTCTATCGGCATCGATCTGGCGAGTCTTGTGCAGTCCGGGGCGCTCACGGTTCGCTGGAGAAGCCCAGCTGAGAACCTGATCGATGAACTCGGCCATGAACTCATCGAGTTGGTCGAGACGACCAAGGCCAGACGTGTCTTCGTCGACGGGCTGACAGCCTTCAAGGACTCGCTGCTCCACAAGCAGCGATTGTCGCTCTTCGTCAACGCTCTCAACCACCATCTCCGCTCCAGGGGAGCGGCCGTCATTTGGACTCTGGAGAGCAAGGAGCTGTTTCTGCCCGAGCGGCTGCCCACCGACAACGACATATCGGCCATCTCCGACAATGTTGTGCTCGTCCATTACGCGCTGCGAGACGGCATCCTGCGGCGCAACTTGTCGATCCTGAAGGTCCGGGACAGCGACTTCGACCCAATCTCCGAGGAGTTTTTCATCGGCGATACCGGCATCCGGTTTGGCGAGGCCGATCTCGACAGGCTACGCCCCAAAGGCGCTCTCCCCGACCGCATGACAGACGAAAGCACGCAGAAGGGGGTGACACGACGGACTGGTAAGAAGGGGTCCTGACCGGATGGCCCGCGTTCTGCTCGTCGAGGACGAGGTTCTAATCTCTATGTCGACAGGCATGCTCCTCAAGGATGAGGGATATCTGGTCGAGGTGGCCTCTGATGGGGCCAGAGGGTTGGAGATGGCCTTGGCCTCGCCCCCGGACCTGATCATCACGGACTACATGATGCCCCGCATGAACGGGCTCGACATGATTGTCGAGTTGCGCGCCCGAGGCTCGCGTATGCCCATCGTTCTGGCAACCTCCGTTCCAGAGACGCAGCTACCCCCCTCCTACTCGGGCGGCCACGACGCGCATATCACGAAGCCTTACTACGTGGCCCAGATCCTGGAAATCATTGCCCGGCTGCTGGGCTGAGGAGTTCTCGCAAGGGTGGGTCCTGGGGGCGCATCGAGATCTCCCGCTCTCAAGACCGACTAGCAAAACCATCGTTCGAAGAACCGGAAGGTTATGATTGCGGCAGGCAGATGTTGGAAGGCGGTGAAGATATCCAGGCGTCGCTCGTATCGGACGCAGATCCTTCGGAACTGGGCGAACCATGCGAGGGTTCGCTCGACTTCCCAGCGATGACGGCCGAGATGAGCGCCGTTCTCGATGCCGCGCCGGGTGAGGCGAGGAATGATACCTCGCCGACGCAGCGCGCGCCGGCACCTGGAGCCCGGCTTGCGCCGTCCGGCTATGTGACTCGGCAAAACCGGCTTTCGGCCAGCCATCGGATCGTGAGGAAACTGGCCAACTGTTCCTGCTATCCGTGGCGACCTGCGACAAACGGCCTCCGCCCTGCGACTGGTTTTAAGAACCAATTGCAATCCTGTGCGGGCGTGCCTTAATAGCCCCTTGCGCCCGCCCCAAAAGCAGCGACCGGGACCGATGGATCATTCCTATTTCGACGACCGTACCGTGGCTTCCCGCCCTTCGAGCCTGCGTTCGGCGCTGCGGGCCGCTCTGCGCGGCCGTTCGGCGACCTGGGTCGGAAAGTCGCCGGCGGGATCAGGGGCCGCATCACCCGCTTCTGGGGGTGCTAACAGGGATCCGGCGTCGTCGCACGACGTAGCCGGTCCGGCGCCCAAGCACGCCGTATCGGCGCAGGAGGCGCTCGGCCTCGACCATGTGCGGCACCGCTACGGCGGAATGGTGGCCGTGGATGACGTCAGCCTCGGCATCGCGCGCGGCGAGATCATGTGCCTGGTCGGTCCCAGCGGCTGCGGAAAGTCAACGCTCCTGCGGGTCGCGGCGGGGCTGGAGGCGCTCCAGCACGGCACGGTGAGGATCAACGGCAAGGTGGTCGCCGACAGCGGCGGCTGCGTTCCGCCGGAGCGGCGCGGCGTGGGGCTGGTGTTTCAGGACTATGCCCTGTTCCCGCACTTGTCGGTGATCGACAACGTCCGATTCGGACTGTCAGGCATCCCGGTCGAAAGCCGGCGCCGCCGCGCGATGGAGACGCTGGAGCAGGTCGGGATGGCTTCCCATGCGGACCACTTCCCCCATGCCTTGTCCGGCGGGCAGCAGCAGCGCGTGGCGCTGGCCCGCGCGCTGGCGCCCAATCCGGCGGTGCTTCTGCTGGACGAGCCGTTCTCCGGCCTGGACGCCCGCCTGCGCGAGCAGGTGCGCGACGAGACGCTGCACGTCCTTAAGAAGACCGGGGCGGCCACCATGCTGGTCACCCACGATCCGGAGGAGGCGATGTTCCTGGCTGACCGGATCGCCCTGATGCGCGACGGCAAGCTGATCCAGCTCGGCAGTCCGGTCGATCTCTATACCCGCCCGGCCGATGCCTTCGCCGCGCAGTTCTTCGGGGAGGTCAACCGGATCGCCGGCCGGGTGCGCGGCGGCGCGGTCGACACTCCTGTCGGCCGGGTGCCCTGCGACCTTGCCGAGGGAGCCGCGGCCGAAGTGCTCATCCGTCCCGAGGCGCTTCAGCTTGCCGCTCCGGATGCCGCCAACGGCGGGCGCGTTCCCAACCTGGGCCGCGTGATGGCGGCCCGGCTGCTCGGCCGGACAAGTCTGATCCATCTCGACGTGCCGGACGGAGGCGACGGGCGCCATCTGCATTCCCGGATGCCCGGCCAGTTCCTTCCGCCCGAGGATTCGCACGTGGCAATCATGCTGGACCTCCGGCAAGCCTTTGTATTTCCCGCCAAAGATCCGACATAAATAGTTGTGATATCCCGGGGCGCTTTGATCCCCCGGATCGTTGCGGTCGGTTTGGCTTTCTGCCAATATCGCGCCGCAGCGCGCACCCACGAGCGGACTTTGGAGATTTCTCAATGAGTATCGGTATTTGGCAGGTGGTCCTGATCCTCGTGATCGTCCTGATCATTTTCGGAGCCGGCAAGCTGCCGAAGGTGATGGGCGACGTCGCCAAGGGCGTCAAGAACTTCAAGTCCGGCCTGAAGGAGGACGACGATGACGGCGTCGCCGAACAGCCCAGGGTGATCGACAGCCACGCCACGACCCAGCCGGTCCAGCAGCCCGTCCACACCGCGCCGGCCCAGCCGATGGCTCACGTTCCGCCGGCCGGCACGCCGACGGTGGACCACACCACCACGGTCAGGAAGGACGAGACGGCCAAGACCTGAGCGGTCCCGGCAGAGCCTCCGCAAAGCGCTTGGCAGTTCCATGTCGCCCGCCGTCCCGCCTTTGGTAGCGGGCCCCTTCCGCCGTCCCTGGACGATCCGTAATGCTTGATATTGGCTGGTCCGAACTGCTCGTCATCATGGTGGTGGCGCTGCTCGTCATTGGACCCAAGGACTTGCCCAAGGTCCTGAAGACCGTCGGCATCTGGGTGCGCAAGGCGCGCATGCTGACCCGCGACTTCCAGAACAGCGTGGACGAAATGATCCGCGAGGCCGATCTGGAGGACGTGCGCCGGCAGGCGACCGAACTGCGCAACCTGAACTTGGCGAAGGAGGTGGAGAATACCATCGACCCCTCCGGCTCCCTGCGCAACGCGTTCGATCCCAACGTCACGTCAAGCCCGGCGGTCACGGCCCGTCCGCGCGCGGAGGATGACTCCGACCCGGAAGCCGAAGCGGACAGGGCGGCCCACCGGGATACGGACGGGGGTGCGACGGCTCCGGAGGCCAGGCGCCCGCCCGCCCAGATCCCCGCGGCGGCCGCCGAGCCTCAGCTTCCAGCCGTGCCGGCCGAACAGAAGACCCCCGAGCCGGCCGCGGTGCCGGCCGATACCTCTGACAAGCGGGCATGACCACCGTGAGTGAAGACGGCCTCGACGACAGCAAGATGCCGCTGCTCGATCACCTGATCGAGCTGCGCAACCGGCTGATGTACTCCATAGCGGCGGTCTTCGCCGCCTTCCTGATCTGTTACTATTTCAGCGCAGACATCTACGCCTTCCTGGTCCGTCCGCTGGCCGACCTGCTCGGCCACGAAGGCCGCCGCATGATCTATACCGGCCTGACGGAGGCGTTTTTCACCTACGTCAAGGTCGCCTTCTGGGCCGCCATGTTCCTGGCGTTCCCGATCATCGCCAGCCAGCTCTGGATGTTCGTCGCCCCCGGCCTCTACAAGCACGAGCGCAACGCCTTCCTGCCGTTCCTGGTGGCCACGCCGATCATGTTCTTCCTGGGCGGCGCGCTCGTCTATTACGCGATCTTCCCGCTGGCCTGGAGCTTCTTCCTGAGCTTCGAGCAGCTGGCGCCCGGCCCCGAGGGGCTGCCGATCCAGTTCGAGGCGCGCGTCGGCGAGTACCTGTCGCTGGTGATGACGCTGATCTTCGCCTTCGGCATCGCCTTCCAGCTTCCGGTGCTGCTGACCCTGCTGGCCCGGGCCGGCATCGTCTCCTCGGAGGCGCTGGCGTCCAAGCGGAAATACGCCATCGTCGTCATCCTGATCGCCGCCGCTATCATGACGCCCCCCGACGTGATCAGCCAGCTCGGCCTCGCCGTCCCGCTCTATGCGCTGTACGAGATTTCGGTGCAGATCGCGCGGGTGATGGAAAAGCAGCGGGCCAAGCGGGACGAGGAAGCCGAAGCGGCTGAGTGAGGGGCCTGGGTGAAAAGGGCCACAGGGTGCGGCGGAATGAACACAGCCCGCCGCGCTCTGGTCCGCACGGCTGGACCGGGGACATGAGGAGCTTTATAAACAACTTCCCGTAACGTCTTCGATCCAGTGGCCTCATGCACGACTTACGCCTGATTCGCGACAATCCCGAAGCTTTCGACCGTGGTCTGGCGAGACGCGGGCTGTCGGCCATGTCGGGTGAAATCCTCGACCTCGACGCCCGCCGCCGCGCCGCCCAGACCGCGCTGCAGGAGATGCAGGCTCGCCGGAACGAGGCCTCCAAGGAGATCGGCAAGGCCAAGCGCGAAGGACGCGGTGCCCAGGACCTGATGGCCGAGGTAGCCGGCCTGAAGGAAGGCATCCAGCAGACTGAGGAGGATGAGCGGGAAACCGGCGCCGCCCTCGAAACCCTGCTCGCCAGCCTGCCCAACATACCGGCCGACGACGTTCCCGATGGTCCGGACGAAAGCGGCAACGTGGAACTGCGCCGGGTCGGCGAGCCACCCCGCTTGAACACTGCGCTGGAGCATTTCGAGCTTGGCGAGAAGCTGGGGATGATGGACTTCGCCGCCGGGGCCAAGCTGTCGGGTGCGCGGTTCACCGTCCTGCGCGGCAAGCTCGCCCGCCTGGAGCGGGCGATCGGCCAGTTCATGCTCGATCTCCACGTCAACGAGCATGGCTATACCGAGGTCATGCCGCCCCTGATGGTGCGCGACGAGGCCGCCTTCGGCACGGGCCAGCTTCCCAAGTTCGCCGAGGACCTGTTCCGCACCACGACCGGCCACTGGCTGATCCCGACCGCCGAGGTGCCGCTGACCAACTTGGTCGCCGACCGGATCCTCGACCTGGAGGACCTGCCGCTCCGCATGGCCGCCCTGACGCCCTGCTTCAGGTCCGAAGCCGGGGCCGCCGGCAAGGACACCCGCGGCATGATCCGCCAGCATCAGTTCTGGAAGGTCGAGATGGTCAGCGTGACCGGCCCGGACCAGTCGAATGCCGAGCACGAGCGCATGACCCAATGCGCCGAGACCGTCCTGCAGCGGCTGGAACTGCCATACCGCACGATCGCGCTGTGCACCGGCGACATGGGCTTCTCCGCGGCCAGGACCTACGACATCGAGGTCTGGCTGCCGGGACAGAACGCCTACCGGGAAATCTCGAGTTGCTCGACCTGCGGGGATTTCCAGGCTCGCCGCATGAAGGCGCGTTGCCGGCCGCGGGGCGACAAGAACACCCAGTTCGTCCATACGCTCAACGGCTCCGGCGTCGCGGTCGGCCGTTGCCTGATCGCCGTCATGGAAAACTTTCAGCAACCAGATGGGTCCATAATCGTGCCGGAAGCCTTGCGGCCCTACATGGGTGGACTCGATAGGATTGCGGCGGATGCTTAAGGCTCCCCTGGACGTTTCGAAGGCCCGGATCCTGCTGTCCAACGACGACGGCATCCATGCTCCCGGCCTGGAAGTGCTTGAGAAGATCGCCCGGTCCCTGTCCGACGACGTCTGGGTGGTGGCGCCCGAGACCGAGCAGTCCGGCGCCAGCCACTCGCTTACCCTGCACCGGCCCCTGCGCATGCGGCAGATGGCGGAGCGGCGGTTCGCGGTGGACGGCACGCCGACCGATTGCGTCCTGCTGGCGATCAACCACATCCTCAAGGACCGCAAGCCCGACTTGGTCCTGTCCGGCGTCAACCACGGCAGCAACCTGGGCGAGGACGTGACCTATTCCGGCACGATCGCCGCCGCGATGGAGGCGACCCTGCTGGGCGTTCCGGCCATCGCCATGAGCCAGCATCTCGATCCGGCCCAGCCGGCGCTGTGGCAGACCGCCCTTCACTGGGGGCCGGAGGTGGTGCGGAAGGCGGTGTCGGTCGCATGGCCGCGCAACGTGCTGATGAACGTCAACTTCCCCAGCGTCGAGCCCGGCGAGGCGCAGGGAATCCATGTGGTCCGCCACGGCCAGCGCAAGGTCGGCGACGACCTGACGGAACGGGTCGATCCTCGCGGACGGGCCTATTTCTGGATCGGAACCCTTCGGGGGGACGCCGACACGTTGCCGGACACCGACATCGGGGTGGTGATGGACAAGGGCATCGCGATCACGCCCCTGTTCCTCGACCTGACCCATACCCCCACCCTCGATACGCTGAGGACGGTGTTCGCTTGAGCATCGATGCGCGCAAGATCCGCCTGATCATGCAGCTTCGCCGGTCGGGCGTGACCGACACGGCGGTGCTGGCCGTGATCGAGCGCTTGCCGCGCGAAGCGTTCGTCCCGCCGTCCTTCCTGGATCAGGCGTACGAGGACATGGCCCTGCCGATCGGGTCCGGCCAGACGATCAGCCAGCCGCTGGTGGTCGCCATGATGACCCAGGCGCTGGAGCTGCATAACCGGCTGAAGGTGCTGGAGATCGGCACCGGCTCCGGCTATCAGGCCGCCGTCCTGTCGCGGCTTACCCGGCGGGTCTACACGATCGAGCGGCACCGTCCGCTCCTGCGCGACGCCGAGGCCCGGTTCCATCAACTGGGGCTGCACAACATCACCACCCGCGCGGGCGACGGCACCAAGGGGTGGCCCGAGCAGGCGCCGTTCGACCGCATCCTGGTGACCGCCGCGGCCGACGGCGCGATACCGCAGGACCTGACCGACCAGCTCGCGGTCGGCGGCGTCATGGTCGTCCCGCTGGGGAACGACCGGCGGGACCAGCGGGTCTATCGGATTCGCCGCACCGAGACCGGCCTGCACAGGGAGGAATTGTGGCCCGTACGGTTCGTGCCCCTGCTTCCCGAACCGGTCCCGGTTCCGGTCGCCCGCGTCCGCACGTCGTGACCGCCATGGAACCGCGGAAGCGACTGGCCCTCTTCGCCGCTCTCGCCATCGCGGGGTGTACGCGCGCCGACGCGCCGGCGCCGGTGTCGATCTACCGGGAGCAGCCGGCACCCTCGGCCCCGGGAATGATCACGGTGGCGCGGGGCGACAATGTCTATGAGATCGCGCGCCGGTACAATGTACCCATGCGCGAGGTGATCGAGCTGAACGGCCTCAAGCCCCCCTACGGCCTTGCCGTCGGCCAGCGCCTCCGACTGCCCACGGCCCGGTTCTACACCGTGCAGCGCGGCGACACGATCTCCAGCATCTCGCGCATGCATCGGGTCGGCATGTCCGAACTGGCGCGGACGAACGGCTTGAAGGAACCGTTCGCGATCAAGGTGGGCCAGCAGCTCCAGTTGCCGGGCGGCCCGGACACGATGGTCGCCCAGGCTCCGGCCGCGGATGTGGGCCAGCGAAATGCCCTGGGGTCCGGCCGGGTGCCGGAAGCGGCGCCGCGCCCGACCGTCTCGGCGCAGGCGCTGCCGCCTCCGCCGGCCCAGCCGGTGCCGCAACCCGTGCCTCAGACGCAGTATCCGCCCTACTCGCCGCGTCCGGGGTACGGTGCGGTGCAGTCCGGTCCCCTGCCGACGCCCGCTCCGGAGCCGATCCCCGCGCCGCCGGTCATGGCGACGCCCGCTCCGGTCCACCCGGTTCCGGTACCGGCACCGCAGCCGAACGGTCAGGTCGCCGCCGTGGAGCCTCCGCCCGCGCCGGCGGCAGCCCGGCCGGTGCCCCGGATTCCGGTGAAGCCGCCCCAGGCCACCGCGCCCGCTCCGGCGCCCACGCCGCCCGCAGCCGTCCCGGCACCGCCCGCGGCCGCTCCTCCCCCTGCCGTGGCGGCCAAGCCGCCCGCCATCGAAACGCCGGAACCGCGCAGTTCCGGCCGGTTCCAGTGGCCGGTCAGGGGCACCATCCTGTCGGAGTTCGGACCCAAGCCGGGCGGCCTTCACAATGACGGGCTGAACATCAGCGCGCCGAAGGGGACGGCCGTCGTGGCGGCGGAGAACGGCGTCGTGGCCTATGCCGGCAACGAGCTGCGCGGCTTCGGCAACCTGCTGCTGATCCGGCACGCCGACGGCTGGATGAGCGCCTACGCCCACCTGGACGAGATGCTGGTGGATCGCGGCGCCACGGTGAAGCGCGGGCAGAAGATCGGCACCGTCGGCAGCACCGGCAACGTCTCCTCCCCGCAGCTCCATTTCGAACTGCGCAAGTCCAACCGGGCGATGGACCCTCGCGACCACCTCTCCGGCGAGCGGCGCGTCAGTCGAGACGTTGCCCCAGACGGCCGGCCAGGTCCTGGATGAACTGCCAGGCGACGCGGCCCGACCGGCTGCCGCGGGTCATCGACCACTCGATCGCCTCCGCCCGAAGCTGGTCCCGGGCCATGTCGAGCCCGAAACGATCGGCGTAGCCTTCGACCATCGCGAAGAAGGTTTGCTGGTCGCAGTTGTGGAAGCCAAGCCACAGGCCGAAACGATCCGACAGCGATACCTTCTCCTCGACCGATTCGTGGGGGTTGATCGCGGTCGATCGCTCATTCTCGATCATGTCGCGCGACATCAGGTGGCGCCGGTTCGACGTGGCGTAGAACACGACGTTGGCCGGGCGCCCCTCGATGCCGCCGTCCAGCACCGCCTTCAGCGACTTGTACGCGGCGTCGTCATGGTCGAACGACAGGTCGTCGCAGAACAGCACGAAGCGGCGCTTCGAGGCGCGCAGCAGGTTCAGCAGCTCCGGCAGGGAGGGGATGTCCTCCCGGTGGATCTCCACCAGGGCGAGCACGCCCGGCATTTCCTCGGATACCGTCGCGTGGACGGCCTTCACCAGGGAGCTCTTGCCCATGCCCCGCGCGCCCCACAGCAGCGCGTTGTTGGCCGGCAGCCCGTCGGCGAAGCGGCGGGTGTTCTCCAGCAGGGTATCGCGCTGGCGCATGACCCCCTGGAGGAGCGGCAGCTCCACCCGGTTGACCTGGGGCACCGGGACGAGGCGCCGGCCCTCGGCATGCCAAGTGAAGGCGTCGGCCCCGGACAGGTCCGGCGACGGGGCCGGCGGCGGGGCGAGACGCTCGAGCGCGTCCGCGATTCGGGCGAGCAGGACGGGCAGGGATGTATCGTCTTTGTCTGAAGCTGTTTGCACTGACCGGGAACCTGACTACATATGCGGTAGGAATGTGGAGCCCGGTCGGCCCGACCGGGCCGCATGGGCGGCAAACCCTAGCATAGCTCGGGCGCAGCACAAGACAGGTCGGCCATTCCGGAAGGACTTCCGGGCGGCGCGTCAGTCTTGGCCGGTTTCGATTGCAACCCGGGCGCGGGCCGTTATAGTCCCGCGGTCCGCCAAGAATATAACGAGAGGAGCACCGGATGTTCGTATCAACGGCCTATGCACAGGCCGCGGATGGGGCGGGAGCGGCTGGCCTGATGTCGTTTCTGCCGCTGATCCTGATCTTCGTCGTCTTCTATTTCCTGCTGATTCGTCCGCAGCAAAAGAAGCTGAAAGAGCATAAGTCCATGCTCGAGGCGTTGCGCCGAGGCGACCGGGTCGTCACCGGCGGCGGCATCGTCGGCACCATCACGAAGGTCGGCACCGACGACGAGCTGGTGGTCGAGATCGCCGAGGGCGTCCGCGTCCGTGTGCTTCGCTCCACGATCAACATGGTGCTGGCGAAGACCGAGCCCGCCAAGGGCGGCCGGACAGCCGCGGGCGCGACGGCCGACGGCAAGGATGCCGAGGCGGTCGAGACGACCGTCGAGCCGGTGCAGGACAACGCCACCGGACCGAGCCGCGGCATCGGCAAGATGTTCGGCCGCAAGTAACCAGACGAAGAGGCAGGTATCGGCAAGCCATGGTTCATTTCGCCAAGTGGAAGATCGTCCTGGTCATCCTTGTCTGTGTTCTGGGGGTGATCTACGCAGCTCCAAACCTGCTCGCACGATCGACCGTGGAGGAAATGGGCCAGGGCCTGCCGAGCTGGCTGCCCACCCGGACGATCAACCTGGGCCTCGACCTCCAGGGCGGCTCCCACCTGCTGCTCGAGGTAGAGGTGGACACCGTCATCACCGAACGCCTGAACGGCTTGGTGGACAGTGCCCGCACCGCCCTGCGGGAGGCCCGCATCGGCTACACCGACCTGGGCGTCCAGGACGGCGCCGTGACCTTCGCCGTGCGCGACCCGGCGGATCGGGAACGGGCCTATCAGCTGGCCCGGGGGCTCGACAGCGACCTCGCGGTGGAGGCCGGCGAAGGCGGCAGGATCAGCGCGCGCCTGACCGAGGCCGCGGTTGAGGCGCGTAAGCGGTCGGCGGTCGACCAGTCGATCGAGATCATCCGCCGCCGCATCGACGAGACCGGCACCCGCGAGCCGACCATCCAGCGCCAGGGCGAGGACCGCATCCTGGTGCAGCTTCCCGGCCTGCAGGACCCCGAACGGGTCAAGCGGCTGATCGGCCAGACCGCCAAGCTCAACTTCCGTTTCGTCGACCAGTCGGTCAGCGCGGCCGACGCAGCCGCCCGCCGCCTCCCGGCGGGGACCGAGCTTCTGCCGTCGGCCGAGGTGCCGGGCCAGACCTACGTCGTCAACCGCCGGGTCATCGTCGGCGGCGACACGCTGGTGGACGCCCAGCCGTCGTTCCAGAACGGCGAACCGGTCGTCAGCTTCAAATTCGATTCGGTCGGCGCCCGTCGGTTCGGCGATGCGACCCGCGACAATGTCGGCCGTCCCTTCGCGATCGTGCTGGACGAGAAGGTGATCAGCGCGCCGGTCATCCGGGAACCGATCCTGGGCGGCAGCGGCGTCATCTCCGGCAACTTCACGGTCCAGGCGGCCCAGGACCTGGCGCTGCTGCTGCGCGCCGGCGCGCTGCCCGCGCCGCTCACCATCCTGGAGGAACGGACCGTCGGTCCTGGCCTCGGCGCCGACAGCATCGAGGCGGGCAAGATCGCGAGCCTGCTCGGCCTCGTCCTGGTCGTGGTCTTCATGGGCGCGTCCTACGGCTTGTTCGGCCTGATGGCCAACGTGGCCCTGATGTTCAACATCGCCCTGATCTTCGCGGCCCTGTCGATCCTCCAGGCGACCCTGACGCTTCCCGGGATCGCCGGCATCGTGCTGACGATCGGCATGGCGGTGGACGCCAACGTGCTGATCTTCGAGCGGATCCGGGAGGAGATGCTGAACGGGCGAAGCCCGGTCGCGGCGATCGACGCCGGCTACAGCCGCGCGCTGACCACGATCATCGACAGCAACCTGACGACCCTGATCGCGGCGCTGCTGCTGTTCAGCCTGGGCTCCGGCCCGGTCAAGGGGTTCGCGGTCACCCTCGCGATCGGCATCCTGACCTCCATGTTCACCGCGGTCATGGTCACCCGCCTGATGGTGGTCACCTGGCTCCGCCGCACCCGGCCGCGCGCCATCCCGATTTGAGGCGGAGTACCGATGCGCCCGATACGTTTCATTCCCGACAACACGCAGATCGATTTCATTGGCCGCCGGATGATCGCCTTCGCCTTCTCCGGGCTGCTGGTCCTGGGCTCGATCATCGTCATCGCCGTCCAGGGGCTCAATTTCGGCATCGACTTCCGCGGCGGCATCCTGATGGAGGTCCGGACGGAGGGGCCGGCCGATATCGCTTCCATGCGGAACTCCCTGTCGGGCCTCGGCGTCGGGCAGGCGACCCTGCAGGAGTTCGGCGGCCCGCGGGACGTCATGATCCGCATTCCCCATCAGGAAGGCGGAGAGGCCGCCCAGATGGCGGCGATCGAGCAGGTGCGCGGTGCCCTCGGGCCGGGCGTCGAGTACCGCAGGACCGAGTTCGTCGGACCGCAGGTCGGCGACGAACTGATCCGGGCCGGCATCCTGGCGGTGGTCCTGGCGATCGGCGGCATCCTCGCCTATGTGTCGTTCCGATTCGAATGGCAGTTCGGCGTGGCAGCGGTCGCGGCGCTCACCCATGACGTGATCGCCACCGTCGGCCTGTTCGCGCTGACCCAGATGGAGTTCAGCCTCAGCACGGTCGCCGCGGTGCTGACGGTCGCGGGCTATTCCATCAACGACACGGTCGTCGTGTTCGACCGGGTCCGGGAGGATCTGCGCCGGCACAAGTCCACGGACCTTCCCACGCTGCTGAACACGGCGATCAACCAGACGCTTGCGCGCACGCTGATCACCAGCGGGACCACCCTGCTTGCAGTGCTGGCCCTGGTGCTGTTCGGCGGCGAGGTGATCCGCGGCTTCAGCGTCGCCCTGATCTGGGGCATCGGCATCGGGACGTACTCGTCGGTTTGCGTCGCCGTTCCGCTGCTGCTGTACCTCAACATCCGCCGCGGCCGGTCCGGCGGTGCGGGCAGGAAGGACCAGGCCGCCGCCGCGGGCAGCGCCTGAGTACGGGCGAACGGAACCTGGAGAGACGATCATGGATGTGACGCCGCTGATTCCAGCAGACCGTCAGGTCATCGACGCCTATGGCCCAGGCATCTTCCGGGTCAGCGGAACCCTCTACGAGGGTCCGGTGCTGGTGTTTCCCGACCATACGCAGCAATGGGAAGCCGGCAGCTTCGCGGAGCTGTCGGTGGAAAGCTTCAGCGTGATCCGCGGCGCGCAGCCGGCGGTCGAGATCCTTCTGCTCGGTTCCGGCCCCAAGATGGGCCTGCTGCCGTCGAAGCTGCGACGCGAACTGCGCGAGGCCGGCATCGTCGTGGACGTGATGGAGACGGGGGCTGCGTGCCGCACCTACAACGTGCTCCTGTCCGAGGAACGCCGCGTCGCCGCGGCCCTCCTGCCGGTCTGACGGGCATGAAAAAAGGGGCCCGCCCGGGCCCCTTTCTTCCGTCCGCAGGGCCGGTCAGGCCTTGCTGTACAGTTCGGCGACGAATTCCCAGTTCACCATGTTGTCCAGGTACGCCTTGAGGTAATCGGCGCGCCGGTTCTGGTAATCCAGGTAGTAGGAGTGCTCCCACACGTCGCAGCCGAGCAGGGCGGTCTGGCCGTGGACCAGGGGGTTCTCGCCGTTCGGGGTCTTGGTGACCTTCAGCTTCCCGCCGTCGACCACCAGCCATGCCCAGCCGCTGCCGAACTGTGTCATGCCGGCCTGGGTGAAGGCTTCCTTGAACTGGTCGATGCCGCCCAGATCTTCTTTGATCTTGGCTTCCAGCTCGCCCGGGATGGCGCCGCCGCCACCCTTCTTCATCATCTGCCAGAACAGCGTGTGGTTCCAGTGCTGGCCGGCATTGTTGAAGATGGTCTGCTTGGACGGGTCGCCGTAGGACGCCTTGCAGATCTCCTCAAGCGACTTGTCCGCCAGGGGGGTGTCCTTGATCAGGTTGTTGAGGGTGGTGACGTAGGCCTGATGATGCTTGTCGTGGTGGAACTGCAGCGTCTGCGCCGACATGTAGGGATCCAGCGCATCGTACGCGTACGGCAGCGGGGGAAGTTCAAAGGCCATCGGTTCCTCATTTCGTTTTTTCGGGACACATGCCGCGGCGAAGGGTCGCCGGGGCAAATTTGCTTGAGGCTACGCCCGTTGAGATATGTCGAGCGGGCGCCGTTGTGAAGCCTGCATCGCGGTCCGCGCCGGCCTTTCGACCGATCCAGAGTCTAACACCGCCGCGGCGGCCTTGTTTCCTGACCGTATCGCCCCTTCTATGGTCGCCGGAAGACCCGTCGCGGTCCAGTCCCCGGCCAGCGACAGGTTCGACAGGTCTGTCAGGGGACCCGGGCGGCGTTCCGAGTCGGCCGGGGTCTGGCGGAAAGTGGCCCGCTTCTCCTTGATGATCCGGGCGGGCGGCATTGCCGGACCGAAGCCGCAGGCGGATGCCACGTCCCGCCACAGCAACGCTGCCAGATCGTCCGCCGGGCGGTCGATCAGCCGGTCGGCGGCGCTGACCGTGACCGATACGACGTCGTCGCGGGCGAACAGCCACTCCGCCGTTCCGCCGATCAGGCCGAGGAAGATCCGGCCGCCCGGCAGGACCGCGGGGCGGTCCAGGCGGTAATGGGCGTTCAGGATGGCCGTGTGCGCCTCCGGCACGGCCAATCCGGGCAGCAGCTCGGCGGCGCCGGCCGGCGGCAGGGCGAGCACCACGGCATCCCCGGGCCGCAGCTCCACCGTCTCGCCGGCGAACTCCAGGGCCGTGACCCGTCCGTCCTCCGTCACGAGCCGCCGCAGCCGGGCCTTCAGCCTCAGGTCGCCACCCCGCGCCTCAAGGTAGGCCAGCGCCGGATCGACGAAGGTGTCGGACAGGCCGCGCGCGGCGATGAACGGCCGGCAGGCGGCCCCGCCGCGCAGGAAGGTCTCGGCCACGACGGCGCCCATCAGGCGTGCCGATCCCCGCTCCGGCGCGATGTTCAGCGCGGCGACCGCCAGCGGTTCCCACAGGCGCCGGTAGAGCACCGATCCCGGATCCAGGCAGTCAGCCACCGTCGCGTCCCGGCCCGCGCGCAGCAGCTTCAGCAGCGCCAGATAGTCGCGCAGCCGCGTACCGGGAACCCGGCGGCCCGGTACCAGCATCCACCAGGGAAGGGGGCCGCCGTTGGGCCGCAGGGCCCATCTGTCTCCCGTGCCGAGATCGAGGAACGGGAACTCCGCCGGATCCGCGGCGGCGACCAGCCGGTCGCGGGCGCCGATCCGGTCGAGCAGCGCGAATACCGCCCGGTTTCCGCCCAGCAGCAGGTGATTGCCGTTGTCGATCGTCCGATCCAGCACGGGGTCGTGCAGGGACCGGCAGCGACCCCCGGCCTGTCCGGCCGCCTCGTACAGGATAACCCGGCGCCCGTTGCCGCCCCGGTCGCCAACCAAGGAGACGGCGGCGGCAAGGCCGGCCATGCCGGCGCCGACGACGTGGACGGTAGTCATGGCGTCATCAGCTCCGCGGCGGCCGTCCGGCAAGGCAGCGCAGCGTCACCCATGCCTTCTCCGCCCGGTGCAGGCGCGGACGCCGGCCGATGTCGCGCCAGCCCCGTGCCCGCAGCCGGTCCAGCATGCGGCGGTAGAGCATCATCATGGCGCGGGCGGCCCACAGGCGGCGCCTCGGCCAGCCCGCCATCAGGCGGTCGGCTTCGGCGAAGCGCGTCTCGGCCATGTCCGCCAGGTCGTCACAGGCCTTGCCGAGGTTGGGGTGACGCAGCACCTCCGTCGGATCGTTCGCGGAGATGCCGGCACGGACCAGAAGCTCCCGCGGCAGGTACAGGCGGCCGATCGCGGCGTCCTCCTCCAGGTCGCGCAGGATGTTGGTCATCTGGAGCGCGTCGCCGACGGCCAGGGCGAAAGCCTCGGTCTCGGCGTCGGCGCGGTCGAACACCCGTATCGCCAGCAATCCGACCGCCCCTGCGACCCGCCGGCAATAGACGCGCAACGTATCGAGCGGGGGCGCCCGCAGGGGTGTGCCCAGGTCCATCGCCATGCCGTCGATCACCGCTTCCAGCTCCCCACGGGGCAGATGGTAGCGCACGATGGCATCGGCGAGCCCGGTGGCCACCGGACCGACCGGAGCGCCGCCCAGGTAGAGCGAACGGACCTGCTCGCGCCAGGCCGCCAGCGCCGCGCGCTTCTCCTCCAGCGGTCCCGGCTCGTCGACGATGTCGTCGACCTGCCGGCAGAAGGCATAGATCGCGAACATGGCTGCCCGCTTGGGCCGGGGCAGCAGCAGCATGGGCCAGAAGAAGGTCGTGCCGGACTTCCCCGCGATCTCTCCCGGGGCGGCGGAATCGGCCGTCTGCACGGTCATCGGGAGCTAAGCCCTGCCACGATGCCC
Organism: Skermanella rosea; assembly: GCF_016806835.2. NCBI lineage: Bacteria > Pseudomonadati > Pseudomonadota > Alphaproteobacteria > Rhodospirillales > Azospirillaceae > Skermanella > Skermanella rosea. The sequence continues at coordinate 3,364,229 of NZ_CP086111.1, read as the reverse complement.
TGGAAAGTCGCCACGACCCGTCCCGGCGTGGTCAGCTTGACCCGGCGGGCCAGCGGGTCCTGCCGGCGGAGCTGGCGCGACAACGCCCGCGCCAAGCTGAGGATGACAGCGCTTTCCAGGCGCAGCCCGCGATGGACGACCACGCCCGGAAGCGGCGCCGCGCGTTCCAGCAGCTTGTCCACCTCGTCCAGGGTGCGGTCCAGGATCGCGCGGAGCTGGTCGTTCGAGCTGCGCTCGACCAGCCGTTCCGGGCTGACCTTCGACTGCTCGAACCAAATCCGCGGAATATAGCAGCGCCCCAGCTGGACCCAGTCCTCGCGGCAGTCCTGAAGGTGGTTGAGGATCTGGAGAGCCGCGCACAGGGCGTCCGACGGCCCGACCGCCTTCGCCCCCTCGCCATGCAGGTCCAGCAGGTAACGGCCCACCGGCGCCGCCGAGTAGCGGCAGTAGAGCATCAGGTCGCTCCAGGTCCGGCACGGCGTGTTCTTGGAATCGCGCCGGAAGGCCTGGAGCACCTGCCTCGCATGGGTATCGGGGATCCGGGTCAGCTTCAGGCTGGCGTGCAGGTCCAGCGCCGGCTGGAGATAGGCGCTGTGGGCCTCGCCCTTGACCAGGGCGCGCTCCAGCGCGTCCAGGTGGCTCAGCTTCAGTTCCGGTTCCAGGTCGGGATCGTCGGCGATGTCGTCGGCGAGCCGCACGAAGTGATAGAAGGCCATCACGTGCGGGCGCAGGCGTTTCGGCAGCAGCCGCGAAGCTACCGGGAAATTCTCGCCGCTCGCGTCCTTTTTCGCTGACGGCTCGGTGCTTCCTGTGGCGGGCGGTGCGATGTTGAACTCGGCCATGGGTGTCCGCGTTGAGCGAGGTCGGGCTAAGGGTCTGGCCGATCAGCCGCGCGAGGCCAATATGTCATGGCGCCAGAGGCCCACTATAGAGCATGTTGGCACTGGTTTCCTTCGTCACGATGCGGCTTCCCTCGAAATTTCATGGCTAACTCCGACGCGGCCCTTTCCTATTGCGGGCAGGAAGTCCGGAAGTATGACAACGACCGGTTTCTGACCTGCCTGTTCGCCCCGCCCGACCGGCGCGAGGCGCTGTTCGCCCTCTACGCCTTCAACCTGGAGATCGCCAAGACCAGGGAGGTGGTGACCGAACCCGTCCTCGGCCAGATCCGGCTGCAATGGTGGCATGACAGCATCGGGGAGGTCTATGCCGGTGCCGGCCGCCGCCACGAGGTGCTGATGCCCCTGGCCGAGGCGATCCGCCGGTTCGACCTGACCCGCGCCCATTTCGAGACGCTGATCGACGGCCGCGAAGCGGACCTGACCGACGAGCCGCCGGCCGACAGGACGTGCCTGGCCAGCTATGCGGAAGTCACGTCGGCGCCGCTGGCCAAACTGGCGCTGGAGATCCTGGGGGTCCGCGGCGCGTCGGCCGACGCCGCGGCCCGCCATGTCGGCATCGCCTGGGCGCTCACCGGCCTGCTGCGCGCCGTGCCCTTCCACGCGCGGGGCCACCGGCTGTACCTGCCCAGGGACGTGCTGGAGCGTCACGGCGTGTCGGAGCGCAGCCTGTTCGACCTGAAGCCGCCGGAGGGATTGAAGGGTGTCGTGGCCGAGGTGTCCGGCATGGCGCGTACCCATCTGGAGGAAGCGCGGGCGCTGCGCGGGCAGGTGCCGCGCGCAGGCTATCCGGCTCTGCTGACCGCGACGCTGGCGGACATCTACCTGGGGGTCATCGCGAAGGCGGGGAACGACGTGTTCGCTCCCCGTGTCCAGATGCCCAACCCGTTCCGGCAAGCCCGGCTGGCGTGGCGGGCCATGACGGGCCGGTATTGACGGCCCGGGGCTCTCGGTCGGCAGGAGACGGCGATCCGCGCCGACGCTACTCCGCGGCCTGCTTCGTTCCCAGCCAGCCGTCCAGGTCGCCCAGCGCCCGCCTGGTATAGGCAAGCTTGCGGTCCCGGCCCTTGATCTTGCCTTCCAGGTCGGGAAACAGGCCGAAATTGACGTTCATGGGCTGGAAGGTCTCCGTCTCGGCGCCGCCGGTGATGTGGTTCAGCAGCGCGCCGAGCGCCGTCGTGGCCGGCGGGGCGGCGCAGGTGCGGCCCAGCCGCTCGGCGCCGGCGAAGCGTCCGGTCAGCAGGCCGATCGCTGCCGATTCCACATAGCCTTCGACGCCGGTCACCTGCCCGGCGAAGCGCAGTCTCGGCATCGCCTTCAGGCGCAACCCGCGGTCGAGCAGCTTCGGGCTGTTCAGGAAGGTGTTGCGGTGCAGGCCGCCCAGCCGCGCGAACTCCGCATTCTCCAGCCCCGGAATCATCCGGAACACCCGGACCTGGTCGGCATACTTCATCTTGGTCTGGAAACCGACCAGATTGTACAGGGTGCCCAGCGCATTGTCCTGGCGAAGCTGGACGATCGCGTGGGAGCGGCGGCCGGCCTCGGGGGGCGCATGCGGGTTGGTCAGCCCGACCGGCTTCATCGGGCCGTAGCGCAGGGTGTCGACGCCGCGCGACGCCATCACCTCGATCGGCAGGCAGCCCTCGAAGTAGGGGGTGTTCTTCTCCCACTCCTTGAAGTCGGTCTTGGGCGCGTCGAGCAGGGCCTGGATGAAGGCCTCGTACTGCTCCCGGTCCATCGCGCAGTTGATGTAATCCTGGCCGGTGCCGCCGGGACCAGGCTTGTCGTAGCGCGACTGGAACCATGCCTTCGACAGGTCGATGCTCTCCTTGTAGACGATCGGCGCTATCGCGTCGAAGAAGGCCAAGCTCTCTTCGCCGGTCAATTCCCGGACCGCCTCCGCCAGCGCCGGGGAGGTCAGGGGGCCGGTCGCGACGATCACGCTGTCCCAGTCGGCCGGCGGCAGGCCTGCGACTTCCTCGCGGGCGATGGCGACGAGCGGGTGGCTCGCCAGCGCCTCGGACACGGCGGCCGAGAAGCGGTCGCGGTCCACCGCCAGCGCGCCGCCGGCGGGCACCTTGTGGGCGTCGGCGCAACGCAGGATCAGCGATCCGCAGCGGCGCATCTCCTCGTGAAGGAGGCCGACCGCGTTGTACTCGGCATCGTCGGACCGGAACGAGTTGGAGCACACCATCTCCGCCAGCCCATCGGTCTGGTGGGCCTCGGTCTTGCGCACGGGTCGCATCTCGTGCAGCACGACCGGTACGCCGGCCGAGGCGATCTGCCACGCGGCCTCGCTGCCGGCGAGACCGCCGCCGATGACATGGACGGGGCGGGGGAGGTGCTGCTGCGATATGCTCATCTGTACGGACTTGCCTTCATGGATCAGACTGCGCAGATGGCGCATCCGATGCGGATTGGCAAGGGTCCGGATCGGCCTTGCCCGGTGCCTCCCATGAAGCTACACCGGTCGGACGGCGGTTCCGGGCCTGGGGCGCGCCTTTCTCACGACAGGAGCCGACATGCTGAAGTCCGTGGCCAGAGCGTTGCTGGCCGTGATCCTCCTCGCGGCCATCGGCTGGTACGGCTGGCAGCTCGGACCCTGGGCCGACGGGGCGCCGGCCGACCGCGCGCCGGCGGATTTCGCGGCCCTGGAACGCGCCTCCACCCCGAACCAGTACCTGGTGGCGCCTCCGGGAACGACGCCGAGGGCGGAGCCGGACGCCGGGAGCCCCGTGTTCCCGGTCCCGCCGGAACGGCTGCGCGACGCCATGATCGCCGTGGTCGAGGAGGCGCCGCGCACGACCCTGCTGGAACGGTCGTCCGACGGAATGCGGATGCTGCTGGTGCAGCGCAGCGCCCTGCTGCGCTTCCCCGACTACGTCGACGTGGCCATCCTGCCGGCGGGCGAGGGCGGATCGACGGTCGCGGTCTACAGCCGGTCGCGGTTCGGCTACTCGGACATGGGGGTCAACCGCCGGCGGGTGGAGGCGTGGCTCGCCGACCTGAAGCGGCGCATCGGCGCCTGAACCGGATCAACGCTGCGGCGGCTGGGTGGCCGGCGGCGTGCCCGCGGCCGGGGGAGGGTTGGCGCTTTCGCTCTGGGCTTCGCCCGGTCCGGTCATCTCGGCAGGCGCATCCTCCGCCTGCGGGGTGCCGCCCGGCACGCCGGTATTGCCTTGGCCGGTGAGTTCCCGGCTCGGAGCCTCGCCGGAGATACCCGGAGTCGGGGCGACCCTTTCCGTCGTCGTCTGGTCGCCCGGCTGGGGAGCGGTCATCAGCGGCCGGTCGGCCGCATCGTTGCTCGGATTGGCGGGAGCCTGAGTCGTCGTCTGGGCCAGGGCGGCCGAGGATGCGAAGACCAGGGACAGGGCGGCGGCAAAGAAGCGCATGCGCATAAGGGGGTTCCTCCGGCGGTTTCCATATGAACAACAGCCGATGTCCGCGTACATTCCCTGGGTGTCCCGTGGCGGAGGAGAAGGCGATGCGGAACCGGGTGATATCGTTGGCGCTGGCGGGCACCCTTCTCGGCGGCTGTGCCGGCCCGATGGCGGCGGGCTGCGGTCCAGGCGCGAATCCCGGCCTCGTGGCGGAAGTCGTGTTCGGGCGCAACATCGGTGACAGCCTGGGCGTGACCGATGCCGACTGGAGCCGCTTTCTGGACGAGGAAGTGACGCCGCGCTTCCCCGACGGACTGACGGTCCTGGATGCCGGCGGTCAGTGGCGCGACACCGGCAACGGCACCATCGTGCGGGAGCCGAGCAAGGTTCTGGTGATCGTCCTGTCCGACGCGGCGCGGGACCGTCCCCGCGTCGCGGAGATCGCGGACGCCTACAAGCGGCGCTTCGACCAGCAGGCCGTGCTGACCATGACTCGCCCGGCCTGCGTCAGCTTCTGACCGGGGCGTCCGCCCGCCTCAACCCTGCTTGCCGTTCCGGCGCAGCATGAAGACGCCCTGCTCGCCGAAGAAGTTGGCGATGCCATCGGCCGATGCCAAGCGGGTAGGGCGGTTGTCGCGGCCGAGGATCACGCTGCGATCGATCGTGATGTCCAGCCGGTCGCACAGGCTGGTGAAGTCCTTGATCGTGCAGAAATGGATGTTCGGCGTCTCGTACCATTCATAGCCCAACCGCTCCGTCACCGGCATGCGGCCGAGCCACAGCAGCGCCATGCGGATCCGCCAGTAGCCGAAATTCGGGAACGACACGATGGCCCGGTCGCCGATCCGAACCAGTTCCTCCAGCACGGTGCGGGGCGCCCGCATCGCCTGGAGCGTCTGGCTGAGGATCACATAGTCGAAGGCGCCGCTCGGATAGTCCTTCAGGTCGGTCTCGGCATCGCCCTGGATCACCGACAGGCCGTGGCTGACGCAGGTATGCACCCCGTCCATGCTCAGTTCGATCCCCCGGCCGTCGACGCCCTTCTCGTGGACCAGGAAATCGAGCAGCGCGCCGTCGCCGCAGCCGATGTCCAGCACCCGGCTGCCCGGCTCGACCATGTCGGCGATCAGCTTGAGGTCGAGACGGATCGTGCCGGAACGCCGATTCCGGGAGGAGGCGTCGTCGAGCGGGCTCATGCCGTGGCCGCCCGCCGCCGGGTCAGGCCCCGGTGCTCGGCGCAGCCGTCCAGGAAGCCCCGCACCACCTGATGGAATTCCGGCTCGTCCAGCAGGAAGGCGTCGTGGCCCTTGTCGGTCGCCACCTCGACGAAGCTGACGTTGGCCGCCACCGCGTTCAGCGCGTGGACGACGGCCCGGGACTCGGTGGTCGGGAACAGCCAGTCGCTGGAGAACGAGGTCAGGCAGAACCGGACCGGCGTGGGGCCGTCCTTGACCCGGAACGCGTTGGCGAGGACGCCGCCATGCTCCGCCGCCAGGTCGAAGTAATCCATCGCCCGGGTGATATACAGGTACGAATTGGCGTCGAACCGGTCGACGAAGGTGATGCCCTGGTGCCTCAGGTAGCTCTCGACCTGGAAGTCGGCGTCGAAGCCATAGGTCACCGCCTGCCGGTTCTGCAGGTTGCGGCCGAACTTGCGGTGGAGCGCCGCCTCGGACAGATAGGTGATGTGCGCGGCCATGCGCGCCACGGCCAGCCCGCGGTGGGGCCGCACCCCCTGGTTCAGGTAGTCGCCGCCGCACCAGTCCGGATCGGCCATGATCGCCTGCCGCCCGACCTCGTGGAAGGCGATGTTCTGGGCGGAGTGGCGGGCGGCGGTCGCGATCGGCAGCGCCGCGAAGACATGCTCCGGGTAGCTGACCGCCCACTGCAGCACCTGCATGCCGCCCATGGACCCGCCGACCACGCAGAACAGCTTCTCTATGCCGAGATGGTCGACCAGCAGCTTCTGCGCCCGCACCATGTCGGCGATCGTGATGACAGGGAACCCCAGGCCATAGGGCTTGCCGGTCGCGGGATCGGTCTCGGCCGGGCCGATGCTGCCCATGCAGCCGCCGATCACGTTGGAGCAGATGACGAAATAGCGGTCCGTGTCGATCGGCCGCCCCGGGCCGACCAGCATGCTCCACCACCCGGGCTTGCCCGAGACGGGATGGTAGTCGGTCACGAAATGGTCGCCGGTCAGCGCATGGCAGACCATCACGGCGTTGGACCGGTCGGCGTTCAGCGTGCCGAAGGTGCTGTAGGCGACGGTGAAGTTCGCCAGCTCCACGCCGCAGTCCAGCCGCATGGGCCGGTCGGTCCCCAGCACCACCCGCCGGTTCGTCCCCTCCGAAACGGAACCGGCAGCCTCGGCGACGTCCGGCGGCTGGCGAAACGGAATGGACGCGTTCATCGGTCGGGCGAACCTGCTTCGAAAAGGTGGGGGCAAAGCTGCTAACCAGGAAGCCGCATAGCTAGGGAGCAAGCCATGGGGGTGTCAACGTTTTCTTTGATTTTACCAAGGTCCGAGACTACTACTATCCGGCTGCGTTGACCGCTCCGTCCACTCCCTGACCGGCAAGATCTGAAGTCCATGTCCTCACCAACGCCATCGCTTGATGAACTGCGTCGCGAAATCGATGAAATCGATGACAAGATCCATGATCTGATCATGCGGCGTGCCCAGGTGGTGGAGCTGGTCGGGATCGCCAAGCGGCCCGACAACCAGATCGTCCGACCTGGGCGCGAAGCGACGATCCTGCGCCGACTCGCCGCGCGCCATACCGGCCCCTTCCCGATGCAGGTCCTGGCCCGGCTATGGCGGGAGATGATCGCGACCTTCTCCCGTATCCAGGGCCCCTTCGCCATCGCGGTCTACGCGCCGGAGGACAGGCGCGGCTTCTGGGACATCTCCCGCGACCACTACGGCAGCTCGATCCCGATGACGGCGGTCAACACGCCGGCCGCCGCGATCCGCGCCGTGGCCGACGGCACGGCGACGGTCGGCGTCGTGCCCATGCCGGAGGAGGACGACCACGACCCCTGGTGGCGGTACCTGATGAACCAGGACCCCAAGACGCCGCGTGTCGTCGCCAGCCTGCCGTTCTGCGGCCGCGGCAACGCGCGCGGCGACGACCGGGACGCGCTCGCCATCGCGTTGATCCAGCACGAGCGCACCGGCGACGACCGCACCCTGCTGGGCATCGAGCTGACCGAGGATCGCAGCCGCGGCCGCCTGAAGGAGGCGCTGGAAGCCGCCGGCCTGACCACCGTCAGCTTCCGGAGCTGGACCGGCCGGGAAACCGGCGGCGGCCCGCTCCATCTGGTCGAGGTCGCCGACTATGTCGACCTGCAGGACAAGCGGCTGGCCGCCTTCGCGGCCAACATGGGCGATATCCTGCTGCGGACCACGCCGATCGGCGGGTACGCGGTGCCGCTCGGAAGCTCCTCCGATCCCAAGAAGCTCTGATCCCCGATAAGCTTGGATTCGTCGAACTTCGGTCCCCTGTCTGATTTCATCAGGAAAGTAGCTCTGCCATGTCTGCTCCGGCTCCCCGTCCCGGAATCCTCGACATTTCCCCCTATGTCGGCGGCGAGGCCCATGCTCCCGGTGTCGACCGGCTGATCCGCCTGGCTTCCAACGAAGGCGCGCTGGGCCCCAGCCCGCGCGCTATGGAGGCGTACCGGCAGGCGGCGGCGGAACTTCACCGATATCCCGACGGCGGATCGACGGCGCTGCGCGACGGGTTGGCTAGCCTTTACGGGCTGGACGCATCCCGGATCGTCTGCGGCACCGGCTCGGACGAGCTGCTGGGGCTGCTGACCCGCGCCTATGCCGGTCCGGGCGACGAGGTGCTGTACAGCGCGCACGGCTTCCTGATGTACCCGATCTCCGCCAGATCGGTCGGCGCCACGCCGGTGGCCGCTCCCGAGAAAGGGCTGAAGGCCGACGTGGACGCGCTGCTGGCCCACGTGACCGAGCGCACCAAGATCCTGTTCATCGCCAACCCGAACAACCCGACAGGCAGCTTCCTGACCGCGGACGAGATGCGCCGACTGCACGCGGGGCTGCCCGGGCACGTGGTGCTGGTGATCGACGCGGCCTATGCGGAGTATGTCGACCGTCCCGACTACACCGCGGGATCGGAGCTGGTGGAGGAGTTCGGCAATGTCGTGATGACCCGGACCTTCTCCAAGATCTACGCGCTGGGCGGCCTGCGCCTGGGCTGGGCTTACTGCCCGCCGGCCATCGCCGATGTGCTGAACCGGGTGCGCGGGCCGTTCAACGTCAACTTCGCCGCCCAGATCGCCGGCGTCGCCGCGGTCGAGGACACGGCCTTCATCGAGGAGTCCCGCCGCCATAACGAGATCTGGCGGGATTGGCTGAGCGCCCGGCTGACCGAACTGGGGCTGGAGGTCCATCCCAGCATCGCGAACTTCGTCCTGGTCTCCTTCGCCAACCGGTCGTCTGACGGAAACCAGGCGGCGGAGGCTGCCCGGCAGTTCCTGAAGGCGCGCGGCATCCTGGTGCGCCAGATGGGGGGCTACGGCCTGCCGCACTGCCTGCGCATGTCGATCGGCACCGAGGAGGAGATGCGCGCCGTGGTCGATGCCGTCGCCGCGTTCCTGAAGGGGGAAGCATGACCGCGACCGACATCGCCGAAGCACGGGCCGGGACCGGCGCGCCGCTGTTCGACCGGGTCGCCTTCATCGGCATCGGCCTGATCGGCTCGTCCATGGCTCGGGCGCTGGCCCGGCACGGCATGGCGCGCGAGATCGTCTGCAGCGCCCGCAGCCAGGCGACCTGCGACAAGGCGTTGGAGTTGGGGCTGGTTTCCTTTGCCACGACCGACGCCGCCGAGGCCGTGAAGGACGCGGATCTCGTGGTGCTGTGCGCGCCCGTCGGCGCCTATGCCCATATAGCACCGGTCATCGGCCCGCATTGCCGTCCCGGAGCGATCGTCACGGACGTCGGGTCGGTCAAGCAGGCGGTGATCCGCGACGTGGCGCCGCACCTGCCGGAAGGCGTCCACCTCGTTCCCGGCCATCCCGTCGCGGGCACCGAGCATTCCGGGCCGGAAGCGGGCTTCGCGGAGCTGTTCGAGAACCGCTGGTGCATCCTGACGCCGCCGCCCGGGGCGAACGAGCAGGCGGTAGCCAGGGTCGCCGAGATGTGGCGCCGCTTCGGCTCCAACCTGGAGTTCATGGAGGCCTCCCACCACGACAAGGTGCTGGCCATCACGTCCCACCTGCCGCACCTGATCGCCTACACCATCGTCGGCACCGCGACCGATCTGGAGGAGGACACCAAGTCCGAGGTGATCAAGTTCTCGGCCGGCGGCTTCCGCGACTTCACCCGAATCGCCGCCAGCGATCCGGTGATGTGGCGGGACGTCTTCCTCAACAACCGTGAAGCGGTGCTGGAGATCATCCAGCGCTTCAACGAGGATCTGACCGCACTTCAGCGGGCGATCCGCTGGGGCGAGGGCGACAAGCTGGAAGAGCTGTTCACCCGCACCCGCGCGATCCGCCGCGGCGTCATCGACGCCAAGCAGGCCTGAGTCTCACTCCCACGCGACGCGGGGGATCCTCAGCAGGCGGATCGGGCCGAAATAGAGCCAGCCATCCTGGGCCGTCAGCGAGGCCTCGACGATCGGCTGGTTGTCGGCCGTCGTCCGGCGGGAGAGCAGGGTAAGGGCCATCTTCGCCATGGCGGCGTCGCCCGGCCGGACGATCCCGGCGGTGGCGAGGCTGTCCATGGTCGGGTTCACGCCCTCAACCGCCGCGCTGATCGCCCCGATCGGCTGGAGGTCGCGGTCGAACGCCAGCGTTCCCTGGCCGGCTATGCGGAGCGGTCCCCAATTCAGCGTCAGCGAATCGATGTCGATCGTGCCGCCGCTCTCGCTCCAGGCGGCGATGGCGGGCCGGCCGAGGCGGTCGGGCAAGGCTCCCTTGATCCGGGCGGTCACCGCCACCGTCTCGATGTCTCCCTTCAGCGGGGCCTTGACCGAGGGCGGCGGCCGGACCCCGCTCAGGCGGGCGTCGATCGACAGCGCCGTCGCGGTGTGGTCGGCAGGCGGCGTTTCCGGGAGCGCCGCGGTCACCTCCGCGCGGCCGAGGCTCGCCTGCTGACCGTCGGGCAGCGTCACCGTCGACCGCCCGAGGTCGACCGTCATCCGGCGGATCGCGCCGGACAGATCCAGTCGGACGTTTCCTTTCGCCCCGGCGGGAGCGTCGATGCCCAGCGCCGGCTCGCCGCCCGCTTGGACCAGGCCGGCCTGGTGGCTGCCCGGCAGGTTGACGCCGATGTCGAGCGGATACCAGGGGCGGGCGCTGGCGATGACCGCCGGTCCGCGCCATCGGAGGCCATCCGCGCGCTGGATCGAGACGTCGGCGGCGCTCGCCGTGAGGGACAGGGGAAAGCCCGAGATCTCCAGGTCCCCGTACTCGATCAGCGCCGCCTCCGCGCGTTGCTGGGCGATCCAGTCGGTGATGCCGTCGCGCACCCGCCCGGCGAGATAGAACCACCAGGCCGTATAGCCGGCGGCGGCGATGCCGAACAGGACGATCAGCGAAACGAACGGCTTGGCGCGCATGAGGAGAGGCCTTGAGCGGTTGTGCGACTGCCTTATAGCGGGTTGTGCCGTTGGAGGTCGAGGGGCGCCTTGATGTGTGATATCGTGGCATAGACGCCGAGGAGACACTATCTGACGATCATGTCTGCCGAAGATTCATTCCGCGATACGGTCGCGGAGGACGCCTCCGAGACCCAGGATCCCGCCCTGCCGGAGCCCGCCGCCTGCACCGGCGAACCGCTCATGGTCTTCGCTCCCTCGACGGCCAGGACGTTTCCCAAGATCAAGGTTCCGCCCGATACCGACCTGTGGGTGTTCGGCTACGGCTCGCTGATGTGGAACCCGGAATTTCCCTTCGCGGAGCGCCGGCTGGCGCTGCTGCGGGGGTATCACCGCCGGTTCTGCGTCTATTCCCACCGTTACCGCGGCACGCCCGACCGGCCCGGCCTCGTGCTGGGACTGGATCGCGGCGGCTCCTGCCGCGGCATGGTCTTCAGGGTCGAGGCGGCCCATGTGGACAGGACGCTGGACTATCTGTGGGATCGGGAAATGGTCAGCGGGGTCTATCACCCCAAGCTGCTCCGGGTCCGGACCAGGGGCGGCAACGTCACCGCCTGCACTTTCGTCGCCGACCGGAGCCACCGGCAATACTGCGGCGACATGTGCGTGTCCGACGTGGTTCGGCATATCCGGCAAGGGATCGGCGAGCGCGGCCCGAACCTGGACTACCTGGCGAACACAGTGGGCCACCTGCGCGAGCTGGGCGTGGCGGATCGGGGGCTGGAACGGCTCCTGGTCGACGTGCGGCAGCTGATGCAAAGGGGAGCGGAGCAGCCATGACCTTGGGCTGCCGGGGCTTGATCCTCCGTCCCGGATGACCAAATGTCCGGTCGCGGGGACGACCCCGCGGTTTCCATTGATCAAGGCCGGGACGACCCAGCCACGGACTCGGGAGGTCTGTGATGGCTTGGGTTATGTTGCTTCTCGCCGGCATCTTCGAAATCGGTTGGGCCCTCGGCCTGAAGCAGACGGCCGGCTTCACCCGTCTCGTCCCGTCGCTGCTGACGGCGGGCAGCATGGTGGTCAGCCTCGGCCTGCTCGGTCTCGCGCTGCGTACCCTTCCCCTCGGGACGGCCTACGCGATCTGGACCGGCATCGGTACCGTGGGAACCGTGATCGCCGGCATCGTGATCCATGGAGAACCGGCTAGCGCCTTGCGGCTGGGCTGCGTCACCCTGATCGTCACCGGCATCGTCGGCCTGAAGCTGGTTTCCAGTCCTTGACCGCGCTGCTGGAAGGGGGCGGAACGTCTCCGCCCCCTTCGGGCTTGCCGCCCGTGCCTCAGCGCGCCGGCTCGCCGGTGATGGCAGGCTTCGCGGCCGTCTCCTCGGCCGACAGCATGCGGTAGGCGATGCCGCCCAGGACGCCGCCGATCAGCGGTGCCACCCAGAAGAGCCAGAGCTGCTGCAGGGCCACGCCTCCCATGATCAGTGCCGGGCCGGTGCTCCGCGCCGGGTTGACGCTGGTGTTGGTGACCGGGATGCTGATCAGGTGTATCAGGGTCAGTGCCAATCCGATCGCGAGCGGCGCGAAGCCGGCCGGAGCCCGGGTGTCGGTGGAACCGAGGATCACGACCAGGAAGCCGAAGGTCAGGATGATCTCGATCAGCATTCCCGATGCCAGGGTATAGCCGCCTGGGGAAGCCGCGCCGAAGCCGTTCGCGGCCAGGCCGTTCACCGCCAGATTGAAGTCGGCCTTGCCGCTGGCTATCACGTACAGGGCGATCGCCGCGACGATCGCGCCGGCGATCTGGGCGACGATGTAGGGCAGGATGTCCTTGGCCGGGAACCGTCTGGCGGCCCACAGGCCGACGGTCACCGCGGGGTTGAGATGGCACCCGCTGATATGGCCGATCGAGTAGGCCATCGTCAGGACGGTCAGGCCGAACGCCAGCGAGACGCCGAGCAGACCGATGCCCACCTCGGGAAACGCGGCGGCCAGCACGGCGCTCCCGCATCCGCCGAAAACCAACCAGAATGTACCGAGAAACTCTGCGGAAGTCCGCCGAAACTGCGACATTGATCCCTCCTGAACCGGGCCGGGGCGGGCTGGTCGTCCAGCGGGTCGTCCGCCGGGCCGTTCGTTGAGCGCGGCTGACCAGCGCTTGTTCTTGTCGCGCGACACTAGAGGCGGAGAGCACCGCGGGAACGTAACTTACCGTAGTTTACCCGTTCAATCCTTTGGCCCGATTGAAGGATTCCGCAGGCGATCAATCTCGCTGCCCTTGCGCCCGCACATCGAGCCCGGCGCCGATTTCCGCGGCGACAGCGCTCTGTAAGGCCAGTACGGGCCCTGCCGAAGGCCTGTCGTACGCCTTCGTCCAGATGTATGTGCCGTTCCTGGCGCTCACCAGGCTGGCGGTCACGCGCACCACGCCCGAGCCGGTCCGCACCGTGCCGGTCAGGATCGCATCGGGACGGGACGGCTTGCCCGTGCCGGGTCCCCGGGGACCGAGCACGGCAAGATCGCGGCGACGGGTGAGCTCCTGGGTGATCTCGTCAGCCATTCCGGCGGCTACCTCGGCGCTTCGGGGATCCTCGGCCGGCGTGAAGGGCAGAACCTGGATTCCCCGGATCGCCGGGACGCCCATGGCGGAAGCGACCATGCCCGGATCATGGACGACGTATGCCGCGCCGAGAAGTCCGACGGCGGAGAGCGCCGCCAGCGCAAGGGTTCCCGAAACGCCGGCCGGGAGGTGCTCCGTGGCTCGGGAAGCACCCGGCACCCTGGGAGTCCCGGGGTTGAACACGGAGCTGGGGTTGAGTGCCGGCCTGGGGTTGAATACCGGAATGTAGCCGCCTTTGGGCAGATCTATCAGCACCGGGTCTTCGGCTCCCTGGGTGAGATAGTATCGTTCCAGCCGGCGGCGGAGTTGGCCCGCCTCGATCCGTACCAGCGGATCGGCCTGGGGATCGAAGGTCTCGTCCCGGTCGAGGGCCGAGGTCGCCACGCAATACGCCTTGATGCGTGACCCGCGGCCGGCAATCGTCTCCTCGACGATGTAGGTCAGGAAGCGCCGGCTCCTCAGGGAGCGCTGAAACTCTTCCGAGGCGCAGATGCGTTCCAGCTGCTGTCGGACCTGCGAAGGGCACAGGGGAGGAGAAAGTACGGCAACTTCTTCCGGTAACTGGAGGTGCCGGTTCTGGCGAGAGCCCATGATCGTCTCCCCACCTGCTGGACGGCTTTTGCCTTGGTTCGACAAACCTTAGTCTTCCGTTCCTTTCGGTCCGCTGTTCACAAGGGTTGTAATGCTTTTGGGCGGTAACTTGGGCTTGAAATGAACGACCTACGCGGATCCTTATAGGCATAGGCTGGATATGGATCTGTCATTGGGCCCCTGCGGCGCATTGCTTTCCGTCTTCGGCCAGAATGGCGTTTTCAGGGAGGAACGGCCTTGAGAAGAGCGGGTTTGATGGCGCTGGCTGCGGCGATGCTTCTTCCGTTCCAGGCGGTGGAAGCCCAACTGCTGTTCGGCAGCCGCCTGGGCGAGGCGCATTACCAGGGCGACGATACCAAGATCATCATGAGCGTCGGGGCCGACATGCTGCGCAACGCCCCCGATGGCGAGTCCAGGCCCTGGTCCAACCCGCAGACCGGGCATGGCGGGACCATCACCATGATCCGGAGCTACGAGCGGGGCGGGATGCCCTGCCGCGACGCCCGGCTCAACAGCGACCTCGGCAAGCGGAGCGTGGTGTACGTGCTGCCGGTCTGCCGCATCGCGGACGGGACCTGGAAATTCGCCCCGCGTTGACATCATGACGGTGTTCGTCCGGCTGATCCTCCTGGTGCTCCTGCTGGGTGCCGGGTCCGGTCCCGGCGTCGCATCCGCCCAGCCGGCCGCGCCGGCATCCGGTGCCGGCATCGACGCGGTGATGCAGGCTTTTCCCGACGGGCTGACGCCGGAGCAGGCGGACGCCCTGCTTGCCGTCATGGATGGCGAACAGGTCCGGGCCGCCCTGCGCGACAGGCTGCTGAGCGAGACCCGAAGCCGCAGTGCGGCCGCCCGGCCCGCCAATCCCCTGGCGTTCCATGCGGAGCGCCTGGACGCCGTGGTCAGGTCCTACCCCCGGATACCGGCGGCCCTGGTCGATGCCTTCGAACGGCCGAACGGGCGCGACGCCGCAATCCGGCCGTGGCGCCTGGCGGCGTCGCTGGCGTTCCTGTTCGCGGCCGGCACCGTCGTCTGGGCCGCGCTGGCCCGGCTGCTTCCCGCGGCTCCGGACAGCGTGGTGCGGAGCGCGGCTCGCGACCTGCTGCGGATCGCAGGGTTCGTCACCGGCCTTCTGCTGGCCTATGCGATCCTGCGCCCGACGCATCCCGCGGCACCCGCGATTTTCCTCGCGGCGCTCCAGGCTGCCCTGACGGTGCTGGTCGCCGACCTGATCTTCCGGGCCCTCTGCGCGCCCGGACAGGCGGACCGGAGGCTCCTGCCGGTGGGGGAGAGGGCCGCGACGGCGATCTACCGGTCCGGCGTGTGGGTCGCCGTCCTCAGTGCCGCGCTGCTCGGCCTGTTCGACCTGCTGAACGCCCTGGGCATGGCCTATGACCCGCTGATCGCCCTTGTGCTGCCGGTCAGCACCCTGCCGTTCCTGTACCTGGCGGTCCAGCTCTGGAGCCGGCGTCGGGACATCGCCGCGATGATCGGCGGTTTCCTGGATCTCGACCTTTCGGCCAGCCGCGGCATCGGCACCGGTCTGGTGCTGGCGACCGTCTATCTTGCCGGCCTCTGGCTGACGCTCGCGGCGGCGGCGCTGCGGCTGGAGCCCGGGACGGGCTTCCGCCTGCTCGCCAGCTTCGCCCTGGCGGTCGCGGTTCCGGTGGTCGCCCTTCTGCTCCACCGCCCGATCGCCCGTTTCCACGCCGCGGAGGAAGCCGGCGACGGCCACGCGTCCGCGATCACGGTGCGGCTGATGCGCGCCGTCTGGGCTGCCCTGCTGGTGCTGTCGGTGGTCGCGACGGCCTTCATCTGGGGGTTCGACGCGGAACGGCAGACCGGCCCGCTGGGTATAGCGTTGCGGCTGCTTTTCGACGCCGGCGTGGTGCTGCTGCTCGGCTATGTCGGCTGGGCGTTGCTGATCCGAAGCTTCGACCGCCTTATCGCGTCCCAGAACGAACGCGACCGCCGGACCGCCCAGCGGATGGCGACCCTGCTGCCGCTGGTCCGCAAGTTCCTCCAGGTCGCGCTGGTGGCCGTCGTCGTGATGATCGTGCTGTCCTCCCTGGGGATCGCCATCGGGCCGCTGCTGGCGGGCGCCGGGGTGGTCGGCATCGCGATCGGGTTGGGCGCGCAGTCGACCATCGCCGACATCCTGTCCGGCATCTTCTTCCTGCTGGAGGACGCCTTTCATATCGGCGACTATGTCGAGGTCGGCCAGCTCCGGGGCACCGTGGAGAACATCTCCCTCCGCTCCCTCAAGCTGCGCCATCATCGGGGCGCGGTCCACACGCTGCCGTTCGGCCAGATCAAGGCCCTGACCAACTACACCCGGGACTGGGCGCTGATGCGGCTGGAGTTCCGCGTGCCGCCCGAAACCGACCTGGGTCTGGTCAAGAAGCTGGTCAAGCGGATCGGCGCCGAACTGTCCGAAGACCCGGAGATGGGGCCCAGCTTCATCGAGCCGCTGAAATCCCAGGGCGTCCGCCGGGTCGAGGATGACGCCGTGATCATCGGCGTCAAATACATCGCCAAGCCCGGAGAGCAGTTCACCATCCGACGCGAGGCCTATCAGAGGATCATCAAGGCCTTCAACGAGAACGGCATCGACCTTGTCGGCCGGGGCGTTGTCGTCCGCGTCGACGATCCGAACGCCGCCAGCCGCGCCGTCGGGTTCGCCGCGGTCGAGGCGGTCCGGGACTCGTTCGAGGGCGCGAAGCACATGAAGGAGCAGGCATGAGCAACGGGCGGACCGTCGTCGCGCGTTGGCGGGATTGGGCAGGGACCGGGCTGGAGCATCTGGTGGTCCAGGAAGCGCCGCAAGGCATCGTCGCGGAGGCGTCGGTCATCGCCGCTTCGGACCTTGGGGAACGGTTCGCGCTCACCTACCGCATCTCCTGCGATGCCGCGTGGCGAGTCAGGACGCTGGAGGTGCGGTTGATCGGCTCCGCCCGGTCGCTGCACATAGCGGGTGACGGGGCAGGGACCTGGACGATGGCCACCGGCACGCCGCTCGGCCTTCTCCAGGGGGCGATCGATGTGGATCTCGCCGTCACGCCCTTCACCAACACGCTGCCGATCCGCCGGCTCGGGCTGCGCGCCGGCGAAAGCGCCGACATCCTGGCCGCCTATGTGTCGCCTCCCGACATGTCCGTGACCGCCAGCCGCCAGCGCTACACCTGCCTGGAGCCTGGCCGGCTGTACCGCTACGAATCCCTGGACGGCGACTTCGCGCGCGATATCGAGGTGGACCGCGACGGCCTCGTCGTCGACTACCCGGATCTGTTCCGGCGCATCGCATAACGGAGGGGGCCGTGGCGTCGACGGGGAAGCCCACCGACAGGGAGATCCTCGACCACCTCGACGCCATCTGCGCCACCGAGGCATTCCGGCGGGCGACCCGGTGCAGGAACTTCCTGCGCTACGTGGTGGAGGAAACGCTGGCCGGCCGCACCGACCGCATCAAGGCCTATGCGATCGCCGTGTCCGTGCTGGGGCGGGACGAGAGTTTCGATCCCCAGGCCGATCCCGTCGTCCGCATCGAAGCCGGGCAACTGCGCCGGCGGCTGGAGCACTATTACCTCACCGACGGCAGCGCCTGCGCCGTCAGGATCGAGCTGCCGAAAGGATCCTACGTCCCCGTCTTCGTCCGCGCCGCCCCGCCCGCGGCGGAGCGGGGGCCGCCGCAAGCTTCCGGCAGGCGGCGGGTGGCGCTTGGCGGCACGATCCTCGCCATGAGCCTGCTGGCCCTGCTCGGCGGCGACACCGGGGGTGACGGCAGCCCCGTGCGGACCGTCCAGGTCAACGCCTTCGTTCCGCTGGACGAGTTGGGGGCCGACATGGCGTCGGGCCTGCAGGACGAACTGAAGCGGACCCTGACGGGAAACCCCCATCTGCTGGTGGTGGACGCCCGGCATGTCCCTGCCGCGCCGTCGCCCGACTTCATCCTGGAGGGCAGCGTCCGCGTCGTGGACGGCCGAGTCCGCGTCAACGCCCGCATGATGGAGACGCGGACGGCACGCTATGTCTGGGCCGAAGGCTTCGACAGTTCACCGGGAGAGATGCCGCTGCTCGATGACCAGGCGAGGGTCGCCGAAGCGATCGCGGAACAGGCCTGGCGATCCTTCGAGCGCTGATCCCGCCGGGTCCGGCCGGCATGATCCATTGCGGTTCCGGCGTATGGACCGGTCCGTTCTCGTGCCGGCCCGCGGCGCCGGCTTGACGGGCCGATAGCCTTGTATCGACCGCCGGGCGTGGGAAACTAAAGGAAAATCGATTTCGATAAAGACAGGGCGGGAACAACGGGAGAGATTCCGAAATACACAGGGGCGGCACGGGAGTCATCACGCGAAAGGAACAGCATTATGAAGCGCCTCCAACTTTTCCCGATCCTGGGAGCCTTTCTCGTCACCTTTTTGGGTGCGGCGGGCGCATTCGCGAAGGAACCCATCCGGATCGGTCTCAACAATTGGGCGGAGGCGATTGCCGTCAGCCACATGTGGCAGCAGGTGCTGGGGGAGAAGGGCTACGAGGTCGAGCTGAAGACGGTGGAGAAGGCGATCCTCTACACCGGGCTTTCCACCGACGCGATCGACGTGGCGCTCGAGATCTGGATGCCGACGACCGACGCCGCCTATTACGACCGGTTCAAGGACAGGATCGATCTGCACGAGTCCTGGTATCACGGCGCGCGCTTGGGCCTTGCCGTGCCGGCCTACATGGAAATCGGCAGCATAGAGGATCTCAAGGACCGGGCCGCCACCTTCGGCAACGGCCGCTCTTCCGACGGGATCGTCGGCATCGAGGCCGGCTCCTCCCTGATGGCCATGACGGAGCAGGCGATCAAGACCTATGGGCTGGACTACAACCTGGTGACCTCGTCCGAGGTGGCCATGATCAGCGCGCTGGACCGGGCATACCGCCAGGAGAATCCGGTGGTCGTGACGCTGTGGAGCCCCCACTGGGTCTTCGCCAAATACGACCTCAAGTACCTTCAGGACCCCCGGAACGCCTACGGCGCGACCGACGACATCCATTTCATGTCGCGGAAGGGATTCGCCGAGGACTACCCGGAGGTCCTCGGCTGGCTGAACGCCTGGAGCATGGACGACGACAGCCTGGGCTCCCTGATGGCGGAAGTCAACGAGGCCAACTCGCCCGAAGAGGGAGCCAGGGCGTGGATCGCCGAGAACCGGGCCCTGGTGGACGGCTGGCTGGAGCCGCAGGAGTCGGCGCGGGAATAACCCCCCTGGATCGGGGAGGCGGAGGTGCTGCATGCATTCGGTGAAATCCCGGTGATCGACGCCTCGCCCGACTGTTCCGCTTCTTCGGCCTGCCGGAGGAACGGAGACGCCCGCTGGCGAACTCGTTCGTGCTGAACTTCGGCGGGGCTCCCCGGCACTGGACCGGCGGGCGCTTCGTCGCGACCGACCATCGCGTGCTGGCCATCGCATGCTGGGCGACGGCCGCAAGCGCTTCTCCGCGCCTTTCTTCCCTGAACCCGCGGTCGATGCGGCGATGCGTCCGATCCCGCCGGCGGAAAGGATCCGCGCAGGGCTTCCGGGTCGAGGAACTGGTGGGAGGGCAGCTCGATCAGGGCTCCCTCAAGAGCATTTCGAGTAGCCGCAGTTCGGGCATTGGTCGCAGCCTTCCTGGCGGATCAGTCCGGGCTGGCCGCATTGCGGGCACTGGCGCAGGCGTCCGCCCGGCGCCCCGACCGCCCGGCGCGCCGGTTCCGCCGATCCGGCGTCTCCATCGGTCTCGCCGTGTTCGGGCAGGAAGCCGATCCCGATCATGTGCCGCTCGATCACTTCGCCGATGGCAGCCAGCAGCGAGGGAACGTAGCGGCCGTTCATCCATTGGCCGCCCCGCGGGTCGAACACCGCTTTCAGCTCCTCCACCACGAAGGCGATGTCGCCGCCGCGCCGGAACACCGCGCTGATCATGCGCGTCAGCGCCACGGTCCAGGCATAGTGCTCCATGTTCTTGGAGTTTATGAAGACCTCGAACGGCCTCCGGCGCCCATCCTGGATGATGTCGTTCAGGGTGATGTAGAGGGCATGGTCGCTCTCCGGCCAGCGGACCTTGTAGGTCTGCCCGGGAAGCACGTCCGGCCGGTCGAGCGGCTGGGTCATGTAGACCACGGCGCCCGCATCCTGCACCGGAGCCGGGGTGGGGGGCGGAGCAGGCGGAGCCTTGGCTTTCTCCTCCGCCTTCTTCACCGACAGCACCGAACCGGTCACCTCGTTGGGGCGGTATGTCGTGCAGCCCTTGCAGCCAAGTTCGAAGGCGTGGACATAGACGTCCTTGAACGACTCGAACGACAGGTCCTCGGGGCAGTTGATCGTCTTGGAAATGCTGCTGTCGATGTATTTCTGGGCGACCGCCTGCATCACCACATGGTCGGCCGGGCTGAGCGCTTCCACGTCGACGAAGTAGTCGGGCAGGGGAACCTGCTCCCCGAAAGTCTGGCGGAACAGCCGGTAGGCATGGTCGGAGACTTCCTCCTGACGGCGCGAGCCGTCGGGCATCAGCACGTTCCGGTCGTAGCTGTAGGCGAATACGGGCTCGATCCCGGACGAGATGTTGTCGGCGAACAGCGAGATCGTGCCGGTCGGCGCGATCGAGGTCAGCAGCGCGTTGCGCAGGCCGTACGCCGCGATGGCGTCGCGTACGTCCGCGTCGAGCGTCAGCGCGTTGGCGCCCGCCAGGAACTTCTCCGCGTCGAACAGCGGAAAGCTGCCCTTCTCGGCGGCAAGCCGGGTCGAGGCCAGATAGGCGTGCCGGCGCAGGGCCGCCAGCCACTGCTCCGTCAGGGCGACCGCCTGCTCGCTGCCGTAGCGCGCCCGGCACAGGATCAGGGCATCGGCCAATCCCGTGACGCCCAGCCCGATCCGCCGCTTCGCCTTCGCCTCCGCCAGCTGCTCGGGCAGCGGGAAGCGGGAGACATCGACCACATTGTCCATCATGCGGACGGCCAAGGGCACCAATTCCGCCAGACGGTCCATATCCAGATGCGCCTGTTCGGTGAACGGCTTCCGCACCAGCGCCGCGAGGTTTATCGACCCCAGCAGGCAGGCGCCGTAGGGGGGCAATGGCTGCTCCCCGCATGGGTTGGTTGCAGAGATATCCTCAACGTACCACAGATTATTGTGCTGGTTGATCCGGTCGATGAAGATGACGCCCGGTTCGGCATAGGCGTAGGTCGCCCGCATGATGCGGTCCCACAGGTCGCGAGCCTGCAGGGTCTTGAAGACGGTACCGTTGAAGGTGAGCGGCCACGCGTCGTCCTGACGGACCGCCGTCATGAAGGCGTCGGTCACCAGGACCGACAGGTTGAACATCCGCAGGCGCCCGGCTTCGCGCTTCGCCTCGACGAAGGCTTCGATATCCGGGTGGTCGCATCGCAGGGTCGCCATCATGGCGCCGCGCCGGTGTCCGGCGCTCATGATCGTGCGGCACATGGCGTCCCACACGTCCATGAAGGACAGCGGGCCGGAGGCGTCGGCCCCCACGCCCAGCACCGCGGCACCCTTGGGGCGGAGCGTGGAGAAGTCGTATCCGATGCCGCCGCCCTGTTGCATGGTCAGGGCCGCTTCCCGCAGGTGGGCGAAGATGCCGCCCATGTCGTCCGGGATCCGGCCCATGACGAAGCAGTTGAACAGGGTGACGTTGCGTCCGGTGCCGGCACCCGCGAGGATCCTACCGGCGGGGAGGAACTGGTAGTCGGCCAGCGCCTCGGCGAATCGGGTGACCCACGCGGCGGGGTCTTTTTCAGGCTCGGCCAGGGCTTTGGCCACGCGCGTCCAAGTGTCGCTGACCGTTTTGTCCACAGGCTGCCCGTCAAGCAGTTTCAGCCGGTATTTCATATCCCAGATTTGCTGGGATATGGCTGCCACCGATGTCATGCTGGTCTCCGTCCGCCACCGCTCCTGGCCGCGATGAAAACGTCAAACTTATTGTTCAACAAGGATTTTCGTGGATCTCTTGAGGCTTATCCGGAGAATTGGTGTCTTTGCCCGCCCTGGTCAAGCCGGCCTTGTTCCTGTTATGTTCTTATATTCGCCGTAATCCGGACAATCGGCCGGTATTGCAAGCGAGCCTCTTCGCGGTGCAACGCCAACGCGCACATCCACAGAGTTTTCCACAGGGTGAAAAAAGTCAGGGCACTGCTGCCGGCGCTCCTTGGGGCACCTGCTTGGCCGGCTTCTCCGTAGGCGGGCCGCCCGCTTCCACCACCAGCCGATCGGTCGCCGCCTCCAGCCTGGTTTCCAGTTCCGCCAGCGCCGCGTCCCGTCCCAGTCCCGGCTCGATCGGCGGAAGGAACTCCACCAGGACCCGGCCGCTCCGCTTCCGGAAACTGCGTCGGCCCCAATAGACGCCGGAATTCAACGCCATGGGCACGATGGGCAGGTCCAGTTCCTTGTAGAGCACCGCGACTCCGACCCGGTAGGGCAGGTAACGTCCGACGGCCGTCCGGGTTCCCTGGGGAAAAATGACGATCGGCCGCCCTTCGGACTTAACCCGGGCAGCGCCCTCGATCATCGACCCGATGGCCCTGCCGCGCGCACTCCGGTCGACCGCGATCATCCGAGCCTTTGCGGCGTACCAGCCCCAGATCGGAAGGAACAGCAGCTCGCGCTTCAGGATGATCGCCGGGTCGTCGATCAGCAGGTGGAGCTTCATCGTCTCCCAGGCGGACTGGTGCTTGGCCGCCAGAATGTAGGAACCGTTCCGCGGGACGTTCTCCAGACCGCGCACCTCGTAATCGAGCCCCAGGATCGCGCGTTCCAGGAAATAGACGGTACGCAGATACCACTCCACCACATGCACCATCTGCCGGCGCGGAAGCAGCAGCATCCACAGCAGGCCGAAGCAGCACACCGTCGTCCAGGTGAAGAACGCGATATTGAACAGGAGCGAACGGGTGACGGTCATGGGCGTCTTGGACAAGGCCTTCTGGATGGAGGTATCTCGCACGGTCGGATGCGCCGGTCGCCCGGCGTGGCGTCCCTTCTAGCGCGCCCGGGCGCCGGACGCCAGTCCGGCTTGGCGGCCGGAGGGTCGCGCCCTGGTCAGTTCGTGGATCAGGATCGCCGCGGTGGCCGCGACGTTGAGCGACTGGACCCGGCCCGATCCCGCCAGGGTCACGACTCCCTCGCAGGCGTCCAGGGTTTCTCGCCCCAGTCCGTCCTCCTCGTTGCCGAGCACGATGGCCGTGGGCCGGCGGTCGGCGGGCTGGTCCAGCGGCTCCCCGCGTCCCAGCGCGGTTCCCAGCACCCGGTAGCTGGACGCCAGCTGCCTCAGCACCCGCGCGAATCCGGTCGCGCGGTAGAGCCTGACATGCTCCATGCCGCCCTCGGCGACCCGATAGCTCGCTTCCGATGGGCCGGCCTGCGCGGGATGGTCGGATATGACGATCCGTTCCAGCCCGAAGAAGGCCGCCGTCCGCACGATGGCGCCCAGGTTGTGCGGGTTGCCGATGCCGTCCAGCAGCAGCAGCGGCTTGCCCTCCGCGGCCCAGCGGGAGGCTTCGGCCGGATCGAACGCAGGCACGGGCCGGGGCCGGGTCACCGCCACGACGCCGCCGTGCAGGACGGTTCCCGCGACCCGCGCCAGCTCGTCGGTATCGACTTGCCGGTAGGGTTTGCGCGCCTTCGCGAGGTCGCGGCAGAAGGCGGCGACCGCCCCGGCGTTCCGCTCGTCGAAGAACAGGCGCTCGACCAGCCGGCCGTTGCGCTGGAACAGCGCGGAAACCGCCGGAAGGCCGGTGATCCGAAGCAGCTTCTCCTGCGGCGGTTCGGGCCGTTCCGGGCGGTCCGTCAGCTCGGGAGCGGGCCTGCCGGGAGGGCGGCGGCCCGCCGCCTTGAACCGGGGGACGCCCTTGCCGGGCTGGGGACGGGGGCGGGGTGGTTTGGGCATGGTTCCGATCATTCCTGCCGGGACTCGGCATCAGGACGACAGCGTGTAGCGCGCCAGGGCGAACAGGTACTTGTTGTATTCGTTGACGATCAGCGCCAGCGTTCCCGGCCAGCGCCACCAGTCCGCCAGCTTGACCGCGTCGGGAGCGACGGGATGCGGTACCACGTCCACCCGGGGCATCGCCATGCCGAACTCCAGCAGGCTGCGCCGCATATGGTAGTTCGACGTCACGAGGCGCAGCGATTCGTAATGCCGGCTCCGCATCCAGGCCGCCGTCTCCGCGGCGTTGCCGACGGTATCGCCGGCTTCGTAGCCCAGCACGATGCAGCATTCCAGGGTGCTCGGCTCCAGCTTGGATGCCTTCAGCATGTCCCGCAGGTCGACGCCCTGGTGGACGCCGGACACGAACAGGGTCCGCCCCAGGCCGCGGGAGAGGAGTTGGACCCCTGTGCTGATCCGCTCGCTGCCGCCGGTCAGGACGACGATGGCGTCGGTCGCGCGGTCCGCCCAGCCGTCCTCCCGCGGGATGGTCTGGGCGAACCAGACCAGCCCGCCGAGCCAGCAGACAAGGGCCAGACCCAGCAACACGGCCGGCGGCAGCAGCACGCGCGCGACGCGCTGCGCCAGGATCACGGCATCCGCGCCAGGGCGCGCATGACGGTGATCCGGGCGGTCACCGCGGCCAGGACGGCCGCGATCGCCGGGACGGCGGCCAGGGACACCAACTGAAGCTGGTTCAGCGCCATGTCGGGCATCAGGCCGGCCGCATACTCCCCTCCGGCCCGCTTCAGGGCGATCAGGGTCGCCGCCGCCAGCACCGTCCCGATGACCCCGCCGCGGATCGCGAGCCCCAGCACATGGCTCTGGAACTGCCGGGCGACATAGCGGTCGGGCGCTCCCATGACATGCAGCAGCTCGACCACCTGCCCGTGGATCGCGAGGCCGGCGCGGGAGACGAAGATCACCGTCGCGACCGCGGCGCCGCCGACCAGCGCGAGTATCCCCAGGGCCACCGCCTCGACCGCCCGGGCGATCGCGAGCAGGTCCTTCAGCCACGCCGCGTGGTCGTCCAGCTGGGATCCCGGCACCGCCGCCCGGAGCCGCTGGGCAAGGCCGTTCATGTCGATCCTGCCGCCGGCCAGGGCCACGTCGATCATGGCCGGCACGGGCAGGTCGGCGTTCAGCGCGCCGGTGCCCAGCCACGGCTCCAGCAGTCCCTGGAGATCCTGGCGGGGCAGGGCATCGGCCCTGGCGATCCCCGGCGTGGCGCGAAGCACGCCCAGCGCGGATTGGACGCGCTGGTCCAGCGTCGGCGTTCCCTCGGGCAGCGGCGGCACCTGAACGGTCAGGGTTCCGGCAAGGCCGCGGTCCCAGCGCTGCGCCATGTCGGACAGCACCATGGACCCGGCCATCGCGAGGATCGCCAAGTAGACCATCAGGGCGATGATCCAGGGCAGGAACCGTCCCGTCACGTCGCGTTGAAGCGGCAGATCGTAGTGGGTGCGGAACATCAGGCGATCCGGGTTGCGCCGCCGCCCCGCGGCAGATGCTGGAGCATGCCCTTGTCGAGCACCATGCGGGCGTAGCCGAACCGTTCTATCATCATTTCGTTATGGGTCGCGATCACGATGGTCGTGCCGAGCTTGTTCAGTTCCTCGAACAGGTGGAGCAGGCGCATGCCGATCCTGTCGTCCACGTTGCCGGTCGGCTCGTCCGCGAGCAGGAGGCTGGGCCGCGTGATGACCGCCCGCGCGATGGCGACTCGCTGCTGCTGGCCGCCCGACAGCGTGGCCGGCTTGTCGTTCAGATGGTCGCCCAGGCCGACCCAGCTCAGAAGCTCCGCCACATGCTCCCGCACCTGCGACTCACGCGCCCCGGCGACCCGCAGCGGCAATGCCACGTTGTCCAGCGCCGAGAGATGGTCGAGCAGGCGGAAGTTCTGGAAGACCACGCCGATGCGGCGGCGCAGCGGCGGCAGCTCTCCCCGCTTCAGCGACGCGATGTCGTGGCCGAACATGGTGATCAGGCCGCGCGACGGCCGGTGCGCCAGGTACATCAGGCGCAGCAGCGAGGACTTGCCGGCGCCGCTGGCGCCGGTCAGGAAATGGAACGTCCCGGGTTCCAACGTGAAACTGACGTCCCGCAGCACTTCCGGCCCATTGCCGTAGCGCATGCCGACATTCTCAAAACGAATCAAATCCTTTCACCTTCGCAACCCTGGACGGCGGGCAGCATCGCACGGCGCGCCCGAAGGCGTCTATACCAGCGGCGCTTCGGCATATGAAGCAAGCCCCCGACTTGCTTAATACCTCCTTAGTTTCTATAAGACATCCTGCGATTCCACGATTTCTTCATAGCTTTTATGATTCTCACCTGCCCGGCCTGTTCTACCCGCTATCTGGTCGACCCCGCCACGCTGGGCAGGGACGGGCGCATGGTGCGTTGCGCCAAGTGCGGCCACAGCTGGATGCAGCGCCCGCCGGTGGACATGCCCAAGCCCGTCGATCTGGCGCCCCCGCCGGAGGAGATCGAGGTCAAGCCGATCCCGCCCGGATCCAACCTGCCGGCGATCCGCAAGCCTGTGCCGCCGAAGCCCAAGTCGAAAGCCCCGCTGGTCGTCTCCGCCGTGGCGGCGGTCGTGCTTCTGCTGGCCGGCGGAGTGTTCATGCGGCAGGAGATCGCCGAGATCTGGCCTCCCTCGGCTCGGCTGTTCGAGACCATCGGCCTGCCGGTCGAGGCGCTGGGCGCCGGGTTGCAGCTCCAGAACGTCCGGTCCGAGAAGCGGGTCGAGGACGGCATCACGATCCTCGTGATCGAAGGGCAGATCACCAACGTCTCGGACCGGGAACGTGCGGTGCCGCCGCTTCGCGCGGTGACCCTGGGGCCGGACAAGACCCCCGTGGGCGACTGGAGCTTCACCGCCTCGCACGAGACGCTTCTCCCCGGCGAGATCGCGACGTTCCAGAGCGAGATGCGCGAACCCCCCGGCGTGATCGCCGAAATCGCCATCACCTTCCAGCAGGGAACCGGCGGCTGAACTACTCCGGGCGCGGACCCAGGTCCTTCGCCGGCGTCCTGGACCGACGCCCGTTCCGATGGCTAACTGGCAGCGGTATCGATCAGGACAGCCGCGGGTTCAGCAGCCGATGAGTGAAGTTCCGGGAATTCCCGCGCACCGGGTTCTCCTCGCCGAGGACGACCCCGGGGTACGCAGCTTCGTCGCCCGCGCGCTCAGGCATGCCGGCTTCGCGGTGACTGACGTGGAGGACGGCCAACAGGCCCTCCAGGCGCTCTACACCGAGCCTTACGACCTGCTGGTCGCCGACATCGTCATGCCGGTCGTGGACGGTATCGCGCTCGCGCTCAGCGCCGCCAAGCACCGTCCGGGGACCAGGATCCTGCTGATCACGGGCTACCCGGCGGAGCACACCCGCGCCCGCAACCTGGAGGCCCTGATCCACGCCGTGATCCCCAAACCCTTCAGCCTTCAGGAAATCTGCGCCGCCGCCCGGGCGGCGCTGGGGATCGCGGGGCAGGACGGCCCATAGCGGACCCTATTGGGTCTGGGTGTAACCGTCGGAGGTGATGGTCTGCTCGATCCGGCCGGCGCGGTCCTGCCCCTCGGCATCCGAAGGGACGTCCCGATCGCCGCGCCGCAGGCCGGCCCGTGCCGCCTGCTGGCCCTGGAACGACGGCGGATCGGGGTTCTCCACCGGATGGGCCCTGCCTTCGTTGATCCGCCGGCCTTCCTCCTGCTTCTCGCGGATATAGTTTTCCAGCTCCTTGTCGGACTGCTGCTCGGCCATGGCATGGGGTCTCCTGGTAGCGGGATGATAGGAGTCCAACAGTCCCGATGCCGTCTCGTCCCCTCAGAATCGGCGAAGCAGGCGGTCGATATAGTCCAGCTCCAGCTGCGGGCGGTTGAATTCGCCGGCGCGGCGGCGGAGTTCGTCCAGGATCTCCCGGGCGCGCTGCAAATCCGACTGCTCGGGGATCCGCACGTCGTTGGTGTCCGCGCGGCCGAAGCCGGGCAGGGGGCGACCGAGCGGGTCCCGGCCGCGGTTCGACTGCTGCATCTGCTGCTGGCCGGGCATCTGGCCCGGCTGCTGGCCCATCATCATCTGCTGGGCCATCTGTTCGGCCATGGACTGCAAGCCCTGCTGAAGCTCGTCCAGCGCCTGGGTCTGCGGCGGGACGGCGGCCCCGGGCATGCCCTGCTCCAGCGCCTGGCCAGCCTCCCGCATCGCCCGCTCCGCGCGTCCCAGGGGGCGCGGGATCTCGCCCCCCATCTCGCCCAGCTGCCGCATCAACTCGCCCAGCTCGCGCCGCAGCGCCTCCTGCTCGGCGGCGCTCGCGGAGCCCTGGCCCTGCTGACCCTGCTGCCCTTGTTGTCCCTGCTGGCCCTGTTGCCCCTGCTGGCCGCGCTGGCCGGGGCGCTGCTGCCGGCTCGGCATCTGGCCCTGCTGCCCCTGTTGGCCTTGCTGTCCCTGTTGTCCTTCCTGGCCCTCCTGCCCCTGCTGGGATTCGCGGAAGCTTTGGTCCAGCAGCTCGCGCTGGCGCTGGGCCAGATCCTGAAGCTGCTGCATCATCTGCCCGGCCTGGTTCTGCTGGTTCTGCTGCATCTGGGCCATGTTGCCGTTGCGCAGGTTCTCGAGCATCTGCTGGAGCTGGGACAGCATCTCGCGCGCCGCCTCGCGGGAGCCGGTCTCGGCCATCTGGCGCATCTGGTCCAGCATCTGCTGGAGATCCTGGCGGTCCATGGTCTGGCCCTGCATTTCCGGCGGAATCTGGGGCAGCTGCTCGCCGCGCTCCATCGCCTGGCGCATCTGCTCCTCCATGGCGTCCAGGAACTCGTTCAGCGCCTGCTGAAGCTCGTCCATCAGCCTCTGCAACTCCGCGTCGGGGGCATCCCGGTCCAAGGCGTCCATCAGGCGCTGCTCGGCGTCGCGCAGGTTGCGCTCGGCGATCGACAGCGTGCCGTCCTCGACTCGCAGGGCGGTGTCCCACAGCAGCTTCTGGATGGCGGGGATCGCGTCGGCGGACTCGTCCAGGTACAGGCGCGCCACGGCCGACCGGAGCGACAGGAATACGACCACGTCGTCGCGGAACTGGAACGGACGTGCCGAAATGATGCCGAGACCGCGCGCCACCTCCTCGCGGCTGGATTCCGGCCGCAGGGTCAGCTTCTTGCGCTCCTCGATGATCGCCCGGGCGACGGGGTTGAGGAACTCCCGCTCCGGCAGCACCAGGGCCACATCCTCGGTCATGCCGGTCTGGCCGGCCCCGTCGGTGGCGGAAACGCGCAGGGTCACCGGCAGGCCGGCCCAGGGGTGCGGCGTCAGGTCATGGAAGCTGGCGCTGCGGGCCACCTTGGGCCGCACGCCGGGCAGCGGAAGCTGCAACTCGATCGGCGTCCGGTCCAGCCCCGGCTCGGCGCCGTCGCCGCTCAGCCGGATGGTGCCCTGGACGGCGGCGATGCCGTAGTCGTCGCGCGCCTCGTATTCCACTCGCATCGCGCCGCGCTCGCCTGCGGCCGGCGGCGCGGGCAGCGCCACGATCGGGGCGGTGTCGGGAACGACGGTGATTGGCCACGATCCCAGCGACCCGCCGTCCTGCTGGACCTCGATCGTGCCGCCGGCGGTGATCGGCTGGCTGGCCTGATAGCTGGACTGGTCGATCTGCTCGAAGGCCGTGCTGGTCCCGTTGGCGTTGAGCGCCGGGACGCCGGATCCGCCGGTCACCCGGGCCAGGACGACGCTGCCGGTCGGCACCGGTACCGGCCCGGCTGGCTCGGCGGCATCGCCGGAAGCCTGCTGCGCCGCCGGGGCGGGCTGGGCGGACCGCAGGAAAATCGGCGGCAGGCCGGTATAGTCGGGTGGGGTCACCCAGACGTCCAGCATCGCCCGGGCGTCACCCGCCGAGCCATCAAGATGCGGCGCCAGCGCCGCGGCGAGGCGCGGCCGCCAGTCGCCCCAGGTCCCGAACGCCGCGACGAACAGGATCAGGCCGACGGCGGCCCGGAACGCCCAAGGATCGCGGGCGGCGAGGTTGGGGTGGGGCAGTTTTACCCGCAACGACTTCATGCGCTGGCGGGCACGCTCCTGGTAGAGCCGCCACAGCTCGGCACTCGCCGGGTCCGAGCCGCTGGCGAGGTTGTCCCGGACGGCGGCCAGCGGCCGGTGCGTCAGCCCGCTGTCCCGCTCCAGCCGCCGCAGTGCGGCGGTGTCGTCCGGCAGCCTGATCCGCCTCGCCCCGACATAGAGGGCGGCGGCGAAGGCCGCGGTGAACAGCAGCAGCACCAGCGCGTGCAGCCAGCCGCCCAGCCCTGGCAGCACGTTGAACAGGGCGACGGCGATGAACAGTCCCGCGACCCCCGCCGCCGGCCACAGGGCCGGCCAGAGCTGCTCCCAGGCCAGCGCTCCGCGCGCCAGGGCCAGCCGGATCGTCGGTTCGCCGGCGGCGCCCTTGCGCCGGGTGGGGCTCTGCGTGCGATCGTCGGTCCCGTTCATACCGCTTCCCCCCCAAAGAAACCCTGTCCGCCGGCACCCCGTCAGGGGTCAAGCCATGCCGGCACCCGTTCCGCTGCCAGCATCTCCTCGACGGTCGGCCGCCGGCGGACCACCGCATGGTCGGCCCCCGAGACCAGCACCTCGGGGATCAGCGGGCGGGTGTTGTAGCTGGACGACATCACCGCGCCGTAGGCTCCCGCCGACAGGAATGCCACCAGATCTTCTTGGTCCAAATGTGGCAGGACCCGCTGGACCGCGAAAGTATCCCCCGACTCGCAGACCGGGCCGACCACGTCGATCGGCGACCTCGGCGCGTCGGACGACGGTTCGATTACAGGAAGGATGGTGTGCCAGGCGTCGTAAAGCGAGGGCCTGATCAGGTCGTTCATCGCCGCGTCGACGATCAGGAACTCCCGGTGTAGCCCGGTCTTCCGGAAGATCACCCGGGTCACCAGGATGCCGGCGTTGCCGACCAGCGCCCGGCCGGGCTCCAGCGTCACGTGGCAGCCCAGATTGCCGGTGATGCTCCTGACCATCCCGGCATAGGCGTCGACCGCCGGCACCTCCTCGTCCCGATACAGGATGCCGAGGCCGCCGCCCAGGTCCAGGCGCTTGATGTCGTGCCCGTCGGCACGGAGCGCGTGGACCAGTTCGACCACCCGCTCGAAGGCGGCGCGGAAAGGCTCCAGGCTGGTCAGCTGCGACCCGATATGCACCGCGACGGCCACGGGGGCGATCCCCGGCAGCGCGGCGGCGCGGGCATAGATCTCGCGCGCGTGGTCGATGTCGATGCCGAACTTGTTCTCCTTCTTGCCTGTCGCGATCTTGGCGTGGGTTTGGGCGTCCACGTCCGGGTTGACCCGGATCGCGATGGAGGCGGTCCGGCCCAGGGAGGCGGCGACCTCGCTCAGGGCTTCCAGTTCGGGGATCGATTCGACGTTGAGCTGGAAGATGCCGGCTTCCAGGGCCGCCCGCATCTCCCCGCGGGTCTTGCCGACGCCGGAGAAGACGATCCGGTCCGCCGGCACGCCGCCGGCGAGCGCCCGGCGCATCTCGCCTTCCGACACCACGTCGGCGCCGGCGCCGAGGCGGGCCAGCGTGCGGATCACGGCGAGGTTGGAGTTCGCCTTCAGGGCGTAGCAGATGCCGGTGTCGGTGCCTTCGAAGGCCGTGGCGAAGGCCCGGTAGTTCGCTTCGAGCGCCGCCAAGGAATAGCAGTAGAAGGGCGTGCCGACTTCCGCCGCGAGGGCGGGCAGCGCCACATTCTCGGCATGCAGCACGCCGTCGCGATAGGTGAAATAAGGGTTCATGGCGTGGTCGGCTGGGTGGGCGTCGGGGCAGGAGCCTGCCGCTGCGGTTGCGGCAGCGGCTGCGGGTCGAGGGCTGGGTTGGGATAGACGCCGGGGAAGCGGTCGGCGGCGCGGCCCTGGGGCGGCTCTACATAGCCGGGCTTCTTGCCGCAGCCGGCCAATGCCAGTATGGCCAGGCCGGCCGCCGCCAGGCGGAGCGATGCGGGCCGGCTCACAGGAAGCGCTCCCGGGCCGCCGCCGCCGCCTTGCGTACCGTTTCCGGCGCGGTGCCGCCGTAGCTGGTCCGGCTGGCGACCGAGGCGTCCACGGTCAGCACGTCGAAGACGGCCTGGGTGATGCGCGGCTCGACCGTCTGGAGGTCGGCGAGGCTCAGTTCGGCCAGTTTGGCGTTCCTGTCCTCGGCCAGCTTGACGATCCGCCCGGTGACGTGGTGGGCCTGGCGGAACGGCAGCCCGAGCACCCGCACCAGCCAGTCTGCGAGGTCGGTCGCGGTGATGAAGCCGGCTTCCGTCGCGGCCCGCATCCGGCCGGCGTCCGGCGTCATGTCTCGGACCATGCCCGCCATCGCGGCGACGCACAGCCCGAGCGTGTCGTCGGTCTCGAACACAGGTTCCTTGTCTTCCTGCATGTCCTTGGAATAGGCCAGCGGCAGCCCCTTCATGACGATCAGCAGCCCGCCCAGCGCGCCGATCACGCGGCCCGACTTGGCGCGGACCAGTTCCGCCGCGTCCGGGTTCTTCTTCTGCGGCATGATCGAGCTGCCGGTGGTGAAGGCGTCGGTCAGCCTGACGAAGCGGAAGGCGTCGCTGCACCAGATCACGATCTCCTCCGCCAGGCGGGAGAGATGGACCGCGCAGATCGCGGCGGCGCCCAGGTACTCCAGCGCGAAGTCCCGGTCGGACACGGCGTCCAGCGAGTTGGCGGTCGGCCGGTCGAAGCCCAGCGCCTCGGCCACGCCGTGGCGGTCGATCGGGAACGACGTGCCGGCCAGCGCCGCCGATCCCAACGGGCATTCGTTCAGCCGCGCGCGGGCGTCGCGCATGCGGCCCCGGTCGCGGCCCAGCATCTCCACATAGGCCAACAGATGGTGCCCGAAGGTCACCGGCTGCGCCGTCTGGAGGTGGGTGAAGCCGGGCATCACCGTGTCGGCATGCCGTTCCGCCAGGTCGATCATGGCGGATTGCAGGTCCTTCAGCCCGGCGTCCAGCCGGTCCAGCGCGTCGCGCACCCACAGGCGGAAATCGGTCGCCACCTGATCGTTGCGGGACCGCGCGGTGTGCAGCCGGCCGGCCGGTTCGCCGATCAGCTCGGCGAGCCGCGCCTCCACGTTCATGTGGATGTCTTCCAGTTCGGTCTTGAACGTGAAGCCGCCGTCGGCAATCTCATTGGCGATGCGGTCGAGGCCTTCGATGATCCTGGACGCATCGTCCTTGCCGATGATGCCTTGCCGGGCGAGCATGGCGGCATGGGCCTTGGAGCCCGCGATGTCCTGGACCGCCAGACGCTGATCGAATCCGATCGACACGTTGATGCGTTCCATGATCGAGGAGGGTCCGCTTGCGAAGCGTCCGCCCCAAAGCTGGTTGGCGGCGCTGCCGGCGTTCTTGGATGTTGCTTGGTCGGTCATGGGATGCGGTTTGTTCGGGGCCAGGGAAGCTACGGGACGGGATATGAAAAAGGTGGTCAGTATGCGTAATTTAATCGCCGCCGCAATGCTCGGCATCGTCTGCGCCGCCGGATGGTGGATCGCAAGCGACGCAGGGCAGGCGAACGCGGCCCGTCCGCCGCTCGAAGGCACCATGGAAAAGTTCAAGCCGGCCGACCAGCCCCGGCCGGTCCCGGAGCTGAGCTTCATCACCGCGGACGGCGCCCGCGGCGATCTGTCCGACTTCAAGGGCAAGGTCGTCCTGCTGAACCTGTGGGCGACATGGTGCGCCCCCTGCGTGCGGGAGATGCCGTCGCTCGACGCCCTGCAGGGCCGGCTGGGCGGGGAGGATTTCGAGGTCGTGGCCCTGTCTCTCGACCGCGGCGGCAGGAACGTGGTCCAGCCGTTCTTCGACCGGGTCGGGGTCCGCAACCTGGCCATGTACCTGGACCCGCAGAGCACCGCGATGGGCACGCTGAAGCCGCGCGGCCTGCCGACCACCCTGGTGATCGACCGCGACGGCTTCGAACTCGGCCGGCTCGAAGGCGACGCGGAATGGGACAGCGAGGAGGCGGTCCGCATGCTCCGTCATTTCATCGACGAGGGCGTGCGCCCGCCCCGGATGATGAAGACCGGCGGCTGACGCCGGAACATTTTCCGGGGCGTCCGGTTCCCTGAGTCAAGATTGCCGCGGTGCAGGATGATGCGCCGCGGCCACGGACCATTCCGGAGGACCGAGTGTACGGCTACAGACCACCCCGGGCATCGCGCACCGGAACGATCATTGCCGCGTCGGCGGCGGCCCTTGCGGCAGCGGCGCTCTTCAATACCTGGCGGTCGCGCAAGGCGGAACGCGAGCACCCGCCCTCCGGCCGGTTCGTCACGGTGGACGGTGTGCGCCTCCACTATATCGAGCGGGGCGAGGGCACGCCGGTCGTCCTGCTCCACGGCAACATCGTCACCGCCGAGGATTATGTCTGGAGCGGCGTGTTCCACCGCCTGGCTGCCAATCACCGCGTGATCTCCATCGACCGTCCCGGCTTCGGCTACAGCGACCGGCCGTACGGGCCGATGTGGACGGCGCGGGAGCAGGCGGACCTGCTGCGCGACGCGTTCTCCGAACTCGGCATCGACCGTGCCGTCGTGGTCGGTCATTCCTGGGGCGCCCTCGTCGCCATGGAACTCGCGTTGAGCCACCCGGACGCGGTGAGCGGCCTCGTCCTGCTGGCCGGCTACTACCAGACGACCGTCCGGGCCGACGTGCCGCTGGTCGCCGCACCCGCCGTTCCCGTCTTCGGGGACGTGTTGCGCTATACGGTGTCGCCGCTCGTGGGATCGGCGCTGATGACGCCCACCTTGAAGGCGATGTTCGCGCCGCTGCCGATTCCCGAGCTTTTCGACCGGGAATTCCCCCGCGTCTTTCCCGTCCGGCCCGGGCAGATCCGGGCCGAGGCCCAGGACGCGGTCACCATGGTGCCGGCCGTGTACGGGATGGAGGAGCGCGTCCGCGACCTGCACATGCCGGTCACCATCGTCGCCGGTACCGAGGATCGTGTGGTCGACCACGAGACCCATGCCGTCTGGCTGCACGACGCTATCCCGACCAGCGACCTCCGCTTGGTGCCGGGAGCCGGCCACATGGTCCACTACGCGGCGCCCGACGAGGTCGCAGACGCCATCGAGCAGACGGCCCGGGCCGACCGGGTCGCCGCCCCGCGGGTCCCCGGCCTCTCTGCGCACTCGTAGCCTAAGGTCAAAATTCAGTTATCAATCCTGCGGAAGCCGGATGGACGCGGCCACGGCCATGGTTTCGGCTTGGCCGACGTCCTCCCCGTTGGTGACGACGCAGATGGTCAGCGGCTGACGTTTCTTCCCGCGGAAATGGAAGACGGCGGGACTGCATCCGGGACCGCCTCCGGTATGCCCGGCCGCGCCGGAGCCGCCGGGGGCCATATCGGCCATCAGCCCCAAGCCATAGCCGGGCTCGATCCAGGGTCGGCCCGGCATCGGATCGGCGACCCGCCGGGCCGCCGTCATCTGCGCCAGAAGGGAAGGGGGCAGCAGCGCGCCGGTCATGATGCCGTGGAGCAATGTCGCGGCGGCATCCGGCGTCGCGGCGACGACGCCATGGGATACCCAGCCGGGATGATAGCGGGCGGCGACCGGCACTGGCGGCCCGCCGTTCCCGAGATATCGGCTCGGACCCGACTCCAGCATCTCCAGGTCCGCTCGGGTCACGGGCACGAAGGCGTCGGCGACCCCGAGCGGATCTAAGACGAGGTCCGCCAGCGTGTCGGCGAACCCGGCGCCGGTTTCCCGGCACAGGATCCGGCGGACCAGCATGTAGCCGATGTTGGAATAGGCCCAGCCCCGGCCGGGTTCGAACTGAAGGCGTCCGGCGCCCGTCCGGTCCCAGAACTCGTCATCGGTCCAGGGTTCCTGCCCGGCTCTCACCGCCGCATGGTATGCGGGAATGCCGCCATAGTCGGCCAGCCCGGCGTCGTGGTGGAGAAGCTGGCGCAGCGTGATCCGGCCGCCGACCGGCCCCGGCGCGGCGGCCTCGTCCAGGGGGTGATCGAGATCGAGCCGCCCCCTGTCCACCAAGCGGAGCGCCGCCGCGGCCATCAGTGTCTTCGTGAAGCTGTAGAGCAGGTACCGGCCCGACTCCCCCAGGACGGCGCCGTCCCGGCCGACCGTTCCGGACCATCGGTCGGCACCGTGGATGATCGCCACGCCTGCCCGGCCTTCGTCCGTGACGAACCGGGACGATATCTCCGCCAGGGCCGCTTCCATCATTCGGGAAGTATTGCCGCTCGGCCCGGGTGCTACAAGATGGAAGGCGGGTCGGCCTCTTCTTCGGCCGGTTGAGCGCGTTGACGACGGGAGCGGGGATGGAAGACCGGCTTATACTGGAGATTTCCGAATGGGTCGCCGAGGCCGGGCTTGCCGGAGCCTCGGAAACCGAACTGGTCGATGGGTTCTGCCGCCGGCTGGTCGAGTACGGCGTTCCGCTGACGCGGGTGGTGGCCCTGATCGATACCCTTCATCCCGTTCTGGAAGCCCGCACCTTCCATTGGCACCGGATGAAGAACGAGACCACGGCATCGGAGTACGCCCGCTCGGTGGCCCGCGAGAACGAGGACAAGTGGCTGAAAAGCCCGTTCCACTACCTGATGGAAAGCGGCGGGAAGTCCCTGCGCTGCCGGTTCATCGACGGCGACTGCCCGTCCGACCGCTTCCCCGTGATGGGCGAATTGCGGGACGAGGGGATCACCGATTACCTGGCGGTCAGCACCATGTTCGGCAAGCCGATCACGATCGGGATGATGGACAGCCTGGTGTCGTCCTGGTCGACCGACGGGCCCGACGGGTTCGACGAAACCCACATCACGATCATGGAGCGCAGCCTGCCGTTCCTGGCGCTGGCGATCCGCGACGTGTCGGTGGGGCGAATCGCCGAGACGCTGGTCGAGACCTATCTGGGCCGCGACGCCGGACGGCGCGTGCTGGGCGGCTATATCGAGCGCGGCGTGACCGAGCGGATGAGCGCCGTGCTGTGGTTCAGCGACCTCCAGGGTTTCACCCGGATCACCGACACGGTCGATCCGGAGCAGGTGATCCCGCTGCTGAACGATTATGCCGACGCGATCGTCTCCTCGATACACGATCACCAGGGGCAGGTGATGAAGTTCATGGGCGACGGCATCATGGCGATCTTCAGCGGCGCCGGCGATGGCGAACTGTGCAACCGGTCGCTCGACGCCGCCGAGGAAGCCCGCCGCCGCGTCGCAGCGTTGAACAAGCGGCGCAAGGCCGAGGGGCTGCCCTGGACGCGTTTCTACCTGGGCCTGAACGTCGGCGAGGTCTTCTACGGCAACATCGGCAGCGAGGACCGGCTGGACTTCACGGTGATCGGCCCCGCGGTCAACGAGGTCGCCCGGATCGCCGCCATGTGCCGGTCCCTGGACCAGGACGTGCTGCTCTCCTCCGCCTTCGCCGGTTCCGCCGAGACCTGTGCCGCTCGGCTGGTGTCGGTCGGCCGCTACGCTCTCCGCGGCGTCGGCCGCCCGCAGGAGCTGTTCACCCTAGACCCGGAGGCGGTGGCGGGTGGCACGGGAGCCTGCGCCTTGCAAAGGTGATGGGCATGCCTTGTTCGAAGCCTCTATGGAATGAAGAAAATTGGCCACAGATTACGGCGATTTCCTCAGATGACACGGTTCGTATCTTTGTCCATCGCCGTAATCTGTGGCCAAAACCTGAATTACGCTTGCGTCGCTCCCGCTGGAGCGGTGCCCGATCAGCTTGACCCGGCCGGAAACCGCTTTAGAACTGGTCCTCCGACAGCGCCATCACTGTGCGGTGGCCCTCTGTGATGGGGGTCAGCAGGCTGACCGCCTGGGGCAGGAACTGGTCGGCGAAGAAGCGGGCGGTGATCAGCTTGGCGTCCAGGAAGCGCTGGTCGGCGTCCGGGTCGGTCTGGCCCTGCTGGGCGGCCATCGCGGCCCTGGCCATCAGGAACCCGCCGGTGGTGATGCCGAACATGCGCAGATAGCTGGCGGCACCCGCCGCCGCGGCCTGGGGCATGCGCTTGCCGTGTTCGACCAGCCAGGCTGTGGCCTTGTCCAGCGCGTCCACCGCCTTGCCCAGGCCGATGGAGATCGCCGCCATATCGTCGCCCGGCAGGTGCTTCAGCGTCTCCACCGTCTCGCGCATCTCGGCGAACAGGACGCCGGCGGCGGCACCGCCGTCGCGGATCACCTTGCGGAACACCAAGTCGTTGGCCTGGATCCCGTTGGTGCCTTCGTAGATCGGGGTGATCCGGGCGTCGCGCAGGTGCTGGGCGGCGCCGGTCTCCTCGATGAAGCCCATGCCCCCATGGATCTGGATGCCGATCGAGGCGTTCTCCACGCCCAGGTCGGTGCACCAAGCCTTGACCACGGGGGTCAGCAGGTCGGCCATGGCCTGGCCCTTGGCGGCCTCGGCGGGGTCGGCATGCTTCTTCGCGATGTCGAGGGCGGCCACCGCGTAATAGGTCAGGGCGCGCGCCGCTTCCGTCTGCGAGCGCATGGTCATCAGCATGCGGCGGACGTCGGGATGCCGGATGATCGAGACCGGCTCGCCCTTGGCGTCGGTCATGTCGCGGCTCTGCACCCGCGTGCGGGCATAGTCGCGGGCCTGCTGGTAGGCACGTTCGGAGATCGCGACGCCCTGGAGCCCGACGCCCATGCGGGCGTTGTTCATCATGGTGAACATGTACTCGATGCCGCGGTTCTCCTCGCCGACCAGATATCCCACGGCGCCGTCGTTGTCGCCGAACGCCATGACGGCGGTCGGGCTGGCGTGGATGCCCAGCTTGTGCTCCAGGCTGACGCAGCGCAGGTCGTTGCGGTCGCCCAGCGAGCCGTCGGGATTGACCAGGAACTTCGGCACGACGAACAGCGAGATGCCCTTGATGCCGGGGGGCGCGTCGTTAAGCCGGGCCAGCACCATGTGGATGATGTTCTCGGTGAAATCATGCTCGCCGTAGGTGATGTAGATCTTCTGGCCGGAGATCCGGTAATGGCCGTCCTCGCGCACCGCCCGGGTCCGGATCGCGGCGAGGTCGCTGCCCGCCTGCGGCTCGGTCAGGTTCATGGTGCCGGTCCATTCGCCCGAGATCAGCTTGCCGAGATAGATCTCCTTCAGCTCGTCGCTGCCGTGCTCGGTCAGCGCCTCGACGGCGCCCTGGTTCAGCATGGGGCACAGCGCGAAGGACATGTTGGCTGCCTGCCACATCTCCTGCACCGCCATGGCAAGGGTCCAGGGGAGCCCCTGACCGCCGTGCCCGGGGTCGAACGGTACGCTGTTCCAGCCGCCTTCCTGGTACTGGCGGTACGCCTCCCTGAAGCCCTTGGGGGTGCGGACGACGCCGTTCTCCAGCACAGCCCCTTCCTGGTCGCCGGAGAAGTTGATCGGCGCCAGCACGTTGGAAGCCAGCTTGCCGGCTTCGTCGAGGATCGCGTCGACCATGTCGGGCGTCGCATCGGCATAGCCGGGCAGGCTGGTGATGCGGTCCATGCCGACCACCTCGTTCAGCACGAAGCGCATATCCTGGATAGGGGCGGAGTAGGGGATCATGGTAGGCAGGGTCCTCCCGAAACCGTGAGCTTTGGTCGGGGATGCCGGCGGTTCC
Organism: Skermanella rosea; assembly: GCF_016806835.2. Taxonomy (NCBI): domain Bacteria; kingdom Pseudomonadati; phylum Pseudomonadota; class Alphaproteobacteria; order Rhodospirillales; family Azospirillaceae; genus Skermanella; species Skermanella rosea. Next base: position 3,324,601 of record NZ_CP086111.1, on the reverse strand, counting down.
GGCGGCATCCCGAAGGGCAAGATAGCGCGGGCGCATGCGGCTTGCGAGCCTTGCGACACGGTAACGCGAGAAGCAATGTGCTGGCACGGGGATTGCTGAAGGGAGGGTGGAACCCGTTGGTAGAGGCCGTCATGTCGAACCCTGCAAACCTGATGCGCGCATCCGATCCCCAGCAGTACCGCGCCGCGGCGGGGGCCGCCCCCCAGGCGATCCAGGCGGCGGTGCGCCAAGCGAGCGACCGGACGGGGGTAGATTTTTCCTACCTCATGGCAAAAGCTGCCCAGGAGAGCAGTTTCGACCCGGAAGCGAAGGCCGCGACCAGCAGCGCCACTGGGCTTTACCAGTTCATCGAGAGCACCTGGCTGAACATGGTCGAACAGCACGGAGCCAAGTACGGCCTGGGCCGGGAGGCCGCCCAGGTCCAGCGCCGGTCCGACGGCACCCCCTACGTGCAGGATCCGCAGGCGCGGCGCGACATCCTCGACCTGCGGAAGGATCCGAAGGTGTCGTCGTACCTGGCGGCGGAGTTCGCCCGCGACAACCAGACGCAGCTCGAACAGAGCGTCGGGGGACGGATCGGGGCGACCGAACTCTACATGGCCCATTTCCTGGGGGCGGGCGGCGCGTCGAGGTTCCTCAACGGCATGCGCCAGAACCCGGACCAGCCGGCCGCCGCCCTGCTGCCCGAAGCGGCGGCGGCCAACCGCGGCGTGTTCTACGACAAGTCGGGCAAGGCGCTGTCGGTCGGCCAGATCTACGACCGGTTCGCCGCGAAGTTCGACGGGATGGAAGGAAACTCCATGACGGCGTCGGCCGGCGCCATCGGCATGCCGTCCAGCCGGTCGGCCTGGAGCAGCGACGGAGGGTTCCGGTCGCCCTTCGGCCGGGCGGCCGCGCCGACTTCCGAGCCGACCTCGCTGTTCACGGTCATGGTGCTGTCCCAACTGGGCACGCCGAAGGACGAGGGCGCCGCCGACGGGTCGAAGAACGGGGCGCGGGGGGCGGCCAAGGCGATCAGCGCGCCGATGCCGGGCCTGGGCGCGGTCTGAAGTGGCGCCCGGCCATCGGGCAGGCTAGGGTGGCCGGATGGACGATGATCGCATTCCCACCGAGCTCTGGGTCAAGGCGCATGTGCGCCGCTGCGTCGCCGAGGCGATTCCGGCCTACGTCGTGCGCAAGGGTTCCCCTTACGGCGGCCTCGTCATGCTGAAGCTGAACCAGCTGGAGCAGGGCTGCCGGGTGCTGACCCAGACGCGCGACATGGACGGCAGGACGGCCTGGCTTGCCGCCAGGGAGAACGCCCTGATGCCGGAAGCCGACGCCGACGCCTATATCGAGCGCGCGGTCAAGCGCGATCCCGACCTGTGGGTGATCGAGATCGAGGACCGGGCCGGCCGCCATCCTTTCGAGGGAAAGCTGATCTGAACGCCCGATCCTCGAGGCCCTATCCCGCGATCAGGGCCGGTATTCGGGGATCGGCGAGTCCGACACGCCGGCTCCGCCCGTGCCGATCGGGCCGGAGCGGCTGCGGCCGGTGACGAAGTCGGAGGAGCGGCCAGTGTCGCGGTCGCTGGTGCCGCCACCCGAGCCGCCGGTCCCCATCTGGCTGTTGGTGCCGGAATAGCCGGCCCCGCCGGGGCCGAGGGTGTTCGTGGTGCTGGACGGGGTGGGACCGCCGCCCCGGCTGCCGCCCCAGCCCATGTTCTCGCAGGCTGCCAGGGACAGGAGGGCCAGACCGGCAACGGCAACTCTCACACAACGCGGCATGGCGCCCTCCACTGTAAAACGATGATTTCAGTCGGCCATTCAACAACCGGTGGCAGCATTTGTCACCGGGTCCAGGCGGGGTAACCGGCTTCGCCCGGCCGGGCCGCGTGGCGGTCCGGTCGTGGCCCCTTGCCGATTATTCGCTGGGCAAATTGACGCGCCCGGTCCGCAGAGGGGGTGGTTCCGCTTCAGCCCAAACGGAAGATGTAATACTTAGGGGCGAATTCTGGTCTGGTCCGGGATCGGCCACGCCTTCATGTCCCGGACGGGCGTGGGCGCTGGCCGGCACACACCAGACCGTCAGTCGATGTCGGCACCCCGTATTCAGGACCGCGGACCTTATAATGATCGATAAAGACGACTTCACGCTGTCGGTGATCATCCCCTGTTACAATGAAATCAAGACGATCAGGGCCATCGTGGATCGGGTCCGGGCCGCCGACATCCCCAAGATGGAGATCATCGTCGTCGATGACTGCTCCACCGACGGCACGCGCGACCTGCTCAAATCCGAGATCGCCCCCCTGGTCGACCGGATCATCTATCACGAGCGGAACCAGGGGAAGGGGGCGGCGCTCCGCACCGGCTTCGCGCATGCCACCGGCGACATCGTCCTGGTGCAGGACGCCGACCTGGAATACGACCCGAAGGAATATCCTCGCCTGGTCGACCCGATCCTGAACCACGGGGCCGACGTGGTTTACGGGTCGAGGTTCGCGGGCGGCGACGCCCACCGGGTCGTCTATTTCTGGCACATGGTCGCCAACCGCGTCCTGACGCTCTGCTCGAACTTCGCGACCAACATCAATCTCACGGACATGGAAACCTGCTACAAGGTCTTCCGGCGCGAACTGATACAGTCGGTCAGGATCGACGAGGACCGTTTCGGGTTCGAGCCCGAGATCACCGCCAAGCTGGCCAAGCGGCACTGCGTCTTCTACGAGGTGGGCATCTCCTATTACGGCCGCACCTACGAGGAAGGCAAGAAGATCGGGCTGAAGGACGCCTTCAGGGCGCTCTACGTAATCCTGAAATACTCGTTCGCGAGATGATCATGCGGAAGGCGATCTCCCTTGGTCAGCGGTACGGCGCCAGCTTCGCGGTCTATGTCCTGATCGGCGGGACGGCCGCCCTGGTGGAGTGGGCTTCGTTCTACGTCGCCCTGTCCAGCTTCACTCTCCACTACGTTCCGGCATCGATCTGCGGCTTCGCGACGGCGACCTATGTCAATTACGTCCTGTCGGCGCGGATCGGCTTCCGGAGGGGCCGGCGGTCGGCATGGTCGGAAATCGCGCTGGTCTATGGCGTCAGCGCCGTCGGGCTGGTGATCAACATACTCGTGATGGTCGCGGTCATGGAACTGACCGCATTGCCCGTGATGCTCGGCAAAGTCGGGGGCACCGGAATCGCCTTCATCTGGAACTTCGCGGCCCGCCAGTTCTGCGTCTTCGACAAGGAGCCGCGCTGGGCGATGGGCGGCAAGCGGGAAGCGACGATCCCGGAGGCCTAGGGCGGTCACCGGGCAGGGGTGCCGGAGGGGACCGACCCGATCACCAGCCTCCGCAACCCGAGGCCGAGTTTTCGGCCGTCCTCGGAAACCCCCAGGTCCATGGGCGAAATCGCGTTCCTGAGCCGAAGGACGACGGCGATCGGCCGCCGCTTCGCCGCGATCGCGCGGGGGACCGTGATCGACACCGTCTTGATGCCTTCGTCGCCATCGACCGAGAAAGTCGTCAGGAACTCGTCGTTGACCACCACATCGGCCGACTGGCGCCGATGATTGCCGTTCGTGAAGGCGTTAGCCTCCAGGGTGATGCCGAAGTCCCGGCCGGGCGGCATGGCCTCGACATCGAACGGGATTTCCATGGTCACTTCGTCGCCTTCCGTCCAGGTGCCCCAGGGTTCCTGCCCGCTCAGTCCCCGAGCCTGGAGCGAGGTGCCGTTGCCGCCGTGCTCGAAGGAGAATTCGGCTCCCTCCGGAAAATGGAAGCCTTGCACCGGGGTCCGCGTCTCGCACCCGTAGGGTGGAAGCCAGCAAGGCCAGCCAAATCCATAGGCGTATCTCTGCCCGACCGGCTCCCACGTGCCCGGCGACATCCGGAACGGCCGCTCAAGCACGCCGTCGAGTCGCCGGGCATCGATAGGACGGGCGAAAAGCAGCCTGAGGCCATAGGGCTGCGGGATCGACAGGAACTCGGCGTAGCGTCGCAGGCTTCTTCCGTCGGCTTCCAGGCTCAGCGGCCAGCTTCCCAAACCGTCGATCCGCATTGGTCCGACGGGAAGGTCGATCGCGGCGATCGGCCGCATATCCTCGAACGACGCGTGGAAACGCTGGGGAGGCTCCAGTGCGGCGCCGGGCAAGGCGATCTTCTCCAGGTCGATGCGGACGGACAGGAGAACGAACAGCACGACGGCGCATCCCATGACCGGAACGGCGCGCCGGCCCCCCAGCATGTCCCTTGCCGCGAGCCATGCGAAGAGACCCAGGAAAGGGAAGGTCCATTTGAGATAATGGATAAGCTTGAAATGCAGGATGTTGGTCGGCAGCAGGTCGGCGTAGCAGGAATAGAAGGCGATGTGCAGCAGGACGCAGGCCGAAACCGTCGCCAGGCGGGACCTGTCGAACAGCAGGCAGACGGCACCGACGAAGGAGAGGAAAAGCCACGGGTACAGTTTCAGGATCGCGGTCCCTTGCCCGTAAAGAGCCAAGGGGTTCACGAACAGGACATGGAACTTGATCGGAAAGGAGGTGAAGGTGAATCCGATATCATTCGATATCTTCAGGTACTCGGACAGGGTGAAGCCATGGATGGCGAGATAGATCGCCGTCACGGCCGCCGCGCCCACGATCCCTCCCGCCAGCGTGAACATGAATTGCTGTTGGGCATCGAGGTGCGCCGGGGCTTTCCGCCCGGCTGAAAATCCCCGGGCACCCAGCAGGGCGATATGGATGAAGACCGGCGAGATGGAAACGATATCGGTCGGGCGGAACAGGATAATGGCGCTTCCCAGGATCCCGACGGCAAAGGACGCCGAAGGCCTGGGCGATCGCTTGAGAAACAGCCAGATCAGGATGTGAATGATCGCGCAGGTCGGCGTACTGCTCCAGGGAATCACGAACTGTTCCAAGATGTTCGCGTTCAGGACCGTGCTCAGCAGGAAGATCAGCGAGCCGGCATAGCGATTGACCCCGAAAAATCGGCAGGTATCGATGAAGCATGCGGAGCTTATCAATAACAGGATGACATTCGCCAGGAAGAACGCGTGATCGGTGGAGATGAACTGGAAGGCTGCCCCCAGCAGGCCGTAGCCGGGCAAATACCAGTGCTGGGCCGGATCAAGGTCTCCCCGGTGGAAAGCGTTGGCGGAGATAAAATACCGGCTCTGATCCCACCAGTTCCACCAGCCCGCGAAATCTGCCCCGTCGGGCCGGGCCGGGTGCGTGGAGTATGAGTAGGCGTAGATCGAGAAAACGGCCGCGAGGACAACGACTATCCAGGTTGTTTCGGCAATCTTTGATGGTCGGTTGATTAATGCTGATGGCATTGTGTAGTCCTGCAAGCGGAAAGGCGCCTATCGTTCGGAACTGTTTCTATGACTATGGTGATAAGACTTGTTTAAGGGGATCGTGGTCGGGTCTCCCCATCGAGAGAGCGGATGATGAGGTCCGAATCGGAATCGAGTGGATTAGACTTGCGTCAAGTTGAAACACATAGGACATACGGGTCGCTTCCGGCAGGTCTTCCCGCCCTTCGGAGATCCCGGGAGCGGCCGTACCCGCACCAAGCCGACCCGGCGCAACGAATTGCCGAATGAAATGCAGATAGCCATCATCCATTTGATCGAAGCCTCACCATGACCCCTCGGAATGACCGTCCCGAAATGAACCGGGAACCTGGATTGATGCTGGCATTCCAGGTCTTCCTTGCAGCTGCCGCCCTGATGCTGGTCGGGTCGGTGCCCGCCGCCCGGGACCTCATGTTCGAACTGGGCGACGCGGCGGCCAATACCCTGCTGATCCTGGACGCCAAGCACGACATCCTGCTGAAGGGCAACTATTCGCGCATAGGCTTCAACCATCCCGGCCCGGCATACCTGTATGTCATGGCCGTGGGCGAAGCCGTCTTCCACGATCTCCTGCGCGTGACGGCAACCCCCTTCGGGGGACAGGTCCTGGGGGCGGCCGTCCTCAACGCGGGCTGGCTGGCGCTGCTCTGGTTCCTTCTGGCCCGCATGTCGCGGTCGGCGGGGGCGGCGGCCTTCGGGCTTGGCGCCTTCGTGGTGCAGGCGGTCCTCACGGACCCGGATTTCCTGTTCGGGTTCTGGATGCCGTTCCTGTACTTCCCGACCTTCGCGGTTTTCACCCTGGCGCTTGCGAGAGTGGCGGCGGGGCGGCTCGACGGTCTGGTCCCGCTGGCACTCTCGACCGGATTCCTGCTGCATGGCCATGCCTCCTTCATCGGCATCGCAGGCCTCACCGGGGCCGTCGCGATCGCGGCGCATTTCTTGGCAGCCCGCTGGCTGCCGCCGGATGCCTGGCCCAGGCTGGCGTCCCCGGAAACCCTTCGCCGGGGGCGCGGACATATCGCCGGCGCCGCGGTCGTCATGGCCGCTTTCCTGCTGCCGCCCGCCGTCCAGACGATCCTGCATTTCCCCGGCCCGCTCGGCCAGTATGCCGGCTATGGCGCGGGGCACCATGCCAATCCGCTGGGTGCCAGCCTGGCCTATGTCCTGGCCTGCTGGAGCGGCGCCGCGCTGATTCCGGCGGCCTTGCTGCCGGTCCTCCTGCTGCGGCCCGCCGGGCGCGACGAACCGTCGGCGCTTCCCCCGCGCCTGGGCTTCCTGATCTCCGCCGGCGCCGCCTCCCTGGCGGTCCTGTTCTATACGGTCTTCGGGGTCGATTTTCTCAGCGAAGCCTACATCATCTACTTCTATCGCGCGGTTCCGGCGCTGCTGGCGGCGATGGTCGCGGTCGCGGTCTATCGCTCCCTCGGCTGGAACCTCGCCCGGCGGTGCCTGGCCGGCGCCGGGATCGCGGCGGTCGCCTTCCTGCTGATCAAGGGCGAGCGCCCTCAGCACCATACCGAGGCGGGCATTCCCGCCGCGTTCCAGGATCTGGTCCGGTTCCAGCCCGGCCCCGCCGTGCTGGACTTGGACAGCGGCGGGGACTGGGTCGCGGTCTGGAGCAGGACGGCCGGCCTGCTCGCCTATGCCAAGCGCCTCGGCCCGCCGGCCTACTGCGTGCGCGCCACTTGGCACATCCTGTTCACCGAAGCCCTGCGCTGTCCGCCGACCACCCCGCCGGGAACCCCGGTCCTGACCGTGAGCGCCGGCGGCGGGGATGGGCAGGGGGAGGCGGACGGCACGCTCGGGACCTTCGGACTGCGGTTCGCGCGTTCGACCGCTCCCTGAGGGAAAGGCTCCCGCCGGAGCCTTTCCTCACAGCACCTTGCCGGGGTTCATCAGCCCCTCGGGGTCCAGCGCCGCCTTGACCTTGCGCATCAGCTCCAGCTCGACCGGCGACTTGACGCGCTTCAGCTCCTCGCGCTTGAAGGTGCCGATGCCGTGCTCGGCGCTGATCGAGCCGTCCATGCCCAGCACGATGTCGTGGACCACGGTGTTCAGCTTGTCCCACTGGGCCAGATAGTCCTCCGTGTCGGCGCCTTCCGGCTGGGTCACGTTGAAGTGGATGTTGCCGTCGCCGACATGGCCGAACGGCACGGGCCGCGCACCGGGAATGGTCCGCTCGACCGCCTCGGTCGCCTCCCGGATGAAGGTGCCGACGCAGGACACCGGGATCGAGATGTCGTGCTTGATCGAGCCGCCCGCGAATTTCTGGGCCTCGACGATCGCCTCACGGATGAACCAGAGCTGCTTGGCCTGGCTCTCGCTGGATGCCAGCACTGCGTCCATGACCAGGCCGGCCTCCATGGCCTCGCCCAGCGTCGCCTCGATCGTGTCGCGGAAGGCGTCGCCGCCGCTGCCGGTCGCGAACTCCAGCAGCACGTACCAGGGATGGCTCTCCTCCAGCGGATCGATCGTGCCGGCCACATGCTTCAGGGCGAAGTCGATCGCGATGCGCGGCATCAGCTCGAAGGCGCTCAGCGCGTCGCCGCTGGCCGACCGCAGGCTGGCCAGCAGCTCGATCGCGGCGTCCGGGTCGCGGACGGCGAGGAAGCCGGTCTCCACCTGCTTGGGCCGGGGGAACAGCTTCAGCACCGCGGCGGTGACGATGCCCAGCGTGCCCTCCGCCCCGATGAACAGGTGCTTCAGGTCGTAGCCGGTGTTGTTCTTGCGCAGCCGCCGCATGCCGTCCCAGACCTGCCCGTCCGGCATGACGACTTCCAGCCCCAGCACGAGGTCGCGCATGTTGCCGTAGCGCAGCGTCATGGTGCCGCCGGCGTTGGACGAGATGTTGCCGCCGATCTGGCAGGTGCCTTCGGCGCCCAGGCTGAGCGGGAACAGCCGGTCCACCTCGGCCGCGGCCTCCTGGATCGCCTGCAGCACGCAGCCGGCCTCCACCGTGATGGTGTAGTTCAGCGGGTCGACGTTCCGAACCTTGTTCATCCGCGACAGGCTGACCAGCACCTCGCTGCCGTCCTCCGACGGGATCGAGCCGCCGACCAGGCTGGTGTTGCCGCCCTGGGGCACGATCGGCACGCCGGCCTCGTGGCAGGCCTTCACCAGCTCGGACAGCTCCCGCGTGGTGGCGGGACGCAGCACCAGCGGCGTCGTCCCCCGATATCGGCCGCGCCATTCCGCGACATAGGGCTCCATGTCGCCGGGGGCGTCGATATGGCCGGCCGGGCCGACGATGCTGCGGAGACGGTCGAGGAAGGCTGCGTCGATCATGGCTTTGTCAGTCTTGTGTCGGCGTTTCGGAAGGGAAGGGCGCTGGCCCGCGGGGAGCCGCGGCCCGGCGCAGGCGGTCGTTGATCGCCACGCCCAGCCCCTGTTCGGGGACCGGCATGACGGCGATCGCGGCATGCTCCGGCCGGTCGAGGGCGCGCAGCATGGCGAACAGGTTGGCGGCGGCCTCGTGCAGGTCGCCCTGGGGGCTCAGGTTCAGGCGCGTGGCGCCGCCGCGGATGAAGGTGTCGGGGCCGAAGGCGAGCAGGGCCTCGTCCGGGGCGGCGCCGTTCGCCCCCAACCGGACCGGCCGGCCCGGGGCATAGTGGCTGGCGAGCTGGCCGGGCGATTTCGGCGCCGCCGGGTCGCCCGCCGCCTCCGCCTGTGACGGGCGCAGGACCGGCACGCCCAGCAGCGCCTCCAGGTCCTCCGCGGTAACGCCGCCGGGGCGCAGCAGCACCGGTGCCTCCCCGGTCAGGTCGAGCACGGTCGACTCGACGCCCACCGCGCAACGGCCGGCGGCCAGGATCAGGCCGACGCGGGCGCCCAGGCTCTCGGCCACGTGCAGCGGCGTGGTCGGGCTAACGGCGCCCGACCGGTTGGCGCTGGGGGCGGCCACCGGCACCCCGGCCGCCTTCAGGAGCGCGCGGGCTACCGGATGGGCCGGGAACCGGACCGCGACGCTGTCCAGGCCGGCGCTGACCAGCAGCGACAGCGGGCTGTCCGGCCGGCGCGGCAGCACCAGCGTCAGCGGCCCGGGCCACAGGGTCTCGGCCAGCCGCTCGGCGCGCGCGTCGAACCGGACGATTGCCTCGGCCGAGTCCTGGTCGGGGACGTGGACGATCAGCGGGTTGAAGCGCGGCCTGCCCTTGGCCTCGAAGATCCGGGCGACGGCGCGGTCATCGGTCGCATCGGCGCCCAGCCCGTAGACAGTCTCCGTCGGAAACGCCACAAGCTCCCCGGCGCGCAGCAGGCCGGCCGCGCGCGCGATGTTGGCGTCGCTGGGCGGGACCAGTTCGGGTGCTCTCTGCGGGCTGTCTCTCTGCGGGCTGTCTGTGCTGTTCATGGTCATCGTTTTAAAGTGTTGTCGCGGTGCGCGAAAGCCAAACACCACCCTTGGCGTGTTACCGATGTGGATGCACTATGCCGTTGCTGCGGCGGTCGGGGCACTTTTTCAATGACAATCGGCGGCATAGCCGATGAGCGGAGCGGGCATGGCGGGCAAGATCTACACCGTGGCACAACAGAAGGGGGGCGCCGGAAAGACGACCCTGGCGGCGCATCTGGCGATCGCCTGGTCCGAGGTGGACCTGCGCGTCGCTGTCGTCGACATCGACCCCCAGGGCAGCCTGTCGCGCTGGTTCCAGACCCGGCAGGAAGCGATGGACGGCAGGGCCGGCCTTCAGCATGTCCAGATCAACGGCTGGCGCACCCAGCGCGAGGTCGAGCGGCTGGCGCAGGAGAACGACATCGTCGTGATCGACAGCCCGCCCCACGCCGAGACCGAGGCCCGCATCGCGGTGCGTTCCGCCAACCTCGTCATCGTGCCCGTCCAGCCCAGCCCGATGGACATGTGGGCGACCCAGCCGACGCTGGACCTGGCGCGGTCCGAGAACGTGCCGGTCCTGCTGGTGATCAACCGGGTTCCGCCGCGCGCCAAGCTGGCCGACGACCTGATCGAGCGGATCAAGGGCATGGGCGCCGACGTCGCCCACACCCAGATCGGCAACCGCGTCCAGTTCGCCGCGGCCCTGTTCGAAGGCCGCAGCGTCACCGAATCGGCCCGCAAGACCCGCGCCGCCGAGGAGATCCAGGAACTGGCGGCTGAGATCCTGAAGCGAGGCAAGCGCTAGGCCCGGGTGCTCAGAGCGCCTTCGCCGCCTTCAGCACCTCGTCGGCGTGGCCGTCGACCTTGACCTTCCGCCAGGCGCCGCGGACCACGCCGTCGCCGTCGATCAGGAAGGTCGAGCGCTCGATGCCCATGTACTTCTTGCCGTACATGCTCTTCTCCTTCCACACGTCGTATTTCTCGGCGGTGTCGGAGCCCTGGTCGGACGCCAGGACGAAGGGCAGCTCGTACTTCTTCTTGAACTTGTCGTGGCTGGCGACGCTGTCCTTGGACACGCCGATCACGACGGCGTCGATGCCGGTGAAGTCGGGCAGGCTGTCGCGGAAGCCGCAGGCCTGCTTGGTGCATCCGCTGGTGTCGTCCTTCGGATAGAAATACAGCACGACCTTCTTGCCGCGCAGGGCCGACAGGCTGATCTCGCCGCCGCCATCGGTCGGCATGGTGAAGTCGGGAGCGGGGGTACCTACCTCGACGCTCATGGGATGCTCCTCAACTGTTTTTGGGCAAATTGAATCGATCGGGTGCGATCTTGGGTGCGCCGGCGCGGAAGTCAAACGGGGAGTGACGAAACCGGGCATCGAACCGTCGTGACCGGAATCCGGCCGCAGGGGTTCTCCCGGCGTCGGCGGCTACTGGCCTCCCTGAACGGACGCGATTCCGCCATGACGAGCACGCATCCAGGTGCGGGCGCCGACCGGTCCGGTGGTTTCAACCGGCGCGGCCTCTTCGGCCTGCGCGCCGGCACGGGCGCCCGTGGATGTCACGCCGCCTTGGTCAGCGTGAAATCGACATGAACGGCGTCGTAGGGGAAGACGACGCGGCCATCGGCGGTACGGTCGAGAATACCGGCGTTGAGCAGCGCCTGCACATCTCCATGCACCGCCTTGACATCGCGGCCGACGCGCCGGGCTGCCTCGCGGATCGTCATGGCACCCTCGCCGGTCATCGACTTCAGCAGTTCCCAGCGCTTGCGGGTCAAGGTCCGCCACAGGAGTTCGACTGACTCGAAAGAAATATGTGTATCTTGCCGTTCACCGCCGAACGCTGCCAAGGCCCGCCGCGTCACATCTTCGCGGGAAGCGATCGAGAGTGTCACGGTGTTCATGCAAGCCTCCATTGATCCACATCAAACCAGAAATCCGCCAGCAGCTTTGCCGGTGTCGTAAACGCATAGGATATCTCGACGTCACCTAAATGCTTGTGGTCGCCCTTGCCAGCTTCGTTGTCGTATCGGATTACGCACTGCCCGGCGACGACATAGGCCAATGCATATTCGTGGTCGTGCGCCGAACCCCGCACGGGTTCCGGGACCCGCCAGATACGCAGTTCCACGAAGACATCGGTCCTGATCTGGTGTCGCTCGCGGAGCAGCGCTTCGGCACTCATGTTGGAGTTTGAAACAACATTTCTAGGTGTTGTCAATCACTCCAACACATTGGAGGAGATTAGGGATTGCAAGTGATGAGCGGGAATGACATTCCGGCGGAAGCCCGCAGATACGGATTCTCCTCCAGCATGCTGTCGGGGAGTCCCTTTGGCAGGCGGCCAAGGGTGCGTTCCCCCAGTTGACGGTAGCAATCGGTGCCGGGCATCAGAAGCCGATGAAATCGGCCTGGGCGCCGCAACTGCGGATCCGGTTCGCGATATCCAGCACCCATTCCTTGGAGTACCAGTAGACGATCCGCTGGGAGCGCTGGGACATCATCTCGGCTTCCTGATCAGGGGTGCGGTTGCTGATCAGGGACCGGTTGAAGAGTGCGGTCAGGCAGGCCTGGGCTTCCCTGTCGCCCGGAGTCCAGATGGCCCTCACATAGTAGCGGTCGCCGCTGGAGGACGCCGTGGGGACGAGCAGCTGCGGTTGCGCCGTGATCCGCGCCGGATCGAGCTCTGGCATCGGCGAACGGGCGAGCACGCGGAGCGCCAGGGCAGGTTCCACGCGGGCCAGGATCGATGCGGCGTTGTCCGGCTCGGCAGCCAACCGCGACACTGCCGCGCTCAGCGCGGACTCCACGTCCGTCTGGGACAGCAGCCGCTTCGCCTTGCTGGCGAGTTCCGGATCGCTGTGGCGCACAAGGTCCAGCAGCGTGAGGATCATCGGCTCGGGTTCGGCGATGGATTGGAAGACTGCCATCCGGGTGTCCGGGGGCAAGCCCGCCAGGGTTTCGATGGCGTTGATCTTGCTGGGGACCGAGGATCTTTCGACCTGCAGGATCCCGATCTCGGGAATCAGGGAATCGACGGCCGGCACCCCGCCTGGACCCGGCGGAGATGGCTTCGGGGCGCATTGGACGATGTTCTGGAAGATACCGTCGGTGCAGTACGGGTTGTCGATGTTGGGAAGCGGGGCCAGGTTCTCCGATTTCCCGAGATCATTCAGGATCCGGCTCCTGCCCAGCCTCTCGCTCGGGGACTCCTCCCCGGTGCTCATCTGGGCCAGCGCGCTCGAGACCAGGTTCAAGCCTGGGCCAGAGGCGTCGGCGATGGTCTGCAACGAATAGCTGTCACCCTCCGCGTCATACTGGATCTGGTACCGAAGGTTCTTCTCGGGCACATAGGGGATCCGGAAGGTCCGGTATTTCTTCTCCTCGTTCTTGAAATATTCAAGCTCGAAGCTGTGACCCGGGCCGAAGGACCCGTCGCTGACGACGACGAAGTGAAGGTCGCGCCTCCTGGGAGCGTCGGGGACCGGGCCGGGCTTGTCCAGGGATCGGACATAGAGATCCTGGTTCACCACGAACTCGTGGGGCGCGACATTGACGACGCTGAACTGGTAAATCTTCCGCTGCGGCTGGTCCATCCACCAGAAATATGAGGCGAAGAAGATCAGGCTGATGCCGCAGATCCAGATCACGCCATGGATGGCCAGGTAAATCCTCGTCTGCCACGGGTCGGGGTTGGGCGAGTTCCTCGCGGCTTCGAGCTGTGCGTGGGTTTTGTTGGTGAGGAAAAACAGGACTATGACCGAGAAAGCGAAGACGCCGTAGCGGAAGGTGAGGGAGACCATCTCCTGGAATGAGGACATCGTCGTAACCGGGTCACCCATCGTCGCCTCCTTACCGTCTGGTCAGCAACAGGACGCATGAGAAAAGCATGCCATGGTATGAACAGAGGTCCTGCGAATCCCTAGGAAGTATACTATTGTTCCGCTCAAAAATCTTCGAGACCGAGTTCAGGGCCGATGATTGTGTAACATAGACGGGTCCGACAAATCAAACCGGCTTGGGGATACGCTTGCCGCAACGATCGAAACAAGCCGGAATTCCGCGGAAACTCTTCCGTCAAGCAGGGATTCCATTTCGATCTTGGTCCCATATCGGGGCGTGCGGTTTCGAAGGGGAAAGCGGCAGCCGGCGCGGCGCTCTATGTCAATGAGAGTTGACATTAGAATGTGTAAACAATCATACTTAGGGCATGGCATACCCGACCCCCTCCGCCGTCCTGGAACTCTTGAAGCCCATCACGTGGTTCGCCCCCATGTGGGCCTATGGCTGCGGGGTGGTGTCGTCGGGAGTTCCGGCAGGTGACCGCTGGCCGCTGGTGATCGCCGGCATCGTGCTGGCCGGGCCGCTGATCTGCGCCACCAGCCAAGCGGTCAACGACTGGTACGACCGCGACGTGGACGCCATCAACGAGCCGGACCGGCCGATCCCCTCCGGCCGGCTGCCGGGGCGCTGGGGCTTCTACATCGCGCTGGGCTGGACCGCCCTGTCCCTGCTGGTCGCCAGCGCGCTGGGGCCGTGGGGGATGGGGGCCGCCGTGGTCGGGCTGGCGCTCGCCTGGGCCTACAGCGCGCCGCCGATCCGGCTGAAGCGGAACGGCTGGTGGGGCAACGCAGCGGTAGGGGCCTGCTACGAGGGCCTGCCCTGGTTCACCGGGGCGGCTGTCATGATGGCGGCCCGGCCGGACTGGCGCATCCTGGCGCTGGCCGGGCTCTACAGCGTCGGCGCCCACGGCATCATGACGCTCAACGATTTCAAGTCGGTCGAGGGCGACCGGCGCATGGGGATCGCCTCGCTGCCGGCCAGCCTGGGGATCGAGCGGGCGGCGCGGCTGGCCTGCGCCGTGATGGTCGTGCCGCAGGTTGCGGTGGTGGCGATGCTGGCGCTGTGGCAGCGCCCGATCCATGCGGTGGTCGTGGCGCTGCTGCTGGGCGTCCAGATCTTCCTGATGTTCCGCCTGCTGGAAAGCCCGCGCGAGCGCGCTCCCTGGTACAACGCCACGGGGACCAGCCTCTATGTCATCGGCATGCTGGTGGGCGCCTTCGCGCTGCGCCAGACCTTCCCGGAGGTCCCATGACTGCCCAGAACCTGACTGACAAGATCTTCGACGCGGTGGTGGTCGGCGGCGGGCCGGCCGGGGCGACGGCGGCGGAGGACCTGGCGCGGCTCGGCCGTTCCGTCCTGCTGCTGGACAAGGCGGGCCGGATCAAGCCGTGCGGCGGCGCCATCCCGCCCCGGCTGATCCGGGAGTTCGCGATCCCCGACTACCTGCTGGTCGCCCGGGCGCGGTCGGCGCGGATGATCTCCCCGTCGGAGCGGCGGGTGGACATGCCGATCGACGGCGGCTTCGTCGGCATGGTGGACCGCGAGGTGTTCGACGAGTACCTGCGCGACCGGGCCGCCCTGGCGGGGGCCGAGCGGCGGACCGGCAGCTTCACGGCCGTCACGCGCGATCCCGGCGGCGTCGCCACCGTCCGTTACGCGGCCGCCGACGGTCCGGGCATGGCCCGCACCCGCGCGGTGATCGGGGCGGACGGCGCCGTCTCCGCCGTGGCCCGGCAGGAGGTCCCCGGATCGGACAGGATGCGGTGCGTCTTCGCCTACCACGAGATCGTGAGGTCGCCCCGGGAAGGCGCCGCCGATTTCGACGGGTCGCGCTGCGACGTCTTCTACCAGGGCCGGTTGTCGCCCGACTTCTACGCCTGGATCTTCCCCCACGGCGACACGACCAGCATCGGAACCGGCTCCGCCCGCAAGGGCTTCGCGCTGCGCCGGTCGGTCGGCGACCTGCGGGTCGCCACGGGGCTGGACGCGGTCGAGACGATCCGCCGGGAAGGCGCGCCGATCCCGATGAAGCCGCTCAAGCGGTGGGACAACGGCCGCGACGTGGTCCTGGCCGGAGACGCCGCCGGGGTCGTGGCGCCGGCCTCGGGCGAGGGCATCTACTACGCCATGGCGGGCGGGCGCTTCGCGGCGGAAGCGGTCGAAGCCTTCCTCTCCACGGGAGACGCCCGGGCGCTGGCGGGTGCCCGCAAGCGCTTCATGAAGGCCCATGGCCGGGTCTTCTGGATCCTCGGGATGATGCAGCATTTCTGGTACAGCAGCGACAAGCGGCGCGAGCGTTTCGTCGGCATCTGCCGCGATCCCGACGTCCAGAAGCTGACCTGGGACGCCTACATGAACAAGGAATTGGTGCGCGCCAAGCCGGCCGCGCATGTGCGGATCTTCTTCAAGGATCTGGCGCACCTGCTGGGTGTCGTCCGACCATAAGGTAAAGCCTGAACGGCTTTCAGTCCGGGAGTTGACCATGGCCTCTGTCGCGCTCGTCCATCCCGTCGCGGAAGCCCCGGCCGTGCCGCGGGCGGTGCCGGAACGCCGGTCGTCGCGCCCGCTGTTCCCGTTCTCCGCGATCGTCGGCCAGGAGGAGATGAAGCTGGCCCTGCTCGCCGCCGCGGTCGATCCCAGCCTGGGCGGCGTGATGGTGTTCGGCGACCGCGGCACGGGCAAGTCCACGGCGGTCCGCGCGCTGGCGGCCTTGCTGCCGCCGATGCGCGCGGTGGCGGGCTGCGCCTACAACTGCGATCCCGCGCATCCCGCCTCGCTGTGCGCCGAGTGCAGGGCCGCCCGCGCCGGCGGGGCGCTGAAGAGCAGGCGGGTGCCGGTCCCCGTGGTCGACCTGCCGCTGGGCGCCACCGAGGACCGCGTGGTCGGGGCGCTCGACCTGGAGCGGGCGCTGACCCGGGGCGAGAAGCGCTTCGAGCCGGGATTGCTGGCCCGGGCGCATCGCGGCTTCCTCTATATCGACGAGGTCAACCTGCTGGAGGACCATCTGGTCGACCTGCTGCTCGACGTGGCGGCGTCGGGCGAGAACGTGGTGGAGCGCGAGGGGCTGAGCGTGCGGCATCCCGCCCGCTTCGTGCTGGTCGGCAGCGGCAATCCGGAGGAGGGCGAGCTTCGGCCGCAGCTCCTCGACCGCTTCGGCCTGTCGGTCGAGGTGAGGACGCCCACCGACCTGGCGGAGCGCATCGAGGTGGTTCGCCGGCGCGACGTGTTCGAGCGGGATCCCACCGGCTTCATGGCGAAATGGAAGCGGGAGGAGACCCGCCTTCGCCGGAGCATCGAGGCTGCCCGGATCCGGCTGCCGCTGGTCCAGGTGCCCGACGCCGCGATCGAGCGGGCGGCCCGCCTGTGCATGGCTCTGGGCGCCGACGGGCTGCGCGGCGAACTGACCCTCGTCCGGGCCGCCCGCGCCATGGCCGCGCTGGACGGCGCCGGCGAGGTGCTGGACCGGCATCTCCGCCAAGTGTCCCTGCCGGCGCTGCGGCATCGCCTGCGGCGCAATCCCCTGGACGAGGCGGGATCGACCGCGCGGGTCGAGCGGGCCGTCGCCGACCTGTTCGACGCATGAGTTCCTGGGAGGATGCCGCAGCCGCCGCGGTGCTGTTCGCGGTCGATCCGGCGGGGCTCGGCGGTGTCTCGGTTCGGGCCGCTCCCGGCCCGGTGCGGGACCGCTGGCTGGACCTGCTGCGCGGTCTGCTGCCGGGAACCGCGCCGTTCCTCCGCGTGCCCTGCCATGTCACGGACGACCGGCTGCTGGGCGGCCTGGACCTCGCGGCGACCCTCCGGGCCGGGCGGCCCGTGGTCGAGCAGGGCATCCTGGCGCGGTCCGGCGGAGGTGTCGTCCTGCTGGCCATGGCGGAGCGGCTGCCGCCGGCCATGGCGGCCCGGCTGGCCGCCGTCCTCGACCGGGGCGAGGTCCGGCTGGAGCGCGACGGTTTCGCCCGCAGCCTTGATGCCCGCTTCGGGCTTGTCGCCCTTGACGAGGGCGATGCCGACGAGCAGCCGGCGGCGGTGCTGACCGAACGCCTCGCCTTCCACCTCGATCTCGGTGCCATTGCCATCGGGCAGGTCGGAACGCCGTACCGCTCCGCCGCCGATATCGCCGAGGCACGGCGGCGCATCGGCCAGGTCGCGGCATCCGGCGCGGTGGTCGAGGCCTTGTGCGGCACGGCGGCAGCCCTGGGGATCGGCTCGATCCGAGCCGCCTTGCAGGCCCTCTCCGCCTCGCGGGCCGCCGCCGCCCTGGAAGGCCGAAGCGAAATCGCGGAGGCGGACGCCGCGTTGGCGGCACGCCTGGTCCTGGCGCCGCGCGCGACGTGCCTTCCGGCGCCGCCGGAGCAGGAACCGGAGCAACCTCAGGAGCCGGAAAAGAACCCCGACCCTGTTTCCGAGCGCGAGAGTGAACCTCTGGAGGATGTCGTGCTGGAGGCGGCGCGGGCCGCCATTCCGGAAGACCTCCTCAAGCGACTGGGAAGCCTCGCCAATGCCGGCCGCCGTGCCCAGCCGGCCGGCAAGGCTGGCGCCGTCGCCCAGGCCGCGGGTGGACGCCCGGCCGGCCTCCGTCGCGGCCCCGCCCGGGCGGGAGCGCGGCTCAACGTCATCGAGACCCTACGGGCGGCGGCGCCCTGGCAGCGCCTGCGCGCCGATGCGCTCGATTCCGCTCCCGGGACAGTTTCCGGGACCGCTCCGCGCATCCAGGTCAGGCCGGAGGATTTCCGGATCGCGCGGCTGAAAAGGCGGAGCCGGACGACGACCATCTTCGTGGTGGACGCCTCCGGCTCCTCCGCCTTCCACCGGCTGGCGGAGGCCAAGGGCGCCGTCGAACTGCTGCTGGCCGACTGCTATGTCCGGCGGGACGAGGTGGCGCTGGTGGCGTTCCGGGGCAGGGAGGCGGAGCTCCTGCTGCCGCCGACCCGCTCGCTGGCCCGGGCGAAGCGCTGCCTCGCCGCCCTGCCGGGGGGAGGCGGCACGCCGCTGGCGGCCGGGATCGACGCCGCCTCCGCCCTGGCGGACTCCGTGAAACGCCGGGGCGGAACCCCGGCGCTGGTGCTGCTGACCGACGGCCGGGCCAATGTCTGCCGCGACGGCTCGACGGGGCGCGCCGCCGCCGAGGGCGACGCGCTCATCGCCGCCCGCCGGGTCGCCGCCGCCGGGCTGCGGGCGCTGCTGGTCGATACCTCCGCCCATCCGGAACCGGCGGCGCGGCGGCTGGCCGACGGCATGCGGGCACCCTATCTGCCGTTGCCCAGGGCCGACGCCGCCGCGATCTCCCGAGCCGTCCGAATGGCGGCACCGCAACCCGCTTCATGAGGCGGCCGGCCTGGGAGCGGGAAGGGCGCGGCTGGCCCCACCGCGAGACCAGCAGCTTCGTCACCGCCGCCGGCCTGCGCTGGCACGTCCAGCGGATGGGGGAGGGTCCCGTCATCCTGCTGCTCCACGGCACCGGGGCCGCGACCCATTCCTGGCGCGGCCTGATGCCGCTTCTGGCCCGGGACTTCACCGTGGTGGCCCCCGACCTGCCGGGCCACGGCTTCACCGACCCCTTGCCGGGTCATCGCCTGTCGCTTCCGGGCATGGCGCGGGCGGTCGCGGCCCTGCTCGAAACTCTTCAGGTCTCGCCGGATGTCGCGGCCGGCCATTCCGCAGGCGCCGCCATCCTGGCCCGCATGGCGCTCGACCATTTGATCCGCCCGCGCGTGATCGTCGCGCTCAACGGCGCCTTCCTGCCGTTCCGGGGGGCGGCCGGCCATCTTTTCATGCCGCTGGCGAAGCTGCTGGTCCTCAACCCGCTGGCGCCCCGGGTCTTCTCCTGGACCGCCGACGCGCGCGCGGTCGAACGGCTGATCCGCAACACCGGCTCGGTCCCGGACCGTGCCGGGATGGAATTCTATGGCCGGCTGATCCGCTGCCCGGGACACGTGTCGGCGGCGCTGGGCATGATGGCGAACTGGGACCTGCATCCCCTGGTCCGCGACCTGCGCCGGCTGGAGCCCAGGCTGGTCCTGGCCGTTTCGTCCGGAGATACCGCTGTTCCGCCGGAACAGGCGGAGCGGGTGCGCGGATTGCTGCCCTCGGCAGTGATCGATACGCTCGGGCGCCTGGGTCATCTGGCCCACGAGGAGCGGCCCGACCTGACCGCCGACCTGATCCTGCGCCATTCCCGCTGAGGGCCGCTCCGCTGAGGGTGGGCGAGGCACCTTTTCATCCCCAAGGTGTTGATCCGCTGGCGAGCAATCGAGAAGAGTGCTCTCCTGGAGCACGACGGCAGGAGTCCTTGATGATGCGCGCCCCAACCCTTCCCCCCGCGCTCGCCGGCGACCTGCGGGAGACCAGCCGGCGCGCGGGGCGTCTGGCCTACTATGTGGCCGGCGACGGACCGCCCCTGCTGCTGGTCCACAGCATCAACGCCGCGGCCTCCGCCTACGAGGTGAAGCCGATCTTCGAGCGCATGGTGGCGCACCGCCGCGTCTACGCGGTCGATCTGCCTGGCTACGGCCATTCGGACCGGTCGGGCCGCCATTACGACATCCGGCTGTTCACCGATGCGACCCACGACATGCTGGACGTGATCGCCGAGGATATGGGAGCCGAACCGGTCGATGCGCTGGCGCTGTCGCTCTCGTCCGAGTTCCTGGCGCGCGCCGCCGTCGAGCGGCCGGAGCGCATCCGCACGCTCGCCTTCGTCACCCCGACCGGCTTCAGCAAGGGATCGACCAAGGCCCATGGCGGGATCAGGACGAAGGCCTCGCGCGAGGTGCCGGGGGTCTACCGGTTCGTCAGCTTTCCGCTGTGGGGGCCGAAGCTCTACGACCTTCTGGTCAGCCGGCAGAGCATCCGGTACTTCCTGGAGCGGACCTGGGGTTCCAAGGGTGTCGACGACGGCATGGTCGATTACGACTACCTCACCGCGCACCAGCCCGGCGCCCGCTTCGCGCCCTTCGCCTTCCTGTCGGGGCGGCTGTTCAGCAGGGACGTGCGGGATCTCTATGCGCGGCTGTCCGTGCCGGTCTGGATGCCCCACGGCACGCGGGGCGACTTCAAGGATTTCAGTGGCGTGGATTGGCTGAAGGACAAGCCGAACTGGCGGCCCCAGCCGTTCGACGCCGGGGCGCTGGTCCATTTCGAGTGGCCCGACGAGTTCGTGTCCTCATATCTGGACTTTCTTGGCCTGGACTTTCTTGGCCACAGATGACGGCGATGGACAAAGATGGGGTGATGGATTGGAGTTGAGTTCGGTAAGGGCGTTGAAGGCCGAAGTTTCCGCGGACATCCTCGGACCGCTGCTGAGAGAGGCTCGGGAAGCACGCAGCTTCGGGCTGGCCGCCGGCCCGATCCGGCGTGCGGTGAAGCCGGAGAGGGGCGTCGCCCTCGGCATCGCCCGGGGACCCGGCCCGGACCAGTACCGTCTCGCGGTCCGTCTCCAGCGCCGCACCTTCGAGGATGACGGCGATTTGCGGCGCCGGCTCGAATCCGCGGCGCACAGCGAGGTGGATATCCGCTATGTCGGGCGCATCGCCAAGCGGACCACGGCCGATTCAGCCGTCCACGGTCCTATGCCGCCCTGGTTCCGCCTGCGCCAGAGGCCGCTGCTGATCGGCTGCTCGGTCGGGCACCATGCCGTCACCGCCGGCAGCCTGGGCGGATTCTTCAGGCATCGGGAGACCGGGCGGACCGTCCTGCTGAGCAACAACCATGTGCTGGCGAACGAGGACTTGGCCAAGGCGGGCGACGCCGTGCTCCAGCCCGGGCGGTTCGACGGCGGGCGGCGCTTCAAGGACCGCATCGGCACGCTGGCCGGCACCGTTCCGATGAAGACCGAGGGTTCCAACCTGATGGACGCGGCATGCGCCGTCATGGCCGAAGGGGTCCCCTTCGATCCCCGTTCGGTGACCGGCTTCGGCCTGCTGCGCGGCCTGCGAGACCGGCCGGTCGAACCGGGCGACGAGGTCGTCAAGATCGGCCGGACCACCGGCCTGACCCGCGGCGTGGTGACCGCCATCGAACTGGATGACGTGGTGGTCGATTACGACCGGGGCCAGATCCGTTTCGACCGGCAGATCGAGATCGAGGGAGCGGGCGACGGCGCATTCAGCAGCGGCGGCGACAGCGGCGCCCTGATCCTCGACCGCGAGGGCGACGCCTGCGCGCTGCTGTTCGCCGGCAGCGACCATGGCGGAAGCAACGGCAAGGGCGTGACCAATGCCAATGATTTAACCCTTGTCATGGAAACTCTGAATTTGGAACTGGCAGTCGAACAGCTTATTGCTTAAATTGAGACCATGTCGAACGTGTCGATAGACCAGGCCAGACGGGTGAAACCCAAGGCGGGCGAAGCCGCCCGCCGCTGCGGGACCGTGACCGGGGTCGGCATCACCAAGGTCGGCGACTCCTATGCGGTGAAGGTCAACCTGTGCGAGCCGGTGCCCAAGGCATCGCTTCCCGACGCCATCGACGGCGTGAAGGTGGTCTACGAAGTCCTGGGCAGGACCGCGGCGCGGTAGCGGGCCCTCCGGATTGAAGGGCATTCGAAAGATCCAGCGAAAATTGCCGGTGTCGGGCTGAAACAATTCCGCTCGATGCACGATCGCCATGGAAGGAGAACATGCGCGGAGCGCGTGTCTTCTTCCCATCCTCGCAGAATGGCGAGGGGGACGGGAGTGCTGGAGGACGGCAACGCATGAGGACACTATTCACTCCGACCATCCGGCTGACGACCGCCGGTTTGATCGCCACGGCCGTGGCCTTCGGTCCCGCCCGCATGGGATTCGGCCTCTTCCTGCCTGCCTTCCGGGAAGAGTTCGCGCTTTCGACGTCCATGGCCGGAATGATCGCGAGCTCGGGATTCCTGGCCTTCCTCGTGGCGCTTCTGGCGAGCGCCTGGATCGGCCGGCGATTTGGCGAGCGCGTCGCGGTCACCACGGGCGCCGTGGCGGCGTCGATCGGTTTCGCGACCGTGGCGGCGGCCGGGAGCTCCGGCATCCTTGCACTGGGCATCGCCCTCGCCGGAACCAGTGCGGGCCTTTGCTGGGCGCCGTTCAACGACGCGGCCGAGCGCGTGGTGCCCAGCGAGGCGCGCGCCACCGCGCTCTCCGTGGTATCGACCGGAACCACCTTCGGAGTCGCGGCCGCCGCCGGGCTCGCGCTCGCCGTGACGGAAGGAGCCCTGGACTGGCGGGGAGCCTGGATTGGCTTCGCGCTCAGCGGGCTTGCCCTTGCCGCGATCGCACAGGTCGGGCTGCCGTCGAGCCGGGGCCGGAAGCCGACCCCGGAGGGTTCCCCCGACACGCGCGCGGCAGCGGGCGGCCTTACCCGGCGCGCTGCCATTCCCCTGTATGGTGCTGCGCTCTGCTTCGGGATAACGAACGCGATCTTCCTGTCCTTCGCGGCCGACCGGGTCGTGGCGGCCGGCGGCCTGCCTGGCCTTTCGGACGAGGTGGCCTCGGTCGTGATCTTTCTCGCCTACGGGATGTTCGGCGTGCTCGGCCTCGCGACCGGGCGGATCGAAGCCCGGATCGGGCTTGCGCCGCTGCTTTGCCTGATCTTCACCGCAGCGGCTCTGTCGCTCATGCTGATCGCGGTCGCGCCGACGTCGTGGATCGCGGTGATCGCAGCCTCCGGGCTGCACGGTGCGGCGATCATGATGGTGAGCGCGGTGTTCTCGTTCTGGAGCGTGCGGCTGTTTCCGGGGCGCAGCACTCTCGGTTTCACGGCGGCGCTGCTCTGCATGGCGGCCGGCAGTGTGCTCGGTCCGGCGCTCGCAGGGCTGCTGGCAGCTGCTCAGGGTCCCCTGCCCATGTTCCTGGCCGCCGCCACGCCGCCGCTTGCCACGGCGCTGTGGTTCGGCGCACGGCTGAAGCGCATCCAACCGAGCCCGTCCTGA
Organism: Skermanella rosea; assembly: GCF_016806835.2. Lineage (NCBI taxonomy): Bacteria > Pseudomonadati > Pseudomonadota > Alphaproteobacteria > Rhodospirillales > Azospirillaceae > Skermanella > Skermanella rosea. Next base: position 3,301,197 of record NZ_CP086111.1, on the reverse strand, counting down.
TTCTCATGCCCGAACCTGAGTACCGTAGCTCGGCCTCGGCCGAAGGCCGACAGCGTGGAGGGTGCGGTTCATCGCTCCGGTGATCATCCAGGGGCCTCCGCCAAAGCCGGATAGCTGCCCGGAACAAGGTTCGTGCGCTCGCGTTTCGCACACTGCGTTCAGTACAGATTTTGGGCGCTGGTACTGTTGGCCTCGTATTCGGGCTTTCCCTGATGCATCTCGCTCGGTGCATCGGCGCAAAGTCTGGTCGGGCAAGGAGAAGACGCTGTGGCTGTTGCTTATGATGAAAGACCGGCAAGGGCGATTCAGCCCTTTCATGCGGTGCTGCTCGCCGCCACTATCCCGCTGTTCCTGGGTGGCCTGCTCAGCGACATTGCCTATACCTCGACTTACCAGATCCAGTGGAGCAATTTCGCCTCCTGGCTGATTGCGGGTGGCGAGGCTTTCACCGGTTTCGCGCTCCTGTGGGCTTTCATCGATTTGATCCGCGCAGACCGGCGCCGAGGGCGACCCCTCATCTACTTTCTCCTGCTGCTTGCCACTTTCGGGCTCGGCCTCATCAACTCGTTCGTCCATGCGCGCGACGCTTGGGCAACGATGCCGGAAGGGCTCATCCTTTCGGCGATCGTTACCGTGCTCGCCATTCTGGCGACTTGGCTCGGCTTCTCCAGCCTTCGCGTGGGAGGGATGAAATGAGATATTCCAGCTTGCTGGCCGCGACCGCGCTCACGGCCCTGCTGACCGCCTGCGATGGCGATCCAGCCCCGCCGGAGTACGGCTCCAATCCACAGCTCCCCGAGCAACAACGCGGGCTGCTTCCCAGCATGAACATCGCCGATCCCGCGCTGTGGGGCGATCGGCGACCGGTCGTGCCGGAAGGCTATACGATCACACCCATCGCCACCGACCTCGGCATTCCGCGCCAGACCCTCGTCTTGCCCAACGGCGATATCCTCGTTGCCGAAGGGAGGGGCGGCTCGGCGCCGGCGCTACGGCCGAAGGACATCATCGCGGGCGTCATCAAGGCCAAGGGAACGACTTCGGTCGAGAGCGGCAATCGCTTGACCTTGCTGCGGGACGGCGACGGTGACGGCGTCTACGAAGAACGCACCGTCTTCGCCGACAATCTGAACGCGCCCTACGGCCTCGCGCTGGTCGACGATCAGCTTTACGTTGCCAATCAGGATGCTCTGGTGCGGTTCGCCTACCGTCAGGGACAGACGCGAGCCGACGGACCGCCGGTCAAGGTCACCGACCTGCCATCCGAGATCAATCATCACTGGACGAAGGCGTTGACCGCCAGTCCTGACGGACGCTTCCTCTATGTCGGCATCGGCTCCAACAGCAACATCACGGAACGCGGGATGGCTGCCGAGGTTGACCGCGCGATGGTGTGGCAAGTGGATGCCCAGACGGGAGCGCACAAGCCGTACGCCACCGGCCTCCGCAATCCTACCGCCCTCGCCATCCAGCCGGGATCGGGCGAGCTATGGGCGGTGGTGAACGAACGCGACGAGCTTGGCCCGAACCTTGTCCCCGATTACCTGACGTCGGTCCGCGAAGGCGGCTTTTACGGCTGGCCCTACAGCTATTGGGGCCAGAACGTGGATCCGCGCGTTCGGCCGCAAGATCCGCAGAAGGTCGCCTCGGCGATCCGGCCCGATTATAGCCTGGGATCGCATGTCGCCGCGCTTGGCCTGGCCTTCTCCACTCCCGCGATGGGCGACCAGTTCACCGACGGCGTGTTTGTCGGGGAACATGGCAGTTGGAACCGAAGCGTTCCCAGTGGATACAAGGTGATCTTCGTACCGTTCCGCGACGGTCGCCCTGCCGGTCCTCCGACGGAGTTCGTGACCGGGTTCTACGGCGAGGACGGCAAGACCTACGGTCGGCCTGTCGGCGTCACGGTTGATCCGGAGGGCGCCCTGATCGTCGCAGACGACCTTTCGAACACGATCTGGCGCGTAACCCCTTCGAACCCATCCCCCGCTGCCGAAGCGCCTCTGCGCGGCAATGGTGCAGATAGGCAGGGATGACCGAGTTGGCCGGTGGAGGTTGACCGGCATCGTCAGGTTGGCGCCGAGCCGCAGTCTCGTGCGCCAAATCTGACGCACTCATATCGTTGCTGATGAACGGCGGGGCGACAACACTCCCCAAGGCGCGCCGGATTGTGCGCAGACGGCGTTCGGGCCGTGACCGGTGCCCATCGCCTTTCATCCCTGACCGAACCTGAGCCCTATCCAGAGTGTCAACTTCGTGTTACGCTTCGGCGTATGAACAAGATGACACGCGACATTCCTGTTCCACCCCATGCCGTGGTCATCGGCAGCGGTTTCGGCGGGTTGGCCGCCGCGGTCCGGCTGGGAGCGCGCGGCTACAGGGTGACGGTCCTGGAACGGCTCGATGCGCCGGGCGGGCGGGCTTACGTCTACCGGCAGGACGGCTTCACCTTCGACGCCGGCCCCACTATCGTCACGGCGCCGTTCCTGCTGGAAGAGCTGTGGCAGCTCTGCGGCAAGCGGCTGGCCGACGACGTGGAGCTGCGGGCGATCTCGCCATTCTACCGGATACGGTTCGACGACGGCGAGGTGTTCGAGTATTCCGGCGACGACGCGGCGATGCGGGCGGAGGTCGCGAAATTCTCGCCCGCCGACATCGCGGGTTACGAGAGCTTCCTGAAGGCCAGCGAGGCGCGCTTCAGGATCGGCTTCGAGCAGTTGGGCGACGTGCCGTTCAGCAGCTGGACCGACATGGCGCGGGTGCTTCCCGATCTGGTCCGGCTGGCGGGGCACCGCTCGGTCTACGACTTGGTCTGCCGGCACGTGCGCGATTCCAGGCTCCGCACCGTGCTGAGCTTCCATCCCCTGCTGGTCGGCGGCAATCCTTTCGCCACCACCTCGATCTACAGCCTGATCGCCTTCCTGGAGCGGCGCTGGGGCGTCCACTTCGCCATGGGCGGCACGGGACGGCTGGTCCGCGGGCTGGTCGGCCTGATCGAGGGGCAGGGCGGCGTGGTCCGCTGCAACGCCGAGGTTGCCCGGATCACCGTGCGCGACGGACGGGCCACCGGAGTCCGGCTGGCCTCGGGGCAGGAGATCCCCGCCGACATCGTGGTGTCCAACGCCGACAGCGCCTGGACCTATCGCCACCTGATCGCACCGGAAGCGCGCAAGCGCTGGACCGATCGCCGGATCGACCGCGCCCGCTATTCCATGAGCCTGTTCGTCTGGTATTTCGGCACCCGACGCCGCTACGAGGATGTCGCCCACCACACGATCCTGCTCGGCCCGCGCTACCGGGAACTGCTCGACGACATCTTCCGGCGGAAGGTTCTTGCGCCCGACTTCAGCCTTTACCTGCACCGGCCGACCGCGACCGACCCGTCGCTCGCCCCCGACGGCTGCGACACCTTCTACGTGCTGTCCCCCGTTCCCCATTTGGACAGCGGCACCCGCTGGGACGAGACGGCGGAGAGTTACCGCCGCGCCATCGAACGCCACCTGGGCGAAACGCTGCTGCCCGGCCTCAAGGATCAGATCGTCACGTCCCGCATGCTGACGCCCCAGGATTTCCAGGACCGCCTGCTCTCGGTGCGCGGCGCCGCCTTCGGGCTGGAGCCGGTGTTGACCCAGAGCGCCTGGTTCCGCCCGCACAACAGGAGCGAGGATATTGAGCGGCTTTACCTAGTCGGGGCCGGGACCCATCCCGGCGCGGGGCTGCCGGGCGTGCTGTCGTCGGCAAGGGTCCTGGACAAGGTGGTGCCGCATGCAGCAGTTTTGGCCTAGCCGCGGGACCCGGCCGGCCACGGCCGAGGATTTCGCGGCCTGCCGCGGGATGCTGAGGAACGCGTCGCGGACCTTCCATGCCGCCTCGCTCCTGCTGCCGTCCCGGGTGCGGCAGCCGGCCTCCGCGCTCTACGCCTTCTGCCGGCTGGCCGACGACGCGGCCGATCTTGCCGGGGACGCCCACGCCGCGCTGGACCGGATGCGGCGGCGGCTGGAGCGTGCCTATGCCGGCCGTCCGCTGGACCATCCGGTGGACAGGTCCTTCGCCGATGTGGTGGACCGCTTCGCGATTCCCCGCGCCCTGCCGGAAGCGCTGTTCGAAGGGTTCGAGTGGGATCTGGCCGGCCGGCGTTACGCCGATCTCGGGGAACTGAACGCCTATGCCGCCCGCGTCGCCGGGACCGTCGGCGCCATGATGGCCGTGCTGATGGGCGTGCGCGACGGCGACGTGGTGGCGCGCGCCTGCGACCTGGGCATGGCGATGCAGCTTTCCAACATCGCCCGCGACGTCGGCGAGGACGCGCGGGCCGGTCGCCTCTACCTGCCGCTGGAGTGGCTGCGGGACGCGGGCATCGACCCCGACGCCTGGCTGGCCTGCCCGGTGTTCAGCCCGCCGCTGGGCACCGTGGTCGGGCGGCTGCTGGTCGTGGCCGACGAGTTCTACCGCCAGGCCGATCCCGGCATCGCCTGCCTGCCGCCCGCGTGCCGCCCCGGCATCCAGGCGGCCCGCCACCTCTATGCCGAGATCGGCCGCGAGGTAGAACGGGCCGGCGGGGACTCGGTGTCGCGCCGGGCCGTCGTCCCGGCGCGCCGCAAGGCGTTGCTGCTGGCCCGGGCATCGGCCGCCGCCCTGGCTGGTGCTGGAGAGGGCGGTGGGCTCCGGAGCGTCGAGGAGTCCCGCTTCCTGGTCGAGGCCGTGGCCGCCACGACGGTGCCCGAGGCGGTACGGGACGACCCGGTGGTGTGGCTGCTCCTCCTGTTCGAACGGCTGGAGCGCGGCCAGCGCGTGGCGCTGAAGCGCCAGGGCTGACCGGCGATGTCCGCGGGATGGTTCGCCCTGGTGGAGATGCTTCTGGTCTTCGGCGGCGTCCTCGGCTGGGCGATCTACCAGATAAGATCCGTGAGCCGGGCATCGGAGGAGGACGCCAAGAGACCCAAGCGAAACGATGACGAGGCATCATTATGAGTCTAAGCATTCGGAACTAACCATCCGTTCCTTCGGTTCTCAGGCAATTGCCATTCAGACAAACCTGAGGAGACGGGAAATGGAAGACGGCAGCGATGGCGGCCTGATCTGGGCCCTCGCCGGCATGACATTGGTGATTGTTCTCATTGTCGTTGTTTATCAGTTCGTTAGGACCAAGCGGAAGCAGCATGCACTGGGTGAGGACGGGCCCGGCAGCAATGTCCGCATGCCGGGCGAGGATCGCCGCCCCTGAGCCTCAGGGCAGGCGCGGCATCCTGAAGGGCAGCAGCGCCTGGACCCATGGCATCCGGAACCGGTCGAGCGACAGGCTCTCGTGGACGGCCGTCGCCGGCCGGGACCCGATGCTGGTCTCCAGCACCGATCGCGCATAGAACGGCGCGTCCACCAGCGTCTCCCTGACCGTCACCGCGTGTTCCGGGTCGGCGCGGGTTGCGCGCGGGATGCGCCACCATTTCGTAGGGGGGAGCCGGGCCGGCGGCAGCGGGTCGCCCATCTCGACGGCGCCCGTCGGGTCGATCCGCAGGGACAGGGCCAGCGGCGGCGCTGCGCGGCGATCCACGTTGTACAGTATGGCGGCACCGTCCCCCAGGTCTGCCCGGCACCAGTCCCACTGGCTGAAGGCGTCCTCCAGCGCCTCGTCGCCCGCGTTGGTGTCGAAATATCCGGTGCCGCTCCAGCGCAGACCGGGCCGGTCCAGTTCCACCTCCACCCGGGAGCGGGGGGAGATCGGCCACCAGCGGTGCCGGCCGGCGGCGTCCAGGGTGAAGGAACGCTCCGTCAGGGCATGGGGATGGATGCGGATGGTTCCGCCGACCCGCCTGGGAACCGGCATGGTGGTTTCGTCGATGCGGATCGTCAGCGCCGTCCCGTCCCATTCCAGCGAACTCGGCCCGATGGAGAGCGAGCGCTGGTCGCGATCCAGCCGGCTGCGGCCCCGCTCCGTCATGCACCAGCGGTTGCCGCCGGCACCCGTCAGCACAACGTTGACCGAGCAATGGTTCAGCGGGTCGCCCCGGCCGCGGCGGCGTGCCCACGCGTAATAGGGCGAGAAGACGCTGCCGATGAAGGCGATCACCGTCAGGCCGTGTTTTCCGTCGTCGCTCAGCGCGTCGACGTACCACCAGGCATAGCCGTCGCGGGTGACAGGACGGTCGAAGCGGAGCGTCGCGAACCCAGGTCGCGCAGCACCGCCCGCGCCGCCATCCGGCCGGACAAGGCCACCATCGGCACCCCCGGCCCGGGATGGATGCTGCCCCCCGCCAGGTAGAGGCCGGGCATGCGGCTGCGCGCCGTCGGACGGCTGAACGAAGCTTTCCAGCCGTGCGACGCCGGGCCGTAGAGCGCTCCTCCCGTCGCCGGGAACAGCCGCTCCCAGTCCCGCGGCGTCGTCACCATGGTGTGCTCCGGCGATGTCCGGAGGCGCAGGCCGCAACGTTCCAGGATGCCGAATGTGCTGTTCGCGCATTGCTCGATCTCCGTCGGGTCGAAGGAATGGATGTCGCCGGTCGGTGGGGCGTTGACCAGGCAGAACAGGCGCTCGGGGCCGCCGGCCGGAACGCCGTGACCGGTTTCCCGGTCCTGGGCGCAGACATAGACGGTGGGGGACCGGGGCAGGCGGGAGCGGCCGAAGATGTCGTCGAACTCGGCGGCATAGTCGTCGGAGAAGAAGACGGTATGCCGCGCCAGCGGGAAGTCCCCGGCTTCCGCGAGGAGGCTCCAGGTCACCGCCGACAATGATCGCTGCGCCGGATCGGCCGGCGGGACGGCCCGAACGGCGGCCGGACCCAGCAATCCGCCGGCCAGCGCGCCGGAGTCGGCGTTGACGATGACGGCGTCTGCCTCGATCCGTTCCCCGCCGGCGAGCGTGACGCCGGAAGCCCGGCCGCCGGCCGCGTCGATCCTCCAGACCTCGGTGCCGTAACGGAAAACGGCGCCGTGCCGCTCGGCCAGGCGCGCCAGGGCTTCGGCCAGACGGGCCATTCCGCCCTCGACCAGCCAGACCCCCTCCTGTTCCACATGGGCCACCAGCATCAGGGTAGCCGGTGCCAGGAAGGGGGAGGAGCCGCAATAAGTGGCGTAGCGACCGAACAGCTGGCGCAGGCGGCGATCGTGGAAATAGTCGCCCAGCGCCTTCCACAGGGTGTCGAACGGCCGGATGCGCCAGAGGTCGCCAAGGCCCCTCAGGCCGACCGATCCGACCAGCCCCTTGACGCTGGGCTCCGCGCTGCGGACGAACGAGTCCTGGAGGGTGCGCCAGGTGCGCCGGGCCTCGGCCTGGAAGCGGCGATATCCTTCGGCCTCGCGGCGGCCCGCGAAGGCGGCGATCGCGACGGCCGACCGCTCCGGGTCGGCGAACAGGTCCAGCCGCGATCCGTCCGTCCAGGCATGCCGCGCCAGGATCTCCGCCGGCTTCAAGGTGACATGGTCGTGCAGGCTGCTCCCGGCGTCGGCGAAGATCTCCTCGAAGATGCGGGGCAGGGTGAAGACCGTCGGACCCGCGTCCAGGCGGGCTCCGCCGACCGCGACCTCCCGCATCTTGCCGCCGGAATTGTCCGCCTTTTCCAGGACCGTCACGGCCATGCCCCGGCTCGCCAGCGTCAGGGCCGCGGTCAGGCCGCCGATGCCTGCGCCGACCACGATGATACGGTTCCCGAACAATGTCCCCGGCCCTTCCTGCTTGACGTGAAGAATGTCGTTGAACCTGACTACTGCTCGTGTCAACAATATATGACAGTAACGCGCGACAATCTACCATTACAACGCGGCGCGGCGGGAGGTTGCCCATGGATGTCGTCATGCGGATCGAGCAGACCCTGGACGGAGCCTTGAGCGAGGCGGAAGGGGCGGGCGCTCCGCCCGGACTGGCGGCGGCGATGCGGCACGCCGTCTTCCCAGGCGGCGCCCGGATCAGGCCCCGGCTCTGCCTGGCGGTGGCCCGGGCCTGCGGGGCGGAGGACTTCGCGGCCGCCGCGGCCACCGCGGCCTCGATCGAGCTTCTGCACTGCGCGTCGCTGGTCCACGACGATCTGCCCTGCTTCGATGACGCGCCGGTCCGGCGCGGCAAGCCCTCCGTCCACCGCGCCTTCGGCGAACCCCTGGCGGTGCTGGCCGGCGACGCGCTGATCGTGCTGGCGTTCGAGACGCTGGCGCGCGAGGCCGCGGCCTGTCCCGACCGCCTGGCGACGCTGCTGCTCTGCGTTGGCCGGTCGGTCGGCATGCCGTTCGGCATCGTCGCGGGGCAGGCCTGGGAGAGCGAGCCGCGGGTCGACCTCGCCCGCTATCACAGGGCCAAGACCGGCGCGCTGTTCGCGGCGGCGACGGTCGGCGGCGCCGCGGCGGCGGGCGTCGAGTCGGCGCCCTGGCGGTCCCTGGGCGAGAAGATCGGCGAGGCGTTCCAGGTCGCGGACGATATCCGCGACGTCGCCGGCGATCCCGACGAACTGGGCAAGCCGGTCGGGCGCGATGCCGCCCTGGGGCGGATGAGCGCCGCGCGCGAACTGGGCATCGACGGCGCCCTCGACCGCCTCGACCTCCTGATCGGGGAGGCCGCCGAAGCGATCCCGCGCTGTCCGGGCGCCGCCGAGCTTCGGGCGCTGATTCGACTGGAAGCCGAGCGCTTCCTGCCCAAGGAACTGGTGAGGGTTGCAGCATGAGCCAGAGCGATATGCATCACGCCGGCCACGCCCGCCGGCTTTCGCAGGTCTGCACGCCGCGGGTCGGCCTGGCCCAGATCGGCTGGGGGCTGCCCCGGGTCGACGTCTGGATGGATCGCCTGTGGTCGGCGCGCGATCGGCTGATGGCGAGTCCCCGCTTCCGCCACTGGGCCGCAGCCTTTCCGCTGACCCGCCCGGTCGCCCGGCGGCGCAGCCGCGACCTGTTCGACCTATGCGCCGGCTTCGTCTATTCCCAGGTGCTGCTGGCCTGCGTCCGGCTTCGACTGTTCGACATCCTGTCGGAACGGTCGATGACCGCGCACGAGGTGTCGCGCCGGCTGGGCATGGCGGACGAGGCGGCCGAAAGGCTGCTGCGCGCCGCAGTCTCGCTCCGCCTGCTGGCCCGGCGCGGCGAGGACCGTTTCGGCCTCGGCCCCCTGGGGGCGGCGCTGGTCGGCAACCCCGGCCTGACCGCCATGGTCGAGCACCATGCGATGCTCTACGACGACCTGCGGGATCCGGTCGCTCTGCTGCGCGGGGAATGCCGCCGGACGGAGCTGTCCGGCTATTGGCCCTATGCCGGGGCCGAGCGGCCGGCCGACCTGACCGGTCCCCAGGTGGCGGCCTACAGCGCCCTGATGGCGGCCTCGCAGCCGCTGATCGCGGAGGAGGTGCTGGCGGCCTATCCGCTGGACCGCCACCGCTGCCTGATGGATGTCGGCGGCGGCGAGGGCGCCTTCGTGAGCGCCGCGGCGTCCCGGTTCCCCAAGCTGCGGGCCGTCCTGTTCGATCTCCCGGCCGTGGCGCAGCGGGCCAGGGAACGGTTCCGGGCGGACGGCCTCGACCCGCGGGCATCCGTGGCGGGCGGCGACTTCCTGTCCGACCCCCTTCCTTCGGGGGCGGACGTCGTCTCGCTGGTCCGGGTGCTCCACGACCATGACGACGCGGGAGCGCTCGCGATCCTGCGGGCGGTCCGGCAGGCGCTCGGGAGGGACGGTACCCTGCTGATCGCGGAGCCGATGGCGGAGGCCGCCGGGGCCGAGCCGGTCGGCGATGCCTATTTCGGCTTCTACCTGCTCGCCATGGGGCGGGGCCATGCCCGATCGCCGCGCGAGATCACGGCCCTGCTGCACCGCGCCGGCTTCGGCGGCGTCCGGCGTCACGGGACGGCGATGCCGTTGCTGACCGGCGTCATTACTGCCCGTCCGGCGGATTGACGTAAGTTTTTATTGACGTTCTGGTATGTCAATATAGACTGACACTTAAGCAAAGGCACTCAGCGTGCCGAAACAGAACCCTTTGCCGGGGATCGGGGATGGAAACGCTCGCAGTCGTGATCGAGGAGCCGGAACGGCTCGCTCTGCGGAGGCTCGACCTCACGCCGCCCGAAGCCGGTGACGTCGTGGTGGACGTGATGTGGAGCGGCATCAGCACGGGTACGGAACGCCTGCTCTGGCTGGGCCGCATGCCGGCCTTTCCCGGCCTGGGCTATCCGCTGGTCCCCGGATACGAGTCCGTGGGCCGCGTCGTCCAGGCGGGCGCCACCTCCGGCCGGCGGGAGGGCGAGTTCGTGTTCGTGCCGGGCGCCCGGTGCTTCGGCCCGGTCCGCGGGCTGTTCGGCGGCGCCGCAGCGCGGGTGGTCGTGGCGGGCGAAAGGGTCCTGCCGGTGGACGAATCGCTTGGAGACCAGGCCGTCCTGCTGGCGCTGGCCGCCACCGCCTACCATGCCCTCGACGGCCACCGCCTGCCGGACCTGATCGTCGGCCACGGCGTTCTTGGCCGGCTGCTCGCCCGGCTGGTCCTGGCGAACGGCGGCGAGCCGCCGACCGTGTGGGAGCGCAACCCGACCCGCTGCCCCGGCGCCGAGGGCTACCGGGTGATCCATCCGGAGGAGGACCCGCGCCACGATTATCGGGCGGTCTGCGACGTCAGCGGCGACGGAGCTCTGCTCGACGCCCTGATCGGCCGCTTGGCCCGCGGCGGAGAGGTCATCCTGGCCGGCTTCTACGCCGCCCCGCTGTCCTTCGCCTTCCCGCCCGCCTTCATGCGGGAGGCCCGCATCCGCATCGCCGCCGAATGGACCCCGCCGGACCTGCCGGCGGTCAGGGACTTGATCGAAACCGGCCGACTGCCGCTCGACGGGCTGATCACCCACCGCCTGGACGCCGGCCGGGCCGGCGAGGCCTACCGGACGGCCTTCGGCGATCCGGCCTGCCTGAAGATGATCCTGGATTGGAGAAGCCGTTCATGACCGAGACGACCCTGATGGAACGCCTGCGGGCCGAGGCCTCGATCGAGCCCGACCCGGTTCCGACGGCGCCGCCCACCAAGGAGACGCAGATCATCGCGATCTACGGCAAGGGCGGCATCGGCAAGAGCTTCACCCTGGCGAACCTGTCCTACATGTTCGCCCAGCAGGGCAAGAAGATCCTTCTGATCGGCTGCGATCCCAAGAGCGACACCACCTCACTGCTGTTCGGCGGCCGGGCCTGCCCGACCATCCTGGAAACCTCGACCCGCAAGAAGCTGAGCGGCGAGCCGGTCCAGGTCGGCGACGTCTGCTTCAAGCGCGATGGCGTCTACGCGATGGAGCTGGGCGGACCGGAGGTCGGGCGCGGCTGCGGCGGCCGGGGCATCATCCACGGCTTCGAGCTGCTGGAGAAGCTGGGCTTCCACGACTGGGGCTTCGACTACGTCCTGCTGGACTTCCTGGGAGACGTGGTGTGCGGCGGCTTCGGCCTGCCGATCGCCCGCGACATGTGCCAGAAGGTGATCGTCGTCGGCTCCAACGACCTGCAGTCGCTCTACGTCGCCAACAATGTCTGCTCGGCGGTCGAGTATTTCCGCAAGATGGGCGGCAATGTCGGCGTCGCCGGCATGGTGATCAACAAGGATGACGGCACCGGCGAGGCCCGGGCCTTCGCCGAGGCGGTCGGCATCCAGGTGCTCGCCTCCATCCCTGCGGACGACGACATAAGGCGCAAGAGCGCCAACTACCAGATCGTCGGCCGGCCGGGCGACCGCTGGGGACCGCTGTTCGAGGAACTGGCCCGCAACGTCGCCTGGGCGCCGCCCGAGTGGCCCAAGCCCCTGACCCAGGACGGCCTGCTGGGACTGTTCAAGGGCGACGCGGTCGGCCGCGGCGTTGTGCTGGAACCGGCGACGCTGGAGGACATGTGCGGCGTCGAGGCGGTTACCAAGCCGTCCCTCGAAGTGATCTACGATGATGTCTAGGAGCGCACCCGCCTGCGAGGGGAACTGGGGTCGGACCACCATTTCCCCCGAACCTCTCCACCGGCAAGACCGGGTGGGAAATGGTGGTCCGACCCCAGTTCCCCGGTCCCGGCCCATAGTCTTCAAGGGTACCGCACCATGACCGCCGCTCCCATCGAGGCCGGCTGCCACGGCGGCAAGGCGGAACTCCGCGAGGCCGCCCGCGCCGCCGGGATGAACGAGACCATCGAGCGCTATGCCGCCGACTATCCCGTGGGGCCGCACGACCAGCCTCAGAGCATGTGCCCGGCCTTCGGGTCGCTGCGCGTCGGACTGCGGATGCGCAGGACGGCCACCGTGCTGTCCGGTTCGGCCTGCTGCGTCTACGGCCTGACCTTCACCTCCCACTTCTACGGCGCCCGCCGGACGGTCGGCTACGTGCCGTTCAATTCCGAGACGCTGGTCACCGGCAAGCTGTTCGAGGACATCCGCGAGGCGGTGTTCAAGCTGGCCGATCCCGAACTCTACGACGCCGTCGTGATCATCAACCTGTGCGTCCCGACCGCGTCGGGCGTGCCGCTGCGGCTGCTGCCGAAGGAGATCGACGGCGTCCGGATCATCGGCATCGACGTGCCGGGCTTCGGCGTCCCGACCCATGCGGAGGCCAAGGACGTGCTGGCCGGCGCCATGCTGGCCTATGCGCGGCGGGAGGCGGAGCAGGGCCCCGTCCAGGCGCCCCGCGCCGGCAGGACGGAACGGCCGGCGCTTGCCCTGCTGGGCGAGATGTTCCCCGCCGACCCCGTCGGCATCGGCATGATGCTGGAGCCGATGGGCCTCGCCGCCGGTCCGGTCGTGCCGACACGGGAGTGGCGCGAGCTGTATGCCGCCCTGGACTGTCCGGCGGCGGCCGCGATCCACCCGTTCTACACCGCGTCGATCCGCGAGTTCGAGTCGGCGGGCCGCACCGTCCTGGGCTCCGCCCCGGTCGGCTACGAGGGGACGGCCGCCTGGCTGGAGGCGATCGGCTCGGCCTTCGCCGTGCCCCGCGCCATGCTGGACGCCGCCAAGGACAAGGCCCTGCCGCCGATCCGCGGCGCCTTCGAACGCGCGCCCGTCAAGGGCCGCATCACGCTGTCCGGATACGAGGGCTCCGAGCTTCTGGTCGCCCGCCTGCTGGTCGAGAGCGGCGCCGACGTCCGCTATGTCGGGACCGCCTGTCCGCGCACCCCCTGGTCGGCGGCCGACCGCGACTGGCTGGAATCCCGTGGCGTGATGGTCCAGTACCGCGCCTCGCTGGAGCACGACTTGGCCGCCCTCAAGGAATTCCGCCCCGACCTGGCGATCGGCACCACGCCGGTGGTCCAGCGCGCCAAGGAGATGGCGATCCCGGCGCTCTACTTCACCAACCTGATCTCGGCCCGCCCGCTGATGGGCGTCGCGGGCGCCGGCGCCTTGGCCCAGGTGGTCAACGCCGCCCTGGCCAACACCGCGCGCTTCGACGAGATGCGGGCCTTCTTCGGGGAGCCCGCCTCATGCTGATCCTCGACCACGACCGGGCCGGCGGCTACTGGGGCGCCGTCTACGCCTTCACCGCGATCAAGGGATTGCAGGTGATCATCGACGGCCCCGTCGGCTGCGAGAACCTGCCGGTCACGGCGGTCCTGCACTATACCGACGCCTTGCCGCCGCACGAGCTGCCGATCGTCGTGACCGGCCTGGCGGAGGAGGAGCTTGGCCGCCACGGCACCGAGGGCGCCATGAAGCGGGCGCACGGCACGCTGGACCCCAAGCGGCCCAGCGTCGTCGTCACCGGCTCGATCGCCGAGATGATCGGCGGCGGCGTGACGCCCGAGGGCACCGGCATCCAGCGCTTCCTGCCGCGCACCATCGACGAGGACCAGTGGCAGAGCGCCGACCGCGCGCTGAACTGGCTGTGGACCGAGTTCGGCCCGAAGCGCGGCGCCGTGCCCAAGCCGAAGCCGCGCAAGCCGGGCGAGAAGCCCCGGGTCAACATCATCGGCCCGATCTACGGCACCTTCAACATGTGGTCGGACTTGGCCGAGATCCGCCGGCTGGTCGAGGGCATCGGGGCCGAGGTCAACCTGACCTTCCCGCTCGGCAGCCACCTGGACGACGTGCCCAAGCTGGCCCGGGCCGACGCCAATGTCTGCCTCTACCGCGAGTTCGGCCGGCTGCTGTGCGAGACGCTGGACCGGCCCTATCTCCAGGCGCCGATCGGGCTGCACTCGACCACCCGGTTCCTCCGCAAGCTGGGCGAGATCCTGGAGATCGACCCTGAACCCTTCATCGAGCGGGAGAAGCTGACCACCATCAAGCCGGTCTGGGACCTGTGGCGCTCGGTCACCCAGGACTTCTTCGGTACCGCCAGCTTTGGGATCGTCGCGAACGAGACCTATGCGAGAGGCGTCCGGCATTTCCTGGAGGAGGAGATGGGGCTGCCCTGCACCTTCGCGGTGGCGAGGCGCGCCGGGGCCAAAACCGACAACGAGGAGGTCCGCGACCTGGTCCGGACGCGCCCGCCGCTGGTCCTGTTCGGCAGCTACAACGAGCGCATGTATCTCAGCGAGGCGGGGGGCAGGGCGGTCTATATCCCGGCCTCCTTCCCCGGCGCCGTGATCCGCCGGCACACCGGCACGCCCTTCATGGGCTATGCCGGCGCCACTTGGCTGGTGCAGGAAGTGTGCAACGCGCTGTTCGACGCGCTCTTCCACATCCTGCCGCTCGCGGCCGAGATGGACCGGGTGGAGGCGACGCCGTCCAGGCTGGAGGCCGAGCTTCCCTGGGACGACGACGCCAAGGCGGACCTCGACCGGCTGGTCGAGGCGCAGCCCGTCCTGGTCCGCATCTCCGCCGCGAAGCGCCTGCGCGACGCCGCCGAACGCAATGCCCGCCGACGCGCCGAGGACCGCGTCACGGCGGTGCGCGTCGCCGAGGCCGCCCTGGACGAGCAGTTCGTCCAGCCGATTTCCCCCTCGACCGCTCCCTCCGCCCGGAGGGAGCCCGAATTCGCCGGCGCCCAAGACGTCCGGCGACCGCCGCGCGGTCCTCGCGCAGAACCGGCCGAACGGCTTTCATCAGGAGGTAGATAAATGTCCGACACCACGATGGGTGAACGACGCACGCCCAGCGAGAGGGGAACCCCCGACGCGTCGCTGTCCGGGCTGACAGACCCGGAAGCGAGGGAGTTCCACAAGATCTTCATGCAGAGCTTCGCCATCTTCGTCGGCGTGGCCGTGCTGGCCCACATCCTCGTCTGGCTGTGGCGTCCCTGGATGCCCGGAGAGCAGGGCTACTCGTCCCTGATCGACGGGACCTTGCGCGACGGCGTGACCGTCGCGCTCGAATCCTTCAAGACCTTCGTCGCATAGGAGACCGACATGTGGCGCGTATGGTTGCTTTTCGATCCGCGCAGGACGCTGATCGCCCTGTTCACGTTCCTGTTCGCCCTGGCCCTGCTGATCCACTTCATCCTGCTCAGCACTGACCGGTTCAACTGGCTGGATGGCCCCGGCGCCGCCCGCGCCGGCGCCGTGGGTCAGATGGCTCCCCTCCCACGATCCAATTGACGCCCTCGGCGATCGACTGGAGCGGCGCGTGGGACCGGGCTGCCGCCCGGCCCCGCCCGCCGCGGGTGGAGCTGGCGCCTCCTGACCGGGGCGCCTGACAGGGGATCCGACCATGGCCATGCTGAATTTCGAGAAAAAGTACCGCGTCCGCGGCGGGACGCTGATCGGAGGCGATCTTTTCGACTTCTGGGTCGGGCCGTTCTATGTCGGCTTCTTCGGTGTCACGACGATCTTCTTTTCGATCCTCGGCACGGGCCTGATCCTCTACGGAGCGGCCATCGGGCCGACCTGGAACGTCTGGCAGATCAACATAGCGCCGCCGGACCTGAAATACGGGCTGGGAGCGGCACCGCTGCGCGAAGGAGGCTTGTGGCAGATCATCACGATCTGCGCCATCGGCGCCTTCGTCTCGTGGGCGCTGCGCCAGGCCGAGATCGCGCGCAAGCTGGGCATGGGCCTGCATGTGCCGGTCGCCTTCGGCGTCGCGGTGTTCGCCTATATCTCGCTCGTCGTGATCCGCCCCGTCCTGCTGGGCGCCTGGGGGCACGGCTTCCCCTACGGCATCCTGAGCCACTTGGACTGGGTGTCGAACGTGGGATACCAGTACCTGCATTTCCACTACAACCCGGCGCACATGCTGGCCGTGACCTTCTTCTTCACGACCACCTTCGCGCTGTCGCTCCACGGCTCCCTGGTGCTGGCCGCGGCCAACCCTCCCAAGGGCGACCGCGTCAAGACCGCCGAGCACGAGAACACCTTCTTCCGCGACACCATCGGCTGGTCGATCGGAACGCTGGGCATCCACAGGCTGGGATTGTTCCTGGCGCTCAGCGCCGGGTTCTGGAGCGCCGTGTGCATCATCATCAGCGGCCCCTTCTGGACCCGTGGCTGGCCGGAATGGTGGAGTTGGTGGCTCGACCTGCCGATCTGGCGCTAAGGAGGCCGCGATGGCGGAATATCAGAACATCTTCACCCAGGTGCAGGTCCGCGGCCCGGCCTATGCGGGCGTGCCGCTGACCCGCGGGCCCTGGGTCCGGGCCTGGAAACCACGCTTCATCCACCTGCTCGGCCGTTTCGGCGACGCGCAGGTCGGCCCGGTCTACCTGGGCTGGACGGGGCTCGCCTCGATCCTGTGCGGCATCATCGCGATCGAGATCATCGGGCTGAACATGTGGGCCTCGGTCAACTGGGACCCGGTGCAGTTCGTCCGGCAGCTGCCCTGGCTGGCGCTGGAGCCGCCGGCCCCGGGATACGGGCTGCGGATACCGCCGCTGGCCCAGGGCGGCTGGTGGATCATGACCGGCTTCTTCCTGACCACCTCGATCCTGCTGTGGTGGCTCCGGACCTACCGCAGGGCGCGGGCGCTGGGCATGGGGACCCACGTGTCCTGGGCCTTCGCGGCGGCGATCTGGCTGTACCTGGTGCTCGGGCTGATCCGCCCCGTGCTGATGGGAAGCTGGGGAGAGGCGGTACCGTTCGGGATCTTCCCCCACCTGGACTGGACGGCGGCCTTCTCGATCCGCTACGGCAACCTGTTCTACAACCCGTTCCACATGCTCTCGATCGTCTTCCTCTATGGATCGACGCTGCTGTTCGCGATGCACGGCGCCACCGTGCTGGCGATCAGCCGGTTCGGCGGCGAGCGGGAAGTCGAGCAGATCACCGACCGCGGCACCGCGTTCGAGCGCGGCGCGCTGTTCTGGCGCTGGACCATGGGCTTCAACGCCACGGCCGAGTCGATCCATCGCTGGGCCTGGTGGTTCGCGGTGCTGTGCCCGCTGACCGGCGGCATCGGCATCCTGCTGACCGGCACCGTCGTCGACAACTGGTACCTGTGGGGCGTCAAGCACGGGCTGGCGCCGATGTATCCCCAGGTCTTCCCGCCGGTCGTCGATCCCGCGCTCGTGACCGGGGGGCAGCCATGAACAAGCTCACCGACAAGGAAGCGTTCTGGGACCTGATCCTGCGCATCGGCCTCGTCGCGGTCGCGGTGTTCGGCGCGGGCATGCTGTTCACCATCGAGTACCCGCCGGTGGACAGCGTGCAGCAGGGTTTCCGGGGGGTCGGCATCGTGCAGACTTTCCAGCCCGAGACCGTCCAGGCCCAGCTGGCCGCCAACCAGGTGCCGGAACCGCTGGAGCCGGCCGACCCGGACAGCGTCCCGGCGACCGAGATCTACGAGAACGTCCAGGTGCTGCGCGACCTGACCGACGCGCAGTTCATCCGGGTGATGAGCGCCATCACCGAGTGGGTGTCCCCGGAGCAGGGCTGCGCCTACTGTCATGCCGAGGGCGAGCCGCTGTCGTCCGACAGCCTCTATACCAAGGTGGTGGCCCGCCGCATGCTCCAGATGACGCGGGACATCAACGTCAACTGGGAACCCCATGTCGCCCAGACCGGCGTCACCTGCTACACCTGCCACCGCGGCCAGCCGGTGCCCGCCAACGTCTGGTACAATAATCCGGGTCCGCCCCACGCGGCGGGCGTGCTGGGCAACAACGGCGGGCAGAACGGCGTGTCCTATGCCGCCGGCCTGACCTCGCTGCCGTTCGATCCCTTCACGCCGTTCCTGTCGGGCGGCGGCACAGACGCCGACATCCGCGCCCGGGCCGACACGGCGCTGCCGACCGGAAACCGCAGCTCGATCAAGCAGACCGAATGGACCTACGGCCTGATGATCCACATGTCGGAATCATTGGGGGTCAACTGCACCTACTGCCACAACAGCCGCTCCTTCCGCGACTGGGAGCAGAGCTCGCCGGTTCGCGTGACCGCCTGGCACGGCATCCAGATGGTCCGCGAGCTCAACGACCAGTACATCGATCCCCTTCAGAGCATCTTCCCCAGCCACCGCCTTGGGCCGCTGGGCGACCCGCTGAAGGTGAACTGCACGACCTGCCACGCCGGCGTCTACAAGCCCTTCTTCGGAGCCGGCATGGTCAAGGATTATCCCGAACTCGACGTCGCGGCCGGCATCACCGCCGCACCGATGGAACCCGCCCCGGCGCTGATCCCGGTGCCCGAGACGGACGGCCAGCCGGCGCCGCCCGCCGATCAGCCGGCGCAGTAAAAGGCTGACGGACTGAATTGATCGTGGTTCGGGTGCTACCTGGCTTCACCTGACCCACGATCAGTTTAACTGACCGATATCCGTCTTTGCAAAGTCGTTCCCCTTGAAGAGCAAAGGTGCATTCCGGGATTTGGCCAGAGCATAGGCGAAACAATCACCGTAATTCAATCCGGCGGGATGACGCCCTTTCCCATATCTGCGCCACGCTATGCGGGCAATCTCAGCCTGTTCTTGATCGACAGGCACGATTTCTATGCGGGCGCGGTAGAGGAAGAGATCCAGTTCACGTCCCGCCGCCTCGCCTTTGCGGGTCTCTATGACCATCGAAGCTTCCAGGAGATTTGCCGCGGACAACAGCCTGGGCGTTCCAAGTCCGATTTCCTCCGATATTCGGGCGGCTTCGGGCTCTCCCAAGAGGACGGCGAGGATGGCCGACGTGTCGATGACCATCAGCGCGGCAATCCGTGTTCATCATAGCCAAGGATCTCGTCGGCACTTCTCGTATCGAGGTCCGGCAGAGCGCTGCAGCGTGCGCCGATCTCCATCAACTCATCCGCCAGTCTATTGCCGAACCTGTCGTTTCGAACGCGTTGAAGCCGTTCCTCGGCCGCTTTGCGCACCGCGGTAGTCACAGCTTCACCCGTGACCGCAGCGAGTTCACGAACGATCTTTTCGGTACTCGGATCCTTGATGTTCAACGGCATTGCGGAAATCCAGGCAGATTTTCTCTTCCCATAAAGATAAATTGGGTTCGTGGAGAAGGCAACGGCGCATACGCCGTCGCCCTCCGGTCACGCCGCGTCCCAGCCGATCGCGTCGCGCAGGAAACGGTAGCCCAGCGCCGTGAAGGATGCCCGTTCCGAGTTGTCCTTGCCGTAGCCGTGGCCGCCGGCGGCCGGCTCGTAGAAATGGGCGTCGTAGCCCATGGCCAGCAGCTTCGCCGCCATCTTGCGAGCGTGGCCGGGGTGGACGCGGTCGTCGCGCCGGCTGGTCGCGATCAGGATCGGCGGATAGGGCTTGCCCGGCTCGGCGGTGTGATAGGCCGACAGGGGGCCGAGGAATTCCCAGTCCGCCGGATCGTCGGGGTCGCCGTACTCGGCCACCCAGCTCGCCCCGGCCAGCAGCTTCGAATAGCGCCGCATGTCGATCAGCGGGATCGTGCAGAAGAGGGCGCCGAAGCGCTCCGGGTAGCGGGTCAGCATGTTGGTGATCAGGATGCCGCCGTTCGATCCGCCCTCCGCCGCGATGCGGTCCGGCCGGGTGACGCCGCGCCGGACCAGGTCTTGCGCGACCGCCGCGAAGTCGTCGTGGGACAGCCGCTTGCCCTCGCGCCGGCCGGCCTCGTGCCAGGCCGTGCCGAACTCCCCGCCGCCGCGGATGCAGGCGATCACGCTGGTGCCCCCGCGCTCCAGCCACAGCTTGCCGATGGCGGAATTGTAGGACGGCAGCATGGAGATGGCGAACCCGCCGTACCCGTAGAGATGAACCGGCGCTTCCCCGGTTTGGCCGGCCGGGCCGACCTGGAAATAGGGGATCAGGGTGCCGTCGCCGGACGCCGCCTCGTGGCGGGTCACCACCAGTCCCGCCGGATCGAACGCGCGCGGCGCCCGCTTCAGCAACTCTGGCGCCTTGTCCGGCCGGATGAGATAGAGGGACTGCGGCGTCAGCGGATCTTGGGCGTTGGCCAGCAGGTCGCCGTTGGACTCATCCTCCTCCACGTCCAGGGGCCAGACGCTGGCGACGCCCATATCGGGCAGCCCCGTGATGCGCGTGTGGGTCCATGAGGCCGAAGCCGGTGGGGCAGGGGGCGTCCACACTTCGAATACCGGGCGCAGGTCGTCCAGGATCGACAGCACCAGCCGCCCGGCGGGCATGAAATATCCCTGGAGCGAGCGGCGCGGCGCCGGGGTGAAGAGGGTCGTGAACTCCCTGCCGCCGCCGAGGAAGTCACTGAGCCGGATCGCAAGCACGCTGTCCGCCTCGTGGGTCGCGCCGCCGACCTCCCAGGGAACCCTCGGCTTCACCACGAGCCAGCCGCGGTGCCACTGGATCCAGGCGTCGGTCGGCAGGTCGAGCCGCGTTTTCGCGCCGGCGCGGTCGCCCTTCCATTGGGTCGCGTTAAAGAAATCGACCTGCTCGGTGAACCAGAGGGTTTCCGTCCCGGTGTCGCGTTCGACGTCGCCCCAGACGCTCATGCGGTCCTCGGTCGTCTCAAAGATCACCGGCGCCGCGAGGGGATCGGTGCCGCGCCGCCACAGCCGCACAGTCCTGCCATAGCCGGAGCGGGTCGCCATGCCCTCGCCCAGGGAGGAGAAGATCAGCAGCGTGTCCCGGTCGAGCCAGGCGGCCCCGCTCTTGGCCTCGTCCAGGTGGAAGCCGCCGGCTACGAAGCTCCGGGTCGCCAGGTCGAACTCCCGCAGCACCGTCGCATCGCCGCCGCCCCGCGACAGGCTGAGGATCGCCAGGTCATGGCTGCCGGGCAGGGTGACCGGCGCGCCCCACACCCAGTCCTCGCCCTCGGCTTCCGACAGTTCGTCGAGGTCGAGCAGCACGTCCCACTCGGGCTTTTCGGTCCGGTAGCTCTCCAGGCTGGTGGCCCGCCAGAGCCCGCGCGGGTTCGCGGCATCCTTCCAAAAATTGAACAGCCTGTCGCCGCGCCGCGCGACGAACGGGATATTGTCCGGCCGGTCCAGGATCGCCGCCAGCGCGTCGCGGTCCCGCTCGAACGCTGCATCGCCGAACCGCCCCAGGATCTCGGCGTTCCGTGCTTCCACCCACTCGACCGCGCGGGGGCCGTCGACCTCTTCGAGCCACAGGTACGGGTCGTCGTCGGGCGCGTCGAGGGTCGGGCGCGGATCGGTAACAGCCATGACGGTCACTCTCGCATCGGTTCGTCGGAGGCCGAGAGCATCCGGCAGGACGGCTAGCGGGTGCAACTGATAAGAGTTGGGACAAAGCCGTTCTATCTTCTGATGCGAAGGTTTAAGGATCACGGATGAACGGGATAGGCACGGATGGCGGGAACAGTCGATGCAGCCGCGAGCGGGCTGACTGAACAGATCATCGCTGGGGCTTTTGACGTGTCAAACAATCTGGGGCACGGCTTTCTTGAAGCCGTATACAGGAACGCCCTGGCCGTCGAACTGGAATTCCGCGGCTTGTCGGTCGCGAAGGAACAATCTTTCCCCGTTCACTATCGTGAAAAGAGGGTCGGATTCTACATCGCCGATCTTGTCGTCGAGAACATCGTGATCGTCGAATTGAAGGCCGTCGATGCGCTGACCCAGTCCCACACATCACAAGTATTGAACTATTTGAAAGCCAGCAATCTCCAGTAGGTCTCCTGTTCAACTTTGGAAAACCGAGACTCGAGTTCAAGCGTCTGCTTCTGTAGAATCCGTGTCCATCCGTGGATATCCGTGTTCATCCGTGATCCTGAGCGTCACCAAACCACTCGCTCAAGCCGCCTGCCGCAACCCGATCTCCGCCCAGATCGCCGACAGCGCATTGACCAGGTGGTCGATGTCGGCGTCGGTGTGCAGCGGCGAGGGGGTGATGCGCAGGCGCTCCGTGCCGCGGGCCACGGTAGGGTAGTTGATCGGCTGGACATAGATGCCGTACCGGTCCAGCAGCATGTCGCTGATCAGCTTGCACAGGACGGGGTCGCGCACCATCACCGGCACGATGTGGCTCGGGTTGTCCAGCATCGGGATTCCGGCGGCGTCCAGCTTCCGACGCACGGTCGCTACGCGGTCCTGGTGGCGCCGGCGCTCCGCGGCGCTGGCCTTCAGGTGCCGGATGCTGGCGAGCGCTCCCGCAGTCACCGCCGGGGGCAGGGACGTGGTGAAGATGAAGCCCGAGGAGAAGCTCCGGACGAAGTCGCACAGCGAGGCCGACGCGGTGATGTAGCCGCCGACCACGCCGAAGGCCTTGCCGAGCGTTCCCTCGATCACCGTCAGCCGGTGCGCGATGCCTTCGCGCTCCGCGATGCCGCCGCCACGCGGCCCGTACAGCCCCACCGCGTGGACCTCGTCCAGGTAGGTCATGGCGCCGTGGGCGTCGGCCACGTCGCACAGTTCTGCGATCGGGGCGACGTCGCCGTCCATGGAATAGACGGATTCGAACGCCACCAGCTTCGGCACGTCAGGGTCCAGGGCCGACAGCCTGCGATCCAGGTCGTCCGGATCGTTGTGGGCGAAGATGTGCCGCTCGGCGCGGCTGTGCCGGATGCCCTCGATCATGGAGGCATGGTTGCCGGCGTCGGACAGCACGACGCAGTCGGGAATGCGCGACGCCAGTGTGCCCAGCGCTGCCCAGTTGGAGACATAGCCCGAGGTGAACAGCAGCGCCGCCTCCTTGCCGTGCAGGTCGGCCAACTCGCGCTCCAGCAGCACGTGGTAATGGGTCGTGCCCGAGATGTTGCGGGTCCCGCCGGCACCCGCCCCGCAGCGGTCGATCGCCTCGTGCATCGCGGACAGCACGGCGGGGTGCTGGCCCATGCCGAGATAGTCGTTGGAGCACCAGATGGTCACGGTGCCGGCCCGCTCGCCGTCGACGTAATGCGCCGCCTTGGGGAACTCGCCGGCCCGCCGCTCCAGCTCGGCGAAGATACGATAACGTCCCTCGTCCCGGAGGCCGTCGAGCTGGTCGCGGAAATAGCCTTCGAATTCGAAACTCATCATTGCCTCCGGTTTGTCGAAATCTGGGTCGTGATCGCAGATGGCAGGGTGACGCCGCTCTCGCGGGCCGACAGGTACCAGGACCACAGCGCCGCCGCGGGCAGCGGCAGCACGAGCAGCCAGTGCTCCAGCAGCGCCAGCGCCATCAGGGTCGCGAGGAAGGTGAATCCCGCCGCGGTGAAGCCGTCGGCATCCGGCGCGCCCGCCGCCTGGATCAGCAGCAGCATGGCGACGGTCGCACCCGTCACCGACACCGGGAAGAAGACGTTCATCGGCCGCTTGCGGAAATATGTTGCCAGGTACTTCAGGTGGTCGGGCAGGAACTCCTGGCCCAGGTTCGGCACGCCCAGGAAGACGTTGAGCTTGGCGCTCAGCCGCAGGACCCACAGCAGCAGGAAGGTCCAAAGCCCGACCTGGTTCTCCCCGCCCCAGGTCAGGGCCGCGATCAGGGCCGCCGACGCCGCGATGGAGACCTCGTGGTATGCCACCACGGCGATGGCGTTCCGCAGGTGCCGCCAGCCGGTCGCCCCGGGCGGGCTCGCGATCCGGCGCGGTCCCGTGACCAGCCCCATCAGGAAGCTGATCTCGTTCCAGCCCCAGACCGCCAGAGCGCAGGTGAAAGCGATGAAGGCGCCGGAAACGCTGGTGTCCGACCGCCCCTCCGCCAGCCCGTACAGCGCCAGCACCGCCAGCGCCCCGGCGCCCGCCAGACTCCAGCGGAAGGTCCGGGGGTGCAGGCCGTCTAGATAGACGATCAGCCCCGTGCTGAACCACCACAGGAACAGCGTGTAGAGCACCGGAAGCGCATGTTCGGACACGGGCGATGCCTCCGCTCTACCAGGCCGGCGCCAGGTGGATGTCCCGCGGCAGCGTGTTCGACCGGGCCGGCAGCATGTAGAGCCGGGCGAAGGTCGCCGCCCCCGCCAGTCCCAGCGCCGCCCGCTTCAGCTTGCCGCCGACGCCGCCCTGCCGCGCCGCAGCGGCGCGGGCGTTCGAGATCTCGATCAGCCGCTCCAATCCCGCGCGGAACTTCGGATTGTCGATGTCCAGGGTCAGCGGGAAGACCTGCTTGGAAATCTCCGTCGTGATCCGGAACACCGTGAAGTCGTACTCGGTCGGATCGAGGCCCAGGGCCTTGTGGAATTCCGGCCGCATATGGTCCCGGACGAACATCGTCGCGAAGACCGCCAGCAGGAAGAACTTGATCCACAGCTTGTTGCCGCCGCTCAGCAGCGACGGGTTGGCCCGCATCAGCAGGGCGAAGGCCTCTCCGTGGCGGAACTCGTCGTTGCACCACTTCTCGAAGAACTTGAAGATCGGGTGGAACCGCCGGTCCGGGTTGCGCTCCAGCTGGCGATAGATCGTGATGTAGCGGGCATAGCCGATCTTCTCCGACAGGTACGTGGCGTAGAAGATGAACTTCGGCTTGAAGTAGGTGTATTTCTTGGCCTTGGTCAGGAAGCTCATGTCCACGCCGATGCCGAAATCCTTGAGCGTGTCGTTGATGAAGCCGGCGTGCCGGGATTCGTCCCGGGCCATGAAGGCGAACAGTTCCTGGATGTCCGGGTTCTTCACCCGCTTCTTGGTCTCGGCGTAGAGCACGCAGCCGGAGAACTCCGCCGTCAGCGAGCTGACCAGGAAATCGACGAACTCCTTCCGCAACCCCTCCGGCATCTCGTCGAGGTTGTTGGTGAACTCCGGCGTCCGGGTGAAATGCTTCTTGTTGTCGTCGCGGCGCAGCTCGGCCATGACCGTGTCCCACTCGGCGCGGACGGCGTCGACGTCCAGCTTGTCCATCGCCTCGTAGTCGGTCGTGTAGAAGCGCGGGCTCAGCATCGTGTCTTCCTGGGCCATGCGCGTGCTGGTGTTGGGCGCACCGCCGCCTTCCATGGGGATCATTGCGTCCTCCCTTCGGAAAATCCGACTTCGTAGAGTTCGGTCAGTTCGAGATATCCCGCGAGCCGGGCGCGCAGGCGTTCCATCGGGCCGGCGCGCACCACCGTGGCCCGGCGGTAGTAGAAATGCTGGGTGCCGAATGGGACCATGGCCGGCGCGTCGTGGACGATCACCTCGTCGCCCGGACCCACCTCGATCCCGTCCAACTCCACATAGGCGTGGACGCTGTCGGGGGTGATCTCGATATCGACGGTGCAGGGCACCTCGACGGTGCGGGGACTGCCGCTCCAGGCTATCGTCATGGCCCGTTCCCTCCGGTGTTCATCATGGTGGCGAAAGCCTCGGCGTTGGTCGGGCCGAAGGCTTCCAGGTTGATCACCCTGCCGGTCGCGGGATCGTCCAGGGACAGGCGCCCGTCGGCCCAGCGGGTCAGCACGAAGGGCGGCTCGATCCCGACGCCCTGGCGCTTGCGTTCGCGGGCGAGGCCGCGCAGCGCGCCGCGCACGAAACCGTTGGTGCCGGGTTCCACGACGCCGGCGATCCGGCCGGTCCGCGCGTCGGTGATGGCGATGGAACCGTCAGTCCTGTCCTCGAAGCGGAGCTGCCGGCTTTCGACCGAGGCCGCCTCGGGCATCTGCACGGTTCCCAGCCCGCTCACCCGCGCCACGGTCGCCGCCGACACGGTGAAGGCGAGCAGGGCGGCGGCCCCGATCAGCGCCCCGCGCGGGAAGACGGGATCGGCCGGGCCGGTGTCCATGCCCCGGGATCTCATGTCGATGCACTCCCCAGCGCGCCGACCCGCTGGGCCTTGCGGCGCCGGGCGACGGTCGGAAGGGGGGCCGGAAGCGGGGCCGCCGTGTTGGCGGCGGGGGCGCCCGCGGTCGCTGCGGTCAGCGCGTCGGCCAGGATGCCGGCGACGCGGGATGCCTCGGGGATCGCGCGCAGCATCGGCTCGGGACGGCTGACCCGCCACGGGCGGGCGTGCGGCCACAGCAGGAGCCAGGCGATCCGGTTGCCCTCGGTCAGTGCCAGCGGGATGTCGCCGCTGCCGTCGGCATGGACCTTCAGCCCGGCGGAGCCGACCAGCCGGAACGGTATGTTCAGCGCCATCGGCAGCGCGATGCCGAACCGCATCACGATCCGCCTGTCGGTCACGGTATACATCGTGGAGCGCGCCGATCCCCAGGCGAACAGCAGCACCAGCCCCAGCGCGCAGGCCGCCCAAGGCACGAAGCCCAGCGTGGACAGAACAGCATCCAGGGGAGCAGCACCGTCATGGACCTGGACCACGCCGCGCCAGACCAGCAGCACGCCGAAGTAGGCCGCCAGCTTGTTGACATGGAGCCCCCGGCGGGCCAGCGACTTCCAGTCCGGCCGGCCCTGCCACAGCATCCTCTCCCCGGCCGGCAGCGGTTCGGGCAGGCCCGGCACCGGCTCGGTGTCGTATTCCGTGTTCATATCAGCGGCTCCTGGCGCTGGGGCGTGGCGTAGAGATGCCCGCTGGCGTAGTAGGCCGTGATCTTGTCCTCCTCCAGCTTGGTGATCTGGTTCGGGTTCCTGATCGCGGGCACGTCGGCGAACTGGTGGGACAGGATTGACTTGACCTTGACCTTGCGGTTCCAGGTATCGATCCGGCAGAACCGCATGGGCAGCAGGACGATCCTTCTCCCGGTCGCGGAGGGGATCTCGACCTCGAGGTAGTGGATCGCCGGCTCCGACCGGTCCACCCAGGCCTCGCGCACGTCGCCGGCCACGTAGCCGTCGGCCGCGACCACTTCCATGCCGATCGGGTTGGGATCGCGGGTCGGGATGAAGAAGTCGGGGGCGACCCGCAGCGGGACGATGCGGTTCTCGTCCTCGGCCGTCAGTTCCGGCTTGTCCTCGCGCATCGCCCAGGCCGCGGGGCCGACGCCGTCGACCATCGGGTTGCCGGTCGGCACCAGGGGCGCTCCCGGCCACAGACCCGAGGGGAGGGCGGCGATCTCGCGCTCGTCCGGATTGCCCGGCGGCGCCGAATAGGTCGAGCCGTCGCGCATCGTGAAGATCTTGGGAGCCGGGATCGGCGGGTAGCCCTGGACCTTCACCCGGGGCGACCGCTCCGACCGGTCGGACACCAGCGGGTAGCCTTCCCGCTTGTCCTCCTGGTGCAGGTAATAGATCAGGCCGGCGAAGAAGATCCAGAACGCGTACAGGACGACCTGGGCCACGTCGATGTAGCTCGTGATGGCTCCTGTTTCCATCGGTGACCTCCGCACGTTTAAGTTGTTGACCGGGACGGGTTAACCGGGGAATTCGGCGAGGCCGAATGCCGCGGGTGGTTGGGGTCTGGCCTGCGCGGTGCTGCGGACCAGCGGTCCGATGGCGGCCAGGGTGGCGAACAGCAGGATGATCTCCAGGTAATAGACGGCGCCGTAGCCGACGGACGGGTCGGTCAGGGCGGGACCCAGCAGTCCCTGGGTGCCGAGGCTCGACACCAGGTCGCGGATGCCGCCGCCCGCCGCGATCGCGACGCCGGCCGCGGTCGCCTGGACCGCTCCCCAGGCGCCCAGCGCCAGCCCGCTCTCGCCCTCGCGCGCCAGCGCCATGGCGGCGGTCAGCGTGCCGACCACGAACAGCCCGCTGCCGAAGCCGATCAGCACGGCGCCGATCCGGACCAGCAGCGGCGATTCCAGGGGGGCGGAGAAGATGATGCAGGAGAAGGCGGCGAGCCCGACCAGCACGCCCAGCGCGGCCAGCCGGTAGGGATCGGCACCCCGGTTCAGCCGCCGGGCCGCGAGGGCGAAGCCGCCCAGCGTGCCGCCCGCCAGCAGCGCGGTCAGCGCGGTGGTCTCGCCGACGCTCAGGTTCAGGATCTGGCCGCCATAGGGCTCCAGCAGGATGTCCTGCATGCTGAAGGCCGCCGTCCCCAGTCCGACCGCCACCAGCACCCGCCCGGCGCGGCCCGCCTGCCGAAAGGTCCGCCAGGATTCGGCGAAGCCGGGGCGGGGGCGGTCCGGCGCCGTGGCCGCCGGATTGCGCGGCTCCTGTTTCCACAGCGCGATCACGTTCAGGACCATGGTCGTGACGGCGGCGCCCTGGATCACCTGGATCAGGCGGAGCTGGGAGAATTCCGCCAGCAGCCAGCCGAACACCAGCGCGCTCGCGACCATCCCGGCCAGCAGCATCACGTAGAGCAGGGCCACCACGCGCGGCCGGGTCTCGGGAGTGGCAAGGTCGGTCGCCAGCGCCAGCCCGGCGGTCTGGGTCGTGTGCAGCCCCGCGCCGACCATCAGGAAGGCCAGCGCCGCTCCGGCATGGCCGGCATAGGTCGGGGTGGTGCTGTCGCCCGACAGGATGATCAGGGCGAACGGCATGATCGCGAAGCCGCCGAACTGGATCAGCGTGCCGAACCAGATATAGGGCACCCGCCGCCATCCCAGCACGGAGCTGTGATTGTCCGAGCGGAAGCCCACCAGCGCCCGCAGCGGCGCGAAGACCAGGGGCAGTGCCACCATGACCGCGACCAGCCAGGTCGCGACGCCCAGTTCCACCACCATGACCCGGTTCAGCGTGCCGTTCAGCAGCACGATCGCCATGCCCACCGACACCTGGAACAGCGACAGCCGCAGCAGCCGCCCCAGCGGCAGTTCCGGCGTCGCGGCGTCCGCGAACGGCAGGAGGCGCGGTGTCAGGAATGTCCAGACGCGGTGTTGGCGCTTAATGATCATGGGGCACCAGCTCCAGCGCCTGGGAGGTGTAGAACCCGCACGCCACCCGCTCGGTCCGCGACGGCCGCCAGCGGCCGACTTCCGACGCCAGCAGGCGCCGCAACCCCGCTTCGCGCACCGGCTCGATCGCCGGCGCCCTGTTTCCCCGGGGAAACAATTTGCCCACGGCATGCATCGCCGCCAGTGCCGGGGTCTGCGGCGCGAAGGTGAACAGCACCGACGCCCGCGTCCGCTCGGCCAGCGCCTTCACCGCCCGCGCCATGTCGGGCGCCCGGTAGTGGATCAGCGAGTCCATCGCCACTACATGGTCGAACCGGCCCAGGCCGGGGTCCAGCATGTCGCCGACCCGGAAATCCACATCAAGCCCCGCCGGCATCCGCTCCCGCGCCAGCCCGACCAGCGTCGGCGACAGGTCGATCGCGACCACCTCGGCGCCCCGCCGGGCCGCCTCCAGCGCCAGCATGCCGGTGCCGCAGCCGGCATCCAGCAGCCGGCACCCCGTCAAATCCTCCGGCAGCCAGCCCAGCAGCGTGTTCCGCATACCGTCGCGGCCCTTCCGCACGGTCGCCCGGATGCGGCCGACCGGCGCGTCGGAGGTCAGGCGGGACCAGGCCTCCACGGCGGTGCGGTCGAAATAGGTTTCCAGCCGGTCGCGGCGTTCGATGTAGGAGACGCTGTGCATCAGTCGAACCCCAGCAGGTCGAAGATGTCCCGGTCCTTCATGGGCTTCGGCGCCAGCGGCTCGGTTCCGGCCCACAGCGTGGCGGCAAGCCGCAGATACTCCGCCTGGACCGCCTCCAGCTCGGGCGACGGCTCCATCTCGAAAAGGGTCGCCTTCTTCAGGCGGCTGCGCCGGATCGCGTCCAGGTCGGGGAAGCGGGCCAGGGTCTCCAGCCCGACGACACCGTTGAAGCGGTCGATCTGGTCGGTCCCGGCGCTCCGGTTGGCGATCACGCCGCCCAGCCGGACATCGTAGTTGCGTGCCTTGGCGTGGATCGCCGCGACGATGCGGTTCATCGCGAAGATGCTGTCGAAATCGTTGGCGGTGACGATCAGCGCCCGGTCGGCATGCTGGAGCGGGGCCGCGAAGCCGCCGCACACCACGTCGCCCAGCACGTCGAAGATCACCACGTCGGTGTCGTCGAGCAGGTGATGCTCCTTCAGGAGCTTGACCGTCTGGCCGACCACGTAGCCGCCGCAGCCGGTACCCGCCGGCGGCCCGCCGGCCTCGACGCACATCACGCCGTTGTAGCCCTCGAACACGAAATCCTCGGGCCGAAGCTCCTCCGAATGGAAGTTCACCGTCTCCAGGATGTCGATCACCGTGGGGACCAGCCGCTTGGTCAGGGTGAAGGTGCTGTCATGCTTGGGATCGCAGCCGATCTGGAGCACCCGCTTGCCCAGCTTGGAGAATGCTACGGACAGGTTGGACGAGGTCGTGCTCTTGCCGATGCCGCCCTTGCCGTAGACCGCGAAGACTTTCGCCCCCTCGATCCTGACGCTCGGGTCCAGCTTGACCTGGACGCTGCCTTCGCCGTCCGGGCGTCTTAGAAGAGTGGTTGTCATGCCGCTGCCTTTTCGCTGATGCCTTCGAGCCGGTCTTCCAGGGTCTCGCCGGCCTGCCGCAGGGCCGCCAGCATGGTTTCGTCCGGCGACCAGTAGCGCCGCTCGTGCGCCTCGATCAGGCGGTTGGCGACCCGCGCCGACGCCTTGGGGTTCAATTCGGCGAGGCGATCGCGCATCTCCTCGTCGAGCAGGTAGGTCTGGGTGAGCTGCTGGTAGACCCACGGCGCCACCTGTCCCGTCGTCGCCGACCAGCCCAGGGTGTTGGTCACATGGGCCTCGATCTGGCGCACGCCCTCGAAGCCGTGCTTCAGCATGCCCTCGTACCATTTGGGGTTCAGCACGCGGGTCCTGACCTCCAGCGCCACCTGTTCGGACAGGGTGCGCACGGTGCCTTCGCCGCGGGTCTGGTCGCCGATATAGACCGGCACCGTCGTTCCGGTGGCCCGCCCGACCGCCCGGCTGATGCCGCCGAGATTGTCGAAATAGTGGTCGATCGTGGTGACGCCCAGCTCGACCGATTCCAGGTTCTGGTAGGCGAGATCGACCCCGGCCAGCAGCGTCTGCATCAGCTCCGCCTGTTTGACCGGGATGCCCGACCGGCCGTAGGCGAAGCATTTCCGCCGGGTGAAGGCTTCGGCCAGCTCGTCCTCCTCGGTCCAGCAGCCGCTGTCCACCATGTGGTTCAGGTTGGAGCCGTAGGTGCCGTCGGCATTGCTGAAGACCCGGAGCGCCGCCGTCTCGAAGTCGCAGCCGTGGGTCCGCTGATGCTCCAGGGTATGCTTCCGCACGAAGTTCAGGTGCGGCGGCTCGTCGGCGCCGGCCGCCAGGAAGCAGGCTTCGGCCAGCAGCTTGATCTGCAGGGGCAGCAGGTCGCGGAAGATGCCGGACAGGGTCAGCACCACGTCCACCCGGGGCCGGCCCAGCTCGTCGAGCGGGATCAACTCGGCGCCGCACAGGCGACCGTAGCTGTCGAACCGGGGCCGCGCGCCGATCAGCGCCAGCACCTGGGCGATCGGGCCGCCCTCGCTCTTCAGGTTGTCCGTTCCCCACAGCACGAAGGCGACGGTTTCCGGGAAGCCGTTGCCCTCCGCCTGGTGGCGGGCGAGCAGGCGGGCCGCCTGCCGGGCGCCGTCGGCCACCGCGAAGGCGCTGGGGATGCGGTAGGGATCGAAGCCGTGGATGTTGCGGCCGGTCGGCAGGATCGCCGGGGTCCGAAGCAGGTCGCCGCCCGGCGTCGGCCGGATGAACCCGCCGTCCAGCGCGTGCAGGATCGAGGCGAGCTCATGGTCTTCCGCCAGCAGCAGGTCGCTCGCCGCCAGGTCGCGGTACAGCGCCAGCGCGGTCTGGTCCGCCGTGATCTCCTCCGGCGGCCGTCCCGCCACCAGCGCCTCGATGTCGGCGCGGGCCGGGTTGGCGCCGTGGGCCGATTCCGCCATGGCGAGCAGCAGGTCCACCCGCTCGGAGGCCGACGGAGGCTCGCCCACCACGTGGAGGCCGTAGGGGATCAGGGTATATTCCATCTCCAGGATCGCGTGGGTCAGCGCCGCGATGTCCCGCTCCGGATCGGTCCAGGCCGGTTCCGCCTGGGCGAGGTCCACGGCGGCGGCCTGCGCATGGATAACCCCGGCCAGGTGCCCCCGGTCGGCCTGGATCTCCGGAGTCAGCGCCCGCCAGCTATCGATCGAGGATTTCAGCTCCAGCAGCCCGCGATAGAGGCCGGCCTGGGCGATCGGCGGCGTCAGGTAGCTGATCAGGGTCGCCGCCGTCCTGCGCTTGGCGATCGTGCCTTCCGACGGGTTGTTGGCGGCGTACAGGTAGAAGTTCGGCAGTTCGCCGAGCAGCCGGTCCGGCCAGCACCCGGATGAGAGCGCGGTCTGCTTGCCCGGCATGAACTCCAGCGCGCCGTGGGTTCCGAAATGAAGCACCGCATGGGCCGCGAAGTCCTCCCGCAGGTAGCGGTAGAAGGCGGAGAAGGCGTGGGTCGGCGCGAAGCCCTTCTCGAACAGCAGCCGCATCGGGTCGCCCTCGTAGCCGAAGCCCGGCTGCAAACCGACCAGCACGTTGCCGAACCGCTCGCCGAGGACCATCAGGCTGGACCCGTCGGTCTGCTGCCGTCCCGGCGCCGGCCCCCACTGGGCCTCGATCTCGCCCAGCCAGCGTTCCCGCCGGACATGGTCGTCCACGGGGATGCGCGCCTGCACGTTGGCGTCGGCGCCGAACCGCGCCGAATTGCCCAGGATGATCCGGTCCCGCAGCGCATCGACCGTCTCCGGCACCTCGACCGTGTAGCCGGCCCGGGCCAGCCCTTTCAGCGTGTTGTGCAGGGATTCGAAGACGCCGAGATAGGCTGCGGTGCCGACCGCCCCGGCGTTGGGCGGGAAGTTGAACAGCACCACGGCGATGCGGCGCTCCGCCGCCGGCGTCCGGCGCAGGGTCACCAGCCGCTCGACCCGGGCCGCAAGCGCCGCGGCCCGCTCCTCATGGACCTGCATGTCGCGCGCCTTCTCCAGGGGCGCGGCGGCCGATCGCCCGCCGAACAGCATGGCGCCGGTGCCTCCGTCCAGTTCCGGGATCGCGACCATCATGGTCGCCTCGACCGGCATCAGCCCCCGGTCCGACGCTTCCCACTGCTCCAGGGTCTGGAACTCCACCGCGTGGGCCGCGACATAGGGCACGTCCAGCCCCGCCAGCATGGCCTCGGCCGCCTTGGCGTCGTTGTAGGCGGGGCCGCCGACCAGGGAGAATCCGGTCATCGACACGACCGCGTCGACCACCGGCTTGCCGTCCTTCAGGAAGAACAGCTCGACCGCCGGCCGGGCGTCGAGGCCGCTGGCGAAGGCCGGGATCACCCGCAGCCCCCGCGCTTCCAGCGCCGCGATCACGCCGTCATAGTGGGCGGTGTTGCCCGGCAGCAGGTAGGAGCGCATCACCAGCAGCCCGACGGTGCCCCGGCAGCCGGCCGTCGCGGCGGGCAGCTTGGCGACGCTGTCCGCCATCTGCGGCCTCATGGCGGGGTGATAGACGCCGACGTCCGGATACTCGACCGGCGGGGCCGCCTTCAACGTGCCGCGCAGGTGCCGGCGTTCGCCGTCGGCGTAGCGGTCCACCAGGAAGCGCAGCATCTGCGCCACGTTCTCGTCCGACCCGCACAGCCAGTATTGCAGCGTCAGGAAATAGGCCCGCACGTCCTGGGCGGCGCCCGGGATGAACCGCAGGATCTTCGGGATCCGCCGGAGCATCGCCATCTGCTTGGCGCCCGAGCTGCCGCCCTCTTTCTTGGCGCCGCGCAGGCGCTTCAGGAAAGCCAGCGGCCCGCGCTCGTTGCCGGTCATGGTGAAGCGGCCGATCCGGGTCAGCCGGATCACCTCGCCCGCCGACATGCAGACCACCATGGCGTCGCACTGGTCGCGCCGGGCCTGAAGGGCGGGGAGGACCGCCTGGATATGGTCCTCCATGAACAGCATGTTGGCGATCACGATGTCGGCTTCGGCGATGTCGGCCCGGCACCGCTCGACCGAACCGGGATCGGTGCCCCATTCCGCCGCGGCATGCAGGGTCACCTCCAGGCCGGGGACTTCGCGCGCCACGCTTTGCCGCGCTCGCTCGGTCGCTCCCGCCAGGTGGTTGTCCAGCGTGACGATCACGATGCGGACGGGAACGGGGTCAGGAGCTGAAATGGGCTTTGGCATGGTACAGCGTCTCGACGGTGATGAGCGCTATGCCCTGCTCGCGGGCGAAGCGTTCGGTGTTGCGGCGGGCCTTGCCGCGGACGAAGAACGGCACCTTTCGAAGCTCCCGCTCGGCGTCGGGAGCCCAGCCGGAGGATTGCGGGGCGGGTTCCGGCTCCGGCCCCCGATCAGGAGTTGCGGCGGTGCCGAGATGGGACGGGGCCGCCTCGCCATGGAACTCGAAGTCCTCGCGGAACATCGTCAGCAGATGCTCCTCCAGGCCCATCATCAGGGGATGGACCCAGGTGTCGAAGATCACGTTGGCGCCCTCGAACCCCATCTGGGGGGAGTGGCGCGCCGGGAAGTCCTGGACATGGACGGGGGCGGAGATGACGGCGCAGGGGACGCCCAGCCGCTTGGCAATGTGCCGCTCCATCTGGGTTCCAAGCACCAGGTCGGGCTGAAGCTCCGCGACCTTGGCCTCGACCTCCAGGTAGTCGTCGGTCACCAGCGCCTCGACGCCGTACCGCGCCGCCGCCTCGCGCACCTCGCGGGCGAACTCCCGGCTGTAGGTGCCGAGACCGGCTACCGTGAAGCCCAGCTCGTCGCGGGCGATCCGGGCCGCCGCGATCGCGTGGGTGGCGTCGCCGAAGACGAAGACCCGCTTGCCGGTCAGGTAGGTGCTGTCCACCGAGTGGGAGTACCAGGGCAGCCGCGACGCTCCCGCCGCCACATCAGCCGGAACCTCGATGCCGGCCACCTTCGCCACCTCGGCGACGAAGTCGCGGGTGGCGCCGACGCCGATCGGCACCGTCGCCACGATCGGCTGGCCGAAACTCTTCTGAAGCCACCGGGCGGCGGTGGACGCGATCTCGGGATACAGGACGACGTTGAAGTCCGCCTCGCCCAGCCGCGCCATGTCGGCGGGCGACGCGCCCAGCGGTGCCACCACCCCGACATCGACGCCGATCCTGTCGAGCAGGGCGGCGACCTCGGTCACATCGTCGCGATGCCGGAAGCCCAGCGCCGCCGGACCCAGCAGGTTGCAGCGCGGACGCCCTCCGGCATGGCGCGGGCAGGCCGGGTCGGCCAGCGCCCGGACCAGCCGGTAGAAGGTTTCCGCCGCTCCCCAGTTCTCCTTCTTCTGGTAGGCCGGCAGCTCAAGCGGGACCACCGGCACCGGCAGGTCCAGCGCGCGGGCGAGGCCGCCCGGATCGTCCTGGATCAGCTCGGCCGTGCAGGAGGCGCCGACGATCAGCGCCTGCGGACGGAACCGCTCGTAGGCATCGGCGACCGCCGTCTTGAACAGCTCGGCGGTGTCGCCGCCCAGGTCGCGCGCCTGGAAGGTCGTGTAGGTCACTGGCGGGCGCTTGGCCTGCCGCTCGATCATGGTGAACAGCAGGTCGGCGTAGGTGTCGCCCTGCGGCGCGTGGAGCACGTAGTGGACGCCTTCCATCGCCGTGGCGATCCGCATGGCACCCACATGGGGGGGAGCCTCGTAG
Source organism: Skermanella rosea (assembly GCF_016806835.2). Lineage (NCBI taxonomy): Bacteria > Pseudomonadati > Pseudomonadota > Alphaproteobacteria > Rhodospirillales > Azospirillaceae > Skermanella > Skermanella rosea. The sequence goes on along the minus strand of NZ_CP086111.1, from coordinate 3,265,664 downwards.
GTCCAGAGCGTCAGCTGCATGCCGCGACTCCTCCGGCTGCCAGGGCGGTCCGGCGGCGCAGCGGCCGGGCGAACAGTCCGGCCAGGTCGGCGGCCTGCTCGTACCCCTGGATCGGGGTGAAGACCAGTTCGATCGACCACTTCGTGGTCAGCCCCTCCGCCTCCAGCGGGTTGGCGAGGCCGAGGCCGCAGACGGTGATGTCCGGCTTGGCCGCCCGGCAGCGGTCGAGCTGGCGTTCCACGTGCTGGCCCTCGCTCAGCATGGTGCCGGGGGGCAGCAGCGCCAGTTCCTCCGCCAGGTGCCGGCGGTGCAGATAGGGGGTGCCGACCTCGACCAGCTCCATCCCCAGTTCGGTCGACAGGAAGCGGGCAAGCGGCACTTCGAGCTGGCTGTCCGGAAAAAAGAAAACGCGCTTGCCCGCCAGCTCGGCACGGTAGCGGGCAAGCGCGTTCCGCGACCTTTCGCGGCAGGGGGAGATCACGTCCCGGAAACGGCTGGGCTCGACCTGCCACGCGGCCGCCGCGGCGGCGAGCCACCCCGTGGTGCCTTCGGCACCAAGCGGGAAGGGGGCTTCGAGCCTGGTCGCACCGCGCTCTTCGAGAGCTCGCGCGGTTTCTCCGAGAAAAGGCTGCGCCAGAAGGAAGGAGGTGCCCGGCCCGACCGGCGGCAGGTCTTCGGCGCTCCGGGGCGGCAGGAAGCGGACCGGACCGATGCCCAGATCCTCGAAGATCCGCCTGAACTGGTCCTCGACCACCTCCGCCAGCGCGCCCACCACCAGCAGCGACCGTCCGTCCTGCCGGGGAAGCTCCGGGACCAGGGCCGCCAAGCAGGCGTCCTCGCCCTGGGTGAAGGTCGTCTCGATCCCGCTGCCGGAATAGCTGAGGATGCGCACCGCCGGCCGGTGCCGGAGCGACAGGCGGGCTGCCGCCCGGCCGAGGTCCAGCTTGATCACTTCCGACGGGCAGGATCCGACCAGGAACAGCAGCCGGATGTCGGGCCGCCGTGCCAGGAGCTGGTCCACCACCCGGTCAAGCTCCTCGTTCATGTCGGCCAGGCCGGCGAGGTCCCGTTCCTCGATGATCGCGGTCGCGAACCGCGGCTCGGCGAAGATCATGACGCCGGCGGCGGACTGGATCAGGTGCGCGCAGGTCCGGGACCCGACCACCAGGAAGAAGGCGTCCTGGATCTTGCGGTGCAGCCAGACGATCCCGGTCAGCCCGCAGAACACTTCCCGCTGGCCGCGCTCGCGAAGCACCGGCATCGCGTCAGCCACGGCCGCCGTCATGACGCAGCTCCCGCCTGGCCGAACCCGGCGCCCGCCGCCTCGTCGCGCCGGGCGGCGCGGAGCTTCAGCAGGAACTGGGTCGCGTTGATCACGTAAGTCGCATAGGCCGCCAGAGCCAGGAACATCTGCCCGCGAACGTCGAGCGCCCCGGTCACCAGGGCCGCGAGGTAGGCGGTATGGAGCGCCAGCACCAGGATGCTGAACACGTCCTCCCAGTAGAAGGCCGGTGCGAACAGGTAGCGCCCGAACACTTCCCGTTCCCAGATCGAGCCGGTGATCATGATCGCGTAGAGCGTCAGCGTCTTGACGACGATGGAGGCGGAAGCCACCCCCTCGCCCTCGCCGGTGGAGAGATAGCGAAGCACCAGGGCCAGGCTGACCAGGAAGACCACGAACTGAACCGGAGCCAGGATGCCCTGGACCAGCGTCCAGGGGGACGCGTCCCGTTTCAGCCGTTCTTCGGCGGTGTAGAGGGGCTGCCTTTGACCGTGCCGGGTCCGAGAGGCCTGCCCAGGATCGTGCCCGGGATGGTGCATGGCGTTTCTCCCACTGGAGCCGGCCGGCTGACGCCCGGAGCGGGTTTTCGCCCGCCCTCGACCTGCTTCCTTGCTTGGATCGAAACGCTAAACCTTATCATTGACACCGTCAACAGAGATATACGTCAATTCGAGTTGACACTATTAACGGCCACCACCCGCCTAGGGTATTCACCTGACCCATGATCTATATCGAGGATAATAACCTTACTGGAATTGTGGTTGAGGGGTATTAAGCATGAGCGTAGGCTCATGCCGATCCTCAGGGAGCAAAAAATGAATGACTCGCTCGAACGGGTCGTTTCAGGGAGGGCCTGGGAAGAGGTCGAAGGTGTTCCCGTAACGGAGAGCACGGAAATCGACACTCGGGTCGTCGCGGGGCACGGCCGGCCCGGCCAGTTGATGGCCGGTTTGATTGACACTGTCGAGGCGGAAATTGTTCCGCGCCTCATCCTGGCTCACCGGTCGCCTCCGGAACCGCTGGTGGTTCCGGCGCCGCTTTCGGCGGGCTTTGAGCCGGCGCCGTGCGTCGATGACGTGCTGGAGCTGTCGTCGCTGCTGCTGAAGGACCAGTTCCGGGTCGCGTCGAGCTTCGTGCAGTTGGTCCAGTCCCGCGGCGTTCCGCTGGAATCGCTTTATCTCGACCTGCTGGCCCCGGCGGCGCGCCATCTGGGCGATCTCTGGACCAACGACATTTGCCATTTCGGCGACGTGACCATCGGCCTCTGCCGTCTCCAGCAGGTGCTGCGCGACTTCAGCCCGGCCTTCCTGAACGAGGCTTCCACCCGCGACGACGGGCGCCGGGCGCTGCTGATGAGCGTGCCGGGCGGCCAGCACACCTTCGGCATTTCGATGGTCGCCGAGTTCTTCCGGCGGGCGCGGTGGGATGTCACCACCGGTGCGCCGGTCGCGCGCGACGAGCTGATCAGGACCGTGCGCAGCCAGTGGTTCTCCGTCGTCGGCCTGTCGGTGAGCTGCGAGGTCCAGGTCGAAGTCCTCGCCTCCACCATCCGGCTGATCCGCCGCGCGTCACGCAACCCCGCCGTCGGCATCATGGTCGGGGGGCCTGTTTTTGTCACGCATCCCGAACTGGTGACCCTGGTCGGTGCCGATGTCACCGCCCTGGACGCCCGCGAGGCGCCGCTGCAGGCCGAAAATCTCCTTGCGCTCGTCACAAAACAAAGCTGAAACTCTTTTTATGGTCAGACCGTTAAGGGAACGGGTCTGAGTCATTTTGTATGACGTGCGGGGCGCGATTGTGGTTTCGACTGTCAATATTTTTTTACGTCAACCTTACTTGACAATTTTCGTCGGGATGCCCTAAATGGTGAGATCCAAGGCGTCAGCCGAACTCGCCGGGCCGCTTGACACCCAAGCCGGCCTCAAGCCCGCAGGCGCTGACTTCAATCCTTCGGGCCCGAAGGTCTCGCCTCCCGTGAAGCACTTCAAAGCTCCAAAGGAGTCGTTCGAGAAGCTGGACGCCGAGGCCGTGGCGGCCCTCGTGGCGTCTGCCGGGGACATCGCGCTGGTCCTCGACTCCAAGGGTGTGATCCATGACCTGACCTACGGCAACGACGACCTGCCGCGCGACTGGGCGGACCAGTGGATCGGCCGTTCCTGGCTCGACACGGTGACCGTCGAAAGCCGGATCAAGGTCGAGGCCATGCTGCGCGACGCGCAAGCCGGCGTCACGCCGCGCTGGCGCCACGTCAACCATCCGCTGCCGCGCAGCGCCGACATCCCGATCCAGTATTCCGTCGTCCAGATCGGCGCCGAGGGCAGGATGGTGGCGATCGGCCGCGATCTCCGCCCGTCGGCCGCCCTCCAGCAGCGCCTGGTCGAGGCGCAGCAATCCATGGAGCGGGACTATGCCCGCCTGCGCCACGTCGAGATGCGCTATCGCCTGCTGTTCCAGATGACGCACGAGGCGATCGTCATCGTCGACGCCAATACCTACAAGATCGTCGAGGCGAACCCCGCCGCCGACGCCTTGCTGGGCCACGCGGTCGGCGGGGTGGCCGGCCGCACGCTGACCGAAGCCCTCGATCCCGCCGACGCGCCGGCGCTCCAGCTTCTGCTGGCCGGCGTGCGCGCGACCGGCCGGGCGGACGAGGGACAGGCCAGGACCGGCTTCGGCAGGGAGCTCCAGGTGACCTGCTCGCTGTTCCGCCAGGATGCCGCGTCGCTTTTCCTCGTGCGGCTGATCCCCTTGACGGCCGACCGGGCCGCCGCGACGGAGATCCAGCCGCACCATCTTCAGGTCGTCGAAAGCATGCCCGACGGCTTCGTCGTGACCGACGCCGAAGGCCGGATCATCGACGCCAACGCCGCCTTCCTCGACCTCGCCCAGTTGGCCGCGGAGGAGCAGGCGCGCGGGCAGTCGCTGGAGCGCTGGCTCGGGCGGCCCGGCGTCGATCTCGGCGTGCTGATGGCGAACCTGCGCCAGCACGGCTCCGTCCGCCTGTACGCCACCACCTTCCACGGCGAGTACGGCGCCGGAACCGAGATCGAGGTCTCGGCCGGCACGGTGCCCGGCTCCGGCCAGCCCTGCTTCGGCTTCGCCATCCGCGACGTCGGCCGGCGGCTGGCGACCGAGACCCGGAAGAAGGAACTGCCCCGCGCCGTCGAGCAACTGACCGAGCTGGTCGGCCGGGTGCCGCTCAAGGACCTTGTGCGCGAGACGACCGACGTGATCGAGCGGCTGTGCATCGAGGCCGCCCTGGAGCTGACCGGCGACAACCGCGCGTCGGCCGCCGAGATCCTCGGCCTCAGCCGCCAGAGTCTTTACGTCAAGCTGCGCCGGTACGGGCTGGGAGACCTGGAAGGCGGGGAGTGATCGCCGGAACCCAACTTCGATATTGCCCACTTGGCTGCGGGTGTGGCCGAGTCGGGATCGCCGACGAGCGTCCGGTGAACGTACTCAGGGGATCGGTCCATGAGCAGCTTCACACTGTGCATTCCCGAAGACCTGAAGAAGGAGGCCGAGGCCCAGGCGGAAGTCGCCGGCGTCAGCCTCAACCAGTATATCGCGACGGCGCTGGCGTTGCGGGTCGGGGCTCAAGCCGAGGCAGCGCGTTACTTCGCTGCCCGCGGTTCCCGTGCCGAACGCGGCGGGGCCAAGGAGATCCTGGCTCGCTCCGGTGTCGGAAACCAGCCCCGCGACGACAACCGATTCGATCCTGCTTGATCGAGCCCGGCTTGCCCCTCCTGCCGCAGCCCTTCTCTCGGGAAGAGGGGCCGGGGGAAAGGATGTGGGCGTCGCAAGCGATCAGGCCTTCTCGCTGTCCATGTGGGCGAGCTGCTCGCTCGGATAGCGGTCGCCCGCCGCGGCGCCGGGCGGCAGGGCTTCCGCCAGGGACTTCAGGTCCTCCGCCGACAGCGTCAGCCCCGTGGCACCCAGCGCCTCATCCAGCCTGTCGCGCCGCCGGGCGCCGACCAGCGGGACGATATCCTTGCCCTGGGCCGCGACCCAGGCGATCGCGACCTGCGCCACCGAGGCGCCGATCCGTTCCGAGATCCCGCGCAGCCGCTCCACCAGTTCAAGGTTGGCTTCAAGGTTTTCACTTTGGAAGCGAGGGCTGATGGCCCGGAAATCCCTGCCGACGGCGCGGTCCTTCGACCAGTGGCCGCTGATCAGGCCGCGCGACAGCACGCCGTAGGCGGTGATCCCGATGCCCAGTTCCCGGCAGGCCGGCAGGATCTTCTCCTCGATCCCGCGGGAGATCAGCGAATACTCGATCTGGAGATCGCTGATCGGGTGGACCGCGGCGGCGCGCCGGATCGTGTCGGGCCCCACCTCCGACAGCCCGACATGGCGGACATATCCGGCCTTCACCAGGTCGGCGATGGCCCCGACCGTGTCCTCGATCGGAACGTCCGGGTCGAGGCGGGCCGGGCGGTAGATGTCGATATGGTCGGTCCCCAGCCGGCGCAGCGAGTAGGTCACGAAGTTCTTCACCGCGATCGGCCGCGAGTCGTAGCCGAACCACTCCCCCTGCGGCCCGCGCAGCGCGCCGAACTTGACGCTGATCAGGACCCTGTCGCGGTCACGCCCCTTCAGCGCCTCGGCGATCAGCAGTTCGTTGTGCCCCATGCCGTAGAAGTCGCCGGTGTCCAGCAGCGTGATCCCGGCGTCCAGCGCCGCGTGGATCGTCGCGATGCTCTCCGCCCGGTCGGCCGGACCGTAGAAATCGGACATGCCCATGCAGCCGAGTCCGATCATCGCGGTGTCGGGACCGGTGGTCCCCAGGGTGCGGTGTTCCATGACTGTCTCCTTTTACGATTCGGCGGCGTTCGCCGTGCATCACCGTGGCCCGTAGGGTGACTCGATACCATCCATCCGATAAGCTGGATAATCCCGCATGGCTTGTTCGATGGGATGAACAATGGACGAGTCGGATCTCCGCGATCTCCACGCCCTGGCCGCCGTGGCGCGCCACCGGAACTTCCGCCGCGCCGCCCTGGAGCAGCGGATCTCCGTTTCCAGCCTCAGCCAGCGCCTGCGCGACCTGGAGGAACGGCTCGGCGTCCGTCTTCTCAACCGCACGACCCGCAGCGTCGCTCCCACCGAGGCGGGCGAGAACCTGCTGCGCCGGATCGGTCCGGCCCTGACGGAGATCGCCGACGCCGTGGCCGAGGCGCGTGGCCGGCAGGGGCGCCCCACGGGCCGGCTGCGGATCAACGCGTCCGCCCCCGCCGCCCAGCTTGTCCTCGCCCCCATGGTGGCGCCGTTCCTGAAGCGCCATCCCGGCATCGACCTGGAGATCGTCACCGACACCGCGCTGATCGACATCGTGGCCGAGGGCTTCGACGCCGGCGTCCGGTTCGAGGAGAATCTGGCGCTCGACATGGTCGCGGTATCGCTCGGGCCGCCGCAGCGCTACGCCGTCGTCGCTGCGCCCGAACTGCTCGCCGCCCACGGCGTTCCGGAGAAGCCCGAGGATCTGCTCGGCGCGCCTGCGATCTCGACCCGATTTCCCAGCGGCATGATGCTGCCCTGGGAGTTCGAGAAGGACGGGCGCGCCGTCAGGATCGTGCCGGACTGCCGCTTCACCTCCTCCCATGTGGGGATCCAGCTCCAGGCGGCGCTGGACGGGCTCGGCTTCATGCTGACCTTCGAGGGCTATGTGGAGGAGGCGGTGGGACAGGGGCGGCTGGTCCGGGTGCTGGACGACTGGTGTCCCGACTTCCCCGGGCCTTTTCTCTACTATCCCAGCCGCCGCCGGCCTCCCTCCGCGCTCGAAGCCTTCCTGGGCTTCGTCCGGGAATGGCGGCGTAGGGGAATGGACCCGAACTGACGGAAGGAGCCGGCCTTGGACAACCGGGCGGGAGAGATGCAGGTGTTCGTGCGCGTGGTCGAGGCGGGCAGCTTCTCCGAGGCGGCGCGCCAGCTCATGATGACGCCGTCCACCGTCAGCAAGCTGATCGTCCGCATCGAGGAGCGGCTGGGCGTCCGCCTGATGGAGCGATCGACCCGCCGCCTGTCCCTGACCGACGAGGGCCGGCTCTACTACGAGCGGAGCGGCGCGCTGCTGGCCGAGCTGGACGACGTCGAGCGCGAACTGGCCCAAGGCGCCGGGAGCGCGCGCGGCACCCTGCGGGTCAACGCCTCGGTCGCGTTCGGGACCCACGGCATCGTGCCGCTGCTCCCCGACTTCTGGGCGGCGCACCCCAACGTCACCGTCGATCTCTCGCTGTCCGACGAGATCGTGGACCTCTATCTCGACCGCACCGACATCGCGTTCCGGGTCGGCGAACTCGCCAGCTCGACCCTCGTCGCCCGCAAGATCGGCTCTGCCCGGCGCAAGATCGTGGGATCGCCAAGCTACCTGGACCGCCACGGCACGCCGGAGACCTTCGAGGACCTGGCGCACCATAACTGCCTAAGCTTCAACTTCCGCCGTGCGGCGCCGGTCTGGCCCATGCGGGAGGGCGGCCGGGTCGTGGACCGCGTCGTCCATGGCAGCCTGATCGCCAACAACGGCGAGACGGTACGCGAGATGGCGGTCCGCGGCGTCGGCCTCGCCCGGCTCGCCGACTTCCATGTCGATCCCGACATAGCCGCCGGCCGGCTGGTCGAAGTGCTGGCCGGCAGCCAGGGCAGCGGCCTGCCGGGCGATGCCGAGGACGTCCACGCGCTCTATCTCGGCGGCCAGCGGGTGCCCCGGCGGGTCCGCGCCTTCCTGGACTTCATGGTGCCCAGGCTCCAGGCCTTCATGAAGCGCGATCCATGAAACGAATTCACAAGTCCTGAGCGTAATGCCCGGATTATCGCACCCGTCCCGTTGCCTCATATTCCGGGCCGAAACCTGATCAACCCAGCGCCCGCCCCGCCACCCGGGGAGGGAAGGGACATCCAATGCCATTAGCCTTGTTAGCCCTGACGATCGCGGCCTACGCGATCGGCACCACCGAATTCGTGATCGTCGGCCTGCTGCCGACCGTCGCCATCGACCTGGGGATCACCCTGCCGCTCGCCGGCCTGATCGTCAGCGCCTATGCCCTCGGCGTCACCTTCGGCGCCCCGGTCCTGACCGCCCTCACAGGCCGCATCGACCGCAAGCCCCTGTTGCTCGGCCTCATGGGCCTGTTCGTCGTGGGCAACGCCGCCGCGGCGCTCAGCCCCGGCTATGAACTGCTGCTGGCGGCGCGCGTGCTGTCCGCCTTCGCCCACGGCGTCTTCTTCTCCGTCGGCTCGACCATCGCCGCCGACCTGGTGCCGGAGAACCGGCGCGCCTCGGCCATCGCCATGATGTTCGCCGGCCTGACCGTCGCGATCGTGACCGGCGTGCCGCTCGGCACCTTCATCGGCCAGACCTTCGGCTGGCGCGCCACCTTCTGGGGCGTCGCGGGATTGGGCGCCGTCGCCTTGGCCGGCATCGCGGCCCTGCTGCCGTCCAACCTGAGCAAGGCTCCCCCGGCCTCCGTCATGGACCAGGTGCGGGTCCTCGGCAGCACCCGGCTGCTGATCGTCTTCGCCATGACGGCGCTGGGCTACGGCGGCACCTTCGTGACCTTCACCTTCCTGGCCCAGGTGCTACAGCAGGTCTCCGGCTTCGACGCCTCCAGCGTCAGCCTGATCCTGATCCTCTACGGCCTCGCGATCGCGGCCGGCAACATCGCCGGCGGCCGGATCGCCGACCGCGACCCTGTCAGGGCGCTGACGGTCCTGTTCGCCCTCCAGACGGCCGTGCTGGTGCTGTTCAGCTTCACCATGATCTCGCCGGCCTGGGCCCTGATCACGCTTGCGGCCCTCGGTTTCCTCCAGTTCGCCAACGTGCCCGGCCTCCAGCTCTATGTGGTCCAACTCGCCCGCCTGCACCGGCCCGGCGCGGTGGACGTGGCCTCGGCGCTGAACATCGCGGCCTTCAACCTGGGCATCGCGGCCGGGGCCTGGATCGGCGGGCTCGTCGTCGATTCTCCCCTCGGCCTTCCGGCGACCCCCTGGGTCGGAGCCGTCCTGGTCGCCGGCGCCCTGGGCCTGACCGTCTGGAGCGGCGCGCTCGACCGGCGGCCCCGGCAGGCTCTCCAGACTGCCTGATCCCTGCGATACCGAACCATGGCTTGAAAATCCTCTCCGCGTCCAACACCCTCGTCGCCTCGGGCCGGAGCCCGAGCATTCAAAAAAGGAGGAGACTTGCCATGGATCTCGGACTCAGCGGACGGAACGCCATCGTGTGCGCGTCCAGCCAGGGCCTCGGCCGCGCCTGCGCCCTGGAACTGGCGCGCGCCGGATGCACCGTCGTGGTGAACGGCCGCGACCAGGCGGTCCTGGACAGGACCGCCGAGGAGATCCGGAAGGAAACCGGCGCCACGGTCATCGCCGTCGCCGCCGACGTCAGCACCCGGGAGGGGCAGGACGCCCTGCTCGCCGCGGTGCCGGCCGTTGACATCCTGGTCAACAACAACGGCGGCCCGCCGCGCCGCGACTTCCGCGAGATCGACCGCGACGCCATGGTCACCGGGGTCGTCGGCAACATGGTGACCCCGATCGAACTGGTCCAGCGGGTGATCGACGGCATGGTCGAGCGGAAGTTCGGCCGGATCGTCAACATCACCTCGGCGTCCGTCAAGATGCCGCTGACCGGGCTGGACCTGTCGAGCGGCGCCCGCGCCGGCCTGACCGGTTTCCTGGCCGGCGTCGCCCGGTCGGTCGCCCACGCCAACGTGACGATCAATTTCGTGCTGCCGGGCTCGTTCGACACCCGCCGGCTCCGCACCGGTCTTGAAGGCGGGGCGAAGGCCCAGGGCGTCGCCGTGGAGGAGTTCGCCGACCAGCGCCGCGCCGAGATCCCGGCCCGCCGGTTCGGCGATCCGTCGGAATTCGGCAAGGCCTGCGCCTTCCTGTGCTCCGCCCATGCCGGCTACATCACCGGCCAGAGCCTGCTGATCGACGGAGGCGCCTACCACGGCATCCTCTGACCTGTGAATTCAGGGCATGGGGCGGCGGGGCGCGGCCCCTCCCCAGGAGCAGCGCCCTGCCGGCCCGTCACTTTCTTTATTTTTCCGGGATGAGAACGGGAGGCGGTTCGTACGCATTGGAACAGTGCGTATTCGAAGCAAAACGGGGCCTCCCATGAGTACCGATCCCGTCCAGCCGGCTCCATGACGGTCGTCTGGCTCAAGACCGCCCATATCGCGTCCCTGGTCGTCTGGTGCGGCTGCCTGCTCGTCATCCCGGGCCTGTTCGCCCAACGCCAGGGGATTTCCCATGATCCGACGCGGTTCGACCTGCAGCGGCTGACCCGCTTCCTGTTCGTCACCATCGCCTCCCCCGCGGCCTTCGTGGCGATCGGGACGGGAACCGCGCTGATCTTCGTCCGCGAGGTGTTCACCGCCTGGTTCGCGCTGAAGCTGCTGGTGGTCGGCGGTCTGGCGGCGATGCATGTCCGCCACGGCTTCGTGGTCCTTCAGGTCTTCCAGCCGTCCGGCACCTACCGGCCGTGGCGCAAGGTCGCCGCGACCGGCCTGACGCTCGGGCTGATCGGGGCGATCCTGTGGCTGGTCCTCGAAAAGCCGGCGGTCGACTTGGCTCTCCTGCCGGACTGGCTCCACCAGCCCGGCGGGTTGCGCACCATGGTCGAAGACCTCATCCGTCACTGGATATCATGAGGCCGATGCCATGATCGAACACCAGCTTGCCGCCGTGCCAGCCGGCGATTCCGACGAAGATGGCGCTCAGGCCGGACAGCGCCAAGCCGAGCGGCAGGATCACTGTCTCGTCGGCGTACAGGCGGAGTCCCCAGTTCATCCCCAGGATGGACAGCAGCATCATCGCCGCCACGGCGTGGGTCCAGCTTGCCGCTCGGTTGCGGATGCCCGGCACGAACAGCAGTTCCGCCGTGCCGGCGATCCCCGCCGCGACGCCCAGCCAGAACGCGGCGCCGCAGGCCCACAGGCTGGTCCTCGCCCAGAAGGCGTCGCCGCTCCACCAGTAGAAGACGTCGCTGCCCAGCGTCGCCATGGTCAGGGCGATCGGGAAGGCCACCATCATGGCATGGATCGGGTGCCCCGCCACGGCCACCAGGGACTCCGTGCCCTTTTCCGCGACCTGGCTGAGCACCGGATTGTTCTCTTCGACCGGGTTCGCCATGCTTCGAGTTCCATTTCCATCGTGAAGACACCTTTCCCGACAGGTAACCCGGCACCCCGGCCGTTCAAGGGACTGGCCGCCGCCGCATTGCTGGGCGGCTGCGGCGGTCCGTTCTCGACCCTCGACCCCGCCGGACCGGCGGCACAGAGCATCGCGACGCTCTGGTGGGTGATGCTGGCCGGCTCCGTCGTGCTGTTCGCCCTGGTGATGGCGCTGTTCGGCTTCGCCTTCCTGCGCCGGCATCCGTCCGGGAATTCCGACCGGCCGGTGGGGCAGGCCTTCGTGCTGTGGGGTGGGCTGGTAATGCCCGTCGCCGTGCTGTCGGCGCTGCTCGGCTATGCGCTGTTCACCGGCGAGCGACTGGTTCCGCGCCAGGGCGACGGCGCGCTCCGCATCGACGCCCATGCGCGCCAGTGGCAATGGGAATTCGCCTATCCCGACGCGCCGGGGGCCGCCAGTACGATCGACGTCCTGCACATCCCGGCCGGCCGCCCGGTCGATATCCACGTCACCAGCGGCGACGTGATCCACAGCTTCTGGGCGCCCCGGCTCGGCGGCAAGATCGACGCCATTCCCGGCCACACGAACGTCATCCGCCTGTTCGCCGACCGGCCCGGCATCTACCATGGCAAGTGCTCCGAATTCTGCGGCACCGGCCACGCCATGATGGGTTTCACCGTGGAGGCGCACGACGCCGCCGGCTATCCCGCGCGCCTCACAGCCCCGCAAGACCAGCCCCGCAGGACCGCCAGTGACTGATATCCGAGAAACCCGGGGCTTTCCGGCGAACCCGGACCATGCCCCCGACGGACCCGCCGCCGGTGCCCCGTCCTCCGACCTCGCGATGCGCCTGCATCGGGACCTCGACCGGATCTGGAGCACGCCACCCGGCATCGGCCGCCTGTCGGCGGTCAACCACACCATCGTCGGGCGGCGCTTCATCGTCGCGGCCTTCGTCTTCTTCACCATCGGCGGGCTGCTGGCGATGCTGATCCGGGCGCAGCTGGCGACGCCGCACGGCGCCTTCGTCGGGCCGGAGCTGTACAACCAGATCTTCACCATGCACGGCTCGGTGATGATGTTCCTGTTCGCGATCCCGATGTTCGAGGGGGTCGCGATCTACATGCTGCCCAAGCTGCTGGGCGCGCGCGACCTGGCCTTCCCACGGCTGACCGCTTACGGCTTCTGGTGCTACGTGTTCGGCGGCTCGATCCTGGTCGTGGCCATGCTGCTGGGCGTCGCCCCGGATGGCGGCTGGTTCATGTACACGCCGCTGTCCTCGAATACCTATTCCCCCGGGATCAACGCCGACGTCTGGCTGCTCGGCATCACCTTCGTCGAGATCTCGGCGATCTGCGCCGCGGTCGAGATCACGGTCACGATCCTGAAGATGCGGGCACCCGGCATGACCATCGACCGGATGCCGCTGTTCGCCTGGTACATCCTGGTCACCGCCGGCATGATGCTGGCCGGGTTCCCGCCGCTGATCCTGGGCTCGATCCTGCTGGAGGTCGAGCGCGCCTTCGACCTGCCGTTCTTCGACCCGGCCCGGGGCGGCGACCCGCTGCTGTGGCAGCACCTGTTCTGGCTGTTCGGCCATCCCGAGGTCTACATCATCTTCCTGCCCGGCGCCGGCATGGTCTCGACCATCCTTCCCGTCATGGCCCGGCGGGAGATCGTCGGCTACACCTGGATCGTGGTCTCGGTCGTCGCGGTGGGCTTCCTCAGCTTCGGCCTGTGGGTCCACCACATGTTCACGACCGGCATCCCGCACCTGGCGCTGGGGTTCTTCTCCGCCGCCAGCACGCTGGTCGCGATCCCGACCGGCGTGCAGATCTTCTCCTGGCTGGCGACGCTGATCGACGGGCGGCCGCAGTGGAAGCTGCCGATGCTGTACCTGTTCGGCTTCTTCGTCGTGTTCGTCGCCGGCGGGCTGACCGGCGTGATGGTCGCGGTGGTGCCGTTCGACTGGCAGGTCCACGACACCCATTTCGTCGTGGCGCACATGCATTACGTGCTGGTCGGCGGCTTCGTTTTCCCGCTGCTGGCCGCGGCCTATTACTGGCTGCCGCACGTCTCCGGCAAGGTCGCGCGATACCCCCTGGGCCACGCCGCCTTCTGGCTGATCTTCATCGGCTTCAACCTGACCTTCTTCATCATGCACCTGACCGGCCTGCTGGGGATGCCGCGCCGGGTCTTCAGCTACGAGCCGGGATGGGGCTGGGACCTGCCCAACCTGGTCTCCTCCTTCGGGGGCTTCCTGATGACGATCGGCTTCGCCCTGTTCGTCGTGGACGTGACGCTGCATGTCCGCTTCGGCCGGACCGCGCCGCGCAATCCGTGGGGCGCCAGCACCCTGGAATGGGCGACGGCGACGCCGCCGGCACCCTACAACTTCGCCTCGCTGCCGACGGTCTCGGGCCGCCATCCCCTGCGGGATGCGCCGGAGCTGCCGAGCGATCTGGCTGGGGGCAGGGGATACCTGGGCTTCGCCCGCGAGGGGCGGCAGGAAACGCTGGGCATCCACATGACGGCGGCGACGCCCGACCAGGTCATCGTCCTGCCGGGACCGACATACCTGCCGCTGTTCACGGCCCTGGCGACTGGCATCGTCTTCCTGGGCCTGCTGTTCAAGGTCTACTGGCTGGTGCCGGTCGGTGCGGTCCTGATGCTGGCGATGTTCATGCTCTGGACGCGGAGCACCGGCCAGCGCCGCGACGGCGGACCGCTGCCGATCGGCCGCGGAGCCTCCGCGCCGGTCCATTCCGAAGCCGCCGGGGCGCCGTCCTGGTGGGCCATGGTCTTCACGCTGGTCGCCGACGGGGTGCTGTTCTCCTCCCTGGCGTTCGGAGCGCTGTTCCTGTGGGTGTCGGCTCCGGCTTGGCCGCCGCCGCAGGTCCTGGATTCCGGCTGGTGGGTTCCCGCCTTGACGGTGGCCGGGCTGGCGGTGGCCGCCGTCGCGGGCCTGCGCGCCGTCGCGGTGAACGGAAGCTCCGGTGCCTCCCGGTCGGCCGGCCGCGACTTCTGGCTCCTGCTCGCCGCCGCGGGCCACGCGTTCGCCCTGGCCTGGCTGGTCGTGCTCGCCCTCGGGACGCCCGACCCGACGCGGCACGCCTATGGTGCCGCCACCGTGGCCCTGCTGGCCTATGCCGGCTTCCACGCCGCCCTGGGATGCGTGTTCGCCCTGTTCGGCCTCTGGCGGTCGCGCACCGGCCATGTCTCGGCCGCCCGGAGCCTGGACCTCCGCATCGGCAGCCTGTGGCACGGCTATACCGCGGTGACGGGAGCGGCCGGGCTGCTCCTGGTCGCCGTGCTGGCTTGGCTGGTGACGCCATGAACGGGACCGCGAAACCCGGCAAGCTGCTGCTCCTGGTCGCAGGATTCCTCCTGTGGAGCTCGGCCTTCGTGGTGCTCTACGGGCTCCAGGGGCTCGGCTGCCGCCTCGGCTGGGACGCCGTGGGCCTGGGCCCGGTCTCCCTGAACCGCGGCGCCCTGCTGGCGGCCTGGGCCGTTCACCTGGGCCTGATCGGCTTCCTCGCCGCGGTCCTGGCGCGCCGACGTTCCCATGGCCGCGGGACCGCGTTCCTCGACCGGGCGGGACTGGCCTTGACCTTCTGCGCGTTGGTGGCGACCATCTGGACCGGGATACCGATCCTCACCACGGGATCGACCTGTAGCTGAAGGCCAGGGTTTGGCTGTTGGACCGACATGAACATCGTCACCGCCTGGTTCCGCCGGAACTTCGCCAACCCGCAAGTGGTGCTTCTCGCCGGCCTGCTGATCGCGGGCTTCGGAACGCTGGCGCTGGCGGCGGACGTCCTGGCGCCGCTGATCGCCAGCATCGTGATAGCCTATCTGCTGGACGGCCTGATCACCATGATGGAGCGCCACCGGATCCCGCGGGGCGTGGCGATGGTCCTGGTCTTCAGCCTCTTCCTCGCCGTGCTGCTCGGAATATTCCTGGTCCTGCTGCCCTTGCTGCTCAGCCAGATCGCCCAGCTGATCCAGCAGCTTCCGGCGATCCTCGCGCGGACCCAGGATCTGATCCTGGGCCTGCCCGAGCGCTATCCCGAGATCTTCGAGGACCAGCAGATCCTCGATTTCCTGGCGAGCCTGCGCAACGACCTGATCCTGATCGGGCAGCAGATCCTCGGCGCCTCGGTCGCCTGGCTGCCGGCCCTGGTCAATTTGGTTGTCTATCTCGTCCTGATGCCGATGCTGGTGTTCTTCTTCCTCAAGGACAAGGAGCGCATCCTGGCCTGGGTGCTCAGCTTCCTGCCGCCCGAGCGGCCGCTGGCGGAACAGGTCTGGCGGGAAGTGGACGCCGAAATCGGCGGCTATGTCCGCGGCAAGATCTACGAGTTCCTGATCGTCGCGGTGGTCACCTATATCGCCTTCCTCGTGCTTGACCTCCAGTTCAGCGCCCTGCTGGCGATCACGACCGGCCTGTCCACCCTCATCCCCTATATCGGCGTCGTGCTGGCGGCGGTGCCGATCGCCGTCATCGCCTATGCCCAGTGGGGGACCGGGCCGGAATTTCTGTGGGTGATGGGCGCTTATGCCGTGATCCAGCTGATCGACGGCAACATCCTCGCCCCGCTGCTGCTGTCCGAAGTCGTCAACCTGCACCCCACCGCCGTCATCGTGGCCCTGCTGGTGTTCGGCAGCATCTGGGGCTTCTGGGGCATCTTCTTCGCGATCCCGCTGGCGTCCCTGGTCCACGCCGTCCTGAACGCCTGGCCGAGGGCGCAGCCGCCGGCGTGAAAAGGGGTCGGCGCGAACGCATTGACCTCATGCTTCCCAAGGATTCATGAGGGCGATCCCACAATCCTGGAAGTCGGCTGTATTTCGCGTCGCCAGCACGGCGCCTTGCGCTCGGCAAATCGCGGCGATCTGTGCATCGAAAGTACTGGTCGGCTTGCCTTTCCGGTGCCTTCCGGCCGCGATGGATGCGAACATGACTGCCGCCGTACCGTCGAATGTCAGAACCCGCCCGAAGAAATCCTCCTCGAACATCATTTCGGCTGCCGCCATAAGGTCATTTCGGCGGCGTCCCTCCGGGAGCAGGGCAAGGCCGAACAGGATTTCTGCTTGCGTGACCGTCGTCGTGTAAAGGCTGGCTCCATTCCGCCCGGCCACCCAGCGGACCACAGCCTCGGAAGGCGCAGGTCTCATCAGTTTCGACAGCACGTTGGTGTCCAGCACGACCATCGTTCGAAACCGGAATCATTCGAACGAGGGTGGATCGCGAAGAGGATCCCCGTCCGGTTCAGGCAATTCGATGCCGCCGAAAGGGGCGAACCGCCGTCGGATGGTGTCGCCGAGATGCACCGGCATCGGACGCTCCTCCGTCAGGACAGAATGCAGGATGTGACTGGCTTCCTCCTCCATGGAGCGTCCATGCTGAGCCGCGCGGACCCGCAGCCGTGCCTTGAGGGAATCATCCAGGTTCCGGATCGTTATACTGGCCACGACGACCTCGCATCAGTGTCGGCGGGGGTAGAATAGCGATGATCGGGTCCGTATCAATGGACGCATGATCGGGGATCGCTCGCCGGCAAGGCGACCGATCCCCGCGGCCTTGCCTCAGCCGAAGGCCTGGATGCCGGTCTGGGCGCGGCCCAGGATGAGGGCGTGGATGTCGTGGGTGCCCTCGTAGGTGTTGACTGCCTCCAGATTCATGACGTGGCGGATCACGTGGTACTCGTCCGAGATGCCGTTGCCGCCCAGCATGTCGCGGGCGACCCGGGCGACGTCCAGCGCCTTGCCGCAGTTGTTGCGCTTCATCAGGCTGATCGCCTCCGGCGGGGCGCGGTGCGCGTCCTTCAGCCGGCCCAGCCGCAGCGCGGCGTGCAGCCCCAGCGTGATCTCCGTCTGCATGTCCGCCAGCTTCTTCTGGATCAGCTGGTTGGCCGCCAGCGGCCGGCCGAACATCCTGCGCTCCAGCACGTAGTCGCGCGCCTGATGCCAGCAGAACTCCGCCGCTCCCATGGCGCCCCAGGCGATGCCGTAGCGCGCGTTGTTCAGGCAGCCGAACGGCCCCTTCAGCCCCTTGACGTTGGGCAGCAGGTTGTCGTCGGGAACGAACACCTCGTCCATCGCGATGCCGCCGGTGATCGAGGCGCGCAGGCTGAACTTGCCCTCGATCTTGGGGGCGCTCAGCCCCTTCATGCCCTTCTCCAGCACGAAGCCGCGGATGTCGCCGGCATCGTCCTTGGCCCACACCACGAACACGTCGGCGATCGGCGAATTGGTGATCCACTGCTTGGAGCCGCTGACCGAGTAGCCGCCGTCCACCTTGCGCGCCCGGGTCTTCATGGAGCCGGGATCGGAGCCGGCGTCCGGCTCGGTCAGGCCGAAACAGCCCACCCACTCGCCGCTGGCCAGCTTCGGCAGGTATTTCTGTCGCTGCTCCTCGGTGCCGTAGGCGTGGATCGGGTGCATGACCAGCGAGGACTGGACCGACATGGCGGAGCGGTAGCCCGAGTCCACCCGCTCGACCTCGCGGGCGATCAGGCCGTAGCTGACATAGCCGACGCCGGCGCAGCCATAGCCCTCGATGGTCGGCCCGAGCAGGCCGAGTGCGCCCATCTCGGTCATGATCTCGCGGTGGAAGTGCTCGTGCCGGTTCGCCTCCAGCACGCGCGTCATCAGCTTGTCCTGGCAATAGCTCCGCGCGCTGTCGCGGACCATGCGCTCTTCCTCGGAAAGCTCCTCCTCCAGCAGCAGCGGGTCTTCCCACTGGAAGGCCGCGGGGCCGGAAGCCTTGGACTTCGTTTCGGCGATGGTGATGGTATCTCCGGTCATATCGGTTACACCCGTTCTAGGACGGCGGCGATTCCCTGGCCGACGCCGATGCACATGGACACGACGGCATAACGGCCGCCGCTGCGATGGAGTTGCCGGGTCGCCGTCAAAGCGAGCCGCGCGCCGGACGCGCCGAGCGGATGCCCGACCGCGATGGCGCCGCCATTGACATTGAGCCGGCTGTCGTCGGCCGACAGTCCCAGCCCATGCAGGCAGCCCAGCACCTGGGTCGCGAAAGCCTCGTTGATCTCGATCACGTCGACCTCGCCCAGGCTCAGCCCGGCGCGGTCCAGGGCCTTCCTGATGGCCGGCACCGGCCCAAGGCCCATGACGCGCGGCTCGACCCCGGCGACGGCGCCCGACACGATCCGGGACAGCGGCTTGGCCCCGGCGCGCTCGCCGGCCTCGCGGCTTCCGATCAGCAGGGCCGCGGCCCCGTCGTTGATGCCCGACGCGTTGCCGGCCGTCACCACGCCGTCGCGGAACAGCGGCTTCAGCTTGGCGAGCCGTTCCATCGTGGTCTCGGGCCGGGGATGCTCGTCGGCCGCGACCGTCTCGACCGCGCCCCGCCTGCCCGGAACCCCGACCGGCACCAGTTCGCCATCGTAATAGCCGTCGGCCAGCGCCGCCGCGTATTTCCGCTGGGACTCCAGGGCGAAGCGGTCGCTCGCCTCGCGGGTGATGCCCAGATCGTGGCCGATATTGTCGGCCGTCTCCGGCATGGAATGGTTGCCGTGCTCCTCGACGATGCGGGCATTGGTGAAGCGGGCGCCCATGGTGGTGTCGAACGCCTTGATCTCGCGGGAATAGGCCAATTCCGACTTGCCGATCACGAAGGGCGCCCGGCTCATGCTCTCGACGCCGCCGGCCACGATCAGGTCGCCCTGGCCGACCGTCACCGCGCGCGACGCGTCCAGGACGGCCGACAGGCCGCTGCCGCACAGGCGGTTGACCGTCAGTCCCGGCACCTGGAACGGCAGCCCCGCCAGCAGCCCGGCGTGCCGCGCCACGTTGCGGCTGTCCTCGCCCGCCTGGTTGGTGCAGCCGGCGATGACGTCCTCGATGTCCTGCGGCTTGAACGGCCCGCGCTCGACCACGGCCTTGATGACGCCGGCCAGCAGGTCGTCGGGACGCACGCCCGCGAGCGATCCCGCATGGCGGCCGAACGGCGTCCGCAGGCCGTCGTAGATGTAGGCTTCGAGCATCGGCTCACTCCCCCTCAGCAGTTTTCGCTCCGCCGCGCACCCCGGAAGTTTCGCACCGCGGAACTCAATTTTGCATTCTTGACCTGACCATAATACGAGCGTATGGTCCGTGTAAAGCGCGTAAGGGAGATGAAGTTCATGGTCAGCGATGTGGAGGACCTGGATAGTCCGGTATCGGTGCCCGTCGCCGATGTCGAAGCGGCCGATCAGCTGGCATCTGACGAGATAAAGGACCGCCAGTTCGTCGTCGCCCTTGCGCGGGGTCTTGAGGTTCTTCGAGCTTTTACACAAAAGGACAGCGTTCTGGGCAATCAGAACATCGCGGCCATTACCGGGCTGCCGAAGCCGACCGTCTCCCGGCTGACCCACACGCTGACGCGCCTGGGCTATCTGTCCTACTCGGAACGGCTCGGCAAGTACCAGCTCGGCACCGCCGTCCTGTCGCTGGGCTACGCGGCGCTGGCCAATGTGGGCGTCCGCCAGATCGCCCGGCCGTTCATGCAGGAACTGGCGGACTACGCCGGGGCGTCCGTCTCGCTCGGCAGCCGCGACCGCCTCAGCATGGTCTATGTGGAGCATTGCCGGTCCGACGCGACCGTGACGCTGCGCCTCGACCTGGGCTCCCGCATCCCGGTGGAGACCACCGCCATGGGCCGCGCCCTCCTGGCGGCCCTGCCGGACAGCGAGCGCCGCTACCTGATGGACCGCGCCGCCCGTCACGACCCGGCGAACTGGCCGCGCGTCCGGGACGGGATCGAGCAGGCGGTGGAGGACTATCGCACCCGGGGCTTCGTGATCTCCGCCGGGGACTGGCAGTCCGACGTCCACGCCGTGGGCGTGCCGCTGATCCCGCCCGACGGCTCGCCGATTCTCGCCTTCAACTGCGGCGGCCCGGCCTTCCTGTTCGATCGCCGGCGCCTGACCGACGATCTCGGCCCCCGCCTGGTCAATCTCGTCCGGAACGTCGAAGCGGCCCTGCTGCGCCGCTAACCAAGAAAATTCTTCAAGGGAAACAGCTCAGAATGGCACTGGACCAGGATACCCTCAGCCAGTTGATCGACACCGTCGGCCGCTTCGTGCGCGAACGCCTCGTCCCGAACGAGGAGCGCATCGCCGAGGAGGACTCGATCCCGGCCGACATCGTCACCGAAATGCGCGAACTGGGCCTGTTCGGCCTGTCCGTCCCGGAGGAATATGGCGGCCTCGGCCTCAACATGACCGAGGAGGTCCAGGTCGCCTTCGAGCTGGGCCAGACCTCGCCGGCCTTCCGTTCGCTGATCGGCACCAACAACGGCATCGGCTCCCAGGGCATCGTGATCGACGGTACCGAGGAGCAGAAGCGCAAGTACCTGCCGCGCTTGGCGTCGGGCGAGATCATCGGCTCCTTCGCCCTGACCGAGCCGGGCTCCGGCTCCGACGCCGCCAGCCTGCGCACCTCGGCGCGGCGCGACGGCGACGACTATGTCCTGAACGGCACCAAGCGCTACATCACCAACGCGCCGGAAGCCGGCTTGTTCACCGTGATGGCCCGCACCGACCCGCAGGACAAGGGGGCAGGGGGCATCACCGCCTTCCTGGTCGAGGCCGGCACCCAGGGCCTCCATATCGGCCCGCACGACAGGAAGATGGGCCAAAAGGGCAGCCACACCGCCGACGTGATCTTCGAGGACTGCCGCGTGCCGGCCTCCGCCATCATCGGCGGCCGCGAGGGGCAGGGCTTCAAGACCGCCATGAAGGTACTGGACCGCGGACGCCTGCACATCGCCGCGGTCTGCGTCGGCGTCTCCGAGCGTCTGATCCGCGACAGCCTGCGCTACGCCATGGAGCGCCAGCAGTTCGGCAAGCCGATCTCCGACTTCCAGCTGATCCAGGCGATGCTGGCCGACAGCAAGGCGGAATCCTACGCCGCCCGCTGCATGGTCCTAGACGCCGCCCGCCGCAAGGACGCCGGCGAGGTGGTGAGCACCGAGGCGTCGTGCTGCAAGCTGTTCGCCAGCGAGATGGTCGGCCGGGTCGCCGATCGCGCGGTGCAGATCCACGGCGGAGCCGGCTACATCGCCGACTACGGCGTCGAGCGCTTCTACCGCGACGTCCGGCTGTTCCGCCTGTACGAGGGCACCAGCCAGATCCAGCAGATCGTCATCGCCCGCAACATGGTCCGGGAGGCGAGCTGACATGCGGGCCGCCGAGAAGGAATGGACGCCCGAGCGCGCCGCCCAGGCGCTGTCGCGGGTGCCCCACCGGATCAGCCACATCATCCGCCCCTGGGCCGAGACGGCGCCCGACCATCCGGCCCTGGTGGAGGGCGGCACGATCTGGACCTACGGCCAACTCGCGGCCCACATCGCCTCGACCCGGGCGACGCTCGCCGGGCTCGGCGTGCAGCCCGGCGACCGGGTCATGATCGTCAGCGAGAACAGCCTGGCTCAGGCCGTGCTTCTGCTGGCCGCCGCCGAGATGGACGCCTGGGGCGTTATCGTCAATTCCCGCCTGTCCGCCCGGGAGATCGACCAGATCCGCGACCATAGCGGCGCCCGCCGGGTGTTCTACACGGTCGGCGTCTCCGGCCCGGCGGCCGCCCATGCGGAACGCCACGGCGCCAAGCCGGTCGAGATCGCCGGACTGGCCGGCGCCGTCGCGGTCGGCCCGCTGATCGCCGAACCGCTGCCGGAGCCGGTCCACGCCGACGGCGCCGACCAAGTCGCGGTGCTGATCTACACCTCGGGCACCACCGGGCATCCCAAGGGCGTCATGCTGACCCACCGCAACGTGCTGTACATCGCCGCGATCTCCGGCGGGATGCGCAGGCTGGACTGGGACGACCGCGTCTATGGCGTGCTCCCGATCACCCACGTGTTCGGCTTCGCCTCGGTCTTCCTGGGCACGCTGTTCCACGGCGCCACGCTGTTCCTGACCCCCCGGTTCGACCCCGCCGCCGTCGTCGAGTCCCTGGAGAAGGACCGGCTGACCGTCCTCCAGGGCGTCCCGGCCATGTTCGCCCGGCTGATCGAGCATCTGCGGATCACCGGCCAGGAGACCGTGCCCCATCCGGCGCTCCGTTTCCTGTCCGCCGGCGGCTCGCCGCTGGACCCCGCGATCAAGGCCGACGTGGAAGCGGTGTTCGGCCTGCCGCTCAACAACGGCTACGGCCTGACCGAGTGCGCGCCGACCATCGCCCAGACCCTGGTCGAGAAGCCCTGCGCGGACTGCTCGGTCGGCCCGATCCTGACCGGGATCGAGGCGAAGCTGGTCGGCACCGACGGTTCCCCCGTCCAGCCCGGCGGCATCGGCGAGCTGTGGGTCCGCGGCCCGACCGTGATGAAGGGCTATTACCAAGCCCCTGCCGAGACCGCCGAGGTGCTGACCCCGGACCGCTGGTTCAACACCCGCGACCTCGCCCGGTTCGAGGACGGCAACCTCCACATGGTCGGCCGCTCGAAGGAGCTGATCATCCGCTCCGGCTTCAACGTCTACCCGCCGGAGGTCGAGGCCGTGCTGAACGCGCACCCGCTGGTCACCCAGTCCGCCGTGGTCGGCCGCAGCGTCGCCGGCAACGAGGAGGTGGTCGCCTTCGTCCAGCTCCAGCCCGGCGCCAAGGTGACCCCGGAAGCGATATCTGCCTTCGCCGCGGAGCGCCTGGCCCCGTACAAGCGCCCGTCCGAGGTCGTGCTGCTCGAAACCCTGCCGGCAAGCTCGACCGGCAAGGTGATGAAAAGCCGCCTCGCGGAACTGGCCCAAGCGGGAAGCAGGTAACCCGAAAAATGTAGGTCGGGTAGAGCGAAGCGGCACCCGACACCCACTCTCCGGCTTCCGTCGGGTGCCGCTTCGCTCTACCCGACCTACGGCAAAGTCCAGGCAAAACTGGCCGAAAAGAACATACCGGAGGAGACCCCATGAACCATCCAGCCCGGCATCTCGCCTGCGCCGCGGCGGCCCTGGCCCTGCTGCTCCCATCCGCGGACCTGTCCGCCGCCGAGTTCAGGCTCGGCTCCCAGATCGCCATGAGCGGCGCGCTGGCCCGCGTCGGCATGGCGACCAACGAGGGCGTCAACGTCGCGGTCGAGATGTTCAACCGCGCCCACCAGGGCAGGCACACCGCCAGCCTGATCACGGTTGACGACGAGTCCAACCCGGCCAAGGCGGTCGCCGCGATCGAGCAGATGGCCCCCCAGGTCCAGGCCTTCTCCGGCGGCTACGGCTCCAACATCATCGGTCCCGCGTCCGAGACCGCCGAACGGGCGGGCAAGGTCTACATGACCTCGGGCGGCGTCGCGTCCGAACTGGTCAAGCGCGGCCTGACCAACTTCTTCCGAATCAACAACGGCGAGGGCTATTCCCGCGCCCTGGTCGGAATGCTGAACGACCTCGATATCAGGTCGGTCGCGATCCTGCATTCCACCAAGGACGCGACCCAGGAGGTCGCCCACCAGGTCGAGGAGGGACTGGTCGCCAACGGCACCAAGGTCAGCTTCCACGCCTTCGACCCTGCGATCAGCGACTTCAAGCCGATCCTGCACAAGGTCAAGGTCCTGGACAAGCCGGACGCGATCGTGATGGTCGGGTACGAGAACGACTATGTCGGCATCCTGCGCGCCGCCCGCGTCATGCAGCCCGGCGTCAAGCTGATCGCCGGCGTCTGGTCGCTTGCCACGGGCAAGATGGCGAACGACTTCCCCGAGCTGATGCAGAACGTCGTCGGCACCTCGACCCTGCCGTACCCGGTCGCCTTCACCGACCCGGAGGCGCAGGAGTTCGCCAAGGTCTACAGGGACCTCTACAAGAAGTCGCCCGACTATCTCGGCGTCTTCGGCTATGTCCAGACCCGGCTGCTGCTCGACGCCATGCTGCGCGCCGAGGAGGCCGGCACCCTGGACCAGCCCGGCGCCGTCGCGGCGGAACTGCGGAAGCCCCTGAACGACACGCTGATCGGTCCGGTCCGTTTCGACGAGACGGGAGACAACCCGGAATTCACCCACCGCATGGGCCAGCACCAGGGCAAGCAGGTCGTCCTGGTCTGGCCGGAGAAGGCCGCGACCGGCCCGGTGAAGTTCCCCGCGACGCCCTGGACCACGCCCCGGGTCGCCTCCGAGTAAGCAGCCCCAAACACGCGAGCGGAAATCCATGTTCGAACTCGTCCTGCAATCCCTCTATGCGGGATTGCTTGCCGGGGGCTATTACGCCCTGATTGCCCTCGGCCTCACCCTGATCTTCGGCACCATGAAGGTGATCAACCTCGCCCACGGCGAGATGGTGCTGCTGGCCGCCTACATCGCCTATACCGCCGAGAGCGTCTACGGCATGAACCCGGTCATCGCGATCCCTTTCGCGGTCCTGGTCGTCGTGCTCACCTCCGTCGCGGTCTACGGGCTGGTCAGCCGCATCCGCCAGGACCGGGAGCTGAACTCGCTGATCCTGACGTTCGGCATCGGCATCGTGCTGACCAACTTCGTCCTGATGGTCTGGTCGGCCGACATCCGCTCGACCAACGTGCCCTGGTTCAACGAACCCGTGGTGATCGCGGGCACGCTCTACAGCACCAGCGCGCAGGTGCTGTTCTTCCTGTCCGGCGTGGCCCTGACCGCCGCCCTGTGGTGGTGGCTGAACCGGAGCTGGTACGGCCGGTCGCTCCGCGCCGTCGCGTCCAACCGCAACGCCGCCATGCTGATGGGCGTCAACCCGCGCACGACCGAGGTGATCTCCTTCGTGATCGCCGGCCTGCTGGCGGGCATCGCCGGAATCGCGATCTACACCGTCACGGTGATCCATCCCGACCTGGGTCACCACCTGACCATCAAGGCCTTCGTCATCACCGTGCTGGCCGGCCTGGGCTCGATCCCCGGCGTGCTGCTGGGCGCCATGCTGATCGGCGTCGCGGAGTACCTGACCATCACCCTCGCCAGCTCCGCCTTGCAGGAACTGACCGGCATGGTGCTGTTCCTGCTCGTCCTGTTCATCCGGCCCTCGGGCCTGTTCGGTTCCCGCGGGAGGGTCGGCTGATGCGCGCACTTCCTTACGTCGTCATCGCGGCCTGCTACGCGGTCGTCCCGTTCGCCCTGGGCGGCAACGACTATATCATGAGCCTCGTGGTGGCGGCATTGACCCTGGCCGGCATCGCCCTGTCCTGGGCGCTGCTCGGCAACCTGGGCGGCATGGTCAGCTTCGGGCACGCCGCCTTCTTCGGCGTCGGCGCCTATACCTCGGCCATCCTCGCCAAGGATATGGGGATGCCGGTCTTCCTGGCGATGCTGGCGGGCGGCATCGGTGCCGCCCTGGTCTCCGTCGTGACCATGCCGGCGCTGCGGCTGCGCGGCCCTTACTTCGCGCTGGCGATCCTGGCCTATGCCCAGATCTTCCGGATCCTGGCGAACGAGATGACCTGGCTGACCGGCGGGGCGGGGGGCATCCTCAGCATCCCGCCGCTGCCCACCGTCTTCGGCTTCGACTTCTCCGGCAAGACCGGCGCCTATCTGGTGATCCTGACGCTGCTGGTCCTGGGCGTTCTGGCCTACAAGCTGATCCGCGACAGTTACTGGGGCCTGGCGCTGAAGGCGATGCACGACAGCGAGGACGCGACCCGCGTGATCGGCGTTCCCAGCACCCTGCTGAAGGCCGCGATGCTGGTGGTCTCCGCCTTCATGGCCGGCGTGGTCGGCGCCTTCAACGCCCATGTCATCGGCTTCCTGGAACCCGACTACGCCTTCGCGGGCACCTGGTCGGTCATCCCCGTGGTGGCCGCGATCTTCGGCGGTTACCGCACCCTGTCCGGCCCGATCCTGGGAGCGCTGGTGATCTATCTGCTGGACCAGCTGCTGTTCAAGAACCTGATGCCCCAGGGCCACCAGATCATGTTCGGCGTGCTGCTGGGCGCCATGATCCTGTTCAGCCCGTCCGGCCTGCTGCCGCTCCTGACGCGCCCCTTCGCCCGCTCCCGGAGCAAGGCCACCACCACCCCCACCTCGGAGAAGCGCCATGCTGCTGCGGCTTGAGGACATCACCGTCCGCTTCGGCGGCATCACCGCCCTGACCGGGGTCAATCTCCAGGTCGAGGACAACAGCGTCGTCGGCCTGGTCGGCCCCAACGGCGCCGGCAAGACCACCCTGTTCAACGTGATCTCCGGCCTGGTCCGCCCGACCGGGGGCACCGCCCGCTTCGGCGACACCGACTTGGTCAAGGGCAGGATCCACGAGCGCGCCCGCGCCGGCATCGGCCGCACCTTCCAGATCCCGCAGCCGCTGCACGAGCTGACGGTGCGCGAGAACCTGGTGGTCGCCCAGCGCTTCGGCGCCGGCAAGTCCGACCCGGCGCGCATCGCGGAGATCCTGGATTTCCTGAACCTGACCCACAAGGCCGACGCCCACGCCGCCACCGACCTGGCGCTGAGCGAGCAGAAGGCGCTGGAGGTCGGCAAGGCGCTCGCCACCGAGCCTAAGCTGCTGATGCTGGACGAGGTCCTGGCCGGGCTGGAGACCAGCGGCAAGCGCGCCTTCATGGGGATGCTGGCCCGCCTGCACCGGGAATGGCGCCTCGCCATGATCGTGATCGAGCACGACATCGAGACGATCTCCCGCCTGTGCCAGCGCTGCGTCGTGCTGAACTTCGGCAAGGTGATCGCCGACGGCACGCCGGACGCCGTCTTCCGCGACGCGGAAGTCCGCCGCAGCTATACCGGAACCGGAGCCGACCATGCCTGACACCAACATGCTCGAAGTCGAGAACCTCCGCGCCGGCTACGGCGCCATCAATATCCTGTGGGACCTGTCCCTGACCGTTCCCGAGGGCCGGACCACCGTCATCGTCGGCCCCAACGGCGCCGGCAAGACGACGCTGCTGCGCGCCGTCATGGGCCTGGTCAAGCCGACCAAGGGCGACATCCGCCTCCAGGGCAGGTCCACCGCCGGCCGGCCCACCTGGGACATCGTGCATGACGGCGTCGTCATGATCCCGGAAGGCCGGATGGTCTTCCGCGACATGACGGTGGAGGACAACCTGCTGATGGGCGCCTTCCCCCGCCCGTGCCGCGCCCGCGCCAAACAGAACCTGGCGATGGTGTTCGACCTGTTCCCCCGCTTGGCCGAGCGCCGCAACCAGCCCGCCGGGTCGCTGTCGGGCGGGGAGGCGCAGATGGTCGCCATGGGCCGCGGCCTGATGGAGGAACCCAAGGTCGTCCTGATCGACGAGCCCTCGCTGGGCCTCGCCCCGGTCATCGTGGACGAGATCTTCAGGATCATCGCCCGCCTCAAGCAGGAAGGCCGGACGATCGTCCTGGTGGAGCAGAACACCCACCGCGCCCTGGCCGTGGCCGACCATGTCTACCTGATGCAGGGCGGCCGCGTCGCGCTGTCGGAGCCGGCCTCCGCCGTGAACCTCGACCGCCTGCACGACCTCTATTTCGCCGCCGAAGCCGCGCCCGCCTGACCCGCCGACCCAGGATCTCTTCATGTCCCGAGAAGTAATGGAATACGACGTCGTGATCGTCGGGGCCGGGCCATCGGGCCTGAGTGCCGCGATCCGGCTGAAGCAGCTGGCATCGGAGCAGGAACACGACGTGTCGGTCTGCATCCTGGAGAAGGGCTCCGAGGTCGGCGCCCACCTGCTCTCCGGAGCCGTGCTGGAGCCGCGGGCGCTGGACGAGCTGATCCCGGACTGGAAGGACAGGGGGGCGCCGCTCAACACGCCGGCCACCGAGGACCACTTCCTCCACCTGACCGAGACGCGCTCGCGCCGGCTCAAGACGCCGCCGCAGATGAACAACCACGGCAACTACATCATCAGCCTCGGCGAGTTCGGCCGCTGGCTCGCGGCCCAGGCCGAGGAACTGGGCGTCGAGATCTATCCGGGCTTCGCGGCGGCCGAGGTGCTGTACCGCGAGGACGGCTCGGTCAAGGGTGTCGCCACCGGCGACATGGGCATCGGCAAGGACGGCCAGAAGACCGACGCCTACACGCCGGGCATGGAGCTGCACGCCCGCCAGACCCTCTTCGCCGAGGGCTGCCGCGGCTCGCTGGCCAAGGGGCTGATGGAGCGCTTCGACCTGCGCAAGGATTGCGACCCGCAGACCTACGGCATCGGCATCAAGGAGCTGTGGGAGATCGATCCGGCCAGGCACAAGGAAGGCCTGGTGGTCCACACCATCGGCTGGCCGATGGACGAGAAGACCTATGGCGGCTCGTGGATGTACCACATGGCGGGCAACCAGGTCTCGATCGGCTTCGTCATCGGGCTGGACTACGAGAACCCGCACCTGTCGCCGTTCGACGAGTTCCAGCGCTTCAAGCTGCACCCCGACATCCGCAAGTACCTGGAGGGCGGGCGGCGGATCTCCTACGGCGCGCGGGCGCTGAGCGAGGGCGGCTTCCAGTCGATCCCGAAGCTGACCTTCCCGGGCGGCTGCCTGGTCGGCGACAGCGCGGGCTTCCTCAACGTGCCGAAGATCAAGGGCAACCACACCGCGATGAAGAGCGGCATGGTGTGCGCCGAGGCGGTGTTCGACCTGCTGAGGTCGGAGGCCGGCGGGGTCGAGGCGACGGCCTATCCGGAGCGGCTGAAGGAAAGCTGGCTGTGGGCGGAGCTGTACCACGTCCGCAACATCCGGCCGTCGTTCCGGCGGGGGCTGTGGGGCGGGATCGCGTACTCGGCGTTCGACACGTTCGTGATGCGGGGCAAGGCGCCGTGGACGTTCCACAACCACGCCGACCATCTCCAGCTGAAGAAGGCGAGCGAGATGCCGAAGATCCAGTACCCCAAGCCGGACGGGGTGCTGACCTTCGACCGTCTGTCGTCGGTGTTCATCTCGAACACCAACCACGAGGAGAACCAGCCGGCGCACCTGACGCTGAAGGACCCGACGATCCCGATCCGGATCAACCTGCCGGACTATGACGCGCCGGAGCAGCGCTACTGCCCGGCCGGGGTGTACGAGATCGTGCGGGACGACTCGGGCGCCAACCCGAGGCTCCAGATCAACGCGCAGAACTGCGTCCACTGCAAGACCTGCGACATCAAGGACCCGACCCAGAACATCAACTGGGTCGTCCCGGAGGGCGGCGGCGGGCCCAACTACCCGAACATGTAGGCCGCTGGGGAGGAACGGTCCTCTCGCGCGGGGTGGCACTGCGGAAGCAGGCACCCAGACAACAAAGGGCCCGCCGGGAGGCGGGACCCTCATTGGAGTGCCCTTGGCGGTACCAGACGCTCAGCGCGTCGGAACCGGCACTTCCTTGCTGTAGTCGTAGAAGCCGCGGCCGGCCTTGCGACCGACCCAGCCGGCCTCGACATACTTCACCAACAGCGGGCAGGGACGGTACTTGCTGTCGGCCAACCCGTCATAGAGCACGTGCATGATCGCAAGGCAGGTGTCCAGGCCGATGAAGTCCGCCAGTTCCAGCGGCCCCATCGGGTGGTTGGCGCCCAGCTTCAGCGCGGTGTCGATCGCCTCGACCGAGCCCACGCCCTCGTAGAGGGTGTAGACCGCCTCGTTGATCATCGGCAGCAGGATGCGGTTGACGATGAAGGCCGGGAAGTCCTCCGCCACGGCGGCCTTCTTGCCCAGCTTCTGCGTCAGGTCCCTGACCGCCTGGAACGTCTCCTCGTCGGTCGCGATGCCGCGGATCAGCTCGACGAGCTGCATCACCGGCACCGGGTTCATGAAGTGCATGCCCATGAACTTGGCCGGCCGGTCGGTCACCGCGGCAAGCCGCGTGATCGAGATCGACGAGGTGTTGCTCGCGATCAACGCGTCGGCCTTGAGGTTGGGGACCAGACGCTTGAAGATTTCCCGTTTGACTTCCTCGGCTTCCGTCGCCGCCTCGATGACGAGGTCGCAGTCCCCGAACATCGCCAGATCGGTGCCGGTGGTGATGCGCTCGACGGCCATGTGCCGGTCGGCTTCGCTCACCTTGCCCTTGGCGACCTGGCGTTCCAGGTTCCTGTCGATATTGCTCACCGCCTTGTTCAGCGCATCGGCACTGATGTCGGACAGTTTGACGTCGAAGCCTGACACTGCGCAGACATGGGCGATACCCGCACCCATCTGCCCGGCTCCGATGACACCGATCTTCTGAATCATTTATGTTCCTTGCGGCGACGTTGGAGGAAGGGGTTATCGCACCTTGTCCAGTTCCTCCGTCAGCTCGGGAACGACCTTGAACAGGTCCCCCACGAGGCCGTAATCGGCGACCTGGAAAATCGGCGCTTCCTCATCTTTGTTTATGGCCACGATGACCTTGGAGTCCTTCATCCCGGCCAGGTGCTGGATGGCACCGGAAATGCCGACCGCAATGTAGAGCTCGGGTGCCACGATCTTGCCGGTCTGGCCGACCTGGTAGTCGTTGGGAACGTAGCCGGCATCCACCGCCGCACGGCTCGCGCCGACCGCGGCGCCCAGCTTGTCGGCCAGGGTTTCCAGCATATGGAAATTCTCGCCGGACTGCATGCCCCGGCCGCCCGACACGATCGTCTTGGCGCTGGTCAGTTCCGGGCGCTCGGACTTGGACAGCTCCTGACCGACGAACCTGGACAGGCCTGCATCCGCACCGGCCGCCGCATCCTCGATCGTGGCGCTGCCGCCTTCGGCCGCCGCCGCGTCGAACGCCGTGCCGCGCACGGTGATGACCTTGATCGGATCGGACGACTGGACGGTCGCGATCGCATTGCCGGCATAGATCGGCCGGTCGAAGGTGTCGGCGTCGTTCACGCCCACGATCTCGGAGATCTGGGCCACGTCGAGCAGGGCCGCGACGCGCGGCATGACGTTCTTGCCGAAGCTCGTCGCCGGGGCCAGCACGTGGCTGTAGCCCTTCGCCAGGTCGACGATCAGCGGTGCGACGTTCTCCGCCAGTCCGTGGGCGTAGGGCTCGGCGTCCGCGACCAGCACCTTCGACACGCCGGCGATCTTCGCGGCGGCTTCGGCGGCGCCCTTGGCGTTCGCGCCGGCGACCAGGACGTGGACGTCTCCGCCCAGCTTGGCGGCGGCGGTCACGGTGTTGAGGGTGGCGGGCTTGATCGCGCCTTCGGCGTTTTCCGCGATGACGAGGACGCTCATATCAGATCACCTTGGCTTCGTTCTTCAGCTTGTCGACCAGTTCCTGCACCGTCTTGACCTTGACCCCGGCCGAGCGCTTGGGCGGCTCGACGACCTTCAGGGTCTTCAGGCGCGGTGCGGGATCGACGCCGAGATCGGCCGGCGAAACCGTCTCGATCGGCTTCTTCTTCGCCTTCATGATGTTCGGCAGCGACGCATAGCGCGGCTCGTTGAGGCGCAGGTCGGTCGTCACCACCGCGGGCAGCTTCAGCTCGACCGTCTCCAGGCCGCCGTCCACTTCGCGGGTCACGGTCACGGTCTCGCCGCCGGGCACCACCTTGGATGCGAAAGTCCCCTGGGCCCAGCCGAGCAGGGCCGCCAGCATCTGGCCGGTCTGGTTGGCGTCGTCGTCGATCGCCTGCTTGCCCATGATGACCAGCTGCGGCTGTTCCTTCTCGACGACGGCCTTGAGCGCCTTGGCGACGGCCAGCGGCTGCAGGTCGGCATCGGTCAGCACATGGATGGCCCGGTCGGCCCCCATCGCGAGCGCGGTGCGCAGGGTTTCCTGGCAGGCCTGGACACCCAGGCTGACGGCGATCACTTCGGTCGCCGCCTTCGATTCCTTGAGACGAACCGCTTCTTCAACCGCGATTTCATCAAACGGGTTCATCGACATCTTAACGTTGGCAGTCTCGACTCCCGAGCCGTCCGCTTTGACGCGGATCTTCACGTTATAGTCGACCACCCGCTTAACCGGGACGAGGACTTTCATTTCAAATCCTTAGTTATCGGTACACGACAGTGGCTCATGCCCGCGCGACGGCATGACCGCAGTGCACAAAATACACCGCGAGCGGTGGCGAACCATAGGATTTGGCATCAACCGTGTCAATCTGAAGGCATGGCCGAAGTCATGACGCGGCAGCGCCGGCCTCCAGGGTCGATCAGCGGTTGGCGCCCGGCACCCACAGTACGTCAAGCGCGCCTTTGTCGTTCACATAACGGCTGAGGACGAAGAGGTGATCCGACAGCCGGTTGATGTATTTCAACGCCGGCCCGCCCACGGGCTCGTGCTCCGCCAGTTCCGTCATCAGCCGCTCCGCCCGCCGCGCGACGGTGCGGGCGAGGTGCAGGTGCGCCGCGGCGGGCGTGCCGCCGGGCAGGACGAAGCTTTTGAGCGGACTGAGTTCCGCGTTCATGGCGTCGATCTCGCGCTCCAGCCGCTCCACCTGCGCTTCGGCGATGCGCAGCGGCGGGTAGGCCGGATTCTCCTGCTCCGGCGTGCACAGGTCGGCGCCGAGGTCGAACAGATCGTTCTGGATTCGCGACAGCATGGCGTCGATCCCGGGATCGTCGGCCGTGGACAGGCGCGCCAGCCCGATCACGCTGTTCGCCTCGTCCACCGTGCCGTAGGACGCGACGCGCAGGTCATGCTTGGCGACGCGCTTGCCGTCGCCGAGGGAGGTCTGTCCCTTGTCGCCGCCTCGGGTATAGATCCGCGTCAGCTGCACCATGCGGTGTGCCCTCCTGGTACCGGTTGTTGCCGTCTTGCTCCGTGAGGCCTCAGGCCGACGAGGCGATGACGACGAGGACGAAAAGCACCAGGGCGACCCCCTGGAGGATCACGCGCAGCCGCATCATGCGGTTGCCGTACTTGTCGTTGAACTCGCCGCCACGGACCATGGCGAACAGACCGACGAACAGCGCGCCGAGGACGGCGAGCATCGCCACGACCAGGAGAAATGTCAGAATTCCGCTCATCCCCTGGATATAGTGTGCCGCCGTCCCGCCGCACAGCCCCGTATCGGCCGTGCCGCCGTTCCGCCCGTCAGTTCCGCCGGCCGAGCAGGCCGCGCGCGATCACCTGGGCCTGGATCTCCGCCGCACCCTCGAAGATGTTGAGGATGCGGGCGTCGCACAGCACGCGGCTGATC
Organism: Skermanella rosea; assembly: GCF_016806835.2. Lineage (NCBI taxonomy): Bacteria > Pseudomonadati > Pseudomonadota > Alphaproteobacteria > Rhodospirillales > Azospirillaceae > Skermanella > Skermanella rosea. The sequence goes on along the minus strand of NZ_CP086111.1, from coordinate 3,232,285 downwards.
TGGTACTCGGTCGCGTAGCCGTTGCCGCCGTGGATCTGCAGCGCGTTGTCGGCGTTCGACCAGGCGACGCGGGCGGCCAGCAGCTTCGCCATGCCGGCCTCGATGTCGCAGCGGCGGTCCTGGTCCTTCTCGCGCGCGGCGAAGTATGTGAGCTGCCGGACCAGCATGGTCTCGACCGCCATCCAGCCGATCTTGGCCGCGACCCGGGGGAACTTGATCAGCGGCTTGCCGAACTGCACCCGGTCGGTGGCGTACTGGAGCCCCAGCTCCATGGCGTTCTGCGCGACGCCGGTGGCGCGCGCGGCGGTCTGGATGCGGGCGCTCTCGAAGGTCTCCATCAGCTGCTTGAAGCCCTGGCCCTCGACGCCGCCCAGCAGGTTCTCCGCCGGGACCTCGAAGCCGTCGAAGCCGATCTCGTACTCCTTCATGCCGCGATAGCCCAGCACCTCGATCTCGCCGCCGGTCATGCCCTCGGCGGGGAACGGATCCTCCACCGTGCCGCGCGGCTTCTCGGCCAGCAGCATCGACAAACCTCGGTAATCCGTTGTGTTCGGGTCGGTGCGGACCAGCAGCGTCATAAGGTCGCTGCGCGCGGCGTGGGTGATCCAGGTCTTGTTGCCCATCACCTTATAGGTGTCGCCCTCACGCATCGCGCGGGTGCGCAGCGATCCCAGGTCCGACCCGGTGTTCGGCTCGGTGAAGACGGCGGTCGGCAGGATCTCGCCGCTGGCCAGCTTGGGCAGCCACTTCTCCTTCTGCTCCTGGGTGCCGCCCAGCCGGATCAGCTCGGCCGCGATCTCCGACCGGGTGCCCAGCGAGCCGACGCCGATATAGGCCTGGCTCAGCACTTCCGACACCACGCACATGGCGGTCTTGCCCATGCCCAGGCCGCCGAACTCCTCCGGCACGGTCAGGCCGAAGACGCCCAGCTCGGCCATCTGCTCGACCACTTCCAGCGGGATCAGCTCGTCGCGCTCGTGCCAGCCGTGGGCGTGCGGCACGACCATGTCGGCGGCGAATCGGCTGAACTGGTCGCGCACCATGTCCAGCGTCTCGTCCTCCAGCGCCAGCTTGCCGAAGCTGTGGTGGTCGGCAACCAGTTCGGCGATGCGCAGCCGCACCGGGGCCGCGGCACCCTGGTCGATCAGCGTCGCGACGGCGCCGGTGCGGTACTCGGCCAGCGCCTCGGCCGAGACGCCCAGGTCGCCGGGGCGGACGATCTCGACCTGGCTCAGCGGAACGCCGCCGACCAGCTGCGCCAGGTATTCCCCGAAGGCCGCCTGGAGCATCAGCGCTTCCAGTTCGCCCAGCTCGCCGGCAGCATCCAGGCGGGTCGCCCAGCCGAGCATCTGGCGCAGGCCCTCGACATATGTGGCCATCCAGGCATAGCCATGGGCCGCGGTCTGATTCGCTTCCAGCAGGTCGGCGTCGATCTTGCCGCCGGGGGCGGTGACGATCCCCAGCACCGATGCGCGAGCACTCTCCACCAGCCGTTCCGCGGCGGGCAGGGCCTCGGCGCAGAGCGGCAGCAGATCGTCGAGCAGCAACGCTTTGGACGGGGCGGGATCGAGCTTGACGGCGACGCTGGTCATAACGGGCTCCGTGTACTAAATGCAGGCCGGGCTGCGTGTTGTTCTGCAAAATGCGGGATGGTGTGCACTGCGTCAATGAAACAATGGAACGATCCGAGAGGCTGCCAAGCAATGTTCGCGAAAGAGGGTGCGGGTGTAACTCTTGGTCGCCGGGAGTTCCTGGGGGTTGCGGCGGGGGCGGCGCTGGCCGGCGCCGATATCGTCTCCAACGCTGCTCCGGGGGCGGCCGAACAGGCGGTCCGGTTTCCTGACGGGTTCGTGTGGGGCACGTCGACCTCCTCCTATCAGATCGAGGGCGCCGTCGACGCCGATGGCCGCGGCCCCAGTGTCTGGGATACCTTCAGCCGCACGCCGGGGAAGGTGCTGAACGGCGACACCGGCGACGTCGCGGCAGACCACTACAACCGCTACCTGGAGGACGTAGCACTGATGGCCGACGCGGGGCTGAAGGCCTACCGCTTCTCCGTCGCCTGGCCCCGGATCCAGCCCACCGGCACCGGCCCGGCCAACGCCAGGGGATTGGACTTCTACGACCGGCTCACCGACGCGCTCCTCCGGCGTGGGATCCAGCCCTGGCCGTGCCTTTACCACTGGGACCTGCCCCAGGCGCTCCAGGACCGGGGCGGGTGGGGCAACCGCGACATAGCGTCCTGGTTCGCCGACTATGCCGGGATCGTCGCAGGCCGGATCGGCGACCGGGCAAAGCACTGGGTCATGCTGAACGAGCCCTCGGTGGTCGCGATCTTCGGTCACGGCGTCGGCGGCCACGCCCCGGACCTGCGCGGCCGCGCCAGCTATTGCGCCGCGATCCACCACCAGAACCTCGCCCAGGGCAGGGCGCTCGCGGCATTGCGCGCCGCCGGCGGCAAGGACTGGCAACTCGGCACCGTGCTCAGCGTCCAGCCGGTCAAGCCGGCCCCCGGACCCGACTCCAACCGCCACGCGGCGGCGCAGTGGGATGCGGTCTGGAACCGTGCCTGCCTGGACCCGCTGTTCAAGGGCGAGTATCCCGACAGCCTGGTCGCCGATTTCAAGCCGCTGGTCAAGCCGGGCGACATGGAGACGATCCGCCAGCCGGTCGATTTCCTCGGACTCAACTATTACAGCCGCATGCATCAGGTGGTCGATCCCGGCGGCCTGTTCGGCACCAATTTCGGCCCCTCGCCGGACGGGACGAAGCACACCGACATGGGCTGGCCGATCGAGCCGGACGGGTTGTACGAACAGTTGATCGAGTTCCGCGACCGCTATGGCAACCCGCCGGTCTATGTGACGGAGAACGGCGCGTCCTATGGCGACTGGGTAGGTCCCAGCGGCAAGGCCGAGGACGGCGCCCGGATCTTCTTCATCCGCGACCACTTGCTGGCCTGCCACCGCGCGATCCGGGACGGCGCCAACCTGCGGGGATATTTCGTCTGGACCCTGCTCGACAACTTCGAATGGGGCTACGGCTACACCCAGCATTTCGGCTTGGTGCAGGTCGACCGGGAGACGATGCAGCGCCGCCCGAAAGCCAGCTACTACTGGTACGGCGACGTGGCGAAGGCGAACGCGGTGCCGCTGTGAAGACGGGCCGCCGGGGAAGACCTCCCCGGCGGCCTCGGATCAGCCCCCGCCTTACGCCTCCGCCACGTCCTCCAGGGTCCGCAGGCCCGGCTTCCGCGCGTTCACCAGCACGGCCATGTTGCCCGGCTTGTGCTCGTTGCGGAGCATCTTGGTGTGGGCGCGCGGGATGTCCTCCCACGAGAAGACCTCCGACATGCAGGGGTCCAGGCGCCGCTCGATCACCAGCTGGTTGGCCTGGCTGGCTTGGAGCAGGTTGGCGAAGTGGCTGCCCTGGATACGCTTCTGGCGCATCCACACGAACCGCGCGTCGAAGGTCAGGTTGAAGCCCGACGTGCCGGCGCAGAACACCACCATGCCGCCGCGCTTGACCACGAAGCAGGAGACCGGGAAGGTCTGCTCGCCCGGATGCTCGAACACGAAGTCGACGTCGTTGCCCTTGCCGGTGATGTCCCAGATCGCCTTGCCGAAGGGGCGGACCCGCTTCATGTACTCGGCATAGGCGGCGCTGTCGTCGACGTCCGGCAGCTGGCCCCAGCAGTCGAAGTCCTTGCGGTTCAGCACGCCCTTGGCGCCCAGCGACAGCACGAAGTCGCGCTTGGTCTCGTCCGAGATGACGCCGATCGCGTTGGCGCCGGCCGTCGCGATCAGCTGGATCGCCATGGAGCCCAGGCCGCCCGAGGCGCCCCAGACCAGCACGTTGTGGCCGGGCCGCAGGATGTGCGGGCGGTGGCCGAACAGCATGCGGTAGGCGGTCGCCAGCGTCAGCGTGTAGCAGGCGCTCTCTTCCCAGGTCAGGTGCTTCGGCCGGGCCATCAGCTGGCGGGCCTGCACGCGGCAGAACTGGGCGAAGGAGCCGTCCGGCGTCTCGTAGCCCCAGATCCGCTGGGAGGTCGAGAACATCGGGTCGCCGCCGTTGCACTCCTCGTCGTCGCCGTCATCCTGATTGCAGTGGACCACGACCTCGTCGCCGACCTTGAACCGCTTGACCTTGCTGCCGACGGCCCAGACGATGCCCGACGCGTCGGAACCGGCGATGTGGTACTCGGCCTTGTGCACGTCGAACGGCGAGATCGGCTTGCCCAGGCCGGCCCAGATGCCGTTGTAGTTGACGCCCGCCGCCATGACCATGACCAGGACCTCGTCCTGGCCGATCTCCGGAGTCGCGACGACTTCGAGCTGCATGGCCTTCTCGGGCTCGCCGTGACGCTCCCGACGGATCGCCCAGGCGTGCATCTTCGCCGGCACATGGCCCAGCGGCGGGATCTCGCCCACGTCGTAGAGGTCCTTGACCGCCGGACCGGCCGGGCGGGTGATGACGTTCGCTGCCTCGGTCATGCCTTGTTCCTCAAAACCTTTTTCTGCCGCAGGATACCCCGATACGGCCGTATCGAACTTCGCTGCATATGCGTCGATGTCGAGACGCCCTGAAGCTTAAAACCCTATGGATCGTAGAGTTTGCGCAGTCTAAACAGGATGATCCTTCCGATGCAACGCACAATACGGTAAATTGTTTCACCGGTCACCCGGTCACTGAAACAATCAGTCGAAAGCACTATCAGTTGGAAAAAGGCCATTCGCATCCGCAGCACAGGTCGGCACCCTGGGAAGGTGTTCCATCGGACGAGATCGTGCCGCTTGCGGGCCGGCGTCCGGCGGTGTTAGCGGAGACGAGCCGCCCGCCGGCTGGCGGTGACCGGGATGACATGAACCGTGCGAAGGGGATAGCGCCGTAATGAGTGGACATCGCGACAAGCCCTGGCTGATCCGGACCTATTCCGGCCATTCGACCGCCGCCGCGTCCAATGCGCTGTACCGGACGAACCTGAAGCGGGGGCAGACCGGCCTTTCCGTCGCCTTCGACCTGCCGACCCAGACCGGCTACGACAGCGACCATCCGCTGGCCAGGGGCGAAGTCGGCAAGGTCGGCGTTCCCGTCTGCCATCTCGGCGACATGAAGACGCTGTTCGACGGCATCCCGCTGGGCGAGATGAACACCTCCATGACGATCAACGCGACGGCGCCGTGGCTGCTGGCGCTCTATATCGCCGCCGCGGAGCAGCAGGGCGCCGGCCGGGCGCAACTCGCCGGGACGACCCAGAACGACATCATCAAGGAATATCTCAGCCGCGGCACCTACATCTTCCCGCCCGAACCGTCGATGCGGCTGACCACGGACATGATCGCCTTCACCTACCGTGAAGTGCCGAAGTGGAACCCCATGAACGTCTGCTCCTACCACCTGCAGGAGGCGGGGGCGACTCCGGTGCAGGAGCTGGCCTTCGCGCTTGCGACCGCCTGCGCGGTGCTCGACGCCGTCAAGGCGTCGGGGCAGGTCCCGGCGGAGGACTTCCCCCAGGTGGTCGGGCGGATCAGCTTCTTCGTCAATGCCGGCATCCGGTTCATCACCGAGCTGTGCAAGATGCGGGCGTTCACCTACCTGTGGGACCAGATCACCCGCGACCGCTACGGCATCGAGGACCAGCAGTTCCGCCGGTTCCGCTACGGCGTCCAGGTCAACAGCCTGGGCCTGACCGAGCCGCAGCCGGAAAACAACGTCTACCGCATCCTGATCGAGATGCTGGCCGTCGTCCTGTCCAAGGACGCCCGCGCCCGCGCGGTCCAGCTTCCCGCCTGGAACGAGGCGCTGGGCCTGCCGCGGCCGTGGGACCAGCAATGGAGCCTGCGCCTCCAGCAGATCGTCGCGTTCGAGACCGACCTGCTCGAATACGGCGACCTGTTCAACGGCAGCCACGTGATCGACGCCAAGGTCGAGGAGCTGATGGCCGAGGCCCTGGACGAGCTGGCCCGGATCGACGCCATGGGCGGCGCCATCGCCGCCGTCGAGTCGTCCTACATGAAGCAGCGTCTGGTCGAGTCGAACACCCGGCGACTCGCGGCGATCGAGGCCGGCGAGCAGATCGTGGTCGGCGTCAACAAGTTCACCGAGTCGGCGCCCTCGCCGCTGACCGCCGGCGACGACGGCGGCTTCCTGGCCGTCGATCCCCAGGCGGAGGCGGACCAGCTCGCCCGGCTCGAAGCCTGGCGCGCCGCCCGCAACGCTTCCGACGTGGAAGCGGCCCTGGTGGATCTCGGCGCCGCCGCCCGCGAGGGGCGCAACATCATGGAGCCGAGCATCCGCTGCGCCCATGCCGGCGTCACCACGGGCGAATGGTCCGCCGTCCTGCGCGGCGTCTTCGGCGAGTACCGCGCCCCCACGGGCGTCGGCAAGGCGGCCACCGCCGGCGGCGCGGACAGCTTGGCCACCGTGCGCGAGCGGGTCACCCAGGTGTCGGAGCGGCTCGGCCGGCGGATCAAGATGCTGGTCGGCAAGCCGGGGCTCGACGGCCATTCCAACGGGGCGGAGCAGATCGCGGTGCGCGCCCGCGATGCCGGCATGGAAGTGGTGTACGAGGGCATCCGGCTGACTCCGGCGCAGATCGTCAACGCCGCCCTGGAGGAGGGCGTCCATGTCGTCGGCCTGTCGATCCTGTCCGGCAGCCACGTGGCCCTGGTGACAGACGTTCTCGACCGCATGCGCCGCCTGGGCCTGGGCGAGATCCCGGTCGTCGTCGGCGGCATCATCCCGCCGGAGGACGAGCGCACCCTGAAGGCCGCCGGCGTGGCCCGGGTCTACACCCCCAAGGACTACGACCTGACCGCCATCATGGACGACATTGTCACCCTGGTGGACGAACGCGGGGAACAGGCGGCGTAAGTCAAGGTCCGGCCGCAGATGGACGGCGATGGACAGGGATATCTGATTCCATCGCCGTCCATCTGTGGCCAAGGAACCCCAACGCCTTGCGTCTTTCGGCTGTTCGGGATACTACCTGTCGTATTGAGCAGGGTCCGAGGCAGCCATGAAGTTCATCCACGCCGCCGATATCCATCTCGACAGCCCGCTGGTCGGGCTGGCCGCCTACGATGGCGCGCCGGTCGACCTGCTGCGGGGCGCCACGCGCCGCGCCTTCCAGGCGATGGTCGATCTGGCGCAGGAGGAAGCGGTCGATTTCCTGGTGATCGCCGGCGACCTGTATGACGGCGACTGGCGCGACTTCAATACCGGCCTGTTCTTCGTCCAGCAGATGGCGCGCCTGCGCCAGGCCGGCATCCCCGTCTTCCTGATCCACGGAAACCACGACGCGGAAAGCCAGATCACCCGCAAGCTGCCGCTGCCGGAGAACGTCACGGTATTCTCCTCCCGCAAGCCGGAAACGCACCTGCTTCCCGGCCTGAAGGTCGCCCTGCACGGCCAGAGCTTCAAGCAGCGGGAAGTGACCGACAACCTGGCGGCCGGGTACAAGCCGCCGGTGCCGGGGCATTTCAACATAGGCCTGCTGCACACCTCGGCGGACGGGCGCGAAGGCCATGCCGGCTACGCGCCGTGCGATCCGGCCGACCTCGCCCGCCATGGCTACGACTACTGGGCGCTCGGCCATGTCCATACCCGCGAGGTCCTGAACGAGCACCCGTACATCGTCTTCCCCGGCAACCTCCAGGGCCGCAACATCCGGGAGACCGGGGCCAAGGGCTGCATGATGGTCACGGTCGAGGACGGACACGTGACCCGGCTCGACCACCGCCCGGTGGACGTGCTCCGCTGGGCCATGGTCGAGACCGACCTGACCGGCTGCGAGTCGCCCGGCGAGGCGCTGGCCCGGGTCCGCGGCGCGCTCGAAGCGGCGGCCGACGGGTGCGAGGGCCGGCCGCTGGCCGCGCGGCTGAGGCTGACCGGTGCGACGCCGCTCCATGGCGGGCTGCTGTCCCGGCAGGACTCCTTCATGGCGGAGGTGCGGGCGGTGGCGCTCGACCTGGGGGCGGATGCCGTCTGGATCGAGAAGATCATCGGCGCCACCCGGCCGATGCGCGACCTCGTCACCCTCAGCCTGCGCCAGGACGCGGTCGGCAGCCTGCTGCGCTCCCTGGATAGCCTCGCCGCCGACCCGGAGCTTCAGGAGACGGTCCGGTCCGAGCTGGAGGAGCTGATGGGCAAGATGCCGCGCGAACTGGACCGCCAGCACGACCAGGGCGAGGAGTTCGCCGCCTTGAAGGACCCCGCCGCGCTGATCGCCGACGCCAGGGCGATCGTATTGTCACGCCTGCTCGACCGGGAGCTCGACCGATGAGACTGATCCGCCTGGGCCTCGACCGCTTCGGCCATTTCACGGACGGCGGGATCGATCTCGGCGCGCGGCCGGACTTCCATATCGTCTGCGGCAGCAACGAGGCGGGAAAGACGACCACGCTCCGGGCGCTGAGCGACCTGTTCTTCGGGATCGAGACGCGGTCGCCCTACAATTTCAAGCATGACTATGCCGACCTGCGCCTGACCGCGGAGATCGAGGCGGCGGACGGAAGGCGTCTCGCCTTCCAGCGGCGCAAGGGCCGGCAGAACACCCTGCTGGACGCCGACGGCTCGGGCAGCCTTCCCGATACCGCCCTGGCCGCGTTCCTGGGGCCGATCGACCGCGACTTCTTCGAGGGCATGTTCGGGCTGGACCATAACCGGCTGCGCCGGGGCGGCGAGGATATCCTGGCCGCCCGCGGCGATGTCGGGCAGAGCCTGTTCGGCGCCGGGGCCGGCGTGATGGGCATCTCCCAGGTGCTTGCCGAGCTGGATGCCGAGGCGAACGCGCTGTTCTCCTCCCGCCGCGTCGCGTCGAAGCCGTTCTATCAGGCGCTGGACCGCCACGCCGACGCGCGCAAGCGGCTGCGCGAGGCCGCGGTGAGCGGCGACGAGTGGCGCCAGGTCCACGCTGACGCCGAGGCCGCCGAGGCTAGGATCCGCGACTGCCGCGAACGCCTCAACCACCTGGAAGCCGCCCGCGCCAAGGCGGAGCGCATCCGCCGCACCCGCCACCTGGTCAGCCAGATCGCGGAGCTGGAGGACTCCCTCGGTGCGCTCGCCGACGCCCTCGTGCTGGCGGAGGATGCGGCCGACCGGCGGCAGGCCGCCCTGCGGCAGCGCGACGAGGCCTCCCGCGACGTCGAACGCTGCGGCGCCGTCGCCGCCAAGCTGGCCGAGGAATTGGACGGCCTCACCGTCCCCGAGGCGATCCTGGCGAGCGGGGCCGCGATCGAGGCCCTGCACGAGCAGCGGGGAGCGATCCGGGACCAGCGCGCCGACCTGCCCAAGCGGGAAAGCGAGCTGCGCCAGTTGCGCGACCAGGTCGCCGACCTGCTGCGCCGGCTCGGTTCGTCCCTGCCGATCGACCGGGCGGCGGAAGCGATCCCGCCCAGATCCGTGCTTGCCGACGTGCGCGCCCTGATCGCGGAGGAGGGCAGGCTGCGCGCCCGGTCCGACGCCGCCGCCGACCAGCTCGCGACATGCAGGGTGGAGGCGGCCCGCTTGGAAGCGCAGCTCGAAGCGATCGGCTCGCCCGCCGACGCCGCCGTCCTGACCGCCGCCATCGCCGAGGTGAAGGCGCGCGGAACCCTGGAACAGACCCTGGCCGAGGGTCAGGCGCGGCTTCACCGCCTCAAGGAACGGATCGCCGCCCAGGTCGCGGCACTACCCCTGTGGCAGGGATCGCTCGATGGCCTGCTCCAGGCCAAGGTGCCGGACGACAGCACCGTCACCCGGTTCGAGAAGGAATTCGCCGACCTCGAAGCGCGCTCGACGCGGGCGCGCGAGAAGGCCGACGAGCTTCGGGGCCAGCTCAGCCAGCTCGACGCGGAATTGGCGGCCCTCAAGGGAACCAGCGAGATTCCCACGGCCGAGGCCATCGCCGAGGCCCGCCGCCGGCGTGATGCCGGCTGGCGGGTCGTTCGCCGGACCTTCATCGACCGTGACCCGCCGCCCCTGTCCACCGACGAGGCCGAGCTGTTCGACTCGACCCATGACCTGCCGGGTCTCTTCGAGCAGACCGTCCGTGCCGCCGACGATCTGGTCGATCGCAAGGAGGCGGAGGCCCACCGGGTCGCCAACTATGTCCAGCTCACCTCGCGCCACCAGGATACGGTCCGGCGCCTGACCTCCGCCGCACACGAGGCTTCGGCCTGCGAACGGAGCCGTGCGGAACTGGAAGCGGCCTGGGCCGCGGCGTGGCGGCCGGCCGGGCTTGCCCCTGCGTCACCGCGGGAGATGTCGGCCTGGCTCGCCCGCGTCGCCGCCCTGGTCCGCGACGCCGACTCGGCCCGTGACCTGGAAGCGAGCTGCCGGCGCATGGAGCGGGACCTCTCCGGCGCCCATGCGCAGCTGGTGGCGGCGCTGTCCGCCCACGGCTCGCTCGTGTCGCCGCAGACCGGCCTGGGCATCCTGCTGCGGCAGGCCGACGGCTTGGCGCAGCGGCTGACCGAGGCGGCGCTCCAGCGTCGGGGATGCATGGACCGTCTCGTCGAGCAGCGGGTCAAGGTGGCAGAGGCCGAACGCCAGGCCGACGCCTGCGCGCAGGCCTTCGGCGTTTGGCAGCAGGGTTGGGGAAAGCTGGTCGAGCGGCTCGGGCGGGAGACCACCGCCACCCCCGCCGGCATCGAGGAGACCCTGGGCGCCTTGGAGGAACTCGGACGCCGGCTTGACGCGATCAAGGAACTGACCCATCGCGTCGAACGGATCCGCGACAATGTCGGCCAGTTCGAGGCCGAAGCCGTCCGGCTCGCCGCCGCGCTGGGTCTTGCGGCCGACGGTGATGCGATCGAGCTTGCGGGCATCCTGCTCGCCCAGCTCCAGCAGGCGCGGCGTGATCTCGAGCGGCATCAGGATCTGGCGGCCCGGCTCGGGAACGCGCGGGGCGAGGTCGCCTCGGCCGAGCAGGCCGTGCGGGATGCCGAGGCGGCGCTGGAGCGCCTCAGGGCGGAAGCCGGCAGCACGGACGACGGCGCGCTTGCCGAGGCGATCCGGCGGTCGAACCAGCGGCGGGACGCGGAGCGGCGCCTGGCGGAGCTCCGCCATCAGCTCCTCGCCGCCGGGGATGGATTGGGCGCCACGCAGCTCATGGCCGAAGTGGCGGAATGCGATCCCGACCAGCTCGCCGGGGATCTCCAGCGCATTTCCGCCGAGATCGCCGACCTTCAAACCCAGGGAACCGAACTCGGCGGCGAGCAGCAGCGGCTGCGCCAGCGCCTCGGCGAGATGGAGCGGGGCAGGGGCGGCGGAACGGCCGCCCAGGAGGCGCAGGAGGCACTGGCCGACCTGCGCGAAACGGCGGAGAGTTACGCCCGCGTGCGGACCGCCGCCCTGCTGCTCCGCCGGGCGGTGGACCGATACCGCCAGGAACAGCAGGGGCCGCTGCTGCGCCGGGCTGCCGAGCTGTTCGGTACGCTGACGCTCGGCAACTATACCGGCCTCAAGGTCGAGTTCGACGACCGGGACCAGGCGATCCTGAAGGGGGAGCGGCGGACCGGCGCGCTGGTCGATGTCTCCGGCATGAGCGACGGTACCCGGGACCAGCTTTTCCTGGCCCTGCGGGTGGCCGCGATCGAACTCTATGTGGCGGGGGCCGAACCGATCCCGTTCGTCGCCGACGACCTGCTGGTCAATTACGACGACGACCGGGCTGCCGCGGCCCTGTCGGTCCTGCACGACCTCAGCCGGCAGACACAGGTGCTGTTCTTCACCCACCACTCCCATCTGTGCGACGTGGCGAAGCGCCGGCTCGGCACCGGGGCGCTCAAGGTGCATGCGCTGGATCAGGTCGTGCCCGCCTGAAGAAAAATGCGAAGAGGCGGAAAAAGGCCCTTTACAGGGGTGCTCGCGCCGCCCTATATACGGCCTCCCGACGCGCTGAGGCGGTCGGGGACACCAGAAAACGGTGAGAAATCAAGCCAGCGTGTCCTGCACGCGGCCTTCGGTTTCGCGGATCTTTGACAAGTTGATCGTATGAGAGAAGGGATGCGCAGGCGGCGGCGCGGTTTGGCCCGGTTCGGGGCACAAATCGGAACTGTCAGTCTGACATCCTGGAAGCTACGCAGAGAATCACATGGTTCAAAGCTTAGGTTCTCGGGACTGTCTTGGGTGACGGTTCCCGTTGATCATCGCCGGTGTCCGGGCTTCGGTCCTGGCAGTGGTGGTGACTTCAACCTGAGAGTTTGATCCTGGCTCAGAACGAACGCTGGCGGCATGCCTAACACATGCAAGTCGAACGAGGGCTTCGGCCCTAGTGGCGCACGGGTGAGTAACGCGTGGGAA